>OZ250139.1:0-3365000 GCA_965237405.1 Vicinamibacterales bacterium | reverse complement strand
GGTCCTAACGTGAGGCCGAAAGGCGTAGCGGATGGATATCCGGTCAACATTCCGGAACTACCTAAGCGACGTTTGTACGATGGGGGGACGCAGGAGGCTAGCCCAGCCTACGATTGGATGTGTAGGTTCAGGCATGTAGGGGGAGTCACTAGGAAAATCCGGTGATTCACATACCCTGAGGTGCTATGGCGAGGCCGTCAGGCCGCAAAGTGGGCAACGCCACGCTGCCAAGAAAAGCCTCTAAGGAGTCGTTTGGGTACCCGTACCGCAAACCGACACAGGTAGGTGAGGAGAAAATCCTCAGGCGCGAGTGAGAACCCTCGTTTAGGAACTCGGCAAACTCGCCCCGTAACTTCGGGAGAAGGGGTGCTCTAGCTCGTGATCCGGCTTGCCCGGTGAGCGGGAAGGAGTTGCAATAAAGAGGTCCAGGCGACTGTTTACTAAAAACACAGGACTCTGCTAAGTTGAACACGACGTATAGGGTCTGACGCCTGCCCGGTGCCGGAAGGTTAAAAGGAGGGGTCAACCTCACTTCGGTGAGGTGAAGCTCTGAATTGAAGCCCCGGTAAACGGCGGCCGTAACTATAACGGTCCTAAGGTAGCGAAATTCCTTGTCGGGTAAGTTCCGACCTGCACGAATGGCGCAACGATCTGGACGCTGTCTCAACGAGGGACACTGCGAATTTGTGGTACCGGTGAAGACGCCGGTTACCCGTGGTAAGACGGAAAGACCCCGTGCACCTTTACTACAGCTTAGTAGTGAGTGTTGGTGTGTTATGCGCAGGATAGGTGGGAGACTTTGAACCGGGCCTCTTGGGGTCCGGGGAGTCGTCGGTGAGATACCACCCTTAGTACCCCGGCGCTCTAACCTCGGCCTGTTATCCAGGTCAGGGACACTGCTTGGTGGGTAGTTTGACTGGGGCGGTCGCCTCCCAAAATGTAACGGAGGCGTACGAAGGTTCGCTCAGGCTGTTTGGAAATCAGCCGTAGAGTGCAAAGGTATAAGCGAGCTTGACTGCGAGACATACACGTCGAGCAGGTGGGAAACCAGGTCTTAGTGATCCGGTGGTTCCGCATGGAAGGGCCATCGCTCAACGGATAAAAGGTACGCCGGGGATAACAGGCTTATCTTGGCCAAGAGTTCATATCGACGCCAAGGTTTGGCACCTCGATGTCGGCTCATCGCATCCTGGAGCTGTAGCAGGTTCCAAGGGTTCGGCTGTTCGCCGATTAAAGCGGTACGTGAGCTGGGTTTAGAACGTCGCGAGACAGTTCGGTCCCTATCTACCATGGGCGCAGGAGATTTGAGGGGGGCTGTCCTTAGTACGAGAGGACCGGGATGGACGAACCTCTGGTGTACCAGTTGTCGCGCCAGCGGCAGCGCTGGGTAGCTACGTTCGGATGGGAGAAATGCTGAAAGCATCTAAGCGTGAAACCCTCCCCAAGATGAGATCTCCCTGAGCTTCGGCTCCTGAAGGCTCCTGGAAGACCACCAGGTGATAGGCCAGGTGTGTAAGGCTTGTGAGAGCTTTAGCTAACTGGTACTAATCAGCCGTGAGGCTTGATCATATTTTTCTTTCGATAGAAAGAAGACAGGAGTTCAGGAGACAGGCGTCATGATGAAACCGGAGGAGGCTTCGCCTCTCCTGGATGATTCTTGATTCTTCTCCTGATATCCACGCTGCGTTTGGGAAGCTATCGTTTGTGGGTTATTCAGTTGTTTGATCTTTGAAGATATTGCCCCGCTGTGGTGTGCAATACGCATGCGACGGCGGGGGGCCGGGCGCCCGTCAGATGTACGGGGCTCGGTTTTGTTTTTCCCGGTGGCCATAGGGGAGGGGAAACACCCGTTCCCATTCCGAACACGGTAGTTAAGCCCTCTTCCGCCGATGGTACTGCATGGGTAACTGTGTGGGAGAGTAGGTCGTTGCCGGGGATTTTATTGGTGCCCGAGATCGACGTTCGGTCTCGGGCTTTATGTTGTACGGCATTGGGGCGCCCCAGGGTTTTCTTGGACACTTGATTGCGAGAGAGTTCTCGTAGGAGGAGTGTCGAGATGGAGAAGCACGATCAGGAGTCGGCGGTGGCGGAGGGAGGCCGGAGGGCGACCGGAGGGGGCCGGTTTTCAGTCGGTCGCAAGAGCGCCGTGGTGATGTGCTTGCTGCGCGGGGAGGATCTCGAGTCCGTGTCGCGGGAGTGGAGGATCACGGCGGCGCGGGCGGCGTTGTTGCGCGGTTCGAAAACTGACCCGCAACGCCCCCTACCCACAGACCCGTTAACGACCGATAGCGTACGACGCCGGCCTACCAAGCTGAGTCATCTGATTGAGGATGTTACATGCGAGGATGGCCTCCGTCTCTTGCCCCGCCCGACTGCGCGCTCGAAGGCTCTCCCCGATGATCACCTTGTACCGGAAGAAGGCGTTCTCCATACGGGCCTGCTGATGGTAGCCCGAGTCCTTCTTCCACTGTCGCCGTCCAGCCTGCTGCACCTGTCGGATCGTGCGGTCGCGCGCGGGCGATCGTGGTCGCCGTCCAGACACGGTGGCTGTCCTGGTCGGTGGAATGACGACCGTCGCGCCACGCGCACCCGCAGCCTCGTAGATGCCACGCGTGTCGTAGGCCGCGTCCGCCGTGAGGCAGGAGACGTCGCCTTCGACCTGGTCGATCAGATCGAGGGCTGTCGTCGCGTCGTCAACATGCCCGCCGGTCAGGGCGTGAGCGACGATCACGCCCGATCCGTCGACGCCCAGATGAAGCTTCTTCCAGCCGCGTCTCCCGCGTCCGCCATGTTTCACGGCCGCCCATTCACCTTCACCCACAGTCGAGAGCCCGGTACTGTCGACGATGAGATGTATGCCTGCGCCCGCGGGGAGGCGGCGAAGTGCAAGGTCGAGGTGCTGACCACGCCGTGAGAGAGTCGTGTGATCGGGCGCGGACAGGTCGAGGCACAGCATCCCGAAGATCGACCTCAGAAAGCCCTCCGTCTGACGAAGGGGCAGGTGAAAGATCAGGCGGAGCGTCAGCGCGGTTTCGATGGCAACCTCGGAGTACTGCAGCTGCCCTCCGCGCTTGCCGACGCCCACGGCCTCCCACGTGGCGATCGCTTCCGGCGTCAACCACAGGGTGACGTCGCCTCGCTGGACCAGTGCTCGGTCGTACGCCGGCCAATTTCCGACGCGGTATTTCGTTTTGTACCTGGGATGCACTCTCGACTTCACGTCGAGATCATGCCCCTTCGGCCGTCACGATGGCCAGGGCCGCGACGAACACTTGTTTCCGCGCACCAACGCCACTACTACGGCACTCAGCGCCGCCCGCCCGCCACGCCAGTGCCACTGACCTGGGCCTCCGTTCCCGAGGACTATGATGTGCAACTCAAAGCGTTGCGCAGACGTCTCGACATCAGTCAGTCTGGACTCGCGCGCCTGGTGGGCGCCGCCGGTAAGGCCGTCGTCTATCAATGGGAAGCGCGGAAACGCACGCCATCGCCTCTTTTCTGGCAGCGAGTCCATGAACTGCAATCCGTGGTCCGCAATCACCCAGTCACAGGATGACCCGCTGGAAAACAGCGTCCTGATTCGCCTCACCGAGACGGCACCCGTTTGGGTCGCGTCGAGATCGGCACTGGAACCGCCGCCTCGAACCGGGAAGTCTTCGGCAGCCTGCTAGAGCCCAGGCGCGGGAACATCGAAATCCACGTTGAGGATTCTCGGCGTCCGGCGGGGCGTGGCGGGTCGTCCCAGCGACATCGCGTCTCGTCACCCACCCGGCATGCCCTAGTCGTTGCGGATCCTCCTGGTTGGCGCTCGCCTCGGCGAGCACGATTGGCGCGATGCTGCCGAGTCCGGAGTTCGCGGCGGTGATCTTTCTGCGCTGCCGACTCCGCGTCGCCGTGACCATCCTCGTCTCCTAGGTCGGTGTGCTCGGTGTGTACACGGCATGGCTGCAGGTGCACTACCCCCACCTGCAAGACACCGTCGAGGTGCTACAGGTGCGGCGTGTCCTCCACCGGCTGAATCGCTTCCTCGAGCTGATCCACAACAAGAAGGGGGACACGAAGGAAAGCGGTAGCCGAATCGACACCGCGCGAGAGATGCTCGAGGTGCTGGAAGAGATCAAGCCTCCGGAGGGCCGGCTGGAGTCGGCGTTTCCGGTGCGAGCCGGGTGGCTGCGGGGCACCGTGGGACCGGACGCCGTGAAGCGAGACGTCACGCTGGGGCAGGAGCATCTCCTGGCACACCTCCGCGGATTGTGGGACACCATGCTGGACGCGTACTCGATCCGCCAACGGAGATCGGTCAACCCGCGGATGCTTCGTGGATTCGCCCTTGTGCGCCGAAACGAGCTGCTGCGAAGGGACTCGGAGTCGCCCGGCACCGGAGAGAAGGAGTTCGAGGTCGAGCTGCGGTCGCAGGCCGCCGGCGACGCCACGCTGCTGCGATGCCGCAGCCATGTCGGGCAGCTCGACCTCAAGAAGGACGACCTCGTCGATGACCTCTACCGCGCCCAGCGGGACTTCGGGCTTGTCAAGCTGTGCGTGCGCCGGGAGGCCACCGCCATGACGGATGACATCTCTGTCGAGGGGGATCTCCCCTTCCATCCCGAGACGACCCAGGCTGGAGAACTGGAGGTGCTCGTCTCGCGCACGGTCGGCGCCGCCATGCGGCTCCAGTGCAAGCTGATGCCGGACGAGTCAGGGGACTAACAGGAGCCCGAGCGATAACATGAAGGCCTTGGTCGAACAGCTCGATCGAATCGTCGCGGACAACCAGTTCGCCTGGCGGCGAGACGGCCACTCGGTCCGTGTCGAGCTCGCCAGAAGCGGGAGAACCCAGACGGTGCAGCTCAGCCAGGAGGACGGCCGCTACCGATTTGAATCGACGGTACTGCCCTCCAAGGAAGTAACGAGGAAGCAGCGCCTGTGGCGGGACATCGCATACCGGGCCTGGCGGCGCAACGCGATGAAAGAGCTGGTGACCTTCGCGTTCGACGAGAACGACCGCCTGATCGGCGTCGTCGAAGTGCCTGCCGGCACGTTGCAGGACGAGGAGCTCCAGGTCTACATCGAGGCGCTGGCGAAAGAGTGCGACCGTTTTGAGTATGCGCTGAAGGGGTGGGACCGGGAGTGAGGGATGGTGTCGGCGTTGGTGCACGAATCCGGAGTGAGGTTGCGAGGGGGCAGACCAGACTGGATGGATGAAGTCGAGAGTCCATCCCACGTACAAGACAAAATACCACGTCCAGAACTGGGCCGCCTATGATCGCGCTCTGGTCTGTCGAGGCGACATCACCATCTGGGTGTCCCCGGCGGCCATCGCCGCCTGGGACCCTGACGGAGCGGGCACGCGAGGCGCGCCGCGGAAGTACTCGGACCTCGCGATCGAGTCCGCCTTGACGCTGCGTCTGCTCTTCCATCTCCCGCGCCGTCAGACAGAGGGCTTTCTCACGTCGCTCTTCGTGCTGATGGGACTCGACCTTCGGTCGCCTCCGGACCAGGTGTTTCTGCGGTCGTCGTTGCCATTGCCGGGGGAGATCATCCCGGAGCCGTTCCTCGATGAGGAGCCGGAGGTCAGCACGATCGGGTCGATCGGGTTCCGACCCGCCACCCGGCTAGGCGAGGATGGCTGACTTCCCAGAGGTCGGCAGGTATTCGCTGGAGCTCGGTGGGGATTGGGATTTGCAGGACCTATCGGTGTTTCGGCAGTACTTGCATGTCTACTCGGTGATGTACGCGCTGCAAGTGAGTTCCTATCGGGACGAGTCCAGAACGAGAACATCTCTCGCGTTCGAAGCGTACCCCTGGAAGGGCGGCTGGAGTGCGGTTGACTTCTATGAGAGACTTCGACGCGCCACGCCGGCTCGCCACCGGCCCCGCATCGTTTCGATCCAATTTTCGTCGCCGGGGTTTATTGAACTGTTGCTCCTCGTTCCGGTATCAGCAGCAATTCGCGTTGTCGTTAATAATACGTGCCATTCATTTGAGAGAATCAGCGCGGCTTACACGGTGTTCCATAGAGACGCCGCCGAACGAAAGTTGTTGAGGATCGACGCCAGGAATGCCGAACAAAGGATAGGGCGCCGAGACCGAGAGTTTTGCGAATATGACATGCTTGCTCTCCTTTGCGTGAATGGCGTCAGACCTGCTACCGCGCTTCGGCCAGCGTCAGCGCGAAGCCATCTTCCGACCATTGATTGGTGGTGAGGAAGCCCGCCCGCTCCACCATGGCCGCGATATGGTCGGCGGAGTACTTGTACGAGCTTTCGGTCCAGATCGTCTCGCCGGCCTCGAAGGTGATGTCGAGGTCTGCCGCTGGCACGCGTACGCGCTGTGGCCGAGCGCTGACCAGGTGCATCTCGATGCGCGAGGCGTCGGCGTTCCAGATCGCACGATGGGCGAAGCCCCCCAGGTCGAAATCCGCGTCGAGCTCACGGTTCGCGCGCACGAGCAGATTCATGTTGAAGGCGGCTGTCACGCCAAGCGGATCGTCGTAGGCGAGGAGCAGCTCGGCTTCCGGCTTCACGAGATCCGCGCCAAGGAGCAGCGAGTCGCCCGCCGACATGGCGTCTCGGACGCTTCGTAGAAACGCGTCGGCGCCGGGCGGATCGAAGTTGCCGATGTTCGATCCGAGAAAGAGCGTCAGCATCCGGCCGCGCGCGCGCTGGCGGCTCGCGATCTCCGCCAGCCCTGCCTCGTACGTTGCCTCGTGAGGCACGACGACGACCTCGGCGTGACCGGCGAGGACGCGCCCGGCGGCGTCGAGTGCCGCACGCGACACGTCCACGAGGTGCACGGTCACGAGGCGAGCGGGCCGGGCCGACAGGAGCGTGGCGAGTTTCAGGCCGCTGCCAGGCCCGAGCTCGACGAGGGTCGAGAGCGGATCGACAAGGGAGAAAATGTCGCGCGCCCGACGCTCGAGCAGGCGCTGCTCGGCCCTGGTGATCGCGTACCATGGCAGGCGGCAGATCGCCTCGAAGAGCGCCGAGCCAAGCTCGCCGTACAGATGGCGGGACGGCAGCTGACGCGGCGTCTGCGACAGGTAGTACCCGACGTCCTCGGTGAACCGGCTACGGCCGGCCGGCACCGTTTTTTGCGCAGCGGAAGGTCGCATAGACATAGGGGTAGTGCGTACGAAACCAGTTTCGGAACGTCGGCCGCAAAAGCTCGCGAGCCGTTGCCGGAGATGCGCCTTTCATCACGACATGCTGGTCGTCGAAGAAGTCCGCCGAGTATTCCGGATACGACGCCATCGGGCGAAATCCCGGAAACGGGCCGAAGGGCGTGCTCGTCCACTCCCAGCCATTGCCCACGAGATCCTCGACCCCCCAGGCACTCGCGCCCGCCGGATGGCTGCCCGCAGGCCACGGATCCCAACTCGAAAAATCGAAGACCCCGCGCTCCGGTGACGGCTCATCGAAACCCCAGGGATACTGGCGCTCGCCGTCCGGCGAGCCGTAGGCCGCGCGCTGAAACTCGGCCTCGGTCGGCAGCCGCCCGCCGTTCCACCGCGTGAACGCCGAGGCTTCCGCCTGGCTGACGTAGACCGGCCACGAGAGCGGCAACGGCAGCGACTCGAACATGCCGCGCCAGTGCCAGGCGTCACCCTCCCGCTCCCAGAAGAGCGGGTGCGACACACCCTCCTGTTGCACCCACTGCCAGCCTTCCGGCGTCCACCAGCGCTCGTCGCGGTAGCCGCCGGCCTCAACGAACTCCATGAATCGGCCGTTCGTCACGTCGTGGCGCTCGATGGCGAACGCGGCCACATCCTCGACACGCGCCGGGAACTCGTTGTCCCATCCGAACCGAACGGCGTCGAGATCGACACCCTCGGTGGCGCGCCCGGGGGGCACGTTGATCCATTCGACGCGGGGCCAGATCCCCTCGGTTCGCGGACGGTAGTCCGGCGGCCTCCGCTTGAGCGCGAACGGCAGGCGATGCCACATGTACAGGAGCGTTTCGTGGTGCAGCGCCTCATGTTCGATGACGCAGAAGGCCGCTTCCGCCCGGTCGAGCAACGGGTGCCCGGGACGATCGAGATCGCCATTGCGCAGCGCATCCTCGATTTGTCGGTCTGCGTCAGCCGCGAACGCCCGGACCGTCGCTCGGGACGGCCATAGCGACTCGGGGCTCGCTGTCGATCCCTGCCCAGCAGACGATTCGTGCGGATCGATGCCGCGGGCAAACAGCTCCTCGAGCCGTGCGTCGATGCTCGGGCGGCCCAGCGCCTTCTTGATCAGGGCGTTGAAGCTGAATCCTGGCAGGTGCCCCTCGTAGAAAACAATTGGATGACGGAGCGCGATCGGCTGGCTGTAGTAAGCCTCATCTTCAAGGAGGTCGAACAGCTCGCGCGAGCGAGCGCGACTTCGTCGATACCAATCGTGCGTCTCAATCTGCAAATCAGTCACGCGCCCCCCGCCAGCTGGCCAACCCCGGCCCATTGAACTACATCCCGCGCGAGTTGGCGAGTGGTGTGTACCACACTTTCCTGAATTGACGGCACATGGAATGGTGTTGGTCGTCACCTGGTTGCGGGGACGAGGCGCATGGCACTGAACAGGGCTGGAAGCCTCGTGGAATAATGCGGCGTTGGTGCACGAATCCGGAGTGAGGTTGCGAGGGGCAGACCAGACTGGATGGATGAAGTCGAGAGGCCATCCCACGTACAAGACAAAGTACCACGTCCAGAACTGGGCCGCCTATGATCGCGCTCTGGTCTGTCGAGGCGACATCACCATCTGGGTGTCCCCGGCGGCCATCGCCGCCTGGGACCCTGACGGAGCGGGCACGCGAGGCGCGCCGCGGAAGTATTCGGACCTCGCGATCGAGTCCGCCTTGACGCTGCGTCTTCTCTTCCATCTCCCGCGCCGGCAGACAGAGGGCTTTCTCACGTCGCTCTTCGTGCGGATGGGACTCGACCTTCGGTCGCCTGATCACACGACGCTGTCCCGTCGTGGCCACCACCTCGACCGAAGGCTTCGGGGCGTTCCACGGCGCGCAGGCCTTCATCTCATCCTGGCCTGTCGAGTGCCGGCGAGGGTGAATGGGCCACTGCGAAACATGGAGGCCGTGGCACGCGCGGGTGGACGCAACTCCATGTGGGTGTTGATCACACCGGTGTGATCGTCGCTCACGCGCTCACGGACGCGACGGTCGATGACGCGACGACGGGCGTCGAGCGTATCGAGGCCGTCACCGACGACATCGCGAGCGTCACCGCGGACGCAGCCTACGACACGGTTGGCTTCTACGATGCGGCCGGTGCACGGGGCGCGACCGGCGTGGTCCCGCCGACCAAGACGGCCCGGGTGTCCCGACGGAGGCCGCGGTCGAGCGCTCGTGATCACACCATCAACACGGTGGAGAGCATCGGACGGCGACGGTGGAAGAAGACGTCACGCGACCATCAGCAAGCGCGAGTCGAGAACGCCTGCTTCAGGTATACGTCGATCATCGGCGATGGTCTTCGAGCCAGGACACCCGGTGGGAGAACGGTCGAAGCGCAGCTCGCGTGCAATATGCTGAATGCGATGACCGACATGGGCCGCCCAGCTTCCTACGCCGTCGGTCGATGAAGCACCGGTGGTTGGGACCGTGGCGTGCCAGTTTCGATTCGTGCACCAACGCCCCGTTGGGACAGTACACCGTGGCGAAGTTGAGGCCGGCGACCCGGACGCGCAGCAGGCGCGCTCCGTCATCCTCCCGGCCGGGCAGCCCCCGGGTGTCCGCCTCCGCCGGCGCCCTGCTGAGCACCGCCACGCCGTTCCAGCCCTTCTCGCCGTGGACCACGGCGTGATAGCCGAGCGCCCGGAAATCCTCGTGCGGGAAGTCCTCGTCACGCACCTTCACTTCCTGCAAGCCCACCACGTCTGGCGCGCGGCTCTGCAGCCAATGCGCGACCAAGTTCATGCGCGCCCGTAGGCCGTTCACGTTCCATGTCGCGATACGCATGGCGTACCAGTATCGCACTTCCCCCGCTATCGGTGCCCACCGTTCGCCCCAGATCATGCGTTGGGACCATCGTGCTCCAGACTCCTAGTGGGCAGGGACGCGCGGCGCGCACCGTGGCTCGCCAAGCTTTCTGGTCGCCTCTCCCTGGATCCCGGTACGGTTCACTCGCCCTTATTGACTGGCAAATCTGAGTATTTCGCTCTCAACGCGTCTCGGCACGGCCTCCGGTGGCTAAGCGATTGTAAAGCCACCCAAAGATGAGTCCTGCGATCGCCCCATCGACCAGTCCGTAGATGGTCGCCAGCATCACTTGCCCGATTGAGGCCCCCGCCTCGTAGACGGGATACACCGATGCCATGAGGTTCAGAAAGGCTTGGCCGTAACCGGCCCAGAGTAGGTTGGCGAGGCCCACGCACAGCAGCGCCCCTCCCCAGATCACACCGGAAGTCAATGCCAGCGCCTTGGTATTGAAATGCATCATGTCCTCCCTCGCCTTCAATTGTACGCTCGCGCTCCAACCTCCACCCGAGCGACCGACCCAAGAGAAGTCGTGCGGTCGTCAAGATTCCGCCACGACGGTGAACTACGCTGAGGTTTTCCAGAGAGAAGGGCCGAAACGGTGATGTCTCCCACTTTCTTGGATGTCGAGCCACGCCGTGCGAGCGCGGATCCATGAGAATCTACAGCGCACCCGTTCTGGCCCAGGTCATGCACATCAAGCACGTTCTTGAGATGCACGACATCGCGTGTCACATCCAGGGCGAGTACCGATCGGGCGCGGCCGGCGAGCTCCCGCTAACAGAGACATGGCCCGAGTTGTGGGTCGTCGATCCGTCGAACGTCGAGGAGGCGAAGCGGCTCGTGGCCGAGGCACCCGGCGGGCCCGGCGCCGCCCGGCTGGACGTGCCCGAGCTGCCAGGAAGGCAACGAGGGCCAGTTCGTCCAGTGTTGGAACTGCGGGGCGAACGATCCCGAGGGTCCGAACGCCTGAGAGCCGATTGTTCGCGGACATAGACAGCGGTCTCAGGGCCGGCGTGGAGCCTCGGTCGGGCTAGGTGCGTGCCCGGGGTCGGCCGCGTCGGCCCGCCCGTCACCGCGTGTGCCACGATCGCTGGCCGGTTCGTACACCTGTGGCCTGTGCGCGAGCCGCGGCGCACAAACGGGCGGTGTCCGGCCACTGCCGCCCCCGGCCACGCGCCGGTGCCGGGGGCCGTGCGCCCTTACGCGGTGCCGCGTCGAACGAGGCGAAGGGGCGAGGCGTGGCGCGGGGCGGCGGAGTTGGCCGCGTGGGACCGCTGGCGGGCTGGTACCGCCTGCGCCTGCTGCGCCAGATAGGCGACCAGCTGGTCCCCGGCGTCGAGCAGTTCCTGCTCGTTAATAATGTTGTAGCGGTCGAAGATGGCGCGGCTCTTGTGTCCGGTCAGGAGCATGGCAACCCGCTCGGGCACGTTCGCGCGGATCAGGTTGCGGGCGGCGGTGCGCCGGCAATCGTGGAGGAAGCGGGTTGGCACCCCAGCCGCCTGGCAGGCGGTGCGCCACGCCGTGCGCCAGCGGCGGATCGTGATCCCATCGCGGTGGAAGACGAGCGGGCTATCGGGGTCGCGGCGTGCCCGCCGTCGGTTCAGGGCGTCGGCAATGGGGGGTGAGATGGGGAGAATCCGTCCCACCAACGTCTTCGAGCGCGCGGGCGAGAGCCGAATCACGCCGCCGGCCCTATCGATCTCGTCCCAGGTGAGGCCGAGGATCTCCTGCTTGCGCCAGCCGGAGTAGTAGGCGAGGTCGAGGATGTCCTGCCACGGGGCGGGCAGGTGGGCGCGGACGGCGAGGTATTCGGGGTGCTCGAAGAAGCCCTGGCGCGGAGGATTCTCGCGGAGGCGGTCGGGGAAGCCGGGCACGGTGTCGAGCCAGCCCCAGTGGACGGCGAGCGTGCCCATGCGGTGGAGGGCCGAGGTCTCCCGATTGATGGTGCCGGTGGCGGCCCCGGCGGCGCACCGGGCGAGTTGATACTGGCGGATCTGGTGCGTGGTGAGCGCGGCGGCCCGCGCGGCGCGGCCGAAGAAGGCGGTGAGATGGGCGGTGCGGCCGCGGGCGGTGCTCTGAGACCGGAGCTGTCGCACCTGGTAGTCCTGGAGGTAGGCGTCGATGAGGGCCCCCAGGGTCGGTCCCTGGGGGCCGAACGTGTGCGGCGGCGGTGCCGTCGCGAGTGAGTCACCGGGGGTGGCGGTCGAGCCGGTCTCGTGCGGGGTCATGGGCTGGGTCCCTCCTTGGTGGTGGCCGCGGGCAAGCGGCGTCCGTCCACATTCGCTCTGGTGGGCCGCACAGGGAAGGGAAATGTGCGGAGCCGACGGGACGGCGATGTGTGGGGAGCCACAAGTGGCGGCCGAATGCACATGTACGGAGCGCGAATTCGGCCGGTGCTCCCGCCCCACCGTGCGGCCCGGCAGGACCGTGCACGACGAGCGCGACCACGGCGACGGCTCCGACACCCGCCCGTGCGGCCGGCGGACGAGCGGCTCGCTGACCGAGATCCGCGTTCGCGACTGGCAGTACTGGCGGGAACGGGTCGGCGGACCGGACCATGAACCCATGCCCGCTGGACGGGACCGACCAGCGGGCCAGGACCGTCCTCGCCGCGTGCATCGAGCCAGACGGACCGGTCGACGCCGATGGCGAGCAGGCCCGTGTCATCGACGATGCGCGCAACCCGGTCTTCCTGCTAAAGGTGGCGAGGCGGCACGGCCGTGGGACGCAGCCACCGGGGCGCTCGTGCGACGGCCGCGACTCCGCCGGTGCTCGTGGCAGAGGCTCGTGGCCCACCTCTCCCATGATCCCGACGTGGCCTGGCGGGTGCTGTTCGAGCGGGCAGGCAGCGATCTGTTCACCTTCGTCCAGGAGCAGCTCACCGTCGAGCCGAATGCTTTCGATGCCCCGACGCTCGCGGTCGACGTTGGCGTCGCCGTTGCGCCGCGAACCGAGGCGGTCTTCGGTGTCGAATTCGGCGGCGGGACCGTTCGCTCCGAGTACCGGGATCTCGTCGACAACGATCGGCTACCGATTACGCAGGCGACCCGCCTTCGCCAGACGAACCTGAGCGCCAGTGTGAAGCTGGCCCTGACGCCGCGCGGCGGCGTTGGTGCACGAATCCGGAGTGAGGTTGCGAGGGGGCAGACCAGACTGGATGGATGAAGTCGAGAGGCCATCCCACGTACAAGACAAAGTACCACGTCCAGAACTGGGCCGCCTATGATCGCGCTCTGGTCTGTCGAGGCGACATCACCATCTGGTTGTCCCCGGCGGCCACGAACTTCGACGGAATCACGATCGCGGTGGGCGACCAGATGACGTTTTAGAAGGTGCCGCTTTTTCTCTCTCCGTACACGGGGGGGGCGTTCTCCGGCGACCGCGTAAGGTGCGTTTAATCGGCCGACCGTTCATGCGGCCTCCCGGTGGTAGAAATTGAGCAATCCGCCCAGACGCTCCCGCCGCTGCACGTTGGCGGCCAGGCTCACCGGCGGTGGCGGTCGTTGCAGGAGCTGGTTGTCGAGTCCCTGGTGGTGTCGCTCGCGATGGTCGTGGTCGACGTACTCGCCCACGAGGAGACGCAGGGGCCCTTCGCCGAGGGGGACGACGCGACTGAGACACTCCTCTTTCATAGAGCGGACGAACCGCTCGGCATACGCGTTGAGATTGGGACTCTTCGGCGGGAGACGGATCGGCTGGACACCCCCGCCCTCCAGGATCTCGCCGAAACCCCGCGTGGAGAGCGGGTCGCGGTCGTGCATCAGATAGCGGGCGCGTCGCACGCAGCCATCGATCGGGTCCGTCACATTGCGGGCCATCTGCTCCATCCACGTGCCGTACGGCTGCGGATGGATCCCGACGATGGTCACGCGGCGGGACTGCAGCGCGATCACGAAGAAGACCAGGTACCGCTGGAACCCGGCCAGCGTGAGCACCTCGACGGTGAACAGATCGCAGACCGTGAGGCCCTCCCAGTGCGCCTGCAGGAACGTCTTCCAGGGCATGCGCCGGCTCCGCTCGGGAGCCGGGTCGATCCCGTGGTCGTGCAGGATCCGCTTCACCGTGGTCCGAGCGATCTCGTGGCCGAGGTTCGAGAGCGCCCCGCGGATCCGTGTGTACCCCCACTGGGGATTCTCGACCGCCATCCGGACCACGCGCGCGGCCACGTCACGTCGCGTCATCGGCCGGCCTCGACCGCGGCGGGCGCTGCCGGCGTATGTCTGGGCGATCACTCTCCGGTACCAGCGGAGAATCGTGTCAGGCGTGACGATGCCGGCGACCTGCATCCAGACGCGCCGGCCGAGTTGCTGGCCGCGCACGGCGCGTCGACGGCGTTGGGCATCGGTCCGGCGAAGCGGCCGAGGGCCCAGGTGCTCCCGGAGGACCCGATTCTCCTCCCGGAGATACGCGATCAGATCGTCTTGGTGGCGGTTCACCCAGCCAGCGAACGTGAGAACGAGGAACTGGAGCGCAGGCGGCATGGCCTGAGATTACTTGGAAGACTCGACCAGCACTGACCGGACCTCGGCCCATTAAACGCACCTTACGGGAGGGCGAAAGTCCACACCGTCCCGACGTCGGGCGGGGCGATCCGTCCGCGCGGCGACCAGCCGGGCTAGAAGCGCACGCCCACGGTCAGCCGGCCGGCGTACTCCCGGGCGTTGACGTCCAGCACCTCACGCAGACACCCCTCTGCGCCGAGCGAGAAAGGGCCCTGACGATAGACGGCGCTCAGACTCGCCGGCACACTGTTCTTCGCCGCGGCGAGAGAGAAACTGTAGCAGGAACAGCGCGAGTCAATCGGTTTTATTCTTGTGGCGCTTCGCTGGCGCAGACCATCACCATGCTCGGCGGGATGGCCGCCATCCTGCGGTTCATCGCCTAATCCGGAATTGAGGACTGAAAGAATGCCTTCATTCAAGGGTTCCAACGGTAACGTCATAGTCGGGCGCCGTGGCTGGCTCGGCGATGTGAAGATTACGATCAAGGGGGGCAACGAGCGCGAGACCGGGTTGGAGTGGCGTGAGGCCAGAAAGCTGGCCTATGCAATCCTCGATGCCGTTGACGAGCATGTCGACAAACTGGTTGGTGAGGACAACAAGTAATGCTGCGGCAGGTTGTTCTAGTCGTGTCCGCCGCATCCAGATCGGCGCCCATCAAGGCCAGGACCGACCGCACGAACCCCTCCGTCTGGCGCAAGGGTAAGCTGAAGACAAGCCGGAGGACCAACGCGGTCTCGATCGTCACATCCGAGAACCGCTTCTGCCCGCCGGGTCGACCGGAGGGCGACGGTCGCCACGCGTCCGTGGCATCGGCAGAGAGCCACAGGGTCACGTCACCTCACTGGACGAGCGCTCACTCGTACTCCCGCCAGTTCCCGACGCGATACGTTGTCTTGTATTTCGGAGGCACCCTCGACTTCATCAGAAGGATCGTGCGCCGGCCGCGGCAACAGGACCAGCCGGTTGACGATGCCCACCGACGTGAGGGTCAGGAGCCATGCACCAAAGCCTCAAATCATCCCGGCGACAAACGGCTGCGTGGGCAGACGGGCGACGGGGTCGATCCGCGCGGTGCGGTGGCGGCAGTCGCGACAGCGCAGGCGGAGCGCGAGTTCGGCCACGCGCATGTGGGAATGGGTGCGTGGGTGGGTCAGCACTTCGGCGGGGTCCACCCGTGTCTGACGGGCATTGTCAGGTTAACTCTCCGCCCGGCACAATGCCGGGATGAACACTCGCCGGCCCCGCTACCATCGGCATCGCTTTCCGCCCGAAATCATCAGCCATGCCGTCTGGCTCTACCACAGATACTGCATGAGCTTCCGGGATGTTGAGGATTTGCTGGCTGAACGAGGAATCATCGTGTCCTACGAAACCGTTCGCCAGTGGTGCGGGAAGTTCGGCCCCGACTACGCTCGGCAGTTGAAGCGACGACAGGGTCGACTCGGAGATACGTGGTTCCTGGACGAAGTCTTCGTGACGATCAACGGTCAGCGCCAGTATCTCTGGCGCGCGGTGGATCAAGACGGTGATCTGATCGACATCCTCGTACAACCCCGTCGGGACGGGCGTGCAGCGCGGAGATTCTTTCGCCGACTGTTGAAGAGTCAGCGACAGGAACCCGTGCGGCTCGTGACCGACAAGCTGGGCAGCTACCGTGTCGCCCATCGGGACCTCATGCCGCTGGTCACCCATGACACGAGGCGATACGCGAACAATCGCGCCGAAGTCTCGCATCAACCCACGCGACAACGCGAACGTCAGATGCGAGGCTTCACGTCATCCGACCACGCGCAGCGGTTCTTGCACGTCCACGGTGTCATTCAGAATCTATTTCGCGTGGGTCGACACCTACTCAGGGCGGCCCATCATCGGATGTTGCGAGCACGGTCGTTCACCGTGTGGGCCCAGGTGACGGCAGCCTGATCCTGGGATCAACTCGCCTCATTCTGGCCCGGACTCGTTAAGTTGACAGCCAAGTGTGAGCTACTCGACAACGTGGCCGACGCCACCGAGATCGCGGGTTAACCCCTTGCGGGCTGGCGTGACCGGCCGACGTCGGGCGGCCGATCTCGATAGTGCCTAGATTGACCCACCCACAGGTGGCGGGCTTCGAATTCTGGCTGTGGCGCTGACGGACCGCGCGGCGGTCACGCTCGTCTTCGGACCCACACAACAACGTGCCGCGCTGGTGGCTCAAGTCGGGAGATGGACGCCGATGTAGCCGATCTCGATCTCCCGCGTCCGCGCATCGAACCGTAGGTGTATCCGCGCTGCGCTGCCGAACCGAGCGTGCCATTCGAACAGGACCCTTGTGCCGCCCCCGGACCGGAAGCGCCGCGCTTCATGTAGCGTCGGATTGCTCATCAATCGTCTGCTCTCCGGTGTCACGAGCGTCTTCCAAGGCGGAGCGTGCCCGCCGGCGATCAGCCACTCCTCCGCCGCCGCGTTGAGATCCGCCAGCCTGTTGACGAGCGTCGGGAGCCACCCGGCGTTTACCTCCGCGAGGTGACCCTCCACGTCTGGGCCGAACGTCAGGCGTGGGAATATCTGCTCCCGCCGGTTCCACAAGTCGGTTGCGTCTGAACACTGATGTCGAAGCCGCATGAGGTGGCGATCGACGATTGGACCGGCGTGCACCGACCGCGTAAGGTTGTCGATCTCTTCGTGCGCGTCTGCAAGAGTGCCGTCGGACAGTAGCTCCAGGAAGTCGACTGGGAGTTGATCGCGGTCCCATACCGGCTCGGATGGGAAGCCGACACAAATCGCGCCCGTGACGGCGCACAACACGAGCGGCGCTCCGTCGTCCGGCGGCAACGTCTTCGCCTCGCACATCCAAAACCGATCGGCGCCATCCGGCGCAAGATTGCTCAGGAGCGGCGCCTTCTCACTCAGCTTCATGAGAAACAGGGACTGATCCCGCTTCCCCTGCCGCATCACTTCCCGGAAGGCATCAAACAGCGACCCGTCGTTCGGCCAGTATGTCTCGTGCAACGACCGGGACATTCGCAAGGTCGATTGAGCTGTCCTAGTCCGGATGAGCACTGCCATGCCGTCCGCCAAGTCCGGCAGGTATCCCAGCGCGTCACGCCACCCGGCCGGGGCCAGGCTTGCGTGGTTCAGGATCATCTCGCGCACGTCAGTTCCGCGGCGCGAGCAGTCTCGCGAGGTTCTCTTCGTGCTGGTCGAAGAAGCCAGTCGGCCACCGCGACAGCCGTCCGTCGGCGTCGACGGTCGGTGAGGAAACGACCGCTCGTCCCCCGTCGCGCTCGAAGTAGTGAATCGCAGTGTCGGCCGGTGCGATCAGACCCGCGTGGATCGCAAGCCGCACCCCGTCCAGGAAGTGGTCGCTGTGAGTCTCGACGAATGTCTGCACGCCCGCCGCCGCCGCACGCGCCGCCAGTTCCGCCAGCCGGGTCTGCCCGCGCGGATGGAGGTGTGCCTCGGGGTTCTCGATAAGGCACAGCGTGCCGGGCTCCGAGAGCATAGCTAGCACTACCGGCAACGCATATGAGAGCCCGAAGCCCACGTTCGTCGCACGATAACGACGTGTCTCGACATCCCCCGGACGATCGAAGGCGAAGCCCGCGGTGATTGCATCGGCGTCGGGAAACGGTTGGAGCCGTACATGCACGCCTGGGCTCACGTCCTGGAGCCAATGGTCAACTACATCGAGCAGCCGATGTCCGGGTATGCCGTCGCAACGCGGGTCACCCGCCGGCAGCAGCACGTTCTGCCGGTCGTTGAGAAAATTCCAGGCCAGCTCACCGCGCACTCCGAATTCGCCGAGTTCGGCCATGATTTCCGACAGCGGGTACAACTTCTGCGGCCCGACCCGTTCCGCCGGTACGTGGAGAAGCCGCCCACCTAGCGGCGGCACGGCGGACAACGCTTCGGGCACGGAGAGACCTGCCTGGACAGCCACCAGCTGATCTTTCGTTCGCGAATAACTGTACGATTGCGCCCAGCGAGTGGACTCGTCGACACGCAGCCCGAAGCCGAGCACTTCCTCGCCGGCGTCCTCGAACAGCACGTCCGAACCGGCTCCGAGGTCCGCCAGCGTGCCTCCGAGAATCAACCGCCCTTGCTGCAGATGCCCCGCCGCGTAGGATTGTCGCAGTACGAGGAGCGCCTGAATCACACTGCTCTTGCCCATCCCGTTCAGGCCGCACAGGAGGTTGAGCGGCGCACACGGCAGATCGAGCTTCTCGAAACACTTGAAATTCGTGAGCGTCATCCGGCGCAACATTAGAGGAACTCCTCCACAAGATCCCGAATCGCGGTAAAACGCTTTCGTATTCTCAGTGGCGTTCCGGTGGACACTGAGATAGCCTTCTCGAAATCGGTGTCCCCGTTCAGCAGCGCCATGAAACGCTTCCGCACTTCGGCGCGGCCGGCGACCAGTCGGTCGATTTCCTGAGGTGAGCAGCGCGCCAACTGCACTGCCCACGCTTCAAAGAGCGCCAAGCTGATCTGGTGGCGACTATCGTCCGGACGGTAGCGTTTGCGGAACGCGTCGTTCTCGAAGATGCGGGTCGCCGCGCGCATTGCCTTTTCGAACGCCCCGGCTACGGCATCGACCTGCTCGGAAGCCATGTCATTAATGGTCTTCATGGCCCTCTCGAGCTGGTTCTCGAGGGAACCTGTCGTGTACCGCTCCCACGGCTCGATGTAGAACGCGAGGAATCGCAGCACGCACTCGCGATCAGTCATTCGGTGCGGCTTGATGGAACGGTCGGTGGCGTCGAGAAATGCCTCCGATTCGGCCAAGGCCTTCAGGTAGTTCCGAACGAGGCCGGGATTGAGTGCGTGTCTGATCTCCTGCCCGTTGAGCGTCATGCCGCCGGTGTTGATCCGACGGAAGATGTTGAACATGACCTCTGGCGGCGTGCCGGGCTCGATGACGTTGACGACCAGTTGCGTCTCGCTGATCCGCCGCTGCATCGGTCGCGGAAGCTCGCCATACCGCTTGCCGACGAACTCCCGCCGGTACTCCATCTGCGCCAGCGGGAACTCGCCCTCCATGTATCCGTAGATGGTCGAGATCCGCTGCACACCGTCGACCACTTTCCATTGCTCGTCGTGATCCGCAGCAACGTAGAAGACCGGGATCGGAATGCGGAGCAGGAGCGATTCGATCAGCCAACTCTTGCGCTTCACGTCCCAAATGCCACGCACCCGCTGAAAATCCGGTTGCAGATCAATCTCGCCGTACCGTATACGTGACACGACTTGATCAACCACGACGTTGACGGTGCGAACCTTGATCTTCGATGAGTCGAACGGCTGCTCTGTCGCACTCTGCTGCGGATCCTCCTGTTCCAACTCAATGCCGCTGTCCGGCTCCACCTCGACGAGGTCGGCCGCTGAGTCGGCGATTGGTGAGTCATGCGCGCCTATCGCAGCCATGAACTCTTCAGGATGACTGACGCGGAACACAGTGCGCGGCGACTCGAGCGTGCGCTGGAACGACTCGCCGAGGCTCGACCGACTGAGCAGTGCCTCAGCCCAGGCAACGGCACGGCGGTTCAGATAACGGCACCCATCGTCACCCTTGAAGGCCACACAGGGACCGACAATGCGACCGTAGCGTAACGACTCGCGGCTGGCGGCGGGTGTGATTAGGTAGTCGCCCTCGCCCATCTCTAGACGAAATGCCGCAAGCTGGCCGATCTCGTTGGCGACCTGGCCGGCAGGGGCATCTGGATACTTCAGTTCATAGATCTCACGGAGTTGGTCGTGAGTATCGACGGACGACAGATCGAACCACCCTACGGCCACATAACCACCGGTGACGAAATGGTCTGCGTACTTGCCGCCGTCGGCGCGGACAACCCAGACCCTCGGAACCACCGTCCCCGATTCGGTGTCGCCGATCACCATTGCGTCAGTGCCTCCGGTGGCGCGCATCAGGTCTGGAGCCATGGCCAACAGTTGCTTGTGATCCCATGGAGATCGAACAAGGAACCATCCTAACACGGCGCCTCGTGCGGCCCGTTCGGTTGGCGTGTGAAGACGGTCGACGACACCAGCGGCAAGGGGCGATCCCGGTTCCAGTCCGTCGGCGGGTAGGGCACTGACGCCCCTATATGTCAAGACACTCCTTCAGGCGGCCTGGATGATCTCTTGACGAGCGCGGAAGTCGGTCATGACGCGCTGGTAGATCTCTCGCGCGAGGAAGCGTTTCAGGCAGCGGATGATGTCGCGTTTGGTCCGGCCAGCGGCGATGCGTCGGGCGACGTAGTCGCGGGTCGGTTGGTGGAATTGCATCCGGACGATGACGGCTCGATAGAGGGCCGCGTTGGCGTGTCGGTGGCCGCCTCGATTGAGGCGGTGCCGCCCGGTGGTCATCCCAGACGAGGCCGGGATCGGGCAGGCGCCGCAGAGCTTCGCGAAGGCGGCCTCCGAACGAATCCGGTCGGGGTTATCGCCGAAGATGATCAACAGCTCAGCCGCGGTGTGGGCGCCCACACCGAAGCCCTCGCAGAGGGTCGGTGATGTCGCGGTGGTGAGACGCGCGAGGTACTGGTCGTGCAGCGCGATTTCCTCGGCGAGAGCCATCCACCGACGGGCGAGCGACCGGAGGGTGTGCTTGGCGGACGCGATGGGCGTGTCGATGGGGCCCGGTCGGAGTCCGGCGCAGCGCGTGAGCAGGCCGTGATCGGTGAGGTCGTGGAGGGCTTCTCGCAGGACGGGCGGGGCCTGCACGATGATCTGCTTCAGCGTGTTCATCGCCGTGGTGCGCGCTTTCATGGCGGTATCCCGTGTGATCTTGAGCTGGCGGATCATCTCGACGGCGCCGTCCGCGGTCTTGGGGATGGCCGTCGACTGCCCCGCGAGCAGGGACCGCGCCGCCACCTCGGCGTCGATGGTGTCGGACTTGCCGGCGGCGCGGCGTGTACGGCGGTCGCCCCGATTCACTTCCACGACATGATGCCCGGCTCGGCGGACGGCCCGTGCCAGGCCAGCGCCGTAGCTCCCGGTGCCTTCGATCCCGAACGCCTCAATCCGCCCGTGTGTCTCGGCCCACGTGACCAGAGCCTCGTAGCCACCCGAGTCCACTACGAACGCGTGATCGCCCAGACGGATCCCCCAGCTGTCGATTGCCACCGCGACGTGGACATGCTTATGCGTATCAACACCGACGATCACCGTCCGCGCTTCGGGCGGCGTAGTTATGCGGTTGGTCACGGGTGGCCTCCTCGGATTGCGGCCCCGAGCTGGTCCGGGTGGGCGGACAGGACTGTGACGGGCCGTGGGTACAGCAGGCCCCTATTGGGTCACGGCCCATCCGGTCAGCTGGCTGCCGTACGAGTTGCCAGCGGGCGATGACCGACAGGTCAGTAGCCAGGACCGTAGGTCAGTCAAGTTAAGGGTCAGGCCATCACTCACCGGCACCCACCGGTGTCACAAGTGACCCCGTCAGGCAGGGAGATCATGCTCACAGTCAAGTTCCCCATGTCTGGCGACACCACGACGAGTGAAAGGGAATCTCTGGCGGTGGCTGGTGCTCCCGAAACGGATCGACACGTGGTCGTTGACCAGCCTCCAGCAGCGCCTTGTCAAAACGGGTGGGCGGCTGGTGAAGCACGCGCGCTACTATTGGCTCCTGCTGGCCGAGAGCCACCTGCCCCGACGCCTGTTCGGGGCGATGCTGCAGCGGACCTGGGCCTCGCCGGTGCCGGCAGGCTGACGGGGCCGCTCGGGCGCAGGTCTAACTCCGAGTCGTGCGCTTTCGCTCGACGTATGCAAGGCCTAGAATCAGACACGGTATACGACACACGGCGGCGCTCGCAGGAAGGCGCCCGCGCCCGCCTTGTCGCAAACGACCGTTTGCGACACATGCTGATCGGCTACGCCCGCGTCTCAAAGGCGGACGGCTCCCAGTCGCTGGACCTGCAGCGCGACGCGCTGCTGGCCGCGGGCGTCGATGCCGGCCACGTCTACCACGACGTCCGCGTCCGGCGTACGCGACGACCGACCCGGACTCGACAGCTGCATCACGCGCGCTCCGGACGGGCGACGGGCTCGTCGTCTGGAAGCTCGACCGCCTCGGCCGCACCCTCGCCCACTTGGCCAACACCGTGCGGTCACTGCCAAGCCTGTAAGCGGTGGTTTAAGATGCTACGATTGAGATCCAGCACCCGTAAACAAGGGGCACCAGAGAAGAACATCTTGCGGAAATCCAGGAGAGCCTAGTGGCTGGCTTTCTTCAAAGGTGGCGCAAGTACTCGAAACTGCGCACCCTCTCTCGAAAGAAAGAGCACCGGGAACTCGGTGGCATGACCGTTGAGAAGCTTCTCGACGGTTCCTCCGATCGTGATTTAGAGGAACTGTGCTCAATCGTTCTGAAAGATAGGGATTGTCTCGCCGTTCTCTCGAGGTTTAACGGCCCTGTAGAGACCCTGCGCGAGTTGTTCGGGGAGCTTTGCAGAGCTGGGGCAGGTCAGTGGGCTGGAAACCTGTATATACCCTATGTTGCTCTCGCTGAGCCATGGACGCTTGAGCACCTCATCCGTCGCCGCAACCAATCCGCCTCTATTCAAGAAACCGCGCTTCGGGTTTTGGTTTTTTACCAAGACAAGAAGCCTCTCGCATGGCTTCAAAGCGACTCCCCTCCATAATCAGCCTTCTTCTCTCGGAGTGCTAGCTTCGTCTGCGTGAGGCTACCGATTCGCATTAGCCCATTCACGTGCCCGCGCTTGCGCCTCGGCGATCTGTTCGCGCGTCATGCTGGCGGCAACAATCTCGCGGGCCTCGCGAGCATTCTCGTTGCCGGTCGCGGCAGCAAAGTTTAGCCACATGTGTGCGGTAACGTAGTCTTGCGGTACGCCCTCACCGTTGGCGTACGCAACCCCGAGGTTGTGCTGGGCGCTGGCGTGGTCCTGCTCGGCGGACAGGCGGTACCACCGGATGGCTTCAGCGGCGTCCTGCGGCACGCCTTCACCGTTGGCGTACGCAAACCCGAGGCTGAACTGGGCATCGGCAACACCCTGCTCGGCGGCGCGGCGGTACCAGGCGACGGCCTCAGCCTCGTCCTGGGGCACGCCTTGGCCGAGGCCGTACAGGGCGCCGAGAGCAGTTTGGGCCTGAGCGTGGCCCTGCTCGGCGGCTAGGCGAATCCACGTCACCGCCTCAGCCTCGTCCTGAGGCACACCCTGGCCCAGGAGATACGTATGGCCGAGAACAGTTTGGGCCTCAGCGTGGCCCTGCTCGGCGGCTAGGCGAATCCACGTCACCGCCGCTTGGTAGTCCTGTGGTACGCCACCCCAGCCGTTGGCATACGCGCCACCGAGCGCGAATTGGGCCGCCGCGTGGCCCTGCTCGGCGGCCTGGCGCCACCACGTCAAGGCCTCAACCTCGTAAGGTGCGTTTAATCGGCCGACCGCTCATGCGGCCTCTCGGTGATAGAAATTAAGCAATCCGCCCAGACGCTCCCGCCGCTGCACGTCGGCGGCCAGGCTCACCGGCGGTGGCGGTCGTTGCAGGAGCTGGTTGTCGAGTCCCTGGTGGTTTCGCTCGCGATGGTCGTGGTCGACGTACTCGCCCACGAGGAGACGCACGTGCCCTTCGCCGAGGGGGACGACGCGACTGAGACATTCCCCTTGAATAGAGCGGACGAACCGATCGGCATACGCGGTGAGATTGGGACTCTTCGGCGGGAGACGGATCGGCTGAACACCCCCGCCCTCCAGGATCTCGCCAAACCCCCGCGTGGAGAGCGGGTCGCGGTCGTGCATCAGAGAGCGGGCGCGTCGCAAGCAGCCATCGACCGGGTCCGTCACATTGCGGGCCATCTGCTCCATCCACGTGCCGTACGGCCGCGGATGGATCCCGGCGATGGTCACGCGGCGGGACTGCAGCGCGATCACGAAGCAGACCAGGTCCCGCTGGAGCCCGGCCAGCGTGAGCAACCTCGGCGGTGAACAGATCGCAGGCCGTGAGGCCCTCCCAGGGCGCCTGCAGGAACGTCTTCCCGGGCAGGCGCCGGCTCCGCTCGGGAGCCGGGTCGATCCCGTGGTCGTGCAGGATCCGCTTCACCGGGGTCCGAGCGATCTCGTGGCCGAGGTTCGAGAGCGCCCCGCGGATCCGTGTGTCCCCCCACTGGGGATGCTCGACCGCCATCCGGACCACGCGCGCGGCCACGTCACGTCGCGTCATCGGCCGGCCGCGACCGCGGCGGGCGCTGCCGTCGTATGTCTGGGCGATCACTCTCCGGTACCAGCGGAGAATCGTGTCAGGCGTGACGATGCCGGCGACCTGCATCCAGACGCGCCGTCCGAGTTGCTGGCCGCGCACGGCGAGTCGACGGCGTTGGGCATCGGTCAGGCGAAGCGACCGAGGGCCCAGGTGCTCCCGGAGGACCCGATTCTCCTCCCGGAGATACGCAATCAGATCGTCTTGGTGGCGGTTCACCCAGCCAGCGAACGTGAGAACGAGGAACTGGAGCGCAGGCGGCATGGCCTGAGATTACTTGGGAGACTCGACCAGCACTGACCGGACCTCGGCCCATTAAACGCACCTTACGGGGTCGATGAATTCAGTGCCGCGCTTCACCCAAGTGTGACTCCGACTCATCGCGGCGTGGACGCCGGACTCGTCCACAAAGACCAGACGATCGACGGGGATGGCGCGGATGCGCCTCAGGAACCGGCGCCGCTTGGCCTGGACGGCTGGCCGCGCCACCTCCGCCGGCCGCCGGCGTTTTTTTTGACGACGTAATCGTGCCGATGCAACGCACGTTTCATCGATGAGACATGCACGCGCCCCCGCCCGCGCCGCGGGCGGTTGTACGTGGCCGTCAACTCACCCGCCGTCGGATCCCCGAGGGCTACCAGCAAGGCCTCGAGGTCCGCAGCGGTGACCCGTGATGTCGTGCCCCCGGCTTTCGGGCGCGGCCGCACGTGCCCCTCGCGACGCTGTTGGGCGACCCACCGCTTCACCGTGGCCGTCCCGAGATGCCACTGTGTCGCGACGGTCACATAGCTGCCTTCACCCATCTCGTACGCCTGGACAACCCGTGACCGGAGAACATCCGGATATGCTTCGGCCATGAGTGCAGCAGATCACAGGTCGATCTCGAGCACAAGAAGTTAGATCGACTCAGGTGAGCTCTGGGGTTAATTGCATTCGCCGCCGTCTTGAGCTCGTGGAGCTTGCCAGCGCATGAGAAATTTCGGCACTCGACACCGCACTCAGTTAGACGCTCTTCGAATTCAGCCACCTTAAATAACGCTGGCACGCCTTCCGCGCTGGAAAGCAGCCCCCGGCGGAGGAAGAACAGCTGCTGCTGCTCGAATAGGTGGTACAAACCCACGGCCAGGACGTTCAACACTCCCTGCCTGACACCGGACATGGTTTCGTAGTAGGCGATGCCGTGATCATTCGCCATCTCGGCAACGTCACTCATGTCGATCTGATCGTCGTATGGCATGGCCCCGCCGAGGCGTTCGTATTCCGCCTCGGTCGCCCTTTCCGCCTCTTCAGCGATGCCCTCAAAGGCTGGAACCACTTTCTCAAGTGCTCCGGCACGAAAACCTTGGATCGTCCGAATGACCTGCCGACAGTAGTCTGTCCAGAGCCCAGCGTTTGGAACCATGGATTCAGTATGCGGGCTTCGTCTGGGTTGCTGTATTCAATCGCTCGCTGGCTTCGCAGGGGCTCTGGTTGCGGGAACATTGAGATCGCGCACAGGTACGAACGCCACGCCGGTTTCTGCTGCGCGCCTGACCTTTTGTGCGATGACTTCAGCCAGGTCAAGCGGGCCGGACAAGACCTCGTGCAGATCGAGTCCATCCATACATACGACACTCTTGCCGCATCCAAATGCGTGCAGTCCGTCCGCTGTGAAGCCGTTTTGGCTGATGATAAGGCCGCGTGACCAACTGGCCTTGTCCTCAACCTTGGCGTTGAAGGCACGAAGCGTCTCCACAGCGACCTGCGCGTTCCTCCATCTCGCCTCGAGCAAATAGGTCTGTTCGCCGAGCACGAAACTGCCGTCGATCTGCTCGCCCGTGAGACGGAAGGAGGCGCGCGCGGACATCCCATAGGCGTCGAACACATCCTTCAGGAACTTCTCGAAGGCATAGCCACGGGCTTGCGGGTCCAAAGTGGAAACGGCGAGCAATTGGGCGGCGAGCGCAGACGTTGCGGCGGCATCGATACCCAGTTCTCGATGCGCGGCGGTGGGCACCGCAGGCTTTGGTGGCTTGCCCCCGAGCCGTTCGATGATCCGGAAGTAGGCCGTGAGTACCGAGTCATCTAGTTCCGGATAGTCGGCGGTAACCTTGCTCGCCTCGCGGTATTCCCACAATGCATTCAGCGTGTCGAGGGCTTTTTGGCGGTCTGCCTGGCGCAAGTAGTAGCGAAGGCGCTTGGCCTTGCTCCCACCCTGAACCGCCCATTGGGGATTGTCGATGTCGACGTTGACCTCGTCGTGAAAGAACTCCGCGAAAGTCCGATTTGAGAAATCGAGTACAAAGCCGCCCTCCATGCCGAACACCCTATCGATGATCGGCATGTCCATGGAGCGAATCTTGACACTTGATGCCGCAGTCACGAATCACCTCAAGCCTAGCAGGTTGCTGGGTGCTTCCGTCATCAAGTGTTGGTGAAGAGAGCTTAAGCCCTAATCATCCAGATACTTCCAGTCGATTTTGACGCTGGCACCTCTCTGGCACTGAATATCTAGTCTAAGCGGTTTGGTTAGAACGAGATAAGGGCGGGGTAGCAACAGTTGATGGCGGAAGCACCCGGTAGCCGTTGATGAACACGCGCTGGAGTTCCGGCCAGCGGAGCACGTAGAAGCGGTCCGCTCCGTCCGGTTGGAGTCGAACGCACACGCAGATGAGGTCGCCGGCTGGCGGGGGCGTCAGTTGCCCCATCGTCTGCGCTCCGGCCGTGCAGCGCACGTCCGCAAATGTCCGGCTGTCGAACTGCCATGAGGGTCCGGCGATCGCCTTGACTTGGACGAGTGCCGTCTGCCCACGGCTGCCCGTCGCCACGATGTCGTAGTCCGGCACGTTTCCGGCGAACGTGGCGGTCAGCAGCCCCCGTCGCGACAGCTCGGCGGCGACCAAGTACTCGCCGACGTGCTTCGTGCGTTGGACCTGCCGGCCGGTGGCCATACGGGTCGGAGCATCGAATGCGTTCTCTGGTCTGGTCCACCCGTTCCATCCACGATGCTCAGTCGTGGACGGCGTGCGTCGGGCGCTCGGGCGGCCGGTACGCAAGCCCAGGACCGCGCAGGGTCTGTCCCAAGAGCAGCTGGGCGAACGCGCCGACCTGCACTGAACCCACATCAGCGGTATCGAGCGTGCCCAGTACGACCTGAAACTCAGCACGCTGACCCGCGTGTCACGCGGCCTCGGCGTGAGCTTGGCGGCACTCTTCGCAGGGATTGTTGCGCCGCGAGCACGTCGGAAGCGCGCACCCTCCGTGGCCACGGGTGTGCGGTCCTCGCACCGAGCCCGTCGGTGATCGAGGGCTCGTGCGACATCAGCGAGGTCGACGTTCACCTGTGCCGAGGGTGCGCGATCGCCGCCCCGGAGTCCCTGGCGTCGTGTCGATGTCGGTGCCGCCGCACCCGAACGGTGTGCGTGGGGCCACGCGAGAGCGTGGGCGGCACGGGCGGCGTCGTGTCGCACGAGCGGACGAGACCAGGGGACGGCGACCCGATTGGCGCACGAGCGGTGACGTTTCTGTGAGGCCGACGCATCCACGCTCTGGATCATGTGCGTCGGCGAGTCGCTTGACTGGGGCGTCGCGGACGACAGGCCGGTAACCATCCGGGCAGAGAGCCTCGGTCTCTCACGCACGGGGCGTGGTGGTTGGCGTCGGACCGATGTGACCGGCGAGGCGCTCACCCAGGAGCGACGCTCCGGCGCCGTGGCCACGCTGGCCGGGTATCGCGGGGGTGGTGTTGCAACTTTGGCCAGCGGCGGCTGGTAGCCTGAAGCGATCAAGAAGAAGAGGCCATTCGACCAGCGATCTTCAAGTGGCGACACACCGAGCCCGAGCTTCTGGCGACATCACGCGCGGCGCCCAACTCGTACCCCGCCTCTGCCAGCTCGCGCCGGTCGAAGCATGAGCGCTCCCGACCACCTTATACTGATCCTCGCCCACCGCCGATATCGCAAGGGCCGCGACGGCCAATAGCGGCGGCTGAGGACGGGCCCGGCCCCGCCGGTGTCCTCTTGTGGGGACTCCGGATCCTCCGTCGCGGACACTCGCATGGGGGGGGGCTACCCTGTTTACCCCGAAAATCGATACCTCGAGCACCTGGCCGCGGTGGTATCGGATTTGCAACCCAGGCATCCATGTCCCGTTCATCACGGATCGGCGGCATCCGGGCGGTTTTGCTGATCGCCAGCCTGTCTGGAGCCGGGGTCGCCGGAGCGCAGCCTCAGGGCGATCCCGATTTTCTCTTCGACCGCCCGCGGGGGTCAGTCGGTGTCCGCGGGGGCTGGCTGTTCGAGCGGGCAGGCAGCGATCTGTTCACCTTCGTCCAGGAGCAGCTCACCGTCGAGCCGAATGCTTTCGATGCCCCGACGCTCGCGGTCGACGTTGGCGTCGCCGTTGCGCCGCGAACCGAGGCGGTCTTCGGTGTCGCGTTCGGCGGCGGGACCGTTCGCTCCGAGTACCGGGATTTCGTCGACAACGATCGGCGGCCGATTACGCAGGCGACCCGCCTCCGCCAGACGCACCTGAGCGCCAGTGTGAGGCTGGCCCTGACGCCGCGCGGCCAGGAAGTCGGGAGTCTGGCGTGGGTGCCGAGCGCCGCCACCCCGTACGTCGGAGCCGGGGTAGGAGCCCTGTGGTACGAATTCCATCAGACCGGCGACTTCGTCGATTTCCTTGATTCGTCGGTGTTCAGCGACACGTTTCAGTCGCACGGCTGGGCCCCGAGCGCACACGTCTTCGCCGGGGTCGACGTGCAGGTGGCGCGGCGGGTGTTTCTCACAGGCGAAGGACGATACTTGTGGGCACAGGCTGAATTAGGCCCCGACTTTTCGAGCTTTCAGCCGATCGACCTGACCGGGTTCCAGCTGACGGTCGGGATCAATTACCTCTTTTGACGGGCACAGGAGACACCATGAAGCCGACCTCCGTACTGACAATCGCACTCGTGCTCCTGGCGGCGGCGGCGGCGCGGGCGCAGGACACGACGCTTGGTGACGCGCGGTGGGCGCCGTGGCTGGGATGCTGGCAGCTTGTCCAGGATGATCGCGGGTCGATCGCGGCCGCCGCCGCGACCCCGGACGACGGGGTCGTGTGCGTCCTTCCGGCATCCGGGAATCACGGCGTCAGCATGACGACATACGTTGGCGGCCAGTCGGTCCTGCAGCAGACGGTCGTGGCCGATGGGGCCCGCCACCCGGTGAGCGAGCCGGAGTGCAGCGGGAGTCAGACAAGCGAGTGGTCGCTGTCAGGCCAGCGGCTCCTCACCCGCGCCGACATCACGTGCATCGGCCAGCCCGCACGCACCGTTTCCGCGATCACGCTCATGACCGCAGGGCCGACGTGGGTCGATATCCAGGCCGTCGGCACCGACCAGAACGCACAGGTACGCGTCCGCCGCTACCGACGAACCGACAGCCTCCCGCAGAACGTGGTCTTGCCGGCCGACCTCCAGGGACGCCTGGTCGCCGCTGCGAGACTGGCGGGTCCCACGGTGATAACGCTCGAAGAAGTGGTCGAGGCGTCTGGGAAAGTCGCGGCGCCCGCCGTGGCAGCCGCACTCTATGAAACCGGGTCGCGCTTCGATCTGAACGGCCGCACGCTCAAGGCGCTCGCCGCCGCCCATGTGCCGGCCGGCGTGGTCGACGTGATGGTCGCGCTGTCGTTCCCCGGGCACGTCGCGATCGATCGTCCATTCCGCGGATCGACGGGGCAGACGCGGGGAGCCACGACGGCCTCGGTCCACCGGTCGACGAGACTCCCCTTGTACTCCTACTCGCCGTACTCCCCGCCTTCTGTGTACGATCCGTACTACGCCTACCGCCCGTACCCTCCGTACTCCTTCTACTCCTGGCCGTTCGGCTACTCAAGCTGGTGGGGCAATCCCTATCGACCCTACTACTCCCCCGGCCGGCGCTATCGACCCTACTACTCCACCGGCCGGCGTCCCGTCATTATTCGCCCTGGAGAGTCAGCGCGACCACGTGGCGGCGACAGGGACAGGGGCCACGTCGTGCAGGGGCGTGGCTACACACGGGGAGGAGCTGCGGCTTCGCACGCTCCGCGCCCGCGCCGCCCGCGCCGTGAGGCCGCGGTCGACGACAAGACACGATCGACGAGCGGCGCGGTCTCGCGCGGCGGCTACACGCGCGGCCGGCCACGTTCGGGCGGAGGATCGAGTGCTCGCGGCGGATCGCGCAGCGGCGGAAGCACACGTCCGAGCGGGTCCGGCACTCGCTCGGGACGAACGGCGCAGCCACGATAGCCTCCGCTCGATCGCTACGGATGCACACGCGCACCGCGAGCGTACCGACCGCAGCCGCGTATTTCGCTGACCCCGCAAGGTGCGTTTAATCGGTGCTTCCGCCATGAACTGTTGCTGTCTCGCCCTTATCTCCTTCTAACCAAGGCGCTTAGACAAGATTTTCACAACCGAAGAAGTCGCCAGCGTCAAAATCGCCTGTAAGTATATGCGTGATTGGAGCTTAAGCCTTATTCGCCAACAGTTGATGACGGAAGCACCGGTAATCGAGCCATAGCCAGGGAACCTGGGTGACGGTTGTAGATCCAAGGTCAACTTCGCCAGAAATGAGGTCGGCGGTCGCCAGGTCAGTGTCAGCGGTCCACACGCTAGCGGTCGTAAATATCACTGGCACAAGCACGATAGGACGATTCTCGTGAAACACGCCTTTGTTGTCGCATTGAGCCCGGCCCGTGACCAGCTCGATCAGCACGAGGACCGTGAACCGGTCGCCAGCTATCTCGTCGAGACACTGAACGGTTGCCGCTGTGCGCCGATCGCCAGTGCCGACAACCCTCCGACCACCGGCAGTCCGAAGCCGTTGGTCAGATAGGCCGACTGGAACAGGATACCCATGGCGAAGTGGAAGTTCAGGATCATGAGCAGCGCGACAGCGGCCGCCAGTCGTACCTGGTAGCCGGCGACCAGGGCCGCACCGGCGGCGAGCTCTCCGAGCGGGACGAGCCGGGCAAAGAGCGGCGCACCCGGCATCGCCACCGTGTCGATATACCAGCGGCTGACCGCCGGGGCGCCCCCCCACCAACCTCGCAGCTCGGCGACGAGGAAGCTGCTGTCGGTGAACCAGCCCAGCTTGCCGAGCCCCATGAAGATGAGAAAGGCGCCCATCACCAAGGACAGGACCCGTAGTCCGCCCGCGGCTGAGTGCTCCATGGATGTGGGCATTGTAATGTGGAGGCTGCCTTGGTGCACAACTCCATTGAGGGCTGAGAGTCTCCCGTGACTCCGCCTGCCGGTCATCCGATCATCTCGCCATCGGGTATCCCGAGCGCCGTCATGGTGTTCAGGATCTTGCACCCCAACCTCACCTCGACTCTCTGGGACGCCAGTCCCCTCGCTCGCATCGCTGAGCCCAGGATGGCCTTGTAGCGGTGGAACGTCGTCTCCACCTTGCTGCGCCTGCTGTAGCCCGATGCGACGTACCACTTCCGTTTCCCAACACGTGATCGTGCTCGGATGTTACGATTCCGCTGTCGCGTGCCCGCGGAGTCGAGCGCGAGCTGAGCGCCCTTTCGTGGCGGTATCAGCACCTTCGGCGATCGATGAGCACGGTGATTCTCCAGCGTCTTCTAGACGTCGCCGGTGTCGTACGCGGCGTCGGCCTTGGCCGAGGCGATGGGACGCTCGATCTGGCCGCCGAGTGACGCCACCCGGGAAGCGTCTCGAGCCCGCTTGCTCGTGAGCTCGCAGGCGACCACGTCACTGGTTTGCTCATCCACAGCGAGGTGCAGCTTGCGGTAGTCCCTGGCTTTCGGCGGAGTGCGCAACTGGCCGACGTGCACTGAAAGACCGCTGCTGTCGATGCGGAGGTGGACGGGCTTCACGGTTCGCCTCTCGTAGGAAGCAACCTTCCCCAGCCTCGCCTTGCGCCTCGAGATCGTGCTGTGGTCGGGCACGTCGTTGTCCAGATTCAGGAGCGTCAGCAGCGAGCGCAGGAAGCCCTCAGGCTGCCTGGACGCCAGGCCAAACACCAAGCCCAAGGTGACCGTCGTCTCGATGGCGTGGTTCGAGTACTTGCGTTGTCGGCCTGGCTTCCTGCGCGTCGGCCTCGGCGAGGCACTGTCAACTTAACGAGTCCGGGCCAGAATGAGGCGAGTTGATCCCAGGATCAGGCTGCCGTCACCTGGGCCCACACGGTGAACGACCGTGCTCGCAACATCCGATGATGAGCCGCCCTGAGTAGGTGTCGACCCACGCGAAATAGATTCTGAATGACACCGTGGACGTGCAAGAACCGCTGCGCGTGGTCGGATGACGTGAAGCCGCGCATCTGACGTTCGCGTTGTCGCGTGGGTTGATGCGAGACTTCGGCGCGATTGTTCGCGTATCGCCTCGTGTCATGGGTGACCAGCGGCATGAGGTCCCGATGGGCGACACGGTAGCTGCCCAGCTTGTCGGTCACGAGCCGCACGGGTTCCTGTCGCTGACTCTTCAACAGTCGGCGAAAGAATCTCCGCGCTGCACGCCCGTCCCGACGGGGTTGGACGAGGATGTCGATCAGGTCACCGTCTTGATCCACCGCGCGCCAGAGATACTGGCGCTGACCGTTGATCGTCACGAAGACTTCGTCCAGGAACCACGTATCTCCGAGTCGGCCCTGTCGTCGCTTCAACTGCCGAGCGTAGTCGGGGCCGAACTTCCCGCACCACTGGCGAACGGTTTCGTAGGACACGATGATGCCTCGTTCGGCCAGCAAATCCTCAACATCCCGGAAGCTCAGGCAGTATCTGTGGTAGAGCCAGACGGCATGGCTGATGATTTCGGGCGGAAAGCGATGCCGATGGTAGCGGGGCCGGCGAGTGTTCATCCCGGCATTGTGCCGGGCGGAGAGTTAACCTGACAATGCCGCCAGGAGGACTCGGAGGTGATCAGGATGTCTCAGTGGGCAGAGATCCGCCACCAGCATCTGGTGGAGGGCGTGGCGAAGAAGCAGATTGCACGGCGGTTGCAGTTGGACATCAAGACGGTCCGCCGCGCCGTTGAGCAGCCGACCCCGCCGGTGCGGGCGTCGTCGCCGCGGGTGCGCAGCCTGGACCCGTGGCGGGAGCAGATTGCGCAGTGGCTGGACCAGGACCGGCGGTTGACGGCGAAGCGGATTCGGCGGCTGCTGTTGCCGTTGGCCGGCCCGGTCGCCGCACGCACGGTGCGCCGGTATGTGGCGGCGGTGAAGGTGGCGACGGCGCCGAAGGAGGGCTACGTGCACCGCAGCGTGCGTCCTGGGACGACGATGGAGGTCGACTTCGGCGAATCGTGGGCCGAGGTCGCGGGAGTGCCGCGGAAGGTCAAGTGCCTGGTGGCGACGCTGCCCTACAGCAACGTGTATTTCGCCAAGGCGTATCCGCTCGAGCGGCTTGAGTCGCTGCTCGACGGGATCGAGTCGGCGTTCACGTATTTCGGCGGTGTTGTCGACCGGGTGGTGCTCGACAACACGTCGTTGGCGGTCAAGGCGGTGCTGGCCGGCCGGGACCGGCTTGAGACCGAGGCGTTCGCGGCGTTCCGGGGCGCCTATCCGTTTCGGGCCGAGTTCTGTGCGCCGGCGAAGGGCTGGGAGAAGGGCTCGGTCGAGACGGGCGTCAAGTATGGCGTTGGTGCGCGGATGCGGGCAGGCCTACGCGCTTCAAACCGTCGGTGCTTCCACCATCAACTGTTGCTACCCCACCCTTATCTCGTTCTAACCAAACCGCTTAGACTAGATATTCAGTGCCAGAGAGCTACCAGCGTCAAAATCGGCTGGAAGTATCTGGATGATTAGGGCTTAAGCTCTTTTCACCAACACTTGATGACGGAAGCACCAGCCTCTCAATGAGGGCGCGCTGACGGTACGGTTCAAGGCCACGCTCGATCTCATCAACGATGGTGATCGGCGCTTCACGCTGGTTGTGTTCGGCGATCGCTAGCGCTGCGAGGCGTCGTGTTCCGGCACCCCAAGTTGTCAGCGGCAGCTGGACATCGTCGAGATCGGCAGTCAGGCCAATCAGCGATCCGATCGAGGGCCCGGGACCTCCCGTGATCGAAAGGCCGAGGTGATCGGGCAGGCCCTGTTGTCTGAAAGCACCGTTGAGGGTTTCTAGTGTTTCCCTGGCGTCGGGGAGGAGTTTCTCTCCAATATTGGTGTCGGCAAGGGCGCTTGCAATTCGCGAACGTAATGCCCTATCCGACAGCAGGCGGTCTAGAGCCGATCCTTGGACCAGGCGGAGGTCGCGGTCGCTGCGGTCGCTACGGTCGTCACCACCTAGCCGAACGAGGCCGATCGATCGCCGAAGCCCGACGGTGAGATTGTCGGGCGTGTCGTCTGGCTGCAGAATCTCATAAGCGAGTTCGAGGTCTTCGGTGCCGCGTACGCGTAGTCGGTATACCGGCTCGCTAGGTGTTTGCGCAGCGGTGTCAATCGCCGGAACAACGGCCTGCGTACCGTTCCAGTGCCACGGCCAGGAAGCTCTGACTTGACTGCTTATGCCACTGTCATTGGGAAGAGACACAACAGCCTCAATGAGAAAACCAGCTTCGACGTTGCGCGCGTAGTAGTCCGTATCTGAGACCGTCCCGGCGTTCGTGGGGCTTAGTAGAAGTGCAATCGCGTCCAGGATGGTCGTCTTGCCGACATCGCCACCTCCGAGGATTACGTTGACACACTCCCCAGGATGCCATGAGAGTGAGACAATCCCGCGAAAGCGTTCAATGGATAGGTGGCATATGGCCGGCGGATTCGTGGCTACTGCTTCGGAAGCTGTCTTAGGGTCGTTCATGGGGATCTACTGGAGATGTAGCGCGAAGCGGGTATTGACGCCCCTATATGTCAAGACACGCGTTCAGGCGGCCTGGATGAGCTCTTGGCGAGCGCGGAAATCGGTCATGACGCGCTGGTAGATCTCGCGAGCGAGGAAACGTTTCAGGCACCGGATGATCTCCCGTTTGGTTCGGCCGTCCGCCGTGCGGCGTGCGACGTCATCAACGGTCGGCTGATGGTACCGCATGCGGACGATGACGGCGCGATAAAGAGCGGCGTTGGCGTGGCGGTGGCCGCCCCGATTGAGCCGGTGCCGGCCGGTGGTCATCCCGGCCGAGGCCGGGAGCGGACACGCACCGCAGCGCGTCGCGAAGGCGGCGTCCGAACGAATCCGGTCGGGATTGTCGCCGAAGACGATCAGCAGTTCGGCCGCGGTGTGGGCGCCCACCCCAAAGCCCTCACGGAGGGTCGGTGATGTTTCGGTCGTGAGGCGCGCGAGGTGCTGGTCGTGTATCGCCATTTCCTCGGTGAGAGCCATCCAGCGGCGGGCGAGGGCCCGGAGGGTGTACTTGGCGGACGCGGTGGGCGTGTCGATGGGGCCCGGTCGGAGTCCGGCACAGCGCGTGAGCAGGCCGTGATCGGTGAGGGCGTGGAGGGCTTCTCGCAGGGCCGGCGGGGCGTGCACGACGATCTGCTTCAGCGTGGTCATCGCCGTGGTGCGCGCCTTCACTGCGGTGTCCCGCGTGATCTTCAGCTGGCGCATCATCTCGACGGCACCGTCCGCGGTCTTCGGGATGGCCGTCGACTGCCCCGCCAGTACGGACCGCGCGGCGACCTCCGCGTCGAGGGTGTCGGACGTGCCGGCGGCACGTCGCGTGCGCCGGTCGCCCCGATTCACTGCTACAACCCGATGCCCCGCGCGGCGCACCGCCCGGGCCAGGCCGGCGCCATCGCTGCCGGTGCCGTCGATGCCGAACGCGTCAATCCGCCCGTGGGTCTCGGCCCACGTGATCAGCGCCTGGTAGCCGCCCGAATCAACAACGAACGCGTGATCGCGGAGACGGATCCCCCAGCTGTCGATCGCCACCGCGACGTGGACGTGCGTATGCGTATCAACGCCGACGATCACCGTCCGCGCATCAGGCGGCGTGGGTATGCGGGTGGTCACAGGTATACCTCCTCGGGGTGCGGCCCGAGCTGGCCCGGGTGGGCGGACAGGACTGTGACGGGCCGTGGGTGCAGCAGGCCCCTATTGGGTCACGGCCCATCCGGTCAGCTGGCCGCCGTACGAGTGGCCGGTGGGCGATGACCGACAGATCAGTAGCCAGGACCAAAGGTCAGTCAAGTTAAGGGTCAGGCCACCACCCGCCGGCACCCACCAGTGTCACCGAGCGACCTCGGCAGGCAGCGGAATGATGCTCACAGTCAAGTTGACGACAAGCTCGTACTGTCCAAGAACCCGATCGACGCCGTCCGACGGGCTGATTCTACGCTGGACGCTCGCCGGGTCGCGACGTTCGTGACCGCCGAGAGCCTCTGCTCGGCTCGCCCCGTATGTCGCCTTTTCCCCACGTGTTGCAGTTCCTCGTCGTGGCCGTCGCGGACCGGGCCGCCCACGGGTCATGGACACGATCCGCCGGCTCATCGTCCGGATGGCCACCGAGAACAGCGAGTGGGGCGACACCCGTATTCGGGGTGCCCGCGGCAACCTCGGTCAGCAGGTCGCGCGGGGCCCCATCGCCAACGTGCGCAAGGAGCGCGGCCTAGACCCCGCCCCCGAACGCAAGACGCGCACGACCTGGCGGGAGTTTCTCGCGGCCCACGGGGACGTGCTCGCCGCCGCCGACTTCTTCACGGTCGAGGTCTGGACGCCACGCGGCCTAACCCGCTTCACCGTGCTGGTCCTGATTCACCTGGCCAGCCGCCGCGTTCCGATCGCGGGCATCAGCGCCGAGCCCGACGGGCCGGGGGTCCCCCAGCTCATGCGGCACGCCACCGATGCCGAGGACGGATTCCTGCGACACATCCGGGTCCTCATCCATGACCGCGACCCGCTCTTCCCCGGCCGGCCGGGCGCGACCCGCTCCCCCCGGCCGATGTCACCCCCATCCGACGCCCCGCCCGCGCGCCGACCCTGAACGCCTCCACGGAGCGCTTCGGGCGCACCATCAAGGACTCCTGCCTCAAGCGCATGGTCCTGATCGGCGAGGGCGCGCGGCGTCGCGCCGGCCGCGAGTGCGTCGCGCACGACCACCACGAACGGAATCACCAGGGGCTCGACCATCGCCTGATCCTGCCGCTGTCGACGGCACCGCCACCCCGTGGTCGCGTCCCGTGCCGCCAGCGGCTCGGTGGGATGTTGCACGACTACTATCGGTCAGCAGCGTGATACATGACCGGCCGCCAATCCCACGATCTCGTTTTTGGACAGTACGGCGTTGGGCTATCGGCCGCCGGCTCCGGCAGCCATCAGCCCAGCGTCCCTGAACGGACTGACCATGAGCCCAGCTCTCTCATAAGAACTGGCTCAACCCTGGGGGCCAGGTCAACATTGACCTGCCCCCAGTGGTCGTACCAGTTCTTATGAAAGAGCTGGGCTCATTGACCTGCCCCGCAAAACTAGTACGACGTCAACGTTACGAATCGACCTGCGGTCCCACGTTCATCGGTGCTTGCGCCATTCGCTGTTGATCAGGCAGTCGATCTGTGTGCGTGCGGCCACGAGAACGATGACAGCGCGGCTGGGCTCGTGTGCATGAGCTGGACGGCAACGGGAACGCGTACGACCGCCACATGGAATGCGTAGAGCGCGGCCGGCGCCGTGAAGATGTCGCTCCAGTTCATTGGCGCGTTCACCAAGCCGGCTTGCATCGCTGGCGTCCGGGTCTCTCGACCGAACTGCAACGCCCTGTGCGGCCGGATGACATTGTCATAGCAGCGCAAGAGGTCGACGGGCCCGTGGAGCTGGTCGGCGCCACGGGCGTGGCAGGGCGAGCGACGGCGCAAGGACGCCGAGCCTTGGCGACTCGTGAGGTTGAGACGCTCGACGAACGAGGTGTGCAGGGTCTCGGAATCCTCCGACTCCCACAGCGCAGCCTTCAGCCGACCCGCCGTGCCGATCCTCCGGCGCCGTGCGACTCGGACGACGCGATCGTTCCGCCGAGTCTTAAGCACGTGACCATAGCCGCACGCCGACCCAAAGAGGCGCTCACTCACCCCAACGTCGTACTCGAACCCCTCGGTCGCGATCAGCGGGACTCCCACCACGCGGCCGCGGAGGATGACGTTGTTGAGGACGGCCGTGGCGTTTCGAGAGGAGCGGCGGCCGAGCACGCTCCCGGCCCACAATCGGGAACACACCTCGATGGCCGCACACACCCATGTGGCGCTGCTCTTGGTGCCGATGAACGTGCAGAGCGCATCAGCCGGCAGCTCAATGATTGCGACGTCGCGCAACATCCGCTGGTTGAAGCGCTTCGCCGCTGTCGAGGCCCGCGCGAGCCATCGCGCGATGGTATGGCGGGACTGGCCCGTGACCCGGGCGGTCGCAGACATGCTCACACCCTCGACGCGCAGGCTCGCGACCTGGTCGCATTCCCTACGAGCGCAGCGCAGGCCGCTGTACGCGGTCCCCGTGTGCGTGCTGACCGTTCCCCCGCAGACCGTGCAGCGGTACCGCCAGCGTCGGCCCCACTTCGTCGGAAACGAGCCGTGGCCCACGATGTTGAGGCCCAGTTTTCCACGGTTGTCACACCCGCGCTTGGCACAGGCCATCCCGTCGATCGCGTGCATCGCTCACGTGTACCTGGGGGGAACCCGCGGTTTTCGCCCAAGATCTCGGAGGTGAAGGCGACCGATCAACAGCGACCGGCGCAAGCACCTCGTCATCGCCGGGAGAGACATCATCTCGCCTTAGCTCGTTTGGCTCTCATAGGTCTTCGCCCTCGGTGTTGCCCCGATTCGCCGTGCTGTTGCCTTCCACAGCGGTCCATGGCCAGCCCCGTGTCCCGCGATCGCGTGTGCGATTTCGTGCAGCACGGTGTCCCGAATTTGCTCCTCGCTTCCCTCCAGGGCATGGGTGCGGCTGATCCGGATCACGTGGTGTCGGAAATGACAGTCGCCAAGGCGTTTCCTGGCCTCGCCGAACGCGAGAGTCCAGCCCGTGAGCCCATGCTCGTCCATCAACCGCCTCGCCATTTCCGCGACGCCGTTCAGTCTCTCCGCACCGTTCCTCGCGCTTTCCCTTCCCGCCCTGCGGAGTAAACCATAGGAGACGTTCCAGCATGTCTTTCCGCAGCGTACCTGTGCGCTCTTCGGGTTGAGCTTCACGATCGAACCACGCCTTGGTCCGTCGGGACTTGTGAACGTCACCTCGTCCCCCACGCGGTAGGCAGCGCGTGCTTTGTCGTGCCGCGTGATGATCGTGACTCGTCGCGCTCCTCCCGAGTGCTTTAACGCTGACTCCGGGACTTTCCAGGTCCGCTCTTCGGTGTCGACTATCTTCGCGAAGCGGCGCCGGCCCTGCCTTTGGAGAAGATGTCCGTGGATGGTTTTCCCCTTGTGGGTGAACTGTACCGCAGACCCGATAGATAGCGGGCGTTCCTCCGGCTGATTGATCATTCGACCTTCTCCTCTGTCTTGGAGTTGATCAGTCCCGGCACCCGGTACTCCCGCGTGTGCTCCATCCATTCCACCGCAACGCTCCACTCTCTGGACTCCAGATCGATGTCGGCTCGACTCCGCGGCGGTCAGTTGACATTCTTCAGTTGACCTTCTTATGACTGAAGGAAGACATCGCCATGAGTGGCCACGACGCATTCGAGCGCATCCTGACATCGTTGCACGAAGCCGTGCTCGACGATGTTCACTGGCCGACCACCACGGCCCTGATTGACGAGGCCTGCGGCCTGACGAGCAATGCACTCCTGGTCGGCGAAGGCCCGAAGGACGACCTCCGGGTGCTCTTCGCCGGGCTCTCCTACCGGGGACAGCGCCGCGAAACCTGGAACGAGAGTACCTCGAGGCTACCATCCCATCGACGAACGTGTGCCGCGCCTGCGGCAACTGCCCGACCCGTGGGCCCCGGCCGCGCGGTGCCCGGCCCCCGTACTGTCCAAGAACCCGATCGACGCCGTCCGACGGGCTGATTCTACGCTGGACGCTCGCCGGGTCGCGACGTTCGTGACCGCCGAGAGCCTCTGCTCGGCTCGCCCCGTATGTCGCCTTTTCCCCACGTGTTGCAGTTCCTCGTCGTGGCCGTCGCGGGCTGGATCAACCAGCAACAGCGTGACGTCATTGACTATCTCCAGGAAGAGAATCGCGTCCTCCGAGAGCAGCTCGGTCCTGGCCGTCTCCGGTTCACCGACGCCCAGCGCCGGCGCCTGGCCGCGGTATTGTCAAGTTAACTCTCCGCCCAGCACAATGCCGGGATGAACACTCGCCGGCCCCGCTACCTTCGGCATCGCTTTCCGCCCGAAATCATCAGCCATGCCGTCTGGCTCTACCACAGATACTGCATGAGCTTCCGGGATGTTGAGGATCTGCTTGCCGAACGAGGCATCATCGTGTCGTACGAAACCATTCGGCAGTGGTGCGGGAAATTCGGCCCCGACTACGCTCGGCAGTTGAAGCGCCGACAGGGTCGACTCGGAGATACGTGGTTCCTGGATGAAGTCTTCGTGACGATCAACGGTGAGCGCCAGTATCTCTGGCGCGCGGTGGATCAAGACGGTGATCTAATCGACATCCTCGTCCAACCCCGTAAGGTTCGTTTAATCGGCCGACCGCTCATGCGGCCTCCCGGTGGTAGAAATTGAGCCATCCGCCCAGACGCTCCCGCCGCTGCACGTCGGCGGCCAGGCTCACCGGCGGTGGCGGTCGTTGCAGGAGCTGGTTGTCGAGTCCCTGGTGGTTTCGCTCGCGATGGTCGTGGTCGACGTACTCGCCCACGAGGAGACGCAGGGGCCCTTCGCCGAGGGGGACGACGCGACTGAGACATTTCCCTTTAATAGAGCGGACGAACCGCTCGGCATACGCGTTGAGATTGGGACTCTTCGGCGGGAGACGGATCGGCTGGACACCCCCGCCCTCCAGGATCTCGCCAAAACCCCGCGTGGAGAGCGGGTCGCGGTCGTGCATCAGATAGCGGGCGCGTCGCAAGCAGCCATCGACCGGGTCCGTCACATTGCGGGCCCTCTGCTCCATCCACGTGCCGTACGGCTGCGGATGGATCCCGGCGATGGTCACGCGGCGGGACTGCAGCGCGGTCACGAAGAAGACCAGGTACCGCTGGAGCCCGGCCAGCGTGAGCACCTCGACGGTGAACAGATCGCAGGCCGTGAGGCCCTCCCAGGGCGCCTGCAGGAACGTCTTCCAGAGCATGCGCCGGCTCCGCTCGGGAGCCGGGTCGATCCCGTGGTTGTGCAGGATCCGCTTCACCGTGGTCCGAGCGATCTCGTGGCCGAGGTTCGAGAGCGCCCCGCGGATCCGTGTGTCCCCCCACTTGGGGGATGCTCGACCGCCATCCGGACCACGAGCGCGGCCACGTCACGGCGCGTCATCGGCCGGCCTCGACCGCGGCGGGCGCTGCCGTCGTATGTCTGGGCGATCAATCTCCGGTACCAGCGGAGAATCGTGTCAGGCGTGACGATGCCGGCGACCTGCATCCAGACGCGCCGGCCGAGGTGCTGGCCGCGCACGGCGAGTCGACGGCGTTGGGCATCGGTCAGGCGAAGCGGCCGAGGGTCCAGGTGCTCCCGGAGGACCCGATGCTCCTCCCGGAGATACGCGATCAGATCGTCTTGGTGGCGGTTCACCCAGCCAGCGAACGTGAGAACGAGGAACTGGAGCGCAGGCGGCATGGCCTGAGATTACTTGGAAGACTCGACCAGCACTGACCGGACCTCGGCCCATTAAACGCACCTTACGGGAGGCGAGAACCTACCGCGCCGTTGACAGCTCGCCGAGACGCTGGCTAGACTCGCTCTCGATCCTGCGGAGGTTGCCCTTGGAGACGGAACGCCCTAAAGAAGACGAGTGGTTCGCCAGGAACGAGAAGGAGATGCTCGAAAAGGCCCGTGTGGCGCGCGCGAAACGCGAGCACGAGCGAGCCGAGAGCGAGGCCCTCGAGGAGCGTCAGCGAGCCAAGCAGCTCCACTTCATGAAGTGTCCGAAGTGCGGCCACGATCTAGCTCAATGCGACCTAGAAGGCGTCAATGTGGATCAGTGCAGCTTCTGTGAGGGCGTCTTCCTTGACGCAGGCGAGCTGGACTCGTTGTTTCTGAAGCACGACTCAAAGCGCAAGGGAGTGTTGCGAAAGCTGCTGCTGAGGTTCTAACTGGCGACGTGCGGCGCTCGGCCGCTGCGAGGGAAACAACAGGCTCCAGAACTGGTTTGAGCAACTCACGCCTGGTCCCCGCGTCGACTGACACCGCCCTCGCCTCGATTCCAGCACTGCCACTGCCAGCTCACTGCCATTCCCCTGCCACGGCAGCGCCCCTCTTCACTGCCGCCACTGCCACCTCCCCTTTAGAGGGGGTGGCTTGGCAGTAAGGGTTGGCAGCCGGATCAGATCCAGCGCCGAACGTGCGTCTTGTAGTCGAGATAAGATTGGCCGAACTTTCCTTCCAGATAGCGTTCTTCCCGAAAAATCACGCCCCACCAGAGCAGTCCGGCGGACACTCCTGCCAGCAGCAGGAACCACCCGCTATTGGCCTAGAGCGTTTTTCGAAAAGCTCTAGTACTCGATAGGCGGTTCATGGTACTCCTACGTGCAACGTCCTGTAGGAGGATCAATGCGCGCCTATTCGATGGATCTTCGCGAACGAGTGCTCCACGATAGCGACGCGGGCATGCAGGCGGCCGCGGTCGCGAGCAAATACCGCGTCAGTGCCTCCTGGGTCCGGCGGCTCAAACAACGGCGGCGGGAAACCGGCGAAGTCGCCCCGCGCCAGCAGCGGTACGGGCGGCATCCGGTGCTCGCGTCCCAGCTGCACACGCTCGCGGCATTGATCCGCGAGCAACCGGACCGCACCCTCGCCGACCTACAGGTCGCCCTGGGTACGTCCGCCAGTCTGGCGACGATTTGGCGGGCCGTGAAACAGCTGGGCTTTACCGTAAAAAAAAACGGTACGCGCGTCCGAACACGATCGCCCCGACGTCGCGGCCGCCCGCGCGCAGTGGGCGACGACTGCCCCGACGCTCGACCCGACTCGCCTCGTGTGGGTGGCGAATTACTACTCAGCCCGCAATCCGTTGAGATTATCAAGTTTGGTGATCCTGGGAGTGGTCGCTAGGATGTTCCGATGCGCGACCCGATCATCCTGCTGGTGCACCTGATCGCCACCCTGGCCCGGCTGATGGGCCCCGGCGGCCTGCGGTCTGTCGTGGCTGAATCGGTCTTGGTCAAGCAGCAACTGCTCATGCTGAATCGCTCGCGGCACCGGGCGCCGAATCTCTGCGTGTGGGTGGCGAATTTCTAATCAGCCCCGCAATCCGTTGAGATTATCAAGTCTTGTGATCCTGGGCGTGGTCGCTAGGATGTCCCGATGCGCGACCCGATCATCCTACTGGTTCACCTGATCGCCACCCTGGCGCGGCTCATGGGCCCCGGCGGTCTACGGTCTGTCGTCGCCGAATCGCTCTTGGTCAAGCAGCAACTGCTCATGCTGAATCGCTCGCGACACCGGGCGCCGAATCTCTGCGCGTCGGATCGGATCCTCGCCGGTGTCTGTGCGCTGTTCATGCGCCCGGCTCGTGTGTTCCGCTCGGCGATCGTGCTCAGACCGTCGACGATCCTGAACTTCCATCGAACGTTGCGCCAACGTAAATACCGACTGCTGTTTTCACCGAAGCGCCGCCGCACAGGACCCAAGGGTCCGCCCAAAGACCTAGTCGACGCCATCGTCGACATGAAGCGGCGCAACCCCAGGTGGGGCTGGCCGCGGATCGCACAACAGATCGCGCTCGCCTGTGCGGTCGACAGCGACAAGGACGTGGTGCGCCGAGTGCTCGCTACGCACGATCGACCGGCACCCCACTCGAGTGGTCCGTTCTGGCTGACGTTCCTGGGGCATGCGAAGGATAGCCTGTGGAGCATCGACCTGTTCCGGTGCGAGTCGGCGATCCTGCGAAGCCATTGGGTGCTGGTAGTGATGGACCAATACACGCGGCGGATCGTCGGCTTTGGCATCCATGCTGGAACCGTGGATGGCCGGGCCCTGTGCCGTATGTTCAACCATGCGATTCGAGGGCTCTCGCGTCCGACGCGCCTCAGCTCCGACCACGACCCGCTGTATCGGTTTCACCCATGGCGCGCCAACCTGCGGGTGCTGCAGGTGACCGAGGTGAAGAGTGTGCCGTATGTGCCGCTGTCGCATCCGTTTGTCGAACGGTTGATCGGCACGCGGCGACGAGAATGCGTGGATCAGCTGCTGTTCTGGTCTGCGTCGGACTTGGAAGACAAACTGGTGGCCTTCCAGGACTTCTACAATGCGCATCGGGCCCATGCGTCGTTGGACGGGCGGACGCCCGTCCCGATACGAAAGGATGTCGCACGGCTCGACCGCTACCGATGGGACGCGCATTGCCGTGGTCTCTATCAGACGCCGATCGCGGCGTGACATCTGACCAGCGAAGACGGTGGCGAGCGGGTCGACGCGCCCGCGTTCGACGTCTATCGCGACACAGCAGGGCCGTGCGTCAGCTGCACGCCTTACTCATGCCATCGCGACAACGTCGCGGGGGACTCCCGGCTCACGGGACCCGAAGATCGAACGATGTCGGATTCCTACGAATTCGCCACCCACAGGTCGCTAAAAACCGATTCATTATCCCATCTAGCGGGCAGAAGTGAGCCGCCGTCAGGCTCTGGGATTCCTTCCGGTCATCCTGCGGCCATCCAAACTGATCCGGGAGGCCGACCTGGCTAAGGGCGGGATCGGCATACCTGTGCACTAGCTTGCTGTGAACTCCGTCGTCAGCTCTACGATAACAATCTCCACACGGACATGCGAAAGAGTGTTAACTTAGTGTAACTACTTTCTTGAGACTTGCCGCTGAACCCTCGGCGTTCTGCCGAACTGAAAGCTCCAACCCTCACCAAAGCAGGATAGCAACGTGGCGTGCGCTCTCGGCGAGAGAGGGAGCGCGTAACTGGCTTCCGGCTGAACGCGACCTGCGGGCAGCACGAGACATCGAGTGAAATTCGCCGCTGGCCAGGATGGCCTGACGTGGGCAACTTCGCCGGGCATACTTAACACGTAGTCGGCGTGCGGCAGGACCGCCGCCCGACGAGTAACTGACAGGAAAGCAACATGCCAACAACAGGCACCGTGAAGTGGTTCAATGACAGCAAGGGCTTTGGCTTTCTCACCCGAGAAGATGGAGAGAAGGACGTGTTCGTCCACCACTCAGCCATCCAGGGCGGGGGGTTCAAGAGCCTAGCCGAAGGCGAGAAGGTAGAGTTCGACGTGGTCCAGGGGCAAAAGGGCCCGGCTGCCGAGAACGTGGTCAAACTGGGGTAGCCAGACTTCCCACTCCACAAGAACCATGAGGCCGACCTCGGTAAAACGGGGGCGGCTTTCTTTTCGTGTGGCCGACCATGGCCGTTCAGGGCCGCGTGTCAGGGATTAGTTTACACAAACTAGCACAGGCAAAGGCACAAGCCAGAAAGGCTGGTGAGGGACACGAAGGACCCAAATGGACTGGTTGGGATTCCTCCCGGTCCGTAACGCAGTGTTTGTAAGGAATTACAAATAAGTCACTTAGTAGATATACTGATGACCTTACCTACCTTTTATCCCACATTGAGCGTAGGACTGTAGGGGCCTTTCCTGGACGTTCCCAGCACCCCACCGAGTCTTGTGATGATCATCCCCTCTTCGAGTTCATCGACCGCCAGCTCGTTGCCCATAGGTGGGTGCTTCCGCCATCAACTGTTGCTACCCCGCCCTTATCTCGTTCTAACCAAACCGCTTAGGCTAGATATTCAGTGCCAGAGAGGTGCCAGCGACAAAATCGGCTGGAAGTATCTGGATGATTAGGGCTTAAGCTCTCTTCACCAACACTTGATGACGGAAGCACCCGATTTCGTCGCCGAGCGACGTGCTGGTGTTCGCCAACTCGCACAGGGCGGCAGCTGCTGCTGTCATCCCAATGCCTGTAGCGGCGTAACAACACTTGATGGCGGAAGCACCGAAAACCCTGCCAGCAAGGTTCGTGGGCGATCCTGATCGCCTGACGCCAGTTCCAACGAAAGGCCTACGTCGGTGCCAGTTTGAACCACTACGGCGTCGCTCAGATCACAGAAGACCATGACAGCAGAGAGTGAGATGAAGATGAAAACCACACTGATTGCCCTTTTTGTTGCTTTGCTTTCTATTGGATGTCAGCAAGCTCCGCTGCCTGACCTGAGAGGCCAGGCTCAGGAGGCGATTGAGGGCGCACGAACGAGAGCCGAGGAATTGCGAGAGCTGTCGGAGGAAGAACTCCAGGCGCTCTGGGCCATCGAATACACCTCACTTCATGTGTCGCCCGCTGATCTTGCACAAGTGGACGAGCAGCTTAATGAGTTGGGGCAAAAGCGATGGGAGTGCTACCACGTCAGCGACAACGGACAAGGTCGAACGTTCTATTTCAAGAGAAACAGGTCGAACGTGACGGCCTATCTGAAAGACTTGCTGAAGCTCGGAGCGATAGCCTTCTAGATTGCAAGGTCATGCCTTTACAACCCGGCACCACCCTCGGCCATTACGACGTCACCGCCAAGATCGGCGAAGGCGGCATGGGCATCGGCGCGCAGCATAGTCCACCCGTCCACTCTTCCCAGGACAGAACAGGCGCTTCGAGGCGGCGCACATGTCATTAAAGAAGACCCAAGCAGAGAACGACAGCCAGGACCCGATTATTGTCGAGGCACAGCGCTACCGCGATCAACGGGCCAATACCTATCGGGAGCAAGCGCTCAAGATATATCCCTGGATCTGTGCGCGGTGCGGTCGCGAATTCAGCGGCAAGAAGCTTCGCGAGCTTACGGTCCATCACAGGGACCATAACCACGACAACAATCCACCCGATGGGAGCAACTGGGAATTGCTGTGTCTCTACTGTCACGAAAACGAGCACGCGCGGCAGCAGGTAGCTGACGCGTATGGGGCGGCGACCCCGGGCGATGAGCGAGAACCCACGTCGACCTATAAGCCGTTTGCCAATCTTGCGGATGTGTTGAAACGCAACACATAGCCTCCGCTCGACCCGCTCCGCTCCGACCCCCGCTTCGGGGCCCTCCTGAAGAAAATGAACTTCCCGGCGCAGGCGTAGTGTCCTTCGAGTCATATCGCTGCACGCTGTTCTGTTCACGAGCTTGACCCGGACACCAGTGCCCGTATGATCGGCCTGGTCAACCCATCACAGCCCAAGGAGGGCCAGTGCAGCTCGGCTTTGGTCGGCGCGTTTGGCTCGGATGCGGTCACCCGTCGTCCCGAGGGGTGGGGAGAGGTGCGTGGAGACCGCGAGTAACACCTGGGTGTCGTTAAGGAGGCTGGGACATGCCTAGCAGCCTGTCGGACTTGGGCGTGGCAAACGCGCGCGGAAGCGACTTGGCACCTGTGTGAACGACGCCCTGTGTCTCTGTGCCGGGAGGGCCGCTTCGACCGAAACGGGGACTGTATTCCTGGCCATCGGTCGCTGACGGCGCCTGGAGGCCTTTCTGACGCCTCTGGTGGGTCGCGAACACGCCAAGTTCCGCTCCTTATAGCCCCGTCATGCCAGCCTGAGGTTGTGCAAGCGTCGGCAGTTATACGCCAGCGTTACCAAGGCCCATTCGCCCTCCACCTTCTCGAGACCCCGCAGCAGAAACTGCCGGAAGCCCATCGCCTGCTTCACGATCCCGAACACCGGCTCCACCGTCTGCTTGCGCAAACGGTAATGCGCCCGGTGCTCCGGCAGTGCCATCTTCTGCTGCATCGACTTGATCCAGTCCGCCTGCGGCTCCTTCGCCAGCGGGTGCGGCGGCTCCGGTCGGAAGTCGTGCTGGCGCCGTTGGCCTTCCGCCCCCGTCGCCACCAACACCTCCACACCGCGACCTGCCAGTTGCGACACCTCGCTGCCCGTCGCGTAGCCGCTGTCCGCCAGTACCCGATCCGCCGCGCCCAACGCCGCCGGGATCGCATCCACATCCGCCACCAACTCGTTGCGGTCGCTCGCGCACACGCTCACCCTAGCCCCCAACACCAACTGACTGCCGTCGGCATCCACCGCCGCCTGCGCGTTGTACGCCTGGCGGTACTCATGGCGCCGGCTCTTGCGCATCAGCGCACTGTCCGCGTCCGTCAGGTTGATCTGCTCCTCCGCCTCCGGCGCTTCCGTCGGCGGTTTGATGTGCCGACCCTTGCGCGATCCCGTACGCCGCTCCCGCGCCGCCACCTTGCGCTCGTACTCCGCCCGCTCCGAGTCCGCACGCGCCTGCGCACGCCGTTCCAACTCCGCGCACGCACGGTCCAGCTTCACCCGCAGCTTGTCCCGCCGCGACAACTCCTCCGGCAGACCCTGCGGGTCCGGCGCGGCGTCCGTGTCGGCGTGCTCCGCCTGATCCAACAACCCCTCGATCTCGCCTCGCAACTGCTCGCGCAACGCCCCCGCCCGGTCGTAGCGGAGGCTGTTGCGCTTATTCGCGTTCGCGTCCACCTTCGTCCCGTCCACGCTCACCGTCCCAACACGCAGCAGCTGCAGCTCCTTCGCCAGCAGCAGTACCTGCAGGAACGCCTCCGCTACCGCATCGAAGTTGCTGCGCCGGAACGTGCAGATCGTGTCGTGGTCCGGGTGACAGTTCGCCGCCACGTACCGAACGCCAATGTCCCGATACGTCGCCCGCTCGATCCGACGCGAGCCGAAGATCCCGTTCGCGTAGCAGTACACCAGCAACGCCAGCATCATCCGCGGGTGATACTGCGCCGATCCGGTGCCCCGTTCGTTTACCTGGAACCGCTCCAGCGGCACCCGTTCCACCGCCTCAACCACGAAGTGCGCCAGATCGTCCTCCGGCAGCCAATCGCGCAGGTCCGGCGGCAGCAAATACAGCTGCGACTGGTGCCGCTGTACGAACTTCGGCATCTACTTCGACCTCCTCGACTCGACAAGCCCTATTATAAAACCCGGGCCTAAGTCCGACAGGCTGCTAGCACTGCAAGTGCGCTCACTACGCTGCTGTTTGGACTTAGTCTGTTGGCACCAGTGGTTCTTGTTCTCGCAGGAATCGTGTTCGCGTTGATAACCCGATCCAAGAGCTAGGGAGCAGGTCAGACGGGTCAGTGTAGCGAAACCATCCCGGCATTGCTGCGATACACGGAATCGAGGAGTCAGACAGCCAGCAGGCACTCGTCCTCGAACTGGTCGAAGTCCCGGCAACTCTTTGTTCTCATAGCGCGGAGCAGGGAAACCTGTGCCCTGACGAGCGACTGCGCTACGGCGAGCTGAGCCAACCCGTTAGGTATTCACCATGACTGACGACGATCTGAAGGCAGAAATCGAGCGACTGCGGGCAGAGAACGAACGGCTCAAGAGGCCGCACGAGCGAGGCTTAAGTATGAAGGCGAGCCCGAAAGGTGCGCTCTCCGTGTATGGGTTGGGTCGGTTCCCTGTGTCGCTTTACAAGGAGCAATGGGCACGGCTGCTCGACGCCGCTGACGACATTCGCAGCTTTCTCAAGGAAAACGACGCCCAACTCAAGTCCAAGGGGACACCCGGCTAACGCCGAGACCACGCTGAAGCTGAACGATCACACCGTCTACAAGCCGCGCATCGTCATTCTCGAAGATGCTGTCACAGACTTGGCTGACTCGGCGGCGGTGTCGGCGGGACCGGCGGCGGCATATCCGGGGGCGGTGGCTCGTCCCGTTTCGGATTTGGCTCGGGCTCCGGCTGAGGTTCGTTTGGGGGTTCTCGACGCAGCGGGATAGGCGTGTCGGCAAGCATCGTGCGTAACATACCCTGTGGGGCCGCTTCCTGCTTCGACGTAGAATGGCGGCAGTCCAGCGCCTTACAGTCCATGGCCCTTCAAGTCGGCTCCCGACTCGGCCATTACGACGTGACGGCCCTCATCGGCGAAGGCGGCATAGGCGAGGTCTACAAGGCTCGATCGCGACCTGAGCAGCTGCGCCTATGAGGCCGCGCTCTTCCATCACCCACGCCGAGGGTTCACGCGACGTGCTCCGAGCCTCCTCCCGAGAAAATATTCTCCCGGTCTTCAATCAGAGCCCGTGTGTTGAGTGTGAGCGAAACTTAGTTGGAAATTGAAGCGGCTTGTCAAGGGCGGAGCAAAAGTAGACCGCGGTGGCGGAGGAAAAGTAGACCACCCAGCAGGTGGGGCGGCGTCGCGGAGGGAGGCCTCAGGACGCCGGGGCGGCTGCGGGGTGCCGGGCCTTCTTGCTGTGGGCAAGACGATAGCTCTCGCCGTTCAGCTCCAGGATGTGGACGTGATGGGTCAGCCGGTCGAGCAGGGCGCCGGTCAGCCGTTCGTGAGAACGGCGGCGTAAAAATAGACCACAGCGCGGCGGCGTAACGCTGCCGGAGGGCGGCGGAAAACCAGACCGCTTGAGTGGTCCACCGAGCATTTCGGAGGTGTTTTGTGGAACACAGGAGGGATGTATCGAGTGGAGCTCTATGCGGAGGTGCGGCGTAGCGTCTATGTGGAGGGGTTGAGCGAGCGCGCGGCGGCGCGGCGCTTTGGACTGGCCCGCGAGACGGTGCGCAAGATGCTGCGCTACAGCGTGCCGCCGGGGTATCGGCGCGCGCAGCCGGTCCGGTGTCCGAAGCTCGACGGCTTCACCGGGGTGATTGATCAGATCCTCGGCGACGATCAGCAGCGCCCGAAGAAACAACGCCACACGGCCAAGCGCATCTGGGAACGGTTGCGCGCGGAGCACGCCTTCACGGGCGGCTACACGATCGTCAAAGACTACGTGCGCGCCAAGACGCTGGGCGGGCAGGAGATGTTCGTGCCGCTCGCGCATCCGCCGGGCGACGCCCAGGCCGATTTCGGCGAAGCACTGGTGGTCATCGCGGGCGTCGAGTGCAAGGCGCACTACCTGGTCGTGGATCTCCCGCACAGCGACGACGGGTTCGTGAAGGCGTTTCCCGCCGAGACGACGGAGGCGTTCTGCGACGGGCACAACGCCGCGTTCGGCTACTTCGACGGGGTGCCGCGGCGCATCGTCTACGACAACACCAAGCTGGCAGTGGCGCGGGTGTTCAGCGAGCTCCAGTCGCACTACTTGTTCGACGCCCGCTTCGGGCGGCCGGGCAAGGGCAACGATAAAGGCAAGGTGGAAGGGCTGGTCGGCTACGCGCGCCGCAACTTCTGCGTGCCGGTCCCACGGTTCCCCAGTTGGGAGGCCTTGAACGCCGACGTCGCGCGTCAGTGCCGCGCGCGGCGCGGGCACCGGTTGCGCCGGCACACCGAGACGATCGGGGAGCGCTTCGCGCGAGACCGCGACGCGTTGCTGCCGTTGCCGCCCGTCCCGTATGACGCCTGCGACCGGCGCGCGACGCGGGTCACGTCGTTGTCGCTAGTGCGCTACCGCCTCAACGACTACTCGGTGCCGACCGCGTACGGCCACCGCGAGGTAGTGGTGAAAGGCTACGTGGACGACGTCGTGATCGTGTGCGGCCGTGACGAGATCGCCCGCCATCGGCGCAGCTACGAGCGTGAAGCGTTGATCTTCGATCCGCTGCACTACCTGGCCTTGTTGGAGCGCAAGACCGGCGCGTTCGATCAAGCGGCGCCCCTCGCCGGGTGGGCGCTGCCGGCGGCGTTTCTCGGGCTGCGGCGGCGGTTGGAGGCGCGGCTGGGCAAGGCGGGCACGCGCGAGTACGTGCAGGTGTTGCGACTGCTGGAGGACTTTCGACTCGACCACGTCAGCGGCGCCGTGGGCGACGCCCTCGCCCTGGGCGCGATCGGCTTCGACGCCGTCAAGCATCTCGTGCTGTGCCGCCTCGACCACCGGCCGCCCCGGCTCGATCTGGCGCAGTATCCACATCTGCCGGCCGCCCGCGTGGCGATGACTGCGGCGACGGATTACCTGGCGCTGTTGGGGGCGGGCGCCGAGTGATGGCGAAACCGACCGTGCTGCTCGCCGCGCATCTCAAGGCGCTGCGACTGCCGACCTTTTTGCGCGAGTACGACAAAGTGGCGCGGCAGTGCGCGCAAGAAGGGCTGGACTGTCCGCGCTATCTGTTACGACTCTGCGAGCTGGAGCTGCTCGATCGCGAGCAGCGCGCCACCGAGCGGCGCATCAAGGCCGCCAAGTTCCCGGTCTTGAAGAGTCTCGAGACCTTTGAGTTCCGCGCGATCCCGTCGGTGAACAAGAGCCTGGTGCTGGAACTGGCCCGTTCGGAGTATCTCGACCGCCGAGAGAACGTGTTGGCGTTGGGCAATTCCGGTACGGGCAAGACGCATCTGGCGTTGGCGTTGGGGCTGGCGGCCTGCCAGAAAGGCGCTCGGGTGCGCTTCACCACCGCCGCCGCCCTGGTCAACGAACTGCTCGAGGCTAGAGATGACAAGCACTTACTGCGCGTGCAGAAGCAACTCGCCAAGCAGGATCTGTTGATCGTCGACGAGCTCGGCTACGTGCCGTTATCGAAGACCGGCGCCGAGCTGTTGTTCGAGGTCTTCTCGCGGCGCTACGAGCAGGCGTCGACGCTGGTGACCTCGAATCTGCCGTTCAACGAATGGACGGAGATCTTCGGCTCCGAACGGCTGACCGGCGCCCTGCTCGACCGGCTGACCCATCACGTCCACATCCTGGAGCTGAACGGCGAGAGCTATCGTCTTGCCCACAGCAAGAAGGCCCGGCACCCCGCAGCCGCCCCGGCGTCCTGAGGCCTCCCTCCGCGACGCCGCCCCACCTGCTGGGTGGTCTACTTTTCCTCCGCCACCGCGGTCTACTTTTGCTCCGCCCTTGACATAGCGCCGCTGCCCGCCTCGCCTGCCACTCCGGCGGGGCATCCAGGTCGCGAACGCTTCCGAGGACAACCACACCGTCACATCGCCGCGGCGAACGAGGGCCTGATTGTAGGCCGGCCAGTTCGCCACGCGGTACTTCGTCTTATACGTGGGATGAACCTTCGACTTCATCCCTGCAGTGTGGCTCCTGCGGAAGGTGCCGAGAAGCGTGGGGCACGCCGCTACCCACAGTGGGTCTTCATGCAACAACGCCCCCCTCAGCTATCGCGGCCATCGATTCCCGCCTAAGATCATCCGTCGCGCCGGGTGGCTGTATCACCGGCTACGTCGCTGGTTCTCGAACTCGTCAACGGGCGCAATCGAAGCTCATCTTTCAGGATGATGTTAGTAGTCCGTGTATTAAGATCGAACACGATAATGATCTCGCCACGGCGCAGTTGACGCCTGACGGCGCTCTTCTTGTCATCCAGTGTCCGCTCTTCAGCACCGTAGTCTGTTCCGTCACGGGTCACAAACTCCTCGAGCAATCCGTCGAGAGCCTGGCCACTCAGTGCCTCAACAGGGATCTGCACAATCCTCACTCTGCCCGCTCCAGCCCACCCGTCCAGGGCATGACGCCCTCCCGCAATAGGAGAGAGTGTGACCCGAGTAGTGTCCTCCGTTTGATCCGTTCTCGCCGCGTCAGAATCGCTACCCGCCGTCCCTCGTAGACATCAGCCGCGGCGTTGTTGCACGAATCGTCACGGGCCCGCACGAGGCCCACCGACAGGATCCTCACCGGCCGATGCGATATGACACTGGTCGGCCGAACTCGGGCATCCGATTGAGGATCGCTCAGCCGAGGACGACCTCACTCCCCTGCCCAGCTGGACTCCGGGCGCGCAGACCATCGCCGATGATGGACGTGTATCGGAAGAACGTGTTCTCCACCCGACCCTGACGATGGTACCCTGACGCCTGCTTCCAACGGCGCCGGCCGAGCTGCTTCACCCACGTGATCGTCCGATCCCGCGCGGGCGACCACGGGCCGTGGCCAGAGATGTTCGCCGTCCTGGCCGATGGGATGACGACTGTCGTAGGAGGCTAGGGTGATGGCTGGGGGAGCCGACGACCACCGTAAATGGCTCCGGCTGGCCGGAAGAGACGATCGCGGCGTTCGCACCGGTCGCACGGGATCCCGACAGGGTCATCGTGGCATACTCCACCGGCAGTCAGACGGCAGAGGTAGATGAGCAGCAGGCTGGCCGACTATCTGAAGACGACGGACGTCGAAGCCACGCTCGTTCGTTGTGACACGGCGACGCCGACGGTTGTACGGGCCGCGGCAACGTTGGGCGTGTCGGCGTCGGCCATCGTGAAATCGATTGTGCTCGAGCACCGGCAGGAGCCGCGCGGGGCGTGCCTCGCAATCGTTCCTGGCGATTGCCGCGTGTCACGAGCCAAAGTGGCTACGGCGCTGGCGGTGGGCCGCTTGCGGTTGGCGCCGGCCGAGGTCGTCAAGGAGGCGACTGGCTACCGGCCGGGCGGCGTGCCTCCCATCGGGCATCGTCAGCCGTTGCAGGTGGTCATCGATCGCCGCGTGTTCGATCACGACGTGGTCTATGGCGGCGGCGGGGACGAGTGGCACATGTTGCGCCTCGAGCCACGGGTCATCCAGCGGCTGACCGGCGCACGTGTCGCTGACGTGGTCGAGGAGTCGACCGCTGACCCTGCCGGTGGAACACACGCGTGACCGGACGCGTGTTTCTGACCGGCACCGGTCGGACCGTCTCGGGCGATCGGGGTTTGAGCCCAGCGCACGGTGAGTTTCGGGGCCGTCGGCGCCGCGCTCACGTTCCGCACGTGCCTCGATACTTTGGGTCGTGACGACGAGAGGGTTGGCGCATGACCTTCACGAAAGCCATCGGCATTTCCTGGGGTAAGGTCGCAGTGCCACACCCCTCCCTGATTTCTGCGAACAGGTCCTTCGGCGAGATCACCACATGCTGCGTGCCGCCCCGTGAACAGTTCCCCCTCGTCACCCGGATCGAATAATCCTCCTGACCGACAGAAGTTCCTCGAAGTCGTGCTCTACCCTCCAGTTCTGATCGTGCGTTCCCCAAAAGCCCTGGAGGGCCGTCGGATCCTGGACGGGCGGGATGAGCGTCCAACGCCGGAGCTCCTAATGACCCGCTCCGAAGTGTGGCGTCCACTTCGGAGCGTCGCCGGGTGGTTTCTCTGCCGTCTCACGGATCAGCGATGATGCGACGGTCTGTGATCGGTTGACCGTGCTTCGAACACGGCTGGTGGGATGTCCCCGAGCGGCCCCAACAGTCGTCGCGTGTTGAACCAGTCCACCCACGTCAAGGTGGCGAACTCCACGGCCTTGAGGGTGCGCCACGGGCCCTTCCGTCGAATCACCTCCGTCTTGTACAAGCCGATCACCGACTCGGCGAGGGCATTGTCGCACGTGTCGCCACGGCTGCCGACCGAGAGGCAATCCCAGCCTCGGCGAGCTACTAGGGGTAGCGTATCGAAAGATCCGGCATCCCGCAGTCCGCTGTAATGAACGAGCACCGTCCCCTTGAGGGGCCGGTCGTAGAGCGCCTGTTCTAATGCATCGAGCACAAGGTCGGTGCAGCACGTGGGCGACCTGTCCGTCTCGAATTCCCAATTCTCTCGCTGAATGCAGGGCGAAGGCAACGTTGCGTGCCGCCGATCGTGTGCCCTACGCTGTCGCGTGTATGGAAGCTGTCGTGCTCACCCTGCTCCACCTGGCCGTCACGGCCGCAAAGCTCTGTCGGCCCGGCGGCGTGCGAGCCGTGATCGCGGAGAATCTCTTGCTGAAGCAGCAACTGATCGTCCTGCGTCGACCGCGGAAGCGGGCACCGAACTTGACCACGGTCGACCGCCTTCTCTGCGGATTCGGGTCCCTCTTTCTCGGGCCGGGGAGGCTCCGAAAGGTCGCCATTGGCGTCCGCCCCTCGACACTGCTGGCGTTTCATCGGGCGCTGGTGCATCGGAAGTACCGGCGCTTGTTCTCGTCGAGCCATCGCCCGAGGACGCCCGGACCGAAGGGGCCGAGCGACGCGCTCATCCGGGCGATCGTTGAGCTCAAATCGCGAAATCCCCGGTTCGGCTGTCCACGCATTGCACGCATCATCTCGCGGACGTTCGCCGTCGACATCGACAAGAACGTCGTCGCTCGCGTGCTGGCGAAACACTATCGACCCGCCCCGGGCGGCTCCGGGCCGTCCTGGTTGTCGTTCATCGGTCACGCGACGGACAGTCTCTGGAGCGTCGACCTGTTTCGCTGCGAGTCCATCGTGCTCCAGAGCTACTGGGTGCTCGTGGTCATGGACCAGTGCACGCGGCGCCTGGTCGGCTTCGGTGTACACCGCGGGTCGGTCGACGCGCCCGGCCTCTGCCGCATGTTCAACGCCGCCACTCACGGGCAGGGGGCACCGCGACATCTCAGTACGGATCATGACCCGTTGTTCGAAGCCCATCGCTGGCAGGCGAATCTTCGGCTTCTGGAGATTGATGAGATCAAGACGGTGCCGCACGTGCCTCTCTCACACCCCTTTGTAGAGCGCCTGATCGGCACGATACGGCGAGAATTTCTGGACCAGGTGTTCTTCTGGAATGGGCGGGATCTGGAGCGGAAACTCGCCGACTTCCAGGCCTACTACAACGCGGCACGGAGCCACGCGTCCTTGGACGGCCACACGCCGTTCGCCGTGGCGAGCGGACACCCGGTAGCCCGTGCGGACTTCAACAACATACGGTGGGCATCTCACTGCCGGGACCTGGTGCAGTTGCCAGCGGCGGCCTGATAAGGAATTCGAGACCCACAGGGGGAATGCGTCCTCGGTCTTCATCTTGGTCAGCCCTCGCAGTTGCTGGACCGCGATCATGGTGTGCTCGTCGCCGGCGCCATCGAGGCGTTCGAGCAGGTGCGTCCAACTGGTCAGCATCAGGTGTCGCGCGCCGGCCGTCGGGACGCTTCGGAACTCCTCCGACGTCTCAGCCGCGGGCCGCGGGCCGTTGACTCCGGCCCGCTGGCACAGCTCATCCCAGAGAGTTTCGAGCCGCGCGGCCGGCGCGACGAACAGCAGCGCCGACGGCGTAGTCGTCGGCAGCCGTTTAAGGTAGGCCGTCGGCTGGTTTCCGGTGAGCCCGGCCCAGAACTTCGCCTCGATCAGCACACGTTCCAGGCCAGTCCGATCGACGCCGGCGAGATCCGGCCTCGCGCCCTCTTTCCCAGTCGCCTGGGTCCGGACCTCTTCGATCGATCCAACGTCCGCGCCGCGAGCTCGCAACATCTCTTTTAGGACGCGGCAAGCCTGACTGGACCGGAAGATGTACCCGAGAGCCTCAACCGCAATGTCCTCGTGGCGATCGGACAGCTTCCACGCGAGATGGGCCAACAGCGTGTCGTGCTCGCTCGTCTCCGTCATCGGCTCGTCCTTCTCACTCTCTACTCTTATCCCCGTATCGCCCGCCCGAATCACGAAGTCCCGGCGGTCCCTGTACAGAAGCGCACGGTTGAGGACCTCGTCGCTGACCTCCAAATCTATGTCGGTGCATTCCATCATCGTCCAGTACTTGTAGTCGCCCAGGAAGAGGTACGTGCGGTGCTGATGGAAAAACTGGCATTCGACACCCTCGCCTCGGCTGATGCGCTCGCAGAACGCGGCCAGCAGCTCCTGCTGTCCATCTCGGTTGATGACCACGTACTCGTGGGGCCACGTCTCCCGGTACGTGACGGCTTCGCGCCACGGTGCGCGGGCGATCAACTCCATCAACTCCATTGTCGGCACTTCAGGACCAGATCGCCCTCGCAATTGGCACGGCTGTTCTACGCGAGCACCTGCACCTGGCACTCGGCACCACGGTCCTAGGACAGCTTGCAGAAAGGAACGGTTGTGCAACGCTCTCGCCCCGAACGTATTTGCAAGGGTTAGGCGTTGCGAAACGGTATTGCTGAATTAACGTGATTGACAACACCGTTCTGCAATGTCGATTAGGTACGCCCGCGTGTCGCTGGTGCAGCGGTGGATCGTCGGGAGGATCGCGCACGCGCGAGATGTCATTCGGATAGCCAGTTCTCGACCCCTAGACCAGGTACGCGGGAAAACTCCTGTACATTCGCCGTCACGACCGTGAGATCCAGTGCGAGCGCCTGCGCGGCGATCAACAGGTCATTGGGGCCAATGGGTGTACCTTGGCGCGCCAACTGCTGGCGGACCGCTCCATAGTGACGGTCGGCAGGGGTCTCTAGCGGCAAGATCTCCAACGCCGAGAGCAGGAGATCAATCCGATCGGCGAGTGTTGAGGATCCGGACTTTTCGGCGCCGAAGCGAAGCTCCGTAGCGACGACGATGCTGGTGCAGATCATGCTCTCCCCGGTCGCGGAGATACGCTGCGCCACTGGCCCCTGTGGATCACGGATCAGATCCGCCAGGATGTTGGTGTCCAGCAGATAGCGCCGCGGCACGGTCAGAGCTCTATATCGTCCAGCGGTGTCAGATCGTCGTCCGCCGCCGCAAACGGCTCGCCTAGAGGGCCGAGCGTGCTGAGCAGGGCCAGGAGCCGCCCTTTGCGAACCGGCTCCACGATCAGGCGGTCCCGTTCTTTTCTCAGGATCGCCTCATCCCCTTCGATCTCAAACTCTCTGGGAATACGGAGCGCTTGGTTTCGGCCATTACGAAATAAGCGGACATGACGTTCGAGTCCGGTCATCGTGGTACTCGTATGTATGGCATAGGCTACAGCCTATGCCATCGTGGAATACCGGTCAATACCAGTATCTGTGGCCCTGCCGGCCCCGCGTCGCTACGATCGAGCGCGGCGGCCTCACGCCGATCGATCGTCAGCCGGTAGGCTCGGCGTACGTCTACGACGGTCTGCGCGAACCAGCACTGATTCGCGTCAGGCTGCCACTCGGCAGCATCCTTCGCGCCCGTTTGGTTTCGGTTCACGCGCGGACTCGCCAGCGTGAGATTCAGCAGGTCGCGTGAGAACGCCCGTTTGGTCGCGGCATCGGCGCGGCACAGCCCGCTGTCGTGCGCCTCGGACCGCGCCACAACGTGTTCGATATCGGTGTCCCCCTTCGAATCAAACACCTCGCCCGTATAGGGACTGAAGAGGCCGCCGAGCCGCTGGATGATGTCGTCTTCGACGGCCTGCGGATATGCGTACTCATCACTGCGATACGGAGCGCACCGATGCTCCGCGGCGACTATCAATCCGCGCCACTCCCCAGACGGTGCCGTCGCCAACGCTACCGTCCTAGAAGTGGCGCACCCGCCGAGGAGTAGGGCCGCGCAGACGACTCCTAGCTGACCATGACTCACTATGTGCACACCCCCTAGCAGCCCGTGGTGAAAGTCCTGTTGCAGCCAGCCGGGCGCCGCACCGCCCTTGGTGCCGCGCAGGACTTTCACCACGGGCTGCTAGCGAACTTTTAGCAAGACCGCCAGAAGGATGGCGGTCAGCGCGATATGGATGAGCGTGAAACGGGCGAGCACCTGGGTACTCGACCAGTGCAGGGTCTCGCGGACGTGATCGTGAAGGGGGAATCGGACTCGGGAGAGCACCTGGATCTTCAAGAACCGCAACAGTGCCACCTTGACGAGGCCCGTGCCGCCGTTCGCCAGGATCATGAAGGCGCAGAAGACGATCAGGAACGGGTTCTGGGCGGCGGCGATCACGATACCGAGGAAAAGGCCGATCGGCCTCGAGCCCGCATCGCCCATGAGCACCCGGCTGGGCGGGACATTGTGCCAGAGATAGCCGTAGAGACTACCGGCGAGGAGTGCGCAGGTCAGCGCCCAATCGGCCCCGTGCGGGTTGTGCGGGACGAGCAGATAGTCGGACTGAGGAGCGTGCCCGATCACCGTGTAGAAGAGCAACCCCATCGCGGCGATGCTGATCGCCGACAGGCTGCCTGACAGCCCGTCCACACCGTCGTTGCAGTTCACCGCGTTGATCGAAACCCAGATCACGCCCGTGAATGCGACGATGGTGAGCCAGACCGGAAGCACGACCGTCTTGGATGTGAACGGGATCCAGATGGTCGCCGGTGTCAGCCCGAACAGCAGGCACGCAGCGAGGAGCGAGAGCGCGAGGTCCCACACGCCGAGGGTGAGCTCGCTCAGCCCCCCGGACCGATCGTCAACGAAGCCGACGATCGCGGCCACGATGATCAGCGGCAGCACGCCGTAGATCTGGGGCGCATACGGAACGAACACGATGACCGACAGAACGAAGATGGCGATCAGGATGACGCCTGCCCCGAGTGGCTTGCCGACACTGGCCGCGGCCTCGATCGCATGCGCGCGGCCGCGGTCCGTTGGAAGATAGCCCCAGAGAGAGGGGAGAAGGCGCCACGTCGCGAGGGCCACGAAGACGGTCCCGGACATGGCCAGGAAGAAATACGAGCTGAGAAGCCGCAGAGGCCCCCAGGACTCTGAGAGCACCTCACTGACCAGACTAAGCATGACGCGAACGTCGTTCCTGTACCGCCCCAGGATTCTTGGACAGTGGTTTGACCCTATTCGCTTCTACGCTGCCTTTGCCAGTCCGACGAGGTCACGTCGCACCTGGGCGGGGCTTCGAGAGTGGTACTTCTCCAGCATCCACTGCTCGTTGTACGTCCGCTTGAACGCGAGCAAGACCAGGCGGACGAAAGAGGAGGGCTTCGATTTCCAGCTCCACGCTCTTGTTCGCCGGCATGCGAATGGCATAGTCCATGTCGCGCTGCTCGAGCGCCTCGTAGATCTCCGGCTTGGCGAACGCCGCGTCCGCGCGGAACGCCGCGCGCCAGGGCCTCATCCCGCTGCACGGCCAAGGTCCGATGGGCGATGCGCTCGGCGTGGCCCAGCCGCTCAAGGGCGCGGTTCGCGAAAGGGATGCACTGCCCGTCGCTGGAGCGTGCGATTGCGCTGTCCATCGTGCTTGATATGCCGGTTGACCAGCTCTTCACGATCAAGATCAAGACCCAACTCATCCCACCTGCTGCATGACCTCGTAGAACAGAGAATATATAGCGAAAGTATCAATTTTATGACACTGTCGCAGTGATGCACTGAGATCGTACAGAGTCAATAAACATAGGCGATTTACATGTCTCCTGTGCATCACCTGGGAAAACATGCCTATTGACAGTACACTTCTTTGGCACGACATTTTAGCCGCTGTTTTGCTGAAGTACAGCGGCAAGACGCTCCCGCTAGAGATCGTGGTCAAGCGGCCGGCTCCAGAGTCTGAGCTGTCGTGCGACACCGTGTTGGTGCACAGCCTAGATGACGGTCTACATATCAAGCTCATCAGCCAGAAGGAAGCCGAGAGCTATCGTCAGATGGGGCTATCCGATTGGCTGCGGTGACCCCTACAGGTTGTGGTTATGGCCTCGCGCCGCGTTGGCGACGTCACGCCAGTGCACCGGATCGACCTCCACGGCCTGCTGACCCAAGCGGTAGAACAGGTGGCCCCGTGAGCGCGACGGCCGTCGGTTGAACCGCACGGTGAACTCGTCCAGGTAGTCGTCCAGGTGGCGCGGGCGGACGGCGCCCTGATGGGTCCCCAGGAGCCACTGCTTGAGGAGCGACGCCACGCGATGCACGCGCGGCATACCCTCATGCGCCTGTTTTCGGCTCCGCGGGATGTTGGCAACCTCGGGCCGATAGCCCTTCGCGGGCAGGCCCCGGTACCCTGCCCCCCCCGTCGGTGTGCACAACCGAGCCGGGCTCAACAGTCTCCTCGACGAACGGGAGCAGGCTGACGTCGGAGGCATCCGTCAGCGTCGCCAACCGAATCCGGCCGACGGCGTGGCCGGCCTCTTCAGCCGCCACCCCCACGAGGGTCTTGGTAGACAGTCTCCCGGCCCCACAGGCCTTCTTCTTCCCCGCCCACATAGGTTTCGTCGACTGCGACCGTCCCGCGCAGCCGGTCGCGGCCGGGGCGCACCATGGCGCGCCGCAGCTTGTGGAGCACCGTCCAGGTCGTCTCGTAGCGGGTGAGCCCGAGTTGGTGCTGGAGGCTGAGGGCACTGGACTGCGGAGGCTATCCGGGCCGTTTTCGGGGGGGGGGGTATTGCTGTCACGACGACGGCCGCGACCGCGACGTAGTCGCTTCGGGACTAGCCGAGCACCCTGGACGCTTTCTGGATGAACCCATCCCGGTCGGTCGCGACATGACCGATTGATGGGTGCAGGTAGAAGCGGCCGCTTCCCACTAACCAGAACAGCTTGTCGACATCATATGGCGTCTTGTCGCAATGGGCGGCGATTCGGACCACATCCTTGAATACGGCGTAATCGTTCGCTGTTTCAATCGAGAGTTTCAGTCCTTTGGTAATCGCCTTGACGTGGACATCGGGCTTGGCAAAGTTGAGAAACCCAAGCTCTTTTAGAAAATCACAACTGAGCGCGAATCCGAAACCATCAATCTCTTTACTCAAGAGCAGGGGTAGGGCGGCTCGCTTACGGGAGTCGTCGTCGAACGTCTTTACCCACGCGAGGAAGTCAGGACCACTCTTGAACTGACCCAAGAATAGAGCGCCTGAGAGCGTGCCTCGCGCGAATAAAGGCCAGAGACCTCTTGGCACCTTGCGAATCCGTCCGGCTGGTTGAGTTTTTTGACGATGGTGTCCAGTAGGTCGTCGGTCGAGGTGAAGCGCTGAATGACCGTAACCGGGTCAAAGCTGTTGAGCACTCGCCCGAGCGAATGCACGAACTCGGCAGGGATGACGGTCGCCATCATGCCTTTGTTTCGCAACGACAGCAGAAGGCGAAGAAAGACCTCCGCCATCGTACGCGAGCGCCGCCTCGAGGCCGCGCTGAGGTAGCGTTGGAGCACTTTGTCGGTGACTCCAGGGAACTCGAGTATGTGGTCTCGCGCAAGCTCGTACGCTTTGCAGTCGCGACCAGCTTGTTCAGTAATGCCTTTCATGAGGGCTATTCCACGAGATCGTTCGACGTGTGGACTTCCGCAAGCTGATAGAGGCCCACGAACGGGGACGCGGTCTCGTACGGCTCTCGCTGGCCGGCGCTCACGCTCACGACGGCCGCGACGACCACCAGGAGGCCCCAGGCTGCGCGTGAGAGATGTTCTCGAGCTGGCCCCGAGGAATCAGCCTGTCTCCGTCTTTCCCGGCCCGCTCGCGGGCGCGTGGCCCATCGTCTGCCGCGTGACGCGCCCTGACCCCGTGAAGGTCGACAGAAATAATCCTTCCCCGCCGAGGAAGGCCCGTTTCACCCCGCCGGCCCAGACCGCGCTGTACGACACCGACGCATCGAACCATACGACGCTATCGGTATCGGCGCGCAGGACTTCGCCCTGCCCCAAGGTGAAGGCCGCGAAATCCCCGGCCGCGTGGACGGACAACGTCCCTGGCCCGGTCACGCGCTGCAAGATGAGCGTGTGTCCGGCCAGCAGCCAGGCGCGGAGGCGCTTGACCACCGCCACGGAGAGCGTCACCGCCGGCGCGGCGGCGAGAAATCCGCCGCGCCGTACAACCACTTCCTCCCCGGCCACGAGTTCCACCGCGCGAATCGTGCCCGGCTCATCACTCGAAAAGCTGACTTCCCCAGGTCCGGCGTACTCGGTCAAGACGACCGACGCCCCGCCGATCTTCCGCTGGCGCTCTCATGTGGTCATCGCAACATTTGAACCGCTACGTGGTAAGGAAACAGTGGAGGTGTTGGGATGGCAGAAACGCGTACTCGCGGTGTGCGGCTGACGCGAGAAGAACGACTGACTGTACGTCGGCTCATCAGTGACGGTCGCAGTTTTGAAGAAGCGGCGGCGGCCGTCAGGTGTTCGACGAAGACGATGCAGAGGCTGCTGAACACGGTGGGCGGGATGCCACCACGGAAGCCGACGCGTTCGAAGCGGCACCTGTCATTGGCTGAGCGCGAGGAAGTCTCGAGAGGATTGGGAAGCGGCGCATCGTATCGGGCGATCGCACGACGCCTTGGACGGGCACCGTCCACCATCTGTCGCGAGGTCAACGGCAATAGCGGCCCCTGCCGGTATCGGGCGTGTCGCGCGGACGAGGCGGCCTACAAGAGAGCGCGACGACCGAAAGCCACGAAATTCCGCCAATGTCCTCGGCTCCGCACCCAGGTGGAATCGATGTTGAACGCGTAGTGGTCTCCTCAACAAATCAGTGCGAGACTGACCGTTGACTACCCGGACGATCCCGAGATGCGCGTGTCCCACGAAACCATCTATCGCTCGCTGTTCGTCCAGGCCAGGGGGGCGTTGCGCAAAGAGCTCACCGCGTGTCTGCGTTCTGGGCGTACCCGTCGTCGCCCGCATGGGCGCAAAGATCCAGGGGGCTACATCAAAGATATGGTTCTCATCGCGGATCGACCGGCTGAGATTGAAGACCGTGCGGTGCCTGGTCATTGGGAAGGCGATCTGATGCTGGGTGCCCGGGGCCAGTCGGCGATCGCAACGTTGGTCGAGCGTCAGACTCGCTACGTGATGTTACTGGCCGTCGGCCGCAATAAGACCAGTCACCATGTGTGCGCGCTCATCGCGAAGAAGATCAGAACGCTGCCGCAGCATCTCGCGGTGTCCCTCACGTGGGACCGCGGCAAGGAAATGGCTCGGCACCGCCAATTCAGCATTGCGACTGGCGTCCACGTCTACTTCTGTGATCCGTCAAGCCCGTGGCAACGCGGCAGTAACGAAAATACGAACGGTCTGCTGCGTCAGTACTTCCCACGAGGAAGCGACTTGTCAGTCCATAGCCAGCGGCACCTGAACCGGGTCGCACACGTGCTCAACGACCGGCCTCGACAAACTCTCGGCTGGATGAAACCATCTGAAATATTAGCTAAGTTGTTGCGTTGACCATGTGAGATCGCCGCTTGATGCCGGCGGCGAGCTTGCCGGCGAAGCCATTCCCCGGTAGCACGACGTTCCACGTCACCCCCTCCCGCATGAAAATCAGTTTGCCCACTTCGGCAAGCACGCCCTCACCGTCGTTCAGTGCGACGCGCAACAGTTCGCAATTTCGACCTCCGATGCTGTACTGCATGGCCCCGCCAGTCTAGCCACGTACGGCGTAGACTGCCCCTGTGTCGGCCACCATCGGCCGGCCGCTTGCCGCCGGTTGGGTCCGGTTTGCCAACGCTGCGCCAGCCCGCTCCGCTCCCGAGCTGTCACAGGTTCGGCAGGACCGGCCCCCGCCCTTTGGCGGCGCGCCCGACCACTCCCGCGCGTTCCAGGTCGCTGGTGTCCCTGATTGCGAGAACACACAGCCACCCGTTAACCCGAAGGATAAAATACCGATGCCCGACACCATGCGGATCGTCCGACTCACTCCGGTCCGGCTCACCCGCGCCCAGGCGCACCGCCTTATCGAAACCTATGGCTGCGGCGACGTGCCGCGCGAGGATGCGCTTGAACGCGTGACCGAGGCCACCGTGACCGCCTACGACGCGCCACGCGGCGATCGCGTGGAACTCGACACCAACGTATCCGGCGAGCCGGTGAGCTGGCTCGCTCAGGACGAGATCGACCGCCTCATCTTCGACACCGAGTTCACCCCCCCGCCGGGTGGGCTGCCCTCGCAGCCGCCGCCGCCCGAAGGCGACATCATCACCGAGGCCGACGGCGACGATCCGGGGATGCCCCGGCGCGGCCGGCGGCGCATGGCCCGCGTCACGTCCCTTGGACTTCGCGGCCGAGTGTCCACGGCGCGTAACGTGGCGCGCCGATGACCCGCACCGCCAGACTCACCCGCGCCCAGGCGCACCGCCTCATCGAGACGTACGGATTCACAGGGCCGCGCGAGCCGGCCCTTACCAGGTTGATGGGTGCCGAGCTGTCCATCTTCGACACCCCGGCCCGCAACCGCCTTGAGCTGGATACGGACCTATCCGGCGAGCCGGTTTCGTGGGTCGCACAGGATCAGATCGACCGACTCATCCATAGCCCAGGCCGCTGAGGGCTACACTTCCCGTCGTCGGGCGTGTCGCTGCCGGCCCGTCCTAAGGCCCTCTGAGGTCGACCTGGGGAACCGGCCCTGTTCGACCTGCCGCCCGTGCTGGGGGCTTTGAGGAGCTGAGACGGAAACCGTTATTCCTTGGAACTAGCTGCTGCACGGTAGACGACTTCAAGACGAGAAAATATCCACCATACACGTTGATCCACCCGCGGAAGACGCGGCCGTGGCGACGCGGTGAGAGAGTGGATGCGGAGGTGGTCGGATGGTCAAGGTCGTGAGCTGGAACATCGGGAAGCGCGAGAAGCCGTGGCGCGAACTGGTGCAGATGGCCAGTGAAGGTGCTGCGGATGTGGCGCTCTTGCAGGAGGCGGGAAGCCCGCCCGGAGACGTGGTGGACCGGATTGAATACGTGGACGGGGTGTTCTGGAACCGGCACCTGTACGACCGCTGGCCGCTGGTCGTGAAGCTGTCCGATCGCATCACCGTCGAGCCGTACCGACAGGTCCCACCGACCAGCGACCTCGGGGAGGATGCGATGGGCGTCAGTGGCATCGGCACCATCGCCGCCGCGAGGGTGACCCCGCGCGACAATGCGGACGCGGCGTTTATGGCCGTCTCGATGTACGCACGCTGGTTGAAGCCCCATCCGTCTACCAAGAGCAGATGGCGTGTCGGGTACGCGGATGCCTCTGCACATCGAATCCTTTCGGACTTGTCCGCGTTCATCGGTTACGCCGACCCGACGAAGCAGCGGATCCTGGCGGCGGGTGATCTGAACATGTTCTATGGGGCGACCGGGTCGAGGTTGTCGCTGCCAACACGGGACCGCACGGTGTGGGATCGGATGCAGGCGCTCGGGCTGGAGTTCCTGGGTCCGCAGGCGCCGCACGGACGGTGCGCGACATCGGGGCCAGACGACGTGCCGCCGGACACGAAGAACGTGCCGACGTACTACCGGCCGGGGACCGGGCCGAAAACCGCGGTCAATCAATTGGACTACGCGTTCGCGTCGCGCGGGTTCCACGAGAAGGTGTCAGTGCGGGCGATGAACGAAATTGAGGAGTGGGGACCGAGCGACCACTGCCGCCTGATGATCGAGGTGAAGGACAACGCCAGAGTTGCAGTACCTAAAGAATCCTGGGTTGCCAGATTTGTTCAGCCGGCGAGCGGCGTGGAGGTGATCAAGAAGCGCGATGCCAAAGGTTCGTGAGGCCATCAAGCTGATCGAAGCCGATGGCTGGCGGAAGATGACCACCAAAGGCAGCCACCGTCAGGTCAAGTACCAGAGAAGGACGGCGCAGCCGTTGACACGCCCGGAACGCGAAGGCTATCCGGGCTGTTTTTGGCTGATGGGGGAGGTACTTCCACCATTGTTCACAGAAATACTGAGTAAACTCGTCTATCTCAGTTCTACGTCTACAATCCAACCCACATTATTTCGGCCGGCTCCCCCTGTTTTACCGTTAGGGCGCGCCGAGAATTCACAGACCAGCGGCCTGTACGTACTTGAAGGTTTGTACGTACTTGATCAGTACTACTTGTAGGTGGTACCTCTTTAGGCGGACGTATGGGAGGAAAGAACCGGACCGGCCGGTTGAATAAAAGTGGAAACTATTGGGCGATGCCGTTCCCGAGGCGGGATGGTCCGCCGGCTCGTCCTCGTCCACCGGCACCGTGACACGCGCCGGCGTACCGCGCCGGCCCCTACCCGCCAGCCGTGCCGCCGGTGGAGCTTTGCCGACCTGCCCAGCCCGTCAGTTCGACGGCGAAGTTTGGCAAGCGGCCAGGCGGAACCACAAAAGAATCGCCATGCCAGCCAACACCAGCGGGCACGCTTGGGCCGTCTGGCTTCATCGTGTACTTAAGGTCCCTCATTGCCTCTTCGTTCCACCGCAGTGCCTCTTCAAGACTCGCTACGTCGAACGCCTCGGCCACAGAACCGTCCTTCAATATCCCGGCTTGGGTGACATCCTGATACGCGCGGCGAAAGTAGTTCTTGTGAGCAAGGCGACACTCGTCGTAAAGGGCTTCTATCTCGCTCCGGGTTTCAGGCCTCAACTGCTTAAATAACTTGTGCACGTTGTGAGTGTGCTCGGCAGTCGTGCCGAACTCCTGTTCCCATACGTGCTTCACGACTAGTTCAACTACGATTGCATAAAGGACAACGCGCGTGAGCGCGTTGTCCCGTATCTGCAGATTTTTGGCCTTGGCCATACCGTCATCTTCGATGGCCTTTTGAGGTACTAATACCGCACCGCCGAGCGATAAGCCTTCCATTCCCCGAATCAACAAGGTGGCGCTGTACAGTTTCGGTCCCTGCGGGTTGCTCATAGGATTTGCTCCTCCAGTCGCTTCAGCGGAGCCGGGGGTCGGTCAGTCCTGGCCAATCTGACTGGGCCTATCTCCGATCGAACGTCCAGCCTGCCGGGCCGTCCAGAAGCACCCGGGCCTTGTCCGTTGCCTGTGAGTCCGCCAGGGTGAAGATGGCTCTTTCGACATCGACGGCTCTGACGCCGCGGCACCGGAGACACAGGGGCTTCGTTGACCACCGTGGCGATTTCGCGGCACCAGCACGCCCAGGTGTCGTAGGCGGTTGCGTTCCTCTTGGTGATTGAAATGCCAGCTTTGGCGAACGTCAAGTTCTGCAGGGGCAGAAAGGACGACTTCGCGAATGCTTTGGCGATCTTCAGGTCGAGCACAGGAGAGCGTGTAGGATCCAGAAACATCAGGATTTTGCTTACGAACGAGATCTGATTGAACTGGCGCAAACTGCAGTTCCTTGATGTTGAAGAGATCGGACCGGCCAGATCGTATCAGCTGCGCAAACTGATCAAGCTTGGGTTCCCGCTCGGGATCGAGAATTGTCTTCCTGAAGTCACTTACCCTGAAGTCTCTGATCGGTTGCCGGGCGTACCCCCAGTACAGGACATTCGAAAGGCCGTCTTTAACTGCCGAGAAGTCTTTGCTGTGCAATAAAGTGCCGATGTATTGCTCGACAGCAAGCATGCTGCCATGGTGGAGGGGTTTCTCCTCGGTGAAGTCATAGGTAACTACCGGAAAGTCGTAATCCCTGATGGCTTCGCACAATAAAGCGGCGTACTGCTGCAGTGGTAAGTCTCGGCACGATCTTGCTTCGGCCTCCCTCAACCGCTCTAGCCGGTTCAGGCTCATCCACCTGTCTGCAATCTGTCCGGGGTGAAGGGACCGTGATGAAGCTCAGCCGTCGTGACATCGTCAAGTTGGGGGTCGCCACCGGCGCCTCGACCCTTCTTCCTGACTTCCTGTCCGCCGTAGACGCCGAAACACAGTATCGGGTTGAGGGACAGAGTATGGTGACAAGCAACGTTATACAGCGGGTGTTTAAGATCCAGCGGGGTGAGTCGCAAGGTACAGCGTTCACCATCGACCGCGCTGGTCGGCAGTACCTCGTCACGGCACGTCACGTGATCGAGAGTGTGTCTGTGGGGAGTCTCAGTATTTGGCATGAGGAACAGTGGAAGGCCCTAGCTGTCAACGTCGTGGGAGTCGGTGAAGGCGAAGTGGATGTAGCCGTATTGGCCCCACTATTTCAGATCTCGCCCATGCATCTACTAGAGACAGCAGACTCAAGCCACACCTACTACGGGCAGCAAGTGTACATCCTTGGGTTCCCGCACGGCCATGACAGCGGCGGCGAGGAAATCAACCTGGGCCTGCCTATTCCGTTCGTGAAGTCGGGGATCATCAGCGCGTTCGCATTCGGTGACGTCAAGAAGATCTACATTGATACGCATGCGAATGAAGGGTTTAGCGGAGGTCCGGTCGTGTTCCATCCACAGCAGGGGGCGGGGATCCACATGAACTCCGCGTGGCAGGAGTCGTCACCGGATACATCTACCACAACCGAGTCTTAAACGACGCTGATGGTAATCATTGGGGTAGCGTGAGGGAGAACACCGGTATCGCTGTCGCCGTTGGAGTACAGCACGCCACCGACTTGATTGACGCTAACCAGATCGGGTTCGAGCTACCGGCCGGTTGACAATTCGAAGAAGAACCACAATGTGCCACGGGTGTTCGAACACCATCCGGACGGCATCCTCGATACCAATCCACCTGTAACCGGCATCGCGTGCCGCCAGAAGGGTTGGCCTGCCCGATGTTTTGTACCAGTGGGAATGAGAGTCTACATCACGGGTGATACCGGCGATCGCGATGCCGATGGCTGTGGTATCGCCAGGCTGTAGGCCATCGGCCACTTCCACCTGCCGCAGCAGCGTCACGATCTGCTCAGGGGTATGCCTTTTCTTCGTCATGTCCGACTCCTTTCGTTCCAGGGGTTATCTCTCATTCCCGCTGGTATAGAAAGTGCCGGTCAGACCAGGGTGCTCGGCTAGTTCTGAAGCTACTACGTCGCGGGCGCGGGCCTGAGGCGTGTGTGGCTGCGTTGCGTTCTCACGGCATGGTGCGCATACACGTAATCAAGAAACTCATGGACTGGCCGGCGGTACGTCTCGTTCGACATCAGGTGAAACCTGGACAGGTGCGGCAACCGAGCGAGCGTCACCGCCCCTCGACGCTCTGCCACCCCGAAGCGGAGGGCCTCCGCTGTGTAATGTCCCCAGCCGGTCGGAAACCGTCGGTGCTCGATCACTGGACGGGCCGACATGATTCCACGCAGGTTCTGAAACGTTTCTCTGTCGATCGTCATGATCGTTTTCGGCGTCCACGAGGCGAGGATTTCGGACCAGAGCTGGCGCGCGTACGCAATGGTTTCCCTGCGCCGATGCAGCGCGGCGAGATTGGGCGACCGGAAGGGCACAAAATACGCTGTCAATACGCGCGTCTCGACGAAGTCGCGCGTGGGTTCGGTCACACCAACGACGCGCGCTATTCTGTCGAAGATCTCCTGAATCTGAAACTGCAGCGGAGCGGTGCCGACGGGGTACCCCTTCCAGGACTCGATCCAGTACGCGCTACCGTTTTCCGAACTCGACCTCGGGTATGCGAGGTTTTCATGCTTGCCCCCAGGATTCAACGTGATGAACGCGAACTGGGTGTCCGCCGTGAACGTGCGTCGAGGTCCAACCAGGAACCGCCAGCCGAGCTGGTGGCCGAGCCGCGCGTACGCGGCTTCGATGGATTCGACACATTGTTCCAAACTCGGCAAGGATGGGCGGTTATCGTTCATAGGTGTTCTGGCGCGTCAGGTGCCGAGCGGATCGCATGCAGCTGTTCGTCTTTGCTCTTCATTCCCCATCGCTCCCGTAACTGAGATTCAGGAAGGTTCCAAGTCAAAGAGGGGGATGTTTATGGCACGGGCGATGGCAGTCATCCGGTGGTCGTAGCTGGCCAGTGCGATCGACTGGCCTTGGTGGCGCAGATATTCGCAGGACGCCAGATGTAGGGCATCGAGCGTGCGTACGGGAACAGACTCGGGAAAGGCCTCCAGCGCGCGTTCAAGCACCGGTGGAGACAGCTCTAACAGCGCGATTCGTCCGATGAGGCGGCGGGCCGCCTCGCCGTGGGAATCGGCAAGCGTGCGCGCGTGCAGCCGGGTCCAGATCTCGTACTCCATCAACCGGCTGGACACTAGGGTCTCGCTCCAAAGCGCGGCGGGCGGACGGTGGTCTTCGGTCAGCAGCTGGGCCAGCACAACCGAGGTATCGAGATAGATCACCGTTCGCTTCGATCACCAGCTAATTCAGCGAGAAGGTCTCGGAGTGGTGCCACCGGTGCTGGCAGAGGAGGCTCCCCAACGAGCAGCACCGGGGGCGTCAACCAGCCTTTGCGCACCGCCTCAGCCAGGCGCACGTCGGCAAGAATCGGGCTCCTGGTTTCTCGCGGTGGCCCGATTTCCGCGACGACTCGGTCACGGTCTGTCACCAGAACGGTTTCGCCCGATGCCGCCAGCCGCACGTACTCGCTGAGACGGTTGTTGAGCATCTTGATTCCAACCGATCTCATGTGTGACATGGTAGCCACTAGTGGCTACTATATCAACCTAACCACGTGCCCACGTGACACGGCGGCTACATGCTCTTGGCGAACGCCCGCCACGGGGTATCGGGCTCTTGGTGGGGGTTCGAAGGGGACGTCGCCCCTTCCCCTGTCATGGTCGCGGGTGTCTTAAAACGAGGCCTAAACACGTAACATAAAGGACGTTATGTTACGATTAAGCGGATGACCCAGACGACTCCCCCACCCGCGCCGGCCCTACCGCCGCCGGAGGCTCTGGCGCCGGCGGCCGCGCCGCCCGCAGCGCTCGTCCTGCCCGGTGGCTGGCAGATCGAAGGCCTCCCGGCCACCATTCGGCGCGCCGGGCCGCAGGCCGCCGAGCGGACCGTGGAATTTTTCACCGCCCAGATCCGCAACCCGCACACACGTGCGGCGTACACCGCGGCCGTGACGCGGTTCTTCACCTGATGTGACGCGCGCGGGCTCGCGCTCGCCGAGCTGTCGCCGATCGCCGTGGCCACCTACATCGAAGAGATGCAAAGCCTGTATCGCGCCCCCACGATCAAGCAGCACTTGGCCGCCATCCGCAGGCTGTGCGATTGGCTGGTGACCGGCCAGGTGATACCCACCAACCCGGCCACCTCGGTGCGCGGGCCAACCCACGTCGTCAGGACCGGCAAGACGCCGGTACTGCAGCCCGCCGAAGCGCGGCAGCTGCTGGACACCATCGACACGTCGACCCTCCGCGGCCTGCGCGATCGCGCGCTGCTGGCCGTGATGGTCTACAGCTTTGCGCGCGTTTCGGCCGTCGTCGGGATGCGCATCGAGGATTACTACCAGCAGGGGAAGCGCTGGTGGCTGCGGCTCCAGGAAAAAGGCGAGAAGCACCACGCCGTGCCGGTCCACCACAAGGCGGAGGCCTATCTCGCCGCGGCCGGGATCGCGGCCGAGAAAGATTCCCCCCTGTGGCGCTCGATGCCGCGGGCCGGCGGGATGGGCGCGCGCCGGCTGAGCCGGGTGGATGTGTTCCGGATGATCAAGCGGCGCGTCAAGACCGTCGGGCTCGGCGAGGCCAATTGCCACACCTTCCGGGCCACGGGCATCACCGCGTATCTGCTCAATGGCGGCACGCTCGAGCGCGCCCAGGCCATCGCCGCCCATGAGAGCCCGCGCACGACCAAGCTCTACGACCGGACGGCCGACGAGGTGACCGTCGAGGATATCGATAAAATCGGGATTTAAGGGGGCGATAAGGTCAGTTCGTCAGCCGGGGTGCCGCGGGCAAACGCCGATCTCAGTCTTGGAGCCCGCAGCGCGGATCGATCCGGGGAAACCGTGGCAGAATGCCACCAACGGATTGTTCAACGGAAAGTTCCGCGACGAGTTTCTGAGCCTCCAGTGGTTTCGGAACCGCATGGACGCGAAGGCGGGGATCGAGCAGTGGCGATAGCACGATAACGAGGTACGGCCACACTCGAGCTTAGGCTATCCGACGCCAGCCGAGTTCAAGGCGCAGCTCAGTGCTGGCTCGGATGACGGGGGGCGCTCGCCGGCGATGCCAGCTCGCGCTGACCAGGAAGAATACGGACACGCACGAAGAACTTTCGCCGGCGCTGTTCTCCAGTAATCACTGGTCCGAGGAAAGCCGGTAGATCAAGACCAGCCAGCGGGATTCGATGAACGACCCTCATGTAGTTGCACTGTTCTACCAAATCGGCCATGGTCAGTCGGTTGATTATCGTGAGGTGAAACCAAGTGATCACGAAGAAAAAGGATTTCGTCTCAAGATTGCGGATGAGCAAGTGTGCTTTGAATTCAAGACACACTACGCAACAAAAAACGCCGCACGAAAAGCCGTTGAAGACTACATCCGCGAGTGGGAGTTCAACGCCTGCCTTGAAGGTGGACCGGATTCTTTTACGTTGAACTTCAGGAGAGCGCACATTGAAGACCGAAAGCCGCCACTGCCGGTTCCTGGGGTGAAGAGCATCTCCATGCACGTCCGGGCAGGCTCTCCGACCGTCACAATAGGGGCTACCGTTGTCAAGACACATTATCCCGCACCGCCATCTGGAGTCAGAGTCACGATCACCCCTGATGTGCAGACCATGTATGACCGCTACATGGGTTATTGCCAGCGCAGAGAACCGCTTACGAGCATGGCCTATTTTTGTTGGTCAATGATTAAAGGCAGCCCAATAGCAAAAACTGATCTCTCAAACAATGTCGGAACGAAAATCAAACGCCTTTCCTCTGAGAAAGGCGGTCGGCAAGCGAGAAAGGCGAGCGGTAAAGACACTGATCTGACAGCTACGGAACAGCGTTTTCTAGAGCAAGCGATTAAAGCGGTTATTCGCCGGACAGCAGAAAGGGCTCACTCCCCTGATAGAGTTCTCCCGCAGATATCATTGTCGGGTCTTCCGCCGGTTTGAAACGCCGCTTCGTGAACACCGCGATGCGACGAAAGTCCCACCGCCGTGCCCTTGTCGAGCACGCGCTGTCCGGGTTCTGACGCCGGAAAACCAAGACTTGATGCGGCCGACTCGCTCTTTGCCAAGGACCGCCAGTGCCGACCCGTGATTGGCTGGGGCGAGCGAGATATTGTCAAGAGTTGTGGATCCGCGCTTCGAGAGATGCCCGGCGAGAAGCCGAAGATACATGCTCAGAACAGCGCGTCTTTGACGACGCTCCAGATCCGCAGCGTTAGGGCCTGCAGGCTCACGCCGTACTTGTCCGCGTAGGGTAGGCAACACTCCCTTCACCTAGTGCCTGTGACCTGCCTGCCATTTTTCGAACCAGCTGACGCTTGAGAGAATGGCGTCCTCCGGGCAAGGAGGAGCCATGAAGAAGACCCGATTTACCGAAGAGCAGATGGTCACGATCCTCCGGGAGGCCGACCGGCGGCCGGTGCCGGAGGTCGCCAAGCGGCACGGCGTGAGCGCCCAGACAATCTACAGCTGTCGCAAACACTTCGGGACGCTGGAACCGGCCTACGTGAAGCGCCTGCGCCAGCTCGAGCAGGAGAACGGTCGGCTGAAGAAGATGGTAGCCGATCGGGATCTTGAGATCGACGTGCGCCAGGAGATCACGCGAAAAAATGGTAGGCGCACGTGTGCGCCGGCCCTGGCGGTCATGCGTGAGCTCGCGGGCCAGTATCCGCGGTACGGCTACCGGAAGATCCGGATCTGTCTCGCGCGCCGGGGGCCCACGATGCGTGCCGAACAGACCTATCGGCTGTGGCGCCAGGCGGGCCTGCACGTGCCGCGTCGGCGCCCGCGTCGGCGGGTGGCCACGCGTCGCCCTCGGCCGCCGCCCCCGACCGCGAGGAATCACGTGTGGGCCTATGACTTCGTCTTTGACACGTGCGCGGATGGCCGGTCGCTGAAGTGCTTGACGAGCGTCGATGAGTTCACGCAGGTCCACAAGCGCGCCTGGCCGGTACAGTTCAAACACCGGCACGGGCAGACGCGGGACGTGCTTTGAGACGTGGACGGAGCCGATCCGCCTGTATCGTAAACGGCCGTTTGCGACAGACGGGCGAGGACCCCATCCGGCGCGCGCCGCCGTGTGTTCGTATCCCGTGTCTGATTCTATGTCTTGCAGACGTTCAGCAGTCGAGTGCAGGCGGGACCGCTTTTCGTGCCGACGGTTGCCAGCGATACCTTGGCCCTTGCCACCAGTTGAAGCGGGGACAGACCATCGACGTAGTGAGCATGAATGATGCGGTCTATTCCTGCACCCACAAGGGGTGCAGCCGTCCGCAAGCTGGCCTGCAGGGCCACACCATCAGTCCGGCCCCAGTGAAGAACGATGTTCCGTTGGCGATACAGGCGTCGAAACGCTATCGACGCGTAGTACACACGGTATCGAGGGCAGCAGCCGGATTGGACAGTAACTCCGAGATTCTGGCCAATGCGGCACGATCCGATGGCGGCAGAGTTGAGGAGTCGATCCGACTTTCAGCGATTGCGCTAGCAACGATGTCACAACGGGCCTGATTCGAGTTAACACTCCGAAGTTCGGCTGAAAGCGACGTCCTGGGTAAGGCGTAGGAGAGCCTCGTCAACTCCGCTCTAAGAATCGAGCACGCCACCAGCATGGCTAGGCGCTCAGCGGCGCCAGCTCGGTCGCTCGGCTCACTCAGCAGCGCTTCAATCGCCGCCCATCCACCGGCGACAGCTGCACCGGAGGAGCTGATTTGAAGATGCGCGAGGAGTTCGATAGCCGCATGAATTCCTCCAAACGAAGTGGCATCGTAGAGCTGATTCTCGCGTTCGAGCGCCTCTACCAAGACTCCACGACGTACGCTGTCGACGCGGCGCGGCTCGCCATCGCCCTTGACCCACACATGGTCGAGCAGTGCGTTCGCTCTTGGTGCCGACAGCCATCCGAGCTGACAACTGATCAAGAATTTCCGTCGTACGAGACACCGCAGCACCAGGGTCGAGTGCGGTGATTCTAAAGAGGAACCCGCCAGACTGCCGAACGCCACTGGTGTCAAAGCCGTTCTCTCGAAGCCATCGAGACACTTCACGTGGTGTTTGCCATTCCGCCGGTGGCGTGTGTTTCCTGTGAATCGCACTCGACACAGGAGCCAGCACCTCAAAGGTTCTCTGCGGCGCCAACGCGAGCGCTTGGGCGTCGTCGACCAAGTCAGCCAAAGGGCGCCGTGTCTCTTCGTGGAACAACCGGTACTTCCACCAACAGTGCAGATAGTCCGAGCTGTAGCCGATGTCCAAGAGATGCGAGGCGATCGAGTGCGCCGTTCGTTCTGGCCCAGGCCGAGCCTCTTGCCGGAGAACCTCTGCCCACCGATCCAAGTAGACGGGACGAATCGCTGCTTCTTGTCGAACGATCAGATGGTGGCCAAGCCCTCCTAGCCGCGGCTTGGAACTCAGGGCGCCCTGCAAGAGTTGCCTCTCCTTTGGGCTTCCTGCGCCGGGGTCTTTTCCAGCAGCCTTCTGTGCATGAGCTAGGAGATACCGAAGGGACCGCTCGCTCAACACGCCAACCCGATAACCCTCGAGAGCCTCGACAACCTCGGAGAGCGTTAGAACCAGGCCAACATTCCAGAGCTTGCGATCCCACGTGGATCTAGAATCGAAGAAGTCGAGCAGCCTAGCACCGACATGCATTTCAAACTCATTGACACTGTCGATCATTTGGCGCTACTCTATGTTTCAGGACGGTAAACCGTCCGCGATCTATACGGGGCCAGCCCCTTAGCCGACTTCGGTCGCTCAATGAGTACCCGAAAAGGCAAGGCGCACGCCCCTTTTTATTGTACGGCCTCTCCCAGAGCAATAGCGTTGGTTGGCCAGCACGGCCGTGTCTCGGAGCACCGACGTTTCGGCGGCAGCTCAGAATGTGGCGAGTACTTGGTTAACCCATGACCACATTTGCGGCTCCGCCGCTTTCGCGATCAGACTGCTAATTGCACCCTCGGTGAGACATCTGAGGGTCCGCCCGGCCTCTTGGAGCCGTCAGGAAGAAGTATCCCGAGTTTTGGGGTGGTGCTGGAGAACTGGAGACCTAGGCGAAGGTCTTCTGGATTCAAATGAGGATTCTGTAAGACCAAATTCACTCTCCGCGAGCCGCTGACGTCCTCGGCCGAATCGACCCGCCGCCGCGCGGCTGCAGAAGTCATGGACGAGACTTCAGCTGGTAGTTATGCCCTCAGAACTGACGGCGCGCGGCGTGAGATGGACAGCCTCATAAACTCAACTCAAATCGATGCCGGCCTCGAGCAGCTGGCGGTAAAGTCTCGCTGCCGAACCCCTGTTGGTTCTCGCGAGGTGGGCGATCTGGCCACGGACAGATCGCTCCATAACTGCAGCATCTTGCCCGGATCGCTTCGCATAGATCAACTTGTGGACAGCTGCTCGGATCTTGCTGCGCGCCTTGCGGCTGACACTCGGACAGCGACGGCCGTTCGTGACGTATCCAGTCACGACTCGCGGCACACGGGCCCCAGCGTTGCCGCATTTATTGTGGCTCACTGCGAGGTCCACCTCCTTAAGTGCATCGATGACCGGGCCGATTGCGTTGTGAGAGCCGATCCCAGAAAGCACCAGGTCGTCTACGTAGGCGGATAGCGTCAGCCCGTGCTCCTTTGCAATTGTTTCGAGGCGCTTTGCTGCAGTTGCGAGGTGCAGGTTTGCAAGCCGGTCGCTCGTCGGCGCGCCCTGGGGAAGGTGTCCACGGCGCGTCGTCAGCCGGGTGAGCAGCCCTGCGAGCTTCTGGCCCATACCCATCTGCCGGAAGAGCGTGTACACCATGGAGTTCGTGACTGCCGGGAAGAATCCCTTGACGTCAATCTGGGCCATGTGTGATTCATGCTGATGAATCGTGGCGTTCGTCAGCGGCGAACGACCCTTGACGCAGCCGTGCATCCACTCAGGCAACGGCCGATTTACGAGAATTCGATCCCTGATGCGCCGTTGTACGGCCTTGAGATTACCCTTCGGGTTATCGATCAGCCTGGCCTTCCGGCCAGGCTTAGACTTCAAAAACGGCTGGTACTGCGACTCGTCTGGATCAGTTGCGAGTCGCTGTAGTTCGAAGACAGGCACTCCGAGTTCCCTGGCCAGCCACCGCTTGGAATGCCTCTCCCTAGTCGACACGTCACACCTTCTTCTTCGCCAATGACAGCGTAGGCAAGATGGGTTGACGATCGGATGACACGAGAAGCCCGAGCAATGATCGCGCCAGCTCGGCTATCTGCTTAGGGTCGGCGTGTGCTTCGACCTCCTCCGGACCCGATGCGAGCAACGTCAGGAGGTGCGGTGGCACGCCTAGGGCGGCCGAGATCTCATCCAGGACTCTGAGGCTTGGTTGACGACGGTCCGCCTCAATCAACGAAAGGTGACTAGGCCCGATGCTGAGACGTTTCGTTAACTCGGCCTGGGTTAGGCCGTGTGCCGTTCGGACGATCTTGATCGCCTTTCCGTAGTTCATTGAATAAAAGCCTCAAAAGCAGTTAAAAGGCCACCTTGCTCATCGCGTTTCCTTGGCACTCTTCAGGAGTGTCTCGCAAACAACCTGACAGATCAGATCGACCGCCCGGTAAATATGCCGTGGCGGCTGCTTGCCCGACCTGCGGTAGTTCTTGAGTTCCCGAAGTGCTTCGTAAACCCTCCTGTCGTGAGCTAGCTTCGACTCCACAGACTGCAGCAACCGCGACAGGTTCGCAATTGCCTCGTCCAGCGCTTTGAACTGATTTCTATGCATGCTACTTCTCCCAAGTGGGGCCCAATTGCCCCGCGCCCAGTGGGTATGGGTCCACACGTTGAGGAGGAGTCGAAGCAGATGGCCTAGGCTGCAGTCTGGCAAAGCCAGACTACGCGCCCACTAAGGTTCTAGGGTCCAGCAGCTGGCGTCTCGCTGCATTACCAATTACCTGAGCGGTGTCGCTTGCGACCGACGGCGAACTTGCTACCGCAGCCGCAGTGGAGCCTTTCGGCGCCACCTTTAGGCCGACCTCGTCCTACTGACGAGGTCGCTCGTGTCCCCAACCCGAATGTCCAGGGCCTTCGAGAGAGAGCTGTCAGAAATTCAAAGAGCTGCACCGTTTCGAAACGAAACGGTCACGAATGAATTATGACACGTGCCCTATTAATTGTCAATATTATTGACTTAAAGTAATTTAATATGACTATTAGTAACAGCCCATACGCGCTGGACCTTATGGATGATGCCGCCAGTCCGCGGCTGAATAAGGACGAGGTACGTGTTAACATCATAGTTGTTATTTAAAGTATTTACATAAATAGACACGTTGTTTTATATTATGTGTATGGCCGCATGCGAACCGTCGCTTGTCCCGGTGGGAGGCTCTCGCCCGCTAACTGCCGCTCGCCTTGTGGTCGCGTTTCTCGACAGGCGCAGCCCACGCACCATCGATGCCGGAACGGTGGCCGCGCTCGGGAAGAGTCGGACCGAACGCACGAAGCTCACATTCCAAGATCCGACGGCGACCGCTCTGGCAAACTAGCTCAAGACTCCGGCTCAATGCCGACCGGGCATAAAAATAACCATGGCGGCTCCTAACAATAATGTAAACAACAGGTACAACAACATAAACACATACAATAAAAGAGATGTATCCCTATGAAGACGTGGGTGGTTATGAACCAGAAGGGCGGGAGCGGGAAAACCACCACTGCCGTCAACTTGTCCGCCGCCTTGGGCGAGGCTGGGCAGCGCGTCCTCGTAGTGGATCTCGACCCGCAAGCTAACGCTTCGTCCTGGTTGGGCGTCACACCGGACCCAGACGACCGAGGGCTCCTTGATGTTCTCGCGGCCGGTCGCCGTATGGATGAGCTGATCAGGGCCACCACGGCACCCGGCGTGGACGTGGTCCCGGCCTCGTCATGGCTCGTGGGCGCTGACCGGGCGCTGGCCGGCGAACCAGGCGCGGAGACGATCCTCCGCCGGTCCCTCGAGCGGTTGCCGACAGACCGTTGGGATTTCGCCTTTCTGGACTGCCCTCCTGGCCTCGGGCTACTCGCCGTCTCCGCCCTGACGGCCACGTCGGCACTCCTTGTGCCCGTCGAGGCGTCAACGATCGCCTTGGCGGGACTCGCGGGACTGCTCAAGACGGTCCAGGCCGTCCAAGACCGCCTCAATCCCGCGCTCCTCCTCTCAGCCATCCTTGTGTGCCGCGTGGACGCGCGGACGAACCTGTCGCGGGACATCGTGGCACAGCTCAGGAACCGCTTCGGCCACACAGTCCTCAAGACCACGATCCGCGAAACGGTCCGCCTCCGAGAGGCATGGTCCTTCGGACAACCCGTGACCGTGTATGCCAGTGCGAGCGCGGGCGCGACGGACTACCGCGCCGCCGCCCGCGAACTCCTCATCCGTGCGAAGAAAAGGAACCAGAAACCGTGACGCAAAGACTCACGAAGAAGTCCACGATACGCCCCACGATCGGCACCAATCCCCTGGACGCGATAATGCCATCGCCTCAGACGCGAACAGACACGTCCACTGGCCCTCACGGCCGTCCCCGGAAGATCCGGGCTACCTTCCACCTCACCGAGGAAACCTTTGACGCGGTCCGGGACTGTGTCGTGGCGCTTTCTGGCCCCCCTCACCGGCTCACATTGTCCGGCTTTGCGGAGGACGCCTTCCGCGTGAAGCTTCAGGCACTCCAAAAGGCAGCGAACGGAGGGGAGCCCTTTCCGAAGCGGGACGGGGAGCTCAGAGGCGGGCGACCGATCGGGTCCTAAGTCGTCCGTTTCATAAGTTCGCTAACGTTTACCACTTGTACTAATCGCCAGAATATGGCACCGTACCCCTACGCCACAGGGACTGGCTCCGTAAGCGATGCCGCGTCAGAACCCCTATCGAATTGTGCTGTTGTCGACCGAGAAACGCACGTTGACCGCTCGAGCAGCGAATACACGGCCCGTATTTTGAAGTGCTCCGCGCCAAGATGATTCTGCTGGCGGCCAAGGGCTGGTCCAATGAGGCGGTCGCGCGCAGTTTGCGGACCCGGCGGGAAGTGGTTTCGCTCTGGCGGAAGCACGTTTTTGAAGACCGCCTCGCCGGGTTGGAGGACTACTCACGCTCGGGGCGGCCCCGAGCTTTTCCCCCCAGAGGTCGTCGTCACCGTGAAAGCCCTCGCGGGTGAGCTGCCCGCCCGCACCCAGTGCCCGTTGGCCCGCTGGAGCATGAGTGAGTTGGCGGCCGAAACCCAGCGAATCTGGTTGGTGGCGTCGAACAGTGGTAGCACGATCTGGCGCTGTCTGCACAACGACGCGGTTCGGCCGGGGTTTCACCGCAGTTGGATCTTTCCGCGCGACCCAGCGTTCGGAACCAACGCCGGTCAGCCGGGCGCGGCAACGGCTCCGCCGTCCCCCGCTCCAACCCTACGGGTGATGCCGCGCGCACGGCGGCTCGCCTAGGCGAACAAGCATTAGGTGTGTGTTAGCAACATCGTTGTTGTTTGTATTATTTACATAAATACAAACGTTGTTTTATATTATGCGTATAGCAGGCGCGGCGAGCGCCGCGCAGCCATCGCGGCCTCAACGGTGTCCACGTTGAGCACGGGTTAGCCATTCACGAGGGGTTCACGTATCATGCGGCGACTTTAGCCTTCGTTATGGTGAGCTGAAAAATCCGTGGGGGTTTGTCATTTTTGGGAACGATGCGTAAACCAGTTCGACCAGTCAGTGGGTTCGTTCCCGTCGGCGACGTAGCCGGCGGCGTTGAACTGCCCGACGGTCGCGCCCTACCGCTATCCGCGCCTCAGGCACGGCACCACTTCACCCGTCTCGACCAGATCGATCAGCTCGTCGGCGCGAGCGAGGCGGACGTCGATCTCGGCTTCATGGGGCGGTTGCTCGCGCTGTGCAGTCTGCCGCGCACGAACCCAGGCGACCGGATGCAATTCAAGCGCGTCAACGGCCCGTACAAGCTAATCATGAGTGCCGGCGGTGACGAGAAGCTGCCCTACGGCAACATTCCACGTCTGTTGCTGGCATGGGTCTGCTCCGAAGCAGGGCGTTGTTGCGCGGTTCGAAAACTGACCCGCAACGCCCCCGACCCACAGACCCGTTAACGACCGATAGCGTACGACGCCGGCCTACCAAGCTGAGTCATCTGATTGAGGATGTTACATGCGAGGATGGCCTCCGTCTCTTGCCCCGCCCGACTGCGCGCTCGAAGGCTCTCCCCGATGATCACCTTGTACCGGAAGAAGGCGTTCTCCATACGGGCCTGCTGATGGTAGCCCGAGTCCGTCTTCCACTGTCGCCGTCCAGCCTGCTGCACCTGTCGGATCGTGCGGTCGCGCGCGGGCAATCGTGGTCGCCGTCCAGACACGGTGGCTGTGTCAACGGTCATTCAAAATTCCCCCACCTGCGGTCATCGAAAACTCCCCCACCCCTGGTTGAAGATAGCGACGAGACGAATGCCGGTGGTCGCTGTGGGCAGGCCGTCTGCGGCCTGTCCAAGTCGTTGTGGGCGCGTGTGCGCGTCCACAGCGACGGCGGCGTCCACGGGCCTCTCATCGCTCACGTTCCCGCCATCGTCGGCTTGACCACCCCCGACTTCAGCTTGTCCTTCAATCGGTACGAATCGCCCCGGATGCTGATGGTTGTCGCGTGATGCAGGATCCGGTCGAGGATCGCGCTGGCGATCACCCGGTCGCCGAAGACGTCGCCCCAGCTGCCGAAGCTCTGGTTGCTGGTCAGAATCATCGGCCCGCGCTCGTAGCGGCGGCTGATGAGCTGGAAGAACAGCGTCGCCGCCTGCCGGTCGATCGGCAGATACCCGATCTCGTCGATGATGAGCAGGCGCGGGATCGTGAAGACCTTCAGCTTGTCGTCGAATCGGCCCTCGCTCAGCGCCTTGGTCAGCGTGGTCAGCATCGCCGCGGCCGTCGTGAACAGCACGCGGTAGCCGTGCTCGATCGCCTTGAGCCCGAGGCCCACGGCCAAATGCGTCTTCCCGACCCCGGGTGGACCGAGCAGCACCAGGTTGTCCCCGTGCTCGACGAAGTGGCACAGGCTCAGCTTCTGGATCTGCTTCCGGTCGACCGAGGGCTGGTAGCGGAAGTCGAAGCTGTCGAGCCCCTTGATGAACGGGAACCGGGCCAGGTTCGTTCGCATCGTGACGTGCTTGGCGGTCTTCATTGACACCTCTTCGCTCAGCAGTCCGTCGAGGAAGTCGGCATACGACAGCTCCTTCTCCGCCGCCTCCTGGAGCAGGGCTTCGAGCCGCTCTCGCACCGTGTGCAGGCGCAGCCGCTGCAGGTGCTCGTCGAGCCGCGCCATTTGCAGTGACATCATTGCTCGCCCCCGACGCCGCAAGCCGCCTCGTAGCAGGCGAGGTCGCGGACCTCGACCTCGCGGGACCGCCTCGGTGGAACACCCCCCCGTCGAGTAGCGCACACGGGCATTACGAGCGATCGGTCCCGGCCCATGCTCGGGCAGGATCCGGAGCTGGCACCGTTCGAGCACCGGATGCGTGGCCACCACCCGACCGCGGTGCCGCATCTGCAGGGAGCCGTCGCGACGGAGTACTTCGACCGGCTGGCCGATCAGCGTGAACGGCACCGAGTAGCGATTCGTGTCGACGCTGACCAGGTAGTCGGTCGCCACCACCCGCGTCAGCGGCGCCTCGAGTCGGAACGCCCGGCCCGGCGGCACCGAAACGAGAGCGTCACGCTCCCGCGCGAAGCGGTCAGGGCTTGGGCGTGAGCGACGATCACGCCCGATCCGTCGACGCCCAGATGAAGCTTCTTCCAGCCGCGTCTCCCGCGTCCGCCATGTTTCACGGCCGCCCATTCACCTTCACCCACAGTCGAGAGCCCGGTACTGTCGACGATGAGATGTATGCCTGCGCCCGCGGGGAGGCGGCGAAGTGCAAGGTCGAGGTGCTGACCACGCCGTGAGAGAGTCGTGTGATCGGGCGCGGACAGGTCGAGGCACAGCATCCCGAAGATCGACCTCAGAAAGCCCTCCGTCTGACGAAGGGGCAGGTGAAAGATCAGGCGGAGCGTCAGCGCGGTTTCGATGGCAACCTCGGAGTACTGCAGCTGCCCTCCGCGCTTGCCGACGCCCACGGCCTCCCACGTGGCGATCGCTTCCGGCGTCAACCACCGGGTGACGTCGCCTCGCTGGACCAGTGCTCGGTCGTACGCCGGCCAGTTTCCGACGCGGTATTTCGTTGTGTACCTGGGATGCACTCTCGACTTCACGTCGAGATCATGCCCCTTCGGCCGTCACGATGGCCAGGGCCGCGACGAACACTTGTTTCCGCGCACCAACGCCGGGCCCGGCTGCGGATGCATGCCGGAAGGCTGGATGCCACTCGTCGGCGCAGGGCCACACCCGCCAGCGTGGCGTGGCCTCACGGGCGCCGCCAGCGGCCTCATGCCCGGCGGGCGAGCCGCCAGGGACGAGGATGGGATCCACGAGACGGGCCATGTTCCCTCGCCTTGCGGCATCTCTCTTGCCGCTTGTATATTCGCTATTTGTTCGCTATTGTGCACGGGTGCGGAAACCCACCTTCCCGGAGCAGCTGTACATCGATTTCGACGGCTTCTTTGCCGCCTGCGAAGAACAGGCCGATTGCCGGTTGCAAGGCCGGCCCCTGGGGGTCATCCCGTTCGCCGGGGCCGTCCACAGCTGCGTGATTGCCGCCAACACCATGGCCAAGCGCGCCGGGGTCACGACCGGCATGGCCATCGCGGACGCCCGCCGCCGGTGCCCGGGGATCGCACTGGTCCCCCAGCAGCCCGATCTCTATACGCGCATCCACCACCGTATCGTCGCGGCGGTCCTCGGCGTGCTGCCCATTGATGCCGTGTGCTCCATTGACGAGCTCGCCGCCACGGTGGAGCCCCGCGATGTCCCTGCGGCCCTCACGCACCAGATCAAGCAGCGCCTCCGTGACGCCGTGGGCGATCGCATTACGTGTTCCATCGGCTACGCCCCGAACCGGTGGCTCGCCAAGATCGCCGCGGACTTCGACAAGCCGGATGGCCTGACCGTGCTGTATCCGCGAGACCTGCCGGGCCGTCTGCTCACGCTCGACCTCGAGGACGTGCCAGGGGTGGCCACGCGGATGCGGACGCGGTTGGCGCGATGGGGCCTCACGTCTGTGGAAGACCTGTGGCAGGCGGACCAGCTCCAGCTCCGCGCAGCCTGGGGCAGCGTGACCGGTGCGCGGCTCTGGTACGCGCTCCATGGCTACGCGGTGGCCCCGCCGCGGACACAGCGTCGGTCCCTCGGCCACGGCCGGGTCCTGCCCCCGGGGCAGCGGCAGGCGCCGGCCGCCCGGATCCTGGCGCGGCAGCTGGTCGTGAAGGCGGCCCGGCGGATGCGGCGGGAAGGATATCTCGCCCAGCGGCTCACGCTGTCGGTCGACTGTTTCGACGCGCCGCGCTGGACGGCGGCGGCGCCGGTCGCCGCCGCGAACGATGATCGGGCGGGCCTTGAGACACTGGCCGGGCTCTGGGCGGCGCTGGTCGAGGCGCGTCCCCAGGTCACCCTGTTTCGCCTGACGGTGTCATTCGACCGCTTCAGGCCGGCGGATGCCGTGCAACTCACGCTACCGTGGCACGCGCGGGACGACCGGTCGCGCGTGGTCCGCCTGACCACGGCCGTCGACGCCCTCAACCGCCGCTATGGACGCACCCTCATCGGCTACGGTCAGTGCGGCGAGCCCGGCGGCTACGTGGGCGCCAAGATCGCCTACGGGCGCATTCCCGAACTCGAGGATTTTCAGTAAGATGCGGCTGGGTGACTACGCCGACGGCGCGTGGATGTTCGTCGCGACGTGTGACACCTGCGGTCGTCAGGCACGCGTGGACCCCGCCGAAGTGCTGACCCATCCATGCACCCATCCCCGTATGCGCGTGGCCGAACTCGCGGTCCGCCTGCGCTGTCGCGACTGCCGCCACCGCACCGCGCGGATCGACCCCGTCGCCCGTCTGCCCAAGCAGCCGTTTGTCGCCGGCATGATGTGAGGCTTTGGTGCATGGCTCCTGACCCTCACTTCGGCGGGCATCGTCAACCGGCTGGTCCTGTTGCCGCGGCCGGCGCACGATCCTGCTGATGAAGTCGAGGGTGCCTCCGAAATACAAGACACCGTATCGTGTCGGGAACTGGCGGGAGTACGAGCGAGCGCTCGTCCAGTGAGGTGACGTGACCCTGTGGCTCTCTGCCGATGCCACGGACGCGTGGCGACGGCGACCGTCGCCCTCCGGTCGACCCGGCGGGCAGAAGCGGTTCTCGGATGTGACGATCGAGACCGCGTTGGTCCTCCGGCTTGTCTTCAGCTTACCCTTGCGCCAGACGGAGGGGTTCGTGCGGTCGGTCCTGGCCTTGATGGGCGCCGATCTGGATGCGCCGGACCACACCACACGCTCGCGGCGGAGTCAGCAGCTTGCTGTGATGCTCCGTCGCGTCCCGGCCACGGGACCCATCCATCTCATCGTCGAGAGCACCGGCCTGTCGATCGTGGGCCAAGGCGCGTGGGCCGTCGCGACACACGGGGGCCGCGGCCAGCGTGGCTGGCGGTAGCTCCGCCGTGGCGTCGATCAGTCAGGCGCGATTCTCGTCCACACGCTGACCGAGGCGACGGGTGATGATGCGACCACCGCCCTCGATCTGCTCACCGCGGTCGAGGGTCCTCTCGTGCGCGTCACCGCTGACGCCGCCTCTGACACGGTCGCCGTCTACGAAACGGCGACGGCGCGGGGTGCGACAGTCGTCATCCCACCGGTCAGGACGGCGAACGTCTCTGGCCACGGCCCGTGGTCGCCCGCGCGGGATCGGACGATCATGTGGGTGAAGACGCTCGGACGGCGTCGCTGGAAGAAGGCGTCAGGGTACCATCGTCAGGACCGGGTGGAGAACACGTTCTTCCGCTAGACGTCCATCATCGGCGATGGTCTTCGCGCCCGGAGTCCAGCTGGGCAGGGGAGTGAGGCCGTCCTCGGCTGTGAGATCCTGAATCGGATGACCGCCCTCGGCCGACCCGTGTCATATCGCATCGGCAGGTGAGGATCCTGTCGGGTGGCATCGTGTGGGCCCGTGACGATTCGTGCACCAACGCGTGTGCCGGGAAAGCCCGGTCAAGGGGGACACGATGCCGTGATGTGATCTTTGAAACCTTGTTCGAAACCCTGTGGGGAACCAATCCCATCCGGCCACGGTCGGCCGCCAGCCGGAACCGAGTGATGCGTGGGCCTGGGGTGACCCCGGGCGCGAAGCGTTCACAGGGAGCCCGTAGGCCGCGTGATTGAGCCCCGAAATGCATTGCGTGCGAGGGCCGACGTCGTGCGCGTTGGACGGAAGGTCATCTCGCCGCGTCTCAGAGGCCGTGGAGGCGGCGACCTCGCCGGGGTCGGAGCGCGTGGCATGCGGGCGGGTGGGTTTCCCGGGAACCCGGGAGGCCTCGTCGTCTCCATCGTAAAGACCGCCGGGGGGCGGGCACCGGCTCACCAAGCCCGAGGCCGTGGACGTCGCACCTGGCGTCCGACGGAGCGAACCGCAGGTGCTCGGATGGTACCGCCGGGCGAAGGCAACGAAGCGCGGGGGGATGGGCGGCGAGGAGTCGGCGTGTCTCAGAGTACCGCCGAAGCGGGGGAATTGAGCCCACGAGACCCCGTGGAGGGAAGGGGGCACCGGCAGGTGGCACCGGTGGAGGGAAAGACGGCCAACACACCGAGGTTGGGTTCCGTCTCCACGTCACAACAACGGATAGCCGAACTGGCCAGACAAGCCGTAGGGATGGCGGTGGCCATCGCCTGGCTTCCTGGACCAGCGGGTACGCGACGGCGCGTAGCGAAGCCATCTGTCGAGGAGCCGGATGCGGCAGAACCCGCACGTCCGGATCTGTGGGCGTTGCGCCTTGAAAGCTCGTGAGGCACAGGCGCCTGAAATGGCAACCGCGGCAAGGCCTAGCCAGCAGCCGCGTACCGAGTCTTGCGTGGCGTTCGGTAACGGCCGCTGCGAAGCGTAGACAGGGAAACTGTAGGCCGGAACGCAAGTGAACGGAAAGATAGCCCCGAAATCGATCGTGGTTGGAGGGGCCGACCCCATCTCCCAAGGGGGAAGGCAACATCTTGCGCCGCGTGATGGCGAGTGGCAGCAAGGCGCTTCCGGGGTTCGTACCGTCGGCATGCAGTTGAAGGGCCTCACGGGAACAAGGGAGGTCCGTCAGGTTCAAGCGGCGCTTGTAGGGTCCGACGAGCTACCAACGCGAGGACGACCCGATGACCTGGCGGAAGTCAGACTGGCTGATAGTACTCCGAGGTCGGGAGAGCCGGCTACATGGGGAAGCGGCCAGCGGAAACTGAGTCGTTCGAGGGCAACATGAGCGTCATGCAATGGACGAGAGGGCCTTCTATGCAAAGAGGAGAACCGCCTGTCATGGAAACGGGACTCGAACGGATAGCAGCCAAAGCTCGTTGTGAGCCGAAGGTGCGTTTTACTTCACTGGCGCATCATGTCACTCGGGGCCGAATTTGGGGGAACCTCTGTGGAATGTCCTCGAAGACGGCGCCGGGCGTGGATGGGCAAACAGTGGAGGAAGCGCAGGAGGAGTTCAAGGCGTGGGTCGAGCCGATGCTCCGGTCCATGCACCGCCGGGGATATCCGGCACCTGCCGTCAGGCGGGTGCACATCCCCAAACCAGGGAAGCGTGAGAAGCGTCCGATTGGCGTGCCATGTGTGGCCGACCGGGCGCTTCAGCGAAGCGTCGCCCAAGTGTTGTCCGCCATCTACGAGGAGGACTTCATGCCCTGCTCGTTCGGCGGGCGGCCGGGTCAAGGTGCCCATCACGCCCTCGCCACGCTCACGGAAGTGATAGCGGGGCGGAAGGTGAGCTGGGTCCTTGAGGCGGATTTGAAGAACTTCTTTGGGAGTCTGAACCACGACTGGTTGCTCCGCTTCGTCGAGCACCGAGTCGGCGACCCTCGCCTGCTCAGCCTGATGAGGCGCTGGTTGAAAGCCGGCGCCCTGGAAGACGGCGTGCATCAGCCGAGTGAGGAAGGCACCCCACAGGGCGGCTCCATTAGCGTCCTGTTGAGCAATGTGTACCTCCACTACGTCCTCGACCTCTGGTTCGAACGCGTGGTGAAGCCCCGTCTGAAAGGCGAGGCATATATGGTCCGCTACCTCGACGACTTCGTGGTGTGTTTTCAGTACCGAGCCGATGCATTACGTGTCCAGGGTGTCCTGCGCAAGCGGTTGGCGAAGTTCAATCTGACGCTGGAACCGAACAAAACGAAACTGGTCGAGTTCGGCCGGTTCGCCGCAAGGCACGCACCGAAACGAGGGAGAAGACGACCGGAGACGATCTACTTCGTCGGCTTCACCCTGTACTGCACCCGGAATCGGGGCGGGGGATACAAAGTGGGGATTCGGACTGAGAAGTCCCGGGTCCGCCGCACCCTGACGACGCTCCGCGACCTGATGCGGCGGATGCGGCACTTGCCGGTTCGAGAGCAGGCCCTGAACCTGAACCGCCTCTTGCAGGGGCACTATGCGTACTTCGGGGTGGCGGGGAACTTCCGTGCCCTGCAGCGCATAGGCCATGCCGTCGAGCGCTACTGGCGCAAGATGCTCAGCAGCCGGAGTCGCAAGGGCCACATCTCTTGGGACGTCTTTCACCAGATTAAGGCGAGGCACCCGTTGCAGCGACCACGTTTACGTCTCCCGCATCGGGAGCTGCAAGCACTCGCTGTGCTGTGAATCAGTTTGCGAAGAGCGGAGTGCGGGAAATCCGCACGCTCCGTTCTGTGGGAGTTGCGCCTTGAAAGCTCGTGAGGCACAGGCGCCTGAAATGGCAACCGCGGCAAGGCCTAGCCAGCAGCCGCGTACCGAGTCTTGCGTGGCGTTCGGTAACGGCCGCTGCGAAGCGTAGACAGGGAAACTGTAGGCCGGAACGCAAGTGAACGGAAAGATAGCCCCGAAATCGATCGTGGTTGGAGGGGCCGACCCCATCTCCCAAGGGGGAAGGCAACATCTTGCGCCGCGTGATGGCGAGTGGCAGCAAGGCGCTTCCGGGGTTCGTACCGTCGGCATGCAGTTGAAGGGCCTCACGGGAACAAGGGAGGTCCGTCAGGTTCAAGCGGCGCTTGTAGGGTCCGACGAGCTACCAACGCGAGGACGACCCGATGACCTGGCGGAAGTCAGACTGGCTGATAGTACTCCGAGGTCGGGAGAGCCGGCTACATGGGGAAGCGGCCAGCGGAAACTGAGTCGTTCGAGGGCAACATGAGCGTCATGCAATGGACGAGAGGGCCTTCTATGCAAAGAGGAGAACCGCCTGTCATGGAAACGGGACTCGAACGGATAGCAGCCAAAGCTCGTTGTGAGCCGAAGGTGCGTTTTATTTCACTGGCGCATCATGTCACTCGGGGCCGAATTTGGGGGAACCTCTGTGGAATGTCCTCGAAGACGGCGCCGGGCGTGGATGGGCAAACAGTGGAGGAAGCGCAGGAGGAGTTCAAGGCGTGGGTCGAGCCGATGCTCCGGTCCATGCACCGCCGGGGATATCCGGCACCTGCCGTCAGGCGGGTGCACATCCCCAAACCAGGGAAGCGTGAGAAGCGTCCGATTGGCGTGCCATGTGTGGCCGACCGGGCGCTTCAGCGAAGCGTCGCCCAAGTGTTGTCCGCCATCTACGAGGAGGACTTCATGCCCTGCTCGTTCGGCGGGCGGCCGGGTCAAGGTGCCCATCACGCCCTCGCCACGCTCACGGAAGTGATAGCGGGGCGGAAGGTGAGCTGGGTCCTTGAGGCGGATTTGAAGAACTTCTTTGGGAGTCTGAACCACGACTGGTTGCTCCGCTTCGTCGAGCACCGAGTCGGCGACCCTCGCCTGCTCAGCCTGATGAGGCGCTGGTTGAAAGCCGGCGCCCTGGAAGACGGCGTGCATCAGCCGAGTGAGGAAGGCACCCCACAGGGCGGCTCCATTAGCGTCCTGTTGAGCAATGTGTACCTCCACTACGTCCTCGACCTCTGGTTCGAACGCGTGGTGAAGCCCCGTCTGAAAGGCGAGGCATATATGGTCCGCTACCTCGACGACTTCGTGGTGTGTTTTCAGTACCGAGCCGATGCATTACGTGTCCAGGGTGTCCTGCGCAAGCGGTTGGCGAAGTTCAATCTGACGCTGGAACCGAACAAAACGAAACTGGTCGAGTTCGGCCGGTTCGCCGCAAGGCACGCACCGAAACGAGGGAGAAGACGACCGGAGACGATCTACTTCGTCGGCTTCACCCTGTACTGCACCCGGAATCGGGGCGGGGGATACAAAGTGGGGATTCGGACTGAGAAGTCCCGGGTCCGCCGCACCCTGACGACGCTCCGCGACCTGATGCGGCGGATGCGGCACTTGCCGGTTCGAGAGCAGGCCCTGAACCTGAACCGCCTCTTGCAGGGGCACTATGCGTACTTCGGGGTGGCGGGGAACTTCCGTGCCCTGCAGCGCATAGGCCATGCCGTCGAGCGCTACTGGCGCAAGATGCTCAGCAGCCGGAGTCGCAAGGGCCACATCTCTTGGGACGTCTTTCACCAGATTAAGGCGAGGCACCCGTTGCAGCGACCACGTTTACGTCTCCCGCATCGGGAGCTGCAAGCACTCGCTGTGCTGTGAATCAGTTTGCGAAGAGCGGAGTGCGGGAAATCCGCACGCTCCGTTCTGTGGGAGCCGGAGGCGGGTGACCGCCTCCGGCGACCCGGTCCGGAGGCGGGTGACCGCCTCCGGCGACCCGGTGCCAGGGTCAGCAACGACCCTGGTCTACCCGACCGGCGAGGGTCGTGGTGCCGCCGACCAAGACCGCGTCGTTGTCTCGACGGGGCGCCCGATCAGGTGCCCGCGATCGGACGATCAGGAGGGTGAAGGCTCTCGGACGGCGACGGTGGACGAAGGCGTCTGGTTACCATCAGCAAGCGCGCGTGGAGAATGCGTTCTTCCGGTACAAGTCGATCGTCGGCGACGGTCTTCGGGCACGCAGTTCATCGGGGCAACGGCGTGAGGCCGTGCTCGCGTGTAACGTTCTGCACCGGATGACCGAGCTTGGCAGACCCGTCTCGTACCACATCGGTAGGTGACGGGCTCGACGGTTTGAAGCGCGTAGGCCTGCCCGCATCCGCGCACCAACGCCTCGATCAGTCAGGCGTGATCCGTGTCCACACGCTGACCGAGGCGACGAGTGATGATGCGACCACAGCCCTCGATCTACTCATCGCGGTCGATGGTCCTCTCGTGCGCATCACCGCTGACGCCGCCTATGACACGGTCGCCGTCTACGAGACCGCGACGGCGCGGGGTGCGACGGTCGTCATCCCACCGGCCAGGACGGCGAACGTCTCTGGCCACGGCCCGCGGTCGCCCGCGCGGGATCGGACGATCACGTTGGTGAAGCAGCTCGGACCGCGCCGCTGGAAAAAGACGTCAGGGTACCATCGTCAGAGCCGGGTGGAGAACACGTTCTTCCGCGACACGTCCATCATCGCCGATGGCCTTCGCGCCCGGAGTCCAGCTGGACAGGGGAGTGAGGTCGTCCTCGGCTGTGTGATCCTCAATCGGATGACCGAGCTCGGCCGACCAGTGTCATATCGCATCGGCCCGTGAGGATCCTGTCGGTGGGCATCGTGCGGGCCCGTGACGATTCGTGCAACAACGCCCCAATCGGCGGCTTCGGCGAAATCTTGCGCCACGCCTAGGAGCCCGCAGGGAAACCCCGGGGCGCACCTCCGTCTCGCGCGCAGTCACTGACGCAGGTGCGCGGCCAGTCGAACGAAACGGCGGAGATGGTGTCCTTCGAGGGCCGGCGCTAGGGTGCGCCGGACGGTCTCTACTTCGGGGAGCTCTGGCATGGAAGGGCCTATACGAGTGCGGGCAGGATGGCGCCGATCTCGCCGTGCATGACCACGTCCGCGATGACGTCCAGCGGGGTCGGCTCGCGGTTGACGATAATCAGGCGCGCGCCGGCGCGCTTGGCGATTCGGGGAATCGACGCCGCCGGCTCGACCACCAGCGAGGAGCCGACTGCAAGCAGCAGGTCGCAGGACTCGGCGGCCGCATACGCCCGCACCATGACGTCGTGCGGCATTGCCTGGCCGAAAGACACGGTCGCCGGCTTGAGCAACCCGCCGCACGCCTTGCAGCGCGGGGCGAGCTCGCCGCCCGCCACCCGCCGGCACGCCTCGTCGGACGGTATGCGGTCGCCGCAGGTCAGACAGACCGCCTCGGTCGTGGTGCCGTGCAGTTCCAGGACGAGGTCGGCCGGCAAACCTGACCGCTGGTGCAGGCGTTCGATATTTTGCGTGATCATCGCCTGCAGCTTGCCCTGCGTGTGCAGCGCGACGAACGCGTGGTGCCCGGCGTTCGGGCGCGCGTCGCGCATGGCGGGCCAACCCTCCATCTTCTGCCGCCAGTATTCGATCCGATCAGCCTCGCTCGATAGGAATTCCTGGAAGTAGACAGTCCGGTTTCGCGCCCATACGCCCTCCGGACTCCGAAAATCTGGCACACCTGACTCCGTCGAGATGCCGGCGCCGGTGAAGCCCACGATGCGTGACGCGCTCGCGACCAGCTCACGGGCGGTCTGCTTCTCCGAACTCCCGTCCGTCATTTGTCACGCTAACGGTGGCCGGGTTTCCAGAAAGCGCTGAAACGAAGCCCGGCCGTACCGCTTGCGGTTGAGGATCTGGCCTCGATCGTTCGCTACCGCCACAACGAACACCCTCTTTGTGAGATCCACCGCCACTGTCGTACCATCCATTTCGGCCTCCCTCCTGGTTCATCCTGAACCGTTCACTGCTCCCCAGGATGTTGCATCGCAGTGCCGGGAGGAGTCCATGTAATCCGGGAAGGGGAAACACCGCAGTCGAAAAGATGATCCATACGTGCCCTTCTGGATCATCCTTTGGTCGCCGTTCCGACGCCCGATCCGACATTGACGACGACCCTCACACAGCCCTCGGCGAGCGCCACCGCGCGGCGCTTGGTCCCGACATGTCGTCATCACCCACTCTTCGATGTTGGCTCTGGTGAGGGTATTGTCAAGTTGACGAAAAGCACGTCGATCGACCCCCAAGATACTGGGTCGAGCTCGTCGCGAACCCACCATGCTGGGCATCAAAAACGGCCGTCAGCCTCAACTTGACAATACCAGCGAAAGGGGTATCGAGGGTGGCAGTAGTCCAAGAACCGCTGCATCGCGGCCGTGGATCGGCTACCCCGCCCGTACCAGGACGGTCAAAAAGGAAATCCTGGCTAAAGCTGATCCGCGTACGGCATGGGCGGGACGATCCCGCTCACTCGGGCATAGACCGTCAACGCACCGCGATGGTGAGCGGTGTGGTCGGTGATTGCGCTGAGGACGGCCATGCGCGGCGCACCGCCCATGATCGGTCCCGGCGCGATCGGGGCCATCAACTCAGCATCGCTCTTGGTGGACAGCGTCGCCTTCGCGGCAGCGACAGCCTTGTCGAACCAGGCGCGCGCGGCGGCGAGCGACGCGTAGCCCTCCACGATTTTGGCGTGCACGTCGAAGTCGGTGTCGAATCCTTCCGGTCGGAACGTACCCTCGATAAACCAACCGATGGTGTGTGCGGCGTGGGCCACCTGCTGCGCGGCGGTCATCATGCCCGGCGCGGGCCTCACGCCGGAGTGCTCCTCCGTCAGGCTCCGTGTGGAGCGGTTGAAGAACTCCTGCGCGCTATCGAGCTGGGTCAGGGCCTGCTGCACGAGTGGCATGGACGATTCTCCGATTCGGAAAGACGAGATCTTCGCACGACCGCGGCGACCCGTCAATGGCGTCCGTCGCCGCGATGAAGCTGTCTGTGATCGGTATCGCCCCGCCCTCGGCGGGCATATACTGGGAGCACCCTTCCTGAGCCATCCGCATGTCGCGGGTTCCTCACCCAAGGCGCTTGTTGCCGGAGGACACCGTGAGATGGTCGGATTGGATTCAAATATTGGAGCACCGACTCGTCGCACAGCGAGCGAGCGCGGTCCACGAGCGGGCTGATGTTCACGCGAGAGCCTCCACCGTCCGAGTTCCTGCGCCAGATATCTTCTAACGGTGCTCGACCCGATGGGCTGCGTTCTGTTTCGCTGATCGCAGTCCCATTCAGTGGGTACTGCACTCCATGAGCCTCGACCAAATAGCGAAGCCGTCGCACGACAGCCGACCGACATCGACCGTTTAGCGCCAAACGGGGAGGCATTGCAATGCCCGTACTGTCCAAAAACGAGATCGTGGGGTTGACGGCCGGTCATGTATCACGCTGCTGACCGAGAGTCGTCGTGCAACATCCCCCCGAGCCGCTGTCGGCACGGGACGCGACCACGGGGTGGCGGTGCCGTCGACAGCGGCAGGATCCGGCGATGGTCGAGCCCCTGGTGATTCCGTTCGTGGTGGTCGTGCGCGACGCACTCGCGGCCGGCGCGACGCCGCGAGCCCGCGCCGATCAGGCCCATGCGCTCGAGGCAGGAGTCCTTGATGGTGCGCCCGAAGCGCTCCGTGGAGGCGTTCAGGGTCGGCGCGCGGGCGGGGCGTCGGATGGGGGTGACATCGGCCGGGGGGAGCGGGTCGCGCCCGGCCGGCCGGAAGCGCGGGTCGCGGTCATGGATGAGGAACCGTCTGTGTCGCAGGCATCCGTCCTCGGCATCGGTGGCGTGCCGCAGGAGCTGGGTGCCCCACGGCCCGTCTGGCTCGGCGCTGATGCCCGCGATCTGAACGCGGCGGCTGGGCAGGTGAATCAGGCCCAGCACGGTGACGCGGGTCAGGCCGCGTGGCGTCCAGACCGCGACCGTGCAGCAGTCGGCGGCGGCGAGCACGTCCCAGTGGGCCGCGAGACACTCCCGCCAGGTCGTGCGCGTCTTGCGGTCGGGGGCGGGTTCGAGGCCGCGCTCCTTGCGCACGTTGGCGAGGGGGCCCCGGGCGACCTGATGACCGAGGTTGCCGCGGGCATCCCGAATACGGGTGTCGCCCCACGCGCGGTTCTCGGTGGCCATCCGGACGATGCGCCGGCGGATCGTGTCCATGACCCGTGGGCGGCCCGGCGCCGGCGCTGGGCGTCGGTGACCCGGAGCCGGCCAGGACCGCGCTGCTCTCGGCGGACGCGATTCTCTTCCTGGAGAGAGTCAATGACGTCACGCGGCTGCGGGTTGATCCAGCCCGCGACGGCCACGACGAGGCACTGCAACACGTGGGGAAAAGGCGACATACGGGGCGAGCCGAGCAGAGGCTCTCGGCGGTCACGAACGTCGCGACCCGGCGAGCGTCCAGCGTAGAATCAGCCCGTCGGACGGCGTCGATCGGGTTCTTGGACAGTACGAGGGAAGGGCACCCGCCTTCGCGCCTCCCACTGATAGCCGACGGCGTTGTTCACTGCGCCAATCAGGGCTGCACGCTGTACTTGGCTGACGACGATCCTGTTGCCGAGGGGCTGGCCGCTGTCGTGAAGAGCGCGGTGAGGCGTTGCCAGAACAGGGGCGACGGCGTGCGTTTGCGCGCCTCCCATTGGTAGACGACGGCCTTCCGAGCCGCGCCCACCAGCGTGGCCAATTGCGCCTGGCTCAACCCACGTGCGCGACGCAGCGCGCGGATCTGCTCAGCGTAGTCGTCGGGTACACCAGCCCAGGTCAAGGGCACGCGACGGTCCGCCGGCCGCACCGGTCGGCCATAGTAGGCGTGGCGAAACTGCGTGACGGCTGCGAGCGTTGCCCGCGCTCGGAGCTGTCGAAAGGTCGTCCGCGTGTCATAGGTCACAGGTAGCCGCCCGTCTCGCGCCGCCGCCCGTAGCGTTTTGACGTGCACGCCGATGAGGAGCGCGAGCACGGGCAACGGAAGGAGCGCGTGGTCATCGCGATGCGTCGCCAGCGCACGGGCTCGCGCGAGTATCTTTAGCGGCGTCGCCCGCCGCCCGGCATCCCACGTCCGGTACGATTCGGGGGACACACCGAGCATCGCCGCGAACGCCGCCTGCGACTTTCCCAACGCGATCCGGCATTCACGCAGCGTACGGGGCTCCACGACGTCACACCATGCCATCGGCGCCGGCCGTTGTGAAGCGCGGGGGTGGCGCGGGGCGTACTTCAGTCAGCCAATCTGTGGGGACGACCGGTCACTTTGTTCGCCTGTACCTTCGCCCCCGGTGCCCAGGCAATGGGCACAATCAGCGAATTCTTTAGGAAAGTGGCGCGCCCGGCAGGATTCGAACCTGCGACCCTCGGCTTAGAAGGCCCCATGTCGGATCGGTGATGATCGGTTATATCAAAGCGGTTATATTTTTTGAGGGATTGACCGCCACTTCTGGCCGAAACCTGGCGCCAATTCGACCACATTCGCCACCTCATCGCCTCGCGACCATAACCGATGGGGTCGCGGGCTGGCTTCCGGGTCCCACCGCCGCCAACCGTCGACCTGCGCGTCGGCGAGCTGTTTCCAGGCGGTCGGTGGAAGCACCGCACGAACTCCCCCAGTACCACCTCCACGTTGATGGTCGAGATCGCGGCCACCACGAAGAAATCCCTGGCGGTGCCCGTAAGGTGCGTTTAATGGGCCGAGGTCCGGTCAGTGCTGGTCGAGTCTCCCAAGTAATTTCAGGCCATGCCGCCTGCGCTCCAGTTCCTCGTTCTCACGTTCGCTGGCTGGGTGAACCGCCGCCAAGACGATCTGATCGCGTATCTCCGGGAGGAGCATCGGGTCCTCCGGGAGCACCTGGGCCCTCGGCCGCTTCGTCGGACCGATGCCCAACGCCGTCGACGCGCCGTGCGCGGCCAGCAACTCGGCCGGCGCGTCTTGATGCAGGTCGCCGGCATCGTCACGCCTGACACGATTCTCCGCTGGTACCGGAGATTGATCGCCCAGACATACGACGGCAACGCCCGCCGCGGTCGAGGCCGGCCGATGACGCGCCGTGACGTGGCTGCGCTCGTGGTCCGGATGGCGGTCGAGCATCCCCAGTGGGGGGACACACGGATCCGCGGGGCGCTCTCGAACCTCGGCCACGAGATCGCTCGGACCCCGGTGACGCGGATCCTGCACGACCACGGGATCGACCCGGCTCCCGAGCGGAGCCGGCGCATGCCCGGGAAGACGTTCCTGCAGGCGCCCTGGGAGGGCCGCACGGCCTGCGATCTGTTCACCGTCGAGGTGCTCACGCTGGCCGGGCTCCAGCGGTACCTGGTCTTCTTCGTGATCGCGCTGCAGTCCCGCCGCGTGCCCATCGCCGGGATCTATCCGCAGCCGTACGGCACGTGGATGGAGCAGAGGGCCCGCAATGTGACGGACCCGGTCGATGGCTGCGTGCGCCGCGCCCGCTATCTGATGCACGCCCGCGACCCGCTCTCCACGCGGGGGATTGGCGAGATCCTGGAGGGCGGGGGTGTCCAGCCGATCCGTCTCCCGCCGAAGAGTCCCAATCTCAACGCGTATGCCGAGCGGTTCGTCCGCTCTATTCAAGAGGAATGTCTCAGTCGCGTCGTCCCCCTCGGCGAAGGGCCCCTGCGTCTCCTCGTGGGCGAGTACGTCGACCACGACCAGCGCGAGCGAAACCACCAGGGACTCGACAACCAGCTCCTGCAACGACCGCCACCGCCGGTGAGCCTGGCCGCCGACGTGCAGCGGCGGGAGCGTCTGGGCGGATGGCTTAATTTCTACCACCGGGAGGCCGCATGAGCGGTCGGCCGATTAAACGCACCTTCCGCGGTCCAGAACGGACTCTTCAACGTGACGGGCCGGAGCATCGAGAAGGCGAGCCGGCTAACCCCGGGCAAGAACAACGGCTGGGCCGTGCGCATCCTCCCGTCGGGCCTTGGCGACGTGACGGTGCGGGTCAACGGGACGACGGCGTGCAACACCGCCTCCCGGGGTCTGCACGGCGGATGGGCGCACGCTCGATGGCGGGCTCTCGGTCAGCAGCGCAGGGCCTGCGGCCTCGGTGGCGGATGCGGAGGTCGAGGAAGGCGCGGACGCGACCCTCACGTCCACAGTGACGCTGAGGGCATTGTCAAGTTGACGAAAAGTTCGTCGATTGACCCCCAAGATGCTGGGGCCAGCCCGTCGCGAACCCGTCATGCTGGGCGTCAAAAACGGCCGCTAACCTCAACTTGACAATGCCGGCGCGTACGCCACGGATCGCATCGCCGTGCCTTCGCCTCCGCACATTCCCCTTGCCTGTCGCGCCCCCCAGAGCGAATGTGGACGGACACCGCCTACCCGCGGCCGCCACCACAAGGAGGAACCGAGTCCATGACCCCGCCCGAGACCGTCTCGACCACCACCTCCGGTGACGCGCGCGCCACGGCGCCGCTCACGCGCACGTTCGGCCCCCAGGGGCGCCCCTGGGGGTCCTCATCGACGCCCACCTCCAGGACTACGAGGTCCGGCAGTTCCGGTCCGTCAGCACCGCCCGTGGCCGGATCACCCATCTCACCGCCTTCTTCGGCCGCGCTGCGCGAGCCGCCGCGCTCACCACGTATCAAATCCGCCAGTACCAACTCGCCCGGCGCGCTGCCGGGGCGGCCACCGGCACCATCAACCGGGAAACCTCGGCCCTCCACCGCATGGGCACGCTCGCCGTCCACTGGGGCTGGTTCGACACCGTGCCCGGCTTCCCCGACCGGCTCCGGGAGAATCCCCCTCGCCAGGGCTTCTTCGAACACCCCGAATACCTCACCGTCCGCGCCCACCTGCTCGCCCCGTGGCAGGACATCCTCGACCTGGCCTACTACTCCGGCTGGCGCAAGAACGAGATCCTCGGCCTCACCTGGGACGAGATTGATGTGGCTGGCGGCGTCATCCGGCTCTCACCGGCCCGCTCGAAAACGCTGGTCGGGCGGATTCTTCCGATCTCGCCCCCCATCGCCGAGGCGCTGGCGCGACGGCGGGCACGCCGCGACCCCGACAGCCCCCTGGTCTTCCACCGCGACGGCATCTCTGTCCGCCGCTGGCGCACGGCGTGGCGCACCGCCTGTCAGGCAGCCGGCGTGCCGACCCGCTTCCTGCACGACTGCCGCCGTACCGCCGCGCGCAACCTGATCCGCGCCAGCGTCCCCGAGCGGGTCGCCATGCTCCTGACCGGCCACAAGAGCCGCGCCATCTTCGACCGCTACAACATCATCAATGAGCAGGAACTACTCGACGCCGGCGACCAGCTCGTCGCCTATCTGGCACAGCAGGCACAGGCGACGCCCCGCGGGCGCGCGCACCCGACCGGCGCCGCCGCCACGCGCACCGCGCCAGCCCTCCGCCTCGTGCGACGCACCACCGCGTAAGGGCGGGGCCGGACACCGCCCGTCGGTGCGCCGCGGCTCGCGTCCAGGCCACAGGTACGAGCCGGCCCGCGATCGTGCCACACGCGGCGACGGGGCGGGCCGACGCCGCCGACCACGGGCACGCGCGCAGGGACTCGACAACCAGTTCCTGCAACGACCGCCACCTCCGATACGCTCAGACGCCGACGTTCAGCGGTGTGAGCGCCTCGGCGGGCTGCTCAGTTTCTACTAGAGTGGTCGGCCCATTAATCGCACCTTACGCGATGCGCGGGAGAAATCTTCCCGTTCGCTTCATGTACGTCACGTAAGCATCACCGAAGCGCTTCGTCAGTTGCGCTTCTTCCGTGGCGGTGCGTATGACGAGCAACACAACCACGAGCCCACCGGTGAGCCCCATGAACCAGTTAGCCGTTGCTAGCGCGTTGGCAGCAATAGCGAGCGTGTACGCGACGTAGAACGGATGCCGGACGAAACGGTATGGGCCGCTGGTGACCAGCGTATGGTCTTTTCTGGTCACCACGGTGTCTGTGAGATTAGTTCCCAGGCTCCGGAACGTCCAGATCAACAGACAAGCGGCCACCACTCCAACTCCCACACCCATCCACCGGAGCCACAGGGGCAAGGGCAGGGCCGACCACGCCATTCGTGACGGGCTCGCAACGAATGTCAACAATCCGATCATGCCCACCAGGGCGATCGGTCGGAGCGTCAACAGGATAAAGAGCCCTTCCCGGCGCCGATCGAGTTTCTCGCCGGACGCCTGAGATCGTACGCGATAGTAGATCTCCACGGGCAAGACGACGGCGAGGCCGCAGGCCAGGATCGCGCTGAACAACTGGTCATCTTGCATGGGACGAGATCAGTTTCTTCGTATCAGAATAATAGCGGTCGGCGTCCAGGCATAGCCACGATTATGGATAACATGCCGCCAAGATCGGTGGCATTCGAAGGATGCATCATGGCTGAGATCAATGTGTCTCGTTGGCTGCTGGGTGGCGTCGTTGCGGGCATCGTGATCTGGCTGCTCGAAGGCGTCGGCGGGTTGCTCTACATGGACCAGGCTCAGACGTCGCTCGAACGGCTCGGGCTGTCACTGGACATGACCGCGAGCCAGTGGGTGCTTGCGCCGGTCGCTGTTGATCGGGCGCCTTCACCTCCGAGATCTTGGGCGAAAACCGCGGGTTCCCCCCAGGTACACGTGAGCGATGCACGCGATCGACGGGATGGCCTGCGCCAAGCGCGGGTGTGACACCCGTGGAACACTGGGCCTCAACATTGTGGGCCACGGCTCGTTTTCGACGAAGTGGGGCCGACGCTGGCGGTACCGCTGCACGGTCTGCGGGGGAACGGTCAGCACGCACACGGGGACCGCGTACAGCGGCCTTCGCTGCGCTCGTAGGGAATTCGACCAGGTCGCGAGCCTGCGCGTCGAGGGTGTGAGCATGTCTGCGACCGCCCGGGTTACGGGCCATTCCCGCAATACCATCGCGCGATGGCTCGAGCGGGCCTCGACAGCGCCGAAGCGCTTCAACCAGCGGCTGTTGCGCGACTTCGAAATCATTGAGCTGCAGGCTGATGAGCTCTGCACGTTCATCGGTGCTTCCGTCATCAAGTGTTGGTGAAGAGAGCTTAAGCCCTAATCATCCAGATACTTCCAGCCGATTTTGACGCTGGCAGCTCTCTGGCACTGAATATCTAGTCTAAGTGGTTTGGTTAGAACGAGATAATGGCTGGGTAGCAACAGTTGATGGGTGCTTCCGTCATCAAGTGTTGGTGAAGAGAGCTTAAGCCCTAATCATTCAGATACTTCCAGCCGATTTTGACGCTGGCAGCTCTCTGGCACTGAATATCTAGTCTAAGCGGTTTGGTTAGAACGAGATAAGGGTGGGGTAGCAACAGTTGATGGCGGAAGCACCCGGCAGAGGGCCCGTGAATCGAGGAGGGACGCACGTCTCCGCCAACTGAGGTCGCCCCGCACCATCGCGGGGGGTATCGGGCGTCATCGACGGCTACCTCCATCCCGCGCCTGCGGTAACCCGGCATATACTCCCCGTGTGACATGAAGGGGCGTCAATTACCCTATCGTCCTATAGTCTCGTCGGCTTGGGCGCACCGTGCGGCACGACTGACTCGATGACTCGCATCCGAATCCTATGAATATCGTCCTCTCCTTCAGCGCGCTGTGCATCCTGCTGGTGGTCGGCAAGCTCCTGCGCGTCGAGATCCGCCTGTTCCAGAAGCTCTACCTGCCGGCTTCGGTGATCGGCGGTCTGCTTGGCTTGGTGCTCGTGCAGACGATCGGTGGCTCCCTGCCCGAAGCGACGACGGCAGGCTGGACTCAGCTGCCGGGATTCCTCATCAACATCGTTTTCTCGGCCCTCTTCCTGGGCGTGTTCATTCCGCCGATCAGACGCATCTGGGAGATCGCCGGGCCGCAGTTGGCGTACGGCCAGATCGTCGCCTGGGGCCAGTACGTCGTCGGCCTTGGGGTGGCGATCGTGTTGTTGACGCCGGTATTTAGCGTCCCGGGGGCCATCGGCACCATCATTCCGGTCGGCTTCGAGGGAGGGCACGGCACGGCCGCTGGCCTGGAACCGGTCTTCGATGCCTATGCCTGGCCCGAGGGCAGGGATCTGGCCCTCACCTCGGCGACCTGCGGTGTCCTATTCGCCATCATCGTCGGGATGGCGCTCGTCAACTGGGCGGCGCGCCGGGGCTACACCCGGCAGCTGAAGCGCATTGAGGACATGCCCGAGAGCAGTATCGTCGGCGTCTACGACCCAGCTGAGCGGCCGAGTGCCGGGAGCCAGACCGTGTCGGCGGCGTCAATCGACAGCCTCGGCTTCCATCTTGCCATCATCGGTCTCGGTGTCTTCATTGGCTATCTGATCCACGGCGGCCTGGTACGGGTCGAACTCCTGGTGCGGCCGCCGAGCACCGACGGCCGCGCCTTCTTCGACACTTTCCCCCTCTTTCCCCTGTGCATGATCGGTGGCTTGGTGGTGCAGCTCTTCTTCGCCAACTTCACCACGCGCAATCCGCTCGACCATCGCCTCATGCAACGCCTCTCGGGCACCGCCATGGATTTCTTGGTGGTGGCCGCGATCTCGACCATCAACGTGGAGGTGGTGCTGGGGGAGCTCGTGCCCTTGGCGATCCTTGTCGCCGCCGGCGTACTGTGGAACGTTTTCTGCGTGATGTGGTTGGCGCGCCGCCTCCTGCCAGCGGATTCATGGTTCGAGCGCTCGATCGCCGAGATGGGGCAGTCGATGGGCGTCACCGCCACCGGGCTCTTGCTGTTGCGCGTCGTCGATCCCGAAGGCGACACCGATGCGACCTCGGCCTTCGGCTACAAGCAGCTCATGCACGAGCCGTTCATGGGCGGCGGGTTGTGGACCAGCGCCGCCATTCCGCTGGCGCTGGCCTACCATCCGGTGTTGGTCTTCGGCATCAGCGCGGGGGCAGTGGCGCTCTGGCTGCTGGTGTGGGCGCTCCTCTTTCGCGGTCGGCTCGGCCTCGGTTAATCGCGTCCCGCCTGCACTCCGATCGATCCTGGGGCCGCAGTTCCCGTTCAACCACCTGCCCGACGATACGAATGAGGCCGTCCGCCTTTGAGACGCGGGCCTATCCGATCAGCATGTGTCGCAAACGGCCGTTTGCGACACACGGGGAAGGACGCCGTCCGGCGCGCGCCGCCGTGTGTCGTATCCCGTGTCTGATTCTATGTCTTGCAGACGTCGAACGCCTGTGCCATGACCGTGCGCCGAACGCGCCTTGGGAGTGCATGGACGGATGGCGTAAGGTGCGTTTAATGGGCCGAGGTCCGGTCAGTGCTGGTCGAGTCTTCCAAGTCATCTCAGGCCATGCCGCCTGCGCTCCAGTTTCTCGTTCTCACGTTCGCTGGCTGGGTGAACTGCCACCAAGACGATCTGATCGCGTATCTTCGGGAGGAGCATCGGGTCCTCCGGGAGCACCTGGGCCCTCGGCCGCTTCGCCGGACCGATGCCCAACGCCGTCGACGCGCCGTGCGCGGCCAGCAACTCGGCCGGCGCGTCTTGATGCAGGTCGCCGGCATCGTCACGCCTGACACGATTCTTCGCTGGTACCGGAGATTGATCGCCCAGACATCCGACGGCAGCGCCCGCCGCGGTCGCGGCCGGCCGATGACGCGCCGTGACGTGGCCGCGCTCGTGGTCCGGATGGCGGTCGAGCATCCCCAGTGGGGGGACACACGGATCCGCGGGGCGCTCTCGCACCTCGGCCACGAGATCGCTCGGACCCCGGTGAAGCGGATCCTGCACGACCACGGGATCGACCCGGCTCCCGAGCGGAGCCGGCGCATGCCCGGGAAGCCGTTCCTGCAGGCGCCCTGGGAGGGCCGCACGGCCTGCGATCTGTTCACCGTCGAGGTGCTCACGCTGGCCGGGCTCCAGCGGTACCTGGTCTTCTTCGTGATCGCGCTGCAGTCCCGCCGCGTGCCCATCGCCGGGATCCATCCGCAGCCGTACGGCACGTGGATGGAGCAGAGGGCCCGCAATGTGACGGACCCGGTCGATGGCTGCGTGCGCCGCGCCCGCTCTCTGATTCACGCCCGCGACCCGCTCTCCACGCGGGGGATTGGCGAGATCCTGGAGGGCGGGGGTGTCCAGCCGATCCGTCTCCCGCCGAAGAGTCCCAATCTCAACGCGTATGCCGAGCGGTTCGTCCGCTCTATTCAAGAGGAGTGTCTCAGTCGCGTCGTCCCCCTCGGCGAAGGGCACCTGCGTCTCCTCGTGGGCGAGTACGTCGACCACGACCATCGCGAGCGAAACCACCAGAGACTCGACAACCAGCTCCTGCAACGACCGCCACCGCCGGTGAGCCTGGCCGCCGACGTGCAGCGGCGGGAGCGTCTGGGCGGATGGCTCAATTTCTACCACCGGGAGGCCGCATGAGCGGTCGGCCGATTAAACGCACCTTACGGGGTGATCTGCCCCCCAGGGTTGAGCTAGTTTTTATGAGAGAGTTGGACGCATGAACAGGCCACTCACGGACGGGGGGCGGATGGCCTCCGGAGCCGGGGGGGGGGCGATAGTCCAACGCACTGTGTGGCCGCACCGGGTTGTACTCGCGTCGCCACCGTTCGATCAAGATCTTCAGCACCCGGCCGTCCTGCGTGCGCGCCGTCAGAAAGGCATAGGCCCAGACGTGATGGCGGTACGCCGGGCGGCGGCGGACGCAGGACCCGTCCGTCAGCCACAACCGCCCCTGCTTGGCCTGTTTGCTTCGCTCCGGACCCACGGGTGACTCCGCCCGCCAGTTGCGGCTCAGATGACGCTTCTGGCCGAAAGGTCGACGGGGTGTTCAGCTGGCATATTGGCCAGTCATTCAGCTCTATCGTCCCGGTTCTCAAGAGCCTCACGGATTTTCCGGACCGTGGCGTCGATGATCTCGAACCATTCCGGACCGTGTGTGACCAACGTGGCAAGTGGCGGACCACCCTTTTTCGGGTTATCGCTCATCGCCACATATTCCCGTTCCGTGCCCTTCGGTGTGCGGACCCTGCGACGGGTCGCGCCCGGAATCAGGGCAGCGACTTGGTCCAGGTAGTTCTGATAGATGGACGCGTCGATCCCGCAGCGTTGACACGCTCCACCCAGCCAGTGCGTGTCCCCGAGGGTCCCCCCTCGGCTGAGCTTCCCAAACGTGAAGCGATGGCCGGTCTCGTCTTCGTATCTCAGCAGTGGACCCCCTTCACCCCACGTGATCGTTAGGTCGTGTGCGGGGGCTTGCTCGAGCACCCACTGTGCGAACCTGACGACCTCCGGCGAGCTTGATTCTGACAGCTGATCGAGGAAAGCGCTCTCCGTGATCGGTCGTCGCTCGCCCGGTGCTTTGGTCGGCGTGGGAGGTACTGAGACGTGGATCGCGTCCGGTTGCACCGTCGTTTTAATCTCGACGACCGCGCGCGTCACCTCGCGCGTCCGCGCAACAATCCTCGGTTGCACGAAGAAATCTGCCGGGTGGGCCTTGTCATCGAGGGCGTAGAGCCCCATCTCAACCAAGCCCAGGGTGAATTGAAGTTGGGGTGTCTGGTTGAGGAAGTCTGCCATCTGCTCAACGCCTTCGTGGATGCCGTCACCAACGATCAGCAAGACAAAACGGCCGAGCCGCAAGTTTCGATTCATGCGGTCGACAAACTCTCGCTCATCCACGTCGTCGTCACCATCGCTCGCAAGATCGACCAGCGGGTCGGAGGACGTCCCGGCGTCGTTGTGTCGGCATGACAGCACGGCCTGTCGCAGCGCATCGTAGGTCCACGTTGAGAGGTGCGAGGCGTAATCGATGATCTGCGCGACGACGGTACGGCGCGCCTCGGGATTCCGCCAGAGCTTCGTTTCAACGAGCGTGAGGTACCCCTCGCCGTTCATGAAGATCAGATCGAGAAATCCACCCCCGACCGGCAACTCGCGTGCGAGAGGGCGAAGACCAGCGAAGAGCGGCTCGATGTCTCCGACTGGGATCAACGCGGGGTGTGCGAACAGCAAGTCCTGAAGTGCGCGTTCATCGAACGTTCGCTCATCGAATGGAACTCGACGAAGCGGGGTCGCCTCGCCGTCTCGCACGAGTACCGGGGTCACGAACTGTCTATCTTTCATATCGTCACCGACCCTCACAGGTTATCGGTCGCCAGCGGCTGTCACGATCCACTCGGCTCGACATGCCCTGGCTCGAGTGCCGTGTTCGCCTTCCAAACCATGTTGACAAAACTGGATCAAGCCTAGACGCGATGCCCTCGCTGCGGAGACGGAGGCGCGCTTGAATCCGTTTCGAGCAGGCTCGACCTGGGTGGCTCTTCCGCGGCGTTGTTGCATGAAGACCATCTGCGGGTGGGGCGGTGTGGCCCGCACTTCTCGGGACCCACCGCAGGAGCCACACTACTAGGGATGAAGTCGAAGGTCCATCCCACATACAAGACGAAATATCGCGTGGCGAACTGGCCGGCCTACAACCGGGCCCTCGTTCGACGTGGCGATGTGACGGTGTGGGTGTCCTCGGAGGCGATCGCCGCCTGGACACCCCGCCGGAGCGGCCGGCGGGGCGGGCAGCGGCGGTACTCGGATCTCGCCATCGAGACCGCCCTGACCCTGCGGCTCCTTTCCCATCTCCCGCTGCGCCAGGCCGAAGGGTTCCTGCACGCCCTGTTCGGGATGATGCGCCTCGACCTCTCCGCCCCCGACGATACGACGCTCTCCCGGCGCAGTCAGCATTTGAGGCGCCGTTTGCGACTGGTCCCGCCCGGCGAGGGCCTCCATCTCGTGCTCGACAGCACGGGTCTGTCCATCGTCGGGCCAGGTGAGTGGGTGGCCGCGAAACACGGTGGCCGTGGCCGGCGTGGCTGGCGGAAGCTCCACCTTGGCGTCGATCAGTCAGGCGCGATCCTCGTCCACACGCTGACCGAGGCGACGGGTGATGATGCTACCACTGCCCTCGATCTACTCATCGCGGTCGAGGGTCCTCTCGTGCACATGCCGCCTATGACACGGTCGCCGTCTACGAAGCCTCGCGGGCGCGGGGTGCGACAGTCGTCATCCCACCGGCCAGGACGGCGAACGTCTCTGGCCACGGCCCGCGGTCGCCCGCGCGGGATCGGACGATAATGTTGGTGAAGACACTCGGACGGCGTCGTTGGAAGAAGGCGTCAGGGTACCATCGCCAGCCCCGGGTGGAGAACACGTGCTTCCGCGACACGTCCATCATCGGCGATGGTCTTCGCCCGGAGTCCAGCTGGGCAGGGGAGTGAGGCCGTCCTCGGCTGTGAGATCCTGAATCGGATGACCGCCCTCGGCCGACCCGTGTCATATCGCATCGGCAGGTGAGGATCCTGTCGGGTGGCATCGTGCGGGCCCGTGACGATTCGTGCAACAACGCCGCGGGCGGCCGTGGGCCGTGACGCACCCACCGCGGGACGGACGCCATACGGTGAGGCATTGCAATGCCCGTAGACCGGGCCTCAGGTCTTGCGTCCAACCAAGAGCGTGTGTGGGGGATCCTGCCAGATACATTCCGCCTGGAATGTGGCGTCGCGCATCGCCGCGAGTTCGTCGTCGACTGGAAAGTAGGTGTCCTCCGTCGCCCATGTGTCGAAGTGTGCATAGGCTCGCTGTTTATCAATACCGCACGACCCCAGATGGGTGACCCATCGACGGTACGTCTCCTCGCGCGCCACCGGATGCGCACTGATGGCCACGTCGGCGTTAACGAAGACGCCGCCGGGGCGGAGCGCCCGGTAAATGCGTGCATAGAGCCGGCGTTTGCGGGCCATGGTAGGCACGTGGTGCAGGGCTAGGGACGTGGCCACGGCGTCACACCGAGGGAGCGGCGCCTCGAATGACCCGCGGCGGACCCGCGCGCGGGTTCCAAATCGTGTGAGCCGGAGGCGCGCCTGGGCCAGCATCTCTGGATCAATGTCGAGGGCTTCAACGGCCTCGACGCGGTCATGTGCCAGCAGCGCTTCGGCTAAGGCACCCGTTCCCGTGCCGAGGTCCAGCACCAGGGTTGGACGGACACCGGCGATTTCGCTCGCGGCTCTGGTCAAGGCCTCTTCGTAGCCTGGGATGAACGTGCGGATGGCCGCATCGTACGCATCTATTTCAAGGCGCAGATGCTTGCGGACGACGTGGCTCATCCGTGGATCGTCGGTCGATAGATCATGGACGCTCACATGCAACGCTTCAACAGCGGGTACGTAATCACCACCGTATCGTGAAACACGTCCTAATCGTCCCGGCCCCCCAGGAAGCCAGCCCGCATCAAAAAGTAGAGCAGGGTCAGGAGCGTACTGACCACAGCGGCCACGTAGGTGAGCGCGGCGGCGTTCAACACGCGGTCCATGCCCTCCCGCTCGCGCTCACTGATAATCCCGTACGCCACCACGAGTTTCTTGGCGCGGGCCGTGGCATCAAACTCCACGGGGAGCGTCACGACCTGGAAGAGGAGAACCGCGGAGAACAGGAGCGCGCCGATGCCCACCAGCGACTGCGACGCCATGAACAGCCCAATCATCATCACGACGTAGCCGATCGACGAGCCGATGTTGGCCGTGGGCACGAGGGTGCTCCGCAGCCAGAGCGGGGCGTAGTGGGTTGCATGCTGAATGGCGTGGCCCGCCTCGTGCGTCGCCACGCCAATTGCTGCAATCGAGGTGGCATCGTGCACGTCTTTCGACAGAGCCAAGCGGCGTGTCGCCGGGTTGTAATGGTCCGAGAGCAGGCCGTGTGACCGGCCGATGCCCACGTGGCGCAGCCCAGCGCGGTCGAGCATCAGGCGGGCGGCCTGGGCGCCCGTGAGCTGGCGCGCGCACGGCACCTTCGAGTAGGTGCGGAAGGCCGACTTGGTGCGGAAGCTCGCCCAGAGCGACAGCCCCACTCCCGGCAGGATGAACAGCAAATACGTCGGATCGAAGAAGAACATTGCTCGATGACTCCCTGGATGCGTGGGCCTGACCAGTGACGCCAGCCACTTAAATTATACGAGTCCGGCATCGAAGCCGTCACCCAGGCGGCCTGAACGCGTGTCTTGCCACATCGGGGCCTCAGTCCCCTCGGGCCGTTGTCGAGTCACAGCCGCAGGGGCGTGCCTGTCAGGGCCCGCCGTCAGATGCGCGAAGAAACTCGACGGAGAATCGCACCGCTCCGATGGGCTGCACGCTGTGCGCGAGCTCCGGCACGACGATGCCGGGCCGGTCCGGTGCGAGGTCAATCTCGATGCCCAGCGCATCGACGTGGTACCGGAGCGTGCCCTCGGTGACGGTAATTCTGGCCCAGACGCCGGCACCGGTTACGTGCTTCGTGCGGAGGCTCGCAGGGATGGAACGCTCCGTGAACACCGGCGTGTGCTGATACGCGACGATGCGCTCCGGTAGCTCGAACCGATCACAGCGCACACAGGGCAGTGGCTCTCCCAGGCGACTGTCCCGGCCGGAGGCGGTGTGGTCACCCAGGGTCGGTTCGTGAACGGTGGGGTGTGCCGCACGTGCTGTGCATGACCGCAGCTCAGGAGGGCGGTCCAGTCGCCGTGATCATCACGGCGGAAGCCGGTGATGGGCCGATTCATAGACCCTCCACCGCGTATGCTTGCGGCGGCGGACCGTCCTGCTGCTTCATGGCAGATCCTTTCAAGAATTGTAGACGGAACTGGTGCAAGACCGGTTCTGTCACCGCCCGGGGCGCTACACTCCATTGAGGGTGAACACGGTAGTCATGGATGTGAGGTGAATGGTGCGCCACACGATCATCGTCCACAACCGCAATGCTCGGCGTACCCACCGGACCCAGGCGGCCATCGATGCGCAACAGGGCCTCCAGCTGTACACCATGGAGCAACTGGCTGCACGTCTAGCCGGCGGCTTCCTTCAACCGATTGATGACGATGCACTGAACGTCGCCTTGGCGGCGGCGCTCGTCACGCCCCTGGGTGATCTGGACGCGATCAAGGAGCTACCGGGTTTCCGCCGCGCCGCAGCCGCGACGCTTGCCCAGGCTTGGCGGGCGGGGCTGGACCTCACAGCAGAGATGGCTGTCGCAAGTACCGGGATGGCCGCGGCGCGTCTTGGTTCCCTCGCCACTCTCGAAAGAGAAGTACTCACACAACTGCCCGTGAGCCAACGCCGGCCGCGCGACCTTGTTGCGGCCGCGTTGGAGCGTGTTCGCCATTCACGTGCGCTGTTCGGCCGGATTGAAATCCGCGGACATACCGAGATGTCGGCGGTCTGGCGATCGCTGCTGTCCGCGCTGGTCCACGCGACCGATGTCGTTTGGATCGCCGACGCCCGATACGTTCCCGACTGGCTCCACTCGACTGCCGTCCGGATAGAGATCCATCCGTCGGCGACACCGACCATCAGCGCCGTCTCGTGCGCAAGTCCCAAGCACGAGGTCTTAGAAGCGCTCCGATGGGCGCGCCAGCATCTCACCCACGGGGCCGTGCCCCACGAGATCGCGATCGCCGCTGCCTCGCCCGAAGCCTGGGACGACCACATCTTGGCCCTCGGGGACGCCGCCAACCTGCCCATCCACTTCGCGCACGGCCGCGCAGCGTTGACGACCCCTGGCGGCCAGCTCGCGGCGGCGCTCGCCGAAATCTTGCTCCGTGGCTTCTCGCACACGCGCCTCATTCGTCTCGTTGGGCTCCTTCGCTCTCAGAATCCGCTGTTCTCGGCGCTACCAGGCGATTGGTGGCGAGCCCTGCCTGAGGACGCCCCATTGCTTGATGGTGCGTGTTGGCACCGGGCGATCGCCGCGCTTACGTCCGAGAGCTTCTCGGACGGTGTCGATCACCGAGCGCGACTCGATCAGATCGTCGAGACTTTGGCCACGGGGCTCCATGCGGCGGACGAGATCGGTGAACGTCTCCTGCGGGCACAGGCGCTGGCTGTCTGGCGCAACGCACTCGCCGAAGGACCACCGGCCGCTCTCGACGTCACGCTCGGCGGTCTCCGGGTTGACGACGGCCTGGAACCTGAAGCGGCGATACTCTGGGCCCCGGCATCAGTGGTGGCGGCCATCAGCCGACCCTTCACGTGGCTTGTGGGCCTCACGTCCCGGTCCTGGCCACGGCGCGCAAGTGAGGATCCGTTGTTGCCCGACCATGTCATCGCTGCCACGCGTCTCGATCCGCTCCCTGTCCACCAAGCCGACCGACGGGACTTTCAGACCATTTGCGACATGACCGACCGAGCCCTCGTCTGCTCCCGCGCGCGACGGGACAGCGAAGGACGCATCAACGGCACATCGCCGCTCTATCCACGCGGAGTGACGGAACTCTACCATGCACAGAGTCGGACACCTGCGCACGCGGCTAATGCGACAGATCGACTCTTCGCACGTGATTCCGAGTTCGCGGCCCAACCACTCGCGCGGTCGGCACGGTCCACCTGGATCGACTGGCACCGCGAGGCGATCACTGCGCACGACGGACGCATCCGAGCCAACCATCCACTGTTGCTGCGGGCGCTCGATCGGCGTCAATCCGCCTCCTCGTTGGTCAAGCTCCTGCGCGATCCACTCGGGTATCTCTGGACCTACGGCTTCGGATGGTCGGAGCCCACGGAGACCGACGAGCCGCTCACCCTCGACCTGCTGGCCTTCGGCAATTTGCTCCACGAGATTCTCGAGGAAGCCGTGACGCGACTTGAGCGTGCGCGGCCGGGCGGCCTTGCGACGGCGACTCTCGACGAGATCGTACAAGCGAGTGTGGCCGCGGGCGGCCAGGTGGTCGCCCGCTGGGACGACACACGGCCGATACCGCCGCCCGTCGTCTGGCGCCGCAAGCACAGCGAGGCGACGGAATTAGCCACCGCTGCACTCGCGTACCGGGAAGAGCCGCTTGTCGACCAACGCAGCTGGGCCGAGGTTCCATTCGGTGGTGACCGGCGAACCGAGGTCCTCACTGAGGAAGCCCGTCTCGCGTTACCGTGGGATCCTGTCACGCCCGTCGCCATTCCAGGTACCCAGATTCGGATCGGCGGTTCGATCGATCGACTAGATCTCTCTGGCGACCGCAACCGTGCACGTGTCACAGACTACAAGTCCGGCATGCTTAGGAAACCGCCTCAACTCAAAGGCGGCAGCGAACTCCAACGCTGCTTGTATGCGTACGCGGTCAAAGCGCTCATCCGCACTCGCCCTGCGGTTGAAGCGCGGCTCCTCTATCCTCGACAGAACGGTCGGATCCTGCCCCTCGATGAGCCGGAGGCAACACTTGAAAAGCTGACAGCTTATCTCTTGGCAGCATCCGCCTATTTCGTCGCTGGGAAAACTCTGTCTGGCCCGGCCGCCAGAGAGACGTGGTATGACCTCGCCCTGGCGTTGCCGGGCGGTGCCACGGAAAGCTATCTCGAGACCAAGACTCCGCTGATGGAGCGGGCACTGGCTCGTCTCGTGCCGCTGTGGGCCGAGTCCTAAGATGCAGCAGGCACTCGCAACCAGGCCACTCCCTGACGCCCCGGCCCGCCTCACGGCGCTGACCGAGCATGACCGAACCCTCCTGGTAGAGGCCGGAGCCGGAAGTGGGAAGACCGCGCTCATGGCAGGCCGGGTCGCACTGCTCCTGGCCGCGGCCATTCATCCGAAGGACATTGTTGCTATCACGTTCACCGAGGCAGCGGCCTCCGAACTCCTTGAGCGTATTGAACGCGTCGTGCGGGCATTGCTCGACGACCGCATCCCGCTTGACCTCAGGGAGGCGCTACCGTGTGGCATCACGGTCGCCCAACGGACAAACCTCGGGGACGGGGCACGGGCTCTTGACGAGCTGACGTGCACGACCATTCATGGCTTCTGTCAACAGTTGGTGAGGCCATATCCTGTCGAGGCTCGCATCGACCCGGGTGCGGCCATCGTCGATCCGTCTGCGGCCGAGCTTGCCTATCAGGATCTCATGGAGGCGTGGCTGTCGGCTCGCTTCGGACGCGACCGAGGGAAGGAGGGCCTCGGGCGCATCCCGCCCATGACAGGTGCCGGCGATGAGGATGACCTCTTCATCGAATTGCTCCTCAGAGCGTCCGATTCAACGCTCGCCCTCATCGACAAGACCGCACGGTTCCTGAAGCGTCATCGGACGGCGCAGGGGGTCGCTGCAGCGACTGACGCGACGGGCTTCGCGCACCTCGCGGAGGCCGTGACCGGATTCACCGCGTGGTACAGCGGCTGCGGTGTCGTGGAACCCACCACCGACGCACTAATACAGGACCTCACGCGGGTAGTCGCCGACGCGCGCGAGGCTGCGGTGCGACCACTCAGCGGGCGGCACATCGCCGACCTGCTGTTCCATACGCCCCCCCAAGCCTGCAAGAAGCAAGACATCACCTTCAAACAGTGGGGCCGTAAAGGCAAATGGAAGGACGCCGCCAAGGTGGCTGGGCGCAGCACGGCCCAGGGTGAGCAACTGAGCGCCGCTGGCGAGGCGCACTATCGCGCCTGCGGTGCCGCGTATCAACACTTCCGTCGTGACCTTGGCGCACTCGCATTTCAGCGATTCGTCACCGAGTTCGATACCCTCAAAGCCCTCTACCGCGACTACAAACAACAAGCCGCGCTACTGGACTTCGACGACTTGCTGCATCACGCACGCGATCTACTCAAGGCGAATGAGCCCGTGCGTCGAGCCCTGGCCGCGCGCTACCCACGTATCTTAGTCGATGAGTTTCAAGATACCGATCCGTTGCAGGCCGAGATCCTCTGGCGTCTTGCCGGCGAAGGGGCGGTGGCGCTGCCGTGGCAGGAGCGCGCAATCCGTCCAGGTGCGCTCTTCTTGGTGGGCGACCCGAAACAGGCCATCTACCGCTTTCGTGGAGCCGACGTCGAGACCTACCTGATCGCCAAGCGAGCGCTCGCAGCGCACGATCCGACGGCCGTTCTTGGCATTTCGGCGAATTTCCGCTCACAGGACCTGATCCTTGACTTTGTGAATAGACATTTTGCCGCCGCGTTTGACGAGTCGACAGGCCAGCCCGGCTTCACCGCCCTCAGCGCCGTTCGAGTTCACGGCGATGAACCGAGTGTCGCCGCCTTCGAGATTGCGCTTGACGAGCGGCATCGAAACTCACAGGGCAAGCTCGTCGTCGATCGGGTGCGCCGCGAGGAAGCGACAGTCGTCGCCGACCTCGCCCGCCACCTCATTGGCGCCTATCCTGTCTGGGACAAAGATGTTGCGGCGTTCCGGCCAGCACGCGCCAGGGACATCGCATTGCTCGCCCCGACTGGCACCCAGCTGTGGATTTATGAGCGAGCGCTGGAGGCCCACGACATCTCGATTGCCACACAGGCCGGGAAGGGCTTTTTCCGCCGACAGGAAGTGCAGGACTTGATCGCAGTGGTTCGTGCGATCGCCGACAGACGCAACACGCTCGCGCTCGGCGCGGTGTTACGGGGACCGATGGTGGGACTTACAGAGGAGGAGATCGCGGACGAGATCCAGGCGCTGCAGCAAGTGACCAACCAAGCGCGGCCACTCTACATCTGGACTGATTCGGCTCTGATCCACCATCCGGTCTTGAAGGACACGATTGAACGCCTGCAGAACCTGGCGCGCAAGGCGCGACGCACCACGCCCTACCAATTGCTTGCCGAAGCGGTGGAAGAGCTCCAGGTGCGCCCGATCCTGAAGGCGCGCCATCCACGTGGAGCCGAGCGGGCGCTCGCGAATATTGAGCTCGTACTGGAGATGGCGCGCGCCTATGCCGCCCGCGGTGTCGTGGAGTTTGCCCGTGCCCTCTGGGAGCGTTGGGAGGACGGTGATGTCCAAGCCGAAGGGCGACCCGACGCCGTGGCCGATGCGGTGTCGATCATCACCATCCACTCGGCGAAGGGGCTTGAATGGCCGATTGTGATCCCGATCAACTCGACCACCGTTCCACGGGTGGACCAGAGCTTTCTCTATCGCCGTCGTGACGATAGCGTCCACTTCACAGTGTTCGGCTTCCCCAGTCCTGACTACGACCACGTGTGCCAGGAAGAGGCCGAGGAACTGCGCCGCGAACGGATGCGCCTGTGGTACGTGGCGTTAACGCGTGCACGCGATCTGCTGCTGCTGCCGCGGCAGACCGCGCGCGTTGACAACGATTGGCTCAGTCTCGTCAACCTCGACATCGGAGCGCTCCCGTCCTTTGACCTGACCCGCTTCAATGGGTCGTCGTCCCAGAACACGGACAGCGTCGTCAACGTCCAGGATCTCCCGACATGGAGGCGCGAAGCCGTGGCAATCGCGGCGTCAGAGCGTCACATCCGCTGGCACCAGCCTAGTCGCCACGAGGAACCAGTGATCCCGGCAGACACGACTGATGCGGTCGTTGTCGAAGCCCGCGCACTCCAGGAGCAACTGCCAGCGACGGATACGGAGAGGGCAATCCGAGGCGGTCGTGAGCGCGGCCTCGTGTTGCACAAGCTGGTCGAAGAAGTGCTCACTGGTGAGTTGACTGAAGATGGGACCGCACTCAAGGCGCGCGCGCGCGAATTGCTCGGACAGCTCGGAGTCCCTGATGTCGAGGACCCAACCGTCGGCCCCTGTAGCGGGGAGATGGCGGAGGCGCTCCAACGCGCGCTCCACCTCCCGGAAGTCGTCGCACTACGGCCGCACCTTGTGCCCGAACTCCATGTGTATGCCGCCATGTTCGCGGATCGCACGGTGACGTTAACCGCTGGCGTCGCCGATGCGGTCGTCATCGACGAGAGGGGGCGCATCGACGCGGTCGTTGACTGGAAAAGTGACGTCGACCCGGTGCCTGCCCAGATCGACATCTACCGTGGTCAGGTCCTCGACTATCTGGCGGCGACCGGTGCGAGGCGAGGGCTGATCGTGTTCATGACATCGGGACGCGTCGAGCATGTGCGGACACCAGACTGATCCGAATCCTGCACATCAGTGCCGGGGGTGAGCTCTACCCCGTGGCCACATCGTCGGGTGCACACCGGGCGTCCCGCCCAGGCATTATCTACTTAGCGAAGTGGATGCACTCCTCGCCTGAAGCAACCGACCACCGACCAGTTGTTTCAAGAGGCGCACGTCACCACCTCCCACTCGGCGCACGCTCGGCTGCGGAGCCGACGCTGGCGAGCCGATCGAAGCAGATGACGGCCGACCCGGAAAAAGTATTGTCAAGTTGAGGCCGACGGCCGTTTTTGATGGCCAGCATGGCGGGTTCACGGCTGGCTCGAGTCCAGTATCTTGGGGGTCGGTCGACTAGCTTTTCGTCAACTTGACTGTGAGCATGATCTCCCTGCCTGTCGAGGTCAATCAGTGACACCGGTGGGTGCCGGGGAATGGTGGCCTGACCCTTCACTTGACTGACCTTCGGTCCTCGCTACTGATCTGTCGGTCATCGCCCGCCGGCAACTCGTACGGCAGCCAGCTGACCGGATGGGCCGTGACCCCATAGGGGCCTGCTGTCACCACGGCCCGTCACAGTCCTGTCCGCCCACCCGGGCCAGCCCGCCGGCCGCAATCCGAGGAGGCCACCCGTGACCAACCGGATGACCACGCCGCCCGATACGCGGAAGGTGATCGTCGGCGTTGATACGCATACGCATGTCCACGTCGCGGTGGCGATCGACAGCTGGGGGATCCGTCTGCGCGATCACGCGTTCGTCGCTGACTCGGGCGGCTACCAGGCGCTGATCACGTGGGCCGAGACACACGGGCGGATTGAAGCGTTTGGCATCGAAGGCACCGGCAGCGATGGCGCCGGCCTGGCACGGGCGGTGCGCCGAGCGCGGCATCGGGTCGTGGCAGTGAATCGGGGCGACCGGCGTACGCGACGCGCCGCGGGCAAGTCCGACACCCTCGACGCCGAGGCCGCCGCCCGGTCGGTACTGGCGGGCCAATCGACGGCGACCCCCAAGACCGCGGACGGCGCCGCCGAGATGATGCGCCAGCTCAAAATCGCCCGAAATACCGCGGTGAAGGCGCGCACCACGGCGATGATCACGCTGAAGCCGATCGTCGTGAACGCGCCGCCCTGGCTGCGAGAAGCCCTCCAAGACCTTCCTGATCACGGCTTGCTCACGCGCTCCGCCGGACTTCGACCGGCCCCCTCGACACGCCCACCGCGTCCGCCACACCCACCCTTCGGGCGCTCGCCCGCCGCTGGATCGCCCTCGCCGAGGAAATCGCGACGCACGACCAGTACCTCGCGCGCCTCACGACCGAGACATCACCGACCCTCCGTGAGGGCTTCGGTGTGGGCGCCCACACCGCGGCCGAGCTGTTGATCATCTTCGGCGATAACCCTGACCGGATTCGCTCCAAAGCCGCCTACGCGACGCGCTGCGGCGCGTGGCCGATCCCGGTCTCGTCCGGGATGACCACCGGCCGGCACCGCCTCAATCGAGGCGGCCACCGACAGGCCACCGCCGCGCTCTATCGAGCCGTCATCGTCCGCATGCGATTCCACCAACCAACCCGCGACTACGTCGCCCGACGCACCGCCGATGGCCGGACCACACGCGAGATCATCCGATGCCTGAAACGCTTCCGTGCGCGAGAGATCTACCAACGCGTCATGACAGACTTCCGCACACGCCAAGCCGTCACCCAGGCCGCTTAAAACGCGTGTCTTGACATATAGGGGCGTCAATACCCGTAGAAGCCATGACAAAGGACACCGGCCTGGAGATCATCGAACTACGCGTCGATGGCGGCGCGGCCTCCAATGATCTACTGATGCTGTTCCAGTCGAACATCCTCGGCATTCCCATCGTGCGCCCGCAGGTCACTGAGACCACGGCGCTCGGTGCCGCCTACCTCGCGGGCCTGGCGGTTGGATTCTGGAAGGGGCGCGATGATATCGCTGCCAACTGGCATGTCGAGAAGCGCTTCGAGCCGAACATGGTAATTTCGGACGTCGAGCGTCGACGCTCGACCGGGCCAGGCAGTGGGAAGTACCATGGCCCATGGCAACTTCCCGGATCCGCGTGAACTGCAGCCTGTGCGCGGGGCGACCCACATGAGCCAATCGCTGTCGCGTGACGCCGCCTGGGCCCTCCTCACAGAGTGGACAGCGGGCGGGAGCCTACGTAAGCATGCGCTCGCGGTCGAGGCCGCCGTTCGCGGCTATGCGCGGACGTTCGGCGAAGACGAGACGGCCTGGGGCGTCGTCGCACTGCTCCACGACTTCGACTACGAACGGTTTCCAACGCCGGCCGATCATCCGTTCCGCGGCTGTGAAGAACTGCAGCGGCGCGGATATCCGGACTGGGTCATGCGCGCGATCCTGTCGCACGCCGACTACTCAGGCATCTCGCGGGACAGCCGACTCGAGAAGACGCTCTACGCGTGTGATGAAATGGCCGGATTCGTGACCGCAGCCTCGCTGGTCCGGCCGTCAAAAAGCATTCTCGACCTCGAAGCACGTTCGGTGCTCAAGCGGATGAAAGACAAGGCATTTGCACGGGCCGTGTCTCGCGACGACCTGCGCCGCGGCGCCGCGGAACTCGAGCTTCCGCTCGAAACGCACGTGAGCAACGTGATCAATTTCATGCGCGACCAGACTGACGCGCTCGGGCGCCGCGGCGCCTCCACCGTGCCATCATTGAGAGAAGGAGAAAAATCAAAGACCTGACCATCTGCAAACGCCGATTGGCTCATCACAAGCAACCGGCTTAACAGGACATCACCATGACGGTTCTCATCTCGCAGTACACCGTTTACCTGTTGGGTGTCGTGATCGTCGCGCTGTCTGTGGGGGGGGTTCGTGGTCCCGAACCGACTGATCGCTCTGGTCACGGGCTCGATGAACAGGGGTTCAGGCCTCTACGTTGGCATCGGCTCCCGAGTCGTGCTGGGCGTGGCGTTGATCGTCGCGGCCCCTCCGGCCAGGTTTCCGACTCTGTTCGCGGTACTGGGCTGGATCTCGATCGCTGCGGCCATCGCGCTACCGTTGTTCTGCCGGGCGAGGCTCCGCGCGCTCCTTGGCTGGTTCGAACGCATGCCCACTACACTCGTTCGTCTGTGGTTGGTGTTCGGCGTGGTTTTTGGTGCCTTCCTCCTGTACGGCGTCTAGTCAGTAGAACTTCCGCGTGATGTTGAAGCCGATGAACCAATCCTCGTGGTCCGCGGCCCCGGCGACCTGAGCCGGACTGCTGCCGAGACCGTTCGAGAGATTCACCTGAAAAAAGTGCCTGCCAGCCCGCTTTTCGAACGCGACGCTGAGGTGGTCGTCGCCGTTGGCAAAGCCGCTGACGCGCGGCACGTACTCGGCCGACACGTAGACCGTGTCGAGCACACGAACCCGCGTGCCCAAACCGATGAGGAACGAATGCTCCTGGTCTGAGTTAACATCAACCAGGATGAGCCAGAGCCTCCGTTAGATAATCGCCTCCGCTGTTCCATATCATTCTGGCTACGGACATCATCCCGGCGCCGACACACCGTGCCGACTTGCACCAACGCCCCAATGCGTGGCCACGCGTATCAGCATGTCCGGTCCACGGACAGATCCGGATCGGGCGGAGATCGTGGGCTACGGGCGGCGGATGGGGCCCTCGACACGTGTCGGCGTCGCTCTCGAAGGACGCCTGGACCGTGACGTTCTACGTCGACAACCTATTGGATGCGTACGCGGTGACCGGTGTGCGCCAGCCGCCCGAACGCATCGGCCACACGCGCTGACGGGCCTCGTGCATCATAGCGACCGCGGGTGCCAGGCCGGTTTCAAGGGGTTGTCGCAACACGTCTTCACTGGTGTGAGAGTAGCAGTTCATTGAAGGCTTCGGATGGGGTTCTCCAACCGAGAGTCTTCCGCGGTCGGCGGTTGAGTGTGGCCGCGACAGCAGCAATGTCGCTCGCACGATGCCTATGGAGGTCAGTACCTTTGGGGAAGTACTGGCGCAGCAGGCCGTTGGTGTTCTCGTTCGTGCCGCGCTGCCACGGACTGCGGGGGTCGCAGAAGAATACGTGCAGCCCAGTGTCGATACGCAGTTGGGCGTGCTGTGCCATCTCCGCGCCTTGGTCCCAGGTCAGTGACCGACGTACCTGATCAGGAAGCGTCGCGAGCGTCGACGTGATCGCATCCCGGACGGCTTCGGCGCCATGCCCCGCAAGAGCCGGACCGTTCTTGACCTTGAGTCGGCCACGGTCGGCCATGCGAGGCAGGTGGAGCAGCATCGTGAATCGGGTGGTGCGTTCGACCAATGTGCCGATCGCGGAACTGCCAAGTCCGATGATCAGGTCGCCTTCCCAGTGTCCAGGAACCGCTCGGTCCTCGGCCTCGGCGGGCCGCTCGCTGATCATGATGTCGGAGCCCACAAACTCCTTGCCGCGACCACGGCGGCGAGCCCTCGATCACCGACGGGCTCGGTGCGAGGACCGCACACCCGTGGCCACGGAGGGTGCGCGCTTCCGACGTGCTCGCGGCGCAACAATCCCTGCGAAGAGAGCCGCCAAGCTCACCCCGATGCCGCGTGACACGCGGGTCAGCGTGCTGAGTTTCAGGTCGTACTGGGCACGCTCGATGCCGCTGATGTGGGTTCAGTGCAGATCGGCGCGTTCGCCCAGCTGTTCTTGGGACAGACCCTGCGCGGTCCTGAGCTTGCGCACCGGCCGCCCGAGCGCCCGACGCACGCCGTTCACGACTGAGCATCGTGGATGGAACGGCTGGACCAGACCATAGAACGCATTCGATGCTCCGACCCGTATGGCCACCGGCCGGCAGGTCCAACTCACGAAGCACGTCGGCGAGTACTTGGTCGCCGCCGAGCTGTCGCGGCGGGGGCTGCTGACCGCCACGTTCGCCGGAAACGTGCCGGACTACGACATCGTGGCGACGGGCAGCCGTGGGCAGACGGCGCTTGTCCAAGTCAAGGCGATCGCCGGACCCTCATGGCAGTTCGCCGGACATTTGCGGACGTGCGCTGCACGGCCGGAGCGCAGACGATGGGGCAATCGACGCCCCCGCCAGCCGGCGACCTCATCTGCGTGTGCGTTCGACTCCAACCGGACGGAGCGGACCGCTTCTACGTGCTCCGCTGGCCGGAACTCCAGCGCGTGTTCATCAACGGCTACCGGGGCTACCTGGAGCGCCACGGCGGTCGGCGACCCAAGCGGATCGACTCCTTCCACACGGCGCTCCGGGAAACGCACATCGAGCCCTTCCTGGACAACTGGTCGCTCTTCGACGTGTTCACGGAGATCTCAAAGACGGATCCTGGTACGCCAGGCGGCCCCAGCGCGCCCCCCCAGCCGCCGCCGGTGCCGGCCGCGACTGGGCGGGTTCCTCAACAACGACGCGCCGGTGGCTTCTCACGGACCCGATGGCTCGATCCCAGACTGGGCCGCGAGACCGTTGACCCGCCAGGCCACGTCGGGATCATGGGAGCGGTGGGCCACGCGCCTCGGCCACAAGCACCGGCGGCGTCGCGGCCGTCGCACTCGCGCCCCGGTGGCCGCGTCCCACGGCCGTGCCGCCTCGTCACCTGACAGGACGGTCGGGTGGTGCACATCGTCGATGACCAGAGCCTGATCGCCATCGGCGTCGACCGGTCCGTCTGGCTCGACGCCCGCGGCGAGGACGTGCCTGGCCCGCTGGTCGGTCCCGTCCAGCGGGCATGGGTTCATGGTCCGGTCCTTCGACCCGTCGAACCGTTCCGGCCAAGTACTGCTAGTCGCGGACCCGGGTCTTGGTCAGCGAGCCGATCGTCCGCCGGCCGCTCGCGCGGGTGGAGGAGCCGTCGCCGTGGTCGCACGCGTCGTGCACGGTCCTGCCGAGCCGCACGGTGGGGCGGGAGCACCGGCCGAATTCGCGCTCCGTACAGGTGCACTCGGCCGCCACGCGTGGCTCCCCACACATCGCCGTCCCGTCGCCTCCGCACATTCCGCTTGCCTGTCGCGCCCACCAGAGCGAATGTGGACGGACGCCGCTTGCCCGCGGCCGCCACCACAAGGAGGGACCCAGCCCATGACCCCGCACGAGACCGGCTCGACCGCCACCCCCGGCACCTCCCGCGCGACGGCACCGCCGGCGGGTACGTTCGGCCCCCAGGGGCCGACCCTGGGAGACCTCATCGACGCCTACCTCCAGGACTACCACGTCCGGCAGTTCCGGTCCCAGAGCACCGCTCGCGGCCGGACCGCCCATCTCGCCGCCTTCTTCGGCCGCGACGCGCGGGCCGCCACGCTGACCACCTATCACATCCGCCAGTATCAACTCGCCCGGCGCGCCGCCGGGGCCGCCACCGGCACCATCAACCGGGAGACCTCAGCCCTCCACCGCATGGGCACGCTCGCCGTCCACTGGGGCTGGCTCGACACCGTGCCCGGCTTCCCCGACCGGCTCCGCGAAAATCCGCCCCGCCAGGGTTTCTTCGAGCACCCCGAATACCTCGCCGTCCGCGCCCACTTGCCCGCCCCGTGGCAGGACATCCTCGACCTCGCCTACTACTCCGGCTGGCGCAAGCAGGAAATCCTCGGCCTCACCTGGGAGGAGATTGACATGGCCGGTGGTGTCATCCGGCTCTCGCCCGCGCGCTCGAAGACGCTGGTGGGGCGGATCCTCCCGATCTCACAACCCATCGCCGAGGCCCTGGCGCGGCGGCGGGCACGCCGCGACCCCGACAGCCCGCTCGTCTTCCACCGCGACGGCATCCCCGTCCGCCATCTATATTATATAAGTATTTGTAAATAATGTATTTATAGTAATCATGTTGTATCTATGCCCTCTTACGGTCCCACATATACACTCGGCTCTAGTAGGCTCGCTGTGGCTGGTCGACTGGCCGATCAGGCTGTCGAATAGGTCCCCTTCCTCCGTGTCCGTGCCGCGAGCCCATCACTGACGACGCGCCGATCACGACCGCAGGGTGCGGCCACCCGCCTCCACCGTCCGCGCCAAGATCGGGTACCCCAGCACGGACGACGCCACTACGGCGATCGTTTTCGGTGACCGACCAAACACGAACGTGGCACGCTTAAAGTGCGACCCGGTTAGCATCAGCTACCTCAAGGGCACGGAAGTCGACTTCGGCGACACCGCGACCGCAGCTGGGACCCATCCAACTCAGCCGCCGATCCTCAGAACGCCCACAAGGCCCGTCATCGAACCCGCGCGCGCGAATGACTGTCTGAGTTCTCGTGCTTCGCAAACACGTAATGTTGATTCGTAATCAGCAGGTCCGCGGTTCGAGTCCGCGCGTCGGCTCCAGCATTTATTAGTAAAATAGACACATCTATCCCACAAATTGCCGGGGCACTATGCCGCTGAGAGCCAATCTGAGAGCCACGGGGACGTCGTCGGCAACTTGGACAGGTCCGCAAGGATCGTGATCTCGAGCGCCAGCTCCCCCGCTACTGTGGCCTCGCTCCGCATCCTCCCGTCCAGCAACGCCGTCATCTCCACCACTGTCGCCCACGCCCTGTGCCAGTGATAGATTGCTCCGCGCACACCGCCCGCACCCGTAGCTCAGGTGGATAGAGCATCGGCCTTCTCAGCCGAGGGTCGCAGGTTCGAATCCTGCCGGGCGTGCCATTTTCCTAAAGAATTCGCCGATTGTGCCCACTGCCTGGGCACCAGGGGCGAAGGTGCAGGCGAACAAAGTGACCGGTCACCTTCCAAGATTGGCTGACTGAAGTACGCCGAGCGCCATCCCAGCGCTTCACAACGGCCTGCGCCGATGGCATGGTGTGACGTCGTGGAGCCCTGCACGCTGCGTGAGTGCCGGATCTCGTTGGGCCAGTCGCAGGCAGCGTTCGCGGCGACGCTCGGTGCGTCTCCAGAGTCGTACCGGACGTGGGATGCCGGGCGGCGAGCACCGCCGCTGAAGATACTCGCCCGCGCCCGTGCGCTGGCGACGCATCGCGACGACCACGAACTCCTTCCACACTTCCCGTGCTCGCGCTGCTGATCGGCGTGCACGTCAAGACGCTGCGAGCAGCGGCGCGGGACGGGCGGCTGCCGGTGACCTATGACACGCGGACGACCTTTCGCCGCCTTCGAGCCCGCGCGACTCCCGCCGCGGCCAGGGCGTTTCGACGGTCGTACTATGGGCGACCGGTGAAGCCAGTGGACCGTCGTGCGCCATTAACCTGGGCCAGCGTGCCCGACGACTACGACGAGCAGATTCGTGCGTTACGTCGCGCACGCGGGTTGAGTCAGGCGCGATTAGCCACCCTGGTGGGCGCAGCACGGAAAGCCGTCGTCTATCAATGGGAGGCGCGGAAACGCACGCCGTCGCCCGTGTTCTGGCAACGAATGACCGCGCTCCACCGGTGAGTGTGGCGCAGGCGACCAGTGGCGACGATCACCGACCACTCGGAGGCGAAACGAGTGCGGGTCGTGAGCTGGAACGTCAACGGGATTCGCGCGTGTGTCCGGCACGGGTTCGTGGACTTTGTGGACCGGTCCGGCGCCGATATCGTCGGCGTCCAAGAGGTCCGCGCGCGGCCCGAGGACATCCCGCCGGCCGCCCGTCGGCCGCCGGGCTGGCACACGGCGTTCACGGTCGTCGAGCGCCGGGGCTATAGCGGTGTCGCCCTCTACTCGAAGCTCCAGCCCGTTCGGGTGGAAACCTCCCTGAGCGTGCCGCGGCGGACGCACGCTCCCGGCCCGCGAACGAACCGGAATCGACCAAGATCAACCTCACGCCGAGGACCACCGCACGATCATCACGCTTTCGGAGTCCATGGAGTCGTCAATACGTCCAAATAGAAGAGGTGTTGATGAAATCACGTTGGTTGCAGGCGATAAGGATTATGTTCCAGTCGTCGAAGATCTCGTCGCGAACGGTCACGTGTTCGACGTCGTGTTTTGGAACCACGCAGCGCGGGAACTCAAGGAAGGTGCGAGCAAATTTATACCGCTCGTGATCGGCCGCCAGGCGCGGCGCACGTAGACGACGTTGCGCCACGAGCGCGCGACGCACTTGGTCACCGGGTGCGTATCCGGTTCTAGTTCTAGTCTCCAGTCCGGTGACAGTGACGCGGTACCGAACGTGTCAGCGAATAGCGGTAGAGGGAATCTCGACGCTCACGTCAAAGACCATGATTCCCAGCTCGCGGGCGTCGCCGACACCGGGGACGCGTTCCGCCGGAACAAACGGCCGGTCCACGGCGATGCGAATCTCCGCCCGATCCATGTCACCCAAGACTCCCGCGGGGAGCGGAATACCGTACCGCCTCCGGCCATGTGCATCCGCGACGAACGACTCGATCACCCTGTCTCCAACATTGACAGTGACCGTGCGCGGTCTATCCGGGAAGAGATCGGCCCTGGCGTCGTGGTCGAGGTACAGTACGGCGTTCACACCGGGGTTCGAGATCGTCACCGTCGCCGTCTTCTGGTGTGACCACCGCCACCGCGTCTCCTCGTTCCTCTCCTGCGAGTACCAGCCGGCGTTGTAGTCGACCACTGCCAGCGACAAGCGGCGCTTGTCCGCGGTAGTGACCAGCCACCCCTCATGTTCCGCGCGGGTGCAGCACTCGTCGGCCAACGCCGGGCCTTCGCCGGAAGTCGTCGGCAGTCCGAGGCGAGGTGGCGGCGGCGCCCCGGGGAGCGCTTGGCGAGTCGCTACGAACAGCGCCGCGCCTGCGACCGCGGTACCGACCCCAGACAGGAACCCCCGTCTCGAGACCCCGCCTCCCATCTCAGGATCCTTCTTCCGCGAGCCTGTCGGCCAACCGCAACGTGAGCGCAAGGATCGTCAGCGTCGGATTGGCATAACCGCCGGTCGGGAATACAGACGACCCGACCACGAACAGATTGTCGTACCCGTGCACGCGACAGTCACGATCGACCACCGAGGTCGCTCCGTCGTCTCCCATCCTGGTGGTTCCCAGAATGTGTCCGCCGCCCGCGACCCCCCGATACACGCGGTCGTTCGCGATTCGGACGCGGCCCTTCTCCGTTTCGATAAGGGATTCGCCGAGCAACCGCAACGTGGTCTCGGCGTTTATCAGATCCTGGGCGCCGAAGACGCATCTGACGCCGGGACGATAGAAGCCGGCAGCATCGCGTTCGTCCATCAGAAAGACATGGTTCGCGGCGGAGGGCATCATCTCGGCCATCATTGCGCATGTGTAGTGATGGAACGGCTTGCCATATTCCCGAGACAAGTGATCGACCATGGGATGCTCGGTGGTCGGCCGCTGGCAAATCAGGGTACTCCCGAGCAAACCGTATCGCATAGCGTACTCGTCGTCCGGTGCCAGCACCAGGCGGCTCGAGTCGTGCGCTTCGTCGAGCACGAGTTCCGCCACGTCGTAGAAGTGCGGATGCTCCATCAGGAACTTACCGACCTGGCCGCTTTCGTTGCCGATCGGAACCGCGCCGTCCGATCGCGGCTGCAGCAGCAGCTGCGCGTTCCCGAGCCCGCCGCCCGCCAGAACGACGTGACTACGCGAACCGATGGCAAGACGATAGGTCGCCGCGGATGGATGATGGAAGCAGGTCAGGGTCTCGACGACGCTTCGCGACGCGTTGGCATCCAGACCGATCACCGAGGAGCCGAGGGCGACATGAATCGTGGGGGAGCTCTCGAGGACCTCGAAGTACTTGAGGCCGAAGCGGGTCGGTTCCTCCTTCGAAGCCGGACGCCAGACGAAGCCCGGGCACCAGGGCCACTCGGCCTCTACAGTGGCGGCGTCCCGCTCGAGCACATCGGTCATGGCCCGCCGATAGTACGGCACCAAATCGGCGCTGGTGATGGGCCACTTCACGCCAGTAGCGGGATTGTCGAAGTCCCTTTCCATCAACGTGAAGCACTGGCCGTTCCAGACCCTGGAGGTACCGCCGAGCGCGCGAATGGAGTGTCGATTCCAGTGGCGAGCGCTTAGGTGTCCGTAGCCGACCGCGTTCGGCATGTCGGCCCGCGTGTCGGTCGCGGTGCCGGACTCGAATACCAGGACCCTCCTGTTCGCCTTCGCCAGTTCCAGAGCGAGCGTGATGCCCGCCGGGCCGGAGCCGATCACGAAGCAGTCGAACGGCTGGCTGGGCGCAGCGCTAGAAATGAACATCTACCGAAAAATATACACCATGCCTGCTGCAGCCGGTTCGGTGTCAGTGCGTCTCTGAACTCCGTCCGCTGGAAGCTCTATCCCCGGACCGGGGGGCTCGGAACGCCCACCGAGCAGGGTCGCCGCCGCATCTGCGCGTGTCGCGGAAATGAACGCCGGCGAGCCGTTCGCAGGGTAGTATCTTCGGAGCGATGTCCACGATTCACGGGCTGCTCGTACGAATGGGAGACGCCGGCGAGCGCGTCTCTCGCTGGGGCACGCCGGCCGGCCTCGCCGCGCTGGCCGCGCTGACACTCGTACTGTCTCAGTCGATCTTCTGGGCGGAGCACGTGCCGTGGCGACCGACGACGGAAGTTCCCTGGGCTCTTAGCCGACGACGAGCGGGCGCCCGTCGCCCGGTGGGTAGACGCGGCGTGATAGCACGGATGCCTGAGATCACGCCCGTCGCCCGGGCGCTGGTGCGATTGCAGTGAATGCTGGACGATCGAGCAACTTGACACCGTGACCATCGTGTTGAATGGAACGACAAGACCGCCCCCCGCGTCCGCGCGCAGGGTGGTCGTGGTGCTGTCGCATCTTGGTCTCGGGGGCGCGGAACGGGTCGTGTCGTCCATGACTGCGTATTGGGTTGAACGCGGTTACGACGTCACGGTGGTGACCTTAAGCGACACCACAGCGGACTTCTATCGGCTGGACCGGCGCGTCAAGCGAATGAGGCTCCCGCGACAACAGGGCCTGCTGGTGCGCAGCCGGCGCTTCCTGGTCCGCCAGATCGAACGGGATGAACTGCCCTCGAATCGCGGTCCAGCGGGAGTCGGCGAAAGACGTGGGACTGAGAGCCGGCGACTAGACGGCTTGCGGGCTACGTATCGCACCGTGCGGCGGCTGGGGGTCGCGATCCTCGCGTTCGTCGCGAGAAACAGGCTGCTGGGAGGATCAAGCCGTGTGTACACGTTGCTCTTGCGTGCCTGCTCCTCGCGGGTGCGAACCTTGCGTGGTATATTCACGCAGGTCGAGCCGGACGTGGTCTTTAGTCTGATCGGGTCGACGAACGTCATCACCGTCGCGGCGTCGGTCAATCTGCCTCATCGTACCGTGATTTCCGAGCGCAACGACCCAGGACTCCAACGGCTCAAAGCACCGTGGGAGGACTTGCGCCCAATCCTGTACTCGGTCGCGGACACGGTCTCCGCGAACAGTCGAGGCGCACTGGCATCAATGCGCCCGTATTGTCCCGAACAAAAACTTCGCTACATTCCGAACCCATTGATCCTGGCTGACCCATCGACTGACTCGCCGCGATCGAACACGGTGTTGTTTCTCGCCAGGCTGGCCCCCCAGAAAATGCCGGACGTGCTGGTCGAGGCATTCGCTCGTCTTATCCGGACCGCGCCGGATTGGAAGCTCCAGATTGCCGGTGACGGACCGATGGCTGAGGAGTTACAAACGCGCGTGCGCGTTCTCGGTCTCACCAATGACGTCACGTTTCCTGGCGTCGTCGAGAACCCGACGCCGCTCCTCAGGAGCTGCCGGATCTTCGTGCTGCCCTCACGCTTCGAGGGAACGCCGAATGCGTTACTGGAAGCGATGGCGTGTCGCACACCCTGCATCGTGTCCGACGCCTCGCCGGGGCCGTTGTGCTTAATCGAGCACGGCGCGACCGGCCTAGTTGTCGAGACCGGTTCCGTGAAGGGCCTTGCCGACGCCATGGCAAAGCTGTCCGGAGATGAGCGAATGCAGCGTGAGCTGGGGGATGCCGGCTTCGAGCGGGTGCGGGAATTCGGTCTCGACCGCGTCGGCCCAATCTGGGATCGGATTCTGTTCCCGGACGACTGTCCGGGCATCGACGTCAAGCCATGACGGCGGTGTCGATCGGCATCGCGTCGGTGACGTTGCGGAACGTCTGGCACCAACTCCGAGCGCGCCATGGCTCGACCAGATGGCGTATCGCGCCGGTGCGCTGCGCCGTGTCCACCGCGGCACACCGGTTGGCCGAGGGCCGACATCCGTCGTCCGGCTAGATCCGAAGAAGCGCCTGCCAGGAAGAGAAGCCGTGACTGAGAAGCCTCTAGGACCAGTCGAGACAGGCTGCGCGACGCCGTCGGCGACGTCTCGCTATCGGGTCGTTCGGTCATGCGCAAAGACTCCAACTACACGACGAATCTGGCCTGGCTGATCACGCACAACATGACTGGACGCAAACGGAAGGTCGCCACCGTATTCGTGCTTGGGCAGCTTTCCATCGCCGCCCAAGCGGCGGCACTCGGTGCCTGGTACCTGGTACGCGGCGCAAACCCAATCCGAGGCCGTCGTGTCCCTCGGTCCGCTCGGCATCGAGCTGCGCGCTCAAGACGACCTGTGGCTGTTGGGGGCCGTCGCCGCCGCGTCGGCCGCTTGCTTTCTCGCGAGCTCCGGCTTTCTCTATGTGTCGCAGAACACGCTGCTCGAGATCGGAGAGGAGAGTTTGGGGCGCCGCCTACCCGACCCACGGGCCTAAGGAGGCGAGCTGGATCTTCCTCGAGAGCGGACTGACAAAGGTCAACCGCGGCTGCAGGTACGGCGCCTCGTCCATGGTGACGCTCCTGAGCGCAGTGACGCCGATGGTCGGAGGGATCGTGGCCGGCGCGGCGCTGCTTGTGATCGTTCCGCTGCTCACCTCGACGCTCGCCATCGCCGCGACACTCTGGGCCATGCTGCTCTATCCGTTGATGAGACGGCAAGTGCGATTCGCCGATCGCCTGGTCAGAGAAAAGACGACCGTAACTGGTCGGCACGATCAGTGGCAGCACCATTTGGCGGTGGCTCTCCTGTGACGCGATTCGCCCATGGCAGCACCGGTCGTGGGTTTTTCCCCGCGACCCCGAGTTCGCGCAGAAAGCCATACCTGTCCTCGACCTGTATCAGCGCCGCTGGGAGGAGCGTGCTCCCCGCGACGACGAATTCGTCATTTCGGCGGACGAAAAGACGAGTATCCAGGCCCGCCACCGCACTCATCCGAGCGTGCCTCCCCGACCCCGTCGTGCCATGCGCGTTGAACACGAATACGAACGCCGGGGTGTCTGGGCCTACCTGGCTGCGCTCGATGTGCATCAAGCCACGGTCTTCGGACGCTGCGAGGCGACGACCGGCATCGAGCCCTTTCACCGCCTCGTTGATCAGGTTATGTCCAGCGCGCCGTATCGGCAAGCACGGCGCGTCCTGGATCGTCGATAACGGCTCCTCGCACCGCGGCACGCGGGCCGTGCAGCGAACTCGCACCTGGGATCCGCGGGGGCAATTCGTTCACACGCCGTGCCATGCGAGCTGGCTCAATCAGATCGAGATCTACTTTTCCATCGTGCAGCGGAAGGTCCTCACCCTCAACGATTTCACTGACATGGCCGCCGTCGCCGACCGTCTTCGTCAGTTTGAACGCCACTTCGCCCAAATCGGCCACCCGTTCCAGTGGACCTTTACCCGCGACGATCTGACGCACTTCCTTGAGAAACTGGACTCATCCCTCGCCGATGCCGCGTAAGAATACGTTACCGAACTTATGACCCAGAGGATTGAACCTCCGTGTGTCGTGACGAAGTGGATGGATAACCATCGACTTCACGCTGTTCGTTTCCAGCGGGTGGAAGTCCCGCCTCGGTAAGCACCGGAGCGCCGAGTAGCAAACCCCAGGCACGGCGAGAGACCGCCGTGGCCCGAGCGGGGTGTCAAGAGCCTCTGAGGAGGGAGCGAGCACGCGGGCCGCAACATGACGTGAAGCCTGCAGTGGTCCCGTGGGCGGCGCAAGGACGCGTGAGGGCATGTCCGGCACGACCGGTACCAATCACGCCGATGGGCGTCGGCCCATCGTCAAAGCGCGCCAATTGCCATGCCGACTGGGGTTGCGGCCAAGCGAAGGCTGGACCGCTGCGGCCATGCCGGAAGCCATGTCTGGAGGCAGACCTCCTCTGGGCGGCGTGGTCGTGGGTCTTGATTCCGGAGTTCGCGTAGTGCCGCGACCTGAGCGACCGCTGGGAAGCCGTGTGCGGGAAATCCGCATGCACGGTTTGAATGGGGGTCCTGCCTGCAACCGGCCCGTTCTGCGGTTCGGCCACGGGTAGGATCTACCACATCTCATCTGAAGGTGAGGGATTCGCGCGCCGCGCCGGCTGAAGCCGGCAAAAGCACGGCGCGGGCATCTGAGCACTGACACGTGTCGGCCCTTTGGGCCTCCTATAAGGTGTAGCCTGAAGGCGAGGGGTTTCAACCATCCCAGAACGTGACTCTAAGGACCGTGTCGTCATCTTTCTTCCCTCACTCCGGGGTGGGGGAGCTGAGCGCAGCATGGTCACTCTCGCGACAGAATTGTCCCGGGGCGGTTTCTGTGTCTCACTGGTCCTGTCCAAGGCGGAGGGTCCCTATCTGTCGGTTGTACCATCGGATGTCCAGATCGTCGATCTGGGCTGCGCGCGCGTCCTGTGGTCCCTGCCTCGGCTCGCCGGCTACCTGCGGCGGGAACGGCCCAGCGTCGTGATTTCCGCCATGACGCATGCAAACGTGACTTCCCTCTGGGCGCGGCGCATCGCAAGGGTTAGCACCCGCGTGATCGTGACCGAGCGCAATACGCTGTCCCGCACCTCGCGTTCCCCGCCAATGATCAGACAGAGGCTGATGCCATATTTCGCGAAGTGCTTCTACCCGTGGGCAGACGAGATTGTCGCTGTGTCGCATGGCGTGGCGGATGACCTTGCGGACGTTGCGCGTGTGCCCAGGGGTCGCATCGCCGTGATCTACAATCCGATCGTTTCGGACTCGCTTCTGGAAAGGGCCAAGCTGCCGCCCGACCATCCTTGGTTCGAAGCCGGCGGGGCACCCGTGATTCTCGGCGTGGGCCGGCTCGTTCCTGGAAAGGACTTCGAGACTCTGATCAAGGCGTTCGCGAAGACCAGACCGGCGCACGGTGCCAACCTCGTGATCCTGGGGGAGGGGCCGGAACGCGGGCGGCTGCAGCGACTCGTGGCAACCCTTAGTCTCGGTGCACATGTCAGTATGCCAGGCTTTGTGGAGAACCCGCTTTCGTATATGTCGCGGGCGGCAGTGTTCGTCCTTTCTTCGGCGTATGAAGGCCTCCCGGCAGTGCTGGTGGAAGCCATGGCGTGTGGGACGCCGGTCGTGAGCACCGATTGTCCCAGTGGACCGGCCGAAATATTGGAGAACGGAGCCTACGGTCCATTGGTGCCCGTTGGAAACAGCGACGCGCTGGCGGTTGCCATCACGACGACGCTGGCACGGAAACCGAGCGCGGATCGCCTCAGGTATCGGGCCAGTACATTCGGCGTGCGCGCGAGCGTCGACGGGTACATGCGCTTCCTCACGGGTTCGAGCAAGCACTGGCCGGGCCCGAATTATGAGGTGCGGTGACCAGGACCCCGACCCCGTCGCGCCTCAACGGCCCCACCCCACGCGAGTGCTTCACGTCATTACCGGTCTCGATGTTGGTGGTGCCGAGGTGAACCTGCACAGGTTGTTGGCCACCCTTGATCCCACTCGGTTCGAGGCCGCCGTGGTTTCGCTCACGACCGCTGGCGTCATGGCAGAGAAGATTTCCACTCTTGGCATACCAGTCCATGCGTTAGGACTTCGCGAATGCGGCGCAAGCCTGAAGCGACTGCAGCCACTCTTTCAGGCCGTGTCGGCATGGCGCCCCCAGCTCATTCAAGGGTGGATGTACGACGGAAACGTAGGGGCCTGGATCTTGTCTGGGCTCATGCGAGGTCGCCTTCCGGTTGTCTGGAACGTTCGGCATTCCCTCCACCGCCTCGAAGAAGAGAAGACACGCACGCGCTGGGTCATCAAAGCAGGCGCACTGATCTCACGGCACCCCAAGAAGATCATTTACAACTCTTGTGTCAGTGCGAAGCAACACGAACGGCTGGGGTATCACCAACGCCGCACGGTTGTGATACCGAACGGATTTCATACCGGTCGCTTTACACCATCTGACGAACGGCGGCGTCAGGTGCGCCACAGGTTAGGCATCTCTGAAGATGCGTTTGTTGTGGGGATGGTCGCCCGCTATCATCCGATCAAGGACCACGACAACTTTCTTGAGGCGGCCAAGCGCATCCGCGCGACACGCTCAGAGGTTGTGTTTCTTCTGGCCGGACGAGGTGTCACGCTGGAGAACGCGGCCTTTGAAAAAGGAACTGAGGTGCGCGCGCTCGGTAAGTCGGTCCGACTTCTCGGCGAGATAAACAACGTCCCGTCGCTGATGGCGGCACTGGACGTCCTGGTTTCAGCTTCTACCGGCGAAGGCTTCCCAAACGTGGTGGGCGAAGCCATGGCCGTGGAGTTACCGTGCGTCGTGACGGATGTCGGGGATTCAGCCATGCTGGTGGGCGATTACGGGTTCGTCGTTAACCCCCGTGATACAGACGCGTTAGCGGCAGCTGTGGAGAAGGTCATCGACATGGGGAGGGGTGCGCGGGTCAAGATGGGGCTTCAGGCGAGGAATCGCATCGTGAACAATTTCTCCTTGGAGCGCTCTGGGGAACGTTATGCTGAACTCTACCAGGGGATTCTTTAGGGGCTTGTCTCGATGGATACGAGATTGCACGAATCAGTTGGCCGAGCTGGGACTCAGGCTGCAAATTTGTATAATCGACGACGGTCCCATCGACGAAACCGCCGTTGCAGCACGCCGGGCCGGTGCTAATGAGCGGCGGGACATGGCGGCCCTGCGGGCGAAACTGCTCGCCGATTCGCCCGGCCAGTTCGCACATACCCATGTACGAGAAGAGTTCTCCGCCCAGAAGATGATTTGTGCTTGTCCGGTTGTTTCAACAAGCCCCAACATGTCGTGGTTAACTCAAATTGGTAAGCCACCGCCTCTGGCGGTGAGACGCGCAGAGGTTCGACCGTGGTAGGGGTCGGGCGAAGAATATGAGACGGTCTCCAAAGATGAACTCCCCAGTTCGGAAAGGAGACCGTCATGCGAGAGTGGCAGAGCCAATCCCACGTCCGATGGTATTGCAGATATCACGTGGTGTGGGTGCCAAAGTATCGGAAACGCGCGATCTTCGGCGAGATGCGACGTGGGGTTGGGAGAATCGTTCGGGAGTTGTGTCAGCGGCACGGCGTGGAGTTAGTGGAAGGGCACGCGCTGTCGGATCACGTGCATGTCTTGTTGGGTATTCCACCGAAGTTGAGTGTGGCGAACACGGTGGGGTTCTTGAAAGGGAAGTCGGCGATCCGCATTCCTCGGGAGTATCTGGGGCGGCAGCGCAACTTCACGGGCTACCACTTTTGGGCACGCGGGTACTGCGTCAGCACCGTCGGTGTGGCGGAAGAGGTCATCTGCGATTACATCCGGAAGCAGGAAGCAGACGAGAAGAAACAGGAGAAACTGGAACTTGGCTAATCGAAGGCCCCTTCGAGGGGCCTTCCTCATACCGCCCCCGCAGGGGGCGGTAGCTGATTTCAAGACAGGTAAGCCACTGGTTTGACCAGTGAGACTTTCGAGGTTTGACCCTCGGCGGCAATACGAAAAACCCTCCTCGGGGGCTTGGCGGTCCACCAGAGGAAGTACCGGACGAATGTCATACGAAAGTCTAAGTCATAGTCGATGGAGTTGCACCTATTCCTGCGCCCCAGGGTTTTCTTGGACACTTGATTGCGAGAGAGTGCTCGCAGGAGGAGTGTCGAGATGGCGAAGCACGATCAGGTGTCGGCGGCGGCGGAGGAAGCCCGGAGGGCGACCGGAGGGGCCGCTGGGCGCGGCCGTGGGGGACGATTTTCGGCCCGGGGCAAGCGCGAGACAGTGCTGCGTCTGCTGCGCGGAGAGGATCTCGAGTCCGTGTCGCGGGAGCTGGGGGTCACGGCGGCGCGGGCCTCGCAGTGGCGTGATCAGTTTCTGGTCGCGGGCCAGGCGGGGCTGGAGAGTCGTGCGACGGAGGCCGTGGACGAAGACAGCCATCGGCTGCAGGCCACGGTCGGCGAACTGCTGATGGAGAACGAGTGGCTCTACGCGACAGTGGACCACCTGGAGGCCGGCTTCCCTTTGGCCCAGCGGAGGTCGACGCGATGAGTGGCGCCCAGTCGATCGCCACCCGTCGGGCGCATGGCGTGCAGCGGGTCTGCCGCGTGTGGCACGGCGCCCGCTCCAGCGTGTATGTGAGGCGTCAGGCGACCTCGTTCCCGGCGCCGTGTCGTCGCCGCGGTCCGATCGGCGCCGCCCCGGATGACGTCCTGGTGGCCCACATTCGTCGGGTGCTCGCAGCTTCGCCGTTTCATGACGAGGGCGACCGAAAAGTGTGGGCGAAGCTGCGGGTCGAGGGGCGGCGCACCGCGAAGGAGGGGGTGGGCGGTTGATGCGCGAACACGACCTCCAAGCCCCGTCCCGTACGGGTCACGCGCACGGGCCGAAGGCGCACGACGGGACCATCACCACTGAGGCGCCCGACGTGATGTGGGGTACGGACATGACGGCCACGGTGACCGTCGCTGAGGGGCCGGCCTTTGTCTTCGTGGCCGTTGATCACTGCACGGCCGAGTGCATTGGTCTGCATGCCGCCAAGCACGGGACCCGCTTCGAGGCCCTGGAGCCGATCCGCCAGGGCATGCGCGAACGCTTCGGGGGCATCGGCGACGGCGTCGCGCGCGGGTTGCGACTGCGGCACGACCACGGCTCCAACGACCGCGCTGACGATTTCCAGCAGGAGGTCGCCTTCTTCGGCATCGAAAGCTCGCCGAGCTTCGTGCGGGAGCCCGAAGGCAACGGCGTCGCGGAGACGGACGCGCCACGCCCGCACGCTACATCTGGTAGCCTGTTGAAACACCGGATAAGCACAAGATGATTAACGCGACGCTGGCGACGGACGAACTGGCCCCATGAGCAAGACGGGCCAAAGAGCCGGCGTCGCGCTGCTGCTCACTGTCGTTGGGTTCGCCCTGCTCTGGCCGGAGGCAGAGGGTGGGCGGTTGAACCCGTTCGAAGGTGGCCAGTATGAACGCATCGCGTTCAACATGATCCACCATGGCCAGTACCATGATGCCAGGCAGCTGGGCAACGGGCGTGCACGGCCTCCTTACGTTCGGCGCGCGCCAGGCTACCCGCTATTCCTCGCGACCGTGTTCGCACTGTCGCCTGAATTTCCTTCCCTGACCCATGCCTGCATCTCCGACACCCAGTGCGACGCGGCCGTGCCCGTGCGCCGCCGGGTGCAGCGGCTGACGGCCCTCATCGCGGCCGTGACGGTGGCGGCCGTGTTCCTTGTGGCCCATACCTGGACGGGGAGCTGGCTCATTTCGATCGCGGCCTGGGTGTTCTATTTGATCTTGCTGCCCTCCTCCTACATCGCCAGCGTTCTGGCAGCATGCTTGCTGTTCGTCCACGCTGTCCTGGCCGCCGAGACCTGGCGCCGGCCACGTTGCGTGACCGGAGCCATCAGCGGGGTCGCCCTGGGATTGCTGGTGCTGACGAAAGCCGTCTTCCAGTACTGGCTTGTCGGTGTGGCACTGGTCTGCGCGGTCGGACTCTGGTGGGATGGCTCCAGACGGCGCACGTTGCTACCGGCTTGTTTAGCGCTACTCCTCGGCGCCGGAGTAGTGACGCTCCCCTGGATGATGCGAAACGCCCTGCAGGTGGAGCACTTCGGCATCTCGGGACGCAGCGGTGAAGTGCTCGCCATCCGAGCGGAATACGGTCGAATGACTTGGTCCGAGGTGCGCGGGGCGTTTGCGTTCTGGCTTCCGACTAACAACGCCGCGGTCCGCGAGGCGGCGTTGCAGTGGCTCGAACCGGATGAATTCGGCTACCGTCGATTCGATCGTGGCAACCCGGCTGGCTTCTTTCGGCGGACAAAAAACAACACGGGTGAGGTGGCGGCCCGCGCGGACCGGATCGAGCCGGGCTGGCGCCAGTATCAGAGCAAAGATCAGGTGGCGTATGACGCCGTGCTGGCGCGGGCGTCGGCTGACCTGATCCGGGAAGATTGGCTCAAGCAGGCGGTCCTGACACTAGCGTTCCTCGAACGCGGGATCTCTATCCGCCCCCATTTTTCTTACAAGAATCGATTTTCTGGTTACCTGCGACCCTTCCTGGCTCCGATGACGTTCATCTATGGTCTGGCTCAGCTATGCAGATACCTGCTCCTACCGGCGGTGGGGCTCATGGCCATGGTGGCCTGGCGGCGACGGCGTTTCGAGTTGGGTTTCCTGCTGCTGCCTGTCCTCTACGTGCTCGGCATTCACGCGCTAGCGACTCACTTCGAACCTCGCTACGCGTACCCAGTCGTCCCGCTGCTCGTTCTGGTATTCGCGATCACCGCACAGGAGGTCTGGTCGTGCTTCCACGACAAGAGGGACCGATCTCGGACGGGGCCGTCCGACGTGCCGTGAAACACGACACGTCCGGTGATAGACGCGCGATGCCCCACACGCGGCTTTTGGTCAACACGGCCGGTGTTGAGCCTCTCCCCCAGACCTTCGACGAGGCGAGTGTGAAGCTCGTCGAGCCAGTATCGACCAAGCAGCATATCGTTTTGCCGTTGATCCTGAATCCGACCGCCCGAAGCCCTGAACAAGAATTGCCCGTCGCGGATAACACTCCGCGAATATCCTTTTGGGTGGTCGTACGTGATGGGAGGAAAATCGGGGGGGGGGGGGGTGCGCCAGGCTAACCGGTGCCAGTGCAGCCTCACACCAGCGAGGACGTGTTGCGACGACCCCTTGAAACCGGCCAGTACTTGTCGATGCGCTACACCGAGCGGCTGGCCGACGCCGGCATCGCGCTGTCGGTCGGCAGTCGCGGCGACGTGCGTGGGTCGACTGGTTCAACACCCGGCGGTTACTGCAACCGATCGGCTACATCCCGCCGGCGGAGTATGAAGAGCGTTACTATGAGCAGGCTACGGTGGCCTAACTCACGTCATTCGCTCTCCGACGTTCCCGGTACGATTCAGTACCTGGGGGGAACCCGCGGTTTTCGCCCAAGATCTCGGAGGTGAAGGCGACCGATCAACAGCGACCGGCGCAAGCACCGGAATTCCGTCTGGATCGCGTCGCGCCGATCTGGGACCGTATTCTGTTCCCGGACGAACCGGCCGACGCCGCGAAGCGATGACAGACTCCATGGATCTGTATGCGATGGCGAACCGAATCCCGTCCATGGGCGGCAGGGAGATCGGTCCAGTGTTGAGGAATCTGGCCCGTCACGCTCCGGCCGGGACCTCCATCGTCGAGGTCGGCACCTGGCTCGGGGCAGGCACAGCCCAGCTCGCGCTCGGTATTCGAGAGAGAGCACGCCCCTCAGAGGTGGCGCTCCATTGCTACGATCGATGGCAGGCGAATCGGAGCGAGATCACGAAGGCGGCCGGATGCGGCGTGCGCCTCGCGTTCGAAGAAGACACGCTCCCTCGCGTTCGACGTACGCTCGAGCCGTTTGGAGTGCCTGTCGAGTATCACAAAGGTGAATTGCTCGGCGTGCAGTGGGACGGCGGCCCGATCTCGGTGTACGTGGACGACGCGGCGAAGATGCCGGAAGCGTTCCTTCACGCTCTCTGGACATTCGGGCCGTCGTGGGTGCCGGGAACAACGCGGCTTGTGTTCATGGACTACGACTATTGGAAGACGTCAGGCATTCTCGAACATCGATGCCAGAAGGCGGTCGTCGAATCCAACGCCACTTGCTTCGAGCGCCTCGAGCACATCGATCTCAGTCATGCGGTCTTTCGATACACGGAGGCGATCGACAACGTGCCGATCGAGGTTGCGTCGATGGCGCTGCGGCAAGTCCGGCAACGACTCCGTGCGTGCCACGACTCGACCAGTTGGCATGTCACGGCCCCGCTCCGCGCCGTCTCCAACGCGGCGCGCCGGATGGCCGCGAGCTGGCGCCGGTCATCCGCCTGAGTCCTGCGAGCCATGTCAGGAAGCGAAGCCGTTACGGAGAAGCCTTCGCACAGTCTTGGCCGGCTGCGCGACGCCGTCGCGCGACATCTGACGATCGGACGATCCGTCATACGCGGCGGCGCCAATTACATGACGAACCTCGTGTGGCTGTTGATGCGCGGCATCGAGGAGCGCAAACTGACGGCCGCAGGCGTGTTTGCGCTCGGGCAGCTCTCCGTCGGTGCGCAAGCGGCCGCGCTCGGCACGTTGTATTGGTACACGGCCCAAGCCCAGTCCGATGCCGTCGTATCGCTGGGTCCGTTCGGAGTCGAGTTGCGCGCGCGAGAAGACCTGTGGCTGCTGGGGACCGTCGTCGCTGGCTCGGCCGCCTGCTTTCTCGGGAGCGCTTTGTTCCTCTACCTGTCGCAGAGGACGGTCATTAGGATCGGCGAGGAGGATTTAGCGCGCCGCCTGACGGAGGTCATCCGGATCGCCAGACGCCTCCCCGATCCGCGGGCACCCGACGCGAGCCGGATTGTCCTCAAGAGCGGACTGGCGAAGGTAAACCTCGGCTGCAGAGTCGCTGCATCGTCCACTGTGGCGCTCCTGAGTGCGGTGACGCCGCTGGTCGGAGGGGGCGTCGCCGCCGTGGCGCTGTTGGTGATCGATCCGGTGCTAACCTCGATGCTCGGTATCGCGGCGGCTCTATGGTGCACGCTTCTCTATCCCTCGATGAAGCGGCAAGTGAAGATCCCCGACCGCATGGTGCGCGGGAAGAAGGCGTTCACGGAAGAGTTGCGTGCGTTGCTTCAGTCGCCGCCTGGGGCTGGCGTGCCAGAGACGCTCAGCAGTGCCGTCACGCTGGCGGAGGTGATGATTGGGCGACGCCGAATCGCGAACGACATCAAGGTGTTGCTTCAGAGTGGGGTCGTGGTGGTCGGAACGCTGGCGGCGTTGTATCTCGCGTACCGCATCATCGCCGGTAACGGCGACTGGCCGATCTTCATCGTTTATCTGGGTGGATTGCGCATCGCCGTCAACGGCTGCTTCGCGGTGCCGCGGACCTTTGGCACGGTGAGTCGGCGCTATTCGCGTCTCGTCGTGTTCATCCAGTTTATCCAAAGCGGCCGGCGGATCGACGAAGAACAGCTCGGCCACGCCGGCCGCGGCGGCAGCGTCGCGTTGGGGGCGCTTCCGGACGGGACGTCGGTCGGCGTCCGCGGCGGAGACCGCATCGCGTTAGCGGCGGTGGCGGGACCTCAGCTGATGCAGGCGGCGTTCGTGCAAGCGCGGGCGTCGGCCACGGGGCGTCCGCTGGCCTCGGCGTGGGTGCAACCCGCCGACAGCTCGGCGTGCGCCGGTGAGGACATCCCGATTCGTCTCGTGGAGGCCGAACAGATCTTCGCGATGGAACCGCCGGCGGCGCGGACGTTCCTGGACCGATATGCGACGGCGTGACGGCCATCGTATACTGCGACGAAGCCCGGGTCGGCACGTTCGGCGAACGGCATCTCATCGTTGTCGACGACGACACATTCCAGGCGAGCGTTCCGCTCGGGACGGCGGAGAGTCGCATGGCCCTCGCATCGTTCGCCGACGTGCGGGCGCGGGTGGACGACAAGGCGGGGCGCGCGACAGGCGTCTTCGGGGTGTCGATGGACGACGAGGAGGACGAAGAGGCGTAGGCCTCTGCGCCGATGCAAAACGGGAACGCCGCCAGACTCGATCGATTTTACGCCGAACGTTGGATGCCGTCTCCGTTGAGCAACCCGACACGCCGACCTCGCGTGGCCCACGTCATTACTCGTCTCATCGTGGGCGGCGCGCAGGAGAACACGCTCGCGTCAGTTGTCGAGCACCGGCGCCGTGGCCGTTTTGCGTCAGACCTGATACTGGGACCAACTCTTGGTCCCGAAGGGTCCCTCGTCTCGGAGGCTCGCACCTGCGGGGTCAACCCCCTCATGGACGCGATCGCACTCTTGTCGCTGGTGCGAGTCTTCCGTCGGGGACAGTATGACGTGGTGCACACGCACAGCTCCAAGGCCGGTATCCTTGCGCGGCTGGCGGCGCGCATTGCGCGCGTGCCCGTGGTCGTGCACACAGTCCACGGATGGGGTTTCAACGACCGACAGCGTCCGCTGGTCCGCAACGCGTACGTGTCGCTCGAGCGTTGGTGGGCCCGCTTCACCGACGCGCTCATCACGGTGACCCCCCGTGATGCCGAGCGCGGACTGTCAATTGGTATCGGACAACCCGGTCTCTATACCACCATCCGCAGTGGTATCGACATCGCGCGCTTTGGGGCATCAAGGCAGCGGCGGGAGGCGGTGCGCGCTGAACTCGGTCTCGCGAAGAGCGATCGTGTCGTGATCAGCGTGATGCGGCTCACGCCACAAAAGGCCCCGCTCGACCTCATCGACGCCGTCGCCCGCCTGGTTCGTGACGTGCCTGACGCACGTGTGGTGATCGTCGGAGACGGTCCCTTGCGCAACGCCGTTGAGACACGACGGCGCGAGTTGGGCCTTGGCAAACGCCTCATCTTGACTGGAATCCGACGCGACGTGCCGGAACTCTTGTCGGCGGCCGATGTACTCGCGCTCTCCTCTCTGTGGGAAGGATTGCCTCGCGTCATTCCGCAGGCGATGGCGGCCGGCTTACCCGTCGTGGCGACGGCGATCGACGGCAGCGCCGAGGCGATCGTCCACGGAGAGACTGGCATACTTGTTCCACCGCGCGATCCTGCCGCGCTCGGCGCGGCGCTGGCGGCGCTCCTGCGCGATCCAGAACGCGCGCGAGCAATGGGCGAGGCAGGGCGCGCACGGGTAGTCGAGTTCGACATGTATCGCATGGTCGACGCGATCGAAGCGCTATACGCGCGACATCTCGGTGTCCGAGGAATCGATGTCGAGATGAGTCGCTCAACCGATGACGCCGCGCGGCCTGACCGCTGACTGGCTCAGCGCTTCGACTCAGCGATCGCGAATGGGCCGATCGACGACGCACAAGCCGAAATTCCTGACAGCTTGAACGCGACTGATTCGGTGTTTCCTCACAAAGTGCTCCCAAGCGTTGCAATACAGCACGTCGTGGGAAGCGATCACGCCTCCGGGTCGTAGGTGCTGGAGCGCCAACTCATACTCGGCCGTCATGTGGTCGTACGAGTGGTGACTGTCGTGGATGAAGAAATCGATCGGGCCGATCTCGGGGAGTAGGGATGGCAGCAGCGCGAGACTGTCCCCAGAATGAAGCTTGTTCCTGCGGCGCAGTTCCTCGGGGATCAGGATCCCGACGTTCTCGGACGTGTCCGAATGATCGATGGAATGCATATACCCGCGGCCATTCTTCTCGAGCGCGGCCAACACGAATGTCGACGATGCTCCGGCCGCTGTGCCGGTTTCGACGACGATGTTCGGCTTCGTGGCCCGCACGGCTGCGTACAAGGTCTTCCGATCGAACTCACCCATCGGGGTGCCTACGCCGTCGAATCGGCCGGGCCTGTGCCAACGTTTGTCCAGACTCGGAAGTGCACCAGACTCTTCGACGAATCGCTCGACTTGTTCGACCTTGATAGCGAACAGTTCCGCCAGCCCGTGCTGCTGCTGGTGCCGGATCAGATCTTTCGCGAAGTTCTTTTTTCGATGGTGTCCTTCGAGAGAGGTAAATTCCACTGGCATACCGAGATAGGCCATACCTCGGCGAACGGCAAACCGCAGTCTTTGAAGAAAGTTCAATTTCGGTCGCGCCATTGACTCTGTTCGTTCCGTGATGCCCTTCCGGTCAGCTGGTCTCGGTTCTACGACCGAGATTGGGAAACGGGGATTCCGGCGGGGGTGCCTGCACCGTGAAGCGCGAGCCCCTTGAAGATCAGCCCGGCCAGCAGGGCGGCGATGTTTCGCGATGTGCGCAACGTGGTGATGAGCTCGTACGCGCGCTCCCGCAGCTCTCGGAACTGCTTCCACTGGCTCACCACCCGGTCCACCAGGTCATCGAGGTCGGAGAAGTCCCGCTGGCACGGAAGGTAGGTCTCGTTCGCCCGGTAGATGGGTGGCTCGGTGGTCACGTGGCTCATGTCTGGCTTGATGAGTACGGCCCCCGACAGCATCGCCTGGAAGTCACGAAGGCATACCTCACCATAGCCCCAAGGTGAGAGCGCGATCTTGGACCGGCGCATCACGCTTGCGTATCTTCGCCTGCTGTACGTTTTGGTGATGGCGAGGTGTACCTTGACACCTGAGGCGCTCAGGGCGGACAAAGCCTGTGCCGCCCGTGTTCTGTGACGCTCGAGCGCCGGGTCGCTGTAGTGCGTTTTGCCAACGAACGAGATGTCGTAGGGAAACAGCTTGCCAAGTTTCCATGTGTGCTCCGCAACGACGTCCATGCGTGGATACGTTGCCGACGTGAAGCCCGTGAGCAGCTTGTCAAAGGCCGCCGCAGCGATTGGCATCTCTTTCGGCGGGAGGCCGACGTTGCCCTCATCCTCGCGGAGCAACTGCACGTGATACCGATGCTTAACCTCCTCGGACACGAGGTTATTGAGAGTGGGATCGGCGAGGTTTGCGTTGCGGATAATACTCGTCACGCGGTCATCAGCGAGCAACCGCGCCGCGACTGTCCCTACTGACGAAGCCGGCCCGCGAGCGAACACAAAGGTCGGAAGACCGACGGAGAGCACCGTCTCGAGAGGCGGATGGTGGAGCCTACTGTGCCCAGCCGTCGCCAGAATGAACTCGTGGTCATCACGAACGCTCGCAGCCACTCCGCGGCCGGTGCCCGTAGCGTGGCAGTCCAGATGAACCCCCTGCTCTCTGAGCTCGTCGCGTGCCCGCAAGACGGTGTGAGCCTGAGACAGGTCGTCAAGTTTCGTCTCATGCAGGAAGACGCCATGGACCTCTCGGTTAGGCCGCGACACGGTCATCGTGAACCACTGCCGCGTCACGGCATTTGGCCAGGGTGCCCCCGCGGTTCTCGCAAGTCTTTCTCCGCATCGCGATTTCTTCGCCGTCTATTGTAACGACGATCCGTTCGAACTCCTGAATTCTACCTTTCGGGCTAACGCCAACGACATTCAACATTGTGGCCCCACTGGACAAGCACAAAGGCTGTGGGTCTCGAATTCCGAATTCGGTCGCTAAATCGAGGCCTGGGACACCATTGCGTGGCGCCTGAGTTCTGACCTACGCTGTCTCGCGCATGAAGGATCTCCGGCTCCCCCTGCTTCACCTGGCCGTCACAGCCGCGAAGCTCTGCAGACCCGGCGGCGGGCGAGCCGTCATCGCTGAGAATCTCCTGCTCAAGCAGCAGCTGATCGTGCTGCGCCGTTCGCGCCAGCGTGCGCCGAACCTCAGAGTGGGCGATCGGCTCCTATGCGGATTCGGGGCGCTTTTTCTGAGTCCGGGACGGATTCGCAAGGTCGCCATCGGACTGCGCCCGTCCACGTTGCTGACCTTCCATCAGGCGCTGGTGCGCGGCAAGTACCGCCGATTGTTTTCCTCAAGCGCGCGACCGAAGAAGCCGGGCCCCAAGGGGCCGAGCGAGTCGCTCATCCGCGCCATCGTCGAGCTCAAATCGCGCAATCCTCGATTCGGGTGCCCGCGGATTGCGCGCATCATCTCGCAGACGTTCGGGGTCGACATCGACAAGAACGTCGTGCACCGCGTGCTGGCGAAACGCTATCGTCCAGCCCCGGGCGGAACCGGGCCCTCGTGGTTGTCGTTCGTCGGACACACGACAGACAGTCTGTGGAGCGTGGACCTCTTGCGCTGTGCGTCCATCGTGCTCCAGAGCGACTGGGTGCTCGTGGTCATGGACCAGTTCACGCGGCGCCTCGTGGGATTCGGTGTGCATCGCGGACCGGTCGATGCACCCAGCCTCTGCCGCATGTGCAACGCCGCCATTCATGGGCGGGGCGCGCCGCGACATCTCAGTACGGATCATGATCCGTTGTTCGAGGCGTATCGGTGGACCGCGAACCTTCGGCTTCTGGAGATCGACGAAATCAAGACGGTGCCCCATGTGCCCCTGTCACACCCCTTTGTGGAACGGCTGATCGGGACGATGCGGCGAGAATTCCTGGATCATGTGTTGTTCTGGAATGCCGGTGATCTGGAGCGGAAGCTCGCCGACTTCCAGGCCTACTACAACGCGGCACGGAGCCATGCGTCGTTGGCAGGCTACACGCCGTTAGGCTTCGCGGGCGAACGCACGGCGGCCCGTGCCGAATTCAACCATGTGCGTTGGATCTCCCACTGCCGGGGCATGGTCCAGCTTCCAGCGGCGGCCTGATGACGAATTCGAGACCGACAGGCGAGATTGAAGAGGCGACGGCCGAGGACGGCAAGAACAAGGCGGCCATGGAGTTGGGACGCAAGGGCGGGACGGCTAAGGCTACGGAATAGACGTTATTTGGGGTTCTCCCCCGCATCCCGCAGCATCCCGTAGATGTAGCCGTGTCCAAGACCCGCGCGCCGTGCGATCCGCCCCACATAAACGCCACTGCGCCAAAGCTCGACCACGACCGAGCACGCCTCCCAGTACCGCTCCATCACAGCTTCGACGCCGGACGTGGCAAGACCCCCTGCTTCCTCCTCGTGCGTGGCCCCGTCCATGTGCTCCATCCCAACAGCCGCGCGAGATAGCCGATATAGGTGGTCCGAGCTAAACAGGGTATCGCTCCGCGATCCCGCGTACTCCCCGCCCGACGACTCGTTATAGCCGTGCGGCGTCATCGTCCGGCGTGCCATGATCTCGCGGCGTTCGGCGTCGCAGGCCGCGTACACGTCAAGGCCGACATGTAAGACTTCAACGGCCGGGTCACCGAGCAGCGCAAACGGGAGCCGGCCGGCCTTTCGGTGCGCGTTGATTCGGCGGTCAACGTCCTGCGACATGCCGATGTATTGCAACCCGCCATGCCGTCTCCAGCACAACAGGTACACTGACCAAGAGCCTCTTTCTGCGCTCATGTCGGGCTCCAGGTTACCCCGTAGGGCACGAACGCGGACCGGGCTGCGGGTTCGTTCTCCCCCACGTCGCCCGACGACCACCCGTCACAGAGTCTCCATGGCTTACCTGCTCGCACTCAGTTCGGCGGCGCTGTAAGGCGCAGCCGATTTCCTTGGCGGCCTCGCCTCGCGCAGAGCGAACACCCTCGCCATCGTCGTGACGTCGCAGGGCTGTGGCCTGACGCTGCTGGCGCTCAGTCTGCCGTTGTTGCCCGAGGCCACACCTGCCGCGCGCGATCTGGTCTGGGGCGGCGCGGCCGGATTGGCCGGTGGCGTCGGGGTGACGCTCCTGTATCGGGCGCTTGCCGTGGGGAGGATGGCGGTCGTGGCTCCGACGACGGCCGTGTGCGCAGTGATGATTCCGGTCGTCACCGATGTCGTGCTCGGCGAACGGCTCGCGCCGCTGACGATGCTCGGCATCGCGCTGGCGATCGTGGCCATCGTGCTGGTCAGTCAGCAGGAGGCAGCGGCGGGGCCCGTGTCGGTGCGGGCCTGGGCGCTGCCGCCTGGTGTCGGGCTCGCGCTCCCGTCGGGCGTGGCGATCGGATTGTTCTTCCTTGCCCTGGCCGAAACAGACGTCCAGGCAGGCATGTGGCCTCTCGTGGCGGCGCGTGCCGTCTCGGTGACGCTGTTCGGCGTCATCGCGCTGGTCAGCGCGCGGCCGTGGCGCATGGCAGCGCCCGTCACCAGGATCGCGGCGTTGGTGCACGGATCCCGCGCCCTCGGTGAGCCACGATCGACCTCCTGGCCATCGTGGCGACAGCAGGTGCATGATCTCGACATGCAGTCGAGCGTGCACCCGAAGTACACGACACAATACCACGTCGGGAATTGGCCGGCATACGACCGAGCGCTGGTCCAGCGCGGCGATATCACCGTGTGGGTGGCCCCGGATGCGATCGCCACTTGGGAGGCCGTGGGCGTCGGCCAACGTGGCGGGCAGCGGCCATATTCCGATCTCGCCATCGAAACCGCGCTGACGCTCCGGCTCATTTTCCACCTGCCCTTGCGGCAGACTGAAGGCTTCTTGACGTCGATCTTCGGGATGCTGGGTCTCGACCTGTCCGCGCCCGATCACACCACGCTCTCCCGGCGTGGCCAGCATCTCGTCCTCCCGCTGCGTCGCGCCCCCGCAGATGCCGGCCTGCATCTCATGGTCGACAGCACGGGACTCTCGATCGTGGGCGAGGGTGAATGGGCCGCGGCGAAACATGGAGGACGGGGGAGGCGAGGCTGGAAGACGCGGCATTTCGGTGTCGACCGATCGGGTGTGATCGTCGCCCGGGCCCTGACGGAGGCGAGCGTTGACGATGCGACGACTGGGATCACGCTGATCGAGGCGACCGACGGCGCCCTCGGACGGGTGACGGCGGATGCCGCCTCCGAGACGATCGGCTTTTACGAGGCCGCCGGTGCGCGTGGCGCGACCGTCGTGGTTCCGCCGACGAGGACGGCCCACGTGTCTCGATACGGACCGCGGTCGGGCGCTCGTGATCGCACGATCCTGGCGGTCAAGGAGAGAGGACGGCGACGCTGGAAGCAGACGTCGGGCTATCATGGGCAGGCCCGCGTGGAGAACGCGTTCTTCCGCTACAAGTCGATCATCGGAGACAGCCTTCGAGCGTGCAGCCCCGCAGGGCGGGGGACTGAGGTCGTCCTCGCGTGCAACATCCTGAATCAGATGACTGGGCTTGGCAGGCCAATGTCGTACCGCATCGGTCGGTGAAGGAACTGTGGATCGGGATCGGTGCGGGCTAGCAGCCTGTCGGACTTAGGCCCGGGTTTTATAATAGGGCTTGTCGAGTCGAGGAGGTCGAAGTAGATGCCGAAGTTCGTACAGCGGCACCAGTCGCAGCTGTATTTGCTGCCGCCGGACCTGCGCGATTGGCTGCCGGAGGACGATCTGGCGCACTTCGTGGTTGAGGCGGTGGAACGGGTGCCGCTGGAGCGGTTCCAGGTAAACGAACGGGGCACCGGATCGGCGCAGTATCACCCGCGGATGATGCTGGCGTTGCTGGTGTACTGCTACGCGAACGGGATCTTCGGCTCGCGTCGGATCGAGCGGGCGACGTATCGGGACATTGGCGTTCGGTACGTGGCGGCGAACTGTCACCCGGACCACGACACGATCTGCACGTTCCGGCGCAGCAACTTCGATGCGGTAGCGGAGGCGTTCCTGCAGGTACTGCTGCTGGCGAAGGAGCTGCAGCTGCTGCGTGTTGGGACGGTGAGCGTGGACGGGACGAAGGTGGACGCGAACGCGAATAAGCGCAACAGCCTCCGCTACGACCGGGCGGGGGCGTTGCGCGAGCAGTTGCGAGGCGAGATCGAGGGGTTGTTGGATCAGGCGGAGCACGCCGACACGGACGCCGCGCCGGACCCGCAGGGTCTGCCGGAGGAGTTGTCGCGGCGGGACAAGCTGCGGGTGAAGCTGGACCGTGCGTGCGCGGAGTTGGAACGGCGTGCGCAGGCGCGTGCGGACTCGGAGCGGGCGGAGTACGAGCGCAAGGTGGCGGCGCGGGAGCGGCGTACGGGATCGCGCAAGGGTCGGCACATCAAACCGCCGACGGAAGCGCCGGAGGCGGAGGAGCAGATCAACCTGACGGACGCGGACAGTGCGCTGATGCGCAAGAGCCGGCGCCATGAGTACCGCCAGGCGTACAACGCGCAGGCGGCGGTGGATGCCGACGGCAGTCAGTTGGTGTTGGGGGCTAGGGTGAGCGTGTGCGCGAGCGACCGCAACGAGTTGGTGGCGGATGTGGATGCGATCCCGGCGGCGTTGGGCGCGGCGGATCGGGTACTGGCGGACAGCGGCTACGCGACGGGCAGCGAGGTGTCGCAACTGGCAGGTCGCGGTGTGGAGGTGTTGGTGGCGACGGGGGCGGAAGGCCAACGGCGCCAGCACGACTTCCGACCGGAGCCGCCGCACCCGCTGGCGAAGGAGCCGCAGGCGGACTGGATCAAGTCGATGCAGCAGAAGATGGCACTGCCGGAGCACCGGGCGCATTACCGTTTGCGCAAGCAGACGGTGGAGCCGGTGTTCGGGATCGTGAAGCAGGCGATGGGCTTCCGGCAGTTTCTGCTGCGGGGTCTCGAGAAAGTGGAGGGCGAATGGGCCTTGGTAACGCTGGCGTATAACTGCCGACGCTTGCACAACCTCAGGCTGGCATGACGGGGCTATAAGGAGCGGAACTTGGCGTGTTCGCGACCCACCAGAGGCGTCAGAAAGGCCTCCAGGCGCCGTCAGCGACCGATGGCCAGGAATACAGTCCCCGTTTCGGTCGAAGCGGCCCTCCCGGCACAGAGACACAGGGCGTCGTTCACACAGGTGCCAAGTCGCTTCCGCGCGCGTTTGCCACGCCCAAGTCCGACAGGCTGCTAGCTCCGATTCATGCAACAACGCCTCGTGGTCCCACCGTCCAAGACCGCGCGGGTGTCTCGGCGTCGGCCGCGGGCGCGCGCGCGAGATCGCACGATCACGGACGTGCGGACGCTCGGCCGGCGCCGCTGGAAGCAGGAGGCCGGCTACCAGCTCCAGGCGCGGGTGGAGAATGCGTTCTTTCGGTACAAATCGATTATCGGGGATCGGCTTCGCGCCCGGGCCCGAGGCGGGCGAGTGGCCGAGTCCGTGGTCGCGTGTAACGTCCTGAACCAGATGACCGAGCTCGGTCGGCCAGAGTCGTACAGTATCGGTCGGTGACTTGCCTCTGGGTTGGGATCGTTGACGGTCAGTTTCGAGTCATGCACCAGCGCCGGCATGCGCCGGCTCCGCTCGGGAGCCGGGTCGATCCCGTGGTCGTGCAGGATCCGCTTCACCGTGGTCCGAGCGATCTCGTGGCCGAGGTTCGAGAGCGCCCCGCGGATCCGTGTGTACCCCCACTGAGGATTCTCGACCGCCATCCGGACCACGCGCGCGGCCACGTCACGTCGCGTCATCGGCCGGCCTCGACCGCGGCGGGCGCTGCCGTCGTATGTCTGGGCGATCACTCTCCGGTGCCAGCGGAGAATCGGGTCAGACGTGACGATGCCGGCGACCTGCATCCAGACGCGCCGTCCGAGTTTCTGGCCGCGCACGGCGAGGCGACGGCGTTGGGCATCGGTCCGGCGAAGCGGCCGAGGGCCCAGGTGCTCCCGGAGGACCCGATTCTCCTCCCGGAGATACGCGATCAGATCGTCTTGGTGGCGGGTCACCCAGCCAGCGAACGTGAGAACGAGGACCTGGAGCGCAGGCGGCATGGCCTGAGATTACTTGGAAGACTCGACCAGCACTGACCGGACCTCGGCCCATTAAACGCACCTTACGGGGTCTGGATCCCACCTTAGCAAGCTGTCCGAATTTAGGGGTCCACCTCTACTCCGTCCGGTAGGCCACCCCACTCATCCACTACTTCCCACAGTTCTCGTACTCTCCCGTCCGGCAACACGACGAGTTCCGAAGAGTCCTCCGCGGCTTCCCACCATTCCTCTTCGTCCTCTGCTGACCATTCGTCGTCTTCCCGCTCCTCATCATCTTCTGCATCTGCTGCGCCGTGCACAGATTCAAACGCGACATCCGACGGTTCATCGGCGACATATGCCGACGCCGGCGGCTGGGTGCGTTCCCACTGTTCGACATCGACATTAGTCTCTTGATCGGCATCCGCAGTCTCATGCAGGACATCGCCGTCCGACCACACCGCCGGTGGGACGCTACATGTCGGCTTCGCACTCCGAGCCGGCACCGTCTGTGGCCCGGTCGCCGTGCGGGTGGCCTGTGCCGGCCCGTGTGTCGGCTCGCGCAGTTGGCGACCGCCACCCGGGGTCAGGTTGGCCATGTCATCATCGAGATCGGCCAGTAGAGCGACGCGATTCATTGCGAGGCGCTTCGGATTTTGCACGTTCCACCACTGCCGCTCCGTCGGTCGCTCTCTCCACGCCAGAATCTCAGTCGCGCGACATCCCCTGCTATCGCGACGGTAGTCCTGGCAACCGAGGAACTGATGGCCGTCCCGGCGACGCGTCCACACCTTCATCGGCTTCGGCACCGTGCACCCACACAGAGGAACCTCCCAGCCGCAACGCCGGTTATGACACCGACTCAGGCCTTGGCTGTCACGAACCATGATGCCTTTCTCGCACCGATCGCAGGCCCGTTCGCGGTGCCCGCAGAAACGCTCCTTGGCGTTCAGTCCGCGGAAGCTCGTACAGCTCACGGGGCGGTCGGAGTCGGAGAGGCGCTCCTTGAAGACCAGCGTCTCGCCCTGCGTGCCACGGCTCTCACAGGTAGGACATGGCTCGTTCGGCCGAAGGGGCTCGATGAGTTCGAGGAGTTCCTCCTCGCTGACGTCGTACTCGCGGTACTCGTTGCGCCAGAGGCTGTGGCCCCATAGGGACTTCTCTTCTCCCGCAGGTGTCAGGAGCAGGTAGGTCTTCCGGCGAGCTCTGGTGAGTGCCACATAGCCGATACGGTGCTCCTCCTCATCCTGAACGATGCGGCCCCGAACAGGCAGCAGCGCCTCGTCAAGTGCCTGAGCCGACGCCTGCTCGCGAATCGCCCCCGACCCGCCGTCCAGAACGATCACGTAGCCCGCCTCAGCCCCCTTCGCACCATGGATACTCAAGAACTTGATGTTCACGCCTGCAACCGCCGCGGCCTCGCGTACCTGCGCATGACAAAAGCCTTCCTGCTTGCTGGCTTCCGTCAGAGCATGGTGCCAACGCTGGTCGCGAGATTTTCCCCACAGAAAGTCTGGAAGGCGCGTCAGGTCCTTCTCCCAATCCTGAAAGATGTCTTGGGCTCGCTGTTCCGCGCTCTTGGAGCGATCGACCAGACCGGCGTTCTGGCGGCATAGCACAAGCACAGAGCCGCGCTGCCTGTCGCCAGCCCGTGCGCGGGATTCCTCGATGCGCTTTAAGACGCAGAGGATCCCGGCCGTTGCGCCTTCCGCCCTGGCGGCGCGCTCTTCACCACCCAGGAAGGCGATCCCTTCGGCAGTGGGACGGCAGGACCCGAGACTGACCCCACTTGGCCAGCGCTCGTCACGAAAGCCCTGGGGAGCGGCCGTGACCGGCCGGTCTCTCGCCCCGGTGAGACGGAGGACGTACGCCCTGGCCGTCTGCGCGATCGGGTCCCCGTGTCGGTAGGTCCGCTCAAGGTCGATCCGACTCGTGTAAGCAGCCTGAGGATCCTTCTCCATCCCGCCATCGTCCAGATAGGAGGGGTCTCCACCCTGGAATCCGAAGATGGCCTGCCACGCATCGCCCACAGTTGTGAGCAGAGCCCGACGTTGCGGAACGCCGCGGCACACCGGCCCAGTCAACGCCTCGACAAAGTCCGCCTGCGCCGGGTTGACGTCCTGGGCCTCGTCCAACAGGATCACCCGCCACGGGACTACGGCCCCGGGCTTCTCCAATAACTCGCTGGCGCGAAGAATGATCCCTTCGAAGTCCTCCGTTCCCGTCTCATCCAGGTATTGTTCCCAGCGAGCCATCACAGGGCGGGCAAGCGTCTCGAGCGAGGTAGCTGCCTCGTAGCCGTCGCGACCAAGACCGGCTGGTTTCGTGCTCGACATCCGCCTGGAGCGCTGGCGCCATGCTTGAATCCAGGCGTCAATCTCCTTCGCAACCCGCCGCGGTCCGGCGCGGTCGCGCATGAGGAGTGAACGAAGCGCCTGCTCGATCGTCGATGGGGAAGGCGCCGCGATCGGAGTGCGACGGCGTTCGTTCAGCCGGGACACGAGGAGTGCTGGGAAGCTCTCTCCTCGTTCGCGCGCAACTTCGATATCGCCATAGGTGGTCTCGACGTACCGAAGCCGCATGGCCTTGAACACGCGCCGTTTCCATTCGCGTTCCCCGTTGTAGCGACGGTGAGCATCGGGATCGCGGGCCAGGTACTCGCTGGGCAAATTGTTCTCGCGATCATGCGAGTAATGCTCAAGCCAGATCCCGGCCTCGGGCGAGGGATTTACCTCGTCGGGATCATCTGGAATGAAGAAATCCGGGCGATAACGGCTGTCCCGGCGATTCTTGAGGTGCTCGGGGACGACGAGCTCTCTTTCGTATTGGTATGAGATTCCACAGGCGTACAACGTCAGAGCAATGCGGGCTTCCCCTAGCGACTTTACCGGTCTGTCCCCGGGAGGAACGAGCAGAAGTGGAGCGGAGTTTGGGGTAGCCGCATGCCGACGATACGCCTCGCCGCGCGCGTACAGCTCAAAGAGAAGCTCTGGGTTCTCGGCAAGCGCCTCGTCCAGCCAGCGCGAAATGACTGTCAGCCGTCGAGTCTGCTGCCCATCTTTGGCGAGATCTGAGACCGTGCACTTCAAGCCGTGGGCCACGATGACCTGCATCGCAATCCCATGGATGGTCTTGACCGTGACTCCGGCGACGTCACGCAGACGATCGCGCACCACCTTCGTCGCATCTTTCGTGAAGGTGATCACGGCGACATGCTCAGGTCGAGCTACCCGTTGACGCACAACGTGGCGGACCTTCTCCTCGATGACGCGCGTCTTGCCCGAGCCGGCACCGGCACTCACGAACAGACGGTCATCAAGATTGACGACTGCATGGCGCTGTGCGTCATTCAGAGCTGCCAGGGCAGAAAGCGATTCCAGTCGCGTGCGGAAACGATGATTGTGGGCCAGCCGCCGGGACCTCGTGAGGTAGCGACTGGCACGCCATAGGCGAACGTACGCCCGCGGCTGACGCCAGATCCACGACCACTGAGAGAGAGAGTCACGGCAGAGCTTGAACGCGGTCTCGAGGGTGGACTGGCGAATCCAAAACGTGGCAAGCCGCTCGCCGGCCAGAGCCGGCAGGTGGTTCCGGAGTTGGTGAAGCGCCTTTGCCGGCGAGACCGGCCTCAGCCGATCAAGGCACGCGGTCTGGCGCGTGGCGGCACTCACCGGAGGATCTTCCTGCAACTAGGCGGAAAGTAAGCAGTCGCTCTGCCGCTGGCACTCGCGCACGGTTGACGCGCGGCCGACCGGCCTGACGACATCCAGAGGCGCCGTATCTGCATGGTCTTTCTGGCAGCGTCTCCTACAGGCACTACGTAACCGGGATTTCCGATGGTTGTGTTGCATCTGTGGCCGACGGCGGCTGGTAGCCTGAAGAGATCATGAGAAGGCAATCCGAGCGGCGATTGTCAAATGGCGACAAACGGAGCCCGAGCTGATTCTGTGCGCCCGATCACCATGAGAGCCGAGGGCCTTGGGGACACTAACCCCTCGGGATCTGTTCGCCGACTGAGGCGGTTTGCCACGCTTCGTACCCACCGTCCAGACTGTAGGTATCAGCGAATCCGTTCTGGTCGAAGTAGTCGGCCGCCCCCTGACTCAGGTTGCCGTGATAGCAACAGACGATCAACGGGTGGGAACGATCGGCCGCCTGAACGAATGCCTGCACGTTGGCCTGGTTTACGACCTTGGGGTCCGGGATATGCCCAGCCTCGTACGACGCAGGGTCTCGTACACCGGAGGACGGTAGCATTGCTTTCCTCCATCAGCTCACGCGCCTGCGCAACATCAATTCGCGTATAGCCCACTATAGATAATTCCCTCTCAATAGTCAGATTTCACGACCTCGGCGGCCCTAGTTGACTCGCCTGCTCGACCGGCACGGACGACACGCCCGCAAAGAGACGCGGCTGAAACCTCTGCTTCCGTCGCGGAGACGCAGAGACCGCCTTACGAGTCAGGCTGAGTGTAATGGGAGGTATAACCGAAAGTTGGGTATAAGGCTGTGAATAGCTGCCTTGGTGCACAACTCCATTGAGGGCTGAGAGTCTCCCGTGACTCCGCCTGCCGGTCATCCGATCATCTCGCCATCGGGTATCCCGAGCGCCATCATGGTGTTCAGGATCTTGCACCCCAACCGCACCTCGACTCTCTGGGACGCCAGTCCCCTCGCTCGCATCGCTGAGCCCAGGATGGCCTTGTAGCGGTGGAACGTCGTCTCCACCTTGCTGCGCCTGCTGTAGCCCGATGCGACGTACCACTTCCGTTTCCCAACACGTGATCGTGCTCGGATGTTACGATTCCGCTGTCGCGTGCCCGCGGAGTCGAGCGCGAGCTGAGCGCCCTTTCGTGGCGGTATCAGCACCTTCGGCGATCGATGAGCACGGTGATTCTCCAGCATCTTATAGACGTCGCCGGTGTCGTACGCGGCGTCGGCCTTGGCCGAGGCGATGGGACGCTCGATCTGGCCGACGAGTGACGCCACCCGGGAAGCGTCTCGAGCCCGCTTGCTCGTGAGCTCGCAGGCGACCACGTCACTGGTTTGCTCATCCACAGCGAGGTGCAGCTTGCGGTAGTCCCTGGCTTTCGGCGGAGTGCGCAACTGGCCGACGTGCACTGAAAGACCGCTGCTGTCGATGCGGAGGTGGACGGGCTTCACGGTTCGCCGCTCGTAGGAAGCAACCTTCCCCAGCCTCGCCTTGCGCCTCGAGATCGTGCTGTGGTCGGGCACGTCGTTGTCCAGATTCAGGAGCGTCAGCAGCGAGCGCAGGAAGCCCTCAGTCTGCCTGGACGCCAGGCCAAACACCAAGCCCAAGGTGACCGTCGTCTCGATGGCGTGGTTCGAGTACTTGCGTTGTCGGCCTGGCTTCCTGCGCGTCGGCCTCGGCGAGTTCCAGTTGGCGAGCTTGCCATCGGTGAGTCCGAGCCAGACGGTCAGACTCCCGCGAGCGCGGAGACCCGTCTCGTACTCCCGCCAATTCCGGACACGGTAGGCCTTCTGGACGTACTTCCGCTGGGTGCGCTTGAAACTCGTCATGCGGGACCTCGGATCTCGGGGTGGAGGGCAATTATTGACCGAGATCGCGAGTTGTGCACCAAGGCACTACCCAGCCCTTATCTCGTTCTAACCAAACCGCTTAGACTAGATATTCAGTGCCAGAGAGGTGCCAGCGTCACAATCGGCTGGAAGTATCTGGATGATTAGGGCTTAAGCTCTCTTCACCAACACTTGATGACGGAAGCACCGGTCAAGGGGGACAAGATGCCGTGATGTGATCTCTGAAACCTTGTTCGAAACCCTGTGGGTATCCAATCCCATCCGGCCAAGGTCGGCCGCCAGCCGGAACCGAGTGATGCGTGGGCCTGGGGTGACCCAGGGCGCGAAGCGTTCACAGGGAGCCCGTAGGCCGCGTGATTGAGCCCCGACATGCATTGTTTGTGAGGGCCGACGTCGTGCGTTGGACGGAAGGCTATCTCGCCGCATCTCAGAGGCCGTGGAGGCGGCGACCTCGCCGGGGTCGGAGCGCGTGGCATGCGTGCGGGTGGGTTTCCCGGGAACCCGGGAGGCCTCGTCGTCTCCATCGTAAAGACCGCCGGGGGGCGGGCACCGGCTCACCAAGCCCGAGGCCGTGGACGCAGCACCTGGCGTCCGACGGAGCGAAGCCGCAGGTGCTCGGATGGTACCGCCGGGCGAAGGCAACGAAGCGCGGGGGGATGGACGGCGAGGAGTCGGAGTGTCTCAGAGTACCGCCGAAGCGGGAGAATTGAGCCCACGCGACGGTACTGACGCCCCTATATGTCAAGACACTCCTTCAGGCGGCCTGGATGATCTCTTGACGAGCGCGGAAGTCGGTCATGACGCGCTGGTAGATCTCTCGCGCGAGGAAGCGTTTCAGGCAGCGGATGATGTCGCGTTTGGTCCGGCCAGCGGCGATGCGTCGGGCGACGTAGTCGCGGGTCGGTTGGTGGAATTGCATCCGGACGATGACGGCTCGATAGAGGGCCGCGTTGGCGTGTCGGTGGCCGCCTCGATTGAGGCGGTGCCGCCCGGTGGTCATCCCAGACGAGGCCGGGATCGGGCAGGCGCCGCAGAGCTTCGCGAAGGCGGCCTCCGAACGAATCCGGTCGGGGTTATCGCCGAAGATGATCAACAGCTCAGCCGCGGTGTGGGCGCCCACACCGAAGCCCTCGCAGAGGGTCGGTGATGTCGCGGTGGTGAGACGCGCGAGGTACTGGTCGTGCAGCGCGATTTCCTCGGCGAGAGCCATCCACCGACGGGCGAGCGACCGGAGGGTGTGCTTGGCGGACGCGATGGGCGTGTCGATGGGGCCCGGTCGGAGTCCGGCGCAGCGCGTGAGCAGGCCGTGATCGGTGAGGTCGTGGAGGGCTTCTCGCAGGACGGGCGGGGCCTGCACGATGATCTGCTTCAGCGTGTTCATCGCCGTGGTGCGCGCTTTCATGGCGGTATCCCGTGTGATCTTGAGCTGGCGGATCATCTCGACGGCGCCGTCCGCGGTCTTGGGGATGGCCGTCGACTGCCCCGCGAGCAGGGACCGCGCCGCCACCTCGGCGTCGATGGTGTCGGACTTGCCGGCGGCGCGGCGTGTACGGCGGTCGCCCCGATTCACTTCCACGACATGATGCCCGGCTCGGCGGACGGCCCGTGCCAGGCCAGCGCCGTAGCTCCCGGTGCCTTCGATCCCGAACGCCTCAATCCGCCCGTGTGTCTCGGCCCACGTGACCAGAGCCTCGTAGCCACCCGAGTCCACTACGAACGCGTGATCGCCCAGACGGATCCCCCAGCTGTCGATTGCCACCGCGACGTGGACATGCTTATGCGTATCAACACCGACGATCACCGTCCGCGCTTCGGGCGGCGTAGTTATGCGGTTGGTCACGGGTGGCCTCCTCGGATTGCGGCCCCGAGCTGGTCCGGGTGGGCGGACAGGACTGTGACGGGCCGTGGGTACAGCAGGCCCCTATTGGGTCACGGCCCATCCGGTCAGCTGGCTGCCGTACGAGTTGCCAGCGGGCGATGACCGACAGGTCAGTAGCCAGGACCGTAGGTCAGTCAAGTTAAGGGTCAGGCCATCACTCACCGGCACCCACCGGTGTCACAAGTGACCCCGTCAGGCAGGGAGATCATGCTCACAGTCAAGTTAACGAGTCCGGGACATACGAGGGCGGGCTAATCAGAGATCAGGCTGCCGTCACCGCGGTCCACACGGTGAACGCTCGTGCCCGCAACATTCGATGATGAACCGATTTCAGCCGGTGCCGACCCACGCGAAACAGATTTTGAATGATGCCGTGAACGTGCAAGAAACACTGCGCGTGGGCGGATGACGTGAAGCCGCGCATCTGACGCTCCCGTTGTCGCGTGGGTTGGTGCGACACTTCGGCTCGATTGTTTACGTATCGCGTCGTGTCAGGGGTGACCACAGGCATGACGTCCCGATGGGCGACACGGTAGCTGCCCAACTGGTCGGTCACGAGCCGCACGGGTTCCTGTCGCTGACTGTTCAACAGTCGGCGGAAGAATCTCCGCGCCGCCCGCGCGTCCCGACGGGGTTGTACGAGGATGTCGATCAGATCACCGTCTTGATCCACCGCGCGCCAGAGATACTGGCGCTCACCGTTGATCGTCACGAAGACGTCATCCAGGAACCACGTATCGCCGAGTCGACCTTGTCGGCGCTTCAACTGCCGAGCGTAGTCGGGGCCGAATTTTCCGCACCACTGCCGAATGGTTTCGTACGACACGATGATGCCGCGTTCGGCAAGCAGATCCTCAACATCCCGGAAGCTCATGCAGTATCTGTGGTAGAGCCAGACGGCATGGCTGATGATTTCGGGCGGAAAGCGATGCCGAAGGTAGCGGGGCCGGCGAGTGTTCATCCCGGCATTGTGCTGGGCGGAGAGTTAACTTGACTGTGAGCATGATCTCCCTGCCTGACGGGGTCACTTGTGACACCGGTGGGTGCCGGTGAGTGATGGCCTGACCCTTAACTTGACTGACCTACGGTCCTGGCTACTGACCTGTCGGTCATCGCCCGCTGGCAACTCGTACGGCAGCCAGCTGACCGGATGGGCCGTGACCCCATAGGGGCCTGCTGTACCCACGGCCCGTCACAGTCCTGTCCGCCCACCCGGACCAGCTCGGGGCCGCAATCCGAGGAGGCCACCCGTGACCAACCGCATAACTACGCCGCCCGAAGCGCGGACGGTGATCGTCGGTGTTGATACGCATAAGCATGTCCACGTCGCGGTGGCAATCGACAGCTGGGGGATCCGTCTGGGCGATCACGCGTTCGTAGTGGACTCGGGTGGCTACGAGGCTCTGGTCACGTGGGCCGAGACACACGGGCGGATTGAGGCGTTCGGGATCGAAGGCACCGGGAGCTACGGCGCTGGCCTGGCACGGGCCGTCCGCCGAGCCGGGCATCATGTCGTGGAAGTGAATCGGGGCGACCGCCGTACACGCCGCGCCGCCGGCAAGTCCGACACCATCGACGCCGAGGTGGCGGCGCGGTCCCTGCTCGCGGGGCAGTCGACGGCCATCCCCAAGACCGCGGACGGCGCCGTCGAGATGATCCGCCAGCTCAAGATCACACGGGATACCGCCATGAAAGCGCGCACCACGGCGATGAACACGCTGAAGCAGATCATCGTGCAGGCCCCGCCCGTCCTGCGAGAAGCCCTCCACGACCTCACCGATCACGGCCTGCTCACGCGCTGCGCCGGACTCCGACCGGGCCCCATCGACACGCCCATCGCGTCCGCCAAGCACACCCTCCGGTCGCTCGCCCGTCGGTGGATGGCTCTCGCCGAGGAAATCGCGCTGCACGACCAGTACCTCGCGCGTCTCACCACCGCGACATCACCGACCCTCTGCGAGGGCTTCGGTGTGGGCGCCCACACCGCGGCTGAGCTGTTGATCATCTTCGGCGATAACCCCGACCGGATTCGTTCGGAGGCCGCCTTCGCGAAGCTCTGCGGCGCCTGCCCGATCCCGGCCTCGTCTGGGATGACCACCGGGCGGCACCGCCTCAATCGAGGCGGCCACCGACACGCCAACGCGGCCCTCTATCGAGCCGTCATCGTCCGGATGCAATTCCACCAACCGACCCGCGACTACGTCGCCCGACGCATCGCCGCTGGCCGGACCAAACGCGACATCATCCGCTGCCTGAAACGCTTCCTCGCGCGAGAGATCTACCAGCGCGTCATGACCGACTTCCGCGCTCGTCAAGAGATCATCCAGGCCGCCTGAAGGAGTGTCTTGACATATAGGGGCGTCAATACCGTCTGCACACGTACGGCGCGGGCCGCTCCATCGTGATCGACAAGCGGGGGCGCATTCTGGGGGGGCACAAGACCGTGGAACAGGCCAAGCACCTGGGGCTCCCGATCACGGTGGTGCCCACCACCGGCGAGACACTCGTCGTGGTGCAGCGGGTGGATCTGGATGCGCGGACCGACCCCCGTGCCCAGGAACTGGCGCTGGCCGACAACCGGGTCGGCGAACTCGACCTCGACTGGGATCCCGCGATCCTGCAGCAGCTCCAGGCGGACGGGCTCGATCTCGGTCTTTTCTGGACCACCGAGGAGTTCGAACGGCTCCTCGGCGAGGGCACCCACGCTGGGCAGACCGACGAGAACGCGGTCGTCACCCCCGGCGCCACCGACATCGTGCGGGGCGATCTCTTCGCGCTAGGCCGGCACCGCCTGCTCTGCGGCGATGCCACCGATCTCGCGGACGTGCACCACCTCCTGGAGGGACAGGTCCCCGGGCTGATGGTGACCGATCCGCCCTACGGCGTCGCGTACGACCCGGCCTGGCGCCACCGCATGGATCCGCGCCAGCGCACCGCCGTGGGCCGCGTCGCCAACGATGACCGGGTGGATTGGCGTGCGGCCTTCGCGCTGTTCGGCGGCGACGTCGCGTACGTGTGGCACGCGGGCCTCTTCGCGGGCCCCGTCGCCGCGGCCCTCCAGTCCTCGGGCTTCGCGCTCAGGAACCAGGTCATCTGGGTCAAACAACACTTCGCCCTGAGCCGCGGCGAGATGCACTGGGCCCATGAGCCCTGCTGGTATGCGGTACGGAAGGGGCGCCCCTCACACTGGCAGGGGGATCGCCGACAGACCACCGTCTGGGACGTCCCGAATCTCAACCCGTTCGGCGGCTCACGGGACGGCGAGAACGCCGTGAGTGGCCATGGCACCCAGAAGCCCGTCCGGCTGTGGGAGCGGCCGATTCTCCACCACACCACCACGCGCGACACCCTCTACGACCCGTTCTGCGGCAGCGGGACCGCGGTGATCGCCGCTGAAAAAACGGGGCGGACGTGCGTCGCCATGGATCTGGACCCGCAGTACATCCACGTCACCCGCACGCGCTGGGAAGCGTTCACCGGCCAGCGCGCGCGCCCCCTGCCCGGCGGGCGGCGGGCGACCGGAGAATCCGATGCGTGACCGCGCGGACGCGCCGCCGCGCCCACCGCGCCGGACCCCCCGTGGGGGGAAGGGCGGCGCCGAGCCGCGGCGCGTGATTCGGCGCCGCGAGCACCAGGTCCTCACCTTGACCGAGCAAGGCTGGCGGCAGGAGGCGATCGCGGACCACCTCGGGATCACCCAAGCGGCGGTCTCGAAGATCCTGCGTCGGGTCGACGAGCGCGCCCTGCGGGTCATGGCCGACCAGGTCGCGTACCGCAAGATGCGAGGCGCGCGCCACCTGGAATACCTCAGCCGCGAGGGACGACGGGGCTGGGAGCAGAGCAAACAGGGGCGGGTCCGGCGGCGCCAGACCAAGGGCGCCCGGGCTGACGGCACCCCAGTTGTCACACAAGACGTCGTCATCGACGAACATCCCGATCCCCGGATGCTCGATCAGGCCCGCAAGGCCGAAGAGGCCCTCGCGGACCTGCTCGGGCTGACCGAGTCGACGTCGCCCGCCGGGCGATCGGATCCACGGCCGCAGACGGACCTGCCGCCACTCCTCCAACTCAGTGACGAAACCCTGGAGCGTATCGATGCAGACCTTACACCACCGCGAGATCCTCAGGATGATCCTCAGTAACCCGAAGGCCGTCCGCGTCGAACGCCACCGCCGACGCGTCCGGTCGGGGACCGACCGCGACCTCCTCGCTTTTGTCGAAGAGACGTTTGGCGTCCGCATTCCTGCGGTGGCCTGCTGCCCCGAGCACGTGGCGCCGGCGCAGGCCTTCTGTGACGCTTATTTCAGCCGCGCGTCCGTGGTTGTGTGGAAAGCGTTGCGCGGCTTCGGCGGCAAGTCCACGCTGCTCGCGCTCCTGGCCCTGACCGAGGCCATCACGCTCCAGGCGGACGTCACCGTGATCGGGGGCTCGGCCCAGCAGTCGGAACGGGTGCTGGAGGCGATGATGCGCCTGTGGCAGGCGCCCCATGCGCCCTCCCACCTCCTCGCCAGTCCCCCCGCCGTGCGGAAAACCCGCTTCGTGTGGGGCAACACGATCACGGCCCTGCCCGCCTCCCAAACCGCCGTGCGCGGGCCGCACCCGCAGCGCCTCCGGATCGACGAAGCCGATGAGATGCTGCTGCCGGTGCTCGACGCCGCGCACGGTCAGCCGATGGACCGGGCGGGCGTGCAGGCCCAGACGGTCATCAGCAGTACGCATCAGCACCCCGACGGTACGATGACCGCGGTGCTCCAACGCGCCGCCGCCCGGGGCTGGCCCGTCTACCTGTGGTGCTATCGGGACACGCTCGAACCCCACGGGTGGCTGACCCAGGCGCAGGTCGATCGCAAACGCGCCGAGGTGCTGGAGCAGACGTGGCTGAGCGAGTACGACCTCCAGGAGCCGAGCCCCGAAGGGCGGGCGATCGATTCAAAGGCCGTCGACTGGACGTTTGATCCGCAGCGGGGCACGGCACGCGCCGCCCAGCTCGATCAGGGGTGGGAGGGCGAGGCGCCAGCCGACGCGGCCGAGGCCTACTATGCCCATGGTGCGGACTGGGGCCAGGCCGTCGACTACACCGTGATCGTGACCCTCCGCTGCGACGTCCGGCCGCTCCCCCTCGTCGCCGCGTATCGCTCCCGCCGACGGCCGTGGCCGGTCATGATCGCCGTCCTGAACGACCGCATGGCCCGCTATCCGGGCGGCACGGCGCACGACCATACCGGCGGCGGCCGCGTGGTCGGCGAATACGTGACCGCCCCCATCCTCGATGTCGACATGGTGGGGCACCGCCGCCGCGATCTCTTCATCGACTACTTCGCGGCCATCGAGCGCCACGAGATCACGGCCCCACGCGTGGAACCCTTCTACACCGAGCATCGGTTTTGCCGCGTCGACGACGTCTTCGGCTCCGGCCATCCCCCCGATACCGTCGTCGCCATGGCGCTCGCGTACCACGCCTTCCGTGAAGCCCGCGCCCCCGGCGATTACGGGGTCACGCTCTGACGTCACGGCCATGCGCAGACCCAGGCGGGAGCGCGAGCGGGAGCCGCGCAGCGGCGTGATCGAGGCCCTCGATGGCGGGCTCTCCCGCCGATGGGCGGGAGACGGAAAGCGGCACATTTACCGCGCGCGAGGTCGAGTTGGGGGATGGGACACTTCGGCGCGGTGGTTCGCATACGGGGCGGTGCCGTGGACGACCGACGGCATCACGGAACGTCCCGCGGCCGAGTCACTGCGCCGCGTATCAGGGCTCAGACGGCAGGGAGACAACCCGGCCTTTTCAGCAACGTCCGGAAAGACCCGGACGACCGGCGCGCCGATGTCGTCGTCTACCACGCGGCACAAGCACTGGTGGCGACCCTGGATCGTGATGAAGAATTCGTCGATGTGCCACGTGTCTCCGGGGCTGACCATGCCGCGACGCTGCTACGCTCGACCTCAATGTGCCAAGACCACGGCGAGTACCAGAAACTGGAGAGCGCCCGCCTTATGAGTATTCTGCTTGAACGACTGAAGCCAACGGCGCGTCGCGGCAGCAAGCCACGAGGCATTGTCAAGTTGACGAAAATCACGTTGATCGCCCCCCAAGATACTGGGCCCTAGCTCGTCGCGGGCCCACCATGCTGGGCATCAAGAACAGCCGTCAGCCTCAACTTGACAATACCGGCGAGGAACCCCAGTTCGTGGTGCAGACAACGCACCACGCATGCGGCCAGTCGGCGGGGTCGGAAATCGTGCCGCCAGTGGCCATCAGGGGGACCCGGTGGGCGCCTCGGCGGCAGCCGAGCCGGCGGCCGGGGCGTGGGCCCGCGTCAGCCAGCGGAGCAGCAATTCCGCAGCTTCCGAGGGGGTCCGGCCGTAGAACGGCATCACGGCCGTGGGCATGCCGGGGCCGCGGCGCAGATTCGCCCGCCACCGGTTGATGGCGTCCACCACCTCCACGTGGTAAACGCGCCCGCCGATGGTTTCTTCGAAGTGGTGCGCCGTCATGTTGGGAAGCTCAGACATCGATCACTGCAACGCCAGATCTTGCCGTGGATCAAGAGTGCGTTCAAGCGAAGCGGCCAGCGAAAACGCCGTCCACACTGCCCGAATCCGGCGCGAGGCCGTGGGGGCCAGAACGGGTTTTTTGGAGCTGACAGGTTCTCCACAGGTTATGCACGGCTGACGCACAGGATTTCAACAGATTTCACACACGGATGGGTGCGACGCCTTGTTGATGTGACACGACTCGCGGGACAGACCCGTGCTGTCGAGCACGAGATGGAGGCCCTCGCCGGTATTGTCAAGTTGGGGCTGACGGCCGTTTCTGATGCCCAGCATGGCGGGGTCGCGACGGCGTAAGGTACGTTTAATGGGCCGAGGTCCGGTCAATGCTGGTCGAGTCTCCCAAGTAATCTCAGGCCATGCCGCCTGCGCTACAGTTCCTCGTTCTCCCGTTCGCTAGCTGGGTGACCCGCCACCAAGACGATCTGATCGCGTCTCTCCGGGAGGAGAATCGGGTCCTCCGGGAGCACCTGGGCCCTCGGCCGCTTCGCCTGATCGATGCCCAACGCCGTCGACGCGCCGTGCGCGGCCAGCAACTCGGCCGGCGCGTCTTGATGCAGGTCGCCGGCATCGTCACGCCTGACACGATTCTCCGCTGGTACCGGAGATTGATCGCCCAGACATCCGACGGCAGCGCCCGCCGCGGTCGAGGCCGGCCGATGACGCGACGTGACGTGGCCGCGCTTGTGGTCCGGCTGGCGGTCGAGAATCCCCAGTGGAGGGACACACGGATCCGCGGGGCGCTCTCGAACCTCGGCCACGAGATCGCTCGGCCCACGGTGAAGCGGATCCGGCACGACCACGGGATCGACCCGGCTCCCGAGCGGAGCCGGCGCATGCCCTGGAAGACGTTCTTGCAGGCGCACGGGGAGGGCCTCACGGCCTGCGATCTGTTCACCGTCGAGGTGCTCACGCTGGCCGGGCTCCAGCGGTACCTGGTCTTCTTCGTGATCGCGCTGCAGTCCCGCCGCGTGCCCATCGCCGGGATCCATCCGCAGCCGTACGGCACGTGGATGGAGCAGATGGCCCGCAATGTGACGGACCCGGTCGATGGCTGCTTGCGCCGCGCCCGCTATCTGATGCACGACCGCGACCCGCTCGACACGCGGGGTTGTGGCGAGATCCTGGAGGGCGGGGGTGTCCAGCCGATCCGTCTCCCGCCGAAGAGTCCCAATCTCAACGCGTATGCCGAGCGGTTCGTCCGCTCTATTAAATGAGGAGTGTCTCAGTCGCGTCGTCCCCCTCGGCGAAGGGCACGTGCGTCTCCTCGTGCGCGAGTACGTCGACCACGACCATCGCGAGCGAAACCACCAGGGACTCGACAACCAGCTCCTGCAACGACCGCCACCGCCGGTGAGCCTGGCCGCCGACGTTCAGCGGCGGGAGCGTCTGGGCGGATGGCTCAATTTCTACCACCGGGAGGCCGCATGAGCGGTCGGCCGATTAAACGCACCTTACGGCATTCGGACTTGGACGATGGTGCGACGAACACAATCTCGTGGGCTCGGCGGCTCTCGGGTGTATAAATGGCCATCCGGGGCAGGCAAAACGGAAATCCCGGTTGGAAACGATCGCCGCTGAGCTATGGGTCAAGGCAGGCAAGCAGGCGACGCACTGGACGCGCCTGTCGCGTCACCGGTTCCGAGCGACCGAGGTCCGGCTGCAGCTGAGCGTGCTGGCCTACAACCTCGAAAATCTCTGTTTAAAGGATGTTCTTGCCGAGCGCGGAGAGCGCCAGTTCTGTGGCAAACTCCGCGGTCGCGTTGCGGACATCGAGCGTTGGGTTGACTTCGACCAGATCGAATGCGACAAGCCGCCGCGAGTCGGCGACGAGTTCCATGACCATGTGCGCCTCGCGGTAGTCGAGGCCGCCCTTGACGGGCGTGCCGACGCCGGGCGCAATGGATGGGTCGCACACGTCCATGTCGAAGGAAACGTGGATGCCGCCGGTGCCGTCCGCAGCCAGCGCCAGGGCGCGCTCGGCCACGGCGGCGATCCCGTCGCGATCGATGTCCTTCATCGTGAAAACGTGGACTCCAGACTCCGCGATTCGCTCCTTTTCCTGATTGTCGAGATTGCGGATGCCGACGAGCACTGTGTGCTGTGGCAGCGCCGACGGCGACGACCCGATCGCGGCCAGCTCCGCCGGCTCGTTCCCGAGGAGCGCAGCGAGCGGCATCCCGTGCACGTTGCCGCTCGTCGTCGTCTCCGGCGTGTTCATGTCGCCGTGTGCATCCACCCAGATCAGGCCGAGCGGGCGCGAGGCGGTGCGGCGCACCCAGGCGGCGCTGGCGGCCACGGATCCGGCCGCAAGGCTGTGATCGCCGCCCAGCATCAGGGGCAGCGCGTCTGCGTCGAGCGACTTGAGCACGCTGTCGTGTAGCTTCTGGCACACCTTGGCGATGTCGCGCACGTACTTCTTCTTGTCCGCTGGGCGCTGCGTCTCAGGGACCGGCGCGGGAAGGTCGCCCATGTCGATGACCGTGTGGCCGAGCGCGGCGATCCGAACGCCGATACCCGAGATGCGGAGCGCAGACGGTCCCATATCGACGCCACGGCGACCCGCGCCCAGATCCAGCGGCACGCCGATAATGTGAACCGGCTTCACCGTGTTTTGTACCAGATCGACACGTCTTTGCCAGACGGCGGCACGGTCGTGGTAAAGATTGACGGTTGCGCGAGAATCGTCCAAAGAAATGGTTCCATCTCGTTCTTCTTGTATGAGTGTCAGTGTTTTTCGAATCGCTGCCCGAAGGCCATGAAGTTGGAACAGAACAGCTCATGAAGGGCATGGACCGAAATCGCGAATGTCAGCAGTCCTTCACAGAGCACGCGGCGAGGGGACCCCTTCCTGAGCCACGGCTGGGCGTGCTTCAAGGCCATCAACATCGCGGGACTGAAGATCCCGCATTCTTCTATCACGCGTCGGTCGAGATACCGAACCAGCGGCGACTGCCCGTTCTGGAGATCCAGGCTTATAGCAGTTGTGGGTCACATCTGATTGTTTATCCTTGAACCGGTCATCGGATTCCACGTCTATCGGATCCTTTGCACACCTGGAGCATATAGCCTGAAGTAATCCATTCTTTTTTTCCACTAACGGCGTACCTGCACCTTCCAGTTCCTGCATTCGTATTTCTCCTTAAACGACCTTTCCTCTCGGCGTCGGCCTCGCGCGCGGCGACGAGCTGCGTCACCTGGTCGAGCTGCGTGAAGTGTCGCGTCTGGCGGCGGCGATCGCCGCGCGGCGGGTTGACGACGTCGGTTGGCAGAGCGGTAAGATTGCGGTCGGTGGGGGATGGCATCGTGAGTGCCTTCCTTTCTGCTTCGGGCGCGATGGGTCTCAACCGTCGCGCCCAAACTTTTGTACGGGTATTTTCTTCGTTCGGGCCAGTCTAGTTCCCTTCCAAAAAGCGCGCCAACCATCGCTCATTTGACGCGGACCTTGACGGATCCTGTCGGCAGCTTAAAGATGCGTGCCCCGTCATGGTAGGTGTTTTCCTCGTCAGCATTCAGTCACACAAAACAGGGTTCTTGGCACAGCCCGCAGATCAGCCCGCTGGATGGATGTCCCGCTGGCTCGTATGGTGCGTCGGAGTATTGGTGAACCTTTCCACTCGGCTTCCCGTGACTGCGACATCGAACCAGGGCCATTCTCATCAATCTCCACACGCCAGAGACGCACGGACATTGAGCATGACGAGTACAAGCTGGCACCGCCGAATGGCCTGTTCGATGGACTCGGCGTACTGCATTCGTTCTTCGGACGGGGTGGTGATGCTTCGAAACTGCCGGACAAGTTGATCCCCGCAGTTTGGGTCACCCGTGACGTCCACGGCGACATCATGTCGATCGGATCGATACTTCGCTTCAACGACGACCAGCGCGCCATCAAGCCGAAGAAGAACGTCTGGCTCGGCGAACGCCATCCGTGGCCAAAACCAGCAATCCCATCTGCCCGCAAAGGTTCCGTCGTTGTCGCCCGAAACACCTACCCGCAACCAGCGAGCGAGCAGATCCCACGAGCCGGTCCACACCAATGCACCGAACACCGTGGAAGTCAGAGCATCTTCAAGTCGATCTGGTTCCGGTAACGATTCATCGAGCTTGCCATGGAGAACGGCGTGAAGCATGTTTCGCGAGAGTCTACACGCCCAGTCCCGGAAAGTAGAGCGGAAGCCGTGTGACACGGCCGCGATCTCCCAGTCCTTGAGCAGATCCAACAGCACCGCTGACGCTCGGTCCCCGCCCATGCGCGAGGGCCACTGGCCAGCAGCTCAGATCAAGGGGCGAGGACCTTCTCGCCTTGCTCGCGCAACTGGCCCTGCGGCCCGACGTACCGGTAGAGCGTCACGGGGGGTGATCCCGAGTTCGCGGCAGAGCGCGGACACGGAGGTGTCGCGGTGCGCCATCGCGGCCTGGGCCAGCCGCACCTGGGCTTTCGACAGCGCGAACGTCCTACCGCCGTGGCGTCTGCGCGCCCGCGCGGCCGTGAGCCCAGCCAGGGTGCGTTCGCGGATCAGCTCCCGCTCGAACTCGGCCAGCGCCGCGAAGATGCCGAATACGAGGCGGCCGGCCGCCGTGGTGGTGTCGATCTGCGCGCCTTGCCCGGTGAGCACCCGCAGGCCCACGCCGCGGACCGACAGGTTCTGCACGGTGTTGACCAGGTGGGCGAGGTTGCGGCCGAGGCGGTCGAGCTTCCAGACGACGAGCACGTCGCCCGTCCTCAGGGCGCGCACGCAGCTGTCGAGTCCCGGGCGGTCGTCGCGGACGCCGGACGCGAAGTCGTGGTAGACGTTGACCGCGTCGACGCCCTCGGCCCGTAGCGCGTCGCGCTGCAGGTCCAGCGACTGGGAGCCGTCCGCCTTTGAGACGCGGGCATAGCCGATCAGCATGTGTCGTAAACGGTCGTTTGCGACATAATGGCGAGGGTCGAGGCGGTGCAGGTGCCTACCAGCGCGCGGTGAAGCGGGCGACGAGGGCGTGACCCGCGCGGTTGAGATTCGCATGCTCCCGGCGCTGGCCATCGAGACCCCGTAAGGTGCGTTTAATGGGCCGAGGTCCGGTCAGTGATGGTCGAGTCTTCCAAGTAATCTCAGGCCATGCCGCCTGTGCTCCAGTTCCTCGTTCTCACGTTCGCTGGCTGGGTGAACCGCCACCAAGACGATCTGATCGCGTATCTCCGGGAGGAGAATCGGGTCCTCCGGGAGCACCTGGGCCCTCGGCCGCTTCGCCGGACCGATGCCCAACGCCGTCGACGCGCCGTGCGCGGCCAGCAACTCGGCCGGCGCGTCTTGATGCAGGTCGCCGACATCGTTACGCCTGACACGATTCTCCGCTGGTACCGGAGATTGATCGCCCAGACATCCGACGGCAGCGCCCGCCGCGGTCGAGGCCCGCCGATGACGTGCCGTGACGTGGCCGCGCTCGTGGTCCGGATGGCGGTCGAGCATCCCCAGTGGGGGGACACACGGATCCGCGGGGCGCTCTCGCACCTCGGCCACGAGATCGCTCGGACCCCGGTGAAGCGGATCCTGCACGACCACGGGATCGACCCGGCTCCCGAGCGGAGCCGGCGCATGCCCTGGAAGACGTTCCTGCAGGCGCCCTGGGAGGGCCGCACGGCCTGCGATCTGTTCACCGTCGAGGTGCTCACGCTGGCCGGGCTCCAGCGGTACCTGGTCTTCTTCGTGATCGCGCTGCAGTCCCGCCGCGTGCCCATCGCCGGGATCCATCCGCAGCCGTACGGCACGTGGATGGAGCAGAGGGCCCGCAATGTGACGGACCAGGTCGAGAGCTGCTTGCGACGCGCCCGCTATCTGATTCACGACCGCGACCCGCTCTCCACGCGGGGTTGTGGCGAGATCCTGGAGGGCGGGGGTGTCCAGCCGATCCGTCTCCCGCCGAAGAGTCCCAATCTCAACGCGTATGCCGAGCGGTTCGTCCGCTCTATTCAAGGGGAATGTCTCAGTCGCGTCGTCCCCCTCGGCGAAGGGCCCCTGCGTCTCCTCGTGGGCGAGGACGTCGACCACGACCATCGTGAGCGAAACCACCAGGGACTCGACAACCAGCTCCTGCAACGACCGCCACCGCCGGTGAGCCTGGCCGCCGACGTGCAGCGGCGGGAGCGTCTGGGCGGATGGCTCAATTTCTACCACCGGGAGGCCGCATGAGCGGTCGGCCGATTAAACGCACCTTACGCGGTGGCCGCGGCCGGCGTGGCTGGCGGAAGCTCCACCGTGGCGTCGATCAGTCAGGCGCGATCCTCGTCCACACGCTGACCGAGGCGACGGGTGATGATGCGACCACCGCCCTCGATTTACTCATCGCGGTCGATGGTCCTCTCGTGCGCGTCACCGCTGACGCCGCCTATGACACGGTCGCCGTCTACGAGACTGCGACGGCGCGGGGTGCGACGGTCATCAGCCCACCGGCCAGGACGGCGACCGTCTCTGGCCACGGCCCGCGGTCGCCCGCGCGGGATCGGACGATCACGGTGGTGAAGCAGCTCGGCCGGCGCCGTTGGAAGCAGGTGTCAGGGTACCATCGTCAGAGCCGGGTGGAGAACACGTTCTTCCGCGACACGTCCATCATCGGCGATGGCCTTCGCGCCCGGAGTCCAGCTGGGCAGGGGAGTGAGGTCGTCCTCGGCTGTGCGGTCCTCAATCGGATGACCGAGCTCGGCCGACCAGTGTCATATCGAATCGACCGGTGAGGATCCTGTCGGTGGGCATCGTGCGGGCCCGTGACGATTCGTGCAACAATGCCTACACGAGCCGCCGGCGGATCTCGGGCGGGGGCACCTCGCACGCATTTGATGAACCGGCCAGCCGCTGGCGTACGGCCGCGACGACACGGTAGACCACGTCGCGCAGTGGGCGTGGGACGACCAGCAACGCGCCAGCGAGACTCCACGGAAACGGCAGGCGACTCGCAATCCGTAGCGAGGCCGTCGACCGCAGATAGACCTGCCCAGCCTCAATGAGCACGATGCTACGGGCCGTCTCGCGGCCGATGCCATACGGCGCGAGCAACGCAGCGGCTGTGGGCGACTGCGACGCGCTGTACTTGAAATACTCAGCAGGGTCGCGGCGAGCAATGAACTTCACCGCCCCCTCGCAAAACGCGCACGTTCCGTCGAACAAGATGACCGCATGGTCATGAGCTGACGACGCTTCGGCCACCGCTGGCAAGACTCGATGCCTCAGGGTCTCCGAGTTGCTGCTCTTACTGGCCTCCTTGCGCATCGAGCTCCTCTCTCCCGTGGCTCGGAAGTGTCTCTTGTGCTTCAGGCCCGTGTGGTCTCACTGACTCCGACGGTAAAGAGATCACAGGCCGCCGCATCATGGCTCGTCCGTGAGACGCCACAGATACCACGCTGCGAGGCTCCGAAGTGGATGCCACACTTCGGAGCGGGCCATGAGGATTTCCGGCGTTGGACGCTCGTCCAGCCCGTCCAGGATCCGAAGGCCTTCCTGAACCCCGAGATCCCCGGCAGGCATCACGTCGGGTCGACCGAGCTTAAAGATGAGAAACATCTGTGTCGTCCATTTTCCGACGCCCCAAACTGTCGTGAGCCTCCGGGTGACCTCATCGTCCGCGAGGCGCCCGATACTCCTCAGTCCGAGCTTCCCGCTCACGGTCTTCTCCGCGAGATCCTTCAGCGCTCGCGCCTTATTCCCCGAGAGGCCAGCCCCTCGAAGCTCCTTGTCAGACAACGCCAGTACGTGCTCGGGCGCAGGGAAGCGAGGCCCCGGCGTCAGACTCCTGACACGACCGTAGATGGTGGCGGCGGCGGCAGTCGCAAGCTGTTGGTAAATGATGGAGCGGGCCAAGGCGTGGAAGTACGAGCCGCGCAGCTTCCCAACCGGAAAGTCCGGAAAGGGTGGGAGGCCGTTCATGGCCTTCGCGAGAACGGGATCCCTGCGCTTCAGCGCCCTCATCTCGATCGTGGTCGGTTTCATCGCGAAGATGACCTCCTTAAGCCAATCAATCATGAGGTATTACTCGGGATTTCCATTTTGGCCGTCCCAGTCGGCACCGTTATACACCAAGCGACCTTCCGCGTGGGCTGGATGTGTTCGTGGCCCTCGCTTCAAGCTCCCGACACTGTCTGCGTGGCACTGACGCCCCGATATGTCAAGACACGCGTTCAGGCGGCCTGGATGAGCTCTTGGCGAGCGCGAAAATCGGTCATGACGCGCTGGTAGATCTCGCGAGCGAGAAAACGTTTCAGGCACCGGATGATCTCCCGTTTGGTTCGGCCGTCCGCCGTGCGGCGGGCGACGTCATCAACGGTCGGCTGATGGTACCGCATGCAGACGATGACGGCGCGATCAAGGGCGGCGTTGGCGTGGCGGTGGCCGCCCCGATTGAGCCGGTGCCGGCCGGTGGTCATCCCGGACGAGGCTGGGAGCGGACACGCACCGCAGCGCGTCGCGACGGCGGCGTCCGAACGAATCCGGTCGGGATGGTCGCCGAAGACGATCAGCAGTTCGGCCGCGGTGTGGGCGCCCACCCCGAAGCCCTCACGGAGGGTCGGTGATGTTTCGGTCGTGCGGCGCGCGAGGTGCTGGTCGTGTAGCGCCATTTCTTCGGTGAGAGCCATCCAGCGGCGGGCGAGGGCCCGGAGGGTGTACTTGGCGGACGCGGTGGGCGTGTCGATGGGGCCCGGTCGGCGTCCGGCGCCGCGCGTGCGCAGGCCGTGATCGGTGAGGGCGTGGAGGGCTTCTCGCAGTGCCGGCGGGGCGTGCCCGACGATCTGCTTCAGCGTGTGCATCGCCGTGGTGCGCGCCTTCACTGCGGTGTCCCGCGTGATCTTCAGCTGGCGCATCATCTCGACGGCACCGTCCGCGGTCTGCGGGATGGCCGTCGACTGCCCCGCCAGTACGGACCGCGCGGCGACCTCCGCGTCGAGGGTGTCGGACTGGCCGGCGGCACGTCGCGTGCGCCGGTCGCCCCGATTCACTGCTACAACCCGATGCCCCGCGCGGCGCACCGCCCGTGCCAGGCCGGCGCGGCGTTGTTGCATGAAGAACCACTGTGGGTGGGGCGGCGTGGCCCGCACTTCTCGTGACCCTCCGCAGGAGCCACACTACCGGGATGCAGTCGAAGGTCCATCCCACGTATAAGACGCAGTATCGCGTGGCGAACTGGCCGGCCTATAACCAGGCCCTCGTTCGCCGCGGTGATGTGACGGTGTGGGTGTCCTCGGAAGCGATCGCTGCCTGGACGGCCAGGCGGAGCGGCCGGCGGGGTGGGCAGCGGCGCGACTCGGATCTCGCCATCGAGACCGCTCTGACCCTGCGGCTCATCTACCATCTCCCGCTGCGCCAGGCCGAAGGGTTCCTGCACGCGCTGTTCGGGATCATGCGTCTCGACCTCTCCGTTCCCGACTAGACGCCGCTCTCTCGGCGCAGTCAGCATCTGCGGCGCCGTCTGCGGCCGGTCCCGCCCGGCGAGAGCCTTCATCTCGTGCGTGACAGTACGGGTCTGTCCATCGTCGGGGCAGGGGAGTGGGCGGCCGCGACACACGGTGGTTGCGGCCGGCGTGGCTGGCGGAAGCTCCACCGTGGCGTCGATCAGTCAGGTGTGATCCGTGTCCACACGCTAACCGAGAAGACGGGTGACGATGCGACCACCGCCGTGGATCTGCTCACTGCGGTCGAGGGCCCTCTCGTGCGCGTCACCGCTGACGCCGCCTCTGACACGGTCGCCGTCTACGAAACGGCGACGGCGCGGGGTGCGACGGTCGTCATCCCACCGGCCAGGACGGCGAACGTCTCTGGTCACGGCCCGCGGTCGCCCGCGCGGGATCGGACGATCATGTTGGTGAAGACGCTCGGCCGGCGCCGCTGGAAGAAGGTGTCAGGGTACCATCGTCAGGGTCGGGTGGAGAACACGTTCTTCCGATACACGTCCATTATCGGAGATGGCCTCCGGGCCCGGAGCCCAGTCGGGCAGGGGAGTGAGGTCGTCCTCGGCTGTGCGATCCTCAATCGGATGACCGCCCTCGGCCGACCAGTGTCGTATCGCCTCGACAGGTAAGGATCCTGTCGGTGGGCATCGTGCGGGCCAGTCACGATTCGTGCAACAACGCCCCGTCGTGTCATGCCGAGGCGGTCGCCAGAATGGCGGCCGCCTCCTCCGCCAGATCCGTCACGCACGCCTCCATGTGACGGGCGCGGGTCCGGAAGCTCAGGACACAGACCCGCGCCAGGAACCTCCCCTCCACGACGGCACCAGACAGCATCACGCGGTTCCGAAGGTTCACACGCTCCACCAGGAGCTGGGTAGCGGTGTTCTCCTTTACCAGGCTGGAGCCAGGCCAGCGAAGGTGGAACGCAAAGAGCGACACCTGCGGCGGGGCCACCATCACGATCCCGGGGACTGTGGCCACGCGCGCGGCCGCCTCCAGGGCGAGGGAACGCTTCTCTTCCAGGGCGGCCCGGAACCGCCCTGCGCCGTACAGCTTTACGCAGAGCCAGACACGAAGGCCCGGGAACCCACGCGAGAGCTCCGGCCCGTACTGATGCGGGTCGTAAAAATCGTCGCCCTCTGGCGGATTTGGCAGGTAGCTCGCGGTCGCCTCGTGCGCCCGGCGCAGCGCAGCGCCGTCGCGCACGAGCAGGGCTCCGGTGCCGTATGGCAAGAACAGGCCCTTGTGCGGATCGAGCGTGAGGGAATCAGCCCGCGAAAGCCCGGGCATAAGATCCCGAAGCTCCGGACACATGTAGAAGAACGCCCCGTAGGCACCGTCCACGTGGTGCCAGAGCCCTTCACGGGCGCACAGGTCAGCGATCGCATTCAACGGATCGACCGCGCCCGTATTCGTGGTGCCGGCCGACGACATGACGCAGAACGGTCGGAGCCCGCCGCGGCGATCCGCAGCAATCGCGTCGGCCAGAGCCCCCACATCCATGCGGAACTGCTTATCGACCGGGACGGTCCGGATCCGGTCCGGCATGATGCCGGCCAGCCGGGCAGACTTGATCATCGAGTGATGCATCTGCGTCGAGCCGTACAGCACGCCCGGGCGGATCTCCCGGCCGAGATGCTGCTCGCGCGCACACAGCACAGCGTTGAAATGCGCCATCGAGCCGCCGGTCGTGAACAGCCCGCGCGTTTGGGCCGGAAACTCCATCCAGTCGCGCAGCCAGTCGAGCGTGTTGGATTCGAGCTGAACGAGCGCTGGTGCCGCCAGCCACACCCCGGTGTAGCGATTGACCACGTCGGCAATCAGATCCGCCAGCCCCGCGGGATACAGCCCGCCGCCTGGAATGTAGGCGAGATAGCCTGGCCCAGGTGCCGTAAAAGACCGCGGCACCCACTCGGCGAGCAACTGGTCGAGTAGCGGCTCGTACGCGACACCCTGTTCGGGTGCCGGTTCGCGGAGGCGGCGGCAGAGATCCGCCGCGCCCACGTCGCCTCGGGCCGGCTGCGTCTCGAGACTCAGAATGTGGTCTACGAGCCGCTCGATGGTGGCGTACCCCATGCGCCGCATCTCGTCGGCCGTGAATTTTAGGTTGGCGAGGTCCGTGGACATCGGTAGCAACTCTACAACGAGGAACGCTCGCATCGGGTGCTTCCGCCATCAACTGTTGCTACCCCGCCCTTATCTCGTTCTAACCAAACCGCTTAGACTAGATATTCAGTGCCAGAGAGGTGCCAGCGTCAAAATCGGATGGAAGTATCTGGATGATTAGGGCTTAAGCTCTCTTCACCAACACTTGATGACGGAAGCACCGCCGTAAGCCGTACCTCCCAACAGAGCCACGCCCGCGCCAGATTACCCGGCCTCTAGCAGGCTGCCGAAGACTTCCCGGTTCGAGGCGGCGGTTCCAGTGCCGATGTCGACGCGACCCGAGCGGGTGCCGTCTCGGTGAGGCGAATCAGGACGCTGTCTTCCAGCGGGTCATCATGGGACGGGGTGAGGGCGGACCCCGGATTGAAGCTCATGGACTCGCTGCCAGAAAAGAGGCGATGGCGTGCGTTTCCGCGCTTCCCATTGATAGACGACGGCCTTACCGGCGGCTCCGACCAGGCGCGCGAATCCAGCCTGGCTGATGTCGAGGTGTCTGCGCAGCGCTTTGAGTTGCACGTCATAGTTCTCGGGAACGGAGGCCCAGGTCAGTGGCACTGGCGTGGCGGGCGGGCGGCGCTGCGTGCCGTAGTAGTGCCGACGAAAGTCCAGCGCGTGCTTCAGGGTTGCCCTCGGGCGCAGGCGGCGGAAGGTCGTCCGCGTATCATAGGCAACACCGAGTCGGCCTGAACGCGCGGCTGCGTGCAGCGTGCGAACATGCACGCCGATCATCAAAGACAGGACCGGCAACGGCAGAAGCACCGTATCGTCCGGATAGCCCGCCAGGGTCCTGGCTCTGGTGAGGAGTTGCGGCGGCGGCTCGCGGCGGCCTGCGTCCCATGGGCGGTAGGTTTCACGCGGCACGTTCAACTGCGCCGCGAACGCCGACTGCGACAATCCGAGAGCCCGACGATAGGTTCGCATCAGGCTCATGGGTGCCGGTCGCCCTGCCGCTTGGCCACGTCTGACCAGTTGAGCAGATCCACTGGGAGAGCGCTCAGGAGTCTCTGCAGGTCCCCGACGGCCTGTCGGCAGGTCTCCGCCAGCGCTCGAGAGCCTTCCGGGCCAACGGACTGGTCGGCGCGTTCGAAGCCGAGGGCCTGGAGCTCCAGGACATCTGCCAGTAGCGCGAATCGTGCCACTGCGGACCTCAGGGCCTCTTCCACAGTTGGCGACGATGCAGGGTCGCTCGCCATGACGGTCAGACCATGCCGTCGATGGCGCTGAAAGTGAAGCGGAATCTGTCGACCCGTACTTCAGCACGCTAGTCGTCGGTGCGATGTGACCGGTCGGAACGACAAGAAGTGACCGCAGGAGTGGTCACCAGCCTGCGCAGTCGGCAGAATCCGGCGAGAAAATGGCACGCCCGGCAGGATTCGAACCTGCGACCCTCGGCTTAGAAGGCCACCGGTCTACCGGGGCCCAACAGTGGCCGAGGTTTGGGGAATCGGTTATCAAGGGCGGTCATATTTTGTGTACCGCGGACTGTCCACACCCCCCGTGTTTCCTTCGAAAAAAGAAGGGATCGGCCTGCGCGCGGCCACTTCGGCGATGACCGATCCGGATGTGCGTCGACAACGCTCACATCCCACGACCCGACCTCACCTCGTCGTTGCGACCTCCGTCCGCGTAAGCGACTGACGTGTCGCGACTTGTTCCGGTTGAAGGCTCGCGTTCGTGACGAGACGTGAGCGGAGCTCAGCCCGGACCTGGGCAGGCACGTCAACGGTGATTCCGTTGGTCGTATGTCGAGAACTGTGGCCTTCCCTTGCGGGGCCCACTGGAGCGAAGCTGTGTGTCCACGACCACGGTCTCGCCTGGGAGATCGGTCGAGAAAGGAGCCCGCATGGCCAGTTCGGGACGCATCTATCACGCGGCGCCATCTACTACATCGCCTATCGGTGGAACGGCCGCGAGTATCGGGAGAGTACGCGATCGACGGAGCGCCGCGTGGCCGACCGCCTGCTGGCGAGCCGGGTCGCTGACGGACGAGGCCGTGGCCACCACGGGCCGCTAACCTTTGATCATCTGGCGGCGTGGTATCTCGACGACTACCTGGTGCGTCGCCTCCGCACCGTGGACACGGCGCGCGGGCGCGTGGCGAATCTACGGGCGACGTTTAGGGGACAGCCGGCGACGGTCATCACGACGGAGGCGATTCGGTCCTATCAGCGGACGGGCCTGGCGGCCGGGGCCGCGGCGGCGACGGTGAATCGCGAGACCTCGGCACTCAGCCGGATGCTGCAGCTGCCGATTCGGGCTGGCGCGCTCGACCACCGGTCGGTCTTTCCGGAGCGATTGGAGGAACGCGGGCCGCGCCAAGGGTTCTTCGAACATGCGGACTACGAAGCGGTCCGCCGGGGCGTTGGTGCATGAAAGACCTTCTGCGGGTGGGGCGGTTTGGCCCGCCCTTATAGCCGGCCGATACGCCGCGATGTTCTTCGGCTTGTGGGCCGCGGCCGGCACCGGAGTTGGCGTCGGACGTGATGCCCTTGTGCCGAGCCGGCAGGTCATCTACCAACCAACCGGCGCCGCGCGGCGCGTGACCGTCGCGCCGCTCTTGGCGAGTAACCGCCGCGGCTTGGCCGTATCGTTCGGTTTCTGCTGACGGCGGAAGGACGGCGCGATGCAGGTGGTCGGCGACGAGCCGAACCACCACCGGGAGCGGCGGACGGGCGCGACCGGCTGCCAGGGGTTCGAAGGGGGATGCATCTCCCCCTCGCCAGATGCGCAATGTGGCACATTGAGTGGGCTGGCTCATGGCGCCTAACGAGCCATGAGCCGGCGCGGGGGCGGCGGGCGATGAAGTCGAGCACTTCGCCCACACGAAACTCCCGAAGAGACTGTTAATTTAATAGCTTGTATGCTACATACATAACATCCAGGCCGGCGGATGAGCGCAGCCGGTCGAACTCTCATGAGCATGGAACCACCGCGGCACAGCCGGCTGTCGCGTCGCGAGCGACAGATCATGGACATCCTCTTTCGGCTCGGACGCGCCGTGGCCAGCGTCGTCCGGGCAGAGCTCCCCGGCGACCCGAGCTCGTCGACGGTCCGCACGCAACTGCGCATCCTCGAGAAGAAAGGGTATGTGCGCCACGAGGAGGAGGGGATGCGGTACGTGTACCGCCCGGTGACCCCTCGTCGGGCTGCGCGCCGGTCGGCGTTGCGGCATCTCGTGGAGACGTTCTTCGACGGATCCGCCGAGCAGGCGGTAGCCGCGTTGCTCGGTGGCGCGGCGAGGCGTCTGACCGAGCCGGAGCTCGACCGGATCGCACGGATCGTCTCCGATGCGAGGGCGGCGCCTCGGACCGCCGGGGAATCCGCAGGCGCGTCACGCGGCAGCGGGTCGGACGGAAACGACGCGTGTGGGGAGCGGGAGGGACCGTGATGAGCCTGCTGGCCGCGTTGGCCCTCAAGGTGTCGGCGATCCTGCTCGTGGCGCTGATCGGTGCGGCATGTCTGCGCACGAGGTCGGCTTCCGCGCGGCACTGGGTGCTGGCGATTGGCGTCGTGTTGGCAGCCGTGGCGCCCGTGCTCCACATCCTGCCGATTCTGCCGGTGGTGGAGGTGGTTCCGGCAGACGCGGGTGTGCTCGGACCCGCCGTTGCGTCGGAGGCGGTGGCGGCCGTCGCGAGCGACGACGTCGTCGGCCGGTTGGCCGTGACGATCTGGCTGGTGGGCGCGGGCGCCAGTGTCGGTGTGCTCCTGGTCGGGCTGGCGCGACTCCGCTGGCTACGGGCGTCGTCGAGCCGAGTGGTCGGCGGACCGGATGCGCGTCGTGTTGCTGCACGAGCTTGCACACGCGCGCCGCGGCGACTGGATGCTGTACGTGGTGGCCGAAGCGTCGCGCTGCGTCTGGTGGTTCAACCCGCTGGCGTGGACGGTCCGAACACGGCTCCGACGCGAGAGCGAGCACGCGGCGGACGACCTTGTGCTGGCTCAGGGCGTTCCGGCCACCACCTGCGCGATGCATCTCGTCGAGCTTGCGAGAGAGGTTCGGAAACACCGGCGGACGTGGTTGCCGGCGCCGGCGATGGCGCGTCCGTCACACCTGGAACGGAGGTTGTCCACCATGTTGAATCCCCACACGAATCGGCGTCCGATGACACGCCTCGCTCGATTCGGGAGCCTGGGCGTGCTCGTGCTGATCGCGATCCTCGTCGCCAGCCTGGAGGTTGCCAGGGCGGTCGAGCAGGAGCCGCAGACGGAGCCTCCAGGTGCAGTCGTGCGGAGGGTGACCATCAACGGCGAGAACGTCCCCGAACTCGTCGCGAGGGCCGCCCTCCAGGAACAACTGGCGACCGTGCTCAGTGAGCTGCAGACCTTGCTCAACGGCCCCGACCGGCTCGCCGACCGCTCGAACGAGCCGTTCCGGCTCAAAGTGCAACGCCACGTCGTTGACCAGCTCGTGCGCTACCACCGGCCGGCGCAGACGGCCGGTGTTCAGGGCCGCGTGATCCTGGGAGCAACCATCGACCCGTCGGGCGAGGTGGGCGATATTGAGGTTCTGTGGTCCGTCCCGGAGCTCGACGAGGCCGCGATCGCCGCGGCCGAGCAGTGGCGGTACGAGCCCACGCTGGTCGACGGCGTGGCCGTCCCCGTCTCGATGACGTTGATCGTCAACTTCAGCCTGTCGTCACCCTGAGAGAAGTGCGGGACAAGGGCCTCACCTAGACCGGCGACGCGTAGAGGTTCTGCCGACCCCACCAGCTCGAGGGCGGTGGGCGCGTTGCCGACGTTCGGTCGCGAGCGCTACGGCCAACGCCTCGCGCACGTCTCGCGGAGTTTCTGGAGTTGGTTGGCTCGGACCATGAGCACGGTGCGGTCCGCGGAGGGCTTCGATGGTCTCGTAGATTCCCGTCTACAATGAGGGGTACAACGAGGGAAGCATCGTCGGCTAATTTAATATAAGACCATTATTATGAATAACTTAAAAGTTATTCGCGGCGGCCGGAAGACGTGGTTGGAGGAAGCTCCACCTTGGCGTCGATCAGTCAGGCGTGATCCGTGTCCACACGCTGACCGAGGCGACGGGTAATGATGCGACCACCGCCCTCGATCTGCTCAACGCGGTCGAGGGCCATCTCGTGCGCGTCATCGCTGACGCCACCTCTGACACGGTCGCTCTCTACGAGACCGTGCGGGCGCGGGGCGCGACGGTCGTCGTCCCACCGGCCAGGACGGCGAACGTCTCTGGGCACGGCCCGCGGTCGCCCGCGCGGGATCGGACGATCACGTTGGTGAAGACGCTCGGCCGGCGCCGCTGGAAGCAGGCGTCAGGGTACCATCGTCAGGGCCGGGTGGAGAACACGTTCTTCCGCGACACGTCCATCATCGGAGCTGGTCTTCGCGCCCGGAGCCCAGCCTGGCAGGGGAGTGAAGTCGTCCTCGGCTGTGAGATCCTCAATCGGATGACCGCTCTCGGCCGACCAGTGTCGTATCGCATCGGCAGGTGAGAATCCTGTCGGTGAGCATCGTGCGGGCCCGTGACGATTCGTGCAACAACGCCCTGCACCGGTGGAACGGTCGCATCACGGACCGAGTCGCTCGGCCGCTCGCGCCGCGGTCGGACATTAGCGAACGCGTCTGGGGTTGATCGACCGGCCGAACCCTTCCATTTTTATTTTGTACATCGCCTGACGTGAGACAGTTCCCGAGACGTGCGTCCCCGAGAAGCCCGCTCAGCGAGCGGTCCGTCGCAGCCAGATCGTGTCCCGGCGAGTCCCGTCACCGTCGCCGAGTCGGTCGCCTTCTTCGCGGCCTGCGGCCTGACGAGTACGCCTGTCCGGCACGGTGACACGACTGGGCGGTTGCGGGGCTGGAGTCAACCGGGGCACGGCGTGAACCTGTGGGTGGCGAATTCGTAGGAATCCGACATCGTTCGATCTTCGGGTCCCGTACTGTCCAAAAACGAGATCGTGGGGTTGACGGCCGGTCATGTATCACGCTGCTGACCGAGAGTCGTCGTGCAACATCCCACCGAGCCGCTGGCGGCACGGGACGCGACCACGGGGTGGCGGTGCCGTCGACAGCGGCAGGCTCCGGCGATTGTCGAGCCCCTGGTGATTCCGTGCGTGGTGGTCGTGCGCGACGAACTCGCGGACGGCGCGACGCGGCGTTGTTGCATGAAGAACCACTGTGGGTGGGGCGGCGTGGCCCGCACTTCTCGTGACCCTCCGCAGGAGCCACACTACCGGGATGCAGTCGAAGGTCCATCCCACGTACAAGACGCAGTACCACGTGGCGAACTGGCCGGCCGGTGCTTGCGCCACTAAGTGTTGGTAAGGTGGCATTAAGACGTTACGGTACAGTAAATTACAGCCGAAATAGTGCTTGTGACCTGTGCTGTGTGCAGAATGTGGCGTAAGCGCCTTTCTTGCAATGGGATACGTTCACACCACCAACAGTTGACAGCGCAAGCACCGGTGAGCGGCCCATTCCTTACGAGTGCGAGCCACCACGCCACGTCCTCATGCATAGCGCCGTTTCCGCGTCTGTTAAGCGGCCGGCGGACGACGATGTTACGATATTGGATTGACGAAGCGGTTAGGGACCTTCGAAATAACATCGCGATGCCGCCTGTGAATTACCCGGTGCGTGACGGCGGGGAGCCGGCGAGTGCTCGGACGTGCGCCACATGGCGCCACTCGGGACGTTCTCGGAGTATCGTGACCCAGCGCCCTGCGACGACGGGCAGCTACGAAGACGGTCCGTGAGCGCGCTCTCTTTCCGCGTTGGCGACCCGAGAACGTTTCTCATCGCCGAGGTTGCACAGGCTCATGATGGATCACTCGGAAGCGCCCACGCCTTCATAGACGCGGCGGCCGACGCTGGCGTCGATGCCATCAAGTTCCAGACCCACATCGCCGCTGCAGAATCCACACTAGACGAGCCGTTCCGAGTGCCCTTCTCTAGCCAAGATGAGAGCCGTTACGCCTACTGGCAAAGGATCCAGTTCCGGCCCGCAGACTGGAAGGCGCTGACTCGACACGCGAACGACCGTGGTCTCCATTTTTTGAGCACGCCGTTCTCCGAAGAGGCAGTCCGATTGCTGACCGAGCTCGGGGTTCCAGCGTGGAAGGTTGGGTCGGGTGAGGTCCGGTCGCGCGATCTCATGCGGGCGATGCTCGATGTTGGCGGCCCCATCTTGCTGAGTACTGGGATGAGCTCGTGGAGCGAGATCGACGACGCCGTCGGATTCCTCCGCACGCACAATGCTGAGTTCGTTCTATTGCAGTGCACCAGCCAGTACCCGACACCACTGTCGCAGGTTGGCATCAACGTCATGGAGGAGATGGCCCGTCGATACGAATGCCCTGTGGGACTGTCCGACCACTCCGGGACCCCCTATCCGGCGCTCGCCGCGATGGCCAAGGGTGCGAATATCGTTGAGGTTCACGTCACCTTCCACCGCCGGGCGTTCGGTCCCGACGTGTCGGCATCGGTCACCTTGGAGGAGCTGGGGCTGCTCGCAGAGGCACGAGATGCAATAGCCCAGATGGCGTCACATCCAGTCGACAAGGACGCCGTGGCGGCGTCGCTCTCGGAGCTGCGCGGGACGTTCGGAAAGAGCCTCGCACCGTCGCGTCGGCTCGCGGCCGGCACCGTGCTCGACCGCGGCATGCTCGCGTCCAAGAAGCCGGGAACCGGCATCCCGATCGCGGCGCTCGAGACACTGCTCGGAAGGCGTCTCGCTCACGACGTGAAGCCCAACCGACTCCTCCGATGGGAAGACCTTGACGACTAAACGAAAGGTCTGCGTTGTCGTGAATAGCCGTGCCAACTACGGGCGCATCAAGAGCGTCTTGAAGTCGATTCGCGCCCATTCGGGCCTCGAGCTCCAGTTAATTGTCGGAGCGTCGGCGCTGCTTCACCGATTCGGCTCAGTCGTGGAGGTGATCCGACGGGACGGATTCACCCCGGACAGTGTCGTCCATTCGATCCTGGAAGGGGAGACTCCGACGACGATGGCTAAGTCCACCGGGTTGGCTATTGTGGAGCTGGCGACCCATTTCGAGAATTTGAAACCGGACATCGTACTGACCGTCGCCGATCGGTTCGAGACGATCGCCACGGCCATCGCAGCCAGTTACATGAACATTCCCTTGGCGCACACACAGGGGGGCGAAGTCAGCGGTTCAATTGACGAAAGCGTCCGACACGCGGTCACGAAATTGTCGCACATTCACTTTCCCTCCACCGAGCGAGCCCGGGACTTTTTGTTGAAGATGGGTGAGCAACCCGACTCCGTGCATCTCACAGGATGCCCATCGCTGGACCTGTTGGTCGATGCTGACCTGTCGCTTGCCCCCGACCTCTTCGAACGCTACGGTGGGGTCGGAGCCTCGGTCGATCCGGCGAGATCCTACCTTGTCGCGCTCCAGCACCCGGTCACGACCGAGTACGGTGCGGGTCTCGAGCAAGTTCGCGAGACACTGAAAGCTATCGACCGGGTCGGACGGCGGGGAATCCAGGTGGTCTGGCTCTGGCCTAACGTTGACGCCGGCTCTGACGACATCTCTAAGGGGCTCCGAGTGTTCCGTGAACGCCACAATCCTGACTACATGCACTTTTTTAGAAACTTCGGGGCCGAAGACTATGCTCGCCTGATCAATAACTGCACTTGCTTGGTCGGGAACTCCTCGTCTGGGATTCGAGAGGGCGCGTTTCTTGGGGTGCCGTGCGTCAACGTTGGTTCGCGCCAGCGCGCGCGGGAACGAGGCCCGAACGTGATCGACACGCCTCATCTCGCCGACGAAATCGAGGCGGCGATTGAGCGACAGGTCGCGCACGGCCGATACCCACCTTCGCTCGTCTATGGCGGAGGCCGTGCGGCCGAACGGATCACCGCAGTGCTGGCGACAACGCCGTTGTCGGTCGACAAGACGCTTTCCTATACCGGCTCAACGAAGTAACCAGTGCGCTTCTCAACCCACCCGCTGCAGCGGCGCCGGGGGCCCTGGGTTGCGTCGATCACCTGATGCAGCGAAGAAAGATGCTATGTTGACCGTGTTGCTGCTCGTCGCGCTCAATTTAGCCGTGTCTCCGCATGGCTCGTGGGGTGGGATGGACACCTCCTCCAAGCCCGATTCTTCGGCCATGCGTTCAAGGGATGATCGTCCGAAGAGGTTGATATGCTCAAGTGGGGCGACGGGGTTGAGTGAATCTCTTGAGCCTTTCGGTGCGGTCCAATCCATGATCTTCAAGCGGCGCCTCATGTCGCCCGCGGCGGGAACGTTGATTCTCACGATCCCGCCGGGCTTCAAGGCCTTCTTCAGATGGCGCAAGGTCGCCAGAGGTTCCGGAATGTGCTCGAACACCTTCTCAGCATTGATCACGTCGAAACGATGGTCTGGGATCTCATCCCACGTGATGACCTTGAGTCCATTTGACCTGGCATACTCAATGCGCACTTGAGACAGCTCCGTGCCGTAGGAATCACATCCGAACGCCTTGACCATGAGCGCCCACTTGCCCCACCCCATGCCGAAGTCGAGGAAGCGCAGAGACGAAGGCGCAGTCCCGAAGGACGAGAGAATGCTCATGATTTCCCGCGCGTACGACGAATAGTAGGTAAGGCCGTCTTGCCGCTGGTGCTGGTCAAATATCTTTCGAGGATCGATCCAATGCTCGTAGAGCTTCTCCATCAGCGCGTCGTTGGGAATGTCCCTTTGGAAGATGAGGCCGCACGCGTCACACTCGCAGAGGATGAACAGGCTTCCTGTGAGATGCTCGAGTTCCACTCCTCCGATCGGCGCGTAGAACTCCTGCAGATAGTTCCTGATCGGGCTCTTGTCGTATTCGCTCTGATACAGTGTTGTGAATTTTTCGGACACGCAGGCCGGACACTTCGTTCTTCTGTCGAACCATCGACTGCTCACGACCTAGTCTCCAGGGTCTACAGGGTGCCGGTTAGACGCGACGACGGAGCAGCCGTCTGAGTGCTCGGCACGATGTAGATGATGGTCGCTGCTGCGACCTATTTCAAGTTCCAAGGCATCGGAGACCATGACGCCGTCATCACCGGTCTTCATCGGCGGCATGTACAAGTCTGGGACGTCCCTCCTCCGCGCGATGCTGGGACGGCATTCCAGGCTATTTACCGGCCTCGAGACGCAGTGGTTGCGTGAGGACTGGGACGGGGCAACGGATGACGCGCGCCTCGACTGGGTTTCACGGATGGCCCTGTTCTTCGACGCATCACCCGACGAGCTATCCACGTCATGCGGACCGGCTAGAGACATCGAGACGTGTCTCGACCGCGTCATGGGCCATTTGACCCAACGGGCCGGTAAGTCGAGGTGGGTCGAAAAGAGTCCAGGCAACGCTGGTGTGATCGAACGTATCCTCTCGTATTGGCCGCACGCACAAGTGCTGCACATCATCCGCGACCCACGCGATGTCTACGCCTCGATGATCGAGAGCCGCAAGTGGGTTAAACCCGAGGAATTCGCGGCCCGCTGGTGCGACACCGTGGGCGCCGCACGGCGCTGGCTCGCCGGCCAAGGGGGCAAGCATTCCGCGTACCACGAGCTGCGATATGAGCGCCTGGTCATGGCACCAGCACGGGAGATCGCCCAGGTTCTGGATTTCCTCGACGAACCGTGGGAGCCGAAGGTCGCTGCATTCGATGGCCAGCCAGGTGACTTCGACCGCGTGCGTGAGGCCACCGGTAAAGAGAGCCCGACGCTGCGGCGTCTTGCCAATCCGTTAACGACCTCACGCGTTGGTGTCTGGCAACAGGTGGTGCCGGCAGAGCGCTGGAATGCTGTCAGATCGGAGTTGGCTCGCCGCGGCGAGCGGGACCTGGTCGACGAGCTCATATCCGAATCTAACACGACCGTTTAGAATATGATCGTTGGACCGGATGACTTCCCGCGAACGACCCGGAAGCCGGGGCATGACGGCAGTGATGTATCACTATGTTCGGCCAGCTGACCGAGCCCTCCCGCACTATCCATACCTCGCGCTCGCGAATTTTGAACATCAGCTGGACTACTTCAGCGACACCCGCGGTCTGGTGGGTCGCGAGGCGTTCGAGCGCTGGGTGAAGGGTGGCGCTCCGCCGTCAGGCTTTCTCCTGACCTTCGACGATGGGCTCCTGGACCATGTTGATTTCGTGCTCCCCGCCCTTCGTCGCCGACGGGCGTTCGGCCTGTTCTACGTCTCGTCTGGCCCGCTAACCGATGGGGTGATACTCGACGTGCACAAGCTCCAACTCGCGTTGGGCCGTTTGGGTGACCGGGCCGCCCTCGACCGTCTACAGTTGCGCTATCCGCGTCTCCTGGAGGCGGCGACCTCCGCCAATCTGGGCCACTACGCCGGCCAGGTGTCAGACCCGCAGACAAAACGGGTTAAACACCTCCTCAACTGGACGCTCAGGCAAGACGAGCGTCGTGAGGCGGTCGATGACTTGCTCGAGTTCGCATACGCTGGTCGAACGCCTGGCGTCAACGAGATATATCTCGATGAAACGGGAGTGAAGCAGCTCGTGGCCGAAGGCATGGGTGTGGGCGCGCATGGCCACCAACACCTGCTACTCAGCGGTCTGACACCTCCCCAACAAGAGCAGGAGATAGGTCAGGCGTGTTGTTTGATTCGAACGCTAACCGGATCCCTCGACTGGGGCTACTGCTATGCGCACGGTCTGCCAGGCTCATTCGACTCCACTTCAGAGGAGCTCGTAGCCTCGGTCGGCTGCCCCTTCGCGTTTGCCGTGGCCGACAGGGACATTGACAAGCCACTCGGTGAGACCGCCCGATTCGCATTACCCCGACGGAACTGCAACACGCTGCCCCACGGCACGGCCTCGGTGGGCGATCGCCGGCTATCGTAAAGGAGCGGCCATTGACGATCGACGACGAGCTTCTCGAGGTTGCATTTAGCTGGAAAGCACTCGACGGGTGTCCATTGTGCCAGGGTACGGTCATGTTGCCCAACGGCCGTGTCCGCTGGCTCGATATTGATTTTTGGTACGTGATTTGTCCGGCGTGCAACCTGAAGTTCATGAATCCTCGCCCGACGCAGGAATCCTATCAGCTGTTCTACAAGACGTATTTCTGGCAGCAGAAGGTCCGCAACATCGGCTTCCGCCAAGACCGACAGATGTGGAACGCGAAACCATACGAGTCGGACAACGATCAGGTATGGGACCCGGAGGAGGAACGACGGGTAAAGATGGCGAAGGCACGCACCATGCGAACGCCGGTCATCATTGAGACCCTCTCCCGGTACGTTCAACTCGACGCCGACACCCATGTCCTCGAGGTGGGAGCGGGTCTCGGTGTCGTGCTAGACGAGTTGCAGAAACGACATGACTGTCACGTGTACGCGATCGAACCGTCCACGGAAGCGCGGGAGAGCCTCAGCAAACACGCGGCAATCGAGGTGCTCGGCGAGTACGGAGAAGAACTTGAGCACATCCGACGTGACGCACGCAAGTTCCACGCGATCATCTTCTCTCACTCGCTTGAGAACATGACATCTCCTTTCACGACCCTTCAGTGGGCGGTCGACTGCTTGCGTCCGCGTGGTATCGTCTACATTCAGTGCGCTAACCTGCTCACCTTCGATCAGATGAATCCGTATCACCCGTACATCTTCTGTGAGCGGACTCTCCGGTTCGTCGCCGCCAAGCTCGGCTTGGCGCTAGAGAGAAGCGGAGACCCGACCGACCGTATGCTCACCGCCGTCATTGGTCCGCAGTAATGACCTGAATGCCGGCGCCGACGAGAGTAAAGGGACGTCGCATGGAAACCCCTGGGGGGAACGTGCAGAAGAATGAACAAGCGGACACTTCCGCTGGCGGCGAGTCTACCGCCGCACCGACTCGCCTGATTGCCGTGGTGCCGGCGCGGGCCGGCTCGAAGGGCGTCCCTGGGAAGAACAAGGCGATGGTCGGCGGTACGCCGCTGGTCGAATACGCCGTCGCGGCGGCTGTGGCGGCCGCGTGGGTGGAAGCGGTAGTGGTGACGAGCGACGACGAGGACATTCTCTCGCTCTACCGCGGACGCGACGACGTCTTTGTAGTGCGCCGTCCGCCGGAGCTCGCAAGCGATATGGCCTCGTCGTCCGAAGCGGTGGCCCATGCGTTGGACGAGTGGGAGGCAGCAGGCGGATGGATACCCGCGGCGCTGATCCTCGTTCAGGCGACGACCCCGCTCAGAACATCCGTCGACATCGATGGGGCGTGGAAGTTGTTCACGCGATCTGGTGGAGAATCAGTGGTCAGCGCGTGTCGGGTTGACGGAATTCGTCATCCTCGCGTCATGTATCGGTTGCGTGGCGACGGCCGTTCGGAACTCTTCATACCCGACGAGACAGACCGGATGACGCGGCACAGTTATGAGACGCTGTACCAGCGAAACGGAGCCGTCTATATCGTATCGACCGACTATTTCCGACGCGAGCGGCGACTGCGGTCGCGAACACCGGTAATCTACGAAATGCCATGGGAGCGATCGGTGAACGTCGACGTTCCTGGAGATCTGCTGATCGCCCGGGCACTCATCGAGTCTGGACTCGTAAAGACGGAATTGTCCGAATGAACCGGCGGACACTCTACCTCCCGATCGAAACCAAGTCGCGCGAAATGCCGGGGAAGACATTGCTGGCGGCGCGGGCCGTCGATCGGGGGTGGCGCGTGTTTCTCGGCGGCATCGAGATGCACCACCACATGGCGGAGATCCTCACGCCTGGACTGCTCATCGAGAACAACATTCCCGACAGCAAATCCACTCAACTCCACCACCTCAAGAATCGCGGCTATCGGATCGCTGACCTGTGCGAGGAGAGCATCATCTATCCGGACGCGGAGGACTACTGCGGACGAAAGGTCGGGCCGCGTTCGCTGGAGGCCACAGACCTGCTCCTGGCGACAGGCGCTCGGTGTGAGCAGGACATCCGCGAGCATCGACCGGCAGCGGCCCGCAAGCTTATCGTTACCGGCAACCCTCGTTTCGATACGCTGATGCCGCACTTGCGCAGCGTGTACGAGGACGACGCCAGAGAAATCCGACAACGTTACGGACGGTTTCTTCTCGTCAACACGAATTTCAGCAGCACGAACCCCTTTAAGGCTGGTCTGGATGTCGTTGCCGTGCTTCAGCGTGACGGCAAGCTGGCAAGACCAGCCATGGCCGCCCTCAAACGGCGGCAGGTGGCGTTTAAAGCCCGGCAGATGAAAGGCCTACAGTCGCTGCTGGCTGAAGTGGCGAAGGCAGATGTCTTCGATCGAATCATCCTCCGCCCGCATCCGTCGGAGAACCACGACACGTGGCGCGCCTGGGCGTCCAACACGAACATCGAAGTCCAGTACCAGGGCAGCGCTAGTGCCTGGATGCTGGCCGCGGACATGGTGTTGCATCCTGGCTGCACGACTGGCATCGAGGCGCTCCTGCTAGACCGACCCGTCGTAAGCTTCGTGCCTGAGCCCGATAGCGAGTTCGTGAACCAGGCGGACGTGATCAGTGTCAACGTCGCCAGTGCCGAGGAATTCATCGAGCTGGCGCCGACATGGCGGCAGGCGGACGGCGATGGAGTCAAGGACCATGTAAAGGCTGGGCGCTCAGCCCTACGGTTGTTCATCGACAACGTAGAGCCGCCTCTGTCCGCTGATCGAATTCTCGACGCCCTGGACGAGATCGACGTACCGGAGACCGGAACACCGATATCCACGTTGTGGCCGGTCTGCGGGGCGGTCATGAACGTCAGAAGATGGTCCGCTCGGCGTGAGGTCGCCAAGAAGCTCCGGAAGGGATACCGTCGCCAGAAGTTTCCCGGCCTCCTCGCCGACGACGTCCGGACTCCGATTGCCAGGTGGGTGGCCTCGGGCGTGGTCGAACGCATGCCGTCCGTCGCGCGCGTCGACAGATCGCTGCTCCGCTTACAGTGACCCGAGACACGCGTGAAAAAATGGGCTGTGGTCGTGTGAAGTAGAGCTAGCGAATCACAGAGGTCGACACGGACCCAACGCCTAGAAGCATGCCCACGAGCCACTCTGTCGCCGAGAAAGCTGGGAGCGGTCGTGATGCACCGCGCAACGCTACTGGACGCCCTCTAGCCATGGGTCGTTCGGTCGTTCGCAGCGGGTCCAATTACACGGCCAACCTCACCTGGCTAGTTGCACGCAAGGTGGCCGGGCGCAAGCTGAAGGTCGTCCGGGCGTTCGTCCTCGGTCAGCTCTCGATCTTCGCCCAGGCGGCCGCGGTTGGTATCCTCTACTGGTACGCAGCGCAGACGCAATCCGACGCCACCGTATCCTTGGGCCCACTTGGGATCGAGCTCCGGGCCAGAGAAGACCTCTTGCTGTTGGGAGCCGTTGTGGCCACCTCGGCCGCCTGCTTTCTCGCGAGCGCCGGCTTCCTCTATTCATCCGAGAAGACGCTGATCGGAATCGTGGAAGAAGGTTTAGCACGGGGTCTCACGGAGATCGTCCGAATCGCTAAACGCCTTCCTGACCCGCGAGCACCGGAGGCCAGCCAGATCCTTCTCGACAAAGGCCTCACGAAGATTGCCCAGGGCTGCAAACACGGCGCCTCTGCGACACTGATGCTTCTTAGTACTGTGTCGCCGATGGTCGGCGGGATCGCGGCCGGCGGGGCGCTAGTCGTGATCGACCCTCTGCTCACCACGATGTTGGGAGTGGGCGCGATACTCTGGTCGATGCTGATCTATCCGTTGTTGAGACGCCAGGTGAAGTACACCGACCGTCTAGCGCGCGGCAAGTCAGCGTTCGTCGCAGAATCGCGCTGGCTGCTTCATTCGCCGTCGCCCGCCGAGGTCCCGGCAGAGATGGGCAGCGCCGTCACCCTTTCGGCTGTACTGAATGATCGGCGACGAACGGTGAAAACAATCAGGCTCGTCCTTCAGCTCGGGGTGTCTGTGATCGGAGCCCTGGCCGCAATGTATCTCGCGTACCGTATCATCGATGGTAACGGCAACTGGCCAATTTTCATCGTCTACCTGGGCGGCCTGCGCATTGCTCTGAACGGCTGCTTCGCGGTTCCGCGGACCTTCGGTAATGTCAGTCGTTTCTATCCGCGCCTGGTCGTGTTCATGCGCTTTTTACAGGGTGCAGCTCGAATGGACGCGGAACCACTCGGCCGCGCCGAACACGGGGATACCCTGCTGTTGGGAACACTCCTCGACGGCGCGACGGCTAGCGCCGGCGTCGGGGACCGAATCGCTCTGGCGGCGCTCGGGACGCATCTAGAGGTCCAGGCCGCATTCATTGGCGCTCGCGTCGCTACCACGGATCTTCCGGTCGCGGCCGCGTGGGTACACCCTGCTGACCTCGAGGTCCGCCAGGATGCGCAAATCCGTCTTGTGGAAGCCGATGTCCTCGCAGAAATGGACCCGGGAGCCGCTGTCGCGTTCTTGAACAGGATGAACGACGGCGTGACCGGGATCGTGTATCGACATGAGAGCCGGATCGCCGCCTTCAACGAGCCGCAACTCATGCTGATAGAAGACGCTACGCTTGTGGCGAGCGTCGGATTAGGAACCACCGAGAGCGCCGACGTCTTGGAGAGGTTCGCGCAGATTCGGGCAGTCAACGCAGCACAGCAGGCTGTTGATTCATCGATGATGGATGAAGAGGACGAAGAGGCGTAGGCCGACGCTTCCATGCTGCAGTCCGTGCTCCAGTCGCGGACTTTCGGCAGCGCGGCTCAGCACGCGGGCGACTCAGCTGCCAGTGAACCGCACGTGTATGAAGTCCATCGCCCACAGCTTTTCGGCCGACACGGGTCGGGCCGTTGCTTCCGCACGGTCGCGCTGCTATGCCGCTTCGGCCGGCGTCGCTGCAACGTGAGCCCTCGCGGGTGTAGAGCCGGTAGTCTTCCACATCGAGCCTTCTCGCTTCGGGCGAGCGGCTGGCCTGGACGACACCATACTTCAAGACGAGAGTCGAAGTGGAACAGAAATCAGGGAACAGATCCTCGACTGGGAGGCCCCAATGTATGATCCCGACTCCCGTGCGAATATCCGTCGTGATCCCGGTCTTCAATGAAGCAGAGACCCTCAGGAAACTGCTTGCCAAGGTCGAGGCCGTCGAGATCGATAAGGAAGTCATCATCGTCGACGATGGCTCGACCGATGGCACGCGGGACCTATTGACGAAGATGAGTCGGCCCGACCGAGTCGTCGTGTTTCACGAGACGAACGCCGGGAAGGGAGCGGCTCTCCGGACCGGGTTTCGTCGCGCGACTGGCGACTCGTGATCGTACAGGACGCCGACCTCGAATACGACCCGCGAGACTATGTCCGGCTGCCAGAGGCAGCCCAGCAACATGACGCAGATGCCGTGTACGGCACTCGATTCGCCGGCCCCCGTCCGCAGATGGCTTACGCGAATCGGGTCGGCAACCGGTTGTTGACCTGGCTGACGAACTGCCTGTATGGCTCGACCTTGTCGGATATGGAGACATGCTACAAGCTCATCCGTTGGAACGTGCTGGCCGACCTGACGATTGAGTCGAATCGATTCGACGTCGAGCCAGAGCTCACCGCCAAACTCCTGCTGCGTGGCACCCACATCCTCGAGGTCCCGATCTCGTACGTCGGTCGCACGCACTCCGAAGGCAAGAAGATTTCGTGGGTAGACTTCGTCTCGGCCGTCTGGATCTTGGGGAGGCTACGCGTGTGGGGCGCCTAGTCACCGTCAGCCCCAGCCTCTTGCTCTTTGCGTGAACCGAGACCCGTCGCCATGATTGATCGGTCGAGTTGCCGTTCGGTGAGTCCAGGAGCCGAGTATGACGATAGGCTCTCGGTCGGACGTTGCTCTCTCCTACCTGCTACTAGCAGGCTGCTGAAAAACTCCGCGAAATGGGATCGACAGATTGATCCCGTCGTACTACGATGCTCCCAACACTGAAGGGAGCCCGATCATGCGCGGACACGATGAGCAGACCACCCACATGTTCAGCTACCTGTCGCCGGAACAGCGCGTGCCGGCCGACCATTCGCTCCGCGCCGTTCGGGCGCTGACGGACGAAGCCCTGCAGATAATGTCGCGCCGATTCGCGAGCCTGTACGCCACGACAGGGCGTCCGTCGATCCCACCGGAGCAATTGCTGCGTGCTTTGCTGTTGCAGGTGCTCTACACGGTGCGGAGCGAGCGGCTGCTCATGGAAGAGCTCAACGACAACCTGCTGTTCCGGTGGTTCGTCGGGCTGAATATGGATGACCCGGTCTGGCATTCCACGACGTTTCCCAAGAATCGCGACCGGCTGCTGTCGGGCGATGTCGCCGCCGCGTTCTTTGATGCGGTCCAGGCCCACGCCCGGGCGGCCGGGCTGCTCTCGGACGAACACTTCACCGTGGATGGGACGCAGTTGGAAGCATAGGCCAGCCTGAAAAGCGTTCGGTGCGTGGACGCAGCGGAGAGCGACCCGCCCGAGGACCCGGGCAATCCCACGGTCAACTTCCACGGGGAGCGGCGGCGCAATGACACCCATCAGTCGACGACCGATCCCGAGGCGATGTTGTATCGGAAGGGCAAAGGCAAGGAAGCCAAGCTGGCGTATCTCGGCCACGTGCTGCTGGACAATCGACAAGGGCGTGTCGCCAACGTCTGCGCGACCCACGCGACGGGGACCGCCGAACGCGACGCGGCGGGGCTGTTGCTGGAGGCCAGCGCCTCCCCGGGCAGCACGGTCGGGGCGGACAAGGGCTACGATGTGGCGCGCTTCGTTGCCGACGTGCGCGTCCAGGACGTCACGCCCCACGTGGCGCAGAAGGTCCGCGGGAGTGCGATCGACGGTCGGACCACGCGGCATGCGAGCTATCACGTGAGTCAGCGGAAACGAAAACTCGTGGAACAGGTCTTCGGCTGGATGAAGACCGTCGGCGGCCTGCGCAAGCTCCGGCATCGCGGCATCGCCCTGGTGGATTGGCAGCTCACCTTCGCCGCCACCGCCTATAACTTGGTCCGGTTGCGGAATCTGGAGGCGAGGTGTCCCTGATCGCCGGCCGCGGGTGTCGCTGGCCCCCGCGTCGGGACAGCGTGTCCCCGTGCGCACCGTTGTCGGGGGGGGAGGGGGGGGCGTGACACGCATGATGGCCATGAAAACAGCCCGATCCTCGTGTTCTTCAGCAACCTGCTAGCGGTCTACGACGAGTTGCGCCGGGTGGCTCACTACCTGCGCCGGGAGCGTGATCTCCAGGCCACCCAGGCAACAGGCCTTGTGCACAGGCCTATCTGCGCCTGGCCCGGCCAAGCGGCAGTCGTGGCATGGTCAAAACGCATGTGATGGCGGTGGGAGTGATCGCGATGCATCGCATCCTTCGTGGAGAGCGCAATGGACTAGGAGACGCCCGGCCGAGCAAGTGTGGGACGAAGGATTCCTAGCCAGCCCCGAAGCTGCGGGGTGTCGTTAGTGCGGCCACGTCGACGAAGGCCCGAGGACTACGAGCGCCGGCGGCCGCAGGCGAGTCGGACATCGGCGTGCGATCGCCTCGTGTCGGTCCGCATGATGATGGTTTCAGGCCACGATGGCGTCGGCACCCGCACCTTCAGCTCCTCGAGGAAACTGAGGACGACCTGAATCTGAAGCTATCGCTTCCAGACGTATCAGGACCTCGCCGATCTCAGAGCACCTGGCAGGGACAATGCTCGCCGCAACCAACACTTGCCGCAGGGTATCCGGTTGATAAATGTGCACGGACCGGGGTACCCTGTCTCGATCGTCGAGGCATAAACGTCGCTCGGATCGCGGGCGATGTGCACCTTCGCGTGTGCCGGGAAAGCCCGGTCAAGGGGGATACGATGCCGTGATGTGATCTTCGAAACCTTGTTCGAAACCCTGTGGGGAACCAATCCCATCCGGCCACGGTCGGCCGCCAGCCGGAACCGAGTGATGCGTGGGCCTGGGGTGACCCCGGGCGCGAAGCGTTCACAGGGAGCCCGTAGGCCGCGTGATTGAGCCCCGAAATGCATTGCGTGCGAGGGCCGACGTCGTGCGCGTTGGACGGAAGGTCATCTCGCCGCGTCTCAGAGGCCGTGGAGGCGGCGACCTCGCCGGGGTCGGAGCGCGTGGCATGCGGGCGGGTGGGTTTCCCGGGAACCCGGGAGGCCTCGTCGTCTCCATCGTAAAGACCGCCGGGGGGCGGGCACCGGCTCACCAAGCCCGAGGCCGTGGACGTCGCACCTGGCGTCCGACGGAGCGAACCGCAGGTGCTCGGATGGTACCGCCGGGCGAAGGCAACGAAGCGCGGGGGGATGGGCGGCGAGGAGTCGGCGTGTCTCAGAGTACCGCCGAAGCGGGGGAATTGAGCCCACGAGACCCCGTGGAGGGAAGGGGGCACCGGCAGGTGGCACCGGTGGAGGGAAAGACGGCCAACACACCGAGGTTGGGTTCCGTCTCCACGTCACAACAACGGATAGCCGAACTGGCCAGACAAGCCGTAGGGATGGCGGTGGCCATCGCCTGGCTTCCTGGACCAGCGGGTACGCGACGGCGCGTAGCGAAGCCATCTGTCGAGGAGCCGGATGCGGCAGAACCCGCACGTCCGGATCTGTGGGCGTTGCGCCTTGAAAGCTCGTGAGGCACAGGCGCCTGAAATGGCAACCGCGGCAAGGCCTAGCCAGCAGCCGCGTACCGAGTCTTGCGTGGCGTTCGGTAACGGCCGCTGCGAAGCGTAGACAGGGAAACTGTAGGCCGGAACGCAAGTGAACGGAAAGATAGCCCCGAAATCGATCGTGGTTGGAGGGGCCGACCCCATCTCCCAAGGGGGAAGGCAACATCTTGCGCCGCGTGATGGCGAGTGGCAGCAAGGCGCTTCCGGGGTTCGTACCGTCGGCATGCAGTTGAAGGGCCTCACGGGAACAAGGGAGGTCCGTCAGGTTCAAGCGGCGCTTGTAGGGTCCGACGAGCTACCAACGCGAGGACGACCCGATGACCTGGCGGAAGTCAGACTGGCTGATAGTACTCCGAGGTCGGGAGAGCCGGCTACATGGGGAAGCGGCCAGCGGAAACTGAGTCGTTCGAGGGCAACATGAGCGTCATGCAATGGACGAGAGGGCCTTCTATGCAAAGAGGAGAACCGCCTGTCATGGAAACGGGACTCGAACGGATAGCAGCCAAAGCTCGTTGTGAGCCGAAGGTGCGTTTTACTTCACTGGCGCATCATGTCACTCGGGGCCGAATTTGGGGGAACCTCTGTGGAATGTCCTCGAAGACGGCGCCGGGCGTGGATGGGCAAACAGTGGAGGAAGCGCAGGAGGAGTTCAAGGCGTGGGTCGAGCCGATGCTCCGGTCCATGCACCGCCGGGGATATCCGGCACCTGCCGTCAGGCGGGTGCACATCCCCAAACCAGGGAAGCGTGAGAAGCGTCCGATTGGCGTGCCATGTGTGGCCGACCGGGCGCTTCAGCGAAGCGTCGCCCAAGTGTTGTCCGCCATCTACGAGGAGGACTTCATGCCCTGCTCGTTCGGCGGGCGGCCGGGTCAAGGTGCCCATCACGCCCTCGCCACGCTCACGGAAGTGATAGCGGGGCGGAAGGTGAGCTGGGTCCTTGAGGCGGATTTGAAGAACTTCTTTGGGAGTCTGAACCACGACTGGTTGCTCCGCTTCGTCGAGCACCGAGTCGGCGACCCTCGCCTGCTCAGCCTGATGAGGCGCTGGTTGAAAGCCGGCGCCCTGGAAGACGGCGTGCATCAGCCGAGTGAGGAAGGCACCCCACAGGGCGGCTCCATTAGCGTCCTGTTGAGCAATGTGTACCTCCACTACGTCCTCGACCTCTGGTTCGAACGCGTGGTGAAGCCCCGTCTGAAAGGCGAGGCATATATGGTCCGCTACCTCGACGACTTCGTGGTGTGTTTTCAGTACCGAGCCGATGCATTACGTGTCCAGGGTGTCCTGCGCAAGCGGTTGGCGAAGTTCAATCTGACGCTGGAACCGAACAAAACGAAACTGGTCGAGTTCGGCCGGTTCGCCGCAAGGCACGCACCGAAACGAGGGAGAAGACGACCGGAGACGATCTACTTCGTCGGCTTCACCCTGTACTGCACCCGGAATCGGGGCGGGGGATACAAAGTGGGGATTCGGACTGAGAAGTCCCGGGTCCGCCGCACCCTGACGACGCTCCGCGACCTGATGCGGCGGATGCGGCACTTGCCGGTTCGAGAGCAGGCCCTGAACCTGAACCGCCTCTTGCAGGGGCACTATGCGTACTTCGGGGTGGCGGGGAACTTCCGTGCCCTGCAGCGCATAGGCCATGCCGTCGAGCGCTACTGGCGCAAGATGCTCAGCAGCCGGAGTCGCAAGGGCCACATCTCTTGGGACGTCTTTCACCAGATTAAGGCGAGGCACCCGTTGCAGCGACCACGTTTACGTCTCCCGCATCGGGAGCTGCAAGCACTCGCTGTGCTGTGAATCAGTTTGCGAAGAGCGGAGTGCGGGAAATCCGCACGCTCCGTTCTGTGGGAGCCGGAGGCGGGTGACCGCCTCCGGCGACCCGGTGACGGGAGGGGTAACCCTCCCTCCGACCCGATCTCAAACCACGCAGGGAGAATGGGCTCGATCCAGATTGGCGCGAGGGCCTCGCGAGTAACGTGAAACCGTGAGTGCCCCATTCAAAGCTGCGCAGCATCTATCAACTCGACCGCGGAGGGTTACCGTCGTGCTGCCGCATCTCGGCCTTGGCGGCGCGCAGCGGGTCGCGTCGTGTATGGCGACGCACTGGACGGAATGCGGCCACAAAGTGACGGTGGTCACCTTGATGGACACGCCGCCTGACTTCCATCGTCTGAATCCGCGCGTTGAGCGCGTCCGCCTTCCGCGCCCGAACGGGCGACTGGTTCGAGCACGCCGCTCCCTGGCCGCCCGCATCGAGCGGAGCGACCTCTCGGCGGACCGTTCGAGCACGCCGCTCCCTGGCCGCCCGCATCGAGCGGAGCGACCTCTCGGCGGCGTGTGTCAACACCTGACTCCAATCCCCGTCGCGGTGAGCACAGGAGACTCGACGGTCTGCGGGCGGCCTATCGCTCGCTCTTAAGACTGTTGGCCACGACAGTTGCATTCATCACTCGTCATCGCTTGCTAGGCCGGTCGCGCGAGGTGTACGCCCGACTCCTGCGGATCTGCTACTGGCGAGTACGCACCTTGCGGCGCGTGCTTGTGCAGACGAACCCTGACGTCGTCTTCAGTATGTTGGGGGCCACGAACATCATCACGGTAGCCGCGTCCGCCGACCTGCCGCACCGTACAGTCATCTCCGAACGCAACGACCCGTCGAAGCAGCGGCTCGAAACACCGTGGCAAGACCTCCGGCCGGTGCTCTATCCGGAAGCGTCCGCTGTGTCGGCGAACAGCCGCGGTGCATTGGCGTCGATGCGCGCGTACTGTCCGGAGGCAAAGCTGCACCACACCCCGAACCCGTTGATACTGTCCGACCGGGCCGACACGTGGGAACGGTCAAACGCTATATTGTTTCTCGGAAGGCTAGCCCACCAGAAGGCGCCGGACGTGCTGATCGATGCCTTTGCTCGATTCGTTCGCAGGATGCCAGACTGGACGCTCCACGTCGCGGGTGATGGGCCAATGGCCGAGGAGTTGCATGGCCTCGCGCGTGCGCTGGGGCTGACAGAATCAGTGATATTCCATGGAACCGTAGCGGACCCGACGCCTCTGTTAACCGACTGCCGAATCTTCGTGCTGCCGTCCCGATTTGAGGGCACGCCAAACGCACTGATGGAGGCTATGGCGTACCGCATGCCATGCATCGTGTCAGACGCATCGCCGGGACCCTTGCGCCTGATCGATGACGGTTCGACCGGTTTGGTTGTAGAGGTCGATTCCGTCGACGCACTTGCCCACGCGATGGAGAGGCTGTCACGGGACGAGCGGTTGCAGCACGAACTGGGGGAAGCCGCCTTCGACCGTGTTCAGGCCTTCGGGATGACCCACGTCGGCCCCGTTTGGGACCCTATTCTCTTCCCGGACGAACGTCGAGCGTCAGTCTGATTCCAGAGAACGAAGTCGCGGACGGAAGAGTCACAGAGCAATCGGCTCAGGCTGTGGGGAGGGCAAGTGACAACAACGAGGGTTATTTTCCTCGGCGACGGTGACGCCGCTAGCGAGCGGTCTTGCTACCGGTATCGGATTGGTGAGACAGTGGTGGCTCTGTATCTCGCGTACCGCGTCATCGGCGGCAATGGCGACTGGCCGATCTCGATCATGTATGCCGGCGGCCTGCGTACCGCGCTGAACGGTTTCGCGGTTTCCCGGACCATCGGGATGGCGACCCGCCACTATCCGCGTGTCGTCGTGTGCATCGGGTTCATACAAGACGCCGCCTCGATCGACGTCGGACAGCTTGGCCGCATCGGCGCTGGCGATGTCGCCACGCTCGGGTCGCTGTCCGATGGAACACCGGTCCAGGCGCGGGCAGACGACCTAGACTCCGACTCGTTGCTAGCCGACGACGAGCATAACGAGTGGGGAGACGCGTAGCGTCCTGGCCGAGGCCTTCCGCGATGAAGCCAGGGCTCGGATCCGGCAGTGTGGCATTCTTCTTACCCTCACTCCGGGGAGGTGGCGCCGAGCGTGTCATGCTCACGCTCGCGAGCGAGTTTTCTCGCGTCGGCGTTCGCTCCTCCCTCCTGCTAGCCAAGGCCGAAGGGCCATTGCTACCGCTGGTGCCTCCGGGTGTTTCCGTGGTGGACCTGGGGCATCGGAGAGTGCTTCGGTCCTTGCCCCGACTGGCTCAGGTACCTTCAAGTGGAGCATCCCGTCGCCGTGATATCTGCCATGACCCATGCCAACGTAGTCGCGCTGTGGGCCAAGAACCTTGCCGGAGTCCGCACCCATATGATCCTGACCGAGCACAACACGCTCTCCCGGGCGTCGCGGTCGTCTCACATGATCAGACAGAGGGTGATGCCATGGTTCGCAGGGTTTTTCTACCCATGGGCCGACGAGATCGTCGCCGTCTCTCGGGGTGTAGCAGACGATCTCGCCCAGGTCGCCGGCGTGGCGAGGGAACGGATTGACGTAATCTACAACCCGCTCGTCTCGGACTCACTCAGGGGACAGGCCGAACAACCAGTCGACCATCCCTGGTTCGGGACGGATAAAGCCCCGGTGATCCTCGGGGTCGGGCGACTGACTCCGCAGAAGGATTTCGCGACGCTGATCAACGCCTTTGCCACAGTCGCATGTGCCCATCCCGCCAACCTCATGATCCTCGGTGAGGGTTCAGACCGCGAATCACTCCAGCGATTGGTCGAAGATCTCGAGCTTGCCGGGCGGGTAACCCTTCCCGGCTACGTGGAGAATCCGCTGTCCTACATGCGCCGCGCGGCTGTCGTTGTGCTCTCCTCGGCGTGGGAAGGGTTTCCGTCCGTGCTCGTAGAGGCCCTGGCGTGCGGAACGCCTGTCGTCAGCACCAACTGTCCGAGCGGGCCGTCCGAGATCCTCGAGAACGGAGATTACGGCCTTTTGGTACCGGTCGGGGACGCCGACGCGCTCGCGGTGGGCATCGAGTGCACGCTGAAGGGCAAGCCAGATACTGAGCGCTTGCGGCGAAGGGCCGGCAACTTCGGCGTTCGAGCAAGCGTCGAGTCGTACCTGAATCTACTACCCGCCTCGGCCCGGGAATCGCTTCTAACGTGACACCTGTGGCTGACAAGCGCCCCACGCGCATCCTGCACGTGATCACCGGTCTGGATATTGGCGGCGCGGAAATAAGCCTACATGGGCTGTTGGCGTCGCTCGACCGGTCCCGTTTCGATGCGTCAGTGGTGTTGCTTGCAGGACGTGGGCCCATCGCTGAACGGATCTCATCACTAGGAATACCGGTGCATGCCCTCGATTTACGCAGCAGCGGTGTCAGCCCGAGCCGGGTGCGACAGGTCATGAGAGCCGTGTCGTCGTGGAGCCCGGCCCTCGTTCAAGGATAGATGTATCACGGAAACCTCGGCGCCTTGGCCCTCAGTGGATTCAGACGACGGCGGCCGCCCGTCCTTTGGAACATTCGGCACTCGGTTGACCGTCTGGAACAGGAGAAGAGAAGCACACGCTGGGTGATCAGGGCCGGGGCGACTCTCTCCCGACGACCCGAGGGGATCATCTACAACTCGCGTGTGAGCGCAAAGCAGCACGAACGCCTCGGCTATCGTCACGACCGCGGGGTCGTGATCCCAAACGGCTTCGATACCGATCGCTTCCAACCCTCTCAGCAGCGGCGACGGCAACAACGGGGAACGCTGGGAATCGCCGATAACCAGCTCGTCGTGGGAATGGTTGCCCGATACCATCCGATGAAGGGCCACCACAATTTTGTAGAAGCTGCGAGACGCCTGCACTCGGTCGGTTCGGATGCGATGTTTCTCCTCGCCGGCAGGGGCGTGACGTCGGCGAACGCAGACTTGGACACACAGATCGGGACTGGGTCATTCCGCCGGCGCCTCCGGCTGCTTGGGGAGGTAGGCGACATACCCTCCCTCATGGCGTCGCTGGATCTCCTGGTCTCGGCCTCCGCCTATGGCGAGGGGTTCCCTAACGTGGTCGGTGAAGCCATGGCCACTGCCGTGCCGTGTGTCGTGACCGACGTCGGGGACTCCGCTTTCCTGGTGGGTGACAACCGGTGTGTGGTGGCCCCGAAAGATTCCGACGCACTGTCAGCTGCGATAGCCTCCGTGCTCGATCTGGATGAGAACGCCAGGACGAGGGTGAATTCAACTGGTCGTCGCAACACCTCGATGATGAGGTGCTGCAATGCAGAGACGGAAACGGAGACGGTCAGACTGGGCGGGTCGGCCTGCGATGCGTTCGCCTGGTCGGCCGCCGGCAACGGGGCGTGCGGAGCAGCAACGGTTCTGGAAGGCGATCGCGCGGGGGCTGTCGAGTGAGGATACCGCTGTGTCCTGTGGCGTGTCGCCGCCCGTGGGTGGTCGTTGGTTCCGTGAGGGCGGTGGGATGCCGCCGATCAGCTTGGTGCCCCGATCGGCTCGCTACCTGTCCTTTGCGGAGCGGGAAGAGATCGCGATCCTGTGAGCTCAGGGCGCCGGGGTGCGTGACATTGCCCGTCGGCTCCGGAGAGCCCCGTCGACTGTCTCGCGAGAGCTACGTCGCAACGCGGCGACTCGGAGCGGCGGTCTGGCGTATCGGGCGTCGACTGCGCAGTGGCACAGCGCCCGACGTGCCAAGCGCCCGAAGATCGCCAAGCTGGCCGCGAACGATCGGCTGCGGAGCTACGTGCAGGACCGCCTCGCAGGCACAGTGATGGCTGAGGACGGGACGCCCGTGCCTGGCCCAAACGTGGGCTCCTGGAGTGGTCGACGTCATGGCCGCCGCCAGGACCGACATTGGGCGACATCGTGGAGCCCGCAGCAGATCGCCCATCGGCTCCGGATCGAGTATCCCGACGATGACTCGATGAGGGTCTCGCACGAGGCGATTTACCAAGCGCTGTACATCCAGGGGCGAGGGGCACTGCGCCGCGAGCTGACGGCCTGCCTGCGCACCGGGCGGGCGCTGCGCGCGCCGAGGGCTCGCCGCCGTGGTCGCGGCAAGGAGTGTGTAGGCCCCGACATCATGATCAGCGAGCGGCCCGCCGAGGCCGAGGACCGAGCGGTTCCTGGACACTGGGAAGGCGACCTCATCATCGGCCTTGGCAGCTCCGCGATCGGCACATTGGTCGAACGCACCACCCGATTCACGATGCTGCTCCACCTACCCCGCATGGCCGAACGTGGCCGACTCAGGGTCAAGAACGGTCTGGCGCTTGCGGGGCATGGCGCCGAAGCCATACGGGATGCGATCACATCGACGATCACTGCGCTCCCTGATCAGCTTCGTCGGTCCCTGACCTGGGACCAAGGCGCGGAGATGGCCCAGCACGCTCAACTGCGTATCGACACGGGGCTGCACGTCTTCTTCTGCGACCCCCGCAGTCCGTGGCAGCGCGGCACGAACGAGAACACCAACGGCCTGCTGCGCCAGTACTGCCCCAAAGGGACTGACCTCAATCGGCACAGTGCTAGCGACGTCGCTGCTGTCGCGGCCACACTCAACCGCCGACCGCGGAAAACTCTCGGTTGGAAAACCCCATCCGAAGCCTTCAACGAACTGCTACTCTCACACCAGCGAGGACGTGTTGCGACGATCCCTTGAACCCGGCGATCACCGGGATCGTGCGTACGACGGCTCCGCGGGATCGGGCAACGAATGCGGCGGTGTTCGCGATCGCATCGTAGGCATGGTCGGTCAGTGTCAGCTCGTCGCCTGCGGTCAGAGGAAGCGAACGCAACACGGCGTTGATGCCAGTCGTGGCGTTGTCGACGAATACCAGATCCTCGCTGCGCCCGCCGACGAATGCGGCAACCAGGGCGGTGGACTCGCGCAGGAGCGTCGGCGTAGACCGCGACGATCCTGTAAAGTTCCACAGCTCCCGCAAGAGGAAGGCAGCCGGCTGGCGTTCGATCTGATCGCGAATGGCCTGTTGTGCGGCGAGCACCCGCTTTGGTACGACACCGACGGTGCCGTGATTCAGATAGATCACCGCCGAATCGATGGACCAGTGCTGGCGCATCGGACGACCGAACGCCATCGTCTCGGGCTTGATGTTTCGCAGCACGTAACCCATTGTAGTGCGGGAACTTCGACGACATCTACTGCGGCATAGAGGGGCTGCTGTCGCTCGTGCCGCTTGAGGTCGGGGTCCCGTCGTCGTCGATGACGCGCGTGCCTTCCTGCACGACCAGCTCGACCTCAATGATCGTCGGACCGCCGACAGCCAACTGGGAGCGCTCGGGCACACCGGGCGGATCGACCAACGCTTGCCGGACTCGAGACAGTCCACGCCCAGATCTGACAGCCGAGGTGGCCATTGTCGAACTCAGGAGTACGCTTCCTCGATGGTGAGTGACATCGACCGCCGCAAGGGGCTCTCGGCGACTGCCGCGGCGGAAGTGTTTTGGGGCTTGACACCGATCTATTGGAAGGCGGTCGCGACCGTATCGGCCCACGAGTTGCTGGCCCTCCGGGTGCTCTGGGCGATTCCGGTCGCAGTGGTGCTGCTCACGCTGCGCGACGCGTGGGGTGATGTGTGGCGCGCCGTCAGCTCGTGGCACACCCTGTCGGCGCTACTGCTCACCGCCGCGTTGATCGGCTGTAACTGGTTCGCGTTCCTCAGAGCGATGGAGAACGGCCAGATCCTTCAGTCGAGTCTGGGCTATTTCATCACCCCGCTCGTGAGCATCCTGTTGGGCTTTGTGTTCTTGGGCGAGCGCCTGCACGCGGTCCAGTGGGTGGCCGTGGCGGCGCTGGTGCATGACTCGAAACTGACCGTCACCGATCCCAACCCAGAGGCCAGTCACCGACCCATACTGTACGACTCTGGCCGACCGAGCTCGGGCATCTGGTTCAGGACGGTACACGCGACCACGGACTTGGCCACTCGCCCGCCTCGGGACCGGGCGCGCAGCCGGTCCCCGAGAATCGATGTGTACCGAAAGAACGCATTCTCCACCCGCGCCTGGAGCTGGTAGCCGGCCTCCTGCTTCCAGCGGCGCCGGCCGAGCGTCCGCACGTCCGTGATCGTGCGATCTCGCGCGCGCGCCCGCGGCCGACGCCGAGACACCCGCGCGGTCTTGGACGGTGGAACCACGCCAGTCGCGTCACGCATCTCCGCCGCTGCGTAGAACGCGACCGTCTCGTAGGCCGCGTCAGCGGTCACCCGTGCGATCGCATCGTCGTCCGTCGCAATGAGGTCGATGCCGATGGTCGCGTCATCCACCGTCGGCTCGGTCAGCGCGTGCGCGACGATCACGCCCACTCGATCAACAGCACGATGCAGCGTCTTCCCGCCTCGGTGACCGCGTCCACCGTGGTGCACCGCAGCCCCTTCGCCTGCGCCCACAATCGACAGTCCCGTGCTGTCGACGATGCGATGGAGGGGTCCTCTCGATGGGATGCGGCGGCATGCAACCGCGAGAGACTGACTTCGTCGGGAGAGCGTGGTGGGGTCGGAGGCTGCGCGATCGACACCCATCAACGACAAGACCGACCGCCAGACGCCTTCCGCTTGGCGCACGGGCACCCGGAAGACAAGGCGGAGCGTCAACGCCGTCTCGATCGCACAGTCCGAGAACGTCTTCGGCGCGCCTGGTCGACCGGACGGCGACGGGCGCCACGCGTCCGTGGCGTCGGCAGAGAGCCCCAGCGTCACGTCCCCTCGCTGGACCAAGGCCTGCGCGTACGCTGACCAAGTCCCCACGCGATACTTCGTCTTGTGCTTCGGATGGACCTTTGATCTCATGTCGAGATCGTGCACCCGCAGCGGTCACCGTGGCCAGAGAGCCTACAGCTGCCTCGTCGCAGCCGAAGGGTTGTGCACCAACGCCTCGGATTGGGTTTGCGCCGCGTACCAGGTACCAGGCACCGAGTGCCGCCGCTTGGGCGGCGATGGAAAGCTGCCCAAGCACGAATACGGTGGCGACCTTCCGTTTGCGTCCAGTCATGTTGTGCGTGATCAGCCAGGCCAGATTCGTCGTGTAGTTGGAGTCTTTGCGCATGACCGAACGACCCGATAGCGAGACGTCGCCGACGGCGTCGCGCAGCCTGTCTCGACTGGTCCTAGAAGCTTCTCAGTCACGGCTTCTCTTCCTGGCAGGCGCTTCTTCGGATCTAGCCGGACGACGGATGTCGGCCCTCGGCCAACCGGTGTGCCGCGGTGGACACGGCGCAGCGCACCGGCGCGATACGCCATCTGGTCGAGCCATGGCGCGCTCGGAGTTGGTGCCAGACGTTCCGCAACGTCACCGACGCGATGCCGATCGACACCGCCGTCATGGCTTGACGTCGATGCCCGGACAGTCGTCCGGGAACAGAATCCGATCCCAGATTGGGCCGACGCGGTCGAGACCGAATTCCCGCACCCGCTCGAAGCCGGCATCCCCCAGCTCACGCTGCATTCGCTCATCTCCGGACAGCTTTGCCATGGCGTCGGCAAGGCCCTTCACGGAGCCGGTCTCGACAACTAGGCCGGTCGCGCCGTGCTCGATTAAGCACAACGGCCCCGGCGAGGCGTCGGACACGATGCAGGGTGTGCGACACGCCATCGCTTCCAATAACGCATTCGGCGTTCCCTCGAAGCGTGAGGGCAGCACGAAGATCCGGCAGCTCCTGAGGAGCGGCGTCGGGTTCTCGACGACGCCAGGAAACGTGACGTCATTGGTGAGACCGAGAACGCGCACGCGCGTTTGTAACTCCTCAGCCATCGGTCCGTCACCGGCAATCTGGAGCTTCCAATCCGGCGCGGTCCGGATAAGACGAGCGAATGCCTCGACCAGCACGTCCGGCATTTTCTGGGGGGCCAGCCTGGCGAGAAACAACACCGTGTTCGATCGCGGCGAGTCAGTCGATGGGTCAGCCAGGATCAATGGGTTCGGAATGTAGCGAAGTTTTTGTTCGGGACAATACGGGCGCATTGATGCCAGTGCGCCTCGACTGTTCGCGGAGACCGTGTCCGCGACCGAGTACAGGATTGGGCGCAAGTCCTCCCACGGTGCTTTGAGCCGTTGGAGTCCTGGGTCGTTGCGCTCGGAAATCACGGTACGATGAGGCAGGTTGACCGACGCCGCGACGGTGATGACGTTCGTCGACCCGATCAGACTAAAGACCACGTCCGGCTCGACCTGCGTGAATATACCACGCAAGGTTCGCACCCGCGAGGAGCAGGCACGCAAGAGCAACGTGTACACACGGCTTGATCCTCCCAGCAGCCTGTTTCTCGCGACGAACGCGAGGATCGCGACCCCCAGCCGCCGCACGGTGCGATACGTAGCCCGCAAGCCGTCTAGTCGCCGGCTCTCAGTCCCACGTCTTTCGCCGACTCCCGCTGGACCGCGATTCGAGGGCAGTTCATCCCGTTCGATCTGGCGGACCAGGAAGCGCCGGCTGCGCACCAGCAGGCCCTGTTGTCGCGGGAGCCTCATTCGTTTGACGCGCCGGTCCAGCCGATAGAAGTCCGCTGTGGTGTCGCTTAAGGTCACCACCGTGACGTCGTAACCGCGTTCAACCCAATACGCAGTCATGGACGACACGACCCGTTCCGCGCCCCCGGGACCAAGATGCGACAGCACCACGACCACCCTGCGCGCGGACGCGGGGGGCGGTCGTGTCGTTCCATTCAACACGATGGTCACGGTGTCAAGTTGCTCGATCGTCCAGCATTCACTGCAATCGCACCAGCGCCCGGGCGACGGGCGTGATCTCAGGTATCCGTGCTATCACGCCGCGTCTACCCACCGGGCGACGGGCGCCCGCACGTCGTCGGCTAAGAGCCCAGGGAACTTCCGTCGTCAGTCGCCCCCGCGTACTTTCTTTGACACCTCGCGCCGCGATGACCAGCTCCTGACGTTCATCATCGCTCCGCACACGGGCCAGAGCGTGTGCAACGACGTTCCCGTCTCCGGCACGTCGATCCCGTCGATGACATCCAGGATCCGATCGGCCGCAAGCGGCGGCGCGACGTTGTCGATATACTCACGCAGGGCGGATCGACCAGCCGTCACGTGAGCCCGAACCCGTTCGTCCTCAGCCCGCCGCCATGGCGGCACCACCTCGAGGAACTCGTTGGCGTTCGCGACGTAGACGCTGATGGCATCGGCCTGGTTCACGAACTCACTGTCCGATTCTGGCACGAAGTTCACGACAGGCCGGTCCAGCAACAGCGCCTCAATGCCGGTCGTGTTTGTGCTGCTGAAGTTTCTCCTCACGAGGAGAAACCGGCTGTAGCGTTCTCGAATATCATTGGCGTCAGCGTCAGACACGGCGCGCACGTGCGGCATTAGCGTGTCGAAACGAAGGTTTCTTTCGCAGTAATCTTCCGCGTCCGGATAGATGATACTTTCCTCGCACAGGTCGGCAATCCGGTAGCCTCGGTTCCTGATGAGCAGCCCGGGTGTGAAGATCTCCGCCATATGAGTGTGCATCTCGATGCCGCCGAGAAACACTCGCCACCCGCGATCAACGGCCCTGGCGGCCAGCAGCGTCTTCCCGAGCAATTCGCGATGTTTCGTTTCGATCGGTAGATACAGCGTTCGCCGGTTCGTCAGGACAATTCCGTCTTCACAAGTCCAGATTCGATGAGTGCGCGGGCAATCAAGAGATCTCCAGGAACGTCGACGTTGACCGATCGCTCCCACGGCATCTCGTAGATCACCGGTATCCGTGAACACAGCCGCCGCTCGCACCGAAAATACTTCGTTCGATACGATATAGATGGCGCCGTTTCGCTGGTACAGCGTCTCGTATTTGTGCCGTGTCATCCGATCCGTCTCGTCGGGTACAAATAGCTCTGAGCGGCCGTCGTCACGCATCCGATACATCACGCGGGGATGCCGAATCCCGTCAACCTGGCACGCGCTGACCACTGACTCTCCGTCGGATCGCGTGAATAAGTCCCACGCACTGTCCCACCGACCCTCGCCACGTCGAACCAATTCCAACCGGACGGCTTTCCATGTCTCTGCCGGCACCACCCGTTTCCAGACACCGACGCGTGCGGTCGTCAACGGTGTGGCGAGTCGTCGAAGTGTAGGGCTCTCCTTTCCGGTGGTCTGGCGGACGCGGTCGAAGTCATCCGGTTGACCGTCGAACTTGGCGACCGGCGGCTCCCATGGCTCGGTGAGAAAGGCGAGCACCCTGGCGATCTTCTCCACCGGCTTCGTGACGAAACGTTCGTATCGCAGCTCGTGGTACCCGACCGTAGCGTCATCGACGCGATTACCTCCGAACTGGCCCATCAGTGTACCTCACCGTCACTCCTGCGCCCGCCCGATCAGCCGCTCCCCGATCTGTACTCCCAACCTCCGGGTGTCACGGCTCAATGTTGCTCGTGCCGGTGACCACGGGGGGTCCACGCGCAGATCGATGCGGTGATGTCCGCCCGTACGAGCCGGGGCAGCCAGTCGTAGTTGGACGGTGACCCAGCGCTGGTCGAGCAGTGACACCCGCCTGACGTGCTGTCCACCCAGCGCGACGTCCACCGTGACGACGCCACGCTCGGGGCCCACGTGCACTGCACGAAGCGGGACGTTCACCCAGCGTGCGTCGGTTGGGACGAAGAACGTGGCACGCGGACCGCGGCTCTTACAATGTCATCCGGCCGCACAGGGCGTTGAAGTTCGGTCGAGAAACCCGGACGCCACCGATGCAAGCCGGCTTGGTGAACGCGCCAATGAACTGGAGCGACATCTTCACGGCGCCGGCCGCTCTTCACGCATTCCCTGTGGCGGTCGTACGCGTTCCTGTTGCCGTCCAGCTCATGCACACTAGCCCAGCCGCGCTGTCATCGTTCTCGTGGCCGCACGAACACAGATCGGCTGCCTGATCAACAGCGAATGGCGCAAGCACCACGGGCTGCTACGTTTATGACGCTCGCCGCAGGCGCTGTACTACCAACTCGGCAAGCAACCCAAAGAATTCCGTGTTCAGGCCGAACAGGCCCAGGCCCAGCACGAGGTTGACATGTTCGACCGGCCTGGCCGCGCTGCCGGCCAGCCAGACCATCAACTCGAAGAGGAAGACGAGCGTCGCAGCACCCACGAAGGTACTGGCCAGCGGCAGGAAGACCTTGAGCGGCCTGACGGAGACCATCAACATCAGGATTTGCGGAATGGTCTTGAAGGGGTAGGCAAGGGACACGAACGAGCTGCCGTACTCCCTGGGGCGGAAGGTTACGGCGACCTGGTCGAATCTCATCCCGTTCAGATAGGAATCTAGCAGCACCTGCTGTGTGTAGTTGTAGTCCCCAGGAATAAAATGCACTTTCAAAGGTTTTGTCAACTTGCCGGACGCGGGCCGGGTCGCCGGCCAAGATCCGAACTTGGGCGGCTGCTCACGAAGCACACGTCACCACGTTCCATTCGGCGAACGCTCGGGTGCGGAGCGCGCGGTGATGAGCGGCCCGTAGGAGGTGCCGGCCGACGCGAAAGAGATTCTGGACGACGCCGTGGACCGACGCGAAGCGTTGTAGGTGTGCGATCGATTTGAAGCCCCGCATCTGGCGCTCGCGGTGGCGGGTCGGTTGATGAGACACTTCGACGCGATTGTTCGCATACGGGGCTGTGCCGTGCAGGACCGACGGGATCAGGGTACGGCAGGCGGCGTTGATAGCTCGGCAGCTTGTCGGTGATCAGACAGCGAGGGATGGCGCCCTGTGTGTTCAAGAGCTTGCGGAAGAATCGGATCGCAGCTCGCCGATTCCGTCGGGGTTGCACGAGGATGTCGATCACATCCCCATCCTCGTTAACCGCCCGCCACAAGTACTGCGCCCGGCCCTGCATCCGCACGAACAGCTCATCGAGATACCACGGATCTCCCTGGCGCCCCCGCCGCCGCAGCCGTCGCGCATACTCCAGCCCGAACGTCCGGCACCATTGGCGGATCGTCTCGTACGTGACGGTGATGCCGCGCTCGGCGAGGAGGTCCTCGACGTCCCGAAAACTGAGGCTGAACCGGTGGTACAACCACACCGCGTGACTGATGACTTCCGACGGAAATCGGTATCCTCGGTAGCTCGGCATACGGCTACTGTGCCACGTCGGCACTCAAGTTGACAGAACCCTGCTTGGACTACCTGGAGTGGCTGCGGTGGCCCGCTGGCTTCGTCTGCGCGGAGTCGGGATGTCCCGCTGGAAGATCAGACGGCAGACATCGCACTCGCAGAGCACATAGAAGCATGCTTCGAGGTACTCGGTCTCCACACCACCTATGGGCGCGTAGAACTCCTCGAGGTAGTCGCTGGTTGAGGGGCGGTGTACTCGCTCTGATAGAGGAGCCGAAAGGTAGTCGACGCACAGGCGGGGCAGCGATCTCGCCTGTCAAACCATTGGCACGTCACGGGCATCCGTTTGATGAACGCGCACGGCGCGGAGTAGCCTACATGCGGAAGCGCATGATCGTATCATCGCCAGTCTTCATCGGCGGCATGTACAAGTCGGGTACGTCGCTCCTGCGTGCGATGCTTGGACGGCATTCTAGGCTGTTTGCCGGTCTGGAAACACAATGGGTTCGCGAGGCCTGGACCGGGGATGACGACGCGCGTCAGGAGTGGCTAGAACGGATGGCGGTTTTCTTTGATGCGTCGCCCGGTGAGTTGTCTGCGGCGTGCGGCTCGGCTCAGGACATCGAGACTTGTCTGGACCGTGCGATGAGCTTCCTAACGAAGCGCGCCGGGAAATCCAAGTGGGTCGAGAAGACACCGGGAAACGCGGGCCAGATCGCACGGATTCTGTCTGGTTGGCCTCGGGCGAAGGTTCTGCACATCATTCGTGATCCGCGCGATGTCTATGCCTCGATGATCGAGACCGGCAAGTGGGTCGAGCCTGAGCAGTTCGTGACCCGGTGGTGCGAAACCATCGGCGCGGCCCGGCGCTGGCTCTCGAGCCAGGGAGGTGAGCACCTCGCCTACCACGAGCCACGATATGAACAGTTAGTCAGCGGACCGGTAGAGGAGATGCAGCGTGTACTCGGGTTTCTTGGCGAGCCCTGGGAGCCGCAGGTTGCCGATTTTGACGGTCAGCCGGATGACTTCGACCGTGTCCTCCGAGCCACGGGAAAGGAGAGCCGCACGCTACGGCGGCTTGCGGCACCGTTGACGATCGCACGCGTTGGTGTCTGGAAGCAGGTGGTTCCCCTCGATAGGTGGGCCGCTGTGCGGCGTGAGCTGGTTCGCCGCGGCGAGGGTCCCCTGGTCGACGAGCTGACCTCCGAACCGACGGCAGTTTGAGTGGGCTAGGATTGTGGCTCCAGTGGTGGGTGGCAAGAATCAGGTGCGTCGGGTATGACTCCGGTGATGTATCACTATGTTAGACCAGACGCGGGCGCGCTCCGCGACTATCCTTACCTCGCGCTCGACGACTTCGAGCGTCAATTGGATTACTTCGACAGTCACTTCGGCTTCGTCGGTCGCGAGGCCTTCGAGCAGTGGGTGGCAGGCGGGGACGTGCCAGGGGGGGTCTTGCTGACTTTCGACGACGGCCTCCGTGACCACGTCGAGTTCGTGCTGCCTGCGCTCCGTCGTCGCGGCGTGTTTGGTCTGTTCTACGTCGGGTCGGCGCCGCTGACGGACGGCGTGGTTCTTGAGGTGCACAAACTTCAGCTCGCGCTGGGCCGTCTGGGTGGAGCAACGGCGTTCGCAAGAGTGGAGGCTCGCTACCCGCAGCTGCTCGAGGGGAGCGCAAAGGACGACCTGGGACACTACGCTGGCCAGAACTCCGATCTTCCAACCAAGCACCTGAAACAGCTCCTCAACTGGAGGCTCGATCTGGCGACGCGTCGCGAGGTCGTCGACGACCTTTTCACGCTCGCGTTCGCCGGCGACGACGTTCCCCGGGCCGAAGACGTATATGTCGACGAGGTGGGCATCAAACAGCTCTTGGACGATGGGATGGGGGTAGGCGCGCACGGTCACGAGCACTTGCGGCTCGCTGGGCTGACGCCGGATCGACAGCGGCTCGAGATCGAGCAGCGTGTCGCCTGGTCTAGACGCTGGCCGGAACCCTCGAGTGGGGCTACCGCTACGCTCACGGCTTGGCGGGCTCATTCGACTCGACGTCCGAACGACTCGTGGCGGCCGCCGGGTGTCCCTTCGCCTTCGCCGTGGCCGCCGCGACCATCGAAACGTCGCTTGCCGAGACGGCCCGGTTTTCCCTTCCACGGCAGAACTGCAACACCTTTCCGGGCGGTGGTGCGGCGACGATTGGCGGACTGAAGACGTCCTGATGACGCAGTCATCACGGTCGAGTGGGCTTCAAGACGTCTCGTTTGACTGGGAGGCGCTGGCCGGGTGCCCCGGCTGCCATGGCTCGGTCATGTTGCCCGCCGGCCGCGTTTGCTGGCTCGAGATGGATTTCTGGTACGTAATCTGTCCGACCTGCAATCTGAAGTTCATGAACCCGCGCCCCACGCAGGCGTCGTACCAGCGCTTCTACAAGACGCAGTTCTGGCAGCAAAAGGTCCGCAACCTCGGATTCCGCCAGGACGGTCAGATGTGGAACATGAAACGGTACACCTGGGACAACGAGCGCCGGTGGGACGCACAGGATGGTCTGCGGGTAAAGATCGCGAAGGCCCGCGCGATGCGGACGCCGGTCATCATAGACACCCTCGGTGAGCATCTCACCCTTGGCGCCGACACCCACGTTCTCGAGGTTGGTGCGGGTCTGGGTGTCGTGCTCGAGGAGCTACACGCGCGACACGGGTGCCGGGTGAGCGCAATCGAACCCTCGACGGAAGCTCGGGCCGTCTTCGAAGAAGGAGCTGTTATCGAAAGTTTCGGCGAGTACGCCGAGGAACTCGAGCGCCTCCGACACGAACCACTCAGGTTTCACGCGATCATCTTTTCACACTCGCTCGAGAACATGTCGGCACCGTTCGACATCCTGCAGTGGGCGTCTGAGTGTTTGCGACCACACGGAGTGATCTACATACAGTGCGCCAACTTGTTCACGTTCGACCAGATGAACCCGTACCACCCGTTCATCTTCTGCGAGCGCGCATTGCGTGTTGCGGCAGACAGGTTGGGAATGACGCTGGAGAGGAGCGGCGATCCGACCGATCGGATGTTGACCGTCGTGCTCAGGTCACGGTCGTAGCGGCGCTATGAGAGTGCGTGTGACTCATCAGAAGTAGCGTGACGATGTCAAATCTCAACGGCAAGGACACCACGACCGGGTTGCTCGCGGTGGTGCCAGTACGCGCCGGGTCGAAGGGCGTGCCTGGCAAGAACAAGGCGATGGTCGGCGGTGCGCCACTCGTCGAGTACGCGGTCGCCTCGGCAGCCGCCGCCGCGACGGTCGGGGCCATCGTGCTAACGAGCGACGACGAGGGCATTCTGGCCCGATACGAAGACCGTGACGAGGTCTTCGTTGTCCGACGTCCAGCGGATCTCGCGACCGACACGGCATCGTCGTTCGACACGGTCGCCCACGCCGTCGATCAGTGGGAGGCGTCAGGGGGGTGGCCGCCCAACGCGCTGATCCTGGTCCAGGCGACGACCCCGCTCAGAACCGGGGCAGACATCGACAGCGCCTACGACCTGTTCATGAGGTTCGAAGGAGAAACGGTAATCAGCGTGTGCCGCGTCGACGGGATTCGACATCCTCGCGTGATGTATCGGATGCGCGAGAACGGCAGCTCGGATCTGTACGTGCCGGACGAAGTTGACCGCATGACGCGGCGCGACTACGAGACTCTCTACCAGAGAAACGGCGCCATCTACATCGTGTCGATGGACTACTTTCGTCGGGAAAATCGACTGCGGTCTCGGACTCCCGTTCTCTACGAGATGCCCTGGGAGCGGTCGGTCAACGTCGACGGGTCCGGCGACCTCTTGATAGCCCGTGCGCTCATCGAGTCTGAGTTGGTCAAAACGGAGCTGTCACGATGAGGCGGCGTACGCTGTATCTACCCATCGAAATAAAGTACCGGGAGCTCTTCGGCAAGACGCTGCTCGCGGCCAAGGCCGTCGACCGGGGGTGGCGAGTCTACATGGGGGGCGTCGACCTGCACGACCACATGGCAACTGGCTTCCCGCCCGGGCTGCTCATCGAGAACAACATTCCAGACACGAAGGCCACGCGGCTCGGTCAGCTGAAGACGAGAGGCTACAGGATCGCCGATCTGTGTGAGGAGAGCATCATCTATCCGGACGCCCAGGACTACGTCGCCAGAAAGATCGGGTTGCGCTCGCTTCCGGCTACAGACGTGATCCTCGCGACGGGCGCCCGCAGTCAGCGCGACATCTGCGCCCTCAGAAAGGACGCCGCTAGGAAACTGGTCGTGACCGGCAATCCCCGGCGTTGTTGCGCGGTTCGAAAACTGACCCGCAACGCCCCCTACCCACAGACTCGTTAACGACCGATAGCGTACGACGCCGGCCTACCAAGCTGAGTCATCTGATTGAGGATGTTACATGCGAGGATGGCCTCCGTCTCTTGCCCCGCCCGACTGCGCGCTCGAAGGCTCTCCCCGATGATCACCTTGTACCGGAAGAAGGCGTTCTCCATACGGGCCTGCTGATGGTAGCCCGAGTCCTTCTTCCACTGTCGCCGTCCAGCCTGCTGCACCTGTCGGATCGTGCGGTCGCGCGCGGGCGATCGTGGTCGCCGTCCAGACACGGTGGCTGTCCTGGTCGGTGGAATGACGACCGTCGCGCCACGCGCACCCGCAGCCTCGTAGATGCCATGCGTGTCGTAGGCCGCGTCCGTCGTGAGGCAGGAGACGTCGCCTTCGACCTTGTCGATCAGATCGAGGGCTGTCGTCGCGTCGTCAACATGCCCGCCGGTCAGGGCGTGAGCGACGATCACGCCCGATCCGTCGACGCCCAGATGAAGCTTCTTCCAGCCGCGTCTCCCGCGTCCGCCATGTTTCACGGCCGCCCATTCACCTTCACCCACAGTCGAGAGCCCGGTACTGTCGACGATGAGATGTATGCCTGCGCCCGCGGGGAGGCGGCGAAGTGCAAGGTCGAGGTGCTGACCACGCCGTGAGAGAGTCGTGTGATCGGGCGCGGACAGGTCGAGGCACAGCATCCCGAAGGTCGACCTCAGAAAGCCCTCCGTCTGACGAAGGGGCAGGTGAAAGATCAGGCGGAGCGTCAGCGCGGTTTCGATGGCAACCTCGGAGTACTGCAGCTGCCCTCCGCGCTTGCCGACGCCCACGGCCTCCCACGTGGCGATCGCTTCCGGCGTCAACCACAGGGTGACGTCGCCGCGCTGGACCAGTGCTCGGTCGTACGCCGGCCAGTTTCCGACGCGGTATTTCGTTGTGTACCTGGGATGCACTCTCGACTTCACGTCGAGATCATGCCCCTTCGGCCGTCACGATGGCCAGGGCCGCGACGAACACTTGTTTCCGCGCACCAACGCCGTGAACCGCCACCAAGACGATCTGATCGCGTATCTTCGGGAGGAGAATCGGGTCCTCAGGGAGCACCTGGGCCCTCGGCCGCTTCGCCGGACCGATGCCCAACGCCGTCGACTCGCCGTGCGCGGTCAGCAACTCGGCCGGCGCGTCTTGATGCAGGTCGCCGGCATCGTCACGCCTGACACGATTCTTCGCTGGTACCGGAGATTGATCGCCCAGACATACGACGGCAGCGCCCGCCGCGGTCGAGGCCGGCCGATGACGCGCCGTGACGTGGCCGCGCTCGTGGTCCGGATGGCGGTCGAGCATCCCCAATGGGGGGACACACGGATCCGCGGGGTGCTCTCGCACCTCGGCCACGAGATCGCTCGGACCCCGGTGAAGCGGATCCTGCACGACCACGGGATCGACCCGGCTCCCGAGCGGAGCCGGCGCATGCCCTGGAAGACGTTCCTGCAGGCGCCCTGGGAGGGCCGCACGGCCTGCGATCTGTTCACCGTCGAGGTGCTCACGCTGGCCGGGCTCCAGCGGTACCTGGTCTTCTTCGTGATCGCGCTGCAGTCTCGCCGCGTGCCCATCGCCGGGATCCATCCGCAGCCGTACGGCACGTGGATGGAGCAGAGGGCCCGCAATGTGACGGACCCGCTCGATGGCTGCGTGCAACGCGCCCGCTATCTGATTCACGACCGCGACCCGCTCTCCACGCGGGGTTGTGGCGAGATCCTGGAGGGCGGGAGTGTCCAGCCGATCCGTCTCCCGCCGAAGAGTCCCAATCTCAACGCGTATGCCGAGCGGTTCGTCCGCTCTATTCAAGAGGAATGTCTCAGTCGCGTCGTCCCCCTCGGCGAAGGGCCCCTGCGTCTCCTCGTGAGCGAGTACGTCGACCACGACCAGCGCGAGCGAAACCACCAGGGACTCGACAACCAGCTCCTGCAACGACCGCCACCGCCGGTGAGCCTGGCCGCCGACGTGCAGCGGCGGGAGCATCTGGGCGGATGGCTCAATTTCTACCACCGGGAGGCCGCATGAGCGGTCGGCCGATTAAACGCACCTTACGGGGTGATGGCCTGACCCTCAAGTTGACTGTGACCGTCGGACGGCTGCGTCGACTACACGGACGGGACACGATATCAGGGCCAAGGTTCGCTGTTTCCAGGCGACACTCCGGCGATGGTTCGCATCGATACTGTCCCAACCTTTGCCGTGGTGTGCGACAGGCGCAAGCCTACCCGGGCGGTGTTGGTAACCGAGTACGATTACGAAGCCGCGCTCGGAGAGGCTTCGTAAATGTACAGTGTGTGCATCGCACTTTCCAAGGCCTCATGATTCTTGTATACAGAACAGTTTGGAAGAGGAATGCAGGACACGATTGGAGAGAATATGTCAAGCGAAAGCAAGTGCCCGGTGTTGGGCGGGCCGCACAGACACACGGCGATTGGGACCGCGTCGAACCAACACTGGTGGCCGAATCAGTTGAACCTGAAGATTCTCCACCAGAACTCCCCCCTGTCAGATCCCATGGGGAAGGAGTTCAACTACGCCGAGGAGTTCGCGACACTTGACCTGGATGCCCTGAAGAAGGACATCGATGCGTTGATGACCACGTCGCAGGACTGGTGGCCGGCCGACTACGGTCACTATGGCGGGCTCTTCATCCGGATGGCGTGGCACAGCGCGGGCACGTACCGCATCGGCGACGGCCGCGGCGGCGCAGCCTCCGGCACACTCCGCTTTGCGCCCCTCAACAGCTGGCCCGACAACGCGAACCTCGACAAAGCGCGCCGGTTGCTCTGGCCGATCAAGCAGAAGTACGGCCGGAAGGTCTCATGGGCCGACCTGATGATCTTCACCGGCAACTGTGCCCTCGAGTCGATGGGTTTCAAGACGCTCGGTTTCGCCGGCGGGCGCGAGGACGTCTGGGAACCGGAAGAGGACATCTACTGGGGACCGGAGACGACGTGGCTTGACGACGAGCGTTACACCGGCGACAGGGAACTCGAGAATCCCCTCGGCGCCGTTCAGATGGGCCTGATTTACGTGAATCCGGAGGGACCGAACGGTAACCCGGACCCACTCGCTGCAGCCAGGGACATTCGAGAAACATTCCGCCGCATGGCGATGAACGATGAGGAGACGGTTGCGCTCATTGCCGGCGGACACACGTTCGGCAAGACACATGGTGCCGCCGATGCGGACCAGTACGTCGGTCCCGCACCAGAGGGTGCCAGCCTGGAGGAGCAAGGCCTAGGCTGGAAGAACAGCTTTGGCAGCGGCAAGGCCGGCGACACGATCACCAGCGGGTTGGACGGTACTTGGACTACCGAGCCGGCGAAGTGGGACAACAACTACTTCGACAACTTGTTCGGCTACGAGTGGGAGCAGGTCAAGAGTTCTGCCGGTGCGACGCAGTGGACCCCCACCGATGCATCGGCGCGGGGCACCGTGCCGGATGCTCACGATCCGTCGAAGAAGCACGCCCCCATCATGCTAACAACAGACCTCTCACTGAGAATGGACCCGATCTACGCGCCGATTTCAAAGCGCTTCCACGAGAACCCGGGGGAGTTCGCAGACGCCTTCGCCAAGGCGTGGTACAAGCTGACGCACCGCGACATGGGGCCTCGCACGCGGTGTCTCGGCCCGTTGGTTCCTGCGGAGCCGCAGTTGTGGCAAGACCCGGTCCCCGACGTCACGCATGAATTGATCGGCGAGCCAGATATCGCTGCACTCAAGGGCAATATTCTCGCATCAGGACTCTCCATTTCGCAGCTGGTCTCGACCGCCTGGGCGTCCGCGGCAACGTTCCGTCGCACCGACAAACGCGGTGGGGCAAATGGGGCGCGCATTCGCCTCGCGCCGCAGAAGGACTGGGACGTGAACAACCCGGCCGAACTGGGGAACGTGCTGCAGACGCTGGAGAAGATCCAAACGGCATTCAACAGCTCGCAGCCCAACGAGAAGATCATCTCACTCGCCGACGTGGTCGTTCTCGGCGGGTGCGCCGCCGTCGAGGAAGCTGCGAAGAACGCCGGGCACGACGTGCAGGTTCCCTTCTCGCCGGGGCGCGCGGACGCGTCGCCGGAGCAAACCGACGTGGACTCATTCGCCGTACTCGAACCCACCGAAGACGGATTTCGCAACTACCTCGGAAACGGACACCGCAGGTCGGCGGAGGAGCTGCTGGTGGATCGGGCCCACAGGCTGACGCTGACCGCTCCTGAGATGACGGTGCTCGTCGGCGGTATGCGTGTCCTGAACGCCAACGTCGGGCAGTCCGAACTCGGCGTCTTCACTAAGCGGCCAGATATGTTGACCAATGATTTCTTCGTGAACCTGCTCGACATAAACACGAAGTGGCAGGCGTCCTCCACATCCGAGCACGTGTTCGAGGGACGCGATCAGGGGACGGGCGAGCTCAGGTGGACCGGCACCGCCGTTGACCTCGTCTTCGGTTCGAACTCCCAGCTCAGAGCCATCGCGGAGGTCTATGCCTGCGACGACTCGCAGCAGGCGTTTGTGCGTGACTTTGTGACGGCGTGGGACAAGGTGATGAATCTTGACCGCTTCGACCTTGCCTAATCCTAGTGTGGCGGCCGGTGGCAGCACTCAGCCGGGTATTGACGCCCCTATATGTCAAGACGATCGTTTAGGCGGCCTGGATGTCTGCTTGGCGCGCTCGATAGTCTGTCATGACCCGCTGGTAGATCTCGCGGGCGAGGAAGCGTTTGAGGCACCGGATGATCTCGCGTGTGGTCCGGCCCCCAGCAGTCCGTCGTGCGACGTAGTCGACGGTCGGCTGGTGGAATCGCATGCGGACGATGACGGCGCGATAGAGGGCGGCGTTGGCCTGTCGGTGGCCACCCCGATTGTGGGGCGTTGTTGCATGAATCGGAGCTAGCAGCCTGTCGGACTTGGGCGTGGCAAACGCGCGCGGAAGCGACTTGGCACCTGTGTGAACGACGCCCTGTGTCTCTGTGCCGGGAGGGCCGCTTCGACCGAAACGGGGACTGTATTCCTGGCCATCGGTCGCTGACGGCGCCTGGAGGCCTTTCTGACGCCTCTGGTGGGTCGCGAACACGCCAAGTTCCGCTCCTTATAGCCCCGTCATGCCAGCCTGAGGTTGTGCAAGCGTCGGCAGTTATACGCCAGCGTTACCAAGGCCCATTCGCCCTCCACCTTCTCGAGACCCCGCAGCAGAAACTGCCGGAAGCCCATCGCCTGCTTCACGATCCCGAACACCGGCTCCACCGTCTGCTTGCGCAAACGGTAATGCGCCCGGTGCTCCGGCAGTGCCATCTTCTGCTGCATCGACTTGATCCAGTCCGCCTGCGGCTCCTTCGCCAGCGGGTGCGGCGGCTCCGGTCGGAAGTCGTGCTGGCGCCGTTGGCCTTCCGCCCCCGTCGCCACCAACACCTCCACACCGCGACCTGCCAGTTGCGACACCTCGCTGCCCGTCGCGTAGCCGCTGTCCGCCAGTACCCGATCCGCCGCGCCCAACGCCGCCGGGATCGCATCCACATCCGCCACCAACTCGTTGCGGTCGCTCGCGCACACGCTCACCCTAGCCCCCAACACCAACTGACTGCCGTCGGCATCCACCGCCGCCTGCGCGTTGTACGCCTGGCGGTACTCATGGCGCCGGCTCTTGCGCATCAGCGCACTGTCCGCGTCCGTCAGGTTGATCTGCTCCTCCGCCTCCGGCGCTTCCGTCGGCGGTTTGATGTGCCGACCCTTGCGCGATCCCGTACGCCGCTCCCGCGCCGCCACCTTGCGCTCGTACTCCGCCCGCTCCGAGTCCGCACGCGCCTGCGCACGCCGTTCCAACTCCGCGCACGCACGGTCCAGCTTCACCCGCAGCTTGTCCCGCCGCGACAACTCCTCCGGCAGACCCTGCGGGTCCGGCGCGGCGTCCGTGTCGGCGTGCTCCGCCTGATCCAACAACCCCTCGATCTCGCCTCGCAACTGCTCGCGCAACGCCCCCGCCCGGTCGTAGCGGAGGCTGTTGCGCTTATTCGCGTTCGCGTCCACCTTCGTCCCGTCCACGCTCACCGTCCCAACACGCAGCAGCTGCAGCTCCTTCGCCAGCAGCAGTACCTGCAGGAACGCCTCCGCTACCGCATCGAAGTTGCTGCGCCGGAACGTGCAGATCGTGTCGTGGTCCGGGTGACAGTTCGCCGCCACGTACCGAACGCCAATGTCCCGATACGTCGCCCGCTCGATCCGACGCGAGCCGAAGATCCCGTTCGCGTAGCAGTACACCAGCAACGCCAGCATCATCCGCGGGTGATACTGCGCCGATCCGGTGCCCCGTTCGTTTACCTGGAACCGCTCCAGCGGCACCCGTTCCACCGCCTCAACCACGAAGTGCGCCAGATCGTCCTCCGGCAGCCAATCGCGCAGGTCCGGCGGCAGCAAATACAGCTGCGACTGGTGCCGCTGTACGAACTTCGGCATCTACTTCGACCTCCTCGACTCGACAAGCCCTATTATAAAACCCGGGCCTAAGTCCGACAGGCTGCTAGCCCGCACCGATCCCGATCCACAGTTCCTTCACCGACCGATGCGGTACGACATTGCCCTGCCAAGCCCAGTCATCTGATTCAGGATGTTGCACGCGAGGTCGACCTCAGTCCCCCGCCCTGCGGGACTGCACGCTCGAAGGCTGTCTCCGATGATCGACTTGTATCGGAAGAACGCGTTCTCCACGCGGGCCTGCCCATGATAGCCCGACGTCTGCTTCCAGCGTCGCCGTCCTCTCGCCTTGACCGCCAGGATCGTGCGATCACGAGCGCTCGACCGCGGTCCGTGTCGAGACACGTTGGCCGTACTCGTCGGCGGAACCACAACGGTGGCGCCACGCGCACCGGCGGCCTCGTAACAGCCGATCGTATCGTAGGCGGCATCCGCCGTCACCCGTCCGAGGGCGCCGTCGACCGCCTCGATCAGCGTAATGCCAGTCGTCGCGTCGTCGACGCTCGCCTCCGTCAGGGCCCGGGCGACGATCACACCCGACCGGTCGACACCGAGATGCCGCGTCTTCCAGCCTCGCCTCCCCCGTCCTCCATGCTTCGCCGCGGCCCATTCACCCTCGCCCACGATCGAGAGGCCCGAGCTGTCAACAATGAAATGTAGGCCGGCACCTGCGGGGGCGCGACGAAGCGCGGGGTTCCACGACGCCACACCATGCCATCGGCGCCGGCCGCCGGCAAGCGAGGAGGTTGGCAGGGCGTACTTCAGTCAGCCAATCTTCATGCCTGACCGGTCACTTTTTTCGCCTGTACCTTCGCCCCTGGTGCCCAGGCAGTGGGCACAATCAGCGAATTATTTAGGAAAATGGCGCGCCCGGCAGGATTCGAACCTGCGACCCTCGGCTTAGAAGGCCCTGTGTCTGATCGGTTATCAATAGACGGTTATCACCCACGTCGCCTCGATGGTCTGGATCTCGCGAATTCACGCCTATTCTTGCCGGGAGTAGGTATCTGATGAAACCCTATGCTCGTGACCGTGTCGACCAACGGGGTGTTGATCGACGCCTACTTCTCGATCTTCGTGGGCTTGATCGGCGTCGTGAGGAGCTTCGACAGGGCTGTCTCGGGGTCCTCGGTGATGATCAGCCGCTCCGGGTCGGGTCCTGGCTTCTGCTGGCCTTGGTGCACAACTCGCGATCTCGGTCAATAATTGCCCTCCACCCCGAGATCCGAGGTCCCGCATGACGAGTTTCAAGCGCACCCAGCGGCAGTACGTCCAGAAGGCCTACCGTGTCCGGAATGGGCGGGAGTACGAGACGGGTCTCCGCGCTCGCGGGAGTCTGACCGTCTGGCTCGGACTCACCGATGGCAAGCTCGCCAACTGGAACTCGCCGAGGCCGACGCGCAGGAAGCCAGGCCGACAACGCAAGTACTCGAACCACGCCATCGAGACGACGGTCACCTTGGGCTTGGTGTTTGGCCTGGCGTCCAGGCAGACTGAGGGCTTCCTGCGCTCGCTGCTGACGCTCCTGAATCTGGACAACGACGTGCCCGACCACAGCACGATCTCGAGGCGCAAGGCGAGGCTGGGGAAGGTTGCTTCCTACGAGAGGCGAACCGTGAAGCCCGTCCACCTCCGCATCGACAGCAGCGGTCTTTCAGTGCACGTCGGCCAGTTGCGCACTCCGCCGAAAGCCAGGGACTACCGCAAGCTGCACCTCGCTGTGGATGAGCAAACCAGTGACGTGGTCGCCTGCGAGCTCACGAGCAAGCGGGCTCGAGACGCTTCCCGGGTGGCGGCACTCGTCGGCCAGATCGAGCGTCCCATCGCCTCGGCCAAGGCCGACGCCGCGTACGACACCGGCGACGTCTATAAGACGCTGGAGAATCACCGTGCTCATCGATCGCCGAAGGTGCTGATACCGCCACGAAAGGGCGCTCAGCTCGCGCTCGACTCCGCGGGCACGCGACAGCGGAATCGTAACATCCGAGCACGATCACGTGTTGGGAAACGGAAGTGGTACGTCGCATCGGGCTACAGCAGGCGCAGCAAGGTGGAGACGACGTTCCACCGCTACAAGGCCATCCTGGGCTCAGCGATGCGAGCGAGGGGACTGGCGTCTCAGAGAGTCGAGGTGAGGTTGGGGTGCAAGATCCTGAACACTATGACGGCGCTCGGGATACCCGATGGCGAGATGATCGGATGACCGGCAGGCGGAGTCACGGGAGACTCTCAGCCCTCAATGGAGTTGTGCACCAAGGCAGCATGTAGGTAGGTTAGGGACTGGACAGCAACAGTTGATGGCGGAAGCACCGTTGAAATAACGAAAGGGATTGTGCATCACCGGAGGTTATGAGGCCTTACGTCCAGGCTCAAGCCGATTTACTTTGACAATGCCCGTCAGTGCCCTCGCCGATGCTCAAGCCAAGATCGAAGCGTGGCACGTCGACTACAATCAGCATCAACCGCATAGCTCGCTCGGGCACCTGACACCGAATGAGTTTGCCGAACTACGTCAGGAGGATCGGGCCATCGAATACGCGCCGCTCCAAGTTACAACCTGTCTACTAACGGGACCAACGTCACTCCGGTGTTGACTGTCAAGGAGACGATACGATGAACGAGACACTACAGAACATGTTCCGCAACGTGACCGACCAGGTCTCCCAGCTGGTGGGCGGCTACCTGCCCAACCTGCTCGGCGCGGTGGGCATCCTGGTCATCGGGTGGCTCGTCGCCGTCGTCGTGGCGGCGGTCGTGCGTGGCGCGCTGAAGCGGACCACCATTGACAACCGCATCGCCGCCTGGATGGGGGCGAGCCAGGATGTCGAGGTGGAACGCTACGCGGGGAAGAGCGCGTACTGGTTCATCATGCTGTTCGTCCTGGTGGCCTTCTTCCAAGCCCTCAACCTGACGAACGTGACCGAGCCGCTCAATGCGCTGCTGAACCAGCTCACCGGGTTCGTTCCACGACTCCTCGGCGCCGGCACGCTGCTCCTGGTGGCGTGGCTGGTCGCCACCGTCGTCAAGAAGCTGATCATCGGCGCCATGTCCGCGGCCAGGGTCGACGAACGGCTCAGCGGGGAGGCGGAGGTCGAAGAAGGCAAGACGATTCCGGTGAGCAAAGCGCTGGCCGACGGCGTCTACTGGCTGATCTTCTTGCTGTTCCTGCCCGCGATTCTTGGCGCCCTGGCGCTCGAGGGCCTGCTCGTCCCGGTGCAGCAGCTGGTGGATGGTCTGCTCGGCTTCCTGCCCAACATCCTGGCGGCCGGTCTGATCCTGGCAGTCGGCTGGTTCGTGGCGCACCTCATCCGCCGGATCGTGACCAACCTGCTGACCACGGTGGGAGTCGACCGACTCGGCGACCAGATAGGCACCAGTCAGGTGCTCGGCACCATGCGGCTCTCGGGTCTGCTGGGGCTGATCACCTACGTGCTGATTCTGTTTTCAGTCCTGATCTCGTCGCTCAACGCGTTGCAGCTCGCGGCAATCACGGAGCCCGCCAGTGACATGCTGGGCACGATTCTCGACGTCATCCCATCGCTGTTTGCCGCGGTGTTGCTCGTCAGCGTGGCCTACTTCGTCGGACGCCTGGTGTCCCGGCTGATCGGCAACGTCCTTGCCGGCGCCGGATTCGACAACATCCTCGCCCAGCTGGGCTTGGGCCAGCCCGCCGAGGGCGGCCGCACGCCGTCCGCCATGATCGGCACCCTGATCCTCGTTGCCATCATGCTCTTCGCATCGGTCGAGGCAGCATCGCTGCTTGGGTTCGTCAACCTGGCCGAGATGCTCTCCGGGTTCATCACCCTGGGCGGCCAGGTGATCCTCGGGGTTGTCGTGTTTGGCATCGGCCTCTATCTGGCCAACCTGGCCGCCACGACCGTGCGAGCCAGCGGCAGCGCGCAGGCATCCCTCCTGGCAAACGCCGCCCGCGTGGCGATCATTGTCCTGACCGGCGCCATGGCCCTGCGACAGATGGGCCTGGCGAACGAGATCATCAATCTCGCCTTCGGAGGCCTGCTCGGTGCCATCGCCGTCGCGGTCGCGCTGGCTTTCGGCCTCGGCGCGCGCGACGTGGCGGGCCGGGCGGTCGAGCGCTGGACCAGCAAGCTGGAGGGCCGACAGTAGAGGACGAGCGCGGTCGACCCGGTGGGGAGCGCGTACTGGCTCATTATGCTGTTCGTCCTGGTGGCCTTCTTCCAAGCCTTCAACCTGACGAACGTGACCGAGCCGCTCAATGCGCTGCTGAAGCCACTGACGCCCCTATATGTCAAGACACTCCTTCAGGCGGCCTGGATGATCTCTTGACGAGCGCGGAAGTCGGTCATGACGCGCTGGTAGATCTCTCGCGCGAGGAAGCGTTTCAGGCAGCGGATGATGTCGCGTTTGGTCCGGCCAGCGGCGATGCGTCGGGCGACGTAGTCGCGGGTCGGTTGGTGGAATTGCATCCGGACGATGACGGCTCGATAGAGGGCCGCGTTGGCGTGTGGGTGGCGAATTACTACTCAGCCCGCAATCCGTTGAGATTATCAAGTTTGGTGATCCTGAGAGTGGTCGCTAGGATGTTCCGATGCGCGACCCGATCATCCTGCTGGTGCACCTGATCGCCACCCTGGCCCGGCTGATGGGCCCCGGCGGCCTGCGGTCTGTCGTGACTGAATCGGTCTTGGTCAAGCAGCCACTGCTCATTCTGAATCGCTCGCGGCACCGGGCGCCGAATCTCTGCGCGTCGGATCGGATCCTCGCCGGCGTGTGTGCACTGTTCATGCGCCCGGCCCGGGTGATTCGCTCAGCGATCGTGCTGAGACCGTCGACGATCCTGGAGTTCCATCGGGCTCTGCGCACCCGCAAGTACCGCTGGCTGTTTTCACCCAAGCGCCGTCGCACCGGCCCCCAAGGACCGTCCAAAGCACTGGTCGACGCCATCGTCGACATGAAGCGGCGCAACCCCAGGTGGGGCTGTCCGCGGATCGCACAACAGATCGCGCTCGCCTTTGCGGTCGACATCGACAAGGACGTGGTGCGCCGAGTGCTCGCCACGCGGCGTTGTTGCGCGGTTCGAAAACTGACCCGCAACGCCCCCGACCCACAGACCCGTTAACGACCGATAGCGTACGACGCCGGCCTACCAAGCTGAGTCATCTGATTGAGGATGTTACATGCGAGGATGGCCTCCGTCTCTTGCCCTGCCCGACTGCGCGCTCGAAGGCTCTCCCCGATGATCACCTTGTACCGGAAGAAGGCGTTCTCCATACAGGCCTGCTGATGGTAGCCCGAGTCCTTCTTCCACTGTCGCCGTCCAGCCTGCTGCACCTGTCGGATCGTGCGGTCGCGCGCGGGCGATCGTGGTCGCCGTCCAGACACGGTGGCTGGCCTGGTCGGTGGAATGACGACCGTCGCGCCACGCGCACCCGCAGCCTCGTAGATGCCACGCGTGTCGTAGGCCGCGTCCGCCGTGAGGCAGGAGACGTCGCCTTCGACCTTGTCGATCAGATCGAGGGCTGTCGTCGCGTCGTCAACATGCCCGCCGGTCAGGGCGTGAGCGACGATCACGCCCGATCCGTCGACGCCCAGATGAAGCTTCTTCCAGCCGCGTCTCCCGCGTCCGCCATGTTTCACGGCCGCCCATTCACCTTCACCCACAGTCGAGAGCCCGGTACTGTCGACGATGAGATGTATGCCTGCGCCCGCGGGGAGGCGGCGAAGTGCAAGGTCGAGGTGCTGACCACGCCGTGAGAGAGTCGTGTGATCGGGCGCGGACAGGTCGAGGCACAGCATCCCGAAGATCGACCTCAGAAAGCCCTCCGTCTGACGAAGGGGCAGGTGAAAGATCAGGCGGAGCGTCAGCGCGGTTTCGATGGCAACCTCGGAGTACTGCAGCTGCCCTCCGCGCTTGCCGACGCCCACGGCCTCCCACGTGGCGATCGCTTCCGGCGTCAACCACAGGGTGACGTCGCCGCGCTGGACCAGTGCTCGGTCGTACGCCGGCCAGTTTCCGACGCGGTATTTCGTTGTGTACCTGGGATGCACTCTCGACTTCACGTCGAGATCATGCCCCTTCGGCCGTCACGATGGCCAGGGCCACGACGAACACTTGTTTCCGCGCACCAACGCCCCTGGGCCGCTACCCGCTCGCGAAGCTGACCCCCCAACAGGTGCAGACCTTTCTCAACGACCAGCACCGAGGAGGACGGATTCTCAAGTCGTATCAGGACCAGGAGTCCCCGCGGACGCTAACGCCGCGCACGGTCCAGTATATTCACGCTGTGCTCCGGCGGGCGCTTAATCAGGCGATGCGCTGGGGCATGGTCCCGCGCAATGTTGCGGCGCTGGTGACCCCACCGCGAGTCATCCGACAGGAGGTCCAGCCGTTCACGCCGCAGCAGGCCCGCGACTTTCTCGGCATGATTGCCACCCATCGGCTGTGTCCGCTCATCGCGGTGGCGCTCAGTTGTGGCCTGCGCCAAGGCGAGGCATTAGGACTCCGGTGGGTGGATGGAGTCGACCTCGATCAGGGCGTGCTCCACGTACGACACGCGCTCCAGACGGTCGACGGGACCCGCCGGCTCGTCGAGCTGAAGACTGCGCGGAGCCGACGCACGATCACGCTCCCGGCAGAGCTCGTCACGCTGCTCCGCGCACATGGGACGCGTCAGCGTGAGCGGCGGCTGGCGGCCGGTCCCCAGTGGCACGAGACCGGCTTCGTGTTCACCACGCGGGACGGGCAGCCGCTCGACGGCGGTAACGTCACGCGAGATTTCAAAAAACTCCTGGCGACGGCTGGCCTGCCGCCGCTCCGGTTTCACGACCTGCGGCACTCGTGCGCCAGCTTCCTGCTGGCGCAAGGCGTGAGCCCCCGAGTCGTGATGGAGATCCTCGGCCACTCGCAGATCAGCCTGACCATGAACACCTACGCGCACGTACTCCCCAGCCTCCAGACGGAGGCGGCGCACCGAATGAATGCTCTGCTGTGGACGGAGGACCTTCCCACGGGCTGAGAGCCAATCTGAGAGCCACACGGGTGGATGGGGCTGGACGGCGGCGGACGATAACCCAGCATACTAGGCGGAATTCCCGAAGAAACGGCCCCCCCTGGACACAGCTGGACGCCGGTTGTGCGGATTCGTAATCAGCAGGTCAGCGGTTCGAGTCCGCTCGCCGGCTTCAATTTAGCCTTTATAAAACGGGCCGCTTCTGATCCTGTTGTGAATTGCCGGTGTTCACTGGTCGCGCTCTCTCACGAAACGTTGTGCCTCAAGAAAAGCTGGCTGCTCGGGATACTCGTGCCAGATGGCCATGAGGGTACGGTATCGCTCCCGAGCTGTCAGCTGGTCACCGCTCTTGGCTGCGGCACGCGCCGCGCCGAGGAGCGAGCGCGCGCGCTTTGGCAGTCTGAGTAGTGACGTCTCAAACTTGATCAGCGCACTGGCTGGCCGATTCAACTCGAGCAGCATCTCCCCGTACAATTCATAGGGAGGCTTGATCGGGTTTGCCGCACCGTTCGGCGGCCGGAGGCCCTCGGCGATTGCGATCGCTTCGTCCATCAGCTGCGTGGCTGTATCCGCATCTCGATTGGCGAGCGCGACCAGTGCGGCTGCCTCCTTGTGCATGATCCTCACCTGCGCATCGCCGTCCTTCGCACGAGCCTCCAGCATTCCCGCAGCGCGCTTGGCAGTCTCCATATCGTCAGTGTGGGTCGCGCTGAGAGCCGTAGCCAAGAGTTCCGGGGACGACGCCTCGTCGGTGACCGGGAAGGTCCGCCATTCTTCGGTCTCGACCACGTAGCGAGCCCGGAGACGAGGCAGGCTGCTGGTTGCACGGAAGGCGCCGTTACTCTGCGCAGCCACCATCTCCAGCCGCTCGATCCAGGTTCGCGCCTTCGCGTAGTCACCGCGTTGGAGGTCGCCGTACTGTCCCCAATCGAGCGGGTGGACTGTGGCACCGACGCTGTCACCTGGTTGCCACAGCGCGAGTGCGGCGTCGTAAGAAGACTGATTGTGGCTCGAGACCAGATCCCACATCCCATGCTGAATGAAGATATGGGTCGGCATATGGCGGGCATGCGCCACCGCCGGTGCAATTTCTGCGTACCGTAGAGCTGGCGCCAACGCGAGCGGCGCATGGACCGGATCGTCAAACGCGTGAATGGCGTAGTGAGGCGCGCCCGGATGGTCAGGGTTGGCACCGAAGACCTCGAGGGCGACCGCACCGGCCTGCATCTCCAACCTGAGCGTCTGATCCCCCAGTGCTCGCGACGCGCTCAGCAAGGCGACCGCATAGAACGTGGCCACCTCAGGATCATCCGGGTAGCGGTCATGCAGGCGACCCATGGACTCCATGTAGGCAACGCGGCGGTCATCGTAATCACCGTCACCCCAGAGGGTTTCCACCGCCTTGAGAAAACCCTTCTCACGGTCGGTTGGTGCCTTAGCCAGCCGTTCCTCGCGCGTGGCACCCAAACGGCGCAGGACGGCTCGGGGGTTGTCGTCATCTGGCGCGATCGCGAACAACGGGTGGTTGTAGCACAGCGTCTCGCCCCAATACGCCATCGCGAAATCAGGATCAAGCCGTTGCGCGGCCTGGAACTGCTCGATCGCTTGGTTCCAACCAAAGCTGTGCAGGATCGCAACACCCCGCAAGAAAAGCTCCTGTGCCTCAGGCGATCCGGACGTCGGGAACTCAAGCGACCCGACCTTCGCAGACTGTGCGTGGGTGGGGGGGGACAACGCCAGGTTGAGCGCTAGATTCATCAGAACGATGGCTGTGTACTTCATCATTGTTCACCTCATCGCCGGCTGTAAAATTCCATTGCGTTTTCCCATCGCCATACGCAAATGTAGTACGGTGGATCGAGGGCGTCGATCCATTCAAGAGAGGCTGCTATTACTACTTTGCCAGATATAAACGAACCGGGCAATTCTAGCTCGTACGCGCCTGCAACAAGGGAGACATGCAATGGGAGACAAGAGTCAGAAGGACAAGGATAAGGGCCAGAAGCAAAGAGCCGCAAAGGACGCAGAAAAAATGAAGAAGAAACGGGACAAACAAGCGAAAGCGAGATCCGTCTGAATCCTTCAGTGCAGCCGCGGCCATTTCCCTGATCGTTTGGTCCGATTCCTGTTTTCTGGACAGAAACGATACCTTCGTTTCGCCATCGGTTCAGGCCGAAACCGTACTGGGTCTGCTCGCTTCTCGACATCTCTATCAGGTAAAGGCCGCACGCGAAGACACGCAAAAGTCAAGAAGGCTGGCAGCCAAAGTAACGCCGGCGATCGCCGCGGTGGAGACCGTCCACCACGACAAAGCCGTCGGACGTTGACGTAGTTAGGGAATGGTGGCGACGAACGGTGCCGGCGGGGGGCTGTAAGGGCGTCTAGCTAGCGTAGCGCGGCGGCCGGTTCAACGGGGATGGGGGTAACCGCGGTATTCAAGCGTGGGCGGTACAGATAGGATACGTCAGGTCGAAGGAGGTTCAGATGCTCGAGATTCTCATCGTTCTTGTCATCGCCTTGATCGTGTTTGGGCCGATGCTGCTCAAGGCTCGGAAGAACACGAACGACTAACCCTTTCCCGTAAATGCTCGCGAAGGTTCAGCTGCGACGACTACTCTCGTGATAACGGCGGGCGATTCAGTCTCGGTCCGGCAGTGCAAACACGAACAGGGTGCTCCCGGAGCTCGGGCGGAGCTCGGGTGTCAGGCGGAGGTTGGCCCCCGCGCCGACGCCGGTGCTGACCGCCACGTGCTGGCGTCCGTCGACAGCGTAGCTGATCGGATAGCCGACAACCGGTGAGCCGAGGCTGATCTCCCACAGCACCTCGCCCGTCTCCTGGTCGAAGGCCCGGAACCGCCCGTTCACATCCCCACCAAAGACCAGCCCGCCGCCGGTCGCCACGAGCGACAGGGTCGCCGCCCGCTGTTCATGAAGCCATGTTGTTTTGCCTGTTTCGGCCGAGATCGCGTACACCGCGCCAAGCTGGTCGGTGCCGGGCGCGATCTGATGGCGCACGGCAAGCGAGATCCGATGATTTGAAGCGTCAGCCGCGGTCGTTGCCATCATGCGCGCGCAGGTGTTGCGCAGCGGAAAGTACATCGTGTTCGTCAGGGGGCTATAGGCGCCGGCTTCCCAGTTCTTCCCACCGTGCAAGGTAGGACAAGCCAAGACTTCCTGCCCCAACGCGTTGAAGACGACCTCTGAGTTTTCGGTCACCGCACCGGTGGCGCCGTCGATGTCGCTGACCACATTCTGCGCAACCGTGGGGGTCGCCCAGAGAAACTCGCCTGTTTCGCGGTCCAGCGTATAGACGATGCCGGTCTTGCCCGGGATCCCGGTCATCACCTTTCGGACTTCGCCCGGTTGAAGCCGCGGGTTGATCCAGCTCACGGCTTCGGGGTCTGGCGCGACGGCGATGTCGATGAGGATGCGTTCAAAGGGATGGTCGAGGTCCCAGTGGTCGTTGAGGTGCTGGTAGTACCACCGGATCTCGCCGGTGTCGACGTCGAGCGCCAGCGTCGAGTTGTGGTAGAGGTGCGTGTTGTCGACACCGCCGAGCATGAACTTCGGGGCCGGTGAGGTAATCGAGGTGCCCTGGTAGATCAAGCGCAGCTCGGGGTCGTAGCTTGCCGGCATCCAGCTGCCGACATGAACCCGCTCTTCGAACGGCACGTCGCCCCACGTCTCATCGCCCGGTTCGCCCGGGGCCGGAATCGTGCGCCGGCGCCACAGTTCGGTGCCGGTCCGCGCATCGTGGGCGGCGATGATGCAGGCGTCCGGTCCCCCCCATGGTCGGCAACTGCGCCCCGAGATGACCTTGCCATCGGCGATGATCGGGCCCGAGCTGTGCGTGGCCGAGTTGACCTTGTAGTCGAGGATCTGGGTCTCCCAGACCGTGTCACCGGTCGTCGCGTCGAGCGCGAAGACGTAGTTGTCGTCGCTGGTGTTGATGATCAGGCGGTCATAGATGGCGATGTTCCGGTTGTTGCGGGCATTGCCGCCCACGTACTCGTAGACATCATCCGGAAGGTCACGGCGATATTCCCACTTCAGGTCACCCGTCACGGCATCGAGCGCTGAAATGACATCGCTCGCCTGTGGCACATACAGGACACCGGCGTAGGCCAACGGGGTTCCTCTACCCCCCGCCAGTGCCCGTGACCAGACCATACGTAGCACGCCAACGTTGTCACGGTCGATCTGGTTGAGCGGGCTGTAGCCCCACCCGTCGAGCGTGCGACGCCACATCAGCCAATCTTCCGGCGCCGGATTCTGGAGCGTCGCGTCGGTGACCGGGACGAAGTCGGCAGCGGACTGGGCGCGCAGGGTAGCCGGCTCCTGCGCCAATGTCGTAATAGCGATCGCGAAAAGGAGGAGCCCGCGTAGTGTGGCACGTCGTTGGTCCAGCAAAAGCGTTTCCTTCTCGGACATCACGGAGCGGTCTGCTCCGTCGGCCAGTCTGACCAAGTTCAACGGCATGTCGGCACGACCTTTGGCTTTGACAGGCAACGCAGCCGATTGGTCAAGTATAATGGGCGCCATAGCTGAGTGCCAAACGTATCTCGACTTGGCAGTACACCTTGAATGTCAGCAGACGGTCTAGCGTAATCGCGCTCGCATCGGGCCTCGTCGGCGTGGTGCCGTTCGTCGCGATGCCGGTCGTGGGCAGCGGGGAACCGGGCCATCTGGGATTCCGGCGCGCGTCCCAGCAATCGGTCCCGGCCTTCATTACTGAGTGGGGTTCAGAGGGTAGTGCCGACGGGCAGTTTAACGGCCCCGCACTGTTGGCAGTTGACACGGCGGGCCACATCTACGTGCCAGACCGCTTCAACCATCGGATCCAGAAGTTCGATGGCAATGGTAAATTGCTACGGATCTGGGGGGGGCAGGGAACGGCGGAAGGCAAATTCCATCGGCCCGTTGCCGTGGCGATTGACGCTATCGGTGACGTTCACGTAGCGGACCGCCAGAACCATCGGATCCAGAAATTCGATGCGAACGGCATGTTTTGCCTGACGTGGGGCTCCCACGGCGGCGGTGACGGTGAGTTTCAATTCCCCCGAGCCATCGCTATCTCGGTCGAGGGCGACGTCTACGTGGCTGACGGCGACAATCACCGAATCCAGAAATTCGATAGCGACGGCAATTTCATCACGAAGTGGGGATCCGAAGGTGCTCGCGACGGCGAGTTTGGATACACCTACGGTGTGGCTGTGGATCCAGACGGGAACGTCTATGTGTCAGACCGGAATAATCACCGCATTCAGAAGTTCGACAGCGATGGCAACTTCATCACGACATGGGGCGCGAAGGGTGACGGGGATGGACAGTTCAACCACCCGCGTGGTGTGTGGGTGGACGAATCGAGTCGCGTGTACGTGGCAGACAGAGACAACCACCGGATTCAAGAGTTCGATGCGAACGGAGGGTTCCTCGCCAAGTGGGGTTCCAGAGGGAGTGGTCCGGGCGAGCTGAGGAATCCGTATATCGCCATCGCTTCATCCGGTACGGTCTACGTGGCCGACGGCAGAAACCATCGAATCCAGAAGTTCAGGCAGCGCCAGTAAGAGTTGCGGATGACGCGCACCTAGATGAGGCGTAACCCGTCATCGGCACGAGAATCACCACGGTTGTTTCACCGTAATGACAGCGGCCACTTCGACGCGGTCCGTGGCTTTCAGCCCTCCACGGTTCAGCACATCTTTCGCGGCCCCTAATTGCACCGCTTCGGACTCGGCCGTGAGCAAACGTTCGATCAGATCGACAGCCGGAACAGTCAGGCCACGCAACCGCATGTCGGCCAGCTCCATCGTTGCCTGGGCCTTTGCCAACGCTTGGGGGGCCTTGCCGCCGTGCGTCGCGCAGACGGTTTGGCCTTCATACTCCATCGCTCACAGAGCTTTCCACTGCGCTTAGAGCGGGCGCTGCATTTCCGAGGGTGACGCGCTGAGAGCTCGCCGGTGTGTTCCATGAGGTTGGTTGATGTCATGAGGTCTCTTGTACCATCACTGAGGAAGAGGAGACTCTTTAATGCGATTCCAGGCGAGCCGGTTCTACCTCGTAGTTTTGGCCTTACTTTGTCCCTGTATCCTCGGCGGGCAACATCGCCTCTCTGCCCAGGAACAGCGCTCTGTTGAATATGACTACCTGCTGCTCGCGACGAATAAGACATCGACGATGCAGGAGGAGATGCAGGAGGCTTCGGACGTAGGCTATGCATTCGTTGGAGTAATGGGAGGTGAGACGTCGTTCGGTGGATCAGAGGTAGTGGTAGTGATGCAACGGGAACCAGACTCGGAGCCTCGTTTCGAGTATCGACTGCTCGCGACAAGCAAGACTTCAACGATGCAAAAGGAGATGCAGGAAGCTGGCGATGCCGGATTCGAGTATCGAGGGCAGACCGTGTTCGACACCACATTTGGCGGCGATGAGCCTGTCGTAATTCTTGAGCGAAGCCGTGACTCAACCAATGCAGATCTCTTTGAGTATCGCCTACTTGCAACAACGAGGACATCTACGATGCAAGATGAACTCCGTGAGGCTGGTCTTGTTGGATTCAAATTTGTCGGGGTAACAGTGGCGAGCACCACGTTCGGGGGGAACGAAATCGTGGCCATCCTCAAGCGTGCAGTCACGGAATAGGTGGTCCATGAATGGTGGTCAAGCCGATAGCTTGCGTGGCACTTGCGACCCTCGTCGTCCCTGGAGCCAGCAGCGGATGAAACCGAAAGTTGGCGGCTATAAATGTCGGTCGGGTATATAGATGTACTGACCCCATCCGCGGTTTTTGGATCGGCACAAATCGCCCCACGAAAAACGGACGACCGGGGTACCTTGACCCCTCTCTCGGCTTGTAACATCCGAGGGCAGCCAGAACGATTGGGGGGAACTCTCTAGGTGGTGAAAACCAAAGTCATGCACTAGGTATCACTTAGGGCGTCAATTTAACTCCCGCCGCCTCCACCGCATTCTCTTCCAGCGACATCCAGCCTGATCGGCGAGGGCGGGATGTCGCCTGCGGCTATTCGGGCAGCGCTAGCGCGACCCACTCGGCCGGCATGTCGCTCCACCCGACGGCCACGACGATGTATTGGCGGCCATTCACCATGTAGGTCATCGGGGCGCTGCTTGTTCCACCTGGAAGATCGATCTCGCCGACGATGTCACCAGTGAGCTTGTCGTATGCGCGGATCACCTTACCGCCGGGCTCACCCCAGAACCGGGTCGATCTGACTATCCCGACGTTCGTGCCTTTGCCGGCAATGAGCAGCGACGGCGTCACCAGGACCGATGCGCGGCCCGGCTGTCCGAGCCAAGGAAGGTCGAGATGCTTGATGGCCGGGTGGTCGCGCGGTCCTTCGCCGTTCGGCACTTGCCACAGGATCTGACCTTCGTTCAGATCGATCGCGGTGAGGCGTCCGTAGGGCGGCTTGAAGAGTGGTAATCCTTGGGGCCCCTGGATGTGGTCCGAACGTTCCCGCACGTAGCGGACATCCGATCGCGGATGGTACGACGGCGTCAGCCCGATGACTTGCGGCAGGTGGGCCGACGTTACATACAGAATCCCCGTTTCGGGGTCGACCCCGGCGCCCTGCCAGCTGGCGGCGCCGGCGGCACCGGGGTTGAGGATGGTGCCCTTCTTGCCCCCAGGTGCGGGGTCGATCAGGCTCGGCGGCGTGAAAAGCGGCCCCCACTCGTACCTATTGAGGATCTGGATCGCCTCCGTCCGCAGTTCGGGTGTGAAGTCGATCAGGTCGTCGACGGTGACGCCTTGCACGTCGAACGGTGGCGGCTTCGTCGGAAACGGCTGGGTGAGAGACGTTTGCTCTCCTGGAACGTTCGAGACGGGTACCGGTCGTTCCTCGATCGGCCACACCGGCTCGCCCGTCACCCGGTCGAAGACATAGGTGAAGGCCTGCTTGCTGACGACGGCGACCGCCTTGATCTCCCGGCCGTCAACGACGATATCGACCAGATTCGCCGAAGCTGGAAAGTCGTAGTCCCATAACCCGTGACGAACAGCCTGGAAGTGCCAGATGCGCTCGCCGGTCTCGGCGTCGACGCACACTAGACTCTCGCCAAACAGGTTGTCGCCGGGCCGGTGCCCGCCGTAGTAGTCGCTGCCCGGCGTGGACAACGGCAAGTAGACGTAGCCGAGTTCGGGGTCGGCGGTCGGATGGGCCCAGAGGTTCGTGTTGCCCGTGTACACCCATGACGGCTGATCGCTGTCCGGATCAATGCCCCAGGTATCGGTGCCAAACTGCCCCTCCAACGGCACAGTGTGAAAGGTCCACAGCTGATCGCCGGTCCGCACATCAAAAGCACGCACGTCGCCCCGGGGGGATTCCTTCATGGCCGGCATGCGGTTCGTGAGAATGTCCGGCACCATCGAACCGACGATGACCAGATCGTTGACAACGAGTGGCGCACCGTTCGACGTGTAGCCCGGGAAGTCACGCACTAGCCCCTTCCGCAGGTCGACTTCGCCGTCGTTCCCGAAGTCACGGTATCGGGCCCCGGTCCTGGCATTGACTGCGATCAGCTTCGGTCCCCGCGTGGCGAGGACTCGCGCGTCGGCACCGTCGGTCCAGTACGCCACGCCCCGCGGTGCGCGTGTGATCTGGGTGGGCTCGGTGGCGAGGGCGGTCCTGAATTCGAGGGCGTTCGCCTCGTCACGGAAGTCCGGTTCGTCGTCGTGCCAAACGAGCGCTCCTGTGGTCGGATCGAGTGCCGCCACGGTACCGAGACCGGTGCTCACGTAGAGCAGTCCGCCCGCCATCAACGGCGTGTTCTGGGAGTTGTTGGGGCCGCGTGACGTGTCCGGCGTGCGGATGGCATCGGGAATCACCGGCTGCCGCCACACGATCTCGAGGTTGCTGAAATTGGACGCGTCGATCTGGTCGAGCGGTGAGTACTTCGTGCCGGCCAAATCGTGTGCGTAGCTCGGCCACTCGACGGTTTGGCTCTCGCTGAGGTCAGGGCCGAGTGCCGCGAGCACGGCCAGTGCCGCAAGGACAAGTCGCATGGTCGTTCGTCCGCCTGTCCACCTACCTCGATCACTGGGTCACGGCTTCCGACGCAGCTTCTTCGGCACGTGCCCCGGCGAGCATGTTGGTGAGACCGTAGTTCCCTTCATGGCAGGCAAACTCGTACATCAGCTGGTCGGTCCGTCGCATCGGCACGGACGCGGTCCACGAGCTGGCCCAGGTCTCCGGATCAATCACCGTGAATCGATATTCTAGCGTGTCTGCATCGACGCGGGTGAGGCGCTCCACCACCTTCATGTTCTGGCTGGTCGCCGCGCCGAGGCCGAGGCTCGGCGGACCCCGCCACTGTCGCTGGTCGTTGAACGTCGTCGTCTCGATGACCAGTGTGTTGCCTTCCCAATGGCCACGGGAATCGCCGGACCATTGCGGAATGCCGTCGTCCAGCCGGGGACGTCCGTCCAGCGGAATGATCCGGGCATTGTGGACCATCTCGTTCAGGATCACCACGTAGTCGGACGTCTGAAAGAGCTGCATGTTCTGGTTGTAGCCGGCCGGGGTGATGGGAGGACCGGCATTGAACCCCAGAATGCAACGGTCGGCAGTAGTGAGATCCGTGTATGACCAGGCGGCATCGTCGCTGAAGGACCCGCGTCCGGCGTCCGCCCTGCCCTTCCCGGACTCCGTCATGGAGGGAAGCCGCCCGTTCGGCGGATCCACGATCAACGATGTGCGTCTGGTGGCGACAACCGTGGTACCGCGGTCCATCCAAAAGTTGTTGTACGCACCAACATTCTTACCGGCCTCCGTTCGTCGCGGCGGCGCATTAAGCAATTCTGCGTTACGGTCAACTACTACCTGTTCCCGGCTCGACGCTTCATCCTCGGTCAAGAACTCTTGATCGGCCAGCTCTTTTGGACGCTGCAGCGGCGTGATCGTTCGAAAGTCCCAGATCCCTTGGAGATCGGGGTCGCCCCACGGCGTCGTTGACGGCTGCCCGCTGGCCACCGACGGACTGATCATGGTGAGCGCGGCCACGAGCGCCAGGCACGCGAAGAGAACTGCGGATCGATACGTCGTCATTGGTCTTCCTTCGTGGTGTCTTTCGTTCCGTTTTGACGTTACCACGGGGGTCACGTAGAACGGACCTCATGCGTGCGGCGCTCAAAGTACCAAACATGAGGGCCGCATTCAATCGCCAAATAGACCCCCGACCCGAAACCGAAAATTGGCGGGTATGTGATCCGGGCACCTATATAGATATTAGCGACCCCCCCTGCGGTTTTTGGATCCTGAGGAAATCGACCGAGCAAAAAAGTCCGAGGGGGGTCGGCTTACCGGGGTCGATTACTCCCTTCCCCGAGGGTCAATCACTCCCCTTCTCAGTCCGGTAGTCGTCAAACCTTCTAAGCCGTCGTATCAGGGGGAGACGACCCAATCATTCAACCCAATAAACATAGGGATAAAGATGGTGCCGAGGGCGGGGGTCGAACCCGCACGGTGCTATGCACCACAGGATTTTAAGTTCTCGCCCGTCGATCACCAGGATCGACGTTATTCCCTTTAGTTCTTCACTTTCAGAGATTTGGCCCGTCCTCGAAAACTACGAGGAGTGCGCTGAAACACGAGGAGTGAGGTCCTGATAGGGACAGTTTAGGGACAGTCCAGACACACCAAAGGCGACGCCAGAGCAACTTAGCGCGTTCTCTTCGGCTTGCCGGACAGGGCATCCAACTCTCCTACGTCCGGGTGAACAGAATCTCACGCGTCTGGGCACCTACCGCCCCGAGCGGCTGAGATCAGTATAACGGCGCGCGGATCAGCGGTCGGTCAAGCGTCCAGATCCGCCGAGCTCGTAGTAGACGATTGGCACGAAGTCCTCAGCGGTCCATCCCGCGTCCTGGGCCCATGTGGCGTCATACATCGCGGTTGGCCGCGCGGCCATCACTTCGTCCAGAGTCATGCCGTCTTCGATCGACGTAAGCACACGCGCGCGGACGTCGAGAATCATGTCCAGGAACTCCTGCATCTCGTCCTGCCCGACGACGCTCAGACCATGGCCGGGGATGACTCTCGTCGCGGGACCGGCCATGGCGATCGCCATCTCAAGCGCTTCGATGGTGCCCGCCAGCGTTCCGCCGTTGTAGGTGTCGATGATCGGATAGGTCGTCGTCCGGAACACGTCGCCAAGATGCAGGACGTCTGAATCTGGGAAATAGACGAACGTGTCGCCGTCGGTATGTGCTGGCGGTGCGAGGAAGGCCCGGACTTCCTCCCCATTGAGGTGGAAGGTGAGGGCGTCGTTATAGGTAACCACCGGTCGGCCGCCGACCGGTGGTGATGGACGAAAACTCCCACCTCGTCTCGGAGCTCGAACCCTGTCGGCGAGGAAGCGCAGGCGGGTGTTGTCGTGCGCGAAGATCAAGACGCCAAGCTCCGCCAGATTCTCGTTGCCGCCGATATGGTCGACGTGGATATGCGTGTTGATGAGAAAGCGGATATCGCTATCGGTGACCTCTCTGACAGCCGCCACGACCTTGTCGGAGAGCGGCCCGAACAGGGAGTCGACGAGCAGCACGCCCTCGGAGCCGGCCAACACCCCGATGTTGGCGATGCCATCCGGGCGCTGGATCATGTGCACTTGGCCTGCAACCGGCTCAATCGACAGCTCGCCCCCGTCGAATTGCCCGGCCTGTCTCTGCCCCTCTCCTACAACTGCGACGACGCCAGCCGCGACCAGCGCGCACGCCACGACAATCCGCTCACTCTTCATAGTGTCCCTCCTCCCAACCCGTCCCGGTGACGCCTCGTTATTCGCTTTGATACACCTTCGCAATACTACTTTGACACCGGTTGCTGGACCGGCGATAGTCAGCGCCGTTGGAGTTTACAATTTCTAGATGGCTGGATTTGTGCGGTGGAGCAAACTTCCAAAAAGGACGTTGAGCGGAACACTTTCTAGGGTCTCTGGTTTCATCCATAGGTCGGCTCATCCATGGGTCGTCTCCATCAAAACGAAAAATGGCGGGTGTGTTCGGTGGTCGGGCATATAGATATATAGAGATCGCTCGCGGTTTTCGGTTTCTGAGGAAATCGGACCAGCAAAAAGTCCGAGGGGGGTCCACTTACCGGGGGCTAAAAGCCACCGAAGCGTGTTGGGGTGGGTACAGTTTTGGTTCCCACTACGACACGGAAGCAAAAACCCCCTGCAAAGACTGGCGCGCCCTGCAGGACTCGAACCTGCGACCTCCTGGTTCGTAGCCATGCGACGGGCGCAAACCCTCCATGTCGGCGATTCCATCCGTTCGGAGGCGACCGGCGATGTCTTCGATCAACTCGCTGTAGTTCGTTAGGCGGCGCGCCACGTTCACGTCGGTGACCTCGTCCTCGCGCAACGGCAGGAACTCGCCGGCGTTCATCTGGTCAGTCAGTCCGCGAAGCTGAACGATGTCCTGCTGAAGAGCCGAGTGCCCTTCGGCCCCGGCGGCTTGCTCCAGCGTTCCCAAGACGTGCTTCCAGCTGGTGATCGCTAGCGTACGATGTCCGGCCCGCGCCCAGGTGATGTTGTCCGCCGTGGATTCACTCTCGAGCTCGACCCCGTTGCGGCGGCACTTCTCCCTAAGCTCGCCCCAGAGACCGTATTTGCGCTGGTGCGGCACGATGAAGACGAGCGCACAAGAAGCTTCGCCGGGCAACGCTTCGAGATAGGCGAGCGGCTGTGCGTCAGTCAGTCCGGCCCAGAATTTGTTCTCGACGAGGATCCGGACCACCCCGTCCGTGTCACGGATCGTCACGTCAGGGTAGTCGTTCCCGTGTTTTTCTTCGGCCGCCATCCGTCCTGGCGTGAAGGCCGCAATGCCGGTCCGTTCCACCACGTCGACGAACGCGTTGGCGATGTCCGGGGAGGCGTTGAGGAGGTAGGCGAGTGCCTGTGTCGCAGCCGGTTCCTCGCCATTCGACACGATGCGGGGAACGAGGTACCCAAGCAGACTCATGGCTGATACTCCCTATTCGACGACGAAGTCCCGCCGATCCCGGTACAAACGCGCCCGGTTGATGATGTAGTCGTCCCCTGAGTCGAAGTCCATCTCGGCGCAGGGGGTCATGACCCAGTACTTGTACTCGCCGATGAATAGATAGGTGGACGATCTGCCATAGAATCGACCGTCGACGCCTTCACCGTTGGTGAGGCGCTTGCAGATGACATCCATCAACGGGCGCTGGTTATCGCGGCTGACGAAGACGTATTCATGTGGCCAGGTCTCTCGCCACGTCACCGCCTCGTGCCATGGCGCCCGCTCGATGAGTTCCGGCAGAGTCGGCATGAACGCAGCATAGACCGATCAAACCCGATCTCAAGGTGTTCATTCAGCGCTATCGTCCCGATTCTCAAGAGCCTCACGGATTTTCCGGACAGTGGCGTCGATGATCTCGAACCATTCCGGACCGTGTGTGACCAATGTGGCAAGTGGCGGACCACCCTTTTTCGGGCCATCGCTTATCGCCACATGTTCCAGTTCCGTGCCCTTCGGTGTGCGGAATCTGCGGCGGGTCGCGCCCGGAATCAGGGCAGCGACTTGGTCCAGGTAGCTCTGATAGATAGACGCGTCGAGCCCGCGCCTCAGACACTGTCCACACAGCCAGTGCGTGTCCCCGATGGTCCCACGTCGGCTGAGCTTCCCAAACGTGAAGCGATGGCCGGTCTCGTCTTCGTATCTCAGTAGTGGACCCGCCTCACCCCACGTGATCGTCAGGTCGTGTGCGGGGGCTTGCTCGAGCACCGACTCTGCGAACTTGACGACCTCCGGCGAGGTCGATTCTGACAGCTGATCGAGGAAAGCCCTCTCCGTGATTGGTCGTCGATCGCCCGGTGTTTTTGTCGGCGTGGGAGGTACTGAGACGTGGATCGCGTCCGGTTGCACCGTCGTTTTAATCTCGACGACCGCGCGCGTCACCTCGCGAGTCCGCGCAACAATCCTCGGTTGCACGAAGAAGTCTGCCGGCTGGGCCTTGTCCTCGAGGGCGTAGAGCCCCATCTCAACCAAGCCCAGGGTGAACTGAAGCTGGGGTGTCTGATTGAGGAAGTCTGCCATCTTCTCAACGCCTTCGTGGATGCCGTCTCCGACGATCAGCAAAACAAAACGGCCGAGCCGCAAGTTTCGATTCATGCGGTCAACAAACTCTCGCTCGTCCATGGCGTCGTCACCATCGCTCGCAAGATCGACCAGCGGGTCGTCTGAGGACGCCCCGGCGGCGTTGTTTCGGCAGGCCAGCACGGCCTGTCGTAACTCATCGTAGGTCCACGTTGAAAGGTGCGAGGCGTAGTCGATGATCTGCGCGACGACGGTTCGGCGCGCCTCGGGATTCCGCCAAAGCTTCGTTTCAACGAGCGTCAGGTACCCCTCGCCGTTCATGAAGATCAGATCAAGAAATCCACCCCCGACCGGCAACTCACGTGCCAGAGGGCGAAGACCAGCGAATAGCGGCTCGATATCTCCGGCTGGGATCAACGCGGGGTGTGCGAACAGCAAGTCCTGAAGTGCGAGTTCATCGAACGTTCGCTCATCGAATGGAACTCGACGAAGTGGTGTCGCCTCGCCGTCTCGCACGAGTACCGGGGTCACGAACTGTCTATCTTTCATATCGTCACCGACCCTCACAGGTTATCGGTCGCCAGAGCACCAGCACCAGACCCAGCAGGTCGGCCGGGCAGGTGTTATGCGCGACGAAGAATTTAGGGCTGCCAGACAGGACGTCGAAGAGCGGCTACGCGACGGCGAGGCTCCAGAAACTCGTGATATGATTTCTGAGGACACGCGAAGCGGTCCGCCCAACCCCGCGGTTTCTGGACCCCCACGATCCATCCTTTGCCTCGCGTCCTCACGCAATGCTCGCCTACAATCCAGAGAAAGAGAATATGACCGAAGACGAACGAGAACACCTGCTCAGCACGGTGGGCCAGGCGCACGCGGGCCTGTCCGAGGTGGCTCTCAAGTTACGTTTGGGATTGCCACCGAAAACACCGGCGGTCAAGACGGCGATCAAGGCCGAGCGGGTGGCTTTCGATCTCAAGCGATTGCTTCAGCGGCTCGAGGTGAAGGACGTTGAAACAATCACACGGCGCGCGCCGGTGTTACCCGAGGTTCGCCGAGGCGGGAAGATCGTCGACCCAGAGTCGCTCCTGCGGCACGAGAATCGATACGACGAGCGCCTTACAGGTCTTCCCCGTCGAAATACTCCTCGTCGATCTGGTTGACCGCATACCGGCGTTGGTGCGCGGAAACAAGTGTTCGTCGTGGCCCTGGCCATCGTGACGGCCGAAGGGGCATGATCTCGACGTGAAGTCGAGAGTGCATCCCAGGTACAAAACGAAATACCGCGTCGGAAACTGGCCGGCGTACGACCGAGCACTGGTCCAGCGAGGCGACGTCACCCGGTGGTTGACGCCGGAAGCGATCGCCACGTGGGAGGCCGTGGGCGTCGGCAAGCGCGGAGGGCAGCTGCAGTACTCCGAGGTTGCCATCGAAACCGCGCTGACGCTCCGCCTGATCTTTCACCTGCCCCTTCGTCAGACGGAGGGCTTTCTGAGGTCGATCTTCGGGATGCTGTGCCTCGACCTGTCCGCGCCCGATCACACGACTCTCTCACGGCGTGGTCAGCACCTCGACCTTGCACTTCGCCGCCTCCCCGCGGGCGCAGGCATACATCTCATCGTCGACAGTACCGGGCTCTCGACTGTGGGTGAAGGTGAATGGGCGGCCGTGAAACATGGCGGACGCGGGAGACGCGGCTGGAAGAAGCTTCATCTGGGCGTCGACGGATCGGGCGTGATCGTCGCTCACGCCCTGACCGGCGGGCATGTTGACGACGCGACGACAGCCCTCGATCTGATCGACCAGGTCGAAGGCGACGTCTCCTGCCTCACGGCGGACGCGGCCTACGACACGCGTGGCATCTACGAGGCTGCGGGTGCGCGTGGCGCGACGGTCGTCATTCCACCGACCAGGACAGCCACCGTGTCTGGACGGCGACCACGATCGCCCGCGCGCGACCGCACGATCCGACAGGTGCAGCAGGCTGGACGGCGACAGTGGAAGAAGGACTCGGGCTACCATCAGCAGGCCCGTATGGAGAACGCCTTCTTCCGGTACAAGGTGATCATCGGGGAGAGCCTTCGAGCGCGCAGTCGGGCGGGGCAAGAGACGGAGGCCATCCTCGCATGTAACATCCTCAATCAGATGACTCAGCTTGGTAGGCCGGCGTCGTACGCTATCGGTCGTTAACGGGTCTGTGGGTCGGGGGCGTTGCGGGTCAGTTTTCGAACCGCGCAACAACGCCGGTCGTTGGCTGGCCCGACGATGTGCGCCCCGGCGTCAACGTGGACCTGCAAGCCGAAATCAATAGACAATGTGGCGCTGAGTTCGATATCTATCTAGGTATCCTGGGCACGCGGTTCGGAACACCCACTCAAACAGCTGGTTCCGGAACGGAGGAGGAGTTCAAAGAAGGACTCAAGCGACTTCGAGCTGATTCGCGTTCCCTCCGTGTTCTCTTCTATTTCAAGACTGGTCCGGTGGATCCGTTCAAGCTGGAAATAGACCAATTGCAGAAGGTCAATGACTTTAGGGCCGGGCTGCGCTCACGCGGCGTTCTCTATAAAGATTTCAAAAACACCGCCGACTTTATTCAGATGGTGAAGAATCATCTCGAAAGCCTCGTCAGCGACGAGTGGAGAGACGGGAAATGGTCGCCCATCCCGGGTTTAGATGAGGACAGTCCTCAACGGATGACTACCACGGTCACGCCATTGTCCCAAGACTCCCATTCGGAAGATGAGACCGGAGCGACCGACGCATTCGTGGACTCCAGCGATAACGGTGACGGGGAAGATCTCGGTCTTCTCGATTACGTGGCGAGTTTCACTGAAGAGACAAGCGCCATGAACCTGACGCTAGAGCGAATGTTCAAAAATACGACTCACGGTGGTGACGAAATGCGAGCGCGGACTACCGAGACAGAGTCTCTTCTGAGCCGACATAAGGAAGTCAAGCACGTCGGGGGTAGCAGGGGGGGATGTCCCACTGACTGTTGAAAATTGAAGCGGCGGCTCCTCACTGCTCGTGATACACGAGTGGTGGGCAACCCGAGGCGACACGCCTCACAGCAAAGGAGCCGCCATGAAGAAGTCTCGCACAGTCCGTCCGACCGCCGGTGTTGAATCTCCGACCACGCGTCGGCTGCCGCTCGTCGAGTTGCTGATTGACACCGCAGCGGAGCTGTTCGACCTTGCGGTGCGGTCGGGATTGCAGGTCCTGGACGCCATGCTCGAGGAGGATCGGACGGCGATCTGCGGGCCGCGCTACGCGCACCAAGCCGACCGCACGGCGTCGCGGGCCGGGACGGTGGCCAGTACCGTCGTCCTCGGGGGGCGGAAGGTATCGATCCGCCGCCCCCGGGTCCGCTCGGGGCGCCAGGAGGTGCCGCTCCCGACCTTCCAGACGATGGCCCAGACCGATCCACTGCGGCGGCGCACCGTCGAGCAGCTGTTGGTCGGCGTGAGCACCCGAGGCTATGCCCGGAGTCTGGAGCCGCTTCCGGCCGACATCCCCAGCCGCAGTGTGAGTAAGAGCGCCGTCAGCCGCCGGTTTGTCGCCAAGACCGCCTCGCAGCTGGCCGCGTGGCAGGCGACGCCCCTCGACGAGCTGGATCTGGTCGGTCTCCTGCTCGACGGTGTCCACATCGGCGAGCACTGTGTGGTCGTCGCGTTGGGGATCGGCGTCGACGGCACAAAGCACGCCCTCGGGCTCTGGGAAGGTTCGACGGAGAACGCGACCGTCTGTCAGAGCCTGCTCGCCAACCTCCAGAGTCGTGGCCTGCGCACCGATCGGAGCATCCTCGTGATGCTCGATGGGTCGAAGGCGCTACGGGCGGCGGTCACGGCGGTGTTCGGGCGTGCCGCGCTGGTGCAGCGCTGCCAAATCCACAAGACCCGCAACATCCTCGACCATCTGCCGGAGCGTCAGCGGCCCTGGGTACTGGCGATCCTCAAGCGCGCCTATCAGAGCGAGGACGTCAAGACCGCGACGCGGTTGCTGCGACACCTCGCCCGCCGTCTCGACCAGGAGCATCCCTGCGCGGCGGCCAGTGTGCGCGAAGGGCTCGAGGAGACGGTGACCGTGCTGACGCTTGGCCTCTCGCCGCGTCTCCAGCGCTCGCTGGCCACGACCAACGCCGCCGAGAGCCTCATCAGCAGGACCCGCCACGTCAAACGCAACGTGAAGCGCTGGCGGGGCGGCCAGATGATGCTGCGCTGGGTCGCCGCCGGCGTCCTCGAAGCGGCCAAGGGGTTCCGGCGCCTGAAGGGACGTGCTGATATGCCGCAACTGATCGCGGCCCTCCGCGCCCGAGATCAGCGCCTCGGCCTCGGAGACGCTACGGAGGTGCAGCAGGTCGCGTAGAATCTCACCCGAGCCGCCGCCGAATTCCAACAGCGGCCGGGACATCCCCTAGCAGGGAGCAGCAGGAGTATGTCGCCAATGCTCGTGGAATAGTAGATTCAGCAGCTCAAAATCTCAGCGATTTCGTCCAAGCCATGATCCCGAGCGTCGAGGAATATCGAACGCACAGCCGAGCGATGTTCTCGAACTTACGTAACGGACTGCAGGCAAACTCCGAACTCGGAAACCCTACGGACGAAAATATTCAACAGGGTTTGGAGGATCTTATTTCCCACATGACATCAGCGCAGGATAGTACTGCGAGCTTTCAGGCCAGTATAGATTCGGTTCCAGCTCTAACTGGTAAGTTCAAGCGCGCCAAGAGAAGGGCCGCCGCAATTCTAGGTGAACTGATAGCAGAGATATCACTTACCGCGGATGAGGTTCAAAAGACACTTGAGATGGTTCGTAGTCAGAAGAACTGAATAACTGACATGTCAAATGACCGACGAGCCATGCGCCGCGGGTGCCCTCGACCGCGACTCCCACATCCCACCGCATCGCCGCTGACGAGGTCCCGGCCGGTGCGATCGTGCGAACAACGACGGGCGGACAGCGGGGATCTGTTTGCGCACCCATCGGAGCAGGTCCCGGTTGGCGCGAGTTTTTACCTTTGTGAAGTCCGGGAGCATTCGAATTAGAACGGAACCGCTGTCGCCTACGGCGATGTGCCGTCGGTATGCTAACTCAATCGGATAAAGGTTGGGTCACCCTCAGCTGTCACCGGCACCGTGGACGAAACCGGCCTCGTCACGTTCCCGCCCGACTCCTCAATCAATACGTCTCGATAAGTCGGTGGATTACAGCGCGGCCTGGGCCGGCACGGTGAAGCGCGCACTATTGGGCGGCGAGGGATTGTTTTTGAGCACCTTCACGGGGCCAGGGCTGGTCACGCTGCAGACGATGGGTCGCGCGCCAGCCGTCCGGCTTCGACAGGCGGGCAAGGGGTGAGGCCGCGGCGAGCTGAGCACGTGTCTCAAGCGTGGCCGCGGTCTCGCCCCCCCCCTTAAATCTCGATCTTCTCGATATCCTCGATGGTCACTTCGTCGGCTGTCCGGTCGTAGAGCTTGGTCGTGCGCGGGCTCTCATGCGCGGCGATCGCCTGGGCGCGCTCGAGCGTGCCGCCATTGAGCAGATACGCGGTGATGCCCGTGGCCCGGAAGGTGTGGCAATTGGCCTCGCCGAGCCCGACGGTCTTGACGCGCCGCTTGATCATCCGGAACACATCCACCCGGCTCAGCCGGCGCGCGCCCATCCCGCCCGCCCGCGGCATCGAGCGCCACAGGGGTGAATCTTTCTCGGCCGCGATCCCGGCCGCGTCGAGATAGGCGTCGAGATAGGCCTCTGCCTTGTGGTGGACCGGCACGGCGTGGTGCTTCCCGCCTTTTTCCTGGAGCCGCAGCCACCAGCGCTTGCCCTGCTGGTAATAGTCCTCGACGCGCATCCCGACGACGGCCGAGACGCGCGCAAAGCTGTAGACCATCACGGCCAGCAGGGCGCGATCGCGCAGGCCGCGGAGGGTCGACGTGTCGATCGTGTCCAGCAGCAGCCGCGCTTCGGCGGGTTGCAGCACCGGCGTCTTGCCCGTCCTGACGACGTGGGTCGGCCCGCGCACCGAGGTGGCCGGGTTAGTGGGCATCACCTGTCCGGTCACCAGCCAATCGAACAGGCGGCGGATGGCGGCCAGATGCTGTTTGATCGTGGGGGCGCGATACCGGCCGTGCATCTCTTCGATGTAGGTGGCCACGGCGATCGGTGAAATCTGTGCGAGCGCGAGCCCGCGCGCGTCGCACCAGGTGAAGAACCGCGTCACGGCCGCGGCGTACGCCGCGCGTGTGTGCGGGTTGCGGATCTGGGCGGTGAAAAACTCCACCGTCCGCTCCGCGGCCTGCGGCCCGGCGCGAAGGATCGTGGCCGGGAGGCCCTCGATCTGCCAGCCCCCGGGCACGACGAGCGCCGCGGGCGCCGCGGACACCGGCGCCAGGGTCGGCGCGGGTGGGGGAGTCGGCCGTGTCGGATCCGTGGTGTCCATCTTCCCCCGCACTCCAGACGCGCTACTGCCGCGTCAGCGTGCCCACGATCTCCAGGTTCCCGCAGTCGTCGCTGGTCGCGGTTTGGAGAAAGCGCGCCGTGTTGCCCGAGAACGTCAGCATCGTGACTGGGGTGAAGGTGCCGCAGGTGTCGTCGCCCATGGGGATGGGCGCGGCATTGACGACGGAGTCAGGCGGGAACGTGACGCGGCCGGTGGCGTCCACGGTCCCGGTGACCGCTTCGAGGGCGCTGGTCTCGTCGAAGATCGAGACCGAGCCCGAGATCGTAAGCTGTGCCCCGGCTTGCACCACGGTGATTTGCATGGTGCCGCTCAGCGTCACCAGCACGACGTCCTCAAGCGAGGCGGTGATCGTCAGCGGTCCACGATAGGTGCCCGCGACATTCGGAATCTGCGGCTGCGGGGACAGAGAGGTGGGGCTGACCGGCGTGGTGGGGCTGCTGTCCCCGCCGCACGCCACGGTGACCACGACGACGACCGCGCAGATGGCCAGGCGCCTGAGGCGCGCGCGGTTCATCAGCATACGGCAGCGTCTCACAGTCCGCCCCGGGATTGCCATGTTGGCCGCCGCTGGTCGATCCTCCGCGTCATGGTATTAATAGTAACATAACGTCCTTTATGTTACTCAAACAGACGGGGATGGACTCCCCACACAAGGCGGTTACTGGGATAGCAACCAACGGCTCCGCCAGGCCCTCCGGGTGACCCCCATGGCCCGCTGCGGCTCAGCTAGCACTTAGGGCCGAAAGGTGCCCTTCCGGCCCGTTCTAACGCCTCTAAGAGGGCGTTGCCAAGCCGTGCATGGGAGAATAAAACCATGCATACGTATCTGGAAACAGGCGAACGGCTCTGCGGGCCTGGGTGCGAGGTTGAACAGTGCCCCGGTCCCGGTCGCGCTCAAGGAAGGCATCTAGCCCCTGAGTGAGGCACCGCTCAGCGTCCTTGGTTCTGGGACGAGTTCGAGGGCGATTCTTAATTCTCTGGAATTGCTTCCTTGGCAAGGATTCCAAAAGCAGCGACCAGAATCCCACGAGCATCATCTTCTGTACCGCTACGAATTTCTTGGACAGCCGAGTGAGTGTAATCAGGCCGCCGAGGTGAGTGCAAACTCACGTCGGACGACCGCTGGCGCCCGGAAGCCCAGTCGCTCGATCAGCCACTGCTGGTTATAGGTCTCCTTGAAAGCGCGCAGGGCCTGCTGCAGGTCAGCGACGTCACGGAAATGCCGCACCCAGAGCAACTGCTCTTTGAGCGTGCGGAAGAAGCGCTCGATACAGCCGTTGCCTTCGGGTTGCCGGACGAACGCTGGTGACGACACGATGCCGAGGAACCGCAGTTCGGCCTGAAAATCGTCGCTCAGGTACTGACGGCCATGGTCGTGGCGAACGGTGAGCCCGGTCGCGGCGGCGGCCGCCATCCCACCGAAATGATCCTGGATGCCCTGGCGCACCGGTTCCAACGCCTCGAAGCGCGTGCCGTACTTCGCCGCATGCAGCCCCACACACTCGGCGGTGCAGTGATCGATCGCCCCGAAGATCGTGACCTGGCCGTCGGCCAGGGTCACCGTGACCGTCGCATCCGTGCCCCACATGACGTTCGGGCTGGTGGTGACGATGGTACCGTCGTGCGGGCGGACGACGACCGGCGCAGGCAGACGGGCTGGACCGAGCAGATTGGCGGCGCGCATCACGACCAGCGTGCGCCGTTTCGAGGTGCGCACGCCCTGCGCCCGCAGGCGCGCCCAGATCTTGCGATGCCCTTCGCCGTGAAACGGACTCTCGGCGAGGATCGTCCGGATGCGGGCGGTCAACTCCGCGTCGGTCCAGCGCGTCTTCGGGCCGCGCTTCGCCTCGCACGGGGGGTGGTCCCGCCGGGCGCGGCGCGCGTAGACGGTGGAGCGCGGCACCTGCCACAGACGGGTGACGCGCGCGATCCCGTACGGCTGCTGGGTGGAGGGCGAAGTCTCGTGACTCATCGCTTCGACCTCCACCAGCCCAAAGGGCGGCCGGCCTCCACGTGGCGAATCTTCTCGACGAGCAGGGCCTTGTCCGTGGCGAGATCCGCCACGACGCGCTTCAAGCGCCGTGTGTCCTCATCCTCGACGGCCGTCTCCCGATGTTTCAGGCGCGCTTCACCACCCGCCAGAAACTCGTCACGCCACTGCGAGAGCTTCGCGGCCGTCACCCCGTGGCGGCGACTGAGGCTCTCGAGCGATTCCCCCTTGAGGAGCTCGATGACCACGGACACCTTCCGGCGCGCAGACCACCGCCCCGTGCCGACGAGCGTCGGCGAGGCTGAGGCCTCTCCGGTCGCCCTCCGGGCTCCCTCCGAGGCCCCAGCCTCGTTCTGTTTTCCTTTGGACATAGCTCATTCTCCTTCTCGCAGAAGACTGTCCAAAGAAATCGTGGGGCGCGGGACGAGCATCATCTTCGATGATCTCTTCCGGTTCACGCTCCTGCTGGACTGCTCGACGCTCGACTGTTCCAGCGGCAAGGTATCGGCGATAGTGAATCAGTGGGTTCCTAAGCTGCCTGAATTTGTCGAGTTGGTCGAACTCCGCGTCCGTGATCCAGCTGCACTGGAGCGCTTCTCGGAGCAGCGACTGCCCTCCCGCTCGTTCAAGATCATCGCGCCCGATAGCGTAGAACTTTGCTGCCAGAATTCGCTCGGCGAAGGCCACGCCGAGAACGGCGCTCGCCAAAAACTGTCCGTATGTGAAGCAGTACCTGGCTTCTCCTAGAAGCTGCTGAGAAACCCACCCGCCGAAGAGCATAAACCCGTAGCGATCCGACGGGTAGTTGCTCTCCAGCCATTCCAGTCTGGCGACCCGAGCCTCTCGACAGCGCCGATCCTCGTCCTCGATCAATCTTGTTGCCGGGTCAGTCATGGCTCATCGTCATCGGTCTTAACCACCATGCGTGGGCCTGGGTGCCAGGTTGAACAGTGCCCGGTCCCGATCGCGCTCAAGGAAGGCATCGAGCCCCTGCGTGAGTCGCCGCGCGGCCTCCGGATCCTGGTCGGCGCGGGCGAGCACCCAGGCCCCCGCGATGATTTTGCGGCGGGTGTCCCGTTTGCGCTCGGTGGCCGCCGCACGGGCACGGCGGTTGTGCGGGCCCAGGAAAGGCCGGTCTTTCGCCTGACCGGCAACCGGACCCCACCGCTGGAGGTAGGCGGCAACACGCCCGACAGCGGCAGTGTAATTGGGATCGCGTCGGTAGCGTTGCGTGGTCCTGGAGTCAGTCTGGCGGACGTGTACAGGCTCGCCGGAGGTTCCGCCGAACCCTGATGTCTAGCGTGCCCACCGGTGCCTGGTGCGGTCGGCTAGTGCTGCCCCGTGGCGGCAGGCGTCGGCCTGTTGGGAGGAACACCTGTTGGGGCCGGAAACCGCGGTTTTCGGCAGAGTCGCTCCCGATAGCGGGCGCAGAGCTCGGTCGTGTCGTAGAGTTACCCACGCTCAGGAGCGACACGTCACGGCCATTTGAAAAGCCGAGCAATGGGCGCATCGATGTGAAGGTGATCGGCGGCGGGTGTACTACGACGAAGACCACCCAATAGTCCAGACGGTTATCAGGCGCGGTGCGACAATATTTATCAGCACAATATATATTGCAAGTCATTGATAAATAATTGTTTATCTTTTTTAAAGACGAGAGCGACGACGCGCCGCCAAGGTCTGACCGCGACTTTTAGTTTAGAAGTGTACCCCTCGCGGTCCTCGCCGTAGATGAGTCGGTCAATCTGCGCCTGTGCGACCCATGAGACCGGCTCTCCGGATGTGTCTGGACGCGGTTGCCGCGTACGGGGGCGTACGGCCTCGGCCTCGTCATAGCCCGCGCTGTCCGGCCCGGCCCTCTACCGCCATCTCGATCAGCCAGCCATGTTTCTCAGAAGCTCGGCGGGCGGTGACTGGGGTACACTATCAATGGTGGGGAGATGATCTGTTGAACTGGGTAAAAGAACGCAGCGAGTGCACGACCTCTGTGCGCTTCGAGAGGTTGGCCGAGCAAGTAAAGTCAGACGTTGACGCCATGGAGGCGTTGCAGACAAGCAACGCTAAATGGGCGTTCAATCGCGAGCACCAAAAGATCGTTGTGGCTCGATCTGTTGATGGCTTTCCCGACGCGCAGGTTGTGTTCAAGTTCTCCAAGGAAGCCATTACTGCCGAGTACGTCGAGAACAGCGACCGTATGACCCTGTTTAAGGCGACACCGCATTTTCTGGACTGTGGCACGTGTAAGCTGGAGATCAACGGCACCGCGGTCGAAACATGGCAGGTTAGCCACAAGGCCTTAGATCGGCTGTTTTTCGAGGTCTGATAATCCTGCTCGGGAGCGAAGCGGGCTGGCGCATGGCCGGCAACCGGACCCAACCGGCGGGCGCACGAGCCGGGCCGGGTGCTGCACACCATTCGGATCGAACCCTGTCCAGGCGAGCGATCCGAACATCGTGAACGGCTTTCGTACGAAGTGCCTTCGGGAGTTAAAGAAAATCAACCGCTCGTGGCCGGACCTGCGGTGATGTCCCTACCGCTGTTGAAATTCGGCGGCGGCTCGGATGAGATTCTACGCGACGTTCACCACTGAGGCCCCCAGGCCGAGCTGTTGGTTGCGTGCGCGGAGGGCGGTGACGAGGCGGGGCATATCGCCGCATCCCTTCAGCCGACGAAAGCCCTTCACGGCTTCGAGTACGCCGGCAGCCACCCAGCGCAGCATCATCTGCCCGCCCCGCCACCGCTTCACGTTCCGCTTCACGTGACGGGTGCGGCTGAGCAAGCTCTCGGCGGCATTCGTGGTCACGAGTGATCGCTGGAGTCGCGCCGAGAGGTGCAGCGTGAGCACCGTCAGGGTCTCGTCGAGTCCCTCGCGTACGCTGCTGGCGGCGCTGGGATATTCCTCGTCCAGGCGCTTTGCGAGGTCCGTGAGCAGCCGCGTCGCCGTCTTCACGTCGGTCGCCTGATAGGCGCGTCGTACGATCGCCTGCACCCACGGCCGCTGCCGCTCCGGCAGGTGGTCTAGGATATTGCGGAGCTTGTGGACCTGGCACCGCTGGATGAGCGCGGCCTCGCCGAAGACCGCCCGCGTGGCTTTATGCAGGGCCTGCGCGCCATCGAGGATCACGAGCAGGCTCCGGTCGGTGTGCAAGCCCCGGCTCTGCAGATTCGCCAGCAGGCTCTGACACACCGCGGTGTTCTCGGTGGCGCCCTCCCAGAGGCCGAGCGCGTGTTTCTGCCCGTCTGCGGCGATCCCGAGGGCCACCACGAGGCAGTGTTCCCCAAGATGCACACCGTCGAGGAGCAGCGCCACGAGGTCAAGGCCGTCCAGCGGTGCGGATTGCCACGCCCGGAGCTGCGCCGTGGTCTTCGCCACGAATCGCCGGCTGACGCTGCTCTTGCTCGTACCGCGACTCACGACCCCCGCTGGCACCGACTCGAGACTCCGCGCATAGTGGCGGGTCGTCACGCCCACCAGCATCTGCTCAACGACGCGGCGATTCAGGGGATCGGCCTGGGCCACCGCCTGGAAGGTCGGCAGCGGGACTTCGCGGCCCTCGGCCCGCACGCGGGGCCGCTGCATGGCGACCTTCCGGCCCCCGAGGACGACCTCGCTGGGCACGGTGCCCGCACGCGAGGCGTGGCGGTCGGCGTGATGGGCATACCGCGGGCCGCACAACGCCGTGCGGTCCTCCTCGAGTAGCGCGGCGAGTACCTGGAGGCCCGACTGCACCATCAACTCGAAGAGCGCGGCCGTCGTGTCCACCAAGACTTCCACGAGCGGGAGGGATCGGACGGTGGGAGATTCAACAACGCGAGACGGACCGGCTGTGCGAGACTTCTTCATGGCGGCTCCTTTGCTGTGAGGCGTGTTGCCTCGGTTTGGTCACCACTCGTGTACTACGAGCAGTGACGGAGCCGCCGCTTCAATTTTCAACAGTCAGTGGGACATCCCCGGACCTGCACTACCAGCCGGTTAAGGGCGCGTTGCTGCTCTCGCCGTCGCCGCCGCGCATCGCGCCGTCGCAACTGCGGCTCGTGGAATAGCGAAACTCTCGCTATGTCTCGCCGAACGATGCAGATGACCCTACCAGCCTACGAACGCGATCGCTCGCGATGGCGTGAACGTATCTTGACCAGAGCCCTCGAGGTGGCCACTGGCACGGCCGTCTCCTACGCCGACGGCGACAAGCTGGAAGTCGTGTTGTTGCTCTACCTTCGAGAAGGCAAACGCCTGACCATCCACGACGTCGATAACCGTCTCAAGGACGTTTTGGACGCACTACAGGGCCGCTGTAAGCAGACGCGCCGCGTCCGCCGACTGCTCAGCGATGACAGGCAGGTCCGCAGGGTTGTGGTCGAGAAGCAGAAGATTCCGAAATCCGTCCCTGAGACGGTTGGGGGGCGCCTATTGATTCGCCCCTACGTCCCTCACCGGTGGCCGTTGCAACAAACCAAGGGCCTACCGAGACTGCGAAAACGCCACTCCTAAGTGGAGCCCTCGCGCCTCGTATCGGGCTCGAGGATGCCACGTAGGGACGCAACTGCGGGCCGGACACTCTCTCTCCGTCCGGCGGCGGTAATCACTCCTGGGGCCGCTCAGCGCCGGCGCCTGGCGCCGATGCTGAGGCGCGCGCGACCGTTCTCCGCCGCAATGCGCTCGTTCTCCATGAGGTACTTCCGGACCAGACGGCCCCGAACATCGCCACGCCGGGATAGAGGCCCCGCGCCGGGATTATGCGCCAGTCCGGGGAGGGGCTCGCCGTCAGTGTGACGGGTGATATCCCTCGCCGATGACGAGGGCCGGGCGGTCGAACGTGGGCGAAAGTGGCCAGCGGAGAAGGCGCGCGCGGAGCCCCACCCTGACGCCCATCCGGGCGCACCAGATCCGGGACGTGCCGACAACAAATCGGCCGACGAGTCACGCGGCCCCGTCCGGCGCGACGTCGTACCAGACGACGACAGCCGTGGACACATTCGGCGTGTCATGGCGCACCAGACCAGCGCCGGGGTCGGCCTCGGGGCACACGCCCGGCCCCGTCCACGCGGCCACGGCACTGACGCCGCCGGCGCCGAGAAACGCGCGGAGAATCCGGTCACGCAACGCGCCGCTCGTTGGCGCGTCCAGTCGCGCGCCTGGGCGGGCGCATCAGCCTTCCCGCAGGGATAATTTAAGACGGGAGCGACCCCACCAACGGCGGTGGGGGTGGGTGGTACACCAGGTGGTACACCTGGTGTACCACCCACCCTTCGCCGTGCCGCGCCAGCGGCAAAAAATGGGGGGTCGCTCCCGTCTTGTCCCTCTCCGCTGGCGCGGTTCGGGAACGACGGGCTAGCAGCCTGTCGGACTTAGGCCCGGGTTTTATAATAGGGCTTGTCGAGTCGAGGAGGTCGAAGTAGATGCCGAAGTTCGTACAGCGGCACCAGTCGCAGCTGTATTTGCTGCCGCCGGACCTGCGCGATTGGCTGCCGGAGGACGATCTGGCGCACTTCGTGGTTGAGGCGGTGGAACGGGTGCCGCTGGAGCGGTTCCAGGTAAACGAACGGGGCACCGGATCGGCGCAGTATCACCCGCGGATGATGCTGGCGTTGCTGGTGTACTGCTACGCGAACGGGATCTTCGGCTCGCGTCGGATCGAGCGGGCGACGTATCGGGACATTGGCGTTCGGTACGTGGCGGCGAACTGTCACCCGGACCACGACACGATCTGCACGTTCCGGCGCAGCAACTTCGATGCGGTAGCGGAGGCGTTCCTGCAGGTACTGCTGCTGGCGAAGGAGCTGCAGCTGCTGCGTGTTGGGACGGTGAGCGTGGACGGGACGAAGGTGGACGCGAACGCGAATAAGCGCAACAGCCTCCGCTACGACCGGGCGGGGGCGTTGCGCGAGCAGTTGCGAGGCGAGATCGAGGGGTTGTTGGATCAGGCGGAGCACGCCGACACGGACGCCGCGCCGGACCCGCAGGGTCTGCCGGAGGAGTTGTCGCGGCGGGACAAGCTGCGGGTGAAGCTGGACCGTGCGTGCGCGGAGTTGGAACGGCGTGCGCAGGCGCGTGCGGACTCGGAGCGGGCGGAGTACGAGCGCAAGGTGGCGGCGCGGGAGCGGCGTACGGGATCGCGCAAGGGTCGGCACATCAAACCGCCGACGGAAGCGCCGGAGGCGGAGGAGCAGATCAACCTGACGGACGCGGACAGTGCGCTGATGCGCAAGAGCCGGCGCCATGAGTACCGCCAGGCGTACAACGCGCAGGCGGCGGTGGATGCCGACGGCAGTCAGTTGGTGTTGGGGGCTAGGGTGAGCGTGTGCGCGAGCGACCGCAACGAGTTGGTGGCGGATGTGGATGCGATCCCGGCGGCGTTGGGCGCGGCGGATCGGGTACTGGCGGACAGCGGCTACGCGACGGGCAGCGAGGTGTCGCAACTGGCAGGTCGCGGTGTGGAGGTGTTGGTGGCGACGGGGGCGGAAGGCCAACGGCGCCAGCACGACTTCCGACCGGAGCCGCCGCACCCGCTGGCGAAGGAGCCGCAGGCGGACTGGATCAAGTCGATGCAGCAGAAGATGGCACTGCCGGAGCACCGGGCGCATTACCGTTTGCGCAAGCAGACGGTGGAGCCGGTGTTCGGGATCGTGAAGCAGGCGATGGGCTTCCGGCAGTTTCTGCTGCGGGGTCTCGAGAAAGTGGAGGGCGAATGGGCCTTGGTAACGCTGGCGTATAACTGCCGACGCTTGCACAACCTCAGGCTGGCATGACGGGGCTATAAGGAGCGGAACTTGGCGTGTTCGCGACCCACCAGAGGCGTCAGAAAGGCCTCCAGGCGCCGTCAGCGACCGATGGCCAGGAATACAGTCCCCGTTTCGGTCGAAGCGGCCCTCCCGGCACAGAGACACAGGGCGTCGTTCACACAGGTGCCAAGTCGCTTCCGCGCGCGTTTGCCACGCCCAAGTCCGACAGGCTGCTAGGACGACAAACACGAACAACGACGGGGATACAATGAATGGTGGTGTGGTACACCATCCCCTCTGTTTTTGGTACACCCCCCCCTCTGTCCGTGTCCCATTGTGCGTGACCTCCGCCGTGACCCCCATCGTGACCCCGGAACGGTCCAGACGACGGGGCAACATGGCGCGCGTGGGTCACCATGCCGCCTCGGGACCGATCAACCGGATCGTGCTCCATATCGAGTACCGGTCAATCGCGGCGCGCCGCTGCGCTGTGGTGGGCGTGCCGTCGGGAAGTTGTCGCAAGAGTTTGAGACGCTCTGCCGCCGTGTGGAACCCGCCGGCCGCGAGCATGAGTTCACGATTGCCGCCGGTGATCGCCTTCTTCAGCCAGGCGATTTCTTGGCGGATGTCCGGGTCGGCCTGGGTCGGCCCGGCGGGGGGCGTCTCGGCCGGGCCGGTGCCGGCGCGCGTCCAGCGTTTCAGCACGGGCTCGGCCCGGTCGGCCGCGTGTACCCCAAGCCCGACGGCGACGACGTGCACGGCGAACGTCCGCGCCCGGAGCGCGGCCCACAACGGCGCGTGGGCCACGCCCCACGCGCGCAGCTCGCTATCGGTCGTCAGCCCCGGATCGACGTAGGTGAACGTGACCATGTGCTCGTCCATGGCGACGGGACACTTGAGCGCCACAAACCGTTTCTGCGCCTGCGCGCCCTCGCCGTACGTCCGGTAGGGCAACACGCCCCGGTCGAGGCCGAGCGCCTCGAACCGCTGCACCTTCTCCGCCTCCGTCGGGAGCCAGTCGAGGGTCGGCCGCTCGATGACGTAATCGAGCGCGAGCAGCCGGCGCATGAGCACCTGCGTGGTCGCCGCCTGGCCCCGGCGGTGGCGGACGTCGGGGATGCCCAGCGCCCGGTAGATCGATTTCTGGGTGATGTGGACGGCCCGCGCGCCGCCGGGAAAGATGGCCCGCGCGTCCTCCACGGCGAGCTGCTTCTCGAGCAGCGCGCGAACGAAGCGGCCGGCGGGTTTTCGATCCGCACCGGTGTTGAAGTACGCCCCGTACTGGGACCGGATAAAGACGCCGCTCTGGAGACAGACCAGGGCGATCCACTCGGCCTCGCGCCCGGTCCAGCCGATGGCGGCGAGCGCCGCGAGCTGGCGCGCGCGGTCCAGGACCGGGGGGCGCGGGCCGGGGCGCGTCCCCCGGGCACCCGCGCCCGACCGCCGCGCCCGTCGGGGCGGCGGATCCCCCTCGGGGTGACGATCATCCGCTCGGGGTCCACCGTCGGCACCCGCGGGCAGGGGCGGGCGCGGGTCCCGCGGGCGCGCCGGCGGCGCGGAGCTGATCTGTGGACCCCGAGCGTAGGAGTATTTCTCGGCCAGCGCAGCGTCTTCCTGCGCGGTCTGCTGGTCGCGCGCACGGATCGGACGCAGCAGGGAGTCCGACATGTGTTGCGCGTCGGCGGCGGCCTTGTTGATTTCTTTCGGGTCGTGTTCCAGCGCCGTGAGCCAGCCCTGCACGTACGCCGCGCCACGGCTCCCGTCATGGCCGACGCCGACCCGCGCGCCGGTCAGCATCGCCGACAGTTCGGCGCGGAGTTCTTCGCGGGCGTACTCCACGCTACCGAATTGTCCGATGCCGTTCTTGAGCGTGTCGCGGTCCAGCCGATCGGGGTGGCCGGTGGCGTGGCCGAGTTCATGGAGCGCGGTCTGGTAGTACCCGTCCGCCGATGCGAATTGCTCACGTTCCGGGAGCGTCACCGTGTCGGTCTGCATGTTGTAGAAGGCGCGATCGCCGCGTTCATGGCGGACACGCACGCCGCTCTCCTGGATCATGCGCTCGGCGGTCCGATGGGTTTTCCATTTGGGCTCTTGGTCGCGGTCGTCGTCGCGCCGGTCGAGCTTGAGGCCGTCGGCTTGCTCGACGTTGAACACGGCGTGAACGCGCGGACGGGCCTGCGCGTGGTCCTGCTCGCCGCCGGGCGGCTGGCCCGTGTCGGGCGCGCCTGGCGGCGGCTGCGCCTGCCGCTCGTCGTCCACCGTGTCAAGCAGGACAGGCGTCGCCTGCTCGCCTGGGCGGACCTGACCACCCAGCGCCTGGATCTGCGTGGCGGTCGCCCAGCGGTTGTCGTGGTAGCCCTTCGCGGTGTGGGCGACACTCAAGTACAGCGCGTTCACGCCCCGGTACGCGTGCCCGCTCACGAGGTGTTCCGGGAGCCGGCGCGCGCCGGGCGTCCACGACTGCTGCCACGGCGCCACGCCCTGCGCGATCTGCGCCTTAATGGTCGCGACAAACGCGGTGTGGTAGTCCTCCAGGGACCACGTGGGGGTCTGCGCCGACGGTGTACGCCACCAGGCCATCAGCTCCCGCCTTTCCCACGGGACGGCTGCCGCGCCCGGCGGGTAAGGCCCTTCACCGGTGCACGATCTCCGTCATTGTACCAAGCAAACACGCCGACAATGGCTCACACTAAATGGCGCCGCAAGAGCCAAGCGGTGAGAGAGTCCATCAAATGGAGTTGTTAACGGGTCCAGTCGGCTGGATGGTCGGCTTCGTCGTGGCGATGTTCACGGCTTGGCTAGGGGGTTGCCCCGTCCGCTGTTGAAATTCAGCGGCGGCCCGGGTGACAACTACGCAACCATCTCCGCCGAATCACCGAGACCCAGTTGAGCGTCGCGCGCTCGCAGCGCTGCCACGAGCCTGGGCATGTCCGTGCACCCCTTCACCCGCCGGAAGCCTTTCGCCGCTTCCAACACGCCGGCGGCGACCCAGCGGAGCACCATCGTGCCACCTCGCCAGCGTTTCACGTTCCGCTTCACGTGGCGCGTCCGGCTGAGGAGGCTCTCGACGGCATTCGTCGTCGCCAGCGATCGCTGGAGCCGCGCCGAGAGCCGCAACCCGATCACCGTGAGCGTCTCGTCGAGGCCTTCCCGCACGCTGGCGGTGGCACTCGGGTAGTCGACGTCCAACCGGCGGGCCAGGTCCTGCAACAGGCGCTGGGCAGCCTTGACGTCGGGGTTCGTATAGGCGCGCGTGAGGATCGCCTTCACCCACGGGCGCTGGGCCTCGGGCAGATACTCGAGCACGTTCCGACGCGTATGGACCTGACACCGTTGCACCAGGGCGGCGCGGCCGAAGGGCTGGGTGACCGCGGTGTGGAGCGCCTTCGCCCCATCGAGGATCACGAGCAGACTACGATCGGTGCGCAGCCCGCGGCTCTGGAGATTGGCCAGCCACCCCTGACACACGGTCGTGTTCTCGGTCGAGCCTTCCCACAGGCCCAGCGGGTGTTTCTGGCCCGTTTTCTCGATGCCCAGTGCGACGACGATGCAGTGGCCGCCGACCTGCACCCCGTCGATCAGCAGCGCCACCAGGTCAGGGGCGTCGAGCGGGGTCGCCCGCCACGCGTCCAATTGCGCCTGGGTCTGCGCCACAAAACGCCGACTCACCGCACTCTTGCTCGTCCCCCGCGTGCGGACGTCCGCGCCCAGCGGTTCCAGACTCCGGCCATCCTGGCGGGTCGCCACGCCGACGAGCAGTTGCTCGACGACCCGCCGGTTGAGCGGGTCGGTGTTCGTAAAGGCCTGGACCGTGGGCAGCGACACTTCCTGGCCGGCGCGCCGGACACGCGGCCGGCGCACCGCGACCTTGCGCCCGCCCAGCACGACTTCGCTGGGCGCATGGCCCGCCCGAGAGGCGCGCCGCTCGGGCTGATGCGCATACCGCGGACCGCACACGGCCACGCGGTCCTGCTCCAACATCGCGTCGAGCACCTTCAGCCCAGATGCGACGACCAACGCCTGGAGCTCCGTCTGGGTATTGACCAGGATGTCGACCAGGGGCAGGTGGCGTTGCGCCTGAGAATCTGATTGGCCACGGTGGATGACTGTGCGAGACTGCTTCTTCATGGTGGCTCCTTTACTGGGAGGCTTTCGCCTCCGGTTGGTCACCAGTCGTATAGCACGACCAGTGAGGAGCCGCCGCTTCAAATTTCAACAGCTAGAGGGACATCCCCACTACTACACCCGTATCAACTACGGGTGGGGAGGCTAGTAGGGGAAATCCCGCCGAAGAACGCACGCACGGGCACAGGCTCCTGATGGATGTTCCATCGCCGCTGCTCGGTCAACCGTCGCGGAGCGTGAGCCAATGGCCGTCGGCGCCCAGAACCTGTTCAATACCTATCCTCAGGAGAGCGCGCGTGATGTCCGTCGGCGAGAAGTACAGCGAGTACACCCCCTGGGGCTTCAACGGGGCGTACTACTACGCACGCCTCCGCTACGCCTGGGGCCGGTAGCGCGGTGCCGAGCCCATGTAGCGAAACGCAGCGGAGGACGGCGCAGCCGTTGACACGCCCGGCCGGCGAAGGCTATCCGGGCGTTTTTCGTGTGGTTATAGTTGGACAGGTAGCCGATCTCGTCGACCACGATCCGCGCGGGATGCGTCAGCACGCGCTGCCGCCGGTACACGCGTGTGAGGGTGGGATGCAGGCCATTCTCATGACGCGTCTGGACGAGGCCCAGAAGACGCCCGATCTGCTGACGCGACACGACGCACTGCCAGCGGCTCGGCGCGCGCGACGGTTCACAGGGAGCCGCACAGTGAAACGGAATGTGTGGGGCGAAAGAACGGCGAGGCGCGGGCGCCCGGTGGCCCTCGGGATTGCGGCGGCCGGCCAGTCCCACGCACGTGGTCCTCGGGCGGGCGCGACCCAGCCCAAGCCGCCGTGGATCGGCGACCCCGACGACGACTTTCCGAGTCTTTCTGCCGAACCCCATGGTGTCGTAATTAGAATCGGAGAATGCTGATGCTCAGACAGGTCGGAATATACGGGACTGTCGCCTTCATGCTGTCCCTGCCGCTGCCAGCAGTAGCTCAGCAGGACGCGCAGGCCGAAGACGAGAAACTGCCGCAGTTCACCGACGAGATCACGGTCAGGGTCACGGCCCGGAAGCGCGAGGAAAACCTCCAGTCGGTGCCCTTCTCCGTGGCCGCGCCGACGCCGCAGGTCCTGCGGACCCGTGGCGCCGAGAGCCTTGAAGACGTGTCGGTGAACGTCGCCGGCTTCTCCGTCCAAAACCTCGGGCCCGGCCAGAGTCAGATCGCGATGCGTGGCGTCTCGGCCGGGCAAATCGTCCGCGACCAGCCGGGCGTCAAGGAGCAGGTCGGCGTCTATCTCGACGAGTCGGTCATTTCGCTCTCCCTCTTCACGCCGGATCTCGATCTCTTCGACATGTCGCGCATTGAGGTGCTGCGCGGCCCGCAGGGGACGCTGTTTGGATCGGGCTCCCTGTCGGGCACGGTGCGGTACATCACGAACCAGCCGGCAATCGGCGTCACCGAGGCGGCGGGCGAATTTGGTGTCAGCTCGCTTGCTGGCGGCGGGTTCGGCAACGACGTGAAATTCGCGGTCAACATTCCGATCGGCGAGGCGATGGCCGCCCGCGTCACGGCCTATCATACGGCCATCGGGGGCTTCATGGACGCCGTGCAGCCCGATCTGAGCCTCAAAGAGAACGTCAATAACGGCCGTCGCACCGGCGCCCGCGTGGCGCTGCGCCTGCAGCCGAACGACCAGTTCTCCATCACGCCGCGCCTGCACTACCAGGATATCGCGATGGATGGGTGGAACCGGATCGACGCCTACAACATCCTGGCCAATCCGTACACGACCACGCGGCCCGCGATGACACTGGGCGCGCGCCAGCACTTCACGCAGGTCGAGGAGCCGTTCGCAGACACGTTCCTGCTGGGCGATGTCACGGTCGCGTACGATTTCGGCGGCGTGGCGGTGACGGCCATCACCTCGCTCACCACCCGTGACGTGCAGGTGGTCCGCGATGCCACGGCGCTGGGCGCCAGCATCTCCTTCAGCCCGTTCGGCGCGCCGGAAGCGGGCTATACCCTCGACATGCCGCTCATTGACGAGACGACCGCCACGGGCCTGACGCAGGAACTCCGTGTCGCGAGCGACACCGAGCGGGTCGCGTGGGTCCTCGGCGCCTTTTACAGCACGGCCGAGCGCGAGTACGGCCAGAGCGCGCGGGCGGAGGACTATGTGGCCGTCAACAGCGGCGCGGTCTCCGATGTCTTGCAGGTCGCCTGGGCGGGCTCCCGGACCCTGGCGGGCCACCCCGGCACGGAAGAGCTCTTTTTCTCCGATCTCACCTACGACTTCAATCAGCTCGCGCTGTTCGGGGAGGTCTCGCTGGCCGTCACCGACCGGTTCAGCCTGACCGGCGGTCTCCGCTGGTACGACTTCGACGAGCGGCGCACCCAGACGTTCGACGGCCTGTTTGCCGATCCGCTCGACAGCGACGGGACGACGACGGCAGCCGGCGTCGCCCCGCGGGTCATCGCCAGCTACGCCATGACCGAGGCGACGCAGGTGAACGCGCAGGTGTCGAAGGGCTTCCGCCTCGGCGGCATTAACGATCCGCTCAATACGCCGCTCTGCACGCCGAGGGATTTGGAGACCTTTGGTGACCGCCCCACCTGGGACAACGAAACGCTCTGGAATTACGAGGTGGGCACCAAGTCCACCATCCTGGGCGGCCGTGGGACGGTGAACGTCTCCGGCTTCTACATGGACATCCGCAACCTGCAGGCGACGGTGACGGCCGGCTCGTGCTCGTCGCGGGTCATCTTCAACGTGCCGGACGCCCGGAGCGCCGGCCTGGAAGTCGAGGTCACCGCACAGCCGACGCCCCTCTTCGACGTCGCCCTCACCGCCAGCGTGGCCGACGCTAGACTCCAGTCGACCTTGGAGGCGTACGACGCCGCCGGGAACTCCACAGGTATCATCGCGGGCATCGAGGACGGCAAGCGCCTGCCGACGACGCCGCGGTTTCAGACGACGGCGGCCGCCACGTGGCGGTGGGTGATGGACGGCTGGGTCGGCTATCTGAGCGGCGTGTACCAGCACGTCGGATCGCGCTTCACCCAGATCGGCGACCAGGCCGAGGGGTTCGGCTCCGTCGACTTGACAGCGCTGACCCCCGCGTTGCACCCGGACACATTCATCGGGGGTCCGCTGACGCAGAGTACCTTCACCTTCAATCCGGAACTGCCGGCCTACAACATCCTCAACACCAGGATCGGGGTGCTTAGCGGCGCGTGGGACATCGCCTTCTTCATCAACAACGTCACCGACACGCGGGCGTTCCTCGCGCTCGACCAGGAGCGGGGCACGCGCGCCCGGGTCGGCTATCTGACCAACCCGCCGCGCCGCGTCGGCATCAGCACGCGCGTCAGCTTCTGAGGCGGCGCTGGTACGTGCCCCATGCCGGGGCATGGCCGCGGAGACTTCGCGTGGACCACGATGTTAACGAGATGGCGATTGCGTTGAACGAGCCCGGACCGCACTTCCCGTGGCGGAGGAACAGGGACCGCGTATCAGATTCGCTGGTCGGCGGCACCGGCTGACCGACGAGTCGCTGTGGGTCAGTCTGCTCGGTTGCGGTCGTGTTCCTCCGTCCGGCTTGGGTATGTGTACCCGCCGTGGCGGAAGCGCCCGGTACGCGCCGCTTGCAGGAGCGCAGTGAGCTTCTCCTTCGGTTTCCTCGTTGCTGTTTGCCGTATCCGCTCTGCCGCGTGTGACACGCGTGCCCGGCCCTGTGTCCGGTGCGTGCTTTGGCGGCGCGGATTTCCCTTGGTTCCAGCCCTTCCCTCCTTCGACTCCGCCGGAACCGAGGTTCCTTTGTTCGCCGCGCTCATCGGTACTATGGCCGAATCCGATTGCTTCAACCCGTTCATCATCGATTCGGACTCTCTCCTTTCTTCCGCGGCCCCGGTACGACTTCCAGGGCGGGTTGAAGCCCTCTCAGGTCCCCTGCGTGGACGTACGTGCGTGCCTTGGGTTCGCTGTTTCCAAAAGGTTCCGAGCGGCATCACGGTCCAGAGCGCTCCGATTCAAAGGGCGAGGACCTTCTGGCCCTGCTCGCGCAACTGGCCCTGCGGGCCGACGTACCGGTAGAGCGTCACGGGGGTGGCTCCGGACGGGCGGCGTTCGCGTGGTTCAGGTCACGGTCCAGAGCGATCCGAACGGCGTGGGAGGACGGAGGCACGCGTCCCGGTGTGCGGCGATCACGCGCACACGGATCCCGACGCCTTCGCGATCGCAAGAGAATCTAGACTCTCTGGAACGGCTCATGTTAGTTTGAGGCAAACCGGAGAGGGTATATCGTGAAAAAGACCGCAATCGTGGGGCTTCTCGTCGTGGCGCTCGGAGGCGTGCCGAGTCCGGCGCAAGGGCAGGGCTGGTATCTCGGGAGCGAACTGGGCGGACACGTGGTCCCGGCCCTGGGCATCACCGGGCTGTCCAACGACCGGGCGAGTGTGTGCGACGAGTTCATCAATCCGCAGTATGCCACGGTGACGCAGACGGCGGAGTATGAAGCCTACAACTGCACGGGACTAGATCGCAGTGATGACTGGGTCAATCAGTTCGCCCGGGCCACGGGCCTGCAGACCAGCTGGGTGCTGGGGTATCGCTTCGGAGCCGACGCCTCTGGCCCGCGGTGGCGCCACGTGCGGACAGAGGTGGAATACTTCTACCGCGCCACCGCCTACGACCAGACCGTCGCCGTGCCCGGCCTCAGCGCTGGCTCGGGCAGCGTCACCGCCGACAAGCTGAATCAGGAACTGCAGACGGCGACCGATTACCTCGGCCGTGTGACCGCGCATACCCTGTTCGCGAACCTGTATTGGGACGTCCGGACCCGCAGTCGGCTCACGCCCTATGTCGGCGTGGGCGTGGGGATCGGGTCGACGGCGGTGGCCTACGGCAGCCTGTGGTCGAGGAACGCCAATCCCACCGCGATTACCACTGGCGATGGGTTACCCAACTTCGACGACATTCGCCAGAACCTGGCGGCCACGACGAGCAGTTTCCAGGGCGTCCTGTCCGACAAGCTGGTCAGCCAGCAGGTGCTGGTCGGAGTGAACTACGCGCTCACCGAGGGTCTGTCGGTGGGTGTCAAGGGTCGCTGGGTCCACGGTGCGGCCTTCGAGAGTGACGACGCGCTCGTCTGGGATCCGCTGCGTAGTCACGTCCCCAATCTGCGCCGCGATGGGAGCGAACCCGTCTCGGGGCAGCTGCTCACCGACGCCAGCACGCTCTGGGACGTGGGCCTGAGTCTCACGTACCACTTCTAAAACTGGACGCTGGTGCATTAACCTTCCGCAGACGCGGGCGTAGCCGATCAACATGTGTCGTAAACGGTCGTTTGCGACAGGCGGGCGAGGGCGCCTTCCGGCCAGCGCCGTCGTACCCGCGCGCGACGAGCAGGGCCGGACTGCACACCGGCCGCAGATCCTCCTCGTAGAGCGGCTCCTCGAGCAGGGTGTCCGCGCGGCTCGTCACTGGGTGCGGCGCCGCGGTCTCGCCGGTGTAGGCGAACCACGCATCGGAGCCGCGGCAGGAGCCACGGTTCGGCCACCGCCTCGACCGAGACGATCCGCACCCGCCTGGGCCAGCGGCGCTGGCGTTCCGAGACGCCGTGGACCTCGGCGAGGATGCGCTGCACCTCCTTGGGACCGTGACAGGGCTCAGCCACGATGGCGGATAATACAGGGTGGACACGAACCTGATGCGCGGCGTTGAGACCGTCACCCTTCCGCTGCTCCTGACGCTGAGCCTCTCAGGCGCTGTCGGCTGCACCTCGCAGGACACAACGATCAGCGATGCATCCCGGGGGCTGACGCTGGAGATGTTCCGCGGCGGCGACGCGCCGTGCTACGACCGCACCGTGCAGCCCCAGACTGCCGTGGTCGACACCCACGTGCACTTCCGCCCGTTCGGTGGCCCCGCCATCCCGTTCGAGGAGGTCGTGCAGTACTTCGAGGAAACCGGCGTCCTGTTCGCCAACATCGCTGGTATCGGCCAGATGCTCCCGGTGACCTCCTCCTGCACCTACTACCTGGACTGCCCAGGCACGCTGGTGACGCCGACGCTGAAGAACGACTTCGTCAATGCCGCAGACTACGTGACGCAGACCCAGGCCGGCACCCACCTGACGCTCGCGATGACGTTCCCAGATCTACCGCAGCCGGCATCGGTCCTCTCTGGAATGCATCTCCTGGAGCACGAATACCCCGGCGCCTTCACGTGGATGGGCGAGGTCAACCTCGTGAAGCAAGCGCTGTTCGCCAATGGGCACGACCCGGTCCCGTCAGCCACCATCAGCGACTGGGCCCCCTTCATGGAGCGGTTGCGGGCACGCGGTATACCGCTCGCCCTCCATGCGGACCTCGGAAACGACGACGCCCCGACCCGCTATCTGCCGTTGATGGAGGAGGTGCTGCGCCTGTATCCCGAGAACGTGATTGTCTGGGTCCACATGGGCCTGTCGCGCGAACTCACCGCCATGGCCGCCGCCCAGCACGTGGCGCTGATGATGTCGCTGCTGGATCGCCATCCGAACCTGATGCTGGACCTCTCCTGGCGCGTACTGAACGACGCCTACTTCACGACCCCGGAAGACCGGGCGGTGTATGTGCCGTTTCTGAACGCCTACTCCGACCGGATGCTGCCGGGCACGGACTTCCTCGCGTCGCGGGATAAGGATGTCGATGTCTACCGCACGGAGTTGGAGGTCACGAGCCGCATCAATCGGTATCTGAGCGACGCCGCCTTCCGAAACATCGCCCTCGGTGAGAACTACTTTCGGTTGCTCGCGCTCGAGTATGAAGCGCCGCGCGTGTGCGCAGATTGAACCCGGCCGTTACCAGATCTGCGGCTTGGAATCCTGCGGTGAAGCCGCGCGACCCTGCACGACGGGCTGACGGCTCGTGGGCGGCGCGGGAGTGCGGTTCAGTGGTCAGCCCCGGATCAACGTAGGCAAAGGTCGCCGCCTTCGCATCCACGGCCACCGGAAACTTCATGGTAAAAAAAGCGTTTCTGCACCTGCTTCCCCTCGCTATACGTCCGGTACGGCACCTTCTCATTCTCAGTTTGGAGCCATCCGAGGGTCGGCCGCTCGATGATGTAATCAAGCGACAGCCGCCGCCGCGTGGCGGCTTTCAGACGTGTAAGACGGGATTTGGCGGCGGTCGTCGCGTACGCCGGACTCAAAGTCGTGGTAGGCGTCGACGGCGTCGACGCCTGCAGCGCGTCGCGCTGCAGGTCCAGCGACTGGGAACTGGCTGCTTTCAAGACGCGGGCGTAGCCGATCCGCATGTGTCGTAAACGGTCGTTTGCGACAGTCGGGCGAGGGCCGAAGCGGTTGTTGACCGCGAGGTTAAAAGAACCCGAGGCAGCATAGCAGCGGCAAGACGGCGAGTGTGTCAGGTGCAACGGCTGGGGGAGGTCGTGAGTCGCTGCTCACGCCTCCGATGGCTCGATCCCATACTTGGCGGCGAGGCCATTGACCAGCCAAGCCAGGTCAGGATCAGTGGCGAGCTGGGCGACGAGTCTCTGCCACGAGCACCGGCGGAGTCGCGACCGTCGCACAAGCGCCCCGGTTGCCGCTTCCCACTGCTGTGCAGCCTCGCCGCCCGGCAGGAAGGCCGGGTTGCGGTCATCGTAGATGACAAGGGCATGACCGCTATTGGCGTCGACCGTTCCGTCTGGCTGTACGCAAGCAGCCAGGACGTTCCTGGCGAGCTGATAGGTGCCCTGCAGCGGGCATGGGTCCATGTTCCGGTCCGCCGACCAGTCGAACAGCTCCGGCAGGTACTCCCAGTAGCGGACGCCGATCTCGGTCAGCGAGCAGTGCGTCCGTCGGCCGCGCTGGCGGGTGTAGGAGCCGTCGCAGTGGTCGCGCGCGTAGTTCGCGTCCTTGCCGGGCCGCAAGGTGGGGCGGGAGCACCGGCCAAACTCGCGCTCTGTGAATTTGCACTCGACCGCAACGCGTTGCTCTCCACCATCGAGCCACACGTCGACCGACGTTGACCTCGGCTCGCCTAGGTGTTCGACGAGGTACTCCATCTGGACTGTTACTCCGCTCCGCACTGTCGGCAGCTCGTCGTCCGTGGTCAAGCCCGCCAGCACGCCCGCCTTGCCCAGCGCGGCGAGCGAGCCGAAGACGCTCTGCGCGAGCGCCTGCGAACTCCGCATGCTGGCGAAGTGGCGGTGTCGCTCCGAGGTGGGCACGCTGGTGACGATGGTCTGGCGCACGTTCGGCTCCGCATGTGGCGGGTAGAGCACGTTATGCTCGGCCGCTCCGCCGACGAACACGGGCGGGCGATTGGGCGAGCGGTCGGACCGCTCGAAGAGCTGTGGCCGATCCCCGAACTCGTGCTCGGCATAGTCCCAAAAATGATCGACAACGGCCGACAAATAGTCGTCGTACGCCCCCATTCCTACCCCCGCACCCCGCTGATCAGCCACTCGTCCACCGATACCATCCGGCAGCGTCCGATGAGCCGAGCCGGCTGCCCGCTGAGGCCCATCTCGAACCTGGCGTCGAGCAGCGCCAGCAGGTAGGCTTCCAGCCCCAAGGTTTCCCGAAGGCCCGAGACGAGATCGCGAACGGCGGGGAGCCACCTTCCCGCCGCCGGGTGGTCCAGGTGCCCGGCCCAGTAGTTATCCGGCGCCATGACGACCAGCGTTGGCCGAGACGCCGACAGCGCGTGCTGCTCGGCAACCTCCGACGCAATGTCGGCGGCGTTGGCCTCGACGATGGCGCAGTAGGCCAGACCTTCCAAGAGCGCCCGCAGCGGCGTGTCACCGCGAGCCGACTCGCCGGCCACCTTTAGCTCGATGACGCACGGCAGCCGACCGTCCACGACAGCGAAGAGGTCGACCTTGCCGACGCCCAGGTCGCCCTGGCGGGCTTTCAGCGGCATCTGGTAGTCGATGATCGCAAACGGCCTTCGGTCCGGCAGCGCAAAGGCCACGCCACTGCGAGAGGCGTTGCACAGTGCGACCGCTAGGTGCTCCTCCCGCCGGTTGGATGATGCACCGCTACTGGTGGTGCCGGTGCGCCCGTGCACGTAACGCTTGCCCCGGGCGTGGCGGCGCGGCGCGACGCGCACGAGGTGATCGTAGCAGCGCGCGAGCATTCTCACGTCTGAGGCGAGGGTGTTCGCGACCGCGGCAAACTCAACCATGCGGTTGACGGCAGGGTTGTTGTAGAGGCCGATGAGACCTTCGGCGCTCGCCGCGCCAGGTTGCGGTCGTGCAAGTGGGGGATCAGAGCTCATATCGCAGAGATAGGTGCAACCCGTGGCTCCGCAACGGGGCCTGGGTCGGCGCCAGATCGAGCCCCACCGGGTCCCGGCTGCCGTCGAGCCATTCGACCCGGCCCGGGCCGGCGCCGGTCTCGATGACACCGGCATCCGTGTACCGCCAGGCGAGATCGAGCGTCGCTCGCTCGCCCCACGACATCCCCACGCCGGCCGTCAGCCTCCAGGTCAACGCCGTCCGGCGGGTGCCCGGCACGAGGGTCCTCGTCTTCGGGAACGTCAGGCGCGTCTCACCGCTGGCCACGCGGGTCGCCCCGAGGCCCCCGCCGACGAAGGGGCTCAACGGGCCGAGCGGGCGCACCCCCAAGCCGGGGAGATCCACATACACGGCCAGGATCCCGGACAGCGAGGACAGATCCACGGACACGGATTGCTCACGGTCGGGGGCCAAGAAGTTGGCGTGACCATCGAACGTAAATCGCGGCCGGTAGGTCAGAAGGGCCTCCAGCCGCACGGCGGGCGCCACGGCGTACCCGAGCCCCAGCTCAACGCCTGCGACCGTGCCGACGTCCCCCACTGACCGGAGCGGCGCGCCGTCACCGCCCACGCCGCAGCCGTACAGCGCGGTCGGGACCATGCTTGCACAGTCCGCGTCTGTGAAGTGCGTGTCGGCCGGACGGCTCAGGTCGAGCCCGGCGCGCAAGTAGACGTCTTGCGCGACGGCCAGTCCGGGGAGCAGCGTCGCCGCCACCGCCATCAACGCCACGGCCGCGCCTGGAACCCCGTGGTGCCACCGCTGCGCTGCCACCCGCGTCGGGGAGTCAGTCATTGCGCGAGCGCCTGCGCCGGACGCGACGGCGTGGTAGACGTGGCCGGCGTCGCCGCCCGCAGCCTGCAGGGCGTCGCGCTGCAGCTCCAGCGACTGGGAGCCGTCCGCCTTCGAAACGCGGGTGTCGCCGATTAACATGTGTCGTAAACGGTCGTTTGCGACACACTGGCGAGGACGCCGTCCGGCCAGCGCCGCCGTACCCGCGCGCGAGACCGCGCCTCGTACACGGACCGTCGCGCAGCCCCCGTGTCACGCCCCGGACAACGCGCTACCGAGCCTTCTTTGGGCCTCATTGTGCCCCGCTTGTGAGCCGCGCCAGTTCGTCGTTGAACGATCGCACTGCTGATTCTGGTAATGATATTGTGAGCGTTATTTCGACCGGCACTCCGGTCTTCGGTGCGGCGATCGCCGCCTCGAGCTGTGCCTTCACGTGCGGTCCAAACTGGGCGAGCTGCTGTACGACATCATCCATCATGTCGCCGACCGCAGTCACGAGTCGCTGAAACTGCCCATCGACGTTCGCGGTCCGCACCCGTAGCCCCCATAAGATGGCATCCCGATATAGGTCGGCCATCGTGTCCGTCACGAAGATGATGGAGCCGGTGTCACCGGACACACCTACAGGTCCGAACGCTTCTTGAATGGCACCCATCAAGTCGTTCAGCGTACTTACCAGACGCAGCGCGTCGTTGAATCTGGCGTTGATCCACGCCAGTGGGTCTTGTACGTCCTCACCAAAACCGATTGGTATCTTCAGCGCGTGAGTACGAGCAAGGCGACGGTGGCGCGCCACACCGTCCCTCAGCGAGGTAGCAAATAGAAGATATTCCCAATGTGGTGGTCTGTCGAGCGCAACGCGCAGAGCCTCACCGTGCAGCGTGTCCAACCAGTCCTGATCAGCCAGACCAACCGCCTGCCGCTGGAGTCGCAGTCCGGCCTGCTGCTGGTAGGCGAACTGGGTGCGCAGGGCATCGGTAATGTCACACGCGATCCTGAACTCATTCATCCACACGGCGTCAATCGTGCGCACGTGTTCGATGAACTCGAACAACCGTGGCGAGTCCACCTGCTCGGAGAAATCGGCAGCCTGGTTCCGCTTCCATAGAGGCAACAACGCGAGCACTTGCGGGTCGATAAACACGTAGATAGGTATGCGTTTGTGGCGCGCGGACGTGTACTCTAAGTTCGTGACGGACTTGTTCGGCGTGGCGTCGATGCTGCCGTAGCGCCCACCAATCACAAGCACAAGGACATCAGCGTCCTGCTCGACTCGGCGGCGACAGTTCTCGATTGTGGTCGCGTCAGGATCGATGGGAAACGAAGGATGCTCAGAGAGCAGCGGCCGATAGCCCAAGCCTTCGATGAACTGGCGAAGATCGTCGCGAATCTGACGAAGATCGTAGAAGGTCGAGCTGACCATGACACAAGGCGGTCTGGTGGGTGCTGCCATCGTTACCAGCGCTAGAGGTGTTCCACGAGGCGGAGTTGCGACGGCGCGATTACCGGCGGCGATGGCGAGAGCACGAGCGCACCTGTGACCGTGCACCCAAACAGACGCCGCATCTGATTCCGAAGTCTGGTGTGCTTGTCGCCGCAGCGGATGGGCAACGTTGGCCGCGTGGTGGAACTCGTTGTGATCACCCTCTGAGCGCCTTGAGTTTCGTGACGATCTCTTCAGCAATGGCCGCGTTGTGTTTTCGAACGCGCCCGGACATCAGAAAGCACTCAATCAATGCCGCGATCGCCGGAATGAACGTCCAGCAGAAGCAGAGGTACAGGACGCCGATCCCTGTCTGGCCCAGGTAGAAGCGGTGAGCGCCGAAGCCGCCCAAGAACAAGGACAGCAGGACGCCAGTGGTCGGGTCCTTTCGTCTTCCAGCAAGCTCCGACTGGAACATCATGCGTTCTGTGTCGGTAAGATCTTTCAGTAGCACTATTTCATTCAGCACGGCGGTTTATTCCTTTTCCCTGACGTCGGACCAGCCCGAGTTTGTTGTGGCGAGAGAAGTATAAGCCGAGTGGGCTTGACCGCTGCGCGGCGAGGTCAACGATTTACGCAGCGAGGTCGGGACACTCCGCGAACGCATGGCGCACCTGGAAGGGCTGATGGATGGATTGCGCGAAGCGATTGTCGGCCTGGCCAAAGCCAGCTAGGCGCGGCGCGGGCCTGATCCCGAGTTCGCGGCAGAGTGCGGACACGGAGGTGTCACGGTGGGCCATCGCGGCCTGGGCCAGCCGCACCTGGGCTTTCGACAGCGCGAACGTCCTGCCGCCGTGGCGCCCGCGCGGCCGTGAGCCCGGCCCGGGTGCGTTCGCGGATCAGCTCCCGCTCGAACTCGGCCAGCGCCGCGAAGATGCCGAACACGAGGCGGCCGGCGGCGGTGGTGGTGTCGATCTGCGCGCCTTGCCCGGTGAGCACCCGCAGGCCCACGCCGCGGGTCGACAGGTCCTGCACGGTGTTGACCAGGTGGGCGAGGGTGCGGCCGAGGCGGTCGAGCTTCCAGACCACGAGTACGTCGCCCGTCCGGAGCGCGCGCAGGCAGCTGTCGAGTCCCGGGCGGTCGTCGCGGACGCCGGACGCGCAGTCGTGGTAGACGTGGCCGGCCTCGACGCCCGCGGCCTGCAGCGCGTCGCGCTGCAGATCCAGCGACTGGGAGCCGTCCGCCTTTGAGACGCGGGCGTAGCCGATCAGCATGTGTCGTAAACGGTCGTTTGCGACAGACGGGCGAAGACCCCTTCCGGCCAGCGCCGCCGTGTGTCGTATCCCGTGTCTGATTCTATGTCGTGCAAACGTCCGAGCGAACGCGCCTGGCACGACCAGCGATCAAACCTCCTTGAGGGACCCGGCGGCGTACTTGTGCAACAGGCTCGAAATCAGGGTCTGATACGGCAACCCCTCGGCCAGCGCGCGCTTCTGGATCGCCTCCAGATCCTTGCTCGAGAGCCGAATATTCAGCCGGCGGTCCTTGCGGAACGTGGCCTTGGCGTAGCGAGCGTAGCGCGTGCGCGCTTGCTTGCCGCCACCGGTAGACGTCCACTCTCCGCGCTCGACTGACTTAAGTAAGTCCTTTTCCTGGGCGTCAATCTTCATGGTCCTCAGACTCCTCACTGAGATACTGACGTGTGGCCTTCCGACTCGGGATGATCGTCTTCAGGAAGACCGTGTCCTCGTCCTCGACGTACGGCACCAGATACACGTAGTCGTCGCGTTGGACAACGAAGATGCGTTGGCCGGCGTACCGGTGGGGGTTCGGGTGTTCGAGTATGTCGAGCACGTCACCGCGCTCGATATGAAACACGATGTCCTCGAACCCGATGCCACGATCCACTCGGAGCGTCGCGTTTTTGGCGTCGTCCCACGCGAAGACTTTCACGCAGGACAGCGTAGCATGATGTGTGCCCAATAGGCACACATTGGCGTCTGCTTAATTCCTCGGAGGGAGCCGCTCAGGCCGAGCGTCATTCCAGTAAACGACAACTACTCTAGCAGCGCCTTCAGCAGCGCATCCGGCGTATCCGAATAGAACTGAATGCTGATCCGCGTAGCCATGTCGTCGGAGAGCTCGAAAAGCTGTTTTCGCGCCGAAACCGGCATCAGCACGGTATCGGCTCCCTTCTCGATAGACACCTCGACGATACCGACGGCGTTGGCGAGAGGCTCAACAGAGCCACCGAGATTCAACGCACCGACCACGATCAAGCCGCCTTTGGTGCTCTTCTCGAGCACTCCGCTGCAGAGCGCCATCAACGCCGGCAAGCCTAGCGCCGTGCCGGTTCTATCGTTGTCCAGCGCCCTGAGCTGTACCGAGAACTCATGGGCGCGCGGATCGCGGTCGCCGACAAGCTCCTTGGCCCGCGTGTATAGGTTCTGCTCGGCATACCGGACGCTCTCCCGGAACGCCGGAGGCACCGGGGCATTAAGGATCTTCACTCCGCTGCCCCTGCCGACAGTCACTTCGAGACGGTAAAGGCTAGGGCCGGTTTCGGGTCCGCCGGGACTGATGCTCCACACCTGTCCGGGCGGCAAGGGATCAAGCTCGATCGCCTCGTCGCTGTGCAGCTCCGGCGTGGAGACGAACTTCTCGATACCGTCCTCCCCCATCGCGTAACTGAAATGCGTGTTGCGGAATTCGCTCTTGAAAACCCGCTTCTGCTGCTCCTTGACCCGCCGGCGAACTTCCAGGGCCGTTCGAACCATCTCCTCCAGCTCTTCGTCCGGCACCGGCATTTCCGGATCCGGATACAGGAGCTTCAGAAGACCACTCACGGTTTTGTTGACCGCGGTGATGTCGCGACCGCTTAGGGCGCCACCGTAGTTCACCCGTCCCTGCAAAACTGGGACACGACTGCCGGTGCGCAACCGGCTCCAGCACTCGGACAGGAAGTCACTGACCAAGCCAAAGTGATCTGTGAAGTGCTCGTTGGGGTTGAGCTTTGGAAAGCCCCAGCCGGGAACGTAGGCGTGAATTCGGTCCATGAATGCCGTGTCGTCCCGCATTTCGGGTGGCAACGGGCTCAGCAGGTGACCTACGCGCTGCTGGTGCTCGACCTCGACATCGAGGTTGCCGACCATGACGATGCCGCCCTCGGCCCGGATGCTTTCCTTGCCGCGAGAGAACTCGCCGGATTCCATGTAGCCTTTGAGGATATTGACGCCGTCTTTCTGGTCGAACGAGACGCCAGAGATTTCATCGAAGCAAACAACGTCGTATTGGCAGACCAGGCCCCGTTGGCTCGTGGCGTTGTTGACGAACATCTTTGAGACGGTCGCCTTACCGCCCGAGATCAGATGCGCGTACGGGGAGATCTGTTGGAACAGATGGCTCTTGCCGGTGCCGCGTGGACCCAGCTCGACCATGTTGTAGTTGCGCTCTACGAACGGCACCATGCGCACGAGGCCGACCAGTTGGGCGCGGTCGGACAACGCTGCCGGCTCAAGGCCAACGCTACGCAGCAGGAGTCGTTTCCATTCGTCGGCCGTAAAGTCATGCCGGCTTCGCTTGAGGGTGTCGAGCACATCGGCCTTGGAAAGCTGGATGGCACGCAGGCTATCAATTGCGAAGGGTCGCCCACCTTTTTCCTGGGTGATCGCCGCGTCGTAGCTCAGGGTCACTTCCGCATAGAAGCCGTCCGTGAGCATCCGCTCGTGCTGTTTGACCAGGTTGTCGTCGATGCGCACGCCCTTGATCGCGAGGCTCGGCAGTTCGGCGACAAAGGAGTCGGTCTTGGCGTCCAGCTTTGCCCGCACGATGTCGATCAGCTTGATTGAACCCTGGTCGCGGGCCCGAGCCTTGAACAGCTCCTCTTCGCCCGTCCTCACCGTGCGGTCGGCCAGCTGCCGCTCGACGATGGTCAGGCCTTCCTCGATCTCCTCTTCGTCCGTGCTGGCGCAATAGCGCCCAAGCAGGAACTCGACCACGTATGTCGGAACCGGATACTGGCGGCTGTATTTGCGTACCAAGTCCTTACGGACCAGGTAGCCGTCAAACGCCGTCGCCGCCAGACGGTCGAGTGGGTCGAGTTCCACTCTCAATCGTCACCACCGATGATCGTGGGTTGTTTCGCAATCACATGGCCGCTGGCGTCGAGCACGACCACCACCGCCGGCGTACCTTCCAATTCATCATCCACAATCAGGAGGCTCGCAGCGCCCTTGGCGTCGAGCACGCGCGCCTGGCTCACCGAAGAGCCTGCATCGTTTACCTTTGTGCGCAGGTCAACCGACAGGCTCGGCTGAGCGGCCTCGACCCGGACGCGGCAACGCAGGCCGGCCCAGTTGACTTCCGCGACCTCTGTCGTTGCCTTGGCAGCCGCGTTGCCGGCAGTGACCCGGATGACCGGGACAAGGCTCTCCTGGAGGCTCAATCCGCCGTGGGCGTATTCGTTGCCGGCACTGAAGCACGCGATGCCAGGCGCCACCGCGACGCGCTCGTGCGCGTTCCAATGCCAGCGCACGGTCGGTACCTCCACCTTAGAGCCGCCCTTGATCGCGGCGCAGCGCGCCCAGCGACTTGCCGTCAGGTACTTGGGGAGATCGACCTTGGGGAGCCCGCCGGGCAGCCAGAGCCAACCGTGGTCCGTCACCACGCGGATTTCGCGCCAACCGGCCTCGAGCAGGATCTCGACACGCTCGAGTAAGAGCTCGACCTGCTCTTCGACCCGGCTGGCGAGCTTGCCCTGCAGCGAATGCCCCAACTTGTCAAGCTCGCCGTTCTCAGTCCAGCCGCGACCAGCGAGATCGCCCGTTTCATCCGCATCGATGTACTGATAGCCGGCCGATGCCAGCACTTTGCGAAAGCGGTCCGTCGTCAGGGGCTGTGTGCCGTTCGCCGTCACCGGCAGGAAATCCACTCCGAGCGAAACGCCCTTGATGTCGCTCGAGACAGGAGACACCGCCGGCTTGGCCGTCGCTGTCACCGTCGGCAGGCCAGCCCACCGGGTCGACAGAGTTACCGTCCAGCCCTTGTCCCGCATCCGGGACGCAAGACGCTGGGCCACGTCGAACCGGAGACCATCGGTGAACAAGACCATGCCGCCTGGCTCGACGAGCAACTCCTCCAGCGCCTGGCCGTCGTGTCCAGGCAGAGGCTCCTTCTCTGCGAGAGCCTGAAGGTGATCCGCAGCCGACTCAAGCCAGGGCCGGTACACGGCGTTCAAGGCCTTGCCTACGGCTTGCGCATCCGCGGTCGACTTCACCGCGGCCGCCGCGGACAACGCCGCAGTATCAGCCTCCCAGGCACTATCGGCGTAGAGCTTGGCCATCTCCGCTACCGATGCGCCACCCAGCTTGGTTGCAGCAACTTCTACAAGCCGCGCAATGTTCCCGAGCGCGTTCGCGAGGGGCGCGTGGCCCAGCTTTGCCCAGGCCCACTCACGCCGTGGCCCATGGACTTTCTCCAGCTCAAGCACACGTTCGCGCGCCTTGGCCGGCGTAGATTTCTCCAGTCCGAGGAGCGCTTGTCGCAGCCCGGCCTCTTCCTGCTCATTGTTCTGAGGCCAGGACGAGGAAGATTCTTCGAGCAGGTCTGTCGGCTTTGCCTTGCGCAGGAGCTCCGGCAACCCCTGGTAAAGCACAGGCGACTCGGTGAATCGTTCCCACACCGTCGCCCATGGCCCCTCCCGCTTACCCAGCAGCTCCGCGCCAACCAGCTCGCCGTCTTTGTCTGGATCGAACTTGAGGTCTGCCTTGCAGCGCGACTTGAAGGCGGCCCATCGGCCTCCGTTCCATCCGGATCTCACCGCCTCCGGGTCGCTCAGCCATAGCAGAAGGTCTTTGGCGGGGTCGTCAGAAAAGAGCTTGTCGAAGTCATCGGCCTCGAGGTGCTTGCCTTTCAGCCGGTCAACCGAGGTGGTGGCGAGTTCCGCCAGTGCGCCCAGCATGGCGCGCCGGGTGGTCGCATCACGCGCGACATCGAGACCCAATCCGCCTTCCTCCGAGAGGAGGAACGCTTCTGCTGTCCAGTCCTTACCGTTCTTCTGCGTCCAGCACACCCCCCGGTACTGCAACTCGACCAGGGGCTTGAGACTGTCCGGGCATTCCTGGACCGCACGCAGCTCCTGCCGACTGACGCCTGGCAGATAGACGATGGGTGTTACGCCTTCCGGTAGCTCGACTTCCGGCAGCGCCCCATCGACCACGCTCCGCAGCCAGATGGCCGGCCCGCTTCGGTGTTCCGGCTCATAGTCACCGAGGGTCACGAGCTGTGGGAGCAGTCGCCGGAGCTGCGCAATGATCGGTTGCCACTGCGAATCATGGTCCGTCCACAGGACCGCGTAGGGGTGCACGACATCGTTGGGGTTGAACTTGGCTGCGGCCTCCAAGGACCGAACGAGTGCTTCGATGACTGCGTTGCCTGTTCGATCCACGATCGCTGTCACCTCTTTGCCGTGGCGCCGGCCGCCTCCAGGGCAGCGCGCTTCTCGGTGTTCGCGAGATGCACATCGTTGACACGGTCGCCGGTGAACTTGCCGTTCTCCCAAAACCAGGGGAACTGCCACTGGTCGCGGGTCGGTTCCTTGCCGCGGTCTTTCTTCCAATGGATGTTTGGCTTGGCGCGTAGGATGCCGGCGCCTTTCTTGCCGCCGGGTAGATCCTGGGCCATGAAGGGGCGGATGTTGAGTCGTACACCGTCGTTGATGTCCGGCTCCCAGCCGATGGACTGTTCCTTGATGGGCTTCCAGCGAACGAAGAGGTCGAAAGGCGGTTCGCCTTCCAGTATGGCGACGAGGCGTTTCTGTAGCTCCAGCGCCGCGACGAGGCGATCCTCCGCACCGCCCTCACCGCGCTTCACGCCGTCCTGCTGACGGGCGAGCCAGTCGCCGAGGCAGCTGTACGTCAGCGACTCCAGGAGGCGCCGGCCCTTGCCATCGCCTTCGGCAAGCTTGTGGTAGTTGACCAGCGCATGGAAGCCGTCACGCTTGCGGCCGTCCCAGATGTGCCAGACAAGGGGACGGTGATTGAACAGCTTGCAGTGCTCGTCGAAGAATTGATTGCGCAGCCAATCATCGAGGGACGCGCTGCCGGATTCGGCGAGCAGCTCGGTCAGAATCCCGTCGTGCCAGTCATCTCCATAGGTCGCATGCAGTAGCTGCATCACCCGTTCGGCCGCTGGCCGCTCGCCACGCACCGAGGAGATACATACGATGCCGTCCTCATCTTCAAAATGGTGCAACGCCTTGGTGGTCTCAACCCATGCGCGCTGCTCCTCGGCCAAATCCATTTCCGGGTCGTGCTCGGACGGCCACCGGTAGCCGAGCAGTCGGGCGACATCGACCTGTAGAACCGTCGTGTCAGTGCGCAACGGATCGTGCGTGGTCCAATTCTTTTCTTCGTCCCAGACCACCGAGCCGCAGGGGTGACCGTGGAAGATCCACTGCGTGGGGTCGTTGGAGTAGGGCTTGGGGAGGCCGTTGGGGTAGCGCTCGGCTGCGACCTTGGTCCAGCGGTCGAGGTCGAAGGGGACCTTGACCAGGGTGGCGTTAGTGACATTCAGCTTCTGGTCGATCCGCCGAACCGCCTCGTTGTACTCGGGGGAACAGCAGAAGCACCAGATTGCGGGAAGAATAGAAGCATCTTTCGGGCAAACGACTGCAACGTTCTTGTCGAATATCTCGCCCGTATATAAAGAAGCCGGGATCTCACGCATTTGGCTCACCGCGACACCTACTCTGCCCCACGCGCTACGCCCTGCAGGAATTGCTTCACCGCGGCGACCGCGCTCAGCGAGAAGACCTTCTCCGTTTTGCCAGTAGACAATCTGTTCGCAACCCATCCAAGGCAGGGTTGCCTCCACAGTCGTTTGGAGGAAGTGCCAATCGGGCGCGAATTCGTGCGTCTCCCAGAACTGGCGGAAGAAACAGGGAGAGTCCTTGCTGCCAAAGCCATGTACGCCCTCTGCATACTTCGAGATGAGCGCAATGTCGTCAACCTCTTCTAAAGTTATGCGCGCATCCGGATTCCCCAACTGCCCCTTCTGGCTGACGGCCACAACGTCGCCGCCCCGCAGCACCTCCGCCTTATCGCCCACCGTCCGCGGTCCGCTAACGTCGATACCTTGCAGTTGATGGTCGGTGTGGGGTCGCGTGCGATTCAGGGTCAGGAGGATTGCGTTCACTACCTCGCCGCTGATCGTTTCGAACGCCCCAGGCCCTAATCTGGCTAAGAGATCCCAGCGCACGTCCTTCAACAAATGTTCGCGCTGTGCCTTGTAGCTTGTCAGGAATAGCCAATTCTGGGGCATGACGATCTGCGTTACGCCGGCGCCATCACCCTTTGAGAACTCCAGACATCGTTCGAGAAACACATTGGCGAGATCGTTCTTGGCGCTTGAATACCGTGTCTCAGCAAATTCGCGCAGCCGCTCATTCTGCTTGCCGCGAGCAAGGTACGGGACGTTGGTGATCACTAGGTGGTAGTGGCTACTCAACAGGCTAGTGGCCTCCGCGAGGCCAAGTGCCGCGATAGCAGTCTCTTCCCACTCCTCCTCGCCGGCATGTTCCCGCAACGCCTCTTCAAGCAGCGGCTGCAAGTCCCCGAAACCCGCCGTCAGCATGTCCTCAGGCACGGAACGCGCCGGGTCAATCAAGCCGCCCAATGTCGGTGCATCGCGGAAGGTGTCATACAGCGCCGCCATCCCGGCCTCGAGCCGGGAATCACCTTCGGCGAGCGCGAGCCATTGCTCCCTCTTGCCGGTAACCGGCTGTCCACACCAGGCGAGCTTGAGCTTCGGCAGCGCCCGAAAGCCGCCGGCATCGGGATAACGCCATGCCTCAAGCGCCAGCGCGAAAGCCGCAATCGCGACACAGCGTTGGTCGAGCTCCAGCCCGTGAATGTTTTGCCGCAGTACGGCATCCACAGCTTCGGCTGGGTCCAGACTCTCGAGCGCCATACGCATAGGCATCAGCATCAGGAACGCCGCCACCAGAAAGTGCCCTGAGCCGCAGCACGGGTCGAGCAGGCGGAACTCCGAAAGGTCGTCCGGCCAACCCTCGAACGTGCCGACCGCTGGTGCTCCATCCTCTGTTCGGCGCAGATAGGTCAGATCGACGGGGCGAGGCTTTTCCGAATGCCGGCTGACCCACCATGCTCCCAGAGAGTTGTGCAGCAGGAACTGCACCATGTAAGGCTCAGTGAAGAGCTGGGTGACTGCGGGCAACTCATCGGCCCCGATCTTGACTTCGGAGCGGTTGACCTCGTCTTTTTTCTTGGTCTGCCAGAACTGGTAGACCCACCCCAGCGCATCCGTGGTCGTGAACACCTCGGCCGGCAGCCCCTCGACCAAGCCTTCGAGCTTCAGCCGGTACTCGCGGGCGAACTGCACATCGAATACGGGGTGATCCGGTCGGAACACCTGCGGCAGCGTACGGTGCGCGAAACGCGCGGCCAGTGCCCACTTGTCGACGCCTTCTTCTTTTGCCAGATCTTCACACTCATCCAGCGTGATGGCGACCCCCATTTCAGGCTCGATGAGCAAATGGTTCTCGGCAAGAAAGCGCGCGAACAGCATCCCGTGCCAGTGCTCGTAGGCGCCCTCGTGGACCAAGTGATCGATCGTGTGGCTGCCGGTACGTGCGTCGACCCGATCACCTAGGTGGTGTGCGTGTGCTCGCAAACGATTGCGCAGCCGGCGCTGCGCACCGCTCATGTGGCCGTAGGGCTCGTGGTGGTGTACCGCGAGTGCTTCCAATGCCCCCCTGGCACCAGTCTCGGCGATGTCGCGGGCGTCTACGACCGTCCGCTCTAACTGCCTGCGATGTTCTGTCGAAAGCGTCTTCATACGTGACCCTACGACACCACGATGGGACCTTGCTTGAGCTGCTCGAGCAGTTCGTGCTCAGTCTTCGTTACCCAGGCCTTAACCTGTTCAGGCGTGCGCAGCGTGGCGCTGCCCAGCTTGACGTGATGGATCTTCGGCTCAACCAGCTTATCGGCCTGGATCCGTGCCTCCGCAAAGAGCTGCGGCAACGCGGCAGTGTGGGTCCGCCAAGCGTCCAACGAAATGCGCTCGAGCGACCCGATTACTTCCTGCCCCGTCCCCGTGACCCCTTTCGTCGCCTTGGCAATATTCAGTCTCTTCAGAATCCGGTCGCGATCAGACTGCTCGATTGTCTGCCAGCTCTCGGCGGACTCGAGCCGCGTGGACTCCTCATCGAAGACCTCGGCGTAGTGCTTCTCGGCTTCCGCCAGCGCGGCGCGTAGCGCATCGGCGAGTGCCTTGGTGAGATCCGGCACCGGGTCCGTGGTGTCCAGCAGGCTACGGTTGGCGGCGAGCGCATCGATCTGCGGCTGGACTTTCTTGGCGGCATCCAATCCGTCGGCGTGGCGTGCCAGACACTGCAAGCGCTGGTAGGCCGGCAGACGCTTTTCTGCCAAGTCACGCGCCTTGGTCCAGTCCTCAATGTTTTGCAGGAGCTTGTCGTGTTGATTGAGGATGCCCACTAGCTGCTCGTTGCCGGCGAGTGACTGGAGATCCAGCAGGTGACTCGTGTCCGGGCGCTCGGGGAGCGGCACATCGCCGCCGGCGCGGCGCGCCAAGTCGCTCAACGTGGCGATGAACTCTCCGGCCGCAGCCACCTCCTCGTTCGGCTTGCAGGCCACTCCGACCGTGGTGATCAGCTTGCGGATCTTCAGGCGCTGACGGGTGTTGATAGTCGCGCTTTCAACCCGGAAGTCGGTACCCGAGATCTTGGCCTGATCGAGCTGACCGGGCCGCGGTCGTGGTCCTGCGTGATGGGCCTTGTTGACTTACATAGAATCACAATGTATAAGTCTGCAAGGGATGGATATCGGCAAGGACCTCGTCGCAGCGTCGGCCACGCCGCTGGTGCTGGCCATCCTGGCTGACGGGGACAGCTACGGCTACGCGATCCTCAAGCGCGTGCGCGAACTGTCGGGCGGCCATCTGCAGTGGACCGACGGCATGCTGTATCCCGTGCTGCACCGCGTGGAGCGCCACGGCTACGTGAGCGCCCGGTGGGGCACGTCGGAAACGGGCCGGCGCCGGAAGTACTACCGCATCACCCGGCAGGGGCGAGCGCACCTGGCGACCCAGCAGAAGCAGTGGCGGGTGGTCGATGCCACGTTGCGGGGCATCTGGATGGAGGCCTCCCTCACGTGACGACCTTCCAGGGCGGGGACGCGCTCGAGGCGCAGATCGCGCAGTGGCGGGCGTTCCTACGCCGCCGCCAGGCCATCTACGGCTCCGACGTCGAGGAGCTCGAAACGCACCTGCGCGATCAGGTGACGGCGCTCGTCGAAGCCGGGCTAGCCGACGACGAAGCGTTCCTCGTGGCGGTCAAGCGGATGGGCAGCCTCGACGCGGTGTCGCGCGAGTTCGCGCGCGAGCACTCCGAACGGTTGTGGAAGCAGCTGGTCGTCGCGCCCGATGACCCGGGCGATGCGGACGCGACGGGGCGCATCGAGGGGTTCGTGGTCCTGGGCCTCGCTGTGGCAGCGGGCATCACCATCAAACTGCCCGCGTTGTTCGGTCAGCCGTTCGTCGTCGACGACGAGCCCAATGTGTTCTACCCCCGCAACGCGACCTTCTTCGTGCTGCCGCTGCTCGTGGGCTACTTCGCCTGGAAGAGGGCGTTCCACCTGCCACGAGCCGCATGGCTGGCCGTGCCGTTCGCCACGGCAGCCGTCGTGGCCAACGTGTACCCGTTCACCGGCCGGAGCGATACCGGATTGCTGATGATCCTGCACCTGCCGATTGCGCTGTGGCTGGTCGTCGGGGTCGCATACGTCGGGGGGTGCTGGTGGGCGGGCTCCGGGCGGATGAACTTCGTGCGCTTCTCGGGCGAGCTGTTCATTTACTACGTGCTCATCGCCATGGGCGGCGGCGTGCTCATCGGTTTCACGCTAATGATGTTCGCCGCCATCGACGTCGACGCCGAGTGGCTGGCCCAGAGTTGGATGATCCCGTGCGGTGCGGCAGGCGCGGTGATCGTGGGCTCCTGGCTCGTGGAAGCCAAGCAGAGTGTGATCGAGAACATGGCGCCCGTGCTGACGCACCTGTTCACCCCTCTGTTCACCCTGCTGCTGCTTGCGTTCCTGGGCACGATGGCGTGGACCGGCAACCCCATCGAGGTGCAGCGCGAGGTGCTCATCGCCTTCGACCTGCTATTGGTGGTCGTCGTGGGCCTCGTGCTCTACGCCGTGTCGGCGCGTGAGCCCGGCGCCGCGCCCACCGCGTTCGATCGACTACAGCTGCTGCTGGTCGTCAGCGCACTCCTGGTCGATGCGCTGGCGCTGGCGGCCATCGCCGCGCGCATCACGGAGTTGGGCTTCACGCCCAACCGCGTGGCCGCGCTCGGCGAGAACCTGATCCTGCTGGTCAACCTGGCATGGTCGGCGCAGCTCTACGCGCGCTTCCTGCGCGGGCGCGGCGAGTTCGCGGCGCTCGAGCGCTGGCAGGTGACGTACCTGCCCGTCTACTCGGCCTGGGCCGCCGTCGTCGTCATCGTCTTCCCCCCGCTGTTCGGCTTCGCCTGAAGCCCAGGCTGAAGGTGCGAGGCCCTTGGTTCGACTACGATGGGGACGTCACTGAACAGGCGGTCCTCCTAGCGAGGAGCGTTGCCACAATGTTGCCACGACTGGGGTCGACTCGGGGGGACTCCAGGAGACTGGAGGGGACGACCGTAGGGCTGGAACGTGAGGACCGACAAAGACTTATCGCCAGAAGTCCTTTGCCATCATTCACTTAGAAAATCACGTGGTTCGGGTTCGACTCCCGCCGCCTTCACCACTGTAGAGCCTTGCAGCCCGTCCCGCATCTGACTCGTTGGCAGGAAATCACACAATCCGCCCGAGCCGATCTCGACTGGCCGACGACGAGGCCCCACGCGCGCGCTTTGCTGGCCGTCGCGCGATCAGCGTGTCGCTCTCTCGGAGTTGCATCTATCCGGAGACTATCCACGAGTGCGGAAGGGGATCACTCTATCGCTGGCCGAGATTCTTGATGATAGGTACGACCCGCAGGTGGTAGAGGAACTTCAGGCTGTCTGGCACTGGTGACCTTTGCTGCTTGGACAGTGACCCCGCTCCGCGGTAGCGCTGGCAGGCTGTTGAAGAACCCGACCTGGCCGGGATCGACAGGTGCCTGGTCTGCGTCCGTCCCGCGCCGGCGCGTCGCAAACGCCTCGGGTAGCGCCGTCAGGGCGCACTGCTTCCACAGCGCGATCTGCACCGGGTGCACGCCGAACGCGGACGCCATTTCACTCATCGTCCGGTCGCCCCGCAGCGCCGCCACGGCCACTTTCGCCTTGAACGCCGCATTGTGTTGTCGTCGTGTTGCCATCGTCGGACCTCCTCGCCCGCCGGCTCACGACTTTAACTTAGACGACTGTCCAGATTTTGGGGTCCACTTCAGTCGCGCCTGCTGTACAGAATTGGTGTCGTTGCGAGCGGGCCTCGACGGCGCCCCGGTCACGCCGGCGGGGAGGCATCGGCCGGGCCTCTGGCTTTCCTCGGCTCCCGCGTGCGCTTCCTGAAGCCGACGATGCGCTCGACGCTCTGCTGCGGATGGGTCTGGTCGTAGAAGGAGGCGATCATCGCCGGGCTCGTCCGGGCCCACTTCGCGATGTCGCGGTAGTCGGGGTTCGGTCCGAGGTCGAGCCGCAGTGAGATCCCGGTCTGGCGCAGGCTCTTGGAGTCGCGGGTGCGGCCTCGTGGGTCAACGCGCAGGTTGGCCTTGATCAGAAGTTCCTTGATCCCCTCGCGGTGGTTCTCCAGAAACAGAGGATCGCCTGGTTCGGCGTCCGGGCGACTAGCGCGCATGTTCTTGAAGGCGTTGACGGCGCCGAACATGCCGTAGCCGTCCTCGCGGTTACCGCCACGGGAGTGTTTTCCGAGCACGCGCATGTGAACGGCTTCGGTGTGGTTTTGGTCGCCAAGCTTGATCAACTCGCAGTCGCGCCAGCGCAACGAGTAGGCTTCGCCCACGCGTAGCGCGGAGCCGACGCACATGAGCAGGAACCAGTAGAGTTCCTGACGTTGGCGTTTGGTGCGGGGGTTAAGGTCGGGTTCGTTCATGCGGGCCTTGGCGAGATCCCGCACCGCAACCCACTGGTTGTAGTCGAGGAACGGTCGCGGCGAGGGCACGACTTCCCACGCCTGCCCGCGAAAGGAGGGGAACTCCGGCAACTCGTCCAGGCACTTCTCGATGTGCTTGGCGTGGCGCAGGACGAGCCGGATGAAATCCATGTCCTTCTTCAGCGTTGCCGGCTTGACCGCCTTGCCGTTCTTCGTCATGGCCTGCGAGCGTGTCTCGCGCAGGGCGAGCAGGAACTTGGCGTCAACGGCGGTCACCTTAACGCCATCGAAATGATCCTTGAGCAGGTTCCACTTCTGGCGGTAGTTGCGCCGCTGGCCTTCCGACACCTCCCGGATCTGGTCGGCATGAAGACAGAAGGCCTCCGCCATCTCGGCGAACGAGCGGCCATAGAGGGTCTCACCCTTGCGCATCCGGTCGCGCAGGTCGAGATACCAGTCGGTGGCGATCTTGGTGGCGGCGGAGACGGTGCGCTCGCCGGTGCTCTTGAGGAGGCTCTTGCCTTGGAGGAAGGTGCGGGCGTATATCTTCGACCCGCCGTTGCGGCGCTCCAGACGGAGCTTGCCGTCGTAGAGTTTGGTGAGGGTTTCGGTGGTCTGGCGGCGGTGGTGGGGCTCGGCCATGAACGCCGCCAAGTGTGCTGGATTTGCAGAAATGTTGTCAAGTGTTGTCAGTAACATAATATCAATTAATGACCCTATTTATTGACTTATATTAATATTAACAAGCTTGAGGGGCTGGCGGTGGCAACATCGTGGGGGTTCGAATCCCCCCTTCCGCACCACAAGCATCGAGCTGCGAAGGCCTCGACAACGCTAATCATTCTTGCTTCCATCGCATACACTGGAAGCTATCGTCAAGAGCCTGTCTCTTTCACCGAGCGAACGGAAAACATCCGTAATCACTACGCAGAGGTTCCCTTTAACTCGATCGTCTTGCATGACTCCCTGCATCTGCTCGTTATCCGTCCGGATCTCATGGTAGTCCCGGACCCCAGCACTAGACCCAGCGGAGATTCGACCGCTTTCTGGCACAAGCTCCCAAGACGGGGAAATCTGTCTGGCGAGAAGCCGACGGTCAGCCTAAACTGATTGATTATGGGAAAAGTAAAGCCATAGGCATGACGCGATCGTGGAAACACTGTATTCTGTCTGGGGTCATCGGCCTGGCCGTAGCCACCGTGGCGATCCTCGGTGCTTCCCAGGGCCACGACGCTGACGCCGATGGTCTTGGGACCCTACCACTCTATGAAGAGCTGCGCACGCAGCGTGTCGAACCGGCGGGCTACATCCAAGATGGACAGCTACGAATCGATCGTTTCGCCTTCGACCTGTCCGACGGGGATCTCTACATGCTGACACTTGACGATGATCGTCCAGCGGCCGCGGTCTTCCTCGGTGACGGGGTGGTTCGTGCCTACCCTCCCGACGGTATCGAGCATCATCAACTCGAGAGATTTCTTGACGACGAAGATTACTTGGACGAGCCGTTTGACCGGCTCGTTCTATGGTTCGCCGATGACACGGGTGACCGGCTGCGGGCGCTTGCGAACAACGCACGGGGTAGCCATGCCGATGACGCCGCCGACCTGCTCGAAGACCGGCGTTCTGAGCTCCTTGACGGACAGCTCGCGAATCCGGACAGTCGTCTCCTGGTCGCCTTGCTAGAAGCTGGCAACTCGGCGAATACCGTCCCCTACACGTATGCCCAGATCGATACCGATGACCATGGGTGGCTGACCATCGAACGCGAGCCTCACAACCCCGAAGAGCTGCGCCTCTTTCGATACGACGAACGTCGCGAGGTCGTCGACGTCTGGATGGAGTTTAACGCGCTCTTGGACTTCGACGCGGATGTGAGCAGCGCGGTGATCGACGGCTTCTCTCGGAGCCCCGATGTCGAGGGCAAGATCGAGGAAAACGACGACGACGACGACGACTGGAACGCCCGCGATCTTGGACTCAGTGTCAGGCCGCTCGCGCCTCATCACGAAAACTGGTCGGCTCGGGTGAAGATCCCGAGAACCGATGTCGACCTCGCGATCGACACCAGCGGTGACGTCAAGGGGCGAGCTGCGCTACTAATAGAGCCTCAACAGCCGCTCTCCGCGCTTCGTCTCCAGCTGTCCCGGTTCGTTGAAGTTACCGACGTTCGCTGGAGGCACACCGTCCCAAACGATGTTGATAATGTTCGCGCGGTTCAGCTCCTGGGTGGATCCTCCACCGCACCAGACGAACCGGTCGGCCTGACGGGCGATCAGCTGCACTATGTCAAAGCACGCCACCCGAGATGGATGGAGGACGACCTGTACGAGCCGCAGGTAACCATTGCCTTACCGCGGACCGTTTCGGCCGGTGAGCGGTTCGTCCTCGAGCTGGCCTACGAGGGACCCCTAGTCGAAAACCTGCGTGCCGACAGTCGCTATCTATTGAAGGACACTATTGACTGGATGCCGAATCATTCCGACAACCGCCGAGGCCGTATGAGGCTGACGTTTAGGATGCCCGATCGATTCCAGGTCGTAAGCGGAATGACGTTGCTCGAGGACAATGTCAGTGAGCGAACACGCGTGATGCAATGGGTTTGCGATGAACCGGTTCGTAGCATGTCCTTCAACTTTGGCCAGTTCAATGTGTCCGATATCGACGTCTCTGATCTCTCGGAAATCTACCTGTATGAGGACGACAATCGTTTAGGGTTTTCCCCAGGTACCAACGAGAGGGTGGCCAAGGATCTCGTTGGGATCCTTCGCACGTTCCACGACTATTTCGGCCCCTACCCATTCAATTCACTCCGCCTCACCGAGGCACCCTGGAACATGGGTCAAGCGTTTCCTGGGCTAGTCCTTCTCTCGTTCCGGACTTTCGGACAACTCCACACACGCGAGGAGGCGTTCTTTCGCGCTCACGAGATCGCCCACCAATGGTGGGGAGCCGCGGTGGACTGGGACAGCTACCGGGATCAGTGGATCCCCGAAGGATTCGCGCAGTATGCGGCGGCCATGTACACCCTGAACGGTATCGGCGATGAGAACGAGTACCTCAGGATGCTGGATTCATGGCGCCTCAATGTCCTTGGTGAAGTCAACGTCGGGCAGGGCCTGGGGCTTCTGAGGTACGGCCTACGGCCCGAGCGCATCCGGCGAAGTAACGGTCACGAAGCCGGACCGGTCGTCGTCGGATATCGGCTTCGTACTGGAAAGGCGCCATTCGACTACTACATCGTGGCGTACGAAAAGGGCGCTTTCATCTTGCACATGCTCCGCATGATGCTAACCGATCTCCCGTCAACAGACGATACGCGTTTCCGAACATTGATGCGTACGTTCGTATCCAGTCACCGTGACGTCCCTGCAACGACCGACGCGTTCGAACGAATAGTTTCAGCGGCCTTTGACGAGCCAATGGACTGGTTCTTCGACCAATGGGTATATGGCATCGACGTGCCCACGTACCGACCGAATCTCCAGGTAAGTCGGGTGGTCGACCAGAGAGATCCATTCATCCTACACGGCATGATCCGTCAGGAGGACGTCCCCAACAACTTCCGGATGCCCGTGCCGATTCTCCTTCGCTTTAAGGACCGTCCACCGGTGGTCCATCGAATCTGGGTGGACGCCCCGTCAGTGGACGTCGCCATTCCTCTTCCGGCCGAACCTTTGGACGTCGAATTCAACTATCAGCACGCGGTGCTCGCACGTGTCAAGTAAGACGTGCCAGGGGTCGTGCTCACGACGCTGCCGTGCGATGTGCCCTCACCTATTAAGACGGAGTGATTGTCTTGACATAAAGAAGCTGAACGGTCGACAATCACATCACACACGCGCGTTAGTGTCAGGGCGGGTTGAGTCCGTCGAGCGCCACATTCCTTAACTATAAGCTAGCAAATGCTCAACCGTTCAGCCGTAAGGTCCTTCATCGATAAGCATCGTGCACGTAGGCAGAGTAACAAGGTCCTGCACGGCCATCCATCGCCGGTCTTCTGGCAAGACACGCAGATCTCTGTTCCAGACGTGATGCAGCATCGCGCCCAGGGCGCGGCGACGATGACCAAACGGCTGAATCTCTACGTCGGAAGTCCGTATTGTCTCCCCACCGAACCTGACCGCTGTGGTTTCTGTCTCTTCCCGAGCGAGGTCTACCAGGATAGCCGCCAGCTCGATGTGTACCTGGAGCACTTGAAACGGGAAGGCGAGATGTTTCGCCCGTACCTCGGGAAAGTCGAGCTTGCAAGCATTTACTTGGGCGGCGGAACATCGAACCTCTACAAAGCTGACCAGTACGTTGTGCTGATGAACATCGTGCGAGACGTCTTCGAGGTTCCGCCCGATATCGAGGTTACGCTCGAAGGTATCCCACAAACGTTCAGTCTCGAGAAGCTGAGCGCCATGAAGGCGTGCGGGATCAATAGAATTAGCATGGGCGTGCAGCAGCTTGATGACGAACTCATCAAGGCCAGCGGCCGGAAGCAAAAGACCGAACAAGTCTTTCACACAATCAAATGGTGTCAACAGTTGAACTTACCGCTGAGCGTCGACCTCATCTTTGGGTGGCCCAACCAAACAGTCGACCACATGCTCCGTGACCTCGAGGCCATCGTGGAGGCCGGCGTTGACCACATTACCAACTACGAATTGAACGTCGCGGGCCGGACAAACTTTTCGAGACATCGTCGAACTGAACTGCCTTCGCCCGCCGAGAACCTTGAGATGTATCGTGTCGGCAAGCAGTTTCTCGAGTCGCACGGATTTCGGCAGGTTACCCCGTACGATTTCGAGCGCCCCATTGATGACGAACTCTCAAGCAGCTACCTCTATGAAGAGCTGTTTCGCCGTCCGTTCCGTCAAGATCACGATACGCAACTACGCTTCGACGCATGGGGCTGGGGGTTTGCTGGCATTTCCTTCTTCTTTGGAACGCCGACGTCGCCGGGGTGGGCCTATATCAATCAGATCCGCGTCGACGACTACTTCAGGGACCTCGATAATCAACGATTCCCGCTCATGCGTGGATTCCGTTATACGAAAACCGACCTCCGCATCCATCTGCTCTTCCAGGAGCTACAAGGACTTTCGATCGATCGGGCCGACCACCAGGCGCTGTTCGATCGTGATGTTTCGCAAGATTTTCGAACCATCTGGCAGGTGCTCGGGGAATTAGGGTGGGTCCAGATCAATCGGGAGCGCATCTCAATCATCGGCGATGGCGTGTTCTATCTACCAATCATCCAGAACCTCCTAGCCCTCGAGCGCACCGATGAGATGCGGCACGAACGATCCGGAGCCGATGACGGCATGCTGTCGCACACGTCGATCGATCACTCCCTCGTAGCCAAACCTACCGTTCCTAGCGTTCAAGCCGTCTAGTGTTCTGACCTCTTGTGGTCGCGACCTGCGCGCTGAAGCGTACGTTGCGCCGCGATGACGACTGGACGCTCAATAAGCTGCCCATCGAGCAGCAGCACACCACCTTCGTTAGCCTCATACGACTCGACGACCTTCCGCGCCCAGGCCACCTCGTCATCGGTAGGTGTGTACGCCTCCTGAATCACCGCGACCTGTAAAGGATGGATGGCCGCCTTGCCGACGAACCCCAATCGTCGAGTTCGACGGCTCTCATCGGCAAGTGCGCTGAGCGCGGGCACGTCCATGAAAGGCGAGTCCAGCGCGCTCACGCCAGACAGCACCGAGGCCAGCACGACCCGCGAACGTGCGTACAACAAGGCTTCCCACTCGACCTCGCACCCGACATCAGCCGACAGGTCAATCGCACCGAAGAACAAGGCGGTTAAGTTCGTCGATGCGGCTCCAATCTCGTGCGCCGCGGCAATCCCACGGGCCGTCTCAAGCTGGATGATCAGCGGCAGCGCTGGCGTCGCGTTTGCGAGCGCGGTATCGACGGCGACCACGTCGTCTGGACCCGCAACTTTTGGAACCATAATCGCGTCTGGTCGAATACCGGCCCTAACGATGGCCTCGAGGTCTCGCTGGCCAAGCTCATGCTTGGGATCGTTGATGCGGAGGCTAACCTCCTGGCCGCACGATTCGTACTCTGCAAAGAGTGTCAGCGCCGTATTGCGAGCTTCATCCTTAGCGGTGAAACTGACTCCATCTTCAAGGTCGATGCACACCGCGTCGGCACCGGTCGCAAGCGCCTTCGGAAAGCGGTCAGGACGAACCGCTGGCACAAACAATAAGCTACGCCGATTGCGGAACGGAGGCGTCATCGACCGATGTTGTCGTCAGGAACCTTAACCCAGCTAACGTAGCTACCCTGAACGGCGTTCCCTCGTCGATTGGGAATCCTTCACTAGTAGACCCATCACAGCCGACACGTTCGCGAGCGTATCGATGTCACGAAACTCGCGATTTCACGCGTCGCGCTCATTCAGACCCTCCACCGAGATCAGTTCCCGTAGAACTGGGCGATGTCCTGAAGCCGATCCTGTATCTCATCTTCCGAAAACCATCGGCCGTGAAGCATAACGCCGGCTCGACGGGCAACATTGCCGATGTCGTCGAGAGGATTCGCAGTCAGTAGGATCAAGTCTGCACGGCGGTTGACCGCAACCGTTCCGAAATCATCGGTTGCGTCGAAATACTCGGCTGGCTTCCGGGTGCTGGCCTCGATCACTTCGTACGGAGTCATCCCAACGTCCGCATAAACTGCCATCTCGCGGTGCACCGAAAACCCTGGTACGCTGAAGACCTGCGGGGAGTCGGTCCCGAGCGCGATGTTCGCACCACCTCGGTGAAGCGCCTTGAGCACGCAGCGGCGCAACTCAGCAACCCGACGATTAGTGTCCACATCGATCGAGGTCAGGCATTCTTCATCTGCGGCCCGCTGCCATCGGTCAACGGTCTCGGGTGGCATGTACACGACCTCGGGACGTTCCGACAACACGTCCGCCGAGCCGCGGTCACCGAAACACACGGTCTCCGACAAAACCATGGTAGGCACCACCCAGGTCCCAGCATCGACAGTCGCGCTGACAAGTTCCGGTATCCGTGTCTCGTCCATACGGTCCAGCAGCACGTCAATGCCGCTGAGACCGGGCGGCACTTCAGTCTTAAGGTCCTGTGGAACGAGACCTTTAAAATAGTTGTCCAGGTTATCGATTGACGCCTGCCCGGAAACCAAGGCCCGTCTGAGTCCAACATGGTCGGAGACCTGCCCAGCGAACGGAAGACCAACTTCTGCGGCTGTCCGAACCATTGCATCAAAAACATCGACCGGCAGGTCATTGGCCACCTTGATCAAGTCGTAACCAGAGACTTTGTACTCACGAACACGTTGTTCGGCAGTCTCGGGCGTCTGAATTCTCGCTCCGTTCATCTCAACGCTCGCCAAGAAAATCGATGGACCCACGACCAACCCACGGTCGACTTGGTTCCGGAGACCAAACTGGGACGGGTCACCTTGCATGCCGCGAACGGTGGTGACACCGTTCGCGACGTATAAAAAGAGCATGTTCGCGATGTCCTTATCGGACATCCTCGGATCAGGGAGGTGAGCGTGCATCTCGGTGAGACCGGGCATGAGATAGCGGCCGTCCGACTCGATGACCTTGACCCCTTCCTCTGGACCGATCTCATCCGAGCTCCCGATCGCAACGATTCGGCCGTCGTCAATGATGACGGTCTGCTCCTCGAGCACACGCTCCCGATCCATCGGCAGAACGTTGACCTCGACGAACGCGATGTCGCCGTCAACCAAGGTATTAGGTCCTCCACACGCCAAGCTGACGGCCGCGGAAATGGCACATCCGATCACGCCAATCATCCACGTCATGCGACCTTGCCTCATTTCACGCCTTCCTGACATGGCTACTTCCCAGGCACTCGCGGCACAACCTGAACCCGTTCGGGAACGTGATCGCGCCGAAACACCATGAACGTGCGCTTGAACTCGATGACGACCGTGCCGTCTTGATTAAATCCGGTCGTCTTGACCGACACGATCCCCACGTTGGGACGCGACTTCGACTCGCGGGTCGAGAGCACTTCGCTCTGTGAGTAGATCGTGTCGCCCGCGAAGACCGGATTAGGTAACCGAACCTCGTCCCATCCGAGGTTAGCCATGACGTTCAAACCCAGGTCGATGATCGATTGTCCGGTTACCAACGCCAGGGTGAAGGTGGAGTCGACGAGAGGCTTCCCGAATTCAGTCTGCGCCGCGTACACGCGGTCGAAGTGAATCGGGTTGTTGTTCTGCGTCAACAGCGTGAACCAAATGTTGTCGGTGTCAATGACGGTTCGACCGATCGGATGTCGATACACATCGCCCACCTCAAAATCTTCGTATACGCGACCACTCCAACCTTCCTTTATCGTCACGCGCCTCCCTCTCTCACACGATGCCAGCCGACCGCCACGCCGTCATGGTCGGCGGATCGTAGCCTAGTTCAGTCAGAATCGCATCTGTGTTGGCGCCCACATCAGGGATTGGATCCATGCGGGGCTCGACCCCATCGAGCATGCCCGGCGGGAGCAGGGCGCGTATCGATCCAACCGGAGAATCGACTTCGCGCCAGCGCTTGCGCGCCTTCAGCTGCGGATGCTCCGCGAACTGGAACAAGGTATTGAGATGGGCGTGGGCGATCGATGCCAATTCGAGGCGGCCAATGACCTCTGCCGCGCCGAGCCCAGAAAATACGTCGTCAATCGCCGCATGCAAGTCGGACATGTTGTCCACCCGCGCCGTGTTCGACGCGAACCGTGGATCAGTCGACAGCTCTGGTCTCTCAAGGACCCGCTCGCAGAACGTCACCCATTCGCGTTCGTTCTGCAAGCCCAGATAGACTACATCGCCGCCTCGTGTTTCGAACGGTCCGTACGGTGCGACCGCCGCGTGGCGGGTACCCGTGCGCGGCAAGGCGCGACCGCCGTACATGCTGTAGTACATCGGATAGCCCATCCACTCACCGAGCGCCTCGAACATTGAAATATCAATGGTGGCGCCGTTCCCCGTCTTGCCGCGTGCAATCAACGCTGACAAAATCGCGGTCAGGCCATACATTCCAGCGGCGATGTCAGCTACCGAAATTGCGACCTTCGCAGGTGCGTCTTCTGAACCGTTGATCGATATGAGACCCGACTCAGCCTGAACCAGGAGATCGTACGCCTTCTTGTCGCGATAGGGCCCAGACACGCCGTAGCCTGACATGTTGCAGACAATAAGGTTTGGATTTCGATCACGCATGGTTTCGACCGAGAAGCCCAGACGATCAACGGCGCCTGGGGCTAGGTTCTGCACCAGTACATCGGCTCGATTCAACAGGCCGGCCAAGACCTCCTTCGCTTCCGACCGCTTGAGGTTGAGAGTGAGCGACTCTTTGGAGCGATTCAGCCACACGAAGTGGCTCGCCATCCCGTTTACAGTTTGGTCGTAGTACCGAGCGAAATCGCCTACGCCAGGCCGCTCGATCTTAATAACCCGAGCCCCCATATCGGCAAGCTGACGCGTCGTGAACGGCGCAGCCACAGCCTGTTCGAGTGCGACAACCGTGATACCGTCGAGTGGTAACATCAGAACGAGCGTGGCAGCCCGAGAATGTGCTCACCGATATACGACAGGATGAGATTCGTCGGCACCGGCGCGACCTGATACAGACGGGTCTCACGAAACTTCCGCTCTACGTCGTAGTCCTCTGCGAACCCAAACCCACCGAACGTCTGCACTGCGACATTGGCCGCCTCCCACGATGCATCAGCTGCCAACAGCTTGGCCATATTCGCTTCGCCGCCGCAGGGCCGACCCGCGTCGAAGAGCTCAGCGGCGCGGAAGCGCATCAGGTCGGCCGCCTGGATATTGACGTGCGCACGGGCAATGGGAAACTGGATGCCCTGATTCTTCCCGATCGGACGATTGAAGACAACCCGGTCATTCGCATACCCACACGACCGCTCAATAAACCATCGACCATCCCCGACGCACTCGGCGGCGATGAGAATCCGCTCGGCGTTCAAGCCGTCGATCAGATAGCGGAACCCGTGCCCCTCCTCTCCGACACGGCTCTCAACAAGAACCTCAAGGTCGTCAAAGAAGAGTTCGGTGGTGGCATGATTCATCATGGTTCGAAGCGGCCGAATGGTCAGACCGTGGCCGACTGCACTCTTGATGTCGATCAGAAAGACCGACAAACCATCAGTCTTCTTCGCCACGTCCTCCAATGGCGTCGTCCGAGCCACAAGTAACATCAGGTCCGAGTGTTCCGCCCGAGAAATCCAGATCTTTTGTCCATTGATGACATAGCGGTCACCGCTCCGAACCGCCATCGTCTTAAGCTGCGTTGTGTCGGTTCCGGTGGTGGGCTCTGTGACGCCGAATGCCTGCAATCTGAGCTCGCCATTCGCTATCCGGGGCAAGTAGGTCTGTTTCTGCTCGTCCGAACCATGTCGAAGCAAGGTACCCATGATGTACATCTGGGCGTGACATGCCCCGGCGTTCCCGCCAGCTCGATTGACTTCTTCTAGAATGATCGATGCTTCAGTCACACCAAGGCCAGCCCCGCCGTACTCCTCGGGAATCAGTGCCGCCAAATAACCTGCCTTAGTCAAAGTCTTGACAAAGTTTTCCGGGTACGCGCGCGTCGCGTCGAGTTCCCGCCAGTATGTGTCTGGAAAGCGGCGACAGAGATCACCGACAGCCTGTCGGAGTTCTTGATGAAGCTCTGGCGGCGAGACAGTCATGTATCCCTATCGATCTGAGGCGTTCACTCGGTAGATCACCGTGTAGACTCTAGCAGCTGTGTTGACCGAACGCATTCAGACGGTAACGCGCGCGGACGGCACCAACCGGGCCACACTCAACCCGCCCCTCAAATGGGCTGGGGGCAAGCGGTGGCAAATCCCCCACCTCCAATCCTTATGGATAGCGCACCGGAACCGACGTCTCGTAGAACCATTCTGTGGAGGACTGGCAGTCGCTCTCGGCCTCGGCCCCGAACGGGCCCTCCTTAACGACCGGAACCCGAACGTGATTCACTTCTATCGTCGCGTACAGGAAGGCCTGCCGATCACGATCCCTTTAGAGAACGACTCCGAGACATATTACGCCTACCGAAATCGCTTCAACGCGTTGCTGGATGCCGGTCACGAGTCGAGCGCCGAGGCGGCCTCGCTCTTCTACTATCTGAACCGAACAAGCTACAACGGCTTGTGTCGATTCAATCTACAAGGTCGGTTCAACGTTCCCTTCGGTCGCCACACAACGATCAACTATCTCCGCGACTTCTCGGCCTATCGTCACGTGTTTTCGAACTGGTCGTTCACGAGTACCGACGTCGAGCAAGTCGCGGTTCAGGCCAATGACTTCATCTACGCGGATCCGCCGTACGACGTGCCTTTCACCCACTATACAAGCGGCGGATTCGACTGGACCGCGCAAGTTAGAACCGCCGAGTGGTTGGCGAACCATCCTGGACCGGTGGTGCTGACCAACCAAGCGACTGACCGAATCGTCGCACTCTACGAGGAGCTCGGATTCGTACTCTCCTTCCTCGAGGCTCCACGAATGATCAGCTGTACCGGCGAGCGACGACCCGCGCGCGAGGTACTAGCAACCCTGCACCTGTGATGAGCCGCGCACGGGTTTCCCTCGGCTCAGACAACCTAGTCGCGTCGAGTCGCGTCTCGGGTCAACGGGTCGGCCTCGTCTGCAATCCGGCATCTGTGAACGCAGACCTTCAGCACACACTCGATCGGGTGGCAACGCGTTCGGACGCAACACTGACCGCAGTCTTCGGACCGCAACACGGCCTTCACGCCGTGGCCCAAGACAACATGGTCGAGACCCCGCATGGGCGTCACTCCGAGTACGACGTCCCCGTGTATTCGCTCTACAGCGATAGCCGAGAGCCGACGGCAGAGATGTTGGCTGACCTCGACCTCCTCGTGATCGATCTGCAAGATGTGGGAACACGGGTCTACACGTACGTCTATACGATGGCGAACTGTCTGCGTGCTGCGCGGAGACAGCGCTTGCCCGTTATCGTGTGCGATCGACCAAATCCGATTGGTGGTATCGCCGTGGAGGGCCCGGTGTTGCAGGGAGGATGCGAATCCTTCGTCGGACAGTTCCCTATTCCGCTGCGCCACGGGATGACGATTGGTGAGTTGGCTCATCTTTTCAATACACACTTCGAGATTGCCGCCGAGCTTGACGTCGTACCTATGACCGGCTGGTCGCGATCCATGTTCTTCGATGACACCGGCCTGCCGTGGATCATGCCGTCGCCGAACCTTCCGACGCTGGACAGCGCTATCGTTTACCCGGGCTCGGTGCTCTTCGAGGGAACGACGCTTTCAGAGGGCCGGGGAACGACACGACCATTCGAGTTGGTCGGCGCCCCGTGGCTCGACGCAGCAGCCCTGACCAAGACGCTGAACGACCTCGCACTACCAGGAGTTATCTTTCGTCCGGTTCACTTCGAGCCAACCTTTCAGAAGCACGCCTGGCAAATGTGCAGTGGCTGTCAGCTCCACGTTGTGGACCGCGACACGTTTAAACCTGTAGTTTCAGCGGTCGCGATCATGCGTGCGGCCTATGCGCTTACGCCTCGTTCATTTGGATGGCGTCAGCCACCCTACGAGTACGAAACCGTGAAGCTTCCAATCGACATCCTGTCGGGTACAGAGACATTGCGGCGGCACATCGACGAGAACCGCTCGCTAACCGCGATCGCCGCGGCTTGGGAAGACGCCTTGGCCGAGTTTTCGGACGTACGGCAACGCTACCTCCTCTACAAATGAGCTCATGGAACACGATGTCACGATGACGTAGGTTACGGTTCACGGGAAAGACTCAGGTTAGGGCTACTCAGACTCAACTCATGGGACCTTTTCCAAGCCCGAGGCGATCGTCGTTGCGTGCACGAAGCATGATCAGTCCAGGGTGAGAACTTCGCGCACGACGACGCCCGGTGGCTGCCAGATTGTCGTCAGCCGCTGGTCGCTCAGCTCCCGGGGCTCAAATCGATCGAGCTAGAAGTAAGAATGGGCGGGGCGCTACGAGATACGGATGGTCACAACCCCCTGATTGGCGAGCACCCTTCCATGAGTGACCTCTACTTCACCACTGGATTCAGTGGACACGGATTGATGATAGCGCCTGGAGTTGGGTATGCGGTCTCCGAGTTCGTTCTCACCGGCCGACCTGAATCGATCGATATCGATCCGTTTGACCTAATCCGATTCAGCCGTGGCCAGCCGTTTCGGAACAATGCGATGATCTAGTGTCCGGTTTCGGCGCATGATGCTGACACCCCTCCGTCCAATCGCTGAACTCGCAGTTGCGTTACGCAAAGGCCAGACCACAGCAGTAGCCCTGCTCGAAGAATGCCTAGATCGCATCGCTACGCGAGATCTGGAACTCAACGCGTTCGTCACCGTGTTGGCAGAGTCAGCGCGTACCCGCGCATCGGAAGCCGACCGTGAACTCGCCCGTGGTCACGACCTGGGTGCGTTGCACGGCATCCCGATCTCGGTGAAGGACATCATCGATCTTAAAGGTGTGCCCACCACCGCGGCGTCGCACGTCCGATCGGGTCACCGCGCTACGGCTGACGCATTAGTGCTGGCTCAACTACGAGCTCGTGGCGCGGTGTTCGTGGGTAAATGTAATCTTCACGAGTTTGCGTTCGGCACGACTGGAGAGGACTCGGCATTCGGCCCTACCCGAAACCCCATTGACCCGGGGCGGATACCGGGTGGGTCCAGCAGTGGATCGGCCGTCTCGGTAGCCGCCGGTATGGCAGTGATCTCGGTGGGCACCGATACAGGAGGATCGATCCGGATCCCAGCCGCCGCATGTGGCGTAGTCGGACTCAAACCAACCTTCGGAGAGATCAGCTTCCAGGGCGTAGTCCCACTTGGGGCAACACTGGACCACGTTGGCCCGATTGGGCTCACCGTCGGTGATGTCGCGCTTGCGTATGAGGTCATGGCAGATCGCTACCTCGACACCCGAGTGTCGTCGATGCCGAACACGCCAACATCCATGCGACTGGGTCTCCTGCGCGACTACTTCCTCGATGTCTTGGACGAAGATGTTCGACGCGCGTTCGAGAACACCATCGATCGCTTAGGTCGCGCGGGGCACGAAATCCACGAAGTGCAGATCCCTCACGCTGAGTCGATCGCGTCGATCTACCGACACACAGTCCTCTACGAAGCTTTGCAAGTTCACGCGCGGACGCTCAAGACTCAGCCGCAGGACTACACGGCCGGCGTTCGCGATCGCCTGAAGGCCGGCCTTCAGATGACAGCTGACACGTATCACGAGGCACAACGTCAGCGGACACTGCTTGTTCAAGAAGTGGACGCGGCTATCAAAGGATGCCATGCGCTTGTCCTGCCGACCTTACCGATCCAAGCCCCGACGCTGGGCACGACTCGCCTCCGCGTCGGAGAAGCAACCTATGACCTCCGTGAGTTGACCCTTCGCCTAACCCAACTGTTTGATCTTAGTGGCCATCCGGCGATCACGGTGCCATGCGGCGAGACCCGACAGGGCTTGCCATGCGGAGCGCAGCTGGTCGGCGATAGAGGATGTACGCGGGAGCTGCTCGCCGTCGCGTCGCGTTGCGAAACTGATGTAAGGAACTGGTAACATTTTGACGAAGCTCGTCGTAGCCGCTCCCGGCCAGCCTGCGAGGTAGCCCTAAATGTCGATACACATCAACCAGCGAATGGCATGATCACTCGCCTGTTTCACGCGTGGGAGCGACGACTCGCCGCCATCACGACCGACCGAGTCGTGCGCGGGTTCGATTGGGGTATCGACTGGCTTAAGTGGGACGACACGTCCATAGCCGAACCGGGCAAAGCCATCGACGCCTGGTCAGCCCAGGTCATGCGAGATACTGATCGGTTTTTTGACACGCCACCGACCGATGAGTACCGACTCAACGACGACCTGCTAAGTTTTCCCAGCGTACTCACGACACCTAATCCGAATAACAACACGGTTTACGCGAAGTTTCATCGGGCGGCCAACCGGCAATCACGGGCCGCGGTCGTCGTACTGCCTCAATGGAATGCTGCCCCGGATGGGCACATGGCGCTGTGCCGTTGGCTTGCCCGCGTCGGTGTCCACGCCCTCCGACTGAGTCTGCCCTACCACGACCGACGAATGCCGCCCGAGCTCAACCGCGCCGACTACATCGTTAGCGCAAACATCGGGCGCACGCTCCAGGTCTGCCGGCAGGCCGTGCTCGACGCCCGACGTGCGGTCCACTGGCTCGCCCGCGAGGGCTACGAACGGATCGGGGTCCTCGGCACTAGTCTCGGTTCGTGCCTGGCGATGCTGACGGCGGCCCACGAACCTCGCGTAATGGCGGCAGCGCTTAACCACGTGGCACCGTACTTTGCCGACGTCGTCTGGGAGGGCCTATCGACCGCCCACATTCGTACTGGCCTCGACGGTTCGATCGAACTCGATCAACTGCGACGTCTCTGGATGCCAATCAGTCCCGAGCCCTACATCGAGCGAATGCGTGGGAAACAGATAATCCTCGTCTACGCTCGCTACGATTTGTCGTTCCCACCTCGACTGTCGCGCCAACTGATCGACGGCTTCGAGCGTCGAGGCATCCCATACGATCTGTTCGTGCTGCCGTGCGGTCACTACAGCTCCGGAATCATGCCGTTCAGCTGGCTCGACGGATATGCGCTCGTACGCTTCCTTCAGCGGACACTTTGCTAGTGTCATGTATCGGGTGTTAGTAGCGATGACTGATGCGTGGCACCTGGCTAGCTAGGCGGCAGTCAGTCGCGAAGCGTCGGTTGCCCAAGCCCAAGATCGTTCAAGCGTGAATTAATTTGGTCAGGCGGCCCCACGACCACACCGACGAGACGATCGGGCTGCAAGTAGGTCTCGGCGACGCGGGTCACGTCGTCGGCTCCGACGGAAGCGATACGGTCGACGAATCGAGACACCTCATCCAGCGGGAGACCATAGAGAGCAAGTGCCGTACCCGCCCGGGCCAGTTGCGTTGCGGTCTCGAAGCTACGCGGGTACCCGCGGGTCAAGGCTGCACGCGCCGTCTCAAGTTCGGACGTCGTCACTGGTCGGTCGCCCCGAATCTCAGCGATTTCCCGAAATCCCTCGCGTATCGCATCTGCAGTGGCTTCGTGTTGCACGCTGGCGCGAAGAGAGAACGGTCCTCGGCCGACACGTGCGTCGAAGCCCGTGTAGGCCCCGTAGGTGTACCCCTTGTCCTCGCGAAGGTTTAGGTTGACGCGACTAACGAACTGTCCGCCGAGGACCATATTGAGCACTAGCAGTGTGTGATAGTCCGGTGACCGTCGTGCAACACCGGCGTGACCCAGGCGAATCTCCGACTGCACGGCATTCTCTCGTTTGACGACCACGAGGCGACGACCCACCGCCGGTGGTTCAGGCACTCTGACCGTCGCCGCGGTGACCTCTGACGAAGCGACGCAAGATAACCCATCGAGCGCATCCTCGACCGCTGAACGCATTTCGTCGTCCGGCGCGGCGCCCGCAACGACGAGCGTCCAGTTCGATGGTACATACCAGCGCCGGTGAAATGCCACCACATCCGCCGGGCCCAGTTTCCGTAGCGTTGAGGGCAAACCCACGGTGAGGTGGCCGTATGGATGCGAGTCGTAGACCGTCTCAAGAAAGACACGCTCGGCTTCGGCGGACGGCACATGTCGCATCTGCGACAACCGTGTCAGACGAAGATCGCGGACTCGACCTACCTCGTCGTCGTCGAACCGGGGACGTGCAACCACGGCAACCAGTAGGGACGCTGCCGCCCGCATGTGTCGTGGAAGCGTGGTGAGGGATATTGTCGTCGCGTCGCTCGACACCTCGATCCCAAGATGTCCACCGATGCGCATCAGCGACTCATGAAGTTCTAAATCATTGAGTTCGCCAGTGCCGTCATCCAGTAAATCACCAGTCAAACCGGCCAGACCCGCCTGACCGGGAGGATCGTCAGACGATCCCACCGGAATCAGGAGACGTAGCGTGAGCACCTGCGCCCGATAGTGGGCAGCAGTCAGGATTCTAGGCCCTCGCGAAAGAGTCGACTCCTGGAACGCCGGAGACTGAAATGCCGGTTCGCCGCCAACTACCGGAAGGCGAGTACGATCGACCGCCATTAGGAAACGTCCGCCAGCACGGAATCGAGTAGCGCAAGGGAATGCTGTCCGGCTGGGATAATGCTCAATTCGACCCGACATTCATCGGTCAGAAACCTCTGGCACACAGCCGAAAGATCAGATGGTTCGATCGTCAGATACCGGTTCAAGTCGGACGCGAAGTATCCAGGATCGCCAACGAACACGTTGTAGGCGTTCAACTGATCGGATCGGCCGCCAAATCCACCGACTGTCTGGAGACGGTAGGCGAAGTCGGTCTCAACCATCGCCTGTGCCCGTGTGAGCTCGTCTGCCGACGGCGCTTCACCGCTCACCTGAGCAAGCTGGTCAGAAATTAACGCTTCGATCTCACGAAGCGAGTGGCCAGGCGCTGCAGTCGCCACGATGCTGAAGGTCCCAGCGACCTCGCGCGAAGCCTGTGCAACGGTAACGTCGGTCGCGACCTGGCGGTCGTGTACGAGCTCTCGATACAAGCGCGACGACTTGCCACCCGCCAGAACGGTGGCCAGCAGATCAAGTTCCGCGTCTCCTAGACCGAAGAGACGTGGCGTGCGCCAGACTAGGTAAAGTCGAGGAAGCTCGACCTCGTCTTCGAACATGAGCCGGACAGGCAGGTTCGGTCGACTGTCGCTGATATCAACCGGTGGTACCGTCGGACCAGCTTGAATCTCTCCAAAGTAGCGATCGGCAAGCTCAAGACCTTGCGTGCAATCGATATCGCCTGCCAGGGTCAGCGACGCGTTGCCTGGATGATAGTACGTTCGGAAGAAATCGTGGGCGTCATCGAGACGACCGGCGCGCAAGTCCTCAGGATCCCCGATAGTCGTCCAGCGATACGGATGCCCAACAGGAAACAGGGCCGGCATCAGTGCCATCGGTGCCAGACCGTACGGTCGGTTCTCGTAGTTCTGGCGACGTTCATTGAGCACGACCAGACGCTGCGTCTCAAACCGATCGCCCGTCAGCGCTGGCAACAGAAAGCCCATCCGGTCGGACTCCATCCAGAGGGCTAAGTCGACGGCGCTGGTTGGCACCACCTCCCAGTAATTCGTTCGATCGGCATTCGTAGAGCCGTTTAACTGGCCGCCGGCCGCCTCTAGCGGATGGAAGAACACGCGATTGTGATGCTCCGAGCCCTCAAACATTAAGTGCTCGAAGAGGTGCGCGAACCCAGTGTGTCCCGGAAGCTCGTTCTTCGATCCAACGTGGTACCAAATATTGATCGCCACGATCGGGCACGTGTGGTCGGAGTGGACGATCACGTCGAGCCCGTTGTCCAGCGTGCACGCCTCGTAGGCGATATCCATGTGGTCACTCGCCGACCAGCTGAACGACAACCTCTCGCATACGTGACCGCGTGTCGCACTCCACGAGCACCAGTTGCTGCCAGGTTCCCAGAGCGAGCTCTGCGCCCATGAACGGAACGGTCAGCGATGGGCCAAGTATCGCCGCGCGCACGTGGCTCGATCCGTTGTCGTCTCCCCATCGTTCGTGGTGCGCGTACTCACCGTTCCGGGGTGCCAACTCCTCAAGGAGACGTTCAAGATCGGCGACTGCGCCAGGTTCGAACTCGATCGTGGTGACCGCAGCCGTTGAACCGATGACCGCGACCGTCACGATGCCATTGGTGAGTCCAGATTCTCGGAGTGCTGACGTCACCTCTCGCGTGATCTCTCTAACGTCGCCTTGCCCGGCCGTCTGAATCTTGTAGCGAGCGGTGGTCACCATGTGTTCTTGCGACCCTCAGGAGACCTGGAATATGGAGAACTCGGGCGCACACCGCGCCGGAGGGAACGTCATTGTAACCGAAACAACCAGTTCATCGGTCCTACGCTAGCACTATTTTCGCGATGAGTAACACAACCACGTGAATGCAGCACTAGCCGCATGGTTAGGGAAGGAGAATGCCGGTTCAGTTATCAAACCCGTCCTAGTTATTTCGTGCGGGGGACACTAGGATGTAGAGGTTGTCGAGAACCAAGCACCTCACGCTCGTCACGTTGTTGGCAACAATGTCGGTCGCGCTTGGCGCGCAACGATCTCTCCACTTTGATGCGCCGATTGATTGGGTTCGGGTCAATCCGAACTCAGCGATCCGAGTAGCACAGTTTGGCCTCCCGAGAGCTGAGGGCGATTCAGAGGACGCCGAGCTCGTCGTGTACTACTTCGGTACCGACGGTGGAACGGTGGCCGCCAACATCGAGCGCTGGACAGACCAGATGGTGCAGCCCGATGGCCGCTCGTCAGCCGACGTGGCCACCACAACCAGCTTCGAAGTATCAGACTTGCCAGTTACGGTGCTGGATGTTCCGGGTATCTTTGCGGCCGAAGTACAGCCGGGGTCAAGTATGCACTACTTCAAACGCGGCTTCCACTTGAAAGCCGCCGTCGTTGAAACACCAAAGGGTCCGTACTTCTTCAAGCTCACCGGACCCGCCAGAACAGTAGCCATTTGGAACTCCAAGTTCACGAACTTCCTCGAAAGCATCACGTTCGAGTAACCGATTCGCCCTACTGGCATCGCCAGCCGAGGGCGTACTCCGCAATGAGTTTGCGGTGGAGCTCACTGGTGCCTTCACCAACCTCCAGCGCCTTCGCCTCTAGAAGCAATCGGCCGATCTCGTACTCTTGGACGAAACCGTAGCCACCGTGGATCTGGATGGCGTCGAGGGCGTTAGCTGTCGCGGCCTCGCTGGCCATGAGCTTGGCCATCGAGGCCTCCATCGAGCACCGTAGGTCGGCTTGCTTCATCCGGCCTAGACGGTACACGAGCGCGCGCGCGGCCTCGGTCCGACATATCATGTCCGCAATTTTCTGCTGAATCATCTGGAAACGGCCAATGGGTTGACCAAATGCCTTGCGGTTGACGGCGTAGGGCAGCGCCAAATCGATGCACCGTTGAGCCTGGCCCACGCAACGCGCGGCCACCGAAAACCGTCCACAGTCAAGTGCGGCCCCAAGAATGGGAAAGCCACCGCCAGGTGTTCCCAATACGGCCTGCGGTGGGACGAGTACGTCGTCGAAGTGTACCTCAGCCAGGTTGTCACGCTGAAGCGTACGCATCGGGATCTCGCTGATCCCGATACCAGGCGAGTTGGCATCGACAAGGAAGACCGTCACCCCTTCATGCTTCAGGTCCGGATCCACCGTGGCGGCAACGAGTAGGAGACCGGCATACGCGGCATGTGAAATGAAGACCTTGGACCCATTGAGACGCCATCCGTCGTCCGTCTGAACGGCGCGGGTTCGTAGTGCCGACAGATCGGTCCCACCACCCGGCTCAGTTAGGCACGCCGAAGTCGACACAGAACCATCGCAGAGCGCAGGCAGCCACCGTTGCCGCTGTTCCTCGTCGCCGAACCGAAGGATCGATCCTGCCACCAACGAGTTTGTAACCGATACAACCGATGCGATGACCCAATCGACACGGGCCAGTTCCTCGCAGATCAAACCATACGTGACGATATCGACCCCAGAGCCGCCGTAGGCTTCCGGAACCAGTGGCGTCAAATACCCCTGCGGAATCAACGTCTGGACGAGCTCCTTTGGGTAGCGACCCGCTCGCTCGTGTTCCTCGACGTGCGGAAGCAACTCCCGCTCAGCGAATTCACGGACGGCCGCCCGTACCTGGCGCTGAACATCCGTTAGGTCAAAATCGGCCATCCGAGTGACGGCATTCGAGCTCATCACGTTCCTCCCCGCGCACTATATGTGAGATATCCCGTTCAGCTAGCGCAGGCGAACACTTTGGCACAGACAATCTTGGTGCGCTGGCTGTCGCAGATGGGCACTTCTACGCAACGTCTCATCGTCACCGTCGTCTACTCAATTGTGCTTGGATCGCCGTGGCTATTTCCGTCGGTAACGCGATAACACTAGCAATCATTTATACGCACAATCAGATCGTCATGGCCGCAAACAGCCTGATGACCCTATACGACCAATAGCCGCGCTTGACCCGTACGAACCGCCGACACGACGACGTGGTCTTCACGTCGGCCGGCTTCACGATCAGCTCCTGTCACGACCCAGAATTCCACAGGGCCATCCGGACGATCCTCCGTCGCCGGGCTCCTAGCCTTGAGCAAGTAAACCAGGTCGAGAACTGACTAAGGGAACCGCTGCTGCACACCCTGCGACGCATGGAGCGCAAGCTTCTGCATGAATTCGATTCCAAGCTCCAACAGAGCTTCACCCTCCACGTGAGCCTGGCGGTCATCAAAGAAGGAAGAACCAGACTCGAAATGAGAGATTACTTCGTGGAACGAGGGGCGGACCTCGCCCTTCGACTGCGAGTTGAGCGAGTCTCGTGTCCGAGCAACTCGACGCCGACGAAACCGATACCTGCCAAGCGTAAGCGTGGTCAGCCGTGGCTCAACCGGAGCTGGACCTTACCCAATCCAGTCCTCTCGCCAGATCGACCGCCGCTCGTCCTAGCTCATCAACTCGCTCGTGAAGGCCGGCGTCCAACGTTCCATCGGTACCAAAATCGGCCTTCGTACTGTAAACAAAGCGCGGGATGATTAGGCAGCGAAAATCGAACATCAGATTATTCGCAAAACCGATCGGCGCCATGTAGCTCCGCTCGCTCCCACTAGCGCACAGGAACCCGACCGGCTTCTCTTTCCATGCCGCCCCTGTCATCTCGACCAGGTTCTTCGCAGCTGCGTTCAAATCATAGTTGTACACGGGCGAAGCAACCAGGATCGCTGACGCAACAGTCAGCTTGGCCGACAGCGACTTGACCGAGGGGTGGTCAAAGCTGCCGCCACCATCGCACAATGGTAAGTCCCACTCCTTGAGATCAATGAGGTGGGCTTCCGCACCGATCGCCTGAATCGACGATGCGACCGCCACTGCCAGTCGGTGGGAATGGCTCGCGGTGTTCAACGAACAGCTGATAATCACCACAACCGGTGAGCGACGCACGGGCAAGGAGTATATGCGATGCTATTCCCATCGCTTGGTCTCCGCGATAGGCGATTCACGACCTCCGGCCTCCCAAGTTCTACCGAGTGGCATACGGAGAGGTTAGGATTAGCAGATGGGTCGACATCTACGCCGTTGGACGGCGGTTGTGATCCTCGCCGCGAGCGCCCTCCAGGCACAAGCTCCGGCCCGCCCCGTATCGGCCGCCGCCGGCCAGCCAATCACTCCGCCACCACTAGACGAGATCATCGGCCGAGCCCTTGCTCGAGCGAAAGCTCAAGATGAAGCCGCTGCCGAACTCCGGTTCGAATCGATCGTCGAGACGACCGTCATGTTCCTGGATGACGATGGTGAGATTACTGAGATCAACACCTCGCGTGCTCGGAGATACGCGATCGAAGGTTCAGTCTATGAGGAACTAATCGAACGTGACGGGCGGACGCTAACCAAAGACGAGCGTCGCGACGAACACGAGAAACGGGAAGCGTTTCGGCGCAAAGCTGCGGAGGCAACTGGCAGCGGCGAGGTCGTCGAAACCAACGACGAGCGTCAGATACGATTCGACCGTGATCTCATGGCCCGCTACCACGCGTCGATGGTTGGCGAGGCCGTGATCCGAGACGAGCTGTGCTGGGTGATCAAGTTCGAACCGCGCGCCGGGCGCTTGTCGAAAAACAGACGGATTGACCGGGCCCTAAATAACTCGAGTGGAAGGATCTACATCACACAAAAGGAAGCAGCTATTTCCCGGATTGAATTCAAGCTTCAGCGACCGGTCTTATATTTATGGGGCTTGATCGCTGCGCTTCGCGACGCATCGGGCCGTCTAGACTTCGAACGTGCCGAACCGAACGTCTGGCTCCCAAAGATGTTCGATATCAGAAGCGATCTACGAATCTTCTTCCGCAGGACCCGACGCCATGTCATCCGGACATGGGTCGAGAGGACACACGCCGAGACTGAGTAGCACACCCAGGCTCGGCGAGCAACAGACGTGGCCGAGCGCTCAGAGTGAACAGCTCATGTCATCACCACAACACTGGGGCGACTTGACCTTTCCGTGTCCATCCGGACACTTCGCGATATCCACCTTTACACTATCGTCAAGCGTCAACGTGTCGTGCACGAGTTCCTTGCCGCACTGACCGCACGTCATCGTTCCAACGCTCATCCCACACTTCACACACGTATACAGTGCCATCGAAGAGTTCTCCTTCAGAGTAACAGTCGATTCCGTTCTTCGCCGCCAATCTTGTCACATTCCGAATGGAGTGTCATAAGTACTCGACGTCGGATTCGGGCTCAGCTATGGCTCACGTTCTGTCACTTACTGCCCTGGGGGGGGGGGGGGGGTATAGGCAATGTTCCGCTGTGTCGCGGCATCGACCTCATTGGGTGTCAGTAGAACGGTGATCTTTCCGTTCATCGCACCTGAACCACCCGCCGCAAGCGATGCGGTAGCCGCCGAGACATTAGTCAGGGAGTTCAACGATCGCGAACGCGTCAGTTTGACCGAACGCGAAGTACATCGCTTCGAGCGTACTGCCCAGCCCCTCCACCAGCGCTTCCGCGGCCGCACGTCGCTTCGTTCCACCGTCCTTGAGAACACCGGCCATGCCAGCGGGCGTGTAGGACACCTCGAACAGATACTTCGGCAAGTTGCAACCTCCTGTAGTCGTTTGCACCGTAATCGATTAAAAAAGCGTAGAGCATAATCCACTCGCGACGTGGTGCGAGCGTTCCAACATCGAAGCCACTCCCCGTCTTCACGACGCTACTTCCCTGGACCCTACATCCTGCACTCCGTGAATAACTTACTGCACGTTCAGCACGTCGAAGGGAGGCCCGTCGTGAAACGTCCACTCATCGGCTCCATGGTCACCACCCTCGTCACGCTTGCTCTCATCAATACCCCTGTCCTGGCCCAGTAGCCTGACAACAGCAACGCGCCAGTCATTCCGGTCGTGTCGGTGCCGAACTACCTGAAGTACTCGCCCGACATGAACCTCGGAGAAATCCTAGGGGTCGCGGAGAACTCAAAGGGCCATCTCGTCGTGTTGAACCATCCCGGTACCGCCACGTCCGGACCGCTCTACGGTAACGCCACCACGCAGCTGCTCGAGTTTGACGACCGCGGCAATTTCATCCGCGAAATTGGAAAGGGCGTGTACGGGCTTGGGTGCTCCCACGCGATCGGATTAGTCAGGTACGACAACCTCTGGGTTGTCGACAAGGGTACCAATGCGGTCGTCAAGTTCGATCCCGCAGGCTACGTCGTCCTGAACTTGGGTCGGCGGCCAGAGGGCTACGAGCCGCCCGAGCACATCAGCCCGCAGGAGGCTCGACCCATCGACGGCCTTGTCAATGGTCCGACCGACATCGGATGGGACGTTGATGACAACATCTACGTTAGTGATGGCTACGTCAACTCACGGATCGCCAAGTTCGACAAGCATGGAAATTGGATCAAGTCCTGGGGAACCTACGGTTCGGAACCTGGTCAACTTCGTCTGCCCCACAACATGCAAGTCGACCGGGGCGGGAACGTGTACGTAGCCGATCGATCGAACCGGCGGATCCAGGTGTTCGACTCGGACGGCAACGTGCTGCGTATCTTTTATCTGAACGCCCCTTACGACAAGACGCGGCAGCCTGTACTGGGTAATGTCGCCCCGAATCGGCCCGACAACACGGCTCCCTGGACGCTGTGCATTTCAAACGGGTTAACTCAGTATCTCTTTGCCGTAGACGAGGAACTAGGCCGCGTCTATAAGACGATGCTAGACGGAAAAATCATCGGGATGTTCGGTGAATCCTGGCGGCAGTTAGGGCCGTTCAACTGGCCGCACGGGCTCTCATGTCGATCGAAAAACGTGTATCTACGTTGCCAACCTGAACAACTGGCGCGTACAGAAAAATACTGCTGCGCCAGACGACAGACTCCTCCTCCGGCCAGTAATGCGCCGCGGCTGGGACGCCGGAGACTCAGCGTTCACCTTACTGGTTCGGCCTCGAACGCGATCCTGCCAATGACTCTAGCCCGCCCGACCAGCTCGACTTCACCGGACGGCACACCGTTTTGCGCCAGCAGGAAGGCCAGCACGTCAGCCTTTTCCTGTCGGCTCATGCTCGACGGCTGTCCCGGCGGCATCGATATCCGGATACGTTCGAATAGATCGTTAATCGACTGACCGCTCCAGCCCCACATGAACTCACCGCCTGTAAGTGAGGGCTCCATCTCGCCCCCCTCCAGGCTTTCCCCATGACATTCGGCGCAGCCGCCCCGATACAGTTTGGCACCCCGCTGAGCCTGCGCTTCTGTATAGACACCATCCCAAATGGAGCGGTGCCCTTGGGCGTTAAGCATTCGGCTGCTTGCTGCAATCGCCACGACTAGAGCACCGATCATCGCGGCGTGTCTCAACGCTCCTTTCATTGCGTAGCTCGTATTCCGCGGTCAGGATAGTAGTATTTGACATGCACCGTCGAAGCTTTCTTCAGCCGCTGATGAAGTTTGCCGCGCCAAACTCATCATCGTCGCCCCATCGCCCCCAGTTGGAGAGACTCTCCATCGCTAGCGTGTAGCCCGCAGCTGTTTCCATCCTCTCGTCGTCTTGGGTCTCCACGTCGCAACCGAGCGTAGCCAGGCCGCTGAGTAACGCAGCGACGCAGCCGGAACCGACAACTATTGGCTTCTTGACCATAACCCCCCTGACTCCTGTCTCCTGACACCTATCCGAATCACCTTAACGCTCCAACGGGTCGGAACGGAGCTGAAACTTAACGACCTTACTGGACGTGCCCTTCCCGGTTTCAGCGTGGAACGGTGCCCGCGTGCTCCACGTAGCCCACAGCCCCTTGCCCTTCCAACCGGCATCTGGATCGTCGATCCGACCGTCCATCCACTTGGTGTAAAACCCGAGCGGATAGGGCACCCGCAGGACGACCCATTCCTCATCGACAAGAGCCAGCAGCGCCTCCGATGCGTTGCCAGTGTTAATTGGGACATTCTCACCCAGACCGAAGGTGTCGAACTGGTCGACCCAGGTGTAGTAGCTCGCCTCCGCGCTCCCGGAGTCCGCAAGTCCCTTCAACTGGGGCAAGGGCTCCTGGTAAAGTGTCCAGCCTTCCGGACAGTGCTGTCCGATTGCGTTGGGCCCGCTCAGCGGCCCGGTGCACTTGCGTCGATCGAAACTAGCCAGGTGCCCGGACGCAAGCGGGGTCCAGACGATGCCGTTGCGATCGATGTCCATGCCACGAGGCGAGTAGCCGTGGACCGAGGCGGCTTGGTTACCCCACGGAACCTCGAACACCTCGAGAAGCGCCGTCCGCGACGGGTCCGATCCCGGGTCGAGTCGAAGAATCGATCCGGGAAAACCAAGCGACGATCCCCAGACGGTGCCATCCACCGGATTCACGGCCACGCCATAGAATCCGGTCGTCACCCGCGTGTCCTTGTTTGGGTCAATCGGTTCGCCTGGCTCGACATAGTCGTCGCGACGGCCGTTGCCGTTTGTATCCAGAATGAGCGGCGTCCAACCCTGTGATACCTCCTCGTCCCCCGTTTCGTCGTACATCCTGGTATTGAGCCACCCGATCACCTGTCCGCCGCCCGAGGTCCAGATCGTGTTGTCATCGTCTTCGGCGAACACGAGGTGATGGGTGCTGAAACAAGTATCAATCAACGCGAACTCCTTGGTCTCGGGGTCGAACATCGCTAGGTGACGACCGGATCGCTCTATGGGAAATACCTGCGCAGACGGATGGTCAGAACCGTCGCGGCAAAACGGAGGGTTCCCTAAAGGCCGGACGCGTGAGGTCAGCCAGACTCGTGCATGCTCGTCGAGCATAGGGTTATGGATGTTCGCTTGACTGTCCCAGATCGCCTCATCGCCCCAGTATGGAGACGATTTGAGCGGAGAACCGGCGGCCAGTGGCGTCTCGGGATCGCGTACAGGAACCTCGACCTGCGTCGAGGTGTGGCTGACTGGATCGAGTACGGGCACGTAGTCGGCGCTTGCCTCCAATGCGCCGTAGATCGGCCCGTTGGCATTTACCGTCGGATTTCGCTTGTCGGTGGAGGCCTCGTCGTGCAGATACGCCTTCGGATCGGCCCAGTCCCACTGGGTCACAACAACGTTCCGCTCAATCCCCTGGGGGCGCGGCGGTGCGGGTGGCAGCTCACCAGTGACGATTCGATCGGTCCAGTCGGCAAACATTTCGAGTGCGCGTTGCCGGCCCATGCGGTTCAACCCGCCGCTCATCGCTCCTCCCGCCTGACCTGACTGAATGCGCCGATCCCATGCGGCCGTGAACGAATCGAATTCGCCAAGCTCCGGAGGAATCTCTCGCGTTGCCTTGTTCCCCAGCGCGTGGCACGCGGTACACCCGCCTGATTTCAGACTTCGGATCCAAGTGGCCTGGTTCTCCATGGATGGTGAGATCCCGTTTCCGTCGGTGCCGGTTCCCGGGAACTCACCAACATCCGGGACTTCGATCAGCGACAACCAGTAGCCCGCCGGGTAGTACTGTGCCGCCGCCGCCTCATCTAGCGCAGCGACCGCCGTCAAGTTCAACTGATTCCCCGGGGTTGTGTTGATCTTCGGGGAATCCACAAGTCCGTACCCACGAACCCATACGTGGTAGCCGGCGGCCGGAAGATCGGGAACAAGGTACCTACCTTCATCGTCGGTCACGACGATCCGGACAAACCGTGTCGGCAAGTCCAACGTTTCGGCGATGACCCACACGCCGGCCTCGGGACCATTCGGACCGGTCACGACACCGCCGATATCGTCATCGTCGACCGGAACCGTCCCCGGTTGAGGCCGATCGAAACCCGCACACGACACGAGTCCGCCCGCCGCAACGAACGCTACCACCAACCCAAGCATTCTCATCATGATTAACATGAACTTCATCCTCCTGCGAGCGACCGCGGCCATTGTCGCACGAACAGCGCCTGAGCCATCATTAACCCGATCGCGAGTGCACCGCAGGCCGCGGATGAAGACGCCTACAAGCTGGTCTGCAACTCGACGGCCGGAGCCCCACAGGGCCCTACAATAATAACGGCGAGCAAATGGCTATTATTTTGACTTAGAACGCGTGTATTCTGGACCGTAACGTCGGGACAGGAGGACGTTGACGATGCGGAGAACCATCACTTCAATCGCGGTCGGGTTCGTGGGAGTTGCGCTCGCTGCGAGTCTTGGGTCATCACTGCAGGCCCAAAGCCAAGAATCCCTATCATCTGAGGCGGTCACGTTTACCGACCATATCCGTCCGATCATGGAACGGAGCTGCTGGAACTGTCACGGCGAGGCGGCGCAGCTGTCCCAGCTGGATCTGAGCACGCGCGAATCCGCGCTCGAGGGAGGTAAACGAGGTCCGGCAATCGTACCGGGCCAAGCCGAGGAAAGCCGCCTCTATCAGGTCGTGTCGGGCCTCGCGCCGCCGATGATGCCGCTAAGCGGCGACCCGCTGACCGACGCCGAGTTGGCGGCCGTTCGAACCTGGATTGAGGACGGGGCACATTGGGACACGGAAGGGGTCACGGCGGCCGACGCTGCACTCTCCGCGCTCGAGAACACTGAGCTGCCGGCGGGCGGGCGCGACTACTGGGCGTTCAAGCTCCCTCAAAAGACCGCAGTCCCAATGTCCGATAGGTTCGACCACCCGGTCGATCGGTTTCTCGATCAGTCGCGGAGTAACGCGGGGGTCACTGCCGCCCCTCGGGCCGATCAGCTCACGTTGCTGCGTCGAGCGTCGATCGACCTGACCGGCCTGCCGCCGACACCGGCCGAAATCGATGCGTTCCTGGCGGATACGAAGCGCGGCGCCTGGGAGCGGCTGATCGATCGGCTGCTTGCGTCGCCACACTACGGCGAGCGCTGGGGCCGGCATTGGCTGGATGTGGCGCGCTATGCCGACTCGACTGGCTTCGAACAGGACTACGTCCGAGCGAACGCGTGGCGATATCGCGATTACGTCATTACCGCGTTCAATCAGGACAAGCCGTACAACCAGTTTCTGCGCGAGCAGATTGCGGGCGACGAGCTCGACCACACCACGGACGCGACTCGCATCGCGACCGGATTTCTCAGGGCCGGCCCGCGTGTCCAGTTTCGCGAAAAGGACAACCCGGAGCGTCGCTACGATTACCTGGACGACGTGCTGGCAACCATCGGTCGCGGCGTACTCGGTATGACGGTGCACTGCGCGCGCTGCCATGACCACAAGTTCGATCCGATTCTGCAGAAGGACTACTACAGTATGCAGGCCTCGATCTTCGGCTACGTTGAGACCGAATGGCCGCTGCTCGATCCCGCGGGCGCAGACGAGTATCGCGAGCAGCACGCGGCGATCGACCTCAGCCAACAGCCGATTCGGGCCGCCATTGCTGCGATTGAAGCTCCGTATCGGGCGGAGCTCCGGAAGGAGCAGGTAGCGGAGTTCCCCGACAACGTCCAGCGTGCCGTGCGAACGCCGGAAGCAGAGCGAACGCAAGGTGATCAACTGCTGGCAGCACAGGTGCTGTCGATCACGATCCCTGTGGAGAAGGTGGTTGCGGCCCTCTCATCCGAGGATGCCACGAAACACCTTGAACTGGCCGCCCAAATCGAGACACTCGACACCGAACGACCGAAGGCGGCAATCGCGGAAATCGTGACGGATGGCGATTACCGGTACAGCCCCGACGGACCTGGCGACGAGGTCATCGGTTGCCCGGAGTGCCGCATCCAGCCCGACGAGCCTGGGTCGTTTCTGCACGAAGAGGGCATGCCCCCGTACGAGGTACCGCCCAATTACTTTCTGATTCGCGGCGACCCACAGAGCCCCGGCTCGAAGATGACGCCTGGTTTCTTGACCGTCGCTACCTATGGCGACCCGCCGACGACGATCTCGCGCCTCGACGGCCGGACATCCGGGAGGAGGCTGGCACTCGCGGAATGGATCGCGTCGCGGGACAACCCACTCACGGCACGGGTCATCGTCAATCGCATCTGGCATCACCACTTCGGGCGCGGCATCGTTGGCACGCTGGACAACCTCGGAAAGATGGGGTCCACACCCACACACCAGGAGCTGCTGGACTGGCTGGCCGTGGAGTTCATGGATCGCGGCTGGAGCATCAAGGAGATGCACCGCCTGCTGATGACCTCGGCCGCGTATCAGCAGCTGACCGCGTCCGACCCGAGCGAGGCGAATCGTGAGGCGGACCCAGAAAACCACTTCTTGTGGCACTACCGGCCACAGCGGCTCGAGGCCGAGATCGTGCGCGACTCGATCATGACGGTGAGCGGCTGGATCGACCTGACGGTTGGTGGCCCCTCGATCTTTCCGTATGTTCCGGATGAAATCCTTGCGGCTTCGAAACAGGGGTTCTGGGACAATCAGCCGGATGGACCGGAGGTCTGGCGTCGTAGCGTCTACGTCTACCGACGGCGGTCGCTGGGCTTCCCCTTCTTCGACACGTTCGACCTCCCAGACCAGAATCAGACTGCCGCCGCCAGGAATGTTTCGACCGTGCCAACGCAGGCCCTCACGCTGATGAATAACGAGTTTGTCCTGAACCAGGCACAGCTGTTTGCCGACCGGCTGACGACTATTGCGCCAAACGAACTCGATCGGCAGATCGAACTCGCATATCGAATCGCCTTGACCCGGTCGCCGTCAGCCGACGAAGCCGAGATCGCTAAGTCCCTTGTGACCGAGCAATCGTTGGCGGACCTGACACACGTAATATTTAACCTGAACGAATTTCTGTATCTGAGGTAACACGATGCATGATCACCACCACTGCACGAAAAAGACGTTCTGGTCGAGACGTAATTTCTTGTTCCAGTCGGGGGGCGGTATCGCCGGGGTTGCGCTAGCGCACATGCTGGAACAACAGGGCTTGCTAGCGGTGCAGTCCGATCCATGCGCGGAGGCGCCGGTGCCCGGGAACCCATTTGCGCCCAAGCCAGCGCATTTCGAGCCACGGGCCACCGCTGTCATCTCACTTTTCATGAGCGGCGGGGTCAGCCACGTCGACACGTTTGATCCGAAGCAGGCATTGATCGATTACGCTGGTCAGCCGATGGCCGAGTCGGTTGTCACGCGCCAGGGTCATCCCGGCCCGCTCATGCCGAGTCCCTTCTCGTTCCAGAAGCACGGTGAGAGTGGGATTGAGGTGTCGGATATCTTTCCGCATATTTCCAAGAAAGTCGACGAGATGGCGTTCATTCGATCGTTGTACGGGCGGTCGAACGACCACATCCAGGCGACCTACGAGATGCAGACCGGACAAATTCGTGTGGGCTTTCCGAGCGTCGGCTCCTGGGTGACCTACGGCCTAGGGTCGGAGACCGCAAGCCTGCCCGCGTTCGTCGTCATGAACGACCACCGCGGCGGGCCGCTCGGCGGGCCAACCGATTGGAGCGCTGGCTTCATGCCAGCTGCGTATCAGGGCACGTTGTTCCGCGCCGTCGGCGACCCCATAGTTGACCTGCAGCCACCCGAGGGGATGACCGAGGCGCAGCAACGTGCACGTCTGGATACTCTGGCAAAGTTGAACGAGATCGATATAGCAAAAAATCCTGGCAATTCTGAGCTCGCGGCCCGGATCTCGTCGTACGAGCTCGCGTATCGCATGCAAGGATGTGCGCCCGAGGCGGTCGACACGACCGCGGAGTCAGCCGCCACCCAAAAGCTCTATGGGCTCGACGAGCCGATCACGGAGCCGTTTGGGCGTCAGTGCCTTATGGCACGCCGGCTGGTGGAGCGCGGAGTGCGCTTCGTGCAGCTGTTCCATGGAGGCCTGGGCGTGCAGAACACCGACACCTGGGACGCGCACAGTAACCTCAAAGAGAACCACTCGCAGCATGCCGCGGAAATCGATCAGCCAATTGCGGGCCTCATGACGGATCTCAAGGCGCGCGGCATGCTCGACTCGACGCTCATTGTCTGGCATGCCGAGTTCGGACGAATGCCGATCTCCCAGCGCGGTGTCGGACGCGATCATAACCCCGGGGCGATGACCGCGTGGATGGCCGGTGCTGGAATCCAAGGGGGGCAAGTTATCGGAGCCACCGACGAGTTCGGCTACAAAGCGGCTGAGCAGCGGGTATCGGCGCACGACCTCCATGCGACGATACTCCATCTCCTTGGCGTCGATCACACCAAGCTGACGTATCACTACAACGGGCGGGACATGCGGCTAACCGACGTTCACGGGGTACCGATTCCGCAGATTGTGGCGTGAGGGGGAAGAAAGGAGTCAGAAGTCAGAAGAGACAAGGAGACCCGTCGGACGATTCTAGAAGCGGCATGAGTCCACCGATTCTCTCCCGCTTCCTCTCTCCTGCCTCCTGATTCCTTTTTGAACTCATTCCAACCCCAACAGCCTCGCCGGGTTATTCCGTGCCATCCGATCGATTTGCGCTTCGGTCACCCCGGCGCCAATAAGGGCCCGAATAAAGCTTCTAAGCCCGTCGGCATGCGGTGGGTTCCCAGTCTGGCCTAAATCGGATGAAATCAGAAAGTGCTGCGCGCCGATCTCACCGATCGCGGTCGTGTAGTCCTCGATTAACAGATCACCAGTGTGAACCGCCAGCCAATCGAGTTCCATGACCGCACCTTCGCCGGCCATCTGCCGCATCTGATCAAGCGTCGCACCTTGACCGAACACATGAGTGACCAAGATGTGTCGTACACCCAGACGCTTCGCAGCCGGAATCATCACAAGCACTTCCTCTGGCGACGAATGGCCCATCGCAAGCACGAGGTCATGCTCGGCCACCAGCGAAAAAACATCAACCAACGGGGCAACCGGTACACCGTCTTCCACGATCCGGACGAACGGCTCGGGCCCGCCAGCTCTAGTGACGTAGAACTCGGCATCGAACGTCGGTAGCCAGACCACCTTGCCCCGACCGCCATCGAACGCCACCATCTGCCGAACCGCCTCGGGGTTAATGCCTCCGATCGCCCGGTTCAGCGCCACGCCACCAAAAATCTCCAAGCCTTCGACCTGAGCCATGGCTAGCGCCGCACGGTCTGCGGTCATGGTGAAGTGGTTCTTCAAGACCATACCCCGCAAGCCGGCCTGCTTGATCAGGCGTGCTGCTTCGATGTCGTTTAACGACCGGGGTCGAGAATCCGGTCCCGCGTGGGCATGGAAATCGATGATGCCGGCCAGCGAGATGGACCGCTCTTGCGCCGTGGCTGGCGAAGCAACGCGGGCAGCCAGGAACGCGGTGAGAAGAGTGAATAGCGCTGCCGGGATGAGATAGGACTGTCGCTCAGGCATCACCAGACGTTAACCTACGAACTTCAGACCCGAGTCCGACGGTCTACTGACCTCGGGCTTCGGGATCCGCCAACTCTCTTAGAACTTATCCAACCCCTCGGTCAGCTCGACGTAGGTCCCGAATGGATCTGTGAAGAACGCGCTGGCGATGCCAAGAGAGTCGATCTTCTGGTAGGGGCGGTCAAAGGTCACATCCATCCCCTCGAGTCGTTCGCAGAACGCTTCCAGCCCATCGATCTCAAACCCGATGTGATCGAGGCTACGGCCTCGCGTTCCATCAAGAGCGTCTGGCGATGGCGAATATGTCAGGTTGACGCCAGGAAGATCGGCAGCCTGGAACGAACCGCGCATGCCGGGCACAGCGTCAAAGGTCTTCACGTACCACGCTTTCATTGCATCGACATCCTGCGCCACGAAGTGAATGTGGTGAAGCACGATCGGCTCGCTCTGGGTCCGATTCTCAACCAGCTCGACCTTGACATCGTCAGGAGCCATCACGAAAGCAATGTAGGTGTCCTGGTCGGCGATATAGGCCATGTCGTCTTTGACTTCGAGAGACGGCGGTAGCTCTTCGCGCGTGACGATCGGATACCCGGCGGCGCGAACGGTCGCGAGGGTGGCGCGAACGCTCGGGACCCAGAAGCCAATGTGGTTCACCGTAGTACCCTTGGTTCCACCGGTGGGTGTCTTCTCCGTGAACGCAACAAGCACGTTCGGGAACTTAGCCATCTGCCTCTGACCAAGCGGCACGGCCGTGCCGCCAAGGGTATCGACCCAAAACTTCACCTGCTCGTCGACGCTCGTTACATTTAGGTGATGGTGCCCATAGACCACCGAGCCCTCCTTGGCAGCGTTCAGCTGAGCTGACGCGACGGTCACGCCAGCAAATGCGAACACCCCTATCAGCAGTATCATGGCAATTAAATTCATGAATCGAATGCCCTCATAGGTTCGCGAGCGCAGCCTGTTTGGCCCGGATACTATAATCTGATCGAGCTGTATGTCCACCTTTTCCCTGGGCGTCGGCGTGCACCGATTCACCGCCACCACGGCGATCATCGGGTGTTCGTGGTTAGGTGTGGCATGTGGCGTGACTGGGGCCGAACGTTCGGCCCCAACCCGCGCGAGTAACCAGCTGCGCGCAACTGAGACACGAGTCGTTTTGCTCGGAACCGGAACTCCGGGAGCCGAGCCAGACCGGGCCGGACCCGCAACGGCCGTAGTCGTGGACGACACCGCGTACCTCGTGGACGCCGGCCCTGGCGTGGTCCGGCAAGCTTCGAAGGCTGCCTGGATAAAGGGCATCAGCCCACTTACCGTCCCCAACTTGCGCATCGCCTTTTTCACGCACCTCCACTCAGACCACACGGCCGGCTACCCCGACCTGATCCTGACGCCCTGGGTCCTAGGTCGTCCCGAGCGACTACAGGCCTACGGGCCGACTGGGCTAAGGGCTATGACCGAGGCGCTCCTCGACGCCTACCGCGAGGATATTCGCATCCGAATTTCCGGGCCCGAACGCCTGTCTCCTGAAACGGCTGGAGTCGACGCACACGAGATCGACGAGGGCACTATCTACCGTGATGACCTCGTTAAAGTAGAGGCGTTTGCCGTACCGCATGGCACGTGGGAGCACGCGTTCGGCTACAAGTTTACATCCGCCGATCGCGTCGTGGTGATCTCCGGTGACACTGGTCCGTTCAATGAACTCGCGGAGATCGCCAAAGGCGCTGATGTGCTTGTACACGAAGCGTATGGCACGGCCGGGTTCAATCGGCGCGCTCCGACCACACAGCGGTACCACGGCACTTTTCACACGTCGGCGACGAAGGTTGGCGAGCTCGCCGCAGCCGCTGGCGTCGGAATGGTCGTGCTGTATCATCAGTTGCATCTCGGCGGCGAGACGGCCGAGCAAATGGTCGCAGAGGTAGAGTCAGTGTTCGATGGAAGGGTCGTCTACGGCCGAGACCTAGACGTGTTCTAAAAGGATTCAGGAGACAGAATGAAGCATGGGTATGCACGAGTGGTGCCACCCCCTCCCGCTGCCTGCTGTGCTCCATACACGTTTCCTTTAAGCAGTAGTGTGAGAACGAACGGTGCATCGGACACTGGACAGTTCGTTGATGTCGACATCGCAAACTGCAACGTCGCGATCATCTTCGAGTCACCAGTTCACCTGTACAAAGGCGATCGGATCGACCGCCTGTATATTGACGAGCGGACCAGAGTGGGATGTGCTAGAAGCGATATTCTCAGGCCGTTCCGGTGGACCGTGGGAAAGGCTTGGAAAGTTCGTTGCGACACGTCTAGACACGCGTTTCGTGCCCGGGCAGTTCGAGGATGCTGGCGATGAGCAGCGCATGCACATCCCGGCAGTCTTTAGCACCACAGTAATGGCAATTCGCGGGCGCGACGGTATAGGGTACGCGGTGCTCCCAAAACTCTACAATGTGATTCACGGCGTAACTCACGTGCTGGTTCACGGCGACACGACCTGCACGGATGATCGCCTCGGTCTCGAAACACAGCGGACACATGGGCTCTTCTTAGAGTTTTCGTGGTCGGGAAGGAACTAGGTTACCATGAGTTTTTGCGAACACTGTGAAGGCCAGCGGTTCGACCGAGCACAGGTGCTTCGTGTCCTTCGGAGGACACGCCGCGGACTGCTCCGTCAGCAGCAAGTCACCAAGGCCGAGGACGTCATGGCTCTCGTGATTAACGCGGTTCGCACGCTTGAGGTCCCGCACCTCGAACTCGTCGACGATCAGGATCTGACAGACGAGGTCATCCACTAATCGGAAGATTTCAGTCCGGCGATGACAGCGGACGGCCACGCGGGTCTGTCAGCCGGCGCTCACCGGAGACGCGGTCACGTGCCTCGTGCGCGCTGGCGTAGAAACCGGCCGTCGTCAGCGTGATCGTCAGGTAGTCCGATTCTAGGTTCTCCCAGTACCAACCGTGAACGCCTGAAAACGGGGCCGTGTAGCTGCCGTGTGCGCGATCCAACTCCTGAGCATCGAAGCTCTGCGCGTATCCCGGCGGGGCATCGTCCGGTGCGCTGTGAAAGTTGTAGCTGACGACACCACTTGATTTCCATGAGAACACCATGCTTGCCCCCTCCTCCAAGCGATAGGTCGACTCGACCCATTCGGTGGGCGCGAGGCGGAACTCGACCATGTCAGTCTTGTACGCCGTATCCGAGGACTTGATCGGTCGGACCTGCGAGAGTGCAAGCAGACCCAGCGCGCGTCCGGTTCCGATCGGATCGAGCGCGTACTCCGCAGGCAGTACGGCTCCGAAGACGACGACGAGGGCCACGAGCAATGCCACTCCGATCGCAACCGCAATCTTCTTCGCCGACGGCGCCCCTTGGGGTTTGTTGTTGTCGCCCATCTTTCTCTCGGCTACGACCTGAGCCAGAAGCCCAGCATCTGATAGCCCGCGAGAACGAACCCCGCGGTCATCAGCCAAACATTCGTCACGAACGCGTGGCGCAAAAAGCTGATCCGGCTGCGCCAGAATGTGAACAGCATGAGCACGATCGACAGAGCCAGAATCTGCCCAACCTCCACGCCAACGTTGAAGCTCAACATGTTGGTGATGAGCCCGGTTTCAGACAGCGTGAACTCCTGAACTTTCGTGGCCAACCCGAACCCATGAAAGAGACCGAAGACCAACACCGCTGCTTTCGGATCGGGACGCGCACCGAATAGGCGGTCGAAACCGCCCATGTTGTCGAACGCCTTGTAGGCCACCGAAAGCCCGATGATGGCATCAACGAGATACGCGTTGGCTCCGATATCAGCAAAAACGCCAAACAATAGTGTCGCGCTGTGGCCAACCGTGAAGAGGCTCACGTAGAGCACGACATCGCGAAGCCTATAGAGAAAGAAGATAACGCCAACGAGGAACAGTAGATGGTCGTAACCGGTAACCATGTGTTTTGCGCCGAGATAGAGGAACGGAAAAATAGCCGGGCCATCGGCCGCCTGCACGAACGCCGCGTTACGCTCGTCAAGCGGGTGTGCGTCTCCCGTTCCAGCTCCCACCACCCACAAGATGACGACGAACCCTGTAATCGCCAGAAGGCGCGCGCGCATTCCCTCCACCTTATCGCCGTTCCATGTACGGGGCCACAAGACGACCATCGGTCAGATGATCGCAACCAAGGCAACTCGACCGCAGGCGGTCACGAACTGTGTAACTGAACGATGCCAGTAGACACTTATCGCACAACACCGTCAAAGAAAACCGGTAGCTCTGGCTTGGTGTCAAGGAGAATGTCGACGACCGCGCGTCGGTCGGAGAGAGACAACCGCGCGTATCGCTCATCAGCGACATCGCCGGACAGCACCTCCCAGAGGCGCGCGTAGACGGCATCCCTGGCGAGCTCGGGTAGCGCATCGAAGGCCGGCGTGTAGATCATGTAGCTACATGGATAGCGGAATAGCCAGCGCTTCAGATCGAACTCGCGAAGCGACCGTCCCTGGGAATCGCGCGGCTCGCGGGCGGCGAACCACTCGGCAAAACCTGATGTCCCTGCGATCGGCCTCGGAAGTGGCGCCTCATCAATAAACAACATGTAGTCTACGAATTCAATCGCTGCGTCTCGAACTAGCTCATCGAACCCGGTATCGTTCGCGGGGTCTCGGTAGCCGACGCGACGGGTCTCCCAGCCTAGCCGCGTAACGAGATTGGTCATGTGTGCCTGGTGCTCGAGCACCATTAGCGCAACGACATCGCTGTGCAACGACAGGTATCCCGCAGAGTCGAACAGTCCGTCAAGTGACTGCAATTCTGGCGGAACGGTGCCGGACGGAGGCGGGTCGTCAACATCGGTTACCTCGATGTTCCCCATATGTGCGACCCCACCCGTTGAACCGGTCACATAGTAGCCACCCCACCGTTCGACAAGGGGACTCCGATGATCGGAGACGAAACCGGTCGCGTACGCGTTCGGATCGGACGAGAGAGGTGCCGTGCTGAGCACCTGCAGACCCGGCACGCCAAGAGTATCCCAGGACAGATGACAGGCGAGGCAGTGTTCTTCCCGGACGAACTGCGGTGCGGCAGCCGGATCCTGCCGGAGAGTGTAGAACATCACACCCTGACGACGGTCCTGCACCGCCAATTCCAAGAACTCGGCGTCGGGTACCCACGCTACGGCAACCGTATCAGCGAAGAACAACGTTCGTGGGTGCTTCGAATTGATCTCCGATGCCTGAAAGCTCGTCTTCGAGAAGACCGTGATCTGGGATTCGACGGGAACCTTAAGTGCGTCGAGCACTGACGTCAGATAGCCACTCCGTCCAGCGAACACCAAGCTCGCCATACCCTCGCGAAGCTCCCGATTGAGCGCCACCACGACGTTATCCGTCGGCCCTGAAGAATACTGGATGGCCGGGTGATCGCGCGATGCCCGGAACGCACCGCCACGCTGACCCAAGGTCGCCACGCCACTAACGACCACGAGCAGGACGGCCGACGCAACCAACCCCAGTGTCAGCCGCATTCGCGCAGTCTACCATGGAGACAACTCGCACAATTCAGTCTCTTCAGTTCCTGGCGACGCAATAGCGTCACCGACTACGCCAGTCAGGCTCGTATGGTGGTAGCCTCCCGATGGAAAGGAAATCGTGTCGTGGTGGAGGGCACACCCAGGCCGATATGCAATTGCAAGATCAAACAGCTGATCTCTAAGAAGAACATACCGATCGAACCCTGTGACGCTTGGGCAATGCCGTGCAAGGACTTCCCCGAGCACGCCACGACGGGACCGGCTGTTACCTCTTTAGAGCAAACACCCAGATGACTCCGCCTTGGGGCACTTGGACGTTCTCGCCACGGCTTCGGTTGACGACCCCCTGCATCGACTGCGCATCCACGCCGTAGCCCGACTGCACCGCGACGTACTGAACGCCGTCGATGGCGTAGGTCGATGGCACGCCAGTTATACCTGAGCTGGTGCGCTGTCGCCAGAGGACTTCGCCGGTTTCGGCGTCAAACGCGCGAAAGTACCGATCGTTCGTGCCACCAGCGAACACCAGTCCCCCGCCGGTGGTCAACAGGGGTCCCCAATTGTGCGATGCAAACTCGTGGGTCCATACTCTCTCGCCTGCGTCGAGGTCCCAGGCCTGCAGCTCACCCAGATGGTCGACGCCATCGCGAACGAAGGTCTCCATGACCGCCCCAATGAATCCTCGACCTGGCTCATACTCCACAGGGACCCCTTCGATGGCCGAACAGAAGCCCTCGTTTGCTGGGATATACAGGTACCCGGTGAGTGGACTGAATGCTGCCGGAGGCCAGTTTTTGCCACCCCAGAGTGACGGGCAGAACTCCGCCCGCTTCCCGGTACCGGGTTTTCGGTCCGGGTCGTACTCGGGACGTCCGGTCTCAGGGTCGACGCTCGTGAACACATTCTGATACACGTAGGGCTGAGCGCCGACGAAGCGGATAGCGTCCGCAGTGCGTTCGAGGATCCAAAGGTAGCCGTTTCGCCCTGGGTGCACGAGGCTCCGAATCGTCCGGCTGTCGCGATTAACGTTGATCAGCAGCGGGGCGGACACTTCATCCCAGTCCCACGAGCCGTTCCAGTGATACTGGTGATACCCCCTCAACTCACCGGTATCAGCGTCTAAGGCGATGACCGAGTTCGTATAGAGGTTGTCCCCAGGCCGCATGTCGCCAATCCATGGTCCAGGATTCCCGGTTCCCCAGTACGTAAGGTTCAACTCAGGATCGAACGAGCCGGTGACCCACACCGAGGCTCCACCAGTGCGCCAGGTCTCACCCGGCCACGTGTCGTTTCCGGGCTCGTCTGGACCAGGCACCGTGAATGCTCGCCAAACTTCACGGCCGTCAACTGCGTCAAGCGCCGCCACAAATCCTCGGATCCCACGCTCACCGCCCGAAACACCAACCATCACCTTCCCGTTGGCAACGAGCGGTGCCATCGTCATGTAGTACCCAGTTCGGTGGTCTTCAACAACCGTGTCCCATTTGACTTCCCCGGTCAGCGCGTCAAGCGCAACGACATGCGAATCCTGGGTGGTCACAAAGACCAGGTCGCCGTAGAGGCCAACGCCACGATTGGTACGATGGCCGCAGCACCCCTCCGGCACCTGCCGCACGTAGCGCCAAAGCTGCTCACCCGTCCGCGCATCGATCGCGAGCACCTGTGACCCTGGTGTCGAGACGAACATGACACCGTCGTGGACCTGAGGCGGCGCTTGGTGTCCCGAGTTGACTCCGGTCGAGAACGTCCAGGCAGGAACGAGATTCTCGACATTTTCGGTCGTGATCTGATCCAGCGGGCTATAGCCCCAACTGTCGTACGTCCGCCGGTACATGAGCCAATCCTCCGGCGGCGGATTCCGTAAATGCTGATCGGTAACGGGTGAATAAGAGGGGCTCTGCTGACCCGAAACGGCCAGCGTCAGAAGAGCGGAACCGGCCGCGAGCACAATGAACACAAAAACACTGCGAATTAAGGATCCTCTGTTCGGCACACGGCCAGTCTAGACTATCAAGACCCACGAGGTCAGGGTGAAGACCATTTCACCAACACGACGTTCGACCACTCTTACACCGGTCCCTTCACGTCGCTAACGGGCTCCTTCTAGAATAGCCAGCCTAGTAAACCGTTGGACCGCCAATGGCATTTGACCCACTTGATAGCGAACCGAAAATTTTGGCAATCGGAGCATCTTGTGCAGGCTTTGCTATGATCCCTCCGTCAGCCTATCCGAGCGGTCTCCACCCGTGCGCTGACACGGATACCAGGTGACGATCACCCCTTGAATTCGAGGAATCATCTAACCAGAATCCCATGACGACGGCGACCTTCAGTAAGGCGGGCGATTACATCCTGCGTCTCATCGCCCTCGATGAAACCGGTGAAGAGGGAAGTGGCTTTAAATGTTGTTGGACCTCGGCACACGTTCGCGTCAACGTGTTGTGAAACCGACGCGAGGTACAATCATCGTCACCTTCACCGGAGCTTTGAGCGCCACCGTTGCCCTTGGACAGACCCATCCACGTTAACCGGCTAGTGGATCAACCGATTAGCGAACCCCATATGGACGATTCGATGGGCAGCAATATCGCGGGGCCGTCACTAATTCGCGTTCCTAACTGGATCGAGAATCCGCTGGGACGGTACTACCTGTACTTTGCTGACCACGAGGCCGCCTATATCCGTCTGGCGTATGCCAACCGGCATCGGTCCCTGGACGATTCATGGATCCGGGACACTACGAATCGAGCAGTCGCACTTTCCCACCACGTGTCCGCCGTGCGAATCCAAGGCCCAGGGTGGTCGAGCATATGCACACATTGCGTCGCCAGATGTCCACATCCGAGAGGACCGACGGGAGATAGTTATGTACATCCACGGACGTGACATCGAACCTCAGGTCACGCGCGTTGCCACCTCGACGGATGGTCTGCAGTTCAAGGCGCGACCGAACATACTCGGCCAACCGTACTTCCGCGCGTTTCGCCACCGCGGTCATATTTATGCACTGGCGATGCCAGGTATGTTCTATCGATCCCAGGATGGGCTGTCGAACTTCGAGGAAGGGCCGCTGCTGTTCACGGCGAACATGCGACACTCGGCGCTGTTGAAACACGGAAGTTCGCTGTTTGTTTTTTTCACCCAGCGAGGCGACGCGCCTGAACGCGTTTTCGTTTCGACGATCGACCTCACTGAGAACTGGACGCACTGGCAGGAAACCGAACCGGTCGAGGTGCTTCGTCCCGAACGCCCATGGGAAGGTGCGAACCTTCCCGTGGAACCGTCGCGTGGCGGCTCCATCAACGCTCTGGTCAATCAACTCCGCGACCCGGCCATCTACGGGAAGACGGCCGTGTTTACCTGCTCTATGCGGTGGACGGCGAGCGCGGAATCGGCATTGCAGAACTGCACATAGAGCCCTAATCTTCGGGTGCCTCCCTCGCTTAGTTCGACGACGGGATCGACCTCGTACTACTCGGCTACCAGCTCCCCGATACCAACGGTCTTCGCGTCCTCGAGGCGTTGCAAAAGACAACTTCAGCCGAGGCGGTGATTCTCCTGACCGCATACTCCATCGTCACCGAAGCCGTGCAGTTGACGGCGCGCCTCCGATAATGTCTGAAAAACAGCAAACGTTGTGAGGACACTATCGTTCACGTCAGTAGACGAAATCTCCTACATAACGCTGCACCGTCTCGCAGAGCCCGTTGGGCTCGACGTGATTCGAAAGACGCGATCCTCGAAACGCACCAGAATTATCTGTCGTCACCACAACACACTATAATCACAGGTTCAGGTCGCGAGAGACACGAAGGAGAGCTTCTAGTCTAGATAATGGCAAAGGAGATCACATACGGCGAACAGGCTCGTCAGTACACGATGGCGGGTGTTAATCAGTTGGCCAACGCGGTCAAGGTGACATTGGGCCCGAAGGGACGAAACGTTGTCATTGACAAGACATTCGGATCGCCCACAATCACGAAGGACGGCGTTACAGTTGCCAAGGAGATCGAACTCAAGGACCCCAATGAGAACATGGGCGCACAGATGGTGCGAGAGGTCGCAAGCAAGACTTCGGATATCGCAGGCGACGGCACGACCACCGCAACCATCTTGGCTCAAGCCATGTACGCACAAGGTGTAAAGAACGTTGTCGCCGGCGCGAACCCGATGGAGCTTAAGCGCAGCATCGAGAAAGCCGTGGATACGATCGTTGGGGAGCTCCGCGCACTGTCCAAAACCGTTACGGGACACATGATCACTCAGGTCGGAACGATTTCCGCAAACAACGACTCGACGATCGGGACGATCATCGCTGAGGCGATGGACAAAGTCGGCAAGGACGGCGTTATCACGGTCGAGGAGGCCAAGACGCTGGAAACGTCGCTCGATGTCGTCGACGGGATGCAGTTTGATCGAGGCTACCTCTCTCCCTACTTTGTCACGGACGCTGAACGGATGGAGGTTGTTTTAGAGAATCCACTCGTGCTGGTTCACGAGAAAAAGATCAGCGCTATGAAGGACCTTCTTCCGTTGCTGGAGCACGTCGCGAAGCTCAGCCGTCCCCTCCTGCTTATCGCGGAGGATATCGAAGGCGAGGCGCTGGCGACATTGGTTGTCAACAAGCTTCGCGCGACGCTGAACGTCGCCGCCGTCAAAGCTCCTGGATTTGGTGACCGCCGAAAGGCGATGCTCGAGGACATCGCGGTGCTGACGAAAGCAAAGGCAATCACCGAAGACCTTGGCTTGAAGCTCGAGAACATCAAGATCGAAGACCTAGGCACCGCCAAAACGATCACGATTGACAAAGACAACACGACGATCATCGAGGGTGGAGGGGCAACGGAGACAATCGAGGGCCGCGTGAAACAAATTCGCGCACAGATCGAGGACACCACCTTCGACTACGATCGCGAGAAACTACAGGAGCGACTAGCCAAACTTGTTGGCGGCGTCGCGGTCATCCAGGTCGGCGCGGCAACTGAAACTGAGATGAAAGAAAAAAAGGCGAGGGTCGAAGATGCCATGCATGCCACCAAGGCCGCCGTCGAGGAAGGAATCGTTCCCGGGGGAGGGGTGGCGCTGCTTCGAAGCGCGCGAGCTTTGGAGAACCTCACGTTGGCCGGCGATCAGCAGCTCGGTGTCGACATCGTCAGCCGTGCGATCGAAGAGCCCTTGCGATGGATCGCCCAGAATGCCGGTCACGAAGGCTCGATCGTCGTTCAGCGCGTGCGCGAAGCAGCCGACAACAACGACGGCTTCAACGCGCTGACGGACACCTATGAAAATCTTGTCGACGCCGGCGTAATCGATCCGACGAAGGTCGTCCGAACGGCGATTCAGAACGCCAGTTCAATCGCGTCGCTGCTCCTGACAACCGAGGCGCTCGTCTCCGAGATTCCCGAGAAGACACCAGCCGCCCCGGAACCCGACATGGGTGGCATGGGTGGCATGGGTGGCATGGACGGCATGTTTTAGGAAGGGTCATCACCCGGTAATCGTGCCCCAGTTCTGGACGACGTGCTGCCCGGTGCCCGAGATATGTGGATGGAGCCGCCAGCGAAACCACATGTTAAACGTCAGCGCAAGCGGCACCCTCAAAAAATCGCTAGGGGATTGACCGGCGAACCGGTTCCGTTCGGAATCGGTAACGGAGCGATCATTAGCATGAACTCCCAGCGGTTCCGTTCGGCGCCAGCCGTGGCCAGCGCATCGAAGTCGGCACGATCAAGGATGTGGACGCCAAGCATAGTGAGCGCAAAATTATGCAGAGCCGACCTCGGCAGGTCGCCTTCTGGCTGCGGGACGTAGCCAGGCGTTTCCCACCCTGCCACCGCAATATCGCGCTCTCTCATCCATGGAATCACACGGTTGTCGAGTCTCGCCGCCGCCGCGCCGGTGTCGAACGACCCAATCGCTTCCTGACGAGCCCAACGCCCCCACCGAATCAGCATCGCGTCACCGGACCCAACGCGAGCTCCAGTTTGCTCCTCCCAGGCCTCAAGATCCTTGACGGTAATCCGTGTTCCTGGCTCCAGGTAAGGTACGCCTTTGAGTCTGGGAATGTCGTAGAGGACACCCCGCGTCACGATGCCATTCTTTAGATTGAGGATCGAGTTCTTGGCAGCTCCGCCGTCCATCGTGACCAGATCCTCAACCTCATAGCCGTTCCACATGCGGCCATCGACGAAGATGTGCGCGAACGCATCCAGGTGGGTGGTTCCAGGACCATGAATACAGGGGTAGCCGATCCTGTCGGTCGCGGCTGCCCGCGTAGCCCTGAGCATCTTCCAGGCGACAGGACAGGGATTGTCGATGGTCTCTTCGGTGTTCGCCGTCGAAGCCAGCGACACCGAAAACCCATCGGTAACAAGACGAGCTGCCTCGGTACGCTTTGCCGGCGTAATCAAGTTCAGCGCACCGAGCTCGTCATCGGTCCCCCACCGGCCCCAGTTCGACAGCTCCGTCATCCAGCCCTCGTACTCCACTTGACTCACGAGCGGTGGTAATTCTGGTGCCTGCGGCATCGTGACTTCTGGAAACACTATCGCTGACGTCGCTACGATGACGGTCACAAATCCCTGTTGTGTACGCATGAACCCTCTCAGACCGCGTCGTTCGCGTTACCTTGGTAGCGCCAGCGCGATTAGCTCTGAACCGCCACCACTAGCAATGTATGGCAGGCCGTCAAGCATAGTACTGCTTGTATGGGCGGTACAGACGGCCAGCAATCGATCCCAGCCAACCCAGCACGTAATACATATAGCCAAGATCCATCAGCTCGATCAGATTCCCATCGAAGTCCTTGGCAAAGAAGAACGTGTGACCTCGGGGCGAACGTTCGGGCTTACTGACGCACTCAACGCCCTTGCCCACCAGATAGTCGTACCACCTCTGCGTGTTGCGCACATTAAACGAGATATGGGTCAGACCAACTTGGTTCCACGGCACCTCAACCGGTGGTTGGTTCGGCTGGAACTCGAAGATTTCGATCACTGCTCCTCCCGGGACTCGAATCCAGCCGACCTTGCACGTCGGCTGGTCCGCTTCGACGCCAAAGAACGCGCGGACCCGATCAGAAGGCTGATCAGCCACTCCAACCAGCGGGCACCTGAAGACGTCCCAGTAGAACTGAACGGCTCTTCGAAAGTCCGAAACGGTAATGCCGCAGTGACTAAAGGATCGAGCTCTCACGGTGTTTCCCCTCGCTACAGATCAACGTCCTTGATATGGTCGGCGACGCGAAGCGCCTGCGCCGCGATCGTCAGTCCTGGGTTCACGGCCGCAGAGGACGGAAAGAACGACGCGTCCACCACGAACAGGTTCTCCACGTCATGAGCTCGGCAGAACGGGTCCAACACGGACTCGCTAGGATCGCGACCAAAGCACAGCGTTCCACACTGATGAGTCGTGTTTCTCGTATTGTTGTCTCTCAGATGAACCGCGAGCAAACGGCCCTGAAGATCAAGTGTTCTACGAGCCGGATAATCACCGTAGGTCATCACGACCCAAAACCCAAGGTGCTTGAGGAGACGCTCGGTTTCCTCGACGAGACGTGCGTGCGCCGCAAGATTGTTGGGACGATAGTGCAGCCGAGTTTGTCCGTCCGGTTCAACCGTCACTCTGTTCTCCGGGCGGGGCAAGTCTTCCGACAGTGCTAACCAGTCGACCCCGCGGGCAACCCACGCGTTGTACGCCCATACCGGAATCCACGGTACCTTCGTCTGCGCCATGACACCGTGGGTCCGGCCTTGTGACTGTATCTGTCCCAAGGGATAGCCCCCGTCTGAACCGTGTCGATAGAAGTCGTTAATCGCCACGGTCTTCTGGAAAACGGCGTGATTTTTCCGGAAGGGATGAAACCCCTGCATCATCGTTGCCAAATGAGCCATGTAGCGTTGCCCAACCAAACCCGACGAGTTCGCCAACCCACGCGGGTGCCGATCATTGGACGACCGCAACAGCAGCGCGGCAGAGTTGACCGCGCCGCATGCGACGATGACAAGCGGGGCACGAACCTCGTGAGTTTCACCAGCGCGATCAACCTCGACGGCCGCAATCCGTCGTCCTGAGATGTCAGTTAACAGACGGCGGGCGTAGGTCTTCGTCCACAGGGTGACGGTGGGGGTATCGAGCAGCGGCCGCACACAGCATACATCGGCGTCACTCTTCGCGTGACGCTGACACGGAAACGAGTTGCAAGTGTCGCAAAGGATACAGCCAGCCACGTCCCCGACCCTACGCAAACCGAGGGGCAGCGGTGAGGGCCGCAATCCAAGCTCACGCGCACGTTCAATGGTCCACGCCATTTCATCGGCGTGAGGCACAGGCGGATAGGGATATGGGCCTCGTGGTTCCTCAGTGGGGTCGCTCCCGGGTTCTCCGTGCACCTCGTAGAGCTGCTCGGCCCGCTCATAGTAGGGTTCGAGGACGTCGTAATCGATAGGCCACGCCGGCGAAACCCCGTCCACGTGCTCGACCGGCTCAAAGTCCTCGCGGCGCATCCGGTAGAGAACAGCACCCCAGAACTTGGTGTTCCCGCCGACACAGTAATGCGCGTAAGGGCGAAACTGGTTCCCTCGCTCATCGAGCCATCGCTCGGTCGTTCGGTACCGAAGGTGCTTCCACACCGCTTCGGGATCCCAGTTCTCCTGTTCCTGCGGAACGAAGTCACCGCGCTCAAGGATGAGAATCCGAGCCGTGGTGCCGGCGAGCGCGTGTGCAATCGTTCCGCCACCGGCGCCACTGCCGATGATGATGATATCGAAATCGGTGGCTGCCATCAGATCTCACCAGGGTCTCAAGGGTCAGTTCAGCGCACCAGTGATATGAGGCCCTCATAGATCTGATCTATGAGGCGCTGGTCTACAATTGCCGTTTCCAAGCTCATCTGAGGTAAGCTGCCGTCACGGATCGACGCGGCGAAATCTCGGTACATCGCCTGATACCCACGGACGTCTCTCAGACCCGGAAACACGACCCGCGGCACACCTCGTCCTCTGACCACGACGAACCCGCCGTTGGATTCGAACGAAATGATCCCGTCACGACCGAACAGCTTGGAGATTCCTAGTCCGCGGAACAGCGACGGCACCTCTCGTGAGTAGAACAACGTGCCAACCGCGTCATTGTCATATCGGAACGCCACCATCATGCTCTTGTGACGGGTGTCAGAACCGATGCCCGACGCCGGCGGGCGGTAGCCTTCAGCCGAGATAATTACCGGTCCCAGGCTGTTGGCAAGGTGCAGCCAATGCACGCCTTCCTCAAAGAATGCGTCGCCACCAGCCATCGTTTCGTCGTTGCGCCAGTCGTCTGCGGCTTTGAGGCGCTTGACTAAGGTCGTGAAGTGGGCAAACAGCATGTCGCCGATCACGCCGTCACTGAGTAGACGACGTAGACAGATGGCTAGAGGCTTGTAGTGATCGTTCTCCCCGACGAGCACGACCCGGCTGGCTCGATCGCGAGCGGCGCGCGCCTGCTCGTATTCGGCAGTCGTCACGAATGCCGGTTTCTCAACCAGAACGTGTTTTCCGGCGGACAGCGCCTGCAGCGTGAGATCGAGATGGAATCGCGGTGGCACCGCGACGACCACCGCGTCCACATCGGAATCATTAATGGCCGCGGCATAACCGTGGTAGCTGCGTCGCCCACGCCAGCGACGTCGAAAGCTCTCCGCCTTCACCGCATCACGGCTGGCGTAGCTGGGAACGACGTCCCCGTCGAGCGCACGCAGGTGTCGACTGTGTACCTCGGTGATGAAGCCGCACCCAAGGAACACAACATGCAGCGGCCGTGTCACCAAACAATCATACCCGGCGTTCTGAGGTAACCGTGCAACGGTTAGAGCCCCGTTGAACCGAAGCCGCCCGAACCCCGGTCAGTCTCGGTCAGCTCATCGACTTCGATGACGTCGACCGCCAAGCGCCTGTGAATAACGAGCTGAGCCACCCGCATGCCTTCCTCGACGCAAAATGTCTCGCGCCCGTGGTTGATCAGAATGACGCCGATCTCACCACGGTGACCCTCGTCGATCGTGCCGGGTGCGTTCAAAACGGTCACCGCGTGCCGGCTCGCGAGACCGCTTCGAGGCCGAACTTCGGCCTCCGTGCCGTTGGGAAGCTCGACCGCAATCCCAGTGGAAATAGTCGCCATCTCACCAGGAGCGATAACCGTCGCGGTTGCCGCACACAGATCGAGACCGGCGTCTCCGCAATGTGCGTACCCTGGTAGCGTCACCGATTTAACCAATCGCTTTACCCGGAGCTGCATCGCGTCATGTGCCTCCTTCGCTGTGAGTACTGTACCCTGTCGGTGTCATGGCCGCCGTCACTCGGTGGAGCAGGTCGATGCGAAAACAGAGCCTCTCTCTCACGTCATCACGCCGTCAATTCTTGCGCGCGGTCGGTGGGTGGGCCGCGCTGGCGGCCGCGGTCGGAGAAGATGGAATCGAGGGCAAAGCGACGAAAGCCCTGGCACAGGGATCTGACACGATTCGCATAGTTGAAGCCTATCCCGTTTACATCAACGAGCGCTCTAACGGCCTGCTGGAGCCACCGACGTTTTCCTCCGATGACGATCCGCGACGGTGGAGTTACGATGGCGCCTTTTCCCAGTTACCGTCTGCGATCATCGCGGTGGTCAAGACCGATGCAGGCATTACAGGCTTCGGCATGGGTGCAGGTGGAAGTGCGGCGGTTGAAATCATCAGCGGACACCTTCGACACCTATTGGTTGGCACTAATCCACTGAACGTTGAGCAGCTCTGGGATCAGATGTACGAATCGGCCCTCTTCTACGGGCGCCGTGGCCTGTTCGCAATGGCCCTAAGTGCCGTCGACAACGCGCTGTGGGATATTAGGGGCAAGCACGCAGATCGCCCGGTGCATCAGCTGGTCGGAGGAACACCCACGGATCGAATCGCCGTGTACCAAACCGCCGGCAGCATCGCAGAGAGTAAAGCGATGGGTATCCGGAACTTTAAGATCCCGACTCAGGTGGGACCACGAACGTCTCGGAGCGACCTCGACCGGGTCGTTCAGCGAGTGCTGGATGCCCGCGACATACTCGGTCCAAACGGGCGGCTGATGACTGACTGCGTTTCCAGGACCGGAACGGTCGACTGGGCAGTCCGCTTCGCCGAACGACTCAGGCCGGCGGGCTTGTACTTCATGGAAGAACTCCTGTCACCCGACGACGTTTTCGGGTATGCCGAACTCAACCGTCGTATCGGGACCCGAGGGCCGAGTTGGACCCGTGTGGCGTGCGGCGAGCACGAGTACACCCAACATGGCTTCGATGTTCTCGTTCGGCTGCAAGCGGCAGATGTCCTGCAACCGGACATCACGTGGTGCGGCGGGCTCACGGCGGGTAGACGTATCGCGCGACTCGTCGAGCAGGCCGACCTGGAGATCGTTCCGCATCGCGGTGGAAGCCTCTGGGGTATGCCGATCGCGCTCACCGCGCCAAGCTGCTCGATGGCTGAAAGCTTCCCTTCGGGATCCGAACTCCTCCGAGCGATGACCCCTCGCTTCGAGAACGGCGACTATCTCGCGGCAGAAGACCCTGGATTCGGAACGTCGCTGACCGAGGCCATGGTGCTCGACCACCGATTGCCGTCGCGGTAGGTATCGTGGTCGCTGACGAAATCGGTCCTGTACCCCATCGAATATCCATTGGGATAACCCAAACGAGCAACTATATGGCCGCCGGAACGTGCTTCGCAACAGCGGGGCGATAAGCCCTAGCCACGTACGTTACACCAGTCCCGCGCGGCGTTTGAGGATTGCGTCGCGGCGCTGATGAGCGTACGCACGAAGGTCGGTAATCTGATCTGACTCGTCGACGATTTCATGGCCGATCAACTCCTCGAGGACGTCCTCAAGCGTGATGATGCCCGCAAACCCACCAAATTCATCGATGACCGCCACCATGTGACGGCGCCGTTCGAGAAATGTCCGCAGCAGTTGATCAAGCGGCGTCGTCTCCACCACGAAATCAATCGGTCGCATGATCTGCTCAAGCGTCGTATCGGACCGGTCGCGCGCGATGGCCATCAAGATGTCCATCCGGTGCACAAGGCCGACGACATCCTCGGAGTCCTCGTCATAGATGGGAACACGTGTATGTTTAGGCAGAGCGCTGTTCCGAGCTGCTACCTTCACCGACGTCGATGCGTCGAGCGAAAACACGACCGTGCGGGGAGTCAGCACATCCTTGACGATCGTGCGCTCAAGCGCTAACACGTTGGCGATAACTTCCGCCTCATGGGGCTTGAAGTCTCCGGTGCGAAGCCCGGAGCCTACAAGGGTCAATACTTCCTCGTCTGACACCCGGTGTTCTTGGTGACCCGACCACACCAGCTTAGTCGCAAGTTGGGTGAGCACTGTGAACGGGCGAAAGAGCACAACGAGCCACTGGAGCGGCCTCGCGATCCAGGCAGAAAGCGGACGAGCATACACCACGCCTACGGTCTTTGGGACGACCTCTGCAAAAAGTAGGATCGCGAGCGTAAACGCCGCTAAGAAATAGCCGAGCCAAGCCGAGCCCAGTACGGTTGCAGCCATCGCACCAGCTATGGCCACCCCACCGGTATTGGCAATTGTGTTGAGTGACAGTATGGCCGCGATGGGACGGTCGACCTTCTGGCGGAGCTGGAACAAAATACGTCCGGTCGGACGGCCTGACCGCCTCAGGAGTTCAACGTGACTCCTGGGCACCGAATAAAGAACGGCCTCGAACAACGAACACATTGCCGACGTCAACAGCACTACTCCGACCACGAGCATTAAACTAGTCATAGCCTCCTCACGTCGCCGACCCGTCGGGGCCAGTATCAATCACGAACTGTAGTGCGCTCCAGGGCAACATCAGGACGTCACGACGGCTCTCAAAGCCAGCTGAGATCACACGTCATCGAAGGTGCTAGCCAGCTGGGATGCTTGGGAATCGTGCGAGTCACCTTGGTCCATCAGCCACGACGTAAAATAACCAGCCCGGAGAGTTGTCGACCTCGGCGGCCGACCTAAAATCGCTCCGATTGATATCGTCTTCGAAGTCCCAGAGCACCTTGATGTTCCGATAGCCAGCGGCAGCGAGCGCGTCGCAAAGCTCGGCCGGAGCGTACAGCCGCCAGTGGTAGGTAAACGCCCGATTCAGCTTTTTTCCGTTCTTGAATTCAAAGTGGATATGACACCGCGCGAGGCTATCAATCGGGTTATAGTCTGCCTGCTCCCACGTGTAGCCAAACGTTCCGGCTGGACTTTTGACGGTCCGCCGCTCGCTGAGTTGCTGCTGACTTTCCCATCCGCCATAGCCGTCGAGCATGATGATCCCACCCGGTGCCAGGCTCCGTCGCACGCAACGAAGATAGCTCACCAGCTCGTGAACGGGATGGAAAAAATACGATGAGAAGTTGAAGGCTTGAACGACATCCGCGGGTGGACGTGTCACCGTCCGTACGTCCTTCTGGCGCAAGTCGATCCGAGCGGACGCGTCGTCCAGCGAACGTACATTGTGCTCGCGTGCCCACTTCAGCGTTGCGGCATCAAGATCCAGACCGATCGCGCGATTCTTCCTGTGCTCTGCTACCCAGTGACACGCAACCGCGGCAGTACCACAAAAATCCTCGCGGAGCACGTAAGGTCGCCGGCGGCGGCGGCGGCGATAATGCTGAATGGCAAACTCGACCTCAAACGCAGGTTCCTGAACCGACCACTCATATAGACGATACTTGTCCGCGCGGTTGCGCGAAAGCGTGTAATTCTTTGACATTCGGTGTCAGGTCCTGTCAAGGTCGGCTACTCGCTTCGCTTCTTCTAGCCTCCCTATCAGCCCGGCTGGCGCCACGAAGTGTGTTCACGATGCCGTAGTTACCTTCGTGACAGGCGCATTTATGAAGCTGCAGTGGACCTTCGGTACTGATCAAAGAAATCTCAGTGCTCCACGGAACACTCCATGTCTTCGAGTCGCGCACCGTAAACTCGCACATGATCCTGCCCTCGTCGATCCGTGTGAATCGCTCGACAACGTGTAACGTATCGCTCGAGCCTTCAAAGGCGATTTTACTCGTGAAGTTCGTCATCTCGACAACCAACGTGTCACTCTCCCAGTGACCCACCGAATCTCCCGACCACTGCCGAATACGGGGCGAGATATGCGACCGACCATCGGTCGGAATAATGCGCACCGGGTTGGTACTCAACTCCGGAAACAGCACCACGTAACCGGGAGTATGATAGATCTGGAATAGGTCGTTGCACGGCGTGGGCACCATCGGCGGTCCCTCGTGGGTCCAGACGATGCAGCGCTCCTGAAACGGCCGTTCCCTCGTACCAGCCAACTCCATGGGCCGCCCGACGCTTCCTCGCCCGTTCCTCTGCCTCTCGTGTTCTTGACGGTATGCGGCCATCTGACGGATCGACAATCAACGATGTCCGATTACTCGCAAGGCCCTTTGGTTGCGCCGTCGTGAGCCACTGGGCGTTGTTGTAGTCCGTGGGGTCGCGCTGCTGGGTTCGGGCCCGTCGCTCTGACTCGTCCGCAACGCCGAGTAGGTTCCACGCTAACGGGTCGATACCATCGGCGGTGACGAGCACCGTCAAGTCAGCTATTTCCTCTTCGATCAGGAACTCACGGCCTTTGAAGTGCTCGGGTCGCTGTAGCGGCGTGAACGTCCGGGTCGTCCAAAAACCCTGCATGTCCGGTCGGCCCTCCGCCGTACGGGGCAGAATCCAGCTATTGGCAGTGCGACGCTGAGTTTGAGCAACGACCGGAGCTGCAACCAATAGGACGCACACGCACAACACGACTCGGTTCACGAATGCACTCCGCCTTGATATCCGAACATGCTAGAGTTCGCGCAACGCATTGACGATGGGGAGTCGAGCGGCTCGCACCGCGGGGAACAGCCCTCCGAGTAGGCCCATCGCCATCGCGTAGACGACACCCTGCACCAACAGTTCAGGCGTCACCGTAAACGCAAACGCCACCTGGCTAAACGTTTGCCAGTTCAAAGTCGCGGTCTGGTAACCGTTGAATCCAATATACGCCAGGCCACCACCAATCGCCCCCCCCACGAGACTGAGGAGCAGCGATTCAAACAGGACAGAAATAACGACCGGGACTCCACCAAAACCGAGCGCGCGCAACGTGGCAATTTCTCGTGTCCGGTTCGCAACGGCTGTGTACATCGTGTTGACGGCTCCGAACACGGCACCGATCCCCATCAACACCGCAATGACCGACCCGATTCCAGTAATAATGCCGTGGATACTTCGGGACTGCGCCGCATAGTAGTCGCCTTCGCGTTCAACCATCACATTCAGTCTCGGATCGGCCGTTAGGGCGTCCTTGAACCGCTGAAATGACGCGGGATCGTCCAGCTTGGCAAACACCGACTGAAACGTTTCGCCGCGGCGATAGGCTGGCTGCAGGACTCGAGCGTCGCACCAGATCTCCGACTCAACGATCGTTCCCTCCGCCTCGAAAATCCCGACCACCGTCCAAGTGGTCTCTCCCCACCGATGGCTTGAACCTAGCTCAAGACCAGCGAATTGCTCCGTTGCATTGCGTCCGACGATGATTTCGTTCGTGCCAGGCCGAAACCTTCGCCCCTCGGCAATCGTGACCTCCTCACGAACACCGAATGCAGCGGGCTCGATACCCCGAAGCGGAACATTGCCGTCCGTACCTGTCGAGCGCAACGGTATATTAATGATGACAAAGAGTTCCGCTGAGGCGATGGGACCATCACCATCATCGCGCACACCAGGGGCATCCTTGATAATTCGGGTGCTAGCCAGCGGAAGGGCCGAACTCATTTCTGTATCACTGCCACCTCGCATGACGAGTGCCGTATCCGGAGAACCGGCGTCCACGAGCGCGGCCTTGAATCCCTCAGCAATCGAAAGTACGGCCACGAAGACAACCACCACGCCGGCAATCCCAACGACCGCTACGGTCGAAGAACCAACCCGCTGCGGTACTGTGCGAAACGTGAGGCCGGTCACAGCCAAGACCTGTCTAATCAATCGCATCGCGTTTACTCTCAGGTCTTTTTCAATGCATCGACGATCCGAAGACGAGTTGCCTGTATCGCGGGCATGAGCCCAGATGCGAGACCAAGCATCACCACCAGTAAGCAACCCAGTACGAGATCGCCCAGCGGAACAAAAAAAGCGGGGAAGAACCCGCCCGTCGGGTCACCCTGTCCGATCAGGACATAGCCGAGGCCGATCCCAAGTGCTCCACCGACGACGGCGAGGAGCAGCGATTCTGCCAATACGAACACCGAAATTCCGAAACTAGAGAACCCCAATGTCTTCATCACTGCCAACTCACTCGTCCGCTCTCGGATCGACTGAGCCATCGTGTTCGCGGTCACAAGGAGAAGGGTAAACAGGACGGCGATAAGAACCGCGGTAACGATCGCACCGATGTTTCCGACCTGGCTGGCAAACGACTGTGCGAATGCTTTCTCGGTTGAAGTCTTCGTTTCAAATGGAGAGTTGGCAAAGCGGTCGTCAATCGCGGCGGCAATCTCGACCGCCCGTTCCGGATCGTTGATATGGATCACATACATGCCTACCCACCCGCGGCCCTGACTATTCGCTTCAGCCAGATACTCATAGTGAAAAAAGAACTGGCCGGTGTCGACGCCAGGTTCAGCGTCATAGATGCCATCGAGGACGAACTCCCACGTCGGACCGTCCCGAGTGCGCCAGATCGTTCCCTCTAGGGGAATCCGGTCACCGACCTTCCAACCAAAACGGTCAGCCAGCTGCCGCCCAGCGATGGCCCCCGTTCGATTACCCAACCAAGCTTCGCGTTCCGCCTCAGATAGCTCGTACTCGGGATACAGACTCAGGTAACTTTCGGACTGGACTGCAAACTGTGGGAAAAAATTTCGAACATCCTGATAAATGCCGCCAAACCAGCTCTGGTGGCTGACCTCGGTGACCCCACTCGTGGCCTCGATCCGTTGCTGGTAACTCTCGGGTAAGGGCTGGATAAACGACACCTTGTGGATCAACAACAAACGGTCGACGCCCGCCACATCGACCCCCATGCTGAAGGCGAGCCGAATGGCGGCCAGATAGATAAACAGTACGAACGCCACGATGATCGACAGTAGCGTGAACAGCGTACGGACTTTCCGGCGGAAGAGGTTTCTCCATAGGAGCGGCAAGAACTTTATGCGGGCACCTCCGTTGTCAGCGTGCCTTTGTTGAGATACAGCGTCCGCTTGGCGCGGGTCGCCGCGATCGGGTCGTGGGTCACCATAATGATGGTCTTGCCGTGCTCTGCATTCAGCGCCTCAAGAAGCTTCAAGATCTCGTTCCCTGACTTGCGGTCAAGATCACCTGTCGGCTCATCACAGAGCAGTAGCGTCGGGTCGGTCACGATGGCGCGGGCAATTCCAACTCGTTGCTCCTGACCTCCCGAGAGCTGGCGTGGATAGTGCTTGGCCCTATCTTCGAGGCTGACGATGCCCAGCGCCGCCGAGACGTGGCGGCGGCGCTGGGCACGCGACAACGAAGTCAACAACAGTGGAAGCTCCACATTTCGTTCAGCTGTCAGCACCGGCAATAGGTTGTAGAGCTGGAAGATAAAGCCAATGTGTCGCGCCCGCCACTGCGCAAGCTTTGCACTCGATAGCCGGTCGATCCGGTTACCCGCTACCTCGACCGTGCCATTCGTGGGCGTGTCCAGACCCCCGATGAGATTGAGCAAGGTCGACTTTCCGGATCCAGAGGGGCCCATGAGCGCCAGAAAGTCGCCCTTGGGAATCGTCAGGTCGACCCCTTGGAGAACATCGATCCGCTCCGAACCTCGCCGGAACTCCTTGTGCAGGTTCCGGAGTTCTACGAGTGGGTTGCCGTTGCTTGTCACTGTAACTCCCGCACAACTATCACTTGACCATCAGTCAAACCCATCGGCACATCGACGACAACCCGTTCGCCTCGCCGAACGCCACCGAGCACTTCGACGTCGCTGGCATCCTCGAGACCAATCGTTACGGAACGGCGTTCGGCCACGTCACCCTCTACGACGAATACCACGGAGGCTCCGTTCTCCTGACGAACGGAGGAGGTCGGAATCCATAGGCGAGGTAGCTCGACCGACTCCTCAGGTGGCTCACTCTCAAGAAACGCGACGTCGATACCCATGTCAGGTAAGATGCGCGGATCCAGCGAGTCAAATGCGATCCGAACCAGCACCGTGGCACGTTGTCGGTCGGCCGCCGGTATCGTCGTGATTACCCTAGCCGGAATGCGCCAGTCAGGATACGCGTCGAGGGTCGCCACGACACGCTGGTCGGATGAGACGCGATTGATGTATCTCTCGTTAACGTCGACCTCGATCTCTAGCGACTCCATGTCGACGACCGTGCAGATCCCCGTCCGGGTGAAGCCTCCGCCCGCCGTGATTGGAGAAATCATCTCGCCAGGTTGAGCATCCTTCGTAATAGCGATGCCAGTGAACGGCGCTCGGATGATGGTGTCATCCAGCGCGGTTCGGCGCACGTCGACCTCTCGTTCAGCGACGGAAACTTGCTTGCGCGAGTGCGCGATGCGAGCCCCGAACGAATCGAACTCTGCCTGGGCCGTATCGAGATCGGCACGGCTCGTAACGCCCTCCTCTACCAACTCCCTGGTGCGCGTAAGAGTTAGTTGCGCCTCGACCCATCTGACCTCGAACTCTGCCAGAGCGGCGCGCACTGCCCCAAGCTGGGCTTCGGCCAGTGCCAAATACGACCGCTCGGAGGAATCGTCCAACCGAGCCAGGATTTGTCCCTCCTGAACAGCCATTCCCTCTTCCACGCGGACATCGATGACCTTCCCGGTGATCTTTGAAGAAACAGTCGCGCGCCGGCGTGCCGTTACATACCCAGAGGCATTAAGCACCGCCGGCTGCGCGTCCTCCGCAGTCGTTTGGCGGACGTTAGCCGTGTTGACCTGTGGTGTCTGCGTGCTGCTCCACCACCGGTACCCAGCGAACACACCCCCACCCGCCAGAAGGAATACGATCACAACCGCCAGCCAGCCGCGCGATCTATGGTCGTGAGAGCGGTCGATCCGTAGCTCATCAAGCGAAGATTTCACACTCGTCATGTGAGACTATTCAGTTGCTACGAACGGCCGGAGATAGGCATTTACTGCGACTATCAACCAAACCTGAAGAATAGCGTCCATTAGACCTGTGATGCAACCAACCAGGGCTCAGTCCAATGGCTTCACACCGACATCCGAGCGGTCGGATGTATTGTATTGAGGATGTACCACATGGGTTCAATTCCAGGGCCACTGCCCGTACTCGCCGTTCTCTCATTTGTCGCCTGTGGAACGTTGGACGAACCGATTGCGGTGCCACTCATCGACCTGTTTGACACTGCAATAGTCACGGGAACGGTCCCGATCGATCCGATCAAGCGAACCGATTGGCGGTTCAACGGCGAGGGAACCGTAGGACTCGCTAACGAGGCGGAAGGCGACTCTCAGCACGACATGTTTGGCTGGGAAGCCTACAACAACGTCGTCGACCTAGCTGTACGGGATGGCCACTTGATAGGAACAACCGGAAAGCTGTCGCTCTTGCACGCGACGCGTCCGGACACGCTCGACGAGAATGACCTGCTCCACTCGGTCGAGATCGCCTTGCAGGTATCACAAGGCACCAGGATCGGTGTGACGTTCGACGGCGCTGAAGAACTGAACCGGAACAGCCTCATGGCACGCATCCGCCGAGCGGTCGAACCACCACTGTCCGCCGAGCTAATTCCTGGGGACGATGTGCGGACCTACACATTGCGCAACGTCGGCCAGTCGTTCCCCATTTCAAGGTTACGCCACATCCTCATCGAGCCAAGCGACGTCGAGGGTGCCGAGTTTGAGATCGAGTCAATCCGGCTGGTTCCCTTGAAGGAGCATCTTCGATCGATTGCGTCCGGCCCAGGGTGGCACGGCCTCGGGGAGATTTATCGAGAGACGATCGTAAGCCGGTCACCGGAACGGATTATGTTCAACCTTGATCTGCCGTCCCGGCCCTGGCTCGACCTTTCTGTTGGAACAATTGAGAATGCCCCGGTCACCTTCATTGTCAGCGTCGACACATCATCAGACACAACCCAGCTCTGGCGGCGAACCGTGACGACACCACGCCGATGGGAGACCAGACGCATTGACCTGACGTCATTCGTTGGACAATCGGTCACGTTGTCACTATCACTGGAAACAGGCGATGCCTGGGGCGCCCCAGGGTTTTCTTGGACACTTGATTGCGAGAGAGTTTTCGTAGGAGGAGTGTCGAGATGGAGAAGCACGATCAGGAGTCGGCGGTGGCGGAGGGAGGCCGGAGGGCGACCGGAGGGGGCCGGTTTTCAGTCGGTCGCAAGAGCGCCGTGGTGATGTGCTTGCTGCGCGGGGAGGATCTCGAGTCCGTGTCGCGGGAGTGGAAGATCACGGCGGCGCGGGCGTCGCAGTGGCGCGATCAGTTTCTGGCCGCGGGCCAGGCGGGCCTGAAGAGCCGAGCGACGGATGCCCGGGGTGAAGACAACCGTCGGCTGCGGGCCAAGGTCGGCGAGCTGCTGATGGAGAACGAACTGCTCTACGCGAAGGTGGACCAGCTGGAGGCCGGCTCCCCTTTGGCCCGGAGGAGGTCGACGCGATGAGTGGCGCCCATTCGATCTCCACCCGTCGGGCGTACGGCGTGCAGCGGATCTGCCGCGTGTGGGAGCGGGCGCGGTCCAGCGTCTACGCGAGGCGTCACGCGACGAGGTCACGCGCGCCGTGGTGTCGCCGCGGGCCGGTCGGTGCCGCCCCGGACGAGGTGCTGGTCGGCCACATCCGCCGGGTACTCGAAGCCTCGCCGTTTCATGGCGAGGGGTACCGCAAAGCCTGGGCGAGGCTGCGGGTCGCGGGGATCCGCACCTCGAAGGAGCGGGTGCGGCGGTTGATGCGGGAGCACGACCTCCAGGCCCCGCACCGCGCGGGGCACGCGCACGGCCCGAAGGCGCATGACGGCACGATCACCACGGAGGCCCCCGATGTGATGTGGGGAACGGACATGTCGGCCACGGTGACGGTCGGCGAGGGGGCGGCGTTCGTGTTCGTGGCTGTCGATCACTGTACGACCGAGTGCATCGGCCTCCATGCGGCCAAGAGCGGGAGCCGGTTCGAGGCCCTGGAGCCGATCCGCCAGGGCTGTCCGGGAACGCTTCGGCACCATCGCCAAAGGGATCGCCAGCGGGCTTCGTCTTCGTCACGACCACGGATCGAACTACCTGGCCGATGACTTCCAACGGGAGATCAAGTTCTTTGGTATCGAGAGCTCACCGAGCTTCGTGCGGGAGCCCGAAGGGAATGGCGTCGCTGAGCGCTTCATCCGCACACTGAAGGAGAACGTCTTGTGGGTACGGAGCTTCGAAACGATCGAGGAGCTCCGCCTCGCCTTGCTTGAGTTCAAGCGGACATACAACGAACAGTGGATGCTTGAGAAGTACGACTATCGAAGCCCAGCCCAGGTGCGACGCGACCGGGTCGGGCTAGACGCGGCAGCATAGAAGTGATTACCTTCAAACCACTGTCCAAGAACCCTGGGGCGGTACATGCCGGAGCACTGGGTTTCTGGGGCGCACCGGTAATTCGCTCAAGCGACGCGTCTCCGAATCGCAATCAGGAAAGCCTCACCTCGGCACGTGCCGCGCTCGCAGATAACGGCGCTCGGATACCCCAAGGCGTGGTAGTGGTGCTGGTTGACACCTTTCGGAACGATCACCTAGAGGCCTACGGGTACCACCGAGAAACCGCCCCGTTCCTCTCGAAACTGACGACAGAAGGCGTACGCTTCAGCAACGCGATATCTCAAGGCACATGGACCAAGATTTCGGTGCCAACGCTGTTGAGCTCAATCTACCCGCCAGCCCACGGCATCGTCGGAACCACTGATCGACTTCCGTCGGGAGCGACCACCCTCGCCGAAGCGTACCGTTCGGCCGGGTACGCTACGTTTTACACCTCATCGGTCCCATTCACGGGCAAGATGACGAACCTGCACCAAGGCGTCGAGGTTCTACACGAGCGCGCATCAATTAACGACGACGACCTCGGACACAGCCGGGCAAAGACCGCACGAATATACGTCGACCGTTTTCTGGTCTGGCTCGACGAGCACTACGACGTTCCGTTCTACGCGTTCATTCACGTCTTCGACCCTCACGACCCGTACGAGCCCTATCCGCCCTACGACGTGATGTGGGCATCACAGTCCGGAAAGGAGGAACACGAGGCGCGCTTGAAGCAGGTTAAGGATGTCTTCGGAGATGACTTGCGCCGAGGGGACGGAAATCGATTCCCTGCCAACCGTTTTCCCAACGTCTCGGAGCTAGAAAAAGCAGGTGTTGCCTCAAAGCGATACAACGACCATTTGCTTGACTGGTATGACGGATCAATTCGCGGCATGGATGCCGAACTTAGCCGACTCTTCGAGGGATTACGCGAACGCGGGGTTGCCGACGACACGCTAGTCGCATTCGTTAGCGACCACGGCGAGGAGTTCTTCGAACACGGCTGGGGGTGGCACGGCAATACCGTTTACGGTGAGATGGTCAACGTTCCTATGGTCCTGTGGTGGCCCGGCGTCATCCCCAATGGCATGGTGATCAAGGAAGTCGTCGAGTCGATCAGCTTAATGCCTACCTTATTGGAACTCAGTCAGCTTCGGGTACCGGACGACGCGCAAGGCCAGAGTCTCATTCCGTTGTTGGCCGAAACTGATGATCCGTCATCACTCGGCTGGGAAGAACGTCCAGCATTTAGCGAGCGTATACGGATTCCGAGCCGGGCCGACCGTAAACCATTCGACGTCGATCAACGCTCAGTGGTCTTGGATGACTGGAAGCTGGTCCACAACGTCGACCCACCTGAAGACGTCGCGGAGTACGAGCTCTACAGTCACGCAGATGATCCTCTGAACCTGGTCAATATCGCCGCCGACCATCCCAATGTCGTCGATCGGCTCAAGGGGGAGTTGGCCGACCGGCTGCGTTACATGGAAGCTCGAAAGCTACAAACCGATGAGGATGCGGCTGAGGGATTAAGCCCCGATGAGTTGCAACGTCTTCGGAGCCTTGGGTACCTCCGCTAGGCCGAAGTCCAGACTTTCGTGCGCGTACTATTAATCTATGATCTGAATTATCGTCGACAAGGGCTCTCGACCGACTTCGACTACAGTCCATCATCCAACGGCGCGACGTAGCTCCGTCTAGCACGTGACTTCATCCCGCGCTTGGTCAGGCGAATATTGATACGATGAACTAGACCGTCACGGACCGGTGGCGGGAAACCGATCACGTACTGGCTGTGTAGCTCCTGTGACACCCGTGTAAACGTAGACCCAAGCTCATCGGTCTCCTCGAGTTCGAAGTACCCCCCACCTGTTTCCTCTGCCAATCGCCGAAGGCTTCTGTCTGGACTTGTCCGCCGAACACGCGCGCCGTCAAAATACTGGACTTCAAGGCCGATCGCGTAGATCATGACGTTCTCGGCGACGGCGCGATCGAGCACATCACGCCATCCCAAGTCGCTGGAACTATCCTGGCCGTCGGTCAGCACCAGAATGACTTTTCGCGCCTCGATATTCAGCAACGCGTCGAGACTTGCCGATAAGGCATTGAATAATTTCGTTTCGTTACCAAAGTCGAGGTCCCCAAGCTCCGTGATTAGCTCGTCCCGATCGCCGATGAACTCTGGAGGGTTGATTTCAATCTTGTCGTTGAATGCACCTATCCGTGCACGGTCGTCAGGCAACATCCTGATCAGAAACTGCTCGGCACCGCCCAAGATTAGGTGCATGACATTGGTTGTGCTGATGCTCGTGTCGAGCATCACCACAACGGTAATCGGACGAACCTCGTTCTCGAAGAGCTCGATCTCCTGCGGCCGTCCTTCGTCGAAAACGGCGAAGTCGTCCTTAACCAGATTCGGAACAAGCCGGCCGTCGTCGTCGGTGACGGTGACATAAAGGTCGACGAGCTCCGTCCCACTCCGAAAGAGCGGTTGTTGCCCTCCAAGTTCTGATGCCCCAAACAGGATCGTGCCCGTAACGATGCTCACAAAGAGCACTCGGTTCGTCTGCATGTCTCTACCTTGTACGCCAATAATACGCCTGCAGGATGAATGCGGACACCCCGCCCCGAAAACTCAAACTGGATAGAAACCCCAATAACCAGGGTGATAAACTAGCGTCTAACGCTTCACGTACTTGGTGAGCCCACCCCCGGCAAATGGTCGTGAGGCCGGGCCCTCAGCCACGAACACGTTGCCGTCCCCATCCACGGCGATGCCTTCACCCGCGAGTCCTTGCAGCACGCGCCCATCGGCCGGAATATGGGGCGGAATAAAAGCCGTCACCCGGTCTTCACCCGCTGGACCAATGCGAACGCCATTCATCCACCCGTAATGATTCGTCTCCTGCGATTCCGAATCGATCGCATAGAGCATGTCGTCGTCGGTGATGAAGAGGCCGCTAATCCGGCTGTACTGGGTGTAGATATCGAGCAGGTTACCATCTTGGTCGAAGATCTGAATGCGATGGTTGCCGCGGTCCGCAACGAACAAGCGGCCCTGTGAATCGAACTCGAGTGCATGCGGTGTACGGAATTGCCCAGGCCGGAATCCGATTTCACCCCACTCCTTGATGAAGTTGCCTTCGCTGTCGAACTTAAGGATTCGTCCGGTCTGGCCCTCTGGCGGATCGGGGCTCTGCCCCCAATGACCGTCGGAGACGAAGATGTCACCGTTCGGGGCGGTGATGACGTCGCACGGCTCATTGAGCTGCCCGGGCCCGCTGCCTGGCTGGCCCGCGGTTCCGAGACGCATAAGCACCTCACCTTCCGAGCTAAACTTGATCACTTGGTGCCCCTTGGTGCCTGCTTCGTTGCCCTGCGAATCGGTGACCCACACGTTGCCATCATCATCGACGTGGAGACCGTGCGGAAGCACGAATAAACCAGACCCAAAATTTGCTAGGAGTTCGGCGGTGTTACGATCGTACTTCAGGATCGGATCGACAGTGGGGTTCGCCTCACATCCACCATCGAGCCCATTTGCACCACACCGGTCGTACACCCACACGTGGCCATCGGGACCAATGTCAATACCAGCGGTCGATCCCCATGTTCGACCCTCAGGAAGATCGGCCCACTGGGTAATGACCTCGCCGGTCGGATCCGGAAGGAGCCGCTGCACCAAGTCACTACTAACGCCCGTATCTGCTGCCTCGACATCCATCTCGGAGGCAGGATCCAACGGGGCAGCACCGCACGCGACCATCGCGATAAATAACAAGACCACGAACGCGCGGCTATTACCTTTCACGGCAAACCATCGATTATCAGTCATTCATATCCTCCGTCCGTTGGGAACCGGTGGGATCGTAGTGCCCCACCCACGGATTCGCAACATCGACACTCCGTCAGTTTCCGCGCGCCACGGGTCGGACCGCTTTGAGCACTTCCCGTGTCAAATCCCAGCGGTTGAAGCCTTGCCGTCCGTAGTCAAGCCCGCGCCTCACAATGACGAGGTTATGTGAGGGAACGACCACGACATACTGTCCACGGTTGCCCGACGTCGAGTAGGCATCTCTTGGCACGTCGTTACGGCTATCGGGGACGAGCCACCATTGGCCGCCGTATTCATTGCCTCGCGTCGCAGTCGCCGGGGCCGGCGTCCGCACGAAGTCAATCCATTTCTCTGAGATAAGCTGCTCACCGTTCCAGATGCCGTGCTGTAAATAGAGCAGCCCAAACCGGACCAGGTCACGAGCATTCGTATAGACCTGACTGCTAAGGATAAAGTCGCCAAAGCGGTCAACACCAATCAGCGTATTCCGCATCCCGATTCGGTCGAGCAACCGCCGACGCGGGAACTCCATATAAGCCTGGTCGTCACCGATAACTCGCTTCATCGCGTGGACCGCCAACAACGTCTCGTAGTTTTCGTAGTCCCAATTCGTACCGGGTTTTCGGATGAGCGGACGACGGCGTGCACCTTGAACAGAGCTGGCACCGGCCCAGTAGGCCAGGCCCGATCCGGTAGCGTACTCGCGCCCTCCGTTGTCGACCACGTCGAGACCACTCGACATGTTGAGAACATGTCGCAAGGTAATTTCAGCCCGTGGATCGCTATCCGGAGACGATGCTTCTGGAAGCCATTTGACTCCAAGGGGCTCATCGAGCGCCATGTGTCCTTCGTCGACGAGCATCCCAATTAAGGTGGCTGCGATACTCTTTGCCGTCGACCACGTTCGTGTTCGAGTGGTCATATCCACGCCAGGGGCATACCGCTCATGTAGGATTCGGTCGCCCTGGACGACCATCAGGCTCAGCGTCACCTGTTCAGGCGAATCACGTTCAAACGCCCAGTCGGATGCAACTTGCAACGCTTCGGCATTGACGCTCGCGGGCAGTTGAGTGGAGCCTACGAGGTCCCCGTCCGGCCACGGGATAGTGGCCGAGTCACCCATCGGCGGCGCCAGCTTCAGTTCCGGTAGGCTATCGATGTCAACAAAGGTCTGGTCCGGCGCCAAGATGACGCAGCCAACGCCCTCGCGGAATGCGGCGCGCATCGTCGGCACTCCGTGACTGGTCCGGCGGAAAGATGACGTACCGGACCCGACGGCGACCGCCCGCCGCTCTTGGTCGATCACGTAATCGCCGCCAGACGGGGACCCTACCGGCTCGGGTAGGAACGCCAGCTCCTGCTTGAAGACCTGCTCCAGGGTTCGGTTTGACGTGAAGAGTCCATTGCACATGAAGAGCGCCTGCTGGCCGTGTCGAATCATCTGGCGGTTGAACTGCCAGTAGTCGTAACGCTCTTCCTGCTGGGCGCCATTTAATACAGATAGGGAGCACGTAAGGGCAACGACCACCGCAAGAGCCTTCTTCATCGAGACCTCCGTCAACCGATCATGTGAGCCTGCAGACTGGGGCATGTGACCCGTCACGCATACCATACACGTCGAGTCGCCCACAAGCGCCCAGACGCGCGCGCTTGGCTCCTTTGCGAGACCTGAATCGGCTCGTTCCGATTGCGATTAGGCTCACAACATGGAGCTCGATCTGGGTTTATTGGCCGACCGTGAGTAAGGAACCCAGGAACAACCCCGTGACGGCAGTTCGGCTCACTCCGAAGTCATCGCCAGCGACGGGCTCGGCGGCGAAACAAAAGCTCGCTTGGCTGCCTCGATGCGCTGACCGTTCTCCAGATACGAAAGCGCGGCGGCGTCACTGCCGCATGGAGGGTAGCCGGGGCGACGATACACCTCGTACGCCTCGGTTCGAAGATGCGCCAACATATGGTGGCCGACGCGGCCCTGCCGCTCGTAACGCAGAGCCGAGATGTCGATTGGCCCGATCACGATCCGCTCACCAGGACCTGGCGACGCCTCGGTGAGCAACCGCCCGTCGAAGTCCACCACCTGCGAGCCACCGGGCCAGGAGTAGGGGGGATAGTGACGGAGGCTCGCGCCCTGGTTCGCGGCGACGACATAGGCCATGTTCTCGAGCGCACGAGATCGATTGACGAGGGTCCACCACGCCATCGGCTCGGTTGCGCCCCAGGGGTCCATGTAGGCAGACACCCGGACCAACACCTCGGCGCCGTTCGCGGCCAGTTGACGCAACACTTCCGGAAACAGCCAGTCGTAGCAGATCGCGCAGCCGATACAACCGATCGGCGTATTGGTCACGGGAAAAAGCGGTTCGTCGTAATCAGGCAGGTCGTGCGGGCTGGCATGCACCTCATATGGAATCCACGGGTTCACCTTTCGATACTTGGAGAGAATCCCACTTGGTCCAATGAGACATGTCGTGTTGAAGACCACAGCTGGATACTTTGGGTCCTCCTCGAGCATCGACCCGCTCTGAATGTAGATGCCGTGCTCGCGCGCCTTCTCGATCAGCCGCTCGGTGTGCTCATTGGGGATCGGCACGGTCAGCTTCCGTCGTAGCTCCTCAACCGTTGGGAATACCGGCGCGGCGTGCGCGAATTCGGGAAACACGACGAGTCGAACTGGCAGGAACGGGGCGCTGCCGGCAACGGCAGAGTCGATCATGCTGAGCACCCTGTCCGTGTTCTTTCGCATCTGTGACCGGTCGGTCGGGTTGGCTAAGTCAGTTTGACAGGCGGCGGCTGAGTAGCGGATATGCTCCATGTCGCTCGTTATCTCGATGCCTCGATACGCGGGACCGACGTGATGACCGTGCGCGTGTTGTATGTGTCGCGATAGCGGCGATAAACCGACGTTCCGAGGTAACGCTCGCTCAAACTGTACGGGTATCGAGACATCGCATGGAACGGGAGTGGCTCGACGGAATCAGGGCTTCCCGAGTTGATGTCCATCTCCTTGCTGAAACCGTTGGCCAGGAGTAAATAGGTGCGAGTCTGGTCGGCGGGGAGTGGCTCAAGTGCTCCGCCGTCGAATTTCAGCACGATCTCGTCGCCGTCTCTCGTGATGACGAATAGGTCATCGTCTGCCGTGAGCAACTCGGTCACGTCGCCCTCCCGCGTATAACTCCCAGTCATCGTCTTCCACCGTGACGTTGCTGTCACGCGGTCGTAATTGTACGTCGCGGGCTCTGTCTCATCGGGATGTACCTCCTCCGAAAAGCCGCGCACGCGTAATTCAGCGCTCGACGGGTCGAGCCGGCGCTCGCGAACCCCGTCGATGAAGCCGCGACGACCAACGAGAATCTGATCCCAGTAGATCCGCATGTTGGTCACGATCCGGACCTCGTGTTCGCCAGTACGAATGTGATCGGTCAGGTCGACTGCGATCGTCTGGGGCCGGCCAACCGGGAATCCCATGTCGACCCCAGTCGGACGCCAAACCCCATTCACATCCCGAATTTCCAGCCTCGGCACGATGGGCGTCAGCCCGGCCTGAAACGCGGCAATGTTGTCGCTCGAAAACGCGTACGACGTCCAGCCGGTGAGGAGGAGCACGACGGAGTCGTCCGTCGGTCCGAGGTCAAGCGTCAAACCATGGGTTTCAGCGTATCCGCGGAACGGTGCGAGAGCAAACCCCTCCGGATAGCGACGGTCGATCCGCTCAATCAGCTTGGTGACGTCGTTTCCGCGGTCATCGACCGCGCGCTCCGGAACGCGCGTGTCACGAACGACGTACAGCTCATGAGCTTTCGGCGGGGCGGTCAACCCCTCGTTTGGATACACCTCGACATCACGCGGGTGGATAAGGACGACCAACTCCATCTGGTCGAAGAAGACCACCTCTTCGAGCTCGGTCGTGACCCTGAGTTCGAAGAATCCGTCCTTCAGCTTCAGCTGGTCTTCCCGTATCCGAACATATTCCACCGGGTCTGGCGTGTTGTAGTGATCCGGGCTGTGCCAGAGCCCCATTTCGCCGCCGCCAAGAAAATCGGTGACGAACTCGAAACGAGTGCCGTTCCAGGTGAAAAGGAACGGGCACGATGACGGCTCACGGTCAAGCTCCAGAATGTGCAGCTCTGACAGGAGGTATGGCTGCTCGTCAGACGCACTTGTTTCGAACGTGGTCTCTGACACAGGCACTTCGGCCTGCAAGATTCCAGAAGGCCACAAGACCCGGGCCACGTCGGCCCCGGGCCGTCGGCCAATGCCAAACACCAGGTCGGCAGGCGCAACAGCGGGCGTCGCCGACGAGGTTTCCAGCCGCGAGCTCAAGCTGCCGGCCCGCAGCTGCACCTTGGCGCCGATGCCGGAACGGTTGCTTACCAGACCACGAAGCGCAATGCGTAGTGATCCGTTACGAGGATCCCCGCCATTCTCGGCGATCGAGACAAGCTCGGAGCCCACGAACACGATGTCGCTATCGCCATCGGTATCGAAATCGGCGACCGCAAACGCGTGCGCCGTCTGAACGGACAAACCGCTACCAAGATCGGCAAGCGCCGGGTCGGTGACGTCGCTCCAATTCCCCCCTCCGATATTTCGGAACAGCCGTGGCCCGTCGGCGACCCAAGCCAGCAGGTCGAGTACCCCGTCGTTGTCATAGTCGAGCAACCGCATGGCGCTCGCGCCGCGCGCACCCTCCGGGCCTGGCACCTGCGTGAATCGACCTCGTCCATCGCTCATCGCCAGGACGACGTCGGAGCCGCTCCCGAACACGAAGTCGGGAAACTCGTCTTTGTTCAAATCGCTCGCCGCCACCGTCGTGGCCGCGTTGCCGGCCGTCACAAGTCCCACCTCCGCCGCGACGTCACGAAACGTGGAGTCGCGCAGGTTCATGAACAAACGGGGTGGCCCACTGCGATCGACCACGAGCAGGTCGACATCGCGTCGGTTGTCGAAATCGGTCGGCACGATCGCCACCGTGTGGCCCTCGAACTCAAGTTTCGACGCACCCGTGACGTCGGTGAATGACCCGTCCTGGTTGTTGCGCATCAGGCGGAGCGGTGCCGGCGCGAACTCATCGGGAAACAAGAGTGACGCGTCTTCTTCCAGAGATGCGCGCGACGATACAACGTCAACCAAGCCAGCAATGACGAGATCCGCATCACCGTCATGGTCGACATCTGCGAACGCCGCGGCGCCCGGCACGTACGCCTCCGTTACCGTCAAGAGGCCAGCGGCAGACGTGACATCGGTAAAGCGACCGGTTCCATCGTTCTGGTAGAGGCTGCTAGCGCCGTAGCGGAGCACGAAGAGGTCGGGCGCTCCGTCGTTGTTGTAGTCGGCGACAATGGCGCCGACCGGCACGCTGTTGTTGGGCTCGGCTGAGAGCCCGACATCCGTGGTGACCTCTGTCCAGCGGCCGGGACCATCGTTCCGCAGCAGCCGTTGTCCGCCTGGTACCGCCAAAAAGAGATCGAGGTCTCCATCCATGTCGAAATCGAACGGCGTCACACCGCCACCCAGCCCAGCCACGAGAGCGCGAATACTGTCATCGGTCAAATTATCGGCGGTGTAGCGACGACCAAACGGCGACGGCGCGGATGGCGATCCTGACAGTGACCAGACGGCAAGCGACGTGAACGCCGCAGGCGGCACCGCGGGATCCACTAGCTCGGCCTCCGCGCCGGTCGATGCGATCGCTTCCGCGTAACGTCCCTGCTGCAAGTACCCCGTGTCGTAGGTGACGGCGTACCCCGTTGCCCGCAACGCCTGCGCCTGTTCAAGTAACCCTTGTCCTTCTTCGGTCCCGCCGCTGCGGACGAGAGCGAGTCCCAGGTTGTACACCGCAGTCACGTTGTAGGGCTCGTGCTCGTAAGCGACTCGCAGTCGCTCGATCGCGGCTGGATAGTCGCGCGCCTCAAGATAGATCTGTCCCAAGTTAACGTTGGTACCGACGTCGATCGGATCGACTTCAAGAACAGTGCTAAAGGCCAGGATGGCGTCATCGAGACGATTTTGGGCACGCGCGACCAGCCCACGCAGATACCGCGGCTCAAGTGCCGACGGCAGATCGGTGGCCGCTGCGTTCGCTTCCCGGTCTGCCCCCTCGAGATCCTGCGCAAGAAACAACGCCACCGCGAGGTTCACGCGCGCGGCCACATGCGACGCATCCAGTTCGAGCGCCTCACGAAACGCCTCGGCTGCCCCCTGGTAGTCGAATTGTTCGAGCAGGGCAACGCCATGGTTATTCGCACGATACGCCGCCTCGTTCGCAAGGAAAGGATCGGGGCCGTCGCCGCACGACACTGCGGCCAGCAGCATCACAAATGCCAACGGCCCGGCCACCTCCTGCCAGCGTCTCCTCGTCACGTCGGCCATCGTCCCTATCGCTCCAGGGGCGACATTTCGACCACACCCTCGCCTTCTCGAACCGTCACCTGCTGATTCGCTTTGAGCCCGGCCACGCGATCGACCTGCCCACTGGGCCACGTGACGCGGATGGCATCGACCTTGGCGGCGGCACCTAATCCGAACGTCAGCGGCAACTCGCTTTGCGAGGCGTAACTGGACCCGGTCTTGACGATTTGCCAGATCCGATCACCGTCCACCAACACCTCGACCTGAGTGCCGATCCCGTCACGATTGGACGCCGTGCCAACGGTTCGGACGCGCAGAACATTGTTGGCGTTACCCCCATCGTTTCGCAGCACGCGCGCGGGACCGTTATTGGCCATGATGAGAAGATCGAGATCACCATCTCGATCGAGGTCGCCATAGGCCGCGCCACGGGCCACTGTGGGCTGCGTCAGCGCGTTGCCTACCTCCGTTGTTATTTCATCGAAGCGACCGTTGCCAAGGTTTCGGAAGAGGTGCGCGGGCTGCGCATAGGTCACGCGCGACTGCACCCGATCGATGTCATCGACGACGTGGCCATTCGCCGCGAAGATGTCAGGGCGTCCGTCGAGGTCGAAGTCGAAGAAGAAGCAGCCGAAAGCCAGCGTCAACAGCGACGAACGGCCGACTGCCGAGCGTGGCGCCTCATCGATGAATAAGCCGTTCCCTTCATTGTGGTAGAGCGCGATCATCTCGTTCGAGAAATTGCCAACGACCAGGCTCGGCCGTCCGGACGCGTCGTAGTCGGCCGCGTCAACGCCCATTCCGGCCCGCGCGATCCCAGCTTCGCTGAAGGCGACCCCAGCCACCACGCCGTTGTCGACAAACGTGCCGTTGCCCTCGTTGTGATACAGGCGATCCGGCTCGGTATCGTTCGCCACGAAGAGATCCATCCAACCATCGGCGTCGTAATCCAGCATGGTGACGCCGAGCGCCTTCGACGATGGATCGTCGAGTCCAGCAGCGGCGGTCACATCCTCGAACGTACCATCGCCGGTGTTACGATAGAGGGTTGGACTCTGACCGGTGTACGCCTCCGGGGTGCAATACGATTTATGCTCGCCGTCGAGCGAGCAAAACAGGTCGCCGTCGATCGTCCATTCGACATAGTTCGCCACGAAGAGATCGACGTCGCCGTCGTTGTCGTAGTCGAACCACAGCGCACTCGTCGAGAACCCCGTGCCGGCAACTCCGGCAATCGCGGTGACGTCGGTAAACGTTCCATCGCCCCGTCCCCGTAACAATCGGTTGGGTCCCAACGCCGTCAGGTAGACGTCAGCATGACCGTCGTTATCGTAGTCGGCCGCCGTCCCACCGATCCCGTAGAACTCCACATCAAGTCCAGACCCACGCGTGATGTCGGTGAACGTCCCATCGCCATCGTTTCGATAAAGCGCAGAAAACGAGGTAGAACTCGGACCACCCGGCCAGCCCGTCGAGTTGATCAAGAGAATGTCCTGCCACCCGTCGGCGTCGACATCGATAAACAGTCCGCCAGCTCCGAGCGTCTCGGGCAAATACTTGTCACCCATGGCTCCGCTGCGGTGCACGAACTGGAGACCTATTTCGCTGGTGACGTCGACGAATTCGATGTCGGATGCCGAAGTTGCCGTGGCGAGCGCAACCGCACTGGCACTAAGCACGATAAGTCCAGTCTGACGCGTCATTTTCTCCTAGTCTACAGCACGGATTTCGTGGTTCCGAACTAACGTCTTGAGCACGACAGACCTCAACACCGAAGTGGCCCTATGCCGCCGATGCGCAGCGCACGAAGCGCAAAAGATGTAGGAATCATCTAAACCGATGAGCGACGCCACCGCTACCGGTGTTCGTGGATCGATTGGCGCTCGTTGTTAACTTCTGGGAAGCGGAGCAGGAACGGTCCTGCAATTGCCTGCGCTGATTCGTCTGCCTTGAACCGCTCATAGAGCACCTGCTCACGCGCCGCCTGATCGAGGTCGCCCAATCCGCGGTAGGCCAGCATCAGGTTGTAGTGCGCCTGGAGATCCTCGGGATCAATTCGCAGGACGTCGGCGAAGGTCGCGATGGCTTGGTTAAAGCGTCGCTCGAGGAAGTGAATACGACCCAGTTCACCAAGCACTACCCGATCGCGGGGGTATTGGGCCCTCGCCGCTTCCAGATGTTCGAGCGCCTCGTCGTATCGTCCGATCGTCCTGAGCGCCATCCCCAGGAAGACATGCGCCCGCGCCAGATCCGGCGCCATCTCAAGCGCCGCTTCGAGCAGCGGAATCGCCTGCTCGATGTCACCCTCGCGAAGGAGAACCCGCGCCAGGTTGACGGGCCCGTCTGGATATGCCGGTTCGATCTCCATCACGCGACGAAACGCATTCGCGGCACCCCGCAGATCCCCCTGCAACAGGAGACCGATCCCGTAATCGTTCCAGCGCCCGCGAACGGCCGATGATGCACCCTCCGGTGATGGGTCAGGTGGCAGCGGCGCGTCTGCATCGACGACGACGAGTGACGCCTCAGCTTTAGCCATGACGGTGATCGGCAGATTTGGAATCTCTTTTAGGGGACCGGAAACGGTCGATGTGTCGCCGGTAAACACCCACGAGCCGTCGTCGTAAGCGGCGTTAACGGTAGGAGTCGGCTCCGCCTGGTCGCGCACACCCGCGTAAGCCCACTGTGTATACCACCAGTCGAACTTGCGGTAGTGTACCTTCGCGCGCAGTAAGATGCGGTCGCCGGCATCCTCCGGAACCTGCAACCGATAGTGCACAGTGTCGGCCGCGCCGGGTGGGACGAGCCGCACATAAGCCACCGACCGAGTCATCCAAGCGTTGCGCTTGTTGATCGGGTTGCCGTGCCCGTCTAACTGAAAGCTGCCGTAGAAGTGCGCTGCCGGGTCCACCGGACCGCGACCTTCGTCCTCAACGACTCCGCTATGCAAGAGAACCTGACCGTTCTCGTCGACCGCTTCGAGCTCGACCCAGACATCGAACGCATCGACGGTCCCCCCAGGAAAGAAATGTCCAACGTTGAGTGTGCGGACAACCACTTCGACACGCACCGACTCGCCACGGCGCACGGCGACCGGAACAACGTCGAGCGGTGCGACGACATCGGCTGGCGGTGCCGTCGCCGCCGCACCTCCCCCGAACCCAGCCGATTCCTCACCAATTGCGAACGTACTCGAAAGCGTCGGAGTACCACCCGATGCGGTTGAACGCCCCGGTGAGGTCACCTCATCGACCCTCGCGATGCCGAACACGTCGACCGAGATCTGGCGAGCGCGCAGGAAGTCCTGTACGGCCTGCAGTTGGTCGGTGTCGCCGTTGACGAACGGCAACGCCGTGTTGGCCGTGGCGAAGCGGTGCGACCGGACGGCTCCATTCGTGGCGGCAGGATCATCCGACGGAACGAGCGGCATATGGCAGTCGTTGCACGTTTGTGGTTCCGGTGGGTAGTAGAACGACCGAGCGCCTTGGCCCGACACGCCAGACGCCTGCCAGTTGTCGTACGCGTTAAACCCGCGGATCCAGCGGTAATGATTGACAGGTTGATCGAGGTGCACCTTGTGACAGGTCGAGCAAAACTCTTCACTTCGCTCTCGATGAAACGGCTTAAGGAAGGTGCGGCGGTGCGGTTCGGGGGACAGATAGGCCAGCCGGTCGTGCATCCACGCAAGAATCGGATTGTCGCTCGTCGCGAGGTCGTGGAGCGGTGGGTATTCGATGACGAAGTCACCCTGCCCCATCGTGCTCCCCACGTGAACGATGGAGTGACACGACGTGCAACTAAGCCCGGCTTGCGCCTCGGGCGTGTCAATTTGCTCGCGTATCGGCCGGTCAAACCGGCCATTAAAGAAGACAGCGTGATCGTGGCACCCGGCACACCATTTCGACGGCTGCGTGCCAACGACGTCCTGCATGTACTCGATGGACTTGCGATACCACTGGTTGTTGAAGGAAGAAAAGTGATGGACGGACGAGTTCCACTGATCATAGATGTCCGAATGACACCGGCCGCACATTTCGCTGGTCAGAAAGAAGTTGGCCGGAATGAGGTCGCCGGTCGTCGTGTTGGAGGACGACGGAAAGAAAGGACTCGCGGCTCCAGCTCCCTCCTCGCCCATATTCAGCGGCACGTCGGTCGGGTTCGCCACGCGATACGTCTCGCGCCAGGCCGACTCGTGCCATGACCTCACCCAAGGGGCAACGGCAAGCGTCAGGGCCATCATGACGAGCGACACACGTACCGCACCGACCGATGGCCATCCTCGCGCGAGGCGCCAGAGGTACACCCCAATAAGGAGCACGCCGGTGAGAGCGGCCACGACGTGGGTATAGACGAGCGGGCGCATGGCGCTCGTCGCCCCAACGACCAGAATGCCTAACGCCGCGACCAGGCCGACACCGCAGCTCGCAATGCTTGCTCTCACGAGCGGGCTGACCTTCCACGGGTGACGTCGTGCTTCGATCGCGAGGGCGACGACAACCGCCACCCCAAGCAGCGGATGCAATAGGACGTTTGCGAAATACCAGAGCGAAGCGGTCGGGAAAGCAACGAGATAGGCGGTGTTCAGGAGAAGCGCGATCGAACCGGCGGCGGCGAAGCGGATCGGTGCCACTCCTTAATAATAGGACAGTGTTAAGCCTCGCACCACCTACAACGTGGCGAGCGTGGTCATTAACACCCACATGGGATTATTGCCACCTTCGTAGGTCTCGAGGGGTGTCAGCACACCGGTTTCATCATGCACCCGGTAGGTCGCGAGGCGGCCGGATTCTTGGCCCGCCACGACGAGAAGCCGACCTTCCAGATCAAGGCTAAAAACCCTTGGGATTGGCTCGGTCGACACCCGGCCGGTTGCGGTCAGCCGGCCCGTGGCAGGGTCGACCGAAAAACTGGCCACACTGTTGTGCCCCCGGTTCGGCGCATACAGGAACCGCCCAGAGGGCGTGATTTGAATCTGCGAACAGGTATTGTCCCCGCTGAACCCCTCAGGCAGCGTCGAAATCGTTTGGAGCGGTGAGAGAGTGCCTGCTGACAAATCCAGGTCGTACGCCGACACGCTACTGCCCTGTTCGTCCGAAAAGTAGACAACATCTAGCGTGGGGTGGAAGCAGAGAGCCCTCGGCCCCAGGTACTCGGGTGGATCGTACCTGGGCGGATCGTTCGGCGTGAGATGCCCGGTGTTTTCGTTAAATCGAAACTGAAAAATCGCGTTCGGACCTCTGTTGGCAATGTGCGGCACGAACGCAAACCGGTTGGATCGGTCCGTGAGAATCGCATGCGCTCCAGCGCCCGTATACCGCCACTCGACAGGCGGAAGCGTGACAACACCGTCGCGACCGACCGCATGAACCGCCGCCGTGCTCTGATAGTAATAGGCGGAGAGCACAAACCTGCCTGTTCGGTCGGTCCCTACGTAAACCGGCTCCCCCTGCAGAGGTGCCGCCCCGATGAGAGAGATTCGACCCGTACGCGCATCAATCCGGTAGCTAGCGATCTCCTGACTGTCTCTCCTGCCGACATACAGCACTTCCTTGCGGGGGTTGATGGCAAGCGGCGCCGGACCACCTTCAACCAGAACGTCCTCCCGCCATTCGAGTTGGGCAGTCGTGGAATCCAAGGTGAAGTGCGAGATTCTGTCGTCGTCTCGGAACGACACGTATCCGTGATGCGTGATTGGTTGAATGCGCATCCAAAAAACTCCAGCGGCGTGATTAGAACGCCCGCGTGAAGCCCCCAGCCGACCCCGCGAATCTTGAGTTCACGACGTTGTTGTAGATCGAGCCGAACGAGTAAACAAGCCCGACCGATATCTGCCATTCGTAATCGGTGGGTAGCTGTCGTTGCCGCACTAGAATTTGTTGATCCGTTGGGTAAACCCGTGGCAGGTAGATCTGATCATGAATGAGTGAGCTTGCCCCATGCAAATTGAGAGACAATCCGCGAAATAGTCGAACCTCCAATTCCCCGTGCAACACGAAACGCTTCTGCTCTGGCTTGTCAAGAAACTGAGAGAACTCAACGGAAATGTCACTCTCGCCCCAGGGCTCCTTTATATCGAAAGAAGTCTGAACGGCGTGGTTCCCTCGATTCTCGTTCAGCTTATCGAAGATCGTTATGCTCTCGTACCCGAAGGAGTTGTACCCCGCTGAGTAGCTCACGGTGAACTGGCGGCGCGTCGACTCGGCGTAGGGGAAAAAATTGTATTCAATAGCCGGCGCGACACGATAGGTAAGATCCTGATTCCTATATGTTGAGGAAATAAGCGAACCGCCGAGCCCTACACCCATATGATCGCCGAGACTCTTAATGACACGCGTGTCGATGGCGCTATTTTGCTGAATATTCGTGAACGTTGAGTCGTTCAGCTTGAAGGTCTCCTCCCGGTAGTCTCCGTAGACGCTCACTCGGACCTTCCATATTTCGGTAGTACGATATGCCGAAATCGACCCTCTGTATACGCTAATTTGTTCACGCTCTTCCGCGGCCGAGTACATGCTGAAGCGCGTGCGGAAGACCCAATAATTCCATGGATCGTCTTGTGCTTGACCATTAACAGCAACAGTCGACCCACTCAGGGAATCGTTCGGTAGCACCGAGACTTGCACCTGCCGGCCAAGCGGTGTTCGGGCCACATAGCGGACAAGCCCAAGGCGGAGTGTCTGTACTAGGACGCTACGCTCTATATCGTCAGTGTCATCTGATGTCGTGTAGAACACTAGCTGTTCATCCATTCCCTCAAATTCTTCGCGTCCGAAAAAATCGAGCGTCCAGACTCTGCCGCCACCACCGCTCCGTTCCCGCGTAACAAGTACGTGCACCTGCGAGTCCAACCGATCTCTGACGTGGTTAATGAACCTGATCTCAGTGCGAAGATAGCGACTGTCGCATCGGTCGCAGTCCACAAAGACACGGATCGCTTCATTTTTCGGTCTTTCCGACTGTGCACTGACTGCAGTACACACCAGCGATAACAGGCACACTAAGAAGCAAACTCTCTTTAATTGGTTCACGATTCTGTAATTTTTGTAGCGTTAATTCATTCAACTAATCTGGAAATCCATCAGCGGCGGAATAGCCGCGTTGAAGGAATACGACTGTCCCAAACTCTATCAGTCAGTCTCGATCTGGCAAAGCGAACACAAACAGGTTGCTCCCAGAACTCGGGCGGAGCTCGGGCGTCATGCGGAGATTGATCCCTCCGCCACCGCCGGTGCTAACGGCCACGTACTGCCGTCCGTCAACGCCGAAGCTAACCGGATAACCCGTAACGGGTGAACCGAGGTTGATCTCCCACAGCACCTCGCCCGTCTCTTGGTCGAAGGCCTTAAACCGCCCGTTCACATCGCCACCGAAGACAAGCCCGCCGCCGGTTGCCACCAATGACACGGTCGCCGCCCGCTGTTCATGAAGCCATGTTGTTTCGCCTGTTTCGGCCGAGATCGCGTGCACGGTCCCGAGCTGGTCGGTCCCGGGTGTGATCTGGTGGCGGGCGGCGAGTGAATAAATTTCAAGGACCCCCTGACCACCAGCCGTGAGGGCTCGCTCCCGCTCACCATCGGGAGTCCCCGTGGCGAACATGCGCGCACAGGTGTTCCGTAGCGGAAAGTACATCGTGTTCGTCAAGGGGCTGTACGCGCCGGCTTCCCAGTCCTTCCCTCCGGCCCAAGTAGGACACGCCAAGACTTCCTGACCATACGCGGAAAAGACCAACTCCGCGTTCTCGGTCACGGTGCCTGTTGCACCGTCGATATGACTAATTACGTTCTGTGTGATGGTCGGAGTCGCCCACAGAAACTCGCCCGTTTCGCGGTCCAGGGTATAGACGATGCCGGTCTTCCCAGGAATACCGGTCATCACCTTCCTAACCTCACCGGGTTGGATCCGTGGGTTGATCCAGCTTACGGCATCGGGATTTGGGGCAACGGCCGTGTCAAGGAGGAGACGCTCGAACGGATGATCAAGATCCCAGTGGTCGTTCAGGTGCTGGTAATACCACCGGATCTCGCCAGTGTCGACGTCCAGAGCCAACGTACAGTTGTGATATAGGTGGGTGTTTTCAGCCCCCCCGAGCAAGAACTTTGGCGCCGGCGAGGTAACCGAGGTGCCTTGGTAAATTAACCGCAGGTCGGGGTCATAGCTTGCCGGCATCCAGCTGCCGACATGCACCCGTTTCTCGAACGGTACACCGCCCCAGGTCTCGTCGCCTGGCTCACTCGGTCGAGCAACGGTCGACGTACGCCACAGCTCTGTACCAGTGCTTGCATCGTGAGCCACAATAACGCATGACTCGGGACCACCGCGTGGGCGGCAGCTCCGGCCTGATATCACCTTGCCATCGGCAATGATTGGACCCGAACTATGCCCAGCCGGCGTCACTTGGTAGTCGAAGATCTTCGTCTCCCAGGCGATCTTTCCGGTCGTGGCGTCGAGCCCAAACACGTAAGTATCATCGCTGGTGTTGATGATGAACTGATCGTAAATTGCGATATTCCGACTGTTACGGGCATTGCCGCCCACGTACTCGTAGACATCATCCGGAAGGTCACGGCGATATTCCCACTTCAGGTCACCCGTCACGGCATCGAGCGCTGAAATGACATCGCTCGTCTGTGGCACATACAGGACGCCGCCGTAGGCCAACGGGGTCCCTCTACCCCCCGCCAGTGCCCGTGACCAGACCATACGTAGCGCGCCAACGTTGTCACGGTCGATCTGGTCGAGCGGGCTGTAGCCCCACCCGTCAAGCGTGCGACGCCACGTCAGCCAGTCGCCAGGCGCCGGATCTTGGAGCATTGCGTCCGTAACCGGAATAAAGTCGGACGACGGCTGTGCCTGTAGGGTGCTCGGCGCAGGCGTTCCTGAAACCAGGAACACAATCGTGGCAATCCAAACAAATCGTGCAAGAAAAAACGGTCGATGCATTTCGAGACTCCCAAACCCGGAACGTCCAGCAGCGTCCGGTGCCAAGGCCAGCTAAGGTAGGCGGTTGGGAGCCTACCGGTTAGGGTCCCTTCCGTCAAGCGTCGATCCAGCCTGCTACAATGCGCCACTCCTCCCCTACGACCGAGAAGACGGATGTCACATCGAGAGAGGATCGACGGTTTCGGCGTAGTCATGTTTGTCGTATGGACGGCGCTGGTCGCGTCTCCCGCCATGGCACAGCACGGTGCTGTCGACGGCGAGTGGCATGTCCACGGCGCCGACAACGGAACGACGAAGTACTCATCGCTCGATCAAATCCGTGCCGACAACGTGAGTCAACTCCAAATTGCCTGGACGCGGCCAACGGTCGACCAGTCGATTCTCGATGCTGTGCCAGGTCTTAGTTACGGGCACATTAATCGCGCGACACCGCTGATGGTCAGCGGTGTGCTTTATGCACCGAATGGTTTCGGGTTAATCGAAGCATTTTCTGCGGAAACCGGAGAAACAATCTGGGTACAACAACCATTGGATACCGGTCAGTCACTTGAGCTGGCCAAATTGATACCGGCTTACTACGGCGTCCAGACCCGCGGGGTTGCGTATTGGACCGATGGTATCGACCGGCGCATCATGGCGCAGCGCGGCAAATGGCTCTTCGCATTGAATGCGGCAACTGGAGACCTAATACCTGACTTCGGAGAAGGTGGACGTGTCGATCTCACAATCGGCCTGGCTGAAGGAGCACGATATGGCTGGTACGGTGCACCGATTATCGTCAGCGACGTCATCATAGTCGGCCAGACGATGGAAGACACCTTCGTGACCAAGGAGGACATTCGCGGCGATGTGCGCGCATTCGACGTGCAGACGGGCGAGCTGCGTTGGGTGTTCCACACGATCCCCCAAGCCGGGGAGTTCGGGACCGACACCTGGGAAGACGGATCGTGGGAGTACACGGGCCACGCGCCGGTCTGGGCGCCGTTTACGGCCGACGACGAGCTCGGCTACGTCTACATGCCGACGTCCTCGTCAACGAACGACATGTATGGCGGACATCGTCCCGGTGACAATCTCTTCACCCAATCGCTCGTCTGTGTCGATGCGAAGACGGGAGAGCGCGTTTGGCATTACCAGGTCGTCCATCACGGGCTCTGGGACTACGACATGCCGGCAGCGCCGATTCTTATGGACCTCACTGTGGACGGCCGCAACATTAAGGCGGTGGTGCAACTGACCAAGCAGGCCTTCGCCTACGCATTCGACCGAGTCACCGGTAAGCCGATCTGGCTAATCGAAGAGCGTCCGGTCCCGCAGTCATTGACCCCCGGCGAGGTGACATCGGCCACACAGCCGTTTCCAACCAAGCCTCCGGCGTTCGACCGACAAGGGGCAATTGTCGAGAATCTGATCAATTTCACTCCCGAGCTGCGAGAAGAAGCCCTTGAGATCGTGAGTCGGTACACGATCGGACCATTGTTTACCCCGCCGGCGGTGCGAGGCGATGGCCCGAATGACAACCAGGGTACGATCCAGCTTCCCGGGTCGCAGGGCGGTGCCGACGTCCAGGGTGGAGCGTTCGACCCCGAGACCGGATACCTCTACATTCCATCGATCACGTCACCGTTCGTCGCCGATATCGTCGAGGGAAACCCGGACCGGACGAACCTTGCCTACGTCAAAGGCCGCCGCCAATGGATAAGCGGCCCGCGCGGGCTTCCACTCTTCAAACCACCATACGGCCGCATCACGGCGATCAACATGAACACCGGGGAAATCGCCTGGCAGGTGCCGAACGGAGACGGGCCGCGTGACCATCCTGCGATTAAACATCTCGATCTTGGTCGCCTTGGTCGTCCGGGTCGTCTCGGCCCGTTGCTGACAAAGACACTTCTCTTTATCGGTGAAGGCACAGACATCGGCGCGACCCGCGGCGGCGACCGCGTTCCCGACGGCATGCCACCCGAGATCGTGACCAACTACGGCGAACCGTGGTTCCGCGCCTACGACAAGATGACGGGCGAGGTAATCTGGAAAACTGAGCTCCAGGCGGGAACCACCGGTGCCCCGATGACATACATGCACGAAGACAAGCAGTACATCGTCGTCCCGATCGGTGGGCGGGAACTTGCAGGACAGTGGATAGCGCTCAGCCTACCTTAGTCCCGAACGCCGGCTGACTTACTGACGACCGTTTCATTCTGCCTTCTGACTTCTGCCTTCTATCCTAGGGCCCCTTTGCGGAGGCCTTCTCCAGGGCGCGTGACCCGGTGAGAATGTTCGTCAGTCCGTAGTTCCCCTCGTGACAGGCATATTCATACATCAACCCCTGGCTGCGCGCCATCGGAAGCGAACCGCTCCACGGTCGTGTCCAGATGTTCGGATCTTCGACCGTGAACTGATAGTCGAGCATATCTGGTCCAACCCGCGTGAAGCGTTCGACCACGTGCAAAGCCTCCGTGAGATCCAGGTTGAAGTTTCTGATGAAGGCCCGGTTACTGAAATTGGTGGTCTCGACAACGAGCGTGTCGCCCTCCCAGTGCCCACGCGAGTCCCCTCCGTATTGGCGGATGGCCTCGTCGGCATGCGGGTGGTCGTCCAGCGCAATGAATCGAACGTCGTGGATGTGCTCCTGGAGAATGGCCACGTAACTCGGCGTCTGGACGATGAGATAGTTATTGTTGTACGCCGTTGGAAACGACGGGACCCCGCGATACCAGATGCACCGGTCGCCGAGGTCGAGCTGCTCCCATGAGTCAGCGGGCAAGCGACCCTGCCGGATATCTTCCAGCTTCGCGAGCTCTGGCGAACTAATCCGGCGTTCGGCGTCCGGTGTAAGGGTAGGTAGCCGGCCGTTCGGTGGATCCACAATCAGCGAGGTTCGCCGGGTCGGCACGACCGTCGTACCGAGTTCCAGCCAACAGTTGTTGTAGGAGCCGGGCGCCCCATCCACCCCCCGGTCGACGTTCCCGGTTGGGTCTGCTTTTGTTCGCCGCGCGGGCCGGGCCGCCAGGCGCACGTTGCGGTCGATGGCTCCCTGCTCTCGCCGGGCCGCCTCTTCTTCGGTCAAAAACTCCTTGTCGGCCAGGCCTTCGGAACGTTCCAGCCGCGTCAGGGTGGCGTTGTTCCAGATCCCCTGTAGGTCTGGATCACCCCATGACGTTCGGGACATCGTCGATCCGTCCGTGACCGTTTGGGCCTGCGCGGCCGCCGGAAGCGGCGCGATGGCGGCGACCGTGACAACCATGAACACAGCGGTGAGTAATCGACGGCTCATCTGATCCTCCTACCCCTTCGCCAGGCACTCGACAAGTCACGCCTATGATGGACTCGACGACGATGGAGTGCAAGAACTTCGCGCGGCCTGAAATAGACCGTGAATGGTGCATAATGGCCGAGTGAACGAAACGTGGGCAGAACAAACGATGCGATTACTCCACAGTCGAAACGCTCGCGCAGCGGTGACGACGCTCGCTATCGCGGCGATCGGCGGCCTTCACGCGGTGGGCGCCGAGCAGCGGGGGGGCACGACCCAGGCGGGCACACCACCCACGATCATCGCGGGACGTAGCCAAACGAACTGGCTAAGCAACAACATCGATCTCTACAACCAGCGGTTTTCAGGGCTCGATCAGATCAATACCTCAAATGTCGGCCAACTCGATCGGCGCTGGTCGTTCGATGTTCCAGCCGGGATTAACATCCGACAGGTCACTCCCGTGGTCGTCGACGGCCTGATGTATCTCCACGGTGGGAACACCGTATTCGCCATCAACGCCGTGACAGGAGAATCGGTCTGGACACTCGAGATCGATGGGGTCGGCGGCGGGCCGGTGCGAGGGCCGCTGTATGTCGACGGCCGAATCTATTCGTACCATGGGGACAAACTGGTAGCAACTGATGCCAAGACGGGTGAACTCGTTGAGACATTCGGTGACGGAGGGATCCTGCCAGTTTTGAGCCTGGCTCTCCAGCACAAGTACCCGGACAGCTATCCGCCCGGGTTCGATGCATCATCGATCCGCTACCGGATCAACAGCTCCCCCGCGTACCACGACGGGACGCTGTACGTCGGATCGGCAATATCCGAGGGCAATATACCGGGGGGGCTCGTTGTGGCGGCCGATGCCACGACCGGCGCCATCAAGTGGGTGTTCAACACGATTCCGCAGCGCCCGCAGGACCAGGGCTGGGAGATTGCCGACCCGACCTGGGGCTACGGCAAGCGGGTCGGAGGCGGCATCTGGACACAGCCGGCGGTCGACACCGAGCTCGGTTTGGTCTACGTCAACGCCGCCAATCCCAACCCCCCGTACGACGGCTCGGCGCGTGTCGGAAAGAACCTGTTCACCAACTCAACGATCGCTCTCGACCTTGAAACAGGCGCACTCCGGTGGCACTACCAGACGATCCATCACGACCTCTGGGACTGGGACAACATCACCGGTCCCACCCTGTTCGACGTGACCGACACCAACGGCGAAACAATCAAAGGAATCGCCGCGGCCGGCAAGAACTGCCTGCTCTATCTCTGGCATCGCGAGACCGGTGAACCGATCAACCCGATCGTCGAGACACCGGTGGAAACGAAGACGAACGTGCCGGGCGAGGTGGTCTATCCGACCCAACCGATTCCCTACAATACTCGCGGTGTCCAGATGACACCGTTCTGCGCGACCTATCTCGACCTCAAGGACCCCGAGCTGCAGAAGCAGGCGCGCCCGATGTACTGGCCATACTCCACGGACGAGCATTTCATCGTGGCGCATGGCGGCTCGAGCTTCGGGGCGCCCTCCTTCAGCCCGCGAACCGGCCTACTCTACGTCACCGGGAAGAATGCCGGGGTTTCACTCCTCGTCAAGCCGGTCGGCGACAGTCTGGAACTGGGTAAAGGCGGCGGCCATCAGCCTGGCCTCGACATTGATGAACTCAACCGGATTCCCGAATACCCGAGGACAACGACCCTGATGGCGTACGAGCCTGCGAGCGGTGAAGAGGTGTGGCAGAAGGTACTGCCAGCTGTTACCTTCGGGGCCTCGAGTGGCAGTGTCGCCACGGCTGGAAACCTCGTCTTCCAGGGAACCGAAGACGGTGGATTCTACGCGTTCAATGCCGAAACCGGTGAGCAGCTGTTCCACTATAAGGCGCCGCGCCCCGTTCAATCGAGCCCACTCACATACGAGGTCAACGGCACGCAATACGTCACCGTGATCGCCACGAACACTATCTTGACGTTTGCGCTGCCGTAGCTGCCTGGGTTTCGTTCGACTCTTGAACCATCGATTGGGTCACGGCCGTACGCAGGCTGTTGCGCATACCTACCGATGGGCTTCCGGCACTGCACTCGAGATGATCGACTCCTCGAAGGAATAACCTACTGCGCATTTGGGACAGTTCGGTGGGGTCAATCCCGCCTCTTCCATAAGCTCAAGGAGGAAGGCATACGTGTCCGGAAACGGTTCGATCAGTCCATGGGGGCCTTGTGCGATCGTGACGGGCATCCAACCTTCTTTGTTGGTCGCGTCCAACCTTGCGCCGTTCGCCAGCAGGAACTCGATGACCGAGTCGGCGCCCCTATTCGCGGCCCCGTGCAGCGCTGTGTTACCAGCCTCGTCCGCTTCATTTACATCGACACCTAAATCCAAGAGCAGCTTGACTGCGTCAAGCGCCTCTTCTTCGGTGCCTGGACTCTGCCATTGGTAGGTTGCGGCTCCCGCCGCCGCCATAAGCACTGTAGACCCAACCGGCGTCGTTACATACGGATCAGCGCCGTGCGCGAGCATCAGGCGCATAACCGGCACGTCCGCAGCTACAGCCGCAAGCATGAACGGCGTTATCCCTATCCGCTCGAACAGCGGCGCGACCGCCTCCGCCAGCTGAATACGTTTCTTCGCATGCGCATTCGGATCAGCCCCATGAGCCATCAGAGCCTCAAGTAGGCCAAAGCTATCAAGATGGCCAGTCGGTATCGGGTACGGCACTTTCCGGAAATGTGGACGATGTGCCACAACGGCGACGTGAAGGGCCGTCCACCCCACGCCATCAGCGTTAGGGTCAACTCCGCGGTCGAGTAGCCACGCCGCGAGCTCGTAGTTACGGTTGTCAATCGCGACGATCAACGCACTAGAACCGTTGGGTGCTCGATCTTCGATATTGGCACCGGCGTCGGCCAAGATCCTCGCAGCATCAAGGTGCCCACCTCGCACTGCAAAGAGGAATGCCGATAAACCGTCAGCAAGAGACTCGGGTGCGGCAAGGGTGCCGGTGCCTCGGGCCAGTGGTGGACTGACCAGCGCTTTATCAGACCGACCCGAACGCACTGTTATGTCGGCACCATGGTCGATGAGCGCCTGCACGACCGCCGCGTGCCCCTCAGCCGCGGCCCACATCAGTGCTGTCTGACCTCGCCACTGCTCGGTGACGTTGACGGCAGCCCCATGTTCGATCAAGAGCGTGACGGCCGAAACACGTCCGGTACGAGCAGCGGTCATTAGCGCCGTCTCGCCCTCCGGCAAGCTGCGGTTCGGATCGGCCCCAGCCTCCAACAGTTTTTCAAGCATGGTAGCGTTGCCGTTGATACAGGCGAGTGAAATGGGTGCCACGTGATACCGATTCGTGGCCGTCACTGCAGCGCCCGCACGAATCAGCAGCTCCGCTACTTCAATGTCATCACGATGCACGGCCCAGTGGAGTGCCGTCGTGCCATCCACCTCCGGCACGTCGACGGCCGCACCCTGATCTAGGAGAGCGCGTACGGCTACCAAGTCGGCCTGTTTAACCGCCTCGATCAGGGGGGGCTGTCCGACTGCATTGACTGGGTTGATGAACACTGCGAATGCCAACAGCCATCTCGCCAGACTTCCTGCGGACTGTACGCGCATGACGGAGGCTAGTCGTCCAAGCTACGCACGGGTCAGGTCAAGCCTTCCAGCGGACCGGTGCTATCGCCGACGCTCTCAACCGGCACGCCGGCCATGTGGAGCAAGGTCATGAGTAGGTTGGCGTGGGGGGTCCCCGCCGGATATTGCAGGTGACGCCCGCCGCCAATCTGTCCGCCGCCGTGACCCGCGACGACGAGCGGCAGTGACTCGTGAATATGTAGATTCCCATCACTCATACCACCGCCGTACAGGATCATTACGTGGTCCAGTAGCGACCCGTCACCGTCCGGTGTGTCACGCAGTTTACCCAAGAAGTACGCGAACTGGTCAACGAGGAACGTATCGATCTTAGCGATCCTCTCACCTCGCACCTGGTCATTCTGATGATGAGACGTCGTGTGGTGCGGATCCGGAACGCCGATCTCGGGAAACGTGCGCTGGCTGGTTTCACGACCGAGCTGGAACGTCACGACACGGGTTACATCGGCCTGATACGCTAGGACCTGAAGGTCGTACATGAGCTTGCAATGCTCTTCCGTAGTGTCCGGGACACCCGTCGGCTGGTTAACCGATGGCATGGTTGCACTTTGCGCCTCGGTCCTCTCGATGCGCCGTTCGACCTCGCGAACCGCATCCAGATACTCGGTTAGGCGTATACGATCACCAGGGCCAATCCGACGTTGCAGCCCGGCAATCTCCTTCGTAACTGAGTCGAGCACACTACGGTTAATTTTCCGTTGCGCGTCTCGTGCCTCGGCCGTTGTGCCATCCCCAAACATTCGGCTAAACACGTTTCGCGGGTTGTACTCCATCGGCAGCGGTGTCGTCGGAGTCCGCCATGCGATCGTGTCTGTGTAGGCACAGCTATAGCCACTGCCTCCACACGTACCCAGCCAGCCAGCTGGCTCAAGACAGAGCTCAAGCGATCCAAGTGGCGTGTGCTTCCCGAATTCAGCGGCTGCAATCTGATCAATCGTCGTCCCAGCGCGCACGTTGGCGCCTTCGCTCTTCCGAGGATGGGTTGCATTTAACCACGCAGCTCCAGCGCGTGGGTGATCACCATTTCCGTCTCCCAGCGCGTTCGCAGGCGCGTTGTCTAGTCCAGACAGCTCCGTGATGGCTTCGCGGAAAGGTTCGAGCGGGAAAAGAGTCCGAGACAGCTCGAACCTGTTCCCCTCGCCTTGACACATCCACTGCAACATGTTCGCGCCGTTGGGAAAGTAGATGAAGCCAAGCCGACGAACCGGGTTGGCTACCGTTCCAGACAGTGCAGATAACGCAGGCACCATCGCGTCGAGCAGCGGCAAGGCCAACGTGGCCCCGATGCCTCGTAAGACCGTCCGCCGTGGTAATGACCTCTTCGTGATCAGCATCGGTCCTCCTGACCCCCTAGCCCGTCATTCTTGCGCCAGCGGCGTATCCCCATTCGCACCGGCCATCCGCTGTTTGAACGGCACGCTCTTAATTATGCCGAGCACGAGCGCTGAAAATCGATGGTCTTGGACGGCCGCGGCGCGCGTGATGCGGCGGACGGCGGGCTCATCGTAATACTCAAGGCCCCGTCCCAAGGCGTACGTTAGTAGCTTTTTAGTCATAGTCCGCACGAATTGGTCTCGATGCGCGAGCAGAACCTGCTTCAGCTCTGCCACACCCGCGAAAGCTGTGCCGTTCGGTAGCGAGCCCGAGGCATCAATGGGTTCGTTCGACTCGCTCACATCCCGCCACCGGCCGACGGCATCAAAATTCTCTAGCGACAGTCCCAGCGGATCCATTAGCTGGTGACATGCCGCGCACGTGGGATTCGCTCGGTGCGCTTCCATCGCTTCCCGCATCGAGAGGGTGCGGCCATCTGAGTTCTTGGCCTTAAGATCTGGAACGTTAGCTGGTGGATCAGGCGGAATCGTGCCAAGAACATTCTCAAGGATCCAGATTCCGCGCTTCACGGGGGAAGTCCGCGTCGACAGTGACTGAATCGTGAGAACGCTTCCCTGGCCCAAGAGACCGCCCCGCATGGGATGGCCTTTCGTGCTTACACGCCGGAAGTGGTCGCCGTAAACATGAGGAATATCGTAGTGGCGCGCAAGTCGTTCATTAACGAACATGTAGTCGGCCCCAAGCAGATCGACCACGCTCCGATCTTCACGAATGATGCTCTCGAATAACAGCTCCGTCTGGCGCCGAAGCGCGTGCCGAAGGTTATCGTCAAAGTCCGGAAATAGACGAAAGTCTGGCTTCACCGCTGATACATTACGTAAGTACAGCCACTGGCTAGCAAAGTTGTCAACCAGGGCGTCTGAACGCCGGTCCGCGAGCATGCGCCGCACCTGTTGTTCAAGGTTCTCCGGATCGACTAACTCGCCCCGCTCGGCAAGGTTAAGGAGCTCGTCATCGGGAATACTGCTCCAGAGGAAAAACGACAGGCGCGAGGCCAAGGCCACGTCGCTTAGCTCATACGGCGTATCGGGAACAACGCCTGGCGGATCGGCTTCAACGCGAAAGAGAAACGAAGGGCTGACCAACACGCGTGTCAGGGCTCGTTCGACGCCACTGTCGAAGCTACCGTCTTGGCGACCTTCTTCGTAAAACTGCAACAACGTGCGAAGGTCGTCATCAGTGACCGGCCGGCGAAATGCTCGTCGCGCCAGCGTTGCGATGATCCGCTCGGCGCACGTGCGCTCATTAGCAGCGCTGGTCGGGCGACAAACGAAAATGCGGTCCCGGCTAGGCGTTTGTTCCGGAGCATCTGGATCGTAGGGTCCCGTGATGATGACCTCGCCGATGTACGGCAATTCATGAGACTGGCCATGCTCCAACATCGCGCGAAGGAACGGCCGCCGGACGCTCTCGACCTGCACAGACGGCCGCTTCAAAAACGCGGCAGCGACAGTCCTCGGCCCAGCTTGGATCGGAATGCGAACATGCAAACCATCATCCTTCAGTTTGTATCGGTCGTGCTGCTCCCTACGGCTCTCAGGACCATCGACAGATAGACCCAGTCCGGCAGTAAGAAGCTGTACGCGTGCGCCGTCGAGCGTGATCTCCAGAGGGTGCGGTTCCCGTAAACCCACAATGCCGTAATCGCCCCCTGTTAGCCCGCCGCGGGCGAGCCTTACGCGGATCTCATACTCACCGTCAACCGGAAAGACATGGCGTACCAACGTGCCTCCACGGGTCCCGAACGGTAATCCGTCGAGGCGATCGGATTGGGTCAGCTCTGTGGAAACCCGGTAGACCTCCTCTGTCGTTTTCACTGCTGGGTTGCTGGCGACAGCAAGCCGACTGATCTTGTTCGCCGTTGATAGATAGCTCTCCAGCAAGAGAGGCGACACACCAAGTACGTCACCGATATTGTCGAAACCATAGCTGGCCGTGTCGGGGGGTAAGAGCGACGACACGTCGATATCGAGCGCAATCAGGTCGCGCACGGCATTGCGGTACTCAGCGCGGTTTAAACGATGGAGAACAGCCGGCCGGCCAGGATTTCGATTGACGGCGGCGGCCGCGTCGAGTTGTATCTCAAGCCACGACGCCACACGATGGTAAATCTCTGCACTCGGCCGTGGCCTTCCCGCCGGTGGCATCGACACGTTCCGAAGCCTTCGGACAACTTTCTCCCACTGTTCGGCATTACTGGTGACCCGTTCGGGGTTGAGCGTGTCCAGTGTAAGTCCAGTGTCTCTCCCGACGGCAGAGTGCTCGTTGTGACAACCTTGGCAGTACTGTTTCAGTACCTTCTTAGTCTCGAAGCTTGATGTTGAAGCGCTACGGGAGGTCTGTGAGGGATCCGGCTGTGCCAAACCAGCAGCAATGAAACCAGCGAACACCCAACCCACCAAGAACAGAAGGATTCGCACAGTATGCATTTCCGTCTTCCAGTCCGTGCACTATAGGCGGACTATATTTTCGCCTGTGAGTCTCGGAACTGCAACTCTTTGTTCACCAAGCGCGTTCGGGCGCGTGTCTTTTGGTTTGGCCTTCGTTGAAAAGAGGACCGTTTTCGGGGGCTTGTGAAAGACTGTCGCGGCGGCGATTCATCGAATCACTGGCTCAGGGCCGAGCGACCGTCGAGACCGCATCGTCGAGTTACCGGAGCTCGGGCTAGTCCGGATGCGCGTGCCGCACGTTGCCCAGCCACTCATGCGCCTCCGAATGGCGTTCAAGGCGAGAATCAGCGCATCTGCCCGCCCGATCCACGCTTCGACGACATCTGGTGCGGCCGCGACCAAAGGTGGCGAGCAAGAAGAGCAACCAACTCTGGGAAAACGGTCTGAACACTCACTCGTCAATTCCCGTCCAACGGATCGCCGTCACCCTTCTTGAGGACGATGGCCTGGTTCAGCCAGTTGACACCAAATCGCTCCGAACGCCCATCGGGCCATCGAATGTCGACCGCATCAACCGATGGAGCACGGCCTAAACCGAAATGGGCACGGGGATCGTTGCTGCTCAAGTAGCTGTAGGCTGGATGAGCTAGACGGGATATTTCATCCTGCCCGATGCGAAGCGTCACGACGGCGCCGTACGCGTCGCGCAGGCCGACCATGGGCCGTATGATCAGCCAGTTTCGATCGTCTTTGGGGGCGACATTGCTAAAGACCCGTAGCGTGTTATCGAGATTGTTCGTGACCAGGTCGATATCGCCATCGTTGTCGATATCGCCAAACGCCAACGCACGGGTGCTCTCGACATAGCTGGAAAAGGCGCCCGCCCGCCCGCTTACATGCTCGTATCGTCCATCGCCTATGTGCTCGAAGACCAGATTCGGCTCGCCATAGGGTTGCCAAAACGCACTGCCGGCCGCGGCTGGGAGGATCGGTCCGCGGAAAACACGACCGTTCACCAGCGCCACATCGAGATCGCCGTCATGATCGAAATCAAAAAATCCGCATCCCCAACCGGTGAGCTGAATCGAGATGGCACCGAGACCGGACGTCGCAGAGCGGTCTTGATACCAGCTCTCGGCGTCGGCCGTGTAGAGCGTATTGGTCTGCCCCTGGAGATGCGTCATGAACAGGTCGAATCGACCGTCGCCGTCGGCGTCCCCTACCGCAACACCCATTCCCGCTTCGGTGTGCCCCGCGCCGCTAAGCGCGACGCCCCGGGCCAGCGCCTCATCTTGAAACGTCCCGTTGCCTCGGTTGACCCATAGGAGGTTCGGCTCTCCGTCGTTGGCGACGAAGATATCAATCAGCCCGTCGCCCGTCATGTCCGCGCAAACGACACCCCACCCACGCAAGGCACGCGTAAGGCCCGCCTGCTGCGAGACGTCGGTGAACTGCCCTAATCCGTCATTCCTGAACAGTCGGTCAGGAACTCCAGGAAAGATATCCGGTCCGCAATACTCCTGCGAAAGCTCCTGGGTTGGCGAACGTCTCTCGGCCGGATTGGCGCACTTCCGCGTATGATCGAATTCCGCGAAACGAACGACGTACAAGTCGAGATCGCCGTCAGCGTCGTAGTCGAGAAATGCAGCCGACGAGCTCCAGCCGTCACCAGACACCCCAGCGGCATCGGTAACATTGGTGAAGGAGCCGTTACCCTCGTTTCGGTATAGCACATCGGGACCGTAGTTAGTCACGTACAGGTCGAGGTCGCCGTCGTTGTCCACGTCGCCAACGGCGGCGCCGTGGCCGTACCCGGAATCACCCACGGCTGCGACGTCGCTGACGTCGACAAAGGTCCCATCAACCTGTTGCTCGTATAGGCGATTGGGCGCAGGGTTACTCAAAATGGGAAATCTGTCGTCTGGCCTTTGATGACGAACCTGGTAGATATCCAGGTCTCCGTCATTGTCGTAATCGAACAACGCAACCCCACCAGGCGTAATCTCGGGTGTGAGGTACTGGCCATCGGGCCAAGGCTCTTCCGTCGGGAGACCTAGCTGGTCGGTGACTTCGACGAACAAAGTGTCCAATGGGGTTGAGACCACATCGTCAGACTCGGTTGCAACATCGTTAGCGCAGCCGGCCAAACAGGTGAGCACGATCGCAACCGATAGCCAGCGCGGCCCTGGCATTTAGTGTCCTTTAGAGCTATAGCAGCTGGGCTGTCTGAGTAACTGATGGTGTGTCAGGATGACACGCCTTCTGGATCTTAAAGTTAATTAGCCACGATACTAGCATACCTTCGACCGATGGATAACCGGCCATGAAGAGGCGCGGCGGGAAGTGGTTGGGCGCTTTCATTCCGGTCGCCTTTGCGAGTTGCAGTGGCGACGCACCGGTGCCGCCCGCGCTAGAGGAACCCGATCCCCCTAGCGCCATCGACCTACTCGATCAGTTCGACGAGTTCGCCAACGGGCGTGCACATGTCAGTTCCGGCGACCCCAAGCAGGCAATTCGGCACTTCGCGGCAGCCATTGCGAGCGACCCTGAGAACGCCGAGGTCTATCTCCATCGGGGGAGTGCCTATCTCCAACTGGACGAGCTTGAACCGGCGATCAAGGACCTGACCACCGCTCTTCGGCTCGATGGCAGCCTCGACATGGCTCACCAGATGCGCGGCATCGCGCGAGCACAGCTGAACCAGTTGACCGACGCGCTGGCTGATTTCCACGAGGCTATTCGGATCAACCCCAACCGGGTCGAACACTATCGATACCGCGGAATCGCACACGAATTACTGGACGAACCGAGGAAGGCGTTGGACGACTACAACGCAGCGCTTGATCTATCGCCGATGGCTGTCGATGTCCTCGGCAATCGAGGAGCATTGTATGAAGCACTTGGCGACTATCACCTCGCGCTTGACGACCTTAACCGGCTCATCAAACTACAGCCCCACTCGGCCAGCTCGTATGTCAATCGTGGGGTCGTCTATGAACGCCTAAGCCAACTCGACGAGGCGATCGCCGACTACACGCTGGCGATCAACCTCGTAGAAGACTATCCATTGGCCTATTACAACCGTGCTGCAGCGTACCAAAAGCAAGGCGACTGGAAGCGCGCCGACGCCGACCTCGAGGTGGTTAAACGGCTAGTTGGTGACGACCCGGAGTCGGCATTTCAGCCGCCCGCCTAGTTCGTTCTCTGACCGCCCTCTGCACACGACCAAACGAAACGCACTCACGCGCCGCTGATTTTTTTCACACCCAATTTGACGCCGTTCACCTGAGTTTAGGGTCGTTCGGCCTGCGCTGCTTCTGCAGTCTCCATCCAATCTGGATACCACCGGAAAACATTACCGGTAAGGCTACCGATGAAGATTTCACCGGACCCATATTGGCTCACGTTCAACCAGTGTCCAGGACTCTCCATGGCACCCACGACCTCTCCCGTGTCCATATCAATGTTCATGATCCGGCCGGCCAGCGTGTCGTACGTGATGTTCTCGACGTTGTCGCGGTGCGTGATGACCCAAACCTTGTCATCGGGCGTGATAAAGATGTTCTGCGTCGCACCGAGGTGGGTCCACATCTTCAGGAATTCACCGTTTTCGTCGAAAATCTGGATCCGGTTGTTCTCGCGATCACTGGCATAAACGCGGCCCTGTGAGTCCACCGCCACCGAGTGCACGAGGTCGAACTCACTCGGGCCTGTGCCAGGAGTGCCCCAGGTTGTGACGAACTCGCCGTCAGGGGAGTACTTCACCACCCGACTGTTTCCATAACCGTCTGCCACATAGAGCTCATCGTTCGGCCCGAAGGAAATATCTGCCGGGCGGTCGAAGGTCTCATCAGTGGTGCCGGCCTCGCCCTTGATACCCAACGTCATCAATAATTCACCATCATTGCTGAATTTCATGACCTGATGGTTGCCGTTGTCCGTGATCCAGACATTGTCGTGCCGGTCAACGCGCAGACCATGCTCGTTGCCAAACATCGAGGCACCCATCTCCTTGCCCCAGGAACGCAGGTATTGTCCCTCGGAATCAAAAACAATAATAGGATCGGCCACTTCTCCCCGCTGGAACACGAAGACCTGACCGTTGGAATCAGTAGCCACCGCCGAAACACGCCCAAAGTGCCAACCTTCGGGCATGGTGTTTGGCTCTAGCCCAAAGCGGATGGCAACGCGATACTCCATCAGACTACCTTCGTGGGGATACCAACCCAGCCTGCCCTGCCCGTCTACGACCTGTCCGACAGCCGTGTCGCGGTCGATATCAACGCCAGGAATAGGCTGTAGCACGTCCGCAGCGGGCATTGAGCCGGACTCGGACTCAGCCATTGAGCCTCCAGAACTGCACCCCATCGTTAGACCGAAAACAAGCGCCAAAGAAATACAACCGAAAAATCTAGTCCCAAACATTCAGGCCTCCCTTGTCGGGAAAGTTTACCGCATACCGAAGATCGGGGTCGACCGCAAGATATTGTCTGCACTCGGCCCAAAGTTGTCGCCGCGCCAGACCCATGCAACCGCCAGCTCCTGGAAGTTCTCAGCGTCGATCTGTTCGAGCGGCGTGTACCGGGTACTCCCCGCAGCCGAGCCCCAATGACTCCATCCACCGTCCTGCGACAAAGCTGGCAACGCCGTGAGCCACACGCACGCCATCAGCGTCAGGAGGGTCAGGGAACGGTAAGGAACTGAGACGATTGTCGTCAACGCGGCCTCCCCACTAGATTGGTTACAGGGCGGCCCCTATACCCCAATAACGATGGCTGCCCCGTCTGGGCGCTCGTCTCCTAGACGTGGCAGTCGAAGTCGCCGATTGGGTCACGACGTTTAGCGTGGCGACAACGATCTTACCGGTACTCAATCTGACCAAGCGCTGAGTCGATGACCCCCTCGGATGACGATGTTTTTAGCGGGTAAACGTACCTGTCCGGTTCGGTCCGCCCTATGCTTAGGGCTGATCATACGGTGCGCCTGGACGTGTCGGCACGAATAGAGCATGCGGCGTGAACGAAACACGGTTCAACGCGCTTTCATCCTGGTCGTAGCGATTTTCGCCGTCGGCACCGTGGGCTACCGTCTAATTGAGGGGTGTCCTGGTGGGATGCCTTCTTCATGACGGTGATTACCGTGACCACGGTAGCTTTTTCCGAACAGATTCCGCTATCGGAGCTGGCAAACTATTCACATCACTGCTGCTGTTTGCTGCAGGGTAAGGTTGAGCGTGAGGAGTCTTAAGATGTGTAGATCGTGCTTCGTTGCACCGTACGTCCGAGTCGCCACGATCGTGATGGTGGCAGTCGCACTGGGACAAAACGTCATCTATGCCCAGTCCCCAGACGAGTTCGTTTCCGTTACCGACGCGATGATCCAGGAGCCGGCACCAGGGGACTGGCTGATGTGGCGCCGTACGCTCGACGGCTGGGGTTACAGCCCGCTGAACCAGATCGATCGCGATAACGTCGGCGCGCTGCGGCTGTTTTGGTCTCGGGCACTGGGACCTGGTAGCCAACAGGGGACGCCGCTGGTGCACGACGGAGTCATGTATATGCCAAACCCGAAGGACGTCATCCAGGCACTCGACGCAGTTAGCGGTGACCTCAAGTGGGAGTACCGCCGACAGTGGCCGGATGACGCCGGTGAGTTCCTTCTGGCCGGCTTGATGGACGTCAACCGCAACATCGCCATCTACGGAAACCTCATCATCGACACGAGTGCCGACGACTACATCTTCGCGCTCGACGCGACTTCTGGCCGCCTCGCCTGGGAAACCGAGATCCTTGACTACAGAGTGAACCCGGCCCATCAAACGTCAGGCCCGATCATCGCCAACGGAAAAGTGATCTCAGGGCGCGGCTGCTTGCCCAAGGGCGGTCCGGAGACGTGCGTTATCACCGCTCACGACACGCGAACCGGTGTCGAGTTGTGGCGTCGGCACACGATTCCAGCTCCTGGCGAACCGGGCAACGAAACCTGGGGTAGCGTACCGTTTGAAGACCGGAAGCACGTCGGTACCTGGATGGTGCCAAGCTATGACCCCGAGCTGAACTTGATCTACATCGGCACGTCGGTGACATCGCCGGCGCCGAAGTTCTTACTCGGCGGTACCGACTTGAAACACCTGTACCACAACTGCACGCTTGCCCTGGATGCCGACACGGGCGAGATCCGGTGGTACTACCAGCACCTGAACGATCACTGGGACCTGGACCATCCCTTCGAACGCATTCTCGTCGATACAACCGTTGCGCCGAATCCCGACGTCGTGAGCTGGATCAACCCAAGGATTCAGCCGGGCGAAGTCCGAAGGGTGATCACCGGCATTCCGGGCAAGACCGGCGTGGTCTATACGCTCGACCGCGAAACGGGTGAGTTTCTCTGGGCGACTCCGACGATCACGCAAAACGTCATTAACCATATCGATGGCGCCACTGGCGCGGTAACCGAAAACAGGGAGGTCGTCTTCACCGGGTTGGGTCAGGAAGTGCTCGTTTGCCCCACGTGGGACGGAGGGAAAGACTGGGAAGCTGGCGCCTACAGCCCGCTGACCAACATGATGTACTTTTCGCTGCGCAACACCTGTGCGCGCATGCTGTCCACGGCAAACGTCGAGGGTGAGCGGGAGCAGGCGCTGACCGCCGGCGGACAGCCTCCGCTTGAAATCTACGCGCTCGCGGCACGCCATCAGATCGCCCCCGGCACTGATCAGCTTGGGACCGTTCGCGCGATTTCGGTCGAGACGGGCGAGACGTCATGGCTCCACGAACAGCGGGCCGCCACCATGTCGCTCGTGACCACCGGCGGCGGGCTCGTCTTCGGGGGCGACGTAAATGGACGGTTCCGAGCATTCGACCATGAGACAGGCGAAGTGCTGTGGGAGGTCAACCTTGGCTCTCCGGTCACCGGCTTTCCGATCAGCTATGCCGTCGACGGCCGTCAGTATGTGGCGATCAGCACCGGCAGCGGCGCCTCGATCAAGCTTCGTCTGACGCCCGAACTCCACCCGAGCTTCGGGAACAACCTGTTCGTTTTCGGCCTGCCGGACCGAGACTAAATCCCGGCCGCAAGGAGATGGTGACAGTAATATCTTAGGTCTTCGAAGGAAACACTTTTCCTCCTTCAGGAGTCCTTAGGGCTGGTATCCATGGATACTCAGGCATGTCGGATCGTGACCGCCTCGGATCTGGCTCGATCGGGCCTCAGGTTCTTCGATCCCGTAGGCCTAGCCGACGTCAGCGCGGCCGCAACCTCGGGTGATCGATTTGTCCGGGGCTCAAACCGGGTCGCCTACGGCGAGGCGGTTCTGAGCGATGAGCATCGTGACGATGCTACGAGGCTACCTCGACACGATCCACAAGAGCTTTCGAGAAATGTGCAGAGCGTCGTTACGCGATCAATTCGCGATAGAGATCGAGTTCAAGGTCACGGCCAAAGGGAGGACTAGTGATCAAACAAGCGAGACCTTTGGTCTACGAGCCTGACCGCTCCAACCACTAGCGCTCGTTAGGTACGCGACTGGTCCTCAGGTTTCCCCACGATCGATGAACCGGCACTGACAAAAGAGCCGACCGAAAAGGTCACTGCCATGTCTGCCTGAGGTAACGTCGCCTGACCACGCGAACGCCAGCCGTCCTTTGACTCAGTCTTAGAACACAGCAATCGGATTGAGAGGTGATCCCGTGCCGCCCTCGACCGGAATCGGACCGGCGGTCAGCATGAACTCCCAACGGTTTTCGCGAGCGGCCGTCTCTGCAAGCGCCTCAAGATCCATATTATCGAAGATGTTCGTGCCGAAGCCGGCGATTAACATCGTATGAACCGGCTGCGTAATGCCTTCCACCAATGACGGCATTACATCGGTTGCCGCGTCGCTCCCGACGAACGCGACGCCGCGCACTTTGATCCACGGCAACACCGACGCGTGCAACCCAGCACTGTTTCCCGATATTTGCCACGGCCCAAGGGCAGCGCGACGTGCCCACCGGCCAGTCCGAACGAAGATAACATCGCCCGACGATACCGTCACGCCAGCCTGCCGCTCCCACGCTTCGATGTCCTCAATGTAGATAGGTGTTTGGGGTTCCAAGTAAGGCAGACCCTTAAGGCGCGGAAAGTCGAGCAGGATACCGCGCGTCACGATACCCTGCTTCAGGTTCTCGATGCCGAGCTTACCGCACCCATCCGGCGTGCTCACCGACGGCATGGTGTCGTTGTAGAGTCGGTCATTCCAAAGGAAGTGGCAAAGTGAATCGATGTGACTCACGCCGTAGCCGTGATACGTAAACTCGTAAGTATCACTGCGCAGGCTCTGACCCATCGTGTGGTTGAACGCAGAGTCCGGGTTGTCCACAGCTTCGTCCACCATTGGATTATGCGCCAGGGATATCGTAATTCCGCGACGGACGAGCGCGGCCGCCTCACGAATCTTCTCTTCCGAGATCAAATTCATGGTTCCCAGCTCGTCATCGGCACCCCAGCGACCCCAGTTGTTGAGCTCCCGAAACATCGCGTCGAACTCCTCAACGTTCCTCGGCGTCCGCGCCTCCTGTGTCTTCACGATCGCAGTGGTAACAGCAGCCAAGAGGGCGAGGGTAACGATTACGCCGAGCCATGCGGTCGATTGGGTGGACCTGAGTGTCATCGTCTTACTCCAGGATTTCGTCCTCGGTGTCAATGTTCCGGACATTATGCCCAAGAATGCTCACATCATGTTGGGCGTTCGGACCGTTTTCGGTACAGTCGTTGACCTAATAACTCGTCACGAGCCAGTGGCGAACTGACAGGTGAACTCGGGCAACCCGACACCTGACACCCGAGTACGCGGCGTCACGATCAACCTCACTCAGAAACGTTTAGCTCCGTGGTGTAGAAGGCCTCTAGCCGGTCAATCGCCTCAAGTGGTTGACGTTCAGCATCCCACCTGAATTGCCGCAGCACGATCCGGTCAGGCAGAAAATCGGCCAACGTGAAGCCGTGGTCCTCAATAGGAGCCATCGACTCTTCCAGATCGATGTGATTAGGAGGCGTCGCACCCACACCACGAACACCCGAAGGAAAGCCCGTTGGGGAAGTTCCAATCGGACCGCTCAGTACGGTGGTAATTGGCCGACCTGCCAAGTTGACTCGACCCGTGCGATGCATGCGCCCGACGCCGATAGCGTGGAGATCACCGCTGACGACAATCCCAGCGCGCTCGGCATTCTCACCAAATGCCTGCGCCAGCCGGTCGTGTTGCTTCAACCATCCTTCCTGCCAGTACGGCTTGATGACAGCCGTGGTCAACTTGCCAGCATCGCGATCGAGGATGTCAGGATACCACTCACCCCACTTCCCCGCGCTCCATCCCCAGGGATTCGATGGGGCATGAACCAGATGCCGCGTGTCAGTCGAATGCGTGCGATCAACGAGCCACTGCTCCACCTGCGCATCCACGAAGAGCGCATGCGGCCCAGCCAGCGTCATGGTTCGCCGCACGTCATAGAGCAGGACCTCGGCGAGATTTCCGTACCGGATCGTGCCGAAGCTCTCAGAAAGATCGCCACGATCGCTCATGGACGACCAGGGAAGCCCGGCTGGCCGAGGTCCATCGGGCAGAAACTCCGGATAGTACAACTGCTGGGTCGCACGGGCCAGCTGAATCTGGAACCATGGAATCGGGAAACTTGAAACTTCATCGGTTAATGAATCGTTGTCAAAGTGGTCGTGGTCATCCTGTAGAAAGAACACCGGAGTCGAGCGAAAGTCTGACCCGTATACCGGTATAATCTGCGGCCCCGCCGCCGCTTTCATCGCAGTTTCGTTGCTGTGACCGAAAACCGTGGCCGAGAAATCAAAGTTTGAAGTCCGCGCGGCGGCGCTGAGTTCACCGGGGTTGTCCCCGAGCCAGGTGTGAAGATCCCAGTAGATGTGATCACCATTCGCGACCGCCGCATCCGGCTCGAACGACAGTGCACGTCGCAGCAACCGATTCCGAATCTCGGTCGGTAGGAATCCAGACCGCCGCCCAATGCCTTCATACGTTCCACTGGTGCCTCCAGCACAAGTAAAGAAAAGTACCCGAAAGCGCTCGGGGCGCGCATTTGGCGACGGAAACGTCGACAAATCCCATGGCTCGCAGAGTGATCGACCATTGCCGCCAACGAGCGACAGCGAATACCGTCGATCAGGCTCGAGGTCAGCGGCGTAGAACTGCCAGTACTCCCCAAGCGTGTCGTTCATACGTCCCGTAACCTCTGTGCTATCCACCCGCAACGTCGGCGGCGCCGACAACGGTCGATCAAACGACACCTTCAACAGGATGCGTGACTCACTTACGGTCGGAAGCAAATGCCGAATCAGGCCGGCGTCCCATCCTTGAACGGGCGGGGGGGCGCCCTGTTCGACCATCGCCTCCAGCGGAAATCGGTTAAAGAACGACCCGGCCATGGCTCCAGCCGTACCGGCCAAAAACATCCGTCGATCGACCGACCGTCGCACGTTCATGCTTCACCTCTCCTTAATCGACGAAACCTATGAGGTCCGTCGGTGGGCTCGAAGGCTAGTCCTCCGCGTGTTGTAATCGAACCACCGCTGCTGCCAACGCACCCCCAGTAAGCGGTCCCACGAGATAGAACCACAAATCACTAAAGGACCCCGCGCCAGTGGCCACATTCACCACGGTCGGCCCAATGCCAACAGCCGGATTGTAGGCGCCGCCAGAAATTGAACCGCCTGCAAACGCACCCATTGCAACGGTGAAACCAATTGCCAGACCGTAGAACGAATTCCCTGGGACCGCTTCGCTTGGCGCGACATTAAGAATCACAATGGCCAGCGCAAAGGTGAACAAGATCTCCACCAACAAGATCGCCACGATGCTGGCGTCCGCGGCTGGAGTGGGCGCAAACGAACTCCCGGTCACCACACACACCATGGCCGCCGCGCTGAGCGCTCCGATTATCTGGGCAAGCATGTAGGGAACAATCTCTGCTGTCGGAAACTTTCCACGCAAGTACCACGCCACTGTCACCGCAGGGTTGTAATGAGCACCCGACACATGCCCTCCCATGTACACCATCACCATCAGCGCACATCCAATCGCGAGCGGGGCAAACTCGGTACCCTCAACGGCAGTGAGTCCTATCGTCAGCACAAGAAAGAAGGTCCCGATGAATTCCGTGACATATTTCTTCATGAGTTTCGTCTCCCTGGTGTTGGAGAATCCTATCTGATCTCACCTGCGCGGTCTTGACTGACGTGTATGTACCCACGTGGTCGAAGATATGAGCGCCCGCGCTGGAACACACACCGTTACCATGCCATTTCACCGATGGAGGTTTCGGTGAACCTTGACTGTAAGAACAAAAAAGAAAGGCGACAAAACCATCAACAAGAACGCGTCGATGGCACAAGCTTGACCTCTCGGGCCGTTACCTAGGGCTTGGGGGGGAGGGACTCAGGCGGCTTCTCGTAGATGTCTCGAACCTCGGGTCTTGGCCCATCGGTTGAAAGACCGGCTGCAAGCATTACGTTCATGACGGCGTCCGTGGTCGGGCGCGACAGCTTGAAACCTCCCCCCCGGTGACCCTCGGCAATAAACAGCGGCGTCAATCCCCGTTTGTTCTTTTGTCTCCAGACTTCGGGGTCGGCTCCACTGTCCGCAAGTAGCTTAACGACTTTTGGATAATTACCGAACGCTGCGCCATGCATGGCGGTGTCGCCGTGATTGTTCACCGCGTTGATATCCGAACCAAGTTCCAGAAGCAGCTGCACCGCTTCTAGCGCTTCAAGCTCCGTCCCGGCCTCCTCAAGTGGAGCCGTCGTGCCGAAACCCGCCGCAGCCATCAACGATGTTGTGTTCTGCGCGTTCGGGAGGAACGGATCTGCACCCAGCTCAATGAGCACCCGCATCCAAGCGATATCCCCTCTGTCAGCAGCCATGAGAAACGGCGTCGCCCCTTGCCTTCCAAGGCTCGATGCCGTGTGTGGTGGACGTCGTACGCCTTCGGCTAAACGCGCGTCCACATCCGCCCCAACCGCAACGAGCTTCCGGACGAACTCAAGGCCAGTTACACTACCCGACCCAATCGGAGGCGGGTCTCCACGATCACTGGCATCGGGCTTCCGCACCCAGCTCATTGTGTGGAGCGGCGTGAATCCCGTGCGCTGATCGTTTGGATCCGCCCCCGCCTCAACCAGATCAATCGCGAGCTCGAAATGACCATTCCTAACAGCAAGTAGGAGTGGACTTATACCATCGTCAACAGGTTTATAACTTGCGTTATTTACTTGAGGATCTTGCCCTTCTTTTGCCCGAACGAGAAGGGCATTTACATCAACACCTAGATCAAGAAACGTCCTTACAGTATCAATGTGACCTTCACGAACAGCAAAGAACATCGGAGTGAATCCAGACTTAAGTTGCGTGTGGATATCAGCACCAGCATCGACAAGGACACGAACAATCGCCGCGTGCCCCTCAGCGGCAGCCCACATCAGCACCGTTTGATCGCGTTGCTCTCGAGCGTTGGGATCAGCTCCCGTCGCGAGGAGCGCTTGAACCACTTCGAGACTCCCTGTTCGCGACGCGGTCATGAGGATGGTTTCTCCACCCGACAGCGACCCGTTTACGTTGGCGCCAGCGCTAAGTAGAAGTCGAACAATGGCTGCGTGACCGTTCGTCGCTCCAAGCGAAAGAGGAGGTACGCCGTAGCGGTTTGTGACATTCGGATCGGCTCCGGACTCAACTAGTAGCTGAGTCATCTCAGCGTCGTCATGGTAAACCGCCCAGTGCAGAGCGGTCATACCATCAACCTGCGGGGCGTTTACGTCCACCTCGCTATTGAGCAAGGTCCGAATCAGCACCGTATCCCTGTGTTCAGCAGCGTCGGCGAGCGTCGTATCCCCGACGGCGCTGGCCATTCCAACCAGGCCAGATAGCAACACGAGAACCAGACTAAATACTCTGATGAAGAGCCCCAGGATACCCCCCAGTTGCATGTGTCATCTCTCCTACAGCCTGTAATAGACGCCTACTAGTAACCCAGTTACACCGATACCGGATCAAAGAGGTCTTTGACCTTTCCGGTGCTATCACCGAACGAATCCAAGCGAACACCGACCCGGTCCAGCAACGTTAAGTGGAGATTCGCCAACGGAGTCTGGTCGGCATATTTAATATGCTGTCCACCCATCAGTCCGTGGCCGTTCCCACCAACAACAAGAATGGGAAGGTTCTCGTGATCGTGCAGGCTCGGGTTCCCAATCCCACTACCGTACAAGTAGATGGTGTGATCGAGGAGCGAACCATCTCCATCTGGAATTGCTTTCAACTTCTCAAGGAACTGCGAGAACAGTGAAACATGGTAGGTGTTAATCTTAGCGATCTTGGCAAGCTTCTCTGGATCGTTGCCGTGATGACTCGTCGGATGATGCGGATCTGGCACACCAATTTCTGGATACGTGCGATTATTGAGCTCGCGTGTCAGCTGAAACGTGATGATCCGAGTGATGTCGCCCTGAAGCGCCAAGACCTGCAGGTCGAACATTAGCTTGGCGTGATCGGCAAAGGCGGCCGGAACGCCCATCGGACGATCCAGGTCGGGTTCGGGGTTATCCATGGCCGCGGTTTCAGCCCGCTGAATCTGACGTTCGACCTCCCGAATGCTGTCGAGATACTGATCGATCCGAATCTGGTCGGACGTGGCCAAGCCTCCCTTGAGACGGGCAATGTCCGCACCAAACGCGTCGAGTAGGCTCGCCCGTTCTTTGAGTGCCACACGGCGCTCCTCGGGAGTACCGCCCTCGCCGAAAAGACGCTCAAACACAATGCGCGGATGCGCCTCGGAGGGTAACGGTGTCGTCGGCGAAGACCAGGAAAGGCAATTCTGATAGACGCACGCGTAGCCGTTGTTACACACTCCAGCGAGCGGATCGAGGTCCATCGACAGTTCAAGCGATGGCAGCTGTGTTGCTTGACCGATCTGTTTTACCGCAAGCTGATCAGCCGTCGTACCCAGGTAGTAATCAGAACTCTCAGTGTGCTTGGCAAACGCCGCGCTCAAGAAGCCCGAGTTCGACGTGTCGTGGGTACCTGGATAGGAATTCTCCAACTCAAGGTTAGTCACGACCGTCAATTGATCTCGCACCGATGCCAACGGGCCAAGTATGGGAGATAGCTCCCGGAGCGTACCCTCGCCGGGTGGCGTCCAGCGGGCGTGGTCGCACCCCATCGGGACGAACACGTAACCGAGTCTAGGTACGGGCTTAGCCGGTGTCTTGGCCAGCACCGTCGCTGCAGGAATCATTGCGTCGAGTAATGGCAACGCCAGAGTGGCCTGTAACCCTCGAAGGAACGTACGCCTCGGCAGCGCTTTCTTTGTTACGATCATCTGGATGTCCTCATCTGAAACGGCACGCTCTTGATGATACCCAGTACAAGCGACGATAAGCGATATCTATTTGGCTCGGCATCGCGGAGAATCTTTCGGATCGCTGGGGCATCGTAGTACTCGACACCCCGTCCCAACGCAAACGTAAGCAGTTTCTCCGTCAGTGTTCCGGCGAACAGATCTGGACGGCTGAGCAACCCCGCCTCGAGTCCATCGACCCCGTTGAACTCACCCACACCAGGTAACGCTCCCGACACGTCAACGGGCCCTGTGTCACCCACGTGATCCCTCCAGCGACCGACCGCGTCGAAGTTCTCGAGCGCAAAGCCGACGGGGTCAATCGTTCGGTGACAGCTTGAACACACCGGGCTGTTGCGATGGGCGCGCAGTCGCTCCCGCATCGGGAGATTGGCGGCGACCGAATTCTCCTCAAGTGCCGGTACATTCGGGAGAGGCGGTGGCGGGGGCGCACCGAAAATGTTATCCAGGACCCACACCCCACGAATCACCGGCGACGTCCGCGTGGCGTAGGACGTGACAGCCAGAACGCTGCCGTGCCGAAGCAATCCGCCGCGCTTGCTGTCTTCCCCGATCGACACCCGCCGAAAGCGACTTCCGTACACGTTCGGAATCCCGTAATGTTTTGCCAAGCGCTCGTTGAGGAATGTGTAGTCGGCCTTAAGCAGGTCGAGCACACTCCGGTCTTCGCGAAGAACGCTGTCGACGAAAAGCTCGGTCTCGGTGCGGAACGCCTGACGAAGGTTGTCGTCAAAGTCGGGATAGAGACGCACATTCGGGCTCACCGCCTCGAGATTGCGTAGGCGGAGCCACTGACCGACGAAGTTAGTGGCCAAATTGTATGCCCGCGGATCCGCAAGCATCCTACGAGCCTGTCGCTCTAGCTCGTCGGGCCGGCTGAGTTCGCCCCGTATCGCCGCATCGAGAAGCTCGTCGTCGGGAATGCTGCTCCATAGAAAAAACGCCAGCCGGGATGCGAGTTCGATATCGCCGATCCGGTAGGCGGTTCCCGACACGACCAGATCCGGATCCGACTCCACGCGGAACAAAAAGGCCGGGTTCATGAGCACGGCGCTGAGGGCCTTCCCTATACCGGCATCGAAATCGGTCTCGGTCCGTGCATCCCGGTAGAAGTCCATCGGTCCTACCAGATCTGCCTCGGCGATCGATCGGCGATAGGCCCGCCGCATGAGCGTCGACAAAATCTCTCTTGCGCACGGCTCTTCATCTTCCTCGGTCGGCTTGGCGGGCCGACACACAAAGATCCGACGCCGGCTCGGGGTATCGTCGGCGCCTGTCGCAGCATAGGGCCCAGTAACGGAGATCTCGTAGACCCCGGGCGTTAGACGAGGATGCCGAGTCTCGTTGAAATGCGACAGCAGCGGCTGACGCTCCGTTTCGATTAGTGAAGATGAGCGCTTCAGGAACGTGACGCCCAGATCATGTGGACCGGCCATGACGGAAATCCGTGCCTTCAAGTGCCCGTCGACGCGCAAATGGTCTTCACCGTCTGGAGGTTTTTCAACTTTGAACGTCGCGACACTGCGCCGATCGAGTAGCAGCTCCAACTCGTGTGCTCCCGGCTCTCTCAAGCCGCCGACGTACCCAGTCCGATTGCGCGCTAGCCGGATCTGAACCTCATAGTCGCCGTCCTGTGCGAAGGTGAACGGAACCACTATCCCGCCGCGGGTCCCGATTGGGAGGCCTGGAACATGCTCCTCTTGTGTGACGTCACCCGCCACGCGAATGACCTCGCTTTGCAGTGACGTTTGCGTGCTGCCAATCGCCAGTCGGCTGATTTTCTGCGCGGCTGAAATATAGCGGTCCAGAAGCGTTGGCGAAAGGTCGCCTACCGTGACATTGTCGAAGCCGTGGCCGCTTTCGTCTAGTGGCAAGAACGACTTGGCGTCGATGTCGAGAGCCAATAGGTCCCTGATGGAGTTCTGGTATTCCGTTCGGTTGAGTCGCCGCAATGTCTCCGTTCGGCCCGGATTCGGTTTCGCGGCTGCCGCTTCGTCAAGCGACGTCTCCAGCCACGATAGCAGTGCCATGCGGTCTTCAGTTGAAGGCTGCGGTCGGTCGGAAGGCGGCATGGCCCCCGTGCGAAGCTTTCGCACGACCTTTTCCCATAACTGACCATCTTCACCAACGTGGGCGATGTCGATCTGTTTCAGACTCAAGCCAGCGGTTTTCCGTCTTTCGCTGTGGCAGGTGACGCAGTAGCGATCGATCAGCGCACGATGGCTGGACAGGGCTGGCGACCGACCCTGCGCCAACAACCCTGGCTGGAGGCACACACACAGCGCCGAGACCAAGACCAAGCCCCTAACCCTCACGGCAATAGCCTATTGTCAAAGGCCCGCCAAGTCAAAGACCATGAACGTCGTAATCCTATGCTATTAAATGAGTTACAAACTTCAAACGAATGGAAGCACGGGTTAAACAGAGGGTAGACAAAGGTGGTTACTTGGATTCAGCCTGATCACCTTCAGACGCCTCGTGGATCCACGGTAGGAGCTTGGCGTAATCCAGATTGAGATCGGGCGGATCGCCACCCTCGCCTTGCAGGTAGTGCTCCATTCAGTGCAGTGCCCGAAGCACGTAGTCAAACCTTACCGCCGACTTGGCATTGCCGTGCCCCTCACCAGGATAGAGCACGAGACGGACCAACTGACGGTTTGACGGATGGCGCGGGGGGAAGAGGGCGGGAGAAGTACCTTCATTCCGTGACGATGATGCCGCTAGGTGACGTCGACCTGGGCCCCCGCGATTAACGCCCGCAACCGGTCGGGGTCGGTGGCCGTCGTCTTACACATGAATCCGCTCTTGTGCGCGAAGTGCACGTCCGGCTCTTGCTGCACGCGTGAGAAGTCGAAACGAGGATGGTCCTCATAGCGTCCGATGCCGTATCCCTCGCCGCGGCGGTCTGGGTACACGATGACCTGAATGACTTCGCCGAGACCCTCGGACCGAATGTAGTTGCCCACCGCCGTGCTCGGCTCGTCGCTGCCCGGATCCGTGCGCGGAAGAAACAGCGCCTCGATCGTCTCGCCCGCATGCGGAATCGACCACCGCTCGACGTGAGCGGCGGCGAACGCGATTCGCTCCCGGGCAGTGTGTAGGTGCGTCAATAGATCGTCACCCACCATCCGCATGAACTCGTACAGCGCCTCGCCCGGCTGATGCGACGGCGATTGGGCGAAGCGCCGAAGCAACGCCATGTCGATGGGCGAGTTGAGCTGCGAGATCGCTTTACGAGGGACACCAAGCCATTCGGCCGTCTTGTTGGGACCGCGGCCATCCAACCACTCGGCAGTCTCGAGCCAATCGCAGAAATGCAGCGCGTCTTCGTAGAGGCCGAGATGTTGCAGCACAAGGCTCAGCGCGCAGGTGGGCGGGTGCTCGCGGTCGAAATGATGGTGGTCGAAGTTGGACTTCGCCGGGTCGTGGCTTCCACCGATATCGACGACCGCTACAGACGCGTCATCGAGGTCGTCGTCGGTGGGGTCTCGCCGGAACACCGGGGCCCGGTGCCGGGCTATGAGTACGCAGACGGCCAGGAGGTCGTCTTTATGGGCGCCGCCGGGATGCGTGACAATGGTTTCAATCATGCGGCGTCTCAACACACTGGTTCGGGTATCTCCATGATGCTCCGATCATACTTATTAGCAGAGGGTCCCGCGAAGTCGCCTCGACGTGACCGAGACCGGGTTCGACATCACGCCGCAGGGCATTCTGACGCCCAGGGATCGTGCGTTCCTTTTAGCGCATCTCGACGAGGCCAAACGCATCCTGCGCTACGAGGCCGATGACGCGCATCTCGTTGAGGCGTAGCCCCCGTCCCCGTTGAACCGCCCACGACTGACGCGATTGTGCTTGTCGGCTGCGTTCATCCTATGACGGCTTGGACGATTCGACTGGTCCAGGACGGAAAGACGCGCAGGAGGAGTGACGTCACAACGACAATAGTCCCGAGGATAAGGAAGACCTGATTAACTCGCTGGCCGACGAACCGGCAACCCGTCGTCGCGCACTGTCGTTGTCGGCGCATGTAGACGACGAACGCTCCCGTCAGGCCGACGACACCGAGCGGGAGTGTGAGCCATTCGTAGCGCATCATGGACACCATGAGCCCGGCACTGGCAACGCCGGCTGCAATCAGCGCAATCGGAAGAATGCAGCAGCTCGCCGCCAAGCCAGCGGAGAGCACGCTCGTCACGGCAGGAAATCGATGGTCGAGCATCTATTCTGACAGGCTCGCACTGAACCCAATCGCATCAACAGCCTCAACTAGCTCGTCCGGGGCGGTCAGCTCGGGGTCATATCGAACATCGGCTCGCTCCTGTTCGTAGGACACCTCCGCCGATATGACGCCCTCGACCGCCATGAGTGCCTGGCGCACGGCCAGGGGGCACCCGCCTCACGTCATTCCTTCGACCTGGAGAGAGACACGTTCGGGAGAGACATTCTCCAGCGTGTCTGAAACAGTCGACACCTCCGAGCTACACGCGCCCGTTCCGAGCACAGCCAGTGCGGCGAACCCAACCAGAAGCCTCATGACAATTCCCCCTAGGCGGTGTCCAAGGCCCGCCTGGGGCGCCCCAGGGTTTTCTTGGACACTTGATTGCGAGAGAGTTCTCGTAGGAGGAGTGTCGAGATGGAGAAGCACGATCAGGAGTCGGCGGTGGCGGAGGGAGGCCGGAGGGCGACCGGAGGGGGCCGGTTTTCAGTCGGTCGCAAGAGCGCCGTGGTGATGTGCTTGCTGCGCGGGGAGGATCTCGAGTCCGTGTCGCGGGAGTGGAGGATCACGGCGGCGCGGGCGTCGCAGTGGCGCGATCAGTTTCTGGCCGCGGGCCAGGCGGGCCTGAAGAGCCGAGCGACGGATGCCCGGGGTGAAGACAACCGTCGGCTGCGGGCCAAGGTCGGCGAGCTGCTGATGGAGAACGAACTGCTCTACGCGAAGGTGGACCAGCTGGAGGCCGGCTCCCCTTTGGCCCGGAGGAGGTCGACGCGATGAGTGGCGCCCATTCGATCTCCACCCGTCGGGCGTACGGCGTGCAGCGGATCTGCCGCGTGTGGGAGCGGGCGCGGTCCAGCGTCTACGCGAGGCGTCACGCGACGAGGTCACGCGCGCCGTGGTGTCGCCGCGCGCCGGTCGGTGCCGCCCCGGACGAGGTGCTGGTCGGCCACATCCGCCGGGTACTCGAAGCCTCGCCGTTTCATGGCGAGGGGTACCGCAAAGCCTGGGCGAAGCTGCGGGTCGCGGGGATCCGCACCTCGAAGGAGCGGGTGCGGCGGTTGATGCGGGAGCACGACCTCCAGGCCCCGCACCGCGCGGGGCACGCGCACGGCCCGAAGGCGCATGACGGCACGATCACCACGGAGGCCCCCGATGTGATGTGGGGAACGGACATGTCGGCCACGGTGACGGTCGGCGAGGGGGCGGCGTTCGTGTTCGTGGCTGTCGATCACTGTACGACCGAGTGCATCGGCCTCCATGCGGCCAAGAGCGGGAGCCGGTTCGAGGCCCTGGAGCCGATCCGCCAGGGCGTCCGGGAACGCTTCGGCGCCATCGCCAAAGGTGTCGCCAGCGGGCTTCGTCTTCGTCACGACCACGGATCGAACTACCTGGCCGATGACTTCCAACGGGAGATCAAGTTCTTTGGTATCGAGAGCTCACCGAGCTTCGTGCGGGAGCCCGAAGGGCATGGCGTCGCTGAGCGCTTCATCCGCACACTGAAGGAGAACGTCTTGTGGGTACGGAGCTTCGAAACGATCGAGGAGCTCCGCCTCGCCTTGCTTGAGTTCAAGCGGACATACAACGAACAGTGGATGCTTGAGAAGTACGACTATCGAAGCCCAGCCCAGGTGCGCCGCGACCGGGTCGGGCTAGACGCGGCAGCATAGAAGTGATTACCTTCAAACCACTGTCCAAGAACCCTGGGGCGATACACGCCGAATCAGCGCGACTGAGGGCCAACCAGTGGCCTGTTGGCCCTCCCGGTAGACACGGCACCCAAGACCGAAGGAACTCTCCTGAACACCCGCGGCTTCGAGGTCCCTCCCGTCGATGCGTATTGTCGGTGACCCCAAGAACTGTGTCGCGTGGGCATCCTCGACCGAGGTGACGCGAACCATGTCAACCGGGTCATTCAACCCTTGCTGGCGCATCGCTTCGTTCAAGTTGGACAGCGCCCGTTCGTAGGATGGGCAACTGTCGAAGTAGAACAACTGGATAGTCATCAGCACCGGCGTCCGCGTTCCAATGACCCGTCAACTCGACGAGGCCGGACTCCCGATGCCGAGGGCGCGCAACGCATCAGCATCGATGGCTCCACTCTGGCAGCAGTCGGCGAGGATGCCGTTCACCGCGACCGCAGGGACACGGACGACCCCATATTTCTTGGCCTTCTGTTGGGTCGCCTCATCGTTCATATCCAGCACGTCAATACCACAGCTCGGGCACGCCAACTCTTGAACAAGCTGTACCGCCTCATCGCAGAGCGGGCATCCCGCGGTGAATATCTCAACTTTTCTGAGGGTCATGTCACACCATCCTTTCCGTTGTCTGTTCTCAGCTCGATGACTGGACATGCGGACTCGTTCTTTGTGTCGATGGCAGTTTCACACTGTCGGAGCGTCGTCCTCAGCGTCTTCCGAAGGGCGCTGAGTTCCGAGAGCGTCGCCTCCAGTTCGCTCAGCCGGACTTTGAGGAGGTCACGCACGCGGCAGCAACGCCGGAGTCCGCCCTTACCGTTGAACTGGACAAGCTCGCGGATTTCACTGAGCGTGAAGTCCAACGCCTAGGCTCTCATGATAAAGCGGATGCGGTCAACAACCAGAGGCGAGTAGATACGAAAAACGACCACTGGTGCGGGCGGGCTTATCGAGCACGCCTTGCCGCTCGTAGAAGCGCAGTGCGTCGGGCGTCAAGCCGGTGAGAGTTGCCAGTTCACCGATGCGATACCGCTTGTCAGACATCTCTACAAGCAGTATGCACTCTGGAGTCCAGTCCAGAGTCAAGAACAATCTGTCCGCATGGCGTTCGGCGACATCTTGGGGTGCGGCGGTCTTGCACACCTGATGACACCCGAACAGATCGCCGAAGCCCAACGCCTCGCCCGCGAATGGGACGCCGCGCACCCGCGTGACTCGCCCCCGTCCCCGTTGAACCGCCCGCAACGGACGTGATAGGTTGCCCACAGACGTGGCCGATCTTCGCGCCCTCGCCAACTACGCGGCGGGCCTCTATCGTCGCCGACTTCTCGAAGGCGAGTCTCGCCTCATCACACCCGACGAGAGAATTCACGTCGACCGTGCCCGAGACGAGAAAAAGTACGTCGCCGAGATCCGACAGGCGGTGCTGGACGGCAACGTCATGCGTGCGATGGACTTGCTCAGGTAGGGGGGGGGCTGGTTCCGCGAACACCACCTTCTGTTCTTGAGGCGCCTCTTTCCGTTCCTCTCGGACGAGCAAAAAGCCGTGTGCCTGAAATACGCGTGGCAACTAATGAAGGGGTGCCGCTACCAGGGGCTTGCCCTCAAGTTGTTTCAGCAGGCTGCGCCCGGAATGAAGTCGACCATTCCTAAGTCATGGCCCAAGGCGATCACCGTCTACCGTGGGAAGTTCAGCATAGACGACAACAGCGTGCCTCACGCCCGCCTGTGGCGTAGAGTCCAGCGGGAGATTCGCTACGGCATAGCGTGGACGACCGATCGGGATGTGGCGCTCAGGTTTGGCGGGGTGGAAATGTCGAGACGGGACGTATCCGGCTTCGGCAAAGGGGAACAGGTTGTCCGCTGTCTCGGGTCCGCGACCGTGTCGCCCCAAGACGTGATTGCCTATCTGGGACCAGATGGCGACGATACGGAAACCTTTATAGACCTCGAAAGGGAATGCATCATCGACCCACAGCGGCTCGGTCGGGTCACGTATGAGGAAATTGCAGATCCCATTACCACGGCCTTTTAACCGTGACCGCCGCAGCGACTTGGACGCGCTCGACGGCCTTCCCAACCGAACGGTCCACCAAGTCCCGCGCCGCGCCGAGGCGCACCGCTTCGCTATCGGCCACTCGCAGCGTACCCATGGAGTTTTTCGGTAGGCACAAGGGAGGAGCTCAGCTGGGATACAATACGCTCTGGAGTTGCGAGGGGTGCCCATTGCCCCGTGGCGGTGGAAGCCCTAAACGCGCCTACCTCACTGCTCTTGCTTGATGTCTCCATGCATGGGAAAGCACTCCTCACCGCCCTTATCTGCCTGAGCATCCCCGGCGCGGCACTCTCCCAGGATCTCCCTATCGTCCAGGGCGTCGAGCCCCAGCCGCTGGTCGCCCAGGCGCTACGCCTGACCGACGCCCTGGAGTATCTGGGCAGCGCGCTGCGTCCGGAGCATGCGTCCCGGATCCGGGCGCTCCAGCGTGAGGCCCCGAGTCCCGAGACGTCGGAGGAGATACAGCGGATTCTCGACCCTTACTGCCTGGTGATGGTCGACATCAATCCGGAGGTACGGGTCAAGGTGGAGCGGGGCTCTGCTGCCGCTCAGCTCACGCAGGGTGGTTGGACGAGCTTCCTCGTCAAGGTGAAGAACGACTCCGGTGCCACGGCCCGCCTTGAGGTCGAGAGCCCGAACGCAGAGCCGGTCCTGCACGTGTCGACCTTTACGCCGCCGGGCAACGACGAGCTGGCCCTCACCGCGGGTGACCTCGCCCACCGTTTCCTGGAGCTCACGCTCTTCCGGCGCCGGCCGTTGCTACCGCATCTGTCGGGCCTGGGCCTCGAGTACGCCGTGCTCCAGGTGTACACGACCGCGGTGGGCCAGCGGGAGGCGGCACTCGGCTTCAACATCGGTCAGGGGACACAGGACATCGGCTACCGGAACGATGTGCCGGTTCTGTTCGACATCCGTCCCGCAGTGAAGCTGGTGTTGCGGGTGCGGGATGACGACGGCTCGCCAACGACAGGGTCGTTCATCATCACGGATGACGTTGACCGGTTCGTCGAAGATCCCGTCACCAGCCCGCTGCCGGCTGACTATCGTCAGTACCTCGCTCTCCTGAGGCCCACCGACCACAAACGCGGGGTGGGGCGCGCCGTCGTCGAGCACCTGGACAAGGGACGGAGTCTGGTCGGGGTGTACCCCCTCCCGTCGCGTCGTGTCGCGGCCACCGACGAGTATCCCGATCTGTTCTTCCAGCCCCAGGTCTACCGGACCGATGGCGAGCACGTCTACCTGCCGCCCGGCGACTACGTGGTGGAGTTCACTCGGGGCCCGGAGTACCTCACGGGTCGGAAGTGGATCCATGTGCCCGACGGCGTCTCGACCCACGAGGAGGTGTTCGAACTACGACGCTGGGTGCACCCGGCCGTGGAGGGCTGGTATAGCTCCGACCATCACATTCATGCGGCGGGCTGCTCGCACTATGAGAGCCCGGAGCACGGAGTGCCGCCGGAGGCGATGTGGCGGCAGATCGTGGGCGAGGACGTGAACGTGGGATCGATCTTGAACTGGGCCCCGGGATGGTACTTCCAGCAGCGGTTCTTCGAGGGCGGAGTGAATCCGCTGTCCACTGATCGGAATGTGCTGCGCTACGACGTCGAGGTTTCGGGTTTCCCCTCGTCGCACGCCGGCCACCTCGTTCTCCTGAATCTGAAGGAAGACGACTACCCGGGGACGAGTACGATCGAAGAATGGCCGAGTTGGGGAGTGCCTGTTCTGGAGTGGGCCAAGGGGCAGGGCGGGGTCACCGGCTATGCACACAGCGGTTACGGCCTCGAGCCGATGGAGCCTACGGACGAGCTGCCCAATTACGTGACGCCTAGGATGGATGGGAACGGCGCCCAGGAATACATCGTTGCCGTAACGCGGAGCGTCGTGGACTTCCTCTCGGTGGGGAACACGCCGTATCAGTGGTCGCTCAACATGTGGTATCACACCTTGAACAACGGCTTTCGGACCCACATCGGGGGTGAGAGCGACTTTCCGTGCATCTATCACCAGCGGGTGGCGATGGCGCGTACCTACGCGAAGGTGGACGACCCCCTGACGTTCCAACGGTACATGGATGCGGTGAGCCGCGGCCGGAGCTACGTGTCGGATGGGAAGTCCCACATCGTCGACTTCGCCGTGAATGGGATCGAGATCGGAACGAGGGAGAGTGAGGTCCACCTCCGCGGCACTAGTACCGTACGGGTCACGGCCCGTGTCGCCGCCCATCTAGCGGATGTCCAGGACGACCTCGGTGCCGTGATCGCGTCCCATGGTCATGACGAGAACCAGAAGCCCTATTGGGACATCGAACGGGCCCGAATCGGTACGAGCCGTCGAGTCCCGGTGGAGCTCCTGGTGAACGGCTATCCAGTGGCCCGGCTGGAGATCGTGGCGGATGGCGAGTGGGTAGACGTCACATTCGACCCTGAGATCGCTCGATCGAGCTGGGTCGCATTGAGGATCCTGCCCACGTCCCACACCAACCCGATCTACGTGCTGGTCGACGGGGCGCCGATCCGATCGCGACGGAGCGCGGAATGGGCGCTGCGGGCGATCGACCGGGTCTGGGAGATGAAGTCGCCACAGTTTCGGGACGGCGAGCGGGAGGAGGCGCAGGCCGCCTACGAGGGGGCGAGGCGGGCATACCGGCGAATTCTCGCCGAGGCGGTCGACGACTGACGCGGCGCGTTGCCCGTGTGTGGCTCCGCGGCTGAGTTGCGCGCCTCGACGCGACCACAGTATGAGCGGCGAGCAGTGGCAGGCGTGGCATCTCGACGATAGACTTGCAAGAAGATGCGTAGGCTTGCCAAGCAGAGTCGAGATGACACCTACGCCTCCCAGCGCGACTACCAGACCGTAGAGCTCCTGCGTCCGGTGGCAGTGACCATCACACGGCGGGTCAACCGAGAAGGCCTCTCGGGACGGCTTCGCGTCACGCAGGTTCTCAAGGAACCTTCAGAATCGTCCTACATTGGCTTCGGCGGCTTCTTGTTTCCTGAGACTGACTGCGACCTTTCGGTAACCCTCACTGCCGATGGAGACTCCGCCACCACCGTGGGAGGGATGGGGGAATGAGCTTTGAGTCTGAGTTGCCTATTGGCGAGGATTACGAGCGCTATCTGGTGAATCGGTTCGATGCCGAAGGAACCACGTGTCAACGCCCCACTTAAACTTTCCGAATCACCACGGACGCTTTACCATGATCGCCGCAGCGACTTGAATGCGTTCGATGGCTTTCCAGACCGAACGGTCCACCAAACTATTCGCGGCACCAAGAGCTACGCTTTCGGACTCGGCCGCGAGCAGGCGTTCGAGCACGTCGACCGCGCGTGGCGCCAAACCTCTGAGCCTAAGCTCGGCGATCTCGATCATTTGTTCCGCCTTGGCCCGCGCTTGCGGGCTTGCGCCGCCGTGCGAGCGGCAGACGCCTGCATCGAAAACTTTCCGCAGGGCGCTCCAGCGCGATTGTGGACAGCGCATCGGCGAGGGTCACGCCGATCGACGCTGGTCTCATCCATGGGGTCGAGTCCATTCATGGGTCACCTTCGTTGAAACGGAAAATGGCGGGTATGTGATTCGGTCGGGTATATACATATCGACGACCCCGTCGCGGTTTTGCGATCTGAACAAAACGAGCCAGCGAAAAAGGTCGACCGGGGTGCTGAAACCCCCGTCGAAGCCAGGAACATCCGAGGGCAGCCAGAAGGTTTGTGTATAACGTTAGTGTATGACCAAACAAACCCGAAGTGGCTAAGGTGTTGAAAAGTCCGTTGTTGCTACGTTCTTTCGACCCCCAGTCCCTCCGCCAGTTTTCCAATAAGTTAGCGTGATCGGCTAGGTCCCTGCGGCGTCCGGAAGCAGGCTTTCAAAACGCCGAACAAGGCGCATCTGATACAGTGCGATATCTAGTGCCCCCCAAAAGGAGCAGTCCATGATCCTGTTCCGCATCGGCGTTGTTCTCGCCATCTTCTTGTTCGCTGCTATCACCGCTGCCGCGAATGACGGCGAACTGGCTGCCCTCCAGGCGACCTTCAAGCGTGCCGTGTCGTCGCTGAACAGTGGCAACCTCGACGGCTTCCTCGACACCGTCCACGACGAGGCGCTGTCGTTCTACTCGTGCGGTTCGACTTCCGGCAAACAAGGGCGCGAGGCCTGTGCACTCGATTGGAAGCTCTTCTTCGACACGACCACTGCCGCGAAGTTCGAGACCCGGAACGAGCAGTACCGGATCATCGGCACCACGGGGATCGCCTACGGGGAATACGCGCTCTCGGTGAACTACAACAACCAGGGCCGGCAGGTCCTGCACGAAGGCCGCTACACGATGACCTATACGAAGGTCGGCGATGCGTGGCAGATCATCATGCAGCACAACACCCCGGCCGGGGAGGATCCGCAGCCGGTCCGAGGGCTGCGGGACGGCGCGCCCGTGGGATAACAGGTACAGCTTAAGCGCCCGAAGTCAGGAGGACCTCGCGATGACTATCAGAAGACTCGCACTGTTGGCGGTGGGAATGGTGTTGTACGTCTCGGCGATTGGGCGTGCGCAATCGCTGCCAGTCGTCACCGTTGCGCAGCCGCAGCCATTCATCGCGCAAGTAATGCGTCTGACAGAAGCGCTGGAGTTCCTTGGAAGCGCGATCCCTGAGGAGGGTGCACGTCGGTTGGAGCAACTGCGAGACGAAGCGCCGAGTCAGCGGGTGGTTGAGGAGATTCAGCAGATTCTGGATCCCTTCGTGCTTGCGATGGTGCAAATCAACCCCGAGGCACGAGTGAGCGTCATTCGCGGGCCGGCACCGGCGGAACTCGTACAGGGTGGCTGGAAGTCAGTGCTCGTGAAGGTACATAACGCGGGCAGTGTACGGGCACAACTGGAAGTCGAGAGCCCCAATGCGGAGCCGTCGCTACACGTCACTGCTTCTTGGTCTGCACGAGTCACCAGCGTGGCGGCGGACGACACGACGATCACACTGGGCCAGGCGGCGAATCGGTTCCTCGAACTCATCATGTATCGGCGGCGGCCAATGCTTCCACAGCTCTCGGGCCAGCCACTCGAATACGCCATCCTGCAACTCAACTCCAAGGTGGCGGGTCAACGCGAAGCCCGCATCGGGTTTCATGTCGGGCAGGGCACCCAGGATCTGGGCTTTCGCAACGCGATCGACGTGCTGTTCGACTGCCAGCCGTCGGTGCCGGTGTATTTTCGGGTGCTGGATCACGACGGGAGTCCGACGACGGCCTCTTTCGTGATCACCGATGGTGTGGAGCGACTGGTCGATGAGTCCGAGGAGTGGCCCGAGGACTACCGCTTGGCGCTTGCGAGACGCCGCGCCCTGGAAGGGTATGGACAGGCACGCGGACCTAACCGGCTCATCGGCATCTACCCGCTGCCATCCCGCCGCTCGGCGATGAGTGATGCCTTCCCCGATTTCTACTTCCACGCGCAGATCTACCGCAGTGATGGTGAATACGTCGCACTGCCGCCGGGCACATACGACGTCACCTACACTCGCGGCCCTGAATACCTTCCGCAGACGAAACAGATCTTGGTGCCCATCGATGCTCAGAGTGTGGAAGAAACGTTCGAGTTGACGCGCTGGGTCGACATGTCCAGTTTCGGGTGGCACAGCGGCGACCATCACGTGCATGCCGCCGGGTGTAGCCACTATGAAAGCCCCGAGGAAGGCGTCGACCCGGAACACATGTGGCGGCAAGGCGTCGGCGAGGATCTGGACGTGTTGTGCGTCCTCAGTTGGGGACCGAGCTGGTATCACCAGAAGCAGTTCTTCGATGGTAACGTGCACGTTCTGTCGAACGACCGGAACGTGATGCGCTACGACGTCGAGGTGTCTGGTTTCCCCTCCTCGCACGCCGGACACCTGGTGCTGCTGGATCTTGACGAGGACGACTACCCGAACACGAGCCTGATCGAGCAGTGGCCCAGTTGGACACTGCCGATTCTCAGGTGGGCCCGGGGGCAGGACGGGGTCGTGGGCTACGCCCATTCGGGCTTCGGCCTGCAGCCGATGGAGCCGACGGCGGATCTGCCCAATTACGTCATGGCGAAGTTCGATGGCGTTGGCGCCAACGAGTACGTGGTCACGGTGACGCATGATGCGGTGGATTTCATCTCGGCTGGCGACACCCCCATCGCCTGGGAGCTGAACATCTGGTACCACACGCTGAACGCGGGGTTCCGGACACGCATCAGCGGCGAGACGGACTTTCCGTGCGTCTACGACGACCGCGTCGGGATGGCACGAACCTATGCCAAGCTCGATGGTCCCCTGGACTTTGACGCCTTCGCCGAAGCGACGCGCGAGGGGCGCAGCTATGTGTCGGATGGCCGCTCCCATCTCATGGACTTTGCGGTCAACGGCGTCGCAGTCGGCACCGACGACAGCGAGGTGAAGCTCTCCGGCGCACAGACCGTCGCGGTCACGGCGAAGGTCGCCGCGTACTTGCCACCCGACCAGGACGAGGTCGGCGCTAACATCGCGGCCCGTGCCATGGCGCAGCCGCCCTTCTGGCACATCGAGCGCGCCCGCATTGGGACCGGTCGTGCAGTGCCAGTGGAACTGATCGTCAACGGTCAGGTCGTCGATCGCGTCGAGGTTGAGGCTGATGGCTCATGGCACGATGTGTCATTCGACGTGCCTCTTGATCGTTCTAGTTGGGTTGCGCTGCGTGTGCTGTACAGCTCACACACGAATCCGATCTTCGTCCTCGTGGACGACGCCCCGATCCGTGCATCGCGGCGAAGCGCCGAGTGGTGCCGGCTGGCAGTTGATCGGTGCTGGGCGATGAAGGCGCCGCTGATTCGCGAGGAAGAGCGCGACGAGGCCGAAGCAGCCTACGATCACGCGCGACAGGTCTACGACGAGATCATCAGGACGTCGCCAGTACCGTAGCCGCTTGGTACCCGATCTTCCAGTGTGCCGGTGACTCGCGTCCACGATTCACCCACCCTTCGTCCATGTACTGCTCAGCCAGCGCCTGTACCCCGTCGACGCCCGCGGCACATTCCAGGTCTTCGCCCTATTCGCTCCCGAGAACGTCGACAAGGTGGAGGCCGCTGTCCGCGAGGAGATTGCCAGGGTCCTCGCTGATGGCTTCACGGCGGATGAGATTGTGAAGTCGAAGGAAGAGCGTAAAAATCGGTAGCCTGTGTTGGGTATGGCCGCGCCCGTCACCACGGCTTTCGGACCGTGACGTGCGCCGCGACCTGAATTTTTTCGGTGGCTTGCCCAATTCCACGGTCGACCAAAGAATTTGCGGCTCCCAATTGCACCGCTTCGCTATCGGCCAGGAGCAGCCGCTCCAGCGTCGCGACAGCCGGACCGGCCAAGCGACGCAAACGCAGTTCGGCGAGTTCCAGCGCCGCCTCCGCTTTTGGCCATTGCTTGCGGGCTTGCGCCGCCGTGAGCTCGACAGACGGTCTGACCCTGCATCGAAAACTTGCCGTAGGGCGCTCCAGCGCGGTTGGTGGCGGTGCATAAGCGAGGGTCACGCCGCTCGACGCTGGTCTCATTCATGGGTCGGGTTCATTCATGGGTGTCGTCATCAAGCCTTGTTGTACCCAACACCCACGTGGCGGTCAATAGGAAAACAGTGACAGGTGCCAGCGCCTATTGATTCATATGAACGGTCAGACATTCTTATCGGCCCGACAAGACCGACACGTGAGTGGGGCTGTGCAACGGGCGAGTCTAGGTCGACAGGCGGGAATAACGAGGCCAGCAGCTCAAAAGAATGAGGCCCTCCATCAAGGAACGGGGTGCGGTACTCGGCTGACTGATCTACCCGTTCAGTTCTCTGGCGGGACCACTTTATTGCTTCTGTTGGAAGTCCTCACGCAAATCTTTCCTCTAAGTCACAATCAGCGACGGCCGTCGACAATCCGCCACATGGTTAACGCCAGATACGAACGATAGGGCGAAAAACGTAACGCAGTCCTCGTCGGCGCACGTCGGCCAATCAAACCGCTGAATGTTCGCTGGACCGCGACGTCGCCTTCCGGCCATACATCTGGAAGTTGGTAATAGAAAATCAGCACCATATCGCAAGTCCATGGCCCAATCCCCCAAATCGCCATCAGCCGCCGGAGTCTTTCTTCAGGACCCACGGAAAAAAGAACGTCGTCCGAGAGTCTCCCTTCCTTCTCTGCACGACTGATATTTTTGAGACTCTTAAGTTTGCTCGCCGATATACCGCAGGATCTGAGTGTGCCACCGAACTCCTCAGCACACTGGGGAACGCTAAGGCCATGGCCTCTCGCAGTGACGGTAATCCTGTTCCAAATACTCCGCGCTGCTTCAACAGAGAGCTGCTGTCCGACTATGGCTCGAGACAAGAAGTGAGCAAGCCCTTTACTTTCGCGTCTCCGGAACGTCACGGGACCGACCTCACGAATCGCCGAAGCCAGCGGCTTCGAGACACTTACCGCTCGCGCCAACAAGATCCTGTGGGCAGTACGAGAACTTTGCCGTTCTTGGGATGGCTGCCCGGCGAGCGAAGGCAAAGTGCGTTGCGTTCCGGACCTGGAATACTTGATCTTGCGTGAAGAGTTTCCGCCCACAAGACAGGAATCTTACCGCTGGCTGGTGACGGGTTCAACGGGGACGGGGGCTACTCAGGCTGGTGCGCGGCGTCCTCGACGAGCGTTAAAGCACGCTTGGCACCATCTCCCACTTTTGATGCTGTGCGGCACCGCCTGCCACTCGTGCCCCTCGGTACAGCGCCACCGCAGTTTTGTGCGAGCATTGACATATACCGTTGAGAGGCACACTCCACCACGCTCCTTCGCCCGTACTTGCATGTCCTCGATCGTAAGCTGTGGCCGTCCCACGCATGCCGGGCACCAGTTTCCGGCTTTGACGCCGATTGGCTTAGCCTTCCACTCATGGCCCTCCGCACAGCGCCACCGAAACTTCGTGTACGTGCTGACATACGTCTTCGAGAGACACACCCCGCCTCGCTCCTTAGCGATCGCTTGCACGTCATCAAGCGTTGACCTGCGAGCAGCGTAAGCACATGTCGGACACCAGCTTCCTCTTGGCGCGGCCTTCCACTCATGACCCTCCGCACAGCGCCATAGAAGCTTCGTTTGCCTGTTGACATATTTCGTTGAGAGACACTCCCAGCCCGCTACATCTTGCGGTCGCAGCGACTTCTTGGTGGCAGTTCTGGACGAGGATGATCTGGGAGGCGGAGCCGGCGAAGGCCATAGGTCTGTTCCTGTCTCCACTCCCTACATCCCTGTGTACACAATCCTCCACACCTTTCCCCCCACGTCGGCCGTGACGTAGAGTGATCCGTCGGGTCCCTGGGCGATCCCGACGGGACGCTGGACCGCGTCCTGAGGAGACAGCAAGGGGGAGGTGACCGCGAAGCCGGCCGCGAACGTCTCGTAGCGCCCCGTGAACTCGCCGCCCGTTCGGGGCGCGAACGCGACCTGATACCCGGCCTGCTCGAGCGGGGCACGGTTCCAGGAGCCGTGAAACACCACGAAGACGCCGTCTCGAAAGCGTGCCGGATACTGCTCGCCGTCGTAGAACAGCAGGTCGTTCGGCGCCCAATGAGCCGGGAACGCGACGAGCGGCTGTCCCACTTCCGCGCACCGGCCCACCTGCCGTCCGTCGCCCCCGTATTCCGGCGCCAGCACCTTCTTACCTTGGAACCGGTCGTGGTAGCAAAACGGCCAGCCAAAATCGGTGCCGGCAGTCAGCTTAAACAGCTCCTCTGATGGCAGCTCGGCATTCGCATCCTCGTTGTAGTAGTCGGGCCAGAGCGTGTTCACTGCGTCACGGCCATGTTGCGCCGCGTAGATCGCCCGGGTAGTGGGGTCCCAGGCGACCGCCACGATGTTCCGAGTACCGGTGACGAACTGGTGGCCATCGGACTCTTGGGTTTGACCGGCGCTGTCCGCGTCGAAACGCCACACGCTGGCTTGACGCACGCGTTGGGGACACGGCTCCTGTCCAGGGGAGCCTGGTCGGCGGTTCTCCATGCACACGTTTGACGGCGCACCAACATTCACATAGAGGTTGTCGGACTCGTCGAACGCAAACGCCTTTTCGGCGTGACCGCGCTGCTCTGGGAACCCGGTCACGATCAGCTCCGGCTCACCCCGTGGCACCAGCTCGCCCGGTGTCATCCGATACCGATACACCCCGGTCGTCGTCGAGAGATACAAATAGTCCCCGCGGAGCTGCAGACCGGTACCGTAGTGGTCGGAGAAGCGTGCGACAACCTCAGCTCGGCCATCGCCGTCAGCATCCCGGAGCGCGACCACTCCGCCACCGGGCGGGTCCGGCGCGCGGCCGCGAGCGCCTCTCAGGTGGACGTAAATGTCGCCGTCGACCGTGACATCTACGTGCCTGGCGCCCTCGATACCGTCGGCGACCACAAGGGCACAAAAACCCTCGGGAAGAATCAGACCGCCGTCGTCCGGGTCACATGCGGGAAGGCCGCGCGACCGCTGCGCTTCGGCGGGCGCCGGGATGTGCCAAACCACGGCCAGGACGAGCGACGCACACACCAACGCACCGAGCCTGCGAACAGTCATGGAGATCTCCTTCGAGAACGATAAGCCGAAAACCCATTCTGTGTTGGGTAGGCGGGAACGTCGGATGGGTGAACCGATGTGTCGCCCGCTTCTTCGTGTGACCGATGTTGGGATGGTTCAGCGAGGCCAAGACTCTGGCTTCACCCTGAAACCGGGCCAGTCGATCAGGATCAGTCGCAAACGCCTCGGGCAGGATCTTCAGCGCCGCCTGGCGGTTCAGCTTGGTATCGGTGGCCTGATAGACCTGTCCCCTGCCCCCCCTCGCCGATGAGGGCGGTAACGTCGTAGTGCCCGAGACCAAACCGAAAAACGGCGGGGATAAATGTCGGTCGGGTATATAGATATATTCGGATCGCTCGCGGTTTTCGACTTCTGAGGAAATCGGGCCAGCAAAAAAGGCTGACCGGGGCCTAAAAGCCACCGAAGAGTGTTGGGGTAGGTACAAAATCCGGTACATTCCCAGTGCTTGCTAAAAGCGGAAGTGAAGAAACCCTTGTAAAATTGGCTCCTCAGGTAGGACTCGAACCTACAACCCTCCGGTTAACAGATGGTGGCGAACCAAACGCATCAAGTGCGACCAATCAGTACTGAGCAATATTCTCGCAGGTAAACCCGCCTGTCACCAAGCGCGACAGTGCTACCACTTCACATTGTTTAGTACCGAGGGTAGCCACAAAATCCGCCACAGTCTCAGCTGCGGCTAGCGGGCGAGAAACTGTCGCCCCAGCTCATCGGCGGTTCTGTTGGCTCGACTAAGGTGTCTAACGCCTTCCTCTGCGCCTCAGCGCCGATGTGACCGTATCGCTTCGCCATCATCGCTGTCGTGCTGGCGCTCCAGCCCATCACCGCCGACACCACGCTCAGTGAAGCACCGCGTTCCATTACCCGTGTGGCGAAGCTGTGCCGCGTATCGTGAAACCGGCACTGGACTCCGGCCTCGTGCTTGGCAGTCGACCACGCTGTCTTGATAGTGCCGATCGGTTTCTCCGGATCAACCGCGTAGACCAGGCGTGTCCGACCGTTACCAGCGACTCCATACCGTTTACTGGGGAACACTGCATGGTGGTGTCGGCGGTCCGGAAAATTAGCCGCCCAGACCTGGAACGTTGAAAGGGCACGTTGATTCAACGGAATGACGCGACCGGTTCCCGCTGAGGTCTTCGACTCACCGACCGTCACCGTCCGATCTAAGAAGTCGATCTGCCTCCAGCGCAACGACTGGATCTCGCCACGACGCATGCCCGTATGAAAAGCGATGGTCACGAAAGGTAGCAAGGCACGCGACCGACTGGCAGCGCACGCCTCAAGCAGTCTCGCTTCCTCGTCCCGGGTCAGAGCCTTGCCTATCTCACGGTCAGCCCGCAGGAACGACACGTCAGGCGCGAGATCCGCCCACAGTCGGTGGCGTTTCAGGATCGCCCGCAATGTGCCTATTTCAAGGTTGGCCGTTTTCGGTGCCGCACCTTTACCTAGGCGAGCCTTCTGATAAATCGATACATCCTCGGCGTTGATGTCGATGAGGAGGACACCGCCGAAGTGGGCGAGTAGATGCCTCACGTTAAGCTCTTCGGCTTGATACGTTTTCGGCTTCCAGGTTGCAGACTTCGCCGAGAGCCACTCCTTCGCAGCGATGGCGAATTGTTTCGGGGCCGCTCGCTTGACGATGCCGTTAGCCGCTCGCTCAAGCTGCTGATGCCGGTGCCGCTCAGCTTGACGGGCGATTGCCTTGTTCGACGTTCGTGTGGACTCACGGATCCGTTGTCCAGCAAACTCGAAACAGAACCACCACACGCTGCCGCGTTTATAGATCACGCTGACCTCCTACGCCTTCCGTTCTTTCTGCTTCGCCGAATCCCGCCACCGGCGAACCGTTGCCATAGCGGTCTCGGTCCTGTTTGCGATATCCCGAAGGGATGCTCCGGCTTTGAACAACTTGTTCGCGGTCCGCCTCCGACGCTGATAGGCCATCTTCCTGCAAGAATCGCTGCAATACTCTCGGTCCGAGCGACCCCGACGGTCGCCGAAATATCTGTCCCCTTGAGAACGCTCGAATAGTCGCTGACAGTGCTTGCACTGGGTGACATTCGTGTCTCCGACCACCCCTAGGCTCGCCTGTAGCCACAGTGCCGACAGGAGAGTCGTCGGCGCGAAGTTGAGACGCCGTTTCCCAGTGTCAGCCTTCAACTCCATTTGAAGTTGCACATGCTGCAGGTGTTCGTTCATTAGCGAGTCAAAGCCTGGATGTTTGCGCGAACGATGCTGCTGATCGACGACTCGCCGCATCGCGCAGATTTCTCTCGCCCAACTCAAATGGCTCTCTCCAACAACAATGTGCGCGGTTGAGCGTCCTGGCACCATCATGTCTTGGGCTTGGACAGGAAGACCGAGCAAGCCATACCGCGTAGCGAAGTCCAGAATCGCCTGACGATCCGTGTAGTCAATCTTGGCGAAGTCCTGGTAGAGCGCTGAATGCTTCCGCTCCATCGGGTGGTAGGTGCGTAAATTATCGCGGTCCACTTGAGCTAACACCGGGCCGAGTACGGGACCAGTCTGCTTCCCCTTCGCCTGGTACCACCGCCACGTCTCCTCAACGACCGCCGGTGTCTCAAAGCCAGAGAGGTCGCCTCGTCGCACAAAGACGCGTCGCCCACCCTTATCGAGCCAGTTTTGCCAGTGGTACGCGGGATAGACCGTCCACTTAAAGCGTTCGTATGGCGTGTGTTCCAGATCACTCATGACTAGACGGGTATTTCATATATAACCATATCCCAATTATGGCACGATCTCTCTAGGTATTTCAATTTGCAACGCATTAAGGCTGATAACTGATAACGCCAAAAGAGAGGTAGGCACTATGACTTCGATAGACACCAAACACAGAAAGGTCTCAGAGGCAGCTACGGAATGGAACGTATCGCCAGCCACTGTTCGAAGCTGGATCGGCAAGCGAAAGATCGGATACGTGAGATTAGGCAGATCAGTCAGAATTCCAGCTAGTGAAATCAGGCGGATGAACGAAAGCGGCTACGTGCCGCCGAAGGGGGAGCGACGGTAATCATGCGCACCCACTTTCGACGCGACCGCCTGCCTGACCCGGAAAAGTATTTCGCGGAACAAGGGTTCAGGTTCATCGGTGGTGGTGAATGACCTGCCCCTACTGCGAGCGGCCAATCGAGATGAAACGCGAGGAGCGAGAACTTCGGCGAGACCAGGCGCGGTGGATCGCACGGAACGTCACCAGAAAAGACCGGAAGAGCATCGAGGACTACGCTGGCCTCGTAAGCGCCTTAAAGGAAGACATCGAGCTGGCGGAATCGCCGTCGGGCGGTGACCAATGAAGGACGACGGCAGCGAAGGAGCGCTTGAGTTGTTGCTTCAGGAATCAAAGGCGTATCGCGCAATGGTGAGCGTACTTCTGGAAAAGTTGCACGAAGCGTATCGACACGAGCGGTATCGAATGTTACGGGAGAATCATGTCAACGCTAACGTTGACCGCTGAATTCGCCAGCAAGAAGGCGCTCAGCGATTTGCTGTTCGACATTCAAGCCGCGCTGCGCCGATATCTCGTGATTGGTGACGCGGAGTTTGTCACGTTGTCGCTTTTTACCCTCCATACCCACGCCTTCGAACTGTCAGAAGAGGATGCCGTTGGGCAGTATCCGTATCACAGCCCGTACCTGCGAATTACCAGTGCGGTGAAACGTTGCGGGAAGACGAGAGCGTTGGAAGTGTTGAACCTGCTCGTGGTTAGTGCGACGGATTCAGAGCGAGCAGCCAACGCTCCTCCTCGATGAAAGCAACCGAGCGTTTGCACAAGATAAGGACTACTCCACCAAGCTCACGGGAATTTTGAACGCGGGGTACACCCGGAATGGCAACGTCTGGATGTGCGAGGGTCAAGGCTCGAACCAACAAGCCAAAGAGTGGCGTGTGTTTTGTCCGAAAGTGTTTTCAGGAATCGGCCACGAACACCTACCAGACACCCTGCTTGATCGCAGCATTCCTATCGCGATGAAGCGCAAGGTCAACGAGCGCGTTGAGAAGTTTCACGAGTTGGAGGCGATGAGACAACTCCGACCGCTCCAGCAACGATGTGAAGAGCTGGCCCCACACCTCATTCCTATTCTCAAGGATGCCCGTCCTCAGCCAGCGCCTGACCTCAATGACAGAGCGGAGGATGTCTGGACGCCTTTGGTCGCGATTGCGGATGCGGCGGGCGACGAGTGGCCAGTATTGGCAAGACAGGCGGCGACCGAGCTGTCAGGCGAGGCGAATCATCCTGATGGTGATGTCGGCGTGTTGTTGCTGCGAGACATCAAGTCGCTCTGGCCTGAGGGCCAAACGTTTCTTGCAACGGCGGAACTACTACGACACTTAAACAACTCGGACGAGCAACCGTGGCCGACATGGTGTCGCGGCCATGAGATGACTCCACATGCGCTGTCTCGGATTTTGAAAGAGTTCGGGATTAAACCGACTTCGAACGGTCAGTTTCGCGGGTATCGACGTGTTGATTTTCAGGACGCCTTCATCCGACACAACGTCCTTGTGGGGGACGACCAAAGCGTCAAAGCGTCAAACCCCTTATAAAGATTGGGCCAATAAACACAGCCCATTGACACTTTGACGCTTTAACTGGCTGGTTAAGGGGTCAGAAGGGTGGAGGGACACGGGGTACTCCACTTGATGCGTATTGGCTTATCATGCCCTCAGGTTCTTTACGGTCAATCTACGCCGCCATGGTCACACCCATGGAGGAAGATTCACGAGGAGCACAGATCATGAAGCCAACGCGGAAAGGGCCTTCTACGCTGACACGATTACTTCTGAGTGCCCTGTTCGTCAGCGTCTTTTGCTTCGCGGTGCAACCACGGGGCTCTGCACAACAGCCGGCACACCTCAGTATCCAGGCAACAGACCTCCCCCAATTGCAGACTTGGGATGCATTCGTCATTGACGGGTCGCGAACAGGCGACCTCCGGCGTCGGTCACTGATAGTTGACCCACTGCTGCCAGCGCGGGTCGTGGAACGCTTTGATCAATTTCACAACGGTGTAAAGATTTGAGACGCCGACATCGTCCGCGACTCGGAGGGGGGCGTGCCGCAATCCATCTTCGGCGAGTTAGCGTCGCCTGACCTAACACTGTCCACTGACCCCACCTTGTCGCTAGAGGATGCCCGCGTAGCGCTGCTTCGTCTCGGTGGAACGGACGCGCTTCTCCTTGTTGGGCCCGAACTCGTCATTAGTCGGCTCGACAGCGGCGAGTACCGCCTGGCCTACACGGGCGTGATTTCCGGTAATAGCGATGTGATCCGCGCATTCGTCGATGCGCAAACAGGCACGGAGCTGGTGCGCTACAGCGAGATCCACAGGCAGCGGGCGGTTGGCACCGGCACCGGCGTCTTGGGTGACCAGAAGAAGCTGAGCGTTGAGAACGATGGGGACACCTTCATCGCGTACGACCGCCATCGACCGCCGATCATTCGAACATTCGACATGCAAGGCAAGTTATGGCTCGCCAAGCTCCTTGAACGCGGCCGGCTTCCTTCCCCCTCGCGCTACATAGCCAGCGACAGAGACAACGTCTGGACGGATGTTGCCGTTGTCGATGCCCATGTGCATGTGAGTTGGACCTACGATTACTTCTACAAGCGGTTTGGCCGCAGCGGGCTTGACGGCAAAGATAGTCCGATCAACATCATGGTGAACGCTGTGACGCAGCAAGGGTACCTGACCTTGCCTCCACAAGACCGCGGGTACGCGGTGAATGCTTCGTGGTGTGGGTCGTGCCAACGCGGTGAAGGTTTAATCTTCTTCGGCAACGGGATGCCTCCAGGTACCGTTCGTAGCAACGGGCAGAACTATACGTACTTTAGCGGTGCGTTGGATATCGCCGCGCACGAGTTGACTCATGGCGTTATTAACGCCATCTCTAATTTGATCTACCGCAACGAATCTGGAGCGCTCAATGAAGCCTTCTCCGACATAATGTCCAAGGGCGTTGAGTTCTATTACCACACCCCTGGCAGCGGCAAAGGCTACGCTGATTATGTGAAGGGGATGTCCCGGCCGCTGTTGGAATTCGGCGGCGGCTCGGGTGAGATTCTACGCGACCTGCTGCACCTCCGTAGCGTCTCCGAGGCCGAGGCGCTGATCTCGGGCGCGGAGGGCCGCGATCAGTTGCGGCATATCAGCACGTCCCTTCAGGCGCCGGAACCCCTTGGCCGCTTCGAGGACGCCGGCGGCGACCCAGCGCAGCATCATCTGGCCGCCCCGCCAGCGCTTCACGTTGCGTTTGACGTGGCGGGTCCTGCTGATGAGGCTCTCGGCGGCGTTGGTCGTGGCCAGCGAGCGCTGGAGACGCGGCGAGAGGCCAAGCGTCAGCACGGTCACCGTCTCCTCGAGCCCTTCGCGCACACTGGCCGCCGCGCAGGGATGCTCCTGGTCGAGACGGCGGGCGAGGTGTCGCAGCAACCGCGTCGCGGTCTTGACGTCCTCGCTCTGATAGGCGCGCTTGAGGATCGCCAGTACCCAGGGCCGCTGACGCTCCGGCAGATGGTCGAGGATGTTGCGGGTCTTGTGGATTTGGCAGCGCTGCACCAGCGCGGCACGCCCGAACACCGCCGTGACCGCCGCCCGTAGCGCCTTCGACCCATCGAGCATCACGAGGATGCTCCGATCGGTGCGCAGGCCACGACTCTGGAGGTTGGCGAGCAGGCTCTGACAGACGGTCGCGTTCTCCGTCGAACCTTCCCAGAGCCCGAGGGCGTGCTTTGTGCCGTCGACGCCGATCCCCAACGCGACGACCACACAGTGCTCGCCGATGTGGACACCGTCGAGCAGGAGACCGACCAGATCCAGCTCGTCGAGGGGCGTCGCCTGCCACGCGGCCAGCTGCGAGGCGGTCTTGGCGACAAACCGGCGGCTGACGGCGCTCTTACTCACACTGCGGCTGGGGATGTCGGCCGGAAGCGGCTCCAGACTCCGGGCATAGCCTCGGGTGCTCACGCCGACCAACAGCTGCTCGACGGTGCGCCGCCGCAGTGGATCGGTCTGGGCCATCGTCTGGAAGGTCGGGAGCGGCACCTCCTGGCGCCCCGAGCGGACCCGGGGGCGGCGGATCGATACCTTCCGCCCCCCGAGGACGACGGTACTGGCCACCGTCCCGGCCCGCGACGCCGTGCGGTCGGCTTGGTGCGCGTAGCGCGGCCCGCAGATCGCCGTCCGATCCTCCTCGAGCATGGCGTCCAGGACCTGCAATCCCGACCGCACCGCAAGGTCGAACAGCTCCGCTGCGGTGTCAATCAGCAACTCGACGAGCGGCAGCCGACGCGTGGTCGGAGATTCAACACCGGCGGTCGGACGGACTGTGCGAGACTTCTTCATGGCGGCTCCTTTGCTGTGAGGCGTGTCGCCTCGGGTTGCCCACCACTCGTGTATCACGAGCAGTGAGGAGCCGCCGCTTCAATTTTCAACAGTCAGTGGGACATCCCCTTATGTGATGGGAAAAGACATAGTGAGAGGCGTTCGGTCCGGAGTTCGTAATGGGCTTCGATCGATGGCGAATCCTCAATGGTATGGCGACCCCGATCACTATGGGAGGTATCACTGGCGACCTACTACGGTGGATTCTGGAGGTGTTCACTCAAACTCGGGCATCGCGAATCACGCGTTTTATCTCGCGATCGAAGGCGGCACACATGGGTCCCCTTCCTACCAGCCATCTGGCGTGACCGTGGAAGGCGTCGGCGCGGCGAACCGTGAGCAAATCGAAAAGGTGTTTTATCGGGCCTTCACCACGCTTCTGCCCCGCAGTGCGACCTTTTCGATGGCTCGTGGCGCAACGATACAGGCCGCTCGTGACCTCTACGGTCCTGGACGGGTGTTACAGGCGGTGCGTGAGGCGTGGAATGCTGTCGGTGTGCCTTCGCCGAGCGCGTGGTCGGGCGGTGATTCCGTAAGGACTTGGCGCAGATGGACGTGGACCTTTACCCGTACGGGTATCTATACGATCAACCTGCGATGGAATAATCCAGTCAAGAGTGATCTTGATCTCTATGTGCATAAGGTTAATTGCTTGCGCAGCCGACCGTCGTGTGTCTTGGGGCAGTCCACCAGCGCGAATGATTTTGAATCAGTGAGCTGGCCCGTTCAAAAAGGCGACCGGTTCTGGGTGACGATCGACAAATACAGCGGCAGATCTACTTCGTACACTCTGTCTGCCTTTTTCGCAGAGTGAGACGGCCAATGACAAAAATAATGCTTGCACTGGCCGCGGTGCTGTGCGCTGGGGCCGGAGTGGCCTCTGCTCAAACCGCAGCAGCCCCCAGAGGCTTTGTCGTCGTGAACGGGGGCTACCAACTCACGATCAATGATTTCAGCGATAGCGCCGTCAAGCGCGAGAACGCCGAGGATGGACGCTGGAACACCAAATACGTTGTGAACGGCGGCGTAGCCATCGACGTCGCGGCGGGAGCTATCGTGTGGCGACGACTGGGTGTTGGCGTCGGGGTGAGCCGCTTCTCAGTGGCGACTCCAGCGTCTCTGAGAGCCACCGTTCCCCACCCGTTCTTCTTTAACCAACCACGCTCGGTGAACGGAGAAGCCACGAGGTTAAAGCGAGAAGAGATGGTCATTCACGTCCAGGTCAGAGGTGTCCTTCCTGTCGGCGACCGACTACAGGTAATGGTGTTTGGCGGGCCATCATTCTTTCAGATCACACAGGGAGTCATCACCGACTTCAGCTATACCGACAGCTATCCATACGATACGGCGACATTCAGCGCGTCTACCACCACGAATGCCAGCGTGTCGAAACTGGGCTTTCACGTGGGCGGAGACGTGGCCTTCTTTTTCACGAAGCAGGTCGGCATCGGCGCCACCGTTCAATTTGCAGGGACTTCGGTAGTACTCCCGGCCGCAGGCGGGGCGACGCAGAGCGTAAAGGTGGGTGGAACCCGGGCTGGCGGAGGATTGCGCTTACGATTCTGATGACGTCCCGCCAGATACTCCAGACGACAGCATCGAGGCAATCCGATTTGGGACCCCAGAGGGCGACGAAACGGGATGCTACCTGGAGCACGAAAAGGAATGCATCATCGACCCACAGCGGATCGGTCGGGTCACGTATGAGGAAATTACAACTCCCATTACCACGGCCGCTTTACCGTAATCGCCGCCGCGACCTGAATACGTTCGGTGGCTCGCCCGACACTCCGGTCCACTAACGAATTTGCGGCACCGAGGCGCACCTGTTCGCTAGTGGCGTTGGTGACGAGATCCTCAAGCGTCGCGACCGCACGTGGTGCCAAGTTCCGCAGGCGTAGATCAGCCAACTCGACAGCCGCAGCAGCCTTAGCCAGGGCCTGTGGACTCGACCCGCCGTGGTTCCGACAGACTCGCTGACCTCTCCTCGCGAACTTGTTACAGGGCGCCCCAGCGCGGTTATGTCCGATGCAGAGGCGAGGGTCACGTTGGTCGACGCTGGTCGCTTCCATGGGGTCGGGTCCATTCATGGGGTCACCTCCATTACAACGCGCTCGCAACACCCAATAAGAACAACACTACCGCCAGGCCAAGGCTAACGATACGGAAGCAGAAGACCCATCTCTCGAAGTGCTCTTCGAGCACGCGGACCGCCCAGGTCCAATGAATCCACTTGAAGAATCTGATTCTGACCCGGGTGAGATCGGCCTGGTACGCCATCGTGACCAGCGCCAGTATTGCGAGCGTGAACAGCAGCACGGTAGGCATCTTGAAGGGCACCAAATTGTTTCGTCGACGATACCAAAAAACAGCGGGTATGTTCGGCGGTCGGGCATATAGATATATAGAGATCGCTCGCGGTTTTCGGATCCTGAGGAAATCGGACCAGCAAAAAAGTCCGAGGGGGTCCACTTACCGGGGCCTAAAAGACACCGAAGAGCGTTGGGGTAGCCACAAAATCCGCCACACTCCCGCCACTCTCAAGAAGCGGAAGTGAAGAAACCCTTGCAAAAATTGGCTCCTCAGGTAGGACTCGAACCTACAACCCTCCGGTTAACAGCCGGATGCTCTGCCAATTGAGCTACTGAGGAACATCAAGAAGCCGTGTGAGATCGGCACGTAGGGCTACAGCCCCACCACACACCCATCGGCTACCTCGCCAACAAGAAATAGTAGCTAATGGAATTCTTGTGGGTCAAACGCAGCACGGAGACCTGCGGTAATTGTGAAGAGCACCGCAGCTCACGGTTCGAGATAACCAACTGAAGAATGTCGCATTCAGAACACTCGTAATGAACCGGTAGAGTGTAAACAAAATTCGTAGGAGTCGTTATCCAAGGAAGCAAGTCAACAGTCTAACTGCCAAGTAGAATGACCCTCACGGGGACATGAACCAACACCCAACCCATGACTGCTAACTATGCAGACTGACCTCAGCCGTCGTCCAACGCTCGGCAGCATGTTTACTGCAGGGATCGGACTCCTTCTGTTCGCCTACTTCCTAAACCATGCTGGCGTTAGCGACGTGCTCGATGGTATCCGGCGGCTCGGGTTGGTCTTCCTGGTTGTGGTCACGTTGGGCGGCGTTCGGTTCCTTATTCGAGCCGCTGCCTGGGTCCGCTGCCTAGATAGCCCACACCGCCTCACACTCTTTCAGGTCTTCCGGGCCGTCGTAGTCGGTGACGCGTTGGGCAACATCACACCACTCAGCATTATAGTTGGCGAACCCGCCAAGGGAATATTTCTTCGTGACCGGGAACCTTTGCGTCGAACGCTGCCCGCGCTAGCCGTCGAGAATCTCTTCTACACGCTAAGTGCGATGCTGGTCATCGCCGGTGGATTCGTCGCGGTGGTGCTGATGTTTCAGGCCTCCACTCAGCTCTGGGTAACGACCATGATCATGGCCGGTGCCATGATGATCATTATTGGCGTGGTGCATGTCGTCATCTGGAATCGGTGGCTGGCTGGAAGCCGAACGACCAACTGGCTCCGTGGTCGCGGGTTGGCCCCTCATTTTCTTGGACGCGTTTCAGCCAAAGTAGCAAGCGTCGAACATCACATTCATGCGCTCTACCCGCGAGACATACACAAGCTCGTTCCGCTCGCCCTGCTCGAACTTGCCTTTCACCTATTGGCTGTGCTCGAGATCTTCATTGTGCTGTCGGTCATCAGTGACCAGTCGCCGACGGTGCTGCATGCGTTCATCTTCGAGTCGACAAACCGATTCATCTCGTTTGCGTTTCGCTTCGTCCCGCTTCGAGTGGGAGTGGACGAAGCCGCGACCGGGATGTTCGCGGACCTACTTACATTCGGCACGACGACCGGAGTCACCATCGCGATCGTGCGTAAGGGCCGAATGCTCGTCTGGATCACGATCGGCATCGCGATGCTAGTCCGGCGTGGTCTGTCGGTAAGACAGTTACTCAAGAGTGCAGCAGGCAAGGTCGCCGTGGTCATCATGGCTCGCTCCCCGGTGGCCGGTCACCCCCCCAAGACACGGCTGATAGACGCCGTTCCTAACGACGATGACCGCCAACGGTTGTACGCCGCGTTCTTGCATGACACTATAGACGCCTGCCGTAGCCTGGAAGGCACTTCGCTGCGCGTCGCTTACACACCTGACGGTGGTCCTGCTGACTTTGACCAGCTCGGTGTCACTGATGATGAGGTCATGGCCCAGAAAGGCGATGACCTCGGGAGTCGTGAGCGTACGGTCTTCACCGAGCTCTTTGCTGACGGATTCACGAAGGTCGTTATGATCGGATCGGATCTTCCAACGGTACCCGTCTTCCACATCCGGGACTCCATTTACAGAGCAGAAGCCGGCAACGTCGTACTGGGTCCAGCGGAAGACGGCGGGTACTACCTCATTGCGCTCGCCGGGTCGAGTGCCGAGAAGGACGGCGTCCCTGACCTCTTCACGGGCATACGATGGAGCACGCCGTTTGCGTTCGACGACACGCGGGCAGCAGCCAACCGCTTCGGACTGCAAGTGGAATTAGTGCCAGCATGGTACGACGTAGACGACGAGACGGGACTAACACGTTTACGTGCAGAACTGGAGGATCATCAGGCGCGCAAACGTGCCCCGGCCACCGCAAGAGAGCTTCAGAGAATTTATTACAAGAACGCCTGAAAAGATCAGTAGCCAGTCGGCACCTCTCTCCTACGAGTCCAGCCCTCATATTTCTTGCCGCCCAGCCATGGCCTTGTGCATGGTGACATCATCAGCGTATTCGAGGTCGCTCCCGACCGGGAGCCCCATCGCAATTCGCGTCACGCGCACGCCGAGGGGTTTAAGCAACTTCGCCAGATAGATCGCCGTTGCCTCACCCTCAACGTTCGGGTTGGTGGCCAAAATGACTTCCTGTACTTCTTCGCTCCCAATCCGTTCGAGCAAACTCTTGATCTTGAGATCGCCCGGACCGATCCCCTGCAGCGGCGACAACGCACCCATCAGCACGTGATACGTGCCCTTGAACTCCTTGGTCTTCTCGACAACCGCGACGTTGTGAGGATCTTCGACGACGCAAATCACACTCCGATCGCGCCCGGAGTCGGTACAGTAGAAACATGGATCCGTGTCGGTGATGTTCGAACAGACGGAACAGTATGTGATGTGTTCTTTGACGTCACGTACGGCATCAAGCAGTGTATCGACTTCATCCCTGGGCTGTCGCAGCAGATGAAACGCCAGCCGCTGGGCGCCCTTCTGGCCAATTCCCGGTAGGCGTCGGAGCTGGTCAACCAGCCTGACGAGGGGACCAACCTCTGTCATTCCGTGAGCCCAGGGATCTTCATCCCTCCCATCATCCCGCCCATTTTTCCGGCCACTGTCTCATCGACTTTTCGTTGACCGTCGTTGATCGCGGCGATAATCAGGTCCTGAAGCATCTCGACGTCGTCACTAGATACGACCTCTGGGTCAATCGTCAGACGCCGGATTTGCTTCTGGCCGTTCATGATGACGGTGACCATGCCCCCGCCGGCGGTTGCTTCAACCTCCGTTTCGGCAAGCTCGGATTGCAGCCGTTCTTGTAGCTGCTGTGCCTGTTTCATCATCTGCTGAATATTCATGATTGTCGGTCTGCACTTGACTGTTACCGGTCGGTGATGTCAGTCCAGTTTTTTGACCTCACCGATCTTCGCGGGAAAGACGTCGAGCATCGTCTGAATTAGCGGATCCTTCATCGCCTGGTCGCGGAGACGCGCCTGATCACTACTGAGCGAAGACGTGTCAAGTGGTTCCACGGCCATCGAGGTCGGTTGCTCAGGTTCGGCCGCCCTCTGTTCGGTCGCCACTCGAATCGTCCGCCCAGTCACCTTCGACGCCAACTCCTCAAGCCACTCCCGATTTTGACGCAGCTGACCGTTAAGAGTGCGCTGCGTCGACGTGAACTCGAACACGAGACGGTCGCCCATCAGATCGATCCGTTGAGCCTGGGCCACGACGGTACCGTGAAAGAACTTCTTCGTCTTCTTGATCTCCGCCAAGATCTCGTTCTTCCCGGTGGTGTCTGAAGCCGCATCAACCGCTGGCGGCGGCGCCTTATACTGAGCAACCGGCGCCGGAGCGTCCCGAACCTCTGGACGCGCCGGCGTGGACGCCGTCGGACGGGTCTTCGGCAACCGCGATAGGGACGCTGCCGGCGTAACCGGTATCCCTTTGAGCAATTCGGTGAGTGGAACAAGCTTCCGCAGGTGAATCCACCTGAGAATGGCCATCTCGAAGTGATACCTCGGCTGCGCGGCTCTCCGGATCTCGAATTCAGCTTTGGCCAGAAGATCGAAAGCGCGCATGAGGTCCTCTCGCGAGAACCGCTTCGACAGTTCAACCAACCGCGACCGCTCAGCGTCGCCTGCAATCTCTGGGTCCTCTACTCGGGACGGATCAATCATGATGACGAGCATGTCGCGGACGACCCGTGTCAACTCGCGGTAGACAAGTCGCAGGTCGTAGCCAGCCTTTACGAATCGTCCTGCGCAACCGAACACCGCCGTCTGATCCTCATTCGCAACGATTTCCACAACATCCAAGACCGGCTCGCGGCCGATCAGGCCGAGTACCGTCGACACGACGTCGGCCGTGATCGTCTTCTCCGCAAACGCAATCACCTGATCGAACGTGCTTTCGGCATCCCGCATGCTGCCCTCGGCTGCCCGAGCAATCAACGCAATCGCGTCATTGTCGATCGTGATGGACTCCGCATCGGCAATCATCCGGAGCGTTTCGCTAATGGCCTGGGTGCCGATCGTTCGAAGTTCGTACACTTGAGAGCGCGACCGGATCGTGTCGGGTATCTTCTGGAGTTCCGTGGTGGCCATCATGAACACCACGTGCGCAGGTGGTTCTTCCAAGGACTTCAGTAAAGCGTCGAACGCGTTCGCCGACAGTCGGTGAACCTCGTCGATAACGAAGATCTTGTACCGATCGCGAACTGGCGCCATTGCTAGACCGGCAATGATCACCTCGCGCACGTTTTCGATCTTCGTGTGGGTCGCCGCATCGATCTCAAGCACATCGATATCGCGACCCTCAGCGATCTCCACGCACGCTTCGCACGTGCCACAGGGATCGGGTGTAGGACCGTGCTTGCAATTCAAGGCCCTAGCCAAAATACGAGCGGTTGTCGTCTTGCCGACACCACGTGGACCGGCAAACACGAACGCCTGGGCAAGCCTACCTGACTTAAGCGCGTTACGCAGGGTCTGCGTGACGGCACGCTGACCGACTACATCCTCGAATCGCTGCGGACGATACTTTCTGGCAAAAACCTGATAGGACATCAGCTGTCGGTGCGCCGCTGGCGCCAAGTGGCGGAGCCCACCGCGGCCTGGAAGAGCCTGCGGCACATGTCAGTGACTACTTAGTGCTGCTGCCTTTCGGCCCTGACGCGATTCGTAGGCTGAAATTGCACAGGATCCGAACCGCGGCACGACCCGCCACCACGCGCGGGGAAGATTCAGTCTATCTGCCGTCGATCGACGTGGCAAGACTCGAGCCGAACCTAGACTACTTGCGCAGCGGGATGCCTTTCGCTTCCTGGACCCGTGCCCCGGCGAGAATGCCATACAGGCCGATGTTCCCCTCGTGACACGCGTACTCGAACAGAGGTCCATCGGTTCGTCGAAACGGCATCATTACGGTGTACGGAGCGGAGTATACCGTGGGGTCCGTAACGGTGTATTCATAGGCAACAGTATCTGGATCTAGGCGAGTGAGACGCTCGATCAGATGCATGTTTATCGAAGTTAGGCTGCTACTTCTACCGTTAAATTGGTTGGTCTCAATGACCAACGTTTCGCCCTCCCAATGACCGCGCGAAACACCGCTGTACTGCGGGAAGGGCGGAAACACAGTGTCGCCGATCGGGATGATCCTTGCGTTGTGGATCATCTCGTTGAGAATCGTCACATAACCCGGGGACTGGAAAATCATAACGTTGTTGTTGTACGCGCTTGACCGCATCGGAGGGCCAGCGTTGAAGCCCATCAGACATCGGTCGCTCGAGCTGCGGCTCTCATACGAGTCGTAACGATGCGCAGCGTTATACGCGGTCCGCTCTCGAGCGCCACGACGGGATTCCTCCATGCGAGGCGGCAGTCTCCCGTCTGGGGGATCGATGACCAGCGCCGTCCGCTTATCCGAGGTTAATTCGATCCCTCGCTCATACCAGAACTCGTTGTAGGACAGCACGCCACCCTCGGACCTAGACTGATAGCCGGCCTTCGGCGCACCTTGTTCCGGATCGAAGAGATCGCGGTTCTGCCGTCGGCGCTCCGATGCCTCGAACTCCGCTGCTTGATTGGCCGAAAGGTTTCCTTGTCCCTCAAACTGCCTGGGCCGCTGTAACGGCGTCAGTGTCCGGAAGGTAAACGTGCCCGAGATGTCCGGCTGGCCGTCCGACATCCGCATCGGTATTACTCGCTTCGGCGTTTGCGCGACAACATTCGATGGCACGAGCGACACCAAGACAATTAAGCCAAGAACAATGATCAAGCATCGCCTACACATCTGCAGTCTCCCATCGGCGGACCTGAAGCGTCCTGCCCGTCGACTCTACTTTCACTGGGCAGATCTCTCCAAGGCACGTGACCCGGCGAGAATGTTCGTCATTCCGTAATTACCCTCGTGGCACGCGTACTCGAACATCGGACCGCCACTTCGGACCATCGGAAGCGTGCCCTTCCATGGTCTCGTCCAGATGTTCCGGTCTTCGACCGTGAAGTGATAGTCGAGCGTGTCCGGTCCGATGCGGGTAAAGCGTTCAACCACATGCAAGGCTTCGGTGAGATCTAGATTAAATCGTCGGATGAAGGCCCGGTCACTGAAATTGGACGTTTCGATGGTGAGTGTATCGCCCTCCCAGTAACCACGCGAATCCCCCCCATACTGGCGGATGGTTTGATCGACATGCGGACGACCATCCAAGGGAATGAACCGGACGTCGTGGATGTGCTCCTGGAGAATGGCGACGACATTGGGCGTCTGCATAATGTGATAGTTGTTGTTGTAACCCGTTGGAAAAGACGGGATGCCACGGTACCAGATGCACCGGTCGCCCAAGTCTAGCTGATCATATGAATCGGTCGGCAGACGCCCTTGCCTGACATCGTCGAGCAGCTGCATCTCAGACGACGTGATCAGGCGTTGCGCATCCGGTGTCAGGGAAGGAAGCCGACCATCCGGCGGATCCATAATCAGCGAGGTGCGCCTAGTCGGGATGACCGTGGTGCCTCGATCCATCCAGAAGTTGTTGTATCCACCGACATTTCCACCAGCAGGCAACGGCTCGGTTCTTACCACGCTAGGTTCGTTCGCGCGGTTGTTGCGGTCGACAGCCTGTTGCTCAAGAGCAGCCGCTTCGTCCGGACTGAGAAATTCTTGGTCGGCCTGCGTTTCGGGACGCTCAAGCGGCGTCAGGGTGGAATTGTTCCAGATTCCCCCAAGGTCAGGATCACCCCACGACGTTCGCGGGGATCGTGAACTCTCCGATTCTGCTGTCTGAGCCCACACCACGCCCGACAGCAAGACGAGTGACAGGATCAGCATCAGGGTGACACGCGCACCCTGCCCATCCGATGACGCAAAACATCGACAACTCATCGATAACCCTTTTGCTAGCCCAGCCACTCCATCACCTCAGTAGACAAAAGTGTACGCTCCATCCTACTACCGGATCGCCGACGGTTCAAACTCTAGTAACCTAGTAGAACCACTCCCGAGGAGAGATGTCCGAGTGGTTGAAGGAGCACGCTTGGAAAGCGTGTGTAGGGGAAACTCTACCGTGGGTTCGAATCCCACTCTCTCCGCCATTATATATCTATAACTACTTTATATACTAGTAGTTACTGAATAACATTTTTAGTAGTCCTACTTTAAGTCTGACTGCATTGCAGAGAGAGGCACAGGGCGAGCGGGAGCACGCCTCCCATACAGGCATCGGTGTCGGAAGTGGTGGCCAAAATCTGGCCGATTCTCGGCAGCCGGATGAAGGCCGACCGTGAGCACCGTGTGCCACTCTCGCCGCGCTGCGTCGAGATCCTGCGGCACGCGCAGCGCCTGACCGATGGCGGGTCCCAGGTCTTTCCGGGCCGCCATCCGACGCGGCCCTTGTCGAATATGGTGTTCCTGAGGGCGCTACGCCGAATGGGCCGGGGAGACATTACGACGCATGGGTTCCGCTCGTCGTTCCGCGACTGGGCGGAGGAGCGGACACATTTCCCGCGCACAGTCTGCGAAGCGGCCCTGGCGCACACCGTGCGAGACAAGACCGAGGCTGCCTCTCGCCGGACGGATCTCTTCGAGAAGCGTCGCGACTTGATGTACGCCTGGGCAGAGTACGTGACCACTCGTCCCGCGCGCGTCGTGTCAATCGGGGCGTCCACATGAACGACCCTGCGAACCTGCCTTCCTGGCTTTCACTGCGAGAAGCCACTCAGTATCTTGAAGCGAAACTTGGGCGGCCGGTGGACGAGGCCACCATCCTGGATGTGGCCCTCACGGGCCACATCCAGCTGTCCGTGTCTCTTCCAGATCCTGTCAGGGCTCGTCGCATGGAACAGGGCGGCCCTTCACCCCCGAGATCGACCGGACCAACCGGTTTGGCGAGTACAACCAAGGACGAGACCCAGCGGCCTGCGGCAGATCCTGAACCCGGTCGCGATCATCCTTCTGCTCCCCAAGAACACAGAGAACCCATAGACGGGGTGTGGGATTTAATGCTTGAAGGCTCAGGGCGAGTCGAAATCCATCGTCGGCACTGCGCAATGACGGGCATCCCGCCTGAACCGCTGCCACGCCTTGACGGCGCGCTCGTGGTCGGTGAGCAGGGCGAAGTGTACCAGCTTCCTGTAGATCCAGGGATGCCAGATCTTTTTCCAGCCTCTGCTCTGCCCAAGCGAAGCGTTCTGGGCGTCAGATCATCGGTGCTGGACGACTTCGCAACCGCCGTTCAAGAGAACTGGCACTACCAAGTGACTTCTCGACGGGTGGACCCTCAACCTGTTACGGAACCTCAAACTCTCGGGAAACGAGAGGAGCGAACGTACCTCGTCATCATCGCTGCGCTATTAAAGGCAGCGAAAATCGAGGCGTCCGATAGTTCCACGGCTGGGAAAATCAAACAAATCACCGAACGATTGGGCACCCCCCTAACAGCCCGAACCATCCGCGACAAGCTCAAGCGCGTCGAGGAACAATTGAAGGTCTCAGACTGAAATTTCGGCAATTGCCATTTACGCCTGGGCAATTGCCACTATCCGATCGATCACGCTGCTGTAATGGGGCTTTCGGTTCCCGAATGGTCTGGAACCGTTCACTGGGAGCTCACTCGTGGACGCTCATTCTTTCAACATCCCCACGATCCTTCGTCGTGGCAGCGTCGAATCGCAGTCGGGCTATCCGCGTTCGACGCTGTACCTGCGGATTAGCCAGGGCCTCTGGACCAGGCCGGTCAAGATTGGCCCGCGCGCCGTCGGCTGGCCGGCCGATGAAGTCAGCGCACTCAACGCTGCTCGCATCGCCGGCCAGTCCGACGCGGAGATCCGCGCTCTGGTCGCTCGGCTCGAAGCCGCGCGTCAGGCTTCGGAGTCAGCGTCCAGCCCCACTGACGCGTCATGACACGGCGGCAGTGGACCGTCGATCTCCTCGTAAACGCGATCGTGGTGTCAGTGCGGCACCGGCGGGGGTTACAGGCCTTCCTGAAGGAGCCTTCGAGGCCTGCCCGTACACGAATACGGCGGCCAGCGAGACCCGAACGAGCCACGCTGGAAGCTGACATCCAGATCTGGCGCCCCCGGTGGATCGACGCGAGCCGCCAAGCAACAGGCTGAGGGGCGACCATGCGAGGCACCGACACAGAGCACTTCCGCACAGCCATGCGCGACGCCGGGCTAGAGCCGCCGGAGGTGATCGAGCCAGACGGCAAGCTCCACCGTTTCTCCACCAACGGCAACGCCCGTGACACGGCCGGTTGGTACGTCTTCTACGGCGACGGCTTCCCGGCCGGAGCCTTCGGCGACTGGCGGGAGGGACGCTCGGAATCGTGGCACGCGGAAATCGACCGGACCCTGAACGCGACCGAGACCGAGGCTCTTCGCACCCGGATAGAGGCCGCGCGACACCTGCGAGGCAAGGAGTGTGCTCGACAGCGGGCCGACGCGGCGATCCGCGCGAGCACACTCTGGACCTCGGCTGACGATGCACCGTTGGATCATCCCTATCTCGTCCGCAAGCGAGTCCAACCGCACGGAGCCAGGGAGCACGATGGCGCGCTGGTTCTTCCGGTGATCGTCGACGGTCACATCTGCTCCCTGCAGTTCATCCACGCCGACGGATCCAAGCGGTTTCTCAGCGGTGGCCGCGTGAAGGGCGGCTACTTCGGACTGGGCAATTTCGAGACCCCCGGTGCCGTGATCTATGTCGCTGAGGGGTTCGCCACGAGCGCCACCGTACACGAAGCAACGGCGGCACCCGTGGCGGTGGCGTTCGCTGCGAACAACCTTGGTGCCATCGCCACGTCGATTCGGAAGGCCTATCCCGACACCGCCCTGGTCATCTGCGCGGACGATGATGCCGCGACACCCGGCAACCCTGGCGTGACATACGCCCACGAGGCGGCCCGGATCGCCGTAGCCGCGGTCGCTGTGCCCAGGCACCGCGACGCTGAACAGGCCACCTCCATCGACTTCAACGACATGGCTGCGGCAATGGGCATCGAGGCCGTCGCCGAGGTTCTCGCCTCCGCGGTCAGCGAAGCAAGAGCGCTTCGAGCTACTTCTAACAACGGACAGGGAGGAGGAGACGACTGGGACATGCCGCTACCACTCGGCATTCAGGTGGCCTCCGAGCCCTACCCGAGTGATGCGCTCCCCGACGTCGTACGGGGAGCCGTGGAAGAGGTCCAGGCCTTCACCCAGGCGCCGCTGGCCCTGGTGGCGTACTCCGCGCTGGGAGCGCTTTCCCTCACCGGCCAAGCCTATGTGGACGTCAAGCGCGCAGAGGGCCTCACCGGCCCCACGAGTCTGTTCCTGCTGACCATTGCGGATTCCGGCGAGCGGAAGTCGACCTGCGACCAGTTCTTCACCCAGCCGATCCACGACTACGAACGGCAGCAGACCGAGGCCGCGCAGCCAGCATGCGCGGACTACCGGGCCGCGCTGGCTGCATGGGAATCAAGCCAGACGGGTATCAAGGACAACATCCGGCAGAAGGCTAAAAGGGGAGATCCAGTCGACATCCAACGCGAGGCCCTGCGGCGGCTTGAGGACAACAAGCCCGTGCCTCCACGGGTACCGCGGCTGCTCCGTCTCGACGAAACCCCTGAAAACCTCGCGTGGGTCCTCGCACGGGAGTGGCCAGCGGCTGGGGTAGTGTCCGCTGAGGCCGGTCTCGTGTTCGGAGCCCATGCCATGGGCAAGGACTCCATCATGCGCAATCTAGCCTTGCTGAACACCCTGTGGGATGGCGGTACGCTGGCCATCGGACGGCGCACGAGCGAATCATTCACGGTGCAGGGGGCCCGTTTCACGGTCGCCCTACAGGTTCAGGAAGCCACGTTGCGGAGCTTCGTTGAGCGCTCGGGCGGTCTGGCTCGCGGCACCGGATTCCTGGCCCGCTTTCTGCTCGCCTGGCCAGAGTCCACGCAGGGGCAGCGCCTGTTCGTGGAGGCGCCCACGGACTGGCCGCGGCTGTCGGCATTCCATCAGCGTGTCGCGGAGCTGCTGGAACAGCCGGTGACGATTGACGAACACGGGGCCCTGTCACCCGTCGTCCTCTCTCTCGACCCGGAGGCCAAGCGTGTCTGGGTCAGGTTCCACGATGACATCGAGCGCCAGTTGTGCACCGGGGGGGAACTGTCCGAGGTGCGCGACGTGGCGAGCAAGGCCGCGGACAATGCGGCCCGACTCGCTGCCCTGTTCCACGCCGTCGAACTCGGACCCGGAGACGCCGTGGGGCCCAAGACGCTCGAGAACGCTGCCCGTATCGTCGCGTGGCACGTGAACGAGGCGCGCCGTGTCTTTGGAGGCCTCGCGCTCTCGCCCGAACTCACCGATACCGCACGTCTCGACCGGTGGCTCGTCCACTACTGTCGGCACAAGGGCGTGCAGGTTGTCTCGAGACGCGAGCTCCAGCGCAACGTGACCCCAGTGCACCTCCGTAAGGGAACGGCGCTCGACGACGCGCTCAAGGCCCTGGAGGAGGTGCATCGGGTGCGCCAGCGAACGACAGATCGGCGGAAGGACATTCAGATCAACCCGGTCCTGCTCCGGGAGGCGCAGGAGTGACGCTCACGATCCATATGCGATGCGCCGACGCGGACGGGGGGAAGGCTTGACCGCGACAGTCGCGACAGTTGCGACACTCCTGAGATCCAGACCAGCCACTGTCGCGACTGTCGCCATTGTCGCGGTCGCCACCTGCTTCACGGCTTTCCACGCCTGCAAGTGCCGCGGCGTGATCAGTCTTGGGACCAACCCGCGCCACCCCAGAAGTGCAAGCAACCCAAACAGTCCCAACAGTCCCAACAGACCAAACAGTCCAAACAGCCCAAACAGTCCCAACAGCCCAAACAACCCAAACAGACCAAACAGTCCCAACAATCCCAAGGAAGCAAGGTGATTGGGGTTCAGACGGAGGCCGCGGCGCTCCATGGAGCCCTTCGCCACCTGCCGTCAGTCAGCCAGTGAAGCACAGCGGCAGCACGTGAAGGGTAGGGGTTGTAGGCTTGGCCGGTCGGTCGAAAGTTATCCGCCAACTCGAAGCGGGTGTACGTCCATGAGCGCTCGTTCAAGGGTGCCTCAACTGTCTCCTAGATTGGTAATCTAGTAACAGTTTTGGCGAACGCCTAAGAGGCAGGCAGGCCTCGCGTGCCTACGCGAGCGTGAGCACGCCAATCCGGCGCCCTCTCATGCGCCTGCCTGACGGCGTCGGCGATCGCGATCTCGTCGGTGGTGATTGAGCATGGTGTGTGTCCTTCAGAAGCCGAAGGACGTGCTGAGCTGCACGCCACGTGGTATCGGCGCAATCGTGGCGTTCTGGAGAACCGGCACCTGCAATTTAAAAATCGCCCCAGCGATACCGGCACCGTACGATTCAGCCTAGCGCGTTTAGGGCTAGTTTCTTGACAGGCGCGTGAGGGTGCCGCGGTACTCGAACCGCCCACATCGGTCCGTATCCGCCACTAGGCTGTAGCTGAGAATGCCGACGGAGAACTGCAGCCGTCGACTTCTGTACCGGACACGGCCACACTCCAGGTCCGTAGAGTCCCTGAGAGCTGGACCGCTGAATATTCCGATGCTGTCGATGGTTCCCATGACCCTATCCCAAATCAGTTGGGGAGATTCACCCGGCCACGTCTGTGTGCCCGAGAGTGTTACCTCACTACCAGACTGTGTCACCGTGACAACGAGCGTCGACGTGCCGCGCATCGGCGGGTGACCTGGTGCTCCCGTAATGGTGAGGGTAATGATCCCGCTATAGGTGCCGGCGACATTCGGCACGTCGGAACCTGAGAAACCAGTCGGAGCGGTGGGGCTGCCCTCGCAGCCGACCAGGGCAAGGCACAGCGCGATCAAGATGCGACTGATCATGACTTCCCTTCGGCACGGACTGTGAACCATCGCCAGACAGCGACCAGCAATAGGTTGACCACAGCCACGATGCCAAGCATGCGGTACGTCAGGCGTGTCTCAATGTCTGTGACGTAGAGAGACGAGAGCTCGTCCGTAGTGAGACCCTCTTGCTCGAGACGCCGAGCGATGACCCCGGCAAGTCCGTAATCTTCCCGGTCTATATCCAATTCCGCCAAGAAGGACGCAACGGCCAGCCGATCCAGCACTGCTGGATCGGCTGTGGCTGGTTCCGTTGGTGCCCCACCCCATATCAGAAGGTGGTCGAGAACAGGATCTTGATCATCGTCTTGAGCGGCAACAGGACCAATGACTAGCAAACCAGAAACGATGGTAAGGACCACGCCGATGACGAAAGGAAACGTACGCATGGCTTCCCTTTGGACCCTGACCGGAAATGGTCACTGGGCCGTGTTACCACACCAGCACGTACGTTGACGGGCTCCCGCCTGTTCTCCGTAGGACGGATATTCTATTCAGCGGGCGGCCCAGTGAAATGGACCGCACATGCTGGCGTGGCGCGGAAAGCGTAGATCAGGCGGAGGCGTGCGTCTAGCGGAATCGGCGATGCGGCGAAAGTGGGACGCGAGGAGCTCAGCCGAGCTGCCGGGCACGGCACCTGGACCGCTCGAACTCCATGAGCCCTGAACCGTTCCGGCAAGGCCAGTCAGATCGGACACTCGCCGCCTCGGGACCGTCTTGGACGAGCGTCCGGCGAGCAGGCGTGGGAAACCGGTCGACCTCATCTTGCCGGCCGGTAGCGCAACGCCCGCCGAAAAGCATGCTTTCTCTGCGGACATCCGGATCCGGTTGGGGGTGTGGGGTGCGCCGGGGGGGCCGTCCCCGCCCATGGGACCGTGAAGTATCCCCCGTCTATGTGGATGGGTCCCATGGAAGGCTTTCCCGTCAAGTGGACCACGCATAGTTGGACTTTGAGCGCGTTGTGCCGCGCGCCAAGTACGTGAGCGGCGGTACCAGACCCCAGCGCGTCGTGGGGCCGGTGCTCGTTGTAGGTGACGAGCCACGCATCGGAGAGCCGCTACACTTCCTGCGAGGACACCCACAGAAAGTCGTCGAGGACCTCCTCGCGGCAGGTTCGGTTGAACCGTTCGATGAAGGCGTTCGGCATGGCTTGCCCGGCTGGAGGGCGAACAACCTTCTCTGCTGGCTCTGCTTCCGCTAGGGGGGACCCCCGGTCGTACATTGCCGCCGTTTTGTGCCGGCTCCCCAAATGTGCCAGTCTACTAACCGCCGGCCCAGCCTCACGAAGCCTGAGATCTGGTTCAGTATCGTGCTCACGCCGGAATTCCGAGACGTGAGGGGGAGCAACTCTTGTTCGCAGACTCATATGCTAAATCGGCGACATTCACCAAGCCGGTGATCATCTCGATCGTGCATCCAAACGATAAGTGCAGCGGCGGAGTCGGTTCGTTCATCGTAGTGAATAATGAAGGGTGGATCGTCACCGCGGCGCACATCCTCGACGAGTACTTGTCCCTCAAGGAGAGAAAACAGAAATACCTGGACTATGCCGCGGAAAGACAAAACATCGAGAAGGACGCAGCCTTGACGCCGGCTCGTAAACGGAAGAAACTCAAGAGGTTGAAGCCTGCGGCCGACGCCGTCCAGGATTTTTCGTTCTGGTGGGGAGCCGACAAGGTGGTCCTGAAGGATGTCCAGGGTAACCGAGCCGACGATCTCGCGGTCGCACGGCTGGACCCCTTCGACGCAGCCTCCGTCACGGAGTACCCGACGTTCAAGAATCCAGACCTACCACTCCGCTCAGGGACTAGTCTCTGCCGGCTCGGGTTCCCTTTTCATGATATTTCACCGGAGTACACAAATGGGCGCTTTCATCTGCCGGCCGGAACTTTTCCGATGGTATTCTTTCCGAATGAGGGTATCCTTACGCGCATCTTGCACGCTGAAGATGGTCGGCGAATATTCATCGAAACATCGAGTCCAGGGCTCATGGGGCAGAGCGGCGGCCCGATTTTTGATGCAACGGGAACCGTGTGGGGCGTGCAGAGTCATACCAGCCACTTACCACTCGGCTTTAGCCCGGGAGTACCGGGTGGCCGACCACACGAAAAGGAGCATCAATTCCTCAATGTTGGGCGGGGTGTTCACCCCGCAACCATCGTTGGGATGCTGAAGAAGTCAGGAATCAAGCACTCCGTGTCGGACTACTGACAGCTAACAGTCAACCAGTCAACAAGATTTCAGGAAGAACCAGATGGACAACGCTGATTTCGAGATTTCGGATTTGACAGAAACTCGTACCATCACGAACGAAGATTGGGACCCGACCGTCAATGAGGTGTCCTATCGGAGAGCGGAGGTGTCGCTCACCTCGAACGCTGCCGACGATTTCGGCTCCGCCGGAAGGGCTGTCGGTCTCGAATTCGTCATCAGGCCGCCGCTGGAAGCTGGACCATGCCCCGGCAGTGGGAGATCCAACGCACATGGTTGAATTCGGCACGGGCCGCCGTGCGTTCGCCCGCGAAGCCTAACGGCGTGTAGCCTTCCAACGACGCATGGCTCCCTGCCGCGTTGTAGTAGGCCTGGAAGTCGGTGAGCTTCCGCTCCAGATCACCGGCATTCCAGAACAACACATGATCCAGGCATTCTCGCCGCATCGTCCCGATCAGCCGTTCCATAAAGGGGTGTGACAGGGGCACATGGGGCACCGTCTTGATTTCGTCGATCTCCAGAAGCCGAAGGTTCGCGGTCCACCGATACGCCTCGAACAACGGATCATGATCCGTACTGAGATGTCGCGGCGCGCCCCGCCCATGAATGGCGGCGTTGCACATGCGGCAGAGGCTGGGTGCATCGACCGGTCCGCGATGCACACCGAATCCCACGAGGCGCCGCGTGAACTGGTCCATGACCACGAGCACCCAGTAGCTCTGGAGCACGATGGACGCACAGCGCAAGAGGTCCACGTTCCACAGACTGTCTGTCGTGTGTCCGACGAACGACAACCACGAGGGCCCGGTTCCGCCCGGGGCTGGACGATAGCGTTTCGCCAGCACGCGGTGCACAACGTTCTTGTCGATGTCGACCCCGAACGTCTGCGAGATGATGCGCGCAATCCGCGGGCACCCGAATCGAGGATTGCGCGATTTGAGCTCGACGATGGCGCGGATGAGCGACTCGCTCGGCCCCTTGGGGCCCGGCTTCTTCGGTCGCGCGCTTGAGGAAAACAATCGGCGGTACTTGCCGCGCACCAGCGCCTGATGGAAGGTCAGCAACGTGGACGGGCGCAGTCCGATGGCGACCTTGCGAATCCGTCCCGGACTCAGAAAAAGCGCCCCGAATCCGCATAGGAGCCGATCGCCCACTCTGAGGTTCGGCGCACGCTGGCGCGAACGGCGCAGCACGATCAGCTGCTGCTTGAGCAGGAGATTCTCAGCGATGACGGCTCGCACGCCGCCGGGTCTGCAGAGCTTCGCGGCTGTGACGGCCAGGTGAAGCAGGGGGAGCCGGAGATCCTTCATGCGCGAGACAGCGTAGGTCAGAACTCAGGCGCCACGCAATGGTGTCCCAGGCCTCGATTTAACGACCGAATTCGGAATTCGAGACCCACAGGCGCGCTCGCAGTGCACGTGTGCCGGATCGCCACCGGCGAGATCGAAGAAACCTACGACCCACCTCGAAACACTTCCGGGAACGCTGAAGCGAGCCTACGAGCGAGCAAGGCCGGTAAAGCTCGCGCACGGGCGCTCACTCCTGAGCGTCGGTCTGAAATAGCAGCTAAAGCCGCTGAAGCCCGCTGGAAAACATAATAACATAGGCGTGATCAACGCGAACCTGTATCGCTTTATGTGCCAGAGTTCGTGTGCTGGCACAACGAGCAGTGTGCGCTGACCAGCAGAATCAGTCTGTTATGGGCGTCTACGTCGAATATCTGAATAGAGCGTTCAGCTTTGCGGACTTGACCAAGGAACGCAAGAAGCAACTTGGACGCATCGCTGAACTAAGACAACGCCGCGTTCTTGTGATCGCCGCCGAAGTCCAGAACCGGCTCGCCGGTCTGAGCCACGAGGATCTTCTCGCTATCGGTGATCAGTTGAGCAACGAAAACGGTGGCGACGCCATTGACATTATTCTCGAGACTCCCGGAGGATCAGGAGAGGCCGCCGAGGATATTGTTCGTTTGATACGAGACAAATTTACCTCGATGGGAGTCATTGTTCCAGGGACCGCAAAGAGTGCTGGTACTATTCTGGCCATGGCCGGAGACGAGATCCTCATGAACGACGAATCAGCGGTCGGTCCCATCGACGCGCAGATTCCCCAGAAGGGGAAGGTCTTTTCAGCCCATGCCCTCCTCCAAGGGATGGACCAAATCAAGCAGGAGATCAAGGAGACTGGGCACCTCAACCGAATCTATATCCCGATGCTACAGAATCTCTCCCCTGGCGAACTCCAGCAAGCGCGCCACGCACAGGAGTTCGCCGTCGAACTCGTCCGGAAATGGCTCGCCAGCTATAAGTTCAAGGATTGGACAAGGCACACGTCGGGTGAACCCGTCACCGATCAGGAGAAGCATGATCGGGCGGATGAGATTGCGACCGCCCTCAGTAACCACAGTCGGTGGAAGACACACGGGCGGTCAATCAAGATCAGCGACTTGCATGAGCTTGGTCTGCGAGTCACTAATTTCGACGAGGACCACGACCTCGCTGATGCGATCCGCCGGTACTACATACTTCTACGTATGACGTTCGAGTCGAACATCTTCAAGCTGTTTGAGACACCAACATCACAGATCGTCCGGTACGAGCGCGGCAACATCACGCCGCCTGAGGTGCCGACGGATGCAAAGCAGGCTCAGTTGAGCCAAGCAGTCGTCAAGCTCACGTGCAAGAAGTGCAACACCGTGATGAAGGTGCAGGGGAATCTCGGCAGGCAGTCGCCGCTCAAAGCTGGCCATCTGCCGTTTCCAGCTAGCAATACACTACAATGCCCAACGTGCGGTGTCGCGCACGACCTCATTCAGGCTAGACAGCAGATCGAGGCCCAGAGCAAAAAGCTGCTTCTAACGCCGTCGAGTTAAAGGAGGCATCCTAATGACCACCGACTATGCCATAGTGTTCGACAAGCTCAAAGAAGTGATCGAGATCGAAACCGAGACCGCCAATGTACGGCTCTTGGTACCCAACCCCGACGATGTGGGTTTTGAGGAGATACAGGAAATAGACGAGATTCGACGGCTGGTGGAAGCACTCGAAGAACCAGAGACATCAACATTTTCAAGCACATAGCTTGACATATATGCTTACAGCTTGTTCATATTTAATATGAACAAGCTGTCAGTTGCGAAGCGAGCAACCATCCTCAAGCTGTTGGTAGAAGGCATGTCGTTGCGGGCGATCTCCCCCGCGACAAGCGCATCCATCAACACGATCTCCAATCTGCTCGTTGACGCGGGCGAAGCCTGTTCGGCCTACCACGATGAGACCGTGCGCCGGGTGCGGGCGAAACGCGTTCAGGTAGACGAGATTTGGAGCTTCACCTACGCCAAGCAGAAGAACGTGGCAATGGCAAAGGCCGCTCCAGATGGCTCTGGCGACACACCTGGACGTGGACAGCGATTGATGCCGACTCCAAGCTGGTCGTGTCTTGGCTCGTCGGCCCGCGCGATGCCTGGTCCGCCTTCACGTTCGTGAGCGATCTGGCCGACCGTTTAGCCACTCGTGTGCAGCTCACGTCAGACGGGCTGAGGCTCTACGTAGACGCGGTTGAGGATGCCTTCGGTGCTGACATCGACTTCGCCCAGCTGATCAAACTCTACGGTGCCACACGGGAAACCGAGACACGTTACAGTCCGGCTCAGTGCCAAGGCACGATCTCGAAGCCGATCACTGGCCACCCGGACCCCAAACACGTCAGCACCAGCTACGTGGAGCGCCAGAACCTCACCATGCGGATGAGTATGCGCCGGTTTACACGGCTGACGAACGCCTTCTCGAAGAAGCTCCTAAATCACATGCATCACGTCTCGCTCTACTTCGTGCACTACAATTTCTGTCGGGTGCACAAGACGTTGCGGATGTCGCCAGCAATGGCGGCTGGAGTAACAGACACGCTACGGGACGCCGAGTGGATCGTAGGGCTGATTGATGAGCGGGCGAAGAAAGCTGGACTTCGCGGGCCTTATAAGAAACGTCAAGTTTCAAACTGAGACACTACCACCTAGACTGCGAGACGGACGCCGGCATCGTGGCCTTCTGGGGCAGCGACCACAATCTGCGCAACATCCAGGTGATCAAAAAGTGCCCCCTTCCCGTCACGGTTACCTGCGACTGCATCCGGTCGAACTGGGCAGAACATAATCTGTGGGTCCCAGAGGATTACACGATCGAGTTGGGGCACGGCATGGTCTCCCAGTGATCACTTGATGAAGACGGTCACCTTCCGCCTCACGTACGCAGTCCCAGTCTCATCCGAGCAACCGGAGGATTAGCAACCACGGCGGCCGGCTGAAGGCTGCTGGGCTGCGCTCGGCTGTTCATCTGTGCGCATCGACTCGCCAGCCACTCCACCGCTCGCATAACCAAATACACCAGTAGTCCGCCCCAGGCTCCGCAGACCAGACCGAACGGATGTGTTGCAACGTTGGGGGGAGGCCTGCTGGTAGTCTGGAGAAATGGTGAAGCAGGCCGCTCGCCCGGCGATTTTCAAAGGGTGGCAGACCGAACCCGAGCTGATTCTTTGCGCTGTGCGCTGGTACCTGCGGTACTCACTCTCGTTCCGCGATGTCGAAGAACTGCTCCGCGAGCGCGGCCTGGAAGCGGACCACACGACCATCTGGCGCTGGATCCAGCGCGACGGTCCCGCACTAGAGGAGCGGCTGCGCCGTCATCTCAAGCCAACCAAGAAGTCCTGGCGTGTCGATGAGACCTACGTTCGTGTCAAGGGCCGTTGGTGCTACCTCTACCGAGCCATCGATTCCACCGGCGCCACGATTCGACTTCGTGCTCTCGGGCTTGCGCGATGCAGCGGCGGCCACACGCCTGTTCCGTAAGGCGCTGACTGTTCCGTCGCATCCTCAGCCCAGCGTCATCAACACCGACCAAGCACGCCTCTCCGGGGCGGCGATTTCAAGAGTGAACAAGGAAGGCATCCTGCGGCACCGTTGCCGCCACCAGCCGATCCAATACGTGAACAACATGCTGGAGCCGGATCATCGAGCGATCAAACGACGCGTGACGGCCAAGCAGGGTTTTCGTTCACGCGGCGCGGCGAACGATCCAGGGATGCGAGGCCATGCACATGATCCGGAAGGGGCAGGCGAGGCGCTTGAACGGTTCGGATGGTCGGCAACAAATTCAGTTCATCAATAACCTGTTCGAAGTGGCTGCACGACCCGTCGCGCCGCCATGGACCGCGCGACGGTTCGTGCCGACAGGAGGAGCCGTCTCCTCTCCACGCCGCGGTCGCCACCGGGACCCGCACCGGAGTCCGTCCTCGCGGCCCGTCTCTGGCCGCGTGAGCGCAGGCGATCGCACCGACGCAGCGGTGCAGCTGCACTGCCTCGATCCCCACGGGGCGGAGGCCCTCACGCCGCCCCTCGGCCTGTGCCCCTGTCAGCATGTAACAGGCGTGCAACATGGGAGGGTATCGGGCTGATAGTGTGGCCTGTGGGCTCGATGATCTCCAGCAGGGAGATACCCCCCAGCCCACATCCCCCCATCACTCGAACATAAGACGAATGTGTTACTAGAAGTGCCGTCTAGTAACAGTTTTGAGGGGGCTGTGGGCCTCAGCGTCAGCCCGGAGCAGGCATGGAGACGTGGCCACCCGAAGGCGACACACCGGACAGGTCGCAGGGCTGAAAAAGAATGCGGGCCGGCCGCTGATGGTAAATCTCGGGGCCAAGGACGGCGGCTGGCCGCTGACCGCGCCGCCAGCCTGGGGTCAGGATCCCCTCGCGATGTGTGCGTGTTCGCGCGAAAACAATCAGGCCCCGCAGCTGGCGGCGCTCCTGCAGCGTCGGGAACACCCGTCAGCCGATCATCGGCGTGTGCGTGTTCGCCATGCGGCGATCCTCAGACATCGCGATGGTCACTTGCATTGCGATGGTCACTTGCATTGCGATGGTCACTTGCATTGCGATGGTGGCCTAGATCGGGATCGTGGCGTCTCGTCCGGGCGAGTCCGTCCCGTCTGTCGCGGAGAGGATCCGCCCCCCGCCGTCCCGTGGTCGCCCGCGACCGGCGCCCTGTCCTCACGGGCCGCGCGCGCCGGGCGTCGGGCCGGCGGACGGTGACCGCCCGTTGTGTCGCCGGCGGGGGGATCGGTCTCCTGCGACACGCCGCCCCCCCCTTTGCCAGCCGCCCATATCATGCCTCATAATTGCCGTTATGAGGCACGACACGACGCCCAGCCTGACCGCCCCCGCCCTCGCGCCGGGGGCGCTCGTCCGGGCCACCCCGACCACGCGCCAGCTCGCGGAACACTCCCTGAGCGCCAACACCCGCGCCGCCTACGCCCGCGCGCTCCGCCAGTTCGACGCGTGGCGCCGCGCCGCGCCCGCCACCGACGCCACACTGGCCGCCTACCTCGGGTGGCTGTTCGAGCAGGGCCGCGCCCCCGCGACGGCCGCCCTCGCCGTCGCCGGCGTCACCTTCCGCGCCACGCTGGCCGGGACCCCCGTTCGCGGCCCCCAGACCGACCGCGTGTTGGCCGGCTTCCGGCGCGACGGCGCCGACCGGGGCCGGGGGCAGGCCGCGCCCCTGCGCGCCGACGGCCTCGCCGCCATCCTCGCCACCGCCGACCGCCCCCGCGTCACGGGCCGGGGCCGCGAATCGGCCGCCACGGCCACCCGCCGCGGCGCCCTCGACAAGGCGCTGGCCGCCGTGCTCTTCCAGGGGGGGATGCGCCGCAGCGAAGCGGCCGCCCTCGAATGGCGCGACGTGGCGCCCGCCACCACCGCGGGCGCGATCCTCGTCACCGTGCGCCGCTCCAAGACCGACCCGGCCGGGACCGCCGCCGATGTGCGCTACCTCAAGACCGGCGCCGCAGTCGCGGTCCTGGCCCTCCGCCCCGCCGACGCCGCGCCCCACGCCCGCGTCTTGGGGGGGCTGACGCCACAGAGCCTCGGGCGACGGTTCACCGCCGCCGCCCAGGCCGCCGGCCTCGCGGGCCGGTTGACCGCCCACAGCGGGCGCGTGGGCCTGGCCTCGGAACTCACCGCGCGCGGCGCGTCCACCACCGACGTGATGCTCGCCGGAGCGTGGAAAACCGCGCGGATGGTCGCGCACTACAGCGCCGGGGCCACCGCGGAACTCGGGGCGGTCGCGCGCTACCTGTAGCCCCCGGCGAGACGGGCCGCCGGGCTGACGGGCGCACGCGGCCGGCCGGCGCCGGGGCGCAGGAGGGAGACGGGGCCACCCGCCGGCGACACACCCGCCGGCGAAAAAAGGATGCTTCGCGATTCACCAGGTCGACTCTCGAGAGGGGGGGGATGCCCGGGGCACCGGACCCCCCGACCCGGCGGGTCTCCGTCACCCCCGCCTGTCTGTGCGGGGGCGGAACGGGCGCGGGGCGGCGGCCCAGGAGCCGAGGGACGTGATCGGGCAAAGAGAATATCATGCATGTGTGCAGGGCATGGGTTGGTCCGGCCGCGATACCACGCGGCGGACCCGCGAGGTCGACACCGCCCTGTTGGGGGTGCTAGTGGGGCGGCACCAACCAGCCGGCGGATTCGGCCGGCGCTCGAACCGTTGCTGGACGAGCTGACGAGGCGAGCGCGACTCGGCTTTAGACGGTCACTCGGGCGAGTCGTTGTACGTCCCATGTATTGCGCCCGGCGTCGGAGCCCCGTACAAAGACGGCTTCTTCGACACGCGCCGCCCCTCGCGGCGCGTCATGTGGATCACCATCAAGATGCCGTCCACCACGCCCAGGCACGTCACGTCCTCTGGGAGATCGCCGCCGCCGTGCATGGCGCAACGGGCGAGCCGTGAGAGCGCCTGGGCCGCACAGGATCCAGGTGTCCCCAGGCGCTGCGCGATCGGGCGCGCGTCCTCCGGGCTGACGCCCTCAGCATGGATGATCCCCCGTGACGCCTGTCCTGTCGTGCGTGATCCGGGCGTGCGCCGACGCGGGGACGGCCGCTGGCTCCTCTGGCCGCGAGACGCACGGCGCCCGCCGGGTGCCGACGCCGGTGTGGCCTGGGACCCGGCGGACACTGCGTAAGCTTCCCCCCTCAGTAGACACTCGAAGGTAGACTGCTCCCGGCTCAAAGGAGCGGTTATGAGGAAGTCGAAGTTCAGCCAGAGCCAGATCGTTGGGATTCTGAAAAACGCCGAAGCGGGCGTCCCGATTCCCGATCTGCTGCGTCGTCATGGGATCAGCAAGACGACGTTCTTCAAGGGGCGGAGCAAGTACGCGGGCGCATCGGTGTCCGCTGTGAAGCGGCGGCGCGAGCTCGACGGTGAGAATGCGAAGCTGAAGCGGATGTACGTCGACCTGGCGCTCGAGAACGCCGTCATCAAGGAGGTCTTGGCCCGAAAGTGGTAACGCCGGCCGCGAAACGACAGGCGATTGAGGTGTTGGCCGCGGCGCATCGGCTGCCCATCCAACGCGCGTGTCACATCGTGAGGCGGTCACGGGCGGCGTACTATCGGCCTCCGGTGCCGGCGAGTCGGCGGGATGCCGCCGTCATCGTCGCACTGATGAACGTCGTGGTCCGGTACCCACGCTGGGGCTTCTGGAAAGGAGGTCACAACGTGGTGCTCACGGATAACGCCCTCGTGCTGAAGTCGCTGACTGAGAGCGAACGCATGCTGTTGCAAATGGAACTGAATGGCCGCCAGAAAAACGTCACGGTCGGGGTGCTCTTGGCGCTCTTGCTGGGATGAACTGGCGGGCACCACTTCTATATGGGACAGACGTCCCTCGGCGGGCTGTACCTGCTGTTCTTCTGGACGTCAATCCCAGCGATCGTCGCCCTGATTGAGTGCTTCCTGATGCCCGGTCGCGTGCGTCAGCACAACGCCACCGTGGCTGAAGGCATCGCCACGAAACTGAAGGCGATTCGAAGTGCGGTAGACTAGGCCGTACAGAGAATCGCCCCGCATGCATGGTGCGGGGCGTCACAAACGGCGCTTCCGACTGGAAAAGGAGAGCTCGAAAAGCTGAGAGTCTTTCCGCCTCGGTCATTCCGAAAGACGAAGCACGGAACTCCCCTCATCGGCTTCTAGGGCCTCTGGCGATGCTTGGTGAATGAGGAACGATGACGTACCTCGAGGAGCCCCTGGCCAGCGAATGGGCATGCAAGCCGTGGAGAGCCCTGGCGACCCTGCGTGGTTTGACCGTGATGATCGTCCTGATGGGCGTGTGGCTGGCACGTGCGGCCTCGTATCATGGATGGAGCTGGCAGGACTGGCTGGACGAGAAATTCGTCGTGCTGTCGGTGCTCGGGACGATCATCACGCACCTCCGCACCCGCGAGCGCGAACCTGGCCTCGACGCCCCGGATGCCAGCATGCGCGTGCTGTTCCAGGTCGCCATCCTGTTGATCATGGTGCTGAGCATGCTCATCGCTCAGTCCTAAACGTCAGACTGCCTGAGGGCCGCATGTGGGTAATCGGTGCCATCGTCGCACTAATTATTGTCAAGGATCTGTTGCTGCCGGCCATTGGCTGGACACTGTTTGACCTCCTCATCCTGCTGAATGGACTATTCATCCTGTGAGCTCTGAGCAGACGGGAATCTACGAGACCATCGAAGCCCTCCGCGGACCGCACCGTGCCCATGGTCCGAGCGAACCACTCCAGAAGCCCCGCGAGACGTGCGCGAGGCGTTGGCCGTAGCGCTCGCGACCGAACGTCGGCAACGCGCCCACCGCCCTCGAACTGGTGGGGTCGGCAAAACCTCTACGCGTCGCCGGTCTAGGTGAGGCCCTTGTCCCGCACTTCTCTCAGGGTGATGGCAGCCTGAAGCTGATGGTCAGCGTCATGGGGACGGGGACGGCCACGCCGTCGACCAGCGTGGGCTCGTACCGCCACTGCTCGACCGCGGCGATCGCAGCCTCGTCGAGCTCCGGGACGGACCGCAGAACCTCAATATCGCCAACCTCGCCCGACGGGTCGATGGTTGCTTCCAGGATCACTAGGCCCTGAACACCGGCCGTCCGCGCCGCGGGGGGATACACCGGCGGGACATCGTGGATCTTCCGGGGCGGAGGCACGTAGCCACCGATCCGGACAGGCTCGTTCGAGCGGTCGGGGCCGTTGAGCATGGTCTGCAGCTCGCTGAGCACGGTCGCCAGTTGTTCCTGGAGGGCGGCGGCCCTCGCGACGAGTTCGTTGACGTTCTCGCCGTTGATGGTCATCACCCTCCGCACGACTGCACCTGGAGGCTCCGTCTGCGGCTCCTGCTCGACCGCCCTGGCAACCTCCAGGCTGGCGACGAGGATCGCGACCAGCACGAGCACGCCCAGGCTCCCGAATCGAGCGAGGCGTGTCATCGGGCGCCGATTCGTGTGGGGATTCAACATGGTGGACAACCTCCGTTCCAGGTGTGACGGACGCGCCATCGCCGGCGCCGGCAACCACGTCCGCCGGTGTTTCCGAACCTCTCTCGCAAGCTCGACGAGATGCATCGCGCAGGTGGTGGCCGGAACGCCCTGAGCCAGCACAAGGTCGTCCGCCGCGTGCTCGCTCTCGCGTCGGAGCCGTGTTCGGACCGTCCACGCCAGCGGGTTGAACCACCAGACGCAGCGCAACGCTTCGGCCACCACGTACAGCATCCAGTCGCCGCGTCGCGCGTGTGCAAGCTCGTGCAGCAACACGACGCGCATCCGGTCCGCCGACCACTCGGCCGCCGACGCCGGCAGCATGACGACCGGCCGCCGCCAGCCCCACGTCGCCACGAATCCTGGAAGCGGACCAAACAGGAGGTCGACGCCGCGCTTCAGGCCGCACGTCTGCGCGAGGTCCGTGCACAGCCGATGCCACGGCCCATCCGTCACTCGGCTCGACGACGCCCGTAGCCAGCGGAGTCTCGCCAGCCCGACCAGGAGCACACCGACACTGGCGCCCGCGCCAGCCAGCCAGATCGTCACGGCCAACCGGCCGACGACGTCGTCGCTCGCGACGGCCGCCACCGCCGCCGACGCAACGGCGGGTCCGAGCACACCGGCATCTGCCGGAGCCACCTCCACCACCGGCAGAATCGGCAGGACGTGGAGCGCGGGCGCCACGGCTGCCGACGCGACGCCGACCGCCAGCACCCAGCACCTCGCGGACGCCGATCTCGTGCGCAGACAGACGGCACTGATCAACGCCAGGAGCAGGATCGCCGACACCTTGATGGTCAACGCGGCCAGCAGGCTCATCTCGGTTCCTCCCGCTCCCAGCGAGCGTCGCTTCCGTCCGGCCCTTTGCCGCCTGACGCGCCGGCGGATTCCACGGCGCTCCGTGCCGCCGCTCTCGCGTCGGAAACGATCCGTGCGATCCGGTCGAGCTCCTGGCTGGTCAGACGCCTCGCCTCACCCCCGAGCAACGCGGCCACGGCCTGCTCGGCGGACCCGTCGAAGAACGTCTCCACGAGATGCCGCAAGGCCGACCGGCGCGCAGCCCGACGAGGGGTCACCGGGCGGTACACGTACCGCAACCTCTCCTCCTCGTGGCGCACATGCCCTTTCTGCTCAAGAATACGGAGTTGCGTGCGGACCGTCGACGAGCTCGGGTCGCCGGAGAGCTCCTCCCGGACGACGCTGGCCACGGCGCGTCCGAGCCGAAAGAGGATGTCCATGATCTGTCGCTCGCGACGCGACAGCCGGCTGTGCCGCGGTGGTTCCATGCTCATGAGAGTTCAACCGGCTGCGCTCATCCGCCGGCCTTGATGTTATGTATATAGCATACCAGCTGTTAAATTAACAGCCTCTTCGGGAGTTTCGTGTGGGCGAAGTGCTCGACTTCATCGCCAGCCGCCCCCGCGCCGGCTCAGACCGGCCGGCCGCGTAGCCGTGATGATCGGTGATCCGCTCGACAGGCAGAACAGGGTGCCGCTGGTGTCGAAGGGCGACGAAACACCGGCGGTCGGAGCTGGCTCATGGCTCGTTAGGCGCCATGAGCCAGCCCACTCAATGTGCCACATTGCGCATCTGGCGAGGGGGAGATGCATCCCCCTTCGAACCCCTTGCCGTGCCTCGCGCTTGGCCGCCGCTCCCGGAAGTGCATCGGCTCGTCGCCGACCACCGCCGTCGCGCCGTCGTGGTCGTGTCCGTGCGCCGTATAGTCGTCGCCGACGCGGTTGACGAGCTGGACGGCGGGGTGGCCGCTCCCCGGCGGCCTCGTGGTCGCGAACCGCCGGACCGTCATGTCCGGCCCGCGCGCGACCCGGCGACGGGCGCATCGACCGCGGGGTCTGAACCGACGCGGCGCGCCGAATCTCCGTGCGGGGGTCGAGGGGGCGGAGCCCTTCGCCAGATCCCAATGTACGCACATTGGGTAGGCTGGCTATGACACATAACAGGTGTCATAGCCAGCTCTGCGCACGTGAAGTTTTCTCCCCGCGTCAGCCGCTGCTGTGCGGGTTGGCGGGCAGGTGCGCAGGTGTGATCGAAGTTGCCCGCCTGCTCCGTGAGCTCCTCGTCCCGCTCGCTGGTCTCCGTTGATCCCTGCTGTTCTTCGCGCTCGATCGGGACAGGTGCGGTCGCCGTGGTGGATCGGCGGGGTCAGGTTCGGGGCCGTTCCGGGTTGTGGTCATGGCGGTCTCTGTTCGGGAGACCCTCAAGGACGCGCTCCCCCGCTACGGGCCGCCGGAGATCTTCAATACGGACCAAGGCGCCCAGTTCACGTCCAAGGCGTTTACGACGGTGCTCAAGACCCACGCGGTGGCCATCAGCATGGACGGCAAGGGCCGCTGGGTCGACAACGTGTTCGTCGAGCGGCTCTGGCGCAGCGTCAAATACGAGGATGTGTATCTCCATGCGCACGAAACACCCGCCTCGCTCCGCGCAGGGCTGACCTGCTATTTTCAGTTCTACAACGGGCGACGGCGGCATAGTTCACTTGGTCGGCGGACGCCAGATGTGGTGTACTTCGGCACAACCGGCTTCGGCACGGCGGCCTGAAACACGATGGAGATGTCACTTAAGCCGCTGGCCAGGTTTCGGGGTCCACCTCTCCGGTCGCGAACTCCGACAGGTAGACGCCCTCGTACTTGAGCGATCGCCACAACCGCTCGATGAACACGTTGTCCATCCAGCGGCCTGTGCCGTCCATCGAGATGCGAATGCCCGCCTCCGTGAGCACGTCGGTGAAATCGACGCTGGTGAATTGGTTGCCCTGGTCGCTATTGAAAATCTCTGGAGGGCCATCACGCTCGAGCGCCTCGTGCAACGCCTCGACGCAGACGCTGGCATCGAGCGTGTTGGACAGGCGCCAGGACAGCCCCGTGCGGCTCGCCCAGTCCATCACGGCGACCAGGGACAGAAAGCCCCGCCGCAGGGGGATGTCGGTAACATCCGTGCACCACACGTGGTTCGGCCGCGTGATCGGCAGATCGCGCAGCCGGGAGGGATAGATCCGGTGCGCCGGGTGCGGCTGAGACGTCCGGGACCGCGGGTAGAGCGCGTGCACCCCCAGCAGTCGCATCAGGCGGCGCACCCGCTTGCGAGAGACCATGTCGCCCTGACGGCGGAGCCAGCGTGTCATCTGCCGCGAGCCGTCGAACGGCGTCTCCAAGAACTGCGCGTCGATCAACCGCATCAGGCGTAGGGTCAACGGGCTCTCGCCCGTGCCCGCGTCGGAGAACGACGAGCGGAGACGAGCGGCGCGATGCTTGACCGACTCATCCGCGCGTTTTTCGTCATCGGCGGCGTCAGCGCCGCGTGCGCCTGGACGTGGCCGGGCGTGTTTCCCGAGACCGATCCCGTGGCGGTCCTCGTCCGCTACCACACGCCAAACGTCTACACGGGCGTCGTCGCCTGGTACTACGTCGCGCCGAGCGTGGCCGTGTTCCTCATCGGCCAATTCCTCATCAGCACGTCGCGGATCTGGTTCGCCCGGATGGGCGTCAGTCTCGGGCTCCGGTCGTGCCTTCCTGCGTGGCCGCTTTCGCCGACGGCGGACGGCCCGGCGATCGTCGTCGGGGAGGTCCATCACCCGGTCAGAGCCATCGAGAGCCCGAACCCCGAATGGCTGATCATTCCCGAGCGTGGACTCTATACCGGCGTGGCGATTGTCGGCGCGGTCGGCTCCGGGAAGACCTCCGCCTGTATGCACCCGTTCGCGCGCCAACTTTTAAGCTGGCAAGCCGGCAATCCCGCGCGGCGACCGGCCGCGCTCATCCTGGAAGTGAAGGGCGATTTTTGCCACGACATCCGCGCGATCCTCAAAGATGCACACCGCGAAGGCGACTACATCGAGCTGTCCCTCGATGGCCGATTGACGTGGAACCCGCTGAGCGCGACGTGGCTCGATTCGTACTCGCTCGCCTATACCGTGGCGTCCCTGTTGAATCAGCTGTTCGGCAAAGGCAAAGAACCGTTCTGGCAACAGGCGTACACGAATCTCGTCCGCTGGATCATCGAGCTGTACCGCGTCCTGCCCCACCCCCAGGACGGCAGCGCCACGCCCGGATGGGTGACGCTGCGGGACGTGTATCACTGCGCCATCGACAAGGGACTGTTCGCGGCGAAGATTCAAGAAGCACAGAAATTTGCGGCCGACATGGGCGACCAGTGGATCACCATCGACGTGGCCGCGATAGGCGACGAAGACCAGATGTTCGCGCTTAAAGCCCTCGGGTTTCTGCTGCACCCGACGCGCCCTGACCGACTCCGGGCGCACCCGGACCAGCCCGTGTTCGACCACCTGAACGCCCACACGATTACGTACGAGCGGGAGCGGTTCGAGAGCGCGACCGCGATGGAGATCCGGCTCCGGGTTGAAGCCGTCAACCGCTGGTACGTCCATGACTGGAATACCCTCGACAACAAGATCCGATCGAGCATCGTGGAGGGCGTCTCCGTGTTCCTCAGCATGTTCGACGTGCCGAGTGTGGCCCGCGTGTTTTGCCCGCCGGCACCGGGTGCGGCGTCGGCCGGATACGACCCCGGCGACCCGATCAACGAGGACGACGCGATCACCGCGACGATCAAAACCGGCGACCTCCCGCCCCTGGACCGACTCATCGAGAGCGGGAAGGTCCTCGCCCTCAATATGCCCGCCGGCACCAATCCCGCGCTGTCCCGCGCCGTCGGCGTCATGCTGAAAAATGCGTGGCTGCAATCGCTGTTACGTCGGCCGGCGACGATGCAGGCCGACCCCGGCCGCTACGTCCGGCCGGCCGTCTTTATCTGTCTCCAGCAAAATGCATGCAAGTTATTGTTTATAAACCGATTACTTGTGTGCTGCACACCACTATCCCTTCACTGTACCCCGCATTCTGAACGGGACTTCCCTGCACCTCGAACACCGGCTGTGGACCGATCAGGATTCGACCTGTGCCGGCCGCCCCCCCCACGCCGACCTCACGCTGGCCTGAGCGCTCCCGGCGCTGCACATCGACGCCCGCGCGGATACCCGAGCTGAGCTGGCAGCCTTTGAAGCGAGACGATGCTGGAACAAACACGCGTTTCGTGCGCTGCGCGGCCTTTGCGTGTATACCGTGGCCATCTCGGGCAGGCACATCGGACATCTCGGCTGATACCCTTGGCCCCACGTTGACAATGCCCTCACCGATGTCGCCGGCTCGCGCGGCGGTTCACCGGGCTCTGCCGGTGGTCGTCGCGCCGCTCCTGTGTGCCTGCGCCGGCGTCGACGGGTGGCCCGCAGCGGGGCGCAGTACCAACCCGGTCGCACCCGTGGCGGCGAGTTATCAGGGAGAAGAGGCGGTGCCGAACCCTGCCAATCCAATAGTTGGGCTCCGGTTCACCGGCAAGCCGTGCGACGCCGTCGTCCGCGTTGATGACAGCGGTGCGGCGCGCGTCGAGAGCAGTTTCGTACCAGGCCGCGTGGTCGATCTGACGCCCGTCGCCGACACGTTTTACCTCGGGGAGCTGGGCGGCGGGAGCGCTCTCGTCGTTCAATTTGACGGAGACGGTGCGCTGCTGGCTCTGACCTACACCTCGTACGACGAGGCCGGTGATCTTAACTATGGGGTCAGCGGCGCGGGGACGTTTATTCAGGAGTGTGTGCAGATCACGCGGCTGGAGTGAGGCGGCACCCTGCGAGTCGCGCCCCGGACACGGCCGGCGCCACGAACTGTCGGCTGGTGACGCGTATTCGTTGTCGATCTCTTTGGCTCCTGGCTGGCGGGGGTGTCCCGGTGCCATGCCTCCAGCCGCTGCTCGAGCACGCCTGCAGCCCCCTGCCGTCGATCATCAGTACGTGGGAGGCGTCCATTCCATTCCGTGGGGCGGTGAGACCGGGCGTGCCGCCCGCACGGACACCCCCGTGCGCGTGGCGTCGCTACGCGGTCGGCCATGTGGTGCCGCCCCGGGGGCGGCTGGCGATGAAGTCGAGCACTTCCTGCTCGACCCACCGCACGGCGCGCCGGCCGATGCGAATCGGCTGCGGAAACTGCGCGGTGCCCATCAGCACGTAGACGGCTGAACGGGATAATGCCGTCATCTGCATCACCTCCCGGAGCGTCAGTAGTTGCGTCATGCCTCCCCCTGTGTGTGGCGGCCGTCCCGGCCGGACGCCTCTTTGTGGCTGGCGCCTCGTGAACGGTGACGGCCGTGCGTCCCTGCCGCACGCCTGTGGTATCCGGTGACTGGCGTTGGCCATGCACGCGCCGTGTTGCACTCCGCACGCGGTCGCCAACGCCAGGCCGCTGTGCGCCCCGACAGACCACCCCTCGTCCGCCAGCGGCCTCTGCGACCTAGCGCGCCCACCGCTGCCGGGTGCGGTCGGCCAGCTCGGCCCCGCGGCGGCACTGGTCGGCCTGGTCGGCGGCCTCGGTCGCCACGGCGTCCCAGGCCTCGGCCGCGGTTCGGTTGGCGGTCGCGGCCTCGGTCGCGGCGGCCACGACCTGGGCCGCGCGTGCGTGGTGCGCGGCCGCGGTGCGCGCCTCGTCCGCTTTCACGGCGCGGGCGCGCATGCGGTCGAGGGTCTTGCGCGCCTTCGCGCTGCGCGCGGCGGCCTCGGTGATGTTGTTCGGCATCGGGGCGTCTCCTTTAGTGAACGCGGGGCGTGATGCTGTTGTTCTCAAGTGCTCGATACCACGGCGCCCGGTCGGGTTTCGCGCGTCGGGGCTGTGTGCCGGCGGCGCGGAGGAAATGCATGAGGCCGCGACACGGCACGCCTTCGCGCCGGACGTGCCAGCGCACGAGGTCGGTATAGCTGTCGCGGGAGCGGTGGACGAGCCCGGTGGCGGGGTGGATGGTGTTGAACATCAGGATCGTGCAGGGGCCGTCATCGTCCGCGCCGCGCACGATGGCGGCTTGCAGCTCGGCGGCACGGAGTACGTCGACCGCCTCGGCGATCACGGCCGGTTCGTCGGCCGGCGGGTGGGGCTCCCAATAGAACGTAAAGGTCAGCGTGTGCCACTTCGCGCGGAGGTGCCAGCCTTTGCGCTCGGCGCGCTGTTTCCGCTCACACGCGGCGGCGGCGGTGGCTTCCATGAGGTCGGCGGCGCGCGTGAGACTGATGCCGGCGGGCACGTTGCGGAGGGTGAACGCCGGGCGGGTCGAGGTCGGGGGCGGCGCGATGCGCGCGGCGGCGGTGAGGACCGCGCGGATACTGGGGTTCCGCAGCATGTCGATGGTCGTCATCGGCTCGCGGCTCCAGAGCCCTCGGCGCGCCTGGGCTTCCAGCTGTAGACATTCGCGTTGCCGGGAGTACGGGAAGGTCCCAGTAGCGCTGGCGTACCCCTCGCGGATGCGGGTCGCGTTGACATGCTCCCCGGTGGGGAGCATCACGTACCGGAGGATGCGACCGTCGGCGTCCTGAGCATCGCCGGCCGGGTCGAGGTCGAGCCGGACGGTGGCGCCCGTGAGGCGGGCGGTGGTGTACGCGGCAGCCTGGGGGCCGTCGGGTTCCACGCCCCGCGTCGGGTGCGTCGTCTCGGGCGTGTTCACGCCGGTCACGCGGACGGTGTCGCGATCCCCATCGAGCCGGACGCGGATGGCGTCGCCGTTGATCACCCGGTCCACCTGAGCGGGTCCGGTCTGTGCGAGGACTGGCGCGCCGGCCAGCCGCGCGAGGACCGCGAGGGCCGCGACGGACCGCCAGATGCGACGCGCGCTTAGAGCGGCGTGCGGTCGAGTCGTTCGATGTTCCATGCGTTGCTCCCTGCGTCGTAGCCGTTGACGTACGCCGCTTCTTCCACGAAGCGCCGGCCGTCGGCGCGGGTCATGTGAATCACCATCGCGATGCCGTCAACGATGCCCCGGCACGTGACCTCCCACGGGAGATCGCCGCCGCCCTGCATCGCGCAGCTCGCCAGCCGCGAGAGGGCACTCTCGGCGTTGTTGGCGTGGACGGTGGTGAGCGAGCCGCCGTGGCCGGTGTTGAGGGCTTGCAAGAGATCGGCGGCTTCGCCGCCGCGCACTTCGCCGACGACGATGTGATCGGGGCGGTGCCGCAAGGCATGCCGCACGAGGTCGCGGATCGTGACCGCGCCCTGTTGCAGCCCGCGCGCCTCGAACCGGACGCAGTTCGGGGAGTCGATGCGGAGCTCCAGGGTGTCCTCGATCGCCACGATCCGCTCGTCGTCGGGGATGAGGGCGATGAGGGCATTGAGGAGCGTCGTCTTGCCGCTCCCGGTGCCGCCGCTCACCAGAATATTGCGGCGTGTGTGGAGGGTCCGCTCGGCCGCAGCGCGGATGTGTTCGGGCAGCGCGCCTTGGTCGACCAGCTGCGCCGCTGAAAAGGATCGTGTGCCGAACCGCCGGACGGTGATCGCCACGTGCGGGCTGGCCGGCGGGACACAGATCGCCACGCGCGACCCGTCGCCGAGGCGCGCATCGAGGACCGGCGTCGTGGCCGGGTCGAGGCCGAGGGGCCGGGCGATATGAATCGCCGCCCGTTCCAGCGCTGCCGCGTCCAGCGCGGGCGCGTCGATCTGGCTCAATCGGCCGTGGCCTTCAAGCCAGACGTTGCCCGGTCCGTTGATCATGATCTCGCTCACGTCGGGATCGTCGAGCGCCGCCTCAAGGCCTGGCAAAAACGGTTTCAGCAGGTCCAGCCTGTCGCCACTGCTCATAGCTGCCCTGTCTGCTTCGCGGTCCAGTACGGGAGGTCGGCCGGGAGATAATGGGGCTTCAAGTACACCCGGCGCGGCGGGAGTGATTGCACGCCGTCGTAGGGGAGACAGATGGCCTGACAGTTCCCAAGGAGGGCGAAGTCGCGCGGCTGAAACAGCGCCTCGCGCTGCTCCCGAAAACTCTTGCTCGCGCCGACGCTGCCACGTCCGCCGCCGGCCTGGGCGGACATCAGGTTGATGCCGCTCGACCGGGCGCTTTCGTTGATGGTGTACGAGCTCTTGATCTTGGCCACCTGGCCGCACAGCTTCGAGGCGATCTCGGCGCTGGCCTCGTCGCTGAGACTCAAAAATATCCGCGTGCGGAGCGTTTGCAGCAACGTCCGCCACGCTTCGGAGCTGCCGAGCACGGAGCGGAGTGAGCTAATGGATTGCGTGGCGACGATGGGGATCACGCGGCACTGCCGGGTGAGCGCGAAGGCTTTCTCGTCGCCGCTCGGATCGTCCTCGCCGACGCTGGCGAACGCTTGATATTCGTCGCAAATAAACACGGCCGGCCGGACGTAGCGGCCGGGCTCGCGCTGCATCGTCGCCGGCCGACGCAACAGCGCTTGCAGCCACGCATTTTTGAGCATGACGCCGACGGCGCGGGCAAGCGCCGGGTTGGTGCCGGCGGGCATGTTGAGCGCCAGGACGCGCCCGCTCCCGATGAGCTGGTCGAGGGGCGGGAGGTGGTCCGTCCTCCTGCCCGCCGTGAGGCTGCTGCCGCCTTGCGTTTCGTACGGGTCGGTCTGGTCCGGTAGGACCGGGACCGCGAGGGGCGCGGGCGGACAGAACACGCGGGCCACGCTCGGCAAGTCGAACATGCTGAGGAACACGGAGATCCCTTCCACGATGCTCGATCGGATCTTGTTGTCGAGGGTGTTCCAGTCGTGGACGTACCAGCGGTTGACGGCTTCGACCCGGAGCCGGATCTCCGTCGTGCTGGCACTCTCGAACCGCTCTAGGTCGTACGTGATCTTGTTCGCTGCGAGGTGCTTCACCACGGGCGGATCGGCGTGCGTCCGCAAGCGGTCAGGGCGCGTCGGGTGCGGTTGAAACCCGATGGTGTTGAGCGCGAACATCTTTGTCTCGTCGTGCATCGTCGTCCGGTCGATGGTGATCCATGCGTCGGACCTGTCGCGGGCGAACGTCTGCGCCTCGTTGATTTTCTTGGCGAAGAGATCCTTGTCGATCGCACAGTGGTACACGTCTCGAAGCGTCACCCATCCGGGCTCGCTGCTACCGTCGCGGGGGTGGGGCAGCACGCGGTACAGTTCGATGATCCAGCGGACGAGATTCGTGTACGCCTGTTGCCAGAATGGTTCTTTGCCCTTGCCGAACAGCTGATTCAGAAGTGACGCCACGGTGTAGGCGAGCGAGTACGAATCAAGCCACGTCGCACTCAGGGGATTCCATGTGATCTGACCATCGAGGGACAGCTCGATGTAGTCGGCTTCGCGCCCGGCGTCTTTGAGGATCGCGCGGATGTCGTGACAGAAATCGCCCTTGACTTCAAGGATGAGCGCCGCCGGTCGCCGCTCGGGATTCTTCGCTTGCCAGCTCAACAGTTGGCGCGCGAACGGGTGCATACACGCCGAAGTCTTGCCGGACCCGACGGCCCCGAAAATCGCCACGCCGGTATAGAGTCCCCGCTCGGGGATCGTCAGCCATTCGGGGCTCGGGCTCTCGATGGCTTTGACCGGGTGATGTACCTCCCCGACGACGATCGCCGGGCCGTCTGCCGTCGGCGAAAGCGGCCACGCGGGGAGCCGGGACCGGAGCCCCAAACTGACGCCCATCCGGGCGAACCAGATCCGCGACGTGCTGATGAGGAATTGGCCGACGAGGAACACGGCCACGCCCGGCGCGACGTAGTACCAGGCGACGACGACGGCGTACACGTTCGGCGTGTGGTAGCGGACGAGCACGGCCACGGGATCGGCCTGGGGAAACCCGCCGGGCCACGTCCACGCGGCCACGGCACTGATGCCGCCGACGACAAGAAAGACGCGGATAAGCGCGTCAAGCATCGCGCGCCTCGGGCGGGCCGATCGGCCGTCGCGCGTGTCGGCCTCTGAGCCTTCCTGCAAGGATACATACGGACGGGAGCGACCCCCACGGAGAGGGGGGGGATTGTAGACACGAGTGTAGACACGAGTGTAGACACCCCCCCCCTCGACTGACCGCGCCAGCGGTCACAAAGGGGGGGTCGCTCCCGTCCAATCCCTCACCGCTGGCGCGGCTCGGGCTGTCCGGTCTAGCTCCAAAAGCCCGAGTAAAACCAGCGGGTAGGGGAGTGGTGTCTGTAGACACGCTCCCCCTCGATTTGTAGACACCCCCCCCCCCACGTCCGCGTCTACAAAACCCTGCCCTGCGCCCTGCCCTGCGCCCTGCCCTGCAAACGGGCCGAAACATGAGGTCCGCATTAGCTCGACAGCTCGGGAGTGGTGAGCCTGAGACTCGACCAAATATGAAAACGGTCAATCGTGCCGTGCGTGGTCGTTTTGGTGGGTGTGCCTTCGGGAAGTTGCCGCAGTGCTTTGAGCCGAGTCGCGGCCGTTCTGAATCCACCGAGCGCGGCAAGTGAGACACGATCCCCGCCGGTAATGCCAGCTTTCAGGCGCGCGATTTCCTGACGGATGTCCGGGTCGGCCTGGGTCTGCCCGATGGGGTTGTCGATGCCGGTGCCGTCGCTGTCCTGGGTCCAGTGTTTGAGCAGGGGCGCGGCGCGGTCGGCCGCGTCTGCGCCCAAGCCGACGGCGACGACATGCACGGCGAAAGTCCGGGCACGAAGCGCGGACCAGAGAGGCATGTGAGCGGTGCCCCACGCGCGGAGTTCACTGTCGGTCGTTTGGTGGGCGTCCACGTACACGAACGTTGCCGCCTGATCGTCTACGGCAATCGGCAGCTTGAACGCAAAATAGCGCGGGGTCTGCGGTGTGCCCTCCGGGCCGTACAGCCGGTACGGGAAGGTGCGCCGGTCCAGCCCGAGCGCCTCGAAGCGGCGCACCTTGTCGGCCTCGGTGGGGAGCCAGCCGAACGTCGGCCGCTCGATAATGTAATCGAGCGAGAGGAGCCGGCGGGTGAGGATCGCCGTCTTTGCGGCCTTCGCCCGGCGGTGTCGTACATCGGGGATTCCAAGCGCGTGATAGATGGGCTTCCCCGTTAGGAGCACGGCGCGCGCGCTGCCGGGGAAGATGGGCCGCTCGTCCTCGAACGCGAGTTTTTTCTCGACAAGCGCGCGCACGAAACGGCTCACCATTTCGCGGCGCGGGTCGTCGAAGTAGTGCCGCCACTGTGCGCGCGTAAAGACGCCGCTATGGAGCGCGACGAGCGCGAGCCATTCCGCCTCGCGCCCGCTCCATCCGAGGGGCGCGAGCTTGGCGGCGTGGTCTTGCAACGTCGGGACCGTGACGGGGTTCTCGGGGCTCGCCTGGGGCTCGGCCTGGGTCGTGGTCATCCTGTCACGAGCGCGCGATCGCCGCGGAGGTAGGTGATGATGATCCCCATTGGATTCACGATCATCAACTCGGGCTCGACCGTCTCAATAAACGTGAATTGGAGTGAGAGGGTCCAGCGGTCGCGGCCCACTTCCGCGCCGCCGACAAGCCGCACCAGATCGAAGTCAGCCGCCGCCGCGTGCGGGGGTTCCGGGCTGGCTTGAATCCGCAGCGTCACCCGCTCCACTTGCAGCTCGTCGCGGGCGGCGCCGGCCGCAAGCATGGCGACGTTCTCGCCTTCCAGCCGGAACGCTTCATTGGCGAGCGTGGTCGTCAAAAACCGGAGCGCGCGCGGCCATGCCTGCTCGACCGTGGCCCCGCGCCGGCTGTAATAGTCGTCAATGAATCTGTTGAGGAAATACTTGGTCGTCGGGTCCAGTGGATCGGCCTGGGCCTCAACCGTGTCGTACGCGAGCGCCTCGGCGCGGCCCACGTCATCAACACGTACGACAATCGGTTTCGGCAGCTCGACCGACGAGAGCCGAACGATGATCACCACGAGCAACAGCACGAGCCCGGCAAGGGCCATCGAGAGGACCCGCAAGTGCCGGTTGCTATGCACGGCTTCGCCCCACATATCGGCGTACGTCGTTCCGCTGTCCTGCTCCTGCTTTGCCATCATTTCACTCCTGCTGCGGCCTTGCCGGCGAGCGCCGCCTTGCCGCCGGTCGCGGCCATCATGAGCGCGCCGGTCATCCCCGCGCCGCCGCCGCCGGCGCCGCTCACCAGCATCCCGGCCAGCTCTCCGACTTTGAGTGAGGCCATGACGCCGGCCACCATCAACGGCAACAGGATGAGCAACCATGTCACCATCTGCACGGGATTCTCGACGTTGGCTTGGTCAAGGAAGGTGGTCAAAAATCCGAGGGACACGCTCATAAACACGCGCATGACCGCGCCCGCGATCGCGCCGTAGAGCGCGAAGGTGATCATCGACCGGAACCAACCCCAAAACAGAAACGCCATCGGCTCAAAGACGAGCCAGGGGATCATCATCGGGCCGACGAACACCAGGATCATGATCGCCATCTGCGCCCAAATCACTTGGGCGTACGTGACGGCGTAGATGATCACCAGACACAGAAAAATAAACCCGCTCATGACCGTGCCGATAAGGAGCGTGCTCATCGCGTCGCCAAAGGCGGTCGTCAGCTCGAACCAAGATGTCCCGGCCCACGCATCGGACAACGCGGTGGTCTGCGTGGTGACGAGATTCGCCAGCTCGATCTTCACAGCGGGCACGATGTCGGACAGAAAAAACGAGTGGAGCCAGTTGCCGCCGGCGGCAATCATGCCGGGGAAGGTGAACGTCATCCCGGGGATGTTCGTCGCGTAAAACAGGAGCATGACCCACGGGATCCAGAGCCCGATAATGAGCTCGATGACGGCCCACATTGAGAACGTGCCGGACATAGCGATTTTCACGCCGGTCCAGACGACGACGATCGCGGCGAGTCCTCGCCACAGCGTGTTGCCGGCCGCGAGAACGGTCGGCCCGTTGGACCGCTGAATTTCCTCCATGACTTGATCGAGATAGCCTTTGAAGTCGTATTGGTCGGCCTCGGGGATGTTGGTGGGGACGAGCGGATCGATCTGCTGGCGTGGGGGCGGCTGCGCCAGGGCGGGCGCGGCGCACAGGATGAGCGCGGCGAGCGCGAAGCACGCCGCGCGCCTCGCGGTACGCCAGGCGCGCGGCCGTCCGGTCGGTGGGTTCGTCGCGCACACGGGAAATCTCTACGCTACTGCTGCACAAGGCTGAAAAGCAGGGAGTCGCCACCGTCGCGGCTGGCCTCGATGCCGGCCCGGTGGCGAGCGTGTGTAGCCCGCGCAACACGGTTGCGGTCCAGCCGTGCCGCCTCGCGTTCGCGCCGTCGTTCCTCGGCCTCAAGTTCTTCGGCGGCGCGGCGTGCCGCCTCGTGCGCGTGTAGTTGTAGAACGGCGGCGGACACTTCGCCGGCGGTAATGGTGCCTGTGACCTGGGCCTGTTGGAGCGCCGTGCCTGATTGATTGGTCTGCCCGCGTAACGCGGCGTACGACAGCCGCGCCGATTGAACGGTCGCAGTCGCGGACGACGCGGCGGTGTTGACGATCTGACTTTGCGCGGTTCGCTGTTCGCCGTGGTCGCGGTGCCGGCGGTAGTTCGCTGCCGCACGGTCGGCGAGCGACACGGGAAAGGCGTTGTATTCGGCGAGTACGTCCGCCTCGGTCGTGTCGGGCGCTGCGTCAAGGCGAGTCTGCCAGTAATCGGTCATCGGCGTACCGCTGGCGCTGAACCGCTCGAACGCATCGATCAGGCCGGCGGTGGTGGTGCCGGTGTAGGCGGTGCGCCACGCGAGCCCGTCAGAGACATACGTACCGGGCACGGCGGCTAGCGTCACAAAGGGATCGGCGAGCGCCCCGACGTGCCCGAGCGCTTCGTTTTTCAGGTGTGCGTACTGGTTCTTGATCTCGGTCATCTGCTCGGTGATTTTCGAGATTTGCGTCACGCTATGCGCGATTTGGACGCCCTGATTCGCGATGATGGTCACACGCTGCGCGAGCGCCGCGAAGTCGGGGATGCCGAACAGCGCGTGCGCGGTCGTGGTCCACAGTAGGGGTGAGAACAGTACGAGCGACCAGAGGATCGTGTTCTTCATCGGTGGGCTCCTTCTCTCCGTGGGTGCGGGCTCAAGACACATGCTCGAGCCGCGTCAAAAGCCCGGAGCGCCTTCGCGTTCCGGGCGTGTCAACGGCTACGCCGTCCTCCGCTCTGCTGCGGCCCTCCGGGTGACACACCCGGCCCGCTGCGGCACGGCGGCCGTGAGGGGCCGGCGGGTTCCCGCCGGCCCGGTCCTGCTCAGATCGAACGGGGCACAAGGACATCAGACGTCAGCCAGATCCGTAGCCGGTGGCCGGCGCGGATCGTGATGGTCGGCAGTCGGTTTAGAAAACGGTCGAGGATGCTCGTCGCGCCTTGCGCGAGCCCTTGCCCTGCGCCCGCCTGGAACCCCTGACGCCCGCCCGCGTAGGGGTCTGATCCGCGCAACGTCAAACCGCTGATGATGCCGACCGCGCCGACGGCCGCGAACATCGACAAGTAATGGCGGTTCACGCGGTCTTTAAGTGCGCCCTCGCCAAGCTGATTCAGCCCGTGAAACTCAAGCGACACCCATCGACCATCGGGGAAGATGAGCCGGTGAAACCCGACGGCGAGCCGTTCTTGATCCTGGCCGACGGTAGCCGACGCGGATCCGACCACGCGCGCGCCACGCGGGATCACAATCCGCTGGCGGTCGGCCGAGTAGAACGGGACGGACACCGACGCAAGGACCGGGCTGGGAAAGTCGCCGTTGAGCTGGGTGACGAGTACGCCCTCGATAAACGAGCCCTCGTAGATCCGATCCCATCCGGGCGGGTCGTTGGGGGTCCGCACGATGGCGGGGTTCGATGGGTCGCCCTGCGGGACGGCCGCGCCGGGTGGTGCGCCCAAGCCGGACGGGTCCGGCGGGGACGGGGGGATCTGTTGGAGCCCGATCGGGAGCATGGAAGTCGGGTCGATGCCGCCGGTCTGCTCGATATCCATCGCGGCCAGGGCGGCGACGGTTTCAGCCAAACTCACGGGCTGCGCGATGTCGGCGCTACTCGCGGGGGTGTCGGTCGGCCCGCCGGCCTGGGCCGGCGTGGCGGGCTCGGCCGCGGCGGTCGCCGCCGCTGCCGGTGGGAGCCCGCCGGGAAGTCGGTAGGTGATGACGACGGGCGGGGAGCGAAGCGACCGGGTACGTCGTTCGATGGCTTCAAGGCGTAGCAGTTCGCGGAGCTGCGCCTCGTCCTCAGTTCGCGGGACGATGCCGGGCGCGGTGCCGTCGGGCAACGTCTCGCCGGTCGTCGGGTCAAAGGCGGGCGTCACGTGCCCGCCGGCAAGTTGCGTGCCTTCGATGGCAAGGGTTCGCTCGGCGGCGGCAGCGTCCAGCGCCGCGCGTGTCTCGATGTCCTGTACCCGCTGGCTGAGTTCCCGCTCGGCGCGATCGCCGGCGATTCCCTCGGCCTCGATGAGTGATTCGGGGTCGGTGGGGGCCGACGAAAAACACGACTGCATGAGGAACGCGCCGCCGAGAACCACGGCCAAGATAAGCGCCCCGATCCGGGTGATCCACGATGCTGAAAATGCGCCCGCAGCCGGGGCGCTCAGTCGGGTCCAGTTGGGCATAGGGTCATTCCAAATCGTCTAGGTCGATCTTCCAGCCGGCGCGGTCGCGGCCGATTTGCAGCCAGCCGGACCCGATAAGGCGGCGCACGATCAACAGGCCGTCTTGCTGGAGGTCGTAAGGAATGAGGGACGGATCGCCGTCGCGGTTCTCATACAGCGCGGGTGTCTCCTGGGCCGTTGATCGGACGTACGTAAACTGGCCGTCATGCCACATGCCTTGTACGAGAAAGGGCCAGCGCGCGGCCTTGTCGTCCAGCCGATAGGGAAACTCCAAGCGCGTGGGATAGCTCGAACGAAACTCGTTGATCTGCGCGGTCGCGTCCTGGCGCATCGCGGCGATCTGCGTCTCGGCGTCGATCTGCGCCGCGTAGACGGCCGCGCGGCTTTCCTCGGCCATGAGCTGATACTCGGCCACGCGGGACCGCGCGACGAAGGCGGGGATCGGCGCGCCGGCCGGCGTCGTGGTGGTGGGGTCAGCTCCGACGCGGACAATGAGATGCGGCGGGGCGTCTCGTTCGACCACCAGGAACGCATAGATCCGGCCGCTCTCGCAGACAAGCGCGACGTTGGTGTTGACGCCTTCGCCGATCGGTTTCAGAAAGGCGAGATTCGCGGCGCCGGACAGGTGCCAGTACTCGGAGTCGCCCACAATAAAATCGAGAATGTTCTCGCGCTGCGGGAGCTGGATCACGGTCGTGTGACGGATGCGGGTGTTGACGTGGATGATCTGATCGGGCGCATCGTGTACCTGCAAGACGGACGCGCCGGGCGCGGCGTCGGCCGCGCCGGCGGGCGTGTCTTGCGCCAAGGCGAGCGTTGGGATGAGGCAGATCATCGAGACACGCGCGAGGATTCGGCGGATGGTCATGGGTTCCCTCTCCTGTTCTCAGCGACCGGCGGCGAGGTGGGCGAGCGCCCCCTCTAGGCCATGCTGTTTGACGGCTTCGGCGCGTCGGGCACTGTCGCGCGCCGATGATGTGTACAGCCAGTACGATTCGGGATCGACTTCAAGCCGCACGGTCGCGGCCATGTTCGGGCGTCGTACATAGAGTTCTTGTTTACTGACGAGCCCTCGGATGATTTCGACTTCGGACGGGTTCAACCGGAAGGTTTCAGCGGCCTTCTCGGGCAGCTCGGGATTCGCGAGAAACAGTTTGGTCGGCATGGATTCCAGGAGCGCCTCCGCGCCGGCCGTGGCGGTTACGTCCACGGCGCTTTGGGTCGCCATGATGAGCGCCGCGTTTTTCTTCCGCCATGTTTTCGCGGCTTCCGCGAGGTAGGCCAGGACGGCCGGGTCGCGCACGTAGCGCCACGCTTCATCGACCACCATCAATTTCACCCGCGCGGATTCGTCGGGGTTCTCAAGGGTGAGTCGGAGCCGTTCCAACAAATAGAACAGCGCGGCCTCGCACAAGTCAGCGTGTTCGGCTGCGCCGGCAAGGTCGATGACGTGCCAATCGGCCAAGGTGAGATCGTCACCGTCGGCGGGGTTGTCAAAATACGTGCCCCATACGCCGTTGCCGTACCAGCGGCCCATCGCCGGCCACATGGCGGACGGTAAGGATTTGACCAATACGGTCATTGTCCGGCGGGTGGGCGGGAAGGCGTACAGGTCTTCGATGCGTGCGCGAATTTCGGTCGGGTCAGCTCCGGTGACGGTCCAGCCGCCGATTCTGAGTAGGCGCATGAGCCAGCCGGTGAGGAATTGCACGCTCCGCTCGGTGTGCGGGAGCGCGAACGGGCGCAAGCGAAAGCCGCCCTGCCCGGTGTCGTCATCGGGGGACAGCTCCAGGTAGCCGCCGCCGAGGAACCGCGTGATCCAGCGGTACGAGCCGCCGAGGTCCAAGATGAGGACGCGCGGGTTGTACTGCAGGGCTTGCACGAGCAAAAAATTGAGGGTGAAACTTTTACCCGCGCCGGTCGCGCCGAGTACCAGCGTGTGGCCTACGTCGCCATGAAACAGGTCGTAGTAAAAGGGGGTCTGCCATTGGGTTTCGAGGATGGCGAGCGCCGCGCGGTCAAGATGCGGGCTGCGCGCCTCGCCGGTCGGTGGGCCGTAGATGGGCGCCAGGCACGCCGCCGCGCCGGCCGACATAAAGACGGATCGGACCTGTCGTTTTCGCGGTTGCGCCGGCAGTCGGCAAAACCACGCGGGGAGCTGGCCGTACCCTTCGCGGATCGCCTTCGCGTCGTGCGCCGCGAAGATGCGGAGTATGTCTCCGTCGAGGCGTTCGATCTGCGCAAGCTCGCCGTGCAAGGCAATGGTGAGCGCGAGATCGCCGTACGCGATGCCTTGCGTTTCCAGCTCGACCAGGGCATCGCCCAAGCGAGCTGATTCCACGTCGGCCGCGCTGTCCACCATCGCCGACGCGGTGCCCTCGGTTTCCTGTACGTGGGCCATCATCGAGTATCGCTTTGAAAAGTAGTGGCGCTGCGCGCCGCGGATCTTCCGGCGCGCCGCGTCCAGATCCCACGGTCGCCATTCGAGCGTGACGGTCATCACACTGTCGAGCCGGTACAGATCGTGTAGGAGATTCGCCGTGGCTCTGGCGGGCGGGGATAGGAGCGAGTACAGAATGACGGGCTCGCCGTCCAGTCGAAGGTGACGACGTTCGGCTTCGAGTTCACTGGTGGCGAGCCGCCAGTTCATCCCGCTGCCGGTCGCCCCCTCCCACGGCGCGCGGCCGGGCTTGTTCACCAGCTCGGCGAGAACACGCGAGCCGGCGTGGGCCGTGAGAATGTCGAGCGGCGTGAGATCGGCGACGAGCGTACGGCTGGCGTCTACCTGTTGCCGAAAGCGCGTGGTCGCGTCCTCGATCTGCTCGCGGAAATAGATCGCCTCGTTGGGATTCCGGCGGGCCTTCATCCATGTGCGGATGTAGTGCTTCCACCACGGCGCGTTGTGCTGGCCGGCGGCGGCGGTGGATAGTTTTGGGTCGTAGCACCACGCAACGTACGTTTCGATCTGTTGGATGCGCCTCGCCAGGAACGCGCGGCGCTTGCGTTGCCCGAGGTCGGCGACGGCCGACAAGCCCGTGTCGGCGGCGGGGAACGTCGCCGGCCGGCGTAGCAGGTAAAAGTACATCCGAGTTCGCGCGTCGATGCCGCTCAACATCCGTTGCCAGCGATTGAGCACGGCGTCAAGCTGGTCCGGGGTGTGGCCGTCTACGACGGTCGGCGACAGGCGCGCGAGCGTCACCAGCTCGCCGCTCCGGGTGAGACAGGTCCGGTCGTCGGGGAGCCAGCCCCAGTACGGCAGCTCGTCGGCCAGCGCGCCGGCAGCGGCGTGGTCGGCGACTTCTCGATCGGTGGTGGTCATGCGGATCGACGCGCCCGCCGCGCCGGGGTGATCACGATGTACCACGGGGACGCGGCCCATTTCGCCGGGTCGTACCGGGTCTTGAACCGGACGGATTCACGCAGGATGGTGAGCATGTGCGGGTCTGTCCGCCAGGCCCACCATCCCACGCCGTACAGGAGGCAAAACGACACCGCGCCGATCATGATGCTGTTGACGGCGTTCCACATCGCCATGCCAAGCGTGGCGGACAAGAGAAACCAGCGCCGTTCAACGCCCATCATGGTCAAGGGGGCCGACAGCGCGGGGTACGCGGCCCACGCGCGCGCGCCGTGGCCGATGGTCATGAAAACAACCACGTCAGGAAGTTCGCGGCGCCCATCGCCATCCCCAAGCCGAAGATGATCCCGGCGAGCGCCTTCTTAGATCCGCCTTCACCAAAGGCGAACATCAGCCCGCCGATGACAATGGCAATGAGCGACAGGCCGCGCGCGAGCGGGCCGGTGAAGGCTTGCTGCAGCACGTCGACCGCGTTCAGCCACGGGCTCACGCCCTGCGCGTCGAGGGTGGCCTCGGCCAGCCCGACGGCGAACAGGCCCGCGAGGGCGGTCACGATGGGTGCGCGGTGGGGGTGCATGGTCGTGCTCCTTGTGGATGTGTGGGCGCGGGCTCACGGACAGGCCTCGAGCCGCGGCCGGTGGCCCGTCGTCAGTCGTCAAAGTCTCCCCGGTCCTGCTGCTGCATCTGTTCGGCCAGCTCCGGATCGCCGCCCGCGCCGCGCCGGATCGACCGTTCCACGAGATCCACTTTCCGCCCGAGGTCCGCGAGGCCGGCGGCGCGCGCGGTCGCGTAGAGCGCGACGATCAACGCGAGCACGGCCAGCGTGCCGTAGGCGGTGAGGCTCGGCCAGTACTCGGTGACGAGCACGCGGGTGTGCGGGGCCAGGTATTCAAACTGCGGCCCGACGAGCAGCGCGGTGAGCGCGAGGACCGTCACGGTCAGCCCGAGGGCCACGGTGATCGGTTGCATCGTCTACAGCTCCACCGATCCATCGCGCCCGGCGGAGGGGGAGCCGCCGCCCGGCCCGCTGTCGGTTTCACGCGCCGCCGCTTGTCCAAGCGCGCGGCCGATGTTCCGGGTGGCGGATCGGCTGCTGCCGTGCAGGGCAAAGCCCGCGCCGGCCTTCGCCACGATGGCCGCCGCGTGGTAGTGGTCTGACGCGATCTCGACGTTGACCCGGCCGCTCACGCCGTCGGCGTCCTCAATCTCTAGCTGCGCGTCGGGGTACATCACGCGGTTGTCTTGCATGGGGAGCCCGAGCTCCTGGGCGGCTGCGCGCTTGGCTTCATCGGCCGCGCGGTCGCCGCCCTCGGCGCGCGCCTTCTCGGTCGCGGTGGCGACGAGGCTTTTCAGTTCGGCATCAAGGCGGACGCGCACGACGCGCCCGCCCTCGGCCTCGATGCGCGCCCGCTCGTCTAGCGCGGCGCGGTACACGGCTGTGTCGTGCGACAGCTCAGCCGGCTTGACAAGTCCGGTCCATGTCTCCTGCTCAAGGACGTGGCCGGCGTCCAGCGCGGCCCGGTGCGCGGCGTCTCGGCCGCGTGCCGTGGCGGTCAGCACCGTAAAGGTGTGGCCCTGCGGGCCGGTCGCCTCGTGTTCCTCTAGCACGCCGTCGCGGACCATCCGGTTCACCGCGCGCCGCGTGACGTACGGATGATTGTCGTAGTGGTGCTCGGATATGTCCGTGTACGCGACGGCGCGGTACATCCCCACGTCGGCGATGGCATCGCGGTCGCGGGTGGTGCGGGTACGGCGGTCGCGGGGCTGCGCCTCGCGCGCGTCGTGCTCGCGTCGGTGGCCGTCCGTGCAGCGTGGTGCGTCCTTTGTGAATCGTTGGATGCCGGCCCGGTCCTGGTCGGTCCATGGGCGGCCGGCGGTCCCTGTGCGGCGGCCGTCGTCGCCCGCCTGTCGGTCCTGGGCGCGTGGCGTGGCGGGGGCGTCCTGCGGCGAGCCCGCCTCGCTGATGCGGGCGTGTCGCTCGCGTGCGAGCTGGTCGCGTTCCTCGCGCGGCCGGCCTTCACGGGCCTCACGGCCCGGCCTGCCATCCTCGATGCTGCTCGCGCGCGTGTCGGTCGCGGTCGGCGTCTGTCGAGCGGTGCGCCCGGTCCTCGCCGTCGAAATTGTGTTGATCGTCCGGGTCCGTGGCGGTGCGGCGGGGGCGTTGACCTGGCGCGCCTGGTCGTGGCGTGACCTGGCGCGCCTGGTCAACGGTCGGCTCGGCGTCGCGCGCCGGCGTTGCGGGCGGCTCGCGGGTCGGCGGTTCCTCTCGCCAGAGCACATCGGTTCTGTCGAACATAGCCCGCCCCTAACGGCTGATGCCGGCGTCGCGTTCGGGCTGCTGCGCCGCCTGCGGCGGGGGCGCGTGGCTGATCTGCGGGCTGCGCGCCGCCGCGTATTTCTCGGTCAGCTCGCCGTGTTCCTGCTCGGTCGCCTGTTCGCGTTCACGGATCGGGCGCATCAGGTAATCAGAGATGTTCTGCGCGTCGGCTGCGGCCTTGTACATCTCCTTCGGGTCTTGGTCGAGCGCCTTGATCCAGCCGTCGACGTACGCCGCGCCGCGGCTGCCGTCGTGGCCGACGCCGACACGCTCGCCCGTCATCATCGCGGACATTTCCGCCCGGAGTTCTTCGCGGGCGTACTCGACGCTCCCGAAGTGTCCGACGCCGTTGTTCAGGGTGTCGCGGTCCATGCGCGACGGGTGGCCGGTCGCGTGGCCGAGTTCGTGTAAGGCGGTCTGGTAATACCCGTTCGCGGTGGCGAATTGTTCCCGCTCGGGGAGCGTCACCTTGTCGGTTTGGACGTTGTAACAGGCACGGTCGCCGCGAACATGCGCGACGTGGACGCCGCTCTCCTGGATCACCCGCTCGGCGGTTTGGTGCGCCTTCCATTCGGGCTCTTTGATTTCGTCGCCGGGCTTGCGGTCCAGCTTCAACCCGTCGGCCTGTTCGACGTTGAACACGGCATAACAGCGGACCATCGGCGGGCGCGTCTGTTCCTTCTCGGCCTTGCCATCGGTCGTCGGGGTGCCGGGCTGCTCCTGGGCCTTCTTCTTCTCGTCGTCAAACTTGTAAAAGAGCACGTGGGTGGCCTTCTCGCCCTTGCGGACCTGCCCGCCCATCTCGCTGATCTGTTTGTAGGTGGCCCAGCGGTGATCGCTGTAGCCCTTCGCCGTTTGGGTCACGCTCAAGTAGACCGAATTCCCGCCCCGGTACGGCTTGTCGGTCTGGATGTTTTTCGAGAGTCGGCGCTCGCCTGGCTTCCACGGTTTCTGCCACGGCGCGACGCCGGCCGCGATCTGCGCTTTGAGCGTGGCGGCAAACTCTTTGTGATAGTCGTCCTGGTTCCACCTGGGCTTGTCCGCCGCCGGTTTTTTTCGACCCCATGCCATCGCGCAGCTCCTTCTCGGGCGCGGCTAGTCGCCGCCCTCGGCGATCCAGGCGTCGTCGCGCCAGTCGGCCCCGGCCACGATCTCCGGGGGATCGGCGTTCTCGGTCTCGGTCCACCCGCACGCGGCGAGGACGTCGCGCGAGGCGCGTACGTACACGCCCGGCACGAGGCGTTGGGTCAGTTCCTCGGCGGTGTCCACCTCACACGCCGGGAGCCCGTCGGTGTTCGGGAGGTCACGAATCGCCATTGTCGGGAGCCTTTCGTCGTTCCGCCCCGCCCGATCTCGCGGGTGGCTCGCGTCTGGCCCTTCGTCGCACCCACACGCGCCCACACACGAGGCACACGGGCCGGTGGGCCGCGTGCCGGCCAGGTGGTGTGATGGTCGTAGATCGAGGGCGCCGGGGGGAAGGTGCATCCGTCACGCGGAGGCGACACCGCGCGCGGTAGACCCGTTGGCGGTCCCGGTGATCGAGCCGGCCTTCCAGGCTCTGCTGATGCCGCGCGTTGGCGGCCCGTCGTTGGTGCCGTTGCGCGGTCGCGCGGCAGATCGCCCCACAGTAGGCCTGCCCCCGCCAGCAGGACCCACAGATGTAGAACATCGTCCCGCACCCCACCCCGCGGCAGCGCACCGTGCGCCACCGCTCGGCTCTGGCGCTCACGCCGGCCCGCGTCACCGCCGGCGCCGGGGCGGGACGGGGGAGACCGACCGCCCGGCGGGAGAGGACGGCGGCGCGCGTCCCGGTGGGCTGCGATCACGCGTACACGGACCCCGGCGTCCTCGCGATCGCACGAGCACGAGACCATCGGGACGAACGGCTGTCGGTGGGAAAATCTCGGCGCGCGCGGGCGTGGCGTCAGGCCACGGCAACCCCCCGGGCATCGGGCGTGACCGCCAGCCCGCCTGGGGAACGCCGCCTCGCGACGCTACGCCGCGGGTGGCACGCGCGGGCGCCGAGACAGGACCCGCGCCCCGGCGGCCGGCACCCCCAGCGCGAGGAGCAGGTGCCCGAGCAGCGGGAGCGCCGGCACCGGTTCGGGCTCAGTCGGACACTTCCACGCGGATGTACGCAGACTGACCGGCCGGCCGGCACCTGTCGCGCGGCGGTGTGTTCGGCGTTGCTGGTGACGCCCTCTCCCGCCACGCGTTGCGCTGATGATCGTTGGACCGGGCCCCGGCCTTGCTTTCGGCCTGCCGGCGCCCGGTCCTCGTTGGGGCAGTGGTATCGAGCGCGTTCGCCCGACCGTGCTACCACTGCACGGTGGCGCGCCCGAGGACCCGCTGGTCGGTCCCCGACTGCTCCTGCATGTGAAAGATCGCGCTCTCGCGGCGTTCGGCGTCGACCCCGAGGTCCAGGTTCAGGCGTCCCTGATCGAGCACCTGCATGCCGTAGCCGATCCGGTAGTCGCGGCCGTACTCCGATGTGCGCACGCCCGCCCGCGGTGTGCCGACGAAACGACTGCCGATCGGCAGCCCGTAGCCGACTTCGGTGTCGAGGCGGTGGCCACTGCTGCCCCTCACCGACTCGTGGCCCATGCCCCCCATGCTCTCGCGGCCCCACAGCGCCTCGGCGCCGCTCATGGCGTCGCCGCCCCAGGCGGGGGAGACGCGTGCGGTGACGCCGAGTGGCGTCGTCGGCGTCGGGTTGTAGCTGACCGAGATCGACAGGCCGTGCTCGGCGAACCCGTCGGCTTGGTGGACGACGAGCCGTCGGACTCGGACGTCGACCGAGAGGCCGGTCACGGCGTCGGCGAAGACCAGTCCGGCGCCGACGTCCATGCCGGTCCCGGTGTCCGCGTCGCCGCCGTCCTGCCGGATGCCCACCTCGACGCTCGGGGTGAGCGCCATGCGGGTTCCGATAGTCAGATTGTGCGACCCTTCCAGCGCCGTGCGCAGCCGGTTCACCGCCGCGTCGGTGGCGGCGAGCCGTCCGCCGGGACCGTCGACCGCCTTCGTGTGCGTTCCGACCCACAGGGCGTCAGCCTTGAATGCCAGGCCGAAGCCGTTGCCGTCGCCGAGGATTTGCCCCCGGCCTCCGCCGGCTACCATGGCCATCGACAGCCCGGTCTCGATGGCCGGTCCAGCCCCCGGGTTGAGCAGCAGGCCGCCCGCCCCGTAGCCGGCGACGGTCCACACGGTGATGCGGTCGCTGGCCTTGTAGCCGATCCACGGGTAGAGGCCCGTGACCGCGGATGTCATCCGGCCGGTGTCGACGCTGGCGTAGTTGCCGAGGCCTCGGCTGTGCGACAGCGATACGCCGGTGACCATGCGCCCCTTTGAGTAGTCGGCCCCGACCATCGTCGTTCGGACGTCGCCGTTGAGCGCCATCACGCCGTCGCGGCCGTGGAACTGGGACTGCGCGCTGCGGCTCCAGAACGAGAGGATCCCGCCGCGCGATGTCGCCCGGTTGAGCGCGAACTCCGATCCGCTCAGCACGCGGTCGCGCTGGAACCCCATGCCCATGCCGTACTGTCCGGCCTGGTCACCGTGCAGCTGTTCCATGCCCCCGCTGTGCAGCCCGCCCATCGCCGGGTTCATCCCGCCGCCCGGTGTGTTGAGCGGCGTTCCGCCGAGTCCGGAGCCTCCCGCTCCCGGTTGCCTCGTCTGTTGACCCGCGTTGCCCCCCATCGGTGCGTTGTACCCGGCCTGCCCCCCGAGCTGTCGCAAGAAGTCGAGCGCGAACTCGCGTCCCATGGTGCGGTTGATCTCGCGGCCGGCGACTCGGCCGTCGAACCCAGGCCGGCGCGGCGCGTTCACGCGCGCTTCAACCTGCTCGACGATGTGCACCGCCGCGGTGCGGCCGAACCGGGCGATCAGTGCGCGCGGCATCGCGTCGTGGTTCTCGATCGTGCCGGTCGCCGTCGCGTCGGTCAGGACTCCGCTCGACGCGTTCGACAGCGTCAGCGTCAGCGTCTCTTCGCCGTCGTTGTGCGAGTCGTCGAGCACCGTCACCTCGATGCTCCCTGATGAGCTTCCCGACTCGATGGTGAGTATCCCGCTCGCGGCGGTGTAGTCGGCCCCCGCGGTGGCGCTTCCGTCCGAGGTGGCGTAGTTGATCGTGATGGGGCTGCTTGCGCGTCGGCTCAGCGTGACGGCGAAGGCGAGTACCGCGCCGGCCGCTTCTTCTACTCGCGCATCGCTGACGGATATGCCGACGGGCCCCTGGACGCTGTCCGATGTCGAGTGGTTCAGCTTGCGTCCGTCATCCGTGCAGATGGCGCCCGCGTTGTTGCAGTTGGTCGTCTCCGGCAGCGTGATGCTGACCCCGCCGTTGCCGGTCGGGTCGACCGTCACCGTCCAGTTTTGGTTGCTTCCCTGGGTCTTCCGTTGCGCCTTCTTGATGGTGGCGCCGTTGACGCTGAACGCGTGGTCGCGGATTCGGGCGTAGCCGGCCGCGACGTTCTCGCTGAAGCTCAGATCGAAGGTGAATGTGCTGCCGTCGTGCTCGGCGGGCATGTTGCCGAAGCTCGCCGTCACCGGCACGGTCGATACGCCCGGCGGCCCGGCGACCGTCGCCGATGGACTGTTGCTCAGCTGTACCGGGTGGTCCTCCTTGGTGCAGATGGCGGCCGTCGTTCCGCAATCGCGGTTGCCCGGGAGCGTGACCGTGACGGCGTCGTTGCCCCACGGCGTGACGGTGATCTCCCAGCTGTCGTTCCGCCCGTTGTTCCGGCGGGCGCGGGTCACTTTGCCGTTCGTCACCGTGAACGAGTGGTCGCGCAGCGTCTTGTAGCTGATCCCGATGTCGCTGTTGAAGACGGCGTCGAAGGTGAACGGCGTGCTGCCGTCGTGCTCGGCTGGCACGTGCTCGAAGCTGCCGGTCAGGATCTCCGTGTTGAGGATGGTGCCGAGTCCTGTTCCCAGATCGGCGTCGAGATCGGCGCCCTTCGCGTCGTACAGCAATACGTTGAATGTCTCGCCGGGGTCGTTCACGGTGTCGTCGATGATCGGGACCGAGATGATCTTGCTGGTCTCGCCGGGCCGGAACGTCAGGGTTCCGTTTACGTCTTCGTAGTCCACCCCGGGTGTTGCCGATGCGGTGGTGGAGAGCGTGATGTAGTCGACGGTTATGGTCCTGCTCCAGCTCCTGCTCAGCGAGACGACGAAATCCATCGTCTCGTCGACGCCCTCGGTCGCCGTCGCGTCGCTGATCGAGATCAGCACCTCGGGGTTGGTGCGCCCCTCGACCTTCAGCTTCAAAGTGTCGATCCCAACAAGGCTGTAGTTGGCGTCCGAGGTTCCTTCCGGTTTGGTGAGTACATAGCTCCCGATCGTCCACCCTATCGCTCCACTCTCGTTACCTGACACCGTGGCTGCGAGTTGTGCTGTCGTCGCGTCCTCCCCTGCGAAGATCTCCACCCAATACTGTGTGTTCGGCTCGAGGTGCACTGACGTTACCGGCGTGCCCCCGAACCGTCTGGTTCTCACCCTGTACTTGTTCACCCCTGCGACAGGACCTTCTTGTTCCAGTAGATGCGTTGTCAGGTGCGCCACCTGATTGGTGTCGCTCGGCCGGTAGAACTCCGTGGGGTGGTCTCCGTACACGCTGACGTACACCAGGTCGTACTTGCGAACTCTCCCTGTCGTGTACTCCAGGGAAACTGCTTCGAGCCGGTACCCGGTCGGGTGCGGTCCCGTCGTGAACGGCATTACGATGTCGTTCACGCTCAGCCTCAATTCTGTTGTCGTACCCAGGCTGCTTTCCCCGAGGTTGGTCACTAGCTCGTCGGCTGTGGCTGGCCCGGCCAGCCCGGCCAGCGCGGTGATCGTCGCGATGGTCGTGACCAGCCTCCGCTTCCAGCCTGCCCCTCGTGTCGCCGTTGATCTCAGTTCGCTGATCGATCCGCGCGTGCGCTCGGCTGTGCGTCCCCCGCGGCCTCTCCCGCGTGGTTGGATCGATCCTGTCTCCATGTTCCTTCCTCCGTCGTACGTGTGGTTGCTTCCACCTGGATCCAGCCGTCCGATGGCGTCCCCGTGCAGGCCGCTATCCGTATCTCCCCGTTCCAGTTGATACCCGTCCAGTACTCAATCTGCTCCCGCGACGGGATCGGTCTCGATCCCGCGCGCCGGCGGGCGAGGCGGAGCGAAGGCCATAACGCCGGCGCGGGGCGACGCGGCCCAAGAGGTTGCGATGCTTGTGGATGGGGGCACGAGGTGTCACGATTCGCTCCTCCGCCATGCCGCAAGAGCCATCGTGACGTCACGCCCGTTGCGCGAAGCGCGCGACCGCCAACTGCGCCAGACCGTCCCGGCAGTCGTGAGAAACTAGCAGCGTAGTACGCGCACTTCCGCGCCGCCCTGTCACTACCCGATCGGGAGAATTCGGAAGGAAAAAGGCAGAACGCGGCCGAGAACCGGGCCGCCCAGAGGACGCCACCGCGTGGCGGCTTACTCGAACTCGGTGAGTGACAGCACCAGCCGCACCAGATCCACCTGCCCGGCGATCGACTGTCTCCGGTAGATCTGCTTCAGGTGCCAGGTGATGGCGCCTGGGGTGCGCCCCGTGGCCGCGGCCATCTCCCGCACGCTCTTGCCTTCGGCCAGCCCGACCGCAATCCGACTCTCCACCGGGGTCAGCCCCAGGGTCCTGGCCACCAGATCGGGGTCGATCCGATGCTGGCTCCTCGGCTCGACAATCAGGACCAACGCGGCCACGTAGCGCGCGCCGTAGTCCGGTTGGGGCACGGCGACGGGTTTGACGTGCACCACGAACGGCGGGGCCCCGGCCGCGCGGGCCAGCAGCATCGACCCGCTGACCGGGACGGCCCCGGCGGTCGGCAGCGCGCCGGCCACGAGCCGTTCAAGACCGCGCTGATCGGCCGGCTGCCGCGCCCGCAGCACCCCCTCCCGGTCCGACAACTCCTGGCCACGTCGCAGGAGGCGACGGGCGCGGTCATTGACCTCCAGGATCTGCCCGCGCCGGTCCAGGTGGATGACCCCAATCCGAGGATTCTCCAGCAGGGCGGCCGCGGACGTGGCCCGCGCCCCGGCTCGGACCAGCGCCTGCCGGACGCACACAAAGTGCCGGATCTGGGGCAGCAGCCTCTGCAGCAGCGCGATCGTCGCCGACCCCCAGCCCTCCGACGCCACCGGATCGCCGAGCCCCCACGTCATATGCGAGCGATCCGGCCCGTCCAGGCGCACGTTCAAGCCCTGCTGGTAGTGGGCCCGGCGCAAGATGTCGTTGTAGCTCGGTGAGCGCTTCAACTCCTCGGCCGTGTACAGGTCAGCGATGGGCACCACCTGACTGTCGGGCAGTTGCCGCAGGCGCGGCACCGCTTCGTCGAGGGGATGGTAGACCTGGAGGTACTCGCGTTCCAGGTCTGCCTGGCGCTCCCCCCGAGCGTACACTCCGACGAACATGGCCCGGATGTCGTCGGGCGGGCCTTCTCCGACCAAGAGGCAATTGCCCGTGATGCCGCAGGCTTCGTCAATCAGGGCGGAGGTCACCGGCCAGTGGCGATCGTCGAGCGTGGCCTGGTACAACGACGCCAGGATCCGCGCGAACGCGTCTTGGTCGCTCACAGCGAGTCTTCCTTCAGCCAGGCCAGGATGAACAGCACCTGTGACGCTGTTGATGTCCTGGAGCGGGCGCGTGCGCGCTCCAGAATGCGGCTTTTCCGCGGCGAAGTGCCGGGAGGGCTAGAATAGCCGGCAGCGTATTACAAGCACTCCCTCGCCGCCTAGTCACTACCCGATCGGGAGAATTCGGAAGGAAACAATACAGGAAGCGGCCGAGACCCGGGCCGCCCAGAGAAGGCCACCGCGCGGCCGGTCCAGCGACTAGGAGCCGTCCGCCTTGGAGACGCGGGCGTAGCCGATCAGCATGTGTCGTAAACGGTCGTTTGGGACACGAGGGCGAGGGCGCCTTCCGGCGAGCGCCGCCGTGTGTCTTATACCGTGTCTGATTCTATGGTTTGCATACGTCGAGAGCGTGTGCAAGTGCCGTGCGCCGAACTCGCCCGGCGGATTGAACGGACGGATAGCCTCGGTGATCGCCTCACTGGCGCGCCCGGATTCGAACCTGCGACCTCCCGGTTCGTAGTTGCGGAGCGGGCGAGAACACCGACTGCTATGGAGCACGATAGCAGCTATTTTCAGCCTGAAACACTGGGCGCGGAGCTGGCCGCGAGTGTGACCAGGACCTACCGATTGTCACAGGGGGTGGGCACAGAATTGGGCACATGACGGGCATGATAGGCGCCCTTGACCGAGCGGCGTTGGCTAGGCTGACGTTTCCAGCAGGAAGCTATTCCCGCAAAATTGCCCCCGCCTTATCTCCACCCCTCCGCGCCCCCAATCCATTCACGAATCCTCTGCTCGATGTCGCCGTCGGTACGGAGTCCACAGACGATAGTCGTAATCACTCTGGGATCAACTCGAACGATCCCGGACTCGCCGATCAGAATCCATCGCCACTCCTCTTCGTGGTGCCAATCGTAGGATCGCCCCGCAGCAGGCGGAGTACCGTCGCACGTTTACGCCGGGCCGAAAACCGCCCCTTCCGGTCACGCTCGACGGCCGCTCCGATCGCCATCCGGGCGTCCGCCGCCGCTGTCGATTCCTCAACCTGCTTCCTCATCTCGACACTCCTCCTGCGAGAACTCTCTCGCAATCAAGTGTCCAAGAAAACTCTAGGGCGCAGGACAGCCTCGCTGTCCGATCGACATAGCGGCTAGCCGCGTTCATCCGACGTGGGCTTCCCGTACACTTTCCACACCATGCGTCCTTGTGGTTTCTGTGGCAATCCTGACGTCAGCCAAGAACACGTATGGGCCGACTGGCTGCGTAAGGTGATCCTCGCTTCGCGCGCTGAGGGAGGTGCGAAGAGGTTCCGCGCGGAGATTGAGCGCGAGGGAAAGACCATTTCGTTTCAGAAGAGCGACCTGGAAATCACCGTCGGCATGCCTTGCAGTCGGTGCAACAACGGATGGATGAGCGGTCTCGAGAACGATGTGATGGCGTTCATGACCGACATGGTCGATCGAGGCGTGAAGGTTCTCCTCGATCCAGACCGCCAGACAGCGCTGATTCGATGGATGGTCAAGACGGCAATGGTCTACGAGTTCACCGGTGCGACCGCGGAGCCGAAGTACTTCACAACGGACGAGCGCAAGGCCTTCAAGGAATCGTACACTCTGCCGGCCAATATGTGGATCTGGCTTGGCCGGTACGACGGCGTCCTGCCCGCCCATTCGCTTCAGCTACGAGCGACGTCAGAAGATGTGCAACCGCGAGTCTATTCGCTTACATTCACAGCTAACTTTCTCGCCATGCAGGTCTTCGCGTTCCGAGAATCGGAGGGCGACCTCGCTCAGTATCCCCGCGCGACCACACCAACGCGCCTCATCAAGCTATACCCGCAGCCGGGCGTCTGCATGAATTGGCCGCCACCGACGACAATCGATGACAAGGATCTGCAAGTCCTCGACTACCGCTTCAAGACAGTGCTGGGTCGACAATGAGTTGCGGGAGCTCGCACGGCGGTTCGGGAGAATCTGAAATGAATCATGGGTCCCGGTTTTAGACCGGTAGCGGACCAGTTCTTGAGCAAGAACCGAGGGACGTAGTGCTTACCCATGGATTCACCACCTATTTACTCGCGCGGCTGCTGAGGACCTTCACGCCGTGAGCACGTCTGGTGTGCATTTCCGGGCCGGCCGCACCCTCGCCGGCTGTGTCGAGTGCCAACCGCAATCTGACCCCATCAGTCGCCATGGGCACCAGTGTAAGCGGCGGGATCGGCCTTATCGATCTGGTCCGGGACTCTCACGGCCAGCTGGAGAAAACCCATCGGATCCTGCCCCGACGGGGGGTGTACGAAATGGACACGAGGGGTCTACTGTTCTCGCGGTACCCAAGACTTCAGACGTGTCTCGCTTTCGCCTGCTTATCCCGTTTCTTCTTCTGCGCCGCTGCGGCCCTGGCGACTTTCTGCTTGTGCGTCTCGAATTCCCAATTCTCTCGCTGCATCCAGGATTGAGGCAACGTTGCGTGGCGCCTGACGTCTGGCCTACGCTGTCTCGCGCATGAAGGACCTCCTGCTCACCCTGCTTCACAGGCCCGTCATGACCGCGACACTGTGTGGCCCCGGTGGCGTGCGAGCGGTGATCGCGGAGAATCTTCTGCTCAAGCAGCAACTGATCGTCTTGCGCCGTCCTCGCCGGCGGGCGCCACGCCTGACAGCGAGTGACCGGCTGCTGTTCGGATTCGGGTCACTCTTCCGCAGTCGAGGACGAATCCGAAAGGTCGCCGTTAGACCGCGAGATCTTATACACACTCACGGAAGCCAAGATCTTGATCGAACGATGGCGGCAGGAGTACAACACGGCGAGGCCGCACAGCGTGCTCCGCAACAGCCCACCAGCGCTAGAAGCGATCATGCTGGCGGCGCTCGTGGGCTTAGAAATGAGCCCAGCTCTCTCACAAAAACTGGCGCGACCACGGGCGCCAGGTCAGTATTTGACCGTTAATCGGGGGGGATGCGTCAATGGCGGAGTCTACGCCTTGCGGGCCGGGAGCCCCTGGGGTTGGAATTCTCGGATTCTGCTTCCAAGCTGACCCAGTACTGGAGGGTGTGTTACTCGCTCTGATTCCAATCTACGGATTCTTCCTGGCCGCCCTCACCGGCAAAAAATGGCGCGCTCTCATCCGGAGCTGGCTCTACGGTTCGACATGGAGCCGCGCCTATGCCGGCCTTCTTGAAAACCTCCTCGCCCGGCTCGAGCGCTTCTTCGGCCCCCCGCTCGGCTGGCGCGCCTTCGAAATGTGTTTCGCCCTGGCGATGCTGTACGCCATCGCATATCTGTTGCTGCAATACGTCCTGCGGCAGGCCGAGCCAAGACTGGCGCTCTCGATCGGCGCGATGACGGGCGCGAGCGTCGTCCTCTTTTTCCTCTTCCGCAAGGCGAAACAGCGGTACGCAGAACAGCGCCACGGCGCGGTCCGGTGGCAGCGTCTTTGGTTACATCTAACCGAGCAGAATACCTACTGCGTTCTGGTTTTGTGGACGTACGTCGTCGCAATCGCAGTCACATTCGTAGTCGTAACCGAAGGCGCAATACCGACGCCCTTTGTCGCAGTCGGAGTCGCAATCGGAGTTGCAATCGCAGGCGCAAGCGCAGGCATAGGCGCAGGCACACTCGTGGGCGTAGCCGCAGTCGCGGCCATATACATAGGCAGCATCCTCATAGGCCCCGGCGGAGGCACACCGATAGGCGGAGCCGCAATCGAATTCGCAGTCGTGATTTCTATTCTGATTTTTGGTGTCCCCCTACTCAACGCTCTGTTCGACTGGCCGTCCTGGTGGGCGAGCCGGTGGCTGATGGCACGGCTGCGTGAGGATGCCTTGCGGCGAGGGATATTGCGCCGGCTGGGCGCCGTCCTGGCACATGTCGCGGCCGACTTAACCCTAGCGCTCGCCTGCCTGTTCGGACTCGCCATTGTCATCGCGAACGTCGCCTTCGGCGCCGGCCTTCCCTACGCGTGGACCGAGTACGGGGCCGCGAGAACGGCGCCCTTCTCAGGGTACGGTTCCGCCATGACCGTCATGCTCTTTTCCACCCTCGTCCCCACTGCCATACATCTGTTCTTCGCTGTCTTCGCGCTGGCAGTTCTGCGCCCGCCTTTCGCGACCCGCACAGCGTTCTGGCTGGAGGAAAACCAATTCGGCAGCGAGAAGGGCACGCAGGTGCTCGTGGCACTCTATCTGACCGCCTGTGCCGGCTTCGCGCTGATGGTGCTATGGGGGGCGGGGCGGCTGGCTATCATAGGGTTGAACGGGCTCGTGGGCGGGGCTGGCATCTGGCGTTTAATCTTCGAGACCGCGGACCGTTTCGTGATCCTGTGACTGCAAGGTGTCCCTTAGCCCGCACTATCGGGCAAGGGCGCAGGCCATGCAGCCGGTCGGCGACACGGCCACCCACGGGGCTCCGGCCTGTCACGGCGGACGATCCTCAACCAGTTCGGTCACGGCACCGGTACCGGGATGCTCGGAGAGCGTCTCCGGGCTGGCTACAGCAAGGGAGTCGGCGGTGATGGTCCCCGCGACGGTGCCGATCATGCGTCGCGTGCTGGACGTGCCGAAGAAGGCGTGGCGGGCGGATGAGAACTGACGTGGATCGCGCTGAGATAACCTTCAGACCCTATGCTGGCGATGGGCGGCAAAACTGGCGTCTTCTTTTATCCGTGCTAAGCATGCTGCTAGAGCTAAAGGAAGTTTGCGTGAGGGTTCGTCGGTCACTCGATATGTCCTGCCTTGAACTGTCAAGCTAGTGCGACCCCGGATCCCGCCCCGCGCGGCCACTGGGCTTGATCCGGTCCCTCTGCTTCCAGAGGGTGCCATTCTCTCACTCCGACATTTCCGATTTGGCTTTCGCAGAACCAGGCCGGCGTCGGAAGTGACGCGGGATCGCGACCTTCAGAAACCCGTTGAATTTGAACTGAAAGGGCTCGGATTCTTTCTCACCCACAGGGTGTCACCTTCCGTGGCGCGGTTCCCCGCGTCAGAGCCCAGAAAAGCAAGGCTCGACGCCTGTTCTGCGGGGCAGGGTACCACGACCAAATCGGAAATCCGGGATGATAAGGGAGACTCGGGATCACGCCCAGCTAGACATCTCTTTAGGCGTTTGAACCGACGGACGCGGCCGCGCTGATGCTGGTACCCTGGTTCGGATAACGGACTAGCCGGATGCTGTGGGCTGGCCGTGGGCCCGATCCTGCCCTGGCGATCTGCGTGTGCAAGTCGGACTTCAGACGAATGCCCGCTCCGGCCATGCCGATGGTAGGTGTCGGTCGACACCTTCTGCGGTTGGCTCACCACCGTCTGCTTCGCACCCGCGCGTTCGTTGAATGGATGCGGTGACGTGCGTCTGCTGAGCACGATCGGGGGCGTCGATTTCACGGGACAAGAGCGCGCTACCGTCAACAAGTTGACAATGCCGTGCAATGCCCTCTGTCTTGGCCGGAAGTCGCCTCAGTACTCCCAATCATCGTGCCGCACGGGCAGGCGATTGAGCAGTTCCCGGCGGTGAACCCATCCTGGAAGGAACCGATCCATAACGGCCACGAATCGGGCGTTGTGGGTCGGCTCGATCAGGTGTGCCAGTTCGTGCACGATGATGTATTCGAGGCAATCGGCGGGCTTCTTGGCCAGGTCTGTGTTGAGCCGAATGGTGCCAGCCGTAGGGGTGCAGGTTCCCCAGCGGGTTCTCATGCGCCGCACGAAGAGCGAAGTCAGGCGAACATCAAGCCGTTTCTGCCACAGTTCGACCAGCGGCTCCGCAGCGGCACGAAGCTGCGCGCGGTACCACGCCTCCAGGATCTCGGCGCGGCGCTCGCGGGGCGTGTTCGGCCGCACGGACAGCGTCAGCCGGTGCTGACGCCACTCCACGACTGGCGGAGCCTCGTGCTCGACGACGCGCAGCAGACAGCGCCGGCCCCAGACGAAGTGGGTCTCACGGTCGAGGTACTCGCGCGGCGCTTCGCGTTCCTGCTCCTGTAGCTTCCGCTGTTGCTTCCGGATCCATCCCAGCTTGCCGATGGCAAAGGCCCGAACAGCGGCGTCGCTGAGGTGTCGGGGGGCCGCGATGCGGGTGCGTCCGTTGGGCGGATGCACGCTCAAGTGCACGTTCCTAATGTCCTTCCGCACCACGTCGATGCGCAGTTCTCCAAGCCGCAGCGCCGCCCCCATCAGTACTCCACCTGGACCTTAATGACGGCGAACAGCCGTTCGACGAGCGCCGTGTCCTGCGCCACCTCATAGATCAGGCGCTTCACCTCCTGCTCCTTCGCCAGGAAGCCGCGCCATCCATTCGGCGCACGTACGCGGAGCGACGCGTCGATCCGCTGCGCGCGGTCAAGCGGCGGGTCCGCCTCGCGCCACCCGTCCGCTGGCGACCGCTCCGCCACACCCGGTACCGACGCGGCGACGAGTGTGTTGTAGATCGCTCGCAGTCCGGGGCTTCGCCGTAGCGGCTCCGGGGTGTCGTCGGCTCGCCCGGCGTGCACCTGCCCCGCCAGCGTCGCCACTCGCTTCAGGAATTCCTCGTAGTCGATGCGCTTCGCCTTCAGGTCGGCCAGCACTTCGCTCGGCGATCTCACATGGTCAACGCAACAACTTAGCTAAATTTTCAGATGGTTTCATCCAGCCGAGAGTTTGTCGAGGCCGGTCGTTGAGCACGTGTGCGACCCGGTTCAGGTGCCGCTGGCTATGGACTGACAAGTCGCTTCCTCGTGGGAAGTACTGACGCAGCAGACCGTTCGTATTTTCGTTACTGCCGCGTTGCCACGGGCTTGACGGATCACAGAAGTAGACGTGGACGCCAGTCGCAATGCTGAATTGGCGGTGCCGAGCCATTTCCTTGCCGCGGTCCCACGTGAGGGACACCGCGAGATGCTGCGGCAGCGTTCTGATCTTCTTCGCGATGAGCGCGCACACATGGTGACTGGTCTTATTGCGGCCGACGGCCAGTAACATCACGTAGCGAGTCTGACGCTCGACCAACGTTGCGATCGCCGACTGGCCCCGGGCACCCAGCATCAGATCGCCTTCCCAATGACCAGGCACCGCACGGTCTTCAATCTCAGCCGGTCGATCCGCGATGAGAACCATATCTTTGATGTAGCCCCCTGGATCTTTGCGCCCATGCGGGCGACGACGGGTACGCCCAGAACGCAGACACGCGGTGAGCTCTTTGCGCAACGCCCCCCTGGCCTGGACGAACAGCGAGCGATAGATGGTTTCGTGGGACACGCGCATCTCGGGATCGTCCGGGTAGTCAACGGTCAGTCTCGCACTGATTTGTTGAGGAGACCACTGCGCGTTCAACATCGATTCCACCTGGGTGCGGAGCCGAGGACATTGGCGGAATTTCGTGGCTTTCGGTCGTCGCGCTCTCTTGTAGGCCGCCTCGTCCGCGCGACACGCCCGATACCGGCAGGGGCCGCTATTGCCGTTGACCTCGCGACAGATGGTGGACGGTGCCCGTCCAAGGCGTCGTGCGATCGCCCGATACGATGCGCCGCTTCCCAATCCTCTCGAGACTTCCTCGCGCTCAGCCAATGACAGGTGCCGCTTCGAACGCGTCGGCTTCCGTGGTGGCATCCCGCCCACCGTGTTCAGCAGCCTCTGCATCGTCTTCGTCGAACACCTGACGGCCGCCGCCGCTTCTTCAAAACTGCGACCGTCACTGATGAGCCGACGTACAGTCAGTCGTTCTTCTCGCGTCAGCCGCACACCGCGAGTACGCGTTTCTGCCATCCCAACACCTCCACTGTTTCCTTACCACGTAGCGGTTCAAATGTTGCGATGACCACATGAGAGCGCCCTCAGAAGCCTGGACATCTTCTCGTAGAAGGCGGGGTCGTGCAGGTGCTCGCGGTGAATCTTGCTGCGGACGTTGTTGGTAATGGTTTCGGTGACGGCTCCGCGGTCGGTCTGGAGTCTCAGGTGGAGGCTAGCAATGGCCGCGGCGATGCCGCTTTTCACGATCACGTCGAGCAGGCCCAGGTCACCGAAGTCCGAAATCGTTCGCGCCTCTTCCGCCTTGATGTAGGTATCGATCAGGTGGCGCATGTCGGCTTCGTACGCTTTAAGATCGAGCGTCTCGCCGCTCGCCTGGCGGATGACCTCCCGCAGGGCAACTGCGCGCGTCAGTTCCTGCTCGATGGCCTTCGTCTCCGCCGGGGAGTAGCCCGCCTCCGGGAGGTTGTCGGAGATGGACGCATACGCCCGAACCAGTGCCGCCGCGGCCTTGTAGAGCGCCACGCGCTGCGGCTCGTGCTGCGCCAGATCGTCTGGAATCTCGGTGTTGCCGCAGAAGTAGTGGATATACTGCAACTCGCCCTTGGGTGGCTGGACCGGCTCGCACAGGAGGGTCAGCGCCTCGCGGGCCGCCTCCAGCCTGGCACGGCCGGCCTTCAGCCGGTCCTGCAACAGGATCTCGGGGCTGGCGTTGCCCTCGCTCGTGTCGAGTTCTGACGTGTAAACAGCCATTGCCCCCTGAACCTTCGGGAACAGGTCCTTGTAATCGACGATGTAGCCGAACGGCTTGTCCTCGCCGTCGAGCCGGTTGGTCCGGCAAATGGCCTGGAACAGGCCATGGTCCTGCATCGACTTGTCGATGTACAGGTACGTGCAGGAGGGTGCGTCGAACCCGGTGAGCAGCTTGTCCACCACGATGAGCAGCCGCATGTTCGCCGGCTGGGTCCGGAACTTCTCCTTGGCCTCGGCTTCGTAGGTCTCAGTTTTCGTCTTGCCGGGCCTGGGCACGACGCCCTTCAGCAGCGCCGTGTACGTGTTGTAGAGCAACTCCTTCTCCGTCTCGGTGTTGGCGCCCGTGTCCTCCTTGGTGACGTCTCCCGCCTGCGGGTTGTAGGACGTGACCACGGCACAGCGGCCCTTGAACACCGTCTTCTCGAAGAGTTCGAAGTATCGGCAGGCTTCGTAGATGCTGGACGCCACCAGGAGCGCGTTCCCGCGCTGGCTCGCCAGGCGGGGCCTGACGCTGAAGTCGAAGACGATGTCCTCGACGACTCGCTCCATGCGCGAGCGCGACGACAGCACCTTCTGCATGGTGCCCCACTGCTCCCGCAGCGCCGCCTTCTGCCAGTCGTTGAGACCCTTCGTCTTCGCCTCGAACCACTGGTCAATCTTGTCCTGTGTGCCCAGCTCCTGAGGAATATCTCGCGCCTCGTACACCAGGTCGAGCACCACGCCGTCCTCGACCGCCTCACCGAACTGGTAGGTGTGGATGTAGCTGCCGAACACCTCGCGGCTGGTCTTCGCGTCGTCGCGAAACAGCGGCGTGCCGGTGAACCCAATGAACACGGCGCCCGGAAGCAACGCTTTCATGGTCCTGTGCAGGCGGCCGCTCTGCGTGCGGTGGCACTCATCCACGAAGATGAACAGCTCGCCCACGGCCGGGCTCGGGCGCTGCTTCAGCTCCTCGATGAAGGCATCGAAGTCCGCCACGCCTGGCCGACCGAACTTGTGGACCAGCGAGCAGAGCAGCCTCGGCTTCGCCTGCCCGAGCTGGGCCATCAGGTCAGCACCGCTCTGCGGGCGGTGGATGGTTTCGCCACCCTCGTGGAAGACGCGCTCGATCTGCGCGTCCAGTTCCTCGCGGTCCGTGACGACGAGCACGCGGGCATGTGGCAGATTCTCCAGGATCCACCGGGCCAGCAGCACCATGACGATGCTCTTGCCGCTGCCCTGCGTGTGCCAGATGATGCCCCCTCGGTAGTCGCGGGCGTGCTGCTGGGCCACCTTAACGCCGAAATACTGGTGCACGCGCGGCAGCTTCTTCACACCGCCGTCGAACAGGACGAAGTCGCGCATCAGCTCGATGAGCCGCGGCTTCGCACAGATCTTCAGCAGGTACTTGTCGAGCTTGTAGCGCGTGTTGTCGGCCTCGTCCTCCTTCCAGGCGAGGAACATCTTCTCGGGCGTCCCGATGGTGCCGTATCGCAGCCCCTCGGCGTCGTTGCCTGCGAACACAATTTGTACGGTGCTGAAGAACCAGGCGTTGAACTCGGGCTGCTGGTTGGAGATGAGCTGACGGATGCCGTCGCCGATGCTCACCGCGCTGCGCTTGAGTTCGATGACGCCCACGGCGAGTCCGTTGACGTACAGCACAAGGTCCGGCCGCCGTTCGTGCGCGCCGACCAGCGTTACTTCCTCGGCGACGGCGAAGTCGTTGGCCTCTGGATTCCGCCAATCGATCAGCCAGATCTTCTCGGTGTTCTCGCCTGCGGCCAGTTTCACGTCCACGCCATAGCGCAGCAGGCTGTACACCGCCCGGTTGTTGTCGTAGAGGCTGCGCGTGGGGTTATTCGCCTCGCGGTCCAGCAGGTCGAGTGCCCGGCCGATCTGCTCAGCGGTGTGTCCCCGATTCGCCAGCCAGTCGCGCAGCAGCCCTTCCTCGATCTGGCGATTGGCCCGGTCGGACCAGTCACCCATGAAGCGGTAGTCCAACTCGTCCCGGAACAGCGCGATGACGCGGTTCTGGGTCGCGCGCTCGGACTTGCCGATGTCGCTCACCGGTAACCCTGCCAGTACTGTTCGATCATCCACAACGGTTCGCCCTTCAGGCACAGTCTGATGAGCTGAATCAGCCGCTCGTAGCCTTTCGAGTCGAGCTTCGACCAGCGGGCCGCGCGCGCGTGCAGCCATTCCTTCCGGTATCCACCGATGTCTTGCCTGGCAAGCGTTCTCAACATCACGTCATCGATGGGTGGGTGCAGGCTCTTCACCTGCGCATCGGCGTGGTACCCACCGCAGACGAGACGGGACTTCAGGTAGCAGTTGATGAGTTTCGCCGCGACGCCGTGCGTGAAGGGCAGGTTGTGACGCGCCGCCTGGCTCACGACCAGCCTCCGCCACGCCCGATGGCAGACATCCGTCTTCGTCGGCGCCGGCAGCCGCTCGGGGGTCGCGAAATCCTCGTCGAAACCGCAGGACTCCAGAATGTCCAGGCCCTGTTCAACCTTGAAGCGACAGCCCTTGACCGATGCGGCCCGACCGGCCGCCCACGCCGCAAACAAGTGTCGGTGACGTTCGATGCCGTAGGGCCGCACCGGCTTATCCGCCAGCCGGGCGGCACGCAGTGTCCGGCCGCCAGGACGCCCTTCACCCCGAGCGGACTCACCACGGTCACTCACGCGGCGGCCCCTTCGCCGAGGATCTCGACGGTGACGTAACGCTTGAACTCCTCGATACCCGTGAAGCACCGGAACCCTGCCTGACTGGCGAGGGCCAACGTCTGCCCTTCCTCGTTGAACAACACGGCCACGGGCTGGCTCAGCTCCTCCTGTATGCCGTTCGGCCACACGAGATCGAAGACGGCCTTCTGTTCGCCGGACTGCGGGTCCGAGAAGTCGTAGGCCACCACACCGCGGGGGAAGCCTGCGGCCTCTATCCACGCGTTCAGCGACTCCAGCTGTGCCTCTTCCTCCTCGCTCGTGATGCCGCCAGGGACACCGGCCGGTACAGGCGCGGCCACCGCCGCACTCGCGAGCCACCGGGTGTCGCCGTGCAGCAGATCCTCCATGCGCCGGTTGAGCTCCGCCGCCAGCAACTCCTTCCTGGCCTCGAGGAAGTCCCGAAACCGTTCGATCTTCCAGAGTGCCGGGTCCATCGGGATCCATTGTGACGCCAGGCCGCCGGCGTGACGTGCCTCGAACTTCGGGAAGTATTCCTCCGGCAAACGGTCGCTGATCTCCAGGTTCGTGTCCTTGGTCTGGAAGCAGAAGTTCGCGAGGGCGTTGACTTCCGGACGCTTGTAGTCGCGCTTGTAGAGCTGGGCCTTCGGGAAGATGTGATGCACCTCCAGGCGACTCATCTTGCCGAGCAGGCTCGCCTTGAGCGGCAGCCCGGTCCCCCAGTCCTTGGCTTCTCCCATGCGGGTGAGGAGGTACAGCACCGGATAGAACCGCGCGCCGAGGCTCCATCCGGTGAAGTGCCCCGGTTCAGCCCTGAGCCCCCCGTGCCAGAGCCGCAACTGCCCCAGCAGCTTGTCAAGGCCGCCGTCGTCGCCTTCGAGCGCGGCGAGGTCCTGGTCGATGAAGGACTCGGTGGAGCCGGAGAAGCGTCCCCACATGGCCGCCTGCACGAACCAGAAGAGCAGCTTGTCGCGTTCCTTCTCACTCATCGCGCCGCGCTGCTTCGCCTGGCGCTGGTCGAGATAGCGCGCCATCACCGGCACGCCGAAGCGACCAAAGAACACCTGGTCGTGGTCGAGACCTAGCCGCCCGCCGATGAGATTAAGGCTCGTGTCGATGTGTTGCGTCGTGCGGGCGAGCGCGTCCTGTACCTCGGTGGCACTCTTCTCATGCAGGTGCTGGAACTTCGCCTCCCCGGTCAGCACCGTGTTCACCGAGCGCAGCAGCCAGTCGAGCGTGAAGTGGTAGCCGGTGTTGTTCCACTCCTTGAGCCTGACCTTCATCGCATCGCGCCCTTTAGGCCACTCGGCGCAGATCTTTGGCGAGGGCAAGGTCGCCCTTGGAGAGCTTGGTGCCACTGCTGTTCACCCGGTTGAAAATGTTGACCACCACGTCGAGCGACTTGTCCGCGCCGGTGACTTCCTCAACGTGCAGGTCCACGTCGACGATACCGAGCAGCCGGCTCAGGCGCCCGACGTAATCGCCGACCTTGGGCGCCAGCGCCGGCTGCTCCGTGAGGCGCGTGACGAACTCGCCCAGCCCCGCGGTGCTCTTCTGCATCAGCTCGGTCACGTCGGTCCACAGCGGATCGCCCTTCATCTTCACCGGCTGGTAGAACTCGAAGGTCTCCGTCTCCAGATGAAAGCGCAGTCCCGTGAACGCCTGGGCATTGCCATCAAAGAACTGTGGCGCCCTCCCGCGCACCACGCCGTACAGGGAGGTCATGCGCTGCTGGCCGTCGAGCAGGAGCTTCACCACTCCCGCGGCAAGCGCGCCGTCACCGCGGTGCGTGGCGGTCTTCGACTCGGTGGCCCACACCAGGAGCCCGCCAGCCGGATGGCGGCGGTAGAGCGAGTCGAACAGGCCGCGCACCTGATCGCGGTTCCAGACGTAGCCGCGCTGGAACTCGGGCAACATCATGTGGCCGCTGTCGATGTGGTCGAGAATCGTGGAGATCTTCATATCAGCCTTGTCCTGCCGGTGAGGAGTTCCTGCATCATGCCCTGCTTGAGGTCACGGGTCTTGTCCCGCCGCGACTCCAGCGCCGACAGTTCGGCGTCCATGTCCGAGAGCACGGCGGCGATTGCGACCTGCTCTGGTGGTTGTGGGCAGGGGATCTCAATCTTCTCGATTGTTCGCGCATTGAGGCTCGGAACTCCCGATGCTTCATTGAACTGCATCCAGTCAATCAGGCAGAACCGGTAGTAGAAGAACTTCGCGTCATTGCCGTCCTTCATTGAGCAGTAGAACAGGGTGTCGACTGTCCAGAACGGAGTCTCCATGTATTGGGGCTGGTTGATAGTCCCCTTCCGGCCAATGAGAACAGACGACTCGTCGAAAAGCGGACGCGATGCTGTGCCGATCTGCCCCCCTGTGGCCAGAATCGGAAAAGGCCCATGCGCCACCGCGACCTCACGCTGATTCTTGCCGTGACAGATGGTCAATGCCTCCCCCAGCCGCTTCAGCTCCCACTCGCCGTGAAAGCCCGGGAGGCGGATCTGGCCGGTCAGGAGCTGCTGAATGGCGGCCTGCTTGAGGTCGCGCTTCTTGGCGATGAGCCGATCTAGCCTATCCAGCAGCGCATCCACATCGCCCAACGCTGCCGCGATGGCGCGCTGTTCCGGGAGATTGGTGGGCAACGTCACCGTTTCAACGTGAAAATCGTTGCGGTTAACTCCCGGCACCCCGCTTTTTCCGCTGAAAGAAGCGAAGTCAAATCTCTGCAGAAGGTAGTAGATGAAGCGCGGGTCGTTGTCGTGGAAATCTCGGACGTAGAGCGTAGTGTTCAGCGGCCAGAACTGCTCGGAGATTAAGAAGATCTCTCCGATAGTGCCGTATCGGCCAGTGACGACTCCGGGAGGATCGACCATCGCAACGTCGTGGAAGTCGGTAACGCCAGCCGAACTGACGATCGGTATCTCCCCGCTTTTCCGAGCGCGATGCGGGAGATCGTAGCCACGCTGGAACGTCACCACTTGACCTAGAGGTAGCGTAGCCCATGCACTCATTGCTTGGCACCCATCGTGTTAAGGTGCTCATCCACGCGAGCGGCGAGCGTCCCTAACGCGTCAACGAGCGCTGGCAGCGGCGTCGCGTAGCGCTCGGCTAGTTGGCAAATACGGCCGGTGAGCGTCTGCGAGACGCGATCGATCTCGCTCTGCACGGCGGCTGACAGGCGCGCCATCCACTTGTCTTCCACTACCAGCGCCGTGATCTCGGCCTCGGTGAGCCTGGGGTACTTGGCGTCGATCTTCTTGTCCAGATCCTTCTGCGCGGCCATGCGCTTTACCTTGACCTCCGACTGCTGTTCCAGCAAGTCCGCGTACTTCTCGATCGTCGCTCGCTCATCGGCATAGAGGGGCTCGTTGCCGATCTCCTTCAGCCGTGCCCTTATGGCCTTTGCCGTGATCTTCTGCTTATCGCCCTCGCCCTCGATGACCTCGGCCAGCAGTCCATCCTCGCCGCCGTTCTCCTCGCGCATCTCGTCGAGCCGTTGCTCCAGCGCGGCCAGCTGGTTGTCGAGCGCTTCGAGGGCGTAGCGTTCGGAAACGAAGTAGCAGGCAACCAGAATCGACGCGGGAACGAGGTCCGACTTGAAGCGCCGCTTGCCTTTCAGGTAATCGTGCGGCTCCGGCCAGACGAGCTTCTTGTTCTTGTTCTTGACCTGAACGATCTCGCGCGGCTGCGCGCCCTTGACCCAGCCGTCGACGGCGACCAGGTAGGCGTCGTCCTGCATGGTCTCGGCCCAGTAGTCCATCAGGTGCCGGTAGACGTCGTAGGCATCGAGCAGCGGTGACTGGCGGAACGCGGCCAGGAGATCCTTGGCGATAGTCTCGATCAGCGCCTTGGGGTGGCCGTCCTTGTCGAAGTCGGTGAGGCGCGGTGTCGTGGCCTTGCGCCAGTCGGCGAAGCCCTTGGTCGCCTTCTGCTGGAAGGCCGCGAACTCGGAATGGCCGAGAATGGCGGGCTTCACCGCGGCGAGCGGCGACTTCAGCCGAGCGTAGCCGGGCCGGCCCCCGGACTCGAAGAGAACGCCGCGCACGCTGGGGAGCACTTTCCAGTACGCGCCGAGCGCATCCAGATCACGCTCTGGGATGCCACCGCGCAGGTGGCCGTCGATGTCCTGCAGGTCCTCGGGCTCGGTGCTGTCGATGTAGCGTGGCAGGCTGAGGTTGTAGTCGTTCTTCGGGTCGCTGATTTCTGCAACCGGCACCATGCGGGCGTACCGGGGCACTTCGGACTGGTGGGTGAAGGTGTCCACGATCTTGTGAATGTCCTGGGCGCGCAGGCGGTTCTTGGGGCCTTCCTTCCGGAAGCCCTTCGAGGCGTCGATCAGAAAGATGCCCTTGCGGGCCGAGGCGCCCTCCTTGTCGAGCACCACGATGCAGGCGGGAATGCCCGTGCCGAAGAACAGGTTGGGCGGCAGGCCGATGATGCCCTTGATGTAGCCGCGCCGGACAAGGTTGCGTCGGATGGCGCCTTCCGCACCGCCGCGGAAGAGCACGCCGTGCGGGAGGATGCACGCGCCTTTGCCCGTGGGCCTGAGCGAGCGCAGGATGTGCAGCAGGTAGGCGTAGTCGCCCTGCTTCTGCGGCGGCACGCCGTAGGGGGCGAACCGGTCGTACGGGTCGTGTTCCGGGTCCAGGCCGGTGCTCCAGCGTTTGTCGGAGAACGGCGGATTGGCGACGACGTAGTCGAAGGTGTCGAGCGTGTCGCCCTTCAGAAACAGCGGGCTCACCAGCGTGTTGCCCTGCCTGATTTCGGCCGTGGCGTAGTCATGCAGGATCATGTTCATGCGCGCCAAGCCGGCCGTGGCGTTGTCCTTTTCCTGCCCGTAGAGCGTGACGCGCACGTCGCGCCCGTGCGCCGCCTCCGCCGCCACCTTCAGCAGCAACGACCCTGATCCGCAGGTAGGGTCGTAGACGGTGGTCTGGGCAGTGGCCGAGGCGTGGCGCACGCCGAGGAGTTGGGCGATCACGCGGCTGACCTCGGCGGGTGTGTAGAACTGCCCCTTGCTCTTGCCACTCTCCGTGGCAAAGTGCCGCATCAGGTATTCGTAGGCGTCCCCCAGCAGGTCGTCGCCGTCGGCGCGGTTTTTCGAGAAGTCGAGGGCCGGGTTCTCGAAGATGGTGACCAGGTTGGTGAGGCGCTCGACCATCTCCTTCCCCGAGCCGAGCTTCGCCGGATCGTTGAAGTCCGGCATGTCGGCCAGGTTGTTGGCCAGCGCCAGCGGCCCGAGAATCTTCTTGTTGATCTGGTCGCCGATATCGGGCTTGCCCTTGAGGGTCACCATGTCGACAAAGCTCGCGCCCGGCAAGATGGTGATTGCGGCGTAGGGTTGGCCTGCGTAGCGGTCGCTGACGTACTTCACGAACAGCAGCACAAGGACGTAGTCCTTGTACTGCGAGGCGTCCATTCCCCCGCGCAACTCGTCACACGAGGCCCAGAGGGAAGAATAGAGCTGCGACTTCTTGAGAGCCATGGGCTACCGAGTGGTGGACGACTTATCGTCGCCGGAAGAGAGCGCGGCCTGTTCGTGAATCGTGACTCCGTTCCGGGCGCAATGCTCCCGGATGAGCACCTCGACCATGTTGGCAATGGAGCGGTGTTCCCGGTCGGCGGCCGTGCGCAGCGCCTCCTTGAGGGCGGGCGCAATGCGGAATGTCAGCGTGCTGGTCTTCCCCGTGGCCATGAATCTCCCCGGCGCAGCGAATGTACTGCGGATGAGCTGCACTAAACAGTACAATCAAATACAGTCCTCTGGCCGCAGCTGTCTTGCCGTTCTCTGTTCGGGCAGCGCCCCCTGGCAAGTGGATTCTAAGCTCTTAGTCTGTTAGGGTCCGCTACCGGTGCAACAACGGTTGCCGGTAAACATTTCAGGCCCTCGGCGGAAGGATGACCGGAACCCGTGCGGTACGGCTGCGATCTGGTGCGTCTGGAGCAGATGGACTAACCGCTGGGCGTCGAGTGGCTTCCCGCGCGGCGTGGGGAACACGAGCGGACTGCGGCCGTCACCGATCGTTCGCGCCGCCGCGAGGATCTCGAGGGCCCGCCCACACAACGGTACCCGGTGCTCCCGGTTCGCCTTCATCCGCGTGGCGGGAATGGTCCAGACGCGGTCTGTCGTGTTGATCTCGTCCCACGTCGCCAACCGCACCTCGCCCGATCGTGCCGCGGTCAACACCAGAAACTCGAACGCCAGTGTGGCGACCGGCGCCGCACCCGACGCCCGCACGGTCGCCAGCGCCGCCGCCACCTCTCGATGGGGCAGCGCCTGTCTGTGCTGCACGTGGTCTCGCGCACGAATTCCACCTTGATTTCCGGGCCGTCGTCCCGCCAGTCACCGACCGGAAGGTCACCGGGTCTCCAGATGAGGGAACCCCAGCCTAGACACACAATCACGTGGCGATCCTATCAGCCGGGCACCCGGCAACAGAACCCCAGGGAGCGAACTGTCCCGACGCCTGCGGACCGGTGTCTACGAACTTGAAGCACATCGCAGCGATCTAATGAAAGGCCAGCGTGGGTCAACTGCCGGGCGAGGCCACTTCTTCGATGTCCGGGCACTTGGGCGCTTGTCATCGTATCCGTGGCATTTTCACTTTAATTGTAGATACTATATAATGGCGTTTATCGAATTTGACCCAGCGAAGAGTGCCAAGAACCGTCGCGAACGCGGGATCGGATTTGAGCGCTTCGCTGACATGGACCTCGAAACCGCCATCAGTGTCGAGGACGCGCGGAAGGATTATGGCGAACGGCGTTTACGGGTGCTGGGCCACATTGAGGGCCAGCTTCATGCGGCAGTGATCACGGCGCGGGGCGACGCCGTGCGCGTGATCAGCTTGCGGCGAGCGAACACGAAAGAGGAACGAGCGTATGCGAAAGAACGCCAGTCGCCCTGACGTAGAGAATCCGGAATGGACCGCAGAAGAGATTCGCCAAGCACGGCCGTTGATGGACGTGTTGCCCAAGGAAACAGCGGAAGCCGTTCGCCGGTATCGAGGGCAGCGCGGTCCGCAGAAGCGCCCTACGAAGGAACTGGTCAGCCTGCGCGTCGACCGCGACGTCGTGGAGGCCTATCGCGCGACGGGCTCCGGCTGGCAGAAGCGAGCGAACGAGGCGCTACGCGTGTACGCCAAGAAGAGCGGTTTGACTGAAGAATGAAACCTCCCGCGTCGGGGAACCATGGTGCCGGCGGGTGCTCGGCACCACTCGACGGCCTCGCGTTGGCGTCGTTGTCGCCGGATCAGCACACGTCTGCGATCTCGTCGTCGAGATGTGCGACATCTGGCGTAACGTCGATGACGACAACGGCCCAACGATCCCCACGCTCTAGCCCGGCTGTACAGAGAAGGAGATCCCGCAGACACATATGCGCCAACGTCTTCGGGTGGTGGGGTGCTCGGCCCGAGCCTAGCGCCGGTCCGAACCGTGCGAATAGGTCATGTTCGAGGACTGACACCTGGAACCCGAGGCCGATCGCCAGAGACCCTCGGTTCGATTGCGATCGGGACGTCACTAAGCAGGCGGTCCTCCTAGCGAGGAGCGTTGCCACAATGTTGCCACGACTGGGGTCGACTCGGGGGGACTCCAGGAGACTGGAGGGGACGACCGCATGGCTGGAACGTGATGACCGACAAAGACTTATCGCCAGAAGTCCTTTGCCATCATTAACTTAAGAAATCACGTGGTTCGGGTTCGATACCCTGTATATCCACTTCGGCCGCCCGTCAATTCCGCCCGAGCGACTCCTCCGGGTCAGTGTTGCCTGACTCTTGCACCCTTTGGCACTAAAATATATACACCTTATGTGCTATACTTGAAGTATAGAATATAAGGTCTATTAAATGAAGCACTCAGAACTGAGGGCGCTGCGCTCGCGCCTCGGATTGACGCAGGCAGCGCTGGCCCAGGCCGTCGGCGTCGTGCCGAACACCCTTGCCCGTTGGGAACGGGGCGAGCTCGCTATCCCCGCCCGGGCGATCGAGCGCCTGGATGCCGTCTCCCGCTCCGGCTCGTCGGGCCGGGCCGTCACACGCGGCGTCGTGCTCGATCGGCACCACAAGGCGATCCTGGACGCGCTGAACGGTGACCTCAATCCAGCGGCATTCGAGGCATGTGCTGTAGATCTCCTCCGACGCGTCTGGCCGGGTCTCGTTCCCGTTCGCGGAGGCCACGACGACGGATTTGACGGCGCGGTTGCCGACACGAGAGGGCACGCGCCGTTCCCCCTCATCTCGACGACCGCGAAGGACCTGACCGGCAACCTGCGCCGAAACCTGCGCCGAGCACAGCAACGGAACCCGAAACTGGATCGGGCGCTGTTCGCGACCTCCAGAGTCGTGAAGCCGCGCACGAGAAAGACACTACAAGACCAAGCGGGTAGCCTAGGCGTGACGCTCGTTCAAATCGCCGACCAGGACTGGTTCGCGCAGGAACTGTACCGCGTTCCTGTCTGGTGCAAGCATCTCCTTGGGGTGACGGGGCATCCGCCCGCGTTGAGTCCGTTCCCGATTTCACGCCGACCAATCTTGGGGGACCGAGTCTTGGGTCGCGAACACGTAGTGCGCTGGCTGCTTGAGCGCCACGGGGATTGCCTGCTCGTGGGGTCGCCCGGATCGGGCAAGACGTTCCTGTTGCAGGGTCTGGCGCAACAGGGAGAGGCGTTGTTCAAGGTTGGCGATAATCCGACGCAGATCGCGAACGATCTACGCGAACTGATGCCGGCGGCGGTGATCATCGACGACGCGCATAGCAGCCCCGAGCAAGTGGACCGGTTCATCCAACTTCGACAGGAAGTGGGCTCCGACGCCCGAATCATCGCGACGAGCTGGCCCAGTCACGCCGCCGAGGTCAAGAGCGCCTTGCAGATCGGGACCAGCGAAGTGCGGGATCTCGATTCGCCTGACGACCTGCTCGACGCAGATACGATGATTCAGATCATCAAGTCGACTGGTCTCGTGGGGCCGGACGAGCTTCTCGGCTACATTCGTCGACAGGCGCCGGAGCGGCCTGGTCTCGTCGCGACGCTCGCGCACCTCTGTCTCGCCGGAGATGTACGGCGGGTCGTGAGCGGAGATGAACTCGTCGACCAACTGGTTCCTCAACTTGACAGGATCCTCGGCTTCGACGCGCTCCGCCTGCTGGCGCCGTTCGCCCTGGGCGGCGACGCTGGCGTGCGTCCAGACCGAGTCGCATGCGCTCTCGGCAAGTCTCTCTTGGACGTGTCCGTCGGCCTCGCTCGGCTGGGCGCAGCTGGCATCGTGCAGGAGTCACGCGCGTTCATTGGCGAGATTGTCAACGATGATAACCCGGTGTCCCGACCGACAGCACCGGTGGCGGTGGTGCCGGCCCCGTTCCGCTGGGTCCTGGTGCGACGGGTCTTCTTCGGCGGCACTGGCTCGCTTCCATTCGATCCGTTTCTGACGCTCGTTGAGCGCGCGGAAGATGCGCTCGATACGTTGATGGGTGCCCGTGCTCGCGGAGCCTCGATCCCCGACCTCGAGTATCGTCTCGAACAGGTCGCCGCGCGGCTGCCCGACCACAACTCGACAGACCTCTGGTCCAAGTACGCGTCGCTTGGGCCGTCGGAGGCGCGCTACGTGGTTGAGCGCCATCCAGATCGGCTGTTGGCGGTCGGCCACGAGGCGCTGGAGCAAGATCCCGAACGGGTGATCCCGCTGCTGCTCGACCAAGTGCGTGCACGGGAAGAGCCGCGGGCGGCGGATTCGCTGTCTGAGAAACCGCTGGACATCCTGACCGAATGGGCGGCCGGCACGTCGCGCCGGGGACAAGATCTGCTCTATCGGCGGTCATCCTTGCTGCGTGCCGTGAACCGGTGGCGGTGCCACGGCGGCGACCCAAACGCTGCGATTCGCGCCATGTGCGTCGCGCTCGCCCCAAGTTCCGACTACGCCACCGTCGATCCAGGAGCCGGGCGTACGATGACTCTCCATTACGACCTGCTCGCGCCACATCACATCGAGTCTCTGAAGGAGCTATGGCCCATGGTGCCGCAGGCAGCGCGTGAGACAGACCGTGCGCCGTGGACGGACTTGATCGGACTCGCGTTCGCCTGGTTGACCCCCTGGGCTCCGCACGGGCACGTGCCCAACGAATTACGAACCGCAATGCGGTCATTCGGCGAGCACATGCTCTGGGATTTGGCCGATATCTCCCGTCGGCATCCTGGTGTCCAGCATCAGCTAAAGGTGACTGGGGAACGGGTTGGCTTGAGCATCGACGTGACTCTGGACCCAGAGTTCGAGGCGCTGTATGAGGAGCTCGACCCAGACGAAGCGGTCAAAGTGATGAAGGCTGGCCCGCAGGACAGCGTTGTGGAGGCATGGGAACGTCGGCCACTCCAAGAAATGACGCGAACACTCGCACGATTCGAGTCAGAAGCAGATCTCGCAGGTATCCACTACCCTCGCTGGTCGCCGTACCTGTGTGCCAAACTTGCCAGGCGTGTTACCGACCCCGTCGCAGTGGCCGAGGATTTCATCGACCACGGACTCCCTGCCGATCTCGTCGGGCCGTTTATCCTCCAGGTAGCCACGGCGAACCACCAGCGATGGCCGGAGCTCGTCAACTGCTGTCTCAATACAGCCGATTACCGGGCACTTGGGATACATGCTGTCGTGACGCACGATACGCCGCCCCCGGAACTCCTGGCTACTGCTCTAAAGGAGGCCGGAGATTTCCCTCAGCACGTCGATGCGTTGTGTCGAAGAAAGGTGCCCCCGGCCACTCTCCAGAAGATGTTCTGTTCCACGGACGCTCGCATCGCCGTCGCCTCGGCCATCGGCTACTGGTGTGGCCTTCGTTGCGCGACTGAGGATGATCATCGACTCCCGGACGGATGGCGAGAGGCGATTCTGCGCGCGCCCGCAGATGAAACACGGCTGTCGCAGCATGAGGAGTACTGGCTCTGCGAGATTTTGTCGAAGAACCGCCGCTTGGCAGAAGACTGGTTGATGTCGAAGTTCGGTCGGCAAGATCGCATCGGGGGATCGTGGCAGGTGGAGCAAGTCGCAGTCAAGATCTTGCCCGCATTGGACTTGGAGCAGCGCGCAACTGTTTTGGCGGCTGTGCGTCCGAGCTATCACACTAGAGAACTCGTCAAACATCTCGTAGCTGATGACGTTGATCTTTATCGAGACCTCCTCAAGATCGAGCGTCTCGCACGATTCCACCTTTCGCCCCTAGCCGATAAGCCGGAAGGCGTGGCGTGGCGAGCGAAGGCGCTTCTGGCTCTCGGAAAGGGCTTCACAATCGAGGATATCGCGCAAGCTGCTTTCGGTCGGTCGCGCTCCTGGTCAGGACTTGAAAGCGACATGTGGGCCGGATGGCGACGCTCGTTTGCCGCGCTGATCGATGATGCCCACCACGACATCGCCAGCATCGGCTGGCAAGGAGTCGAGATCGCGAAGAGCAACGAGGGGCGGGCGCTGGAGCGAGAGCGCTACCACGCAGTACACGGAACGTGATCACAGCCATGCGCTGATGGCCAAACCACTCTTCCCGAAACCGATCCGGGTCGGCAGCCGGGCGGTCCGCTGGGTTGAGCAGGAAGTGCTCGACTTCCAACGTCCCCCCGCTTCTGAGTAGCCGAAAGGGATCGGACGATGAAGAAGTGGTTTACAGATGCGCAGATCGTGGGCTTGTGCTTGCGCAGCGATGTGTCATTCTTGCGGTGGGTGAACCGTTTCTGGCAGTACGGGCATTCAAAGATGTATTTCGGACTATACGTGGGCAAGGAGGTCTTCAGAATCCGGCTTCTCGGTGGCGTCAGCCGGACGGCCGGCGTCGTAACGCGTCCGAGCTATTACTGGAATCGAGTTCCCACGCGTCGCCGCGCCGGTCTTCTGGCAGCGCACGGTGCCGCTGCCTGTGCGCTTTTCCCAACCGCTTGGCCCAAGTCGGACTCGCCAGAATCGCCGCATAGCTTTCGTCGATGAAGTTGCCGTGGCGCAAGTTTGCGGCGTCGCCCGGAAACACGATGGTCGGCGAGACGCCGAGGCTCTCGTAGCAGGTAACGCCGTGGGCAGCCGCGTAGCGCTTGGCTCTCTGCGCCAGTTCTCTCCGAAGTGTCGCCGCCCAGTTCGTCATGAAATCTGTTGTTCGTCAGCGCTGGTGACGGTGCGCTTCCCCGTCAAGCGGACCATCGATTGTTGGACTCTGGCAATGTTGAGACGCGCCGCAAATAGGTGAGCGGCGAAACCAGGCCTGGCGGTGTCGTGAGGCCGGCGCTCGTTGTAGTCGACGAGTCATGCATCGGAGAGGGTAGTCTTCCCCGTCAAGTAGACAGTCCATTTCTGGAAAGATCTAGCCGTTGTTGACGAGCCGCGAAGTGCCAGGGTGGCACATGCCCCAGTGCCCGATGCGGCCGCTCCGCGTTGTAGATCTCGAGCCAGTGCTCGGTGATCAGTCGCACCTGCGTCAGCGTCTCGAAGACGTAGGCGTTCAGCAGCTCTTCCCGATACGTCCAGTTGAATCGCTCGATAAAGGCGTTCTGCTGCGGCTTGCCTGGCTTGATGTACTGGATCGAGAGCACTAGCGGCTCACTGTTCAAAGCTTCGACCATGGCCTGCCTGGTCGGTGTTTCCTCGCCGAAATACGCGGGCTACGCCGTTTGCTCGTCCGAAGCGCCAAACGCGTTGCGGAGCGCGGACAGCAAGGTCTCACCCTTCTCCGCCACTCCGGCCGGAAGTTCGTCGACACTCTGATACCGGATCAGGTCCCGGCGGATTAATCTGCCAACCGATCCCTTGTTGAAGTCCACCTTGAGCTCGTTGAAGCACTGGTGCAACCGGGGCAGGATGGGTCCCGATCCGCTTAGCGTGATCGCGTCAGTAGTGAGACCCTTGCTCTGCAACTTCAGCTTATGCGACTCGCGCACTTTCTCCAGGTAGTAGGCCTCCGTGTTCGAGAAGAGGTCTTCGATCGTCGCTGGCCTGCCAGGCATCCCAAGGGCGTCACCAACCAGCAATGTCACCGCCCGCGCATCCTTATATCGGGTGATCCACTTCTTCCTGAGCTTCTCCTCGGCTATCTTCCCTGCTGAGTCCGAATCGAATAGTGCGACGACGTTAAGTTTCTGGCCGATCATGAACGTGGCCGTGGGGACGATCTCCGGCGCCCCACCGGCTGCCGTGATTAAGACGTCTTCCGGCAGGCAGGCGCGGTCCTCACGCGCGAAGATGTTCGAGAGTGCTGCGATGATCCAGTAGTCTTCGACACCCTCGACAAGGAGATTCCGCTCGGAAACGAGGTAGCTCTGGTTCGCCTTCATCCCGAGCGCGGCCTGAAGCGTCAGCCGCTCGTCGGTCTGAGTACCACCGAGGTCATCCGAGACTACCGCCCCCCGCTCAGTCTGGTTGATGACCTTGATCCGATCCGGCTCGCGCAGATCGACGAGAAACGGCAGGTGCGTCGTATAGATCAGCGTGTTCTTCTTGGCGTATGCGTCTAAGCGTTCGAGAAGATCCGCTTGCCCACCCGGGTGTAGGTGGAGACCAGGTTCATCAAGGAGAAGCACGCAGCCCTCGAAGGTTCCATCGCTGTCATGCATGAAGTGCAGATCGAATGAGAAGAACCACTGAAATCCCTTCGATTGCTCCTCGAGCGGAATCATCCCAATGTTCTTGTTCGTCTCCTCGATTTCCGTGAAGAACACCTGGCCGTCTACCCGAAACTGCACCTGATAGTCGTTTTGGCCCCAGCGTCCGGCTACGCTGTTCGTTAGCGTCGTGGCAGAGTCTTGGAGATCGATCTGCCGATCGTGGATGACGTCCTGATTGTCTGACTCGCCTTGCTCGATCAACTCGTCTAGGTCGAGACCGGCGAGCTTGAGGATCATCAAGAACGTTTCGTCTTCTTCGGAGAGGCGCAACTTCTTGTTGTTTTGGCGCTCCTTGAGACTCGACAGGTCAGCGCGGCCATGGAACGCCTTGTAGTCATCCATGTAGATGAAGGTGGGAAGCCAGGAGACGATGCTGGCGTGGGCCTGCTGATTCTGTGTGAGTTCGTCACCGAGCTTGACTTCGACCTCCGTCAGTTTCGTCGTGTAGTCTGCAATGAACTGGTTCTCGTTCGAATGCTGCGGCTCTGGATTCCCTTCTGTGAGCTGCTCTTCCAGCGCCGCTACGTGTCTCTCGCGAACACTGACGAGTTCATCGAAGCGGCCTTCCCGGGCGAACTGCGTGGCCTCTCGAACGCACTCCGCTGACGTCACCCGGAAGTTTTCGCCGACTTTTTCGGTTGGACTTGGCAGATTCTGGCAGATAGCGTCGACCGAATTTGGATGTAGAGCATTCGGGAAGAGTGTCGGATCGTTTGGAAACTGGCTCTCGAAGTTGCCCGCGTAGTCCCTTGTGACAATGACTTCCGCACTGCTCAGTTCCTGGCCGGCGATCTCTCCAAGTGTTTTCAACTCTTCTGGTGAGAGTGTGAAATGCACCTCGCAGACGACCTGTTGATCGTTGCGTTCGGTACGCTGGCCACGGGGCCACTCGCGGCGCATGTCGTACGGCTCTGGGCGATGCGGATTGAATTTATGCAGCGCTCGTAGGAGCGCACTCTTCCCGGCCTGGTTCTTCCCGACCACGCATGTGAGCGCATCGAGCAGCTCGACCTCGCCAGAGTCCTCGATATTTCGAAACTTCTTCACACGGAAAGATTTCAGCTGCATGGCGGATTCCTAGCTGCCTACCAATGCGTCTTTTTGGGTGCATGATAGGCGGTTCATCAGGCCGAGGGAGATTTCGAACGACAATACGTACGTGATTCATGATTCCCGAGGCGGTTCAGAATCGTCAATGGCGGCCACTCCAGAATGTTGTGCAAGGATGTCCTGGATGTCGCCAGGGTGCGTGAACACGGCGTGGGCGACGGTGCGGGGATCGATCCGCTCGTGCTCGTGCAGCGAAACGGTCGGCACGTCGAACAAGGCGTGTTCCACCTTGCCGGCCCAGGCGAGGTGCGAGTCCCCTCACTCGCTGTAGTTTCCAGACTCGTCCCGCGCCAGCGCCTCTGCCAACTCCGGATCCTGCCCCGTGCCCCGACGGATCGCCCGCTCGACCACATCCACCTTACGGCCCACCGTGCCCAACGACATCGACCGGGCCGTGACGTACACGCCGGCCCCGAGCGTCACCAGCGCCAAGCTGCCGTAGGCCGCGATGTACCACCCGTAATCCGCCAGCAGGAGTGACCAGTACGGCCGCAGATGCGCGAGGTCGAGCCACAGCCCCCACACTGCGAGCGCTCCAATCGTCATCGTCAAACCCACCGCCACTCGCCAGGGCCTCATATCTCGAACACCTCGATCTCTCGGCTTGCGCCGCGCCCGCCACGCCGGCTGCGGTCCCCGCCACTGCCCGCGCCGGCGAGCACCCGCCGCACGAACGACGCGGCGCGGCCCGAGGCCGCGTACATCTGGAATCCCGCCGCCGCCTTCGCGCGAATGTCTCAGCCGCCGTAATGCTCCGACGCGACCTCGACGTTGCAGCGGCTTGTGAGACCCGCCGCATTCACGTACTCAATCTGCGCGTCCGGAAAGAGCACCTTGCCGCGCGCCACCGGGAGGTCGAGCTCCGCTGCGGACCGTTGTCGTTCCGCTGCCGCCTCCGCCTCGATCCGCGCTCGCGCCTCGCACGCGGCGCGATACACCGCGACATCGTGTCGCATATCCGCCGACTTGACCGCTCCGCTAAACACCCGCTGGCTGGCCCGGCCCTCGGTCGCCCACAGCCCCGCCGCGCGCGCCGCCCCGGCCGGCGTCGCCACCACGACCGTGAAGCGGCCGCCCTTCGGCCCGTGCCGAGAACTCCCGGCGCGGTTGTTTCGCGTCATACGCTCGCCGATGGCCATGGCGTGCAGTGTCCCGATCGCGGCCCGCGTCACGATCGAGAGTAGGCTGCGACGGCTCGATGTCACGATCGATATGCATGGATCACAGACCGCGCCGAGGTGGAACGATGGTGGCCTACTATAGCGTAGCCGCGACGCCTTAAGAACTCCCGGTTCGATCGTCGTCTTGGCGCTGTTGTTGGGGCCGATTAGTACCGTGTGGTCGCGAAAACGGACCGTTCCTGATCGGATTCCAGGGAAGTTCTCGATTGTAAGCGAGGCAACACGCATTGACGAACCAATACCTCAATTGTCCACGCTTCATGTGACGTAACGCCTCCCTAGATTCCGAGTACGTCGCGCAATCTCTTCAGCGCGGCCTTGTGGGCTCGCGCGCCCATTTGCTCAATGTTGTGTAGCTTCCATTGAATAGCTGGCCATTGATCCAGGTCCTCGAATGGCAGCTGTACCCAGTCAGGTTCGCCTTGCTTGATCGACAACAAGAACCTGCGCTCGTTTTCTGAAAGTGCGGTTTTCGCCCATTCGAAAAGCTGCGTTCTTGCAAACTCAAGTTCCTCCAATTCGACCGGCTGATTAGTCATTCCGGAGAAGTGATGGGTAAAGAGTTCTTCAATGGGCTTCCGTTTCGGGGCCAACAGTTCTGCCATGGGGCGATGGTGTCCGGCGAGATAAGCAACAAAGGCGCGACGGATTCCGTCGGGTATGTCGCCGGCCGCTTGAAGATGCATGATGTCGAACAAATCCCGTGGGTGCTGACGGTCAAGGGCCGCGCACAGTTTACCGCCGTAGAGATCCTCGGTGGCCAGCCGGTGAACGCGCACGAAAAGCTCGTACTGGTCCTGTGCTGCAGGGCAGAGGTCGCTCTCGACTGGCGGCAACAGGCTGCCGCGCATTACGGTGTTTGGTTCTACTTTGACGCGTGCGCCGCGTGTGGCAACGAGCAGTTTGGGCGTATCACCTTCAGTGAGTTGAACCTGCACCTGGGGGATCGTCCGACAAATGTCCTCAGCGATCATCGCTAGCCGGGAACGGATCTCGCTGAGAGCGGTTTCGCGATCGGTGACCGGCAAGAACGTGAGATCGATATCCACGGAGAGCCGCGGCATGTCATGATGGAACAGATTGATCGCGGTTCCGCCCTTCAGTGCGAATCCGCCGACTTGAGCGATCGTCGGCAAGCAGCGAATCAGCAGGTCCACTTGGGCTCGATACGTATCCCGCGGCACCATGGGTTCTTCTATTCCTGGTTCGTGTTAGCGACGATCAGGTTATATTTCCTATCAAGCTGGCCACCTGCATGGATGGTCCGCCTACCGGATCCAAAGTCGACGTTCGACAAACCGAGGCGTGATAGCCATGGATGGTTCAGGCGCTCGGCGGCATGCATGAACAACCGTTTGGTCTTCACCGAAGTGCTGCTCTCCAACAACCGTTGAACCACCTGAGGCCGGAGCGTCGTCAACGACTCCATGACCTGTAGGGCTTCTTCGTAGGACTGGCGCTTGGGTACGAGGTACATCATTTCGAACGCGGCCCGCTCCAAAGTAGCGACCGTGAGTTCGACGCCTCCAAACGTCACCATCGAAGTCGCTTTCTCGCTGTCACTGAATACATTGCTCGTCACGAGCGTAACGGGCTGAGACCACCGGTGATTCGCGAACCAAGACGGCAGCTTTGTCCCGGCCTTGCCGAACAGGATGACGTCGCGGCCACCGAGTGCCAGGTAGTGGGCGTATCCGCGTAGCTCTAAGGCCGTTATGGCTCCGGGGTACACGTCGAGCTTGAGTTGGGTTTGGAGCGCATGGACGGCACCGGGCCAATCTACGGACGAGCCCGTTCGCAGGTAGGCACCGTGGCCCAACCGCGTCAGCCAACCGGACTGGACGTACTTGTCGGCAAGTCGACGATCCACGCCTTGGCTGCTCAGCCAGCGTAGGGTGCCAACGACGTGAGCCGGCCACTTCTGTAGCACGAGGTTTATTTTAGAAGCCATTTGACTACTTATAGGAGACTTTATAGATATAAAACAAACTGCGCTGATAAGCTAGCATGCGGTTTGAAAACAGTCTAGAATGTCGTCTCTGACGCGACATAAACACGTTTAAATAAACTGAGCACTGGCGAATAAGCCAGCTTGGTGTCAAGTTGCACTTGATCGGCTTGGGTGAGACTAGGTTGCGCTTGCTGGGTCTAGGCAATCTCGACGACGCTTCGGGCTGTCATTTGAGTTGGGAGGTCGAAGTTGGCATGGACACCACACAGAGATTCAAGGTTCAAATCGAGCGACTTCTCGCGAAGGGTAGTACTGTTCTCGAAACACATTCGCCGAATCCCCCCGGCGTCATCGGATTCCCAACGCTAGATCATGGGGCCTTTGCCGAGTGGCGCGCACAGTCCCTTTCGCTCTTGACGACCCTCCTTGGTGCCGAGCACGTATACGTTGCCAACTTTGAGCGAGAAGTTGACCGCGGTTACACCAACAGCGCGAAAGCCGGCATCGGTATCCTGAAGGCCGTATGTGAGGACCTCGAAGACGGATCTCTAACCGACGTGCGGACGCTTGTCTCGGCCGAAGTGTTCACGGATTTTCTTGCCATGGCCGGACACCTTCTTGAGCGCGAATACAAGGACCCTGCGGCCTCGCTTTGCGGGGCGGTGCTCGAAGAAGGCCTACGCAGAATAGCCACCAACAGGGGCATCAAGGTCCGAGAGCGAGATGATCTCAGTGCTCTGAATCAGAAACTCGCGACCAAGGGCGTCTACACGAGGCTTGTCCAAAAGCAATTGACGGTGTGGACCGATGTCCGAAACGCGGCGGATCATGGCAAGTTCTCCGAGTACTCGAAGGCGGATGTCGCGGACATGCACACGGGAGTGTCCTCGTTTCTCGCACGGCATTTGACTTGAGACAAACTGAACCTGGACCTCCTTTGGCTCCAGGGACAGCGCTCTGGAGGACCGCGAGAATCTGCCGGAGCCGGAAATGCTGGCGGCCGAGATCGTGGACGGCGACCTCAGCTCAGATGCTAGCTGAGCATTGTCAGCGGCCTCGGTGACCAGCTTCTTGATGGTCGCCAGCCGCAGGTTGATGGATCTGACAGGCCACACCGGCGTGCTGCTCGGCCCACAACGCGAACAGGCTTTCCGGGACCCAGCGGTCGATGGTTGCGAACCGGAACGGCAGAGGGGTATTGTCCAGAACTGGCACGAAGATTTGAAGCGGCTGGTTCCTGCTGAATGAGCTCACGTGTGACGGCTCAGCGGGAACCCGAGGCCGATCACTCGAGGCCCTCGGTTCGATTGCGATCGGGACGTCACGGAAACGGCTGGTCCTCTGAGCGAGGTGCGTTGCCACAATGTTGCCAAGACTGGGGTCGACTCGGGGGGACTCAGGGAGACTGGAGGGCACAACCGAACGACTGGAACGTGATGACCGACAAAGACTTATTGCCAGAAGTCCTTTGCCATCATTCACTTAGAAAATCGCGTGGTTCGGGTTCGACTCCCTGAGCCGCCCACATGCCCGTTCGAGAACGTGCGTCACCGGTGCCTCCACCGGTTTTCTACGGGGAAGTCGTCGCAGCATGGGATTCCGCATCGGCGCTGGCTCGTGTCTTCCTGCCGCGCCAGCGCCGAAAGCGCTCAATCTCTTCCCGCACTGCGTTGACAGCAAAGGCAATCACGGCGAAATCATCGATAAAGCCAGCGGCAGGTAGGAGATCTGGCAGTAAGTCCAACGGCGCCACGAAATAGAGCAGGGTGCCCGCCACGATGCCGATCGCCGCTCTTGAGAGGTCGTGGTATTCCCCGCGCACAGAGCACCGCAGCATATCGATGAAATCAGCGAGGTCTTGGCTGCCTGCCACGGCTGTCCATCTTGTCTGCTTGTCAGCGGCGTCTTTGATCAGCTTCAGGAAGTCCTTCGTTGCGAGTTTGCTCGCGCCCTTGACCGAGCGGCCTTGGCTAGGCTGACGTTTCCAGCCGGAAGCTATTCCCGCAAAATTGCACCCGCCTCATCTCCACCCCTCCGCGCCCCCCAGTCCATTCACGAATCCTCTGCTCGGTGTCGCCGTCGGTGCGGAGTCCACAGACGATAGTCGTAATCACTCTGGGATCAACTCGAACGATCCCGGACTCGCCGATCAGAATCCATCGCCACTCCTCTTCGTGGTGCCAATCGTAGGACTTTGTGCCCAGAGTCTTCCGAACAATATCGAAGTCATCGTCCGTGTAGAAATTCGCTATGGGAAAATCCTTGGCGTACTCCACGTCCAGTGGGAACATCGGCGCTCTAAACGGTTGCTGCATGAATCGCATCGTATCGATTCCAACGACAACGCCCGTATGACCTGCTGCGTAGTACGACCACATCAACGGATTCGTCGCAGTGGTCGTGACGCTTGCGATCCCGTAGCTCTGAGTCAGGTCCAAATACCGTCTCTCAGCCTTCTTCTTGAAATCTTCGGTGCTTGCTCGCGCTACCAGCCCTCGGACTTCAGCTTCTGATCCGGCTGGATCTCGCCCTTGACGCTCGACCCAGTCTCTCGCGTACTCGAGGATCTGGTCCTCAGAGGCGGCAAACGACGGCGCGATAGCGCACTCGAATGGATCGTTGAGCTCGGCTGAGCTCGCGAAGTACAGCTCGCCATCGACAAGCAATCGCTTCAGCCATTCCAGCCTCTGTTCATCATCGAGGCGCATGTATTTGTAGAATGTGTCGGGCAACCGCTCGCCAACCGCTCTGGACGCGCTGATCCGTCGCAATGTCGATCCTCTTCATGGTGGACTCAAGATCCTACAGTCGCCAGATCCTGCCCCTGGCGCTTCTTTGCCTGACATACCTGACATAGTCGTAGACCCGCGACGCGATGTCCTCGGTTTCGGCCTCGCCCGCTATGCGTGCGCGTTACTGGCCGTCGCGCGATCGTCGTTCGGTGACAACGGCGGGGGTGGCGATGGTGCCCCGCAGCGCCGGATCAGCGCGTGGTCGTCTCTGCGGTTCACGATCTCACGCCGTCCACAGAGGGTCTTCAACGCCCTCGGACATCTGATTGCGAACGAGAGATGCGATGAGGGGAAGCTATTACAGGTGCAGCTGTAAGCTGTTTCTATAGAATGAGTTACATCGTCTCTATGGCAGAGGCCCAGTTGTCCATGAGCCGTCGCCGCCGCGCGAACAGGTTCGAGCGGGCGTAGGCCGCCTCGACCTTGTTGCCGACGGCATGGGCCAGCGCCGCCTCGACGACCTCGCGCGGGTGGTTCGTCTCCTCGGCGGCCCAGTCCCGGAACGGCGAGCGGAATCCGTGCGCCACGGCCGCGATCCGATGCTGCTGGAGCATCTTGGGCAGCGTCGACGCCAGGATCGGCGTCCCGCAGCGCATGGGGAACACGAGCGGATTGCCGTCGCCGAGCGTACCTGCCGCGTCAAGAATCTCCAGCGCCCGCATCAAGGCCCGTCCTCGTTCATCAACCCTCACGCTCCGACTGTTTCAGGATCTCTCGGCGCTTCTGTAGCAAATCATTCCGTCCTTCCTCGGTTAGCAGAGTGTCCTTAGATCCAGCCTTGACGAACGACGTCAACGACACGTTCTGGTCCGCTCGGCCCATTTGCACTACGAACATCATGTCGGTATCCAGCGGGTAGATGTGGTGGTGATTCAGTAGCGCCATCGTCTTCCGCAGCCACTCCGGGGCTTCATTCATGAACTGACCGTATGGTGGTTGGCTCTCGGAGTATGGATTGGCCGCGTGGAGCAGGTCGCTGCACTTGTCGAGCAGCAGAATGTAGTCTTCTCGGGTCAGATACTCCGATACCGGCTGCAGGTCATAATTGGCAAAATCCTCAGCCGTTAAACGCACTGGCTTGGTGGGTACGGGGTAAAACTTCGGGTTTACCCTCTCGAGGGTGTCCACGATCCTTTTCGCGTTCCAGTCGGTGCTGAAGTTGGCACGCTGCTTAGCGTACTCCTCACGATTGGCCACCAACGACGCCAACGCAATGAGTTCCAGCGTCTTTCTGAATTGGAGGGCAATGCACTCGACAGTAGACGCCAGATAGCCCGCGTGCCATTCCTGCCGGAGGAACCGTTGGATGACATCGGTGCGATGTTTGATCTCCCGCATACAGCCCAAGTATTTCTTGCTCAGCTCGTCTGCGTACTTGTCGCCACTCATCAGGCGTTGTCTCCTTTTAGGTGAAGTCTATTGTCCTCGATACCCCGCCGAACGTGTTTCTTCGCGCCTGTGCGCGTCCGCGGCCGATTCGTGGGTGGGTCGACGCCTGTCGGTCAAGGTATGCCGCCCAGTCGTCCATGAGCCGTCGCCGCCGCGCGAACAGGTCCGAGCGGGCGTAGGCCGCCTCGACCTTGTTGCCGACGGCATGGGCGAGCGCCGCCTCGATGACCTCGCGCGGATGGTCCGTCTCCTCGGCCGCCCAGTCGCGGAAACTGGAACGGAACCCGTGTGGGACGGCCGCAATGCCGCACCGTTCGAGCAGCAGGCGCAGTTGCTTGAGATCCAACCGCCGGCCGCTCCGGCTGGGGAACACGAGCGGGCCGTCGCCGAGCGCCCGGGCGACGGCAAGGATCGCCAGCGCGCGCCCGCACAGAGGCACCCGGTGCTCGCGCTTCATCTTCATCCGCGTGGCCGGGATGGTCCACACGTGGTCCGCCGTATCCATCTCGTCCCACGCGGCGAGCCGGACCTCGCCCGACCGCGCGGCCGTCAGCACCAAAAACTCGAACGCGAGCATGACGGCCGGATTCGCGCCCGACGCCCGCACGGTGGCGAGCGCCGCGGCGACCTCCCGGTGTGGCAACGCCCGCATGTGCTGCACGATGTTGCGCTGGGGACCGAGCACCGGTCCGACCCGGTCCGACGGGTTGTCGGTGCGCAGGTTCATGGCGATGGCCCACTCCAGCACGGTGTGGATCCGCTGCTTGACGGCCTTGGCGATGACCGGCTTGGTGTGCCAGATGGGGGTGAGGATCGCGAGCACGTCGGCGCTGGCCACCTCCGAGATCGGCCGCCGGCCGATGCGCGGGAACGCGTAGCGTTCCAGGCTGCCTCGCCACGCCTGCACCTGCGCGGGGGTCTTCCAGCCAGCCCGCTTCTGGTCGATCACCGCGGTCGCGGCCTCGGCGAAGGTGGGCAGCCCTTGGACGCGGCGCTTGTCGGCCAGGGGGTCGCCGCCCGCGCGGGCGAGCTTGCGGTTGGCCACGGCCTGCTCGCGGGCCTCGGCGAGCGTGACGAGGGCGACACTGCCGAGGCCGAGTTCGCAGCGCCGGCCGCGGATGACGAGGCGCTGGATCCAGCTGCGGGCGCCGGTCGGCTGCACGTAAAGGTAGAGGCCGTTGCCGTCGATGTGGTGACCCGGCGGGGCGGTGCGGACGAAGGCGGGCGCGAGCGCCTGGTGGGGATGGCGGCCTCGGCGCTTGGTTCGACGGCGTGTAGGGGCGGTCTCTGTCTCTGTATTCATCCACGCATTATATATGAGATGGTAATGGATTCCGCAAGACCGCCTGACCGGCCAATGCCGCCGAAGTGAGTAATAAATGATTATTATTCAGTGCTTTATGTATCTCCTTGTACTGACACGGACGACAGTGGACGAGTGATGGTTCGTGGTTATCTGCGACGAGTATCAGGCGTTCGCCAGCGTCGGCGAGGACGATCCGAGCGGCGACGAGAAAGCCTTTGCCCTCACCCGGCAGTGCCGCGTGATCCCCATCGTCGCCACGCAATCCATCAGCTCATTGCGCTCCGTGCTCGGGAGCGGCGAGGGCTGGCGGACGTTGCTCCAAACGCTCCGCACCCGGATTTTTTGAGCCTCAGCGACGACGCCAGCGCCGAGATGGCCTCGAAGCTGTGCGGGCAGGTGGCGAAAATCAAAAGCTCGTACACCATCAACGAATCGGCGAAATCGAGCGGGATCAATCTGCTGTCCGCCCAGGCCGGCGGCGGACGTGGGAGCGTGGGCGCGAGTAAGAGTTTCCAGGAGCGGCGCGAGGCGCTCTTTCAGCCGCGCGACTTCGCCTTACTCGGGAACTGTCAGGCGATCTGTCTCCCGTACGACGGCGTGCAATCCTTGCCCCCGCGCCGGGTGTACTTGAAGCCCCATTACACCGGGTCGCCGGAGGCGGTCACCCGCCTCCGGCTCCCACAGAACGGAGCGTGCGGATTTCCCGCACTCCGCTCTTCGCAAACTGATTCACAGCACAGCGAGTGCTTGCAGCTCCCGATGCGGGAGACGTAAACGTGGTCGCTGCAACGGGTGCCTCGCCTTAATCTGGTGAAAGACGTCCCAAGAGATGTGGCCCTTGCGACTCCGGCTGCTGAGCATCTTGCGCCAGTAGCGCTCGACGGCATGGCCTATGCGCTGCAGGGCACGGAAGTTCCCCGCCACCCCGAAGTACGCATAGTGCCCCTGCAAGAGGCGGTTCAGGTTCAGGGCCTGCTCTCGAACCGGCAAGTGCCGCATCCGCCGCATCAGGTCGCGGAGCGTCGTCAGGGTGCGGCGGACCCGGGACTTCTCAGTCCGAATCCCCACTTTGTATCCCCCGCCCCGATTCCGGGTGCAGTACAGGGTGAAGCCGACGAAGTAGATCGTCTCCGGTCGTCTTCTCCCTCGTTTCGGTGCGTGCCTTGCGGCGAACCGGCCGAACTCGACCAGTTTCGTTTTGTTCGGTTCCAGCGTCAGATTGAACTTCGCCAACCGCTTGCGCAGGACACCCTGGACACGTAATGCATCGGCTCGGTACTGAAAACACACCACGAAGTCGTCGAGGTAGCGGACCATATATGCCTCGCCTTTCAGACGGGGCTTCACCACGCGTTCGAACCAGAGGTCGAGGACGTAGTGGAGGTACACATTGCTCAACAGGACGCTAATGGAGCCGCCCTGTGGGGTGCCTTCCTCACTCGGCTGATGCACGCCGTCTTCCAGGGCGCCGGCTTTCAACCAGCGCCTCATCAGGCTGAGCAGGCGAGGGTCGCCGACTCGGTGCTCGACGAAGCGGAGCAACCAGTCGTGGTTCAGACTCCCAAAGAAGTTCTTCAAATCCGCCTCAAGGACCCAGCTCACCTTCCGCCCCGCTATCACTTCCGTGAGCGTGGCGAGGGCGTGATGGGCACCTTGACCCGGCCGCCCGCCGAACGAGCAGGGCATGAAGTCCTCCTCGTAGATGGCGGACAACACTTGGGCGACGCTTCGCTGAAGCGCCCGGTCGGCCACACATGGCACGCCAATCGGACGCTTCTCACGCTTCCCTGGTTTGGGGATGTGCACCCGCCTGACGGCAGGTGCCGGATATCCCCGGCGGTGCATGGACCGGAGCATCGGCTCGACCCACGCCTTGAACTCCTCCTGCGCTTCCTCCACTGTTTGCCCATCCACGCCCGGCGCCGTCTTCGAGGACATTCCACAGAGGTTCCCCCAAATTCGGCCCCGAGTGACATGATGCGCCAGTGAAGTAAAACGCACCTTCGGCTCACAACGAGCTTTGGCTGCTATCCGTTCGAGTCCCGTTTCCATGACAGGCGGTTCTCCTCTTTGCATAGAAGGCCCTCTCGTCCATTGCATGACGCTCATGTTGCCCTCGAACGACTCAGTTTCCGCTGGCCGCTTCCCCATGTAGCCGGCTCTCCCGACCTCGGAGTACTATCAGCCAGTCTGACTTCCGCCAGGTCATCGGGTCGTCCTCGCGTTGGTAGCTCGTCGGACCCTACAAGCGCCGCTTGAACCTGACGGACCTCCCTTGTTCCCGTGAGGCCCTTCAACTGCATGCCGACGGTACGAACCCCGGAAGCGCCTTGCTGCCACTCGCCATCACGCGGCGCAAGATGTTGCCTTCCCCCTTGGGAGATGGGGTCGGCCCCTCCAACCACGATCGATTTCGGGGCTATCTTTCCGTTCACTTGCGTTCCGGCCTACAGTTTCCCTGTCTACGCTTCGCAGCGGCCGTTACCGAACGCCACGCAAGACTCGGTACGCGGCTGCTGGCTAGGCCTTGCCGCGGTTGCCATTTCAGGCGCCTGTGCCTCACGAGCTTTCAAGGCGCAACTCCCACGCGACCGCCCGTACTGGACCGCGAAAGAGGCGGGTGAGCTGTGAGCTACGGCGACGGGCTGGACCTCTTGAAACCGTTTTTGCCGGGGCTTGAGGCGGCGCTCGACGACCCCGACGTGAGCGAAATCATGATCAACGGGCCGGGCAATGTGTGGCTTGAAGGGCACGGCCGATTACACCAGATCGACGCGCCCGCGCTGGACGCGGCGGCGCTCGAACGAGCGGCGATTCATATCGCCCGACCCCTCGGGCTGGACCCGGCCACCATGCCGGTCCTCGATGCGCGCCTGGGCGACGGGTCGCGCGTGGCGATCTGCGTCCCGCCGGCCAGCCCGCACGTGGCGATCACCATCCGCCGATTCGGGACACGATCCTTTTCAGCGGCGCAGCTGGTCGAGCAAGGCGCGCTCCCCGAACACATCCGGCTCGCGGCCGAGCGGACCCTCCACACACGCCGCAATATCCTCGTGAGCGGCGGCACCGGCAGCGGCAAGACCACGCTCCTCAATGCGCTCTCGCATTCAACCGGTCGATGCAACGGTTTCCGCGAGTATATCCGCCGGCGTCCGATAGCCGAGTGTCTTGCGTGGCCGCGTATTGAGCTCGAGCGCGATCCGATTCAGTTGAGCCTGTGTGTAGCGGGCGAGGTCGGTCCCCTTCGGCAGATACTGGCGCAGCAAGCCATTCGTGTTCTCGTTGGTCCCGCGCTGCCACGGACTGTACGGGTCGCAGAAGTAGACCTGCACGCCGGTGGCGATCGAGAAGGTGCGATGGGCCGCCAGCTCCAGGCCGCGATCCCAGGTCAACGTGGCCATGAGGCCGTCGGGCAACCGGCGCACGTGCTCGGTGAGCGCTCGCACGACCGTGCGCGTCGCGCGCCCGGCCAGCCGGATGAGACAGACGTAGCGCGAGCGCCGTTCGACTAGCGTCGCCACGTAGGACTGGTGCGCGCCGGCGATCAGGTCGCCCTCCCAATGTCCCGGCACCGCGCGGTCCTCCACCGTCGCGGGGCGCTCGCGAATCGAGACGGCCCCGACGATGTAGCCGCCCGTCTTCGGCGCCGCGGCACGCGGACGTCGAATCGTGCGTCGTTGGCGCAACTGCGCCTGCAGCGCCTTTTTGAGCACGCCGCGGCTTTGCACGAACAGGCTCAGGTAGATCGTTTCGTGCGACACGAGCATCGTCGGATCATCAGGATACGTCTGACGGAGCCAGCCAGCGATCTGTTGGGGCGACCACTTCTGCGCGAGCTTCGTGGCCGCCGCGTCGGCCGTGGCCGCCCGATACCGCCGGCGCCCTCCGTGCCGGCGCACTTCCCGACTCACCGTCGACGGGGCCCGGCGCAGCTGACGGCTGATCTGTCGCACCGACGTACCGCTGGCGAGGCCCCGCGAGATGGCCTCCCGTTCCGTCAGCGTCAGCGCGAGGCGGGAACGCTGGCGTGAAGGAGGGGGGATGCCGCCCGTCCGCGCGACTTCATACCGCACGACATGAGCGATCCGCCCGAGTGCGCGACCAATGGCATTCAGTGATTCACCGCGGCGCCAGCGGCGCCACAGTTCCGTCTTTTCAGCCAGCGTCAGGCGCGGGCCACGTCGTCGCACCATGAGACCCCCTCGTCAGGTTCATGTTGCATCGACTCCCTGAACGCACCCTCATTGCACTCATCCCCGCCGACGAGCGGATCGTCGCGATCGAGGACACGCTCGAGCTGCGGATCGACTCCCCGAACTGCGTCCGGTTCGAGGCGCGCGGGCTCCAACACGGCGCCGTCACGATCCGCGACCTGGTGCGGCACGCCTTGCGGCACCGCCCCGATCACATCGTCGTCGGCGAGGTGCGCGGCGGCGAAGCCGCCGACCTGTTGCAAGCCCTCAACACCGGCCACGGCGGATCGCTCACCACCGTTCACGCCAATAACGCCGAGAGCGCCCTGTCGCGCGTGGCGAGCTGCGCCATGCAGGGCGGCGGCGATCTCCCGTGGGACGTCACCTGTCGGGGCGTGGTCGACGGCATCGCCATGGTGATCCACATGACGCGCGCCGACGGCCGGCGCTTTGTCGAAGAAGCCGCGTACGTCAACGGCTACGACGCCGGAAGGAACGCATGGGAGATCGAACGACTCGACCGCACGCCACGCTAAAAGCGTGTCGCATCCGGCGGTACAGTGCCCCCCTCGCGGTCCTCGCGTGGCTGGCCGTCGCGCCAGTCCTCGCGCAGACCGGCACCGCCCAGGTGGACCGGGTGATCGACGGCGACACCATCAGCGTCCGGCTCGATGGGGCTCGCTGTACCGTCCGGCTGACCGGCGTGGACACGCCCGAGACGACACACCCGACGAGGGGCGTCGAACCCGACGGCCCGGACGCGGCCGCCTACACCACCGCCCGACTCACGGGCGCCACCGTCCGGCGCGACCTCGACCCGGCCGGCGACGACCAGGACGCCGACGGTCGCATCCTCCGGTACGTCATGCTCGCCAGCGGCGAGAACTTTAACGCGACCCTCATCCGCGACGGGTACGCCACCGCGATCCGCCGGTTTCCCGACTCCCGGCACGCTGAGTTTCTACAGTTCTACAGCTGGAAGCCCAGGCGCGGCGCGCGCGCCGAGGGCTCTGGAGCCGATGACGATGCAGGCCGCACACGACGCGACCCACGCCCTCCGCGAGACCACCGCCGCGCTCACCACCGCGTTGCCGCTCTTCGAGGCGGCGAACGCGCGGAGCGCCGAACTTCTCGCCCGGATGGATCAGCGCGAGCAGCACATCAGCGCAATAGAAGACCGGCTCCGTCGAACGATGGAGGCCATTGTTGAACTCCTCGGCGACCCGAACGGAATCCCCGACGAGCTGCCCGAACAGGAACCACGACTATGAATCTGACCGACGACCCACGAACACAATCCGCGCTCCCCCTCGTCCCGCCGGCCGTGCGGTCACTCTTGGCCCCGTGGGGCTACCCGCCGTGCCGCATGAGCCTCTACATCCTTTCGCTCAGCCCGGCAGGACCGGCTGATTCTCACGCTGCCCGACCGCCTTCAGTGGGCGCTAGAGGACGAGCACCAGCGCATCGGGACGAACACCCTCGCCATGCTGCTGCGCTGCGGGCCTAGTGGCTGGTAGGCCGAGCCGCGCCGAAATGAGGAAATTAGATCCGCGATCCGCACCCTTGACCGACTGACCGCCAGGAAGGAGAGCAGTATCACTGATGCCGAATGAGATCACCACCGCCGGCACCCTCAGCACGAAGGCAAGCAAGGCGCTCGACCTCATGCGGGCGGGCATCGTCAAAGCCGACGATGCCCGCACCGAGACGGCGCACAAGGCGCGCGCCGCCAAGGTCGCTGAGGCCGCAGCCGAGGCCGCGACCGCGAACCGCGCAGCGGCCGAGGCGTGGGATGCGCTGGCGACCCATACCGCCAAGCAAGCCGACGAGTGCCGGCACGGAGCAGAACAGGCCGAACGCACCCGGCGACGTTGGGCGCGCTAGGGTTTTTTGTCCCCGGCCCGTCCTAAAGCCCCTCTGCGGTCGTCCTGGGCGGTTCTAGGGCCGTTCCAAGACGGTTTCCTCGAAAACGCGACCGGGGGGACCACCTGCCGCCAGTTCTGGAGGCTTTTAGAAGCTGATAGGGGTATATGACTCTGCTAGTCGAAGAAGAGACTCTCAAGCGCTCTACGGCTGACTTGCCATATCTCGACTGGGACGTGGTCTATTTCTAGTTTGCAACTGGTGTCGTCAAGTAAGCGAGAGATCGCCTCAAAAAGTGGGGTGTGGTTGCCATGACCATCGGGGCGTGTGACCACAATGGCTTCCTTTGACAGCCTGAAGACAATAGAAGAGTCCGGGAAGTTCTCAACATATCTCGCAACAGTTATTTTCTCGTTTGGCTTCCGCTCGAAGGTCCATGCCCCGTTTCGTGATTCCAATTTATTGATGCATTCAACGTTTGATTTCACCTCTTCGGCTAAGAGATCAAACTGAAGTTTTGGGGTGCAGATTCTGCGGGCTTCAACCCAGTTAAATGAACTTGGCGGCATAATCTTCTCCATCTTTGAGCTAATGGGGTGGAGGTTACCTCCACCATTATTCGCTTAAAACCTGAGCAAACTCGTCTATTTCAGCTCTACGTCTACAATACAGTCCACATTTTTAAGACTGGGTCCCCCTTGTTTATGCCACCAGGCGAGAGCCGACAATTAACAGGCCACCGGCCTGTACGTACTTGCGGTACGTACTATTTGATCTGTACTACTTGTATGGTGCACGTGTTTAACCGATGGTTTTACCTCCAACGTGGCCGCTTGCCTACTTGAGACTGAGATTTAAATTGATCCTCATGCAGCGGCAGCGCAGGCTCTCCGCGTTTCCATTTCTCCGCACCACATAGAGCCAGGACTCGCAGTCAGCCTTCGGGCACCGAAACTGCAGCAGTAAGCTCTTGAACGCCTCGACGACGGCGCGGAAGTCCTGCTTGGTGAAGCTCATCCACTCGTTGTAGTGGATCGCCTTGTTGATCACCCACTGCTCGCCGCCGTACATCGTCAAGGCTTCAGCGCGCACATTAATCATCGCCTCGACCTTGGCCTTGGCCTTGGCCTTGGCGTCATCATCCTCCCAGTGATTTGCCGCCTTCAACGCAAGCTTGAGCAACTCGCCATGCCGGCCGATCACGGCAGGCATGAGGTCGCCGAGGTTATACGCGAAATCGCCGCGGTAGGTCGGCTTGGCGCCAAGCACGTCGGCCAGTTCGCCGGAAATATATTCAAGATGCCGTCGCAGCCTGCCGGCCGCCGTCTCAACATCGTTCTTGCCAAGGTCGACTTCGATCTTGTCCCAAACCTCCGCAATTTGCTCAAAGATGGGACCTGTCTGGACGTCCCAACCGTGAAAGTCCACGCCGCTTTTCGGCTTAACGAGGCCTTCTGTTCGCATCTGCTTGGCCCAGACCTTGTCGTGCGTGGTGATGATGAATTGGGTTCCAGGAAACCGGTTCTGGAGGAGTTTACAGAACTGCTTGCGGTGATCCTGGTCGATGGACATCACAACGTCATCAAGCACCGCGAAGCGGAAGCGGTCGCCAAGGAGGCGCTTCATCAGCGCCAGGTACAGGCAGACTCCCATGCCATCCTGGTGGCCCTCGCTGTGGTAGGCGCCGGGCGGGTACATTCCCTTGTTGTAGAACGCAACCTCCAGATCGAGCTTACCCTCGGTCGGTTCGAACTTCGCCTTGAACGCCTCTTCGTCCTTCCCGTTGATCTCGCGGTAGAAGTCACTAAAATCACCTTCGACCGCGTTATACAGGTCACTCAGACGCTCATCCGCAACGTTACAGTAGGTGTCGTAGACGCTCTTGCCAACCTGCGCTGCCTTCTGCGTCCGCTTTTCAGCCCGGCTCGCCTGGCGATAGGTTTCGAGGCGGTCCTGGGCGAGCGTCAGAAAACTGTGTGCCGCCCCGGAAGCGCTCTGGTCCGGCTTTGCTTTGACGGCCGCCGCGAGGGCTTCGATCTTCGCTGCCAAAGAAGTCGGCGCTGCGATCCAACTCTGCTCAAAACGAGCCTTATGGCCAAGCACCTCTTCCACGGTTCCAAGCGATTTGGCAAACGCTGTAAGCTGTTCCACCCACGCGGACAAAACCTCTGATAATCCAGCTGAGCCATCTGCGGCGGCAACCGGTAGCACCGCCACGACCAGGGCGGCAATGTGCCGCGCGTGAGAGGCGATCGCGCCCGCATTCTCCAGGACGCTTTTCTGTAGGGCTTCCGCTTGCTCCGTCTGCGCGAGCTTGGTCTTCAGATGGTTCTTGAGGTGTTCTTCGTCCTCCCACTCCATATCGCACAGCGGGCAGCGCGGTCCATCGACCAGGTCGAGGCCATGGTGGACGAACGACCGTTGCTTGACCGCGTCCAAGAGCGCTAGGTCCTCTTCAAGCTTCGCCAGATCGGCAAGGATGGCCTTGGTTGCGGTCCCGCCGAGCGCCGCAAATCCAGTCTGGCTCTCTCTGACAGCTTCCAGATCTTTCATCGCCGTTGCCCTGTTGAACGCTGGCTGCGGTCCTCCTTCGGCCAAGCCTGCGTTCAGCACGGTGTCCGCCGTGAGTTCCTTGATCACGGGTAGGGCTAGCACCTGCCGTCGTTGATTGACAGCAGCTAGCACGTCTTCTGGCGAGAGAGTCTTCACATCAAGATGGCGGCGTAGCGCATCGTTCGCATCCGACGTATCCCTGCGCCCAGCTGTATAAGCTCTTGCCACCGTGTTCCTTGCCGTCGCGAGAACACTACGGATGTTGCCGATCGCTTCGAGCTTAAGGAGCGCCTGAATCTCTTTCGACCGCTCGCCGGCCTCGATGAGGATGTACTTGATGATCTCCCGGCGGGACAGAGTCAGCTCCGGGTGCTGGGCTGCTTCTTCGAGCAGCGCCCGCACATCAGCATCCTCAGGCTCCAGCGTGAATGTCTTGGCCGTCTTGATATTGCGTGTTAGGACCGCCGTCTTGTCAAGGTCCGGGAAGTGCAGAGTCAGCGACACCTCGGCCGCCGCCGGATCGTCCCGGCGGTCGACATGCGGACCGTGTTTCTGGACGCTCAACCCACCGGTGCCCTTCCCAGACAGGCGCGAAATCTCCCCGGTAAGTCCGAACTGAATCGCATCGACGACGCCGCTCTTACCGGAGCCATTGGGCCCAGAAATCACGAAGCTCTTTCGCTTGGGTGTCAACTGCAAGTCGCGAATGCCTCGCAGCTCCATTATTTTGACGACCTCAACCTGAATCACAGCGCGCCTTCTTCCTTCTTCCGAGCGGAGAAGATGGCGACCAGATCCCCAGCCTTCATCGTGTCACCGGACTTGAACAGGGCACGCAGCGCCTTAACCTGTTGTGCGTCGAGGTCTTCGGCTTTACCAAGCCTCGTGAAGAAGTCCTCGAGGATCTCGCCCTTGACGGTCGCCATGTTTCACCTTTCTGGAAGCGCCAAAGAACCTAGGGGACGCCCCAGTAACCGCGTTTGGCGAGAACTGAAACGTACCGGGATTTTCGGAAACCGAATTCGTTGAATTAGGCCACCGCAGCCTGAGTATAGTACTGCGCTTCGTGCCTTCGCCCGGTGTGTCAAGGGCGTTGCCGCTCAGGGCAAAGACCCACGCATATCGCTACTACTTTCTTAATGACGTATGGCAGGAGAGAACCGGACAGGCCGGCTAAAAAGAATTGGAAAATTTGGGCTGGGCGGTCCCGGAGACTGCGGCCAGCGCCGCGGCGGATGCGGCAGGCTTCCGGCGATTGGGAGCCGTCCGCCTTCGAGACGCGAGCGTAGCCGATCCGCCTGTGTCGTAAACGGCCGTTTGCGACACGCCAGCGAGGGTGCCGTCCGGGGCGCGCCGCCGTGTGTCGTATCCCGTGTCTGATTCTATGTCTTGCATACGTCGAGCGAAAGAGCATGGCACGGAGACCCGTGCTGACAAGCCGGCCCTCACGCGTTGATACGGCCAAGACGGAACGCTTCAGCGGCGTATGCCGCTGGTGATCTTGCCAATAAGGCGGCCCTTCTCGACGTGTGCCCGGAGAGGACTCATGCACCGAATTTCATCCCGGATTTCCGACTTCGCTACGGTACCGTAGCGCTAGGTCGCTCGGGGTGCCTTGATCTTCGAGGGGCCGGGCACTGCGACGGGAGATCTGGGCTTGCAGGTTTGGTCCTTGTGCCTTAGAATGATATGTATTGATATAGGTAGATACATATCCTCTACAGTATGCCAAGAACGACGACCGGAAAGATCTACAGCTTGCGCGAGGCTGCCGGGCAGGTTGGCGTCGCTCCGGTAACCCTCAGGCGTTGGCTGCTGTCTGGCAAGGTTGCCGAGGTCGCCAGGGATCGTAATGGCTGGCGCGTATTTGACGAGTCGGATGTCCTCAGAATCCAGCGCTATGCCTCTCAGGTAGTGCCGCCGAAGGTATCATGATCTCTGAAGCGCAGTTGCCCGAGTTGGTGGCCTACCTGGGAGTTGAAAAGACCACTCCACTGACGCAGAGTGAAGAGTACTCTGGACTCGTTCGCCCAATTGGGAACGATGCTCACCCGGTTCACCGCTGGATGAGGTTCAAGGAAGCCTTTTCGGCCAACCTGCTGAACCGAGTAGTCAAAACGCTCTGCCCCGATTTGGGAATGGAGTTTCAGCTTCTGGACCCGTTCTGCGGCGTAGGAACTTCTCTAGTGGCGGCACAGGAGATGAGTGCCCGCGGCATCTCGATCGTGGCCACTGGCATCGAGCAGAATCCATTTATTCGTTTCGCGGCTAGGACTAAGGTCCACTGGCCTCGCATTGACCCCGCGCGAATGCTTGATGCGGGGGAACGGGCGCTACGTGATTCGAACGCGACGCGCCCGCCGCTTCCGAACGTTACAAGCATCCGTGACGGCGTGTGCATTACCCGCCACACTGCCGGCCGGTTGCTTGCGGTGAGGGACGAGATTGTTGGTCAGTGCCTCGGCGTGGACGGAGACGCTCTGTTGCTGGGTTTGGCTTCCGCCGTTGAACCTCTGAGTAAGATACGCAAGGACGGACGAGCTCTGCGCATCGTGACCAAGGGGAAGACAAGGATCGCCAACACGCTCCGAGAACGGTGGATTGCTATCGCCGACGATGTCCGCTTCTTTCGAGATGCGTTAGCGGACGCACCGATTCCAACGGTCATCGAGGGCGACGGGCGCGACCCGCTCACGCACGGGATCGTGCCGAACTCCATCGACCTGATCGTGACTTCACCGCCTTACCCCAATACAATCGACTACACTGAGGTCTACAAGCTCGAACTTTGGTTGCTAGGATTTGTTTCTAATCCGACCGAGTTCTTGCGGCTTCGTCGGTCGACCTTCCGCAGTCATCCCACAACCGTGCCACCAGATCTCCCACCGGATTTCTCAGCGGCGATTAAGACAGGCAAGCTCAAGACGCTTCTGTCACCGCTGTTGGAGAGAACCGCCGACTCCGCCGAGAAATGGCGCCATCGCCTGCTACTGGGCTACTTCTCAGATATGTGGTCTGCTCTTTCTAAGCATCATACATGTCTGCGGCCCGGTGGCTACGAAGTGCTAGTGGTGGGAAACTCTCTCCACGGTGGCCGCTCCAAACCATATCTTATTCCGACGGATCTAGTGGTTGCGGTGCTCGCGCAGAGAGTTGGGTTCGAGGTCGTATCAGTAAAGGTCGCTCGGGCATTGGTCCGTAGGCTGGCGGGAAATCATTTTCTACGTGAGTCGGTGGTCGTGCTCCGTAAGCCGACCCAAAGCATCTCCTGAGTCTCGGTATTCGTAAGGGCTACGCCCTTACGAATCGTCCCGGATCAGGCAGGATCGTGTTGCAACATTACGCTTTCTGATCTCAGTGTTGTCGAGCGCCCATGGGCAAGAAACTCACATTCCAAGCATCGGCTCACATTCAAACACTGATCGGCCGAGAGCTGTTTCGGAGTAGCGAGACGGCCTTGGTGGAGCTAGTGAAGAACGCGTACGATGCGGGCGCGATGCTCGCTGAAGTTACGATCCGACCAAGGACCGTTAGGGAGCCAGGGTTGATCGAAGTGCGGGACAACGGCGAGGGTATGTCAGAGACAGACCTTGAACGTCTCTTCGTGGTTGCGGGCTACAGCCAGCGCACGGAACAGATCCCGGGCTCGCACCGCGTGCCTACCGGCGAAAAGGGAGTTGGGAGATTTGCTTCGGATCGTCTCGGAAAAAAGCTGACCGTACTGACAAAAAAGAAGGACCAGAAGCGAGGGCTTCGCGTCGAGATTGATTGGAGTCTCTTTGAGGACAGAAAGAAAAAATTCAACGACGTCTCAGTCTACGCTGAGCCTGCAGATGTGCCTGGAATCGGACTTGACAAGAGCGGCACCATCTTAGAGATATCCAGTCTCCGAGATATCTGGACCAAGAATAAAGTCGACTCGGTCCAGCGACTTCTTGCGGAACTGCTTGATCCGTTCGAGCCGCCAAGTGACTTCGAAATAGTCCTCAGCTACGGCGTGGAGAAGCTAGTCTCTGTCACCATTTCTCCCCAGAGGGTGAGCGGAACTGATATTGAGTTACATTTTTGGGTTTCCAAACGCGGAACGATAAGACGGCGGCAGGGCGGAAGGCTTTTTCCGAAGCCACGTAAGCCAGAGGAAGTAACTTCGAGCGCAGATTCGGAGAGCCTAGCGCAGTTGAAGGGAATGCGCGGGCATTTCTTCTACTACCTCGAGAGACCGTCAAGAAAATCGACGGGTAGGCTGAAGCCCGCGGTAAGGCTCTATCGCGACGGTTTTCGCGCGGAGCCGGCCGGGCAGGGGAGCGCTGACTGGCTTGGTGTTGCCGCCAAGAAGGCTGCCAGGGCCGGGCACGCGCACGTGATACCGTCTCGATTCTTCGGATTCGTGAGTATTTCTAGGCGAGAAAATGCTGGCCTCAGGGACACCACGAGCCGAGAGGCCCTTCTGGATACTGGATCTGCGCGGGCTTTGTACACGCTTCTCCGTGAGCAAGTCGGCTGCTTAGAAGAGGCCATTAGAACAAAGGTCACCGAACCAAGGTGGAAGGAGAGCAAGGAACAGCAAGCCAAGGACTTTCAACGCGCACGACTCGATACTCTCAGCATACTGTCGGCCGGGATTGCCCATGAGTTGCGGCAACCGCTGCAAACCATCAGAAGTGAGGCGGACAACATCGTTGTGCGCCTTCGTCAACTTGGTGTAGCGGACGCTGACATCAACGATTCGCAGCAGCAGATCGACGAGGAGATCACGCGAATCGATGGAAACATTCGTCTCATCTCGGCGATTTCAAGCGGGGACCACAATGAAACAGCCGAATTCGACGTCGCCGAAGCCATTCGGATCCATACCGAGGACTTCTCGAAGAAACTCGAGCCGAAGGGCGTTACGGTGTCCATCGAGGTACCGCCCAATCAGGTCGGTGTGCTGAACAAGGCGACTCTTGTCATGGTGCTAACGAACCTTATGCAGAACGCAAGTGATGCGGTTCTTGGGAACGGCGGAAAGCGACGAAAACACATCAGAGTGTCGTTGACCGGTGGATCAGGCGACCACATTCTCGAAGTATCCGATACAGGAGGGGGTATACCTCCTGAAGTTGAGAAGAAGCTCTTTAGGTCTTTCGTGAGCTGGAAGACTGGTGGCATGGGTGTCGGACTCTACACCTGCGACGGTCTAGTTAGGGCCCAAGGCGGTAAGATCTCTGTGACGTCGCGCGAGGGCGTGGGCGCACAGTTTACGGTCAGAATTCCGGATTCGAAGAAGAGCCGCCGGTGACGAAACAGATTCTGATTGTCGACGACGAAAGTGGTCTTCGTAAGGCGTGGAGCAAGGCGCTCCGATACGCCAAGTATCAGGTCGAGGCGGCCGCTACGGCTGAGAAGGCACTTGCTCTCTGCGACGAGCACCCGTTCGATGTCGTCATCCTGGACTTCCTGATGCCGGGGATGACAGGGGTTGAACTACTGGTTCGGATTCGAAAGCGTCTTCCGTTGATTCGTTCGATCATCGTATCTGGCAAGTTAGATCCGACAGCCGATGAGAGCGCGATCGCTGCAGAGCTGAAGGGAGCGATCGAAGCAGGGATGTACGTGCATAAACCCATTTCAAACAACGACCTGAGAGATCTGGTTAGGCAGCTGCTTGCAGGAGGGCAGAATGCGGACTGGAAGCAAATCGCTGATACCGTGATCGCTGCTCAAGGCGTCCAGGTTAAGTCGGCAAGGAGGGTAGCTAGGGAACTGCGCCGACGCAAGGCTGGAGCGAGAAAAACGTGAGCGTTGTAGTCGACCGATCGTGAAGCGCATGCCGGTTTACTTCTTGGATACTTCCACGCTCGTCGACCGCTATTGCGATGGCGACCATTCTCGAAGAGTGCGACGGATCGTGAGTGATACTCGAAACAGCTGCTACATCGCGGACTGGACTGTGGTAGAAACGGCAAGCGCCCTTGCTAGCCAGTGCAGGAAACGGTCACTAGGAATTCGGGACTTTGATCGGATGAACGCTCGGTTCTTCACGGACATTTCTACCGGTCGCCTCATGGTTCGGAACACGACGGTCAGAGAAATGATGCGGTCGCGAGAATTGATTCGCTACGCTGGCGTCAAGAGGGGGCGCCGGCTGGGAACTGGGGACGCTTTGCTGGCAGTCTGTTGCCTGGAACTTGGACTCGAGCGGGGCGGCGACGTGGTGTTTCTGACGGCCGACTGGAACCTCTACACGATCCTGCGGGACACGAACGCCTACCGCGCCGTTCTGGAGCTCAGGTTCTTCGGAAGCCGAAAGGACTCCAACATCCCAGCCATCAGTCGAAGGCTCCCTTCCTCTTTGTGAGGCTGCTGAGTTCAAGTCCCTGCACCGGCACCATTTTTCCCGCCTGAGCAATCGTCAATTGGGGCTGCGTCCTAAACCCCCGGCACAAATTAGCGCGGATTTCTCACAGCCACCCGTTACGCAGCTGAAGCGGTCGGTTTGGGGTGTTGGAGGTCCGGCACAGACGTGCGGGAGAGGTTGGAAGGCGACCGAACGTCTGACTTCATTCGGAGAGGCCCGGCTCACAAATGCTTCGACGCTACACGAGCCGGCCCGAGCCCGCCAGCTTGCGTAGCGCGGCAACGAGCCACTCCTCTGATATCTCGGGTTCCGCCGGCCCGAGGTTACGGATGATCTCCCCCTGGCGCCTGGTTGCCGACCGCACCGTAGCTGCGAAAGGTGGTGAGCACTCCCTCGTGTCCAGGGTTCTGGCTCCACGCCTTGAAGTCCTCTGGCGTACGGCAAAGTTCCTGGCCGAACTGGATCAGCGCGTTGCGCAGGCTATGCGGGTTGAAGTACGGCAGCCCCGCCGTCGTGAATGCCTGGCGGAAGATAGCGCGGATCGGCGCCGCGTTCCGCCAGTGCTCCGGCTTTAGCAGGTTGCTGAAGAACACGAGGATCGGGCTGTTTTCATGGCCATCATGCGTGTCACGCCCCCCCCCCCCCCCCCCCGACAACGGTGCGCACGGGGACACGCTGTCCCGACGCGGGGGCCAGCGATACCCGCGGCCGGCGATCAGGGACACCTCGCCTCCAGATTCCGCAACCGGACCAAGTTATAGGCGGTGGCGGCGAAGGTGAGCTGCCAATCCACCAGGGCGATGCCGCGATGCCGGAGCTTGCGCAGGCCGCCGACGGTCTTCATCCAGCCGAAGACATGTTCCACGAGTTTTCGTTTCCGCTGACTCACGTGATAGCTCGCATGCCGCGTGGTCCGACCGTCGATCGCACTCCCGCGGACCTTCTGCGCCACGTGGGGCGTGACGTCCTGGACGCGCACGTCGGCAACGAAGCGCGCCACATCGTAGCCCTTGTCCGCCCCGACCGTGCTGCCCGGGGAGGCGCTGGCCTCCAGCAAGAACCCCGCCGCGTCGCGTTCGGCGGTCCCCGTCGCGTGGGTCGCGCAGACGTTGGCGACACGCCCCTGTCGATTGTCCAGCAGCACGTGGCCGAGATACGCCAGCTTGGCTTCCTTGCCTTTGCCCTTCCGATACAACATCGCCTCGGAATCGGTCGTCGACTGATGAGTGTCATTGCGCCGCCGCTCCCCGTGGAAGTTGACCGTGGGATTGCCCGGGTCCTCGGGCGGGTCGCTCTCCGCTGCGTCCACGCACCGAACGCTTTTCAGGCTGGCCCATGCTTCCAACTGCGTCCCATCCACGGTGAAGTGTTCGTCCGAGAGCAGCCCGGCCGCCCGGGCGTGGGCCTGGACCGCATCAAAGATCGCGGCGGCGACATCGCCCGACAGCAGCCGGTCGCGATTCTTGGTAAACGTCGTGGGATGCCAGACCGGGTCATCCATATTCAGCCCGACGAACCACCGGAACAGCAGGTTGTAGTTGAGCTCTTCCATGAGCAGCCGCTCGCTCCGCACCGTGTAGAGCACCTGCAACAGCAAAGCGCGCAGCAATTGCTCCGGTGGGATCGACGGACGCCCTGTCGTGGCGTACAGGCTCGCGAATCGGCGCGACATTGTCTGCAGGGCTTCGTCCGTCAGCGCCCGAACGGCGCGGAGCGGATGGTCGGCCGGCACGCGCTGTTCCGGCGACAGGTAGCTGAACATGTGGGTGGTCTGCTCATCGTGTCCGCGCATGATCGGGCTCCCTTCAGTGTTGGGAGCATCGTAGTACGACGGGATCAATCTGTCGATCCCATTTCGCAGAGTTTTTCAGCAGCCTGTTAGACCGGCCGCTTCAACTGACGGTTGTCCCCGACGACGGTGGAGGTGGCTGGAAACAGCGGGTCATCGTTGCCCCAGAGATGCTCGCGCCGGAAGTGATTCACCCAATTGTGTCACCGGTCACCCAATAATCCCCACCGTGAACAATCTGTGAACAATCTGGCGTCGAATACCGTGTACCAGCGTCGTTCTGCCCGAGCCAAGGCACTGAAGAACCAACAAGCCGGGATTTCGATTTGCCTGCCCGAATGGCACCTTTATGCATCCGACGGTCGCCGATCTCACGTTTCTCGTTTGGCCGTCCAGGTCACACAACATCCGGCCGCGTAGCGGTCGAATCGGCTGTCAACTGTCTGTGGGTTGTCGAGGCGGCGGAGGGTTGCAAGCCCTCAATAAACCGAGGCCGATGACCGTTTGACGTATGGTTCCGTAGAGGGCGTCAGTAGGTTTTCCTACTTCCTCCCACGATAGCCGTCTCACATCGATCACTTGCAACCGATGCAGGTCGGATGCCAGAAGCGTGTACTCCTTCTGGTTAAGATCAAAGCGGCTCATTAGATCACTACGTTCGACGTATTTCCACCTCTCCTCTCCGGATTCGATGAGATCATCCGCTCCCACCCGGTCTCCTATCTCATATCGGTTCTTATGCATGTAGTTGAGAATCTTCGCCTGGGTTGGGATGAGCTGCCGAAGTATCTCGGCATAAGCGGGAAGGACTCGATTCTCTGATCTGGGAGACGCTGCGTTCGCCAGAAGCGCGGTCCACTTGTTCCTGAGTCCGTCATCATCCTCCAAGGATGAGTTCTGGATGATCGGCAGCAGAATCCGACCTGGCACCTCCTGGGCCTTGAGGTTTGCTGCGGCAAGCATCTCTGCCGCACCGCCGACAACGGTCTTCGCGCGTGCTCTACGTTGAAACACCCAGTCTCTGATGGACTCGCCTCCAGCATCCGCAGTGGGAAAAAGTAGCCGTCCAACGATGTCGGCGAGGACGTCAACTGTGGGTTTGCCAACCGTCTGAAGCCCGAAGATAATCGCTACGCTGGTCGGTACGTCCATATGCTCAACCAGCAGAGTGCGGCAGGGCGGGCTTCTGACCGGTCGAATCGCGCCAACTCCGCTCGCGTCGGCGGCGCAATCCCCGAGGCCTCCGCCAAATGCCGCACGAACGCCTCGTACGGTGGCTCGAGATGATCGCGGCAGTGCTGGAAGAAGCCCGCAAGCGGTCCTAGATACCGAGGGAGGCTCCTACTGCTCTCCGTTAAACCGGGATTTCCGATTTGCTTGCCCCAGATGGCACCTTTATACACCCGAGAGCCGCCGAGCGCACGAAATTTTGTTCGGCGCACAATCGTCCAGCTCCAAAGGCCGTCACCTCAGCCCACGCTGACGTGGAACCGACCGGAGCCGCTGCTTTCAGGGCATTTCTCAGACACCGCTCCACACTTGTGCCCTTTTTTCGCCAGCCTTCGTTGCACTCGGCCGCGCGTCAGCCTGCCGGCACCGGCAGCGCCCAGATCCTCCGCAGCATCTCGCCGAAGAGCCGCCGGGTCAGATGCCCTTCCGCCAGCAGGAGCCAGTAGTACCTGGCATGCTTCACCAGCCGGCCCCCAGTTTTTACCAGCCGCTGCTGGAGACTCGTGAGCGACCAGCGTTTGACCCGCGACGGCAGGACCAATCTGCGCCAGAGGTTGCCCAGGTTGTAGGCCAGGACACTCAGTTGCAGGCGCACTGCGTTCGCTCGGAAACGATGGCACGACAGCCGCGTCCAGTGGGTGGCCTGCTTGCCTTCCTTGATCCATTGCTCCGCCGTACCGCGCTTGGTGTAAAACCGCACGACCGAGCGGCTCGGGAGGGCCATGTTGGTCACGATGAAGTCGACGCGAGGGAACAGCTCACCTTGGTGGTGCTCCACCTTGGCGACGATCCGTCTGGGCGTGGTCCAGCTCTTGGCCTGATAGCGGAAACTCTTGTAGCGCACCAAGGGCTTGCAGCTCGGCCGTCCAGGCGGACGAAAGAGGAGGGCGTCGATGTCCAGCTCCACGCTCTTGTTCGCCGGCATGCGAATGGCATAGTCCACGTCGCGCTGCTCGAGCGCCTCGTAGATCTCCGGCTTGGCGAACGCCGCGTCCGAGCGGAACGCTACGCGCGTACCCGCCGCCTGCTGCCGGTCAATCTCCGGTACGAGCAGGTCGTCCCAGTCGTCGGCGCTATGCACGTTGCCTGGCCGCAGCGTGGCGGCGAGGCAGTCGCCGTGCTCGGTGAACAGAAACAGCGGGTGGTAGCAGACGGACTCAAAGTGCCCGTTGTACGCGCTCCCTTCCTGCGCCCCATGCACCGGGCTCTCGCTCGAATCCATGTCGAGCACGATCCGGTCGGCGCGCGTCGCCATCTCGGCCTGTGCAAGCACCTCCCGGTTCACGGCCCTCAACCCGACGAGATTCTCCTCGTGGGTCAACAGCTCTGTCTCGAACCAATGCAGCGTCGATGTCAGCGCCGCACCCCGGTCCCAGCGCTTTGGCGACCCGATGAGTCGAAACGTCGGGTCCGCCGACACGCGCACCGCGTCGTTGAGGTCTTCGTAGCCCGCGAGCCGGCTGTAGACCGACTGCCGCAGGAAATCCACCACGCTGAACTGGATGTTCAAGCCCTGTCGGGAGTCGCTCAGGTGCTCGGCGATGAGTGTCGCCAGCCCCAGGCGTTCATCCAACTCGCGCACCAGAAGGAGACCGGCGTCGGAGGTGATGCGCGACCCCTGGAATGCGACCTTCAGAAAGCCATTGAACCTGAACTGAAACGCCTCGTGCTGTAATTCACCCACAGGGTGTCACCCTCCGTGGCGGGGTTCCTTGCGTCGGAACCCCTGAAATCAAGGCGCGCCGATGTGTCCTGGCCGTACGGTACCACAGCGAAATCGGAAATCCGGGACAAGATACAACACCTGAACCGTACCGGGTTTTCCAGAGAGTTCATTACGTGACTCCCGCCAGCGTGGCTGGAGCCTCCTGACGGCGATAGTACTGTTCTTCGCACTCAACCGGAGGGACATAGCCGATCGGGGCGGGGAGTCGGCTGTGATCCGCCCGTGTGCCGGGCGAAACCCTTCAAGTCGCCGAACCTCGTGCACGGGCCACGCAGCAGAAGAACACGACTTCGTCAGCGGTTGTGAGATCATGGGGCTGTGAACGGCAACGCGGTCGTCGTCGGTGGCGGTCCCGCGGAGGCACTGCTCGCCCATTTGTTGGCCAAGCAGGGGTCCGCGGACTCTCGTCATGGGGACTTCTACAGCGGCTCGTGGACGCGCGGATACGTAGGCCGAACCCGCTGATCGATGGCTTCAACCGACGGCAAGATGCGCTCGGTCGATGAGGAAGACAAGATGCCAGCCGTGGTCCGATCTGATGCAAACGGAAATGTCGTTCTCCCCGCCAGGGCGGTCCTCGCCGGGCTTCCAGATCAGCGTTGGTCACGGCACGGTGAACTTGGACTTCGGCATCCCCTCGGCACCTACAACACCTCTGTTGCAGTAGTTGCGAAGCGCGTCACCCGGGTCATCAGCCTCCTGCGGGCAGTCGTGCCCGAGACAAACTCTGGTCACACGGAATCACCAAAACAAGTTGACGCATTGCTTGAGTCCCAAGAGGCCCTCCTCCAGGGCCTGATGCAGCACATGGACGATTGCATCAATATTCTGAGGGGCTTCACAGTCGACCGTCGCGACTTCGACAAAAGCCGCCATGTGAAGGTCTATCGTCGGGCGGTTGACCAATATCGATCCCACATTGGCAAGGTGGCCGGTCGAATCAAACATCGGCAGGGTCGTCTCACCCTGCTGACTGCCCGACTTGGCGAAAGCTCTTTCGCAGGGTACTTCGTCGCCGTCGGTCTCGCGGACGGCGGTGTTGGACCTGATCCTGACATCCATAAGCACGGACTAACGGCGTTCTCGTTTAACCGCGATCTCCGCTTCCATCTGTGCCACGTTCCCTGACATCTGCCCGCCTTGCTCAAGCAGTTGAGGGACTAACTGGCGCCAGCCCGGTTGAAGTCGAACCCATCCATGACCCACTGACCGACTCAGTATTCGGCGTCATCGGTCTACCGGAGACGTACTTCCCGGATGAGTATAAGGATCCGAGGCCCATTCTTCGGTTCGCGACGGGACAAGATGCCTCGCACCAGGTAATCGCGGACTTCGCGTAATCCGAGGGCTGGCGCCCTTCTGCGGGACACAATTTCCAACTGACGCTCAGCACGCAGGGGGATGGAAGTACGCGGAGCTGGATAATTCCCTACTTTGGTCGCCCGCCCGCTGCAGCGTCTTGATGCTAGTCCGGAGTGTGATCGCGACCCTACATGACGGCGACCAGCATCGTCCAAGGTCGCGTGCGGCTCAGCGCCGGCCGCCGCGCAGGCCCGCACGCCAGCGGACGTACAGGCACGTCCTGCGCGGCGGTTCCGCTCTCTTGTGCCTCTGTCCGCCGGCCACGCGTACGCGTGGCCGGCGCTCGATCGTCGTTTGGTGACAACGGCGGGGGTGGCGATGGTGCCCCGTAGTGCCTGATCAGCGCGTGGTCGTCTTTGCGGTCCACGATCTCAAGCCGTCCACAGAGGGTCTTCAACGCCCTCGGACATCATGATTGCGAACGAGGGGTACGATGAGGGGAAGAGATTACAGCTGAAGCTGTAAGATATTGCTATAGAATGAGTTACGTCGTCTCTATGGCAGAGGCCCAGTCGTTCATCAGCAACCGCCGACGCTCGAAGAGATCACTGCGCGCGTAGGCCGCCTCGGTGGGGTTCTGTACCGTATGGGCGAGCGCGGCCTCGACCACCTCGCGGGGTGTGCTTGTCCGTTCCGCGGCCCAGTCCCGGAAGCTCGACCGGAACCCATGCGGCACGGCGGCGATGCCGAGTTCCTTGATCAATTTCGATAGCGTCATGTTGGAGAGCGGCTTCCCGCGCAGGCTGCGGAACACCAGGCCGGTGCGATCGCTCAGTCTCTGTACGTCGTGCAGGATCGCGAGCGCCCGCCCCGAGAGCGGGATGCGGTGATCCCGCTTCGCCTTCATGCGCGCGGCGGAGATGGTCCAGACGTCCGCGTCCAGGTCCATTTCGTCCCACGTCGCCAGGCGCACTTCGCCGGACCGCGCCGCCGTCAGCACCAGGAACTCGAACGCCCGCTTGGTGGTGACCCAGGCCTGGAAAACTCGCACGGTCGCGAGGGCGTCCGCCACCGAGCCGTGGGGCAGCGCGCGCATGTGCTGGACGACGGCCTGCTGCCGCCCGAGGGCCTGTCCGAGGGCGTCGCCCGCCGGGTTGTCCGGCCGGTAGCCCATCGCGACCGCCCACTTCATCACGGCACCGATCCGCCGGCGCACCCGCCGCGCGGTCTCGGGCTTGTCGTGCCAGATCGGGGTGAGGATTGCCAACACGTCGGCGGTGGTCACCTCGGACACGGGCAGCGCCCCGATGCGCGGGAATGCATAGGCGCGCAGACTGCGCGGCTAGTCCCGCGCGTGCTTGGCATTTCGCCAGCCGGGGCGCTGCTGCTCCAGTACCGCGGCGGCGGCTTCCTCGACCGTTGGCACGCCCTGGCCGTGGCGCTTCTCCACCAGCGGGTCCCCGCCCGCCCTGGCCCGCTGGCGGTTCGCGAACGCCACGTTGCGCGCCTCGGCCAGCGACACCACGGGGTAGCCGCCGAGCCCGAGCATCCGGGGCCGGCCCCGAATGACCAGCCGTTGCACCCACTGCCGCGCCCCGGACGGATCCACGCGCAAGTTCAGCCCGTGGCCGTCGCAATAGAACCCGGGTTCGGCGGTACGCACAAACGCGGCGCTCAAGCGCTGCGTGGGCTTGATCCGATCCCGTGGACACATTTCGAAAGGGGGATACGTGTCCAACATGTCCGATTCGAACTGACGAATGCATGACGCCGCCGCGATCCTCAGACGCGTTCGCCTCGCGGGCGGCCGCGGAGTTTTCCGGGGTCGGACTGGCCTGCGACCAACCGGGAGGACTACGCGGCCTTTTGTCGATTAGCTCGCGTCGCTGGCGAATCATGGCGAGCGCGCGGTGACGACGTTCTTCGAACATCCCGCCCTGCTGGCGGCGCGTCACGCGCTTCTATCCAAGCAGATGTGTTGCCCGCCTGGCGCAAGCGCACCCATCTGCCACGTGCCCTCGGCGGTGGACGGCCCCGTGATCTACAGTGGGCCTACACATCCGAACGACTGAAGGAGCGGTGTAGTATTTCGGACGACCGAAATCCTCGGCACGGCTGATGCCTGCGCCCTATGGACAAGAAAAGTCTCAGTGAACGTGACATCTGCACCAAGTTCATCACGCCGGCCCTGCGCAAGGCTGGGTGGGACGAGCTGTTGCAGATTCGCAAGGAAGTGAGCTTCACCAAGGGTCGGATCATCGTGCGCGGCAAGCTGGTCACGCGCGGGCAGGCCAAGCGCGCCGACTATGTTCTCTACTACAAGCCAAACATTCCGATCGCGCTCATCGAGGCCAAGGACAACACTCACGCCATCGGCGACGGCATGCAACAAGGGCTAGACTACGCCGAGACCCTGAATATCCCCTTCGTATTTTCTTCTAGCGGCGACGGATTCCTCTTCCACGACCGAACGGGCGCGAGCGCCGAGCGGGAGACCACCCTCAGCCTTGACGCTTTTCCGTCGCCCGGCGAGCTGTGGGCACGCTATCGCGCCTGGAAGGGCCTGACGCCCGAGGTCGAATCCATCGTCCTCCAGGACTATTTCGACGACGGCGGCAAGGTCCCGCGGTACTACCAGGTCACCGCCATCAATGCGACCATTGAGGCCATCGCCAAGGGGGACGATCGCATCTTGCTGGTCATGGCGACCGGCACCGGCAAGACCTATACCGCGTTCCAAATCATCTGGCGGCTGTGGAAGGCCGGCCGCAAGAAGCGCATCCTGTTTCTGGCCGATCGCAATGTGTTGATCGACCAGACCATGGTCAACGACTTCCGGCCGTTCGGCGCGGCAATGACGAAGCTCTCGACGCACGCCGGGACCATCGAACGCGCGCGCGGCTCGTCTGGGGATCTGATCCGCCCCCTCGAGGGAGCGCGGCGCATCGATACGGCCTATGAAATCTATCTCGGTCTTTATCAGGCGATCACCGGGCCAGAGGAACACCAGCAGGTGTTCCGCGAGTTTTCGCCTGGCTTCTTCGATCTCATCGTGATCGACGAATGCCACCGCGGCAGTGCTGCCGAGGATTCGGCCTGGCGGGAGATTCTTGAGTACTTCTCATCGGCCACGCAGATCGGCCTCACGGCTACTCCCAAGGAGACCAAATACGTCTCGAACATCCAGTACTTCGGTGCGCCCGTTTACGCTTACTCCCTGAAGCAAGGCATCTCCGACGGCTTTCTCGCCCCCTACAAGGTCATCAAAGTCCATATCGATCGCGACGTGCAAGGCTATCGTCCTGAGAAGGGACAGCGTGATCGAGACGGCATCGAAGTCGACGATCGCATCTACAACACCAAGGATTTTGACCGCACGCTGGTCTTGGATGACCGCACCACGCTCGTCGCCCGGAAGGTCACGGAGTATTTGAAGAACAGCGGGGACCGCTTCCAGAAAGCGATCATGTTCTGCGTCGACCAGGAACACGCCGCCCGCGTGCGTCAGGCGCTCGTCAACGAGAACGCCGATCTCGTGGACGGGCACCCCCGCTACGTCATGCGCATCACCGGGGCCGACGCGGACGGGCAGGCGCACCTCGGCACCTTCATCGACCCGGAATCGCGATACCCCGTGCTGGTCACCACGTCGCGGCTCCTGTCGACCGGCGTCGATGTCCAAACCTGCCGGCTCATCGTGCTCGACCGCGCGGTCGGTTCTATGACCGAGTTCAAGCAGATCGTTGGCCGCGGCACTCGCGTGCATGAGGACACCCGCAAGTTCTACTTCACCCTGATGGACTTTCGGGGTGCGACCAGCCACTTCGCCGATCCGGATTTCGATGGCGAGCCCGTGCAGATTTACGAGCCTGGCGAAGACGACCCCATCACTCCGCCCGACGATATTCCGTCCACGGACGAGGACCCCATACCGCCGGAACCGAGTGAAGACGAAACGATCATTGATGGCCCCACGTGGATACCTCCGACACCCGATGGACCGGGGAGGCTCAAGGTCTATGTGGACGGCGTGGGCGCAACCATTGTCGCGGAACGGGTGGAATACCTGGACGAACACGGGAAGCTTGTCACCGAATCCCTGCGCGACTTCACCAAGAGGGCACTGAGGAAGCGTTTTGTCAGTCTCGACGATTTCTTGAAGCGCTGGAGAGCCGCTGCACGCAAGCAGGCGATCATCGAGGAACTGGAGGCCGAGGGCTTACCGCTTGACTTCATCGCCGAGGAACTCGGCAAGGACCTCGACCCCTTCGACCTCATCTGCCATGTCGCCTTCGACGCCAAGCCGCTGACTCGTCGCGAGCGGGCCGACCACGTCAAGAAACGTGACGTCTTCAACACGTACGGGGACCGGGCACGCGCCGTGCTCGACGCCTTGCTGACCAAATATGCCGACGAGGGGGTGTTCAACCTGGATGATACCAACGTGCTGCGTATCCCGCCTTTCACCCAACTCGGCACACCGGTGCAGTTGATCGAGGCCTTCGGCGGGCGGGAAGACTTCATCGCGGCCGTCCACAATCTTCAATCTGCCCTGTATCGAGAGACGGCGTAGCCTATGTCCGTTCGCACCCTCGTCAAGTCCATCCAGAACATCATGCGCCAGGACACCGGCGTCGACGGCGATGCCCAGCGCATCAGTCAGTTGTGCTGGATGTTCTTCCTGAAGATCATCGACGATCAGGACCAGGAACTGGGATTGATGCATGCGGACTATGTCTCCCCGGTTCCTGAGCGATTCCAGTGGCGTGCCTGGGCAGCGGACCCCGAGGGCATCACCGGGGAAGAACTGCTCGCCTTCGTCGACAACGACCTGTTCCCGGCCCTGAAGAACCTCCGGATGACCGGGCATTCCGGCGACCGCCGTCGCGTCGTCCGCGACGTGTTCGAAGATGCCTACAACTACATGAAATCCGGCCAGCTGATGCGCCAGGTGGTCAACAAGATCACCGAGGTGGATTTCAATAACTTGAGCGAACGCCAGCATTTTGGCGATATTTACGAACAGATCTTGAACGACCTGCAATCGGCGGGCAATGCCGGCGAGTACTACACGCCCCGGGCCGTCACCGCCTTCATGGTCGACCGCCTCGACCCCAGACCTGGCGAGACCTTGTTCGACCCTGCCTGCGGTACCGGCGGCTTCTTGACCTGTGCGCTGCGCCACATGCGCGAGCGCCATGTGAAGCGGCCCGAGGACGAGCAGACCATGCAGGCAGCGTTGCGCGCGGTGGAGAAGAAGCAGTTGCCGCACATGCTCTGCATCACCAACATGCTGCTACACGGCATCGAGGACCCCAGCTTCGTCCGTCACGACAACACCCTGGCGCGGCCCTATATCAGCTGGGGGCAACAGGACCGGATCGATATCGTGCTCACCAATCCGCCCTTCGGCGGCAAGGAGGAAGACGGCATCGAGTCGAACTTCCCGCAATCGTTCCGCACGCGGGAGACGGCGGACCTGTTTCTCGCGCTCATCATCCGCCTGTTGAAGCCGGGCGGGCGCGCCGCCGTGGTCCTGCCAGACGGATCGCTGTTCGGCGAGGGCGTCAAGACCCGCCTCAAGGAACACCTGATGGAGGAATGTCACCTCCACACCATCGTGCGCCTGCCCAATTCCGTGTTCCGCCCTTACGCCTCTATCGGGACCAATCTGTTGTTCTTCGAGAAGGGTGAGCCGACTCGGGATATCTGGTTCTACGAGCACTTAGTGCCCGCGGGCCAGAAAGCCTACTCCATGACCCGACCGATCCTGGTGGAGCATTTGCAGGGCTGCATCGACTGGTGGGGCGGAGCGGAACGCAAGGGCCGGACAGAGACGGAACGTGCTTGGAAGGTGACGGCCGATGAGATCAAGGCACGTAGCTACAATCTCGACATCAAGAACCCGCACACGCCAGACGCCGACCACGGCGATCCGGAGGAACTGCTGGAGAAGCTCACTACCGCCGAGGCCGACACGGCGGCCTTGCGCGATCGGTTGAAAGCAATCTTGGCCGAGGCGCTCATGCGATGAATGTCGACCGATTGCTGGCTCATTACAAACGGATCGCCGACGCCCCCGACGCCGTCCCTCGCCTGCGCCGTTTCATTCTCGATTTGGCCGTGCGCGGCAAGCTGGTGGCGCAGGACCCGAACGACGAGCCGGCGTCTATATCGTTAGTGGAGGGAAAGCGGCGCAGGCCTCAACGAGAAGTTCGCTCTCTAGACGTGCCAGGTTGGCTGGTTGCCCCGGTCGCATCGCTGTTGCAGTTTCGGTACGGTAAAGGAAAGAAGGCCAGCGAACGCCTTGATGAAGGACCGGTACCGGTGTTCGGATCAAACGGGCTCGTAGGGTACTGCGAGACGCCGCTGACTGAGGCACCGTCGATAATCGTTGGTCGAAAGGGTTCAGCCGGAGCGCTCAACCTGTGTGACGGTCCATCGTGGACCACGGACGTCGCGTACTTCGTGGAAGCACCACATTATTTCGACCTCCGGTATCTGCTGATCGGACTACAGATGCTCAATCTCGGGTCGATTGGAAAGGGCGTCAAACCGGGTCTAAGCCGTGCTGATGTATACGACCTGCCGCTAAGCGTTCCACCCCTCGCCGAGCAACACCGCATTGTTGCCAAGGTCGATGAACTGATGGCGCTGTGTGACCGGTTGGAGGTAGCACGATCAAGGCGGGAGGCGACGCGGGACCGGCTGTCGGCGTCGAGTCTCGCCCGCCTCGACGCGCCAGATCCCGACCCGATGGTATTCCGAAACCACGCTGCCTTCGCCCTCGAATACCTCACCCCACTCACCACCCGCCGCGACCAGATCAAGGCCCTCCGTCAGACCATCCTCAACCTCGCGGTGCGCGGCAAGCTGATGGCGCAGAACCCGAACGACGAGCCGGCATCGGAATTGTTGAAGCGTATTGCCGCAGACCGCGTGAGATTAGAAAAGATCGGATCGATCAAGAGATCGAAGCCTTTGTCACCGGTCGACACTACTGACGCTCCTTTCAACCTTCCAGCGGGATGGGCTTGGGCGCGGTTTCCTGAAGTTGGAACATTTGGGCGCGGCAAATCAAAACACAGGCCGCGCAACGATCCGATTCTCTACAACGACGGAAAGTATCCGTTCATTCAGACTGGCGACATCGCGCGATCCGGTGGTTTAGTCGAGACCTACAGTAGTCTCTACAACGATGCAGGCTTAGCTCAGAGCACAATGTGGCCGGCTCACACGCTTTGCATCACAATTGCGGCCAACATTGCTGATAGCGGTATTCTGGCATTTGACGCTTGCTTCCCCGACAGCGTCGTCGGTTTGATCACACATGACAGTATCAGTGCCAGATTCTTCGAGTATTTCATTCGAACTGCGAAAGGCGACCTTCATGAATTTGCCCCGTCCACAGCGCAGAAGAACATTAACCTCGGGATTCTGACAGAGGTCCTAATTCCCCTCCCACCCCTCGCCGAACAGCACCGCATCGTCGCCAGGGTTGATGAACTGATGGCGCTCTGCGCCCGGCTAGAGACAAGCCTTACCACCACCGACAACACTCGCAGTCGCCTGCTCGGAGCTCTTCTCATCGAGGCACTGGAGCCTGGTGGGAACCATACGTCTGAGCAAGCGGAGAAAGCCGCCGCGCATGGCTGATGTTGATCGTGACACACCCCTGCGTCTGGCAGCATTCGAGCATGTGCGAAGGCTCGGCGAAACCCACGATCACCTGACCGCCACCGAGTTGAAGCCTGGTTTCGTCTTCGAGGGTGAACGAGTTCCGCTTATGAATCCGCCGCGCGGGATTTTCAAGCCACAACAGATGCGGTTTCTGCTCTCGATCAAGACGGTCTTTCCGAGGCCGGGTACCAGAGTGTGGTACGACGACCAGCGCGAAGTGCATCGGCAGATATTCGAGGCTGACGAAACGATCGACTACGCCTTTATGGGCCAGGACCCGGGCGCTGCCGACAATCGCTGGCTTCGCGAGGCGTTCGAGCACCGGATACCCATCATCTATTTCCTCGGTATCGCACCGGGCCGCTACCAGGCCATGATTCCAGCCTTCATTTCCGGGTGGGACGCCGCGGCGTTGAAGGCGCGTGTCGCGTTCGGCGTATCCAATCCGGCGAGACTCGCGCCGCCCGAGAACGCGCTGGAACGGAAATACGCCTTGCGCGCGGTTAAGCAACGACTGCATCAGGCGTCGTTCCGCGAAGCCGTCATCATGGCCTATAACGGTCGGTGCGCGTTGTCGGGATTGCCTGAACCGCTCCTTCTAGACGCGGCCCACATCGTCGCGGACACGAACGAGCGACTCGGCCAGCCGGTGGTGCCAAACGGCCTCCCGTTGTCGAAGATCCATCACGCAGCCTTCGATGCGCATCTGATCGGCATCGACCCGGACTATCGGCTGCATGTATCCGAGCGACTGCTCGGCCAGCACGACGGCCCCATGCTCAAGGCCCTGACGCGGTTGGACGGTGGCACCATCCATTTGCCGAGCCGCGCCAAGGACCATCCCGATCGAGACCGACTCGCAGTGCGCTTCGAGCGCTTCAAGGGGGCAGCGTGACCAGAGGATAGAGCCTTCGGCGGGCGTCTATCACCGGCACGCCGTGTTGGTCGCCGCTGCAGATGGTTAACGGGACGTGGGTTGCAGAGTTGGCAACACTTCTGGCCGTGACGCCCGGTTACCGTCGTCATGCTGACCTGCCTGGCGATTTTCGGACCAGCTGACGCTCGAAGAGATCACTGCGTGCGTAGGCTGCCTCGGTAGGGTTCTGTACCGAGTGGGCGAGCGCGGCCTCGACCACTTCGCGGGGTGTGCTCGTCCGTTCCGCGGCCCAGTCCAGGAAGCTCGACCGGAACCCATGCGGCACGGCGGCGATGCCGAGTTCCTTGGTCAATCTCGATAGCGTCACGGTGGAGAGTGGCTTCCCGGGGGGACTGCGGAACACGAGGCCGATGCCATCGCTCAGTCTCTGTACGTCGTGCGGGATCGCGAGCGCCCGCCCCGAGAGCGGGACGCGGTGATCCCGCTTCGCCTTCATGCGCGCGGCGGGGATGGCCCAGACGCCCGCGTCCAGGTCCATTTCGTCCCACGTCGCCAGGCGTACTTCGCCGGATCGCGCCGCCGTCAGCACCAGGAACTCGAACGCCCGCTTGGTGGGGACCGCGGCCTGGGAGGGTCGCACGGTCGCGAGGGCGTCTGCCACCGCGCCGTGGGGCAGCGCCCGCATGTGCTGGACGACGGTCTGCTGCCGCCCGAGGGCGTCGCCCGCCGGGTTGTCCGGCCGGTAGCCCATGGCGACCGCCCATTTCATCACGGCGCCGATCCGTTACCGTACCCGCCGCGCGGTCTCAGGTTTGTCGTGCCAGATCGGAGTTAAGGACCGCCGGCACGTCGGCCGTGGTCACCTCAGACAGGCACCGCCCCGATGCGCGCGGGAACGCAGAGGCGCGCAGACTGCGCGGCCAGGCTTGCCCGTACCTCGCTCCACACTGAAGAACCCAGCAGTGTTCCGATCCGACATGACAAGGTTCGTTGGTCGCTTGGATCCGAGCGAGATCGAGCGGAATCCTGTTCTTGATCTGGCGTAATGATATGGGGACCATGTGGGGGACCATACCCCCTTATGGTAAACATAAAATACTGATAATAAAGGCTTTATCGTAAATAAATGGCGGTGAGGCAGACCGCCTCCTTGGGAGTCTCCCTCTTGAGCTCAATCACCGGCACCTGGTACTGCTTGAAGCGCTCGATTACCTCGTCGCTGAAGTCGTCGAACAGGCGTATCTTCTCCGGGTCGTAGCTCCAGTGCTTCTGGTACGCGTGTCGCCATTCGTTGCTGTCGAAGATGCGGTTGACAGGGAACAGAGCTTGCTCGTACTGGCGCTCCAGCGTCGCCACATCCAAGCGGATGTCGCCACCGAAAGCCTTGACCATGCCATCCTCCGGTACACTCAGCACCGCATCTTCCCGGTCTGCCTCGGGACGGATGGCCGCGTCCATGTCGATGAAGTACCAAACCCGGATTGACTTGCGCTTAGCATCCTTGGTCTCCACTGCTATCCGGCCCTTCAAAGCCCAGTAGAGCGAGGTCAGCCGCTGCTGGCCATCAAGAATGAGGGTTTCGGGCACGGCAATCGAGATCTCCGCCGGTCCCGGCCACTGGTCGCGGCTTGAAAACCGGACGTGTTCGCTGCCTGTCTGGAGCAGCATCACCGCGCCGATCGGGAAGGATACCGAGACGCTCGCGAGTAGGCTCTTGATGTGTTGGTCGTCCCATACCCTGCCGCGCTGAAAGTCCGGGAGCTGCAGACTGCCCGTGTCAGCGCGGGTGAGCAGTTCCTACAAGGAGGTCTTGGTGCTGTCGAAGCTAGTGCTTGTCATGCGGCTATTCCGCTTGTTGGCGCTCTCTTCTCAGCCGAGCAACCGGAGTGCCGCAACGACGAGTCCGCCGACAGCGACGATGCGCCAAGGGAGATCGGCGCGGAGCGTGGCGGTCTCAGCACGGAGGATGTCAGGTGTGACATCCTCGCCGTGCTCGGCTGCCTACCGCACGGCGTCTGTGATGGCGTCGGCCTGTGCGGGGGTAAGCTTGGCGTCGGTTGGTGCGCGGGTGATGGCATGAGTGTCGAAAGCAGAATTATGCTCCCACGGGTGGTCGCGTGACCACGCGATCGGTGGAGAGCCGTCGACGACACGTTCAACAAGGAGCGAGCCCGGTCTCATTCCGTCCGCAGACGGTGTTCTGTGTCCGCTCGAATCCGGTTCAGAACGCGGGATGCAACGGTGGAAGCGAGCGCCACATGAACACGCAACATGGGTTTTCAATAGTTTGCAACGATGTAGCATCGGAAGCCCTGAAGCCCGAAGGCCGATCAAGGTTGCGCGACGGTGGCTGAACCCGTGCGAATGGATTGAGTTGGTGGACGAGCCGGTCCCCGTCTATCCGAAGCGGCCGATTCCCCGTGACGAGGACGCGGCGAAGGTGCTCAAGAAGCGCACGCTGACGAACCTCTACACTCCCGCCCGCAGTGGCTGGTGGATGCGCACACTGCCCTTGATGCTGCCGTCGCAGACGCTTGCGGCTGGCCGGTCGACATCCTTTGACGATAGTGCCCTCAGTGAGTTGCTGTCGCTCAACCGCGTTTCGGCGGAGCCGGTCAACCCGGGTCGGCGCTCCCACGGATACCACCGCTAGCGCCTAACGCGGTAGCGCTGTCGGGGCCGGTCGCGAATGGTGGCCGGCGTGAGCGGCGCCCGCGCCTTGCCGATCAGGCTGGCTTCGCTGGCGAACACCTCGTTGAAGCTGGAGAGCAAGTGCCCCGCGATCTTCCGCATCGCGAACTCAAGGTTCGCGCCGCGGTCGCGCAGTTCGGCCAGGCGCCGCTGAACCAGACGGTCGTCTCATTCAATCGAAGTAGCCATGCTGCAATACCACCTTCGCATCCTCAGTGTCGGCAGCCGCCTGCGGGACGGCGGCGCAGTGTCCGCGAAGCGAGGCGGTGAGCCCGCGCTGTCCGGCGTCTCGTCCCCTCACCCCGACCCCTACGCGGCTGTTGGCGCGCCGGTGCAGTATGCTCGCCCCACGGTGACGGCTGACAGGAATTCACGGGTTGTTCGATGGCAGGGGCGCTCGGTCGCCCAACTGGGCTTCGTCAACAACACTGTGCTTGCTCTGACGACGGCATCCATCGGCTTCGCGTCTCCCGGGAGTCGAGTGGCTGGCAGTGGTGCCTATTGGTGCTCGGAATCGTGTATCTCGTCTTGTCGGCGGGTCTTGCGCTCTGGTGCGCAGTGAACCGACTTCAGGATTTTTGAGAGTCTGCGCAACTAGTGCGGGGCAGAATGGGCCTCCTGGAGGAGGTCGAGCGGCGGCGCAAGAACCGGAAGCGTGGCGACCTAACCTGGACACTGCTCTACTGGCAACTGGGCACTTTCGCCGTTGGCGCGCTATTGGTCGTGGGCGCCCGCGTGTTTCCGCCAAACTGAGAACCCTCACCTCGTCCGGGACGCGGGGGGCCTTGAGACCCGCGAGGCGTTCCGAGGACACGGGCTAGGCCCGCCTAGAAGGAACAGCGACCCGACATCCTCGGCCGTCACGGGACGGCCCCCGTACGACGGCCGGAGAAGCGGATAGGGATGCCACCTCCAGCTGTTGGGTGATCGCCTCGTTCCCGATGCGAGGTCCGGGACTCGGACTGGCTTGTCCGCAGACGGTCTCAGCTGTCCAGTAGGTTCCCGTTCAAGAAGTGGGGTACAACGAGGTAAACGTGCGCGGCATACGGAATGCAAGTCACCTAATACGGAATGCAAGTCACCTAATTATGAGTACTTTCCTGAGTCTTAACGGCAGTCGTCGCAGTAGAACCCTGGCGGGGCGGTGCGCACGAACGTGGCACTAATCGTTGGCAATCCCCCGTGGTCGGATCGTGTGGGGCGACTAGGCGTACTGGTGCACGTGGACGCTGTGGTCCACCGCGGAAACATAGTGCGCCCACGCCTGCATCAAGACTCGGCGCCGCTCGAAGAGGTCTGATCGCTGATACGCGGCCTCAACCCGGTCCTTGTTGACGTGCGCCAGGGCCAGTTCGCAGACCGCCGCAGGGACACTGGTCTGTTCGGCCGCCCACTCCCGAAACGTCGACCGGAACCCGTGCACCGTGGCCGTTGCATCGAAGGCCCTCACGGCCTTCGTCAGTGCCACGTCACTCAATCGACCGCGACGAGCTCCGGAGAACACCAGGGGCTGGCCAACAATGCGGGGCGTGTCGGTCAGAACCCGAAGCGCCGCGTCGGAGAGGGGCACGCGGTGGGGCCTGTGGGCCTTCATCCGGTCCGCTGGAATGGTCCAAACGCCGCCCTCGAGGTCGAACTCTTCCCATCTGGCGCCGCGGGCCTCAATGGAACGGGCGGCGGTCAGGATGAGGAACTGCAGACAGCGGGCCGAGCTGTGGGGCTTCGCCCGAAGACTCGCCATCAACTCGGAGATCTGTCGATACGGCATGGCGGCGAAGTGTTGCACCGTCCGGACTTTATTCGGGGGTGGAAGCACTTTGTCCAGCACACCGCGCCATCGGGCCGGATTCTCACCGGAGCGCAGTTCGTGGACGTACGCCCAGTCGAGAACCGCCTCCATGCGCTGGCGGACTCGCGTGGCGGTCTCGGTCTTCGTGGCCCAGATGGGCGTGAGGATGGCCTTCACGTCGGCCAAACTCACCGCGTCCGGGGCCTTGTCGCCAATCTGTGGCAAGACGAAGTCCCGAAGCGTGTGCTCCCACTGCTGGGCGTGCTTGGGGTTGCGCCAGCCGGGACGTTTGGAGGCGACCAGGGCTTCAGCGCAGTCCCGGAAGGTCGGCGTGGTGGCGGGGACACCAACACGTTCCGGCACCAGCGTGGCCGGGTCACGGCCGTTAGCGAGGGACTTACGCATATCGCCGGCGAGAGAGCGCGCGCCCGCGAGCGACCGGCCATGGACGCCCCCTAGGCCAATCTCTCGCACCTTCCCCTGGCGGGTGTACCGGAAGACCCAGGATCTCGAGCCTGAGTGCCGCACGCGAAGGTAGAGGCCGGCACCGTCGGAGTAGAAGCCCGGCGCCAAGGAAGCAACCTGGCGGGCTGACAGTTTATTGATCTTCGTGGCCACGTCCCGTGAAGCCTACTGAGAAGCGTCTTACTATCCGTCTTATCTAGATGCGTGAAACTCCTTGGAGTGTACTGGAAAGTGTCGGACGAGTAAACCCAATTAAATTAAGATATTTCCATGGTCTCGTGGTCAGCTTGGGACTCTATCAGACCTACTAACGGCGGACACTCTCTCCGCCATTTCTCCCCAGGCATGTTGCCGTGGCGAGGTCCTGTCTGGAGCCTACGCAGTTGCGACGCCAGTCGTTCTACAAATGCCGTCCAGCAGTCCGCAGTACGCGTCGAGCGTATCCGTGGCCGCGCTAAGGATCCGTTCGCTTACGTCGGATCCATCAAGACAGCGTGTCAGCACGGCGCGTTCACCCTGGCTATGAGCCACATCGGCCTCGGCGTGCACCACGAAGTACTCGAGACCGGTCACACTCTCCACACCGTAGAAACGACGCAGCCCATCGCACTTTTCGCGGGCAACGCCAGGTTGTTGTACTTCGTAGGCGTAGAGAGCCGCGACCCCTTCAGTCACCGAAGACTGCGTGAACTTCTTGACGGTGTCGACCATCGTCACCGCACATGCGTGAGGCCGAGCGGAGCAAACATCCTGTCGTGCCTCGCCGAGCTCTTCGGCGAAATTCAGCCACATCTCGGAATGAGACCTTGGGTGAGAGCGCTCGTCATCCAGATTGCATTGGAGCTTAGACCGAACGTCCGCATCATCCGTTAACGCGATTACTGATTCCAAATAAGCGGGAAATGCCGCGACGTGCGGCCAGTAGACTCGCGCGTAGGTTGCCAGTTGCTTGCGTGTTAGCTCTCCATCTCGCCACGCCACGTAAAACGGATGGTGAAGAATCGAACGAGACTGGATCAACTCATCAAGCTCACACAGGGTCTCGGGGAAGTTCATCTGAAAGTCGTCTCTTCTTTCTTTGGTGAAGCGGCACCTTCAGATCATCATACCGCTGTTTACGTATCGAGGAATGCCGTAGGTTAGGCCGACGCGTCGAACGTAATTTCGCGTCGAGCGATCTGAGTGTCCGACGGCAGCCTGAGATCCCAGGCCAGACCGATCTTCTCGAGTAGCTGGATCTGCAACCAAGTCACGTCAAACTCGAACCGAAACAACCCGTGACGCGGAGATGACGGGTGAGCGTGGTGATTATTGTGCCAGCCTTCACCAAAGGTTAGCAGCGCAACCCACCACGAATTTCGCGAATCGTCGGTCGTGTCGAAACGTCGAGACCCCCACAAGTGGGTCGCCGAGTTGACCAACCACGTGCAGTGCAGCCCAAAAACGACTCGCGCGAAGATGCCCCAGAGAAGCCACGGGAACCCACCGAGTGCCAGAAGCGTAAGACCAAGCGCCACCAACGGAACCCAGTGGTAGGAGCTGAGTGCCCGGTAGAATCGGTCCTTCGTGAGATCCGGCGCGTACTTGCCCATCACCTCAGTGTTGGCGTGCAGCGGCTCACCGAACATTGTCCACAGCATGTGCGCCCACCAGCGACCATCGCGGGGGGTGTGCGGGTCGCCGTCATGATCCGAGTACTGGTGATGGATGCGATGGCACGCAGCCCAGAACACCGGTCCGCCTTGGAGTGCCAGAGTACCGCAGACGGCGAAGAAGTATTCGAGAACCTTGGGAACCTGGTATGACCGGTGGGTATGCAGCCGGTGATACCCCATGCCGATTCCCCAGCCGACACAGATCCAGTGAAGTGCGGTGGCGACAACGATGGCCTGCCAGGTCGTATAAAACAACGCAACGACCGCCAGGAGGTGAAAGGCGGCCATCACCACCAGCGTGCCGGAGTTAATCTTCGACTGGTCTCCGAAATCGACTGCACTTGCCGTCAAGAGTCTCCCTCTGATTCCATACCAAGATAGATTCTATCAATGACTGTCGGCGGCGTGGGGTGGGGGAACGTAATAGTTGTGTAATTTCTTGGAGAACCGTGAAGACTTTGGATTCGGTCCGGTCGGTTAGCGACTGCTAACCCGCGCCACCCTCCGCCGCCGCCACCGATCAGCGCTGATCGGCGCTGCCTAAACGACTGTCTCCGCCGAGACTGCGAAGGAGACTGGCCGTATCGGGCTCGAGAGGTCGCGCCACGGTCCCAACATCGAGAGGCATCAGCCCACGCGCGTCGGCAATATTCACATCGGCACCGTGTTCCACAAGCACCGGGATCAGGGTGTTCCGCGCCAATCGCGCGGCGCCATGCATGGCCGACCGCCCGCTGCGATCGACCGCGTTGACGTCAATATCTCGCTCAACTAGGAACCTAACGATGTTGAGCGCCTCGGTTTCGGTAGACAGCCTGGCTTCATTTCGGACCATTCCAACCGCCGCCATCAGCGGGGTTGTGCCATCGTCCGCGGCGAGGCGGGGATCAGCGCCGGCAGTCACCAGGGAGTGCAGGATGCCAACGTTCGGAACGCGCGCCGCTGCCGCTAGCCACAAGGGTGTCGCGCCCACGAAGCGCTCGTACGAGACGAAATCACCCAAGAACGGATAGGGCGCCTCGATGAGTCTGGGATTCGGATCGGCGCCGTGCACCAACAACGCCTTCACCAGCCCAACCTTCCCGGTCTCAACCGCCGCGTGCAGCGGAGTTCGCCCGATGCTGTCTGACAGATTCGGGTCGGCGCCCCCTTTCAGGAAGAAGATCGCAAGCTCCTCGTGAGAACTCGGTTTGACGACGAGATGGTACTCGCGACCACTCGTTGCTACCACACTGGCGCTCGCAACCAGTAGCGGGCTTCGTCCAGAGGTTTGCGATTCCTCCTGGTCAACCCGGGCGTCAAACGCCAGCACGGGCTCGACTGCATTCACGTCTGCTCCAGCCTCCAACAAGATTCGCGCGGTCTCGATGTCGCCCTTTCGGGCCGCCAAAAGTAACGCCGTAATCCCGAACTTCGAACGGGCATGGACGTCCGCCCCGCTCTTTAGGAGCACGCCCACGACGTCCGAGTGTCCTTCCGCCGCCGCCCACATGAGCGCTGTCTGACCGCGAAAATGCAGACTCGCGTTCACATCGGCGTCATTGTCCAACAGCGCTCGCACGAGCTCAGCGGACCCAGTTCGCGCGGCAGTCATCAACGCCGTTTCGCCACTCGGCCTGGCAGCGTTCGGATCCGCACCGGCGCCAAGCAGCGCCGCCGCCATGGCAGGACTGGCGTTCAGGGCGGCCAACGACAATGGTGCCACCCCGAGCTCGTTTAGCGCGTTCGCATCGGCACCGCCGTCAATCAACAGCGCCGCGGTTTCGAGGTCATTCCAGTGCACGGCCCAATGGAGTGCGGTAGCCCCGTCGGCCTGGGCTGCATTCACGTCGACACGTTGCGTCAGAACCCTAGCCGCCTCGCGATCCTGTCGTTCGACCGCATCCACGAGTCGGTGATCCTGAGCTGAGGCCGTGGCACTCGTACCCGACATAAGTACGACAGCTGACAGCATCGTCAGTCTGACGGCCTCGCGCAATTCCCGCACCACGAATCGCATTGCCCTAGAGCGAAAGGATCGCCAACTTCCCGGTGCTGTCACCAAGGGTTTCGACGGGAACGCCGAGCTTGTCCAGCATCGTGAGGAAGAGATTGGTGTTCGGCGTATCGGGCTTGACCTGAAGATGACGCCCACCGTCAAGCGTGCCCCCACCACCGCCCACCAGTAGAGTAGGCAGATCGTGATGATTGTGCCGATTGCCGTCGCTCATTCCACTACCGTAGAGGATCATGATGGAATCGAGCAGCGTCCCTTCGCCATCCGGCGTCGAAGCCAGACGGGCGACGTAGTGGGCGAACATCGTCACGAGGTGGGCATCGACCTTCTTCAGCTTCTCGATGAGCGTCCCGTCGCCACCATGGTGCGACAGCGCGTGGTGCGCGTCCGGGACCCCAATCTCTGGATAGGCTCTGACGCTGGTCTCGTGTCCGACCATGAAGGTGATGACGCGGGTGAGATCGGCCTGGTAGGCCAGCACCTGCAGATCGAACATCAGCTTCGCGTGCTCATCGAACGTATCCGGAACCCCGGCCGGTTGGTCCACTGCCGGTAACTCCCGCGCGGTCTGTTGCTCGGCCTTCTGGATTCGCCGCTCCACATCACGAACGGCCTCGAGATACTCGTTCAACTTGATGCGGTCGCGCGGGCCGAGTTCGCTCTTAAGACGCACCACCTTGGCCGTCACCATGTCCAGCAAGCTGCGATCATGCTCTCGCGCCGCCAACCATGCGGCCGAGTCAGTGGTTCCGCTCATGCCGAACAGCCGCTCAAACACGTGGCGGGGGTTGCTCGCCATCGGCAATGGCGTGGTGCCGCTGCTCCAGCAGAGCGTGTTCGCATACGCGCAGCTGTACCCGGGGTCGCACGATCCGGCGCGCTCCGCCGACTCCAACGACAGCTCGAGTGACGCCAACTGTGTCTGCTCTCCGAGCGCCTGCGCGGCGATCTGGTCCATCGAAATGCCGGCCCTGATATCGTAACCCTCCGTCTTCTTCGGGTGCACGCCGGTCAGAAAGGCCCCGGCCGCGCGGGCATGATCACCCGCACCTTCGCCGGGTCGAGCGATGCCTTCCTCGCTACAAAGACCGCTGATCATAAGCATTCGATCTCGAAACGGCGCCAAGGGCTGCAGGGTCGGCGTGATCTCGAGATCGCCGCTCTGGATTGCTGGGGTCCAATTCGGCATGAAGATGCCATTCGGCGTGTAGACAACGCTCAGACGGCGAACCGCCTGGGCTACCTGTGCCTGCACGCCACCAAACGCCGGCACCATACTGTCCAGCATCGGCAGCGCGAGGGTGACGCCGAGTCCGCGGAGGAACGTACGACGCGCTAGGTGCTTCTTCGTGATGATCATGGCTCTCGCGATCTCCTCATCTGAAACGGCGTGCTCTTGACGATGCCTAGGATCACCGATGACCAACGGTAGTCACTTTTCGCGGCATCCCTGGTAATGCTCCGAACCACCGGTGCATCGTAGTACTCGACGCCTCGACCGAGTGCATAGGTCAGGAGCTTTTCGGTAACGGTCTCAACGAATCGTTCTTCTTGGCCGAGCAGCACACCTCGCAGCCCGGATGGGCCCTCGAACGGGGCAGTGTGCGGCAACGTGCCCGACGCGTCAATCAGAGTGCCGCCCTCGTCGTCCCGCCACGCGCCAATGCCATCGTAGTTTTCCAACGAGAAGCCCAGCGGGTCCATCTGGACGTGGCAGCTCGCGCAGATCGGACTCGTCCGATGAAGCTCCATTCGCTCCCGCATCGACAGCGACCTGGACTCGTCGGGGTGGTCGGCATCAGGGAGCCCTGGGACCTCAGGAGGTGGCGGCGGCGGCGATGCGCCAAGCAGATGCTCCAGCACCCACAAGCCGCGCTTGGTCGGTGAGGTTCGGTTAGGATAGGAGGTGACCGTCAGAATGCTGCCCTGGCCCAGCAATCCGCCGCGCCGATCACCGCCGACCGTGACCCGCCGAAAGTGATTGCCGTAGACGTTCGAGACTCCGTAGTGCCGGGCCAGACGCTCGTTGAGAAAGGTGTAGTCGGACCTCAAAAGATCAAGCACGCTTCGGTCGTCGCGTACCTGGCTCTCGACAAAGAGCTCGGTCTCGCGCTCCATGGCGTCGCGCAGGTTCTCGTCAAAATCGAGGAATGTTTGCGGATCGGGTGCGGCCGTTTGCATGTTGCGTGATAGCAGCCACTGTCCGAAGAAGTTGGCGAGCAGCGCGTCGGAACGTGCATCGCGCATCATCCGCGATACTTGTCGTTCGAGCATGCCCGGGTTCGTGAGCGTGCCGCGGACAGCCAGGTCGAGCAGCTCGTCATCGGGGATGCTGCTCCACAGGAAGAAGGACAACCGAGAGGCAAGCTCCAGATCGGTGAGACGATACGCCGTCACGGACACCACGCTCAGTGGATCACGTTCGATGCGAAAAAGAAACTCTGGATCAATCAGGATCCCTCTCAATGCGAACTCGATTCCAGCTTCGAAGCCCCCCTCGGCTCGACCCACGCGGTAGAGCGCCAACAGCGGCTCAATGTCCTCGTCGACAACCGGGCGACGAAACGCACGCCGGGCGAGGGTCGACAGAATCTCCTCGGCGCAGCTGCCGAACTCACCCTCGGTGAGCCCGGCTGGGTCGCAGACGAACACGCGCCGGCGACTGGGCATATCTTCAGGGACCTGGCCGTTATAAGGGCCACTGACCTGAATGCTACCCAACGCCATCGGCGCGTTGCGATCCCGCGCGTACGCCAGACTGGAGACGCTCGGATGCGGATCGAGCTCGCCCTCGCCGACCGCGCGTTTCTCGAGAAACGCTGCGCTCACTATTCGCGTACCAGCCTTGACCTCTATGCGAACGTTGAGAACCGTATCAGCAGTCTGCTCATACAGCGTCGGCCTCGACACTCCATCCCACGGGGCACGTTCGCCGTCGCCGCCGATCGTGAACTGCGTGATCCGCTGTCGGTCCAGTCGAACCTCGACATCATTGGGCTCTTGGAGACCGCGGATGTGATTTCCATACGCACGCTGCAACGAAAGCGTGATCTCGTATTCGCCGTCGAGCGGGAAATGGTGCTTCACGGCAAGGCCGCCACGAGACCCGAACGGCAGGTCCTCGCTCATGCGGTCGTCTTGCCACATCGTGTAGGGAACCGTGTAGGTCTCAACGGCCGGGCGGATGGAGGGGTTCCCGAGGACCAAGCGGCTGATTTTCTCAGCCGCGACCATGTACCGATCGAGCAGCACCGGTGAGAGCGAGAGTACGTCAGCGATGTTGTCGAACCCATAGCCCGATTCGTCCGGCGGCAGCAGCGCACGTTCATCGATCTCAAGTGCCAATAGATCACGGATCGCGTTGCGATACTCGACCCGATTAAGACGATGGATCGGCGGGCGACCGGGATTCGGATTGGCCGTTGCAGCGAGGTCGAGCGCTGTTTCGAACGATGTCGCGACGGCGTCATAGACCGAGTCGTCGGGTCGTGGCCTGCCTGGCGGTGGCATGGCGTGGGTATTGTCATGTTGAAGGCGAAGGGATCAGAGTAGTGGGATGGACAGCGACGCCTCCAGCTACCACGGATATCGATTCCCCGCCGCCATCATCGCCCACGCCGTCTGGCTCTACTTTCGGTTCAGCCTGAGTTTCCGGAATGTCGAAGACCTCCTCGCCCAGCGCGGGATCACGGTCACTTACGAGACCATTCGTCAATGGTGTCGAACATTCGGTTGTGCTTACGCCCGACGACTCCGGAAACGCCGTGGCCACCTCGGCGATACGTGGCATCTCGACGAACTGTTCGTGACGTTGCAAGGCCGCCGACAGTATCTGTGGCGCGCCGTCGATGAGGACGGCGACGTCCTCGACATCCTCGTGCAAGCGCGACGAAATCGGCGAGCCGCTGTCCGATTCTTCCGGAAGCTGCTGAAGCGCCAGGGATGTGTCCCGCGCCGGTTGGTCACGGACAAGCTGCGGAGCTACCCAGCAGCCCGCCGCATCGTGATGCCTTCTGTGGTCCACGTCACGGACCAGTACGCCAATAACCGCGCTGAAGTCTCGCATCAACCGACTCGACAGCGCGAACGCCAGATGCGCCGCTTCAAGTCGACCACCCATCTGCAACGCTTCGCGTCCGTCCACGGCGCCATACAGAATCTCTTCCGGGTCGGTCGACATTTGCTGCGGTCGGTGCATCACCGTTCGCTTCGCACGCGAGCGTTCGTCGAATGGGAGGCGGTGACGTGTGCCTGCTGACTGACGGCGGAGGCCCGGCTCGATCGGGGAGAAAAGAGCCCTTCTTCGATCAAGTTGACAGTGCCCTCGGGGCGGCTCGGAACTTGCCGGATCGTTCGATCGGGAAGGCCGTCGAGCGCGTCGCTGTCCAAGCGGACATCAGGGTGGTGAAGCCCTGGTAAGATGACGCCTCCAAAGATGAGTCGAAAAAGGCTTGGCGGTTGGACCCGGATCTGGATCGTCCTCAGCGTGCTTTGGGTGGCGATCGTTTTTCTTTGGGATTTTCAGACTAGGTTACCCGGGGACGGCTTCCTATCCAGCATAACGAGATGGCCTTTAGAAATGCTCCTCTTCATCGTAGTCCCGCCCCTGGTCCTCTATTGGACTGTTCTCACGTTTGCCTGGACTGTTCGGTGGATCTGGCGAGGGTTTCTGGGGTGAAGTGTCCCTGGTGAGTTACCTCCTCCTCTTGTCTGCCTGCAGCATTCTCTGACGGACCCGTTCGACTCGCTGCACCTCAGGCGAATTCTAATCGAGCGCGCCGCCCGTATCACCCGTATGACCCGTCAGGTCGTCAGTCACCGGTGCTTCTATTGAGGGAACCTGCGATTGCAACCCGTCACATGGGAACCTCCGACTTTAAAAGGATGCCGAAGAACCCGCGTCGCGTCGTCTGCATCGTCGGCTCAGTCCTTGTAGGGGTCATATTCAGCACCAGCCATCGCCACCCCGATAGGCGTTAGTCGATGGTCGATGCGAATGGTCCCCTCGTGATACGCCAGCACGTCTGACAGCCGCTTGTAGACCTCTGGCGCTTCATCGGCCCCACCCCCCCGCGCAGCTCGATCCCTTGCGACTTGACTCGCTCTTGCACAGATGGCCAGTCCACCCGTCCGCCCCGCACACGTTCGGGGCGCTTGCGGCCATCGGGACCACGCCGCCATTTCACCTTACCCGCTGCCTCGGTGCGTGACATGACGCGCCCTGCACCATGCACGGTCGAGTACAGCGCCTCTCGAGACCACTCGGAATCCATCCCAGTCACAATCACGGCGTCCTCGCCCATACTGCCGCCGATGAACCCCCGCTGCCCTGGAAACGCTGGGGTCGCACCCTTGCGGATCACGAGATAGCGTTCCCCGCCATGCGTCTCCCACCACGCGAAGTTGTGGTGATTGTGAACACGCTCAACCGAGTGCGTGCCGAGCATCTTCAGTACGCGATCGACGACCCATTCCCGACCCGCATAGGCATACTCCCCCGCCAGATCCATCGCGGTGAGATAGTCCTTCCCACTGGGTGTGTCGAGGTCGAGAAACAGCGGGACGCTATCCATGCCGCTGTCACCGACGCGATCACCCCATGCCTTCCCAGCCGCCAGCGCCAGAAACCCCGTGCAGGTCTTGTGGCCGAACCCGCGTGATCCAAAATGCACCCCGACCCACAGATAGCCAGACTCATCGCGAAAGAGGTCGACGTAGTGGTTCCCGCTCCCGATCGTCCCGAGTTGGTCGCGAGCGAGCTGCACCATCGACGCCTGCTCTTTCACATGAGCGTGCGCGATGCTGTCGAGCACGGGATGATCGACCGGCTCGTTGTTTTTTCGACCCACGCCGAACGAGAGCACAATGCCGATCTCGTCCATCACCTGAGACGTGTCGAGGTCATCGGCTTTGACTGACGTACGAGCTGCACAGTTCCCGCACGCGATGTCATAGCCCACGCCTGCGGGCATAACTTTGTCCTTGAGCGCCAACACCCCGCCGATGGGCATGGAATAGCCAGGATGATGATCGGCGCAGAGAACGCTTGGGGCATCTTCACCGCTGGCGACACGGCACCGTTCCAGCTGCTGAACCGACCGATCGTCGGTAGGACCGAACGTCACTGATGGCATTGTGGCGTCCTATTATGCGCCCGTCGTCGGGGCAAGTAACCAGTCGGCCATCACGACGCAGCCTCCCAGCTTCTCCATGCGCTGCGACATGCATCGCAGGATCCACAGCATATCGCTGAGTGGTCTCGGCCGCTGGCGAGCACCCGCGATCGCACGATCACGAGGACAAAGGCTGACGGGGCTTTTTATGGGTTACATTGCCCTGTTTCGCCAGGTTTTGATTGGTCTCTTGACGGGTTGACGGGTTAGACGGATCCTCCGCAAGGTAGCGGTGCCAGACATCGCGAAACTGGCCAACGTCATACCCGCGTCGTCTCCCATTGCTTATCGGCACAATGTTGAACTCTTTGAGCATTGCTGCCAGCGCCACAGAGGTCATGGGTTTTCCGATTTTCCATTCCGACCACGGGCTCTCTGGGATTAAATAAAGCTTATCGAGCAGCGGATTGGTCGGCATCAACGATTCGCCGTCCGGACAAATCATGGGATAGACCTGCCGGATGTCACGAAGGAGCAAGAGCTTGTGGTCATTATCTGATCGGCTCGTGTCGGACATGCTGATGACGACAGCCTCTCGCAGTATCGCGCCATAGTCGTCACCCGCAACATCTGCAATCTTGACGAGCGGCGCGACCACATCTTGCTCCCGACCCTCGAGGGACTCGGGGAGATACGGGTCCTCGTCTTTTTCGAGCTCGGGCTTGATGCGGGCTGCGATGGCTGGCAGGCGCTCAATAAGCGGCTCCGCTTGCGCTCGGACTTTTCGTTCGCGGAACTTTCCGACAATTTCATCGCGCCGTTTTCGCTTCATGGCGATGGGAATACAGCGCGAGCGGGTCGAATCTTCCAGGGCATACTTGCCAAGTCCGGCGAACGCTTTTGGACAGAACGTCTTGTAGTTCCGTCGGGTGTGCTGTGGCCCCTCACAATCAATAAACCGGCCATCCCGCTCAAAGCCGCTGTTCAGAATGCCGCGCACCGTTTCGGCGCGCTCCTTGTTGCCGCCAAGAAACGCATCCAGCTCATCGATCAAGAGAACGGGCGCTTCCTCGTCGATCATCCGTTTCATCGCGGCTCCCGAAATACTGGCAGCGAGTTGCACATCTTTCGCCAGCACCTTGAGGAGTCGCAGGAGCAGCGATTTCCCGGAGCCTGGCACCGGTGACGTGATGTTGAGGTAGGGCGTCTGGAACGGTTCATCGGGACCAATGCAGTACGTGTGGATGATCCAGACGGCGATGATGAGGCGTTCGTGGTCCGTCACGACGCAGTACCGCCTTATGAACGCCATAAGGTCGTCGATGAGACGCGCCAGGTCGTTCTTGGCTGCGAGTCTAGCGGTAGCGGTCAGCGTCGTCATGCCGATACCTCGCGCGCTTTTCAGCGTCCGCAAGCCGTTCCAATGCCACCTGGACCATCTCGCGGTACGTCTGAGCCTCCGCGAGCAACAGTGCGTTCACCTCGTCATCCGAGGACGGCGTATCGGGTGGTGGCGGTTCGAGAGGCGAGTGCATCGCACTCTCTTGAAGCTCAGGGGCGAGACCTTTACTCATTCCGGCCCCGCCGCGCGCTCGGCGACCAGGTCTGCGACGAGCTCCCGAATCTCGGCATCGGACTTTCCCGCGATCCTGGCCGCGTTCAGGGCGGCGACTTCTCGCGCGGGCCAGCCGGACGAACGGCCCGTTTTCATTGGCGGAGTGAACAACCCGTCCTTGGCGCTCTGATAGAGCCAGGAACGGCTTTAGCCGGTTTCGGATTTGACCTTTGGGAGTCGAAAAATCGTGGTTGGCGAGTAGGGGAATTGAGCCATGTTGTTCCTCCTTGAGCGTCCCGGATCTTCCGGGAGCGACATGGCTGCTAGTGAATCCTACGGGAGCGACATGGCTGCTAGTGAATCAGGAGGGCTACGTGAGTAATCGCAACTGCGGAAACTTGCTCCGCAATTGCGGAACTAGTCGGGGGGGTTGCCGCGCTGGTCGAGCAACTTGCGCACTCTTTTTAAGTGGTCCTCCACTGTCCGCGCAGCAACGCTGAGACCGACTCGCTCGGTCTCCGGCTCAATCAGTCCAGCCGCCTTGGAGGGGTGCGACAAATCGATCTTGGCGATCTTTAGCAGCCCGGCGATGATAGCGAGCAGCGTCGTCCGCTCACGTTCCCCAAGGGGTTTATCGAGATCCTTAGCGGAGTCGGGTGCCGAAGGGGTCGGCATCTTCTCGGCCAGCTCCTTCTTCAGCTTCTCGGCCAGGTCGGCCAGGTCCTTCCGTCGCACCCCCAGGACGCACCCCTGAGAGAACGCCGAGTAGCTCCTATTTGGATACCCCTCTGGTCGTAGTTGGCGCTGGACTCCGTCTCGCTCAACCCAGGCCCCTGTGATGCCCGAAAGGCTGACACGTGGGTTGTGCTTATGTTCGACCTGCTGTCTCCCAGGTTTACCTCGCTCCCCCTCTATCAGCAAGTTCCAGAGCCCCCCCTCCATGGGTCGGCCCTCGCGATCCTCCGTGCCAGTGGGAAGGTTCAGGACCAACGGTAGATGTCCATCGAGGGCATAGCGTAAGACGTCACGCTCCTCTGAGGGATGCCGGTTGCGAAGTTTGGGAATCTTCTGCGACAGCTCGTCCGAAGCCTCGTATATGTCATACCAATCTTTTAACGCCGAGACCATATTCATGGGCGGCCACCACGGGCCGTGAAGGTTTGCACGCTGGCAGTGTAGTGCGGGCGGAGCGGGGAAAGAAGTGGAGGGTATCTAGACCGTCGACTTGGTGCGTAAGTCGTCCAAATAATCGCTCCACGCCTGCATCATGCGGCGGCGCTCCGGGAGGTGCTGCGTGCGGTTGCAGGTCCTCCCGAGAGGGTCCCGAACGCGGTGGGCTAATTGGTGTTCGATCAAATGCGGCGGAAAATGGAGCTGCTCATCCAAGCACGTGCGCGCCATCACCCTGAAGCCGTGTACCGACATTTTTTCTTTGGGGATCCCGATGGTGCGCATTGCAACCGCCAAAGTGTTTTCACTCATCACCCGTCCGTTGTGTCGCTGCCCCGGGAACACCCATTCCTGGTGGCCGGTGACGGGACGCAGCGCACGGAGAATCTCGACGGCTTGTGTCGCGAGCGGCACGATGTGATCTTGCTTCGTTTTCGTGACGCGATACGCCCACACGGGTTCGGCAGCATCAAGATTCATGTCTGCCCACTTCGCTTTGCGTAATTCGCCGGGTCTCACAAACCAGAGCGGTGCCAGGCGGAGGGCGGCCATGACCGCCGGTGATCCCTCGTATGCAGCAAGCATCCGGAGGAGCTTTCCGATTTCCTCAGGCTTGGTTATGGCTGCGAAATACGTGGGCGTGGCTTTGGTCAGTGCGTCCGATGGTTGGAGTCGAACTGAATCTGTAAGTTATTGAACACATTAGAGATTCGTTCTTTAGGACTTCAGAGGTATACACAAATGTATACACAACCGTCCAAACTACCCCTGCATTTTACTGGCACGACCCTGGGTGTCAGCACCCCCGGTTGACCCTTTTCTCTGGCGCGGTTTTGTCAGGATCCGAAAACCGCGAGCGATCTCTATATATCTATATGCCCGACCGCCGAACATACCCGCCGATTTTCGGTTGCCGGTCAAACGCACCCTTGAGACAATCCCACCCATGAATCAAATTGCATCACGGCATGCTCGGCTCTGCACAGCGCGAAGCTCACGAACGAAACAGCCGTGCAAACGGTGGGCGATGAAGGGGCAGGTCGTTTGTTCGACGCACGGCGGCAAGGCCCCACAAGCACTGGCCAAAGCGGCGGCGGCTGTCGAGTTGGCTGAATTTCGGCTCCGTGGCCTCGCGCCACGTGCGGTCGCGACGCTTGAGGATCTCGTAATAAACGCCACTAGCGAACAGGTGCGCCTCGGTGCCGCGAATAGCTTGGTGGACCGGAGTGTCGGGCGAGCCACCGAACGTATTCAGGTCGCGGCGGCGATCACGGTCAAGCGGCCGTGGTAACAGAGCGGGAGAGGAGACCAGTGTGAGGGTGGTCGGGGATGACGGCGTAGAGCTGGACGCTAGATTCTCAATCGAGCGATGGGAAGGCATGACAACGCTCGTCTTCCAATCCAGAAGTGGCAAGCCGAAGAGGAACGCCGACTACGGCGATGGTCTCGAACTCCTCCTCGCCCGGTTGGGAAGCCTTGGCTGTGAGATCGACGACGCATGGGTAGATAGCCAAAAAACGAGGAATCTTCCTATAGAGGAGAAGCGATTGGCGATCACCGGCGTGGACTACCCGATCGCACTAGCAGCGATGGAGGCGTCGAGGCTTCGGTTGGCGATGGGGCGTGCTCAGGAGAAAGTGAACCAGAACCCTGGTGCGGTTGGCGGCAATTCGACGAAGCGTATCCGGCTCGTGCTCAACGTCCCGCGGAGGCTAAGCCCTGATCAACTGGAGACCAGTCTCGTCGGTCAGACGACATCGCCCAAATACTTTGCGCTCCTGGCAAACCCAAACCGCTACCGCATCGAGGAGGCTGTTCACGAACTCCCCGTGGACACGTGGGTCACCGCCGGGAAGAACATGCAGCCCGGCGACCGGGTGATCATCTGGAAGGCGAAGGGACGCGGAGAAGAACGTGGGATCGTGGCCCTCGGGCAAGTTGTCAGTGGACCTGAGGTCGGATCGGATGCGGATAACCCCTACTGGCTCGACCCCCCTTTTGAGCCCGAGGAACGGATCAAAATCCGCTACGAGGTTCCCGAGGGGTTGCCCCTCTGGCTAGGAGGAGACCACGACCCGGTGTTGGAGCAGTTGAGTGTGTCCCGGGCCCAGGGGGGGACAGTGTTTCACGTCACGTCTGAACAGTGGAAGGCTGTGGTGGACGCCGCTGGCGGGGCGACGACACCCACGTGGTGACAACCGCAGGACGATGCGAAGCCAGCTCGGCGCCGATCTCAGGGGCGCAACCTCTCCCCAGGTAAGCGCAAGGCCATCGAGGAGTGGGCGGTCAAGCGTGCCATCGAGAGATTCCCTGATCTCGACCTTCGGGACGTGGGCTTGACGAAAACGTGGGATCTGGAGGACACGAGCGTTGACCCACATGTTCATATTGAGGTCAAGGGCTCCACGCAGCAGCTCGAAAAGATCATCCTGACCGACAAGCAGGTTGAGCACGCCAAGGAGGCACGGGACGAGGGCGTCTCCAGGCTGATCCTCGTGGTCGTAGAGGGGATCGAGCTCGGGGCCGGTGACGGGGAAGACGAGTGGATCGCATCGGGTGGCGAGGTGCGGGTCTATGATCCGTGGGAGATCGACGAAGCCGGGCTGGAGCCGGTGCAGTGGAGGTACCGGTTCCGTTGAGTTACCGCCAATTTTCGGTATCGTCGACGAAACAGAAGTAGATGGATAGCCAATCAATAGTCCAGTCAAAGCCAACTGCTTGGGCGGCGATCACGGTGAAGCGGCCCTGGTGAACCTCGGCTACGCCTCAACGAGATGCGCGTCATCCGCCTCGTCGTTCACGATCCGTTTCGAAGCCACAAATCGTCGAAAAGTCCTCAGGACATCCACGGACACCAGACGGGTAGAAAATACGTCACTCCAGGCGTAAACTGCCCGGGATGACTTCTGTATCACTCCGCCGGTTGGCACTCGCGGGGATGGTCGCGCTACTGCTGGGGGCCGCTGCATGCGCTGAGACGCCCGAACCTGAGCGACGCTGGTTGGCCGGCGACTCACATCTTCACAGTCACTGGAGTCCAGCTGATGGGCGCTATTCAACTCCGTTGAACGCGCAGATGGCCCGTCGATTTGGACTGCAGTGGATAGTCACCACTGACCATGGCGGTCCTGATCACGCGAAGTTGAACATGACGCAGGCGTACGAGGAGTTGAAACGGTCGCGCCAACTCGTGCCGGAGGTGCTGCAGTTCTACGGCATGGAGTTGAACATGCCGGGGATGGACCATCACACCCTCATCATTCCCCATGCCGAAGACGAGCCGTCCGTGTTGTTCGAGATCGAGAGCCGGTTCGATGCAAATGAGGTAACTCCGAACGATCCGGCGCGCCACACGGAAGCGGCCCGGCTTGCGGCACTCGACTACATGAACATGCTGCCGAAGCTCCCGATTCTCTTCGCCAATCACCCGTCGCGGTCAGCGACCGGTATCGGTGAGTACGGGCGCGATGAACCGTGGGAGATCCGAGGCAGCAATGACCGCGCGCCCGAGGTATATCGAGGCATGGAAGGCGCGCCAGGCCACCAGGCTGGAACTCTTGCGCCGGACGGCACGCCGCGTCTCGATGCGTCTGGAGTCCCATCCGGTTTCCGTGGCTGGTATCGCAATCCCGGAGCGCACACACTTGGTGGGTTCGACCAGATGACGGCCGTCGTGGGTGGGCTGTGGGACTCGCTCCTCGGCGAGGGCCGACGATTCTGGATCGTCGCGACGTCTGATTCTCACCGCCACTACACAGACTCAGAACCGACTCGGGAAGTGTTCGACCGTAGAGGGGGGATAGATTTTTGGCCCGGTGAGTATCAGAAGACCTACGTGCGCGCGGGAAGGACATATGAGGACGTCCTCGATGGTCTCCGGAGCGGCAGGATCTTTGCCGTGAGCGGCGGCCTCGTGACCGAGCTCGATGTCATCGCTGAAGCGTCGGGTCAGAGCGCTGAAGCGGGTGGCACCTTGGGCGTTTCAGCGGACGAACCCGTGGAGGTCACGATCCGCTTCCAGGACCCCGACACGACGAACGCGAGCGGCGAGAACCCCAGGGTTCGCCGCGTCGACCTGATCCTCGGCGAGGTCCGAGCGCAGACGTTCAACCGGAACGAGACGACGCGGGTCGTCAGGCGGTTCACCGAGGAGGCGTGGAGCAGGGACGGCGACAGGTACCGCATGTCGATCACGCTGCCCGCGCTCGACGGCGATGCCTATATCCGGGTGCGGGGAACCAACACCGGAGAGACCGAGCCTGAGATGGATATGCCAGGGGAGAATCCCTGGGCCGATCTATGGTTCTACTCGAATCCGATCTTCATTGAGGTGGAGTAGACAGGCCAGATGTCTTTGGCCCGGAGTGAAGTCAACGATTCCCTTCGCATGTGTCGCCGACGATGCAGGACGATGCGGCCGCTCGCATGGATGCGGTGCTGGGTGCGGCTCGTTGACCACCAGTCTGACCACCAATGCGATGGAGCTATATGGGAGATTCGCGTCTGTATGGACAGACTGTCGCTTGTTAGTTGAGAGAACACCGCAGGAAACGACCAAACAACAGGGTATGGAAGAGAGTGGCGGATTCTTAAAATCCTGTGGTTCTAACGGACCGTGCGGGTTCGATTCCCGCCCTCGGCACCATTTTTACCCTATGGTTATTGGGTTGAATGATTCTGTAGTCTACCTCTAATGCAACGGCTCAGACGGTTTGACCACCAATCTGACCACCAATCGAATTGAAAAGGGGATGATCGGCCCTCGATAAAAAATGGGAGTAATCGACCCCGGTAAGTGGCCCCCCCATCGGCCTTTTTTGCTCGGCCGATTTGTTCAGATCGTAAAACCGCGACGGGGTCGTCGATATCTATATAGGCGACCGCCGTACATGCCCGCCATTTTTCGGTCCGATTGCGATATTTCCCTACGCAGGGGGGTTAAGCGGGGTAATCGAGTAAGGAATATGTTCCTCAACATAATCCTCGGTCAACTTATGGAAATCAGGGTCTGCCATCATTGCCCTCATCGCTGCCATATCAACGTCAAACAATGTCACAAGCGCTGTCCCGTCGTTCGCCTTTGCCACCAACGTTTTACTTTCATCGCAGATATTTGCACGATTGCTTGCGTCATTGGTGAATAGTTTGTGCCAAGAATCATAAGAAGATTTCAATTTCACGATTATATGAATATCCATTTGTCGTTCCCCCCTAGTTAAAGTGACCCCATGGTACAAAGAACCTCATGGTACAAACTACAGGAGGGACCTGATGGACCGGAGTGTCGGGCGAGCCACCGAACGCATTCAAGTCGCGGCGGCGATCACGGTGAAGCAGCCCTGGTGAACTAGTGATAAACGGTCGTCATATGGCTGTGATAAACGGTCGTCATATCGGCACCGCCTGGTCACAGAACTCGCTTAAGACCACGAGGTGGCGCTCCCACCGCTCCAGTAATGCTCGGTCGCGTGGCGTGAGCGTGTGGCGTGGCTCAACGGACAACGTGCCGTTTTCTCCGGTTGTGATGCGAAAGCCGCGATCTTCGAGATCCCAGGCGAGCTGAACCACGGCAAGCGGCAGCGTTAACCCCGTGGGCGCTAACGTGACGGTTGGCGGAGCGTTCAGGAGTGCGAGCAGTTCGGCTTTCTTCTGTTTCAGCTTCGCCCGCAATGCGGGCGTCAGCACACCGGGGGCAGCCTCGCACTTCAGCCGGGTTCCTCGTGCTTCTAACGCAATGCCAGCCACTCGGCATTCCGTGATCAGTTCGAGGGCTGTCATATCTCGGTGACCTCTGTCTTCTTCTCCTTCGACCGCCGGATCCATTCATTTTCGTTTTGTACCCGCTCATCATGATCCTCGGCTGACCTCATGGTCCGTTGCACTTGAAGCTCGTGTTCCTGAGGGAGCAGCTCGACTGCTTTCCCCCCCGTCTCACCCGTCCATGTGTCCGATACCCCCGTATTTATTGGGGGATCCTGCGATGGCCACCCGTCCGCCGGCCTCTTCTCTGGACGGGTTGATACCTCCTGTTCCACCCCAGTTTTATTAGGTTCGGGACGCTTGGACGCTTCCTTGGGGGAAAGGCCGACCTCATAGCGACCCCACGCATCGAGAAAGCGGTCTCGGTAGTACCCGCGACAGCTCCTGTCCTCTTTATGAGTGGGACAGATACCAAACTCCTTCAGGCGTCGTGCCAGCGCACGACCGGTCATCGGGTTCCCGTGACCCCATGTTGCCCAGGGACGCTCTTCGAGGTCGCAGAGCTTGGAGAGCAGGTCCTCTGTGCTGATGAACGGTACGTCTCTAGGAACAAGCTCAAAGATGTCACGAAGCAGCTCCACACCCACGTCATCATCTAAACGATTTGTCTCAGCCAAGAGTTTGGTCATGGCCGCTCTCGCCTTCTTCGCTGGCATAGCACCGGCTATTTCAGCGATTACTAACAACGGCTCGGACACATCATCACCGCGATCGGTGAGGCCAATAGCTGGTTCCGGTTCGGCATCTTCAAGGTAGGCCGTGTTCCGTTCCGAGCAGGCTGCGATCTGTTTTTTCAACGTGTTTACTTCCGCTCTGACCTTGCGTTCGCGGAGCTTCTCAACTATTTCATCGCGCCGCTTCCGTTTCATTGCGATCGGAATACTTCTTGTGCGTATCGTTTCAGGCAAGTGATCGCGGCCGATACCGGCAAAGGCTTTCGGGCAAAACGTTTTAAGTTTTCTTAATGTGTGCTGTGGACCGTCGCATAACCCCACGGTTCCCGCTCTGGAGAAACCTCCGTTAAGGATGCCTCTCATCGTTTCGGCTCTGTCCTTATTGCCGGCAAAAAATGCATCCATTTCATCCACTAAAAGGGTTGGCTGATACTTGTCGATCGTCCGTGTGAGTGCGGCGGTCGTAAACATGTCAGCCGATTCAGGTTTGTTGACCAGGAGTTTGAGGACTCGTAAGAGCTGCGATTTCCCAGCGCCAGGTGTTGGTGATGTGATGTTGATGTACGGCGTGTAATCGAAAGCCTGGAAGCAGTACGTGTGTACAACCCACAACGAAAGCACGACAAATTCGTGATCTGTTACGACGATGTACCGCCGAATGAAGTCCCGAACGTCATCAAGTAATTCGTTCAGCACTCGGCTCTCATTGGCATTCTTGGCAATCTCGGCTATTTCAGCGGTGAGTGTCACGATGAACCCCCGAACCTGTCCGATATTTCAGCGCTCTCTGGCTGTTTTCAAGCTGCTTTTGTAGGTCTCGTTGTTGTCCTAAGAGAACCTGGACCATCGTCCTGAAACTCAATAACTCAACGCTCAGTTCGACGATCTGGTCGAGATAGATGGCTTCGGCACCGTTACTCATTCCGGCCCCGCCGTGCGCTTGGCGACAAGATTCGCAACGAGGTGCCGGATTTCGTCATCGGACCTCCCCTGGATCAGGGCCTCGTTCACGGCCGTGATTTCTCGGGCAGGCCAGCCGCTGACACGGACTCCGATCTTCACGGGCCGAGGTAGGAGACCGGCCGCGATCCGCGCATAGATGGCGGCGTTTGAGGCCACTGCGGGCTTCGACCTCGGGCCGTCTGAGCAGGGTGCTGTCTATTGGCTTTTGTGGGGGGCTGTATGTGGCTGTAGTCATACCCCTTCCGGCGTAATTACTTTTGCAACGGAGTAATTACGGCGGAGGCGACCCCTCAACGTAGCGTTAATGGGCAAATAACGACTGCAAGTTTTTTTGAGGGGCTTCGGGATAATTACGACGACGGGCGTCGAATCGTTCTCAGTAGCGGCCAGACACCGTTATGCGAAAGCCTGGCGTCGGTTCGTAGCACTGGTTTTTGTCATCGAAAACGAGGGGTGCGGGCTTGTCCAGAATCACGTACCCGAGGCGGTCTAATGCCGCTCGTAGTTTACGATTAATCTCTTTTATTCGGTTCTGAATAGCCATGCGATCCGTGTCGCCTGTCTCTCGCTCCCAGCTCTTCCGATCCTTTTGTGGAGGGAGATCGATTCGCTGGGGCTTGGCCTCGGCAAGCCGTTTAAACGTTTCCCATGACTTGATGGGTCGGTTTCTTTTTTGGTCCTCGAATCCGAGTGCCTCGTAGCTCGTTACAGGTAACGGTTTATTGTGGACCTGTATCTGCACGTCGTGTTCATCGGGAAGAAGAGTTATCGTCACGTCCTTCCATTCAGCCTTAACAGGTTCGGATTTGTCGTCTTTCTTCCCTTCGGCCACAAACGCGTCTAGGGCCTCTATTCGAATCCCCACGATGCTCTTGGGAGGAAAAGACGAGGGCAGGCTGCATGGGGTGTGGGCAAGACCGAATGGAAAGAAGGGTCCACTGGGCGAGTTGGTGAGTACTGACGCCCCCTTTTGTGCTTCTAGTTGGCGGCGGTCGTCGTCTCGCTTCACCCACGCCCCTTCGATGCCGTTAATCTCGGGCAGCGGCTGATTAAGCCAACGCTCGTGGTAATACTCAAACTCTCGTTTCGTGCCCCCCTGTACCTCCACGTCCCACAGCCCAGGCTCCATCGGTCGGCCCTCCGCATCCGTTGCCCCATCGGGAAGACTCACGATAATTGGCAGACGGCCTTCAAGGGCAAAGCGAAAGACGGCGGCGCGGGTCACGCCGACATAGTCCCCCTCCCCCGCGTTCCCAATCTTTTCCGTCAGATAGGACGCGGCATCATTACACATCGTCTCTGCAACGGGCAGCCACCTCCCGCTCTTATCGGTGCGCACTAGAAACGTCCATGCATCGTAGGTCACGGACGGCCACCACGGGCCACAGAAGGTTGCATGCCAGCAGTGTAGCGCGGGTCGAACGGGGAAAGAAGTGGAGGGTATCTAGGGCGTCGACTTGGTGCGTAATTCGTCCAACCAGTCAGCCCATTTCTGCATCATCGCTCGACGCTCCAGCAAAAACTTCGTCCGGTTGTAGGCCGTTCCCAATGGGTCACGAACCGCGTGCCCGAGTTGATGCTCAATGAGGTCCAGCCGTTGCCCGAGTTGCTCGTCTAAGGCCGTGCGCGCCGTCGCCCGAAGTCCGTGGCCCGTCATTTTTTCTTTGGGAATATCTAGCGCACGCATCGCGACCAGGACGGCGTTTGCACTCATCGGTCGTCCGTTCCTCGGCCCAGGGAAGACCCACTCCTGGTGGCCGGTATAAGACTTCAACCGCCTGAGAATATCGACGGCTTGTCTCGACAAAGGAACGACGTGGGCTTGCTTCGTTTTCGAAAGGTTGAATTCCCACACTGGTTCGTTAGTGTCGAGTGAGAAGTCTTTCCAACGCGCTGTCCGTAATTCGCCCGGGCGCACAAACATCAGTGGAGCCAATTTGAGCGCGGCCATGACCGTCTGGCTTCCCACATACGCGTGGAGCTTCCGCATCAGCCAGCCGATTTCCTCGGGCGTGGTCACTGCGCTCATGTGCGTGACCTCCGGCTGCGTCAGAAGGGGACGAATAGCCGGGGCTGGATTGCTCGTATTACTACCCGTCGCGATGCCAAAATCGAACACCTGCTTACAGACCCGGAGGACCCGACTTGCGGTCTCGTGCTTTCCGCTTTGCTGGATGGGCTGGAGCATCGCCCGCAAATCAGGCCCGGTGACCGTCGAGATCGGTTTCGAGCCGACCGAGGGCAGGATGTACGCGTCGAGCCTCATGCGGTTGCTCTCGCTGGAACCTTTCGACCAGTTCGGAAGCTTCGTTCGAAACCACTCCTCCGAGACTTGCGCAAAAGTGGCGTCGCCTGTCGTGCTGGTCTGACCGCCGGGCTTACGGCCACAGGCCACGTCTTCGCGGTACTGGTCGCGTAATCGCCTGGCTTCTTTGAGAGAGGTGCGAGGATAAACGCCGACACTTTTCAGGCCGGGCTTACCGTTGAGCCGGTATCGAAACCGCCAATACCGCTTCCCGTCCGGCCGGATAACCAGGGACAGCCCCATTCCGTCGGAGAGGTGCCGAGGCTTAGAACCTGGCTTCGCGTTCTTTAGAAGGACCTCTCTGAGCCTCATTTGTGTATATTTATGTATACATACAGGCCGCTAGACCAGAATGTATACACTAGTTATACACATTTAATCATGGCTGTCAACGGACTAGCCTGGATGCGCTGAGACAACTAGGCCCTAAAACTTCCTATAAATAGGCGATAGAGTTGATGTTCCTGGTCGTTAGCAGATAGAGCTGGAAAGGAAAATGGCGGAGAGGGTGGGATTCGAACCCACGTGCCGGTTTCCCGACAAGACGCTTTCGAGGCGCCCCCGTTACGACCACTTCGGTACCTCTCCGTTTGTCGTCTGGCCTACGATCCAGGTGCTCGTAGCGCCGGCTCTACCCCTGCGCGTCGGGCCCGAAAGAACCGCTGTAGCAGCTCTCGTGCCTCGTCTTCGAGCACTCCGCCGATGACCTCCACACGATGATTGAGCGACGGATGATCGAGCACGCGCATCAGCGAACGCACCGCGCCCACGCGGGGCTCTGCGGTGCCAAACACCAGCGCGGCAACCCGCGCATGGATGAGCGCCCCAGCACACATAAGACAGGGCTCAACGGTGACGTATAGCGTGGCGCCCATCAACCGATAGTTACCAACCGTCAAAGCCGCCGCACGAAGCGCCACGATTTCGGCGTGTGCCGTGGGATCTCCCGAGCGAAGAGGCTGATTGAACCCCGCACCGATGACGGCACCATCCCGAACAACGACCGCCCCAACGGGCACCTCGCCCGATTCGAGTCCTCGGACAGCCTGGCGGTAGGCCAGATCCATCCAGGTTTTATCTCCGGACGCGCCAACAGGCTCAGCCACAACCTATGCTACCTGATCCACCATGGATAATTGGGTGGACCCTTGTGGTCGAGGTCGGAGCTCAGTCGACATGGAACTATTGTGTATTTTGTTCGTCGATCCAGATCCGGACCTGCTGTTCTGAGCCCGTCACGCGTACGACGTCACCGCGGAGTGCGCTGAGCTCATCGATGGCGGCCGCGACGTTGATTGTCGCACCGTCTCCCGACAATAACGCGTCAACGATACCGACTGGCATGTCGACCCGGACGGTTTCAGTTTCATCTTCGACCTGCAGCTCGATCAAACTGCCGGACTGCACGATCCGGACCGTCTCATCACCGTGCTGAAACGTAACGACCTCGGTATCGCCCGCGCGCTTGACCCGACTCCACATCTGGCGCAGGGCACTCACCGAAAAGCCGTTGCGTTCGGCAATCGTGAGCCGTCCCTCCTTCGACAGGACCTCCGTCGGTATCATGACCATGACCGCCTCGACAGCGCTAAGCGGTACGTTCAGTGCGACGCTTCTGGAACCATCTTCATCACCGGCAACCTGCACGTGCAACCAACTCTGTGCACCCTGGCCCGACGCCGGCGACACCATTAGTATGGCCGCTGCGACGAAGGTGAGAACCCACATTCGTGTATGAGCTTTCACGCGTGTCCTCCTTAAAAGAGCCCGACAGGTTCGGGATAGATAAGGTTCTGGCTGCAGACGGCGACTGTAGAATGGTCGCTCGCACCCAAGCCGGCCGGCCGCGGAGCACCCATTGTAACCGTCAACATTGAGAGACCTGGCGAGGTCATCAGCGATGAAGAGTGACGACATGAAACCACTGAGCAATCTTACCGGACTCATCTACTCGCTGACCCGAATCATCGTCGGCTTCACATTCGCACTTCACGGCGTCCAAAAGCTGTTCGGTGGGCTGAAGTGTGACGCCGTCGAGCTCTTCTCCAGACTCGGTATAGCTGGCATCGTCGAACTCTTCGGTGGAGCGCTGATCTCACTGGGGCTCTACACGCCTTGGATCGCATTCGTGGCGAGCGGCCAAATGGCGTTCACGTACTTCTTCTCGTACTACCCGCAAGGGATGTGGCCTGTGACGAACGGCGGAGAGCCGGCCGTCCTGTACTGCTTCGTTTTCCTGTACTTTACTTCACGGGGCTCGTGACCCTTGAGCTTGGATCACATCATTAGGGGGCAGCGATCGTAGACCTCAAACACGGAACAACGGTCGGCGGCGAGCGCAAACTCGATCCACGCTTTATGGTCGCATGGCGACTGAGCGGTGCCATTTTGATGGCCGCCATCTGGCTACCCGTGTCCGCGAGTGTCACGCTGCCGATGATTACGGCGCCGTGGCACATTGGTCTAAAGCTTGGGCTTGTGATCGCCTACATCGGGCTAAGCGGACTTGGGGCCACGTGGTGCTACCTGTGGCCCGGCTGGCGGTACCGGCACACGCGATACCGGCTTGACTCGCAAGGGCTCACCATACGACGAGGTGTCTATTGGCGCTCATTGACGTCGGTTCCGAAGTCACGTGTCCAGCATACGGACGTCCTTCAGGGCCCCCTGCAACGTCGCTTCGAGCTCGCGACGCTCGTGGTGCATACCGCAGGCACCCAGAACGCATCGGTATCGCTCGACGGACTCTCATACGTTGACGCGCTACCGCTTCGCGATGCTCTCATCGACCAAGGTGACCGCGACGATGTCTGACGAACATCGCCTACATCCTCTATCGTGGCTTTTCGCCGCTGCCCGGTCAGCCAAAGGATTCATCATTCCGCTACTGGTCGTGCTGTTTGCGTCCGGCGGCAACGCCTACGAATTCTGGGCTGCGGTGTTCATCGTTCCGGTAGCGGCCGGTGCCGTCCTTCAATACATCGTCTTTCGCTATCGACTCGGTCCAGACGAACTCGTCGTGCGCGACGGCATCTTTACCCGCACTGAGCGTCATATTCCCTACGACCGGATTCAGAACATCGACCTCGTCCAGAACCCATTCCATCGGCTGATGCACGTTGCCCTCGTCCATGTCGAAACGGCCAGCGGCACCAAATCCGAGGCGGTCATTCGCGTGCTCTCGCTGGAGGCGGTCGACGAGATGCGCACTCGGGTGTTCGCAGGGCGTCAGCGAGCGGGCACGGAGCGTGAAACGGAGGAACAATCCCCGGACACACTGTTGCGGCTGTCAACCGGAGAGAGCATCAGGCTCGGAATCATTTCGAATAAGGGGCTCGCCGTAGTTGGCGCGGTCGTCGGTCTACTGTGGCAACAGGGCCAGGTGTGGAATCAAGATCCCGAAGCGCAGGAGGCCTTCCTCGAACAGTACCTTGGCGCCGCACCACAATGGTTTGGGAGCATGGGTGAGACGTCGCTAGTTGCCGTTGCCCTGTTAGCCATGGCGGCGGTAGTGCTCGCGATTATGGTCCTTCGCCTTCTTTCGATCGGCTGGTTCCTCGTCCAGCTTCACGAGTTCACCCTCACTAAGCGCGATGACGAGCTGCGAGTGGAACATGGGCTCTTTACCCGCATCACACGCACGATCCCCACTCCGCGCATTCAGACGCTCACGACCATCGAAACCCCGGTGCACCGGTGGTTCGGCCGACAGACCGTTAAGCTCAGAACTGTTGGGGGGGGCGGCGATGGTGGAGACCTTGGGGTGGAAAGCGCCGCGGGCAAAGCTAGAGACCAGTGGCTGGCACCGATGATCGAAGCGGCTCGCGTACCGGCCCTTGTCAGACAGGTCTTGCCCGAGGTCACGATCGATGCCTTGAAGTGGGAGCCATTGGCTCACGGTGCCCGGCACCGAATCCTTTTACGGCTCTGGACCGGGGTAGCAGCCGTGACGGTGGTGGCTTCGGTTGTCATTGACCCGCGTATCGTGGCGCTCGGATTCACGCTGCCCGCGGCGGCCTTGGCCTACATCCACACACGGCTCTACATGAGGCACGCTGGCTACTCAGTTACGCCGTGGGGTATTGCCTTCAAGAGCGGATGGTGGAATCGAACTTTGAAGCTAGCAGCCTGTCGGACTTAGGCCCGGGTTTTATAATAGGGCTTGTCGAGTCGAGGAGGTCGAAGTAGATGCCGAAGTTCGTACAGCGGCACCAGTCGCAGCTGTATTTGCTGCCGCCGGACCTGCGCGATTGGCTGCCGGAGGACGATCTGGCGCACTTCGTGGTTGAGGCGGTGGAACGGGTGCCGCTGGAGCGGTTCCAGGTAAACGAACGGGGCACCGGATCGGCGCAGTATCACCCGCGGATGATGCTGGCGTTGCTGGTGTACTGCTACGCGAACGGGATCTTCGGCTCGCGTCGGATCGAGCGGGCGACGTATCGGGACATTGGCGTTCGGTACGTGGCGGCGAACTGTCACCCGGACCACGACACGATCTGCACGTTCCGGCGCAGCAACTTCGATGCGGTAGCGGAGGCGTTCCTGCAGGTACTGCTGCTGGCGAAGGAGCTGCAGCTGCTGCGTGTTGGGACGGTGAGCGTGGACGGGACGAAGGTGGACGCGAACGCGAATAAGCGCAACAGCCTCCGCTACGACCGGGCGGGGGCGTTGCGCGAGCAGTTGCGAGGCGAGATCGAGGGGTTGTTGGATCAGGCGGAGCACGCCGACACGGACGCCGCGCCGGACCCGCAGGGTCTGCCGGAGGAGTTGTCGCGGCGGGACAAGCTGCGGGTGAAGCTGGACCGTGCGTGCGCGGAGTTGGAACGGCGTGCGCAGGCGCGTGCGGACTCGGAGCGGGCGGAGTACGAGCGCAAGGTGGCGGCGCGGGAGCGGCGTACGGGATCGCGCAAGGGTCGGCACATCAAACCGCCGACGGAAGCGCCGGAGGCGGAGGAGCAGATCAACCTGACGGACGCGGACAGTGCGCTGATGCGCAAGAGCCGGCGCCATGAGTACCGCCAGGCGTACAACGCGCAGGCGGCGGTGGATGCCGACGGCAGTCAGTTGGTGTTGGGGGCTAGGGTGAGCGTGTGCGCGAGCGACCGCAACGAGTTGGTGGCGGATGTGGATGCGATCCCGGCGGCGTTGGGCGCGGCGGATCGGGTACTGGCGGACAGCGGCTACGCGACGGGCAGCGAGGTGTCGCAACTGGCAGGTCGCGGTGTGGAGGTGTTGGTGGCGACGGGGGCGGAAGGCCAACGGCGCCAGCACGACTTCCGACCGGAGCCGCCGCACCCGCTGGCGAAGGAGCCGCAGGCGGACTGGATCAAGTCGATGCAGCAGAAGATGGCACTGCCGGAGCACCGGGCGCATTACCGTTTGCGCAAGCAGACGGTGGAGCCGGTGTTCGGGATCGTGAAGCAGGCGATGGGCTTCCGGCAGTTTCTGCTGCGGGGTCTCGAGAAGGTGGAGGGCGAATGGGCCTTGGTAACGCTGGCGTATAACTGCCGACGCTTGCACAACCTCAGGCTGGCATGACGGGGCTATAAGGAGCGGAACTTGGCGTGTTCGCGACCCACCAGAGGCGTCAGAAAGGCCTCCAGGCGCCGTCAGCGACCGATGGCCAGGAATACAGTCCCCGTTTCGGTCGAAGCGGCCCTCCCGGCACAGAGACACAGGGCGTCGTTCACACAGGTGCCAAGTCGCTTCCGCGCGCGTTTGCCACGCCCAAGTCCGACAGGCTGCTAGTGCGATATAGCAAGATCCAAACGGTCGCGCGAGGCGAGACACCGTTCGACCGGCGAAACGGAATGGCGTCGGTTCGAATCGACACCGCCGGCGCACACTCACTTGGGCACACTATCGAAATTCCCTATCTCGACTTCACGGTCGCGACCGAAATGTCAAGACGCCTCTATCGCGAAGCAAGTCGACGTTCGTTCCGGTGGTAGGCCGTAGCTTGGCACGCGTCTAGAGATTCCGATTAGTCGAGATGCCCCCGCTCCGAGTCACCCATCTCGACACCACCGTCCGGGAAATACTCGCTCCACCGCGTGGAAACTTTCTTAGCCACGTCTGGGCGACAGGATAATTCGGTTGGATAGGACGGCTTAATGCGCGCGTCGATCACGATCGGAGCCGAGTACGCGAGATGATTACGCACGATCCGAATCGATGCCGCGTAGATGTCAGCATCCGGCTCGAATCGGGTAAATGTCGTCCAGAGGAAGTTAATGGAACTCTTCGCGGCACGACTCGGCTCATCGGTAACCACGATTAGCGGCCAGCCAGCAAAGGCCGGGTGGGCCGCGATCCGCGCCGGTGCATCCGTGTCTTCAGCGTAAGAAAACGCCCCTACGATCAAGCACCCACCGCAGAACACACGGACATCCGTTACCCCGCGAGGTACTTCCCCAACCGAGAACACGCGAGGTAAATCTCGCACCGGATTACCAAGCCCCAGCCATACGCCCTTTGAGCCCTTGTTGACAGTCGGGCCGGTGTAGTCGAGCGAATCCATCGACAGATTCGAAAGGATGTACAAGTCGGTCTCGGGATGCGTCCGTGCGAGCACGTGCTCGAGCGTTAGGGGGAAATTCTTGAGGTCGACCGCTTGATCCGTAACCAGCAAGAACTTGGTCAGCGAGAGTTGGCCCTCACCAAGAATCCGGAAGGCGCTGACCATCGCCTCGCGGGCATAACGCTGCTTAACCACCGCCGCCGCGAGTGCATGGTACCCGGTCTCCCCGTATGACCACAATTGCTCGACGGCCGGCATCACCAGCGGAAACAGAGGCGAGAGCAGCTCCTGCAGCAAGTCACCGATGAAGAAATCTTCCTGGCGCGGCTTCCCAACGACCGTGGCCGGAAAAATTGCATCTCGGCGTCGAGCAACCGTTGCCACATGAAACACCGGATAGTCATGCTGTAACGAGTAGTAACCGTAGTGATCGCCGAAAGGGCCCTCCGGCTTACGTTCATGAGGTCGGACCTCACCTATCAGCGCGAATTCCGCGGACGAAACTAGCGGATGTGGCCCGATGTCATCCGTCATGCGGAGCCGCTCGCCGGCAATAAGCGATGCCAAAACGAGCTCCGGTATGTTCTCTGGAAGTGGCGCGACCGCCGCCAGTATCAAGGCGGGTGGCCCACCCAAGAACACCGTCGCCGGCAGCGGCCGGTTCCTCGCCTCAGCCGCGGCATAATGAAACCCACCGCCCTTCCCAATCTGCCAGTGCATACCGGTCGACGCACGACCGTGGATCTGCAGTCGATACAGGCCGAGATTGTGCCCGCGACCGTCCGGATGCTCGGTGAAGACCAGCGGCAGCGTGATAAAAGGGCCGCCGTCCTCTGGCCATGACGTTATCGCCGGCAGTCTGTCGAGCCGCACGTCTTTAGTCACCACCTCCGTGACTGGTCCGGCGGACCTGCGCCGCAATCCGACCTTCAGCAGTTCGAACCCGATGTCCCGCGCCTTCCACAGGGTCGACAACGTCGGCGGAAGTGACGTCTCGGCAAGTTCGACGACCCGGCGAATCAGACGCTGCGGCCGATCGCCGAATGCCAACTCGGCCCGTCGGGCGGTTCCGAAGAGATTGGTAACAAGCGGGGTATCGGACCCGCTGATGTTAGTGAACAGCAGCGCCGGCCCATTCGCAGCGATCACACGACGGTGAATCTCCGCCGCTTCGAGCTCTGGATCGACCGGCACCTGGATCTCGACCAGGTCCCGGTCGCGTCTGAGCTGCTCGATAAATGCCCGGAGATCGCGAAAGGCCATAATCGCCGTGGCGACTCTATCATTCCCGCCCCAATTCGGCCGCCTCGCAAGAGGAGGCCTTTACCCAGTGAGCCGATCTGGAGTGCCATTCCACCACCTACAGTAAGATACCGGTCCGACACGTCGAACCTATCGGCAAGGCGAAGGGTTCAGGAATGTCAAGGGTACACGTTATGTGCCGCGTACTGACAGGTCGCTCTGCCCGTCTCGTTGCCATCAGTGTTGGTCTCGCCCTGTGGGCCACTTGGGTGGCTGCCCAACCTGGCACGCTGTCCAATCTGCAGACGCGCGCGGAACAGGGTAACGCGAAGGCCCAGCTTAGGCTTGGGTCAATGTATGCGGCCGGCGTGGGGGTTGACCAGAATCAGGTGACCGCGATGAAGTGGTTTCGGCGGTCTGCCGAGCAAGGCTACGCACCGAGCTTCCTGCCGCTAGCCCAAGCCTTTTTCGCGGGGCAGGAAGCACCAGAGGATTTCGTCAGCGCGCATCTGTGGTTCAACATTGCGGCTGCCCGCTTATCCGGTAACGACAGAATAGTTGCGGTCGAGGGCCGCGACCAGGTACAGGCCAAGATGAGCGAGGAACTCCGCCAAGAGTACTTACTGGGATACACGCCTCAGAACTCAGTCCGCGACGGGTCGCTGAGACAGATTACCGTACAAGTCCCCGGTCGTTCGTATGAGCTTCGGGCTCGATCGGGGTGCCGATTCAGCCCCTAGGCGTACCCTTACCTTCCCAAATAGTCATCGTCACTGACCGGCTCCAGCCAGCTCGTTTGGCCGCTGACGAAGGTCAGCTGCACCATGTGCTCGTCCGATGCTGCACCATGCCAGTGCACCACATCGGGACCGGCGTAGACCGGCCGGCCAGGAACTAACTCCACGACCCCTTCGCCGCGAATCTGGGTCCGCCCGCGACCCTCTTCCACCATGAGGATCTGCCAGTTGGCGTGGCTGTGCCAGTTCGATCGAGATCCGGGCTGAAAGCGAATCCGAAGCGCCCGGATGTCCGACGAATCAGGACGAGTGGGCTCGCCGCCCACGAAATTGGTTTGTTGGGCGTTCATCATCGATGGGGAGGGAATCCAAACAACCGTGCCCATGGCGAATACAGCCAACAACGTCCCGATCCGTGTCCAAAACTGCTTACTCATTAGCGTTTTCCTCTCTATAGGATGTGATTATACGCACCAGTCCCAGAGGCGGCTTGACCTGTCGAAGACTCGGAAGAGTTGCACCCAGGTCACTGGTGGGGGATCATCCGGTGACCCCGACGTTCTACGGGCTGGAGCAAGCGGCGAACGAAACAACGCCCCGTTGGCGGGAAAGAGACCTCGGTATGTGGGTTCAGAGCTACGCGCCATTCCTCGATAGCATCGGGCTGTCAGCCAGCGTCGCACTCGTTCCGATCGTGCTGGTGTTTGTCTTGCTGGGCGTGTTCAAACGGCCCGCCCATCAGGCCACGCTCGCCGGCCTGACGGCGGCTCTTGTGCTCGCGGGCGCGGTTTGGGCAATGCCGCCGAGACTCCTGATGTCGGCCATGCTTCTCGGGGTCGCGGTCGCGCTCATTCCACTGCTCTGGACCCTCGTCGGAGCGGTTTGGTTCATTAATCTCCTCGTACACAGCGGCCATTTTGACATCATCAGGAAGTCACTGACTGCACTCACCCCGGATCGACGACTGCAGACAATCCTCATTGGCTTCGGCTTCCTCGGCTTGCTTGAGGGGCTCGTGGCCATCGGGTCCCCGGTGGCCATTGGGACAGCAATGCTCGTCGGGTTCGGCTTTCCGCCAATCACTGCATCGGTCGTCGCGCTCATCGGATTCTCTCATCCCGGCGTGTGGGGACCGATGGGGCTTCCGATCGTTGTACTTCAATCGGTTACGACTGGCATCGATCTCGATGCGATAGGAGTGATGGTCGGTCGCCAGGTCCCGCTACTAACGCTGCTGTGTGCACCGATCATGGTCGTCGTGGTCGCCGGATGGCGGGGACTACGCGGCGTCTGGCCGATCACGATCGCGACCGGCCTCGCCTTTGCCATCGGCACCTTCACGATGTCCAACTACGGAACACTGTACCTCGCCGGTAGCGCAGGGGCGCTCGCAGCCATCCTCACGACAGTGGTCTGCCTCAGCATCTGGAAACCAAAGTCGGCCTGGCGTTTCCCAGGCGAACCAGACGTAGATGACACCGGCAGCGACGGGCCGGCTCTTGGTTCGATCATTCGCGCATGGGCGCCTGTTGGCTTGCTGGTCGTAATCATGGGAGGAATCAGCGGAACCCCGGCCCGCGAAGCGCTAACATCGCTCTCGACCTTGAGTCTTACGTGGCCGGGTTTGCACGACCTGGTCATGCGCACGCCGCCGGTCGTACCAACTTCAACGCCGTATGGGGCAGTCTACAGTCAGTCTCTATTGGTCGTGCCAGGAACACTCGTGATGCTGACCGGAATCCTTTCGCTTCCGTTGTTACGCATCTCCCCCTGGAAGGCGACGGTCATCTACGGAAGAACGGTGCGCCAGCTGTGGTCGGCGATCCGAACAACGGTCAGCATCATCGCGCTCGGTTACGTGATGAACTACGCCGGTCTCAGCTTCACGATCGGTGTCGCTCTTGCCGTGTCCGGATTCTGGTTTCCGGCCATCGCCGTGCTACTCGGGCTTCTGGGTAACGCCGTCGCGGGAACCAACACGGCGTCGAACGCGCTGTTCGGTAACCTGGTTGCGGTCGCGGGGGAGCAGACGGGTGCACCGCCTGTCTTCGCTGTGTCGAGCCTAGCGGCCGGGGGATCGATGGGGAAGGCGATCGCGCCACAGTCGCTGGCGCTTGCCACAGGGGCTGCCAGCATCAGTGGACGCGAAGGAGACCTTCTGCGACGGGTGCTTCCGATCACCCTCGTTCTAACAGTCGGATTCGCCATATACGCGATGGTGCTGTACCATCTGCTCCCCTGGATGATTTCAGGAGGATAGTGTCCGCGTCAGGAACCTTTCTTGACGTAGGTAAATTTGAGGATCGAACCCGGGTTCTTCAGGGCTCGAGTGGATTCTCCGAGAGCGTTCTGTGAACGCCCGCTGTTATCGGTAACGATGTAGCACGCCTTTCCGTCGTAGCGAACAATTGTCACTCTCTAGATTCTAGGTGGATTGATAAGGACATGTCACAACCGCGAGATACCAGCTAGGCATTCGGATTCTCTTGACCAGAAACACTGTGCTGCAACTCTCGGTAGTATTGCCAATAACATCGTCACGAATCCATTGGGGGATGTCCCACTGACTGTTGAAAATTGAAGCGGCGGCTCCTCACTGCTCGTGATACACGAGTGGTGGGCAACCCGAGGCGACACGCCTCACAGCAAAGGAGCCGCCATGAAGAAGTCTCGCACAGTCCGTCCGACCGCCGGTGTTGAATCTTCGACCACGCGTCGGCTGCCGCTCGTCGAGTTGCTGATTGACACCGCAGCGGAGCTGTTCGACCTTGCGGTGCGGTCGGGATTGCAGGTCCTGGACGCCATGCTCGAGGAGGATCGGACGGCGATCTGCGGGCCGCGCTACGCGCACCAAGCCGACCGCACGGCGTCGCGGGCCGGGACGGTGGCCAGTACCGTCGTCCTCGGGGGGCGGAAGGTATCGATCCGCCGCCCCCGGGTCCGCTCGGGGCGCCAGGAGGTGCCGCTCCCGACCTTCCAGACGATGGCCCAGACCGATCCACTGCGGCGGCGCACCGTCGAGCAGCTGTTGGTCGGCGTGAGCACCCGAGGCTATGCCCGGAGTCTGGAGCCGCTTCCGGCCGACATCCCCAGCCGCAGTGTGAGTAAGAGCGCCGTCAGCCGCCGGTTTGTCGCCAAGACCGCCTCGCAGCTGGCCGCGTGGCAGGCGACGCCCCTCGACGAGCTGGATCTGGTCGGTCTCCTGCTCGACGGTGTCCACATCGGCGAGCACTGTGTGGTCGTCGCGTTGGGGATCGGCGTCGACGGCACAAAGCACGCCCTCGGGCTCTGGGAAGGTTCGACGGAGAACGCGACCGTCTGTCAGAGCCTGCTCGCCAACCTCCAGAGTCGTGGCCTGCGCACCGATCGGAGCATCCTCGTGATGCTCGATGGGTCGAAGGCGCTACGGGCGGCGGTCACGGCGGTGTTCGGGCGTGCCGCGCTGGTGCAGCGCTGCCAAATCCACAAGACCCGCAACATCCTCGACCATCTGCCGGAGCGTCAGCGGCCCTGGGTACTGGCGATCCTCAAGCGCGCCTATCAGAGCGAGGACGTCAAGACCGCGACGCGGTTGCTGCGACACCTCGCCCGCCGTCTCGACCAGGAGCATCCCTGCGCGGCGGCCAGTGTGCGCGAAGGGCTCGAGGAGACGGTGACCGTGCTGACGCTTGGCCTCTCGCCGCGTCTCCAGCGCTCGCTGGCCACGACCAACGCCGCCGAGAGCCTCATCAGCAGGACCCGCCACGTCAAACGCAACGTGAAGCGCTGGCGGGGCGGCCAGATGATGCTGCGCTGGGTCGCCGCCGGCGTCCTCGAAGCGGCCAAGGGGTTCCGGCGCCTGAAGGGACGTGCTGATATGCCGCAACTGATCGCGGCCCTCCGCGCCCGAGATCAGCGCCTCGGCCTCGGAGACGCTACGGAGGTGCAGCAGGTCGCGTAGAATCTCACCCGAGCCGCCGCCGAATTCCAACAGCGGCCGGGACATCCCCAATCCATTGCACAGAGGACTGTAGAGACAAAGATGCGTCGTATCATCGGTCTCGTGGCGTCGCTCGCCACGTCGTTGTTTGGACCGGTGGCTTACGCTCAGACGCTCACATACTCGGTCGAAGGAAACTTAACCACTGTCCCATCTTGTGTCTCAACGGTATTCTCCGTGGGAGACCCATGGAAGATAGACATAACGGTTGACCTGTCTCCCCCAGAGGAGGACGACAGCGTGACAGACGCCGAAGCCGCGCCTGAGAATGACGGGAGCCCTTCAGAAACCGAGACCGCGCCTGTGATTGAATTTATACTGACGAAGCACTATCCAGCCAGGGCGTTCTCATGGACTGTCGGTAGTTTGTCTGGCACGGCAACAGGGGTGACCCGGGTCTTTGTGAGCGACGACCATCTCGCTCAGGACAGTATCGCGTGGCAAGCGCTCGACTACAGCGCCACATTCGAGCCTTCGGCGCTGGGTGAAACTGAAATTCGTGGTATCCAAGCTGGTCTCATCGACACCTCCGGCTCAGTCTTCAGCTCAACGGACCTTCCCGAAGAGGTGGGGCTACCGCAATTCGATAGTGGCGGGTTCTTTCAGGCCTTCTTCCAGACGAAGTGTGGCGTCTTCAGAAACAACCCGATTACCGGCTCAGTATCCACACTTATTGTGGCCGTGACGGCACAGTCCGACATCGCTGGTAGATGGGACCTGACATTCACTAGCGACCAAGGAACGAACTCCTCAATAATGACGCTGCAGCAGGACGAAGAGAAAGTGACCGGGTCGCTTGCCACCGACGAGGGCACGCTGGTTATCAAGGGGACGGTTTCCGGTAATGAGCTTGAGCTTTTTATGGACTTCGACCAGGCTGTCGGCACAACGGGAGAGCTTTCGGTGGTGGGCGCCGTCGACGGCAATGTACCGCCCCAGGGTTCTTGGACAGTGGTTTGAAGGTAATCACTTCTATGCTGCCGCGTCTAGCCAGACCCGGTCGCGTCGCACCTGGGCTGGGCTTCGATAGTCGCACTTCTCAAGCATCCACTGTTCGTTGTATGTCCGCTTGAACTCAAGCAAGGCGAGGCGGAGCTCCTCGATCGTTTCGAAGCTCCGTACCCACAAGATGTTCTCCTTCAGTGTGCGGATGAAGCGCTCAGCGACGCCATTCCCTTCGGGCTCCCGCACGAAGCTCGGTGAGCTCTCGATACCAAAGAACTTGATCTCCCGTTGGAAGTCATCGGCCAGGTAGTTCGATCCGTGGTCGTGACGAAGACGAAGCCCGCTGGCGACACCTTTGGCGATGGCGCCGAAGCGTTCCCGGACGCCCTGGCGGATCGGCTCCAGGGCCTCGAACCGGCTCCCGCTCTTGGCCGCATGGAGGCCGATGCACTCGGTCGTACAGTGATCGACAGCCACGAACACGAACGCCGCCCCCTCGCCGACCGTCACCGTGGCCGACATGTCCGTTCCCCACATCACATCGGGGGCCTCCGTGGTGATCGTGCCGTCATGCGCCTTCGGGCCGTGCGCGTGCCCCGCGCGGTGCGGGGCCTGGAGGTCGTGCTCCCGCATCAACCGCCGCACCCGCTCCTTCGAGGTGCGGATCCCCGCGACCCGCAGCTTCGCCCAGGCTTTGCGGTACCCCTCGCCATGAAACGGCGAGGCTTCGAGTACCCGGCGGATGTGGCCGACCAGCACCTCGTCCGGGGCGGCACCGACCGGCGCGCGGCGACACCACGGCGCGCGTGACCTCGTCGCGTGACGCCTCGCGTAGACGCTGGACCGCGCCCGCTCCCACACGCGGTAGATCCGCTGCACGCCGTACGCCCGACGGGTGGAGATCGAATGGGCGCCACTCATCGCGTCGACCTCCTCCGGGCCAAAGGGGAGCCGGCCTCCAGCTGGTCCACCTTCGCGTAGAGCAGTTCGTTCTCCATCAGCAGCTCGCCGACCTTGGCCCGCAGCCGACGGTTGTCTTCACCCCGGGCATCCGTCGCTCGGCTCTTCAGGCCCGCCTGGCCCGCGGCCAGAAACTGATCGCGCCACTGCGACGCCCGCGCCGCCGTGATCCTCCACTCCCGCGACACGGACTCGAGATCCTCCCCGCGCAGCAAGCACATCACCACGGCGCTCTTGCGACCGACTGAAAACCGGCCCCCTCCGGTCGCCCTCCGGCCTCCCTCCGCCACCGCCGACTCCTGATCGTGCTTCTCCATCTCGACACTCCTCCTACGAGAACTCTCTCGCAATCAAGTGTCCAAGAAAACCCTGGGGCGCCCCAGGGGTAGCAACAGTTGATGGCGGAAGCACCGCTAGAAGCAGGGGCCACAAACACATCCGGCCCACGCGGAAGGGCGTTTAATGTATAACGGTGCCGACCGGACCGGCCAAAATGGAAATCCCGGCCTGATATCAAAATCGGAGGAAACATCGCAATGACGCACTACGGAGGCAAGGACCTGGCACGAAGCTTTCGCCAGGTTCGCGGCAACACCATTCAGACCGCCGAGGACATTCCGGGCGACAAGTACGGATTCCAGGCGAGTCCCGACACGCGCAGCATCGGCGCCACCCTGGTCCACATCGCGGTGAGCACCGGGTTTCAGGACTATATCCAGCGCAACAAGGTCACCGACCTCAAGGACGTGAACTTCATGGAGCTGTTCCAGAAGTTCAGCGCGGAAGAGGCCAAGCCGCGGACCAAAGCCGAAACGATCGCCTACCTCACATCACAGGGAGAGGCTTTCGCGTCGTTCTTCGAGGACCTGTCGGATGAGTTTCTTGCGGAACCCGTCGCGATGCCCCCCGGCGCGGAGCCTGCGACCAAGACGCGTTTCGAGATGCTCCTGTCGCCAAAGGAGCACGAGATGCACCACCGCGGTCAACTCATGCTGCTTCAGCGCATGATCGGTCTGGTGCCGCATCTCACCCGACAGATGCAGGAGCGCATGGCGCAGCACGCGCCGGCGGCGACAACCGACTTGGACGTCCCATAGACCCCATCCCCCCAAGCAATGAGGTCTCCGAGAAACCCGCGGTACGGTTCACAATTTTCACCGACAAGATCCTTGAACGGCTCACAACCCACCCATAAAGGGTGGGAGAAAAACCTAACCGATGACCACCGATGATGATGGGGGTTGGATTGGGGGCGGGGAACCCAAGCTATTCAACGCGACACCAGACGTTCTCATTAAAATCAAAGGGCTTGTTGCTGCTGTGGTGGACGCACACTTGGGGAAACGCTACGGCGCGCTGTCGGCGTTCACAGCGGGGACGCACAGATTGTTGACGAGCGCGTCGAGATTCAAGGGGATTTAGCTCAGCACCTAGAGGACATGGCCAAAGAGAAAGGGGTTGGCGTGTTGTCTCTAGTGGTCGATTTGCTGGAGGGTGAGCAAACCCATGTGGTTTATACATCGCCCTAGAGTTTTCTTGGACACTTGATTGCGAGAAAGTTCTCGCAGGAGGAGTGTCGAGATGAGGAAGCACGATCAGAGTTCGGCGGCGGCGGAGGGAGCTGTGATCGGTACGACCTCGGTGGACACTGAAACTGTAGTTCATGCGAGCTTGTCACGGAGGGCTTCATAGGGCGTTTTGCCGTGAAAGGCTCCGTGCGGTCTGTGGTAGTTGTAGAAGTTCTCCCATTCGTTGAGCTTCGCGTTGAGGTCGACGTCCCCGGTGTAGGTGAGGAGCTGATAGAACTCCTGCTTGTCGGTGCGATGTGACCGTTCAACCTTGCCGTTGAGCCTGGGCGTGCGTGGCTTGATATAGACGTGACGAATGCCCCGGTCGGCAAGATGCCAATGAAACTGGGCCTGGAACTCATGGCCCCGGTCGGTTCGCACCGTGTGAATCCGAAACGGAAATCTCTTGATGACGTGATCGAGGAAGTGGATGGCGTTCTTCTGCGTATGTCGCGTGTAAACCGTGAGGACCCGGATGCGCGTGGCATCGTCGATGGCCGTGTACTGATACCGCCGCGTGGCCTTCCCGTCTTTCCCGACGAGCTTCAGGAACGTGACATCGACCTGCACGTGGTGCCCCGGCACTTGCTTTTCGTAGCGATGCGTCTTCACGGAGCGTCGACCCACCCGGCTCGGTAGGCGGTTGAGGCCGTGGCGCCGACAGATGCGATAGACGGTCGCGTCACACATCGTGATCCCGTGATACCGCTCGAGATACCAGACAATGCGGATCGGACCGAGGTGGTAGGTCCGGCGGAGGTGGAGAACCTTCTCGACGATGTCGGGGGGCGTGCGGAGTCGCGGGTTGTACGGGCACGGCTTCTTGTTGATCAGGCCCTCGTCCCCATCGGTCTCATACGCCTTCTTCCACCGGTAGAACCCTGACCGGGCGACGCCGAAGTAGCGGCAGGTCTTCCGGACATTGCCGATGCGTGCGGCATGCTCCAATACCCGTTTCTTTCGTCGAATGTCCCGCTGAGCCTTGTTCATGAATGACCTCCCCATTCTGGACACCTATTGGTTACACAATGTGTCCAGCGAGGTCTGAAATTCCTACAGTCGAGCATGGCTTCGTGCAACGATGTCAGGATGCGCTCGAATGCGTCGTGGCCACTCATGGCGATGTCTTCCTTCAGTCATAAGAAGGTCAACTGAAGAATGTCAACTGACCCCCGCGGAGTCGAGCCGACATCGATCTGGAGTCCAGAGTAGAGCGTTGCGGTGGAATGGATGGAGCACACGCGGGAGTACCGGGTGCCGGGACTGATCAACTCCAAGACAGAGGAGAAGGTCGAATGATCAATCAGCCGGAGGAACGCCCGCTATCTATCGGGTCTGCCGTACAGTTCACTCACAAGGGGAAAACAATCCACGGACATCTCCTCCAAAGGCAGGGCCGGCGCCGCTTCGCGAAGGTCGTCGACACCGCAGAGCGGACCTGGAACGTCCCCGAGTCAGCGTTAAAGCCCTCGGGAGGAGCGCGACGAGTCACGATCATCACGCGGCACGACAAAGCACGCGCTGCCTACCGCGTGGGGGACGAGGTGACGTTCACAAGTCCCGACGGACCAAGGCGTGGTTCGATCGTGAAGCTCAACCCGAAGAGCGCACAGGTACGCTGCGGAAAGACATGCTGGAACGTCTCCTATGGTTTACTCCGCAGGGCGGGAAGGGAAAGCGCGAGGAACGGTGCGGAGAGACTGAACGGCGTCGCGGGAATGGCGAGGCGGTTGATGGACGAGCATGGGCTCACGGGCTGGACTCTCGCGTTCGGCGAGGCCAGGAAACGCCTTGGCGCCTGTCATTTCCGACACCACGTGATCTGGATCAGCCGCACCCATGCCCTGGAGGGAGGCGAGGAGAAAATTCGGGACACCGTGCTGCACGAGATCGCACACGCGATCGCGGGACACGGGGCTGGCCATGGACCGCTGTGGAAGGCAACAGCACGGCGAATCGGGGCAACACCAAGAGCGAAGACCTATGAGAGCCAAACGAGCTAAGGCGAGATGATGTCTCTCCCGGCGATGACGAACCAATCAGCGGCGCATAGAGGCATCGCCAATCAAATCGATACTACAATACGGTTTTGCAACGCCCAAGTCATCAAAACATGTCGGGAGCCGGACCGTTGCGTAACCGGCCGTTTGCGACACGCGCGCGAGCGCGCCGTCCGGCCCGCGCCGCCGTGTGTCGTAGCCCGTGTCTGATTCTCTGTCTTGCAAACGTCGAGCGAACGAGCATGGCTCGGAGACCCGTACTGACAAGTCGGCAGAGGTCGGCCCTGTTTTCCCTTCCGCCACGGTGGGGCAAGCAAATCGGAAATCCAAGCTTGGACCGAAGTCCTACTGTCTAGGCATCTGGACGAGGCACCTGCAAATCTTTGCAGATCTTTCTGGCGAGGTCTTGGTTGATCTCGTTGTGGCGGGGAATCGTCGAGGCTTTCTTTCCAAGCTTGTTGATGTAAACGGTGTGGTTGCCTCCCTCGCGTAGAAACTCGCACCCGTGTTGCTCCAGGTGCCGAAGGAGCGCGCGACGTTTCACGCAGTGACCGTGATCGGCTCCCGGATCACTTCACCGCCCGTGGCGTCTTCAAGCGAGAACAGTCGGTTGGCTTCGATCACTAGGGTGACGGCCTCACGGAGATTCGTTCGCGCTTCTTCGAGCGTGGCGCCTTGTGTATTTGCTCCAGGGCATTCCTCAACGAAGGCGATGTAGCCCTCCGGGACTTTCCGAAAAATCGCCGTAAATTGTAGGTCCATGGCCAGCTCCTGAGCGTATGATACGCGCGTCCGTGGCACGATGCCTAACAGCGCATGCACCAGACGGCGCACTGAATTCGCCCTGCGGATTCAATAGATGGATGGTCTCGGTGATCGCTTCAGTCTCGGCCTCCTGCGACACGTTGAACGCGTGAACACAGAAATACGTTCCAGTGTAAGCATGTGACAGTGTTCACTAGACATGAACTGCTAGATATTGCCATGGACTTCGTTCTGGTTGCATTTTCGTCTTTCAGCGGCGCTGAGCGGCGCTGGGATAGCCTTCCTTTTTGCGATCTGGCGTGAGAAACGCAGACAGGAAGATAACCAATACGCGGCACTCAGGCTCGCTCATCTCGCCGTAATGAGCCATTACCAAAAACTCATCTCGCTGTGGGACTCCTGTTTGCGTGAGCACAAGGGCGACCCAGATGCTTGGCAACGACTCCTCCCCGTGAAGGCCCTTTTTACCGGGCCGGCCTTGAATGTTGCGGAGCTGGTTTTTGCTTTCGAGAGTTCAGATCCGGATCTTCTGAACAGGTTGGTTGTGGGTGAGGCGAAATACCTGATGATCCGAGACGTCATCGCTATGAGAAACAGTGCACACCTTGAGTTTCAGCATCACGTGGTCGCGTTCCAGGCAAAGGGCATTGACGATGCCGAAGTGCTCAAGCTCGGCAAGCACCTCGTCGCACAGTTACAGAGCCTGACAGCAGAGCTAATCGATGCCACCCCCGCTGCGATTGATTTTTTAGAGGCGAACTTGCAAGACATCAAGACGGTGGCGGCCGAACATTTTCCTAAGCGTAAGCCTCCCGAGTTCGAAGTTCTTCCCAAAAGCAAGGCGGCTCATACGCCCCATTGACCCTCTGCGCTTGCCGGGCCATGGCGCGGCGACTGAGATCGTACCGAGTCCTTAACAACACGACTGACAGCAAACACCCTGATTGTTCTGCGTCTCTGCCCAGTCGAGTGGCGCCCGCGCACGGGTGCGCTCGTCGAGCGCCTCGGCGTAGGCGGCCACGGCCTGCTCAAGGTGAGTCGTCAAACCGATCCGGACCACTGAGACTGCGTAGCAAGAGAGACTTCCCGCCGTTGTACCGCATGGTGCGGCGTCCTCAGATTCTCTCTCCGCCCGCCAGTGCATACGCGGCTCTTCGGGCCGCTCAGCGCGGAGGCCGTGGTTTTCCACAAAATCCTGTACTTCGAGGCCGTAAGGTGCGTTTAATGGGCCGAGGTCCGGTCAGTGCTGGTCGAGTCTCCCAAGTAATTTCAGGCCATGCCGCCTGCGCTCCAGTTCCTCGTTCTCACGTGCGCTGGCTGGGTGAACCGCCCCCAAGACGATCTGATCGCGTATCTCCGGGAGGAGAATCGGGTCCTCCGGGAGCACCTGGGCCCTCGGCCGTTTCGCCGGACCGATGCCCAACGCCGTCGACGCGCCGTGCGCGGCCAGCAACTCGGCCGGCGCGTCTTGATGCAGGTCGCCGGCATCGTCACGCCTGACACGATTCTCCGCTGGTACCGGAGATTGATCGCCCAGGCATACGACGACAGCGCCCGCCGCGGTCGAGGCCGGCCGATGACGCGACGTGACGTGGCCGCGCTCGTGGTCCGGATGGCGGTCGAGCATCCCCAGTGGGGGGACACACGGATCCGCGGGGCGCTCTCGCACCTCGGCCACGAGATCGCTCGGACCCCGGTGAAGCGGATCCTGCACGACCACGGGATCGACCCGGCTCCCGAGCGGAGCCGGCGCATGCCCGGGAAGACGTTCCTGCAGGCGCCCTGGGAGGGCCGCACGGCCTGCGATCTGTTCACCGTCGAGGTGCTCACGCTGGCCGGGCTCCAGCGGTACCTGGTCTTCTTCGTGATTGCGCTGCAGTCCCGCCGCGTGCCCATCGCCGGGATCCATCCGCAGCCGTACGGCACGTGGATGGAGCAGAGGGCCCGCAATGTGACGGACCCGGTCGATGGCTGCTTGCGCCGCGCCCGCTATCTGATTCACGCCCGCGACCCGCTCTCCACGCGGGGGATTGGCGAGATCCTGGAGGGCGGGGGTGTCCAGCCGATCCGTCTCCCGCCGAAGAGTCCCAATCTCAACGCGTATGCCGAGCGGTTCGTCCGCTCTATTCAAGAGGAATGTTTCAGTCGCGTCGTCCCCCTCGGGCGAAGGGCACCTGCGTCTCCTCGTGGGCGAGTACGTCGACCACTACCAGCGCGAGCGAAACCACCAGGGACTCGACAACCAGCTTCTGCAACGACCGCCACCGCCGGTGAGCCTGGCCGCCGACGTGCAGCGGCGGGAGCGTCTGGGCGGATGGCTCAATTTCTACCACCGGGAGGCCGCATGAGCGGTCGGCCGATTAAACGCACCTTACGCGGTGCGGAGCGAGCGGCTGCTCATGGAAGAGCTCAACGACAACCTGCTGTTCCGGTGGTTCGTCGGGCTGAATATGGATGACCCGGTCTGGCATCCCACGACGTTTACCAAGAATCGCGACCGGCTGCTGTCGGGCGATGTCGCCGCCGCGATCTTTGATGCGGTCCAGGCCCACGCCCGGGCGGCCGGGCTGCTCTCGGACGAACACTTCACCGTGGATGGGACGCAGTTGGAAGCATGGGCCAGCCTGAAAAGCGTTCGGTGCGTGGACGCAGCGGAGAGCGACCCGCCCGAGGACCCGGGCAATCCCACGGTCAACTTCCACGGGGAGCGGCGGCGCAATGACACCCATCAGTCGACGACCGATCCCGAGGCGATGTTGTATCGGAAGGGCAAAGGCAAGGAAGCCAAGCTGGCGTATCTCGGCCACGTGCTGCTGGACAATCGACAAGGGCGTGTCGCCAACGTCTGCGCGACCCACGCGACGGGGACCGCCGAACGCGACGCGGCGGGGCTGTTGCTGGAGGCCAGCGCCTCCCCGGGCAGCACGGTCGGGGCGGACAAGGGCTACGATGTGGCGCGCTTCGTTGCCGACGTGCGCGTCCAGGACGTCACGCCCCACGTGGCGCAGAAGGTCCGCGGGAGTGCGATCGACGGTCGGACCACGCGGCATGCGAGCTATCACGTGAGTCAGCGGAAACGAAAACTCGTGGAACAGGTCTTCGGCTGGATGAAGACCGTCGGCGGCCTGCGCAAGCTCCGGCATCGCGGCATCGCCCTGGTGGATTGGCAGCTCACCTTCGCCGCCACCGCCTATAACTTGGTCCGGTTGCGGAATCTGGAGGCGAGGTGTCCCTGATCGCCGGCGTTGTTGCGCGGTTCGAAAACTGACCCGCAACGCCCCCGACCCACAGACCCGTTAACGACCGATAGCGTACGACGCCGGCCTACCAAGCTGAGTCATCTGATTGAGGATGTTACATGCGAGGATGGCCTCCGTCTCTTGCCCCGCCCGACTGCGCGCTCGAAGGCTCTCCCCGATGATCACCTTGTACCGGAAGAAGGCGTTCTCCATACGGGCCTGCTGATGGTAGCCCGAGTCCGTCTTCCACTGTCGCCGTCCAGCCTGCTGCACCTGTCGGATCGTGCGGTCGCGCGCGGGCGATCGTGGTCGCCGTCCAGACACGGTGGCTGTCCTGGTCGGTGGAATGACGACCGTCGCGCCACGCGCACCCGCAGCCTCGTAGATGCCACGCGTGTCGTAGGCCGCGTCCGCCGTGAGGCAGGAGACGTCGCCTTCGACCTGGTCGATCAGATCGAGGGCTGTCGTCGCGTCGTCAACATGCCCGCCGGTCAGGGCGTGAGCGACGATCACGCCCGATCCGTCGACGCCCAGATGAAGCTTCTTCCAGCCGCGTCTCCCGCGTCCGCCATGTTTCACGGCCGCCCATTCACCTTCACCCACAGTCGAGAGCCCGGTACTGTCGACGATGCCCGGTACTGTCGACGATGAGATGTATGCCTGCGCCCGCGGGGAGGCGGCGAAGTGCAAGGTCGAGGTGCTGACCACGCCGTGAGAGAGTCGTGTGATCGGGCGCGGACAGGTCGAGGCACAGCATCCCGAAGATCGACCTCAGAAAGCCCTCCGTCTGACGAAGGGGCAGGTGAAAGATCAGGCGGAGCGTCAGCGCGGTTTCGATGGCAACCTCGGAGTACTGCCGCTGCCCTCCGCGCTTGCCGACGCCCACGGCCTCCCACGTGGCGATCGCTTCCGGCGTCAACCACAGGGTGACGTCGCCGCGCTGGACCAGTGCTCGGTCGTACGCCGGCCAGTTTCCGACGCGGTATTTCGTTTTGTACCTGGGATGCACGCTCGACTTCACGTCGAGATCATGCCCCTTCGGCCGTCACGATGGCCAGGGCCACGACGAACACTTGTTTCCGCGCACCAACGCCGCCAGGAGCAGACGCGGCCAGGGTGCCGTACGGCAGTCTCGTGTTGACCCCGGCGGTCATGGCGAGCGTGTACGGCCCGTTGTGACGGATGTACCGAATCTGCGAGCCGGGGTTCCTGCGCGGCAGACTGCACAGTGCGAGCAGCCGCGCCATGAAGCCGAGATCGGGCGCCGCTTCGCTGGCCTCGACGAGCTGATTGACCTGCTGCAGTGTGGTGAAGTGGTGCCGGGCTTGGGGCGTGGCGGGGGACAGGCCGCGACCGCCAGGCAGGTCGACCGCCGCGGCCATATCGCCGAGGGGCACGAACCCGCTGACGGGTCGAGAAGGGTCGCTCATCGCTCCAGAAGGAGGACCAATGTTCTCAGTGCCACCATGTCAACAAAATCGCTGCATGATACGTGAAACTCTCGGGGATGGCGAGCGCCCGCTGGCTGCTATCATTGCGCCATGGAATCCACGCGCCAGGTGACCGCCATCATTGAACGTGAGGGCGACATGTACGTCGCCCTCTGCCCAGAACTCGATATTGCAAGCCAAGGCCAGACGGTCGAGACCGCGAGGACCAGCCTCATCGAGGCGTTAGAACTGTTCTTCGAGTCCGCCGATCCGACCGAGGTTGCCCGACGGTTGCACAGCGAAGTGTTCGTCACGCGCGTCGAGGTCGCGGTTGGGTAAACTGCGCGTCCTCTCTGGCCGCGAGGTGTGCCAGATTCTCGAAGGCCAGGAATTCTCAGTCGTTCGACAGCGTGGCAGTCACATCGTCATGCAGCAGCGATTCGGCAGCACCACGACGACCGTTCCGGTCCCGGACCATGCCGAACTCACGCTTGGCACGCTGTCCAGCATCATCCGCCAGTCCGGCGTGGCCCGACGGCTCTTCGAGCGCTAGCGTCCCGGGCGCCCGCCCGCGACGCGCTCCTATGAGTCATTAAAGTCGAGACGGTGCGTGCGCCTGTGTCGGGGCGTGGTGGACGGGATCGCGATGGTGATCCACATGACGCGCCGCGAGGGGCGGCGCGTCGTCGAAGAAGCCGCATTTGTGCACGGCTACGCCGCCGGGACGAACACCTGGGACATCCAACGCCTCGACCGCGTGACCGTCTGAGGCCGCGGCACGCCCGCCTGTCTTCTTGTTTTCGAGACCACGAGTCAAGTATTCTCATTACTAATTAGTGCAAATAATCTATATCGTTCATATTATCATGATGATTCGTATCATATGTCACAAGCCAAAATCATCGCTGTTGTGAACCAGAAAGGCGGCCCCGGCAAGAGCACCGTCGCGATGGTGCTGGCCGGCACCCTCGGTCGTCGCGGGTCCAAGGTGCTTGTGGTCGATGCTGACTCCGAACAAGGATCGGCGACCCGTTGGGCGGCCTCGGCATCCGATGAAGCCCCCTTTCCGGCGCGCATCGCCGGGCTTGGCAAAACAGATGCCAAGCTGCACCGCGAGGTGCAAAAGTTCGTCGCCGATCACGACTACATCGTCATCGACTGCCCGCCCTCCGCAAACTCGCCAGTGGCGCAGAGCGCGTTACTGATTGCCGACCTTGCCCTTGTGCCAGTCGTTCCCTCGCCACTCGATCTCTGGGCGGGCGTTGCCATCCGCAAGGTCATCGAAGCAGCCGCTGCTCTCAATGAGCAACTGACCGCGCGGCTGCTGATCAACAGACAAAAGCCGAATACGAGGCTTGCCGCTGAGACCCGGAAGATTTTGTCTGCGTTTGCTATTCCGCTCTGCAATACGCAGATTGGCGATCGTGAGGTTTACAAACATGCAGCGGCGTACGGCCAGACCGTCCAAGGCCTGGGAACCGTTGCGACGGCCGCGATCACTGAGGTTGAGGCCCTTACAGATGAGCTGTTATCTGTCCTCAAAGGAGAAACTAACCATGGGCAAAGATCCGCTAAGCGGCGCGCTAAGCAGATCGCTGCAAGATGAAGACATCGCTGTAGAGCAGCGCTTTGCCAGCGCCGATTCCATTCTAGGAGGGCAGGGAAGGCAGCGCGCAGTGCTTCCAGCCACGCCCGCGCCGCCATCGAAGGAACGGGCGGTCCGCGCTACATTTACCCTAGCCGAAGCGGATAGCGAACTGTTGCCAGCGCTGCAGCAGCGCTGTCTTGAAGGACGGCACAGCGCCGCGAGAAGCGAGATCGTTCGCGCGGGCCTGCGTGCACTCGCTCAGATGCAGGCGAAAGAATTTCTTGCTCTAGTGAAAGGCGTCGAGAAGCTCAAGCCCGGCCCGGGCAAGAGGGTGCAATGATAGTATAAATAATACATACTATATGTATTATTCATATCAACTAGGGGGTCTACCCACACCAATTAGGGGCGTTGCGGAACACAGAGCTCGTCAAGCCGTGGACGCAAACCGCCTCAGCCTTCGAACCGCAGGGCACGAAGTAGCACGTGTCGTCCAGAACGATCGGCTTGTCTTCGAACGAGCCGCGTAGAGTTTGTTTTCGCCGTGCCGCGTGTGACGGTCGTCCCGGCGAAGGCACCAGTCGCCTGGCGGGCATAGAGGGCCCCGCCGGGTCACGTCCCCCCCCCCCCCCCCGCGTCCCCTCGATGACGATCACCAGCGCGCCGTCGGGCATCGGCTGCAGGCCAATCCTTCACGATAACGGGACTTATCGATCATCTTTCCAACTGAGGCTTTACCCTTTCCCGGAGGGAACAATTGACTCTGAGCGACCCGAAAGGCGTGGGGGCCGGAGTGCAACATCGGCCCCCGCCGGGGGCCAAGAATCGACGATTCTGGGGGGGCACTTATGGCTTTTCGGATGGCCACGGGCGTGGCCACTAACGCCCGGCTTCAACCGCTGGGACTAGCGTGAGCGGAACTCTTTCAGCCGAGTGTGTTCGACGAATTGCTGCATATTTTACAGAGTAAAGACCTTGCCTTTGGTCGAAAGAAGGAGCTTTTTCATGTCCTCGCGCCGCACGCCGAATCCTCGTCCGGCAATACAGGCGATCACCTCGAACTTCGGCTGGTCCGACGGCCGATTTTCCATACTGAGCGAGCCGAGGTGCTGAACGCGCGTCACCTTATCGCGCGCCGTGCCGTCGTCCTCGGTGAGCTTTGCTTCAATCACGACTTGGGGGTTGAATTCGTTCGGGATCACGAAATCGGGCGCTTGGTCGAAGCCTGGTAGACGCTCTGCCCGCCAGCGAGTAGTAGAGATACGGGATCGGGCCCTTGAGTTTGGTGATGTCCCAGGACCAGACCTGATTCGGGCGCGTCGCCACGAGCTCGGATGCGGTATACGCCGGATGCCGGGCCTGGGCGCGCCGCTCGCGCACTTCCTTGGCCGCTGCGAGCACGCGATACATCGTGCGCGGAGCACAGAGGTACGTCTGCTCCTCGAGCAACGTGGCATGGACCTCGGCGGGCGATTGGTCGATGAACCGCTCGCTGTGCAACACGTCGAGCACCGCCTGGCGTTCGGTGACACCCAGCGCGCGCGGCGACAGCACACGGGGCCGCGGTGGTGTGGCGCTTGGCGCCGCCGGCGATAGAACGATGCCCGGGACACGCCGACGCTGTGACACAGCGCCGCGGTCTCGCCCGGCGTTGTGACGGCCTCGATGGCACGCATCAGTCGGTCTCGTCGTCGTCGAGGGGTGTCAGGGGGATCCCCAGGATCTCGGCAACTTTTTTTGGAGCGTGATGATCGTCGCCGCCCGCTGCAGCTTCCGTTGGAGTCGGCGGTTCTCCGCCTCGAGCTGTTTCACGCGCGGGTCGACGTGGCGGGGCGGCGGCCCCCCGCGACGCCCGCGCATCTCCCGCAGGGCGCCCGCCTCGCGCTGCCGCCGCCAGTTCGCCAGCAGCGACGAGTACAACCCCTCGCGCCGCAACAGGGCGCCCACCTCGCCGGGCTTCTTGCAGGCGTCGGCTTGCTTGAGAATGCGGAGCCGATATTCTGCGGGGAAGCGCGCCGCTGGACCGTTGCCGGCACCTCCGGGTCGGGGTCGGGCGCGCCTGACGTGGTCACGGGGCCGGGGCGTCCCGTCGCCCTCTGGGCTCCCTCCGCCCCGGCCCCGCGACCACGTCCAGCTCCACGGCTTCTGGCATGCGAGTCATCTCTCCGTCCCTCCCCGCCCCTACACTAATCTCATCAGGAAGGTTGTCTCACAGATCATTGGCACAGGGGGGACGACGGATCTCTAACCGGAATGAGCCTTCGCGCTCCCGCCGTTCAAGAAATTCGCGCATGAGGCGGCGCATGAGCCACGAAACCGTGACATCATTTGTGGCGCGGATCCGGGGTCAAGTTGCACTATATCGTCGGGAACTCACAATTCTACGACGTACTCGTACCGACGGATCGGATCTACGCGGATCTACAAGGACATGCTTCTCGATGCAGCCGGCGGCGGCCCGTGCGATCGTGAGCCGCCGCGGCTGAAGCGGCACGTTAGGCACACTAAATCTAGTGTCAGTGGAGATGTCCGATCTCTCGCGCGGGTGTTGAACCGGCAGATCGTGGACCTTTGGAGTTCTCCGAAGACCCCCGTTGCCGCTACAGTAGATGGGAGCCTCACACCTACGGAATGACTCCCCTGACTACCCGAGCCTCGGTCTTGACTATGTCTGCCGAAGACCGTCAGCAACCCCCGGCGTTCTGCCAATACGCTGGGGGTGAGTGCGACCAATCGTTTGCCGGCCAAGCCCCGGTAAACGGTATCTTTCTCTACCCATCCGACCCGCCCCAAATCGCCGAGACGCTGGAAACCGCCGTCGAGAAGCTGAGAACGTCGCGTCAGGACGAGAACTGGCTCACATGGAGGGACTTTCATACAACAGGCCAAATCGTCTTCTGCGCAATCTGCAAGAGTTGTCGATTCGCTGACGTCGTCGTCGCCGACGTAACAACCTTGAACTTCAACCTTATGTTCGAGATTGGCTTCGCACTTGCACTCGGTCTTCCCGTTATTCCTATTCGAGACACGTCGTTCGAGCGTGACCGTAAGTTATTAGATAAGTTAGGGTTACTCGACGTGATTGGCTACGTCGACTTCCAAAACGCAGACGGCCTCGTCGAAGCCCTTAACAATCGCTTGCCAGTCCAGCCGATACCTTTTCCAGCTGTCGCGCAGAATCTACACGCGCCAATCTTCGTTCTCAAATCCCCTATTCCAATTGAAGCCGAAGTCAGGTTGATGGCGGCGCTTAATAAGAGCGTCTTGAACTACAAAGCCTACGACCCTCTGGAGTCGTCCCGGCTATCACTTCAGGAAGCAAGAAAGGCCGTCGGCGAGTGTTTTGCCCTCGTCGGGCATCTCCTCAGCCCCGACCGAACAGGTTCGGAGGTGCATAATGCGCGGTGTGCTTTGATCGCGGGCATAGCCGTCGCCTCTGGCCGGGGCGTGTCGCTACTTCAAGAAGGTCATGTTCCTCAGCCCGTTGACTATCGTCAGATAGTCAACGGGCTATGACCGACCGGGCGAGATCCCGCAGAGACTTGAGCCCATCCTTCGCCAGACAATTCCGCAGTGGAAGGATGGTTGGGCTCTACCTCAGACCCTGCTGCCAGACGGACTCCTCGAGCGTCTAGACCTTGGCGACGTTGCAGCGGAGAATGAGAGCCGTCAACTGCGCAACTACTTCGTTCGCACGGGTCAATTCGTCCAGGCCAAACGCGGTCACGCCAGGCTCGTTATCGGCCAAAAAGGTTCAGGAAAAACGGCCATCTTCTACGCGATTCGAGACTCATTTATCAAAGGACGTGGAAACCTTGTGCTGGACCTGAAGCCTGAGGGACACCAATTCCTAAAGCTCCGCGAGATCGTCCTCGAGGCTTTGTCGCCAGGGATGCAGATGCACACGCTTATCGCGTTCTGGAACTACATACTTCTCTGCGAGGTGGCTCAGAAGGTCTCCGACTCCGACAGTTCGTGGGCTGAAAATGACCCTGAGCGATACGAATGTTTCCGTGCCCTACTCGACGAGTATCAGCGCTACGGTCCGGCCGATGCCGGCGACATGTCTGAACGGCTCTTGATACAGGTTGATAGGCTCGTTGAGCGCTTCGCGAAGGCGGACAAGAGCACCAGAGCTGGTGCCTTTACCGAAACCCTCTTCAAGGATGAGATTCATGCGTTGAGTTCAGTAGTCGGAAAGTATCTGGAGCATAAGGATGAAGTGTGGATATTGGTGGACAATCTCGACAAGGCGTGGCCCACTCGCAGCGCGTCACAGGTTGATATCCTCATCGTGCGCACACTACTGGATTCGACTAGGAAGCTACAGAGAGAGCTTGGCGCACACGACGTCGACGTCAAGTCTCTCGTGTTCATCAGGAACGACATCTACGAACACCTCATCCTCGAAACGTCAGACAAGGGAAAAGACACCGCGATTACACTGGGTTGGGATGACCCCGAAGTCTTCAAAGACATCGTCGCCAAACGAATCACGAGCACCACCGGTATAAACGGCGATTTTGACGACGTATGGAGTGCTTTGTTTGACAGACACGTCGGAACGCGGCCCGCCTTCGCGTTCGTCCTCGAGCGCTCGCTAATGAGACCACGAGAACTTCTTGCGTTCTTGAACAGGGCCGTTGGAATAGCGATAAATCGAGGCCATACTATGGTCACCGATGACGACATGTTAAAGGCTGAAGAGAATCATTCCGAAGAGTTGCTTCAGTCCCTAATATTCGAACTGGCAAGCGTCAACAAAGACTATGAGGAGGTCTTATATAGCTTCATCAACTGCCCCACGCGCATGTCGGAAGCTGACCTAACGAAGCGACTAACTGACGCGGGTCTCTGGGAGGCTGAAAGCAGGCCGCTAATCGAACTATTGTTGTGGTTCGGATTCATCGGAGTCCAAGCGTCCAATGATGGCGACCCGCTGTTCGCGTATCACGTCAATTACAATATACGAAAGTTGTTTGCGGCTCTGCAGACGGGCGGCGCCAACTTCGCAATCAATCCAGCGTTTCGGACATCGCTTGGTTGCTCAACTCCTCCCGGACAAGAGCGCCTTCCCATGGCGTAGCGACCACAACCGGTCGCCGGACCGCGCGGCACCGCTCCCTTCACCGACTGCCTTGGCAGACTACGACTAAGGTGTTCCCAGATTGTGCCGAGAGTCATCCCTACTGGCACACGCACTCGACGTCTGCACGACATAGAATTCGACACGGGATACGACACACCGTCGCTGACGCCAGCCGGCGCGCGCGACGGTGTGTCGCAAACGGCCGTTTGGGATACATGCGGATCGGCTACGCCCGCGTCTCAAAGGCAGACGGAGGCCCTGTTTGAGACGGCTGGCGGCGTCCTGGTCTCGCGCTGACGCTTCGACCGCCGCTCGTCACGGTTCGACGTAGTCGGCGTAGTTCTGCGGCGTCAGGCGCACGGTCACGACTTGGCCCGAGGCTCCGAGCGCCCGGCCAGCGCGCTGGTTGATCGCGAACGCGAACGCCCCGGCGTCCCCGACGTTTAGAATAATCTCGGCGCGCCCCCCATAGGTTTCCTGCTCTCCAGCGCGCATAACGCGCCGCACCACCGACTCGCCGTCGATCCTCAGCGAGACCCAGCAGTCTCGCCGCGGCCGCAGCACAATCGTAAGCGGGGCCTGTGGGACCAGTTCGATCGTAGGGGAGGGGAGCTCACGAACCGGGACCGCCAGACGAGGCGACAGCGCCGGTTCCGGTGCCATCGCGACGGCTGGCCCCGGTGGTGTATCGGTGCGGGTGGGCAGGCCGGGTATCCCGACGACGAAGAGGAGCGTCGCCCCCGCGCTACAGACCAGCACCCCCCAAAGCACTAGCCCGGCCACGAGCCACTGACGTGTCGAGCGGTGATACCCGTGCGGCCGGTCGTCGGACACCGCGTCCGTGGCGCTCTCGTGCGCTGGCAGCTGCGCCACGAAGTCGCGTACCGTCTGCTCGGGGTTGAGCCCGACCGCGGCCGCGTACGACCGGACGAACCCGCGTGAAAAAATGCCGCCTGGCAGCCGTGCGACATCGCTCTCCTCGAGAGCGTCGAGCGCACCGACCGGGATCTTGGTCGTGGTCGCGATCGCATGCACCGAGAGCCGCCTGACCTCCCGCGCGGCCCGGAGCCGTGCCCCCACTGTTCCGACCCGGGGTTGAGTTTCGCCGGCCATGGTTCTCAGTGCCGGTTCACATTAGTACGGATCCCGGCACTGTGGACAAGGTCCCAACTGGGGGCCGATGTCCCAAGGGAATGAGCCGCACTGAAAGAAGTCCGGCGCAAGCATCAGCGGCCACGGCCATTGCCATCGGGCACTTTTCCGTTACCGCTCACGACGGCGTTGGAACAAAAGCGTGGACTCGAGCCCCGGGTCGGCGCGATCCAACCGTTCTAAGACCGGCACGGACGCTGGCACGACGACCTACCTGCTGCTCGGCGCTGCGTACCAGCCAGGAAGGTGCCATCGCCCGCCTGTCGCACACGACCGTTTACGACACAGGCGGATCGGCTATGTCTACCACGCCAACGGCGTTCCGCGGCGGCTCAGTTGTCGAAGGCGTACTTGCCCGTGAACATCAGCGTCCAGGAGCGCGCGGCGGCGAACGTGTCGTGGTACTCGAAGTCCTGGTCCAGCGCGTGAGCGGCGTGCAGCTCGTATCCGCCGCGGGTCTCGATATCGTCCAGCATCGAGTAGGTCATCTTCAGCCCCAGCCAGGTCCTGTCGGCAATACGGACGTCGGCGCCCGCGTGCAGGTGCCCCGCCAGCACCGTGTCGGACAGGTCGTCGTCCAGGCTGGTGTTGTAGAACGACAGGGGCGGATCGTAGACGTCGCTGTTGACGGCCGTGTCCCTGTACTCGTCTGAGAAACGCACTCCGGCCACTGTGACGAACGCGGGGCCCACCCCGGCGCCCAGATACGGCGAGACCACGGACCCGGCAGCAAAATCGTAGTACGCGTTGACCGTCAGCATGCGCACGGCCAGATGGTCGATCGACGACCGGGTGTCAGACGTGACCGTGCTGTTGACCCGATCCTCCATGGCCGCCCCCTCGTAGTTGGTGACGCTGAGGAACATCTGATCGAGGTCGTTCCACCTCTGCCTGAACGACAGCTCCACGCGCGCGCGATCGACGAACAGGCCGGTCGAGAGCTCGAACACGGGTCCGGTGGCCGCGGCGATGTCATAGTGCCAGCGGTATCCGGAAATCTCGGGCCTGGGATCCTGGTCGAAGCACGCGTCGGTCGGATAGCAGATCGGATCCCGATTCCAGCCGCTCTGTGCGAGGTTCGATGGCCAGGTGGCCCCGATGCCGCCGCCGCCGTACCACCCGGAGCGCGGCTCCTCGGCTGCGCTCTGGGCCGACACGCCGGAGGCCGACAAGAGCACCAGGATACCGGCGGCTGACGCAATGAGTGATGCGAGACGCATGACTACCTCCCCTCATTAACCGGAATTTTCATTGTGGCCGCCTGCATCAGGTCCCTTGTACATCCATTTCCGCTCCGCATGGCCAGATTGCTTCGTCGCACGTTCGTCCAGCTCCCACGCGCCGCAATCTCCGGCCGCGTCGACGCCGGAACCGTTTTTCGGAAACATGTTGCCGACACTCCCGCGCTCGTCGCCGTCTCTTCGCCAGATGTCGGTCAGCCGGTTGCCCTCTCTCCTGCCGGCAGGGGCAGCGCCCAGAGCCTGCGCAACATGTCGCTGAACAGCCGCCGGTGGAGATGCCCATCTGCCAAGAGTAACCAGTAGTCGCGCGCATGCTTCACGAGCTGTCCACCGGTCTTCACGAGCCGGTGCTGCAGACTCATCAGCGACCAGCGCTTGATCCGCGGCGGCAGACCGACTCGGCGCCAAGTGAATGGGAGCGGCTTTTCATCGGTCACTCGCAGCAACAGCTGACGAATGGCCTCGGACACCGGTTTCTTCCTTGAGCGGCAGCAACGGATTTACGAGGTGCCCCCGCGGCCTCAGCGGGCCTGGTGCCTGACGGTCGTCCGACTGGAGTTTAGGCCCGGCCGGCCGAAAACACACGCATCAAGCTATCCAATACATCCATGGAGGTACAGCCACCGTTGGGTGTATCGTCGGGCCATCCGGGGTCCCCGATCCCGGCATGCCAGTCGGTACCGTTTACGACACATGTTGATCGGCTACGCCCGCGTTTCGAAGACGAACGGCTCCCAGTCGCTGGACCTACAGCGCGACGCGCTGCGGGCCGATGGCGTCGACGCCGGCCACGTCTATCACGACGTCGCGTCCGGTGCAGGCGCTCGCGTCATGACTGACGCCCCGACGCGGGTCGCAGCGCAGCGGTGGCACCACGGGGTTCCCGGCGCGGCCGTGGCGGTGATGGCGGCGGCGGCGACCCTGCTCCCAGGACTGGCCGTCGCGCAAGACATCTACCTGCGCGCCGGACTCGACTTGAGCCGTCCGGCCGACACGCACTTCACCGACGCGGACTGTGCGAGCCTGGTCCCGGCCGCGCTGTACGGCTGCGGCGTGGGCGGTGACGGCGCGCCGCTCCGGTCGGTGGGGGACTTCGGCACGGTCGCGGGCGGTGAGCTTGGGCTCGGGTACGCCGTGGCGCCCGCCGTGCGGCTGGAGGCCCTTCTGACCTCCCGGCCGCGATTTACGTTCGATGGTCACGCCAACTTCTTGGCCCCCGACCGTGAGCAATCTGTGTCCGTGGATCTGTCCTCGCTGTCCGGGATCCTGGCCGTGTATGTGGATCTCCCCGGCGTGGGGGGGCGCCCGCTCGGCCCGTTGAGCCCTTTCGTCGGCGGGGGCCTCGGAGCGACCCGCGTGGCCAGCGGTGAGACGCGCCTGACGTTCCCGAAGACGAGGACCCTCGTGCCGGGCACCCGACGGACGGCGTTGACCTGGAGGCTGACGGCCGGCTTGGGGATGTCGTGGGGCGCGCGGGCGACGCTCGATCTCGCCTGGCGGTACACGGATGCCGGCGTCATCGAGACCGGCGCCGGCCCGGGCCGGGTCGAATGGCTCGACGGCAGCCGGGACCCGGTGGGGCTCGATCTGGCGCCGACCCAGGCCCCGTTGCGGAGCCACGGGTTGCACCTGTCTCTGCGGTATGAGCTCTGATCCCCCACTTGCACGACCGCGACTTGGCGCGGCGAGCCTGTTGGCTTGACCGAGCGCGCGGCGGAGTCGCTGCGCAAGATACGAGCAAGGCGAGAAGGTCCTCGCCCCATAAATCGGAGCGCGCCGGACCGTGATGCCGCTCGGAAGTGTCGCAAACGAGCGTTTACGATACAGGCGGATCGGCTCCGAATCGCTGGACCTGCAGCGCGACGCTCTCTTCGCCGCCCAACCCTCGCGTCCGTCATGCCTCCCCGGTCGGCGGCTCAACCCCCAAGGCTCCGCTTGCCGGCGGCGATGTCCGAAACCCATTCCTGCGCCGATCACGCCCTTTCGGCGGTCGAATCTGGACCTTCACGGATAATGCAGGCTAGCAGCCTGTCGGACTTGGGCGTGGCAAACGCGCGCGGAAGCGACTTGGCACCTGTGTGAACGACGCCCTGTGTCTCTGTGCCGGGAGGGCCGCTTCGACCGAAACGGGGACTGTATTCCTGGCCATCGGTCGCTGACGGCGCCTGGAGGCCTTTCTGACGCCTCTGGTGGGTCGCGAACACGCCAAGTTCCGCTCCTTATAGCCCCGTCATGCCAGCCTGAGGTTGTGCAAGCGTCGGCAGTTATACGCCAGCGTTACCAAGGCCCATTCGCCCTCCACCTTCTCGAGACCCCGCAGCAGAAACTGCCGGAAGCCCATCGCCTGCTTCACGATCCCGAACACCGGCTCCACCGTCTGCTTGCGCAAACGGTAATGCGCCCGGTGCTCCGGCAGTGCCATCTTCTGCTGCATCGACTTGATCCAGTCCGCCTGCGGCTCCTTCGCCAGCGGGTGCGGCGGCTCCGGTCGGAAGTCGTGCTGGCGCCGTTGGCCTTCCGCCCCCGTCGCCACCAACACCTCCACACCGCGACCTGCCAGTTGCGACACCTCGCTGCCCGTCGCGTAGCCGCTGTCCGCCAGTACCCGATCCGCCGCGCCCAACGCCGCCGGGATCGCATCCACATCCGCCACCAACTCGTTGCGGTCGCTCGCGCACACGCTCACCCTAGCCCCCAACACCAACTGACTGCCGTCGGCATCCACCGCCGCCTGCGCGTTGTACGCCTGGCGGTACTCATGGCGCCGGCTCTTGCGCATCAGCGCACTGTCCGCGTCCGTCAGGTTGATCTGCTCCTCCGCCTCCGGCGCTTCCGTCGGCGGTTTGATGTGCCGACCCTTGCGCGATCCCGTACGCCGCTCCCGCGCCGCCACCTTGCGCTCGTACTCCGCCCGCTCCGAGTCCGCACGCGCCTGCGCACGCCGTTCCAACTCCGCGCACGCACGGTCCAGCTTCACCCGCAGCTTGTCCCGCCGCGACAACTCCTCCGGCAGACCCTGCGGGTCCGGCGCGGCGTCCGTGTCGGCGTGCTCCGCCTGATCCAACAACCCCTCGATCTCGCCTCGCAACTGCTCGCGCAACGCCCCCGCCCGGTCGTAGCGGAGGCTGTTGCGCTTATTCGCGTTCGCGTCCACCTTCGTCCCGTCCACGCTCACCGTCCCAACACGCAGCAGCTGCAGCTCCTTCGCCAGCAGCAGTACCTGCAGGAACGCCTCCGCTACCGCATCGAAGTTGCTGCGCCGGAACGTGCAGATCGTGTCGTGGTCCGGGTGACAGTTCGCCGCCACGTACCGAACGCCAATGTCCCGATACGTCGCCCGCTCGATCCGACGCGAGCCGAAGATCCCGTTCGCGTAGCAGTACACCAGCAACGCCAGCATCATCCGCGGGTGATACTGCGCCGATCCGGTGCCCCGTTCGTTTACCTGGAACCGCTCCAGCGGCACCCGTTCCACCGCCTCAACCACGAAGTGCGCCAGATCGTCCTCCGGCAGCCAATCGCGCAGGTCCGGCGGCAGCAAATACAGCTGCGACTGGTGCCGCTGTACGAACTTCGGCATCTACTTCGACCTCCTCGACTCGACAAGCCCTATTATAAAACCCGGGCCTAAGTCCGACAGGCTGCTAGGGTAATCAAACCGGAAGTGAGCTGATGCGGGCTGAAATTGCCAGTAAGCATTCCGCCACAATATATAGGCTAGCGCCGAAACACCCTCTTGGTGAGGTCGGGCCAGGCCGGATGCACTCGGTGGCCTATCGAAACGTCGTCGAGAATGGGCGCAATCATTTGCCGATAAATTTTCCCCATCAACAGCACGGTCTGACTGAAGTTCATTTCGGCCCTCAAGCTGCTGATTTGTCGAGAAACCGTTACATCTAACGACTGCCTCTGTTTGGGCGTCATCGTCTCAAGTGGCTGTTCGTAAAAGGTCAGCTTTTCATTAGATCTGACAAGGCCGTATTTGGTGCTCAGAACCAGAATAGGTAACCCGGCGTCGTGGGCGAGTTCAACGCTCTTTTGGAATAAATCGCTGGGGTCATATAGCTGAATCGCTGGCCATGTTCCCCGTCGTTTCTGTTTAGTGCAAGCGATAATGGCCACTCGCTGATTTGAAATATTCACCATGGTTTTTGCTCATTAAAGCTGCTCGATGTAGGCGTTACCCTGTCTTCTCAGCAAGAGGCCCTCAAGCAGGAACTCCCGGCGAAGAAAAAAGCGCTCCAGGAGGCCCAACGTACCATACACCGCCGACTGGTCTGACCTGATTACGCGAGTAAGGCGAGAAGGTCCTAGCCACTCGGCACCTTTTGGAGACAGCGGTCAACAACCGCCTCGGCCCTCGTCCGCATGTCTCAAACAACCGTTTACGACACATGCTGATCGGCTACGCCCGCGTCTCGAAGGCGGACGGCTCCCAGTCGCTGGACCTGCAGCGCGACGCGCTGCAGGCGTCGACGCCGTCCACGTCTACCACGACTTCGCGTCCGGCGTCCGCGACGACCGACCGGGGCTTGACAGCTGCGTGCGCACGCGGGCTTCGAGGGATTCGGAGGCGGGACGACGCGATCAACTTCACCGCCCTGCCGCCGAGCCTCGACCCGTATACCGCGACAAATCCGCCGCCCGGGTACCGTGCCGCGGCGTCAGAGCTGTCGATGTCGAAAGAGCCCTCTTCACCCTGGCGGACTCACAGGCACAGGCCGCCGTTCACGGCGACGTACCCCCGATGGCCATCCCCTTGCTGCGCGGCTGCGATCGACGGCAGGGCAAGCAGGAGTACGGCCAAGGCGTTCCATCACCGAATGGACCGTGTCATGCAGAGTTCCTTTCTGGTGTCCGGAAACTACCGGAGAGTCGTTACTGCGATCCGTATCGGACTGTTTTCGTTCCCTCCGTGCATCCGTAAACGCAATCTGGTGCTACCGCACCGTATTGCCTCCATGGGTCCGGTGGGTGACTCTTGGACGGAGCCTCCTGGCCAACATGTGATAGTCGCGCAACCGGGAAGAGTCCATATACGGGCTGCTAGCCGTCGGCCAGCCAAATCTCGACTCGAGTGTCATTGACGATGATCACGCAGGCGTCAGCGAACTCCTGGTTGGTCATTTCGAAGTCGGCGAACGCTTGCGCGTCCGTCGCGAGCACGTACAGGATCATTCGATCTACTACGGTCTCGACGTCGGCGAAACCTACGGCGGTCGCGGGTTCGGCGAGCGCGGCGGCGGCGAGATCTACGGCATCTACGACGGTCGCGGGTTCGGCATCGTCATCCTGGCTCACGAAGGGCCGGTGGGGTATCTCAAGTTCCACCCGGATCCCGGCGAGGCCGGTTCCCTCAAGCCAGGCACCGGTCTCCTTGACCCAGTTCAAGAGTCGTTGGTTCAGGATTCGTGCGACGCGGTGCGATTCGTGTCGCCGCGTGTTGTACATGTTGGGATCCCGTCCAAGGTCGACAACCAGATAGTCGTCCCGACGGAATGTCGCGTGCCCCAAGCGGAATGGCAGGCGCCCTAGGTTGGCTGTACCACCGAACGACGAGTGTACATGCTGGAGCAGACTCACTCGCAAATCCGGCGGAACAATGCTCAATCCTCCCTGAAAAGTAACCGCAGCTATTTGCTCGTATGTCTCCGCCAGACGAGATTGCGTGGCCTCGCTGGCAGCATCCCAGGCGACCACCGCCCGGGCGAACTCGGCCTGTGCAGACGAGTGGTCGGTGTGGAACCGCAGCTTGATCGCTACTGCTCTATTCCGTAGCTCGACCTCGACATAGTCCTCCTTGCCTGTGTCGATCTGCTCCACTTGCAGCTCCAGGAGCGCCGGGAACTCCCCGACCCAAGTCGTCTCCGGGGTTATGTCGGCACTGAAGATCGTGATCGGATCCCCTGTCCATCCGTTACAAAGAATGCAGATGCCATCTTCGTACAGGATAGACGGCGAGATCATCAGCGTGAAAACGTCACCCTTCCTTGCGTCGATCTGCGCGGATGCAGGCACGGCGAGCAGAAAAAGTACGGGCAAATTCAATAGGCACTTCATTCTCACCCCCACACCAGCGCTCCGGCGCGTCCCAAGGCGTCGGTTACGCACAGGCCTGAGCTTCCCACCAACAACCTGAGTGGTCGGCCGGGCCAGTCGCCAAGGGCCTTGAGTTTGCTCTCTCTCATCGGTCACGGGTCGCACTCATTGCGCCAGCGCACGCAACTCGTCCGCCATGCCCCCCAGCATGAGTCTGATGGGCGATCATTATTGTGCCACTACTGCGGGTACGCCCTAGTCGCAGGAAACGGCAGTTCGACCTCTTGAGCGTCGTCTGCGACCCCGTCGACCCGCAGTGCCAGTGCCCGGAGCGGCTCCGCATTGGGGCAGAACACGAACCCCTGCCCGCGATTACCTGCCGGGACGTATTGGTTGTTTTCCAGACGCTTGTTGGCGAAGTCGGCACGGATCTCGTCGTTCACCCCTTGACTGGAGTTGCCAGCGATGATGCCGCCAGCCGCGAACCCGTACTCCGCAGTACGTCCTCGGCAATGTCTTCGGCTTGGACCAGCGCATGGGGTGTGTCCGTCGTCGCCATGCAGGAGATGTAGGCCGGATTGACGGTGATACCCTCTGCTGAGTTGTTGAACACGATCACGTTGATGGGGAGGTACCCGCGCTCGTAGCTCGGCGCGGTATCGAACACGCTCTGGTACTTCTCTTGCGTGTCGTACAAATCCGCAATTAGCACGACATCTCCAACGGTGATCTGATGTGGGTAGCGGGTCGGGGCCAAGATCGGGACGGTACGCACCGAATTAGGACACACTGGCGATGGCTAACGCGACAACGCCGAAGGTTAGCGCGTCTAACACTTTCCTGTCACTGCCAGGATTGGCAGTTTTGAAGAGAAAGAGAAAGAACGCGGCCGACACCCGGACCGCCCAGCGCGGACGCCAGCCGGGGTGCGGTTACCCGAACGCGGCGATCGACAGCACCAACCAGCGACCTCGGTGAGGAGGCGATGGGCGTCAGTGGCATCGGCACCATCGCCGCCGGGAGGGTGACCGCGCGCGACAACGAGGAAGCGGCGTTTGTGGCCGTCTCGATGTACGCACGCTGGTGGCGTCCTCATCCGTCGACCAAGAGCAGGTGGCGTGTCGGGTACGCGGATGCCTCCGCACATCGGATCATGTCGGACTTGTCCGCGTTCATCGGTCATACCAACCCTGCGACGCACAGGATCCTGCCGGCGGGTGATCTGAACATGTTCTATGGGGCGATCGGGTCGAGGGTGTCGCTGCCGCAACGAGACCGCACGGTGTGGGATCGGATGCAGGCGCTCGGGCTGGAGTTCCTGGGTCCGCAGGCGCCGCACGGGCGGCGCGCGGAAACTGCGCCAGACGACGTACCGCCGGACACGAAGAACGTGCCGACATACTATCGTCCGGGGAGCGGGCCGGCAACCGCAGGAAATCAATTGGACTACGCGTTCGCGTCGCGTGAGTTCCACGAGAAGATGTCAGTGCGGGCGATGAACGACATTGAGGAGTGGGGCCCGAGCGATCACTGCCGCCTGATGATCGAGGTGCAGGACAACGCCACGAGGTGACGGCCCGTGACGAGACCGCCGTGCTCGCCATGGCGGATCGCGCGGCGCGACGGCGGTCTCGCCAGCCTTCCTGCACGGAGAATCTCTTGTGGGTGCGGCGCTTCGAGACCATCGAGGATCGCCGCGTGGACTTACTCGCGTTCACGCGGACGTACACCGCACCGTGGATGTTGGCGCACGGCGGCTCGCGAAGCCAGGCCCCGGTGCGACGCGCATACCGTTACATCACTGGTCAAGACCTCTCGGGCGATACACCCCCGGCGTGACGGCGTCGGTCGCGGCGGCGCGTGGCCCGCGGCCCGTGAGCCGGACACGAGGATCGGCACCGCCCGTCACGCCGCCATGGACCGCGCGACGGGTCGTGCCGACAGGAGGAGCCGTCTCCTCTCCACGCCGCGGTCGCCACCGGGACCCGCACCGGAGTCCGTCCTCGCGGCCCGTCTCTGGCCGCGTGAGCGCAGGCGATCGCACCGACGCAGCGGTGCAGCTGCACTGCCTCGATCCCCACGGGGCGGAGGCCCTCACGCCGCCCCTCGGCCTGTGCCCCTGTCAGCATGTAACAGTGGTGTAACACGGCATGGTATCGGTCTGATGGTGTGTGCTGGTGGCCGGCGCCTGCCAGCTGGGCAAGCCTCACCAGCCCACATCCCCACACCACACGTATAGAAGGCGAATGTGTTACTAGATGTCGCTTCTAGTAACAGTTTTGAGGGGGCTGTGGGCCTCAGCGTCAGCCCGGCGTCGGCATAGAGACGTGGCCACCCGAAGGCGACACACCGGACAGGTCGCAGGGCTGAAAAAGAATGCGGGCCGGTCGCTGATGGTAAATCTCGGGGCCAAGGGAGGCGGCTGGCCGCTGACCGCGCCGCCAGCCTGGGGTCAGGATCCCCTCGCGATGTGTGCGTGTTCGCGCAAAAACAATCAGGCCCCGCAGCTGGCGGCGCGCCTGCAGCGTCGGGAACACCCGTCAGCCGATCATCGGCGTGTGCGTGTTCGCCATGCGGCGATCCTCAGACATCGGGATGGACACTTCCATTGCGATGGTCACTTCCATTGCGATGGTCACTTGCATTGGGATGGACACTTGCATTGGGATGGACACTTCCATTGCGATGGTCACTTGCATCGGGATGGTGGCCTAGATCGGGATCGTGGCGTCTCGTCCGGGCGAGTCCGTCCCGTCTGTCGCGGCGGGGATCCGCCCCCCGCCGTCCCGTGGGCGCCCGCGCCCGGCGCCCTGTCCTCACGGGCCGTGCGCGCCGGGCGTCGGGCCGGTGGACGGTGACCGCCCGTTGTGTCGCCGGCGGGGGGATCTGTCTCCTGCGACCCGCCGCCCCCCCCCCTTTTCAAGCCGCCCCTATCATGCCTCATAATTCCAGTTATGGGGCAGAAAACAAACCGCCCACCAGCCCACACACACGCGCCGACTGCGGCCGCGCTTGCCACCACCGCTGCGCCGGACGGCGCGCTCGCCACCAGCCCGCCGACTACGCGCCGGCTGGCCGCACATTCCCTGAGCGCCAACACCCGCGCCGCCTACACCCGCGCCGTGCGCCAGTTCGACGCCTGGCGCGACGCCGCGCCCGCCACCGACGCCACCCTGGCCGCCTACCTCGGGGCGCTGTTCGAGCAGGGCCGCGCCCCCGCGACGGCCGCCCTCGCGGTCGCCGCCGTCACCTTCCGCGCCGCGCTCACCAAGGACACGGTCCGCGGCCCGCTCACCGATCGCGTGCTGGCCGGGTTCCGGCGCGACGGCGCCGACCGCGGCCGGGGGCAGGCCGCGCCCCTCTTGGCCGACGCCTTCGCCGCCATCCTCGCCACCGCCGACCAGCGCCGCGAGACGGGCCGGGGCCGGGAGTCGGCGCGCATCGCCGCCCGCCGCGCCGCGCTCGACAAGGCCCTGGCCGCCGTCCTCTTCCAGGGCGCGCTGCGCCGTAGCGAAGCCGCCGCGCTCGAGTGGCGCGACATCGCGCCCGCCACGACCGCGGGCGCGATCCTCCTGACCGTGCGCCGCTCGAAGACCAACCAGGAGGGCACCGCCGCCGACGTCCGCTACCTCAAGGCCGCCGCCGCCAAGGCCGTCCGCGCGCTGCAGCCCGCCGACGTCGACCCGACCACCCGCGTCTTCGGCGGCCTGACGCCCCAGCAGCTCGGGCGCCGCTTCACCGCCGCCGCCCAGGCCGCGGGCATCGCCACCCGGCTCACCGCGCACAGCGGCCGGGTGGGCCTGGCCTCCGAGCTCACCGCCCGCGGCGCCTCGACCGCGGCCGTCATGCGGGCCGGCGCGTGGAAGACCGCCCGCATGGTCGCCCACTACTCGGCCGGCGCCGACGCCGAACGCGGCGCCGTCGCCCGCTACCTCTGAGCACCGGGGCGGCCGCGCAACGCCGTTCTAAAGCAGCTCGATTTTCAGACCGGCAGATCCGCGTGTGTGCCGAGGACGAGTCCAGCATCGCGGACTTGCTTTGAGCCGTTTCCACAGTGACGAGATCGCGGTGGCCGCGGGCCTTGATACGGAGCACGCAGAAGCCGGTCTCGGGGTTGTGGAAGGTGACCCGCTCGACGAGGCCGGCCAGTACCTCGCGGCCAGGTGCGGCGCCTCGTCCGCCGGCCTGGCCAGCGGAGGTGCGGTCGCGGTGGTCAGCGGGCGGGTTCGGGCCGGGATGCATGGGTGTGGACTGTCATCGCCGCCGGTCGGAGAGGTGGACCCCATCCTTTGGACAGGTGTTCGTCACAGCTAAGGTGGAATCCGGGGGCATGATTCAAGCTACATTAGACTGACAGGAGACCGGCCGTAGCCCCGGGCTCGTGTCAGCCCCGTCGTTAGTGTCCGCCTCGTCCGGCGTCCGGTCGTTGAGCGACGAGTGAGGCCGGCACCGGTCGTAGAAGTCCATCCACCCGCCGATGCCGGTCCGGGCCTGGGAGCCGGTCGCGAACTCCGACAGGTAGACGCCCTCGTCCTTGCGCGATCGCCACAACCGCTCGATGAACACGTTGTCCATCCAGCGGCCTGTGCCGTCCATCGAGATGCGAATGCCCGCCTCCGTGAGCACGTCGGTGAAGTCGACGCTGGTGAATTGGCTGCCCTGGTCGCCATGGAAAATCTCTGGAGGGCCATCACGCTCGAGCGCCTCGTGCAACGCCTCGACGCAGACGCTGGCATCGAGCGTGTTGGACAGGCGCCAGGACAGCCCCGTGCGGCTCGCCCAGTCCATCACGACGACCAGGCACAGAAAGCCCCGGCGCAGGGGGATGTCGGTAACATCCGTGCACCACACGTGGTTCGGCCGCGTGATCGGCAGATCGCGCAGCAGGGAGGGATAGATCCGGTGCGCCGGGTGCGGCTGCGACGTCCTGGGCCGCTGGTAGAGCGCGGGCACCCCCAGCAGTCGCATCAGGCGGCGCACCCGCTTGCGAGAGACCATGTCGCCCTGACGGCGGAGCCAGCGTGTCATCTGCCGCGAGCCGTCGAACGGCGTCTCCAAGAACTGCGCGTCGATCAACCGCATCAGGCGCAGGGTCAACGGGCTCTCGCCCGTGCCCGCGTCGGAGAACGACGAGCGGGCGAGCGACACCAAGCGGCATTGCCGTACGATGCTGATCCGTGGGTGGTTGGGATCGACCATCTCGACTCTCCGGCCGCGGCTCACCGACCAAGGCCTTCGATAAAAAATCCCGCTCGATGACGAGTTCTCCGATCTTGGCCCGCAGCTCCTTGACCTCGGTCTCCCGAGAGGCCTTCTGCCGCTCGTGGTTCCCCGACAAGCCGGCCAGCACCGTCTGTCGAGCCGTCTTCTTCCAGGTGGTAATCAGGTTTCGGATGCACATCGTAGCGGGCCGCCAGCTCCGCCATCGTCGCTTCCTCGCGAAGCGCCTCCCACGCGACCGTCGCCTTCAGCTCAGCAGGAGAACTCCGTCTCTTCCGTGGCATGCCAGACTCCTTCGCCTTGGTCTGGATCCCACCTTCGCAAGCTGTCCCAATTCCGGGGTCCACCTCTGTTGGCCGACGAGTGAAATGCAGGAGAACCACGCCAGAGACAAGTTTAAGTGCTTAGAATCCATCAAATGGCTGAAGCTTGAACCATACATGCTGGAGAACGGCTAGGAGCTCGGAGGACGCGCCTGGTCGGCGAAGGCTCTCCGGGCTGTTTTTGGTGAGTCTGTTTATCCCAGTAACGGTTATTGGCCAGAATACTATCGATTGCGCCCGCTTTCGCGGGTAGCAGCTGGCCACACTAATGTCGGCTTGTGCTCATTTCTCGACGTTTATGTAGATCCATGCGACCCTGACCAGCGACGGCTCGCGTAGTGGTGAGTCGGTAGATCCTGTCCTTCCTCATTGTTTTCGTGCTGGTCCGTTGGACTCCATCGATTTCCGATCAACACTCTCGACATGAATGTTGAAGGCAGATGTGATCTCTACATTTATGTTGACTGCGCCGAAACCTCGTAGGACATGCAGAGCGTCGGTTGCCGCGTGTTTCCGGTGCGCCCCGTGCCCTCGAGACTCGTGCGCGTAACTGGCCCGCTTCTTGCATACGAAAGACAACGTCACAACGTCCCGCCGCCTTGTGGCCCATCGAAATTTAGTGGAGAGCCAGCCATGAAACTCATCACGGCGATCATCAAACCGCACGTGTTCGACGACGCCCGTGACGCGCTGACAAAGACCGGTGCCCAGGGGTTGACCGTGACAGAAGTCAGGGGCTTCGGGCGGCAGAAGGGGCACACCGAGATCTACCGGGGTGCGGAGTATTCCGTGGATTTCGTGGCCAAGATCAAGATCGAGGTCGTGGCTGATGATGCGCAGGTCGACGCCATCGTCGAGGCCATCAAGACCTCCGCCCGGACCGGCGAAATCGGTGACGGGAAGATCTTTGTGAGCGATATGGGCGAGGTCGTTCGCATCCGAACCGGGGAGACCGGCCCGGCCGCACTCTAGCCCGGGAGACGGAGGAAAGCTGTGCTGAAGACCACGACTGTGACGCCACGCGTTGGTGATGCGTTTGGTACCTGGAACCTGCGGGCGCGCACCGCGCTGTGCGGCCTAATCACGTTGGCAGCCGTTGTCGGCCTGGCCGTGCCCGCGTACGCGCAGGAGGCCGAGGCGGAGTCGCTCTGGACGACGGACGTCGCCGTCGACACGCTCTGGGTGCTGGTGGCCGGGTTCCTGGTCTTTTTCATGAACGCCGGCTTCGGCTGTATCGAGGCAGGATTCTGTCGCGCCAAGAACGCGGTGAACATCCTGGGCAAGAACTTCGTCGTGTTTGGCATTTCGTCGATTGCCTTCTGGCTGGTCGGCTGGACGCTGATGTTCGGCGATGGCAACGCCGTCCTCGGGCTGAGCGGGCTGTTGGTGTCGGGCGCGGACAACAGTCCAGCGGTGGGCGATGCCTACCACGGCGTCTACGGGGCGATCAACTGGACGGGGATCCCGCTGTTCGCCAAGTTCTTCTTCCAGCTGGTGTTCGCCGGCACGGCGGCCACCATCGTGTCGGGGTGCGTCGCCGAGCGGGTCCACTATCGCTCGTTCATGATCTTCGCGTTCCTGTTGGTGGCCTTGAGCTACCCAATCACGGGCCACTGGATCTGGGGTGGCGGCTGGCTGGCCGAGCTGGGGATGTGGGATTTCGCGGGGTCAACGGTCGTGCACTCGGTTGGCGGCTGGGCTGGACTCGCGGGGATCGTGCTCCTTGGTCCACGGATCGGGAAATACCGGCAGGGGCGCGTCCACCCCATCAAGGGACACAGCATGGCCCTGGCGTTTCTGGGCGGCATGATTCTCTGGCTCGGCTGGTTCGGGTTCAACCCCGGCAGCACCATGGGGATCTCGGGCGAAGGGGCGCTCGCCGTGTCTCACATCGTCGTCACGACGAACCTCGCGTGCGCCGCCGGGCTCCTGGCCGCCACGATCACCGCGTGGTTGGTGTTGGGCAAACCGGACTTCAGCATGACCGTGAACGGTGCGCTCGCGGGCTTGGTGGCCATCACGGCCCCGTGCGCCTTCGTCACAGCCCCCGCCGCGGTCGTGATCGGTCTCGTGGCCGGGGTGCTCGTGGTCTTCAGCGTGCTGTGCTTCGACAAGATCCGGATCGACGACCCGGTCGGCGCCCTGTCGGTCCACCTCACGAACGGCATTTGGGGCACGTTGGCCATCGGCCTCTTCGCGACGACGGCCGCCCCGGGGGGGATCGATCGCGACGGTCTCTTTATGGGCGGCGGGCTCGGGCTCTTGGGGGCGCAGTTCATCGGGGTGCTCGCCGTCGGGGCGTTCACGTTCCTGCTGGCGTTTATCTTCTGGGGGGGGCTCAAAGCGATCGGTGGCATCCGAGTGACGGCCGACGAGGAAGCGGCGGGCCTCGACGTCAGCGAGATGGGCATGGAGGCCTATTCGGGCGACAGCGTCGCGCACGGGTGATGGACGCCCCTGACGCGGTCATCACGAGCTTTCCACCACACACTTCAGGGAAGGAACGCGTCAACCATGTCACCGCGGATGTTTCGTCACGACTCACGCCGGCGCCTGTCGCGGCTCGTCACAATGGGCGTCCTGCTGGGGTGGTCGCGCGGTTCCGGGAAACGTGTGACAGGAAGGACCAGAACCCACCGCGAGGGTTGGAGTATGGGAATCCACTCGGTGCTTGATAGCCGGATACGGAGGATGACGATGTCGTGGATGCGAACGCTGGGTCGGGTGGGAGTGGTGTCGGTCGTGGGTTTCTCGATGGAGGATGTACTAAGAAAACCGATGAGAAGGATCGCTGTGGCGGTCATCGCGCTCGCGCTGCTTTCGCCTCTCGGAGCCGACGCCCAAGAAGTCGAGGTGTCCGCCAATGCGGGTTGGGTGAGCCAGTACTTCTATCGCGGGATTCTACAGAAGACGTCGTCGGCGAGCGCAGGCGTGGACGTAGGCATCGGAGCCGTGTCTTTCGGAACATGGCTTGCGGATGTCGGAGACGGCGTCGAGATCGATCTGTTCGGCGCTGTTGGAGGCGAAGTGGGAGATGGGGTGAACCTGAGCGCCGGAGTGACCGCCTACCTGTACACAGGTAAGTTCGATGACACCTATGTCGAGGCGAACCTAGGCGCGGGATATGGACCCTTGAGCCTTGAGGCTTCATTCGGACAGTACGAAAACTTCGGTGCCGGCACCTTGGATTATGTGTTCGTCGGCGTTACAGCGGAGCACGAGGGATTCTACGGCACGGTTGGGGAGTTCGCAGGTGACTTCAGCGGAAACTATGGAGAGGTCGGGTACGGCTTCTCGGCCGCGGAGCTCGATTTCACGATCTCGGGGATCGTGAACGATTCAGATCTTTCAGGCCTGCTCGACAGAAGCGGGGCGCCGACGCCCGGCGTCACCCTGGTGTTCGGTGTAGGCAAGACGTTCAGTATCAGGTGACAAACATCCGGCACCGATACGAAGCTCCGGTAGCGTTGCGAACTGTGTGCAAAACTATTCATCCCCTCATTTTAGAGTTGAGTCGGCCGCTTTTTTAGCTTCTGAGAGTACGAAAATGAACAGGCCAACGGCCTGTACGCACTTGCCTGGTTTGTAGCGCCCCAGGGTTCTTGGACAGTGGTTCGACGGTATTCGCATCTACGCTGCCTTTGCCAGCCCGACGAGGTCACGTCGCACCTGGGCGGGGCTTCGAGAGTGGTACTTCTCCAGCATCCACTGCTCGTTGTACGTCCGCTTGAACGCGAGCAAGACCAGGCGGACGAAAGGGGAGGCCTCCCCTATCCATATGCGTAACATAAAGGACGTTATGTTACGATTTGGTAATGGAGCTGCGACTCTCTGGGAATGACCCGTCGGCGGCCGACATGCAGGCCGCCCTGCAGGCCGCCAGACAGGCGATACAGGCGTCGGCGGCCGACATGCAGGCCACCATCCAGGCCGCCCGCGAGGCGATACAGGCGCACTACACAGTCGACACGCAGGCCCTCCACGACGCGCTGAAGGCGCACTACACAGTCGACACGCAGGCCCTCCACGACGTGCTGAAGGCGCACTGGATGGTCGACACGCAGGCCGCCCGCGGGGCGATAAAGGCACTCTGGACGGTCGACCATAGCCTGTTCGGTGAGGCATGGGACGAACGCCTGGCAGCGGCCGTCGGCCGATTGGAGACGCGCGCCGAAGGTATTCTCACCGCCCCGCCGGAGCCAGAACTCAAGACCGTCGAGGCACTGTCCGCCGACATGGGGGCCGTGATAGAGGCCGCGCCAGCCGAGGCTCGGGAGGATACGAAGACGTGGCTCACCTGGCTCTTGGTCTTTCTCGTTGACGCAATCGCCGGTGATCCGGCCAAGGAGGCGTTGCGGCATGCTCTTATGAAGCTGCTGGTCGTCCTGTTTGTGATGATCACGGATCCGACACTGCCGACTCCCCCGCCAGCGCCGGCCCTGCAACAGCCGGACGCACTGGCCCCGGTGTCAGCGCCGGCGGAGGCGCTCATCTTGCCAGGGGGCTGGGAGATCGAGGGCCTTCCGGACATTGTCCTAAGGGCCGGGCCGCAGGCCGCGGAGCGGACGGTGGAGTTTTTCACGGCCCAGATCCGCAACCCGCATACACGCGCGGCGTACGGCACGGCCGTGACGCGGTTCTTTACCTGGTGCGACGCGCGCGGGCTCGCGCTCGCACAGATTTCACCGATCGCCGTGGCCACCTACATCGACGAAATGCACGGCCGGTATCGCGCCCCCACGATCAAGCAGCATCTGGCCGCCATCCGCCGGCTGTTCGATTGGCTGGTGATCGGGCAAGTGATACCCACCAACCCGGCCGCCTCGGTGCGCGGGCCGACCCACGTGGTCAGGACGGGCAAGACACCGGTGCTGCAACCCGCCGAAGCGCGGCTGCTGCTGGACACCATCGACACCGCGACCCTCCGCGGCCTGCGCGATCGCGCCCTGCTGGGCGTGATGGTCTACAGCTTTGCGCGCGTCTCGGCCGTCGTCGGCATGCGCGTGGAGGACTACTACCAGCAGGGCAAGCGCTGGTGGCTGCGGCTCCAGGAAAAAGGCGGGAAGCACCACGCCGTACCGGTCCACCACAAGGCGGAGGCCTATCTCGACGCCTATCTCGCCGCGGCCGGTATCGCGGCCGAGAAAGACGCGCCCCTGTGGCGCTCGATGCCGCGGGCGGGCGGGCTCAGCCCGCGCCGGCTGAGCCGGGTGGATGTGTTCCGGATGATCAAGCGGCGCGTCACAGCCGTCGGCCTCGGCGAGGCCAATTGCCACACCTTCCGGGCCACGGGCATCACGGCCTATCTACTCAATGGCGGTACGCTCGAGCGCGCCCAGGCGATCGCCGCGCATGAGAGCCTGCGCACGACCAAGCTCTACGACCGGACGGCCGACGAGGTGACCGTCGAGGATATCGAGAAGATCGGGATTTAAGAGGGGCTAGAACCTCCGCACGCCAGGCGCATTCACGGCGCCGCAGAGCCGTTGCCCGTCCTGTCAGGTCTTCCTGGTGTTCTTGAGCTGGAATGTGTGCGTCTATCGCACGACGGCCAAGCCGACCGTGGAGAAATAATATGGAAAGCTGGTGGGAGTTTGATGAACGGCCCTGGCATTATGGCAGTGAGCGTGGCACGTCAACATCCGTAAGAACAGCGACGTGGACGTGGGCGTGATGACATGACAAAACGAAAACGCAAGCCCCATAAACCGCGGACCAAACAAACCCCAGGAAAAATGGCTCCCACAAGCGGGCCGGGTCGGTCACAAAAGCCTCAAGGTGAATGGATACCGTTCGAACACCGTGACGCTGACGGGAATCCGACGCTCCCCAAACATTTGATCGCGGGCACGTACCACCGTCGATACGAGGAAGTGCCTGAGGGTAGCGAAATTAAGATCCTCGTGCTCGCTGGATACAAGCCGAAACCGCTGATGTTGGTCGAGCGGAAAATATATGAAATCCACCGTCTATCTCTCCGAGGGTGGCGACGGATCGGACAGATTGTCGTAGAGGTGGATGGTTGGCGGAGTCACGAAGTCGATTGGTTCAATGTAATGCGAGGGGTCAGTCTCCAAGTCTCTGACCCTGCCATTGCGGGCCAGCATAACGAAAAGTCCGACTACATCGTCTCGGAGTCGTCCTTTAATCGGAAAATCGTGACAGCGCCGGATGACAAAGGAAGCCCGACCGAGACCCACCTGCACGAAGGAACACTGAAAATTACAGAGACATGGAAATCGGCCTGGCGAAGGCAGGCAGCGGAAGTCATGAATTTGGGGGTCAAGAGGCTTCTCTTACCCTTGTTAGTCGCACTAGTGGCTGGTCTCGCCTTCTGGTGGATCGGCTAATCACCGAGTCCTTCGTCCCGGCTTCTGCGCGAGGTTCCTGCGCCCCAGGGTTTTCTTGGACACTTGATTGCGAGAGAGTGCTCGCAGGAGGAGTGTCGAGATGGGGAAGCACGATCAGGTGTCGGCGGCGGCGGAGGAAGCCCGGAGGGCGACCGGAGGGGCCGCTGGGCGCGGCCGTGGGGGCCGATTTTCGGCCCGGCGCAAGCGCGAGACAGTGCTGGGTCTGCTGCGCGGAGAGGATCTCGAGTCCGTGTCGCGGGAGCTGGGGGTCATGGCGACGGCGTCGCGCGCGGGTTGCGACTACGGCACGACCACGGCTCCAACTACCTCGCTGACGATTTCCAGCAGGAGGTCGCCTTCTTCGGCATCGACAGCTCGGCGAGCTTCGTGCGGGAGCCCGAAGGCAACGGCGTCGCGGAGCGCTTCATCCGCACGCTGAAGGAGAATCTGTTGTGGGTGCGGAGCTTCGAGACCATCGAGGAACTCCGCCTGGCCTTGCTCGCGTTCAAGCGGACATACAACGAACAGTGGATGCTGGAGAAATACGACTATCGAAGCCCCGCCCAGGTGCGACGCGACCTCGTCGGGCTGGACGCGGTAGCCTAGAAGCGAATACCGTCAAACCACTGTCCAAGAACCCTGGGGCAGTACAAGGTGGTGGTGGTGCTGACGAACAGAAAGACACCGTCCGGCCCTACGTACTTAGCTGAGCCGTAGCGCGCCGGGCGTGCGGAGGCTATCCGGGAGAGCCGTGGACACGTTCGGATCGTGAAGGCGATCCGGGCTGTTTGGGCGACTGTTGCTGGAGAAGTAATAGCCTCTTGCCAGGAACACTGAGGAAAATCAGCTTGGCTTTCGCCCGTCTCCCCACCCATCCCATCAATTCACGTTCGGGTCGACCGTTATTCCTGCCTTTCTCAACCCGAAGATGAACAGGGTTGAAGGACGAAACGGAACAGCGAATCACGCCCGAAGGAACGTCGCCAAGACACCCGCACCCAGGCAGGACCCAAGATCTGGCTATGTCTTGACAACAGACTTGACAACTTGACAACTTACGGACCGCCAAAATGTCCGTAAGTTGTTGGTGCGGAAGGCGGGATTCGAACCCGCACAGTGTTGCCACCGCCAGCCCCTCAAGCTGGTGCGTCTGCCAGTTCCGCCACTTCCGCGAGTATCCGCTACGTGGGAGGACCGAGCGTCGTCTACGGTTGCTCCTCGGCCGGCGTGATTGGTGCCTCTAGGCCGCTCACGACTGAGCTCGGGTCGCGTTGTCCCAGGATGGCGAGAAACATCGCGCCTACCATGAACAACGCGCCGAGGACTGCCGTGGCGCGGGTCAACACCGTGGCCCCGGCGCGTGCTCCGAACGCCGCTTGGCTCCCGCTCCCGCCAAACGCAGCGGCGATATCGCCACCCTTTCCTTGCTGGAGGAGCACAACGAGCAGCAAAAGCAGGCAAATGAATACGTAGACACCCGACAGCAAGGTGCTCAACATAAGCTGCGATTATACTCTCGCGGGTACGCTCTTCGCCACGATCTCGGCGAAGCTCTCTGGTTCGAGTCCGGCACCGCCAACGAGTGCTCCGTCGACGTCGGGCTCAGCCGAGAGCGCGGCCGCATTGGACGGTTTTACGCTCCCGCCATAAATGATGCGACAGAGTTGTGCGTTCTTAGAGCCGAATGTTTCAGTTAAGCGAGAACGGATGTGCGCGTGGGCGGCCTGGGCTTGTTTTGGAGTCGCGGTTCGACCGGTGCCGATAGCCCACACGGGCTCATAAGCCACGACGAGACGCGTGACCTGGATCGAATCAAGCCCACGAAATCCGGCCGCGATCTGAAGGTCGAGTACGTCCACGGTCCTGTCAGCATCGCGCTCGTCCTCCGTTTCGCCTACACAGACGATAGGCCTCAGGTCTGCCGCGATAGCGGCCCGCACCTTCTTGTTCACCTCGTCATTGGTCTCCCGAAAAATGTGCCGTCGCTCGGAGTGGCCGATAATAACGTGGCTTGCCCCCGCCTCCTTGAGCATCGCGGCGCTGATTTCCCCGGTAAACGTGCCCTGTGACTCCCAATAGAGATCCTGTCCGGCCACCCCGATCGGCATACCAGCGCTAGCGACCGCGAGCGCTTGGATTGCAGTAAACGGTGGCGCCAGGACAACCTCGACACCGGCGGTATTCTTCAGGCGACCGCGCAGTGTCCCGACGTAGCTCACTGCCTCTTCGACCGTCTTATGCATCTTCCAGTTCGCGGCGACAAACGGAGTTTTCATCGGTGTCTCCAGTTTGGCGATCACAATTCTACGCGTCGGGCAGCGCGTCGACGCCTGGGAGCGTACGGTTACCCAGGAACTTGAGCGATGCTCCACCGCCGGTTGAGACGTGTGTGATGCGCTCGATGACCCCAGCCTTGGTCGCCGCCGCAATTGAGTCACCCCCTCCGATAACCGTCGTGGCCAGTGAGTCGGCCATCGCACGTGCGACGGCTACCGAACCTTTCGAGAACTCATCGACTTCGAACACGCCCATCGGACCATTCCATATCACTGTTCGCGCGCTCATAATGATGTTCGCGTAGGTCGAATGTGTTTGGGGTCCGATGTCCAAACCCAGCCGACAACCGATCGCTGGGTCCGTCACCTCAATAGTTTCGTGTTCGACGCCGGCCTCGACTCGCTCGGCGACCACGTGGTCAGTAGGTAACTCAAGTGTGATGCCATGGGCTTTGGCTTCTTGCTCGATCCGTCGCGTAGCATCCGTCAGGTCGGGTTCGACGAGCGATCCGCCAGTTGGCCACCCGCGTGCCATGAAGAACGTGTACGCCATCGCGCCCCCGATCAGTAGACTGTCGACTCGATTCACTAGATTCTCGAGGATCTCTATCTTTCCCGAAACCTTCGATCCACCCAACACCGCTACGAATGGACGCCCTGGCGATGACAGGAGCATCTCGAGGTGGGCGAGCTCGGCGGCCATGAGAAGACCAGCCCCCGCATCACTGGCGTGGGGTACGACACCAACCGTCGAAGCGTGGGCGCGATGTGCCGTACCGAATGCATCGTTGACGTATAAATCGGCTAGTGCACCCAGACGGGCGGAAAACTCGGGATCGTTCGCTTTCTCTTCGGCATGAAAGCGAAGGTTTTCGAGCAACACGAGATCTCCCGGCTGTGTCGCCGCGATCGCGCCTGTGGCTGCGTTGCCCACACAGTCGGTGGCGAAGCGAACGCTCCGACCCAACAGTTTCGAGAGCCGTTCACCCACTGGTCGGAGTGAAAGCTCGGTTGGCCTACCTCCCTTAGGTCGGCCGAGATGCGACGCCAGAATGACCACTGCGCCCGATTTTGCGGCGAGACGGATCGTCGGCAGAGCGGCCCGAATACGCGTGTCGTCACCGACCGAGCCGGCGACGATCGGCACGTTAAAGTCGACCCTGACCAGGACACGCTTCCCGGCGAGATCGAGGTCGTTGATCGTGCGTTTCATCGTGATCGTGGGGACCAGCCCGGTCCGCGCGATCTAAAGCCCCTTCGCCCCGATCTGCTCGACAAGATCGACACACCGCGAGGAGTAACCCCACTCGTTGTCGTACCAGGACAACACTTTGACGAAGTTGCAGTCCATGACTTTCGTGTAGGCTGCGTCGATGATCGACGAATGCGAATTCTTGCAGAAGTCGATCGACACTAGCGGCTCGGTTGACAGGCTGAGGATACCCTTGAGCGGGCCGCTTGCGGAAGCCGAGAACGCCTCATTTACGTCTTCCGCGGTCACCGACTTATCGAGTTCGGCAACCAGGTCGACCATCGATACGTTTAGGGTTGGAACGCGAATGGCGATGCCGTCTAGCCGTCCCTTTAACTCAGGAAGCACTTGGCCGACCGCACTTGCAGCCCCCGTGGTCGTTGGGATCATAGAAACCGCTGCCGCGCGTCCTCTGCGCAGATCCTTGTGCGGGAGATCGAGCAAACGTTGGTCGTTCGTGTAGGCGTGAACGGTGGTCATCCATCCGCGCTTGAGGCCGAACTCATCGTTCAGAACCTTGGCGATCGGTGCCAGACAGTTAGTCGTACATGATGCATTCGAGATGATGTGGTGCGTGTTTGGATCGTACTGATCATCGTTAACACCGAGCACCACCATCAAGTCGGGTCCCTTTGCCGGCGCGGTGATTATGACCTTCTTGGCGCCTGCACTGAGATGTTTCGCGGCATCGTCACGTTTCGTGAACAACCCGGTCGATTCCAGAACGACATCGACGCCGAGATCATGCCACGGGATCGACCCTGGGTCTCGTTCGGATAAGACCGCGAATGACCGATTGCCAACGTTGATCCGATTGTTCTCAACGGAGACGGTTTCGCTGAGGTTGCCGAGGACGGAGTCGTATTTCAAGAGGTGCGCAAGCGTTGTCGTATCGGTGATGTCGTTGACAGCAACGAACTCCAACTCGTTGGTGCGTTGAAGGGCGGCGCGGAGGATGTTTCGCCCGATTCGCCCGAAGCCGTTGATGCCGACCTTGATGGTCATGTGATTACGCTTCCTGGAGAAGGAAGGCACTCGGACGGGCACCCTGGACAACGCCCGAAACATCTCATTATAGGAGTGTGCCTTGCGGGCGGTCAAATACGAGGCTTATACTTCGCCGATCGCGCTTCATGTACCGCTTCTACAGTGTCGCTCTAGTTGTCTACTTTCTCGCTCTGCTCCCTGTTGTGTTGTATCGGCTGGTTCGCTATGGGAGGGCCGTGGGCCGAATCCGCGATCGGTTCGGACAGCTGCCCGATCCGATCAACCAGGATCATCGACGTTCTGTATGGATTCATGCGGTTTCGGTCGGTGAGGTGTTTACGGCTCGGTCGCTCTTCCGAGATCTGCGCCAAGCGTATCCTACGCACCAATTGTTCGTGTCAACGACGACCTCGACGGGTCAGCAGGTTGCGCGACAGCTCGGCGACGACCTCGACGGGGTCTTCTACGCACCGCTCGATTTCACTGCATTTGTCACGCGAGCGCTTGATCGTATTCGACCTGACCTGGTCATATTCGTCGACACCGAGGTTTGGCCGAACTGGCTACGCGCGTGCCGACGTCGCGGGGTGAAAACTGCAATCGTCAACGGGCGAGTCTCGAATCGGTCGTATCGCGGCTATCGGCTCGTTCGGTTCTTCATGCGTCGCGTGCTGCGGGATGTCGACTGTGTGTGTGCCCAGACCGAGTCGTGGGGCAGCCGGTTCATCGACCTCGGGCTACCGGCGGATCGGCTGACGGTTGCCGGTAGCCTGAAGTTCGATGCGGTCGACGTCTCGGCTACCGGTGCCGATCTACATGTTGACGATCGAGTTCTTCGCTACTTTGCGTTCACACAGGGCCATGCGGTGCTGATCGCGGCGAGCACGCTAGACGATGAAGATGAACCAGTGCTCCGCGCGTTTGCGAGACTGCAGAAAATGGCTCCAGACGCCGTTCTCATCATTGCGCCCAGACACCCGGAGCGTGCCGGAAACGTGATGGCACTCGCGACGCGTGACGGGTTCAAGGCGGTACGGCGCTCCGACCTAGAGGTCGATTCGACGGCTGGGGCTGCGGTGGTAGTGCTCGACACTGTTGGGGAGCTCCCGCGGTTGTTCCAGCTTGCGACTCTGGTCTTCGTTGGTGGAAGTCTCGTGCCGGCCGGTGGCCATAACCTCCTTGAGCCGGCGATCTTCGGGAAGCCGATCGTATTTGGGCGGCATATGAGCAATTTCGCAGAGATCGCAGCGCTGTTTCTCGAAAAAACGGCCGCGGTCCAGGTCACGTCTTCTCACGCTCTTGAGCGGACTCTCGTTCGTTTGTTGGCCGACCCGGTCAAGCAGGCGAGTCTTGGCGCGGCCGCGCGTGCACTGGTCGAGGCCAACCGCGGGGCGGTAGCTCGGCATCTGACGGTGCTTAGAGAAGTGCTCCCACCAGACCGCTTTGGATCTATGTCTGATGTGCGTAATCTACGCGCTGTAACGTGAGGCGACAGCGCGTGTTGAGCCGCTTGTATGGAACCCTTGCCCGCCATCGCCGCCGATGGTACGCGTCGCGGTCGGATCGTCGGCGGAAGCTGGGCCAGCCGGTGATCAGCGTGGGTGCACTGGCTGTTGGCGGGAGTGGAAAGACGCCAGTTGTTGCCTACCTCGGCCGATTGTTGGTCTCGATGGGTGAGCATCCGGCGATTCTCAGCCGAGGTTATGCACGCCAAGATCGCGTCGACGGCGTTGTTGTCGTGAGCGATCGCGGAACACTGAAGGCCGGTGTCGACACGTCTGGTGACGAGCCGCTAATGTTGGCGCGCCAGCTGCCCGATGTTTCCGTCGTCGTGGCTGAGGACCGATATCTCGCTGGCCGGCTCGCGGAGACGAGGCTGGCGGCCACTGTGCATCTACTTGATGACGGGTTTCAGCACTTTATTTTGGAGCGCGATATCGACGTCCTCCTGCTCGCCGCGAGTGATCTTGACGACACTCGAACGCTGCCGGGTGGGTACTTTCGGGAATCGCTTGAGGCTGCCGCCTATGTAGACGTGTTGCTCGTGGACACCGATGATCCCGTACGTGCTCGCGCCGTTGGCGATCACGTGGGCCTGACGGACGTTTTTCGTTTCACGCGCCAGTTAATGACACCGTGCGATGCTGTCACGCTCCACGCAGTGGAGCTTGAGTCCGGTGCTCGGGTCCTCGCGGTCGCCGGCATCGCGAGGCCACAATCGTTTGCGGACGCGCTGAGCTCAGTAGGGTACGATGTTGTCGAGTTGAAGAGTGTCGCCGATCATCATGTGTACTCACATTCGGACATCGCTGACATCGATACGCGCGCCCGTACGTTGGCCGTTGACGCAGTAGTGACGACCGAAAAGGACATCGAGCGATTTCGGCTGCACGCGCCGTTTTCGTTTCGTCTACTTGTCGTGCCGCTTCGCGTGTCGATCGAGCCGGCTGACCAGTTTCGGGGTTGGCTGGCTGAGGCACTCGCCGCTGGGCGATTGGATCGAGCATCCGACTCGCCGGGCGACGCGATCGTGTGATGCGATATCGTTTTGAATATCTGCTCGTCAGGATGGTTGCCGTCGTCGTGCAGACGCTTCCTCGCCTGGTGAGTTTGGCGGTCGGCAGTTTCTTGGGTCGCATCTTCTACGTTCTGCACCGGAGACGGCGTCAGCTGGCACTGGAGAACTTGCTCGCGGCGTTTCCGTCTCGGACCGAGGCTGAATGCCGCGCACTCGTACGCACGACGTTTTGCCACTTCGGACGCCATGTTATTGATCTGCTGAATTTCGACAGAATGAATGAGAGTGAAATGATGCGGTTGGTAGAGATTGAGGGCGAGGAGCGAGTGGAGCAGGCGCGGACTCACGGCAAGGGTGTCATGTATTACACCGGTCATTTCGGGTACTGGGAACTGCAGGTCATGTTGCACGGGGTTCGATTTCAACCGATCGTGATGGTTGCTCGTACTCTGGATAATCCTTTTCTGGATCGATTCATCGAGCGAATTCGCACGCGCGTCGGTACACGAACAGTGCCGCGGCAGGGCGCGGTACGGGGCCTACTACGGGCACTGCTCAATCGGGCGTCCGTCGGGATGATGATCGACCAGCACATCCAGGACCGCAGCGCTATCCTGGTCAACTTCTTTGATCGACCGGCGTCGACGACGTCAGCGATTGCCGCGCTCGCACTGAGGACAGGTGCGCCGGTCATTCCCGTCTTCGCTTTGCCTCTTCCCAATGGTTGCTATCGAATGGTTTACGAAGCACCCGTTGAGCCCCCTGATGCGGACGACCCAGACCCCGTGCGTACCTACACGCAACGTTGCACCGATGTGCTCGAGATGTACGTACGCCGCTATCCAGAGCTGTGGCTGTGGATGCACCGACGGTGGCGCGTTCAGGAATCGTCGGGGCAGACCAAGAGAGTTGTGCAAGACGTTGGTCCGGTGGAGGGGCCAGTCTCGCGCGGAGATGCACGCTGCTTGTGAGAAGGAACACTCCTCGAAGGACCTTCTGACCTGTATCGCCGTGGGGCTGGCGGAGCGAGTCCGTCTAGGCTGAACCGATCAGGGTCATGCGTATTCTTATCGTTCGCTTGAGCGCCCTTGGGGATCTCGTACATACGCTGCCAGTGATTGGGGCTCTGAAACGCTCTTTTCCAGACGCGCAGATCGATTGGCTTGTCGACGAGCGTTTTCGCGAGCTTGTGGAACTCGTGCCGGTTATCAATGCGCCGATCATATGGCCGAGACGGGGACCGCGTCGTTGGCTCAAGCTTTCGCGGGTGATCAGACGACTTCGCCGCGCGCGATACGATGTGGCGGTTGACGTGCAAGGTCTCATTAAGTCAGCCGCGGCGGCGCGCATGAGTGGCGCGAGCCGGGTCATCGGATTTGAGCGAGCTTATCTACGTGAGCCCAGCGCCCATCGGTTCTACACTGAGGAGGCTCCAGTAAATGTGCCCGAACACGTTATCGAGAAGAACTTACAGCTGGTGGCGTACCTGGGAGGAATCACGAAGGCCTGGGAGTTCCCCATCTTGATTCAGTCATCGGAAGTGGTTGCTGACACACGCCGCAAGCTGGGTTTGAGCGATGCCGCGCGCTTCGTTGTGCTGAATCCTGGTGCAGCGTGGGACAGCAAGTGCTGGGATGCAGCTAGATTCGGCAAGTTGGCAGCACGTCTTTTCGCTGACCGTGAGCTGAGGTCGGTTGTTACCTGGGGACCGAGCGACGTGGAGCGAGCTACTGTGGCCGTTGCGGCGTCTAATGGTGCGGCGATACTCGCGCCGCCGACAGGAATCGCCGATTTCGTGGCCTATGCGCGAGCAGCCAGTGTGGTAGTCGGGGGTGACACTGGACCGGTGCACCTGGCTGCCGCCGTTGGTGCGCCTGTCGTGGGCATCTATGGCCCGACCGATCCCAAGCGGAATGGGCCCTGGGACGCGAATGACGAGGTCGTCTCTCAGTTCGACAGCTGCCAATGCCGACGAAGTGCTTCCGGGGCAGACGGTCGAGGTGTGGTCGTCCGTCGATGTGACCAGGTCAGCAACTGCCTGGCAGGCATTACGGTTGATGACGTACTGGGCGCGGTTGGGCGGCGCCTCGAGCGGGCACGGCGTAATGCTTGACCTTGCCGCGAATCCAAGGTTGCGTCGTCTTCACCGTATTGCACGTCTCCGGGTAACGTTCGGGTTTGTCGTTGCCGTCGTTGCGTTGTGGTTAGCGACGCCGAGCTGTTCGTCGATTACGGCAGGCGTGGCGATTGCGGTCGTCGGTGAGTTACTTCGATTCTGGGCTTCGGGACACTTACGGAAGGGCCAAGAACTCACGTCGTCTGGTCCGTATCGCTTCACACGTCATCCGTTGTATCTCGGGTCCCTCATTATTGGGGTCGGCTTCTCCATCGCCGCTGCCGATGTCTTGGTTGCGTGTCTTGTTCTGGGTTACTTGGTCCCGATGTTCTGGGTGGCGATCGCGCTCGAAGATGCGACACTGCGAGCCACCTTCGGATCAGACTACGATCGTTATGTGGCTGGTTGGCGCGAGCATATGTCGCGGGGGTTCAGTCTCGCGCAAGCCGTTCGGAACGGCGAACATCAGGCGGTGCTGGGTTTTGTCGGAGTGCTGGCGTTGCTCGGGCTGAAGGTTTTGTTTTCGGCCGTGTAGCCTATGTATAATTGGGGCTTCGCCGGCGGGCGAAACCGTGTGCCGTGAGGGGGGCGGTTAGCTCAGGGGTAGAGCACCGGTTTTACACGCCGGCTGTCACAGGTTCAAATCCTGTACCGCCCACCAGCCTTCGCCTGCTCAAGGCCTGACGATGCGTCAAGCGAAAGCTGGCTGCAGCTGGTAAGCTAGGCGGACCCTTGCGGGGTCGTAGTTCAGTTGGTTAGAACGCCGGCCTGTCACGCCGGAGGTCGCGAGTTCGAGTCTCGTCGGCCCCGCCATCTCTAACTGTCAGTTCATGGTGGGCTTTTCCCGGACAGGGGAGGAGTCTTTAGCAAGAACTGAATTGTAGAGTGCGGTATAACGTGCCGCGGAGTTCTCCAAGGAGTAGTTATTCACAATGCGATCTCTTGCCTGGAGCCCGATTCTCATCCGTGCATCTGAGCCCATGTCTATCAATGTAGTAACAGCTGTTGCCAATGCCGTTTCGTTTCGGGGAGGGACGACGAACCCATGATCGCCCACTAGTACTGCAGAATCCCCTGTGTCCGTGACGACGCACGGAACCCCGGCGGCCATTGCTTCGCCCACCACGTTTGGGAATCCTTCACCGCATGAGGCTGAAACAAGGATGTCCAGTGCCGCCATTAACGCTGGTACGTCTTCGACCTCCCCTAAAAGTCGTACTGACCCACCGAACGCGCTAGTCCCGATTCTCTTCTTCAAGGCTGCGTTCTGTGGACTGACACCCCGACCAGCCATGAGAAACACAACATTTGAACGTGCCGCTTGGATGCGCTTTGCCGCCTCCAGGAAATTATTGTGGTCTTTCATTGGATGATACCGAGCGACCATCCCCACGACAATTGTGTTCTTAGAGATTCCCAACTCGTCGCATAGGGAACGACGCCGTCCTGCAGATGGCCTAAAGCTGTCAGGATCAAAACCGTTCGGTATCACAACAGTGCGGCATCGGTTGTAGCCGAGCCGTTCGTGTTGCTGCGCGCTTACATGAGAGTTATAGATAATCCTCGTTGCTTGCCGGGAGACCAGCGCGCCTGCTCGGATGACCCAGCGTGTGCGAGTCTTCTCTTCTGCCAGGCGGTCGATAGAATGACGAACATTCCACGCAACAGGAAGGCGCCCTTTCATGAGCCTCGACAGGGTCGACGCCGCTAGATTTCCGTGGTACATCCATCCTTGAATAAGTTCGGGGCGCCACGAGGATACAGTGCGAAGTAGTTGTCGCAGGTTCCCCACTCGTATGCCTTGGGTGCGTATGTTCGCTGAGTACACTGGTATTCCGAGGCTCATGATCTGTTCTGCCACGGTGCCGGTGCCTTTAAGCGTTACTACTGCAGACTCGAACGCAGAGCGATCAAGCGTAGCTAATAACTTGAGCAGGCTGACTTCGGCGCCGCCAACATCGAGACCGGTAATGACGTGCATTACTCGAGTGGAGAAGTGAGGAGTCTCGGTTCTCACGTCGCCGCGCTGCATTCCGGTCCTTCCCCTGAAGTCCTCATTATTCACACGTGGTAGCGCGGTCCTATGGTAGGGGAACGGACGGCTTTCTCGTGTCTAGCAGTAGGTGCAGGTACGCATCGGCACCTCCGCGCACTTGGAACATACTCGCCCTCTGTATCAGGCGATCTGAGTGCGGTCTCTTGTCGAGCGTTTTGGTGATAGCCGAGGCTAGGCCGTCTATATCTCCAACCGGTACCAATGGTCCGTGTTTTCCGTTCTCTAGGATTTCAGCAGGTCCACTCTGGCAATCTGTGCTGACGACCGGCGTTCCACACGCCATGGCCTCCACCAGTACTGCTGGAAAACCCTCCCAGGCCGAAGGCAGGACGACCACTGCCGCACGTGCCATATACGCAAGCGGGTTACCCACGAAACCTGGCATGCTCACATATTCACTAAGTCCTAGGACTTCGACTAATCGCTGCAGGCGCATCCGTTCCGTACCCTCGCCCAGGATCACAAGGTTGGCACGGTGCGTGTTCCGGACCTTCGCGAACGCCTTAATCAGTGTTGGGAAATCCTTTTGGAGGGTTAACCGCCCAGTCCCTAGAATCACTGGCGCTTGGTCGGCTTCGAACCAAGGATGATCCGGTGGCTCTTCGGCCTTTTTCGTCAGCGCGTCTGAAACGAGTGGGTTGTAGATCACTGTGATGCGGTCCTTCGGGAGATTCGCAACTTCCGCCAAGTCGTCCGCCACGCCTCTTGAGACAGCCACAATGTGGTCTGCCCAAGGGTAAAAGCGCTTCGCGAGATACGGCATAAGGCGCTGTCGTCGCAGTGGGGACGAGCGTGAAGCCCGAGATAGGGTATTGCGCTCGCTTACCACTATTCGTGTGCTGACCCCTGCCATACGTTTGGCCCATAACGCCGTGATGTTCGCATGCGTCATGGCCGAAAGTAATCCGCTGGGCCGCTTTTTTCGCAAGTACCCCACTAATCGGGGCAGGGACGCAAGGACACGCGTGCATTTGAGATTGACGATCGTGACATCAGGTGGCACAAGCGAGAGATATGGGCCTTCTGCGGTGGAAAGGACCAGCGCAACTTCCACACCACTCCTCGAAAATTCGGTGGCGAGATTGAGCATGACGCGCTCGGCTCCTCCCCCGCGGAGTGACGGAATAAAAATTGCAACACTTGCTTTCTTCACGCTGGGCACTGGTCCACTACCCCGAACGAGCCAGGATGACGTCGAATCTCAGGGTCTCCTTAGTGGTAACAGACATAACCTGCTGTGACACCGGTGCTTGCTCCACCGCGTCGGCTGTGAGGTATTACACTACGCTCACCGGCCAGCAGCCAGAAGAGGCAGATGGACCATCGGTCTAACGCCTAGCGCTAACGTAGGATAGCTGATGCAAATCATCCTGAATTGGTGGTGCCCAGCGTTCGGGGACCACAATATTTCAGACACTACTAGTCAGCGCCCTGCAAAATGTCCCGACATTTCAAGAATTCCACATCCTGTATCGAAAGATCACGACCTCCTACCAGTCGGTCCTCGCCGACTCCACGCCGGACGATGTCACTGTCATTTGCTGCGAGAAGCTTGTCACAAATGCCAAGCACGAGTTGTAGATGGTGGCCACAGACACCGGCTTTCGCTTTACGTGGACGCCATCGAAGGAGCGCGCTGGTTGAAGGAGGAGTACCGGCACCTTGCGGATGACTGATTCGCCGGGTTGGAGCATCGACCCCCTACACCGGAAAGCGTTCAAAACTACCAGACCTTGGCTTACCAACGAAGAAGTTGGCTTCGTCGAGCAACAGTACCGAGGACTGATGGCGAATTTTAGTTATGAGTCGACCTTCGTTCAAAAAATAGATACCACAGGCGATGTGCACTCGTCACATGGGTGATGCCCTACGTATCCGCTGACTAAACAACCGTATACCAGAGTTGCTCAAGAAGACTCTAAGAAAGACCTTAACGATTTCGCAGAGTGTTTCGCCGTAGACGTTCTACGAACGTGATCTTTTCATCGCGGGATACTCGATCGCTCTCATTGGAATACCGACGTAATAGGGATGCGATTCTTGGCGGCGACATTCCCGAGAAATACACGCGCCTGATCGATCTGGTGCCGGGTGATCGCGTGCTGGAGCTGGGTGCTGCAGAAGGGGTTTTGTCGTTATTGTTGGCGCGAACGAAGGCTTCGGTCATTGCGCTGGAAAAGAAGGACCACCGACACGAAGAGGCGCAGCGACTGCAGGCGACATGGCGCGATCAAGGCATGGATGTCGACCGCTGTGAAATGGTGTTGTGCGACCTCACGGAGCATTTTGACTTACTGGAACAGGTTGATACGCTGCTAGCAATTCGATCCATCTACTACCTCCGTGACGACCTGCAGCAGGTCTTCAAGGAGATCGGTCGGCACGTGCGACACGTCGTTCTGTGTGGCAACCAATTCCGCACTCGGCAATACCGTCAAGCGAAGTGGAGTTGGCGAAGACTAGTTGGTAGGCAGTTCAAGCCTAACGATCAAAGAAGATACAACTTCTATGCGTCAGTCGAGGGGATGATGCAACTGTTGGAAGGCTGTGGCTACACGATTGAAACCGTCGTCGCGGATGGGGACCCGGTCGTGGTGGGTTCAAAATCCATCCCGGGGGCGCACACCGTCTAGGCTCACGTGGCTTAAGATGAACAGTGGTCAAGCAGTACACCTCTACGAACTGGCTAATCGTATTCCGTCGATGGGCGGCATGAAGATTGGCCCGGTGTTGAGACAGGTGGCCCGTGACGCGCCTGGTGGCACGTCGATCGTCGAAGTCGGTTGTTGGCTCGGCGCCGGCACGGCGCAGCTTGCTCTGGGTCTCCGTGAGCGAGAACGCGAGGGTCGGGTGTCATTGCATTGTTTCGACCGGTGGCAGGCGCAGCCCGTGGAAATCGCCAAGGTTGCGAAAAAGGGTGTGTCCATCTCAGTGCTGGAAAACACACTACCGCCGGTGCAACGCACGTTGGAGCCATTCGAGGTGCCCATCCAGTTTCACCAAGGTGACCTCATGCATGCACGGTGGGAGGGCAGCCCGATTTCCGTCTATGTGGACGATGCCTCCAAAACACTGCCATTCTTCTCTCGCTCGCTCGCGACCTTTGCTCCCTTCTGGGTCCCTGGGGAAACGGTCATCCTGTTGATGGACTTTTATCTATGGGAGAAGACCGGAGTAGCGACGCACCAATGCCAGCAGCGTTTCGTTGAGGCATTCAGCGACTGTATTGCTCCGATTGAAGATGCAGACCGATTTGGCCAAACTTCGCTCGCGATGTTTCGTTATACGGCTCCCCTTGGGACCGAGGCGTGGACCTGGCTGTTGAAGCAATCTTCGGAAGCGGTGGCTGTGGCAGAATACGAGACGCGGCGTTCTCAGATCCGGATAGCGGATCTCCGCAATAAGATTCGGAGTCTTCACAATTCGACGAGCTGGCGCATCACCGCTCCGTTGCGGCGATGCGCGGATGGGCTTCGTGGAATCTTTGGTCATGGGGGTTCGTCGAAGGGATAGTCGATGAGTCGCTCACTGCCGGTCGCGCCGCGCAGTGTGGTAACGCGTTCCGGTGAGGAGATATTTGTGGATTTGGACCATCGCGCTGCGCAACTCCCCTCAATGGGCGGCACGAACATTGGCCCCCTGTTGAGACAGGTGACCCGTGACGCACCTGGCGGCACATCGATCGTTGAGGCCGGGTGTTGGCTCGGCGCCGGCACGGCGCAGCTCGCCCTGGGTATCCGCGATCGGGACGCACCCGGCACCGTGTCCCTTCACTGTTATGACCGATGGGAAGCGAATGAAGCAGAAGTTGAAAAGGCTGCCCGCGCCGGGGTGACACTATCGCCTGGCCAAGACACGCTTTCATTTACAGAGATGAATTTGGAGCCCTTCGGAGTTCCCGTCCGATTCCACAAGGCCGACATCCGTGATGCGCAATGGAATGGCGGTCCGATTTCGGTCTACGTGGATGATGTGTCGAAATTGCCGAGGCTGTTCTACCATTAACTCGTGACGTTCGGCCCTAGAGCTGGATACCGGGTCAGACTGTGGTCGTATTTATGGATTACCACACATGGAAAGTCTCGGGAGTGCCTGGGCATCGGTGCCAGATGGAGTTCGTGGCAGCCCACGGCGATTGTTTTGAGCCTATCGAATACGACGACCCCACCTCAACGCTCGCGGTGTTTCTCTACAAGGCTCCGATCAATTTCTCTAAGTGGGTAGTGGCGACGTTGCTCTCGTCGTTAGACGCCGCTGCATACGAGCGTCGGATGCTAGTTGGGGGGCTCCGGAGGGCCGACAAAAAGATTCGCCATATTCACAGTTCAACGAGTTGGCGCGTCACTGCGCCGCTTCGGCGATGCACGGATGGGGTTCGCGGAATCTTTGGTCGTGAGAGTTCGTCGAAGGGATAGTCGGCCAGTCGTTAAAGAGAATTCGTGCGCTCTACAGTTCGACCAGCTGGTGATACCGATGAGCTGGATAGCACCGGTACTCTGCAATGAGGCACCCGTTGAGTGATGGATAAAAGCGACGTGACGGGCCTGGAACTCTCTCCTGTCAGAACCAGCCCAGAAGTGCTGCCGGACGTATGAAACGCCGTACTCTGCACCTCCCGATCGAGACGAAAGCCCGTGAACTCCTCGGAAAGACACTGCTTGCCGCGAAAGCAGTTGAACGGGGCTGGGTTGTCTTTTTAGGGCAGGACCGCGCGATCCGCGAGCAGATGTCGCTCGGCGTGCCCGGCCTACTGGTCGCTATCGGCATTCGCCAAGACAAGGCGCCACGTTTCGTTGCGGTCAAGGCGCAAGGGCATGTGATTGCGAGTCTGTGCGAGGAGGGTATCCTGTATCGCGACACCAAGACATACTTCGCGCTGACGGTCGGGGCACCCTGTCTTCCGTCAGTGGATCTCCTGTTGGCATCTGGGACAAAGACGGCAGACGACATGCGTCGTTATCGGCCGCAGGCTGCCGAGAAAGTCGTCGTCACGGGTAATCCCCGGTTCGACACTCTGCTACCCGGTCTTCGCGCCGTCTACCAGCTGGAGGCTGACGCAATTCGTCGGGAGTTCGGCCGCTTCCTCATCGTGAATACTAATTTCGGACTCGCGAATCCGTTTAAGCGGCTCGATAAGCATGCTGGAGAAGGTTTAGTCCCGCGTCTCCGGAAGGTGGGAATCGTGATTACCAATGCGGAAGCCGATAAGCTCCATCGACATGCTGGATACAAGGCTCGCCAGATGGTCGGCTTACAGGCGCTGCTCAGCGAAGTGGAGGCAGCGCACCGCTATGAGCGGATCGTCATACGTCCGCATCCGGGAGAGGACCACAACGTTTGGCGAGAGTGGGCCCGTCCACGAAACATCGATGTACGCTATGGCGGTAACGCGAACGCGTGGATGCATGGAGCTGATACTGTCATTCATCCCGGATGCTCGACAGGTGTTGAGGGCGTGTTGCTCGATCGAATGGTGGCTAGCTATGTGCCCGAACCAGACAGTGACTTTCTGCACCCTTCCGACGAGATCAGTAACCGTTTTTCAAGCGCCGATGAGTTGCTCGCGGGCGTGCATAAAGAGCGTGAAGAGGCCCCGGCGAGGGCGATATTGGCGTCCCAGCGCGAGTGGTTACGCTCTCGTATCCGCAACGTCACCCCACCACTGGCAGCTGACGTCATCCTCGATGCATTTGACACACTCGACGTGCCCGAGGTGAGTGTGCCGCGCGCACTGCGCGCACGGCTGACACGGTTGTTTTCTCGGCCGGCGACGCTCAAGACATCGGGTAAATTGGTGCAGAAGTTTCCTGGTCTGTCGGAACACGATATCCATGCACCCGTGTTCACCTGGATGTCTTCGGGTGTGCTTGGCCGCATACCATTGATGACGCGTATACGGGAGTCTCTATGGCAGCTTTCGTGAGGAACTCCAATGTTTGACGGCGCGACAGTTTTGATCACGGGAGGGGCCGGTTCGTTCGGTCAGTGCTACGTTCGAACGTTGCTCGAGCGTTACCGTCCGAAGAAGCTCATCATCTACTCACGCGACGAGCTCAAGCAGTTCGAAATGCAGCAAGACATCGATCATCCGTGTTTGCGATTTCTCCTCGGTGATGTGCGTGACAGTGACCGCATGATCCAAGCCATGAGCGGTGTTGATTATGTAATACACGCGGCGGCTCTCAAGCAGATCCCAGCATCCGAGTACAACCCGATGGAGTGCATCAAGACCAATATCCACGGCGCCGAGAACGTCATCAAGGCAGCGCTGGCGAATGATGTACAACAGGTGATGGCACTGTCGACCGACAAGGCCGCGAGTCCTATTAATCTCTACGGCGCGACGAAATTAGTGTCGGATAAGCTGTTCATCGCTGCGAACAATGTGGCGGGAGGACATCGAGCACGTTTCGCGGTGACGCGTTATGGCAACGTCGTTGGCTCACGTGGGTCCGTCGTTCCGTTTTTCAAGAAGTGCGTTGCAGAACAACGCGACCATTTGCCCATCACCGACCTACGCATGACGCGCTTCTGGATCACCCTGCAGGAGGGGGTGGACTTTGTGCTCCGTAATTTTGAGCGGATGCAGGGCGGTGAGATCTTTGTGCCGAAGATCCCGTCGGTCAAGGTCGTCGACGTGGCGACAGCGGTCGCCCCGGAGCTGCCGCAGAAGGTTGTTGGGATCCGACCTGGCGAAAAGCTCCACGAGGTGATGTGCCCCGCCGACGATTCGCACTTGACGCTGGAATTTGCTGGTCACTACGTCATACAGCCGGCCATTGTCTTCACGCGGCCTGTAGACCTTACCGTGAACGGCCTGAGGGAGACGGCGGTGCCAGTTAAACAAGGGTTTGAGTATCAATCCGGCTCGAATCTTAGGTTCTTGTCCGTCGATGAGATCGCGGGTTTGCACATACGATCGACCGTTTGATGATTCCCTACGGTCGGTATGATTTGAGCAACGAGGATGTGGCAGCTGTAGTTCGCTGTTTCCGTTCAGGCGTGATCACGCAAGGTCCGGTAGTTCCAGCCTTTGAATTTGCGGTCGCGCAACGAGTCCGTGCGAGGCATGCGGTCGCGTGAACAGCGGAACGTCAGCATTGCATATCGCTTGCTTGGCGCTTGGGCTGAACCGCGATGCGTGGTTGTGGACGGTACCAAATCACGTTTGTGGCGTCGGCAAATTGCGGACGGTATTGCGGCGCGAGTATCGATTTTGTTGATATCGATCCCTCCACTGGGAATGTGAGCGTTCCACGCCTCAAGGACAAACTAATGCAGGCCAAGGATGACGGCCGCCTGCCGACGGTATTCGTGCCAGTGCATTTTGCAGGGCAGCCAACCGAGCAGGAGACGATCTGGGCGCTCGCGAAAGAGTTCGGTTTCCGCGTGTTGGAAGATGCATGTCATGCCATCGGCGCGACACGACATGATGAGCCAGTCGGCAGTTGCCGCTGGTCCGATATTACGGTGTTCAGTTTTCATCCCGTCAAGAACATCACGCCAGGCGAGGGCGGTATGGCTCTGACGAATGACTCCGCGCTGGCCGAGCGCATGCGCTTGTTTCGAAGCAGTGGAATCATGCGAGACCAGGAATGTCTCCAATGTGCGCCACGAACAGTCAATGCATCCGGCTTACCCAGCGGAGTACCTGGTTGGTACTATGAGCAGCAAGTGCTGGGCTACAATTACCGGATGACCGATGTTGAAGCTGCCCTCGGTTTGAGCCAACTCGAACGCCTTGATCATCAGCTCGATCGCCGGAATCTATGTGCTGCGTGCTACGACCGTGCGTTTGACGGATGGCCGCTACGGCGACTCACTGTGGAGGCCGAGAATCGGTCGGCATTTCACCTGTATGTGGTCCGGGTCTTGGATAACACGCTCGGCACACACCGGCGTGTGTACGACGAGCTGCGTGGCCGCGGGATTGGTGTCAACGTTCATTACATGCCGGTACACCTACAGCCGTACTATCGCGAGCTCGGTTTCGGCCCGGGCCAGTTTCCGGAAGCAGAAGCCCACGGGACATCGGCGATTACTCTCCCATTGTTTCCGATGTTGACTGACGAGGAACAAGCACACGTGATTGAGGCCGTAGGTGAGGCAGTTGGCCGCGCGTAGTCCGAGAAGAATGTCGTACATGCAGGTAGCTTTTCGAGTCGACGCGTCAACGGTTATCGGTGGCGGTAGACCAATGATGTCCAACGGTCGTGGTTCTTCGCCCAGGTTTTGATGTGCCTAGCATTGACAAGCTGGATCGCGCCGGTACACCGGAGTGAGGGACTCGTGTAGTGATGGATGGAATCGACGTCACGAGAATAATTCCTCGATTCGTGAGTGGGAATCTGCTTACCTTTGGGCGGACGTTCGTGCAGCAGGGTGGTAATTATACTGGCACTATTCGCTGGCTGTTGAATCGAACATTCAGCGGCGAGACACCAACGGTGGCGGCCGTACTCGTGCTGAGTCTGTTCTATGTAGCCAGTCAGGCAGCCGCCGTCTACGCGGTGTACTGGTACGCCCAACAAATGCAGACTGACGGGGTGTTGTCGATTCAACCGCTGGGCATTGAGTGGCGAGCTAGAGAAGAGCCGGTTTTACTGTGGGTCGCCATTACCGCTTCAGCCGTGTGTTTCATCACGAGCGCGAGTTGCTACTTCATATCGCGCAGCCTGGTGATGGCGCTCGTCGAGAAAGACCTCGCGCGTGGGTTCACCGAGCTGGTCGGATTTGCCAGACGCCTCCCGGACCCGCGCGCCCCGGTGGCCAGTCGGCTCGTGGCGGATTGGGGGAAAAAAGGTCCCGTAGCTGGATGTCGGTTCGGAGCATTGACGGCCCTCACATTCTGCGAAGCAGTGCCGCCCATTGTCGGTGCCGTCGGCGCCTTGGGGGTACTTTTGTGGGTTGATCCGGCGCTGACGATATTGGTCTTTGTTGCTGCGCTGCTGTGGTCCACCCTGCTCTATCCGCTGACCCATCGAGCGGTTAGGTTCGCCAATCAGAAGCGGCACGCGCGGGCGATGTTCTCAGCCGAGGTCAAAGAATGGTTACGGTTGCCATCCTCCTCACCGGTTCCCGCTGCCCTAAAGAGTGCTTCCCCTCTGGCCAAGTCTTTTCTCGGTAAGCGTCGGGTCTCGAACGAGATGAAGCTACTCGTTGTGGTTGGCGCCACGATTTGTGTAGCTGTGACAACGTTGTTTGTAGCTCATAGCCTGATGACCCGAGGCAGTGATTGGCCGCAGTTTGTTGTGTACGTAGGCGGCCTACGTCTGGCATTGGCAGGGTTCTTTCAGGCGGTCCTGGGGCGCCCCAGGGTTTTCTTGGACACTTGATTGCGAGAGAGTTCTCGTAGGAGGAGTGTCGAGATGGAGAAGCACGATCAGGAGTCGGCGGTGGCGGAGGGAGGCCGGAGGGCGACCGGAGGGGGCCGGTTTTCAGTCGGTCGCAAGAGCGCCGTGGTGATGTGCTTGCTGCGCGGGGAGGATCTCGAGTCCGTGTCGCGGGAGTGGAGGATCACGGCGGCGCGGGCGTCGCAGTGGCGCGATCAGTTTCTGGCCGCGGGCCAGGCGGGCCTGAAGAGCCGAGCGACGGATGCCCGGGGTGAAGACAACCGTCGGCTGCGGGCCAAGGTCGGCGAGCTGCTGATGGAGAACGAACTGCTCTACGCGAAGGTGGACCAGCTGGAGGCCGGCTCCCCTTTGGCCCGGAGGAGGTCGACGCGATGAGTGGCGCCCATTCGATCTCCACCCGTCGGGCGTACGGCGTGCAGCGGATCTACCGCGTGTGGGAGCGGGCGCGGTCCAGCGTCTACGCGAGGCGTCACGCGACGAGGTCACGCGCGCCGTGGTGTCGCCGCGGGCCGGTCGGTGCCGCCCCGGACGAGGTGCTGGTCGGCCACATCCGCCGGGTACTCGAAGCCTCGCCGTTTCATGGCGAGGGGTACCGCAAAGCCTGGGCGAAGCTGCGGGTCGCGGGGATCCGCACCTCGAAGGAGCGGGTGCGGCGGTTGATGCGGGAGCACGACCTCCAGGCCCCGCACCGCGCGGGGCACGCGCACGGCCCGAAGGCGCATGACGGCACGATCACCACGGAGGCCCCCGATGTGATGTGGGGAACGGACATGTCGGCCACGGTGACGGTCGGCGAGGGGGCGGCGTTCGTGTTCGTGGCTGTCGATCACTGTACGACCGAGTGCATCGGCCTCCATGCGGCCAAGAGCGGGAGCCGGTTCGAGGCCCTGGAGCCGATCCGCCAGGGCGTCCGGGAACGCTTCGGCGCCATCGCCAAAGGTGTCGCCAGCGGGCTTCGTCTTCGTCACGACCACGGATCGAACTACCTGGCCGATGACTTCCAACGGGAGATCAAGTTCTTTGGTATCGAGAGCTCACCGAGCTTCGTGCGGGAGCCCGAAGGGAATGGCGTCGCTGAGCGCTTCATCCGCACACTGAAGGAGAACGTCTTGTGGGTACGGAGCTTCGAAACGATCGAGGAGCTCCGCCTCGCCTTGCTTGAGTTCAAGCGGACATACAACGAACAGTGGATGCTTGAGAAGTACGACTATCGAAGCCCAGCCCAGGTGCGACGCGACCGGGTCTGGCTAGACGCGGCAGCATAGAAGTGATTACCTTCAAACCACTGTCCAAGAACCCTGGGGCGGTACAGTCCAGACGTTCGCCAGTGTTAGCCGCTTCTATCCCGAGATCGCAGCCTTTGTACTGTTCGTGCAAAGTGCTAAGCGCCTCAACGAAGACGGCCTGGGTTGTGCCCAAGCGGGCGATGCGGTTGTGCTTGGGAATCTGCCAGACGGCAGGGACGTCTGCGTCAAGTGTGGCGACCGGATCGCGATTGCAACAGTGTCCGAGAAGCTGGAGCTGCAGTTGGCGTTTATATGTGCGCGCGCCGTTCAGTCTGGGCACCCACTGGCGACAGCGTATCTCGATACCTTTACCACTTCATCAACCCCCGCCGCGCCGGTCGTTATCGTCGATGCCGATGCGCTCAGCGCCATGGCCCGGCCAGCGGCCCTGACGTGGCTCGATGAACTAAAGGACAGTGTCACCCTCATCACCTATCGTGTGGCGGCGAAGGTGAGCGCGTTTGAGGAACATCAGCTCATTGTTGTGGACGGTGGTACGATCACGTCGTTTGTTCCGCTTGGGATGGAGAGCCGAGCGGTGTTGGAAACGTACACCAACACCTGCAGCCACCAGGTGTCCCGTCGACCTGGTGTCGACCTAGAGAAGGAGGATAACGACGATGATAACGAGTAACCCCGCTCGCGAACCTGGGCACCTGCCGCTGTAGTGCCGCATTGGTTGGATATCGTCTTTCCAGGCCCAGACCGCGTACTTTGCCAGTCCTGATTTGACAGGACCGAAGTTCGAACAGTTACCTGATGCGACTGCTTCTCGTGCTTTCGTCGACCACCGTTGCGGATCGTGTGACGCGCACCCGCGTAAACCAGCAGCGTCTCATCACTGGTGTAATCGACGACAATCGTCAAACCGAGGCGGCATATGGCGATCACCTCTGCGATTTGCACATACGTGAACCGTGGCATCAGGTTTGCGTGATCCGCCCTGGCCAGGCAATGGCAGCGGCATTTTCGGCACATACGACGGGTGGGTGTTACTGACGGTGGTTGGTTCTCGCCCACTGCACGTCGTGCGCGTGATCGCTAGGTTGAATATCGGCGGCCCCGCCAGACATGTAGCCGTACTCGACACTGGGTTGCGCGATCGCGGGTACGTCACGCTTCTTCTGCACGGCGATCCCGAGCCAGGAGAAGGTTCGTTGTCCCATCTCGTAACCGATCGCCGCCTGCCTACCTGCCACGTGGCCAACCTCGGGCGACGATTCCGACTATGGGGCGACGTAAAGGCATTTTTTTCGATTGTACAGAAACTCTTCGAGATACGGCCGGATGTGACACACACGCACACCGCCAAAGCTGGTTTCCTGGGTCGCGTTGCGGCGATTCTGTACAACGCGACGCGGATTCAATCCCATCGATGTTTAGTTGTGCACACCTATCATGGCAACGTCTTCCGAGGTTATTTTGGCCAGTTGGCCAGCATGCTCGTCCGAGCTATCGAGCGTGCACTTGCACTGGGGACCGATCAAATCGCCGTGTTGTCCGAGCAGCAACGCAACGAGATTGTCGAGGAGTTACGCATTGCCCCAGCAACAAAGGTGACGGTGGTTCCGCTGGGGCTAGATCTTGAGCCGTTGTTACGTCTCGACGCATCATTACCGACTTTACGGCGAGAGCTAGGTTTACCCGACGATATTCTGATAATGGGTTTTGTCGGTAGGCTTGTTCCCATCAAGGATCCAACCACTCTGATCCGGGCGTTTAGTTTAGTGAAACGCCGCGTGCCAGATGCTGTGTTGCTCCTGGTTGGTGATGGACCGATGCGCGGTGAACTCGAGACACAGACGGCGGCACTCGGAATTGCTAACGCGGTGAAATTCTTGGGATGGAGACAGGATCTACCAGCGGTCTACGGGGCGCTGGACATCGTTCTACTTAGCTCCATTAATGAAGGCACACCAGTGTCGGTGATCGAAGCCATGGCCGCCGGTCGAGCGGTCGTGGCTACGGATGTCGGCGGCGTGCGTGATGTTGTCGAATCGGGCCAAACTGGAGTCTTGGTGCCGCCGAAAGACTCAGAGGCGTTAGCCGAAGCGGTTAGCCAGCTTGCCACGGACGCCCATTCGCGAAGCCGGATGGGACAGGCGGGGCGTCAAGTAGTACAGACTCGATTCAGAGCAGCTCGGCTGATCGAGAACATCGACCGCGTGTATCGTGAGGGTCTCGCGACCAAGCGTCGAACGACGCCACGGCCAACGACCACGCATAGGTAGAATGTTGGGCATACCGTCATGATTTGGCTTTTAGGATGGTCCGCGGCGGCTTTCCTCACGGCACTGCTCCTGGTGCCTGCGTGCCGACGTCTAGCACTCAAGTTCGGTTTCGTGGCGACACCCAAAGAGGATCGGTGGCATACCACTCCAACGGCTCTGCTAGGAGGAGTCGCGGTGGCTGTAACGGTGCTGGGTCTCATGGTGGCCACCAACCAGGCTCGCGCTATTGGGGTGTTACTCATCGCCGCTGGGGCGATCTGCGTCATCGGTTTGGTCGATGACCTGCGCTCGCTGAAACCCTCGACAAAGCTGATTGCCGTAATCGGCATTGCGTCGCTGCTCGTTTTCTTTGGCTACCGTCTACAGTGGGTCGATTCATTGACGGGCGACACGCTGTTGACGTTGGTCTGGATTGTCGGGATTACCAACGCCTTCAACCTGCTCGACAACATGGATGGATTGTGTGCTGGGGTGGCTGTCATCGCTAGTGTGTCGCTGCTCGCTGCCTTCGGGAGCATGGGAGCGCAGCAGCCCGAGGCGATTTATCTTGCGTTGGTCCTAGGCACCTGCGCGGCATTCCTTGTATACAATGTTCACCCGGCGTCGGTGTTTCTCGGTGACAGCGGAAGCCTGTTCGTCGGGATGAGCCTAGCCACAGTGGCCCTAGGATCTGGAGGCCTCACGGGAGGCCGACCGAACGTACTTGCGGTCATTGCGGTCCCTGCCCTGGTACTCCTAATCCCGATCTTCGACACGACGCTCGTCACTCTCTCCAGACTACTTTCTGGGCGTCGACCCTCCACGGGTGGGCTTGATCATTCGTCACATCGGCTTGTGGCAATAGGACTTTCTGAGCGTGCGGCCGTTACCGTTCTCTGGGTACTTGCCGCGATTGCCGGAGCCCTTGGCGTCATCACTCGTTACGTGAGTCTGGAGTGGTCGGTGCTGCTCGCGGTCCTGTTCCTCCTGGCGATGGGCATCTTCGCGGTCTATCTAGCAAATGTTCGCGTGTACAAGGATTCCGAACCACGAGAGTTCACCAACGGCACGATTACCCCACTGGTTGTGAACTTCGTCTACCGCCGCCGCGTTGCCGAGGTGATGCTAGATGCCTGCCTCGTCTCGGTTGCCTACTACGCGGCTTATCGCCTTCGGTTCGAAGGCAGCGAGTGGGGCGAGAATTTTCCCATCTTCCTCCAGTCGCTGCCGATCATGGTTGGGGTGCAGATGGTCGCGTTCTTTGTTGTTGGTGTCTATCAGGGCGTATGGCGGCACTTTAGCCTGATGGACGTGGTCATATTCGTTAAAGGCGTGGTGCTTGGGACGGTGGCCGTTCTCGTCATTTTGGTGTTTGTTTTTCGGTTTACGGACTATTCTCGAACGGTCTTTGTTATTCATGCCGTGCTCTTAGTTTTTCTGCTGACGGGATCACGATCATCTTTCAGGTTGATGAGTGAGTTCGTGAAACGACGGCGGCGAAGTGGAGATCGGTTCGTTGTCCTGGGTGCCGACGACGCAGGCGTCGCGGCGCTTCGGGAAGTGGATGGGCAACCGGAGTCTCGGTTGCGTATGGTTGGCTTTATCGATGACGACCAAACGCGACATAGCACGCGAGTACACGGCTATATGGTATTGGGCGGACACAACACGCTGGTGTCGTTAATCCAGAACGGTGAGGTTGAAACCATCGTGTTGACTACCGATCTGGCTGGTATAACGCCGATGACCGATCTCAAGCGCCTGTGCGCTGACCACGGAGTGACCCTCTCGCGGATCCACGTCAACATACAGCACCTCGAAGCCGGCTGACATCCATTATCGAACGTAGAGGAGGCACTGTCTCGAACGAACGATCCCCTCTCCTCGATTGGAGCCGCGTGAAACGGGCGCTCGACCTGGGCTGCGGAAACGGCAACAGCGTCCAGGCCGCTTAGCGAGATAGGGTACGATATCCTCGGCTGCGACATGCAGTCCAAACAGGGGCCGCAGCACGCTGAGTGTTCAACGTCTCTACCCATGGGTAGCGTATCTTGCGATCAGAGAGGACACGGGCGCTGAAACCGTGGACCTCACAGAACGGATTCGATCCAGCGATCGGCTGACCAGCGGATCGCGGCCGCGACGGGTCGTCCTCGTGATTGCCCATTTAGGCGTTGGGGGCGCGCAGCGGGTCGCGTCGACCCTGGCAGCGCACTGGGTCGAGTCCGGCCACGATTTGACCGTGGTAATGACCGCCGACCAGCGGGATGATTTCTACCGGCTGCCCCCAAGCGTCACACGACTGACGCTTCGAGATCCGAAACAGAAGCGAATTCTGCCCCTCTTTCGGGTATGGCGGTGGATAGTCAACGCGGGTCTTGCCCCGCTGGAACCAAGACCATCGTCACCTGCGGGGTTTTTCGTCGTCGCACTTACACTTTTTCGGCGCGGATATTGTCTCGTGACCGACCCAATCCGGTTAATCCGCCTGCTGTTCAGCAATCGAATGAGGCAGGCAACATTGGCTGTCTGTGTGCGGTACCGACTCTTGGGGTGGTCCGGCTACAGGTATGCGGGTGTCCTCCGTTTTTGGTTTTGGCGCACCCGCACCTTACGTAAACTCCTCAGGGAGCTGCATCCCGATGTGGTCATCAGCATGCTCGGTGCGACAAACATTATGACCGTATGTGCCTCAGTTGGGCTGTCGCACCGAACCGTTATCTCGGAGCGCAACGACCCCAGCAAGCAACGGCTGAAGTCGCCCTGGCAGGAACTGCGCCCGGTGATCTACCCGATGGCAGATGTCGTGAGTGCCAACTCGACCGGTGCTCTGGAATCGATGCGCGCCTTTTGTCCAGAAGAGAAGCTCTACTACACGCCCAATCCTCTAGTTTTTGCTGACCGAGTGGACGACGGTGCCCGAACCAATTCCATGCTGTTTCTCGGCCGGCTAGTGCACCAGAAGGCTCCGGACGTGTTGATCGAGGCGTTTGCGCGCTTTACCCGCGCGATACCCGGGTGGCGCTTGGACATCGCCGGTGACGGGCCGATGGCTGAGGCGTTGCAGGCACGGGCACAGTAGCTCGGTGTTGACGCAGATGTGGTCTTTCATGGTCTGGTCCACGACCCAATACCATTACTGCGAGCGTGTCGGATCTTTGTGTTGCCGTCTCGCTTCGAGGGAACCCCAAACGCGTTGCTTGAGGCGATGGCCTACCGCCTGGCGTGTATCGTGTCGGATGCCTCTCCCGGCCCGCTGCAGCTGATCGTGGACGGCGTGACGGGCCGGGTCGTCCAAACTGATCGAGTCGACAGTTTGGCTGAGGCGCTCGGGCAGCTTGCCGGGAACTCGTCCCTGCAACGGTCACTGGGTGAGGTGGCATTCCAACGGGTTCAGGAGTTCAGCCTCGAGCGTGTCTCGAAGGTGTGGGACCATATCCTCTTTCCTGACGAATCGACACAGGTGGTGAGTGCGAGCCACGTGTAACCTGCTTCGGTCACGTGAACCTAGGGTACAACTACGGGTCGTCCCATGAACATGGGTGAGCTGGTTCGTCGCTGGAGGCGTGGCCTTGCGCATGCGTGGCTCTCACTGAACCTTCAGGTGATCCGGAAGGTGACGGATCTGTACTACGGTCTGGTATGCGCGAAACGGTTTGTCATCGTCAGGCCCAACAGGCGGAACTGGCGGAACTGGCGGAACGCGGTCATGAGTGTACGAACCATCTTCGATCCCTGCACACCCGATAAGCGGGCTCAACGGTACGCCGTGGACGAGGTTGCGTGGGCCGTCCCGCATCGGGCGTTCTATCGACGACTGCGAATAGAGCAAGCATCTCGACGCGATGCTCCGACGCGACACCTCACGAAGCTGTTTTTCAAGGCTGTCGCGCCGCCTGACAAGATCATCTGGGTTCAACCAGAGAATCTCACCTATAAGACGTATTACGATCTCCTCCTGTACTGCGACGTATTACGATCTCCTCCTGTACTGCAATGACATCTTGCCTGGCGATTGGGATCTCCGCAAAAAATTATTGGAGAGGACCCAGAAATATCAATCGCTTGTCCAGCATTTCCGAGATGGGGTTCGCTGGGAACAGACGGTGTTATTCACAGGCATCTACCCTCGTCGGTTTGCGCGCGGCCACGTGATACGAGGCTGCCGGACTCTCATGGAGTTGGTCGAATACTACGAGGTACACATCAGGAACTTGCACGAAAGTATCAGCGAGTATGGATTCCGGGTGGAGATCAATCCGAAGACGAAGCTGCCTGATATTCCCCATGTGCACATTGGGCGAGACGGGTGTCTTCTCGTCGGTAACAACGGGAATCATCGACTGTTCCTCGCTAAGCTGTTGGGGGTTGAGCGAATTCCATGTTTCGTCCGCGCACGACATTTGAGATGGCAACAGCTGCGCGAGTGCGTTGCGAGGTCCGGACCCGAGAAATGCTGGAGCAGTAGCAACCCAGCACTTGCGACCCACCCATACTTGACCGACCTCACTGCAACGGGAACCGAAGTCACCCCTTGACTGAGGCACTAGGGCAGCTTGCCGGGAGCGTGTCCCTGCGACGGTCACTGGGTGAGGCAGCATTCCAACGGGTTCAGGAGTTCAGTCTCGAGCGTGTCTCAAAGGTGTGGGACCATGTCCTCTGTCCTGACGAAATGATACGGGTGTCGAGTACAAGCTGTGTGTAGCCTACTTTGGGCACGTGCACAGGGGGTACAACTACGGGTCGTCCCATGAACATTGGTGAGCTGGTTCGTCGCTGGAGGCGTGGCCTTGCGCATGCGTGGCTCTCACTGAACCTTCAGGTGATCCGGAAGGTGACGGACCTGTACTACGGTCTGGTATGCGCGAAACGGTTTGTCATCACTCCCAGCCAACTGGTCAAGCGCGACAAACGTAAGGGGAAAAGGTTTCTGACTGGACAAACTATCACTCGCAATAAACGCAACTGGCGGAACGCGGTCATGAGTGTACGAACCATCTTCGATCCCTGCACACCCGATAAGCGGGCTCAACGGTACGCCGTGGACGAGGTTGCGTGGGCCGTCCCGCATCGAGCGTTCTATCGACGACTGCGAGTGGAGCAAGCATCTCGACGCGATGCTCCGACGCGACACCTCACGAAGCTGTTTTTCAAGGCTGTCGCGCCGCCTGACAAGATCATCTGGGTTCAACCAGAGGATCTCACCTATAAGACGTATTACGATCTCCTCCTGTACTGCAATGACATCTTGCCTGGCGATTGGGATCTCCGCAAAAAATTATTGGAGAGGACCCAGAAATATCAATCGCTTGTCCAGCATTTCCGAGATGGGGTTCGCTGGGAACAGACGGTGTTATTCACAGGCATCTACCCTCGTCGGTTTGCGCGCGGCCACGTGATACGAGGCTGCCGGACTCTCATGGAGTTGGTCGAATACTACGAGGTACACATCAGGAACTTGTACGAAAGTATCAGCGAACATGGATTCCGGGTGGAGATTAATCCGAAGACAGGTCTGCCCGACATTCCCCATGTGCACATTGGGCGAGACGGGCGCATGCACGTCGGCGACAACGGGAATCATCGACTGTTCATGGCCAAACTGTTAGGCGTTGAGGTAATTCCATGTGTCGTTCGTGCCCGACACTTGACATGGCAGCAGCTGCGAGATCGCGTTGCGATGGACGGTCCCGAGCAATGCTGGAGCAGTAGCAACATAACACTTGCGACCCACCCAGACTTGGCCGACCTTCTACAAACCGTCGACGGGCGTCGCGAAGGCACTGGACCAGACAGGCCCGAGCGCATCGAAGCATCACGACATCGAGTTGGTGATTAGATTGGGCCACGACGCACTGGTTCGCACAAAGAAACGATAAAACCGAGCATGGACGGTGCACCCACTCCCAACTGCGGTATGTGTCTATGCAGTCATCCATAAGCTATCTCATCACCGGCGGTGCGGGGTTCATCGGGTCCCATCTCGGCGAAGCCCTACTCAAAAAGGGGCATCGGGTCATCGCAGTTGACGACTTATCGACAGGGCGGATGGACAACATCACCTCACTGCAAGGGCATCCCAACTTTCAGTTCGCCCACGCGACGATTGAAGATCAAGTCGTGCTCGACCAGTTCGCTTCGGAGGTCGACATCGTCGTACATCTGGCCGCGGCTGTGGGTGTCAAGCTTATCGTCGAACGGCCCGTACAGACCATTGAAACCAACGTTGGAGGCACAGAGCGCGTTCTCCGGGCTGCGCGCCGTTATGGCTGCCGTGTGCTTATCGCGAGCACGTCTGAGGTTTACGGTAAGGGCAGTAGAATTCCATTTGCAGAGGACGACGATGTTGTGCTCGGACCTACTAGTCGAAGCCGCTGGGCCTACGCAGCAAGCAAGATGGTGGACGAGTTCTTGGGACTTGCCTACGGCCGTGAGTACGGGATGCCTGTCGTCATTTTTCGGCTCTTCAACACAGTTGGGCCTCGGCAGATAGGCCGCTACGGTATGGTTATCCCACGCTTCGTTGGTCAAGCACTCCGAGGCGAACCCATCACGGTCTACGGCGATGGTACTCAGAGTCGTTGTTTCTGCGACGTTGCCGATGTCGTTCCCGCGATCATCGGACTCGCTGAGCATCCAGATTCAGCTGGTAAGGTATTCAACGTGGGCGGGACCGAGAGTATCAGCATTCGGGCACTCGCCGATCGGGTCCGAAACATTTCTGGCCAAAACTCGGAGATCGTTTACGTTCCGTACGATGAAGCGTACGCCCCCGGCTTCGAGGATATGGCCAGGCGGGAACCTGATATCGGTCGCATCCGAGAGTTGCTCGGCTGGAAGCCGCGAGTCTCACTGGACGAAATTCTTCAACGAGTATCCGACTACGCCCGTGAGCGCACGTCGTAGGGCGCGTTTTGCGTTCGAGACGCCATTCCTTTTCGTGCGTCTCAAGTTCGAGTCCCTATCGTTCGTTGAACCAGCGATTGCCGCACTCGGGCAACGAGGATAGTCGGCGTATCTTTAGCACCTTGAGTTATCATGCGAAGTTGTTCTGAGTCTTACGGTTTTTTGGACCGTTCAGCATCGTTGCGGCCAGTGACACCGGATGTGTGTGATTCTTGATACTGTTCGTATCTGCTCGTGAATACTCGTGTTGCGCTCTATGTTGCGTGCTGTAGGTTCTACTCTTAGCTTTCAGTAGTCCGTTGGAAGGTTCAGAGAGTTATAACCAAGAGTTGTGTATGACGGTCTAGAGAAAGGCGGCGTACCCTGGGTGTGAAATCGCAACACCCCAATCGCCCTGGCAGGGGCAAAGGAGTACGCCACCATGACTCAGAGTAGCGACAACGTCGTCGAGTTTCCATCGGAATCATCCGGGGATGTGCTGACGGAGATCCTCCGCAAGGGAGCGCGGAACCTGTTGGCCGGTGCGATCGAACAGGAAGTGACGGACTACTTGCGCGAACGAGCGGACCTGCGAGACGAGGCGGGGCGGCAGCTTGTGGTTCGCAACGGGTATCTCCCGGAACGGCGAGTCCAGACGGGGCTGGGCGACGTCCCCGTCAAGAAACCGCGGGTTCGCGATCGACGGCCCGCGGACGCGCAAGAGGTGTTCGACTCGTCCATCTTGCCGCGGTATCTGAGGCGGACCAAGTCGATGGAGGAGCTGTTGCCGTGGCTGTACCTCAAAGGCATCAGCACGAACGACTTCAGCGCCGCTCTCGCGGCGCTGCTCGGCCCCGACGCCCAGGGACTCTCCGCCACGACGATTACGCGACTGAAGACGGCCTGGGAGCAGGAGTATCGGGACTGGTCGACACGGTCCCTGGCGGGCCAGCGATACGCCTATGTCTGGGCTGACGGTGTGTATTTCAACGTCCGGCTCGAGGACGCGGCGAACGCGCGGCAATGCATCCTGGTCTTGATGAGGGCGACCCCGGAAGGCCGGAAGGAGCTGATCGCGGTGAGCGATGGGTATCGCGAGAGCGAGCAGTCCTGGCGCGAGCTGCTGTTGAGCGTCCGAGCCCGGGGACTGGAACTGGCGCCCAGGCTCGCGGTCGGCGATGGCGGGCTCGGCTTCTGGGCGGCCCTGCGCCAGGTGTACTCCTCCGCCCGCGAGCAGCGCTGTTGGGTTCACAAGACCGCGAACGTGCTCAACAAAATGCCGCGGTCGATCCAGCCCAAGGCCAAGTCGATGCTCCACGAGATCTGGATGGCGGCGACCAAGGTCGACGCGGAGCAGGCCTTCGCTTTGTTCCTCGAGACGTTCAGCCGCAAGTATCCCGGCGCCACGACGTGCCTAGAGAAAGACCGGGACGTGTTGCTAACCTTCTATGACTTCCCCGCGGACCACTGGACACACATCCGGACCACGAACCCGATCGAATCGACCTTCGCCACCGTCCGTTTGCGTACGCGGAAAACGAAGGGGGCGGGCAGTCGGCTCGCGTCCTTGACCATGGTGTTCAAGCTGGCGGTTACCGCACAAAAACGGTGGAGAGCATTAAACGGAGCGCAGCTGATCGCAGACGTCGTTCGAGGAGTTCATTTCGTCGACGGCGTTCAGAAAGAGGCCGCCTGATCGGACCTCATACACAAAATTTGACAATAGCTCAGGTTCAGATCGTGAGTGACACTGTGGAACATGTTCGACCGTTGCAGAGAATGATGAGGTCGGACGATCGCCTTGACAGTCACATAGAACTGGCTGGGCGTCTCGTTGGTGATGGCGAACCGTGCTTTATTGTTTATGAGGCGGGACCGACACACTACTCGCTTTCGTCTGCTATGCGTCTCGTGAAGCTGGCAGCAGAAGCCGGCGCAGATGCCGTCAAGTTTCAGCGTATAGATTCTGACCGGTTAGTTGCAGACAAGACGCAGCCTTTCTCCTACGAAGTGCTCCTTGATCGAGCCAGCGGAAAAACAGAATTAGTTACTGAACCGCTCTACGACATCTTGTGCCGACGGACACTAACCCGCGATGAATGGGTTGAGCTGAAGACGTATTGTGATTCGTTTGGTCTCGCCTTCTTCATCACGGTTAATTTTGACGACGACATTGTGTTCGCAGAGCAGTTGGGCTGTAGTTCGATCAAGATCGCATCGGCTGATGTAACCAACTTACCACTTATTCGACAGGCTGCAAAAAGCGGTATCTGTCTGCAATTAGATACGGGAAACTCCACCATCGGTGAAATTGAGACGGCAGTTGATACGATTTTGGCTGAGAATAATCAGAGAGTAATCATTCACCAATGTCCATCGGGTTATCCCGCACGATTGGAGAGTATCAACTTAAAGATCATTCCGACGCTTAAGCAAATGTTTGGTAACCCAATCGCCTATTCCGATCACACGCCAGGTTGGGACATGGATGTTGCCGCACTAGCTCTTGGAGCTAATCTTGTCGAAAAAACTATCACCGAAGACCGAACAATTCGGAGTGTTGAACATCTTATGTCGCTTGAACCGCCTGACATCAATGCGTTTGTGCGAGTCATTCGAGACGTCGAGGCTGCATTAGGGCACCCTCGCCGAATATTGCACGATGCGGAACGAAAACGCGGTATGGCGATTCGGCGGAGTGTGTTTCTACGCGAACCGGTCTCGGCAAGATCGAGGTTGGCCGATGTGGAGATCGATTTCCGTAGGCCGGGTTATGGTATTCCACCGGACCGATACGAGCAGATGAAAGACGCGGTTTTCTGTCGCGCACGGCCGGCTGGACATATGGTCAAGTTGGAGGACCTGACGTTTCTGTGATGTGGTGTTTCCCCTGACAATCATTTCACGGGTTCGGTCGTCCGTCGAGCGTGTTCGAACAGTCGTGAGCGTGTCCAAGTCATCTATCGATGATGGAGCGTCTTCGCTCGCTGAAGAATTTGGTGGTTTCACGCGATGAGCGTCAAGCGCGATGACAGGTTGCTTGGCTTTATCCCAGCGAAGGGTTCGTCGACACGATTTCCCCGAAAGAATTTAGCGCCATTACAGGGCCGTCCGCTTCTGTGGTGGGCAATCAACTCAGCTCAACAATCGGGTGTCCTCGATAAGGTTGCTGTGTCGAGTGAGGACGAGGAAATACTTCAGTATTCCACTGATCACGGCGTTGACTTTGCGCTGCGGAGGCCAGAAGCACTCGCACGCGATCCGGCAGGGATTGTGGATGTGGCGCTTTTTGCGCTTAACCAATTGATGGATCAGGGACAGCATTTTGAAGTCATCGTGATTCTGGCCCCCACGTGTCCGCTGCGAAGTGCTACGGATATTACCGAGTGCGTGTCCTTGTTTGATTCTGTTCGACCACGTGCTGTCATGAGTGTGTCAGAGTTTACGCACACGCTGTTCGCCACACTCATCCTGGACGAAGGAGGTTGCCTGGTTCCTGCATTTCCTGATTATTTTGGCCGCAAATCACAGGATATGCCACGTGCGTTCAGACCGAACGGAGCGGTGCACGTACTTGACGTTGCACGCTTTCGGGAGATGAGGTCTTATAGCGCCCCTCCTCTCGTGCCCTACATTATGCCCCGTGATCGCTCGATCGATATTGACCATCAGTCCGATCTAGATGAAGCGAACTCGATACTGAATCAAGAAAAGCAATCAAGATAACTTTCTTGTCTTCGTTGCGCGCCTTACTAGATTCTCGATGTGGATCAGTCTTGAGGAATCGAGGTTCGTGATCTTCACGACTTTCGGGAAACCGTCTAAAAGAGGTGACGATCTTTATTGCGAAGCGGGTGCTGTCAAGAAGCTGTGGACAGAACGGGCATCGAGTATTTGGCAGCCCTATAGTCACGTCGTGGTGCCCGTGGACTGTACCAGCTTGACCGTCTGACGCACTGACGCCGATGCGATGGAAGCCCATTAGCCGCAAGAGTATTTTCCAAAAATGTCTCACAGAATGCGGACGTTTCGTTCATCTACTAATGCGATATCCGGATAAAGAGTTCGGTTGAGCGACGAGGTTTCGGACAGCACTGGTTCATGCCTCGTTGAGCCGAACGTTGCTCCCGCGCTGCGCTAAGTGTCCAATCATACGTCGTTAAGGCCGGTGAAAGATGAACGGGTATGATAGTTTGCTATGCCGCCCACAGGAACCACTCCGAAGACGCTACTGGTGATCGTGGCTCACCCGGATGATGAAGTGCTCGGGTGCGGGGCCACGGTGGCGCGGCGCGTCCGTGAGGGCTGGGCTGCCCACCTGCTGATCATGGCGACCCGGACGCGGCGTCGGCCGATATCGAGGCCGGGATAGCGAGGCTGCGCGAGCACGTGGCCCGGGCTGCGGGCCTTATCGGTTTCGGGTCGTGGGAGTGTTTGGGGTTTCCGGACAACCGGCTCGATACGGTGTCCCGGATGGATCTGGCTCACGCGATCCGGCCGTTCATCGATCGGCTGAAGCCTGACTTGGTCTTCACGCACCATCCGGGGGACTACAACTGGGATCACGGCCGGGTTTTTGACGCCGTCATGATGGCGGCGCGCCACGACCCTGGTACGTTCGCGCCCGCCCAGATCTTGTCGTTCGAAGTGCCCTCATCAACCGAGCGATCCCGGCAAGTTCCCGGGACGGTGTTCTATCCAAACGTGTTTGTCGGCGTGGCTGACACCATCGCGCTCAAGCAGAAAGCGATGCTAGTCTACAGGTCCGAGTCGCGGCCCTATCCCCATCCTCGCAGCCCTGAGGCGATCGAAAACATGGCGCGATTTCGTGGTTCGGCGGTTGGCGTGATTTACGCCGAAGCATTCTTCCTCGTCCGCGACGTCGAGACATAGCCCGTGAGCCAGGCGATCGTGATCGGCGGAATCGAGAGTACCTACACCAATGCCCAGGTCCTGCACGACCTAGGCGAGGAGATCGTGATGTTCTACACTCGCGGCGAGTACTCGCTCGGGTGGGAAGGCGTCGCGATGGTCGATGAGTCACGATTCAGTTTCGTCGATCATGTGCCTAAGACCGTCGTGCAGGGCCATATTAACGATCACGCCGACCAGATGCGGGAGTTGAACCCGGACATCATCTACTCGCTGGGCTGGCAGCAGATGTACGGGGCAGATCTTCTGGGGCTATGTCTCGTGGTCGGCATCCACGAGAGCCTCTTACCCAAAGGTGCTGGCGCGGTGCCGATCGCCAATGCGATCCTGCACGAATACTCCGTCACAGGCGTCACGCTGTTCGAGCTCGACGATGGCATCGATACCGGACCGATCATCGGCCAGCTTCGCGGGACACTGGACCCGCGACAGGCTACGGCGACCGATCTCTATAACGAGGCGATGCGACTCGAGAAACAAATCCTGGAAATGTTCGTGCCGCACCTCAACGCTGGAACGGCGCCGCGAATCTCGCAGAATGTGACCCAGCGTACCGTCTACGGCAAGATCGATTGGGCGGCGTGGCCGAAGGAGGCTGTTCGACGGACTCGCGTCTACCCATATGCCTGAGTTGTCGCCGCCTTATCGGGTGGTGTGTCTGGTTAGTCGCCAGCCCGGTTTGGTTCTGCTCCAGTGGGCCTTGGACCGGGCCGACATCGACGTGGTGGGAGTGTTCACCCATAGTCTTTTGCCCAGTGCCGACGACTCTGCCCGAGGCCCTCGTCCTGAGTTCCCAGCGTTCCAGCGTCTAGCTAAGGCTTATCGCCGGCCTGTGCGGACGGTCGACTACTACTGGGAAGCTGAGCGCATGGACGGGCTCTTGGAACTGGAGCCTTTCGATTTTCTCCTCAGTTTGAACTGGAAGTTTCTTGTTCCGGCCCATGCGCTGCGTCGTTCTCGTGTGGCCGACATCAATCTGCATCGGGGTAAGCTTCCGGAGTACGCTGGGCTGGAGCCGGTTCGCCGCATGCTGACCGACGGTCTGGACCATGCGACGATCACGGCCCATGTCATGGACGAGGTGTATGACCAGGGCCCGATCCTCTACAGTTACCAGCACCCGGTGTCGAGGGAGACCGACGAGCCTGTCGACGTGGCCACCGAACGGGTGAAACGCGAGCTGGTTGAGCACTACCCGCACTGCGCGGCCGACGCGATGAACATGGCCCTTCGGCGTCTTGACCTTCCAACTCTTCGAGAGCCGGCACACCATGGCTGAGATCGGCCGCGATCGCGTTTTTGTCATCGCTGAAGCTGGCTCCAACTGGCGAATGGGTACACCCAAGCGCGATCGGGAGATGGCGCGGGCGCTGGTCGATGTGGCCGTCGAGGCTGGTGCCGACGCGGTGAAGTTCCAGACCTACCGCGCTCGGACGGTCTACGCACCGAACGCCGGTCACAGCGATTACCTAGCCGAGACCGGCATTCACGAGCCGATCCACGACATCTTTGAAGATCTCTCGATGCCGTACGAAATGGTACCCGAGCTGGCCGCCTACTGTCGGGAGCAAGACGTTGCCTTTATGTCGACGCCGTTCTCGAAAGCCGACTTCGAGGCGGTCGATCCCCATACCGGCGTGCATAAGATCGCTTCCTACGAGATCAGCCACCTCCGCCTGCTTGAGATGGCGTCGGCGTCGGGCAAGCCGTTGATCCTCTCGACCGGTGCCAGCGTGGAAGACGACATAGCGTGGGCGGTCGAGACGTTCCGTGCTGGGAGCCGGGCGCCGCTGTGCCTCATGCAGTGCACCGCGAAATATCCGGCGCCGATTGAGACGCTCAACCTCGGGGTGATTCCCTGGTTACAAGAGCGGTTCGGCGTTATCGCTGGCCTCTCGGACCATAGCCGGCACCCGACCTATGGCCCCGCCGCGGCTCTGGCTCTCGGCGCTCGCGTGATCGAGAAACATTACACGCTTGATAACCGCTTACCCGGTGGGGATGTCCCACTGACTGTTGAAAATTGAAGCGGCGGCTCCTCACTGCTCGTGATACACGAGTGGTGGGCAACCCGAGGCGACACGCCTCACAGCAAAGGAGCCGCCATGAAGAAGTCTCGCACAGTCCGTCCGACCGCCGGTGTTGAATCTCCGACCACGCGTCGGCTGCCGCTCGTCGAGTTGCTGATTGACACCGAAGCGGAGCTGTTCGACCTTGCGGTGCGGTCGGGATTGCAGGTCCTGGACGCCATGCTCGAGGAGGATCGGACGGCGATCTGCGGGCCGCGCGACGCGCACCAAGCCGACCGCACGGCGTCGCGGGCCGGGACGGTGGCCAGTACCGTCGTCCTCGGGGGGCGGAAGGTATCGATCCGCCGCCCTCGGGTCCGCTCGGGGCGCCAGGAGGTGCCGCTCCCGACCTTCCAGACGATGGCCCAGACCGATCCACTGCGGCGGCGCACCGTCGAGCAGCTGTTGGTCGGCGTGAGCACCCGAGGCTATGCCCGGAGTCTGGAGCCGCTTCCGGCCGACATCCCCAGCCGCAGTGTGAGTAAGAGCGCCGTCAGCCGCCGGTTTGTCGCCAAGACCGCCTCGCAGCTGGCCGCGTGGCAGGCGACGCCCCTCGACGAGCTGGATCTGGTCGGTCTCCTGCTCGACGGTGTCCACATCGGCGAGCACTGTGTGGTCGTCGCGTTGGGGATCGGCGTCGACGGCACAAAGCACGCCCTCGGGCTCTGGGAAGGTTCGACGGAGAACGCGACCGTCTGTCAGAGCCTGCTCGCCAACCTCCAGAGTCGTGGCCTGCGCACCGATCGGAGCATCCTCGTGATGCTCGATGGGTCGAAGGCGCTACGGGCGGCGGTCACGGCGGTGTTCGGGCGTGCCGCGCTGGTGCAGCGCTGCCAAATCCACAAGACCCGCAACATCCTCGACCATCTGCCGGAGCGTCAGCGGCCCTGGGTACTGGCGATCCTCAAGCGCGCCTATCAGAGCGAGGACGTCAAGACCGCGACGCGGTTGCTGCGACACCTCGCCCGCCGTCTCGACCAGGAGCATCCCTGCGCGGCGGCCAGTGTGCGCGAAGGGCTCGAGGAGACGGTGACCGTGCTGACGCTTGGCCTCTCGCCGCGTCTCCAGCGCTCGCTGGCCACGACCAACGCCGCCGAGAGCCTCATCAGCAGGACCCGCCACGTCAAACGCAACGTGAAGCGCTGGCGGGGCGGCCAGATGATGCTGCGCTGGGTCGCCGCCGGCGTCCTCGAAGCGGCCAAGGGGTTCCGGCGCCTGAAGGGACGTGCTGATATGCCGCAACTGATCGCGGCCCTCCGCGCCCGAGATCAGCGCCTCGGCCTCGGAGACGCTACGGAGGTGCAGCAGGTCGCGTAGAATCTCACCCGAGCCGCCGCCGAATTCCAACAGCGGTCGGGACATCCCCCTACCCGGTCCCGACCATGCCTTTGCCCTCATGCCGGACGAACTTCAACTGATGGTCGAGGCTATCCGTGCCACCGAGGCGGCCCTCGGCGACGGCAGGAAAGTCGTGCTCGGCGAGGAAGAGGAGCTGGCTCGGTTCGCACGTCGTGGCGTGCAGGCGCTCACCGATATCCGTTTGGGCGATACTCTCTAGAGGAAGACATAAACATCGCGATCCTCCGTCCCGGCAAACAAGTGCTCGGGGTGCACCCTCGACGGTTGTCCGAGATTGTCGGCAGGAAGGCCACGCGGGACATTCCCGCCGGCGATGGTCTGCAAATCCGTGACTGGGGCTAGAACCGTGTTGGGCGCTAGCTCGTCGGTCTGAGTCGAGGTGTCGACCGGTTGGCAGTGGCACGAAGCCCCTCGAAGATGTGCTGCGCGTTGGTGCCGCTTCGTGGTTTATTGATCGACCTGGACGGTACACTCGCCGACAGTTTGCCGGCGATGCGCGACGCCTACGAGGCGTTCCTCGGCGCGTACGAACGGTCCGGAACGGCGGATGAGTTCAATCGCCTCAATGGTCCCGGGCTCCCGGAGATCGTTCGGATCCTGAAAGAAACCCACCGTCTGCCGGACTCGGAGGACGTTCTTCTGGATCGGTACCGGTCGGAGATCGAACAGTTGTACGCCGTGGCGGTGAAGCCGAACGTTGGCGCCGTGGAACTGCTGGCGCTGGCGGATGAGCGTGGCGTCCGCTGTGTGCTGGTTACCTCAGCGCTTGGGTGTGTGGCGGAGGCATTCCTCGGAGCGCACGCGCTACGCGATCGATTCGAGGTACTGGTCACCGGTGACGACGTGAATGTCGCCAAACCCAACCCCATGATCTATCGTCTGGCACTGGCGCGCGCAGGACTAACGGCGGCCCAGGCAGTCGCGGTCGAAGACTCCGATGCTGGAGAGGCGTCCGCCCGCGGGGCGGGCCTGAGGGTCTGGCGGGCCGACGCTGGTCTTACCGAGGTGGTCGACCAGCTCCGACGGGAGACTGGCGGATGAGTGTGCTCACCCTCGAACCGGTGTCCGACGGCTTCACGCTGAGAGTGTCGGGTGATCTGCCACCCTTGTCTTCGGATGGACAGGCTCACACTGATTCGGTTTGGGCTGCGCTCAAGCTTCGGCGCGAGGATGCTCTCTACGACGACCCGCTACTGTTGCTCGAACACTATGACAGCGAGGGCATGAAGGGATGTTGGTCGAATTATCGTCGGTATGTCACGGCGCGTGATGAGCCCGACCGGATCGGGCGCGTCACGCCGATCGGTGTTACCGGCGTGCTGGTCTGCGGCGACCTGGTGGTGGTGGGAGAACGGGCCGGGTCGGTAACTTCCTACCCAGGTTACTTCGAGCTTGCGCCGTCAGGGGGAGTCGACCGTAATTTCTTCGACCCGGCGACGGGCCGAGTCGATTATGTTGAGCAACTGCTAGGCGAGCTTGAAGAGGAGGTAGGTTTGGACCGCTCGGTGGTCGTCCGAATCGAGACGCTCGGCGTGGTGCGCGAACTCGACGATCCATGCTGTGATATCTGCGTCCGGCTGGACCTGGGTATCGACCGCGCGGCATTGGACCAGGCTCTGGGTGGGACCGTTCAGCCAGAATACGCGCGTCTGTTCTCCGTCGATCGAACCGGACTCCGCACGTTCGCCAACAGACATCAAGAATTACTGCCGACGTCGGCAGTAATTCTTCGCCATCTCCGGTTGGATCAAAGCCGGTTGAGGTCTCGTGTGGTGGCGCCCAGCGACTCCGGATCGGCACGAACAAGTCAGACAGAGAATACTGGCACAGCGTAAACAGGATAATCTGCACATGCCGCCACAGGGGGAAACCGGCGGGAAATCTCTCGAACAAGCGGGCTGATTGGTCATGATTGGTTTGACCACACACACCCAGCTGACAGTGATGCTCAACGCAGCCGCTCAATGGGAAAAGCAATCGCGACGTCGAACGGAATACACGAAGAGCGGCACCAAATGGAAGGAGAAAATGGTTGGGGTATGTCCCGGCTGTGCAATTTTCCTACGGCCGCGCATGCCCAGTGTGACGTCCAATGACAGCGTTGAGGGTCCTAGTCACTATGAAGACTCGATTGTTGAGCAGGCGAACAGCCTTGATCCTTACTTCGACAACCTCATTAAATCGGACAAGACAGCACTCTAGTGTTGTTCTCTGAGGAAGTGTCAGTATCTGAGTTCATATGTACAGGCTCAGATAAACAAACTTAGCGTTGACCAGAAGACCCGCGAAAAAATCACGAGCCCGTCAGGTGGAGAGCGTCAACTAAAGAGTCGGCTAAACTCCGTTACGGTGCGATTTTGGGTGGAGGGTTGGGGTTGAGTTCGTGCCATCGTTTCTTGCCTGCTTTGATCTTCGAAGACTCGATATAGTCTGCGCGAAGATCAGTTACCTGACGGACTCTTTCCAGTAGCGCCTCACTGTCTTCGTCACTTACCAATACTTTCCTACTGTGTGCCTCAACGTAAAGCCTGTCTACATATTCCAGTGAGCCATCCGCAAGCATCGATTCAAGGACTCTATATTCCGCACCTTCAATATCCATTTTGAGGATCACTGTATCGCTGTTCTGAAAGCTTTCTTTAATCCATGCACCGATGTTTATACATGGAACAAATATCGGGTGTTCTTTATCGAGATGCCCTGTCAGTTTGTCCTCCAATACGGAGGAACTGTTACCAGTAGGCTTCTCAGGGTTTAGGTATAAATCGATATCTCCATCTTTAATCCAAGCGGCCATGCGATGCTTTATCACGCCATCAGGATATGCCATCGGGAGGTATGGGTTTGGGTCAAAGGCATGAATGACCCACTCAGGAGCATACTCAGAAGAAGCCATGAATCTAGCGATGGCTTCTCCTCGGTGACTACCAAGATCAATAAAGACTTTCATCTACATCTTTCCCTATCTAGGCTGCTCGCACGATTCCTCGGCCTCCGACGATGTAGAGCTCTATTCAATCCCGCGCGGGACATTTAAATGCCCATCGTGAATGCGACGACGTGTGCCAGGGGTAGGGCTAAGATTGCCCATACCGTCGCTGTTGGTCGGTTGCTTCCAGTGACATTTGACTGTGGGATGGCTAGCGCCAAGAGCACGAAAGTCATTACGCTAATCGACGGGTCATAGAGCCATTCGGCGGTCCAGAGTGACAGGACCAACACTGCAACAGCTCCTCCGGCACACCCAAGAGCCGTCGGATCAATTCCCGTTTCATCGCCCTGTGGACCAGCCCGTACGAAGACTCCTCGTAGTGATGGTATGAAGAACGCACCGAGCAGCCATAGATTACCCGCGAGGCCGAAGATTCCCAAATCGACGAACATATGAAGTGGGTGGTTCAGGATGCTGTGGTAGTCATACCGTCGAACGGATGGACCATGCCTCTCGTAGTAGGCGGGGAGGGCTGCCTCAAACCCTCCAATACCGTATCCTCCGAAGAGCCGATCGCTGACCATGAAGAGTGCAAGTCGATTCGTTTCCTGCCGAACTCCGGTTCCCAGCCACACGGTCGAGAGCGGCGCGTGACTCATAGCGGTCCGGACTTGTTGCCATTGCGACGTCCGCGCGAAGGCACCGGCGAGCCCGAGAGCGAGTAGGACGGCGATCACCCCCGTCGTGACGATGAGCCTCCGGAAGGCTGGCCTGTTGCTTCGCGCGAGGACCAAGCCGGATGAGGCAAGCGTGTACGCAACACCGACCGCTACGCCCAAGTGTGCCGACCGCTGTTCAATTGGTATGAATATCAGCGCAATGAGCACAACGGTAGAAACTGCGAGTGGCCTGAGCCAGGCGATTCGCGTTGGGCGGAGACTTATCGCAAGCGCCACGGGTGCTGCGAGGGTCATGAGCAGTGAAAGTCCGACCGGGTTATGGAAGAGGCCAGACACTGGCTCTCGAAGGGTCGTGATCGGGAAGTCCGGGATGTAGACCTGTGTACCGCCCCAGGGTTCTTGGACAGTGGTTTGAAGGTAATCACTTCTATGCTGCCGCGTCTAGCCAGACCCGGTCGCGTCGCACCTGGGCTGGGCTTCGATAGTCGTACTTCTCAAGCATCCACTGTTCGTTGTATGTCCGCTTGAACTCAAGCAAGGCGAGGCGGAGCTCCTCGATCGTTTCGAAGCTCCGTACCCACAAGACGTTCTCCTTCAGTGTGCGGATGAAGCGCTCAGCGACGCCATTCCCTTCGGGCTCCCGCACGAAGCTCGGTGAGCTCTCGATACCAAAGAACTTGATCTCCCGTTGGAAGTCATCGGCCAGGTAGTTCGATCCGTGGTCGTGACGAAGACGAAGCCCGCTGGCGACACCTTTGGCGATGGTGCCGAAGCGTTCCCGGACAGCCCTGGCGGATCGGCTCCAGGGCCTCGAACCGGCTCCCGCTCTTGGCCGCATGGAGGCCGATGCACTCGGTCGTACAGTGATCGACAGCCACGAACACGAACGCCGCCCCCTCGCCGACCGTCACCGTGGCCGACATGTCCGTTCCCCACATCACATCGGGGGCCTCCGTGGTGATCGTGCCGTCATGCGCCTTCGGGCCGTGCGCGTGCCCCGCGCGGTGCGGGGCCTGGAGGTCGTGCTCCCGCATCAACCGCCGCACCCGCTCCTTCGAGGTGCGGATCCCCGCGACCCGCAGCTTCGCCCAGGCTTTGCGGTACCCCTCGCCATGAAACGGCGAGGCTTCGAGTACCCGGCGGATGTGGCCGACCAGCACCTCGTCCGGGGCGGCACCGACCGGCGCGCGGCGACACCACGGCGCGCGTGACCTCGTCGCGTGACGCCTCGCGTAGACGCTGGACCGCGCCCGCTCCCACACGCGGTAGATCCGCTGCACGCCGTACGCCCGACGGGTGGAGATCGAATGGGCGCCACTCATCGCGTCGACCTCCTCCGGGCCAAAGGGGAGCCGGCCTCCAGCTGGTCCACCTTCGCGTAGAGCAGTTCGTTCTCCATCAGCAGCTCGCCGACCTTGGCCCGCAGCCGACGGTTGTCTTCACCCCGGGCATCCGTCGCTCGGCTCTTCAGGCCCGCCTGGCCCGCGGCCAGAAACTGATCGCGCCACTGCGACGCCCGCGCCGCCGTGATCCTCCACTCCCGCGACACGGACTCGAGATCCTCCCCGCGCAGCAAGCACATCACCACGGCGCTCTTGCGACCGACTGAAAACCGGCCCCCTCCGGTCGCCCTCCGGCCTCCCTCCGCCACCGCCGACTCCTGATCGTGCTTCTCCATCTCGACACTCCTCCTACGAGAACTCTCTCGCAATCAAGTGTCCAAGAAAACCCTGGGGCGCCCCAAAGACGCCCTAGATCTGAACGCCACACCTATGAGCACGGTCGCCCCGATTAGGGATGGCAATGACTTGCCTGGCCATACGTCGTACCGAAAATACGGCATGACTGGCAGTAGAAATACGAGCACCAACAGGGCGAGCCCTGGTGTTTTCGTCCCGGCAAGCACAGAAACAAGTAATGCGACCATCCACCACAGGACACTGAAACCACCACCGCCCACACGAATTTGCAGGATGACGTTGACGATGACTGCGACCACCAACATTGTGATCGGTAGCCATGGCGCCAGTCGCTTCAGCCAGCGGGCTGCGCTAACAACGACCTGAGCCATGTCGGTTTCACCGTCGATAGGCACAGGAGACTTGAATTAGGTCAATGCCAGATTGGCATCGACCCCGGTCTAGTAGTCGCATTTGAGGATGTGGTTCACTATCCGGCTCTTGGGAAGTTGGCCGCAGGCGGAAGGATCGGCGTTTGACGAGTGTCCGTGCCATGGATTCTAGCGCGAACTAGACCTTTACTGGGTATTGCTGGAGACTCTTGATCATCGCCCCGCTCATGGCGAGATTGCACTACGGGTTCGGCGGGTCCTGCGCATTCGCTGCTAAGGTATTCGTGGTCAGTGTCGCCATAATGGTTGTCTTGCTGATTATTCGCTTGTGGCCGACCTTGCTGGTCCAGGTGATAGCGCTCATGATCGTCGTCGGCTGTATTTTCAGTGTTAGCGGCAGGTTGAGACAGCACCTTTCTCTTAGAGTGGTTCGTTCCGGAGGGACCATAGATCGATGCGGATTCGAATGTTTATGCCCAGATTACGGGCTAACTCGTTGGGCTGGCAGGTCTACCAGGACCTAGGCTCGGCAATCGTTTCGCTTGGTCACGATTTCCGTTTCTTGACGGTTGGTCTGGATGGTCAAGACATGGACGGTCATGCAATCCACTTGAATCACTCACGCGGGTGGAAGCATCTGGGCCGTGTCTCTGCGAGCGCTCTCAGAACTCGGCTTCTACTGCCCGACGCCGCTGCACTGAGGCGCTATCTACTAAACCACGGCGACGAGGTCGAGATTCTGCACGTTGAAAACGCATACCCTGACGGTGTTACGGCACTGGCGGCAGCGTCACTTTCTGGTTGGAAAGGGAAGCTTGTCCTGAAGCCCATGGGTGAGGACGTACTTGTGGTCCCTCAGGCCCATTACGGTTTTCGTAGGTTCATGCTGCCGCGAGCGCTTGTCTCCTGGGCACTTCGGCGCGCCGATGCCGTCCGTTGTAGCTCGTCGCTAGTGCAGACAGAGGTTGCTGCGATTGGTATTCGTGGGGTTTCCCGAGTGGTTCCGATCTGTGTAACGAACCAGACCGTGGCGGCAGCTGAGGAATCTGTCGAAGCACGCACGCGCCGGAAGCAGAGTGAGAGGGCGGCACTTGACAAAGAACTGGGAACGTTCGGTGAGCCTGTCATCGTTACACTGGGAAGGCTTCATCCATTCAAGGGTCTCGAGGTCTTGATCGAGGCGCTCGCGTTGCTATCTAAGGGCCGGTTGGTGGTTGCGGGACCGTCCTTAACCGTTAAACCGATCGGTGACTATGCCGAGCATCTCGTTCGGCTCGCTACCGACATGGGAGTGCGAGGGAGAGTCAATTTTCTGGGTCCAGTTGCTCCAACTGCCAGCATTAACCTACTGGCCGCGGCTGACGTTGTAGCGATTCCTTCCCATCTCGAATCCCATAACAAGGTTGCGATTGAAGCTGCAGCTGTTGGGACTCCTTTTGTCGTTACCGAAACGACCGGGGTTGCGGCCGCAGTTCCAGACGAGGGAATCGGTATAGTCGTGCCGCCGGCCAGTCCAAAAGCTCTAGCGTGGGCACTGTCGCAAATTCTCGATAAGCACTGGCGGCACAACCCGATGCGGGCGTCAGCATTCGCCGAGCGATATGCTCCCGGGGTCATTGCGAAGGAGCTGCTAGACTTGTACAAAACCATTTTACGCTAGATATTCTTGACCTTTTCTCCCGACCGCTAAGGTGTTCATCGCTAACGTGTACGACGTTCAGACGGTACTTTGGTTGGTCTTTCTCGACCGTGTCGGAGCGCCGCTCACAGAGGATGCCGGTGGCGTCGACGCTGGACTCCGATTTGTATGTAGTCTCTGAAGCTGCCATGAAATTTCCACTGATCGGCGGGCGTCGTTTCGTGCGAATCGGACTCGGAAACCTTGGTGTCGCGGTGCTCCTCACAGTTCTCCTGCTCATCGCTCGCAGCGTCGCTCCACCGACCGGCCTCACACGAAGTTTCTACGTTGATTTGGAGAGTGGTACCGCGCCATTGTTCGAAGTAGATACCACCAGCATTGACCTCGCCTTTACTGACGAACAAAGTGAGTTGCCGACGCGGTTCCACCGCGTGCGGTGGGAAGGTGTGTGGTTTTCACCGCATCCAGAGATTGTCGATTTCTATGCGGGTTCCGATGACGTGGTCGTGCTGACGGTCGACGGTACGGAAGTGCTTCGACGAGGGCCAGCGGTCGGCATGCACACCATTTCTCAAACCGTCATGCTTGCCGAGGGCGCGCACCGACTCTCGATTGACTATCAGCAGTGGAAAGGTGCCCGTGCCTTGAAGGTGCAGTGGGCTCCGGTGGGAGCGTTGCCACGACCTCTTAGTTCGATCCGGTTGTTTCCAGCGGATCCCGGGAAATTGGGCTATTGGTTTGGCGTAGCAGCGTTTGGCTTGCCGTTTCTCGTCATCTTCGTGTGGTCCACAGGGCTCACAGCCACCTGTGTGGTGCTGTTCGGACCATGGATCTGGACCGGGGTCGTTCGATGGTACCAGGCCGTTTTGGCGATGACCATGCGAGATGTGTGGCGTCGACTTTACACGCTGGGTCTACCGGTGCTGTTGTTAGCGAGCGTCTTATTTCTAGTCGGGGCCCACACTATTTATGCGTGGAACATTGACGAGTTTTCGTTGCCATTCCATGACATTGCAGCTCCGTGGCTCATTGCCGTCGTCGCATCGTCGTGGGCGTGCCTGATGGCGCCGGGTGTCTTTCTGTCCGACCGGTTGTTGCGCCTGTACGCTGTCGTGCTCTTCGGTCTGAGTCTGCTGTTCTGGGCACAGGGCAACCTCTGGGTCGGGAACTACGGCGTGCTCGATGGTAGTGACATTGATCTTGGTCAGCTCGCATGGCGTGTCCCGTACGAACTCGGCATCTGGGCAGTCGGTCTCATAGTGTCCGTGATCTTTCATCAGCGCATCATTCGGGTCGTGCCCTTCGCCAGCTTATTGTTTCTTGGCTTGCAGGTCGCTGCGATCGTAGTAGGGCAGAGCGCGGAGCGCCGAGTCCAGTGGTCGGAGCCGCCGCCGGAGGTCTACCAGTTTTCAGCCAAGGAGAACGTCATTTTCGTGGTCTTGGATGAGTTCCAGTCGGATCTATTTACTGAGCTCCTCGAGGATGATCGGGGGTCGCTCGAAGAACAGTTTCGTGGATTCGTGTACTTCACCGACCATGCGGGCACCTTTCCGACGACGTCCGTCAGTATACCTGCGATGCTGACCGGACAGGCCTACCGTAACGATCGCCCGGTACCCGAGTTCGTGAACGACGCCTTTGAGGAAGCTTCCATACTACAGGGGTTACAGCAACACCACTACGAGATCGACATCGTATCAATTTTGTCACCGGCCTGGGTCGATGATTGGTTTCCTCCCGACGAGTCAGGCAGTGGGCTGCCCACGGTCCGGATGACGATTCGGAAGCCGTATGTGGGGATCGATGACTACCGAAAGTTCACGGCCAGGCAACTGATCGAGCTTTCGGTGTTCCGGCACGTACCGCACACCGTGAAGGTTTTGCTCGACAACCGGCCTGACTGGTTTACCAAGATTTTTTGGGCAGGAAACCAGGACTCGGTGGCAAACGAAAGACGCCACGAGGCCGTGAGTTCACAGGCGTTCTTTAGCCAGTTCATCGACCGCATCACCGTGGACCGTGCCCAACCGGTATTCAAGCTCATCCATCTCGGCATTCCGCACCGTCCAGTGGTTGTCGACGCAACGTGCGCGTATCTGGGCCAGATGAGGTTTTCGCGGGAGGGATACCTGGCCCAATCACGTTGTGCAGTTGGTTTAGTCTCGAGGTTTCTTGAGCGCTTGCGCGCACTCGGCATCTACGACCAAAGCTTGATCATCGTAGCTTCGGATCACGGCACGGATCTTGAGCCCAGAGGATTTTCTGGTGCCATCAATGATCGCTTGTTTTCTGGTATGAGGCCTTCGACCCCGCTGATATACGAGGTCAACGGCACACAATCTGGCACCAGGTTAAAGCGAGTGGTTGGAATGGCGAAGGCGCTAATGCTCGTCAAGCCTCCTCGGCGGAGTGGGCCACTGACCATTTCGAAAGCACCAACCACACACACAGACCTTCCGTCGACGGTCTTCGAGCTTCTCGGGTTTCCACATTCGTTCGTAGGCCAGTCCATGTTCGAACAAGACCCGACCGTCCCACGACGTCGTACCTATGGAATGTACCACGCAAGAGCCGAGCGATTTCCGGAAGGGTATCTGAGTCGCCTGGATATATTTGCGATCGAAGGGGATGTTCTGGCTGGCACGGGGTGGGTCTATGAGCGCTCAATCCTAGACCCCGATCTTGAGTTAACTGCGGCCACAATTAATCTGGGTGACGATGATGCGCGTCCTCACCTGGGTCCAGGGTGGTCACGCAACGTGACAGAGGACGTTGACGGGCGAGAAGTTAGTTTCGTCTGGGGTCACGGCCAGGCTGTGGTATTCATGGCGCTTCCATCAAATGGGTCACAGCTGTTTGTGCGACTGTCAGCTGCGGAGGACCGAGATAAGGTGGTTAACGTCGAGATCGATGGGCAGCTGCTCGGCGACCAGATGCTCTGGGGCGATACGTATCAGGACGTGGTGTGGAAGATTCCAGCCGATCCCGAGCGTCCGCGCATTAGTTCGCTTATTTTCAACTTTGAGTCAGTGATAGAGGAGGCGCCTGGTGTGAAGGTTGATCGCGTCTCCGTCCGGTCGAATTAAACCGTCAAGGATTCAGTTCCGCGCAGTTTTCGAAACACAATCCTCGGCGAAGCGCGTGAGCCAGCTTGTCTCTCGCTACAACAGGCTGTTTTCAGCGGTTCAGCACTCGTCGGCGATGATCGCGAAGGACGTGTTCGCGAGCTCTTTCGCCCGTCAAGTGTGAGACTGCGCGTCGATGTTGCCTCGAGTTGTTCAGAGGAATCGCGTGGTTAGACAGATGATCATACGCTCAACGACTAACGCATTAATCACTTTCTGATGGGCCGGCGGGTAGGTTATATAGAGTCTTCGGTTGCCGGGCTACCAACGAACGACGAACGCTTGTGGATACCGATTTGATCGGACCTTACCGGATAGGTGAGAAGGGCCTCCTCAAACTCCAAGCCGAGGAAGACCATAACCTCTTGAAGTGTTGAGCGTTGTTTACGTACAAGGTCTTCATAATGTACCGTGAGGACCGATTGAGGCTTGAGCGTCCGAAGGGCTCTTGCGTTCTTCTTGATCTTCATCTCCCAAGCCTTGAGAGCTTCAGCGTAAGGGGATGTCCCACTGACTGTTGAAAATTGAAGCGGCGGCTCCTCACTGCTCGTGATACACGAGTGGTGGGCAACCCGAGGCGACACGCCTCACAGCAAAGGAGCCGCCATGAAGAAGTCTCGCACAGTCCGTCCGACCGCCGGTGTTGAATCTCCGACCACGCGTCGGCTGCCGCTCGTCGAGTTGCTGATTGACACCGCAGCGGAGCTGTTCGACCTTGCGGTGCGGTCGGGATTGCAGGTCCTGGACGCCATGCTCGAGGAGGATCGGACGGCGATCTGCGGGCCGCGCTACGCGCACCAAGCCGACCGCACGGCGTCGCGGGCCGGGACGGTGGCCAGTACCGTCGTCCTCGGGGGGCGGAAGGTATCGATCCGCCGCCCCCGGGTCCGCTCGGGGCGCCAGGAGGTGCCGCTCCCGACCTTCCAGACGATGGCCCAGACCGATCCACTGCGGCGGCGCACCGTCGAGCAGCTGTTGGTCGGCGTGAGCACCCGAGGCTATGCCCGGAGTCTGGAGCCGCTTCCGGCCGACATCCCCAGCCGCAGTGTGAGTAAGAGCGCCGTCAGCCGCCGGTTTGTCGCCAAGACCGCCTCGCAGCTGGCCGCGTGGCAGGCGACGCCCCTCGACGAGCTGGATCTGGTCGGTCTCCTGCTCGACGGTGTCCACATCGGCGAGCACTGTGTGGTCGTCGCGTTGGGGATCGGCGTCGACGGCACAAAGCACGCCCTCGGGCTCTGGGAAGGTTCGACGGAGAACGCGACCGTCTGTCAGAGCCTGCTCGCCAACCTCCAGAGTCGTGGCCTGCGCACCGATCGGAGCATCCTCGTGATGCTCGATGGGTCGAAGGCGCTACGGGCGGCGGTCACGGCGGTGTTCGGGCGTGCCGCGCTGGTGCAGCGCTGCCAAATCCACAAGACCCGCAACATCCTCGACCATCTGCCGGAGCGTCAGCGGCCCTGGGTACTGGCGATCCTCAAGCGCGCCTATCAGAGCGAGGACGTCAAGACCGCGACGCGGTTGCTGCGACACCTCGCCCGCCGTCTCGACCAGGAGCATCCCTGCGCGGCGGCCAGTGTGCGCGAAGGGCTCGAGGAGACGGTGACCGTGCTGACGCTTGGCCTCTCGCCGCGTCTCCAGCGCTCGCTGGCCACGACCAACGCCGCCGAGAGCCTCATCAGCAGGACCCGCCACGTCAAACGCAACGTGAAGCGCTGGCGGGGCGGCCAGATGATGCTGCGCTGGGTCGCCGCCGGCGTCCTCGAAGCGGCCAAGGGGTTCCGGCGCCTGAAGGGACGTGCTGATATGCCGCAACTGATCGCGGCCCTCCGCGCCCGAGATCAGCGCCTCGGCCTCGGAGACGCTACGGAGGTGCAGCAGGTCGCGTAGAATCTCACCCGAGCCGCCGCCGAATTCCAACAGCGGCCGGGACATCCCCCAGCGTAACGTTGCCCACTTTGTCGAGCCCTCAAATAGGCTACATCTCGCCCATTCCGGACCATGTGGATTACCTTGACAGAGCCAAACATCTTTTCCAGAATTGGGCTCGACGAGATAGCCCCAGTGGATTCCTTAACCCAGAATCTCTTATTCGCTGCGCGCGAGAATTCACTGAGGACCTCATACCAAAAATGACCGTAGATGCCATAAATATCCTCTTCGCTCTTCGCGTCTACGAGCTCATCTAATATTCTGAAATGCTGTTTGATTTGAGCATGATCAAGTCCTGGTCCACTCTTTTGAGGGCGATCTCACATGGTCAACGCAACAACTTAGCTAAATTTTCAGATGGTTTCATCCAGCCGAGAGTTTGTCGAGGCCGGTCGTTGAGCACGTGTGCGACCCGGTTCAGGTGCCGCTGGCTATGGACTGACAAGTCGCTTCCTCGTGGGAAGTACTGACGCAGCAGACCGTTCGTATTTTCGTTACTGCCGCGTTGCCACGGGCTTGACGGATCACAGAAGTAGACGTGGACGCCAGTCGCAATGCTGAATTGGCGGTGCCGAGCCATTTCCTTGCCGCGGTCCCACGTGAGGGACACCGCGAGATGCTGCGGCAGCGTTCTGATCTTCTTCGCGATGAGCGCGCACACATGGTGACTGGTCTTATTGCGGCCGACGGCCAGTAACATCACGTAGCGAGTCTGACGCTCGACCAACGTTGCGATCGCCGACTGGCCCCGGGCACCCAGCATCAGATCGCCTTCCCAATGACCAGGCACCGCACGGTCTTCAATCTCAGCCGGTCGATCCGCGATGAGAACCATATCTTTGATGTAGCCCCCTGGATCTTTGCGCCCATGCGGGCGACGACGGGTACGCCCAGAACGCAGACACGCGGTGAGCTCTTTGCGCAACGCCCCCCTGGCCTGGACGAACAGCGAGCGATAGATGGTTTCGTGGGACACGCGCATCTCGGGATCGTCCGGGTAGTCAACGGTCAGTCTCGCACTGATTTGTTGAGGAGACCACTGCGCGTTCAACATCGATTCCACCTGGGTGCGGAGCCGAGGACATTGGCGGAATTTCGTGGCTTTCGGTCGTCGCGCTCTCTTGTAGGCCGCCTCGTCCGCGCGACACGCCCGATACCGGCAGGGGCCGCTATTGCCGTTGACCTCGCGACAGATGGTGGACGGTGCCCGTCCAAGGCGTCGTGCGATCGCCCGATACGATGCGCCGCTTCCCAATCCTCTCGAGACTTCCTCGCGCTCAGCCAATGACAGGTGCCGCTTCGAACGCGTCGGCTTCCGTGGTGGCATCCCGCCCACCGTGTTCAGCAGCCTCTGCATCGTCTTCGTCGAACACCTGACGGCCGCCGCCGCTTCTTCAAAACTGCGACCGTCACTGATGAGCCGACGTACAGTCAGTCGTTCTTCTCGCGTCAGCCGCACACCGCGAGTACGCGTTTCTGCCATCCCAACACCTCCACTGTTTCCTTACCACGTAGCGGTTCAAATGTTGCGATGACCACATGAGAGCGCCGAGGAAAGCATAAACCGCGTAATTTCGTTCCTTTGGTGAGCTGAAGAAGAAAAAGTCTACGGCTTTGAACGGGACCTGTGAGCCATAGCTTTTCAGCCAGTCTTCCCCAAGGTTTCTCCCACCATGTCGTTTTAGGCTCATGAAACCGGCGCATCCAACTGCGGTTGATTTTCCACCAAAGATTGGTGAAGCTCTTTCCTGGATAGCGGTCTGCACTTTGGACACGTCAGGGTAATGTCGTGAATTCCGCGTACACAGAAACAATAAAAGCGCGTCAAGCACATCCGTCGATAAATGTCCACCCACGCCACGCGAATATCCCGAGGTTGACCAACGAGCCACTCTGGGAAGTACCTGAATAGATCGTGTTTCAATAGATTTATTCCGGAGAAGGAATGAAGCTCGGAGTGGCGATCCAATATGAAGCGCAGTAGAGTCTTGCCACTCTTACTGGCGCCTCCAATTAATATCGCCTTTTGCTGTCGCCGCATTCTAACTCCCGTAACAGGCGCTGTGGCGAGTCGGACGGTCATGGGGCAAAGAAGGATGAGAAGAGCGACCGTCGACGTGCTGGGAAAATAAATCTCTGTCGTTCAGCAAGCTTGCGGTCGATGATCGAGGCTAGACAGAACACAAGTCTTTATTCTTTCGCTCGGTCGACCAATCCAGCCGCGCTCCCCAGGCGATAAATGGATCGGCCATCTTTTGTTTCACCCAACTTGGTCACCTGATTGAGTCCACTTTGGGTAGCAACCCAATTGGCGAAGCGGTCTTGGTCATAGTCGCGAAAAGCACTGACCATCTCATGGCTACCCTCTTTGATGCGCCTGGAGAATCATAACGCCTACCTTCAGGCGCCGTAACAGCGCCGTCAATTCTCGACAACTGGCTTCAGTTTTCAGGAAGTGATGGAAGATGTTGAGAGCCAGGACAACATTAAATTCTTGCCGATCGCGATAGTCAAAGATTGATTGGGTCACGACGGTAAAATGCTTCTTACCGGCAGCACGCAGTTTTTCGAGAAAGTAAGCGGCCTCCCCACTACTTTCAACCGCAGTACAATCAAACCCATCGCTGGGAAATCGCTGGCAGAAGTAGCCCCAATGAGCGCCGATATCCAGCAATGTTCCGCTGGTGAAGGGCAGATTGGCCCGGATGAGTTCGTAACGTTGGTGATCATAGCGCGAGGGAATGGCTTGCAGGTCCGGATGGAGCAACGGCTGGTAAACTCTATTGTCTCGACCAGCGGCATAGCGAAGAATCTTGCGACGGAATTGAATCCATTCCGTGTGCCTTGTCGTCACCTTTACGGGCACGCGGGGAACGGACAATAGTTTGGCAATGGAAAGACGATCGCAACCGTGCTCAAGCAAGAGCTCACCATCATGAGCAATGCGTACGGAGATTTCGTCGTTACCGTTGAACGGGTTCCCTTCGGCGTTTGCAGTGTCGTCCTGGGCTGTATATCCGTTGGCTTTGATATCGCTATATAGGGCGTCCAAGCGTCGAAATCTGGTATCCAGCTGATCCTGAGATCGACAATCCCACTTGATGTTCCCAGCCATGATTGAAGCCAATGCGCTCTGGTAAAAGGGGGTCTCCGGCCAGGGTATACCGCGGAGGAAGTGTGCTTCAAAGGCCTGATATACGTCCGACTCAACGAATCTCTGGCGTTCTAGATCCCAGTCACCGCTGGCACCTTTGCCCCGGTCGGCGTACTTCTGATAGTGGGGTAAGACGCAGCGAAATTCGAGTTCTTCCGGCGAAATCCAAAGGCTTCGATTGATGTCCACCTCTGCCAGTCGACGCCTAACTTCTCGTTCTTGACGTCTCACTTCTAGTTGTAACAGTCGAAATGCGACACGTCTGGCCAGGGCGTAGGTGCGGGGAAACCTGCGCAGAAGCGGCAGCAGTGGTCTGGCTTCCGAAATAGCTCGTCTTACGATCAAACGTGACCTCCTCGTTGCTTTACTCTAATGTGGGATTACCGTTTCGGTTCCCTCGGTCAGCATCCGGACACACCGATTCACTCCCTACAGCTACAGATTACGTCGCCGTACCTTCTTCCAGCTCCCGAGTCTCGTCTGGTGAGACCACGGTCGTGCACGTAATAATAGCGCGCGTCTTTTTGGCTTCGAGGTGGAGAATGTTCTCCCGTCGGAGTTATTCGATGACCAGGAAAAATCTTTCTCTCAGCTACTATGGTACGAATGATTGTGCGCTTTCCAGCAGCCCGTCCTAGACGTTTTGAATGCTGACAAGTATCAACTACTTTGACATGGCCATCGGGAGAAGAAGTTCGATGTCTTTCCTTTCTGCGATCAGTGTGACCAGCTTCTATCCCATACCGACGCTTTGGTTTACACCAATCGCCACAATTTACCCAAAGATGTGACGGCAAGAATGTCTAACACGGACCTCCATAACCTGGTGGATGATGTGCCATTCGACAAAAAGGACTTCAGTAACAGGTACGCGGACGGATTGGTCGAGAACGGGAAGTGATTCCAACATAGCCCAGTCCGCGCTCTGGAGCGGATGGGGTCGTGGCATTCCCGTTTTTTTCAGACGCGTTCTCGTACTCCGTTGACACGTTCCAGATGCTGGTCAGGTACTGGTGGCCCCCTGTCGTGCACGCTCATACGGGTGTTTCAATTGCCGGTGTGGTGGTGGCACGATAACGGACGTCGGCATTGTGACCACCAACGACCGCCTCAGATTAACCGGATAGTGCACAATGGTTGTGATGCCACAGCCTGCGGTGTTTCTCGACCGTGACGGGACCTTGATTGAGGACGTTGGGTACGTCGACCGGATCGAGCGCTTGCGTGTATACCCATGGAGTATCGACTGTGTTCGGCTGCTCCGTCGGGCAGGGTATGCCGTCGTCGTGGTGACGAATCAAGCTGGTGTTGCGCGGGGAATGGTTGATGAGCAGACGGTAGCGGATGTTTACGACCTGCTCCAGCGTCTATTGGGCGAGGTAGGGGAGCGTCTCGACGGGCACTATAGCTGTCCTCATCTTGCGGACGCCCCAGTCGCGGCCTATCGGAAGGTATGTGAGTGTCAAAAACCGAAACCCGGTCTTATCGAACAAGCGACCGGCGAACTTGATCTCGATGTGCGGCGTTCAGTTGTCATCGGTGACCGTTGGAGCGATGTGCAATTGGCACGGGCGGTTGGCGCGGGCGCGGTCCTCGTGAGAACCGGGTATGGCGCCTCCCAGGAGACACGCCCGCAGAATGGTCTCACCGCTGACGCTGTCGTCGATACACTCGTCGAAGCCGTAGGGTGGGTGCTTCGCCATCGCCGCTGCACTTGAGCAACGTCCTCAGCGTGCTACGATTCGGACAGTAATGCCCTTTCGAGACGTGATTGCGCATGGTCACCGGTTACAGCTTCTCGCCCGAGCTGTCGCTCGGGGTACGCTGCCGCAAAGTTTGCTCTTTTCGGGACCGAGTGGTGTAGGCAAGCGCCTGATCGCGACGGCGTTGGCGCAGACCCTCAACTGTACGGCACCGGTTCGGAGTACGTCATCTGGGGACACCCTTCCAGTCGATGGGTGTGGTCAATGTTCAGCCTGCACACGAATTGTCCGTGGGTTGCATCCGGATGTGCTCATCGTGAAACCCAGAGTGCTCATCATGGAGTCCGCACCGAATCGCGATGTTCCCCATGATATTGATCGTATAAGGGAGGTTCTTGGCCAGGTGATGTATCGTCCGTTTGAGGGTGGACGCCGGGTCATCGTGTTTGATGACGCGGAACGTCTTACTTCCGCGGCTCAGAGTGCATTACTCAAGACGCTTGAGGAGCCGCCAACCTCCTCGTACCTTGTGCTTGTCACAGTGCGTGCAGACAATCTGATGCCCACGGTACGTTCACGCTGCCAGCACCTGCGGTTCGGTCAGTTGAGCGAGGCTGAAGTGGTCGATGTCATCGCCCGTGTCGGCGGATCGGACTTGCAACATGCTCGGGCGGCGGCTGCCATCGCCGGTGGGAGCGCGGCACGGGCGCTTGCGATTGTATCGGACGAGCTTGTGACTGCTTGTGACGCGGCGGTCGCCCTACTTGAGAGCGTGGCGCAAGCACGAGACGCTCACGCGCGACTCGAAAGCGTCAAGCACCTCGTTCCTCACGATAAGAAATCCGGTAAATGGAAGGAAAAAAAGCTCGCGAGCCTGCGCCAGCAGTTGACGCACCGGTTCCAGGCGTTGACGTCGTTGCTGCGAGATATAGAGCTTCTGGCAGCGGGTTCGGATCCCAATGGTCTAGTCAATTTCGACAAAGCAGAGAACCTTCACCGCTTGTCTCGTGAGTTTGGCGGGCGGCGAGGCGTAGCAGCTGCTTTGGCAGTTGACCGTGCGTTGGAGGCGATCGAGGGCAACATCAATCCGAGGGTTGTTGCCGAGTGTCTCGCATGTCAGTTGTAAGGAGTGAGATGGCGCAGATAGATCGGACCCTGGTAAGCGTCAAGTTCGATGCCGTCGGTCGCATTCACCAGTTTCTCCTTCCAGAAGCTGGGTTCGAACCACCGCTCGTCAACGGGAGCGACGTGGTCGTAGCTAGAGGTCAGCGATTAGCCTACGGCCATGTGACGCATTCGAATCCGAGGATTGATCAGCGTCATGAATCCGCCGCTGCAGTTTATCCCCGCGTGATCCGTCGCGCGACCAAGCAGGATGCGAACCACCGGTTGAAGCAGCAGTACCGTGAGCGTGAAGCCTACCGCCTCGGCGTGATGAAGATTAGGGAGCGCGGGCTAGCGATGAAGTTAGTTCGAGTCGAGCGACAGTTCGATGATTCCCGGTTGATATTTTTTTCACGGCTGAGGCACGTATCGACTTCCGCGAACTCGTTTGCGAGTTTGCCGCGGCGTTTCGTTGTCGTGTCGAAATGCGACAGATCAGATCCCGAGATGATGCTCAGTTGCTTGGAGGCTACGGGACCTGTGGTCGAACGCTATGTTGCACAACGTGGCTCCTCGGATTCAAGCCGATCTTGATCAAGGTGGCCAAGCAGCAGAACTTGAGTCTGAACCCATCCAGGCTGTCCGGACTATGCGCGCGGCTGAAGTGTTGCTTGTGCTACGAGCTTCCCAACGCGGCGGGGGAGCAGTTTACCGGGTGTGCCAACGAGCGTAGCTGCGAGCGATCCGGGGAACATTGCGGGAACTCCGGTTGTAGTGGCAACTGTGGATCCTGCGGAAGCTGCTCGTAACAGGCTTTTGGTTATTGGTCATGTCTCGACCTCGTATCGGCCTCACGGTTGGTGACCCCTCAGGAATCGGACCAGAGATCGCGGCAAAAGCGGTCGCTAACCCGCGTGTTCTCGAGGTGTGCCAGCCGATTCTCTACGGTCCAAGCCATGCGACGGTGCACCGTGATTTCTCTCCTGGTGTTGGGTCGGCCGAAGGTGGGCGTGTGGCCTACGAGGCCGTCACACAGGCGACTGCGGATGCAATGGCTGGCCGCCTCGATGGGCTTACGACCGCACCCATCAACAAGGCGACGTGGGACCTAGCTGGAGTGTCATGGCGTGGGCACACGGATTTGCTTGCGTACCTTACCGGGGCAACCCGTGTCGCGATGATGTTCTATGCTAAACAACTTCGAGTCGTGCTCGCGACTGCGCACGTGCCTCTCGTCGACGTATCACGAGCACTCACGGTTGACCGGCTGGACCAGACGCTTGAGTTGACCCACGAGGCGCTGCCGCAATTCGGGTTTCCGAATCCTAGAATCGCGCTTGCTGGCTTGAATCCACACGCTGGCGAACAAGGGCTGCTCGGAAAAGAGGAGTTATCGGTCTTCCGGACAGTTGTCGACGCGTGTCGCAATCGTGGCATTGACGTCGTGGGTCCGGTATCTGCTGACACCCTCTTTGTACGAGCGATCAAGGGCGAGTTCGACGTCGTTGTTGCGTGTTACCACGACCAAGGCCTAATTCCGATTAAACTCGTCGCCTTCGGATCAGCGGTTAACGTCACGCTTGGCTTGCCGATCGTTCGGACATCCGTCGATCATGGGACCGCTTACGATATTGCGGGGAAGGGAATCGCCAACCCGGAAAGCCTGATCGAGGCGACCTGCCTTGCCGCACGGCTGGCTGAAAATCGAACCGCAATGAACCATGGCTGAACGTCCAGCAGAGCGGCTGATCGCTGATAATCGAAAGGCTCGACACGACTACGACCTCTTCGAGACGTACGAAGCTGGGGTCGTGCTTCTTGGAACCGAGGTTAAGGCGATTCGCGAGGGCCAGGTGAATCTCAAGGACAGCTACGGTCGCGTGGAGAGCGGAGAAGTGTTCTTGTACAACCTACACATCAGTCCGTATAGTCACCAGGGATATTCCACACACGAACCGCTGAGGAAGCGTAAGCTGCTGCTCAATAAGCGTGAGATTCGGAAGCTTATCGGCAAGATGGTCGAACGCGGTTTCACGCTGGTACCTGTCCGGATGTACTTTAAGAACGGACGGGTCAAGGTTGCGGTAAGTGTGGCCAAGGGAAAGAAGATTTACGACAAGCGTGAGTCGATTCGCCGACGTCAGATAGACCGGGAGACGCGCGCGCTACTTAAGGAGCGGGCGCGGTGACCGTGCTTGTGACCGGAGCGGATGGACAGCTAGCGTACGCGGTTCGTGCGCGCCTTCGGTCCGAGCACCACGTCGTGGCGCTTACGCGATCCGAGCTTGACCTGACCTGCTTTTCCGACGTGCAAGAATGTGTGCGGGAGATCCACCCGACGGCCATTGTGAACGGTGCGGCCTACAATGACGTTGACAGTGCCGAGGACGATCCGGTCACAGCGATGAGGGTGAATGCGTTCGGTGTGCGGGCGCTGGCTCGTGCGGCGTCAACGGTCGGCGCGACACTTGTCCACTTCAGCACTGACTTTGTGTTCGATGGCAGGAGCAAGGAACCCTATCGCGAAGATGCGCCTCCAAATCCACAGAGTGTCTACGCTACATCAAAGCTGCTCGGAGAGTGGTTCGCAGGAGAGACCGCGCACTACGTGCTGCGCGTCGAAAGTCTGTTTGGAGGTGGTGCCCAGGCTCACGGGGGTCGGACCCGTGGCGGCAGTCTAGATCGGATAGCAGAGGCGATGCTGGATGGCCATGAGGTTCGCGCGTTCATCGACCGCACAGTTTCACCCAGCTACGTCGACGACGTTGCTGACGCCACCGCGGCACTTTTGCTTTCGTCTCCCCCTCAGGGACTGTATCACTGTGTTGCTTCCGGTATGGCGACGTGGATGGAAGTGGTGTTGGAGTTAGCTCGGTGCCTCAATTGCGATGCCCGTGTGATTCCCGTGAAACTCGGTGACCTTAAGCTTAAGGCTTGCCGGCCGCTGTTCTGCGCGCTCTCGAATAGCAAGCTTGCGTCGGTTGGCATTCCGATGCCGACTTGGCAAGACGCGGTGGCCCGCTACGCGTCCCGGCGTTTCGAAATGACTTAGGGTCTATTTCGTAGTGATGTCATCGTAGTGTAGTGTCGACTAGTGTTGCCACGTGCTCCGCAATTGCCAAGCACGACGTGAGCCCCGGCGAATCGATCCCAGCTGCCTGAATTAACGTAGGGACTTTTGTGTCACGACGGACCAGGAAGTCCGCGAAGGTTCCGTCGGGTTTCGCGAGTTTTGCCTGGATACCGGTACCGGCTAGTTTTAGGTCATGTACGTTTAACTCAGGGACCAATCGGCGTGCGGATTCAAGAAAATGGTCGACTGGTAGACGGGACCTCTCGTAATCCTTCTTATCGGATTGAACGGTCGCGGTCGGTCCCAATGTCACGCCTCCCCAAACTGTTCGAGTCAAGTGCAGGCCGAGGCCAAGACCGGAAGGGTTGGGGAGCGGATACACTGGGCGCGTAATCAGGTGACATGCAGGCGGTGTCAGCTCTGCGTATTCGCCGCGAACGGGGAAGATCTGAAAGTGCTCGCCTCCGATCGCCATTGAGACCTCATCCGCGTACAGCCCAGCGGCGTTGACGACGGCCCGAGCAACAACGCGCTCTCGTGTAGTCTCGAGTTCAATTCCGTCTAAGGAGCTTTTCCCCGAGACGACGGCGGTGTCAGGCAACGTGTACACGCCTCGGTTGCTTGCCACGTGCGCCAGAGTTCGAACCAGCGCTTCGGTTTCGACGATACCTGACGACGGTGACCAGATGGCCGCGTGACCCCGGACGTGCGGCTCGATGCGACGCATGCGCGACACGTCGATGATCTCGAGGTCATCGACCCCATTCGTTCGCCCGCGGGTGGCGAGTGCCTCCAGGTGAGGCATGTCATCGGGTTCGCTGGCCACAATGAGTTTCCCGGTGCGTGCGTGGGGAATATCGTGGTCGTGGCAAAAGCGGTAAAGCCGTTCGCGTCCCTCGACGCAAAACTCAGCCTTCAGCGAGTTCGCGGGGTAGTAGAGACCGGCATGGATGACGCCACTGTTGTGTGTGCTGGCCTCAACCCCGAAGCGAGGGTGCCGCTCGAACAGACAGACCGCGAAACCGCGTGCACCCACGGCACACGCTGTGGCGAGTCCTATGACACCACCCCCGATCACCGCAACCTCGATCCGTTCCATGTACGGGTTTAATCGTAGACTAGAATCTAGCTACGGTTGCACGGTGTGTATCGGTGACCGAATTTAACGGCATTCACGAGATAGGGTCTAGGGACGTATATTGGGTGAAAGAGTGTGAGCGAAGCGTTACGTAACAAGATCCGTGCGGGTGAATCGCATGTCGGTGTGATCGGTCTGGGTTACGTCGGATTACCTTTAGCGGTCGAGTTCGCGAAGGCAGGTCTACGCACGACGGCGTTCGAAATTGACTGTGACAAAGTTGATCGGATCAACCGTGGCGAGTCCTACATCGGAGACGTGGTCGCGGCGGACGTTGAAACTGTCACGCGGGCCGGGCTTTTGCACGCAACCAACGATTTTGATGAGCTTGCCACAGTCGACACCATCGATATTTGCGTTCCAACGCCGCTGCGCAAGACGGGTGATCCCGACTTATCTTATGTCGTGTCGGCCGTCGATGAGATCGCCGGGCATCTTCGTGCCGGACAGCTCGTTATTCTTGAGTCGACCACCTACCCGGGAACCGTTGAAGAGGTCGTGCGGCCGAAACTCGAAGCCCAGGGTCTGCGCGCTGGAATTGATTTCTACCTCGCATTTTCACCCGAGCGTATCGATCCTGGAAACACGAAGTGGAATACGCGAAATATTCCTAAGGTCGTAGGTGGCGTTAACGATGTCTCAACCGAAGTTGCTACCGTGCTGTACCAGCAGGTTGTCGATTCAGTGATTCCGGTGTCCTCGACGACTGTTGCCGAGATGGTCAAGCTGCTCGAGAACACCTTCCGGGCCGTTAATATCGGGCTTGCCAACGAGCTTGCGGTGATGTGTCGGCGGATTGGTGTCGATGTGTGGGAGGTTATTGATGCTGCGAAGAGTAAGCCCTTTGGGTTTATGCCGTTCTATCCTGGCCCAGGTTTAGGTGGTCACTGCATTCCGGTTGATCCCTTTTACCTGAGCTGGAAAGCGAAGCAGACCGGCTGCGAGAGTCGTTTCATCGAGTTGGCCGGACATATTAATGCTGGAATGCCACGATACGTTGTCGAACGCATTACTGAGGCACTTAATAGTCGGTCACGAGCGATTAAGGGATCGCGTGTGCACCTGTTTGGTGTGACGTATAAACCTAACGTGGGTGATATCCGAGAGTCGCCCGCTCTCGATATCGCGCTGCTCTTGCAGGAGCGCGGTGCGACGCTCAGTTATAGCGACCCCTACGTGCCACGACTCGCGGACAAAACGATCATGCTCGATGCGGTGGCGCCAGCCGAGGCGCTGACGACAGGTATCGACTGCGCTGTGATCACAACCGATCACCGCGAGTTCGACTTTACGGACATCGCCAGGCGCGCACCCGTGGTAGTTGATACGCGCAACGCGCTCAAAGGCCATGCTGACGGCAACATCTTTCGTTTGTGAAATAGAGTCCCATGTCCAAACGTGCACTCATTACTGGTATCACTGGGCAGGACGGCTCCTATCTTGCCGAACTACTGTTACAGAAGAGGTACGAAGTCGTTGGGGCGGTGCGACGGCTGAGTGCACCCAACCACTGGCGCATTGAACACATACTCGGTAAAATCGAACTCCGTCGGGCCGACCTGTTAGATCAGCTCTCGCTGATTCAACTTATCGATGACGTACGACCACACGAGGTCTATAACCTAGCCGCAATGTCGTTTGTTCCGGCTTCCTGGGATCAGCCGATGCTGACGGGCGAGTACAACGCCCAGGGTGTGACGCGCGTACTTGAGGCGCTGCGCCAGGTCGACACCTCGATCCGTTTCTATCAGGCGTCGTCAAGCGAAATGTACGGCAAGGCACGCGAGACGCCTCAAACCGAGGCAACTCCATTTTATCCACGCAGTCCGTACGGCGTTTCCAAGGTCTTTGCGCACTACATCACAGTCAACTATCGCGAGAGCTATGACCTGTTCGCGGTTTCAGGCATCCTTTTCAATCACGAGTCGCCGCGACGTGGTCTTGAGTTCGTCACGCGAAAGGTTTCTGAAGGTGTCGCGCGGGTTAAGTTGGGGTTAGCCGAAAGACTTTCCCTCGGTAATCTGGCCGCGCATCGGGATTGGGGCTACGCCGGTGACTATGTTCACGCGATGTGGCTAATGTTGCAGCAGGAAACGGCGAGCGATTATGTCGTTTCGACCGGGGTGAGTCACTCCGTCCGTGACTTGGTGCAGACGGCGTTTTCCCACGTAGGGCTCGATTGGCAAGAACACGTGGACACGGATCCTGCCCTCCTGCGTCGCGCCGAGGTGGATCACTTGGTCGGCGATTCTTCGAAGGCGCGTGAAGTGCTCGGTTGGACACCCACCGTTGATTTCGCCGAGCTAGTTTGCATGATGGTGGACGCGGACATGAAGCGACTGGCATCGCCCGGTCGGCCGACACCGGGTTTCATGGACGTTCGCCAATAATGGCGTAGTCCTGGTCGGTAAACATCAAGGCGTTGAGTTTCTCGGTATTTTCATTGAATGCCACGATCAGGTTTTTGAGCGAGACCGGGACCGGTTGGCTATCTTCCGGTCTGGGCGCGGGCACACTTTCCAGCTTATTCTGCTCAGCGCATGGTGACTTGAACGCGATCTCCACTTTCTGGAAGCCGCTTGCGGTGACAAGGTACCGGAGGGTTTCCGGATGCAAGGGCATCGTGTGCGTAATGTCTCGAACGTAGCTCTCAAAAAAGGCAGACCATGAGGCGACATTGATTGTCTCAAGAATGATCTTCGATCCTGGTCTGAGTTTATGGAACGCTGCATCCAATGCCTTTAGCAGATAGTCAGGTTCCAGTCAGGTTCCAGATGCTCGACCACCTGTGACGCAAAGAGCCCACCCAGTGACTTGTCCGGCTGGCGCTGCAGGAACGAGAGCAGGTCACCAACATCAACGGTGAGGCCAAGCTCTTGACACTGCTCGACCATCTCGCGATTTAGGTCAATGCCCAGCGAAGGCACACCACGTTCTCGGAGGAGCTCGAGAAATTCTCCTCGGCCGCATCCGGCGTCTAGTACCTCGGTTGTGTCTTGGAAATACGGGACGTAACTCGCCAAGCGCTCCCGAATGTCATCGGTGGAGCCCCGAAACGCGTCTTCGAACCCGACGTACTTGTAGCTGTCTAGTGAGAGTCCTGCCGCATCAGACGTTACCATCGATGGTGCCTCGCTACGCGCCGGTGTCGTCTCGCTTCGGTTCAGCTGTTCCAGCTCACGCTTGAGAGTCTGTGCCACGCGATGAGCGACGGCGGTGGTCGACCGTAGGTCCTCAACCTTGGACTCAAGGCGTCGTTCCCATGCGGTCGTTGAGTCCCAACGCTTGCGCATTTCATCGGCCAACGAGTGAACCGCTGCCGCGACAGAAGCTGCACGATCTCGGTCCTTCGTATCCACGTACAGCGTGATCTGTTGGAGAAACTGGATAAGGCGCGATTGGAATACCACTGTCTTGACGAGCTCTTCGTGCAGCACCGTAAGCGTGCTTGTTGCGGAATCACTTACCTCACGGTGAAACGCGACGTTCCGGTTAATGTGATCCACGAGCGTCGAGTTGAACGTCTGCTGACGGTCGAACAGCTGACCCACTAACGGCCAAATAAGCAGATGGACGAGCCGTCGCCAGCCGGTCGGTGCCGGGTCGAATAGATTCCAGTGTTTGTTGAGCGTGGCAATCTGGTGGTCATCGTAACGAGTCGGTGGTGGCGGCAGATCCCGCAGTTGCTGGATTGTAGCGTCAAGGGTAGTCAACGCTGCGTTGTAGCTGGCGTGGGCCTCCGCGCACTCGCGCTTGAGTTGTGCGAGGTCCTCCAGTTCGACCGTTTGAGTGAACGGGCGAGTGAACGGATTATTGACTGAGTGCTGAGGATCCCGTGTCACGGTATTGTTGTTCGACTTACTTCGATGACCACGAAATTTGCACCCTGAACACTAACGCGAAATGGTGCCTTCAAGCGAGCTACTAGCTGATGCGTATCGCTTGCGTGGAATTCGCCCAGCAAGAAAGCCAAGACGGCCAGCTTCGACTGCTAAGCGCATCGCGTTGGCCATCGCGACGACGTCTTGAGCACCGGCGATCCCAGTATTCATTAGCACCGCATCCAAACCTAGTTCCATTGCAAGCGCGGCATCGGACGGCGTTCCAACGCCCGCGTCGATAATCACAGGAATACTAGAGAACTCTCTAATAATGCTGATATTGTGGCGGTTCTGAATGCCGAGACCTGACCCAATCGGCGCACCGAGTGGCATAACCGCAGCTGCGCCAGCGTCTTCAAGTTTTCGACAGACGACAGGGTCATCGTTTGTATATGGCAGCACTACGAAATTGTCCTTGACGAGGCTGTGTGTTGCCTCAAGAAGAGCCTCGTTGTCAGGGAATAACGTTGTCTTGTCGCCAATAACCTCCAGTTTTACCCAGTTCGACAAACCCGCCTCGCGAGCAAGGTGAGCGGTTCGGACCGCCTCATCTGCTGTGTAGCAGCCTGCGGTGTTGGGGAGCAAGGTGTACTTATCGGTGTCGATGTAGTCGAGCAGCGATTCCTTGGTTTGGTCGTTGATGTTGACGCGACGGACCGCGACGGTGACCATTTCCGCGCCAGAAGCTTCGTGTGCCAACACCATCGCGGAAAAAGTTGGGTACTTGCCCGTACCCACGATGAGGCGGGAGTTAAAACTTCGGCCCGCAATCGTCAGGGGATCTTTCATTGTCCTCCACCAACAAAGTTCACGATCTCTACCTCGTCGCCCTCTGTGACGAGCGTTGATCCGTAGGCCCGGTGCTTGACAACGACCAGGTTGTGCTCAATAGCGACCCCTTGGGGATTAATGTTTAGTTGCGCCAATAACTCGTCTACTGACAGTGGGCCGGGGATCGAATATGGATCGCCGTTGAGTGTGATCTTCAAGTATAAAGAGCGTACTTCACCCCCAAGGATCCGAGCAATGACCTGACGTGGGTGGTGCCATCTTCGAGCAAGTGCGGTGGCAAGTCGTTCGGCCGCGTTTCCATCGATGGGACTGTTCGGGCTTCCTGAATCGCATCAAGGTAACCCTTGACCATCTGGTCGAGACTGAATTGATTACGCCAGAGGGTGACGCTGGAGGCAGCCAACTGAGCTCGAAATTGCGGATTTTCTGCCATCCAACGGAGCGCAATCCTTAGGGAATGTAGCTCGTCGACGATGTCGATGCTTACGATAGCCGGTTCAGGGGGCAGCGTAGTGCTGTCTTGCCCCAACGATCTCACGCACTGCACCTGCCAGTTCCGTGGATCGAGAGTGGGGATGTTGACAAAGTCCGCGCGGTCAGTAACGACTGTCGGTAATCCGTACGCAAGGCAGTGCAACCACGGCTTAATGACCTCAGAGCTGTCCGGCCACTGGAGACAGAGCGCAGCATCGGCGACAGCGAGGTAGTGGAGCCATTGCTGGTCGTCGGCGTCGGACACAAGGGTGAACCGGTCAGCCACACCAAGCATTTCGGCTTCGCGGAATGGGTCGTACCCGTTATCGACTTGGCCGCACGCTAGTATGTGTAGGGTGGTTTCGCCCAGAGCAGAGACAGCCTCAAGAATCGACGTGATTCGTCGTTGGGGTCCGATTCGGCCGAACGATGCACAGACCACGCTCTCGGCGGAGATACCATGCGCTGCACGAAGTGCCGTACGCTCATCGGCTGCTATCACGGGCTTGGATACACCTGGTTGGATGACCCGGAAACGGTCATGTGACGCTTCGTGTTGCAGCATTTCGGCCCGCCAGCGATTATCAACAACTACCAACCGACTACATTCGAGAACGATTCGTCGCATCGGCCAGATATCAGCTGCTGCCCCGAGCAGTCCGGCCAGTCCGAGCTCTGGAACTATGGAATCGGCGTCAGGGTGGCAGTAAAGGAACTCTGCCCGATACTCCGTTGGTCGTCGCAACTCACGTAGCGCACCGCCACGCAGGCGATGCAACCGGTCATCGTGTAAGACGACAAGGCCGGGATACCGAACAAGATATGGCCAGACGAAACCGTGTCTCGGAGTATCAGCGATCTCGTAGATCGTGAAGTCGTACGGCCGTAGCGTGTGTTTCCACACGAAGTCATACGCGCTGAAAACGTTGAACGCATCGTCGCTTAGGACTGTTGGCACCGTATCCGTGAAGATATCCACCGCATGGTGTTGACAGAGACGCGTAATGAGTTCGAGGTTGCCGGATGGTGGACCATCCGACCCGAGGGTAAGAGGCGTGAACCAAGCGATTCGTTGCAACGTTTGTCTCAAAGTATACTGCGCCGTTTTCGCGGTCCGGACGAAAAGAGGTAATACGGACCACTAGAATAGTGACAGCGAACGTGAGGATTCTTTACACGGCAGTCGATACCCCGATCCCAGGAGTCCACGGCGGCAGCGTTCACGTACTTGAGCTATGTCGAGGGCTGAGCCGTCGAGGGCACGACGTGCACATCATGGCACCTCGAGATGAGGCGTCTGACCGTGTCGTAGCATCGGCGACACTCGAAGAGTGTGGCTCCGGTCATCTTCACATGCACGAGATGGTACGCCCGAGGCCGTTCTTAGAGTGGACGGCAGTTTCAGAGGTGGAGCGTCATGCGAGGAGTGTAGAGCCGGACGTCGTCGTGGAGCGTTTCTATACATTCAGCGGGGCTGGCATCTGGGCTGCCCACCGCCTTGGGATTCCGTCCGTGCTTGAGGTCAACTCGCCCGCTCGGCCCTATCCGGGGTCTTGGCGCGATCGTTTGGATCGCATAAGTCTTGTGCGACCGATCGATCGTTGGCGGCGTAGGCAACTGACATGGAGCGACGCGGTTTATGCGCCGTCGAAGCATCTGCTCCCTCCAGACATGCATAGCCGCGTGACTATCGTGACCAACGGCGTCGATATTGATCGGTTTCGTCCTGGGACATCCAGCCCGACCCACAATGGTCCGCTTCGGTGCGTATATGCCAGTAGTTTTCGTTCGTGGCATGGAGCTGAAGATCTCGTTCGGGCTGTTGCTATCTGTATGGATCGAGGTGTTGACTTACGTGTCACGTGTCTGGGAACAGGGCCACGATGGGTCGCAGCGCGCGAGGCGGCATCTAGGGCAGGGATTTTGGGTCGGATTGATTTCATCGGACAGGTGCCGTTCGATCGAGTGCCGGAGTACTTTGCGGATGCTGATGTGGGCTTGGCGCCGTTTAACCCTGCAGCGTTTTCCGCGCTCAAACTAGGTTGGTTTTGGTCGCCGATCAAGATTTTTGAGTATCTCGCAGCTGGGCTTTCGATCGTGACGATCGATATCGCTGAGTTGCGTGCGTTGATTCCCTCGTCAGTTGCGCGCTTTTATCCCGCCGGTAACGTTGTCGGGCTAGCCGATCAACTCAGTGGACTGGCTGCGAACAGGGCCGCTCTGGTCCGGAGCCGCCCCATCGCTCGCTTACTAGCTGAGTCACGTTATACCTGGGATCATCAGGCCACCGCGGTTGAGGTGATCCTACGTAAGGTGGTTGATTAACTGAGATGGCCCAAGGTTTATGCGCTGATCGCCCAAGGACTGGAGCTGACCGTTCGATGCGGATCGCGATGGTTATTCAGCGCTTTCGTCCTCACTTCTCCGGTCAAGGGGAGCAACTGGAAGTGCTCTGTCACGAACTCGCTGGTCGTGGACACGAACTAACCGTTCTGACATCGTCTTACGACTGCTCTTCAAGTGTCGAAGAAACTGACACCTTTAGGGTTGTACGCCTGCGCAGCAGCCTCCCTCTGATCGGTCGAACCCGTGTTGGGCACCGCAGCTATGGACCAGTGTTCGCAGCGCAGGTCTTTGGATATCTTGCTCGCCATTCGACGTTCGACATTGTTCATGTTCACGCGCTCACCGATGCGCTGTATTCGGCCTGGTTATGGGGGCGCCTTGAACGACATCCCGTGATCTTTGAAATGACTTTGGTGGGTGTTGACGATGCTGTCACGGTGTTGGGTAAGCGACAGCGCTTGCAGGGGTTCCGCAACCATGTTTTCAGGGCATGCGACGGGTACGTCGCGATTTCGCCGGCACTTGCAACTGCGTTTGGCGAAGCCGGGCTGTCGGCTGACCGGCTTCGACTCGTTCCACAGGGTGTAGATGTTCGCCTCTTCTGCCCCTCCGACGACAAGGTCGAGCTCAGGCGAGCCATCGGGCTTCCCGACGCTTGTTCAGTCGTCACGTTCGTCGGTTCGCTCATTCATAGAAAGGGTTTCGATGTGCTGCTGCGCGCCTGGCCCACCATCGGAGCCATTCGCCCCGACACGCATCTTATTCTGGTCGGCCGAGACCGTTTCGATGATCCTGATGAGACGGCCTTTGTGACGAAACAATTGGCACTCCTGTCACCTAATGACGCCGCTAGAGTTCACCGATTGGGTATCCGCCACGACGTGCACCGACTGATGCAAGCCACTGACGTGTTTGTCTTTCCGTCACGTCAGGAGGGGTTCGGAACGGTCATGATCGAAGCCATGGCGTGCGGGGTACCCTGTGTTGTCACCGAGTTACCCGGTATCACCGACTTCATCTTTAAAGCTGGTGGTAAATGCGGTCTCGTTGTGCGGCAGAGCGATGACCGGGCGTTGGCGGAGTCTGTGGTGTCGTTGCTTGCTGATCCACAGCGTGCTGCGCGCATGGGCCGCGCGGCTCGCTCAGATGTACTGGATCGATTCGCGATTACGACAGTAGCTGATCAATACCTTTCCTTCTATCACGATCTGCTGCCAGACATAGGAGCACGGTCCGTTGTCTGATTGTCCCGCCTCGGAGTCTTCAATGTCATCGTCCCTGATTGCACAGGTATCTCGAGCCGCACTCTGGAACTCGGTGCTTGTTCCTTTACTAGGCCTGTTCCAGCTAGTTTTCGCGGTTGTGATACGGCGTCGATTCGGTTTGGGTTCTGGTGTGTACGACGTACTCATCGGGTTGATGGCTACCCTAGTGCTCCATTCCAGTGTCGGGATACCGACGGCGCTCTTGAAGTTTCTGCCCGAGATTGCTCATACGGCTGGGCCCCAGGCGTTACGACGCTTATTGCGTGACGCGCTGGCCACTCGACTGTTGCTACTCACCATACTTTTGGGCCTCATGAACCTGTACGCGGAGACGGTGGCCGCTATCCTCGATCTCGGACCTTTGGGATCCACATTTCTCAGGATGATCTCGGCTATCGCCCTGGCTCGAGCGACCATCGATTTGATGGTCAGAACCCTGAACGCCTTCTTCGGTCAGAAGTGGTCCAACATCATCGCGCTGGTGCAGGTGATTTTTGAGCTGGCCTTTGTAGGGATTGCCCTGATGCTGGGCTACCAGATGAACGGGGCGTTGGGTGGTCTCTTGAGCGCTGCGCTTGTCGTCGCGCTGTTGAGTATTGTTGTTGTTTCGTGGCAGCTTGGGCACGTGACCACGACACCAAATGTTAGCGCGACGACGTCGAACCGTACGCGGTTGTGGTTTTCCGGAGAGGCTGGACGCTTCTTGCGGTTCAGCGCGTTCACCTATGTCTTTGGTCTCTCTGGCTATTTCACGCAGATGGACTTTGCGGCCCCGGCCCTTGCCATCGTTCTGTCCACGGAAGACGTCGCGTTATTTTCAACGGCGTTTAAACTAGCGTTCATGACAGTTGGTCTCGTGGTGGCGAGCTTTAGGGGTGTCTATCGTCCCTTGTTCGCCAGGGTCATGCTTAAACGTGATATCGGCCAGCTCAGAAGGACATTCGTTGCTGTTTCGAAGGCACAACTCGTCGTGCTACTGCCGGGCGGATTCGGGCTGATGGTGATGTCGGGTGACTACATTCCCCTCTTGTTCGGAACGGAGTTCCTTCGTGCCGTTCCATTGGCGTGGGTGTTGATCGGGTTCTTGTATGCCGAGACGACATTTAATCTTCCGGGAATCGTGCTCTCGACCGATGAGCGCTACCGAGCGCTTGTCTGGCTCCGCTCACCAACGTTGCTCACGGCGCCGTTGTTTCTTGGGGTCGCGGTTTGGAGCGGATTACTTCCTGCGGCGGTTGTCTTCGGTGCTTCCAGGCTTGCGATGGCACTGCTGGCCTATGCGTTTACCTGCCGTCTGTACGGATTCAGGTTTCCGTGGGCGTTTACTGGACGGATCGGTCTTGTGAGCCTGGTGATGGCGGGTACGCTTGCCATGGCACGGACCTTCTGGCCGACGTCCATCGTTGAAGCTATTGTCCTGACTGTGGTTGGGCTTGCGGTCTTCGTTGTTGGACTGCGTGCTACTGGCGCCATCGGACCGGAAGAGCTGGACTTGCTCCGGCGCACTGATCTTCCGGGACATACCAAGCTGGTTGGGTGGTTCGACTCTACTCGCGGTAATGTGAAGTAGAGCAATGGGTTGTGTCGGTCGAAGTCGCGTTTCGGGGTTGGATCGGTGGGGGCAGGGGACTGCGGGCTGGTTTCGCATCGTAGAGACCATTTGGCCATGATTTCGAACCGTCTTCGGTGGGTGGGTGGATGGCATGAGTGGCGTGTACTTGTTCTCGTCGCGATTCTGGCGCTTCCGCTATTCACACCGCGTATCTATGCCAGCGACGAGATCAAGTACTTCGCGACTCTTCGGTCGGTCTACATGGACGGCGACTTGCACTATGCGAATGAGTACGCGCATTTCATTGGTCTTGACCCGGTCGCGCAGGCTGGGCTCCGTCCGTTCATGGAGGAAGCCACACCAACCGGCTACAGGCTCAACGATGCACCTATCGGGTCGGCTTTGCTGTGGGCCCCTTTTTATGTCGTGGCTGACGGACTGGTTTTGACGCTTCAATCACTGGGAAGCTCGATACCGCGCGACGGGTACAGCTGGCCTTATATATTCGCCGTGTGCCTGGCATCCTTATGGTGGGGCATAGCCGGGTTGTTCCTCTCTTATCGGCTCTGTCGAGTGTATGTTGGCCGTGCCGCTGCCACATGGGGAATCGTCGCTGTCTGGTTCGCGTCGCCCGTAGTATTTTATCTGTACATCACACCAGCGATGTCGCATGCGAATTCGCTATTCGCGGTCGCACTATTTGTGTGGGTGTGGCATGTTACCCGTACGGAACGGACGACGGTTGAGTGGATGGTACTCGGCGCGGCTGCTGCGTTGATGGTCCTCGTCCGTGAACTCAACTGGTTATTCCTGATCCTGGTGGTAGTGGACGAGCTACGAGAGTTCTGGTTAGCAGCGTCGTCGGCGTCGGACGACACGGACAGTGGAAGTACCGTGGCCAGACGTCTCATAGCCGAGCTTTCGACCCGGGCGGTTCCGTATGCAGCGTTTGGAGCCGTAGTGGGGGTACTCGTTGCCCCGCAGTTCTACGTCTATTACACACTGAACGGCACATTCGGACCGACACCGTTTGTGGTGGAGAAGTTTTCGGTGTTACCCGTGCACGCGGGCAAGGTTTTATTTTCAGGCTTTCACGGACTGTTCTCGTGGCACCCTGTGACCTTGGTTGGACTCCTTGGGCTTGTCACATTGTGGCGCCGAGCGCCGTGGGTGGTGCTTGCGTCCTTAGCGGTGGTGGCTGCCCAGGTCGTGGTCATTGGATCGTATGACACATGGTGGGGCGGTGCGTCGTTTGGAGCCCGACGATTCATTAACTGCACGGCTGTGTTCGCGCTGGGTGCGGCTGCAGCCTTCGGCTATCTTCAGGGCGCAGCCAGGCGGACAGGCGCTGCGTGTGTTGTCCTCTTGATACTCTGGAACTTCGGTCTGGCTGTTCAGTACTCCGTGGGGCTCATTCCGCGCGATGCACCCGTCCGAATGAGCCAAATCGCATACAACCAGTTGTTTGAGGTGCCGCCTCGCGTCGCACAGATCGCATGGCGTTTCGTATTCGACAGGTCGTCACTGTATCGGACACGGTCGTAGACTCTTCCTAATGATTTCGACTTGGTGTGTGTGGCTTGTGACCGACGTGTACCCACCTCACTGCGGAGGTAGCGGATGGAGCACACACGCGCTCGCTCGCACGTTGAGAGATCGGGGCCATCGGGTTAAAGTGATCCTTGTTGATCCAAGCGGAACCGACGTGACAACGCGGTACCACGACGACATTTCGGTTACTGCCGTCGGCTTGCGGGCCGCGCATACGGTGCGCCGTAGGCTTGGAAAGCACGATTATGCCCACGCGGCCATAGCGGACTATCTGCACCAGCGATTAAGCGCCGAACCAGACGTCGACGTGCTCCATGCGCAACATCTTCATAGTACTCCCCCAACGGTAGCGGTCGGACGGCGGCACGCTCTTGCAACGGTCGCCACAGTCCGAGACTACTGGCCGGTATGTCTGCACGGTACGGCGTGGTGGGCGTCGCAGGTTTGTGAGGGTTGTTCGACGGTGAATCTCAGTGGGTGCATGAGCGAGTACTGGGACTGGCCGAGGCCAGTGTCAAGAATAATGGTTGGATGGGCACGAAGGCGGCTGAATGCACGGGCCATCGGTCTTTCAGTGGCCGACAAGGTGCTGGCGGTGAGTGAAGCAGTTAAGCGGCGGATCGAAGGTCATCTTCCTCACACGGATGTGTCGGTAGTGCCGAATATTGTTGACCCTAATCACATCGCGGCAACTGCGACATCGTGGTCAAGCTCTGACGGTAGGCCCTTCGTGCTTACTGCTGGAAAGCTTCAGCCGACCAAGGGTTTTCATCTCTTATTCAAGATGTTGTCTGAAGTCAGCTTCGGCATTAGGTTGCTTGTCGCTGGTGACGGGCCCGCCCGCGGTGCCCTTGAGTCACAGGCAGCGGCCCTTGGATTGGACGCGACGTTTCTCGGTTGGGTTGATCACGATCAATTGCTTGGTCTACAACGCGACGCACGGGCGGTTATTCTGCCGAGTGCTTGGGATGAGCCACTTTCTCGTTTGGTGCTCGAAACGATGGGACTCGGCGTTCCGGTTGTAGCCTGGGCACGAGGCGGGAACTTGGAGATTATCGAATCAGGTGTAACCGGGTGGTTAGTAAGAACGGCTGAAGATCTTGCGGTTGCACTTGAGGATCTCCAATCAGAGGATTGTCGGTCTCGAGTCGGTGCCGCTGCACGAATGCGTCTCATCGAGTGCTATTCTCCAGACGCTGTGTATCCCTCGGTCGCTGCCGTCTATGCTTCGGCCATCGAGAATTCGAAGCGCCAAACAGGGCGAGGACATTAGCTGGATGAACCGCGTAGCTTCCGAGAGGAAACCGCTGCGCGTGGCTATGGTGTCGCGCCGGGTCCATCCAGCCCACGGCCCTGGCGGTCTCGAACGCCATGTATTTGAGTTGGTGAGCGAGCTTGCTGCGCGAGGTATTAGGGTCGACTTGTATTCGGAAACACCGTCGGATCTGGGACGGCTCAAGCTGGCTAATCGCGCGTTCCCATCGTTCGTCACCTTGTACTGGATACGGGGTGGTCGTCTACCGGTTGGATCACGGAAAGGTACTGTCGTTCTAGATCGGATCTCAAACTATTTTCTCTGGTCGCGGAGGGTTGCGCGTGAGGTGTTTAAGTCGAGTCCACTTCCTGATGTGGTGCATGTTCATGGTCTTGCCGGCTGGGGGTTGGCTGTTGCCTCGCGACGTGGGAAGTTGTCATGTCCGCTAGTCGTTACAACCCATGGTCTCGAAGAGTTTCAGTCACATCGACGGCTCAAACACCTGGCCTATCTTCCATTTAGGCGAGGCATGGTGACGGTTGCTTGTGAAAGTACTGTGGTCGTCGCGACTGATCGTTCCCTCACAACGAGCATAGAACAGCATCTGGGCTGTCCTGTGAGTAGCCAGGTCGTCATTCCTAACGCAGTTAGCCCTTCACGCTGTCGTCAGCTCGCAAAGGTTGATCGCGGGTTTGCGTTGCTGGTCCGGCATGGAATTGAGCAGGCCGATCCACTGTTTTTCTCGGCGGGTCGACTTGAGGCCAACAAGGGGTTCGACGTAATGGTTAACGCGCTTGCGCGTGTGGCGAACGAACTTCCCTCTAATTGGACCTGGGTCTTGGCCGGCGATGGGCCTGAACGGTCTGTAATCCAGAAGGCGATCGCCGGCGCTGGACTAGAACCTAACTGTATCTTGCTTGGTCGTGTCGATGATCATGATCTCCACAGCTGGTATGCGGTCGCGGATTGGTTCGTCCATCCGACTCGCTACGAAGGCTCTAGTCTCGTGACACTCGAGGCAATGGCTCATTCATGTCCGGTAGTTGCATCACGGACCGGGGGATTGCCCGACAAGGTCGAGGATGGGGTCACGGGGTTCTTGGTTCAACCGGGGGACGCCGACGCACTGGCTACTCAACTCGTTACTGCGATGGGGGTTGACGCACGTTCGTTCGGTGAGGCCGGTCGGAAACGGTGCGAATCGAGATTCAGCTGGGACGTGATCGGGCCACACTACACTTCGTTGTACGAACAATTGAGTTCGTGAGAGTCACCCGACTCAGTTGACCGTGATCCGGTCGACCATCACGCCAAGTTCGCGAGGGTCGTCGACACGAAGTACTTCACCCGGTTTCCATGTGTGTGAGGTCAGCTGGAGAAGACCCGGCTGCTCTGCGACTTCGAGCTCAGCCGCTAAATCAAATGGAACATCAAACCGATAGGGCTTGAACTGTTCATTCACTGTTACCGTGCCAAGATGACGACGGTTCAGTGAGATCTCGACGGTTGCATGACCAACGTTGTCTGGACGACCACCATTCTGCAACCAGAGTGTGACGATGTGATGTTTTTGGGAGATACCAAGAATCGATACGTAGGATGTGTCTCGGCTCCATCGAAACGTTGTATTTGTACCACCGAGAACCTCCTGGTCGTGGAACCGACTGAGTAGGAGTTCGTCCTCAACACCGACGTCCAAGTCAAAGCTGTCGATAGGCATTACGCGAGGAAAAATCTCAAAGATGGACACGTCGTAACGCTTGAACCGAATCTCGCTGGGGTACGCGTTGTAGGCTGATTCGTATTCGGGAACGGAGAATCGCTCAGTACTGAGTGGAACGGCGTCCGTCGATGGCGACAGCAGCCGTGTGCCCCCGCCTCCGATAAAGAGAACCCGCTTGTAGCGAGCCTTCGCCCAGGACAGGAACTCCTGAAATTTGACACTATTGGGATCGGCATGTCGAAGAACCAGGACAGCTCTCGAATAGATATAGGCAAGCGGGATGGCAAGAGTATGAAGGTCTGATGCCTGCCGCGATTCGACGATGACGAGGTCGGTGTCGGAGATCTGCGCATTGATTGCTTCAATGTGGGGCACGATATCTTCGTATTCAACGTGGTTCATGATTGGTGCCGACGCACGTAGATATCCCGCTCCTATAAAAACGACCACGAGTATTCCCATCGCCATCGTGGTCATCCGAATGAGGCGTCGATCCAGGCTCGTGGGTAACGTGAAAGACGTTAACGGAAACGCAGCAGCCCCAAGTAGGAGCAGTGCACCCGGTAGAATCACAGCAAGAAATCGTCGCGCAGCCCAAAAGTGTTCTGGAATGATCCGAATCTTGTAGAAGAATACGAGCGAGAATCCCACCAGTATCAATACGAACGTAAGTCCAGGCCAGAAGCGCTTCCGGACCACCAGTGCTAGACCCACGAGGGCCATCAATAAGCCGAGCGGCGATAGATAATATTCTGCGAAAGTTCTGAGAGCTGCTGCATCATGCAGTGCTAAACCGTGTTCGGGCACGCGAAAGAAATAAGCGTACGCAGCGAGCACCCAAACTCCTGCCACGACACCAAACGGAAGCCATCGTCGAACGGAATCGGCGACTTGGGTTCGACTGAGAGCGAGCAATACCGAAAACGTCGAACGGAATCGGCGACTTGGGTAACGACGGCCCAAAGGGAGAAGTTTGGGAAGTTCTGAATAACGACTAGAGGGCGCTCTACGTACGGTGCAAGTAAGGTGGAATAGTACAGAGCGACTAGGATACCGCCAGCGGTTGCGACAGTAAGAAACGTAAAAGACAATGGCCGGCCGGCGTACGGGCTTAAAAGACTCGCGCAGAGTGCGACTACAATGACGAATAGCCCGGTGAGATGGGTGAATCCGGCTAGTGTAATTAGCCCGCCGGCCACGACCGCGAAGAATCGGTCGTTATTGGCGCTGGCTCGGAAATATGCGAGAAGGCCTGCGAACACGAGGATCTGCAGGAGGATTTCAGCGTTGGGATACCGACTGTACCAGACTCGTGCGACGTTGATCGCAAGAAGGATGGCAGCCGCGGTTGCTGCTGGGCGACCAACCAGCCAACAGCCAGTAAAGTAAACCGCAATTACCCCAAGTATTGCGAGAAGTGTCACGGTGTACCGCGTCCCGGTGAGGCCGTTAATACCGTATCCAACGGCAATCCAAACTGGGTATAAGTGTGGGAACTGCCCGACGACCTGTCCTGTCTCAGGCTCGACCAGATAAAAGCCCATGAAACGGCGTCCGTAGTAGGTGTCCCGATCTTCTTCTTGTGCGTACAGGTCAAGTAGGTGTTCGGGAATCGATACCACTAGCGGATCCGTGATGCGCAACGATCCTTCTTGCGCAATTTGAACCCCTTCTATGACGTAGGTGCCTGGATCTTTACCCCCAATGATGTATTCCGCTGGCGGCGCCTGAAGGGTCATGAACGCTGCGATACCGATCAGTGCGGCGGGAACGAGGGCAGAAAACGACAGACGCTTAACTGACTGTCTGAGCCGAAGTCGGCCACGAAACACGCCGACGAGAAGCATGATGACCGTGCCATTGAGCCAGAGCAACCGGTCGAAGCGGTACCATCCAGCCGCAGCCAGCGCAAGACCGAAGCTTGAGGTTAGTAGGAGGCTGAGAATGACGTGCCAAAAGAGCCGCTCCTCAGTCGAGAGGCTAGCGCGCAGGTCGCGCCGACCGATAGGAACTCGAAAGATGACAACACCAGGGAGATACGAAACTAGCAGAAGGAAGGGTAACGCACTCCACATAAGCAACTAGCCGACACCGTAGCACGTGTGGTTACGACCGAGCAATGTGTAGCGGCGAATTGACGACACGCTCGTACTGATCCTCGAAACGCTCGGCGACGCTCGTCCAATTGTGAGCACGACACATCCGCTCACGCGCTTCACGACCTATCGTACGCGCCACATCGGTTTGGGCCAGCAGGTGCCCGATGGCTTCGCTAAGCGCGGCGGCGTCTCGTTCGGGAACAACTCGCGCTGTGATGCCGTCCTCGGCAACCGACGCGATCCCACCGACGTTCGTCGTGACGACGGGCGTCGCGGAAGCCAGTGCTTCGAGTAGCACGTTCGGCAACCCGTCGACATTGCCAGCGTCGTCATGGATGGACGGGATGGCGATGACGTCAGCAGCCGAGAACCACGCACCAACCTCCCGTTGAGGTACAGCGCCAGTAAGACGCACGTGGTTTTCGATACCGTGTCCGGCTGCGCGTTCCCTGAGCTCGCGCTCGAGGTCGCCCTCGCCGACGATCACGATGACCAGCTCGGGAAAACGGACTAGCAGTGCCGCCGCAGCATCGATGAGGTACTCGAAACCCTTCTTGCTGGCAAGCCGGCCTGCTGCAACTACAACGGGTGCGTCCTCGGTTAGGTTATGTGCTCGCCTCAAGGCAAGCCGGCTTTCAGGACTGGGTGCGAATTGACCGGTGTCCACACCGTAGGGGACGACTACCGACATCTCAAGGCGCGATCCAAACCGAACCGCACGCTGACGGAGGTCCTGGCTGCAGGCCGTGACCGCTCCGGCGCGCTGAAACGCAAAGCTTGCTGCTGCACCGAGGATCGGGCTCTTTTCGGCCACGAAGATATCCGATCCATGGAGACTGATTACCAGCGGAAGCCGGCTAAGACTCAAGGCAGCCATCACACCGTTCGGAATGACCCAATGAGCATGGACAACCTCGGCGTTAACCTCGCGTGCGACCCGACGAGCGGTCCGACACCCGGCCACGAGAGCCAAGGGAGCAGTGGCATACACGCTCGGCCGTACCGCAACATCGGCCTTGAGCGAGGCCGCGTAACCGAAAACGTGCAGATCATGCGTTGGAGCGTAGCGATAGAAATGAAAGTGCACGTTTCCTTCCCGCGCTGGTCGTCGGATGGCGGGGTGCCACGGTGCGACCACGTGGACCGGGCGTAGCGCACTCACGCCGTGAGCGATCGGTTCTAGAAAGCTTCCGGTCCCGTCCCCGGGAAAACGAGGGTAGGACGACGTTAGCATGACCACCGGTCGGCGGGGCAACGCGCCCGACGTCACTCGTGTTCTCGGCCTCCAGACCTCATCGCGGCAATTTGCTCCGATACGAGACCGAGGAGAAAGATAATGATGCCAAGCGCAATTAGGAGAACTGACGAATTCGTCACATGGACTTCGGTAGCAATCGTGTACATCGCGTAGGTCCCGCCGAGGAACAGCGATACCATGCTGATTGGCACGAAGATACGGAACGGGCTAAAAACGGTTATAACCCGTAGTAAGATCAAAAAGAACTTCACCCCGTCACGTGTAAAGCGAATTTTCGAGCGTCCAACCCTTGGGTCGGCATCCGTTGGCTCGAACGTGACGTTGTAGCCCGCGCGAATGAACGCCAACGTGGTTGTGGTCGGTGTTGAAAACCCGTTGGGCAGTAAGTGGATGAACTCGAGCAAGCACGCTCGCCGCGCGGCTCGAAAGCCACTTGTCAGGTCGTCGATCCGTTGATCCGCAAGGTACGACGCGAACCATGCCAGTAGCCGGTTTCCAAGCCTACGGCCGATCGTTGCCTGAGTCGCGGTCGGCCGGGCGCCCACGACGAGGTCGTACTCGCCCAGGCGAGCCACCAGGCACGGCGCGAGGTCCACGCGATGCTGGCCATCCGCATCGAGGATCAGAATAAACTCGCCACTCGTGTTTCGAATGCCGGTCTTGACGGCAGCGCCGTTGCCCTTGTTGTATGGGTGTCGAATCACCCGGGCTCCCGCGCGTCCAGCCTCGCCCGCCGTGTCATCGGTCGAGCCGTCATCGATTACGAGGATCTCGTGCCACGAACCTACGTCGCGCAATCCACGGACAACGTGGCCGACGACGGCGGCTTCGTTGTATGCGGGGATGACGACCGAGGTGGATCGTATGTCAGCCATGGGATAACACTGTCCTAATCTTTGCCAACGCCGACACGGACGTCCGGTTGATGGGCTGACTGGCTCTTCCGTTCCGGCAGCCCATCCAGCTCGATCGATCGAATACGATAGAGAATCTCTTCCGTGAGTTTACGATTGGACGAAATTAGGTCGGCGACTAGGCCGATCAGCATGATCTGAAAGCCGACGATCATCAGTGTGGCCGATAGGATCAACGATTGAACATTCCCTTGGCCCAGTCCGCTCACGTACAGGAAAAGGAATCGCATCGAGATCAGGAAGCCGGCAAGAAACATGATGGTACCAACGATGGAGAAGACCTTGAGGGGCTCGTACATTGTGTAGATGCGCACGATCGTTACAGTTGACTTCTTGATATAGGTGAATACGCTGTCGAAGAGGTGTGATCGGCGAGTATCTGCGTTTGTTGCCACGGCGACATGGGTAATGGTGAGCCGCTTCTTCCCCGCTTGAATGATCGACTCGAGCGTATAGGAGAACTCGGACACGATCGTCTGGCGAAGGGCAGCCTCGCGGCTGTAGGCGCGAAAGCCGCTCGTGGTGTCCGGAACCCGCGTGTTCGACACCCGCCTAACCACCCAGCTTCCGACAACCTGCAGCCAACGCTTGATACGCGGCATGTGCTGGAGCGCGCGTACGTTCCGGTCGCCTATTACGATATCGGCTGTTTCGCGAAGAATCGGTTGAACGAGCGCCGCAACATCGCGCCCAACGTACTGATTGTCGGCGTCGGTGTTCACGATCACGTCGGCACCCAGCTTGAGCGCGGTATCCAACCCGGCCATAAACGCGGCCGCTAATCCCCGATGCGATCGAAACCGTACGATGTGGGGTACACCGCTCGCCTTCGCGACCTCGGCCGTCCCATCGGTTGACCCGTCGTCGATGACGAGCACCTCGATGCTGTCGATTTCGGGAATCTGACGCGGCAGGTCCCGAATCGTTTCGGCTAGCGTCGATGCCTCGTTGAGGCACGGGATCTGGATGATGAGCTTCGTCATGCAGATGTCAGCGTGTCGACTACGCCATCCCAGGAAATTTTACGCGCGCGCTCGAATCCTGCCTCGCCCAGCGCCGCCGCTAGGCGACGATCGCCGGACAGACGATTGATCGCATCCGCCACGGATTCGCCATTTGGCTCGCAGATAATGCCGTTGACGTCGCTTTCAACGAACTCCAAGGTGCCACCGGAGTCGGTCGCAGTCAGTACAGGTCGGTGCGCGAGAAACGCTTCGAGCGTAATGTACCCGTAATCCTCATCGTAGGGTGCATATAGTACTGCCAACGCGCCGGCGTAGAGCTCGATCAGCTGCTCGTCGCCAACCTGTCCAACGAATACCACACGGTCTCCTAGGTTGAGCTCGTCGGCTCGTCGCTCGAGGAATGCTCGCTGTGATCCGTCTCCTACCACCTCCTACCACGATTAGCTTCGTCTTCGGATCAACATGCGGCATGGCATCCAGTGCTAGGTCAATACGCTTGATCGGTTCGAGTCGTCCAACGACTAGTACATAGCCGCCGTACGATCCCGATCGGAGACGGTCGGCTAGCGGCGGTGGGTGGTAGAGAGGCGTTGCCTCGAGCCCGTTGAATTTCTTCAACCGGTTGGCGGTGTTTCGCGCGTTCGTAAACAGCCGACGGCACTCGCCGAGCATTCGGCGGTCGATGTCAATGAGATTCTCACGGAGACCAACGTCTGGACCGGTGTGGTCAAAGTCGCTGAATTCGGTGCCGCAGAGTTCATAAGCGGCCCGGCACTGATGAATGAGCCAAACGACCTTGCGAGGATGGCGCACGAAGTATGTTGGAAATTTAGTGGCGATCACTAAGTCGATCGGCCGGCCGTTGCTCTCGCTGAGGTCGATTAATCGCCACGCGGCGGCGTGGGCCAAAATTTCGTCCTTCGGGTACTCTTTGAACGGGATGCGTACCAATTCTGTCTCATAGCCTCGGTTGGATAGCTGTTGCACAAGGGCACGGACGTGGGACTCGGCGCCGCCAGTTACGAACGGGACCTGGGCTTCACAGACGACAACCGTTCCAACTGACATGCGGCAGCGTAGGTTCTCGGGGTTGACGATTGGAAGGAAGCGGTCGACCCTGAGGAGACGTTTCGGCTGTCATGCTACCAGATCACGATTTGGTGTCGCCGTCAAGCTTGGATGAGTCACCTGTGAAATTGACTTGTTCGGGACCGTCACAGTAGGATATTTATTCTCAAAGAGAATACCGCCGTCGGCTTTGTCGGCGGCAGTTTTTTTGGATTAGATTGGGAAAAATTTCACAATATTCGTGTTCGTGGGCGCGCCGGCTAACTCCTGCCGCCCTGAGAACGGCGTGAGATTGATTGATCGGATGGGACGGCACACGTCAAGGAAAGGTCTTCGGCTCCCGATTCGGGGCACGCCAGTTCAGCAGATTGAACGTGCCCGATCGACCAGACGCATCGGTATCATCGCCGCGGATTTCGTCGGGCTTCGACCGCTGATGTACGTATCGGTTGGAGACGACGTACGTCGCGGCCAGACACTCTTCGAGGACAAGCACACACCAGGGGTTCGGTACACCACCCCAGCGGCCGGGACCGTCGGTGCTATTCATCGTGGTGCTCGACGAGCGTTGCAGTCCGTCGTCATTGGGATCAGTCGTGCTGAGTATGAGGGGCGTGACCCAGCAGCGGTGACGTTCAGCTCGTTTTCCGGCAGACACCCGATCGGATTATCTCGAGACGCGATTACCGAGCTCCTTACCGAGTCCGGTCTCTGGACGGCGATTCGCGCGCGGCCATTCGGTCGTGTGGCTGACCCGGCCGGGTGTCCACATTCGATCTTTGTCACGGCGATGGATACGAACCCATTGGCGCCATCGGTCGAGGTAGCGCTGGAGGGGTTCGGTTCTGTGTTCGAGCGTGGTGTGACCGCGTTGACGCGGCTGACCGAAGGGCCGGTGTATGTGTGCACGTCACCCGGGAGCACGGTTCCGGTTCCAGACGTTGATCGGGTGCGTCACGAGGAATTCGCTGGCCCACATCCGTCCGGTACGGTCGGACTCCACGTGCACACGCTGGATCCGGTTGATCGTAGTCGGACCGCCTGGCACGTGGGAGCCCAGGATGTGGTCGCAATCGGCCGGTTGTTCGAGACCGGACAGCTCGACGTGAGGCGCATCATCAGTTTGGCTGGTCCGCCGGTGGCGCGTCCACGGCTCCTCAACACGCGCTTGGGGGCTGCCATTGACGAGCTCCTCGATGGGGAAGCGGACGATGTTGAAATTCGCTCAATCTCGGGTTCCGTCCTGGCTGGCCGCGGCGCGGCAGGTGACGTGCACGGGTATCTTGGGCGCTATCACCAGCAGATCTCGGTGCTCGCCGAAGGGCGTCAGCGCGAGTTCATGGGATGGCTGGGGCTAGGCGTCAACAAATACTCAATTATCTCGACCTTTGTGTCGCGGCTGATCACGGGACGCCGATTTTCCTTCACGACAAGCACGAACGGTTCTCGCCGAGCGATCGTGCCCATCGGCATATACGAGAAGGTCCTGCCGTTCGACATCGCGCCGACACCGTTGCTGCGGTCACTGCTGATGGGAGATGTGGAACGGGCCGAAGAGCTCGGATGTCTTGAGTTAGATGAGGAAGATCTTGCCGTGTGCACATTCGTCTGTCCGGGAAAGAATAATTACGGTCCCCTCTTGCGAGATGTGCTGGAGATGATCGAAAAGGAAGGATGACGAAGTTTCTGCGCGACGTCCTTGATCGACAGGCCCGCCATTTCCAGAAGGGCGGCAAGCTGCAACTTTTGTATCCGCTCTGGGAAGCGCAGGACACCATTCTGTATACGCCTGGAACCGTCACCGATGGGCCGTCCCATGTTCGGAATGGTCTCGACGTGAAGCGGTTGATGATGACGGTCGTCGTGTCATTGGTCGGTTGCATCTTCATGGCCGTCTACAACACCGGATATCAGGCTAACCTCGCGATTAGTGCGGGTGCGCCGGTCCTCGATGACTGGCGGACCGTTGTGGTGCAGGTGCTGGGGCTAGGATTCTTGCCCGACGACTTTGTGGCGTGCGTTGTGCACGGAGCGCTCTACTATTTCCCGGTCCTCATTGTCACCTTCGCGGTGGGCGGTTTCTGGGAAGGCCTCTTCGCGATCGTGCGACGACATGAGATCAACGAGGGCTTCTTGGTGACCGGGATGCTCGTCCCGCTTATCCTCCCACCGATGGTTCCGCTGTGGCAGGTCGCTCTCGGGGTGTCGTTCGGGGTCGTCGTGGGCAAGGAGATCTTCGGCGGCACAGGTATGAACGTGCTAAATCCGGCGTTGGTTGCCCGCGCCTTTCTCTTCTTTGCGTATCCGGCTGAGCTGTCGGGTGACGCCGTCTGGACCGCGGCGCAGACATCGGTGGACGGTGTCAGTGGAGCAACGGCCCTCGCGCGCGCGACACTCGAGGGGATCGTTGGTGTCGTCGAGGGGATGTCCTGGTGGGACGCGTTCCTCGGGTTCGTGCCTGGGTCGATGGGGGAAACATCTGCGCTCGCGTGCTTGGTCGGGGCGGTGATCTTGATTGGGACCGGTGTCGGGTCCTGGCGCATCATGATGAGCGTCACGGTTGGAACCTTAGCCACAACGCTTGTTCTCAACGCCATCGGGTCAACGACCAACCCATTCTTCGCCGTGACGCCGGCATGGCATTTCGTGCTCGGTGGTTGGGCGTTCGGGACCGTGTTCATGGCTACCGAACCGGTTTCGGGTCCGTCAGTGCTGAGCGGGCACTATGTCTACGGTTTCTTGATCGGGGTCCTGACGGTTTTGATTCGCGTCGTTAACCCCGCGTATCCCGAAGGGATGATGCTGGCCATCTTGTTCATGAACCTGTTCGCGCCGCTGATTGACTACTTCACGATCCGAGCTAACCTCAAGAGGAGACAGGCGCGTTATGCAGGGTAGCGTCTGGTACAATCTCGTATTCGCCGCGACCATCTGTGTCGTCTGTGCGGTATTCGTCTCGGGGTCCTTTGTCGCGCTCCGCGACCGTCACCTGGCGAACGAGCTCCTGGAGAAACAGCGAAACGTACTCCTTGCCGCTGGGCTCGCTTCCGAGGATGAATCGCTGTCCCGCGAAGAGGTTGAGCGCCGCTCGGAGCCGGTCAGGCAGGTCGTGATCGATCTGCAGAGCGGGGAGGCCCTGGAGATTGACTCCGCGGTGTTCAATCAGCGCTCTGCTACGACCGATCCCGAGACCAGCCGCGAGGCGCCGTCGAACCAAGCGGGTGTGCCGAGGATGCCTGACCACGCCCTCGTCTACGAGTTACGGGATGGCGGCGGTGACCTCGACCTTGTCGTATTGCCCGTTAGTGGTCTAGGGCTCTGGGGAACACTCTATGGGTTTATCGCGCTGGATGCTGACCTTGAAACCGTGCGCGGGTTGACGTTCTATGAGCACAAAGAGACACCGGGGTTAGGCGGAGAAGTCGACAATCCACGGTGGAAATCACTCTGGAACGGGCGCCGGGCGATCGATGGTGACACGGTTCGAATTGAGGTCGTGAAGGGGCAGGCTGGGGATCCGGATAATGATCCGTATCGGGTTGACGGGCTGGCCGGCGCGACGATCACGAGCCGAGGCGTGAGTCGTCTCGTCCGGTTCTGGCTCGGCGAGCACGGGTTTAGGCCGTATTTCGATCGTCTCCGAGACGAAGGGACTTCTCGATGAGCGCAAAGCCGCGCGACGTCTTGATTGATCCGTTGTTCAACAACAATCCGGTCGTGCTTCAAGTGCTCGGGATCTGCTCGGCGCTGGCGGTCACGACCAAGATGGATTCCGCGCTGGTCATGACGGTCGCGGTGGTTGCGGTCCTCATGGGCTCGAACTTCTTTGTTAGTGCGCTCCGCAACCAGATCCCTACGAACATTCGAATCATCATCCAGCTCACCATCATCGCGTCGCTCGTAATCGTTGTTGACCAAGTGCTCAAGGCCTACCTGTTCGAGATCTCTCAGCAGCTGTCTGTTTTCGTTGGGTTGATCATCACGAATTGCATCATCATGGGACGGGCCGAGGCCTATGCCATGCAGCACCCGCCGACATTGAGTCTGCTCGATGGACTAGGAAACGGCCTGGGGTACGGAGGTATCTTGATTCTCACGGCCTTCTTGCGTGAGCTCCTTGGGTCGGGCTCGCTGCTCGGTACTCAGGTTCTTCCACTTGCGACGGAAGGAGGGTGGTACACCCCGAACGGCTTGATGGTGTTGTCACCAGGCGCCTTCTTCATTATCGGGTTCTTCATCTGGGCACTTCGCGTCTGGAAACCGGGCCAAGTGGAGCCGGATTGATGCTGGAGCATTACCTCAGTCTTGCCGTTCGCGCGGTCTTTGTCGAGAACATGGCGTTGGCGTTCTTCCTCGGCATGTGCTCGTTCCTCGCGGTGTCGCGCGAGGTCAAGACTGCGCTTGGTCTCGGCGTGGCGGTGATGTTCGTGCTAACGATTACCGTGCCAATGAACAACCTCATCTACGTGTATCTGCTAAAGCCCGGCGCGATGGCGTGGGTTCATCCGTCGCTGGAGGCGTACGACCTTTCCTTCCTTGGCTTCTTGACCTACATTGGGACGATTGCCGCCAGCGTGCAGATTGTCGAGATGTTGCTCGACCGCTTCGTCCCTAAGCTGTACACCGCACTCGGTATTTTCTTACCGCTGATCGCTGTGAACTGCGCCATTTTGGGGGCCTCACTGTTTATGGTCGAGCGTAACTACACGCTAGCCGAGAGCGTGGTGTTCGGGCTTGGTTCAGGTGTGGGATGGGCCTTGGCGATTGTCGCGCTCGCGGGTATCCGCGAGCGACTCCGATATAGCAATCCCCCTGAAGCGCTGCGGGGATTGGGGTTAACGTTCATTTTGGTTGGGCTGATGGCGATCGGCTTCATGGCCTTTGCCGGCATCCAGCTTTGACGCGCTACCGTTATTTCCGACTCATGGAGTTCTAAGAACTCGTCATGGCCACCGTTACCCTCGGCGTTGCGATGTTTACGTTGACGGTCGTGTCTCTTGTCGGGCTCCTCATGATTGCTCGACGGCAGCTTGTGGCCACGGGTGACGTCACGATCACGGTGAATGACGACCCCGAAAAGTGTCTGCACACACCAGCCGGCGGAACGCTACTGGGAACGCTTGCCGCCAACAAGATCTTCATTCCCTCAGCGTGCGGAGGGAAGGGGACGTGTGGTGTGTGCAAGGTGATTGTGGGATCAGGCGGCGGCGCGCTCTTACGGACGGAGACGAGTCATGTATCCCGTGGCGAAGCTCGGAATGACGTCCGTTTGTCATGTCAGGTTCGCGTCAAGCAGGACATGCGGATTGAGATTCCACCGGAGGTGTTCGACGTTCGGCGGTGGACGTGTAAGGTTCGGTCGAATCACAACGTGGCTACGTTCATCAAGGAACTTGTTCTCGAGCTGGCCCCTGGTGAGGCGGTGCCATTCCGCGCGGGCGGGTACATCCAGATCGAAGCCCCCTCAGGGCGCTACCCATACTCTGATTTTGAGGTTGAGGAACAATATCGAACCGATTGGGATCACTCCAAGCTATGGAGGTTCGAGGCGGCACTCGATGAACCGGTGACGCGTGCGTATTCGATGGCCAACTACCCGGACGAAGAGGGGGGCATCATGCTGAACGTCCGTATTGCATCGCCCCCGCCGAAGGCGCCAGATGGCACGCCTCCAGGAAAGATGACGTCGTATCTTTTTAGTCTCAAGCCAGGAGACGAGGTTGCAATAAACGGCCCGTTCGGGGAGTTCTTCGCCAAGCAGACTGATGCCGAAATGCTCTTCATCGGCGGCGGTGCAGGCATGGCACCGATGCGTTCGCACATCTTCGACCAGTTTCGTAGACTGCACACTACGCGCAAGGTGAGCTTCTGGTACGGTGCACGTAGCTTCCGTGAAGCGTTTTACGTCAAAGACTTCGACACGATCCAGAAGGAGAACGAGAACTTCGAATGGCACCTGGCGTTATCGGAACCACTACCTGACGACGAGTGGTCGGGGTACACTGGCTTAATCCACGAGGTGCTCTACGACAACTACCTCAAGGACCATCCCGCGCCCGAGGATGTCGAGTATTACCTTTGTGGGCCGCCCATGATGCTCAAGGTGTGTATGGACATGTTGGATAGCCTCGGAGTCGAGCCCGATAACATCATGTTTGACGATTTCGGGTAGTGGTGTAGTGAGTGAAATGGGACTATTCATTCGGTTGGTGCTATATCTTGTCTGCCGCCGTTGGTTAGTGCTTGCACATTCCAAGGGCGCTCACTTTTGACGCCTTGCCGCGCATCGGCAGCCTCGGTACAGAGATCTGTCGCACTCACCATGCTGAAGGTTCCGCCCGCATTACGTATTGGTTCAACGAATCTAGGAGAGCTTGGCTATGAAGTCTTTGGTCGCCGCAACCGCGGTTCTAGTTGTGGTGCTGCTAGTCGCTGTACCGATACAGGCGCAGTCCGAGAATTTTGGACCACATCGGTTGTCTAACGGACCTCCCGATCTGAACGGTATTTGGCAAGTGCTGAACGCGGCTCACTATGACGTCGAGCCCCATATCGCTCGACACGCGATAGCGTTGCGTGATGGACCCCAAGGACCGTTACCCGCTGCACCCGTCTTTCAACTCGGTGCCGTCGGTGCGGTACCAGGTAGCATGGGCGTGATTGATGGTGGCACACCGGACACGTTGCTTCGGCGGGGCTTACGTCGAGATTCGATCGTGCCAGGCACGATAATCATCGTAGATGGCTACCAGAGCAAAGACCGAACGGCTCGCGCTAATGGCCGTGACGTCACATTCGAAGACGGCAGGAAGTTCTTCATGGGCTCGTCCGGCACCGGTGCACCGCGCGACGGACGCGACCCCACGGAACCACGGTAGCGTTGTCGCTAGTTATCCTCAGGCTCGGTCGGAAGAGAACATGATTCGTGTGCCCTGCCGGCTCGTGGTAGCGCTGTTGGCGTTCGCGGCGGCGGGCGCGTGCGGAGCGCCACCAGCGACCCATCATTTATTCCGGGGTGACACGATGGGTACGACGTTTTCGGTCACCATCGTGGTCGATGCCTTGAACGATGCATCGTTGGAGCAGGTCGACACACGGATTCGGAGAACCCTTGATGGGGTCGAGGTGAAGATGTCCACCTACATCGTCGATTCCGAACTCTCGAGATTCAACCGGACGACCTCACCTGACCCATTTCCGGTCTCGATGGAGACTATAGATGTGCTCCGCCAGGCGCGCGAGGTCAGCGAGCTAACCGGCGGCGCGTTCGACGTTACTGTTGCACCCTTGGTGGGCGCATGGGGTTTTGGGCCATTTCCGGCCGACAGTATTTTACCTAGCGATGCCGATCTGAGCCGGCTTCGGTTGGCGGTTGGTTACGAGAAACTTCAGATCGATATCGCACGGTCGACCATTAGCAAGACCTATCCCGGCTTGCAGATCGACGTTTCGGCGATCGCGAAAGGGTATGGGGTCGACCGGGTGGCTGAGGTATTGAATGACGCAGGCATCGAGGCGTATCTGATCGAAGTCGGTGGCGAGGTTAGAACACGCGGTCGGAACTCCGAAGAACGACCGTGGCGTGTGGGTATCGAGCGGCCCTCGTCTGACGCGCCCGGTCTGCAGCGAGTGATTGAGCTTGAGGATGCTGCCCTCGCGACATCCGGCGACTACCGAAATTTCATTGAGTACGACGGCCGCCGCATTTCACATACGATTGACCCGCGCAGTGGTCGTCCGGTGGCGCATGGATTAGCGTCGGTTAGCGTTATCGATTCGCAGTGTGCGTGGGCCGACGCGGTGGCGACGGCTCTAGAAGTGATGGGTCCCGATGAAGCATTTGCGCTGGCCTCGAACCGAAAGTGGGCAGCATTCCTGATCATTCGCCAGGACGATGGGACGTATCGCGAACTGGCCACGCCGGCATTTGAGGTGCTTGCTGGGGTGGCAGCACTATAGACTGGAAAGATTGTGGGGGTCTTCTTGTTGACAGCTGGTCTGATGGCGATCGTCATGCTCGCCATGGGAGTTGGCGTACTGTTCAACTATCCGTGTCTGCGCGGTTCATGCGGCCGCGAGGTGACCGGACCCGGCGGCGCCCCTCTATCGTGCGAGACCTGTCCCAATCGGCCAGGTCAGCGTTTACCCACTGCGTGAGTTCCTTCCAGCGCGATGTGGGTTTCCGAGGCGAATAAGCGCCTCGGCGACCGTGTCGTCCTGATCGGGTTGAACCGTTCTGAGATCCAGGCAAACACGATCGTTCTCGATTCGACCAATAACCGGCGGCAGCGAGGCCCGTAACGTGGCTTCGACGGCCTCCGGAGAACAGCCTTCGACCTCGACCTGAATCACGCAGCTGGGCAGGCTCACTCCGGGGGTTGTGCCGCCACCGATAACCGATCGACCGGATGCGATGGTCAGCACCGTGGACGGCGTGATCTCGGCAACGAGACGGGAAATCCGGTTGGCGCGATCGACCAACTGATCCACGTCGAGATCGATCATGCGCTCGATCGGTATAGTTTCCGACGCGCGTCCTGTCAGATGCTCCAACAGCGTGGCTTCGAGCGCCGCGTAAATGAGCTTATCGACACGCAGCGCTCGCATCAGCGGATGCCGAGCGACGGCGTCGACTGAAGCCTGTTCGCCGACAATGAGGCCCGCCTGTGGTCCGCCGAGCAGCTTGTCTCCACTGAAGCAGCACACCGTTACACCCGCGTCGAGACTCTCCTGAACCGTTGGCTCACGGCGCGGGAGCGGCGGGTGACCGAGTTTCGGCCGGAGATTGCCGCTGCCGAGATCTTCAACGACCGGAACGGCAAGTCGCCGGCCTATTTCGACGACCGACTTCAGCGAGGGGCGCTCGGTGAAGCCCTCGAGCTGGAAGTTGGACGGGTGCACGCGGAGGATTAGTGCCGTGCTCGAGTTGATTGCGGCGGCGTAGTCTTCGGGGCGAGTTCGGTTCGTGGTGCCAACTTCGCGCATACGTGTTCCAGACTGCTGAAGGACGTCCGGGATACGAAATCCCCCACCTATTTCAACGAGCTCTCCACGTGAGATGATTACCTCCCGTCCTGCCGCCAGCGCAGACAGCACAAGCAGGACGCCAGCGGCGTTGTTGTTGACGACAGTTGCTGCGTCGGCGCCGGTCAGACGACAGATGAGCCTCGACGCGTGCGTTGTTCGGCTGCCGCGGGTTCCAGTGGTAAGGTCGTATTCCAGCGTTGAATACCCGGCTACGATTGCGCCAATGTGTTCAATGGCGGACGCCGAGAGAGGCGCACGCCCGAGATTCGTGTGAATGATGACGCCAGTTCCGTTGATGACCGGCCGGAGCGACGGTGATAGCATTGTCACGAGCCGATTCCCGATTTCACGTTCGATGTGTGCCGCCGCGCCTTCGCGATCGGTGATACTCACCGATCCTCCTTCGATACCCTCTCGCAGTTCCTCAGCTTCTTCACGTAGGGCGTTGACCACGGACCGCGGACCGTACCGCGCCTCAAGCGCGCGTATCGAGTCGCGCTTGCGAAGTTGCTCGATCGATGGGATGACGCGACGGATGCTGATCGGCATGTCCACCTTGCCGGCGTTCGAACGTTCAGGATACCATCACGTTCACGTTCGATTTGATGGGCGATTCCAGGATTTCACCCGATCCTCAGGGCACTTCTCCCACGCCGCCTCTTGAGCATAGACCGACGGAGCGTTTCTGGCCTTACGTCGAGCCCTCGGAAGAGCCAACTCCACAAGAGCTCATATCCATTGATCCTGACCTGCATGATGTGCTGTTTGGTCCGACGGACCGACGGTTCTCGATCACACTTAGTTTTCCGAAGTTCAAGGCGGACGACTACGAACGGGCGGTGTCGCTAGCCAAGAGGGCGCCGGAGTATCGCGAGGTTGGCCAGGAGATTCAATTTCGCCACCGGGCGCGTTTCTATCCAGGCGATGCGATTGAGCTTCGGACGCTGTTTGAGATCGTTGGCCGTTACGACGAATGTCAGGTGCTCGTTGACGATCGGCAGGTTCCTCTTGCGCGAGAGCTGTGGTTGCCGTTGATGTGGCTACTTATCCGACGGGTGTGATGAGATCCACGCCAGCAGAGGCACGAGCATGCGAGCGTTGTTGAGTGTCTCCGATAAGACAGGTGTAGTCGAGTTCGCCAGGGAACTCGCCGACCAGCAGGTCGAGATCGTGTCGACGGGTGGCACGGCCCGCGTACTGTCCGAGGCAGGAATTCATGTCATCGGGGTGTCAGAAGTTACTGGATTCCCAGAAATAATGGACGGTCGCGTGAAGACGCTGCACCCAGCGGTGCACGGCGGGATTCTCGCGCGGCGTAACCGTCCCGACGATCTGGTTGCGATCGCTGAACAGGGCATCCGGCTCGTTGACATCGTCGTCGTCAATCTCTATCCCTTCGCCGAGACCGCGGCTGCGCCCGACACCTGTTTCGGAGAGCTGGTCGAGCAGATTGATATCGGGGGACCGAGCATGGTCAGGGCGGCCGCGAAGAACTTCTCGGATGTGCTCATCGTCGTCGATCCAGTTGATTACGCTGATGTCCTCGAAGCCCTCAGGCAGCCGGATGGTGCCGACCCCGCGTTTCGTTTCGGCTTAGCAAGAAAAGCCTTCGCACATACGGCTGGCTACGACGCGACGATCGCGACCGCACTGGCCCGGGTGACATTTTCGGCGGGCCAATTCGTGCACACTCCGCTGAATTTAGATGGCGGGACGCCAGATCATCTCCGTCTGTCGGTGCCAAAGATGCGAGACCTCCGATACGGAGAGAATCCACATCAGGTGGCCGCTATTTACCCGGATGAACCGGCGTGGGGATTCGGCACATCGGAGGTCGTTCAGGGAAAGGGTCTCTCCTTTACGAATTTCCTGGATTTGGACGCCGCCGCGCGCGTCATTGCGGAGTTTGCGGAGCCAGCAGCGGCGGTGATCAAGCACACCAACCCATGCGGGGTCGCGACAGCCGATACGCTTGCCTCGGCCTATGTTGCCGCGCGCGATGTCGATCCATTGTCGGCGTTTGGAGGCATCGTTGGGGTCAATCGCGAGATCGACGCGCCGACCGCGACGGCGATTACGAGCACGTTCATCGAAGCAGTTGTGGCGCCGAGCGTGAGCGATGATGCTCGCGAAATCTTGGCCATCAAAAAGAATTTACGGTTGGTCTTGGCCGATGTCAGTGGCATGGGCGATGGTGGAGTCAAAGGCCGTGAGATACGATCCATCCTTGGGGCGCTGCTCGTGCAGGAGCGCGACCGGGTCGTCGAGGCCCAGCTGCCGTGGGCCGACGGAGTTGAGATCGCGCCGGACACCGTTCTTCGCGTGGTTACCCAGCGCCAGCCCACCGACGCCGAGTGGACGGCACTTCGGTTTGCGTGGCGGGTCTGTGCCCATGTCAAGTCGAATACGGTTGTCTTCGCACATCATGACCACTCGGCTGCCGTTGGTGCCGGTCAAATGAGCCGAGTCGATGCTGTGAACGTTGCGACGCTAAAGGCAGGTGGCACGTTGGTTGGCACCGTGGCCGCGTCGGATGCCTTCTTTCCGTTTCGTGACGGTCTCGACTCGATCGCGAAGGCCGGCGCAACGGCTGTCGTCCAACCGGGCGGTTCGCGCAGGGATGACGAGGTTATTGCCGCGGCCGACGAGCACGGGATGGCGATGGTGTTTACCGGACGACGGCATTTCAGGCACTGAGCCTGAGAATCAATCCAGCTTCGACGTAGCGTCAGCGGTTCTCCGCCTTGGCTGCGGTCGCTTCACGTGTCTCCCAGCGCGCGGCGAGGGGAAGCGTAAGCATCACCAGAAAGAGCATCAGGAACTCTGAGTCGCCGAAGTTGTACTCGAACATGCCCGCCGCCAACATGCTGGCGATCGCCGCGAGCCCACCTGCCGCCAAGGGGCGTGCTGCGGCGTGCTGGAAGCTTCGCATCAGCTCGCGAACGGCGACGAATACGAACCACAGCCACAGTGCGAGCGCCGGAAGTCCGCGCTCTGCGGCGATTTGGAGAGGGACGTTGTGGAGATGTGGGTTTGTCTCATTGACGCCGCCTGCATCGCGATAGTCCGAGTACACAACTTGAACCATGTCGGGTCCGATACCGGTCAGCGGATGATCCCGGACCATCCGAACACCCACGCGCGCCATCGCGAACCGGTCACGGTTGGTCGGGTCTTGAAGGTCGAAGGTCGAGTACACGCGGTCGGTGACGGTCGCCGGTGCTAGGGTGAAAAGCAGCGCCGCGACAACTGGAGCTGCCGCGAGCAGTCGGCGGTCCTTGAGGACGAGGAGCAGTCCGACTCCCGCGCAAGCCCCAATCCAGGCGCTGCGCGTCAGTGTCAAGGCTAAAGCCACGACGAGAGCTGGCAACACCAATCCGGCCCACAAGCGTTCCCTTGTGCCGAAGAGGATTCGGGCCGAGGCCAGTCCGATAACGAGCATTAGGAGTCCAGAGAATGTCATGTAATGGCCCATTGAACCCTGAGGTCGCCGGCCCAAGGTGTCGAATTCGAGAATCCCATACTGCATTATTCCGTAGACGGCCGTCACGCCGCCGACGCTGATGATGATGTTTACCACTATTGTCGCTGAACGGCCTCGAGCCAGTCGATAGACGACTGGGACGACGAGAAAAAGCAGCACTTCCTTGGAGTCGGCGAGACTGGCCACGGGATCGATCGAGGCGGCCACCGCGATCATCGTGTAGCCCGCGTACGCGATGAGGGGCCAAAAGAGGGATGGGACTTCGAGATGTTCTCGCGCGCTCACGATCATACCGATCCAGAGCATGAGCGTGATCGTGAGCAGACACGCGGACGCAGCGATCGAGACTTGGAGTGCTCCCGCGAACAGGCAGAGGGCGACAAGCGCAGCACCTTCGAAACGTGGTGTGTGAACGGTCGACACAGCGACCGATTGGGTGGACATCAGGACTCTATCGTCGCCTTGTCGATGAGCATGACGGGGATGTCATCTTTGATCGGATACACGCGCCGGCATTGTTCACACTTGAGACCGGTTTCGTCGTTGACTAAGACGACTGCGGTCTTGCATTTGGGACACGCGAGGATTTCGAGTAATTCGGGATCGATGCTCACGCCTAGGCCTCCTATATTGACGCGTTCGATCATGCATTGAACCTTTGCGTGGGCCGACATGTCAAATGTCGACAGGACGTTCGTTGGGGTTTGCCAGTTTGCTTGTCGCCGACCGCCAGCTGTGGAACAATCGCACTGGTATGTGGTCGAGTGTACGCTGGACACTGATTTTCTTCGTGGCCTGCCTCTTGGTACCATCGACTGGATGGAGTCAGCCGGACGACGGCCGTGTTTCAGTTCAGGCACGGGCTGATGCGTATCGGCTTTTCCTACTCGGGCGGTACTTGGAGGGTAAAGGTGACATCGCGGGGGCGATTCGGGCCTTGCGTGACGCTGCCGAGCTTGATGGGCAGAGCGGGGAGATTCTCGGCGAGATTGCTTCACTGTATGTGCGACAGAACCAGGCCGAGGACGCCGTTCGTGTGGCGAACGAAGCGATCGGGCGCGAGCCTGACAACTTGACCGCGCATCGCATCTTAGGATTGGTGCTTGCGGCGCAAGGAGGCGTTCGGGGTGGGGCCGAGCACGACGTCGCATCCGCCATCGAGCACTTGGAGCAGGCCCGAAAGACCATCCTCCCCGACTATCAGGTTGAGGTGACGCTGGCCCGTCTGTACCTACGACAGGGTTGGAGCGACCGGGCGATTGGATTGCTCGAGGAGCTGCTCGCGGACGAGACCGGATTCACCGAAGGGGTCCTCCTGCTGTCTGAGGCATATGAGGAGGTGGGGAGATTAGACGACGCCGTCTCCGTCGTGGAGGACGTGGTCTCGGGTGGGCGAGGCTCGTCGAGTTCTCTGCGGCGACTCGGTGAGCTCTATGGTCGTGAACGTCGCTGGGATGAGGCTATTCAGACTTACGAAGAAGCCATGGCCAGGAACCCGCGTGATCCCACGGCACGGCGCGGGCTCGCGGAGGCATTCTTACAGATTGGCGCGCTTGAGCGCGCTCGAGACGAGTTTCGCGAGCTGTCGGATATGCGACCGAACGATGGTTCCGCATTGTACCGATTGTCCGAAATAGAGCTCGAGCTCGGAGACCTCGAAGCGGCTGCGGCGACGGCGCGAAGTCTGATCGATGTCGAGCCGAACGGCATCCGCGGGCCGTATGCGCTCGCACAGGTGCATGCTCGGCGACACGATTACCGCGCGGTCATCGACATGCTGGAACCAACTCTGGAGAGAGCCCGTGCAGGCAATCTGCACGCTAACCAGATCACGAGTTTGCTTGGTCGAGTCGGGTTCGCGCATGAGCGACTCCGGGACTTCGTTTCGGCGATTCGAATATATGCCGAGGCGGTGGACCTATTGCCCGGGTCGCTCGCTTTCGGTGCCCGGCTGGTGCAGTCATACATGGATGCGGGTCGCGTCGCTGATGCCCGAGCGGCACTCGACCGAGTTCAAGCCGAGCATCCGACCAATCTCACGCTGGTTCGACTCGAAGCCCGCATGCTCGGCGACCAGGGTGACGTTGACGCCGGCGGCCGTGTTCTCCAGAGGGTGCTTACACGGAATGCTGATGATCCCACAGTGCATATCGCATTGGCGGGGTACTACGCCGACTACGAGCGGTTGAACGAGGCAGCCGACCTACTCGAGGCTGCGAAAGCGACCTTCTCGGAGAACGTATCGATTCTCTTCCAGCTCGGCGCCGTCTTGGAGCGAAGTCATCGGTACGACGATGCGGAGCGGGCGTTTCGAAGCGTGCTGGAGCGCGATCCGGAGCATGCGGCAGCCCTCAATTATCTCGGGTACATGCTTGCTGACCGAGGCGACCGGTTGGAGGAGTCGGTTGGACTGCTTGAACGGGCGATTAAGATCGACCCACACAACGGTGCCTATCTCGATAGTCTCGGGTGGGCCTACTTCAAATTGGGTCGTCTTCACCTAGCTGAAACCCACCTCCGACAGGCGAGTGAGCAAATGGTGTGGAACTCTGTGATTCAAGATCACCTCGGTGACCTCCTGTGTCGGCTGGGTCACTACGCCCAAGCGATCGATGCCTGGGAGACGGCGTTGGCCGGCGATCGCGAAGACGTCCAGTCCGTGACCATCGAGCGGAAGATGGAGGACGCGCGGCGCCGGCTTCGACGCTAGCCGATCCTCCGCCACACTGGTGCGATTCCTACACCAGGCAGTTATTTCCTACGTCGTTGCCGGGCTGTTACTGACAGGTGGGTGCGCGACCTCGCCACGGCGGCTCCGTCTTCCTCAAGGCCCCGGCAGTCCCCTGCTCGCATATGTTGGCATGTTCGAGGAGGCCACGACCGAGTGCCGAAGAATCACGACGATGGAGGTAGTACTCGCCATCCGTGGGCAGTCTGGTGACTCCCGCATCCGCGGGCGGGTTCGGGCTGCGCTGGCCCGTCCGGCGTCGATGCGCCTGGAGGGTGTCGCGCACTTCGGTCCACCTGGGTTCGTGCTCGTTGCTGCGCCCGGGCAGGCCGTGCTCGTCCTGCCTCGAGAACGCCAGGTCGTGACCGACGAAGATCCTGGCCAGCTACTAGCCGCTCTTACGGGCCTGACGCTCGACGCGGACGACCTACGTGCCGTGCTGACGGGTTGTGTGATGTTTAACGCTAGGCCTATTCGAGGACGCGTGTACTCGGACGGTTGGATGGTGGTGGAGGTCGAACAGGGTGGGAGCGTCTATCTACGAACGGTGGACGACGAGCTGACCGTCGTGGCTGGGGCACGTCCAGGTTTACTCATCGAGTACTTCGACCACGTTCGTGGTTTGCCGAGACGAGTGGAAGTTCGCACGACTGCCACCACGCCTATGACGGAACTCACGGTGACGATGTCTCAGGTCAGTTTTAACATCGATTTGAATCCCGCGGTCTTTATCCCAGAGGTCTCCGAGGATCACGTCCCGATCACGCTGGAGCAGCTGCATCGAGGCACTGGACCCCTTGCGGAACCATCGGGTCAGAACCAGGACTAGGCGTGTCGATGACCGTGCGGGCACCGGGGAAAGTGAACCTTGATCTTCGCATCCTTGGCCTGCGGCCAGACGGGTATCACGAGGTTCGCACTCTTCTGCAGTCCATCGTCCTTCATGACACCATCCGTTTGACCCTGCGCGATGGGCCGCTGACAGTGCGCAGTCGTTCACGCCGTGTTCCGTCTGACAGGGGCAATATCGTCTGGGCCGCCGCACGCGCGCTCTGGTCTGAGATGGGACGCGCCGGACATCCGCATGGTGTCGGCATTGACATCAACAAGCGGATTCCGATGGCAGGTGGCCTGGGGGGCGGCAGCAGCGATGCGGCGAGTACGCTCCGGGGCCTCTGTGTAATGTGGGGTTTTAAGCTCGGGTTGGATCGACTGAGCCGCGTTGCGGCGACCCTCGGTTCCGACGTTCCCTATTTCCTTCAGGGTGGCCTAGCGCTTGGTATCGGCCGGGGTGATGTGCTGCGTCGGCTGGGTGACCTGGGTCGATTCTGGGTCGTCCTTGCGGTTCCGGAATTCGAAGTGTCGTCCCGCGCAGCATATGGATGGTTCAGCGTGAAGCGGCGGCAGCCAGCGACCCCGTTGCCACGTCATTGGCGGACCCGCATGTGCGCGCTGACGAACGACCTTGAGACGCCGGTCATGGAGCGGCACCCTTCACTGTTGGCAATGGTCAGTCAACTGCGGCGAACTGGTGCGGTTCACGTCGCAATGACTGGCAGTGGATCGACCGTCTTTGGATTGTATAAGGGCCGCAATCACGCGATCGCTGCTCGTCGCGCTGTGCGCTCCCCAGGGTGGAGGACCATCCTCACTCGCACGCTGACCTTTCCCGAGTTCAGGGCCTCGGTGCGTGTCGAACCTTGAATATCAACGCCGCCGGTGGCGCATTCCCGAAGCTGGACGCTTCTACCTAAGCTCGCCTCTCGTGGCTGGCGTGCTCGACCGGAGTCTTGCTCGAGTCAGTCTCATCGGCTAGAGTTCGTGATTGGGCAGCGGGCGCAGGGTGTCATAAGTGTACCGCGGCGAAGGGAGAGGGAAGCAGCGTCGCGAACCGGGATGCCCGGCCTTCGGATGGGCGCTGAATCGATGGGGCAGCGCCAGTCGATGGGGCGTGGCCAAGCGGTAAGGCGCGGGACTTTGGATCCCGTATTCGAAGGTTCGAATCCTTCCGCCCCAACCAACATAACTTGTGAGGGTTAGCTGGTGCCTACGCACAACGGCGAGTTGAAGCTGTTCTCGGGGAGTGCGCATCCCGAGCTGGCGCAAGAAATCGTGGCCAAGTTCGGCGGTTCGCTGGGCCGGGCGTGTCTCAAGCGCTTCTCCGATGGAGAGGTCTCGTTCCAGATCGACGAGAACATACGCGGGACTGACGTCTTCGTGCTCCAATCAACATCAACGCCAGTTGACGAGCACCTTATGGAGCTGTGCGTGATGATCGACGCATTTCGTCGATCGTCGGCCGCTCGGATCACAGCGGTTATTCCGTATTACGGGTACGCGCGGCAGGATCGGAAAGACAAGCCTCGCGTTCCGATCTCTGCGAAGCTCGTCGCCAACTTGTTGAGCGCGGCTGGAGCTAACCGCGTGCTGACGATGGATCTGCACAAGCCTCAGATTCAGGGGTTCTTCGACATCCCGGTCGACCACTTGTTCGCCGCGCCGGTTTTTATGGGTCACCTCACTAAGCTTCTGGACGGACAGCGCGCGACGATCGTATCGCCCGACGCCGGTGGCGTCGAGCGTGCCCGCGCATATGCCAAACGGCTGGATGCCGACCTCGCAATAATCGACAAGCGGCGCTCGGAAGATGGGCACGCTGAAGTCATGCATGTCGTGGGTGAGGTCCGGGACAAGGTGTGCATCATACAAGACGATCTTGTGGACACGGCGGGCACGCTGCAGCAAGCTTCGGTCGCGCTCCGCAACAATGGCGCGTCACGCGTTCTTGCTTGTGCGGTACATGGTGTACTGTCGGGGCCGGCGCTGCAGCGGATCAATGAATCAGCGCTTGAGCAGCTGATCGTGACCAACACGATCCCGCTACAACCAGAGTTCACCGCCTCGTCCAAGATTCACGTCTTGTCGGTAGCGTCGCTATTAAGTAGGGCTATTCAGAGTATTCATGAGGAGACATCGGTTTCGTCCCTCTTTGTGTAGTGGCGGTCACGCCGATTGAGTGAGGATGTAGGATAGTTATGGAAGCAACGTTGCCGGCGGTCACGCGTGAGGGGCGAGGCAAGAACGAAGCTCGACGATTGCGCCGAGCTGGGCAACTCCCGGCGGTCGTGTACAGCGGCGATTCGGCCGGCAGCGCTTCAGTCTCGGTTGATCCAACGGTGCTGTTGAAGATCTTGCACTCGGAATCCGGTGTCAATACATTGATTGCTCTCACCGTTGACGGCGGGACAGCTCATCAGGTACTCGTTAAGGAGTTTCAGCTCGACCCGATTGAGAGCAAGCTGCTGCACGCCGATTTCTACCAGCTTGCTCTCGACAAGGCAATCATCGTGACGGTTCCGATTCTCCTGTCGGGACAGCCGACTGGTGTGAAGCAGCAGGGCGGTCTGGTCGACTTCGTGCACCGCGAAGTGCAGATCGAGTGCATGCCAACCGAGATACCGGAGCATATCGCGGTTGACATCAGTGACCTGGAGATCGGTGATGGTGTCCGGCTTCGGGAGGTCGTCGGCGAAGCGGTTTGGTCGCCCGTGAGTGATCCAGATACGCTCTTGGTTCACGTGATCGCGCCCAAGGTCGAAGAAGAAGAGGCGGCAGACGAAGACGAAGCACCGGAGGGTGCAACGGAGACTGAAGCCGAGGGTGGCGAGCCGGAGGTCATCAGAAAGGGCAAGGCCGAAGACGAAGGTTCGGGCGATTCTTGATCGCTGTCACACGAGACGGCAGGGCGCGTGAAACTGATCGTCGGGCTGGGCAACCCGGGCCCGAGGTACACGTTGACTCGTCACAATGTCGGGTTTGACGTCCTCGATCTTGTGACGGAGCGCCGTGGGCTTGAGTTTGAGTCGAGCCCAGCTGATGCGGTTATGGCCCGCGAGCGGGGACCCGACGCGCGGGTTATTCTGGCGAAACCGCTAACGTTTATGAATCGCAGCGGCGACGCCGTCGGAATGTTAGCGCGCTATTTCCGCATCGACCATTCCGACATTTTGGTGGTGGTGGACGATGCGAATCTTCCGTTGGGGCGGTTCCGCGCGCGCCCCGAGGGTTCGGCCGGTGGCCATAACGGGCTAGGGTCGGTTATAGATGTTCTTGGAACGCAGGAGGTGCCGCGATTGCGGATCGGGGTTGGCCGTGGCAAGGCTTGCCGGGATCTTGCCGACCATGTACTCTCAAGGTTTGAGCATGATGAGAAAGAGGTCGCGGCGGCAATGGTTCGAACGGCAGCCGATGCCGTAGATGTGTTCGTTGAGCTGGGGGTCGCACACGTGATGAATCGTTTCAATGCAGGTCCGGATGCGCTTGAGTCTGAGCAAGGGAATTGAGGTAGAGCTAGAGTAGGACGTTTCACCCACACCGCTCCTTGCCGCCGACAGATGGCGGCCGTTGAGTCCGAAGGGAGTCTGATGCCTGAATCACGACAATACGAACTGGTTTACCTTGTCTCTCCAGAGATCGGGGAGGAAGGAGTTGGGGCGCTCCACACGCAAGTTGAAGAGATTATGACTGGTCTCGGTGGTCGCATCGAGAGCACCGACAATTGGGGGCGTCGCCGACTCGCGTATGAGATTAGCAGGCACAAGGACGCTACCTATGTCGTCGAGTTGGTCGACGGTCCGCCGGAGGTTGTCCGAGAGCTAGACCGGCGGCTCAATGTAATGGATACGATTCTTCGTCATCTAGTGGTACGGGTCGACGAGGACTTGAAGAAGGCGCGACGCGCCCGCGAGCGGCGCCAGGCTCGCCAGACGAAGCGGTCGACAGCGCGTGGGGTGGCGACGGTCGCCACTCCAGCGGAGGCCGCAGGTTCTGAGGTCGCCACGGCCGAGGCAGACATCGCTCGGCCTGAACCGCCGCGCGAGCGGACGGAGGTGTCAGAATGAACGGAACCAGGAGCCGGCGATCGTCGAAGGGGAGTGGAAGCAAGGAGCGCCGAGGTGGTGGGTTGTTTCGTCGTCGACGTGTTTGTCGCTTCTGCGCCGACAAGATCGATTACATCGACTATAAGGATGTGCGTATTTTGATGATGGGCATTGCGGAACGTGGAAAGATCCAGCCGCGACGGATCTCCGGGACGTGCGCCAAGCATCAGCGAAAGTTGGCGACCGCGGTTAAGCGGGCGCGGCAACTGGCGCTAATTCCCTACGTAACCGACTGAGGGTCACCATCGTGAAAGAAGTGCTTCTGAGAGAGACCGTCGAGAATTTGGGGCGCCGTGGCGACGTCGTCAGGGTTGCCGATGGCTATGCCCGAAATTTTCTTCTTCCACGTAAGCTGGCGTTACCGGTTACCACTTCGAACCAGCGTCAGATCGAGCGTGAGAAAGTAAAGTCTGCGGTGCTCGATGCTGAGGAGCAGCAAGGGGCCGAGGCCGTGGCACAGCGAATCGGAGGGCTCGAATGCGTACTGACCCGCCGTGTCGGTGAAACCGAGGTGCTCTTTGGTTCGGTCACGTCTGCCGATGTCGCTGATTTCCTGGCGTCGCAGAAGCTCGACGTGGATAAGCGGAAGATCCAGCTTTCCGAGCCGATCAAGACATTGGGTGAAATGAGCGTCCCAATCAAGCTGCACCGTGAGGTGACGGCTTTTCTGCGCGTGCACGTTGTCAAGCGAGTCGAAGAAGGCGGTGACAACGTCGAAGGTCAAGGTGCATCGGACGTTGACGACGCGGCTGGTTGAGGCGAACGCGGTGTCGACACTGGCCGTGAACCCACGGTATCGGCAGACTAGGGCGGTCCACGTCGGCCGCTTTTGAGTTAGCTTAAGACACGAACGGGGCACGGAAGCATCGTAAGCGAGTCGATGGTCGAAACTTCCACGGTGCCGGTGGACGAGCGGACGCTTCCCCATAACCTCGAGGCCGAGCGATCGGTGCTCGGCGCCATCCTGATCCACAACGACACGTTCAACGTCGCTGCCGAGCTGATTGATTCGCGCGACTTCTTTCGTGATGCCCACCGTCGCGTCTTCGACAAGATGGTCGGTCTGAATGAGCGCGGCCACGTGATCGACCTCGTCACACTGAAGGACGAACTCGGCCGAACTGGCGACCTCGAAGAGGTCGGCGGTCCGGCTTACATCGCAGCTCTCGCCGATGGTGTCCCACGTTCGACTAACGTGGAGCACTATGCCCGGATCGTTAAGGAAAAGTCGGTGCTGCGTCACCTGATTCACTCCGCTGGCAAGATTCTCTCCACGGCGTATCGAGCAGAGGAGGATGCGGAGACCATTCTTGACCAGGCCGAGCAGGAGATCTTTTCAGTTGCCGATGATCGAGTTCATGACGGGTTCGTGCCGCTCAGCAAACTCGTCGATGAGGGCTTCTCGACCCTTGAGCAGCTGCAGGATCAGAAAGGGATGATCACGGGCGTGCCGTCTGGATTCGTCGATATCGACAAACTGACATCGGGGTTCCAGGCCTCGGATCTCATTATCATCGCGAGCCGACCCTCCATGGGAAAGACCAGCTTGGTCCTTAATGTCGCGCAGCACGTTGGTGTCAAGATGGACCGCACGGTTGGCTTCTTCAGCCTCGAGATGTCGAAGGAGCAGCTGTTGATAAGAATGTTGACGGCTGAGGCTGAAATTGATGCCCAGCGCTTTCGCGGGGGCTCTCTGAGTGAGCGAGACTATAGTCAATTGTCGAAGGCGCTTGGCCGCCTGGGCGAGGCTCGCGTCTTCATCGACGATACCGCGGCCCTTGGGGTGCTCGAGATGCGCGCCAAGGCTCGTCGCCTCAAGGCCGAACACGGGCTGGACCTACTGGTTATCGACTACCTGCAGCTCATGCAAGGGAGAGGTCGGTTCGAGAACCGCACTCTTGAGCTGGCATCGATATCGCGAGCGCTAAAGGGTTTAGCAAAAGAGCTGAATGTTCCTGTACTCGCGCTGTCGCAGCTTAGCCGGGCCCCCGAGGCCAGGACGAACCGGCGACCCCAGCTGGCGGATCTCCGTGAGTCGGGTGCACTGGAGCAGGATGCTGACGTGGTCATGTTCGTTTTTCGCGAAGAGCAGTACTCTCCGACGCCAGAAAATGAGAACTTGGCCGAGATTATTATCGGGAAACAGCGCAATGGCCCGACAGGCACCGTAAAGCTTGCCTTTCTGAAGCAGTACACCCGGTTTGCTAATTTGAGTCCCGTCCAGGAGTGACCGGCCACACGTGGTTCGTCCGACGTTCGCTCGCATCGACCTAGAAAGGCTCAAGGCCAACTATTGCGCCATCCGTGCGTTCGTCGCGTCTGCCACGCCCAACGCGCGGCCTGCGGTCATCGCGGTCGTGAAGGCGAACGCGTACGGGCACGGATTGAGCGCAGCGGCCCTGACGCTGGAAGCGGCTGGCGCGACAATGCTTGCGTGCGCCGATATCGAAGAAGGGGTGCAGTTACGTGACGCCGGTGTACAAGCTCAAATTTTGGTGTTTGGGGCGCTGAGCACGAGCGATCTTGGCGGTGTTATCGACAAGCGACTGACACCCACAGTCTCGTCGCCGTCGGCGGCTACCGCGTTGCAGGCCATTGCGGTACAGCGCGGAGTTCGCCTGCGCTGCCACCTGAAAATCGATACCGGCATGAATCGATTCGGGTTCCGCCATGACAACCTTGCCTCGACGGTGTCCTCGGTGCTCGCGAGCCGGAATCTTGCCTTCGATGCGGTCTACACTCACTTTGCCACGGCCGAGTGTCCTGCCGGCGCGCTGTACGGGGCGCAGTGCGAGCGGTTTACCGATGCGCTGAACACACTCTCACGACTTGGCTTGCGAAACGTTGCGCGCCACACCGCAAATAGCGCCGCGCTGCTCCGCGATCGCACGTGCTGGTACGACGCCGTTCGCCCAGGACTCTTACTTTACGGGGTCGTGCCTCCCGAGGTTTCGCTGCCGGCTGGACTCGAAGTGCGGTCGGTGATGTCTCTCCGAAGTCGAGTTGTCGCAGTTAAGGGTATGCACGTTGGCGAAACGTCTGGGTACGGCGAAGAATTTACAGCTCGACGTTCGACGCGCGTCGCCATTGTTCCGGCCGGGTACGCAGATGGGCTCGATGTGAGGCTGCCAGGAGCGGGACACGTCTTGATTCGCGGAAAGCGGGTTCCGATCGTCGGTTCGGTCTGTATGGATTCGATTACAGTCGACGTAACCGACGTCGATGTAAGTCCCGGGGACGAGGTCATGATGATCGGCAATCAGGGCACCGATGGGATCGATGCGGCCGAGGTGGCGGGGTGGGTCGGGACGGTACCGCATGAGGTGTTGTGCCGGACTGGGAGCCGAATCGAGCGTGTGTATACGCCGGTGAACCGGCCATGACCGAACCTAAAAAGGTGTGGGTGTGCCAATTCTGCGGTAAGCAGTTCCCAAAGCAACAAGGTCAGTGCTCAGCCTGCCATACGTGGCATGAGATAGTTGAGGAGTCAATCCGGCCGGTCGCGAGCGATTCCAGAGACGCACGCTACCTTCGCCGATCGCCCGCGTCGGCAAAACTCCTCGCTGACGTTGAGATTGCCGATGCTGATCGCCTTATAACCGGGATTGACGAGTTCGACCGGGTGCTTGGCGGTGGAATCGTGCCGGGGTCACTGGTGCTGCTCGGGGGAGAACCGGGCATTGGTAAGTCCACACTCCTGCTGCAGGTAGCGGCGCGGGCTGCGCACCGGATCGGTCCGGTCCTCTACGCGTCGGGTGAGGAGTCCGAACATCAGATCAAGGCTCGCGCGGAACGGATTCGAGTGGGCGATGCCCCGCTCTATTTGCTGGCGGAGACCTGCCTGGAGCGTATCTTCGACCAGGTCGATCAGATTAACCCGTCGCTGCTGGTGATCGATTCCATTCAGACCGTGTTTTCGCTCAAGCTGCAATCGGCCCCGGGCAGCATCGGACAGGTTCAGGAGGCGGCCACCCATCTCTTGTTCACCGCGAAGGGCCGGAATCTTCCGACGTTTCTCGTCGGTCATGTGACGAAGGATGGGGCGATCGCTGGTCCGAAGGCCCTCGAGCACATCGTTGATACGGTCCTCTATTTCGAGGGCGAACGACATTACTCGCACCGGGTCATCCGTGCCGTCAAGAATCGGTTCGGGGCGTTGAGTGAGCTTGGCCTATTCGAGATGAAGGAAGACGGTCTTCACACCGTCCCCAATCCCTCTCAGTTGTTCCTGTCGGAGCGGGCATCGCGTGCCGCCGGGTCTGCCGTGCTGTGCTCAATCGAGGGCTCGCGACCGATTCTGCTGGAGGTACAAGCGCTAGTCACCGGAGGAAATTACGGAACGGCTCGCCGAATGGCAAGCGGGATTGACCGTGGTCGCTTGTCTCTGTTGCTGGCCGTGCTTGAGAAGCGAGCCGGTCTATCAGTTGCTGCCGACGACGTGTTCGTTAACATCGCCGGCGGACTTACGGTTAGTGAACCGGCTGCCGATTTGGCTGTGGTCGCGGCTGTTGCGTCGAGCCTACGAAACAGACCAGTGCGCGCCGAGACCGCCGTGTTTGGCGAAGTTGGCCTTGCCGGCGAAGTGCGCGGCACCCCGCGGGCAGAGTTGCGGGTAAAAGAAGCGTTCCAGCTCGGCTTTTCGCGGTGCATCATGCCGGCGACCAGTGATGTTCGCGCAACCGATGCGGCGTGCGAACTGGTCGGCGTCTCCACCGTCGAGGAAGCATTGGAAGAGCTGATTGAGTGATGATCCCCCCCTTCCATTGGTGGCGAACGGTTTTCTGGCTGATCCCCGCCATTTCTATGTACACACTCGTGCTCGGTTCGGTGTCGCTCGCGTCGGTTGTTTTTGACCGACGCGGGAGGATTGCGCATTGGTGCGCGCGCACGTGGTCGTGGCTCATCCTCGCCACGACGGGGGTTCAGGTTCAGGCATTCGGCGTCGAACAGGTGCCGCAGCACGAGTCCTACTTATTCGTATCGAACCATCAAAGTATCTATGACATTCCAATTCTCTTTTGCCATCTGCCCTTTCAGCTGCGAATCATCGCGAAGGCGTCGCTCGGTGCGTTCCCGGTGCTCGGCTGGCACCTGCGCTACACTGGACACCTGCTCGTGGATCGCGATAGAGTCGGCGCGCAGACGCTGCGACAAGTCGCTGATTTAATGCGTCACGCGCACTCGCTCATCGTTTTTCCAGAGGGCACGCGCAGCTCGGATGGACGAGTGGGTCGTTTTAAGGCCGGTCTCTTTCTGCTGGCCGTCGAGGCCGGCTTGCCGGTTGTTCCGGTCTCGGTCGTCGGAAGTCGCCACGTGATGCTGAAGGGCCGTCTGATGACCTGTCCAAGGAGGGTTGAGTTGATTGTGCACGATCCGATTACGACCCGCGGGCTCAGTCGGGCGGACGTTCGCGACCTTGCCGGCCGAGTACGCGAAGTCATCGCGGCGACCGTTGCTCAGCGGGACCAGGGCATCGCTGAACAGCGATGACGACGGGACACTGGTCATCGATGGCGACATTGCATCACACGTGAAGCTTGGCAGTTTGCAGTTTCGAGATGTTTCCGTCGGCATCGCCGAGCCTGGTGATCACCAGGGGTTGGTTCGGGAGGGTTCACTACGGGTCGCGCTCGTACGCCAGATGTACCACCGGATTGGGATTGACCCGACCAAGACGCACCTGTCGTCAAAGGCCCTCATGCGTCGCCTGAGGCGAGTTAAACGTGGCTGGCCATCAATTCGTTGGTCGATGCGTGCAACGATGTCTCGGTCCTGACCGAGTTACCGTTCGGTGTCTATGACCTCGATAGCATCGATGGCGACGTCGTGCTGCGCCGCGGACGACCAGGCAACGAGTTATCGCGGGATTCGAAAGGCGCCCGTTCACTTGGCGGGGCGTCCTGCGCTGTGCGATCGCCAAGGTCCGTTCGGTAACCCCCCACGTCGGATTCCGAACGGACGATGGTGACACCAATGATGTCCCGTGCGCTGGTCGTCGTGTACGCGCCTCGTCGCTTGAATGGCGATGAACTGACCGAGGTACTGGATCTGACATCGGATCGCGTGATTGAGGCGACCGGTGGCGTGGAGAGTGCTCGCGTAATCACCGCTACCGAGCGAGCCTGATTCGTAGCATAATCCGCGACCAACATCGCAAATCACGCGGTCGGGTTCTGGAAGGGTTGAACATGTTCGTGTCGGCGATAATCGCGGCCGCTGGCCGCGGACAGCGACTTGGGGGTCACATCCCCAAGCAACTACTTCACCTTGGAGGTCGCACGCTGCTCGAGCGAAGTATTCAACCGTTCGAGTGCAGCGACGTGATCGACGAGATCGTTGTCGTCTTGCCTAGCGATCTTATCGATCGCGGCTCTTTGACGCTGGCCGAATTTCACACACCGATTCGGATCGTGTCTGGAGGAGCCCGTAGGCAGGATTCAGTCGCGGCAGGTCTCGACGCCGTGGCGTCGAAGGCTGAGGTCATCGCGATACACGATGCCGTGCGACCGTTTTGCACGGTGTCATTGGTCGAGCGGGTTGTTCGCGCTGCCGCGGAAACGGGCGCCGCGATTGCCGCTGTTCCGGTACACGACACTGTGAAAGAGGCTCGGATTGAATCGGACACGACGCTGGTCGCGGCGACGTTACCACGTGAGCGTATCTTTCTCGCTCAGACGCCGCAGGCGTTCACGCGGCACGTCCTGCTGGATGCAGTCGCCGTGGGAAGATCTGGTGTTGATGCCACTGATGAGGCAACCCTGGCCGAACACGTGGGGCACGCTGTTCGCCTGGTTCCGGGTGAGGCTGCGAACGTAAAGATTACGACAGAGGACGAGTTGGGGATGGCGAGAGCCGTCACGGCACCCGACCACGGCCCGTCGCGCGTCCTTCGCGTGGGAATAGGGTACGACATCCATCGTCTTGTGGGTGGGCGCTGCCTCGTTTTGGGTGGAGTGGAAATACCGGGAGACCGCGGGCTGATAGGGCATTCCGATGCCGATGTTCTCTGTCACGCGGTGACCGACGCGGTCCTGGGTGCCTCTGGTGCGGGTGACATCGGACAGCTGTTCCCCGATGATGACCAGCGCTGGAAAGATGCCGCGAGTGTCGAGTTATTGCGCCGCGCGACAGCGGTTGTGGATTCTCGTGGGTATGTCGTCGAGAACGTGGATGCCGTTGTCATCACAGACTGGCCGAAGATTCGGGATTACGCTGACGCCATGCGCCAAAATCTTGGAGAGGCGCTGACCATCGATCCGGATCGCGTGATGGTCAAAGGCAAGACCAGTGAAGGCGTCGGATCGATTGGAAAGGGCGAGGCGATCGCTGTCCATGCAGTGGCGATGGTGTCTGGGGTGGCGGCGGCAACAACGTGATCGTCTATGGCATCAACCCGGTGTCAGAGGCGATCAGGGCAGCGACGGTAACGGCCGTCTGGGTGAGCGACCGGCGGGACGCGCGGTTTCAACGTCTTGTGGCCCAGGCTCATCGCGCCCGAGTCAAGGTCGAGCATGTCAAATTAGCGGAGCTGGAACGACTCGTAGGTGGTCGTGTCCATCAGGGGGTTGTCGCGCGCGTCGCGCCGCCGGTCGAACATTCGGTCACGGATCTCGTACGCGGCGTGTCGGGACCGCCATTGATCGTGGTACTCGATGGCATCGAGGATCCTCAGAATTTTGGGGCCGTGATGAGAACCGCTGAGGCCGCCGGTGTCGACGGAATCGTGTACCAGAGACGCCGCGCGGCGCCGAAGAGCGGGGCGGCGGCAAAGGCCTCCGCCGGGGCGGTATCTCATGTGCGGCTGGCGCCAGTTGTGAACGTGAGTCGTGCCATCAACGAGCTCAAGGAGTCAGGGGTTTGGATCGTCGGGCTGGACGCGAATGTCGCTACCTCGTATCACGAGCTCGATCTTGTCCAGTCGACGGCCCTCGTGGTTGGAGCCGAAGGGACAGGCCTCCGGCGTCTGGTTCGCGAGCGGTGCGATTTCCTTGCGTCGATTCCCATGCTTGGGTGGGTCGCGAACCTGAACGTATCCGTGGCAACTGGTGTTGTTCTGTATGAGGCCGTTCGACAGCGGATGGTGGGCTCGTCGGTCAAATAATCAAGGATTTAGACGACGTGTACATCGATAACCGCTTAAGACTCAGACAAGTTATTAGAAACAAATGCTTTGCTCGGAATTGGACCGTAATTGGAGAGTTGTGATGGATGACGTTGCATGCCGTTGCTGGTCCGAGAAATGTGTGCTAAAATAATGAATTTGCCTGGCTGGCGTAGCTCAGTCCGGTAGAGCAGCTGATTTGTAATCAGCAGGTCGGGGGTTCGAATCCCTTCGCCAGCTCCAGTGTGAAGGCGAAGCGTTAGCGGGCATCGGCGCCATCCAAGACGGTACGCGAGCTGTTCCACTTAACACATAGTTGGTCAACGTTCGGCGGTGGTCGGCCAGAACCTCCGTGTGTACTGTCGGCGGTTCGTGTGTAGGTTCGGTAAGGCTGCGGGCGGACATGAGCATCGGCGAGGTTGCGGAGCGGTCAAACGCAACAGACTGTAAATCTGCCGCCCTAGTGGCTACGGAGGTTCGAATCCTCCCCTCGCCACCAATCCTGCCCCCGAGGCTCGCGCCGCCGCGAACGTGACGGGTCTTGTGGTTAGCCAGTTGGCGGCGGTAGGCAAGGAAAGAGCGATTGTGAAGGCGGGAGTAACTCAGTGGTAGAGTCACAGCCTTCCAAGCTGTTGGTCGCGGGTTCGATCCCCGTCTCCCGCTCCATTCTTTGCTCGCCGAAGCTCGTGAGGTGGCCGGGCGGATTAGCGCAGTTGCGGAAGGCGTCCCGGTGTGAGCCAGGGTCGGCGGGTGGTAGGGGGGGATAGGTGAGCCGATGTAGCTCAGTAGGCAGAGCGCGTCCTTGGTAAGGACGAGGTCACCGGTTCAATCCCGGTCATCGGCTCCAGACTTCTAGGTTCGGGAAGATGCCGATGCCCAGCGCACCGGTCCTGGGTCGGACAGTCGATGAGGTTAAGTGATCCGCGGGGTGTGTAACGTAAACAGAAGGATACGCGGCGTAGGCCGCGACGAGTTAGGTTAGGTCTTCAGGTACGGTGAAGCGACCGGGATAGAGCGAGCGTAGACATGGCGAAAGAGAAATTTGATCGGTCGAAGCCACACGTCAACATAGGAACGATTGGGCACATTGACCATGGGAAGACGACGTTGACGGCGGCGATTACATCGGTGATGGCGAAGCACGACGCGACAAATACGGTGCGGTCGTTTGACTCGATTGACAACGCGCCGGAGGAACGCGAGCGGGGGATCACGATTGCGACGGCGCACGTGGAATACACGACGGCGAACCGGCACTATGCACACGTGGACTGTCCGGGGCACGCGGACTACATCAAGAACATGATTACGGGTGCGGCGCAGATGGACGGGGGGATCCTAGTGGTGGCGGCGACGGACGGGCCGATGCCGCAGACACGGGAGCACATCTTGCTGGCGCGGCAGGTGGGGGTGCCGTCGCTGGTGGTGTTTTTGAACAAAGTGGACATGGTGGACGACCCGGAGCTGTTGGAATTAGTCGAGCTGGAGGTGCGGGAGCTACTGAGTATGTATGAATTCCCGGGCGACGACATTCCGGTGGTAAAGGGGTCGGCGCTTAAGGCGCTGGAGGGGGACGCGGACGGCGAGAAGTCGATTGACGAACTAATGGTGGCGGTGGATGACTATGTGCCGTTGCCGGAGCGGGACGTGGATCAGCCGTTTTTGATGCCGATTGAGGACGTGTTTTCGATCTCGGGCCGAGGCACGGTGGTGACGGGCCGGGTGGAGCGTGGCAAAGTGACGGTGGGTGAGGAGATTGAGATTGTCGGGTTTACACCGACGCAAAAGAAGGTCGTGACGGGCGTGGAGATGTTCCGGAAGCTGCTGGATGAAGGGGTGGCGGGGGACAACGTCGGCGTGCTGTTGCGAGGGACGGAGAAGGACGACGTGGAGCGGGGGCAGGTACTGGCGAAGCCGGCGTCAATGACGCCGCACACGAAGTTCAAGGGACAGGTGTATGTGCTGACGAAGGAGGAAGGCGGGCGACACACGCCGTTTTTCAACGGGTATCGGCCGCAGTTTTACTTACGGACGACGGACGTGACAGGGGTGTCAAACCTGCCGGACGGGGTGGAGATGGTGATGCCCGGGGACAACGTGACGGTGACGGTGGAGTTAATCACGCCAGTGGCGCTGGAAAAGGGCTTGCGGTTTGCGATTCGGGAAGGCGGCCGTACGGTGGGCTCGGGGACGATTACGGAGATCATTGAGTAGACGACCGGCATGAGTCGTTCGTGAAGAGCCATGAGAGACATCGTTATCCTCGCGTGCACCGATTGCAAGCGACGGAACTACAACACGACTAAGAACAAACGAAAGACAACAGATCGTTTGGAGATGAAGAAGTACTGTCGGTGGTGCCGCAAGCACACACCGCACCGCGAGACCAAGTGAAATGGTATCCGCTCCGACGCGAAGGCCAGTAGCTCAACTGGCAGAGCACCGGTCTCCAAAACCGGGGGTTGGGGGTTCGAGTCCCTCCTGGCCTGCCAATTGCGGTGGCCTCGCACGGATGGTGGCTGACCGAGGCTGAGGAAATAACGTGAAGTCGCTAGTGCTCGATCGTGCGCGAGATTCTGTCACCGTCGCTAAAGGCGCGATGGGGTGGTGGAATCGTGGCCGAACGTTTCTTGTAGAGGTTCAGAATGAGCTCAAACGAGTCACCTGGCCTTCCCGAAAGGAAGTCCAAGCGACGACGTTGGTTGTCATACTAACGTCGGCGTTGTTCGGGGTGTACCTCTGGGGTATCGATATGGTGCTTAACGCTATTACCGGTACGTTGTTCCGAGTGTTTGGGGCATCATGACCGACGTTAGCACCAAGGAATGGTACATCGTGCACACCTATTCTGGCTTCGAGAAGAAGGTGGAGGAATCACTGCGGCAGCGCGTGCAGGCGTACGGGCTCGAGAATGAGATCGGTGAGATCTTGATTCCCACTGAGGACGTCGTCGAGTTACGCGGGGGAAAGAAGGTCGTCAGCTCCAAGCGTTTTTTTCCTCGCTACATTTTGGTCGAGATGATCATGTCGGCCAACGCCTGGCACGTGGTCAAGAACACGCCAAAAGTTACCGGGTTCGTCGGGGCAGGCATCAAGCCGACACCTCTTCGCCAAGAAGAGGTTGACCAGATCCTGCACCAGGTCACGGCCTCCGCCGAGCAGCCGAAGCCGAAGTACACGTTCGATAAGGGTGACCCGGTTCGGATCAATGAAGGGCCGTTTACCAGCTTCAACGGTGTCGTGGATGACGTAAACATCGATCGTAATACCCTAAAGGTAATGGTAACGATCTTTGGTCGGTCAACTCCGGTCGAGCTTGATTTTTTGCAGGTCGAGAAGCTCTAGCGGATAAAGACGGGACGGATGGCGAAGAAAGTCGTCGTACAAATCAAGCTGCAGGTCGCTGCTGGCAAGGCCACGCCCGCGCCACCGGTCGGGACTGCGCTCGGCCCTCACGGCGTGAATATTATGGACTTCTGTAAGGCTTTTAACGCGAAGACCGCGCGACAGGAAGGACTGATCATTCCAGCGGTGGTCACCGTGTACGCCGACCGGTCGTTTACGTTCATTACGAAGACTCCGCCTGCGGCCGTCTTACTGAAGCGAGCCGCTAATATCGCCAAGGGGTCGGGTGAGCCCAACCGCAGCAAGGTCGGTAAGGTGACGAAGGCTCAGGTCGAGGAGATAGCGAAGACCAAAATGCCGGATCTGAACGCAAACACGATCGATATGGCGACGAAGATTGTAGAGGGCACGGCGCGTTCGATGGGGATTGAGGTGGAAGGGTAAGCGATGGCTGGCTCGGGCAAGAAGTTTAACGCAGCCACGGCTAAGATTGAGGCCAGGGCCTACACCATTGAGGAAGCGATTCCGCTCATCCAGCGCGTCAAGTTTGCTAAGTTTGACGAATCAGTCGAAGTGGCCATGCGCCTCGGTGTGAATCCGAAACATGCGGATCAGATGGTGAGAGGGACGATCGTGCTTCCGCATGGGCTTGGCCGTAGCAAGCGGGTGCTGGTCATTGCATCGCCAGATAAACAGAAGGAAGCCGAAGCCGTTGGTGCCGACGTCACCGGCGGTGACGAGTTGGTCGAGAAGATTCAAGGCGGCTGGATGGCATTCGACGCGGTAATAGCGACGCCCGACATGATGCGTTCGGTGGGCAAGCTCGGGCGGGTGCTTGGACCGCGAGGGCTCATGCCCAATCCAAAAACGGGCACGATGACTCTCGATGTGGCTAAAGCAGTTAGAGAAATCAAGGCCGGCAAGGTCGAGTACCGCGTCGACAAAGCCGGAGTCGTGCACGCGCCTATTGGAAAGGTTTCGTTCGCGACCGAGAAGCTGATCGAGAACGCCCAGGCGCTGATGTCAAGCGTGATTAAGGCTAAGCCATCGGCGGCAAAGGGGAAGTACATCAAGAGCGTGGCCGTAGCCTCGACGATGGGCCCTGGCGTTCGGATCGATACGACGAACATCGAGGCGTCGGCTAAGGATTAGCGGTTCGCAGGGGGATATCCCGTACATCGACCATAGCCGGCCGTCTGGGATGTACGGCGTGGCGAGCTAGAAACGAACATGGTAGTCACTAGAGCTGTTAAGGAAACGCTGGTAAAGCAACTCGGCGATGAGTTGAGCGCGGTTGACAACGTGATCGTTGTCGACTTTAAGGGGCTTGACGTGTCTCAGGCAACGGAGCTTCGTCGGCAAGTGCGTGCAGCTTCGGGGCGCTACCGGGTCGTGAAGAATCGGTTGGCGAGACGCGCAGTCCAGGGCACACAGTTTGAGTCGTTGACAAAACACTTCAGCGGGACCACCGCGCTCGCCTACAGCAGCGAAGATCCAGTCGCCCTCGCCAAGACCTTGGTGAGTTTTGCTAAAACCTCGCCAGTGATTCAAGTTAAGGCTGCCGTGGTGCAAGGCCGGGCGATCGAGCCGGCAGAGGTGATGGACTTGGCATCGCTCCCGAGCAAAGAGGAACTATATGCCAAGTTGTTGATGGTACTGCAAGCTCCCGCGACCCAGTTTGTCCGGGTCCTGAGCGCGGTACCGCGCGATCTCATGAGCGTGCTCAGTCAGTTGGAGAAGAAGCAAGCGGAATAGGAGAAATAGGGATAGGAGGTAGAAGATAGGAGGAAACAGGGGTGCTGTCGCCACTCGCTAGACATACCCAGTAGCCAACGCTTTTCTTCTATCTCCTACCTGCCACCTTTTAGACATTGAGGAGTAACCATGTCCGATGTGACCCAGGAACAAATCGTCGAGTATATCAAGGGGATTTCGGTGCTTGAGTTGTCTCAGCTCGTCAAGACCTTGGAAGAGGAGTTGGGCGTTTCGGCGGCAGCCGCGATGCCCATGGTGACGGCCGGAGCCGTCGCGGCTGCTGGTGGTGCAGCCGCTGAGGAGGAGCAGACCGAGTTCACCGTCACGCTCACTGACGTTGGTGCCAAAAAGATCAACGTTATCAAGGTCGTTCGTGAGGTCACCAGTCTTGGGTTGAAGGAAGCCAAGGACTTGGTCGAGGCGGCCCCGAAGCCGGTTAAGGAAGCGATCCCAAAGGACGAGGCTGAAGCGATTGAGAAGAAGTTCGTGGAAGTCGGCGCAAAGGTTGAAATCAAGTAGCATCCGGGCCAAGGCGTGCCCCGGGCCACTGCTGGTCTTGTGGGAGGTTTCCCTGCAAGCACAGCTCCGCACACCGTCTCGATGGGGGGGCAACAGATCCCACCGAGACAGGCGATTCGTTGTTGCACGTTGCACGCGGCACTCATAACGACTGCACCCGATCAGGACGAGGATTTAACTGTGTACACCCTGCCAGAGAAAGTCTATAAGAAGCGGATCAATTTTTCGAAAATCTTAACGACTGTTCCTATTCCGAATCTCATCGAGATCCAGAAGAAGTCGTACGAACGTTTTCTCCAAATGAGTCGGCTGGCAGCCGAGCGCGAAGATGCTGGTCTGCAATCGGTCTTTAAGTCCGTCTTTCCGATCAGCGATTTTCGTGAGAACTCGTCGCTTGAGTTCATCGAGTATTCGATTGGCGATTGGCGTTGCCAGTGCGATCATCTTTCCGGTTTGCACCACCTGCGTCAGCCCTGCATCAATTGCGGTGCCACGCTCGAAGCCGACCCGCGCGGTGAACGCGATGTAGTCTGTCCATCATGCGGCAAGGCGAGCGAGGCACGAGGTGTAGTGTGCGACGTATGTGGCAACACGGTTGCACTCAAGCTCAAGTACGACGTAGAGGAGTGTCAAGAACGCGGCATGACATACGCGGTGCCGCTCAAGGTCTCGATCCGCCTCGTTGTGTGGAAGAAGGATCCCGACACAGGGGTCAAGACGATTCGCGACATCAAAGAGCAAGAAGTCTATTTCGGCGACATCCCGCTAATGACGGACAACGGCACCTTCATCATCAACGGTACCGAGCGGGTCATCGTCTCGCAGTTGCATCGGTCGCCTGGCGCGTTCTTTCACTCTGAGGACAAGACCACGTTCGTGGCGCAGATCATTCCCTACCGCGGGTCTTGGGTCGAGTTCGAGTACGACGCGAAGAATCTCTTGTACGTAAGAATCGATCGCAAGCGTAAATTCTTAGGGACGGTATTTCTCAGGGCGCTGGGGCTGCGGAGCTCGACCGAGATTATCCGAGCCTTTCATCAAGTCGACCGAATCGCGGTCAGTCCGAAGGGATTGCAGTGGGCGGTGAGCGAGACCTTGGTTGGGCTACGCGCGGCCAAGGACCGGAAGATTAAGGGTGCGGAGGTCGGGCTGCACGCTGGCAAACGGATCTCCAAGAGTGCCATTGCCGCGTTGCGCGAAGCGGGGGTTGCCACCGTTGAGGTATCCGACACCGCATTGGAGGGTGCGTTTGCAGCGACGGATATAGTCGATCCGGAGACGGGCGAGGTCATCCTTGAGGTGAACGAAGAGGTCACGCCGCGCATCATCTCGATGGTGCAGGAGAAGAAGGTCAAGGAGATCGAGGTGTTCTTTCCCGAGCGTGACGAAGTCGGGCCAGTGATATCGGCGACGCTCAAGAAGGACCCGGTCCAAACCCACGAAGAGTCACTCATCGAGATCTACCGCCGTCTTCGTCCGGGCGACCCCCCGACCATCGATAGCTCACGGGCACTGTTCGAGAACATGTTCTTCAACCGCCAGAAGTACGATTTCTCGCGGGTCGGACGACTGAAGCTCAACACGAAACTTGGGCTGGACACGCCGCTCAACGAAAAGGTCCTACACCCCCAAGACTTCTATGAGGTCATCCAGTATCTCCTGAAGCTTCGCAGGAACCCGATGAACGTCAATGACATCGATCACCTCGGCAATCGTCGGGTTCGCTCGGTGGGCGAGCTCTTGGAGAATCAGTTTCGTATCGGGCTGGTTCGGATGGAGCGTGCCATTAAAGAAAAAATGTCGGTCTATCAAGAGATGGCGACCGCGATGCCACACGACTTGATCAACGCGAAGCCGGTCATGGCGGCGATCCGAGAGTTCTTTGGATCATCGCAGCTGTCGCAGTTCATGGACCAGACGAACCCGCTTTCGGAGATCACACACAAGCGTCGCCTTTCAGCGCTCGGTTCTGGGGGGCTGTCTCGCGAGCGAGCGGGCTTCGAAGTGCGAGATGTGCACCCGACGCATTACGGTCGAATCTGCCCGATCGAGACTCCTGAAGGTCCGAATATCGGGCTGATCTCCTCGTTGTCGTGTTATGCGCGCATTAATGAATTCGGGTTTATTGAGTCGCCTTATCGACGGGTTAAGGAGGGGCGGGCAATTGACTTCGTTCGTGTTACGAGCGTGGGTGGTACGAAGTACAAGGTCGGCGAGATCGTGAGTGCCGAGAAGATTGCCGGAGACAATGCCGCTGCGAAGGCGAAGAAGAAGCACGTCGCCGAATACGAGCCGTACTCCTTTTATTTGTCCGCGTGGGAAGAAGACAAGTACGTCATCGCTCAGGCGAACTCGCGTCTCGATGAACATGGCAATTTGATTGATCAGCGAATCAATTGTCGAGAAGCTGGGAACTTCCTCTTGGCACCCCGTGATAAGGTCGAGTTCATCGATGTGTCGCCCAAGCAGTTGGTCTCGGTTGCGGCGTCGCTCGTGCCGTTCCTAGAAAATGACGACGCCAACCGCGCGCTGATGGGTTCCAACATGCAGCGACAAGCGGTCCCACTGCTTCGGGCCCGAGCCCCGTTCGTCGGCACCGGGATGGAGTTCATTACCGCGCGTGACTCGTGCGCTGTGGTCGTCGCACGTCGCGACGGGACCGTCGACTACGTCGACTCGAAACGGGTCGTCGTCCGCGCCGAGCGTAAAGGGATCGCCGCCGATCTTTCGAACGAGATGGGGGCAGACATCTATAACCTAACGAAGTTTAGGCGCTCGAATCAGAACACGTGCATTAATCAGAAGCCGATTGTGTGTGTTGGGCAGAAGATCACCCATGGGCAAGTGTTAGCTGACGGACCTAGTACCGAGGCGGGAGAGCTCGCACTCGGCCAGAACGTACTGGTCGCGTTTATGCCGTGGCGGGGATACAACTTCGAAGACGCCATCCTGGTGTCCGAGCGTCTCGTCAGAGACGACTACTACACCTCGATTCATATTGAGGAATTCGACATTGAATCGCGCGACACGAAGCTTGGCGCTGAAGAGATAACGCGAGACATTCCGAACGTATCTGAAGGGTTCCTCAATGACCTCGACGAAAGCGGAATCATTCGTATCGGTGCCAATGTTAAACCTGGCGACATCCTCGTTGGGAAGGTTACTCCCAAGGGAGAGACGCAGCTGACCCCGGAGGAGAAGCTGCTTCGCGCGATTTTCGGTGAGAAGGCTGGTGATGTTCGCGATGCCTCGTTGCTCTGTCCGCCTGGGATTGAAGGGATAGTCGTTAGCGTAAAGATCTTCTCGCGCAAGGGAATCGAGAAAGACGAACGCGCGAAGACGATCGAATCCGAAGAGCTCGAGATGTTGGGGAAGAACCTCGAGGACGAGATTCGGATTCTTCACGACGAGGTCAAGAAACGGGTTGTCGAAACGTTGGCTGACCAGACGCTGTCGAGCGACCTCTTCGATGAGTATGGGCGAGACGTCTTGCTAAACGGGGGCACGAAGCTCACCTTGGACGTCATGGAGCCGTTGTCCTTCCTCGACTTATGCCGGGCTCACATTGACGCCGACGAGTTGACGTTAGAGAGCAACCTCCGTCATCTCGAAAACCGTACGGGGCGTCAGGTCGGTGTCATCAAGAAGGTCTTTGAGGAGAAGAAAGAAAAGATTCGGCGTGGTGACGAGCTGCCACCCGGCGTGATCAAGCTCGTCAAGGTCTATGTCGCTATGAAGCGCAAGCTGTCGGTCGGCGATAAAATGGCTGGGCGACACGGGAACAAGGGTGTTATCGCACGTGTGCTTCCCGAGGAGGACATGCCGCATCTGCCCGACGGAACGTCCGTCGAGATTGTCTTGAATCCGCTCGGTGTGCCCTCACGGATGAACATCGGACAGATTCTCGAGACCCACCTCGGGTGGGCTGCGCATGCTCTCGGGCTGCACTTCGCGTCACCCGTGTTCGATGGTGCTAGCGAATCGGAGATCAAGCAGTGGCTGAACAAGGCCGGGTTACCGTCGAGCGGTAAGACGGTGTTGTACGACGGCATGACGAGCGACCGGTTCGAGCAGAAAGTGACGGTTGGATACATTTACATGTTGAAGTTGTCGCACCTGGTCGACGACAAGCTCCACGCTCGCTCCATCGGTCCGTACTCGCTCATCACGCAGCAGCCGCTGGGCGGCAAGGCCCAGTTTGGCGGTCAGCGGTTCGGCGAAATGGAGGTGTGGGCGCTCGAGGCCTACGGCGCTGCGCATATTCTGCAAGAGCTGCTGACGGCAAAGTCCGATGACGTCGCGGGGCGAGCGAAGATCTACGAAGCAATAGTGAAGGGCGACGCGTCGTTTACACCCGGGCTCCCAGAATCGTTCAACGTATTGATCCGCGAGCTACAGGCACTGGGCCTGGATGTCGACTTAATCAAGACCAAGAAGCCGGCCGAGATTCCAGTTCCCGACTTAGAGGCTGAACCTTCGCTCGAGAATGTATTGCCCGAGACATCGTAAGCGGGGACCGAAAGGAACGTCATGCGACCAAGCTACAACGAACGGCCTTCGTTGACCGTGGACTTCGACGCGATACGGATCAGTATCGCTTCGCCCGAGAAGATCCTGTCGTGGTCTCACGGCGAGGTGACCAAGCCGGAGACGATCAACTATCGCACCTTCAAGCCCGAGCGAGACGGACTATTCTGCGCCAAGATTTTTGGCCCTGTCTCTGATTGGGAGTGTCTATGCGGCAAGTACAAGCGGATGAAGCACCGGGGCGTCATTTGCGACAAGTGCGGCGTGGAGGTCACGCAGGCAAAAGTCCGTCGGGAGCGTCTTGGACACATCAGGTTGGCTACGCCGGTCAGCCATGTCTGGTTCTTTAAGGGGCTCCCGAGCCGGATTGGGCACCTGCTCGACATCTCACTGCGCGAGCTCGAGCGAGTGCTCTATTTCGAGGCTTACGTGGTCATCGATCCCGGTGATACGGAGTTTAAGGAGAACCAGCTACTGACGGAAGAGCAGTATCGAAAGGCCCGCGAAGAGTTTGGCGGGAAGTTTCGTGCCAAGATGGGTGCGGAGGCCATCAAGGAGCTACTCAAGCAGGTTGACATCGAGGAACTATCGACTGAGCTTCGGATTAAGATGCGCACCGAAACATCGGTGCAGAAGACGCTGAAATTCGCCAAGCGGCTCAAGGTTGTCGATTTGTTTCGCCGGTCGACTAATCGGCCCGAGTGGATGATTCTTGACGTCGTTCCCGTTATCCCGCCAGAGCTTCGACCGCTCGTGCCCCTCGACGGTGGACGGTTCGCGACGTCCGACCTCAACGACTTGTATCGACGGGTGATCAACCGGAACAATCGTCTCAAGAAGCTGATGGAGCTAAAGGCGCCGGACGTGATCATTCGCAATGAAAAGCGAATGTTGCAGGAATCGGTGGATGCGTTGTTTGATAACGGCCGGAGGGGTCGCGTTCTACGGGGTGCGAACAACCGACCTCTGAAATCGCTGTCTGACACGCTCAAGGGTAAGCAGGGGCGGTTCAGGCAGAACCTACTCGGAAAGCGGGTTGACTACTCGGGACGGTCGGTAATCGTGGTGGGGCCCGAGTTGAAGCTCAACCAGTGTGGTTTACCAAAGAAGATGGCGCTCGAGCTGTTTAAACCGTTTATCTACAACAGGCTCGAGGAACGAGGTCTGGTCGCGACGATCAAGCAAGCGAAGGAGATGGTCGAACAGAATGACCCCGAGGTCTGGGACATCCTAGAGGAGGTCATACGCAAGCACCCAGTTCTGCTCAACCGAGCGCCCACCCTGCACCGCCTCGGAATCCAGGCGTTTGAACCCGTCCTCGTCGAGGGGAAGGCGATTCGTATTCATCCGCTTGTCTGTACTGCTTTCAACGCCGACTTTGACGGCGATCAGATGGCGGTCCACGTACCCCTATCGCCAGAGGCTCAAATTGAGGCTTCGGTGCTGATGATGTCGTCGGACAACATCATGTCTCCATCGAACGGCGCCCCCATCACCGTTCCGTCACAGGACATCGTGCTCGGATGCTACTACCTCACGAAGGTCAAGACCGGCGCCACGGGAGAAGATCGATTGTTTGGGGATAGCAACGATGTGGTGCTAGCGCTTGAAGCCGGGGACGTGGAGACGCTGACAGCGATTCGGCTTCGGCTCAGCGGTGAGTTCATGGATCTGACGACGAGCCGGGATGACCAGGACGTACTACATACCGTCGTCGAGACCCTTGACCGAAAAATCGTGAACACAACCGTCGGACGGGTAATTTTCAATATGTCGCTGCCTGACGGGATTCCGTTCGTGAACGGTTTGTTGAAGAAAAAAGCGTTACAACAGCTCGTTCAGTACAGCCACATGCGTTACGGAATCAAGCCGACCGTGTCGATGCTGGACGGGCTCAAGGACCTCGGCTTCTACTATGCAACGAAGTCGGGAATTTCGATCGGGATCGATGACCTCGTGATTCCACAGGAGAAGGCGGCGCTCGTCAAGCAGGCCAACGATGATGTTGTTGGAGTCGAGCAACAGTATCTCGACGGTGCCATCACTAACGGCGAACGGAAGAACAAGGTGATCGCAATCTGGTCGGATGTCACAGAGAAGATCGCCGACGCGATGTTTCGTGGAATGCAGGATTCCGATATATCTGGGAGTTCATTCAACCCTGTGTTCCTCATGGCTGACTCTGGCGCCAGAGGGAGCAAGCAGCAAATCCGCCAGCTAGCAGGCATGCGGGGACTCATGGCCAAGCCGTCAGGTGAGATCATCGAGACGCCCATCACATCCAACTTCCGAGAGGGCCTAACGGTTTTGCAGTACTTCATCTCGACCCATGGTGCCCGTAAGGGTCTTGCTGATACTGCACTTAAGACTGCCGATTCCGGATACCTGACCCGTCGACTAGTCGACGTCGCGCAGGACGTCATTATTTCGCGAACGGACTGTGGAACCCTCGATGGTATCGAGTTGCGCGCCATCGTTGAGAGCGGCGAGATCATCGAATCGTTACGCGACCGGATCGTCGGTCGCGTTTCGCTTGAACGTATTCGCGATCCCTTTACGGACGAGGTGATCGCGGAAGCCAATACCGAGATGAGCGAAGAGTTGGCATCAACGATTCAGGAGTCGGGTATCGAGAATGTCAAGATGCGGTCGGTGCTCACCTGTGCCTCTCGACGAGGTGTCTGCGCACGCTGCTACGGTCGTGATCTGTCAATCGGGAGGCTGGTTGAGTTGGGTATGGCAGTGGGGGTGATTGCGGCACAGTCGATCGGCGAGCCCGGCACCCAGTTGACTATGCGGACGTTCCACATCGGGGGGACGGCATCGCGGGTTTCAGAGCAGTCCAGATTGGAGAGCAAACACGCCGGCGTGGCGAAGTTTAATGGTGTGCAGGTTGTGACGAAGAAGGATGGCGCCCTGATTGTCATGAACCGGACTGCTTCGCTTGTTGTGCAAGACGAAAAGGGCCGTGACCGGGAACGCTACGCCTTGGTCTACGGGGCTCACTTACTTGTCCGCGATGGTCAACAGGTGGAGCCCGGACAGACGCTGGTGGAGTGGGATCCGTACACGTTTTCGATATTGACCGAGGAGAAGGGGACGGTTCGGTTCAAGGACATCATTCAGGGCATGACGGTTCACGAGGAAGTCGACGGGGTTACGGGCTTGATGCGGCTGATCATCGTTGATTCGGCCGACGAGAAGAAGCAGCCCACGATCGAGATTCGTAACAAACACGGCAAGGTCGTACGGAAGTACCATATGCCGTCCCATGCGCATCTGATGGTGGCCGACGGTGAGGACGTCGACGGCGGTTACATCCTTGCCAAGATCCCTCGCGAGACGACGAAGACCAAAGACATCACTGGTGGTTTGCCGAGGATCGTCGAGTTGTTTGAGGCTCGCAAGCCACGCGAGACTGCGGTCATTAGCGAGATTGACGGAACGGTCAAGTACGGCGGTATCGTCAAAGGAATGCGTAAGATAATCATCGTTCCGGACGAAGAGGTAGCGGAACCCCGGGAGTACTCCTTGCCACGCGGGGTCCATGTCAATGTCCAGGACGGTGATCAGGTGCGGGCTGGTGAGCCCCTGATGGACGGGCCGAGTAATCCGCATGACATTCTGAGCGTTCTGGGCGAGAAGGCACTTCATAGCTATCTGGTGAACGAAATCCAGGAGGTCTATCGTCTGCAGGGGGTCAACATCAACGACAAGCACATTGAGGTAATTGTCCGCCAGATGATGCGTTGGGTGAAGGTTGAGGACGTCGGTGACACCGAGTTTCTGGTTGACGAGCAAGTCGACAAGGTCCGGTTTACAGAAGAGAACGAACGGATCATTGAGGATGGAGGGCGCCCCGCCACAGGTCGTCCGTTGCTGCTAGGGATCACGAAGGCATCGCTGTCCACGGAATCGTTTATCTCAGCCGCCTCGTTCCAAGAGACGACTCGGGTACTAACCGAGGCGTCGATCTCGGGTAAAGTCGACCACCTGCGAGGTCTCAAGGAAAACGTCACAATGGGGCGGCTCGTTCCCGCTGGGACAGGGTTCCACTACTACAAGAGGGTCAAGATTGAGCCGGATGAGCCACCACCACCGCTGTCGTTTGACGATCTCGAACTGCCGGGGGAAACGGAGTACTTTGTTAATTCGGAGGAGAGGATAGGTAGGCCGGACAAAGAACCCGTTGAGAGCCAATAGGTTAAGAGAAAGATGGTTGCCTCGCTATGGGCTTCTATGATAGTGTCTTAGGGTTTTGTCGGAACTGGGAAACCCTATCTAGTTCCGACCCGTCCGAAAGGGCCACTGTCGTGTTCCTTTCCAAGCTAGTGGGATCCGGGCAATCGTCGCGGATCGCCTGCACGACGCGCATAACGAAATAGGGTCAATCTGGCCACAGGTGCCAAGTCGGTCTCGGTGCTGGGACGGCTTCTAGGCCTGGGCATATTTTTGCCACGTCCGAATACGCGGCTTTGCGTGAGACGTGGTCTTACGGGTGAGGAGTCGTTCTTGCCAACGATCAGCCAACTAGTTCGCCATGGTCGGCAACGGGTGCTTAGCAAGACGAAGAGCCCGGCGCTGCAGCGGTGTCCGCAGAAGCGGGGGGTTTGTGTTCGAGTGTTCACACAAACTCCTAAGAAGCCGAACTCTGCGCTCCGCAAGGTCGCTCGTGTCCGCCTGACGAACGGCATCGAAGTGACGAGCTACATTCCGGGCGAAGGCCATAACCTTCAGGAGCACTCACTGGTGCTGATTCGAGGGGGTCGCGTCAAGGATCTGCCAGGTGTTCGCTATCACGTGGTGCGTGGGACGCTCGACACTGTCGGGGTTCAGAATCGCCGGCAGGGGCGATCGAAATACGGCGCGAAACGCCCAAAAGGATAACAGAGCCCCTGGAGCTCAGAAGGTAGGCTCGAGAGGAAGCACTGTATGCCACGTCGACGCGAGGTTCCGAAGCGCGAGGTTCCGGCGGATGCGATCTACGCTAGCACTCTTGTGACGAAGTTCGTGCGTATGTTGATGCGAGGAGGGAAACGAAGCGTCGCAGAGGGCATTATGTACGGCAGTCTTGACATCATCAAGCAGCGCACCGGTGATGACCCGCTGAAAATCTTCAAGAAGGCGGTCGATAATACGAAGCCGAGTTTGGAGGTCAAGTCTCGCAGGGTCGGTGGATCGAACTACCAGGTGCCGATTGAGGTGAACCAGAATCGTCGCCTCTCACTGAGCATTCGCTGGCTGACGGGCTACGCGCGTGGTCGTGGTGACGGCAGGACTATGAGCGAAAAACTGGCAAACGAGCTTATCGATGCATCGAACTTACGGGGCGGGTCGGTCAAGAAGCGTGAAGACACGCATCGGATGGCGGAAGCGAATAAGGCCTTCGCCCACTATCGATGGTAGGCCCGATGTCGATGACTACTGAGCTCTCGGTCGAATCGCGGCAACCGGTGGAGGTTGGGTCACGAAAGTCGGACATCATGCCAAGGCAAGTTGCTCTCGGTCGGACGCGGAATATCGGCATTATGGCGCACATCGATGCTGGTAAGACCACGACGACTGAACGCATCCTCTACTACACCGGTATTACGTACAAGCTCGGTGAGGTTCATGATGGTACGGCCGTTATGGACTGGATGGCCCAGGAACAAGAGCGTGGGATTACGATCACGTCCGCCGCCACGACATGTTTCTGGCGCGATCACCGGATCAACATTATTGACACGCCTGGGCACGTTGACTTCACAGCCGAGGTCGAGCGGTCGCTCCGAGTACTGGATGGGGCGGTCGCGGTGTTCGACGCGGTGGGCGGTGTGGAGCCACAATCAGAAACGGTTTGGCGCCAGGCCGACAAGTACCGCGTGCCGCGAATCTGTTTCGTGAACAAGATGGACCGCGTCGGCGCCGACTTTATTAGCACGCTCGATCAGATCCGCACAAAGCTCCAGGCCAACCCGGTAGCGATTCAGTTTCCCATCGGGGCTGACGAGGGTTTTGTTGGGGTTGTGGATCTCGTTTCGATGAAAGCGATTAGGTATCTCGACGAAACTGTTGGCGCCGAGTCTGTCATAGAGGAGATTCCCGAGGCTTTGGGTGGCCAAGCTATGGCCTTGCGGGAGCAGCTCATTGAAAAGGTGGCCGAGGTCAACGACGATCTGCTTAGTAAGTATCTTCACAGCGAGCCTATTGGTGAGGACGAGCTCAAGGCAGCGCTTCGCCGTCGCGTCGTCGCGTCGGTGACTGGCGAAGATGCGCCCTTCGTGCCCGTCTTGTGCGGATCAGCCTTCAAGAACAAGGGAATTCAGCCACTCCTCGATGCGGTGGTCGACTATTTGCCGTCGCCCGAGGACGTCCCGCCCATTGTTGGAATTGATCCGAATGCCGACGATGAAATGGCAACCGAGCGCGCAGCCGATGACGATGCGCCGTTCGCCGCGCTGGCGTTTAAAGTCATGTCCGACGCCTTCGTCGGCCAGTTGACCTTCATCCGAGTCTACTCGGGCGTCATGAAGTCCGGTGCTACGATCTATAACCCGGTCCGACAGCGGAGCGAGCGCGTCGGACGTCTGCTGAAAATGCACGCGAACAAGCGCGAGGAAATTAAGCAGGTGTATGCGGGTGATATCGCCGCCGCAATTGGGCTCAAGAGCGTGGGCACAGGCGATACCATTTGTGACGAGCAGCACCCGATCGTGCTTGAGGCGATGGAGTTCCCGAACCCGGTGATTAGTCTTGCCATTGAGCCGAAGACTAAGGCCGATCAGCAAAAGCTCGGCCAGGGGCTCGCTAAGTTCACCGTTGAAGATCCGACGTTTCAGGTGCAAACGAACGAGGAAACGGGCCAAGTCGTCATCTCCGGAATGGGCGAGCTGCATCTGGAGATTCTCGTCGACCGGTTGCAGCGTGAGTTTGGGGTAGCTGCGGCGGTTGGCCGACCCCAGGTAGCCTACAAGGAAACGCTAACCCGTCCGGCAGAGGCCGAGGCCAGATTCATTAAGCAGACTGGCGGCCGTGGGCAGTACGCCCATGTCAAGATTCGTGTTATTCCCGGGCAGCCCGGCCACGGATTCGAGTTCGTCAATGATATTCATGGCGGCGCGATTCCGCGGGAGTACATCAAGCCGGTGGAACAGGGAATTCGAGAAGCCATGACAACCGGCGTGCTGGCGGGGTATCCCGTCGAGGACGTCAGCGTGTCGCTCTATGACGGTTCATATCATGAGGTCGATTCGTCCGAAGTGGCGTTTAAAGTGGCGGGCTCAATGGCATTTCGTGAGGCAGCGCGGAAAGCTGGTGCCGAGTTGCTCGAGCCGATTATGCGGGTCGAGGTGGTTGTGCCCGATGAGTATATGGGCGAGATCATTACGGACCTCAATTCCCGACGTGGTCGTGTGCGGTCGATGGAGGCCAGGGCTGGTACGCAGATCGTTGACGCACGGGTGTCGCTATTCGAGATGTTTGGTTATGCCACCGATCTGAGGTCGAGAACCCAGGGGCGAGCGACCTATTCTATGCACTTTGATCGATACGAGCGTATGCCTCAGGCCGTGAGCGACGAGGTGGTCGCACGTATCCAAGGTAGGTGAGGGGCGCTAACGATGGCGAAAGAGAAATTTGATCGGTCGAAGCCACACGTCAACATAGGAACGATTGGGCACATTGACCATGGGAAGACGACGTTGACGGCGGCGATTACATCGGTGATGGCGAAGCACGACGCGACAAATACGGTGCGGTCGTTTGACTCGATTGACAACGCGCCGGAGGAACGCGAGCGGGGGATCACGATTGCGACGGCGCACGTGGAATACACGACGGCGAACCGGCACTATGCACACGTGGACTGTCCGGGGCACGCGGACTACATCAAGAACATGATTACGGGTGCGGCGCAGATGGACGGGGGGATCCTAGTGGTGGCGGCGACGGACGGGCCGATGCCGCAGACACGGGAGCACATCTTGCTGGCGCGGCAGGTGGGGGTGCCGTCGCTGGTGGTGTTTTTGAACAAAGTGGACATGGTGGACGACCCGGAGCTGTTGGAATTAGTCGAGCTGGAGGTGCGGGAGCTACTGAGTATGTATGAATTCCCGGGCGACGACATTCCGGTGGTAAAGGGGTCGGCGCTTAAGGCGCTGGAGGGGGACGCGGACGGCGAGAAGTCGATTGACGAACTAATGGTGGCGGTGGATGACTATGTGCCGTTGCCGGAGCGGGACGTGGATCAGCCGTTTTTGATGCCGATTGAGGACGTGTTTTCGATCTCGGGCCGAGGCACGGTGGTGACGGGCCGGGTGGAGCGTGGCAAAGTGACGGTGGGTGAGGAGATTGAGATTGTCGGGTTTACACCGACGCAAAAGAAGGTCGTGACGGGCGTGGAGATGTTCCGGAAGCTGCTGGATGAAGGGGTGGCGGGGGACAACGTCGGCGTGCTGTTGCGAGGGACGGAGAAGGACGACGTGGAGCGGGGGCAGGTACTGGCGAAGCCGGCGTCAATGACGCCGCACACGAAGTTCAAGGGACAGGTGTATGTGCTGACGAAGGAGGAAGGCGGGCGACACACGCCGTTTTTCAACGGGTATCGGCCGCAGTTTTACTTACGGACGACGGACGTGACAGGGGTGTCAAACCTGCCGGACGGGGTGGAGATGGTGATGCCCGGGGACAACGTGACGGTGACGGTGGAGTTAATCACGCCAGTGGCGCTGGAAAAGGGCTTGCGGTTTGCGATTCGGGAAGGCGGCCGTACGGTGGGCTCGGGGACGATTACGGAGATCATTGAGTAAATGGCTATGTTCAGCGATAAGATCCGAATCCGGCTCAAGGCCTACGACCATCGCATACTAGACCAGTCGACGGCGGAGATTGTCGACACGGCACGGCGAACGGGTGCACGTCTCGCTGGACCGATTCCGTTGCCGACAGATAAGAACAAATGGACGGTACTCCGGTCGCCGCACGTCGACAAGAAGTCACGTGAGCAGTTTGAGATCCGCACGCACAAGCGTCTCATCGACATCTTTGAGCCGACGCCTCAGACCGTGGATGCGCTGATGAAGCTCGACCTTCCGGCAGGCGTGGACGTTGAGATTAAGGCTTTCGGGAAAGAACACAGCTAGGTCCTTGGTGAGACGGTTGGGATAGGCCATGGTGACAGGAATTATCGGACAAAAGATAGGGATGACGCAGTTGTTCAGCGGTGATGGGGCTTCGTTGCCCGCAACCGTTCTCAAGGCTGGACCGTGCGTCGTGGTCCAGCGGAAGACGGTCGACCGCGATGGCTACGAGTCGGTCCAGTTAGGGTTGGTCGAGGATAAACCTACCCGTCGTGTAACCCGAGCAGTAGCCGGTCACTTCTCGCGAGCAAAGGTTCCGCCGACGCGTGTGCTTCGCGAGATCCCGGTGAGGTCGGGCCACGGCGTAGAGGGTTCCGACGAGGGAGAGCAGGTACTCGTATCGCTGTTCGAGGCTGGTGACCAGGTTGACGTCATCGGGATCAGTCGTGGACGCGGGTTTCAGGGCGTGGTCAAACGACATGGTTTCCGTGGTGGCGGAGCAACCCACGGTTCCATGTTCCATCGCGCACCGGGATCGATTGGCCAGTCGTCGTACCCATCTCGCGTGATGAGGGGCATGCGGGGGCCGGGACGGATGGGTGGAGACCGCGTGACCGTCCGTAATTTACGGGTGATTCAGGTCGACGCTGACAACCATCGGCTTGTCGTGGGTGGAGCTGTTCCCGGTGCACCAGGCGGATACGTCGTCATTCGAAAATCGGTGGCACCACGTCGTCAGCCGACGGTTACGGCCGACGTTGGTGGTAAGAAGAAGAAGGGGAAGTAGGCACCTTATTGTCGCGGCTGTGTTAAGGCTATGTGCTGGCGGGTATATTGATGACACTCGACGTGGTCAACGAACAGAACGAGAAAGTCGGTTCGGTTGAGTTGAGCGACGACGTGTTCGGCGGACCCATCAACACGGGTCTAATTTGGGAGTCCGTGGTCCATCGCAATGCCGTGGACCAGCAGGGGACCCACTCGACGAAGACGCGTGGTCGAGTCAGAGGGTCGGGTCACAAGCCGTGGCGCCAAAAGGGGACGGGTCGAGCTCGAGTCGGCGAAATCCGCACTCCGTTATGGCGTGGCGGTGGGATCGTGTTTGGGCCGCAGCCGCGCAGCCATGGATATCAGATCCCGAAGAAGGTTTCCCGTGGGGCCCTGCGTGCGGCGTTGTCGCAAAAGTTGAAGGATGGCACGGTAACCATTGTGGACGATGAGTTGGTGCTGACGCTACCCGAGCCAAGAACGAGGCTCGCCGCCGATCGTCTCGCGCAGCTTGGGATAAGTGGTGGCGTGGTCGTTGTCGACGTTGGTCCGGATACGAATATGAAGCTGGCGATGCGGAACTTGCCACGAGTTCGTGTTATCGACTCCTGTCGGCTGACGGCACGTGACGTTATAGGGTCCGTACGGCTCGTGATCAGTAAGCGAGCGGTCGAGCGCCTGGCGCAGGTGCTGGGTTCATGAATCAGACCGACGTCATACGGCGGGCAATCATCACAGAGAAATCATCGATTCTCCGTGAAGACAGGCAGATCCTGGTTTTCGAAGTGGCGAAAGCGGCAACAAAAGTGGACATTAAGCGAGCCGTCGAGCAGCTGCTGAAGACCAAGGTGGTAAATGTTCGAACCTCGATCAGTCATGGAAAGATCAAACGTCAGGGTCGGTACTCTGGACAGCGTCCGGATTGGAAGAAGGCGTACGTTCGGCTTAAACCAGGCGAGAAAGTGCCGCAGATCCTTGAGGGCACGTAGGGACTGATGGCGCATCGAGCAGGACGAGACAGTGGCAATTCGAAAGCATAAACCTACGTCGGCGGGACGACGGTTTCAGACGTCGCAGGTTAACGACGACATCACGACCGATCGACCATACCGGCCGTTGACTCGGCCCCTCAAGAAGTCGGGGGGGCGGAACAATCGTGGCGAGATCACCATTTGGTGGCGTGGTGGTGGTCACAAGCGCGCGTATCGCGTGATTGATTTTAAGCGGAACAAGCATGGTGTTCCGGCGAAGGTGGCAACTGTCGAGTACGATCCGAATCGTTCGGCACGTATCGCGTTGGTGAACTACGCCGATGGGGAGAAGCGCTACATTTTACATCCGCTGGGCCTCAACGTTGGCGATACGATCGTGTCCGGCGACGGCGTCGACATCCTACCTGGCAACGCGTTGGCGTTAAAGAGTATTCCGCTTGGCACGATGGTGCACAACGTTGAGTTGCGACCGGGCAAGGGTGGACAGCTTGCTCGCGGAGCAGGCGCCTCGGTTCAAGTCGTGGCCAAGGAAGGGAAGTATGTCACGGTCAAGCTTCCGTCCGGCGAGACGCGGTTGCTGTTTCCGGAGTGCCTGGCGACGATCGGGCAGGTTGGCAACGCCGATCATGCGAACGTCTCGATTGGAAAGGCTGGTCGGAATCGATGGCTTGGTCACCGGCCGCATGTCCGGGGCGTGGCGATGAATCCAGTGGACCACCCCTTGGGTGGCGGAGAAGGTCATTCCGCAGGTGGGCGGCACCCGGTCTCGCCGTGGGGTATGCCAGCCAAGGGCTACAAGACACGTCCGAAGAAACCGTCCGACCGTTTTATCCTCCAGCGCAAGCGTAAGCGAGGCAAGAAGTAAGAGTCCGGTAAGGAACTAACTCGATGAGTCGATCGTTAAGAAAAGGCCCGTTCGTTGATCTCCCACTTCTTGAGAAGATCGAAGTCATGAACCGGAACGGTGAGAAGAAAGTGATCAAGACCTGGTCTCGCCGGTCGACGGTGGTGCCAGAAATGATCGGGCATACCGTTGCTGTGCACAACGGTAAGAAGTTCATCCCGATCTACGTAACGGAGAACATGGTCGGGCATAAATTTGGCGAGTTCGCGCCGACACGACTGTTCAGAGGACACACCGGAAAGGGTGACAAGATCGCCTCGATGACCAGGCCTGGAGGTTTTCGGTGATCGAAGGTCGCGCGACCGCGCGCTACGTTCGAGGCTCGGCTCAGAAGGCAAAGCTGGTTATCGATTGCATCCGGGGTCGGGACGTCAACACGGCACTGGCGATATTGCGGTACTCGCCGAAGAGCGTGGCTCGAGACATTTCGAAGGTGCTGCGTTCTGCGGTTGCCAACGCTCAGCAGGCGGAGGGTGTTTCTGAGGATGTCGATCGGTTCTACGTGCGTAGCTGCCATGCGAACCAGGGACCGTCGGTGAAGCGAGTTCGCGCTGCAGCGATGGGTCGAGCGTTTCGCATCATCAAGAGGACATCACACCTCACGGTCGTCGTTCACGAACGCGAGGAGCCGATTGCACCCATTGCCGTGACGCCGTCGGCTCAGCCGTCTGAGGGATCGGGAGCAACGCGACCCAAGCGTAAAACGGTGAAGACAAAGCACTTGAAAGCGACAGCGGCACGCGCAGTCCGGAACGGGAAGCCTGTTACTAAGAAGGTCGCGAAGAAAACTACGAAGTAAGGTTACAAAGAGGGTAAAGGCCGCCAAGAAGGCGGAGAACGACGACTAGGTGAGATAACGGATGGGACAGAAGGTTAACCCGTACGGGTTCAGACTCGGGTTCAATAAGACATGGCGGTCACGCTGGTATGCGGACCGGGACTACGCCAAGCTGCTACATGAGGATCTTGCGCTCAAGACTGATCTCAAGAAGCGCTTCTCGCACGCGGGTGTTTCGAAGATCGAGATCGAGCGGGCTGCCAATAATCTCAAGCTGGACATTCATACCTCTCGGCCAGGGATCATTATTGGTCGGAAGGGCACGGAAGTCGACAAGCTTAAAGCCGAGATCCAGAAGCGTACGAATAAGATCGTCTTCATTAACATCCAGGAGATTCAAAAGCCGGAGCTTGAGGCTCAGCTGATTAGTGAATCGGTCGCGGTCCAGCTTGAGAAGCGCGTTGCATTTCGTCGCGCAATGCGAAAGGCGGTCGAATCTGCGCTGCGATTCGGCGCGAAAGGAATTAAGGTTCGTGTGGCTGGTCGTCTCAACGGGGCTGAAATCGCCCGCTCCGAGTGGTATTTGCACGGCCAGCTCCCGCTGCAAACGCTGCGTGCAGATATCGACTATGGGTTTGCCGAAGCTCGGACGACCTACGGCGTCATCGGGGTGAAGGTCTGGCTGTACAAGGGTGAACGAATCAAACCGCAGACGGGGCCAGAGGAAGACTATCGCACGCCGCCGCGGCGAGGGCGGATCTGACGAAAGGTGTTCGGTATGTTGATGCCGAAGAAGATCAAGTTCCGGAAACAGCACCGTGGTCGGATGACCGGGAAGGCTTGGCGTGGGTCGACGGTGTCGTTTGGGGACTATGGCATGAAGGCCCTTGAGCCCTGTTGGTTGACCGATCGTCAGATCGAGGCTGCTCGCGTCGCCATGACTCGTTTCATTAAGCGCGGCGGAAAAATATGGGTGCGTGTGTTCCCCGATAAGCCGATCAGTAAGAAACCGCAAGAAACCCGGATGGGCAAGGGAAAGGGTAACCCGGAGCAGTGGGTAGCCGTCGTCCGTCCCGGGCGCATCCTGTTCGAAATGGAGGGTGTAAGCGCGGCGGACGCCAAGCGTGCGATGCAGCTTGCGGGCGCGAAGCTTTCCATTCATACGAAGTTCACGACAAGGTTCGGTGAGGAACGGGCGAAATGAGCAGCCTTGCCGAACTTCGAGAACTGAGTGCGGAGGATCTGGCGGCGCGAGTGAGCGAGTTGAACGAAGAGGTCTTTCGAGTGCGTTTAAATCATGGGATTGGGAATGGCGAGACCCCTCACAAGATGCGGCAGCTTCGTCGTGAGCGAGCGCAGGTCAAGACGCTGTTGCGGGAGCGTGAGCTGGCGGTGGAGAGGGACGAGTAATGGCCAGTAAGCGAGAGATCATCGCCGTTGTGGTGCGAGACAAGCTCGACAAGGGTGTAACTGTGGCCGTGGAGCGGCGTGTACGAAATGTATCCTACGGAAAGATTCAGCGCCGGACCAGGACGTTCATAGCACACGACGAATCGAACAGCGCCAAGGTCGGTGACCGAGTGGCCGTGGTGGAGTCGCGACCACTCAGTCGTCGGAAGCGGTTCGTGGTTACCCGCATCGTCGAACGGGCCGAAGTCGTATGAGACTGGCTGGCCAATCATGATCCAGATGCAGACCGTCTTGGACGTCGCCGACAATTCCGGGGCGCGCAAGATTAGGGTTATTAACCCGCTTGGCGGGTCGACAGGCCGTTACGCTCGGCTTGGCGATCTCGTCACGGCGTCAGTCAAGGAAGCGGTTCCGGCGTCCCAAGTTAAGAAGGGACAAGTTGTTCGCGCGGTGATCGTCCGAACGAAAAAGGAACACCGGCGTCGTGATGGTAGCTACGTGCGGTTCGATCGAAACGCGGCCGTGATTGTCGATGAGCAAAACGAACCGGTCGGTACGCGTGTGTTTGGTCCGGTCGCGCGAGAGCTCCGCGAGCGAAAGTTTATGAAGATCGTCTCACTGGCGCCGGAAGTTCTGTAAGGGTGATGAGCACAGAAGGAGACAGGAGGTAGAAGTTCCTCACTTCTACATTCTAGAAATGTCCAGACTCCAGACCCCCGTTCGTAAGAACGATACCGTTATCGTGGTTGGCGGCAAGGATCGCGGTAAGCGCGGCCGAATCTTGCGGGTGCTACCAGACCGGAATCGAGTGATCGTTGAAGGCGTCAATTTTATCAAGCGTCACACACGCCCGAATCCGCAGCGAAACGTCAAGGGCGGGATAGTCGAACGCGAAGCGTCGTTGCACGCGTCGAACGTGCAGATTGTGTGTCCGGAATGTGGTGCGCCCACGCGGATCGGGCATCAGCTGTTAGGCGATGGTCGTAAAGTGCGAGTGTGCCGAAAGTGTGACGGGGCGGTGGATAAATGAGCCGGCTTCACGATCGCTACCGCGATGATGTCATTCCCGCGTTGCGTAAGGAATTTGGGTACTCGAACGTCATGGCGGTACCCAAGATTGACCGCGTCGTGGTGAACATGGGCCTTGGCCAGGCCACTCAGAACCCGAAGCTGATCGAGGTCGGAACCGACGAACTGACTCGGATTGCGGGTCAGAAGCCAGTGACGACTCGAGCCCGAAAGTCGATTGCACAGTTCAAGCTACGTGCCGGCGTTGCGATCGGTACGATGGTTACGCTGCGTGGCGATCGTATGTACGAGTTTCTCGATCGGTTGATTGCCATCGCCTTACCTCGGGTACGCGATTTTCGAGGAATTTCATCGCGCGGGTTCGATGGCCGCGGCAACTACACGATGGGGCTGAGAGACCAGCTGATTTTTTTGGAGATCGACTACATGAAGGTCGATCAAGCTCGTGGCATGAACATCTCCGTGGTCACCACGGCACGAACCGATCAAGAAGGGCAGAAGTTACTGCAGTTAATGGGAATGCCGTTTAGGGCTAATTAGTGTGCCACGCACGTAGTGCACGGGACACTAACACACTGCGGTTTGTTGCCAGGACAGTCCGGGATTAACGATATGTCGACGACAGCAAAAAAAGTCAAGGACCTGAAGCCACCAAAGTTCAGGGTTCGTTTACGAAACAGATGCCGGTTGTGCGGCCGGCCGAGGGGATACCTTCGGAAGTTTGCGTTGTGCCGGTTGTGCTTCCGAAAGCTTGCTCTCGAGGGTGAGATCGCTGGTGTCACGAAGAGTAGTTGGTAGCGGTCTGTCTTGCAGGCTGCGCGAGGTGTTCGACTGGTGACAAGTGAGATCGGAGAACTATGGCTGATCAGATTGCTGACATGCTGACCCGGATCCGCAACGCAACTTCGGGACGACGGCCGCGTGTCGACATTCCCCAATCCAGAGTCAAGGTTGAGATTGCACGGATTCTGCAGAGCGAAGGCTACATTCAGGGGTTCAAGTTCGTCGAGATGCCTGTGCAGAACCGGTCCTATCCGAACAAGATGATTCGGATCTTTCTGAAGTACGGGCCGCGTGGCGAACGCGTGTTGTCCGGGCTGAAACGAGTGAGTCGGCCAGGCCGACGGGTCTATTTTGGCCGGGATCAGACTCCGCCGGTCTTGGCAGGGCTCGGGACGAGCATCTTAACGACGTCGCGCGGTGTGATGACAGGTAGTCAAGCAGCCGAAACTGGGGTCGGTGGCGAGGTGTTGTGCAATGTCTGGTAGCGCGGTCGGCGAAGTTACGAACAGTGAGTAGATAACCGATGTCTCGAGTAGGCAAGAAGCCAATTCCGATTCCGAGCGGTGTGACGGTCACGGTGGGTGACGAGGCGGTTGATGTCAAGGGCCCCAAAGGTTCGTTGCGACAGCCTCTACCGCCTGGCATTCGTTTCGAGCTAAACGACGACGTTCTTGTGGCCCACCCGGAACGGGAAAAAGATCGTTCACTGGGTAAGTTTCATGGATTGGCGCGCAGCCTGGTTGCAAATGCGGTGCACGGTGTATGTGAGGGTTTCAAGAAGGAACTCGATATCGTCGGAATCGGCTACCGGGCGGAAGTATCTGAAAAACAAGTGGTTTTTGCACTGGGGTACTCCCACCCCGTGGTTTTCCCTGTTCCGGATGGTATCGATATCGCAGTCGAGAAACAGACGCATATCACCGTCAGCGGGATCGACCGGCAAAAGGTCGGACAGGTGGCGGCGGACATTCGGTCCCTTCGGAAGCCCGATCCGTATAAGCAGAAAGGCGTGCGCTATACGGGCGAGAAATTAAAGAGGAAGGTGGGAAAAACAGGAGCCTAAAGGATGAAGGTCAAGACGAAGAAGGATCGTCGTACCCGAATCCGGCTTCGGCAGCGGCAGCGGATTTATGGAACCCCCGAACGACCTCGGCTTGCTGTGTCGCGTAGCACCGCGCACATCTCTGCTCAGGTGATCGACGATAAGGTTGGGTGCACGTTGGCATCAGCGTCAAGCACTGAGCCATCGGTCAAGGCGATGTTTCAGAACGGTGCTAGGGGCGGAAACAAGGCCGGTGCGATGGTGATCGGTAAGGTGGTGGCGGAGCGCCTCCTCAGGCATGGCATCACGCAGGTTGTGTTTGACCGCGGAGGGTTTCTCTATCACGGACGTATACGGAACGTGGCCGAAGCGGCCCGAAAGGCTGGTCTGGAGTTTTAGTGCATGAGTGACTACCGAGCAAAGATTGATCCGACGAGACTCGATCTGAAGGACACAGTGGTCTCTATTAACCGCGTAACGAAGGTCGTCAAGGGAGGGAAGAACCTCAGCTTCAGCGCGCTGGTTGTCGTGGGGGACGGCCTGGGGCATGTCGGCTACGCTGTCGGTAAAGCGAAGGAAGTCCCGTCGGCCATCAAGAAGGGTATCGAAGCTGCGAAAAAGGCGTTGATTCGAGTTCCGCTGCAGGCGACCACAATACCTCACACCATCGTTGGTCGTTTTGGCGCTGGACGCGTCCTACTCAAACCGGCACCGGAGGGAACGGGCATTATCGCCGGTGGTGCCGTGCGGGCGGTCGTTGCAGCCGCTGGCATCCACCACATCTTGACGAAGTCAATTGGATCCGACAATCCGCAAAACGTGGTGCGTGCTACGTTTGCGGGTTTGGCGGCACTCAAAAACCCCGTTGAGGTAGCGCGATTGCGCAACGTCGATCTCGCGTCGCTCGATTTTTCGACACCCGTTTCAGCGACGGTTAATAAGTGAAGCCAACCTGGTTCGCCATACGAGCCCATTTGAGTCATGACAAGACGAGGACAGCGTAACGAGAGTGCCCCGAGGATCACCGTAACCCTGGTTCGTAGCCCAATCGGCTTCGACCGGCGACAGGCCTTGGTGGTCAAGGGGCTAGGTCTGCGCCGGATCGGGCACGCGGTCGACGTCGTGGACAATCCGAGTGTGCGGGGCATGATCCATAAGGTTCGGCACCTTGTGCAAGTGACGAAGGTCGGGTGAATCAATGGATCTGAGTACGCTGCGACCGCCCAAGGGAACAAAACACGGGAAGAAACGAGTTGGACGTGGCGAAGGCTCTGGTACCGGTGTGACGTCTGGGCGCGGCCACAAAGGACAACAGTCTAGGTCGGGCTACTCGAGTAAGCGCGGATTCGAAGGCGGGCAGATGCCGCTGCATCGGCGTGTGCCTAAGCGAGGCTTCCGAAACCCGTTTCGGGTCGAGTATGCCGTCGTCAACCTCGATACGTTGTCCGCCCGCTTCGAAGAAGACACCGAGGTAACACCGGAGCTGTTGCGTGAACGACGTATCGTTCGGGACGTCCGCGCGCTCGTGAAGGTACTCGCACGAGGGGAGCTGTCGAAAAAGTTGACCGTCCGCGCTCACAAGTTCAGCGCGAAGGCACGTGAGGCCATAACGGCAGCAGGCGGTCAGGTCGACGTGGTTGTTCCGAACCCCGCGAAGGAATCGGCTGAATGATCGACAGCCTGCGGAACATCGTCGCGATTCCTGATCTGCGGAACCGAGTACTCTTCACGCTCACGATTCTGGCGGTGTATCGGGTTGGAAGTCACATTCCGACGCCAGGTGTGAATACCGAGGCACTCGCGCTGTTGGCCGAACAGGCGGCCGGGACGATGTTCGGGTTATACGACATGTTCTCGGGTGGCAACCTGTCCCAGGTCACGATCTTCGCTCTGGGCATCATGCCGTACATCAGCGCGTCGATCATCCTGCAGCTGTTAACCGTTGTGTGGCCCTATTTGGAGCGCCTCTCTAAGGAGGGTGAACTCGGTCGTCGGAAGATCACGCAGTACACGCGCTACGGAACAATCCTGCTCTGTGTTGTGCAAGCCTCGGCAATTGCCTTGTTTCTTGAGCGACAGACGGGCGTCGTGGGCGGGCTCAACCTCGTATACAACCCCGGCTGGAGCTTCAGGCTGATGACGATCCTGACCCTCACGACGGGAACCGGGTTCATCATGTGGCTCGGTGAGCAGATTACCGAGCGCGGGATCGGTAATGGTATGTCGCTGATTATCTTTGCCGGTATCGTGGTCAATCTACCGGCGGCAGTTCTCGGCACCGTTGAACAGCTTCGATCGGGGCAGATCGGATTGATTCGTTTACTGCTCTTGTTGGTGTTGATGATCGTCGTGATTGGCGCCGTCGTCTACATCGAACGAGGGCAGCGACGGGTGACCGTGCAGTACGCGAAACGCGTGGTAGGCCGACGCATGTATGGGGGCACGAGCACCCACATACCTCTGAAGGTGAATACCGGTGGCGTGATTCCGGTGATCTTCGCATCGTCGATCATTGCGTTTCCTGCGACCATCGCAGCCGCGCTGCCATCGGGGGGATGGGCCCAGGCCGTCACCGATCACATGAGAAACGGCATGCCCTTGTACTACCTCTTGTACATGGCGGGCATTATTTTCTTCGCGTACTTCTACACGGCGATCATTTTCAACCCGGATGACGTGGCCGAGAACATGCGGAAATATGGAGGTTTCGTTCCAGGTATTCGTCCGGGAAAACGGACGGCGGAGCATATCGACACAATCCTGACTCGTATTACGCTCGTTGGCTCGATCTATTTGGCACTGGTTGCGGTTTTACCAGACTTGATGATTGTAGGCTTTCGTGCGGACGCCGTGCCTTTCTTCGGTGACCAGCTCGACATGCTGTTGCCTGGCTTCATTACCGATGGTCTGGGCGTAACGTTCTACTTTGGCGGAACGTCGCTGTTGATTATCGTTGGGGTGTCCATGGACACGGTTCAGCAGGTCGAGTCGCAGTTGATCATGCGGCACTACGACGGGTTCATGAAGAAGACAAGAATTAAGGGACGTCGTGCCTGAGAGTTCACGGCGATGGAAATGGAGACCGGGGTGCTCGTGGGATTAAATCTCGTAATCTTTGGTCCGCCAGGTTCCGGGAAAGGCACGCAGGCTAGTCTTATCGCCGAGCGGCGAGAGATTTCTCATATTTCAACCGGGGACATTCTGCGCGATGTGGTTTTGAGTGAGAGCAGCTTGGGCGAAGAGGTAAGGGTGGTTATGGATTCGGGAAAGTTGGTGAGCGACAAGATCGTAAATGACATCGTGCGTAAGCGGTTGGTGCAATCTGACGCGGCGCGTGGGTTCATTCTCGATGGGTTTCCGCGAACGGTTCTGCAGGCATCCGCGCTCGACGCGATGCTTGTGGGTCAAAGTGTGCTCACGATTGTCGAGCTCGTGGTGCCAGACGATGAACTGGTTGCGCGGATCTCCCGTCGTCGCGTGTGTGGAGCATGCGGTGTCATCGTTGGCGGCAGACGTGATGACGAGGCTCACCTGACGTGCTCAATCTGCGGCGGTGACCTTCGTAAGCGGAGCGACGATTGCGATGACATCGTGCGGAGGCGTCTTCACGTCTATCATCGTGACACAATACCGGTACTGGAGTTCTACAAGCCGCGGCAAAATTTCATGAGTGTCGATGGATCTCGACCAATCGACGATGTGGCGTTTGCCGTCAACGACGCCATCGCTGGAGCAGCCGGTGTCCGATCATGATTGTGTGTAAATCACCGGATGAGCTCCGGAAGATGCGTTCGGCGAACCGTCTCGTCGCTAAGGTTTTATCCGAGCTTCAAGCGGTTGTTGCCCCTGGGGTGACGACGCAAGAGCTGGACGTAATCGCAGAGGCGAGAATTGTAGAGGCTGGGGCGGTGCCAGCATTCAAGGGATACCACGGGTACCCTGCGACCATTTGTGCGTCGATCAACGATACGGTCGTTCACGGTATCCCGTCGAGTCGTGCTCTCAAAGAGGGCGACGTTATCTCGCTCGACATGGGGGTCATTCTAGATGGTTACTACGGTGATTCTGCCATAACGATCGGAGTCGGCAAGATTGCCGATGAGGCATCACGTCTTCTACGGGTAACCGAAGAATCGTTGATCCTGGCGATTGAGCAGGTGAGGGTAGACGGTCGAGTATCGGATATTGGTCATGCGGTACAAGCTCATGTCGAGGCATATGGGTTTTCCGTCGTTCGGGATTTCGTTGGGCACGGTATCGGGACGCAGCTTCATGAGGAGCCTCAGATCCCGAACTATGGAGAACCGGGTCGGGGTCCGCGGTTGCGTGAGGGGATGGTATTGGCTATTGAACCGATGGTGAACGCCGGCGGTCCTGGGGTTCGCTTACTTGACGATGGGTGGACCGCTGTGACTCGTGATGGTGGTTTGTCGGCACACTTCGAACACTCGGTGGCGGTAAGCGTAGACGGTTCCGAGATCTTGAGTCGTCTGGCTGACAGTGCGGCCTCTGTGGGCGTGCCGCAGGCCAACCGAGTCTCGGTTGCTCGGAGTTAACGAGATATGTATGCATCGATGGTAGTCGATGGGCTCGTGATCGAAGCGCTGCCACGTACGTTGTTTCGTGTGGTGCTGGAATCGAGAACTAGGATCACGGCTTACCTCTCGAAGAGTCTCGTTGAAGTTTTGTGCGGATACTACGAGGAGATTGGGTGAAGGTTGCCGTGTCGTCGCGAAATCCGACTCGCGGTCGGATAACCGCTCGCTTGTAGTGAAGTGAAAGGTACAAGATGAAAGTACGGGCATCGGTCCGACGGTTGTGTGACAAATGCAAGGTCGTCAAGCGGCGAGGAGTCGTTCGGGTGTTGTGCAGTAACCCGAAGCACAAACAGCGGCAAGGTTAGGGTGAGGTTCACATATGGCACGAATAGCAGGCGTTGACCTGCCTCGGACGAAGCGGATCGAGGTTGGATTGACCTACATCTACGGCATCGGTCCGACCCGAGCAGAGAAGGTGCTTGAGGCATCCGGCGTCAATCCTGACACTCGGGTCAAGGATCTCACCGAGGACGAAGTCCGGAAGATCAGTAGCGTGATCGAAGAGCAGGGGCGGGTCGAAGGTGACCTTCGAAGAGAAGTTTCGATGAACATCAAGCGGCTCATAGAGATCGGTTGCTATCGTGGCCTTCGGCATCGTCGTAACTTGCCGGTTCGCGGCCAGCGGACGATCACTAATGCGCGGACGCGAAAAGGGCCGCGCAAGGGTGTGGTTGCTAAGAAGAAGACAACCTAGTTATCACGAGAGATAAGGAAATCGGATGGCAAAGCTAGAAACTGTAGACGCGAGCATTCCTCCTGCGAAATCGAAGCGAACCAAGCGAAAGAAGACGTTCAAGAAGCGTGGTGAGAAGCGCGTGGTCCCGCACGGAGTCGTTCATGTTCAGGCGTCCTTCAACAACACGATCATCACGGTGACCGATGCTGAAGGCAGCGTCTTGTCCTGGTCGAGCGCTGGCGGGGTCGGCTTTAAGGGGTCAAGAAAAGGGACGCCGTTCGCCGCAACGCAGGCTGCAATTAACGCCGGTCAGGGCGCGAGGGCTTTCGGCGTGCGGTCGGTCGACGTGCGGGTGAAGGGTCCGGGTGTGGGCCGAGAGTCGGCGATTCGAGCGCTCCAGACATCGGTCGGGTTTGCGGTGAAGTCGATCAAGGACGTGACGCCGATCCCGCACAATGGCTGCCGTCCGCCGAAGCGACGGAGGGTGTGAGATGGCGCGATATGTGGGTCCCGCCTGCCGGTTGTGCCGGCGCGAGGGCATGAAGCTGTTCCTGAAGGGTGAGCGCTGCTACGGCGAAAAGTGCGCGATCGAGCGTCGCAATGTGCCTCCGGGGCAGCATGGGAGGGGTCGACGGGCCAGAATGGCCGGGTACGGACTCCAGTTGCGCGAGAAGCAGCGAGTCAAGCGTATTTACGGCGTTCTCGAAAGTCAATTCAGGCGCTACTTTAAGGAGGCTGACCGTCGGCGTGGTGTGACCGGCGAGATGCTCTTGCAGCTCCTTGAAGGCCGTCTGGATAACGTCGTTTACCGGCTCGGTCTTGCCACGTCTCGCCCACAGGCCAGGCAGTTGGTTCGGCACGGGCACTTCACGGTTAATGGCCGTCGCGCTGACGTGCCGTCGTTCGGGCTGAAGGCCGGCGACCAAGTGGCAGTCAAGCCGTCAAGCACCAAGAACCCGGCGATCCTGTACGCGATGGAGGAGGTCAAGGGGCGCGGGATTCCTGAGTGGTGTGAGTTCGATAGCAACAAGGTGGCAGGCCAGCTGACCGCGCTTCCGACGCGCGACCAACTTAACCTGCCGATACAGGAACAGCTGATCGTCGAGCTGTATTCGAAGTGACCGAGTGGGCGCTTCCTGGCATCCCGGATGATGAGGACGCGGGCGTTCCATTTCGTGCAACGCTGAAAGGACAAAACTTGATGTTGTGGAAAGGTTTCCAGCGACCCAAGCGGTTGGAGTACGAGCGTGACACACTGACCGATCACTACGGGCGGTTCCATGCGCAGCCGTTCGAACGAGGATTCGGTACGACGATTGGCAATTCCCTGCGCCGTGTGCTGTTGTCATCGATCGAGGGTGCTGCCATCACGGCGGTGAAGATGGACGGTGTGCTCCATGAGTTCTCACCGATCCGGGGAGTGGTAGAGGACGCAACGGATATCATCCTCAATCTTAAGCAGGTTCCGATGCGCATGCACGTCGACCATACGAAGACGCTTATGCTTCGCGCAGGCGCAGCCGGTGAGGTCACAGCTGGGGATATTGAAACCGACGCGGGCATCGATATTCTCGATCCGGATGTGCATATCGCGACAATTTCGAAGGGCGGGTCGCTCAATATCGAGATGCGCGTTAATCGCGGACGTGGGTATGTATCGGCCGACCGTAACTTCGATGAGGATCTGTCCATTGGCTGGATTCCGATTGATTCGGTCCACTCGCCGGTCAAGAAGGTGAACTATTTGGTAGAAGCCGCTCGGCTTGGACAAACGACGGACTACGACAAGCTGACGGTGGATGTGTGGACGGACGGCGCGGTGACCGCGCGCGACGCGATATCGCTCGCCGCCAAGCTCATCCGCGACCATCTCAACATCTTTATCAACATTGATGAACCCATCGAGCCGCAAGAAGAACCCGAGACGGATGAGGCCGAAGCTGTAGCGAACGAATATTTGAATAAGAGCGTTGAGGAACTCGAGTTGTCCGTTCGGTCCTATAATTGCTTGAAGAACGCCAACATTCGTACGATTCGAGAGCTTGTGCACAAGACCGAGCTTGAGATGTTACGGACGAAGAACTTTGGTCGCAAGTCACTGAACGAGATCAAGGAGATTCTTCTCGGTATGGGGCTCAATCTCGGTATGCGACTCGATCAACCTGCCGGCGAGGTGCCGGCGCAACCAGAATAGAGATCAATGCGTCACCGCGTTGCACACCGAAAGCTCGGCCGTTTCACTGAGCATCGCACAGCGCTGCTGCGCAATCAGGCCCAAGAGTTGCTGCGGCACGAGCGGATCCAGACCACGGTCGCGAAAGCCAAGGAGCTCCGTCCCTTCGTTGAGCGGCTCATCACGGCTGCCAAGCGAGGAATTACAGATGGACTAGATGACGGCCGAGCGCTGCACGCTCGCAGGCTCGTGGCCCGCGACCTGGCAGACCGGACGGTTGTACGAAAGCTCTTCGAGACCATCGCACCGCGTTTTTCGGATCGCCAAGGTGGCTACACGCGGATCTTGCGATCCGGGCGTCGTCAGGGCGACGATGCCGAATTGGCACAGGTCGAGCTTCTCGGAAGCGAATTTGATCCCAGCGTCACGGTTGAGACGAAAGGCGATGCGGAGCAAAGCACGAGCGGTGCTAAAGAAGGTGTCGGCGGCAGGATTCGGCGGGCGGCAAAGCGTATTCGTAGCGGTAAGTGGTCTAAAGGAGGCGCCGACAAAGCGCCAGTATCAGCCGAGTCCAGCGGAGAGGCCGAGTAGCGGGTGTTTGTCTCCGCTACGCGTCTTCTTCTACCTGTTCTTCACCACGCTCTGCCTTCGCTTCGGCGATGATCTTCCCATGGAGGTGCGCCGGTACCTCCTCATAGTGCGAAAACTCCATGTGATAGAAGCCGCGGCCACCCGTTGCTGACGTCAGCTGCTGTTCGTATGTGAGCATTTCAGCCATCGGCACCTGCGCCTTGATGAGGGTCAAGGCGCCACGCGTCTCCATTCCGCCAATCCTGCCACGGCGCCCGTTGAGGTCTCCCATGAGGTCTCCTGAAAAATCATTTGGCGCGTAGACTTCGACGTTCATCACCGGTTCGAGCAGCGTCGGCTTCGCCCTTGTCATCGCGTCTCGGAACGCGAGTCGTCCTGCCATCTTGAACGACATCTCGTTCGAGTCAACGGCGTGGAACTGTCCATCGTAGAGCGTGACCTGGAAGTCCACCATCGGATACCCCGCGAGGTAGCCTTTGGTACGCGCCTCCCGGATGCCCTTTTCAACGGCAGGGATGAAGGTGCGTGGAATCGCGCCACCGAAAATCTCGTCGACAAACTGAAAGTCCTCGCCCCGCGGTAGCGGCTTGACCTTGATCTTGCAGTCGCCGAACTGGCCGTGCCCGCCTGTTTGCTTCTTGTGTCGTCCATGTGCCTCAGTGGCCACCGTCACAGTTTCTCGATAGGGGATGCGTGGCAGCTTAAGGTTTACTTCGACCCCAAAACGTCGTTTTAGCTTAGCGACCGTTACCTCGATGTGGAGCTGACCTTGACCCGAGAGGAGCAATTGGCCGGTCTGCGGATCTCGGCCGTACCGAATCGTGGGGTCCTCCTCTTCGAGTCGTTGCAGCGAGCCGCTGATCTTCTCTTCGTCGCCACGACTCCTTGGTTCGATCGCGTACGATAGCACCGGCTCTGCGAAGGCGATCGGTGGGAATTCGAAATCGCTAGTTTTGGGTGCGAGCGTGTCAGACGTCTGGGTCTCCTTGAGTTTGGCCACCGCTCCGAGATCGCCGGTCTTGATTTCCGTAACCGTCGTTTGCATCTTGCCCTGCAACACCGCAAGGCTACCAAAGCGCTCGCTCAAATCACGCGTTTTATTGTGCACCGACGTGTCGGCCTTGAGTGACCCCGAGGCCACACGGAATAAAGTAATTCGACCCGAGAACGGATCCGCGATCGTCTTCCAGACGAATGCCGTCGTCGGGGCTGTGTCGCTCGCATCATACGACGCTGGCTCTCCGTTACCGTCAACCGCCTGCAGTAGATGATCGGCGGGTGACGGAAGAAATGTGATGATCACATCGAGCACCGACTGGATACCAACGTTGGTCGTAGCCGATGTGCACACTAAGGGAAATAGCTTCCGTCCGGTCACCGCGGTGCGCAGACCCTGCTCGAGCTCTTTTTGTGTGAGCGTGCCGGCTTCGAAGAATTGTTCCATCAGCACGTCGTCGGCCTCTGCAACCATTTCGATCAAGGCCTCGTGGGACGAATTGGCGGAGTCAGCGAGTTCGGCTGGGATGTCGCCGCTGGACACCTTCCCGCTGCCGTCTGTGCTATGGGTAATCGCGGTCATGGTAATGAGGTCGACCGTTCCGGTGAAGGCCCTTTCCTCGCCAATCGGGAGCTGGATGGGAAGGATCTCCCGGCCGAAGGCCTCACGCAATGACCCGAGGGAGCGCTCCAGGCTCGCGCGGTCTCGGTCCAGGCGGTTCAGCACCACGAGACAAGGTAGTCCCAGTTCCTTGGCGGTCGCCCAGACCGTCTCAGTCTGCACCTCGACGCCGGCGACGGCGTCGACCACCACCACCGCTGCGTCTGCAACTCGCATGGCGGCCCGCGTGTCGCTCATGAAGTTTGCGATGCCTGGCGTATCGATGATATTGATCTTGACTTTATTCCACTCGGCGAAAGCAGCGCTCGACGATAGCGTGTGCTTGCGTGCGATTTCCTCCTCGTCGAAGTCGGTAACCGTCGTTCCGTCATCCACGGTTCCCAGACGATTGACCATGCCTGCGTCGAACAACGCGGTTGACACCAATTGCGTCTTACCGGAACCACTATGCCCGACGAGTACGATGTTCCGGATATTCGCAGCGGCGTACACTTTCATATAGGCCGACCCCCTCTTTACGCACGAACCTACGAATCGTAGTCGACCGGAGAGGTTCGCTCAAGGCCCGGTGGTGATCCGCGCACGAAATATCTGGCATTGGAGTCGGTGCCTACGCGCGGCTGGGAAGGAATGCGAAACCGAAGTGTTTGCGCTTACTCGTGCCGGAGTGCCTCGATCGGATCGAGTCCGGCCGCACGTACTGCCGGAAAGAGACCAAAGGCGATCCCGATGGACCCAGAGAATCCAATGCCGAGAGCAAAGGACCACCATGGGAGGGAGATGGGGAAGCCAGTCGCGTAGTGGATACCGATGCCGATTCCGCTGCCGAATAAGACGCCCAGTACACCACCGACGATGGTGAGAAACGCTGCCTCTAAGAGAAACTGCCAGCGGATCTCCCGTTTCCGTGCGCCGAGTGCACGTCGAGTGCCGATCTCGCAGGTCCGCTCCGTGACCGAGATGGTCATGATGGCCATGACCCCTATACCGCCCACCAAAAGTGCGATCGACGAAATTGAGACCAGCGCGAGGTAGGTCGCTGTGCTGATTTGGTTCCAGAGCTGAAGGATTGTGTCCTGTGTCATGACATCAAAATCGTTCGCGTCGTCTACCCGAAGTTTGTGGCGGATTCGTATGACGTCCTCGATCTCGTGGATGGCGTCTTCGCGGGGCACACTTTCACGAAGGATCGCCGTGATCATAAAGGAGTTCATTCTCCCTCGTCTGGATCGGGTGACATTTTCGCCGAACTGCTTCTGGTAGACCGAGTGAGGAATAACTGCGAAATCGTTTTCCCCGAGGTTCAGGCCGCCCGCCATTGCACGCTTGGCGTGCACTCCAATAACGGTATAGGGCTGTCCGGCAACCCGGACGACCTTTCCAATCGGGTCCACCTGTGGAAACAACCCTTTATACGGTGTGTGGCCGAGAATCACGACTCGGCGGCGGTGCATCACTTCCGTTTGTGTGAAGAATCGACCGTGTTCCATGTCGATCTTGGCTATGTCAGGGTAGTTATAACTTGTTCCAAGAATGCTAACGTTCTTCGTTCGACGGCCGGCGTAGGCCAGACGCGCCCGCACTCCCCGAAAACCTTCGCCAAGTACAAAGCCGACGCTGGCGATCGAACGTACCTGTCGATCGAGGGCGGTCACGTCGGCCAGGGTTAGACTTGGACGACGTATCAATGACCGGAAGTCTTCGCCGGCAGCTAAACTGAGACCAGAAAACTGCATAATGAAGATCGTGTTTGGGCCCATTTGGCTGATCGCCCCTTGCATGGATTCGTCGAATCCCCGGACGATCGCGGTCATGCCGACGATCGACGTGATGCCAATCATGATCCCCAAGATCGTGAGAGCCGAACGAGCCTTCTGGGTCCGTACGGTTACGAACGCCATCGTGGCGATCTCACGGAACAGACTAGTCCGGATGCGCATCAGCCGGTTCTCCCCAGCGCATCGATCGGATCCAGTGCCGCTGCTCTGGACGCCGGATACAACCCGAAAAAGAGTCCGACTCCAGCCGTCAAGCTAATAGCTAAGACGACCGACCAGATATGCACCGTTGCGGGAACTGGCGCAAGTCGGTCGATCAATACGGCTGCACCGACGCCGAGAGACGTACCGAAAACACCACCGATCGTCGAGAGAGCCACCGACTCTGACAGCATTTGCCACATGATGTCGCGTCGGCATGCACCGAGCGCTTTGCGTAGACCGATCTCACGCGTGCGTTCAAACACAGCCATCAACATGATGTTCATGATGACAATGCCTGCGACGACTAACGACAAACCGACGACACCGACCAGGACCGCATAAATGCCAGTCGTTGCTAGGTTATAGAGATCAAGCGCCGTATCCGCCGTGAATATACCGAAGTTATTCTCTTCCGCCGGTCGAAGTCGTCGTTTGATTCGCAATGCAACCGTCGCTTCATCCATAGCCCGATCAATCTCGTTGGGATCGTCGACCATGACCATCAAATCGAGTTCCGTCCGTACGCCAAAGAGTTGCTGAAAGGCTCCTAGTGGGATTACAACAAACTCGTCCTGAGACTGACCCATTAGCGATCCCTTAGAAGCACTGACACCAACGACCCTGAAATGCACTCTCTGAACTGTGATCGTCTGCTCCAGTGGATTGGTGGTTGCGAAGAGACGGTCCGCCGTAGACCAGCCCAGAAGTGCTACGTGTCGTCGACGCTGAACCTCGGTGGGTGTCGGCAGGCGTCCCCGTTCAGCATCGAACTGCTGGAACTCGCTGAACTCTTCGGTGACGCCACGAATCTGGGCGTTTTCGAGAACGTTGTCTTGGTAGCGGATCTCACCCGAACGACTTGTGCTGGCCATCGTGGCTTTGAAGCCGCGGCCGAAACGTTCTAACGCCCTCAGATCGTCGAGCGTAATTCTTGGATTCTTCCGTGTGCGATCCTCGTCGAAAAAACTTGTGATCAGTCCTCGTTGCTCAATCATGAAGGTGTCGGCACCAACATTCGTTAGGATGATGTTTTTCACCTCGACGGTGATGCCCTGGATGAGCGAAACGAGGGTCACGATCGACCCAACTGCCACGACATTACCGAGGATGGCCAGGAAGGAACGTAGCTTGTTGCCCCAGATCGCACCAAGCCCAACCTGGCTCATCTCGACGATCAGACGAGCACTCATTAGTTGGAACGACGACGGCTGGCTGACCTAAAACTGCAAGTTAAAGTTGATGTCGTTGCTGGAATTGGAATCATCATCGGCAAGCTGTACGGCGTCGTCATTCTTCAAGGTGCGAACGACGTTGAAGGGTCCGGTGACGACCAGGTCACCCTCATTGACTCCGGTCAAAGATCTGTACGGCGTCGTCATTCTTCAAGGTGCGAACGACGTTGAAGGGTCCGGTGACGACCAGATCACCCTCATTGACTCCGGTCAAGGACTCGAAGTACCGCTCGCCCGCGATTCCCGTCACAATGGCGGTAAACCGAACACGCCCATCTTTGACCAGGAAGACGCCCTCGATCTCTTCGAGACCGTCGTCCTGAGCCGACGAGAATGCTTCAACCAGTGTGGTCACACCGGCTCGGTCTGCAGTAAGAGGCTCACCGAGGATTCGTCCCTGGTTGTCCACGCGCATCTCTCGAACGGTAGTCGCCTGAATCGGCACGGAGATCGCGTCGGCGCGCGTGTCTGTGATGATGTCGGCCGTGCAAGTGAAGCCAGATCGGACGTTGGGAACGACGTCGTCGAGTGTCACAACGACCTTGAAGTTCGTGGCTTGCAATGCGGAGGCCTCCTGGATAGGACTGTTGCCGATTTCCGTGACGCGACCATAGTACGAGCGTCCTGGGAGCGCATCGATCTGGATCTCTGCGATTTGCCCGAGACGAATGTCTGGGATGTCGGTTTCATCGACCTCGATCTCTGCTTCGATGACCGAGAGGTCGGCAATGGTCATGAGTACCGTGCCAGCGTTGTTCATCGTTCCCACGACGACCGTCTCTCCAAACTCGATGGTCCGGCGTGTCACGATCCCGTTCATTGGTGACACGATGGTAACCTGCGTGAGATCGTACTGGGCGCTGTCCAGGACAGCCTCCTCCTGGCGGATTCGCTGATCGTTCGTGGCAATGTCCACTTCTCGAGCGCGGAGCTCAGTCTCTCGGAGCTCAAGTTCAGACACGGCTTGGTCGTAGACCTCTCTCGAGACCAATCGGAGTTCCCAGAGCCCCCGTTGTCGTTCTAGGTTGTCGCGAGCCAGGTCGAGGTTAACCACGGCCGTCGTAACAGCAACCCGGGCCTGGTCTCGTGCAGACTTTGCTGCCAGCAATGACGCCTGTACGCGCTTCACGGCCGAACTGAGAGATTTCGGATCAATCTGAAGTAGGAATTGTCCGGCCGACACCCGGTCGCCCTCGTTCACGTCAAGACGGGTTACGCGCCCCATGACACTTGCACTGATGTCCACCGAGACTTGGGGTTGGATGGTGCCGGACGCCGAAACCAACGCCTCCAACGGTCGGCGCTTAATCCGTTCGGCATCGACTTTGGGGATGTCTGACCCTCGATAGTACCAATATGTTCCTGCCATCGCCGCTCCGACTGCGACGATGATCGAGAAAACAATAACCTTGTTGCGGCGATTCACTAGGCGGTCCTTCGAACGACGGCAGAAGTTGTCAACATAACTCCCTGGATCTGTAAACGAAACAGTGTCGTATATCGTTTACTCAACGATACTCATATGCTAGCACACATGAGTATCTACTTACTTTCATAGAACTTGTTGCATCCCGAGGCGAGAGGGAGATGCGACCAAGGGAGGACGGGACCGCCACTCCTAGTGCAGGTGCGTCAAGTTCTTGAACGATGACGTTGCAGCAGGACGGGGAGAAGATGACCGGGTCGTTTGTCAACGACGGCGACCCTCCGCAACTCTACAATCTCTAGGAATATCAATCCTTCCTTGACAGCGTCCCATCGGTTGACTAGGATGCGTCCCGTTTGTCCGGTGCGTTCTCGTTACGGTGCTGGCCCGGGTCCTATCAGCTTATATGGTTGGTTTCGTTCCCAAAGAGCTTTTCTTTACGAAGGGTGTCGGAAAACATCGAGAAAAGCTCACATCGTTCGAGCTAGCCCTGAGGTCCGCTGGTATTGCCGCCTGCAACCTCGTTCGGGTGTCGAGTATCTTCCCACCGGGGTGCAAGATCCTGTCGCGGCGAACTGGCACTCGGCGCCTACAGCCAGGTCAGGTCACGTTCGTGGTCATGTCTGAAAACGCGACGCAAGAGCCTCATCGCTTGGTTGCAGCTACCGTTGGAGTGGCGATTCCCCGAGATCAGGAATTGTTCGGCTATCTGTCCGAGCATCACAGCTTCGGCGAGAATGAAAAGACGGCCGGGGACTATGCCGAGGATCTCGCAGCCGAGATGTTAGCAACGACACTCGGCTTGGACTTCGATCCTGACAAGAGTTGGGATGAAAAACGCGAGGTCTATCGACTGTCGAACAAAATCGTCCGAACCCAAAATGTTACTCAGACAGCCGTAGGCAATAAGCACGGACTTTGGACGACCGTTATTGCCGCCGCCGTCATCGTCGGGTAGACGTCGTTACGGATGATTGTTCACGTTCTTGCCTGTCCATTCCGCACTATCTTTACTGGCCGAGATCCTAGCTCGGTCATGCCGCTCACGTCCGTGCCGCCAGCGGCCGTCGCCTTGGACAGCATGCTTCAGGAGATTGCGGAGTTAAACGAAGCTGAGGTCAACGCGGCGGTTGCTAGGACCCTCTTATTGCTAGAGTCGATCATGATCGTGCTGCTCAGAGTGATCGAGATATATCTCCCGATTCTCGATCCGATAAAATGGGTGGCCAGATGATTGTCAGGTTACGTTACCGTCGCTGCCATGCTAGCGTCGGACGCCGGCGTTCAGTCTTCAGGTAGTGGTACCTCCTGTTTAGTCCTGATGCGCCATGCCGAATCGTGAGGTAACTGAAACATCAAGGGTCGTCGACTAGAAATGTTAGCGCGCGCGCATGGGCTATGTTCGAGGGAACACAACAGTCGATCTGGTTGTCTGCAACTTATTATTTTGTAGCTTCTTACAGGCGCATGATCAAGATCCGCCAACTGGTGTTGGCATTGTTTCTGTGTCGTCGAAGGAGACAGACGGATGACAAGACGCACGAACGAACACGGTTTTACGCTGATTGAGTTGCTCATCGTCGTAGCTATTATCGGCATCATCGCTGCGATCGCGGTTCCGGGGCTGCTCAGGGCCAGGATGGCCGGAAACGAGGTCTCTGCTATCGGATCTCTTCGTGCGATAAATAGCGCCCAGGCGATCTATGCCGCCAGCTGCGGGAGTGGTTTCTATGCTCCAAGCCTGGTCAACCTAGCGACTCCACCGACGAGTTCGGGAGGCGACGGTTTCATCGGGCCCGACCTCAGCATCGACCCGTCGCTCAAGAGCGGATATACGGTCACGATAACGCCTGGCGCGCCAGCGGCCGGCGCGCCGGCTTCCTGTAATGGCTTGGCTGCTGGTGCGGTCGTTTCGACCTATTTCGTAGGGGCGAGTCCTGTAGCCGGTGGCGGGAACCGTCACTTTGGTACAAACCAGGGTGGCACCATCTTTCAGTCGGATCAGGCCGTACAAGTGACGCACTCGGGTGCTCCCGGCAGTGCGACGCCCATCCAGTAGGTCACGACGCCTACGGGAGTGTCGTAGTTCAGTCATCGGGATGCCGGTCCGAAGGACGGCATCCCGTCTCTTTCTCGGTTTCACGAATATCTATTCTCCAGGTAGCATTACACAGCTGCACCGCGCCAGGTTAAAGTTCGGCGGGAGACCCGTATGAGTGTACGAAACTGGAGATGGATCACCGCCTTGGCTCTAGCGGGTCTGACATCGGCGGCAAGCTCGTTGTACATGCATTATCAGCTGGTCGCCGACCCTACGTACACCAGCTTCTGCGACGTTAACCAGACCGTAAGCTGTACTCAGCTCTACCAGAGTCGTTTCGGTTCCGTTCGAGGAGTTCCGGTTGCCCTGGGCGGTGTGTTTTGGTTCGGTGCCACACTACTCTTCACACTCGGCCATGAGCGAGGTCCGGCTCAGTCGCGAGAGCACATGGCTACCTACATGCTGGTCTGGTCGACGGTCGGCCTATCGGTGGCCATGTATATGGCCTATGCTTCATTCTTTGTGCTTCGGACCTTCTGCATTCTCTGCGGAGTCGTGTACGCAGCGGTCATTGGGATTTTCCTGTTGTCAAGCTCGGGCAACTCGACGCCAATGCACCGGCTCCCGGTCACGATCAGCCAGGATCTTAGCCAGCTCGTACGCCGACCGCGTGGTCTCGGGATAACCGTCACGTTTATCGGTTTGATGGTCGTGGCGGCGCTTCGCTTTCCCGAGCCTCAAGCGCTTACTGCGCTCGCGCAGTCGACTGACGAGGCGCCAGCGTCATCACCGACGGCCGACCAGCGTTCCGAGTTCGAGCGCTACTGGATTGGGCAGCCAAGGGTTGATCTGAGTCACGACGTCGAGGAGACTGGTGCGGCCGTGGTCGTGTACAAGTTCAACGATTATCAGTGCCCAGCGTGCGCTGAGAGCCATAGGATGTACGAGCCAATCTTCACTAAGTATGCGTCGAGCCATCCCGGTGACGTGCATCTCGTAACGCTCGATTTTCCGCTCGATCCGCAGTGCAACGACCACTCACTCAACGGACCGCATGATTCCGCGTGCGAGGCTGCGGTGGCAGCCAGGCTCGCACGCGAAGTTGACGATAATCGCGCGAGCCGCATGGAACGCTGGCTCTATGCGAACCAGGGTACGATGACGGCGGAAGGGATCGTAGCGGCGCTTGAAGACATCGCCGGGGTGGATCGTGCGACGTACCGGCGGCGTTACGCGGATCTGATCACGGATGTTCGGTCCGATATCGAGCTTGGGGTCGCGCTGCCGGTCGAGGCCACGCCGACGTTCATCATCAATGGCGTGGTCATCAAGGGAGAGCTTGCGCCCCAGTTCTTTGACCAGGCGATTCGGCTGGAACTTGCACGTGGGGGCGCCAGGCCCTAAGCCAAGGACGGCAGTCGATGTGCATGTGCTTCGACTGCAGGGACTGACGAAGGATTGTAAGGTCGACTTCTGGCGGTTACGCTCGGTCCGTGTTCTATTGGTGGCTGAACGACTACGCGGAGGTTGCGTGATGGTTTTGGATGGCGAGCGATGTGCCGGGGGAAGCGTGGTGACTCAGCCAATTGGTTACATGCTTGCCGAGGGAGGGCGCCGGAATGGATTCCACCTACTGTGGTAGCGGCTTCACGATGACGCCAAAGATTCGTGGCTGCGTCGAGAGTCCGCGCGTCGCTTGATGCAGTTGGATGCGCTGGACAAGATCGACTGGTTTCAGGTTTAGGCCAGTCAATTCGAGCGAACTGCCGGACGTTGCCCCGGGGTGGTGGTCAGACCTCGTCCAGGCTGGCCTTCTCGCCCGTCCGCCAACTGACTCTTTGGGGGAAGGGTGTCGACTGGATGCGATATTGCGATCCATGCAGCTATCGCCGCTGTTGTCCTTAGTTCCGCTGTCAGAAGCGTTGGCGGTCGCCGTGGTTCCGTAGGATGGAGAGGGATGATGGAGCCACTACACGTGCTTGGACTGTCGATTTTCGGACTCGCGATTGGCAGCTTTCTCGGCGTCTGTATCCATCGCCTGCCGGAGGACCAGTCGGTCGTGAGGCCAGGCTCACGATGTCCCGCGTGCGGACGAGCACTTCACTGGTTAGAGAACGTTCCAATTTTTAGCTTTGCGTTTCTGGCCGGACGCTGTCGTACGTGCCGAGCTCTAATCTCTCCAATGTATCCGGTCGTCGAGCTGATTACGCCCCTTCTGTTCCTCCTGCAGTACGCCTACGTCGGGTGGCAACCGTTGCTTACCGTTCGCCTGCTGTTCTCGAGTGCCATGATCGTGCTGCTATTCATCGACCTCAGGCATCGCATCCTTCCAGACGTCATCACGCTTCCAGGTATCGGCGTCGGGTTGGTGGCAGCGCTGGCCTACGAACCGGGCTGGCGGTCGGCCTTAATTGGCGTCGTCATCGGCGGCAGCGGACTGTTCTTGGTTCGAGAGGCGTATTACCGACTGCGTCGCCGGGAGGGGATTGGGATGGGAGATATCAAGATGCTGGCGATGATCGGTGCATTTCTTGGATGGCATCATACACTCGTGACGCTGTTCCTTGCGTCGCTCATGGGTTCGGTGGTCGGTATCATGATGCTCAGCCTTGGGTTAAGCGATCGCACTTATGCGTTGCCGCTCGGTTCGTTCTTCGCCCTTGTCGCCATTGCTACGAGCACCGTAGGGGAGCCGATGGTTACGTGGCACGGCGGCCTGTACTGGTTTCGATGAAGCTTGACTTTTTATTGCTTAGCTTCGTCGTCGTGATCGGGGTGACCCTATTTCCGTCGAATACCGATTGAGCTGAGTGCCTGCGTAATTTCTCGTTCCGTGACGTCGTTGACGATCGTCGTTTGGCCGATCGCCGTCGGGAGCACTACGTGCAATCGACTGCGAATGACCTTCTTGTCGCGACGTATCGCTTCGACGATTGCCGTGACGGTTAGGTCGCTGACCGATGGAAGCGGGCCGAGCTGCGCTATCAGGCTCTCGATCGAGGCGTAATCGGATTTGGGAAAGATACCGCGCTTGACCGCCAGGCTTGCGATCGCCAGCATGCCGAAAGCAACGGCCTCACCGTGCCGGAAGCGTCGGTATTTTGTGACGGTTTCGATGGCGTGACCTACGGTGTGACCAAAATTGAGGACTCGACGTAGACCATGCTCACGTTCGTCTTCCGAAACGATCGCTGCTTTGATCCGACTCGACTCGGTAATGATCGGGATAAGTACGGTTGGGTCTCTGGCGAAGATCGGCGTGAGGTCGCAGGTCAGCCGATCGAACAGAGTTCGGCTTGCAATGACACCGTACTTGACAACCTCGTATAGCCCGGCGCGAAACTCCCTTCGGGGTAGCGTGCTCAGGAGCTCGGTGTCCGCGACTACCACGATTGGTTGGTGAAAGGCACCAATGAGGTTCTTTCCGAGCGCATGGTTGACACCAACCTTGCCGCCTATGGAACTGTCGACCTGTGCGAGGAGCGTCGTCGGAACGTGAACGAGCGGAACCCCACGGAGAAACGTGGCAGCCGCGAAGCCGACGACGTCACCAATGACGCCACCGCCAAACGCTACGATAATCGAGCTGCGGTCCGCTCCAGCGGTGATGAGGGATTCGTGGACGCGCGCGGCGTTGTTCAGCACCTTCGAGCGCTCTTCATCGGGGATGATGAAGACTTCGGCCGATTTGAGCGCCGACTGCACGGAGAGGCCGTGGTGCTTCCACACTGTCGGGCTCGAAACGACGAACTGCTGACCGGTTCCCCCAGCGTTCTTGATAAGTCGGTTCAAGCGTCGTACGAGTTGCCGTCCCACATGTATGCGGTAGCTCCCCGAGGCCGAGGAAACGTCAATGTGGAGGGGAAGCGTCACCGGCGGCTAATCCACATGGTCAATCTACGCCTACGTTATGCTGGCCCACCCGAACTCCGCATGCGAACCGATCCTCACCTTGTGACGGACCGGCCGATGGATCTTGGCCCAGACAACCAGACGGGCTGGTAGGATACAGCAAAACCTTCGACTCGCGAGCCGTAAGTACAAAGCACTTGGATATCATCGAATGTGACTTTTTGATCGTCGGGAGCGGCATTGCCGGATTGCGTGCGGCGATCGAACTCGTCGACGTGGGTCGTGTCCTCGTCTTGACTAAGGGTGGTCCCGACGACGGGAGCACCGCGTACGCACAGGGTGGTATCGCAGCGGCGGTTGGAGCCGGGGACTCGCCGGCGCTGCATACAGCCGACACGATCGCCGCCGGTGATGGGCTGTGCAGAGAAGATGCGGTGCGGGTGCTAACCGAAGAGGGCCCCGAGTACGTCAAAGAACTCGTTGAATGGGGCATTCGCTTTGATCGGAACAACGATCACAGTCTTTCGCTGGCGCGTGAAGGAGCGCACACTGTGCGTCGTATACTGCATGTGCGCGATGCGACCGGTCTGGAAATAGGTCGAACCTTATGGAAACGGGTTGGACGGCACTCGCGGTTGACGGTCGTTGACCAGGCACAGGTGGTGGAGTTGTGCACCGACGGAAATCGCTGCCTCGGAGCTCGATTACGCAATCGGGATGGCGTGTTGTCCCAGGCGATGGCGTCGGCGACGCTGCTGGCGACGGGAGGCGCTTGCCGACTGTATCGGGAGACAACCAATCCGTCGGTAGCAACCGGTGATGGACTAGCTGTGGCCTATCGTGCTGGTGCTCGCGTTATGGACTTGGAGTTCATTCAGTTCCATCCAACCGCACTCGACGTCGATGGCCGTCCACGATTCCTCCTATCAGAAGCACTACGAGGAGAGGGTGCGCGGCTGGTCAACGAGCATGGCGATCCGTTCATGAATGCTATTGATCCGTCCGGCGATCTCGCGTCTCGCGATCGGGTGGCGCGAGGGATCGCTCGTGAGATCCAAGAGACCGGTGGACATGTCTATCTGTCGCTAAACGAGCTGTCTCCCGACTTTGTGCACGAGCGCTTCCCGAACATCTCCGGCATGTGTCACGAGTTGGGGCTCGATCTTGCCCGTGACCGTATTCCGGTCGGTCCCGCTGCCCATTACACGATGGGTGGCGTTGAGACCGATCTCGATGGACAAACCTCGGTGGAGGGGCTCTACGCTGCCGGCGAGGTAGCGTGTACCGGTGTCCATGGTGCCAATCGACTCGCCAGTAATTCGCTGCTTGAGGGACTCGTCTTTGGTGCCAGGGCTGGGCGCGCCATGAGGGTGTGGGGCGCCAGAGTTAACTCTCCGCCGCCGTCACGCTACGAGTCCGAGCCGGTCGATCTGGCGCGGTTCGGTGTCGACGGTCCCAGTGAGCACTCGCTACATGATCTAATGTGGCGGACGGTGGGGTTGTTCCGTAACGGCGCGGGCCTCGCTGAGGCCGTCGAGAAGCTTTCCGCATGGGACACGCAGCTCCGTGGCGAAGGCGAGCTGACTGGGATCGGCATCATGGTGACTACAGCTCAACTGATTGCGCGCGCCGCAATGCGTCGGACGGAGAGCCGTGGAGCCCACTTCCGATCGGATTATCCGGATCGGAACGATATAGACTGGTCGCGACACGTGACGGACTCACCGTCATGAGCTTACCTGAGGTAGCGCGAAGAAAAGAAAAGCGATGCCGGCGAAGAAGGACACATTTGTAACGGAGATTACCCTCCGCTCAGAGGATTTTTCACGCTGGTATACAGACGTTATTCGGCGGGCAGAGCTGGCCGACTACTCGCCAGTCAAGGGAAGCATGGTCATCCGGCCGTATGGCTATGCAATCTGGGAGTTGATGCAGAGTAGCCTGGACGCTCGACTGAAGGCGACGGGACACGTTAACGCCTATTTCCCACTGCTCATTCCAGAAGGCCTCTTGCGTAAGGAGGCCGCCCACGTCAAGGGCTTCGCGCCTCAGGTCGCCTGGGTCACTCGAGGAGGCGACGAAGACCTGGAAGAGCGACTCATCGTCCGTCCGACATCGGAGGCCATCATCGGCACGATGTACTCCAAGTGGATTCAGTCGTGGCGCGACCTCCCTTTGCTCATCAATCAGTGGGCCAACGTCGTGCGCTGGGAGAAGGTGACACGGCTCTTCTTACGCACTACCGAGTTCTTGTGGCAGGAAGGGCACACCGCACATGAGACGGAGGAGGAAGCAGAGGCCGAGGCGCTCAGGATGCTTGAGGTGTACAAAGAGTTCGCGGAAAACGAGCTTGCTATGCCGGTTATGGAAGGCCGGAAGACCGAGAGCGAGAAGTTCGCGGGCGCCGAGCACACCTACTCGATCGAGGCCCTGATGGGTGACGGGCGGGCGCTCCAGACTGGAACGTCTCATATGCTCGGCCAGAACTTCGCGAAGGTCTTCGATATCACGTTTCAAGCTCGCGACAAGTCGACGCAGTACGTGTGGCAAACCTCGTGGGGAATGACGACGCGGTTGATAGGCGCCATCGTCATGATCCACGGTGATGACAGCGGTCTCATCCTTCCGCCACGCGTCGCCCCGTATCAGGTCGTGATTGTCCCGATCTCAAGGGGTAACTGGAAGCAGACGGTGCTGCCGAGGGCTCGCGAAATCCAGGATCTGCTGAGGACGGCGGATGTTCGCGTCTATCTGGATGACCGCGATGTTCACTCACCAGGCTGGAAGTATGCCGAGTGGGAGATGCGCGGTGTTCCATTGAGGCTGGAGATTGGTCCCAAGGACATCGAGAAGTCGCAGGTCATGCTCGTGCGTCGAGATACTCGGGATAAGCTCGCGACACCGCTTGACAGGCTTGCCGACCGTGTGCGCGATCTGCTGCGGACCATTCAGGGTAACTTGCTCGATCGCGCTCGTCGCTTCACCGATGACCACACGACACAGACCGCCTCCCGTCAGGAGTTCGATCAGCTGTTCGAGGGACGACCCGGGTTCGTGATTGCACCATGGTGCGGGCGTGCCGAGTGCGAGGCAGTCATCAAGACCGCGACCCAAGCCACCATCCGAAACATCACGCTCGAGCCACTAGCCCCGTCTGGCGAGTGCATCGAGTGCGGGCGGTCCGGCCAGACCGACGTCTACTTTGCGAAGGCGTATTAGGAGAGCAGGCAGAAGGTAAAACAGAAACGAAGGTGCTGTGGGTTCAGGCATCTAGACCCACAGCACGGCGCCGTATAATGGGCGGCGATTATCGAGTGTCTATCGGCCTTCTACTGCACGAGGCTGTTGCGCAGCTCGTCCACGATCTCGCTTTGCAGCCGTTGGCCTTGGTCGGCGGGACCGTCCACCTTCACCGCGTGGACCACCGAGCCTTGACGCACATCGATGAGGCTCGCTGTGAGACGCAGCATGTTGCCGACCCGTTGAATGCCACCGGTGATCGCCAAGGTTGCCTCGATATCCGTTGAGACGAGTTGGATCGAATCGAGGCTCGCCAGGGTGGTAGTGACCATTTCGCGAAGGGTTCTGGAGGTCTCGGTGTCCACGGGCATCTGACTGACGTTGGAGAACACACCGACCCGGACCGCAGTGGTCACAGTGCTGAGAACGGCCGCCGAATCCAGAAGTCCTGGCGTTTCGATTTGGTCAAGGTGGTCATCACCAGTGGTTGATGGTGCGGTCGCCAAATCAATGAGCCGTACGACAAGTGCGGCTCGGCGGTTGAAACGGCGGGTCTCCTCGCGGCTGTTGTCGTGCTGCGGACGTTCCTCACCGTAGCTGATCGTCTCAAACCGAGTGGTGCTGATTCCACGGCTGGAAAGGTAGTCCTGAACGGCGTTGGCCCGGCGCTCACCCAGTGCGAGGTTGTACTCGGCAGTCCCGATGTTGCAGGTATGGCCCTCGATCTGGATCCGCAGCGTCAAGTCTTCTTCCATGGCCGCGACGACCTCGTCCAGCACTTGAGATGCGCTGGCCCGCAGGGTGTAGCGGTCGAAATCGAAGTGGACGTCCTCGAACACGTACTCACGAGTCGGTGGTGGTGGTGGCGCCGTGACCGTGATCGTCACGGTGTCAGAGGTGGTTTCACCCCGGCCATCGTTCACCGTCACGGTAACGGGAACCCGCCCGGATTCGTCCGGCGCCTGCCATCGCTGTGTCTCCCGATTTTGGAGGTCTTGGAACGTGCCCACCGGCGCACTCCATCGGTATTCGAGTGGGTCACCGTCCGGATCGCTCGCGTTAGCACGGACCCGAGACTCTTCACCAACCAGGACTTCACACGGGGCACACTGCGCCATGACGGTGGGTGGTCGGTTGTTGGGCGGCTGCGGTGGTGGTGGCGGCGGCGGAGGAACATAGACCTTCACGCCGGGGTGAAAGCCGATCCGCACCAGGAAGCCAAGACGCTCGACTGCCGTTGGCGAATCACCGGCGGCTTGATTTTCGGAGTGAAGCACCGAGAAATTGAGTCCGGCGCCCACATACAGGCCGCTGGGCGCGTTCCACTGAAGACCGAGCGTGGCGTCGATCGGGTTGCGCAGATCCGACATCATCCTTGCGATGCTACCATCCGGTGCTACCAGCGAACGGGTCACCGAGAGGCCGTCGTCGGTCAACGCTTCCCCGATTAGTTCTCCAAAGAACGTGAGCCCGCTAGGCGCCGGGATGCCGGCGCCGATGCCCCAGCGAAAGCTGTTGGGTAAGTCGATGCCGCTCGGATCCCCGCGCACCGCGAAGCCGCCGAATCCAGAGAGCTCTACCGCCCCGAGATCCTTGCTCAGGATCAGGTCGAACATCCCATCGGCCTTGCCGGTGCTCGTCCCATTGTTCTCGTTACCGGTGGGCAGTTTAACCAAGCCACGGATCGCGAATGCGACCGGGCTCTGCATCGCTTCGCTCGCAAGATTGACCTTGCCGCCCAACAACAGATCGCCAATCTGACTGCCGCTGTACTGATCAGCCAGAAGAGGGAACTGATGGGCCGGTCCGCCAAAGCTGGACGAGGTGAAGATCGGCTTGACGTCGCGGTCAATCCGGGTGAGCGCACGGAACGAGCCGAATAACTCGACCCGGGCGTTCACGCCGTAGGTGAACGTGCCGAGGTAGTGGGCGATGTCGGTAATGCCCTCTTGTCGGTCGAAGTTTGCGCGCTGGGCACTCGCGGACCACGTTCCGCTCGGCAGGATCTCGGCGGTCGGGACGAACCACAGTCCCGTGTCGCCCAAGAAGGTCGTACCGGCGGGTCGGATTTGCTCCGTGTCATCGGTGGACTGAGCGGAAACCGGGTTCACTACCGCGAGGTAGAGCACCACCACCATAATCGCCCAACTGCCGAACGTTCTCATCAAATCCCACGTCATCTTCACGAGCACTTCGAATAGCCAAGAACCAACTAACCAGCTACGCCGGATGGTATTTTTGTCGCGTCTGGTCCACGTCAACGAAAGAGTCCAAGACTCGTGAAAAAACTGCGCACCAGCGCGAATCGCGCCGTCGTCGGCTAGTCAGGGTCCTGACGACGCCGGAAGACCCATGCGATCCCGATACTGAGGCCGTACAGCGCGATCATCGGAGCTGCCATCAGCGTAAGTGTAACTGGGTCGCCTGTCGGTGTTAGCACCGCTGCAAAAATAAAAATGATGAGAATCGCGTATTTGATGTTACGAGCCAGAAACCCCGCCGTGACGGCGCCGACACGTGCAAGAAAGAAAACGACCGTCGGCATTTGAAACACCAACCCGCATGCCAGTAGAAGTTTGACATAGAGTGAGAACGCCGGCTCGATCCTGGGGAAGAACTCCATGTAGTCGGTCGTGAAGCTGGCAAAAAATCCCCATGCCCAGGGAAACAGCATGTAGTGAGAGAAGAGCACCCCACCGACGAAGAACAGCGTTGCAAACAACACGAAGGGCACCGCGAACTTTTTCTCGTTCGCGTAGAGTCCTGGGGCGACGAAGAACCATACCTGCGACAGCAACAGAGGTGTCGAGATGATTAGACCCGCAAGAGCCGCGATCTTAATGTAGAGAAAGAACGCTTCGGTCGGTTCGGTGTACACGAGACGGCCCCCTTCTGGGAGAATCTCGTGCAGCGGGACCATGATGAAATCAAAGATCGGCTGGATGAACGCAAAGCACAACAAAAACCCGACAAGCAACGCGATCGCAACAATGACGAGGCGCCTTCGGAGCTCGTCGAGATGCTCCAGAAACGTCATCCGACCACTGGCGCCGTTACTCGATTGCTCAATCTCCGGATCGTCGTGTTCTACGGGTGGGCGATTAGGAAGCGGTGACGAGACCATGAACACTTACCCTAGGTTGAGGCGGTAGGGTTTAGGAGCGTCACCACCGCTGAGATCGCAGCGGAATACTACTGGATCAGGTGCGCGTCGCCCGACACCGGTTCCGATGGCTGCTCCGCGCGCTTTGACTGGGATGACTGGTCGGTGTCCTTGTCCTCGATCCGAATCTCCTGATCCAAGGTGTTACGGAGGTCGTTCGAGGCACGCTTGAACTCCGATAAGCTCTTGCCCATCGAGCGGCCGAGCTCTGGTAGTTTCCGCGGGCCGAAGATGATCAGTGCGATCACGAAGATGATCATCAGTTCAGGCATACCGATTGAACCGAACATAGTAACGCTCCTTGTCTCCCGAATCATCCGTCGGCGAAGACCGAAAGGACGCTCGGCGAGACCCACAAGTACTTGACTGCATTATAGGAATGTGCGGGTGGTCGGTCAAGCGGCTCGAATCTATAAAATGCCTCGAAGTCGTTGCTAGACAGAGGCTTATCTGATAGCATGCGGTTCATGCGTGGTTTGACATCGTTGACCGTCGCGGTGGGTTTCGTTGCCCTGGCCGGGCTCGTCGGCGGGCTGTTAGGTGGCCGGGTGCTGGCCACTCAGGAGGAGCTTCCCAAGCACTACGATGTTTTCGCGACGGCGCTAGCGGCGATCGAAGCCAACTACGTCGACGAGGTGGAAACCGAGGCTCTCGTCTATCAGGCAATTAGAGGGACGCTTCGAACTCTGGATCCCCACTCGAATTTTATGGATCCCCGCTCCTACGCGCAGCTCCGCGAACGGCAAGAGGGTCGATACTACGGTCTCGGAATATCGATCAACGTTATCGATGGCAACATCACGGTCATGAGCATTTTCGAGGGGTCTCCAGCCTATCGTAAGGGTTTACGACGCGGAGACATCATCGCCAAGATCAGTGATGGAGATGCGAAGAACATGACGAGCGAGGAGGCCGTGAGCCTCTTGCGGGGGCCACGTGGTAGCTCGGTTGACATCTCGATTCGACGCGCTGGCTATGACGATCTCATCGATCTGACGGTCGAGCGCGACGAGATTACGATAGCGACCATTCAGGGTGCGTTCATGGCAGATGATCGCACCGGCTACGTCGTGCTCCGCGATTTTTCCGAGACAACGGGACGCGATCTGAGGAGAACACTTGAGGACCTTGAGTCACAAGGTATGGAGCGGCTTATTCTCGATCTGCGCGGCAATTCAGGTGGGCCACTGGATCAGGCCATTAGGGTCTCGAATGAGTTCCTGCCGCGTGGTGACCTTATCGTGTACACCCGTGGACGCGTTGAAAACTCGGACAAGGACTACCATGCGAAAGATGACGGTGAGTTCATCGACATACCGCTAATTGTGCTGGTGAACCGAAACAGTGCGAGTGCATCGGAGATCGTGGCCGGTGCCATTCAAGATCACGACCGAGGGTTGATCGTGGGCGAGACGACGTTCGGCAAGGCGCTCGTCCAGTCTATTCTTCCAGTTAGCCACGGCGCCGGTCTTGCACTGACAACCGCGCGTTACTATACGCCGAGTGGTCGAATGATTCAGCGTCCGTGGGATGGGACGTTCGACGAGTATCTCACCTACTCATTGCGCGACCAAACGCAGCGTCCGCATTCCCCGTCTGATCGCAAGTACACGGATAGTGGCCGTGAGGTGTATAGCGGTGGTGGTATCGATCCCGACTATCGTATTTCTGGCCCGATCGAGGGATTCGACCCAGGCCGGCTAGGTAGATTACTGGCGGCTCGCCAGGAGTTTGCGAGCTTTGCGGAGCGATTCTCGGCTGTTGGAGACAAGCGGATTTTGGTGGCGAGTCAAGGGCGTGAGATCGTGGAGCCCGGGTTCGACGTTGACGATCGGTTGCTGGACGCGTTTAAGTCTCACGTCCGAGCACGCGGCCTCACGATTGACGAGGCGGCGTTCGCGGAGGATCTTGATTTTATCCGAGCTGTGATCCACCTTGAGGTGGATAGGGCACTGTTCAGCATCGATGACGCTCGTCGTAACCTGTTCGAGCATGATCCGCAGGCGCAGTACGCGATGACGTTATTCGACGAAGCTGAAGCGCTGCTCCGGCTTCGTGAGGGGGAATCGTTGGTTGCGTGACGTTAACGTGCCTTGATACACTACGGGCGGTCCACGCAGGGGAGCCCCTATGGTGGGGAGATGGGCCGTAGTCTCAGCAAACGAGTCCGTCGAGGGACGGCTTAATAGATACCGCGAAGTAAACCTAGGGCGATCCCAGCCGCTCCACAGGCACTGAATCTAGGCGCCTGTTTGGGCGGTGTTTTTTCGTACGAGTCGATGCGGCTACATCAAATAGAGATAGCTGGGTTCAAGAGTTTTCCGGAACGGTCTCGGCTGGCCTTTGATGATGGTGTCACAGCCATTGTGGGTCCCAATGGATGCGGGAAGAGCAACGTCATCGACGCCATTTCGTGGGTGCTTGGCGAGCAAAGTGTTCGAAGCCTACGCGGCGATCGGATGGAGGACGTGATCTTCAGCGGGAGCGACGGCCGGCGGCCGACCGCGACGGCAGAGGTTCGCCTGCAGCTCTCGCAGGTTACGGCGGTGCTGGCCAGTCTGCACTCGACCCTACCAGGTGTTGGAAACGGACATACAAATGAAGCCGCAAACGGTAGCGGTAACGGCGGTGGTGTCGAAGGGCATGCTGGTTCGGGTTTGGCCGTCCCGGTCAGTATCGTAGTTGCCAACCCGGCCGACGAACTCAGGCCTGACCTGGAGAACGTGCAAGCGATCGCGCGTGATGTCGAGGTGGGGCGACGACTCTACCGATCAGGCGAGAGCGAGTATCTCATCGACGGGCAGGTTTGTCGATTGCGCGATATCCAGGATCTCTTAGTGGATTCAGGAATCGGCGTGAAGGCGTACGCGGTCATCGAGCAAGGCAAGATCGGGCAGATTCTCGGTGCTCGACCGTTGGAGCGGCGCCAGTTGCTTGAGGAAGCAGCTGGCGTGACGAAGTACAAGAGCCGCCGACGCTCGGCGGAGCTAAAGCTCCAGGCCGCGCAGCAGAACCTAACGCGCGTCGACGACGTCGTGTTCGAGGTTGAAAAACAGCGAAGCGCCCTCAAACGCCAAGCAGCGAAGGCCCGACGATATCGACGACTGCGTGAGGAGCTTCGACGATGGGAGAAGGTTCAGTTCGCACGTCGGCACACGCAACTGGCCGAGGTCATCGCTTCGGCAATACGCGAATTCGAAACCGCACACCAGCGGGAACACGATGCCATTTCTGGCTTAACTGCTCTCGAGAGTACACATGATCGATTACAGCTCGAGTTGGCCGAAATGGACCAGAAGGCGACGTCGGATCGGGACACTGCGCATGCACACGAGATCGAGGTGGGGCGTCGCCAACAGCAGAGTGAGTTCGACAAGCGTCAGCTCGAGTCGCTTGGGACGGCCGTCGCCGATGGTGAGCATGAGCTTCAGCAGCTCGACCAGCGTTGCATCCCGATTCAAGCCGAGTTGACGGACCAGCGCGCGGCATCGGCCCGATGTGATACGGCTCGTGACGCCGCCCTTGAGTATCTGCAGGAGGTCGAACGGGAGTCTACTGAGGCGCAGCGGTCCATCGAGGGTCTCGAAGGTGATGTCGAGGCGTCGAGAAGTGAGGTCTTTGCGGCCATCAACGCGGCGATTACTCTGCAGCATGTGGTCGATAACGCATCTGCTACGGGTCAAAAGATCGTCGATGAGCTCGGGAAGCTAAAGGCCGAGGCGGATGATCTATCAACCGAGTGGAAGAAGGCGACTGCGGAGCGCTCCGAGGTAGGAGACTCCGCGGATCGAATGCGAACGGAACTCGATGCCATCCGTCGTGCGGGTTCCGACAGCGAGGCGCAGCTGGCCTCGGCGCGTCGGACTCAAGAGAGGCTTGCCGACGACGTGCGAACTCACGAACAGTTCCTTACCGCCATGACGGCTCGGGTGCGGTCGATCGAGGAGCTGTTGGCGTCCCGCGAGGGCTACAGCGATGCGGCGCGATTGGTGTTATCGAACTCGTCGGATGATCTCGAGCACTTTGGCGCCGTGGCTGACCATCTCGACATGGATCGAGAACATGAGCGCGCTGTCGAGGCAAGTCTCGACGAACTGCTCCAGCACATCGTGGTGCGCAGCGCTCGTGATGCGGATACCGGAATAAAGCTGGCAGTTTCACGTGATGCAGGACGCTGCGGATTTGTTATTGTCGACACGTCGACATCCACCGCAGCCGGGCCACCGCATCCGGAGCTGGTACCGCTCACGGCGCTGGTCCACGTCAGCGGCGCCGGCTCAGCGGCCGTCCACGGAATCCTGAGTCGGCGATGGTGGGCTCCATCCGTTCAGGTTGCCCGCGCTGCCGCACAGACCACGCGAGAACCGATCACGACACCAGACGGAATAGTGTTTCGCGGGCCGTCGATTGTCCAGGGTGAGGGGAAGGTCGGCTCTCAGGGCATTCTGGCGACCAAGGGTGAGGTTCGCGAGCTTCGAGACCGGGTTGTTGCCGAGGCGGAGCACATTAAGGGGCTCACGGCTGAGTTCGCCGCGAATGGTGAGGCCGTCGTGCGGGCAGAGACCGAATTCAAGAACCTCGAAAGCGAGCAGCACCGCTTGGAAAAGGTGCTGCTAGAGCTTGAGCTTCGCCTTTCCGGTTTCGATGGAGAGTTGGAGCGCTTGCAGGGAAAGCAGACTGTGGTTGGGAACGAGCAGCGGCGAGCAGAGGAGGAGCAGACCAACCTCGATGCCAGGCAGTGCGAAGCGAGGCAGGCGATTGCCAAGCTAGAAACAGAACAGCGTACCGCTGATGAGCGCTTTATGGCCTCTCAGCAGCATCTGATCGAAGCACGCGATTCCGTTGCGCTGCATAGTCAGCGCGTAACGGAGGCGAAGACTGATCATGCTGCGCTGGCCGAGCGTGCAGCTGCACTCAGCGTCGACGTCAAACGGATCGAAGACGCGACCATGGATCTTAAGCAGCGCATGGCGTCACGTGCCGATGAGAATCGTCGAGCGATTGAACGCCGCGAGCAGCTGGTAGCGAAAATTGCGGGTTCGGAGGAACAACTCGATCGTGACATTGTACATTTCGATGCGCTTCGGGAAGACATGCGAATGTATAACGATCGGATCGCCGGCGCTCGTCAGCGCATAGACGAACAGGTAGAGCGGATGCGTGATGCGCGCGAATCGCTCGAAGTCGTTAGGGCTGAGGTCGGACGCGTAGATGTCCGCCGTGCCAAAGGGGAGACGGAGTTGGTCAATCTTAAGGCTGCGTGCCAGGAGGGGCTCCAGGTAGCGTTACAACAGGTATGCGCAGAGGTCGAGCAGTTCGACTTGGCGAGCTTCGTGATTCCAGACGGCTTGGGCATCGGCGAGACCAATGGGCCAAGTGAGGACGGCGACGATCGCGACGACGACGATGTCGGTCTTACGCCACCTGTGGCAGCGGCCTCTGAGAATCATGTTACGGAAAGTACCGCGGCGGCGATCATCGCAAAGCTGCACGAGAAGATCGATCGACTCGGTCCAGTTAACATGATGGCGATCGACCAGTTCGACGAGTTGGAAGAGCGATTCGAGTTTCTGACGACCCAGCGTCAAGACCTGTTGGACGCAATTCGTTCTACGGGTGAGGCCGTCAAGCGTATCGACATCACGACGCGCGAACGCTTCACGGCAGCGCTCGCGGCGGTCAATTTGCATTTCCAGGAAACTTTCGAAACGCTATTCGGCGGCGGGCGCGCTGGTCTCGTGCTACTTGACGAGAGCGATGTTTTGGAGAGTGGCATCGACATCGTCGCACAACCACCAGGCAAGCGACTCCAGAGCATTCAGCTCCTGTCGGGAGGGGAGAAGGCGTTGACGGCGATGTCGCTCATGTTCGCGATCTTTAAGTACAAGCCAAGCCCGTTTTGCTTGCTCGACGAGATCGACGCACCCCTGGACGACGCCAACATCGTCCGGTTCGTCGAAATGCTACGTGGTATGCAGGACCGGACGCAGTTTGTTCTCGTGACCCACAACCGCAAGACGATGGAGATTGCCGATCGACTCTACGGTGTGACGATGGAAGAGCCGGGAGTCTCCAAGCTGATTTCGGTCGAGCTCAACTAGACGGAGTCGTCACCCTGGCGACGACCTATTTCAGTCCGGTTGTCGTCCTGCCCTGGTTATTAATCTCCACCCGGTTGATAGACCTGGGCTCCAGGCGAGACTCCAGGTCGTGGCTAACCGGGCTGGTTCGCTGGTTGTCTTAATTCTGGAATGGAAGCTTGGGTTCTAAGGGCAGTGTACGAACCAAAACTCTGGACAGACAAGGCCGGTCGTTAGCGCTTGGGTCGGTCACGGTGGTCACCTCGATTGCGCGGGCCGGGCGGGCGTGAACGACCACGCGATGGTCCGTTTCTGGATGCTGGTATGGTGGATGCATCGTCGCCACTGTCCTGAGCACCGTCGCCATCCTCCGGTTTGGGGAGAAGCGCTTTTCGGCTGAGCCGAACCTTACCGCTGGGATCGACGTTGATCACCTTGACGAGGACCTGGTCGCCTTCCTGAAGCTCGTCCCTAACCTCGCCGACGCGATAATGCGCGATTTCCGACACGTGTAGAAGACCGTCAATACTTGGGAGAATCTCGACGAACGCTCCGAAGTCGGTAATGCGCTGAACTTTTCCGAGGTACGTCTTGTTGAGTTCAGGGGTCGCCGTGAGTTCTTCGATGATCGTGATGGCCTTTTTTGCCGCGTCCTCGTCAGTCGAGGTGACGTTTACACGGCCGTCATCTTCGACGTCGATCTTGACGCCGGTCCGATCGACGATGCTGCGAATAGTTTTCCCGCCTGGTCCGATGACATCTCGGATCTTGTCGACGGGAATCGTGATCGTAACGATTCGAGGCGCGTGCGCCGAGATGTCATCCCGCGGCGAGGCAATCGTCGCCTCCATCGCTTCGAGGATTTGGAGTCGGCCAGTTTTGGCTTGCGCGAGTGCCGACTGCATGATGGCGGTCGTGATTCCAGAAACCTTGATGTCCATCTGCAGGGCCGTAATACCGTCGCGTGTCCCAGCGACCTTGAAGTCCATGTCACCGTAGTGGTCTTCAGCGCCGGCAATGTCGCTGAGCACAGCATGGTGACCATTCGTCTCGTCGAGGATGAGTCCCATCGCCACCCCCGCGACGGGAGCCCGCAGTGGTACGCCGGCATCCATAAGCGCGAGCGACGCACCGCAGACGCTTGCCATGGACGATGAGCCGTTCGACTCAAGAATGTCCGAGACGACCCGTACCGTGTAGGGGAACTCTTCTTTACTCGGGATAACCGGCTCCAGACTCCGTTCAGCGAGATTGCCGTGACCTATCTCGCGACGCCCTGGGCCACGGAGAAACTTCACTTCCCCAACTGAGAAGGGCGGAAAGTTGTAGTGCAACATAAAACGCTTATAGTTCTCACCCGTGACGCTCTCGATTTTCTGCTGGTCGTCAGCCGTTCCCAGCGTCGCGGTCACAAGCGCCTGAGTTTCGCCGCGAGTGAAGACTGCCGACCCGTGCACCCGCGGCAAGATGCCGATCTCAGACCAAATGTTACGAATTTCGTCGAACCGACGACCGTCCAAACGCCGACTCTGCGCGAGCACCTCATTGCGAAGGATTTTCTCCTTGAGTTCCTTGAAAACACGCTTCGCCTGAGTTCGTCGTTCGTCGTCATCATCCGGGAGCGAGGCCATCAGCTCCGCTTGAACGTCGTCGACCTTGGCGTGGCTCTCGAGCTTCTCACGAATTCGCATCGCATCGGCGAGCGGCTCGCGAGCCTTGTTTTCGACGTCATCTGTCAACGCGTGGTCGATTTGTGGTGATGTCACGGAGAGTTTTGTCTTGCCTGCTTCGGCAGCCAGGCCATCGATTGTCGTAACGATGCGTCGGATGGTCTCGTGCCCGGTTTCCATGGCTCGGAGCATCTCGTCTTCAGAGAGTTCGGTTGCTCCGGCTTCCACCATCACGATGGCGTCTGCACTGCCAGCAACGATCAGGTCGAGCCGGCTGTGCGTCCGCTGGCTATAGCTAGGGTTGATGACGTACTCGTCGTCTACGAGGCCAACTCGAACCGCCGCAATGGTTCGTTGGCACGGGATGGGAGACAATGCCAGCGCCGCCGACGCGCCAGTCAACGCCAGCACGTCGGGATCGTGGTCCTTGTCTGACGACATAACCCAGGCTATGACCTGTGTTTCTTGATTCCACCTGTCCGAAAATAGCGGCCGGATTGGACGGTCGATGAGGCGGCTCGTGAGTACTTCCTTTTCGGTTGGTCTGCCTTCCCGCTTGAAGAATCCACCGGGGATGCGCCCCGAAGCATAGGTGTTGTCACGGAAATCGACGGTCAATGGAAGAAAGTCGATCCCTTCCCTCGCGGTTGGGGCGTAGCAAGCCGTGACGAGCACCATCGTCTCGCCATACCTGACGATAACCGACCCGTCAGCCTGCTTTGCAAGCTTGCCGGTCTCAAGGTTGAGATCTTCTTGGCCGACCTTCAGTTGGCCCGTATGCATGAAATATCGCTCCAATCAAAAGTCTCTGCGAAGGCAGAGCACGGCTGAGGGTAAACAGGGCTGACCGTTGCGCCTACTTACGGATTCCGAGTCGCGTGACGAGTTCCGCGTACCGCGCGGTGTCCTTGTCTTTGAGGTAGTCGAGGAGCCTTCGCCGTTGACCGACGAGCTTCAACAGCCCGCGACGCGAGTGGTGGTCTTTGACGTGAATCTTGAAATGCTCGGTGAGGTAACGGATGCGTTCACTGAGAATCGCGACCTGTACCTCAGGTGATCCGGTATCGCTGTCGTGAGTGCGATATAAATCGATGATTTCGGACTTACGCCCCTTCGGAAACGCCACCGTCTACCTCCGCAAACGGCTCAGATGTACGCACAAGATGTGATGTGCGTTCCAGACCGCCGCTCACCGCCTTACGTGTCTTTCTCTCCTCTAGTTAATTTCTCGATCTTACACTAGGACGATTCTTGGGCGCAAAGTCTTCGGGGCGGTCTCCTCGGCGATCGCGAGTAACTCGCCAGACCGGTTGTAGACCTTGACGGGCAAGTCTCTGGCTCGTGGTTCGGGAAGGCGTCCCAAGTTCCAGGTCTCGATGTCGGCCGGCACCAGGGTATTGCCGTGGGCCACAAGATGACCTCCACGTTCGGTCACGATGACGCGAGAGAACTCCGGAAGCAGCTGGTCCAAGCCCAGTAGGCATTCAGCGACGAGGGCCGGCTTGCGCTCGAGGTCGTCCAGCCCAAGCGCGATATCCTCTCTAAACGCGCCGCTTCGAAGCCGTCGCAGTTTCGCGAGGCAGCCACCCAGACCCAGGGCCGAGCCAATGTCGTGCGCCAGTGACCGCATGTAAAAGCCCGACGCGCAGGTGACTTGGCACCCGATCCGGCAACCGCTGAGTTCGATGATCTCCAAGGCATCGACTGTTACCTCGACGGGCCGTGGCTCGATGGGCCGCCGCTGCCGCGCGAGGCGATAAGCGCGAACCCCGCCTATCTTCTTGGCTGAGAACGGTGGCGGGATTTGGTTAAAGGTTCCAACGAAGCGACGGGTGACGGCTTGAACGGTGGCGGTGTCAATGTCGGCCAAGCGATCGTCATCGGTCGTTGCCACGATTGTACCGGTCGTATCGTAGGTGTCGGTGACGACGCCAAGCTTGATGACCGCTTCGTAAACTTTGTTGCCCGTTGAGAGTAAGCGGGACAGTCTCGTGGCCTTCCCGATGACGAGCGGCAGCACGCCCGTCGCCATCGGATCGAGCGTGCCGAGATGCCCAACGCGCCGGACTCCAACGAGACGCCGAACGCGACTCACGGCATCATGCGACGTAATGCCATCGGGCTTGTCGACAACGAGTACACCGTCCATTGAGGTCAACCCACCGTGCGAGTCGGCGGACCAATACGGAGCGCGGTTTGCGCGGCGATGACGACTTCCGCCACGACATCCCGCCGCCGGTTCGCCCCGGACCCGTCAAGCGAAAAGCCAGCGGCGTTGCGGTGGCCGCCACCACCATGAAGACTCGCGACGGCTCGCACATCTACATCATCCTTCGACCGGAGACTCACCCGTACATGGCCATCGATGCTCTTGAACATCACCACTGCGCTGACGTCCCGCGCATTGAGGGGCATATTGATCAGGCCTTCGATGTCGTCAGTCGTACACCCGGTCGTTCTCAGCACCTCATCATCCACGGTGAGTATCGCGACGTGCCCATCGTCGACGAACTCCATAGTCTTGAGGAGGTGTCCCGTCAGCTTGAGCTTTCCCACACTGCTGCGCTGATAGACATCACCTGCAACGTCAGTCGGCGACACGCCGGCGACTACCGCTTGGCGACAGATCTCGAACGTTCGGTCTGTAATGTTCGAATGATGAAACGCACCGGTGTCGGTCAGAATGGCGATGTACACGTGGGTCGCCATGTCGCGGCTCAACGGCACGCCAAGGCCCCCGATGATATCGAACACCATTTCGCCGCACGCTGCGGCGGTCTCATCGATCCAATTCAGGTCTCCGTACGTCGTGTTTCCTACGTGGTGGTCGATGTTGATGACGAAGTATCGGTCTAAACCGGTTACCTCCGTTCGCTCTAGTGATCCACACTCTAGGACCACGACGGCATCGAAAGCGCCATCAACTGCCGTGGCAACCTCCACGTCGGCGACACCGGGGAACGACTGAAAGTGTGGAGGTGCCGGACCGCTGTTCACAACTCGAACTTGTTTGCCTAGGGCTTGCAGAGCAAATGCCAGCGCGAGCTCTGACCCGATCGAATCACCGTCGGGTCGCGCATGCGAAACCAGAACGAACCGTTGTCGTGATTGAATAGCGGTAATGATTTGGCGGAGTTCAGGACTAGGAGGCATGCTACGGGGACCCGTTATGATTCTTCCGGTTTCTGCTCCGAAGTTGACGGGTCCAGCTCAACCCTTGGCGAGGCTCCTATTTTATCGAACAGGCGCGCAATGCGGTCTTGCCGTTCAACCGAGTCATCGTAGGTGAAGACGAGTTCAGGTATGTGCCGAAGCTGTACCCGTTGGGCTAGCGCCCGTCTGAGATAAGGACGGGTTCGACCGAATGCCCGTTCGGTTGTGCGTCGATCGTCTACATCTTCTGGTCCGGTGTAGTAGACGCGCGCCTGTTGCAGGTCCTTTGACACCCGCACATGGGTCACGGTGACGTCCCGAACTCCGGGGTCCCTGACGTGTCTCGCTATCAGTACGCTAAGCTCGTCACGGATGAGGTCAGCGATTCGTTTAGGTCGTGAACCGTGGTGCATTTATATCAACCACTCGATATCGGTGCCAATGATCACGCCAGAGTTTTTGCGTTCGATCTCGTCTATGATCGCTTCAAGCGACTGCTCGACGGTTGTCTGATCGGTCCCGACGGCGACGACCGCCAGACGAGAACGCTGCCAGAGGTCGTGATAGTCAATCTCCGCCGTGCCTACGTTGTACTTGCGCAGCCGGTCCTTGACGCTACGCAACACTCCCCGCTTGTCCTTGAGTGAACGCGAACCGGGGAAGTGAAGCTCAAGTGACAGTAGTCCAACGGCTGGCATGGTTCACGGCCGGCGATGGCCACGGTCGACGCCGCTACACTGTCGTGACAATTTTTTCGACCGTGAAGACCTCGACCACATCACCGGGCTTGATGTCGGAGAATCGCTCGAACGCGATGCCGCATTCGATTCCTGATTTCACCTCGTTCACGTCATCCTTGAACCGACGGAGCGATCCAAGCTTCCCTTCGTGAACGATGACGCCGTCGCGTAGCAAGCGCGCCTTGGCGTCACCAGTTCTGATGACCTTTCCATCGGTGACAATGCACCCGCCGGCCGCGCCAAATTTGGGTACCTTGAATACTTCACGAACGTCCGCCAATCCGAGTTGCTGCTCTCTGAATGTTGGTTCGAGCAAGCCTACCATCGCCTTCTTTACGTCGTCCGTCACGTTGTAGATAACCGAATATTTCCGGATGTCTATTCCTTCGGATTCTGCGATCCTTGCCGCATTTCGGTCTGGGCGCACGTTGAAGCCGATGATGATGGCGTTGGAAGTGGATGCCAATAAGACGTCAGATTCGCTAATAACTCCAACGCCCGTGTGCATGATCAAGATCTTGACGCGGTCGTCACCAAGTTCGGTGAGCGACTGCGCGATCACATCGGCTGTGCCTTGGACATCCGCTTTGATGATAATTGGGAGTTCTTTCGCACTGTCGCCTTCTGAGAGCTGCTGCTGAAGTGATTCAAGCGTGACGCGAGACCCTCGGTCGCCAAGTGCCTTCTCTTTCGCTTGGACTTGGCGTAGGAGCGCGATCTGTCGAGCCTTCGCGGCGTCAGCTACTTCCTGGAATGCGTCGCCTGGTTTCGGAAGACTCGTCAAGCCGATGACTTCGATCGGGCTCGATGGACCCGCCGTCTTTATTCGATTCCCGCGGTCGTCGATCAAGGCTCGCACTCGACCCACGACTGTTCCGGCGATGAAGTTATCCCCAACCCGGAGCGTTCCGTCCTGGACGAGGACGGTTGCCACTGGACCTCGCCCCCGATCGATTTTAGTCTCCAAGACCGTTCCGGTCGCGACTCGTTTTGGGTTCGCTTTGTGCTCACCAAGTTCTGTCACGAGCAGAATCATTTCCAGAAGAGCATCCAGGTTGTCTTCTTTCTTGGCCGAAACGGGCACCATAACGGTCTTCCCGCCCCAATCTTCGGGCGCGAGGTCACGTTCTGCAAGCTGCTGCTTGACACGGTCTGGGTTCGCGTCGGCCTTGTCAATCTTGTTGATCGCTACGATGATTGGAACGTTTGCGGCACGCGCGTGATCAATTGCTTCTTGAGTCTGGGGCATGACGCCGTCGTCTGCCGCGACGACCAAGACGACCACATCCGTAACGCTCGCGCCACGCGCTCGCATTGTGGTGAAGGCTTCGTGTCCAGGCGTGTCAAGGAACACGATCTTTCGCTCCTTGATCTTGACGGCGTACGCTCCAATATGCTGGGTAATGCCACCAGCCTCACGCGCTGCAACCCTTGTTTTTCGAATGGCGTCGAGCAGTGTGGTCTTGCCGTGGTCGACGTGTCCCATGACGGTCACGACCGGAGCCCTCGGCACCAGGTCCTCGGCCTTGGTCTCCTCGAACTCGATCTCAATCATTTCCTCTTCGAACGTACGCATCGTTACGTCTGCGCCGAACTCGCGAGCGATCATTGTCGCCGTCTTCGGATCCAGTGTCGTGTTGATCGTCATCATCAGACGCTTCTCGATGAGTTTTTTCAGCACGTCCTTGGCGCGCACCTCGAGCCGATCAGAAATGTCCTTGACCGTCATCCCCTCGGCCAACGTGATCGTTCGTGTGATCGGTGGTGGGGCTTTTGGGACGACCGGGGTCTGAGTTTTTGCCCGGCGATCGGCGCGTGCGCCCGGTCTTCGGTATGGTCTCGGGGGCGGCCGATAGCCGACCGCCGGCCGCGCCGGCAGCGGACGGGGGGCCTGCGACCTGACTGGTTGGGACGGAAGAGGTCTAGGTCCACCCAACGGCGCTTGGGTTATCGGTGTCCGCTGGCCTGGAAGTGTCCGCGCGCCGGTAGGTTTCTGAGCGGTGGCGAACGGGAAGCTTAGCTTGGGTTTCACCTCCTCGACGCGAAGTCGAAGGGTCGGCGGTACGAAGCGACCCGTTTGCTTTGCGGGTGTAGCTTTGGGTGCTCTTGATTTGGCCGCTGGCTCAGATTTCGACGTCGCCGGACTTGGAGGCGCGACTGCGACGGGTGCTCGCGTTGTCACGACGGCCGAGGCCGCTGGGAGTTCGATCTTTGGCTTGGCTGCCACTGGCTGGGCCGGCGGATCCATCACCGGTCTGGGTGTAGATTCATCCTCAAGTCTCAGCCCGCGCATGCGCGGGCGAGGTCGCACCGTAGGAGTCGCGGGCTCAGCTTCAGCTACCGGCACCGGCGGAGCCGGTTCGGGCGCTTGGGGCTCGCTAGCTGCCGCCTTGGATTGGTCCGTTTCCGCCGTACTCGACTCTTCGTCGGCAAGAGCCTCGACTGCCTGCTTAGCTGCCTTGGCGGCTTTGACGAGCCGAGGCGGACCAAGCTTCGGCTTCGTAATGGCTGGGTCGTCCTTTGCCTGCTTCGATGCCCGTGCCTTCTTAGCAGCGGCTCGCTTCGGCGTGGCACCGAAGAGCTCTCCACGTGGCAGATCGATCCGACGCTCTCGTGCCACGCGTTCTGCAAACTGGCGCCCCACGATCTCTTCGATCGTATTGGATGCGCTCTTCACCTCGATGCCGTGCTGACGTTTGAGGAGCTCGATCACCTCATGACTCGGCAGCCCGAGGACTTCTGCGACTCTATAGATCCGTATAGTAGCCAACGTTAATTCTCAGTTCGGTGGTTTCCGCTAGTTTGCCGCGTTCTTCCCATCTGTCTGCTTGGTCTCGTTGCCTGTGGTCTCGTCTAGTGCCACGGTCTGGGGCGTTGTCGTAGTCTCAGAGTCGGCTGCCGCATCGGTCTCGACAGATTCGGTATCCGGCATATCGCCGCTTTCTCGCTCCGCGCGCTCGGCGGCCTCCGCAGCGGTCCGTTCGGAAATTTCGACTTGTTTCCGAACGGCCACCTGCAGCTCTTCCGCGGCTGCTTGATCGACGCCCGCCACCTCAGCGATCTGGTCGGCAGTGCCCTCAAGCAGGCTGGCTGCCGTATCGAGACCGGCTTCACTTAGCTTGATCAGTTGCTCTTCGACTAGGCCGGGCAGCGTAAGCGTTGCGGCCTCTTCGTTCGCTTCAAGCCTTGCGAATTGTGCCTCGACTTCCGCGCGCTTCTCTTCCGCGCTCTTAATGTCGACACGCCAGCCCGTCAATTTTGCCGCGAGCCGGACGTTCTGTCCCTTCTTACCTATTGCAAGTGACAACTGGCTGTCTTCGACGACGACTTCAATGATCTTCTCAGTTTGGTCAACCACGCTCACACGTTGCACCCGTGCCGGGCTGATTGCGTTGGTCACGAAGGTCACCGGGTCTTCAGACCATTCGACGATGTCGATCTTCTCGCCACGCAGTTCTCGGATGATCGCTTGAACGCGCGTGCCTTTCATACCGACGCACGCGCCGATCGGATCAACGTCACGCTCGCGCGAGTACACGGCGACCTTCGCGCGGTCGCCGGCTTCGCGGACCGCACCGCGTATTAACACCGTTCCGTCGTAGATTTCAGGGATTTCTTGCTCGAACAGCTTGATGAGCAGAAGGGCATCAGTCCGCGAGAGAATGAGCTGCGGACCCTTCGCGTTCTTGTTGACTTCGCGAAGGATGGCTCGGAGCCGGTCACCGGGGTTATAGTTCTCGGCACGTGACTGTTCCCGCCTGGGAAGCAGCGCTTCCACCCGGCCGGCCTCAACGATGAGGTCTCCATTTTCGAATCGTTTCACGCTACCAGAGACCATTTCGCCCAGTCGGTCGCGGTACTCTTCGTAGACGTTGTCCCGTTCGGCCTCTCTGACCTTCTGGAAGATAACCTGTTTCGCGGCTTGTGCGGCAATACGTCCCAGCACATCGGTCGGCTTGGGGAACTCGATCTCCATGTCGACCTCGGCCTCGTCGCCGTACAGTTCCTGTGCTTCAGTCAGCCCGATTTCTTTAATCGGGTCAGTGACTTCCTCGACGATTTGCCGCACAGAATACAGTTCGACTTGCCCGGTTCCGGAATTAAATTTAGTTCTCAAGAGCTCGTCGGACTTGTAGTACTTCTGCGATGCGGTGAGAACGGCATCCTCGATGGCCGTGATAACGAGATCCGGATCGATACCCTTTTCCTTCGCCAATGCCTCAATTGTTTGCTGTAGCGGGTTGTTCATCGCCATCGTCTATTATTTCTCTCAAAACTCCACGTCGAGCCGCGCACGCGAGACGAACGACCACGGAATTCGATGGACCCTTCGTCCTACATCGATAACGACATGGTCTCCCTCAACACGAGCAATGCGACCCGCGACATGGTTCATCCCGTCGACGGCCACCGTTGTCACGAACTGTGCCAACCGCCCTGTAAACCGTCGGCAATCGCTCAGATTCCGCAGCGGGCGATCCAGTCCTGGCGACGATACTTCCAGTGTGAACGCGTGGTCGAATTGAACGTCAGCATCGAGAACCGCGCTCAGATCTCGGCTGACTCGTTGACAATCGTCGAGACCGACGGACTCCAGTGTTAGGTCAGTCGCCACCTCTCTCTTCGTCTGTTGTCGGTCGAGGATGACACGGAGCACCCACCCTATCGATTCTCTGCGGAACTGCACATCAAAGATCCCGATGCCGAAATCACCGGCGACCCGCTCTGCGATTCCTCGAACCCTGGTCACGAGATCTTCGTGGCCCACCGTCTCCCACGTGGCGTCCTGCGGCGCCCTAAACACAAAAAGTGGGCGAACGCCCACTTTTGCAGGATCGACGTAAGACCAATATATCACGTCGGAAACGGGCCTCGCAACGCGGGCAGCTACCCCAAAACGTGCGGCTGGCCTCAGGGGGTCAGTCGGTAGAGTGTACGGGGGTATGGAATGGCCTCACGCACATGTTCGAGACCGCAGATCCAGGTGATCACCCGCTCTACCCCCATCCCAAACCCCCCGTGCGGGACGCTTCCGTATCGCCGGAGGTCCAGGTACCACTCGAAGGTTTCTCTCGGAAGGTCGTGTTCAGCGATCCGCTTTGACAGCTCGTCGAAGTCGTCGAGCCGCTGCCCACTGCCTATAATCTCGCCATAGCCTTCCGGTGCGAATCTCGCCATAGCCTTCCGGTGCGAGCACGTCGACGGACAGCGACAAGTCGGCACGCTCAGGGTCAGGCTTCATGTAGAAAGCCTTTGCTGCCGCGGGGAAGCGATGTACGACGATCGGTCGGTCGAAGCGGCTGGCCAATGCCGTTTCGTCGGGGCTCCCAAAGTCCCCACCCCATTCGAACGGGAGTCCCGCCTCCTTGAGGAGTGTCACTGCATCGTCGTACGACACGCGTGGAAACGGCGGTTGCACGCGCTCGAGGGGAGCGAGGTCACGCTCCAGTGCACTGAGCTCTGGTCCCCGAGTCTTTAGCACCCGACCGACGACGTAAACGACGAGGGCCTCGGCTAACTCTGTAACATCGTCCAGGGTCGCGTAGGCGACTTCTGGTTCGACCATCCAGAACTCTGTCAGGTGGTCGGCGCGTCTTGGACTTCTCAGAGCGAAACGTCGGCCCAAAGGAGTAGACGCGACCCAACGCCATCGCATTAGCTTCGTTGTACAGCTGCCCGCTCTGCGTGAGATACGCGGTGGTGTCGTCGAAGTACGGGACGCTAAACAGTGTCGTTGTGCCTTCACACGCCGCCGGAGTGAAGATCGGCGTATCCGCCAGCACGAAGCCACGTGAGTTAAAGAAGTTGCGAATGGCGTCGATGACTTCGTGTCGAATTCTGATGATGGCTTGCTGACGTGCGCTGCGGAGCCAAAGATGACGATGGTCCTGCAGAAACTCGACGCCGTGCGCTTTCGGTGTGATCGGGTAATCGTGGGAATCTCCGACCACGACGAGATCCGCGAGGTCGACCTCGAATCCACTTGGCGCGCGGCTATCGGCCCGAACCGTCCCGCGAACGATGAGCGAAGTCTCCTGGCCAAGGTGATTGGCACGGGTGAAGACTTCGTCACCGATGGCGGCTCTGGACATCACGACCTGAACGAACCCGGTTCCGTCGCGTAGGGTAAGAAAGTGGATCTTGCCGCTTGAGCGACGCTTGTGGAGCCATCCGCGTATCGTGACCTCTTGGTCCTCACGATCGGCGATGTCCTCGATGTACGTTGTCGCCACCGTTACGAGTCTAACTTACCCGAGCTCCTGAATGGAGCCCGCAAGGACCATTCGCAGTCGGTCGAACCGCCGGTACCGGTCGAAGACATCTGCGAGGTACCGTAGTGTTCGCGGGACATCGGCCTGATAGCGGTCGGTGCCAGCCACAGTGGTCTGGTAGCCGAAGGTGCCGAGTGCCTTCAAGTGCCGCTGCACCGACATCAGGTCGAATCGGTGCATGAACTTAACCCTCTGGGCACGTCCCGATAATCGAAGATACTCGTCCACCATCTCGGCGACGAATCGAGCGTCGAGGTCAACGTAGCAGTCCCGCAGTAACGAGACCAAGTCGTACGTATCCGGGCCCATCCGAGCGTCCTGAAAGTCGATGACATAGAGATGTTCGCTGCGGATCATAAGATTTCGGCTGTGGTAATCGCGATGACAGAAGACTCGATGTTCTGACGCGAGTTCTTGGGCGAGGCACGAAAATTCATCGCGTAACGTTGATTTTTCGGTTGCCGATAGCGTGATACCGCATGCGTTCTTGACAAAGTGCGTAAGGAAGAACTCAAGTTCCCACGTCAGTTTTTTCGCGTCTAATGCCAACGAAAAAGGGCCCGGGTGTGTCGTCGCGAGTTCCGGTGCGCGACGTTGCATCGTGTCGATCGTGGCTACGGCTTCGCGGTAACGTTCATACCGCTGGTCGGGTGTCGCGTTTGTTAGCGACTGCTGCAACGTCGTGTCGCCGAGATCCTCGAGGACGATGATGCCGAGGTCAGCCTCGCAGCCAATGATCGCCGGGACGCGAATACTGATTTGCTTCAGTAGGTTAGCGACCGCAGTGAACGGCAACGTGTTCGGATCGATCGAATCGGCGTGGACTAAGAGGATGCGGGTCTGGCCGGTCGGAGGGACGATGCGCACATAGCGCCGATTGGATGCGTCACCAGGCAACACCTCAATGCGAGTTCCAGCTAGTCCGGTACGGTCGACGTAACGTGCCACATGCTCGCGCCACGCCGGTATTGCGTCGGTCATGGTTTTCGGTTCAATGGAATGCACGTCACGCCGTTAGTGGTGGCTACGATCATCTGTCGCTCGAAGTGGGTGCCGCGGCGAAGGTGGACACCGTCCGCGACAATGCAGTCGGTGAGGCGACATTCGGCTTCGATCGAGACATCATCCCAGACGATCGTTCCACGGAGGACCGCGGTTGGATGTACCCGGCTACCTGACCCGCGTGGGATCATTGAGCATTTTTCAAGCGAGGCGATCGCAAGGCAGGTCGAGTGATAATCGGTAGGCGTGCCCACGTCATAGAACGTCGTGTTCACCCGGTGCGCAGACACCGATCCGGGGTCGATCCGCACGAGCGTGTCGTAGAGCTCTCCGATGGTCGCGGCGGGGCGGCCGTCCTCCAACGACTCAAATGCCGACGCGTGCACGACCTGAACGCCTGGGAAATGCTCAGCAGGTTGACCCGTGCTGGTGAAGCCCGTGACGCGGCCGGTGTCGTCGACGGCGACTCCGGCGTAGCGTGACGGGTTGGGATTGTCGCAAACAGCTAACGTGACCGCCGCCTTTGCCTGCGTGTGGGCATCTAGAAGCTCCCCCAGGTCTATTTCTGTCAGCGTGTCGCCGTTGACAATGTAGAAGCATTCCCCTAAGAGGTCCAGCGCGTGACGTGCTCCGCCAGCGGTTCCGAGGAGCGTCGATTCCCATGAATATCTAACCCGAAGACCTGCACCGCCGTGTCCGACCTGCCGGGTGATGGTTTCCGGGCGGTGGTGGAGGTTCAAGACTGTCGATGTAACGCCTTGGCTTACCAGCCAGCGAAGTATCCGGGTGATCAGCGGAACGCCCGCGACCGGGACAGCTGGCTTCGCTCGAACGTCGGTGAGTGGAGCGAGTCGGGTGCCCAATCCCGCTGTGAGGACGAGCGCCGGTGGCATCGGTCTGGTCACGGTTCTATAACCATACGGTGGGCACTCAGGCCACGCGCTTTGCACTCCCGGAGAAAGAACTCTCGGTACGACTCGTTAGTGTAGTCGTCCGTGCGTCGATCAAAGGTCTGGGCGATAGCCACGATGCCCAACGATTGTCTTCCAGCTTGGCGAACGTGCCCAGTGGCGTTTCGTCGACAGTTAACACCACGCCCCCGTGCTCGAACTCTTGGCGGCACTTCTGATAGCAGACCAGATGCGCAGGCCAAGCCGATCGATAATTGTCTGCAATGCCATCACGCTGGTGGTCGTCGTCTCGATCTTTTTGTGTGCCCTCATCTGGTTGTCCTGATGGCGGGCCTTTGAAGGTAAGCGTTGCGATCCCTCCATCATCCCTGACTCGCAGCAGGCTCTGCACCGCTCGTAGCCGAGTATCGGGCCAGTCGAAGAGTCGATCGTTCTGGATTCGGTGGTCGCGGAGATGCGCCGTACCAACCGCAGCAATCACCGTTCGAGTGGTCTCGACCGACTCGAAGCGGAGCTTGTTTTTTCGACGGGCGTGGTCACTCGTTCTCACTGCATGTCGCAGGGCACATGGACTCAGACGAGGCGACTGTAGAGGAAGACGGATTATAGCGGCTCGCGCGATCCATCAGGTGGCCCGGTGGCTGAACGTGCTGCCCCGAAGTGTCGGCCTGCCGACGTTCTTCCCGAATATCAAGACCTTGTGCGTGCTACCAAGTCCACCGGGTATGAGAAGTGTCTTCAACGCGAGCCGACGTCTGAGCGCCATCACTCCCTCCTCGTCTTCCATTGCGTCGCCGGCGCCGAGGCCGAGTAGGAAGTAGGTTTGATCAACGACGGCCAAAGTGTCCAGGCCCACGCCTTCTGCCGCTAAGCGAACTGCGGTCAGGTCGACATGGGCCGTGATGTCTACGTTGCCCGGATCTTCGAGCCAGGGTGGTGTCGCGCTCGGATGCTGGCCGTCGCTCTGGATATGTTCTCGATATGTCGCGAGAGTGCCACTCGCATGAGTTCTTGAATAGAGCTCAGCCGATTCGTGACCGTAATCGATGAGAACGAGAAAGCCCTGCCGAAGCCGCGAGCCCGCTTCTTCGACCCACCTGACCACCGCCGGACTTACCTCGACGCGCCAGCCTGGCTTGAGTGTGATGTCAAACCGATCGAGGTGAGCGACGACGTCATCCGATGGCGGTCCGAGGCTTTCGACGAACCGTCCCGGTATCCGGTCGTCGAGGTCTACGTGTACCTCGCACAGTCCGGCATGAGTCATCGTGACTGCGTGGACGGGTAATGCGTCGAGAAGTTCGTTGGCGAAGACGATGCCATCTACCCGTTCTGGCATGGTGTCCGTCGAATCGACAAGCTTGGTTGCATGGTGCCTAATAACTTCGGGCTGCATCGCGCGGGCGGCTTGGCTCCGCTCTACGAGTGTTAGCCGGGTGGCATCGTAGAGGGCTGGGTGATACTTGGCAGCTGCGTCAAGGACGGCTTGTGACAGGCGGCCGTTTCCGGCTCCGGCCTCGACGAGGTCAAGTGGCACCGATGTGTCCATCAGCTGGTGCATCTCGTCGAGTTGACGCGCCAAGAATTCACCGAACAAGGTGCCGACGTCGACGCTAGTGAAGAAATCTCCGGCAGCCCCGGAACGTCGATTGGCCTGGTTGTAGTACCCAAGGTCTGGATGGTACAGAGCAAGCTCGATGTAGTCCGCGAGCCGCAGCGGACCCTTCGTTCGGATCCGCTGGGCAATCGCGTCGCGGAGCGACATGAGAGGCGCGGGACCTTCGCTATTCCCGTGGCACCTGCAGAAATATCTGGTTCGGACCACGCTGGACGAGCAGAAACGCGGTTCTGCCCGCTTCGACGGTGGCAAGTTCGCGGACCGCGTCGGCTGCACTCGAGACGGTGACACGGTTGACCCGAAGAATAACGTCACCGGGCTGTACACCACCCGCCTCAGCGGCACCACCGTTTTCAACGTCAACGACAACCGCGCCTTCGGTACTGTTCGGCAGCTGCAGGCGGTTGGTCATCTGGGACGTCAGATCCTGTATCGTCATGCCGAAACCTTCGGTTGCAGTTTCCGGCGATGCTTGGGCCGAGCCTGTCGCCTCAGCTTCAAGGTCGAGTTCTTCGACAGTTACCTCTAGGGATACTTCTTCTCCGGCGCGGAGCACTGCGACCGGGACGGTCGTTCCGGGTCGCGTCGCGACGACTAGAGACTGCAGGTCCGCGGTGTCTTCGACGCGCTCACCGTTATAGCGGATGATCACGTCGCCCGGTTGCATATCGGCTTGATCGGCGGGTCCGCCTTCCTCCACCCGCGAGACGATCGCACCCATCCGCTCGGTCAAGCCTAGGTCCTCGTACGAATTGCGCGCGACATCCATGATCTGGACGCCGATGCGACCACGTGTCACCTTTCCGATCCGAAGCTCGGGGAGGAGCTCGCGCACCGTATTGCTAGGGAACGCGAAGCCGATTCCCACGTTTGCCGGCCGGTCGCTGACGATGGCCGTGTTGATGCCCACAACCTCTCCCCGGATATTCAGCAACGGCCCGCCCGAATTGCCGGGGTTGATCGCGGCGTCGGTCTGGAGGACCTCCTGGGATCGACCTCGGACGGGCCTGAACGGCCGCGCGATCGCCGAGATCACGCCGACGGTCACCGTGTGTCCGAAACCAAAGGGATTTCCGATCGCCATCACCCAGTCACCGGGTGCCATCTGACTCGAGTCGCCGAACTTGGCAACTGCCAGCTTGGTATCGGGCATCTCGGTCAATTCCAGTAGCGCGCTGTCAGTGAGCTTGTCGCGTCCTAGGATCTCGGCGGCGTAGAACACCCCATCCTCGTCACCGAAGAAGTCGATCTCGATCACCGTCGCATTCTCCACGACGTGGTTATTCGTCAGGATGAGTCCACTCTCGTCGATGACGAAACCCGTACCAGCGGACTGGACCGTGCGCTCTCGTGGTTGTTGCCGTTCTGGCGTTGGCTGCCCAAAGAACCGGCGGAAGAGATCGTCGTCTCCGAAGAAATCATTGGGCTGGGTCGCCCGACGCGTTTCGGTGCGGATGTTGACGACCGTTGCCGTTTGTGCCTCGGCGATTTCGCGGAACGTGTTCGCGTCAATCGGGCCACTGAGTGGCGTGCTGTTCATCGGCGGCGTGGCAAACGTCTGCGCCGACGAGACCGGGGTCATAAGCAAGCGCGACGCGATCACCATGCCGATGGCCATCGACGCTACCGCGATCAATGCGGCAGAAAACAGCGTGCTCCTTCGTGTTGACATCATCTCCTCCCGCTGAGGTCTGGTCCGGTTGTGACAACCGTCGTTCCCGACACCTCAGTGTATCTGTTATACATTAACTCACCCTGACTCGGCACCCATCAACGGAATGATCTCGGCCTGGACGGGGCCAGTCACCATCGCCTGACCTTGTCCAATGAACATGTTGATTTCTGAACGCACTCCAAAGGTGTCGAAGTAGATCCCAGGTTCGATAGTGAAGCCCGTTCCGGGCAGGAGGCGACGGTCGTCGTGAGTCTCGTAGTCGTCCATGTGCACGCCGTTTCCGTGAACCGACTCCCCAAGACTGTGCCCGGTTCGATGCACGAAGTGCTGACCAAATCCGGCGGCAGCGATGACATCCCGAGCTGCCCGGTCCACCTTCCAGCCACGGAGCTCGCGACCCGTAGTGGCTGCGGCGGTGACTAGGTCGATGGCCGCGTCACGCGCGGCGGCCACGACGCCGAAGGCGTTGGCGTACTGATCCGGCACTTGAGCGCCGACGTAGGCCATCCAAGTGATATCGGCGTAGACGGACCCGGGTGCGTCCAGTTTGCCCCACAGGTCGATCAGTACCGGGTCACCCGGGTCAATCGGCCGTGACCTGTCTGCCATCGGTAGGTAGTGGGGATTTCCGGTGTTTTCCCGTACCGCGACTACTGGCGGGCAGTCGGTCACGAGTGCATGCTCTTCGAACCAGCGGACCATGGCCTGCTGGATGTCAAATTCGGTAGTACTGGATCCCGCCGCCATCCGCTGCCGCAGTAGCGCGAATGTTTTGTCCTTGATTCGATACAAACGAGAGGACGCCTCGCAGTGCGAGCGAAGCGCGTCGTCGCTCCACACAGCCTCAAAGCGTTGGACCAAATCGCCAGACGAGACGACGTCGATACCGCGGGCACGAACCGCATCGACGGTCCCGGCATCCACCTTCGAGACATACGGGATCGCGCCGTTCGGTGAGTATTCCATGGCGACACGGCGATGTCCTCGGACGAGCTCCGACAGATGAGACACAAGTTCGTCGCGGCCGGCATAGAGGAAACGTTCGCCCGGCACGTGCGAAAGGCTGTCAGGCTCGATGGCATGCATCAAGGCGCGCGGCTCTCCGCTGGCTGGAATCAGGTAGTACCATCGGCGCGTCGTCAGCTTTGCCGTCGAGCTCAGACCGACTACATTTCGCGCAATCGAGTTCGAGCCGTGAAAATCGTAGAGCAGCCACGCGTCTAGGCCGTCCTCTCGGAGGGCGAGCTGAATCGCGGTAACGTCGATCGCCATGGTCGGAGTATAGGATACGATCCCATGTCGATGAGCGCTTGGGTCAGTCCCAATTAATCAGACGATAGGTGGGACGGAAAAGTCTGAGACCGCAAGATGCGAACACCGCGAAGATGTTACAAAGAGCCTACTGTCGCTGCTGTTTCACTCACCGGATTGGCGCCCGTAGGAAAACGGCTAAGGGTTGCCAGGCGAGTCAAATCGGATTCGCCCCTTGCGCTTTTTTCCTCTTCTGCTTGATCCGCCTTGGCAGACGGGCCGTTTTTTGGCGGCCCACATGCTTGACGTTAGTTAAGCAGCTCGTTCCTCAGCCACTCAATGAGCTGAAGCTCAAGGTCCTGGTTCGTCTCGAACATCGGCAGCCCATGCTCGGTGCCCGTGTAGATTTTCGCGATAGAGTTCGGATGCTCTGACGCGTCAACCGCGCCTCTGAGGATATCGGCTACTCCGACGGTCACCGGGTCGTCCTCTGTTGCTGCGGCAAAGACCGCCAGCTCTGGGGTGTTAGTTATATTCTCGACCGCGGCTTCACTGGGTGGACTCGAGAGCAGCATCAGTGCCTTGACTCCATCCTGCCGCGCTGCCAGGTCGGCCATTATCATACCGCCGCAACTGGCCCCACCGACACCCACGCTCGATTCGTCCACACCCGACTGCGATACCAGATGCTCGAACGCCATGTCGGCGTCCCTCGCCGAGTTCTGTAGCAGTGTTTCAAAACCGGAAGACATACCTTCGCCACCACTGTTACCGAACCCCCGCAGGTCTAACGTGAGCACATGGACGCCGACATTGACCAAGGTCAGCGCCATGTCTCGCCACGACGTTCGGTCCATGTTGCACTGATGGATGAGCAGCATCCCCGGTCCAGGGCTACCCGGCGAGCTGTACGTTGCTTGGAGGTTGACCCCATCAGACGCTGTTAGTTCGACGTTCACCGGAGGATCGGGTAGTCCAGGGACCAGCGACTGACGGACGTCGCCGTTAGTGTGCGTGAACTCCGTGTTACTGCGTTCCATGTCGGAGTCTGTGGGAACATTCAGCTCAACATCGATAACTTGGCGAGGCATGATCGGTTCTCGATACTTCACCTGACCGCCCGTCACGATATTACCGTTTTCGTCGTACCAGACTTCGCTGATCTCGAACCCGGCAATCGCGTTTGGGCTCTGGTTCCTGATCCGCATGGTCGTCGTCACGGTATTACGTCCCCTTCTACGAATAGGCTGCGTGTACTCGATGTCGACGAGACCGCGTTGGGTCGGCAGCAATGTGATCTCGCTAGTGGCAAGCATCGACGTCAAGGCCTCGGCCGCCGCAACGGCTTCTGGGCTGGGAGGTGGCTTATCGTTAATCATGGCCGGCTCGCCTTCGCCACCCTGGGCAGACCCTTCCCCTTGGGCAGATTCTTCCCCTTGGGCAGATTCTTCCCCTTGGGCAGATTCTTCCCCTTGGGCAGATTCTTCCCCTTGGGCAGATTCTTCCCCGCCGCACGCGGGAAAGGTCACTACTGCAGCCAGTGTGCCAAAGAGCACAGCGTTGCTGAGATACCTCATGACATATCCTCCAGCACTCGATGTTGGAACGAACGCCGATTATATGACCGGACAGGCTCAGACCTCAACTTTTTGTCCCACCTACATCTCGCCGTTCCAGTTCTCCGGTTCGGGGCTGATCGAGCGGAATATTTCCAGGTGCCACTTTCCGCCGCCCCACGGCTCGATGACTTCCGCGGCGACGACGTCGACCAGTAGCTCGGCGAACGCACGCCCCTCAGGTTCTCCCTCAAGATGGTAGGCCGGTGCATCCCACTCGAACGTCGGGTAGAGGATCAAGCTCAAGAACAGGTCAAAGCCGTCATCGACGACGAGCAATTGACCACATGGGCGCTTCTGCGTCGAGTGATAAACGAGGTATTTCTCTGCGCTGTGGGCTCGGATGTAGCGTTTGAGGGCGAATTCTCGCGCGACGACATCCTCGACCGCGATCTTCTTGTCCCAGCAGTCTCGACAATATTTCTCTTCGCCGCGTGGCTCCGAAACTTCCTTGGCACCGCATAAGGTGCACCGAGTTTCCGCTACCGACCTGGGGGACATGACCGGATTGTAGTGTCGGGTCTTCGTGATTCGCAACCGTTTTTCCCGTGCTCAAGCTGCTACGATCTGTCAATGGATCGACCGCTGCCGCACCTGGGTCTACGGCATCTCGCACTTTTCGTCCGGTCGTTCGACGCCACCAAACGCTTTTACGTGGATTTGCTCGGTTTTCGAGTTGAGTGGGAGCCCGACGCTGACAACGCATACCTAACATCCGGGAGCGACAATCTTGCACTGCACCGGGCGTCGTCCGAGTTCGACGTTCGTGAGAGCGCACTCGCCCACTTTGGGCTCATCGTTCGATCACCCACCGACGTTGATGCTTGGGCGCGATATCTGGAAGAACAAGGTGTGACGCTGGCGACCCAGCCCCGGACGCATCGAGATGGAGCGAGGTCCTTTTACGTGCTTGACCCAGACGGCAACCGTGTGCAGATCATTCATCATCCACCGATCAGCGGGTCGGTGTCCTCACCCTGACACGTCCTGTCGGCACTGGTTCGGTTTCCGGATCACGAGCCACCGTTAGCGTTGACCCCACTTAAGCTTTTCACGCAGCACGGCAAAGTAGTCGCGAGCTTCCGATCGAATGACTCTCAGCGGGCGCGGCGCTCGCATAACCGTGACGACGTCGCCGTGCGCAAGCTCGAGTCCTGCCTGTCCATCGAAGCTTGCGAAGGCCGACCGGTTATCGTCATCGAGGTTCGGCGTTACGTGAACCGGCGTCGTGCTGGGGATGACAATGGGTCGATTCGTCAGCGTGTGAGGGGCGATAGGTGTAAGTAAGATCGCATCGACCGACGGGTACACAATCGGTCCGCCCGCCGCCATATTGTGCGCCGTCGACCCCGTTGGGCTGGCGATGATCAGCCCGTCGGCGCGGACACTGGTGACGAACTGGGTGCCGACGCTGACGGAGAACTCGATGATGTTAGATAGTGGAGACCGGCTGATGACGACGTCGTTAAGAGCTAGGCGATCGGCAGTCTGCTGACCGCTTCGAATGACTTTGGCCTGCAGCATCTGTCGCTCGTCGACGCGTGCGGTGCCATCGAGCACGCCCTCAAGTGCGCCATAGAGTTCCGGCAGCGTGATCTCGGTAAGAAAACCGAGACTCCCGAAGTTCACCGCGAGAACTGGAACATCCGCGTTCGAGTCGACCACTCCACGTGCAACTCCGAGGAGTGTCCCGTCTCCCCCGAGCACGAGTATCAGGTCAGCTTGACCGGGCAGCTCGTGTTTCGGCAGCGCCGTCGCGGTGCCGTCCTTGGCGAGTTGGGCCGTCGCTGCGTCAAACACGGTCTTGATACCGCGATCGGCGAGCCATCCGGTAATGTCCACCACGACCTTGGTGGTCTCGGAGGCGTGGTTCTTGGCGACAATGCCGACTGTCCGGATCGGACGAGCTTCCGCTACGGGTTCAGACGACGTAGTCATTGGCGTAGGTGTAGGAAGAATTCCTGATTACCCTCGGCTCCTGTGATTGGAGAGGGGGAGGCGGCAGCACGCCACAATCCTATCGCATCGGCCGAGGCCACCACGTCGTTGATGACCCGCTCGTGAACGGCGGGGTCGGTGACGATACCTCGATTCCCAATTTCCGGTCGGCCGGCTTCGAACTGTGGCTTGACGAGCGCAACGACGTGGGCGTTGGGAGCCAACAGGGGAGGGATGCGGACGAGGATCCGCTTGATCGAGATGAACGCTACGTCGATCGTCAGGATATCAAATCGCTGGCAGTCGTCCGGCAGCGCTAGGGGTTCAAGCGACCGCGCATTGACACCCTCGATCACGACCACTCGCGGGTCCTGCCTGAGCTTCCAGGCTAACTGGCCTCGGCCAACGTCGAGGGCGACCACTCGGCGCGCTCCTCGTTGAAGGAGGACTTCGGTGAATCCACCAGTCGATGCGCCGATGTCGAGTGCGAGTGCATCAACGATCGTGATCCCGAACGTGTCGAGTGCGTGAGCGAGTTTGACGCCCCCACGGCCAACGTAGGGATGGTCTGGAGCCACGAGCGTGATGTTGGCGTCGTGGGATGTTGGTGTACCAGCTTTTGATACGACGATCCCGTCCACGGTGACCTGACCCGCTAGAACAAGGGCGCGCGCTCGGGTACGAGATGGCGCTAACCCGTGTTTGTGGACGAGCGTGTCAAGCCGTTCTCGTTGAGGCATGCTTACGCTTGAGGGTCGGGTAACTAGTGGCTTCGAGAGAGAACCCAATCGGCGATTGCGCCGAGCCGCCCGTTGAGACCGCCGCGTTCAAGCGTTGCCTTGGCCTCGCCGATCTCTACTCCAGCCATGCGCCGAGATTCTGCTACTCCGAACATCGATGGATACGTCAGCTTTCCGGCGGCGGTATCCTTACCGGCGGTCTTGCCCAACTCGTCCGGTGCACCCTCGACGTCGAGGATGTCGTCGATGATCTGAAAGCCGAGGCCCAGATGACGCGCGTACTGGTCGACGATCGCCGTCTCGTCGTTGGAGCCACCGCCCATGATGGTTCCAGCGAAGACCGCCGCTCGGATCAGCGCTCCGGTCTTCCGCTCGTGCATCCCGCGCAGGGCTTCGGCGTCGAGCTCGGTCGTTCTCGCAGACCCCGGTTCCTTTCCCGTCACGATCTGCCCCACAACCTGCAGATCGATGACTTGTCCGCCCACCATACCCGCCGCGCCAGCCGCCAGTGCCATCCGTTCGGCAACCCGCAGTTTCCTCGCCATCATGGCTGGCTCATTTGTCTCTGGCCAGCGCGTAAGGATCCGAAAAGCTTCAGTCAGCAAGGCATCGCCCGTCAAGATCGCCAAGCCCTCGCCGTAGACGACGTGGGCCGTTGGGCGACCTCGTCGCAGCGTGTCGTCGTCCATCGCAGGTAGGTCGTCGTGTATCAGTGAGTACGTGTGGATCATCTCGATGGCGCAGGCAGCTGGATACACCAGGCGTTTCAAGTTGACCTCGCCATTGCGCGCTGTCGTTTCTGCCGCGGCGATGGTAAGAATAGGGCGGAGCCTTTTTCCGCCCGCGAACAGACTGTAGCGCATGGCCTCAATTGCGAGTGGCGGGTATTGTGATGAATCGAGCAGCAGGCGGTCGATTGTTCCGTCGATCTCGGTCCGAGACGTGCGAAAGAAGTGGTCGAGCCCGCCGTGCGTCACGGCTCGTTCTCGTTGTCAGATTCGGTCAGCGAGGCGGGTGGCTCCGTGACCTGACCCCGGTCGTCAAGGATTTCGAGGCGACGTTCAGCCGTTTCCAGCTGCGTGTGACAGTAGCGAGAAAGCTCGACCCCTCGCTCGAAGAGCTGGAGTGATTTCTCGAGTGTCAGGTCGCCGTTCTCGAGCTGTTGCACTAACTGTTCAAGTTCGGTCAGAGCCGATTCGAAGTCGCGTATCGTTGTTTCCGTCACGTCGTGCCTTTGACCTCGCAGCTGAGTTCTCCCCGGTGAAGGGTGACTGTCACCGAATCGCCGGGTTCGGCATCGGTGGCGAATCTAATGACGACTGATCGGTCCGCGTTCCAGCACACCGCGTAGCCGCGGCCAAGCACGGCGAGTGGGCTCAGCGCCTCCAAACGGGCCACAGCCGTCCGCAGTCTCCGGTCGTGTCGCGCGTACTTCTCGCTCATCGCACGTCGGAGATCGGTGGTGATATTCAGGAGTCGAGCCCGTATCTGACCGAGTCGGCGACCGATCCCTACCGCTTCGAGGCGTAGACAGAAGGCATGCACCTGGCGACGACGTGCCGCGATGCCGCTCTGACCCGCGTGATTCAATCGGTGGGTGAACTCGGCTGCCTGTCGACCGCAGCCAGCCAATCGGGCTGGCCACCCGGCCAAGCCTGGTCGTCGTTCCAGGCGATGAACCAGGTCGCGCCTGCGTTGAACTCCCGCTGCAACGGCGGAACTTAGGCGCTCGGTGGCGCGCTGGATTCTCACACTCATCTCGTCCTTTCGCGTTACAACGAGCTCGGCGGCGGCCGACGGTGTCGCCGCGCGAAGGTCGGCCACAAAGTCGCTGATCGTGTAGTCGGTCTCGTGACCGATTGCCGAGATGACGGGAACGGGGGCCCGGGCGATCGCGCGGGCCACAGGTTCCTCATTGAATGCCCACAAGTCTTCGATTGACCCGCCGCCGCGCGCGACGATAATCACATCGATTTCAGGGATGAGACCGAGATGAGTCAAACCGCGGACGATTTCGTCCGCGGCGCCGTCCCCTTGCACTCGTGCCGGGCTAATCACGATATGCGCGTTGGGGTGGCGGCGTTCAAGGACGTTCAGCACATCACGAATTGCGGCACCGTCGACCGACGTGACGATACCGATCTTTCGTGGCAGGGCTGGCAACGGCCGTTTCCGATCCTCGTTAAACAGCCCTTCTCGTGCCAGGCGTTCGCGAAGCTGCTCGAACGCGAGCTGCAGGGCACCCAAACCCTTCGGCTCAATGTGATCACAGACGATTTGATACTCGCCCTTCGGGGCGTAGACGCTGATACGCCCTCGTGCGACGATATGCTGACCGTTCTGCGGCTTGAAACGAAGGTGCCGCAGTGCCGAGCGGAACATTACGCCGTTCAGTTGAGCGTTCGAGTCTTTCAGGGTGAAGTACAGATGTCCGGTCTTCCACACGCGCGCGTTTGAGACCTCGCCATCGACCCATACTTGGGAGTAGTTCGTTTCCAAGGCGGTTCGGATCGCGGCCGTCAGCTCACCAACGGTGAAGATTCGTCGGGCCGGTCGCCGATCGGCGACGGACGGCTCATCTAAAGGGAGCTTCGAGGATTGAGTCACGACGGTGGCACCAACGGCGCGCTTAGTGCATCGATGTCCACTGTCGAGAGATTCACGCGGTCAATGGCACTAGCCTTTCCAGTGGCTGGGTCTGCAGTGATCACGACGCCGTTGAGGCGTGGGTTCGCGGTGGCCGTCTCGAATCGCGACGGCATGCCACTCACGAACCGCGGCAGCGCGGAACTGGTCTGGACGCCGATAATCGAATCATGCGGGCCAGTCATGCCCACATCTGAAATGTAGGCCGTACCGTTCGGAAGAATTCGCTCGTCGGCCGTCTGAACGTGGGTGTGTGTTCCGACTACCGCTGTAACCGCTCCGTCGAGGTGCCAGCCCATCGCAAGCTTTTCCGAGGTAGCCTCGGCGTGAAAATCGACAAGAATTACACTTGCTTCTTGCTTGACTGCCTCGATCTCGCGATGCACGACCTGAAACGGGTTATCGAGTGGGTTCATGAAGACGCGACCCATGACGTTCACGACGCCGAACGGAACGCCTGCCGCCGTTCTTGTTACGACGTGACCATGTCCAGGAGCATCAGGATAATTCGCCGGGCGCAGTAGGCGCGGCTCAAGCTCAATATAGGTCAGCGCCTCCTTCTTGTCCCACACATGGTTACCGGATGTCATGATGTCAACACCCATATCACGGATGTTCTCGGCCACGTTGCGCGTGATGCCCATGCCCCCGGCCGCATTCTCGACGTTGGCGACGACGATATCGATGCGGCGTTGTTCGATAAGCACGCCGAGCGCTCTACTGAGGATTTCGCGGCCGGGCTTGCCTACGATATCGCCGACAAACAGAATGTGCATTCTCTTTCATGATCGCACAGTCAACGCTCCAAGTGAATCGCCCATTACAGTTCCGCCCGGTCACGCACCGATAATCTGACCGAGATGACCAACCGCCTGGAGCTTCTGGAGCGCGTCCGTCGTATCGCCCATGACAACAGCTCTGGTGCGTCAAAGCTGGCCCGTGAATCGGTGGGTGTCCTGCAGCAAGCCTTTCGAGTGAGTCCAGCCACAGTCGAAGATGTTGCATGCGCATTGTGCCGGGCTCAGCCGTCGATGGCGTCGCTATGGAATGCCGCCGCGCTGGCCGTTGGGGGGGATGGTCTGCATGCCGTCGAACGGTTTGCGCGTCATCTGGCTCGAGCTGAGCACACGTTGGCCCGAAGCTTGAGCACCCTAGTGATGATGCGCCGTGAGGCCGACCATCAGCCGGGGCCACTCACGCTCGCTACGGTCTCTGCGAGTTCCACAGTCGAATCGTGTCTCGTGAAGCTCGCGAAGCTGACGCCGCTTCGTGTGATATGTGCCGAAGGACGTCCAGGATTCGAAGGGCGGCGGCTCGCAGCCTCACTAGCAGAATCCGGCGTTTCCACGACGCTCTGCACCGACGCTGGAATCGGAGCCGTCATCCAGGGGGGATTACGCATCGATGCGGCGGTCGTTGGCGCAGATTCCGTGTCCGCCGCGTGGTTCATCAATAAGTGTGGTACCCGGCATCTATTCACGGTGGCAGCATCACTAGGAGTGCCGGGGTACGTCATCGCTAGTCGTGACAAGTTCATCGATGAACGTCTTGGGACGAAGCTAAAGATCCTTGATGGGCTTCCAGATGACGTGTGGGCCTCGGCTCCAGCCGGGGTCTCAATTTTGAACCCATACTTCGAGCGGATTCCGATCGACGAAGCCGCAGCTTTCGTGACCGACGCCGGTCCGATCGGGTCGGACTCTGTCGCCGAGGTTTGCCGATCCGTCGTACAGGCAACGAGTTTGACGAAACTTATCGCGTTGCTGTCCAGACTCACCGATCCCTGATGGGACCGATCAGGCCATTGAAGTCATAAATGCGAGGGTCGAACCGACATGGCACTATATATGTTAGTTATTTAATCTAAGATTTAGTTATTGATATACACTAATCAAAGAACCGTAGGTAAAGTTGGAAGGGTCGCCCCATCAAAGACTCAATCTGCTGTCATCGCCTTCTGGTAATGGTAGGTAGTATGAGTGGTCGGCCACACGGAATTAAAGGATGGGCGAATTGCCGAGGTTGACGAGTAATGACATCCCTCAGCGGCTTGAGACGGATGCCCGTGCGATCGTGCCCATCCAGGATGAAATTGGCGGAACGGCCATCTACTTCAACGACCAGCTTGCGTACTACGTGCTGAACGGCGAGTGGATTCAGGCGGTGGCAGGTCCGAACGATGGTGAGTTGCTTAAGCAAGTCGGCTGCCTTGGAGCTAGGTGCTAACCTGGAACCGGTCAGGCTCGTATCGACTTCCTGACGGGCTTTTGGCGTGTTCTTGTGGGTTATGAGTAAGGATAAGGAGCTTCCAACCTCGGTCGTTGCAGAGAGGGACGACACTTCCAAGCAGGCCCCCGAATCAGTTCAAAAATCTGGAGAACGCGACCTGATGCCTCCGGTTAAGAGTCGGTTCATGCTCGTGGACATCGCGTCGTTGCGGGCAAAGCAGCTACGTCGTGGGGCGTTGATTCGTGTGCCTGTGCCATCTAAGCTCGAAGGGACGAGCGATACTCCTGTAAAGTTAAAGCTCGAGGGCATTGCGATACGGGAGATCGAGGCGGGCTTAATTGTCTATACGATTCCTGACGAAACGGAAGACGCCTCTGCCAGCGACGCCCCTCGTAAAGTTTCATGAACCTACAAGAGCTGACCGGAATCGCGATCGACACGCTTATAAGGCTGCTGTCGTCGACGGTGTTCTTGCTCGCGCTGTTCGTCGGCTTCTGCTTCTTTGCGGGACTGCCGAAGCTCAGAAAGCGTAACCGTAAGTCCATGGTCGTTCGAAGTCTTTCAGAGCGGATCGACGGACGGGTTAAGTACTTTTCCTCCGACGACCTAGCCGGATCCACCGACCAGCTGCGCACCCCTGAGCTTTTGGGACAGGCCGGGCGTCAGCAATAGCTGCGACGACGGTCACACGGCTAGTGCCGGCTCCGTTCTCCACCATGGTGCGTCTTGCTCGTACGCGTCGCCCACCCGGAAGAGTGATGCCTCATCAAATGCGCGCCCCAGGAATTGCAACCCGACTGGAAGTTTGTCCGCCGTGAACCCTGCCGGCACACTTATCGCAGGGAGGCCCGTTAGGTTGGCGCTGACGGTGAAGATGTCGCCAAGATACATTGCGAGCGGGTTGTCGACGTGTTCTCTGAGGTGGAACGCCGGGGTCGGTGTGGTGGGCATCGCAATCACATCGACGGTTTCGAAGGCTCGGTCGTAATCCTCGATAATGAGACTTCGCACGCGTTGGGCCTTGACGTAGTACTCGTCGTAGTACCCGGCACTCAGGGCGTAGGTGCCGAGCATGATACGTCGTTTGACCTCGGTGCCGAAGCCTTCGTCTCGTGTGCGGTTGTACATCCTCTCAAGGTCCTCACGTGCGCCGTCTGAACGAGCGCGAAACCCGTAGCGCACGCCGTCATATCTCGCGAGGTTGGAGCTCGCCTCGGCTGGTGCCACCAGGCAGTAGACTGGTATCGCGTATGCCATGTGCGGGAGATTGATGTCGACCACTCGTGCTCCTCGCTGAGTCAGAACCTCCAGGGCGGTGTCAAACGCGCTTCTCACTTCCTGGTTAACGCCTTCCATTACCGAATAGGGGACACCGATCGTAACTCCGGTAGCGTCACCGGGGAGTGTCCTGGACAGGTCCGGTGCCGGCTGCGAAGCCGTGGTGGCATCTAGTGGATCGCGCCCGGCGATCACGCAAAACACCCTGGCAGCGTCCGCCACCGTGAGCGTCATTGGGCCGATCTGGTCTAGCGAAGAGGCAAAGGCGAGTAGACCGTACCTCGAAACGCGGCCGTACGTTGGTTTGAGCCCGACCACGCCACAGAACCCCGCGGGCTGCCGAATAGAACCGCCCGTGTCGGAAGCGATCGAAACTGGCGCCAACCTGGCCGCAACAGCCGCCGCGGCACCACCGCTTGATCCCCCAGGAATTCGATCTACCGACCACGGGTTGTATGTCGGGCCATACGCCGAGTGTTCGGTGGACGACCCCATCGCAAACTCGTCGCAGTTCGTCTTCCCGACAACCACGGCACCGGCTGATCGTAGGCGTTTCACGACGGTCGCGTCGTAGGGTGAGTGGAAACCAGCAAGGATGCGTGAGGCGGCGGTCGTCGGACTGTCCCTAGTGCAGATGACGTCCTTGATCGTGATCGGGATTCCAAGCAGCGCTCGCTCGCGCCATGCGTCACGCATGCGGTCTACTTCCTCAGCCTGCGCTCGCGCAAGGTCGTGGAGGACGACGGTAAACGCGTTCAGGTGGACGTCGACCGACCCGATTCGGTCCAGGTACGTTTCGCAGACCTCCGCTGCGGTGATATCGCCGTCAACAATCGCGCTGTGCAGGCTACTGACTGTGCCGTCGCGGGACATCAACCGACCACTCGCGGAACTCGAAACAAACCCTGCGGGCCTGGCGCCGGTGCGTTGCTTAAGGCCGCATCGTTTGTCAGCGACTCACGGGGCGTGTCAGCACGCAACCGGCCCGGTTCGGAACCCGGGTGCCAGGTCGCCGAGACAGTGGTCGTGTCGACGTCCCGCAAGCACTCGGCGTACTCAAGAATTTGCCCAAGTTGCCGCGTGAAGAGGTCTTGTTCGTCTGTGGTCAAGTTCAGGTGGGCGAGTCGGGCGATCCGTTGGACTTCGGCCTTGGTCAGTGGTGACGACACTGCTTGTAGACACTACCACGACCCGCCGTCCGCCCGACGAGAGTTCGATCAGTGATAGTTCTTCTCGCCCGCTTCGATTCGTACTCGTAATCGATTTGGTTCGGGTGGTAGAGGGCAGGTCGTATACGGGTTAAACGCGCACGGCGGGTTGTACGCCTGATTAAAATCGACGGTGGTCCACCCGTCCTTGTCGGGGTTCTCGACGTAGAGGAACCGGGCAGCAGGATATGTCTCGGTCCCACTCGTCATGTCACGGAAAATGAACCATAGCTGCTCTCCTGATGAGATGGGAAGCATCGTAACCTCCTGTCCATTAACGGTGAGCGTGACCGAACCATGGCTCGTGAACGGCTCGATGTCGCCGAGGATGTTGGGCAGCCTGACTGTGATTGGTTCATCATGCGGAATGAACCGACCCCGTACGCGATAACGCTCATCGACGGCGAACCAAGTGAGTCCCGTGAAGTTCTTGCGGATTGCGTTGTTTAGGTCACGCAGTCGAATCGCCAGTCGGTCACCGCTGTGGTGCACCCATAGGGTGACATCGCCGATCCGTACGGTCTGCTCCTCGTCTCCGTTCTTGTCTCTGGTTGGGTACAGCTGTGAGGCCGTCACCGAGCGGCCGTTGACGGTCAGGGTTTGTCCCTCGGCCGCGCGGACGAACACTTCCCGATTCCGTAGTTCAAAGACGCCAGCGGCGTCCGGACCCTCTGGGACCACGAGATCGTTCAATGGGCTGGCGCCGAAGCTGTTCTCACCGTCCCGCAGGAAGTGCAGCGCAGCGAGTGTCAGCCACCCATTGTCAGCGATGAGGCGCGCTTCGCGTTCAGCGCGCCACGCTTTTTGGGCTGCGTGGTAGTCGTGATCCTGCTCAGCCGTTGATGCTGGTGCCAGGCTCAGCAGCAGCAGCACGATCAACGAAAGACCTGGAACCATAGGGATCGGACGGTACATTTCGCCTTGTAATCGCCCTTCGCTTTACAGGAGGTATTAGATCAGGTGGAGAATAGTTGACGATTTATTATGGGTCAATTCGACCCGCTGCGCCGGTCAGCGATCGCGGGAACATGGTGTCCCGATGATCCGGATGTGTTCGAACGAAGTATTGTGAGCTACCTCGACGACATCGATACCTCCACTGAGCTGGATGTAAGGGCTTTGGTCGCTCCTCATGCCGGTTGGGTCTATTCCGGTGTTCCCGTTCGAGGCCGAGGTGTTCAGCGAAGGCGACGTAGAATCGCTAGGTTTCGACAGTCCATAGGGTCGGCCTCAATTACTGATGCGACGGCGCTATTCTGCTTGGCGGTTTCGAGCACCATGGGCAGGTCACGAAACCGTCTGTCTTCCAGTAAGCGGCCGAAGGGCTCGGTTCCGATATACCCGCTGCCGATGTGCTCGTGCCGATCCAGTCGGCTTCCCATGGGCTTCCGCGAATCGTTCAAATGGAAAGCCTTGAGTCGATTGAGGCCGACGATACGGTCGAATTCATCGAAGACCGCAGCGTAGCCATCAGGCGTGATGATGTCGTAGCCGGCGGCTACGAGGTGACACGTGTCGAGGCACACCCCGATTCGGGCTGATCCGTCGAGCGCCGCGATGATCGTGCCGAGATGCTCGAAACGGTGACCGAGGACGGTACCTTGGCCCGCCGTGTGCTCGAGGAGGAGCTGAGCGGACCCCGAAGCGTACGAGTCGAACGCGGCGCCGATGCCTTCAGCGATTCGCGACAGTCCCGCATCTTCGGTGCTCGTGGTGTAGGCGCCCGGATGAAGGATGACCCCGATGAGACCAAGTGCATCCGCGCGCCGAAGCTCCTCGACGAGCGCCTCGATTGAACGCCGGCGCAGTTTAGCGTCGGGTGAGGCCAAGTTGATGAGGTAGCTCGCGTGAGCCATGACCGGGCGGATGTCAGCTAGCTGGGCTTGCTCACGAAACTGCTGAGCCTCCGCGTCCGGGAGGGGACGCGGTCTCCACTGGTTCGACGCAGTGGTGAAGATCTGGATCGCCTCACAGCCCGTAGCCACTGCGCGATCGATGGCACGGGGGAGACCGCCGGCGATCGACATGTGGGCGCCGAGGCGCGGTCCAGGCTTACCCATTGAATGAGTTTTTCGTGACCCCGCTTGCGCCATTCGAGGCTGTCGGTGGATCATTCGGAGGTTCAGACGAACGCATTAGTTCTCGCCGTTCGTCATTCGATGCCAGACTCGACATTGTAGTGCCGCAATCAACATTATTATGAGCAAAAACTCCTTTAGGACACGCCAATCGCTTGCGGCCGGCAATGACACGATTCAACTGTTCAGTCTCACTGCGCTCGCCAAGGCTGGATTCCCTGCCGTGCGGCGGCTTCCCTACTCGCTCAAGATTCTCCTTGAGAACATGCTTCGACATGAGGATGAGCAGTTCGTCAGCGCTGACGACATCGAGGCCTTGGCACGTTGGAGGCCTGGCGCGACGCAAGAGATCGCCTTCATGCCAGCCCGCGTGCTGCTTCAGGACTTCACCGGCGTCCCGGCCGTCGTCGACTTGGCCGCGATGCGTGACGGTATCGTTCAGCTGGGCGGCGATCCGGACGTCGTGAATCCGCTTCAGGCGGCCGAGCTGGTGATCGATCACTCGGTGCAAGTGGATTACTTCGGTGTTCCCGATGCGTTTCAGCGTAACGTTGAGCTTGAGTTCTCCCGCAACCAGGAGCGCTACGCCTTTCTGAAGTGGGGCCAGAGCGCATTCCGTAACTTCAAGGTGGTGCCGCCGGGCACCGGCATCGTCCATCAGATCAACATCGAGCATCTGGCCAGGGTGGTCTGTTGTGAGTCGGTGAATGGACGGATGACGGCGTATCCTGACACTCTGGTTGGTACCGATTCGCACACGACGATGGTCAACGGGCTCGGAGTGGTGGGGTGGGGCGTCGGTGGGATCGAGGCCGAGGCCGCGATGCTTGGTCAACCGATCTCGATGCTGATTCCGGAGGTCGTTGGATTCAAGCTCCAAGGGCGGCTTCCCGAGGGCGTGACCGCAACGGATCTCGTGCTAACGATTACTGAGCGTCTGCGACACTACGGCGTGGTCGGAAAGTTTGTCGAGTTCTTTGGGCCGGGCCTGGCCTCGTTGACCCTCGCCGATCGCGCTACGCTCGGCAACATGTCACCCGAGTACGGATCGACCATCGCCATCTGTCCGATCGATCAGATGACGCTGGATTACCTGAACTTGACCGGTCGCGATACGGCGCACGTTGACCTAGTCGAGGCCTATGCTAAGACTCAGGGGCTGTTCGGTACGCTTGGCGAGGACCCTACGTATTCGGATGTCATCGAATTCGATCTTTCCGGGATCGAGTCCTGTATCGCGGGCCCAAAGCGACCGCAGGATCGCGTTCCTCTCAAGGCCGCGAAGTCCGCGTTTGCAGCGGTGCTCGAAGAGATGGCGGCGGCCGGTGTTGCCGGTGACAGCGCCGGTCCGTCAGCGAACGACGACCTCGACCATGGCGCGGTCGTTGTTGCGGCCATTACGAGCTGTACGAACACGTCGAACCCTAGCGTCATGCTGGCAGCCGGTCTCGTCGCGAAAAAGGCTGCGGAGCGAGGCCTGCGACCGAAGCCTTGGGTGAAGACGAGCTTAGCTCCTGGATCGATGGTCGTCACGGAATATCTTCGTGCGGCCGGTTTGCTCGATTCCCTCGAGCAGATGGGATTCCGTGTCGTGGGTTACGGTTGCACAACGTGCATCGGCAACAGTGGCCCGCTGCCACCGGACGTTGTTAGTAAGATCAAACAGCACGACTTGGTTGTGACGTCGGTGCTTAGTGGTAACCGGAACTTTGAGGGGCGCATCCACCCGCTGGTCCGAGCCAACTATCTCGCATCGCCGCCGCTGGTTGTGGCCTACGCACTGGCGGGACGGATGACCATCAACTTGATTTCCGAACCGATTGGGCGGGATTCTGACGGCCGGGACATTTTTCTCAGGGACATCTGGCCGAGCAGCGAGGAGATTCAGGATGCGGTCGCGTCGGCAGTCCATCGTGATCAGTTCAGCGCGAAGTACGCGCACGTATTTGACGGCGACGAGCGCTGGCAGGCACTCTCGGCGTCGCGTGGCCAGCGGTTCGAGTGGGACCCAAGTTCGACCTACGTTCGGAATCCGCCGTTCTTTCAGGATCTTACGGCGGAGCCGTCGGCACCCGGTGACATCGCGAATGCCCGAGTGCTTGCCCTGCTCGGCGACAGCGTTACCACCGACCACATCTCACCGGCTGGAGCTATCCCGGTTGACGGCCCAGCAGGAAGCTATCTGATGAGCCAAGGCGTCGAACCGAAGGACTTCAACTCCTTTGGCAGCCGCCGCGGCAACCACGAAGTGATGCTGCGCGGGACGTTCGGTAACATCAGGCTGCGCAACCAACTCGCACCGGATACCGAGGGTGGATGGACCTGTCATCAACCCGGTGGCGAGCAGATGTCGGTCTACGACGCTGGCATGCGGTACAAGCGCGAGGGGACGCCTCTCCTCGTGCTGGCGGGTAAGGAGTACGGTTCTGGCTCGTCGCGAGATTGGGCGGCGAAAGGTACGATGTTGCTCGGAGTACGTGGGGTGCTTGCACAGAGCTTTGAGCGGATCCATCGAAGCAATCTTGTCTTCATGGGCGTTCTTCCGCTGCAGTTCAAGGACGGCGAAGGGGCCGCCGAACTCGGGTTGTCAGGCGAGGAGTGCTTCGACGTCACCGGCATCGGCGATGGTTTGATGCCGCGCGCTGATGTGCGGGTTTTGGCAACCGGGTCGGATGGTTCGACGAAGGACTTCTCAGCGACCGTTCGGATAGATACCCCTGAAGAGCTTAACTACTATCGCCATGGTGGGATTCTGCCGTACGTGCTTCGCAAACTGGTCCGAGGGTAGCCCACCTTCCGTGCCAAGGATCCAACGTGAGGGAGGCCATGCCGATACGAACAGTGCTCTCGATGCTAGCTCTGGTCGTACTGGTAACGACATTCGTGATGACGACAACGATTGAGAAAAACCAAGACTCTGGGTCTGAGACACCCGAACAAATTTCCTGGAACCTACATGAGATCTACGTAAGCGACGAAGCGTGGAACGCTGAGAGGGAACGGCTCGAAGTCGAGGTTGAGAGCCTTACGCGTTTTCGCGGAAGGCTCGGTGCAAGCGCTGCTGCGCTGCGCGAGGCCCTTGACCTCATCAGCATGACCAATAAAGAGCTTGGCCGGCTATATGCTTATGCGTTTCTTGAGTCCGACGAGGACCGGCGCATCGCATCGAACCAGGAGCGCCGGAGCGTCGTGTCATCATTACTTTCCGAATTCGGCGAAGCCACCAGCTTTGTTTCGCCGGAATTGCTTCGGGTCGGCTCGACGACCATCGAGCGATACATTTCAGCTGACTCGGGTCTCGATAAGCATGCGTTCAACCTGCACAACATCCTGAGGCACGAGCCGCACACGCTTTCCGACGAAGCCGAGCAGGTTCTCGCTGCTAGTGGGCCTGTACTGGATGGCCCCGAGCGCGTCTACGCGATGCTGTCCAGCTCGGACATGCCGTTTCCGACGGTGACGCTTTCGACCGGTGCGGAGGTCCGTCTTGATCAGGCCGCATACTCGTTCCATCGCGCGTCGCAACATCGAGACGATCGCAAGCTCGTCTTTGATCAATTCTGGAGGACATGGAAGGCGTATAGGGCGACTCTCGGGCAAACGCTGGATACCCACGTCAAGGCTCACGTCTTTCAAGCAAAGGCGCGGAAGTATGATAGCGCGCTCCATGCCGCACTCGCCGGTCCCAACATCCCGGTTGAGGTCTATCGAACACTCATTGCTGCTGCGCATCGCCACCTACCTTCGCTGTATCGGTACTTCGCATTGCGCGCTCGGATGATCGGGGTCGACGACTTGGCGTACCACGACATTTACCCCCCGCTCGTGGCGTCTGATCGTCAGTTCGACTTGGACGAATCAGAGAGGTTGGCGCTCCGTTCGGCCGAGCCACTCGGCCCAAGCTATATTGCGCTGCTCGAAGAGGGGTTTGGGGGTGATTGGATGCATGTCTATCCCCAGCCAGGCAAGGCGTCGGGCGCCTACATGTACGGTGCCGTCTACAACGTGCATCCGTACCTCTTGCTGAACTTCAACGGCACATACAACGATGTGTCGACCTTTGTGCATGAGTGGGGCCACGCCGTCCATACCATGCTCTCGACTCGGAACAACCCGTACGAGACATCGGACTACGCTACGTTTACTGCCGAGATCGCCTCGACGACGAACGAGGTGCTGTTGCAGGAGCACATGCTGGCGCAGGACATTTCGGACCAGGAGCGTCTCTTTTATCTCGGCACGGCGCTGGAGACGGTCCGTGGAACGTTCTTTCGGCAGGTAATGTTTGCCGAGTTCGAGCTCAAGATTCACGAATTGGTCGAGGCGGGCGAGGCGCTATCCGGAGAGAAAATGAGCAATCTCTACGAGCAACTCGTGCGGCAATATCATGGGTCGGACGACGGTGTGCTTGCGTACGATTCTAGCTACGCGGTCGAATGGGCGTTTATTCCGCACTTCTATCGGAACTTCTACGTGTTTCAGTACGCGACGTCGATTGCTGGCGGGACGATGTTCGCTGAGCGGCTTCTCAGGGGCGAGGCGAAGGCGCGTGACGACTACCTCGCCGTACTCTCGTCAGGTGGTTCGCGGTATGCCTACGAGCTCTTGCAGGAGCACGGTATCGATCTCGCGACCGACGCGCCCTACGACGCGCTCATTGCGCGAATGGACCGCGTCATGGACGAGATCGAACGGATTCTTGACCAACAGTAGCCGCAGTCGTAAAACCAGTTCTAAGCCTCATAGGTTGGGCGGGATGATCAGCATCGCGACGATGGTGACCACCATGAGAACCGCGGCGATGATTCCGGTGTAGCCGACTACGTCGCCGAACTTAAACCGGGTCACGGTCAGGATTGGGATCGCCCAGAACGGCTGAATGAGATTCGACGTCGAGTCGCCATACGCGTACGCGAGCACCGTCGTCGTCACCGACACGTTGAGTTCGCGCGCGGCGGGCAACAGGTACGGCGCTTCGATCAACCACTTCGACCCGCCTGACGGAACGAACAGGTTCACGAATCCTGAATAGCAGTAGACGATGAGCGGATAGGTCTCGGTGGTCGCGACCGCGATGAACTGTTCGCCCAGCCAGGCACCGAGAGCGGTGCTCTGGATCACGCCAAAGATGCCCGCATAGAAGGGGAACTGCAGTACGACTCCCGACGCCGAGCGCGCGCCGTTGCCGAACGCGCGGACGAGATTCGAGGGTCGTCCCTGGAGCAGGAGCGCGCCGATCAAGAACACCGCGTTGTAGGAGTTGATCGTCCAGCTAGCCCCGAAGCCGCGCGTGACGATCGAGTAGCCGAGCGGATACCCGATCAGGATCACCGCAAGGATGATCCACCCTCGGAAGTGTTCCATTCTGGCGGCAGGTGTTGTGGGCTCCACCTCTTCCGGTATGGTCGGCAGCATGATCGCGATCTGTTCGTCGGTCAGTGTCCACGGATCGTGACGGGGATGGAGGACCCACAGCATCACCAGCGCGGCTACGAATATCACGGCAAGGTACACCAGGTTGAAGGGGACAAAGAGCGTCTCGGTCACCGGCAGCAAGCGGTCGATGATCGGCGCACCCACCGATGGCTCGAGAATCGGATTGCCCGGCGTCGCGAGAATCAGCGGTGCCGAACCAGACAAGCCACCGTGCCAGACGGTGCCCAACCCTAGATAGCCGGCGGCGATGAGCAAGCGAATATCGGCTTTTGGGTTCCGTCGGGCGATGAACGGGACGAACAGCGCCGATGCCACCAGGCTGGCGGCCCAATTAAAGTAAGCAATTACCATCGAGTAAGCCCCGAGTAAGACCACCGCTTGTACCGGGTTGTCCCGGTTGGGGCGCGCGGCCAGCCAGTCGAGGAACCGGTGGAATGGAGGTGACGACACGCATGCGTGCGCGGCGATTAACGCGAGCGTGAACTGCATGGCCAGCTCAAGAAGCGCCCACATCCCGCCGCCCCAGGCGAGCACGGTCTGGTTAAGCGTTGCACCGGCTCCGAACATCGCAAGCAGCCCAGCCAGCACCGTGAGAATCATGCAGACGACCCATGAGTCTGGAATCCATCTCTGTGTGAAGCGGGACAAATTCTCACCGAGGTTTCCGAATGCGGTAATTAACCAAGACATTGTTTTTGGATTCCCTTCCTCATCGCGGCGATGTTCCGTAGATAGATGCCTCGGTTACTTCATCGTCGACTTCGCAACTTCAATTGTCACGGCACACTTCCTGACGTGGCCCTTCCTTGACCGTCCAATACTGCGACTGCGACGCTCAGATTATTCTTCGGGCGCGTCGCAGCGTGGGGATAGTAACACCCAATGAATAGTGGGGCAGACTCGTTCGTCGTGTGCGGAATATTAGCGCTTCTATGTCCAGACTCTTCAGACGAGTTAAATGATTGATTTTAATGGACCTTACTGGCTTGACGCGGATTTTTATGAGACTTAGAATAATCGGGCGCCGATCGCGTTCCACGTTTTGCTTTGCCCGATGTTTAGTTACACCCACGAGGCAAATCGTTCCGACGGAGACGTGACGGTCATGCGTGTTGCCGTGTATGGCAATATCAGGTAACCGGAGTTTCATGAGACAGACGTTTTGTACGCTTGTTCTCGTTGCTGTTGTAGTAAACGTCGGCCTGAGCGCTCAGGCCGACGTTTCTGGACGGTGGGAGATAACGTTGAACACGCAGGTCGAATCGCCAACTTGGAACGCGACATTCGAGCAAAATGGAAGTAGCTTGTCTGGCGAGATCGACATGGGTGGCCGTGAATTATTTTCGCTCAAGGGGATGGTCGATGGCAGCACGATTAAGTTCGAGTTCATCGTGCCTGACCTCGACGGTGACCTGCCGATTACTCTAACCGGTTCGGTGAGTTCAGACGGTGAGTCCATTGTTGGTGAGAACGGCAGTTTTATTTGGTACGGGGCGGGTAGCTGGACCGCGACCAAACAGGCGTCGTAACTATTCCTTGGATCGACGCGCGACGGTTGAAGGCCGAGACAGCCCGAATCTCAGGCAGGGGGAGATAACACGATGACACGACAGCTTGGACGGTTGATGATAGTCGCGCTGTTCTCGGTGGTGTTGGTGAGAATCGCGGTTCCAGGAGAGGCGGCCGAAGGCGATGTCATTACGGGTGTGGTCACCAGCCAGAACGGGCCGGAGGAGGGCGTGTGGGTGATCGCAGAGACCGATGACCTTGCGACTCGCTTCGTCAAGACGGTCGTGACCGGAGACGGCGGCCGTTTTTTGGTCCCCGAGCTACCGGAGGCGACCTACAAGGTTTGGGTGCGCGGGTACGGTCTTGCCGATTCGAGCAAGATTGACGCTCGTCCTGGGGATACGCTGGAGCTGACTGCTACAGTAGCGGCCGATGAAGTCGAGGCGGCGAAGATCTATCCGGCTAATTATTGGTACTCACTCATCGAACCGCCAGAGGCCAGCGAGTTTCCCGGAACCGGACGCGAGGGGAACGGCATTTCGCTCGCCATGAAGGTGCAGGGCCAGTGGATCGACAACCAGAAGCAGGGGTGCATGCTGTGCCACCAGCTCGGGAGCCGGATCGTTCGTGAGATCGACAACCTTGAGCAGTTTGATTCGACACTCGCCGCGTGGGACCATCGCGTCCAGATGGGGCAGCGGGGCGGTCCGATGAGCGGCGTGATGAGCCGGTTCGGGCGCGCCAGAGGTTTGGAGATGTTCGCCGAATGGAGCGATCGGATCGCAGCGGGTGAGGTGCCGGAGGTGCCGCCTCGACCTCAAGGAGTCGAGCGCAACGTCGTCACGACCATGTGGGAGTGGGGCACTATGGTGGACTATATCCACGACGAGGTCGTGACTGACAAGCGGAACCCGACCGTCAACGCCAACGGACCGGTTTACGGTGTCAATATTTCAAACGACCGGCTCGCCGTGCTCGATCCCGAGTCACACGTGCCGCTAAATCTGAAGGTTCCAACGCGCGATGATCCATCCACGATCCCAACGATGATCGCGCAAGCGATGCCGGAACCGTCGCGCTTCTTCGGCGAGAAGCTGATTTGGAACGATCCGGCAAATCCGCACAACCCCATGATGGATCACAAAGGGCGCGTCTGGTTGACGTCGCAGATCCGAGGGCGCGAGACGCCGGCGTGGTGTCGCGAAGGCTCGGACAACAAGTTCGCGAAGTACATGCCTCGCGACCGGAGCTACCGCGGCTTCGTCTACTACGCCCCTGACACCGAAAAGTTCGTCCTGATTGACACGTGCTTTGGCACACATCATCTGCAGTTCGCCGAAAACGAAGAGAACACACTCTTCTCGAGCGGCGGTGGCGACATCATCGGTTGGCTCAACACCAACACCTACGACGAGACCGGCGACGAGCAGTTCTCGCAGGGGTGGTGCCCGCTGGTGCTCGACACGAATGGCGACGGCGTCATTACGAAGCCATGGAACGAGCCGACCGGGACGACCCGGACGAGCGAGGAAGGTGCCGGTGGTGGCGTGGTGCGGAACTTCGATCCAACGCTCGACACCCAAATCAACATCGGCAGCTACGGGGTGATTCCAGATCCAACGGACGAGAAGGCAGTCTGGATTTCCGCGACGCGGTTCCCTGGGCAAGTTGCACGGCTGCATCTGGGCGATAACCCACCGGAGACGTGCATGGCCGAGATGTACGAAGTGCCGTCTCTCATGGATCCTAAGGTCCCGGCCGACAAGGCCGGTTTTGGCTCGCGGGGTCTCGACATCGATCGCAACGGGGTGGTCTGGACGGCGCTGTCTGGCAGCGGGCACTTCGCGGCCTTCGATCGATCGAAATGCTCTGTCATGCGAGGCTCCGAGGTCGCCGATGGCCGCCACTGCGTTGACGGCTGGACGCTCTATCCCACGCCCGGACCAACGATGCCGAACACGGACAACCGGGTGAGCAGCGACTATCACTACTTCAACTGGGTCGACCAGCATGATACGTTGGGATTGGGCGAGAACATCCCGATCGCTAACGGCTCAAATTCCGATTCGTTGCTGGCATTGCATCCCGAAACGGGAGAGTGGGTCGTCTTACGCGTGCCCTATCCGCAGGGGTTTTTTAGCCGTGGACTCGATGGGCGCATTGACGACCCAGACGGGGGATGGAAAGGTCGGGGCGTGTGGGCTACGTATGGCGCTGCGGTGACCTGGCATATTGAGGGTGGTGTGGGTGTCAAGCCTGGCATGATGAAGTTCCAGGTTCGGCCAGACCCGCTGGCGAACTAGTTGTAGTCCGATTAGATGTTATTCCGTCTAGATGACAGGTGACAGGAATCGACCGGCGGGCGTAGGGTCGCAGTTGCTGCCGTATGTTCGCCATTTCTTTGCAGTCACCAATCTCTCCGCGACGTTCCACGTTTTGTACCGAGTGGGAAGTGGCGGAGACTGGCGCAATCCCTAATCCCCATCCCTGTTAAATTGCTCGTTGTTTCCCACTAGGCTCGTTTTCCTGCTGTTCGTTGTTGTGCTCGGCGGATATCAATGACCACACCGGTCGAACCAAACGCCCGCATCGACTCAATCGACATCCTTCGAGGCTTTGCCTTACTCGGCATTTTCCTCATGAATATCCAACTGTTTGCGATACCCGAGGCGGCCTATTGAAACCCAACTGCCTACGGTAATCTTCACGGCGGAAACTTCAACGTGTGGCTTGTTAGCCGATTGTTGGCTGACCAGAAGTTCATGACGATCTTCTACGCCCATGGTCTGGGCTACTACGGGTCAGTCGACCGACTTGGGCAGTTCGGCGTGGTGGTGTCAGTGTCTGGGTCGTGCAATTGATTCTTTCGCCACTCTGGCTACGTCGCTACCGTTTTGGACCTGCCGAGTGGGTGTGGCGCTCGCTGACCTATGGAACCCGTCTGCCGTTGCGACGGGTCATTACCGCATAAAGTCACATAGTACGACGGGGAGCAATGGGACTCACCGTAGCTGATGACTAGGTGTTCGGATGAGCGTTAGCTGATTCCGAATCCTAATGTCAGCCCAACGTAGAATTCTCGATCTGGCGATGGTTCAAAGAACCGTTTGGCTCCAGGTGGTCCATAGGCGTTGGTAATCACTGAGGAGTTATAGCGTTCGCCGAATAGGTTATCGATACCGAAAAACGGTCTCGCGTCGTGATTGCCCCACCGCCGATCCAACCCGAATCTGAGGTCAACTACCGTATATTCCCAGTTCGACACCGTATTGGCATTGTTGACGAAGAAGTCGTCGACCCATCGTACCGTTGCGCTTGAGCGAAGCCCGAACGGCGCCGCATAGTCAACACCAGCAAATAGGCGGTTGGGTGGAGCACCCGGCTCAAGGTTACCAGAGTAGTCAGTGCCCTGAAGGACGAACCTCTGGAACAAGAAGTCCTGGTAGGTATATGCCATCCGTGCATTAACTCGAGAGGTTGGCTTCCAGTCCAAGGATAACTCCACGCCATTACGCGCTGATTCGCCTGCGTTCGAGAAGAATGTTTGCTCGTCTGCACCCTGGAACGGCACGAACGTATCCAGTAACCGGGCTCGATACACCGCCACATCGAACTGTAAACGCGCCGGCTTAACGAGCCCACGAAAACCGACCTCGAAACTCCGCAGACGTTCTGGTTCGAGCAGTTGGTTAAAGCCACCCTCGCCCTCTGGTCGATTCGAGAGCTCAACTGTTGTCGGGGTCTCGTACGCAGTGGAAAAGTTGGTGTACAGGTTAAACGTAGGCGTTGCCGCAAATGTAAGACCGATTGATGGGCTTGCAGCACTCATCGTACGCTCACCCGACTGGTCGCCATCATCAAACTTTTGGTCGGTCGCCATGAACTTGTAGTAGTCATAGCGAACACCGGTGGTAATCGTCACGCGACGATATGGCGACAGACTTATTTGTACGAAGGGACCAACTGACAGGACATCCTCGAACTGTTGGACTAGCAAGCTGCCTCGTTCAGCCATTCCCCCAGGCTGAGCAGGTCCTTTATTGAAGGATTCCACGCGGGTGTCGTTCTGAGACGAGACATCGAAGCCCGTGCTCAATTGAATCGTTATCGATCCAAGTTGGTGTACTCCTAGGTACTCAGAACGAAAACCGGCACCCTTTCGTCCAAGGTCAATCACACGGAACGGATTCGAGGCAAACAAGTCCCGCCAGATACCCCAGCCGGTTGTACGAAATAGCTGTGTGCCGAAATGATGTTCGAGTGTCGCGCCATACTGTCCTTGCTGAGTGGTCTCGCCCCAGTTTTGGTTAAGAGCAATTGTTCGAGTGCCCCGAGGGTTGGTCCGAGCATTCTCTTTACTCATCATGCTTGGATTTTCAGCAAACGGTGAATCGTAGTGATTGAAGATGCCAGAAAGTCGGGTGTTTCCCGCCAACGTCTGTCGAACGAGGATATTTGATTGTTTGATTTCTGCCGCACTGTGTTCACGCCAACCGTCCGTCTGGAACTGGCTAAAACTACCCATAAACTCTGTGCCACTACTATTGTGGCCGTCGATCCGTATCTGCTGTCGGTTATAACCGTTGCTGCCAACCTGAAAATCAGGGCGTACCGTTAACCGACGTGTCGGGTCGATTTCCGTAAACAGACTGATCACTCCACCAGCTGAATTCCCGTAGAGAACGGAGCTCGGGCCACGGATGACCTCCACACGGCGCACTGATCCTAGGTCGACGTTGCTGGGCTCAGTTGTGCCATCTGCCGTGGTAATCGGAATACCATCCTGAATAATGGCTAAACCACGAAGTCCAAATCTAGGTTGGGGTGCACGAATACTCAGCCCGATACCACCGGACAACCCGTAGTTGCGACGATTTTGAACAAATAGTCCAGGAATACCCCGAAGAGATTCGTCCAGTGAAGTCTTCCGCTGTGCGAAATCGATGTTCTCCTGTCGGATCACCACGACGGCTTGTGGTACCTCCGCCAGGCTCTGATCAGCACGAGTAACGTTCACAGTTTCGGCTAGCGGTGCGATGGTAAGCGTGAAATCTTGATTTGTGGCAGACGAGCCAACCACAACAATCGATGTACCTCCGACAAAACCCAGGAGGGAAGCCTGAACATCGTAATCGCCGGCAGTGAGCTGGGTAATTTCATATCCGCCGGTTGCATCGCTAACGGAGCTCCGCACCAGTCCGTTCTCTCTGCTGCGGGCGGCGATTGTTGCTCCCGGCAGAACACCGCCAAGTTCGTCAACAACGGTACCAATAAGCGAGCCGGTATCGCCTTGTTCCGCCATCAAGGTGATGTTGTTGAGAACAACCAGCAAACCTACCAAACTGCAGAGAACACAAAGAGTCTTTTCTCTCATTTTTCCTCCGGTAATCGAGAAAAAGCATACGGTAGTTGGTCCTCTAGAAAGAATGGAGCGACCACAACTGTAGGTATATTTCATGGCACGTTAACACTGATGTGTTGATCTTGATACATTGCGAGCAGGTTGATGTCACACTCTCTGATCGGACGTTCTTACACGATCGTAAGATGATCAACTTGAGTAGGGCAACCAAAGTGCACGAACCAGACGGACGCTTCTGGCACATTTCCGGGATTAAGTCATTTTGAACGACGAAGAATGTTCGCCGTGGAGATGTAGGAATCTGCGGAACTCTAGATAATTTGCTAAAGTTGCGCCCTGCGTGAAGGCCGGGTCCCGACCGGCGCCTGGCGATAATGTTCCATGGACGTCGATGACAATCGAAGCCAAGCCAAGAATTGAGCTTGATTACGCGCAGGAAGTGGTTCAGCGCTTCCAGTCAGAGTCCACAAAGTGGCTGTATGGTGTGGATGACGCACAAAGTGGCTGCGCGAAGATTCTCTCCTGGGCCTTTTTTACTCTGCTGCCGTATACGGACAAGCTGAGTCAGTCGAAGGCACTTAGACAGCCGCACATCATGTTTAGAGGACCGACGGGTACGGGCAAGACCGATCTCGTCAGTGCGTGCGCGATGGCGATAGACGCAAAGTTCGAGCGGATCCAGGGCCTTCCGACCTACATGCCTGAGGACATCCTCGGCTACGAGACAATCGTCGAGGAGGTCGACGGCACCCGCAAGATCCATTTCAAGCCGGGAAAGCTGATGGCCCACATTGTCCTGATCGACGAAGACAACCGGCTGTCGGGCAAGACTAAAGCCGCCGTGCTCGAGGGAATGGAGGAAAGTTCCGCCACCCTGGCGTCGGACTACGGCAACCTCGCCGAAGGGAAGATGTTGCCGCTTTTCCCGTTGTCGTGCGACTACAACGACATCACGGGGCCTCGATTCTTCATGGTGATTTGTACGGAGAACATCTTTGGTGAGGAAGAAGGGACGTTTCCAAACCCTATTGCTCAGCTCGATCGCACCACGCTTTCCATCAACATGATAGATCCCGAAGACGAAGAAGACGAGCTGATGATCAGCTCCCGCAACGTCGTGGGCAAGAAGGTCGAGAAGCTGACCAATCTCCACGAGGTCCTCGACATCGCCCACTTTATTTTTGATAACGTTACGATGTCGGATTTTGCGCAGCAGTACAAGACACGCTTGTTCCGCAACACCCGTCCTCACCGAGTGCAGGGTCGGGCGGCCCGCACCGTCAAGGAGTACATCAAGGTCGGCATCTCGCCGCGGGTGCACTTTCACCTTGAGGCCGTCGCTCGAACTTTTGCGTTCTTCAACGGCGACACGGTGATTACGCCCGATCACATAAAGGCCGTGGCGGAGCCGGTTCTCGCGCATCGCCTCGTGCTCCGAGAAGGCATGGAGTTCTCGGTCGTCAAGGAGGAGCTACTCCTGAAGATCATTCAGGACATGGATGTTCCTCCGTGGAAATAGAGCAGGTTTTCGCTCGCTTCCGGAATATCAAGCACGGGATTAAGGCCAAGAAAAAATCGACCAGCATTCACTACGGCGAGCACCGGAGCGGGTTTCGGGGCTCCGGATACGACATCCTCGGTGTCGAGGAGTGGCGGCCGGGTCAGCCGCTCAAAGACATCGCTTGGACCATCAGCTTGCGCAGTTTTCCTAGGAAGCTGTTCAAGATCGAGCGAATGGAGCCCAAGGAGCTGCGGACGATTCTTGTTGTCGACCTGTCGTATTCGACACTGTTCCAAATCTCACAGGAGTCGAACAAGGCGCTGCTGTTGCTCGACCTGATTGGAAACATCGGTCTGACTCGCGCTAACCTGAGGGATCCCGTTGGACTTCTCGGATATTCCGATCAGATCGAATTGTTTCTCAAACCGAAGCTTGGTACGACTCATGTCTTCTACATGGCCCAGCAGATCTTCGATAAACTCGCGCTTGAGCGCCAGTACCCGACGCGCAGACGCGCCGATTTCGTCGTACCGTTGGCGTTCATGGCCAGTCGCCTAAAGATGCGCCATTCCGTTATTGTGATCTCGGATTTCGTCGACCTTCTCAACGACGTGGGCACGGTCGATTACAAGCGGCTCCGTATGCTGGCCGCGAAGCACGATATGATCTTCTTACTTTTGGACGATCCCGACGAATTTCGGGTCAAGAGTCGTCTCGGTTACATCAGGACCTCCGATATGGAGACCGGCAAGCAGACGGTGATCTCCGCTCGAAGGGCGGGCGCGATACGACGCAAGATCGGCGAGTCTCAGGATCAGTTGCAGTACTTATTGAAGAACCGATGTGGCATCGATTCGGTAGTGCTAACACCGGACAATCACGTAGAGGCCTTGCCGAAGTTCTTGATTGCGCGAATGGCCCGTTAGGTCGGAGAGGCGATGACCTTGAAACGAGTCCGAACGGTTGGTGTAGTGCTTATGTGCACGGTGGCGGCGTTGAGCCTAGCCACGATCCGGCCTGCTGCTCAGGCATCCCAACCAGACGAGTCGATAGCGTCGTCCGATGAAACGTCGCCGGTACAGGTTGAGACGCTCGAAATAGAACCGACCGTTGTCAAAACCGGTGATCTGATCCGTCAGGCCTACCGTGTACGGTTTCCGGATCTCATCGGGGAAGGTCGAGAGATCATCATCCTTGAGGACCGCATGGTGCCGGAGAACCTTCCGGTACACCCGTTCGAAGGCGTCTCGCTGGAGATCCGGAAGCGTCAGGTCGACGATGAGCACGTGTGGGACTTTGAGTACGAGTTTCGACTGATCGCGCCCGAGAAGGCGGTCTACCAGCTGCCCGGCTTCAGTTTTTACTTTTTGGTCCGGGACCTCGGTCAGGACATCGAAGATGCTGAGGTGCAGCAGGTCGACGGCGGCGGTGGGCTGGTTCGCTATGTCACGACAATGGCGGATCTCCCCGTGCTAGATATTCGGGACACAATCGAGCTCGGATCGTTCCAGGGGCGCGTGGCGTTCTTTCGGACCTTCGCCTGGGGTGTCGCGCCGTTACCACTTCTGGTCTGGGTCGTTCTGTTGATTCGCCATGTCCGGCGGCCAAAGCTGCTCTCTGAAGATACCCTTCGAGAGGCTGACGAACTCAAACTGATCGAGGCCCAGATCCCTATACCGCCATCGATCTGGAGGGCACGGCACAACTTGGTTCAGCAGCTGAGCGCTCTCGACGCGTTTCTGCCCAGCTCCAACGGAGCGGCGCTGCACGATGTTCACCGAGGGTTGGTCATTGCGACCCGCGAGTATCTCCAGGCTGAGCTCCCGGAGCTCTATTCTGGCGATACGGCTCGAGATATTCGGGCCCATATCGAACAATTAAGGGACGGAGCTCGCAAAGAGGCGCTGCTGACACTTGCGTCTCGGCTCGTTGCGTACCAGCAGGGACTCGAGCAGGGATCCCCGGTGCCGATTGACGACCCCCCGGGCGAAGCTCGCCGGCTTATTGCATCACTGGCCCAGCTGCGCCCTCACAACCGGCTGCTCCAGAACGTTAAGGGTTTCTTCAGCGCGCGATGAGGTAGCACCACTGACTATGTTGATGACGTGGGCGGAAATTGTAGCGTTCGTAGACGCGGGAATTCGAGACCTCGTGGAGACGGAGTACGCCCAGGTCCGCTATGGCGACGTTCCGATGGCGATCTGGCTCACGCTTCTGGTTGGATTGGCGGTGATGTTGACGGTGACGCGCCTGCTGCTGATACGACGCAGGCACAGTCGCCACCATTCCGGACATGCAATCGATCGGGCGCACCAGAAGCGACACTGGATCCGTGTCGTGCATGCAGCCCCGAAAGCGCTGGTCGCTTTGTCGCTGGCAGCGATGCTCGTTGCGGTTGCTGACCCATACCTCACTGCTACCGAAGAAGTGAGCGGCTACGTCGAGTCGCGCGTGCGCATCGATTTGGTAGACACCTCAGGTTCCATGGCATGGGAATTTCCCGATACCGGCAAGTCGAAAGCCGAGGTTGCCCGCGATGCCCACCTCCAGTTTTTGGACATGCGTGAGGGTAAGAACGACCGCGTCTCCCTGTGGTTGTTTTCCACCTACCCCTACATGGTGGACGACTTTGTCATGGACGATGAGCTGTACTACTTTCAGGTGTGGGACGCGCCGTATGTGACCACCCAGCGTCTCGACAAGGCGATGGTCGTGCCGCGTTACAAGGTGCGGATCATCCGAGCCGAAGGCGACACGAATATCATCCGGCCGCTTCGGGCGATCGTGAAGGCGTTTGACCAGGACAAGGCGGCCATGGGCGGGAATGAGAATGTGAATCGTGCTGTTCTGATCATCACCGATGCCGCGGTCGACGAGTTTCCCGACTCCGAGTTCCTCGCACTGAACCAACGCAACGTTGTTCCCTACATCATTTACATCAATACGAGCGATGTTCGCACGACCATGATCGGACGTTCGTCAACGCCGCGGTTGATCGAGATGATTCGAGAATACGGCGGAGACTATTTCGACGTGACTGACGAGGATAGCCTGACTCGGGCCTACGAGGCGATCGATGAACGCGAAGCCGTACGCATCGAGATGAAGCACCGGGCGCTCAAGGTTCCCATCTACACTCGATTTCTCTCCGCTGCCATGGTTATGCTGATCGGTGGAATTCCCATCGGACTCGTGTCGGAACTGCTGTGGGGGACCACACCATAGGAAGCGTGATATGAGAGTCACAGATCTCGTCAATCGAGAAAGTTCGTTCAGGTTTGTGATCGGCTTCGTGCTCGCGGTGGTCTTTCTCGTCGCGGTGGCGATGCCGTCACGTAGTCTGGCAAGGTTCTATGGTCAGCTCGACACCCTCAGTGACAGCGTGCGTCGTGGTGATTTCACCCAGGCCGAGGTCGATATATCTGAGATCACGATGTTTTACGAGCGCAGCCGAGCATGGGGGCTCGCATGGGTTACGGATGCGTACCTATTTCGCGACGCGTTCTTGCAGCAGGCCTCGTATAACTACCTAACCGGCGACTACGAGGCTGTCGTTCGTGACCTTGCCGACAAGGTTGATGACCCGCGTGCTTCTCACTTATTAGGGAGCGCTAAGTTCCAACTTGCTCGTCAGCGATACCGTGCGATCCCCGAGGACGAACCGGAGGCTGAGGGGTTGCGTCAGGCGATCGTCGAAGAAGTGCTCGACGACGTGAACGGTGACTACGAGCGTGCGGTCCGAACCGACACCGGGGGTCACTTTGACTACACCTGGAATTACGATCTCACCAGCGACGCCGAAGCGACGCGCCGGGCGCTGGAGCCGCTGCGCGAAATCGATCCGCCCGAACTCGAACAGATGAAGGGTGAGGGAACACCGGTTCGCCGTCGCCGGGGTTAAGCCGACTGCGGCCCATGGTTAATCTGTTCGGGTTTTTCGAGGACAGCGTCGAGTTCGCCAACCCCGAATATCTGATGGTCGGGCCCATTGCGGCAGTGCTGTTCCTCTTCGGCATTGGCGTTTTGGTCGTTCGGCTGATACTTCGGCCGGCGCGAACACACGGGTCATCGTATCCGCTCATCGGCCGCATCAAATTCTGGCTTTTCCTCGTCGTTACACTTGCACTCGTGGCGACCGCCGCCGCGCGACCTTTCTGGGTGTACGGAGCCTCGAGCTTCAAACGGGGAGACGTCGATGTTGTGGTGGCGATCGACGTGTCGGCGTCGATGTGGGTTCAGGACCTTGGTACGCGGTCGAGGCTCGACGTTGCGATTCGCGAGGTCATGAACCTCTACACCCAGGAGATGTTGACACCCGGCGACCGCACTGCGCTATTCGTCTTTGGGACGACCGCCGTTCGCAAGGTCCACCTGTCGTCGGATGCCGAACGTTTCATCGACCAGGTCGAGCGTGTTGCAGCTCCAACAAGTCTTTCGGGCGACGCGTTTCCATGGGATAGCGACATTGCGGCCGCGTTCGAGCACATGTACTCGTCGCTCGATAACCAGGATCGATTCGAGGCTGGCAAAAAAGACTGGGCGCCCGAACGTCGTACCGACCGTCTGGTGATTCTCTTTACCGACGGCGATTTCGCGGGGGACCCTGCGCAGCTCGCACGGCTCGACCAATCGCTGGCCGAGTTCCGACGTCGTGGCCTCATCGTGTATTCGGTAGGTGTGGGGTCTCAGATCGGGTCGGACCTCGACAACGTCCTCGTGAACTACGTGCAGGGGCTCGACTACGATGAGACGCTCATCTCGGACCTCGAAGGCATTCGGACCCGGTTGGATACCGATGGCCTCAGGCTCCTAGAGCAGCGCTCGGGCGGGCGGTCGTTCATCATCGACAGCCCCGGCATCTCCGCGGCGCCCTTTCTCCGTAACGCTGTCGATTCGCACCGCAGCATTACGTTTCAGCTTATTCCCTCCGACGACAAGCAGGAGGTTTGGCAGCTGATACTGGCCCTGGCGGTGATCAGCTTCTTCGTTGCTGTTCTGTTCTACTGAGATCGGTCACGAACCACTCGACCAGTTAGGTTACGAAGCGGGTTTTAGCACCGCTCAAAGGGCAGGCATCGTCTGTCTGATGATTCACCTGCGTACTATTCGAACCGTACGAGCAGTAATAGGCATCGGCAGCCCGGAAACAGTTTCATGGGTGATAATAAATACTATGCGAGCGATCGCTCTGACTGTGGCAATGCTGTTCTGCGCGTGGGTGTCTAGCGCTCCAGCGCAGGAGCCGGTGGATGCACGCGACATAATCGACCGCGTCGACCGGATCCTCCGCGGCGAGTCGAGCCGCGGCGTAGCGACGATGGAGGTTGTGACCGAGCACTGGGAACGGCAGATCACGATGGAGCTGTGGTCGCTGGGGACCGACTACTCGCTCGTGCGCGTTCGCGCGCCGCAGAAGGAGGCGGGCACGGCCACCCTGATGGCTGACGGCAATATCTGGAACTATCTTCCGAAGGTGGAGCGCACGATCAAGCTCCCGGCCTCGATGATGGGCGGGTCGTGGTTGGGGTCGCACTTCACGAACGATGATCTCGTAAAGGAAAGCCAACTCATCGAGGATTTTGACATCGAGATTGCGTTCGACGGTGAACGCGATGGTGTTGCCGTGTGGGAGCTCCTTTTGACGCCAAAGCCCGAAGCGCCGGTGGTCTGGGGAAGTATTGAGTTCCAGGTTCGACAGGCGGACGATATGCCGCTTTGGGCCAAGTACTACGATGAGGACGGCGAGTTGTCGCGCACGATGGAGTACAGCGAGTTTGCGGTGCTCGGCGGTCGTCTCGTTCCCGCGGTGATGCACATGTACCCGTCAGACAAGCCAGGCGAACGGACCACCCTGCTTTATGAAGAGCTCGAGTTCAACATCGACCTCGATCCGTCTTTCTTCTCTCTCAGAACACTGCAGCGCCGACGATGAGTGAGTCACCCTGGCTGCGTATTGGCTGGCGGAATCTCGGTCGAAATCGGAAACGGACCGGGCTCACTGCCATCGGACTGGCCATTGGTTTTGGTGCCAATGTGTTCGTTGTTGGCTGGTCCGAAAGCCTGATGGCCGAGATGGTGGAGAGTGCGACCTCACTGGTCAACGGGCAGATTGAGATCCACGATGTGGAGTTTCGGCCCGAGCGGAGTCTCTATGACACTATCGGTGGTCGAGAGGGGACTGACGTCGAGGCACTGCTACGCGTGATCGATGGGGACGTGTCTGTCGTGGCGGCGGCTCCGCGTGTCTACGCGGGAGGTTTAGTCAGCTCGGGTGAGGCAACGTCGGCAGGTATGTTCATGGGGATCGACCCAGTGCGGGAGCTGGCGTTAACTCGGTTTCTCGACCAGCTCGTCGATGGACGGTTACCCGTCACGGGCCAGAATGAACTCCTCGTTGGCGAGGAGATGGCGCGGCAACTCTCGACAAGTGTCGGCGATGAGCTCGTGGTTGTAGCGTCTGGGGCGGACGGGTCGATGGCGAACGACCTCTATACGCTTGTGGGGATCTTTCGGTCCGGGTTAACTGAGCTGGACGCCACGTTTGTCGTAATGCCGGTCGGCGATCTCCAGACACTTGTGGTCCTTTCGCCGAACCGGGTTCATGAAATCGCAGTAGCCACCGCCGACCCCATGGTTGCCGAGGCAACTGCGGCTCGTCTTGCCGACATCCTGCCGTCCGTCGACTCCGCGATCGAGGTTGTTCCGTGGACCGTACTCAATCCGGTGATGGTGGACTATGTGGCGCTGGCTGACAGCATGTATTTCGTCATTATATTGATTGTCTTCGGCATCGCGATCTTCGGGGTGGCGAATTCGATGCTGATGGCCACCTTCGAACGTCGGCGGGAGTTCGCCGTCATGTTGGCACTCGGCGCGACTCCTCGTTCGGTATGGGCAGTTGTGTTGTCTGAAGGGCTCGCGGTCGGTGTGGTCAGTCTCGTTCTTGGCGCCGTGGTGACGTTCCCGCTAATGGTGTGGTTTCACAACGCGCCGCCTGACTTGAGCATGTTCCTCGAAAGCGACGTGACGTTGATGGGAGCGTTACTGTCACCGAGTCTGCGGGTGGAGTACGACGTCCCGTATTGGTGCACCTGTGCGGCTGCGCTGATCGTGACCGCACTCTTAGCGTCGCTCTATCCTGCCATGCGGGCAGGTCGCACCCTACCGGCCGATACCCTCTCAGGACTGTAGATGGAGGAGACGCCCATGCGGCCACGGTCACAGTCGATGCACCTGGCCGTCATTCTCGTACTGGCGCTGCGTAACTTACGTCGCCAGCTGCGGCGTAGCATTCTGACCGCCTCCGCGATGATCATCGGTGGGTGGCTACTGCTGTTTTCGTTTAGCCTGGGTGACGGGACGCACGAAACGTGGATCGATTCAGGGGTGCGGATGAGCGGGGGGCATATCACGGTTGAACGGCCCGAGTTTCGAGTGAGCAGGAAGATCGAAGACCGACTTCCTACGGATGTGCGAAGCAAGACCGAGCAGGCACTCAAGTCACCGGAAATTGCAGCTCAGGTTGTTGCTGTGTCCGCCCGACTCACGATTAACGGCCTGGCGAGTTCCCACGCCGGCGCGCGACCTGCGCAGGTCATTGCGGTTGACCCCATCGCTGAGGCCGCGTTTAGCATGCTCGATGACCAAGTAGTCGAGGGACGGTATCTTGAGCCCGACGATCGACTAGCCGCCTACGTTGGTCTCGGACTCGTTCAGAGCCTCGACCTGCGACTGGGTTCACGCTTCGTCGTACAGGCACAGGACACCGCACAGGACATTTCCGGACAATTATTCCGCGTCGTCGGTATTTTCCGGAGCGGCATACCGGCGGCAGACCAGTCTGTAATCCACATCCCGCTTCAGACGGGCGGTGACTGGCTCGGGTCCGATCGTGACGTTACCAACGTTGGTGTGGTACTGGCTGACAGTGCAACGGTCGCGGCTGTTACCACATACTTGGAGCGAGTCCTTACCGAACCGATCGCGTGCGGTGATGCGGCGGTCATGGGGTGGCGCGAGTCGAACCCGGCTCTCTACGCGGCCGTCGCCATCGATAATTTTGGGAACTATCTGCTGTATGCCATCCTTTTTACGATCATCGCATTCGGTATCGTGAACACGGTGTTGATGTCGGTGCTCCATCGCCATCGTGAGTTCGGCGTGTTGCAGGCGCTCGGACTGACACCGGGGCAGACCGGAGCGATTGTATTGGTGGAGGGTCTCACCCTGACGGCCATTAGTGGTTTGATCGGCGTGAGCCTTGGCTTACTCACGACTTGGTACTTTTTTGAAGATGGTCTCGATTTCTCTGCGCTCATAGGCGAAGACATGACCTTTTCTGGGGTGGTCATCGATCCGGTGATTGTGCCGCTTTTTCGCGTGTCACGATTCATACAGATTCTGGTATTCATCCTATTTGTGGGCGTGGTTGCGTCCATATACCCAGCTCGTCGGGCGGCAACTATTGACACCGCCGAAGCCATGAAGTTCGAGCGATGACTGATACCGATCGAGCGGCTGTTCGTACCAACGGGATCTGGAAGATCTTTCAGCAGGAAGCGGAGGAGATCGTAGCAGTTCGTGACGTTAGCCTGACGATCGAACGCGGTGAGTTCACGGCACTCGCCGGGCCATCGGGTTCTGGGAAAACGACTCTGCTCAACGTCATCGGCGGCTTGACGCGTCCAACGCGGGGGCGGGCCTGGGTGGCTGGTCGGGAGGTGAGTGAGATGTCGAATCAGGAGCTCGCGCGACTCCGGCTTAATGAGGTCGGTTTCGTTTTTCAGGCCTACAACCTGTTACCGGTGCTGACTGCGATGGAGAACGCAGAATTTCCGATGTTACTTCAAGGTGTTGGGAGCAGCCAGCGCCACGAGCGCATACGCGAGCTGTTCGAGCGGACCGGGATGGCCGGACTCGAAGATCGACGTCCTGGCAAACTGTCCGGAGGACAACAGCAGCGGGTGGCGGTGATCCGAGCGGTTGCCAGCCGGCCGGCCCTGGTACTGGCCGACGAACCAACGGCGAATCTCGACACCGCGTCCAGCGAGGCTTTGCTCGACGTTATGCTAGAGCTCAACCAGGAGCTCGGTGTGACCTTCGTGTTCGCGACGCACGACGAACAGGTGATGGAGTGGTCGCGTCGGCTCGTTCGCATGGTTGATGGTGCTATTGATTCGGACGTGACCCGGTCTTGATGCAGGATGTGCTGCGAGCCATTCCGGTTGCGTTGGCACTGATCATCGTCAGTACCGACTCCGTTTGCGCACAATCATCATTGATTATCTTTCCGTTTCGTAACATCACTCAACAACCTGAGGACGATTGGATTGGCGACGGTATCGCTGAAACTTTGAGGACCGCTTTAGGGCAAGCCGATGAAGTATCCGTCGTTATGGCTGACGATTCGAGTTCTGCCGTCGAAACAGCCGATGCCGTTAATGAAGCACGTCGCCTCGGCGCACGGTGGTTGATCGACGGTGGCTACCAGAAAATTGACGGACAGATTCGTATCACGGCACGCGTAATAGACGTCGCCAGTTCGAGAATCCTGGACACAAAGAGAATCGATGGAGAGATTGATGATCTTTTTGAACTACAGGACCAGCTTGTTAGCGAATTGATGCAAGAAGCACCATTCGGGCTATTAGATGACGCATCGGACCAGGTGCCTCCCGTTGTCGCTACGACAGGCTCGACAGATAGGCCAGCCAATTCGACACAAGAAGACGCTGTGGCTCTACGCGGCCGAGCGGAACAAGGGGAGATCGAGGCCCAGTTCATGCTCGGGTTGATGTATACCGCCGGCGACGTGGTTGACCAGGATAGTTTTGAGGCTGCCCAGTGGTTTCAACGAGCTGCCAATCAAGGCTATGGGCCAAGTTTCGTGCCACTAGCCCGAGCGTTCTTTGTTGGGCAGGGAGTGCCGCAAGATTTCGTCAGTGCCCATTTCTGGTTCAACATCGCGGCTGCCCGTTTATCGGATGACGACCGCACAGTTGCGATCGAGGGCCGTAACCAGGTACAGGCCGTAATGAGTGAACGTCAACTCGCTGAAGCGCAAGGCCTCGCCCGACAACGGACGCCCACAGCAGGACCTCAACGAACCATTTCTACCGAGCCGGCAAACAGACGAACCGAAGGAAATGAGGCAGTAGGCCGATCCGAATTTTCCGCTGCTCCGCCTAGCAAGCGCATTGATAACGTCTCCTTGACCGGATACATCCAAACCGTACCGCTCTACACCGGGTCGACGGCATTCGCCGACAGTAGCGTTGCCGACTTCAGCCGATTCCGGTTAAGCACTGAGCCGACCCTTGGCCCCATCTTTGTTGGGGTCGCCTATGAGCATGGCTTGACATGGCGACGCTTCGGTGGCGGGGCTGGTTTGAATCTCACCGCCATGCCGGGAGGTGGCGAGTGGATGCCACTGCAGTGGGGGACAGTCGATGAGACGCACGTCACATGGCGGCATCGATTCGACCGATTGTATGTGGGGTGGAGTCCCATGCCGGCAGTTGAAGTGTCAGCTGGCCGTCAGGCCGTCTCATGGGGGACCACGCTTTTTCTCACTCCAGCCGACCCGTTCTTACCGTTCAGCCCAGCCGATGCCTTTCGACAGTTTCGCGCCGGCGTTGATGTCGCCAGATTGCGGTTAAGTCCCAGCCCGCTAAGCGCGGTTGAGATCGTTGTTAGGCCGACCAAAACGGTCGTTGGGGAGGAGCTGACTGCTCTTGCACGGGGCCTGTTCACGGTTGCTGGTTGGGAGGTATCGGGATGGGCAGGATCGCTATACGGTGACACCGCAGCGGCCGTTGGCACCGCTGGGGCATTTGGGGCGTGGGCGGTTCGCGGAGAAGCCTCCTTTCGAATGGTCGACGATAATTTGGTCGTTCGAAGCACCATTGGCACCGACCGATTGTTTCAAGTCGGCGGTCGCGATCTCTTTCTGCTCGTTGAATACCAACGCGACGGTTTTGGCGCCGCAGATCCCGACGACTACCTCGCGCTTGTGCAGTCTGATCCATTTTTACGGGGTGAGATGCAGGTGCTTGGGCGGGACGAGACGGTCGTTCAGGCCACCTACCAGCTACATCCATTATGGGGGCTATCTGGTTTGTGGCTCACGAATCTTAACGACCAGAGTGCACTTTGGTCGCCGGGGGTGTCGTACTCGGTGAGCGACGAGGCGGCCATTATGGGTGGCCTGTACTTTGCGGTCGGTGACAGTCGTCGCACTCTCGAAACACCGTTGCCGTCGGAGTACGGCCTGACAGGGACTACAGGGTACCTGTCGTTCAGTTGGTACTTCTAGTCCTGGAGAGTTAAACAGTGAAGCGGTGTTGCTATTCGCAGTGAAGTTAGACCTGAATCTCTGGGACTGTTTCCTCGACGTGTAGCTCCGTTCCCGTCGCGGCGCGAATCTCATCCACTGAGACGCCAGGAGCTCGTTCAAGGAGGTGCACACCGTCTGATGCGATCTTGATAACCGCTAGCGATGTGATGATCATGTTGACGACGCCCTTTCCGGTCAGCGGAAGGGTGCACTCCTCCAAAATCTTCTGGTCGCCCTTCTTTGAAAGATGGTCCATAACGATGAGCACCTCTTTGGCACCAGTGACTAGGTCCATCGCGCCACCGGGTCCCTTCACCACGGAACCAGGAATCATCCAGTTCGCGAGATCGCCGTTTCTCGACACCTGCATCGCGCCCAGAATGGCGAGATCGATATGGCCGCCTCGGATCATGGCAAAACTCTGCGCGCTGCTGAAGAAACTCGCACCGGGAACGGTCGTCACCGTTTCCTTGCCGGCGTTGATCAGATCAGCATCGACCTCGGCCTCAGTGGGATATGGTCCGATCCCAAGAAGTCCGTTCTCGCTCTGAAGCATGACGTCGATGTCGTTGGGAAGAAAATTTGCGCACAGCGTCGGGATGCCGATCCCGAGGTTAACGTAGAAACCATCTTTGATCTCCAGAGCGGCGCGCCTGGCAATTTGCTCGCGTGTTAATGCCATCTAGTTATTTCCAACGTTTCGTGTCACCCGTCTCTCAATCGGCTTCTGGGGGTCTTCGTAGGCCACAACTCGATCAACGTAGATGCCAGGTGTGTGCACCATGTGCGGATCGATCGTACCCACAGGCACCACTTCCTCGACTTCAGCGACCGTGACCCGTCCAGCTTCGGCCATCGGCGGGTTGAAGTTACGTGACGTCATCCGGTACACCAGGTTGCCTTGAGGGTCGGCCTTCCACGCTTTCACAAGCGAGACGTCGGCCTTGAGGGCCGTTTCTAGGACGTGCCACCGGCCGTCAAATTCCCGCGTGTCCTTTCCCTCGGCCAGCGGAGTTCCGTAACCGGTCGGCGTGTAGAACGCAGCGATGCCAGAGCCACCGGCTCGAAGTCGCTCGGCCATCGTCCCTTGCGGATTGAGCTCGACCTCGATGATGCCGTCGAGAAACTGCCGCTCAAAGAGTTTATTCTCGCCGACGTAACTCGCGATCATTTTCTTGATCTGGCGGCTTTCCAGTAACAAGCCCAGTCCGGCGCCGTCGACGCCCGCGTTGTTACTGATGCAGATCAAGCCGGTCACGTTCGAATTTCGCAACGCTGTCACAAGCTCGTAGGGGACCCCGCACAACCCGAACCCGCCGACCATCAGTGTCATGTCGTCATGCAGCAGACCCTCGAGGGCGGTCGCGGCGCTTGGGTAGATCTTGTTCATTTAGGCTTTCATCGGGCCGTCAAGAATACCGGCCCCGTGTCGAACAAACAGGACGAGGTTCGACATGTCCTTCTCGCCGTAGCCTCGGGCTATCAGTGAGTCTTCGATCGTCGCCACCAGCAAAGCGATCGGGAGCGTGACCTTGAACTCCCGCGCCATCTCAAGTGCGATGCCGAGATCCTTCCTGTGTAATCGTAAGCGAAACTCCAGTGGGTAGTCGTCCTTGACCATCTTCTTCGACCGGTTGTGGAGGACCCACGAGCTAGCGGCACCACCGCCGATCGCTTCGACCACGCGTTCGGGGTCGGCGCCCGACTTGTAAGCCAGCGTGAGAGCTTCGGTGACTGCCATGTACGTGCCGGTGATGACGACCTGATTGGCAACCTTGGCGATTTGACCGCACCCGACAGGACCGATCCGCGTCGACGTGCTGCCGATGACCTGAAGCGCCGGCTGGGCACGCTCGACGTCTTCCTCCGTCCCGCCGCACATGATGGTGAGCGTGCCGTGGACGGCAGCTTCGGAACCGCCGCTCACCGGCGCATCGACATAGCCGATACCCTTTGCCCTGAAGGCGTCGGCGATTCGTCGGGTGGCCTCCGGCGCGATGGACGAGCAGTCAATCACCAGGCCGCCTTCGCGTAGGCTGTTGCTCGCGCCGGCCTCTGAGTCGAGCAGTACCCGCTCCACGTCCGGCGTATCCGAGACACAGACCAGCACGATCTCGACGCGTCGTGCGCCGCCTCGGCCGGGCTGGCTGCACGCGCGGCTCCCAGCGCCTCCAGAGCGTCTTCCCGGCTCCGCGTCCGATTGTGCACCGTGACTTCGAACCCCGCCTTGATGAGGTTTGCCGCCATCGGCCCCCCCATCGTGCCCAATCCGAGAACTGCGACTCTCACGATGCTTCGGCTCCCTCTCCGCCGTCTGTCGACCGGATGTACTCTACACCCTGGGACAGAAGATACCGCTCGGTGACGGTGGTCAAGCGTGGATCGAAAATCGGCAACACCGGGAATGCGAGTAGAAACGTCACGTAGCACCACACGAAGAGGGGCCACCCATGCCCGCAGTGATCAACACCTCCACAACGCCCAGCGGCAGCCCCTCGGCGTGCCAGACCGATGGCGTTACCAGAATGGGGCTTAAAGCCGCGCGTATTCTACGTTGCTCGGGCAGGTCGCGACAATCCATATTCTGACCCAAGCGTCATTGTCTAAACTGGCTCAGATGGCCCAAGTGCTCAGTCTGGGACCTGTATTGGTGGTCGTCCCGATCGATTCCGGATCCAGTTAATGGCACGGTTTACCTTCGACTGCCGTACGATGCAAAGCTCGAGCTGCCGCTTTCGAGGAAAATCAAGCAACGAGAGTGCCACCAGAAGGGTGATGATGCCCTGGCCTGGTAGCACCATCATGGCCAGACCGGCCATGAGCAGCAGGACGCCGACAGAGTTCTTCAGCACCTGGGCCGCGATTCGTGTGGCAGGGTGACGTCCGAACCATGTTTCGCCGTCAGGGTCCGGTGTTACGAAGTAATCCGTTCGCATCCTGGCGATCAAGACGGGTATCAGGATGAGGCTCCCGATGAACAGCAGAAGAGAGAGCCCGAAGGACCACGCGAGAATATTGCCGTTGGACTGTGCCCACCGGCTGCCCACGCGAAACCACTGAATGAGATCGATCACCCCCAGCTATTGTAGTGTGTCGCGCGGGGCTCTCTAGAGACTGCCTTGTGACATAATCAGGCCCATGAGACAAGTGCATCGCTGCTACCGCGGCACGTCTACGGTGGCGATGGCGGTCCTGTTTGTCGCGGGCTTCGTGGCGCTGGCGCAGCCATTGCACAGCGCAGTCCGGCCACCAAAGTTCGACTACCACATCACGAGGCTGGACAATGGTCTAACCGTCGTGCTGTCAGAGGATCACTCGACGCCGATTGCGCATGTCGAGCTGTGGTACCGGGTCGGATCGAAGAACGAGCGGCCCGGGCGGACCGGGTTCGCGCATCTGTTTGAGCACTTGATGTTTAAGGGCTCAAAGAACGTTCAGCCGGACGAGCATCTGACGTTCATTTCCCGTGTGGGCGGAGACGGCAACGCGTACACGACAGAGGATACGACCGTCTTTCTGCAGACGGTTCCTTCGCAGTACCTCCCGCTCGTATTTTGGCTTGAGGCCGATCGGATGGCCACGCTCCGGATTAACGAGCGAACGCTTAAATCGGAGCGCCAGGTGGTCAAGGAGGAGCGCCGCTGGCGATACGAGAGCGAGCCATTCGGTTTACTCTCGGAAGTCCTTTTTGACAACGCGTTTAGCACGCACCCGTACAAGCACACGCCGATCGGCTCGATGGTCGATCTTGAGGCGGCATCGATCGACGACGTCCGAGAGTTCTACAAAACCTATTACGTTCCCGAGAACGCCACGCTGGTTGTTGTCGGTGATTTCGAGATGGACCACGCACTCCAAATGGTCGAGCAATATTTCGGGCGTGTGCCAAAGGCGAGTCATCCCGTACCGCGTGAGATTCCGCGGGAACCGGTACAGCAGGCGGAACGTCGGATGTCGCTTGAGGCTGATAATTGGCCGTTGCCCGCGGTTGTCGTCGCCCATCACATTACCTACGACGGGCACCCCGACGCCTACCCGCTACACATTGCGTCGAAAGTGTTGTCGGACGGGCAGTCGTCACGGATTCATCGGAGGCTCGTGTACGACGAACAGATCGCAATCTCCGCGTTCGGGCAGGGGAACCTCATCGAAGATCCGAACCTCTTCTATGCGGTGGCTATCGTTGCGCCTGGCCAGACACCCGAGGCTAGCGAGGTCGCGCTAATCGAAGAGCTCGAACGGCTCAAGAACGAACTGATTAACGATGACGAACTGCAGCGATCGAAGAACCAGTTTGTCCGTGACTATGTGATCGGTCGGATTACGAACGCCCAAAAGGCAGCGCATCTTGGTCACGCTGCGGTCATTCACGACGACATCACGACGGCCGATGCCGAGTTTGACATCTTCATGAACATTACCAAGGATGATGTTCGTCGGGTGGCTCGAAAGTACTTTAGGGACGAGAACCGGCTGGTCATGACGATCATGCCTCGCGGGGTTGGTAGCTCGACTGGGTTTGGGCTAAGCGGGCGCTGACGATGAGGCAGGGAACCGTGTGGCTGGTGGTCGCCACGGCGAGCCTCGCATTCGCAGGAATCGCGAACGCCCAGACGGTACGGTGGCCCGCCGAGAGTCCGCCCCCCCCGCTGCTGGCGCCAGACATCGTCTTCCCCAAGTACGAGCTTCGCACGTTTGACAACGGTCTGCAGGTGGTGCACGTCGGAGCGCACGAGCAGCCGGCCGTTAACGTTCGCCTCCTGGTCCGCGCCGGCGCGTCGAGCGATGCGACTGCCTTGCCCGGCCTTGCCGCTATGGCTGCTCGGATGCTCGATCAGGGTACGGACCGGCAGTCGGCCCAAGAGATTGCCCAGACGATAGACAACATCGGTGGTGCCCTGAACGTCGGTGCGGGAGCCGATCTCAGTTTCATCAACCTGCTCGTTCTCAAGGACAGTTTCGACCTTGCACTCACAATGCTCTCCGAAATTGTTCGGAGTCCAGCCTATGCCGATGCGGAGATCCAGCGCCAGCGTCAGCAGTTGATGTCTGGGATGCGGATTAGCTACGGTGATACCTCCTATATTTCGGGCGTGGTGTTCGGTCGGCTCGTCTACGGGTTTCATCCGTACGGGATGCCGCGAAACGGAACGCCGGTCTCGCTTCTGGCAATCACGCGATCGAAACTTATGGACTTTCACCGGACGCACTACCTTCCGAATAACTCGATCCTCGCGATTGTCGGCGACGTCACTGCCGACAAGGCCTTCGAGGGTGCCGCGCGCGCGTTGGAGTATTGGCCGAGAGGGACCCTGCCGATTCCAACCGCCATCGAGATACCGCCACCAGCCGGTCGGTTGATCGTCGTCGACAAACCCGGAGCAGTCCAGACGGCCGTGCGGGTCGGGCATCTCGCTTTGCCCCGAGCGCATCCCGACTACCTTTCGCTCGATGTTGCCATCAAGATTCTCGGTGGCGAAGGCGGCAATCGGATCGGCGAGGTCTTAAGAATGCAGCGGTCGCTGACGTACTCGGCCTCGGCCGACTTTTCCGGCCGGCAATTGGGGGGCGAGTTCCTCGCGATGACCGATACGCGCGCCGAAGCGACCGCTGAGGTGCTGCGTATAATTGTCGATGAGATCACCAGGCTGCGACGTGATCGCGTGAGCAATCGAGAGCTTCGAAACGCGAAGGACTATCTTGCCGGCAACTTTCCGCTCACCATCGAAACGCCGAACGCGATCGCATCGCAGGTACTTGAAGCGCTGTTGTACGGCCTGGACCTGGATGACATCGAGACCTATCCAGATCGGATCAACGCGGTCACGGTCAACGACATCCAGCGTGTCGCCCGTACCTACCTTCGTCCCGGAAACCTGTCGATCGTACTGGTTGGCGACGCATCGGCGTTCGTCGATGACCTCTCGGGTGTTGGGTTTGACGATTTCGATGTTGTGCCCATTTCGGAACTCGACATTACCGCAACGGATTTTCGCCGCGGGCGGAACGCGGCGCAGTTTTCGCGGTAGTGAAGATTCTGCTCTCCTGCGGTGAGCCGTCGGGGGACCTCTACGCAGGCGCGCTTACCCGCGAGCTACGCGCGTTGGATTCATCCGTCCGAGTTTTTGGGTTGGGCGGTGACCGATTGCGCGCAGCAGGCGGAACGGTCGTGGAGGACTTTCGCGGGTTGACCGTCACCGGGCTCTCCGAAGCACTTTCAGTCGTTCCGCGGTCGTTCGCGGCCTACCGCCGTCTGGTGGCGCTCGCTCGTCGAGAACGCCCCGACATTTTCGTCCCGGTTGATTTTCCCGAGATCAACTTTCGGCTTGCTGCGAAGGTTCGGTCGTTCGGAGTTCCAGTTGTCTACTATGTCTGCCCACAGGTGTGGGCCTGGCGGCGGGGCCGGCTCCGCACGATGAAGCGGTTCGTCACACGTGCTCTGGTTATTTTCCCGTTTGAGCAAACGTTCTATCGAGACGTCGATATTCCTGTAGAGTTCGTCGGACACCCCTTGATCGATCTGACGCGCACGGATTTGTCCCGAGGCCAGCTTCGTAGTGAGTTCGGGATCGGCACCGATACGCCAACGGTTGCACTACTGCCTGGGAGCCGTCCAAATGAGGTGCGTGCAATCTTGCCAGAGCTCGTGGGGGCGATGGGACTGGTAGCTCGGCGCGTGCCTGAGCTGCGGTGTGTGGTTGCGCGCGCCCCGCAACTCAACGACGATCTCTTCGCCCCGATCTACGATATTGATCGCGACGGTCTTATGCAGTCGCCGGTGGTCGTTGAAGCGCGAACCGACGATGTGCTGTCGGTCGCCGACGTTGTCGTGACAGCGTCGGGGACGGCAACTGTGCAGACGGCGATCCACGGACGGCCAATGGTGATTGTGTACCGGCTGTCGCCGTTAACCTATCGGATGGTTCGCACGTTCGCGCACGTCGAGTCGGCGGGGATGGTGAACTTGATTGCCGGTAAAAGGATCGTGCCAGAGCTATTGCAGGACGAGCTCACTCCGGCCGCCGTGGCTAATGAAGTCGCGCGGTACTTTGTCGATCCCGCGCGTGCCAAGCAGACAGAGGTCGCCCTGGCAAAGGTTCGCGCTCAGCTTGGGGCACCGGGAGCCAGTCGGCGAGCCGCGGAGGCTATTCTTGCAGTGGCGCGATCCACGGGGTCGTAATTTGGTTCTTTCCGTTCTTTAGGATGGTCAACTGATAGGTCTCATGACATCCGAGAATCTGGTCGAATGTCTCGTGATGTGCGGTACGGTCGTGAGAGTCGACACCCGGTATCTGTTCAATCGCGCGAACTTTGACATCCAAAATCGGTTTTTCGAGTCTGATAACTTTGGCCGGATCTTCAGCGCGCGGAACGCACGCGAAATGCAGTTCGGATTGAGATATACCTTCTAATATTGTTCCGAATGGCCCAATTTTCATCGTCGGATGAAGCTCACCGCTGACGGAATCAAGGCCCAGGCTCAAGCGGTTGGCTTCGACTTGTGCGGCATCGCTCCGGCGAGAGATTTCCCTGAGCTTTCGTTCTTAGAGACGTGGCTGCACAAGGGTTTTTCCGGCGACATGGCGTACATGTCTCGCACGGCGGCCCGACGGGCGGATGTGCGGCAGGTGTTGTCCTCGGCCCTCACCGTGATCTCTCTTGGGACTGTGTACAACACCGATCGACCTTATTCCATCGAACGCGTGGATCCACTCGAGGCCGGCGTATCACGCTACGCGTGGGGTCTCGACTACCACGGAGTCATCGGAAGACGAACACGCAAACTGTTGCAGTGGATGCACGAGACCAGCGGGACATCGTTTGAGGCGGTCGCGTATGTTGACACCGGACCGGTTCAGGAGAGGGTGTACGCGCAACACGCGGGGCTCGGCTAGATCGGCAAGAACACGTGCGTCATTAATGACGAGCTCGGGTCGTGGTTCTTTCTTTCCGAGATCCTCTGTAGTCTTCCACTGGAGACAGATGTTCCAGCCCTTGATCAGTGCGGAACATGCACACTCTGCCTGGAAGCCTGTCCGACTGGTGCCATCGTCGAACCCTGGGTAATCGATTCCACGCGCTGTCTCTCGTACCTCACCATCGAGGTTAAGGCGGGAATCTCCGACGCGCGCCGAGCCGATCTCGGTACACACGTGTACGGGTGCGACATTTGTCAGGATGTTTGTCCCTGAAACGCTAAGCCAGCCCTGTCCAGCGACGAGTGCTGGTTTCCGCACTCGGCGCTGGACCGGCCGAAGCTGACGGAGTTGTGGCGACAATCCGATGCGACACTTGGGCCTGTCGTCCAACGTAGCCCGATGTCGCACACGGGGCTCCGTAATCTTCGGCGCAACCTTTGCGGTTGCACTCGGGAACAGTGGCACGCAGGAAGCGGCGGACGCTTTGTTGGAGCCAACGACCGATTCCTCAAGACATGATCCGGTTGTTGTCGAGCACGCTGACTGGGCCTGGCGTAGGCTCGGGTCGTGATAGGGTAAACGTAGTTCCTTGCCGCCTGCAGACATGAACGACTCCGAGACCGTGCTTCCGACTCTCGCGCCGGTGCTACTGGTTTCGATGCCTCAGTTAAATGACATGCACTTTCACCAGACGGTGATCCTTTTGTGCGAGCATGGGGAAGACGGTGCGTTCGGGCTTGTGTTGAATCGACGCGCCGAGACGCCAGCGTCATCAGTCGTTCGGTTGACGCCTCCCATCGAAGCCGACAATGGTCTTGAGCTTTGGATTGGCGGGCCGGTCGAGCCCGAGCGCGGGTGGATCCTGCTGGGCGAGGAGCCGTCCGACGTGGAGTCCGTCAAGGTCTGTGACGGGATCTTCCTGTCGACATCAGAGGACTTACTGCGACGGCTCCTTAAAGATCCACCCCCACAGTACACGCGTCTGCTCACGGGTTACGCTGGGTGGAGTCCTGGGCAGCTTGATGCCGAGCTCTCGGCGTCAGAGTGGCTGACAGCCGAGGCCGACCGCGACATCGTGTTCGAGACCCATCCTACTAGGATGTGGGAGATGACGATCCGGCGGCTTGGTGCCGATCCATCGCTTTTGCAGACCGGTGGCGGCGGGGTGCACTGAAACCGAGTTCCCACGTGAGGGCCCTCGTACCCCTAGTGCCTCCGTCGCCGCGAGGGTCTCGGTGGTTCGACCGGCCGAACCTCGTTTCGATACACCTGACCGTTTCGCATCACGAAGCGAACGTTTCGAAGGGCCGCGATGTCGTTCAGAGGGTTCCCTTCCACCGCGACTAGATCCGCGTCGAATCCTGGCGCCACCGTGCCAATCTCGTCGCCAAGGCCGAGTGAGGCAGCAGCCAGCGAGGTTGCTGATACGAGGGCAGCCATCGGCCTCTGGTGTCCGAAGCGAACCCGCTCGATTAGTTCGTCGACGTTTCGTCCATGTGCGCCAGCGACCGCATCTGACCCGAAAACAACCTTGACGTCTGGATTTTCGAGCGTTCGTCGGAACGTGTCAATGCCGATCCGGCGCGCCTCCTTCACTCGCGAGAAGCCGAGCGACGTATAGCTTCCAACGCCAAGAAACGCGTCTCGATAGTCGGAGTAGTTTCGATAGAAAAGCCCGATCTGCAAGTCTAGGTAAGTGCCTCGTTCCGCCATGAGCGTGATGACGTCCTCGTCATACCGGTTGCCGTGCTCGATCGAGGTGCAGCCCCCGCGGACTGCCGCTGAGACGACCTCGGTGCCGTACGCGTGAACCACGGCCCGGAGGCCCTGTGCCGCGGCCTCACTGCACGCGGCGTCAATTTGCGCATCGCTCATGGCACGCTCGCCGCCGTCGAAAATGCTATCCGATGCGAAAACCTTCACCACGTCGGCGCCAACGGTGGCAAGTCGGCGAACGAAGACTCGGATTGCGGCGGGATCTCCGGTTTTGGCTGTGATGGCCTGAAGCGAGGTCAGCACGCGGGGCCCTGGTATCGTACCACGCGAGATGAAATCGCGTACCTCGGCATCGTAGATATCGCCCAAACTCTGAACCGTGGTGAAACCCGCCATCACTGTCGAGTACGCATTCTCTAACGCGTACAGCATCGTATGCCAACGGTTATCGTCTTGGGTTCGATTGTGGATCTTCCCATCCGGATCGATGTGCGAAGTCAGATGGACGTGCGTGTCAATCCAGCCTGGCATGAGGACGAGCTCCGATAGGTCGTGGGTGACCGCACCCCGCAACCGATCCATGCGTGTGATCACACCGTCCTCGATGAGGATTCGTACCTCTTGACTGGTTTTCCCGGTTCCGTCGATCAGCAGGCCGGCCCGGATCGACGTCGGCGTGCTTTGGGCAAAAACAAGCACCCCAAACGCGATCAACACTGCAGCCACGAGCGCGTTAGCACGCCAATCTGGAATAATTTTGATCTTACTCACCTTTGCGTAGCTCGCGGGTGGGGGTGGGCTGGAGTTGCTCGCGCGTTGGCGTTCTACCCGTTCCGTCATTTCGTCCCCGTCGCTGACCCGGGCGCGCCCGCTCGTCTTGAAGTTGATGATAGTGAGCCAGTCGGTCGGCGGGAAGGCCGCCATTCACGACTGCGTGCTGAACCGCGCAGCGCGGCTCGGACCGATGCTCACAGTCTCTGAATCGACAGTCCGCAGCGAGTTGCTCGACATCGTCAAACACGGTCTCGATGGCTCGATGTTCGTCCCATAGGCGCAACTCTCGCATCCCTGGGGTATCGATGATGACACCACCGTCCGGATGGACGAACAGTTCGCGATGCACGGTCGTGTGTCGACCTCGACTATCGCGTTTTCGAACGGTCCTGGTACGCTGCCGGTCGAAACCTAGGAGGTGGTTGATGATCGTCGACTTGCCAACGCCCGATGAGCCAAGGAGGGCCATGGTTTGGCCGGCGCGCTTATAGGTTGCAACGGCATCGAGGCCAACATCAGTCACACAGCTCGTGACATGGATCGTCACTGCTGGCGCGATCACGCGTAACTTGCTCACTGATCGGTCGACCGACTCGCACAGGTCTGCTTTGTTCAGCACGATGACGGGTGTGGCGCCGCTGGCGGCCGCCGCCACGAGGTAGCGCTGGATGCGCTTTACATTGAAGTCTCCATCAAGGCTAGACACGATCAAGACGGTGTCGACGTTGGCAGCGATGACTTGTTCGGCTGTGACGTTGCCAGCGGCCTTTCTCGAAAAACACGTTCGTCGGGGGAGCACAGCGCGAATAACGGCCGGCTCTTCATCGTGTTTGCGTACGGCCACCCAGTCACCGACACCCGGTAGCGCGGCCTTGCCACGAGCCGAATGCTTGAGGTTTCCAGCGGCACGCGCGAGGCGTTCCGGCTCGTCGGCGCCAGCCCGGACCCGGTAGAGATGATTGTACTCGACGCACACGCGTGCCGGTTCGAGGGTATGGTCGTCGAGCGTGCCGAACGCCTCGGAAAAGAAGGCATTCCATCCAAGACGCGCGAGGCTAGACGAGTCACGGGTCATAGTGCCACAGGGGAACCAAGGCTAATGGTACACGGTCAGGTCCTGGACGAACCGCTGATACAGCAACATGTCTAGATCTACCTATCTTCTTGTGCCAGGAGTTATCACGCGCCGCCAATGGCTCGCGTGGAAGTCCAGATAAATGTGTCACATTTGATTGAATCCGACTAGATTGCATTTCGTTTGGCTGGGGGACCGAGGAGCGTGCCGCCCCAGTCTGACGTTTTCAGCTCGATGCAATGGTCGTCAGGGTCCCTGATGTACAAGCTCTGGCCACCCTCTGGCCAATCGAGCCTGTTCTCGATTGCGACGCCATGCACTTCGAGCCTAGTTAGCCACTGGTCGAACTGGCTCGGTGGGATGCCGAACGCAAGGTGTTGGTGCCCTCGGGCGTCACTGGGTGGGATAGTCCCAAACGACATGACGCTCGGTTTTAAGGAGGCGCCGCGTTGCATCACTAACAGTATTTGTCGAGAGGCGACACGCAGCGCAGTGATCCGGTCCGACGCATATTCGCGCGGAAATTCAAAGACGCGCTCGTAGAACTCGACCGAGCGCTGCATCTCGTCGACATAGATCACGCTTTCGATGATGCCTGTTACCTCGGGCATGATCCGAGATCCTACCTGTCGAGATACCAGAGTAAGGGTCCTCGCTTATCTGCCGGCAGATCCGAATTGGAGAGATTTCTCACACTTACGCCAAGCAGTCGGACCGGGCGCTCACCAATTTGCGTCTTGTCAGCGAGGGCGACCACTCGGTCGATCAATGTCGAGGAGTTTCGGATGGGGACCGGATCTGACCGGCTGCGAGTGACCGTCGTGAAGTCAGAATAGCGAACCTTGACCGTTACCGTCCTGGCGTACAGGGACTTGCGTTGGAGACAGCCGGCGACGTTTTTTACCATCTGATCCAGTTCGGATCGAATCACTTCCGTGTCCAGCAGATCCTCTGGATACGTGCGCTCGGAGCCGTACGATTTTGCCGTTCGATTCGGCGTGACGGGGCGGTCGTCCTGGCCGTAGGCTAGGCGCTTGAGACATTTAGCCTGTTTCCCGACTAGGTGTCGGAGCATAGCGTCGTCGATACCCCGGACGTCAACAAGCTTTTCGATACCACTTCGTCGCAGCTTTGCCGCCGTCTTGGGACCGACCCCCCAGAGCGCGTCAACCGGGAGCTCGTGAAGAAACGTCTCGACTCGCTGTTGTGGAACCACGGTCAAGCCGTCGGGCTTACGCCAGCCCGATGCGACCTTTGCTAGGAATTTATTGGGCGCGACGCCGGCCGACGCCGTCAGACCGGTTCGCTTCCGGATCTGCCGCTTCAGCCGTCGAGCAACCGGAGTTGCTAGAGTTTCGCCCCATGCATTGGTTGTTACATCGAGGTACGCCTCGTCGAGTGAGAGCGGCTCCACCAGTGGCGTGACTTCGCAAAAGAGTTCAAATACGAGCTGCGATATGGTGCGATACTTCTTGAAATCTGGCTTCACGACGTTGAGCTGCGGGCACAGCTTGAGGGCTCGCACCATCGGCATAGCCGAGTGAACACCGAACGTTCGTGCTTCGTAGCTGGCTGCCGCTACGACCCCACGACCTTCCGGACGTCCGCCGACGGCAACAGGTTTTCCTTTGAGCTCGGGGCTGTCGCGCTGTTCAACCGATGCGTAGAATGCGTCCATGTCAACGTGAATGATTCGTCGCAATGGTGAAACCACGACGAAAGTCTACTAAACTGAAATAGTTGATGGTCAAAATCGTCCACCACTCAGATCTGAAGACGAACCCAGAAACCAAGAAGAAAAAGAAGAAGATGACCGCAAGCGCCTGGAAAGAAGCGCGTGCGATCGTCTGGCGCTATCGCTATCGGCTCGAACTGGGACTCGCGATGATGTTGGTCAGCCGTTTGGCTAGCCTCGTGATCCCCGCTATGACGGGCTACATCATCGACGATGTCGTTCCGAACGGCCGCGCGGACGAGTTGTTCTTCCTGGCTGGTGTCGCCTTTGCCGCGACGCTCGTTCAGGCGAGTACGGCGTTCGGCTTGTCGCAGGTGCTTGGGGTGGCGGCACAACGTGCCATAACCGAGATGCGCAAACAGGTCATGGCCCATGTGACCCGTTTGCCGATCCGGGACTTCGATTCGACCCAGACCGGCGTATTGATTTCCCGTATCATGACCGACGCCGAGGGGATACGAAATCTTGTCGGGACCGGTCTAGTCCAACTGGTGGGTGGCATCGTGACCGCGACCGTGGCGCTTGCCCTGTTGTTCTACTTAAACTGGCAACTGACGAGCATCACTCTCTTTATCCTGGTCGTGTTCGGCGGCTGCATGTCGCTCGCGTTTACGCGGCTTCGTCCAATCTTTCGTGAACGCGCCAAGATCAACGCCGAGGTTACAGGGCGGCTTGCTGAGACCCTGGGTGGGATTCGTATCGTTAAGGCCTACACGGTCGAGAAGCGTGAGCAGCTGACGTTTGCCAAGGGAGTCCATCGTCTGTTGCGAAAAGTCGCAGCAGGGGTGACTGGCGTGTCGGCGGTGTCGTCGGTCGGGACCTTGGTGATGGGGGCCATCGGGGCGTTGATGATCCTGCTAGGAGGGCGTGCCCTGATGGCCGGGACGTGGCAGATCGGCGAAATGGTGCAGTACATCTTATTCACTGGCCTCGTGATCGCGCCGGTCATTCAGATCTCGTCGATTGGTACCCAAATTACGGAGGCGTTCGCGGGACTCGACCGGATTCGAGAAATCCGGCGGATGACGACCGAGGATCAGGAGGACGCTGCCCGAGAGCCATTGAGGACGGTCGACGGGGAGATTCGGTTTGAAGATGTTTCCTTCGAGTATGAGGCGGACGTGCCTGTTCTTCGTAACGTGTCATTGGTGGCACCTCCAGGTTCGACAACGGCGCTGGTGGGATCGAGCGGGTCCGGTAAGAGCACGCTCATCAGCTTGATTATGGCCTTCAACCACCCGGGTTCGGGCCGCGTGACGCTCGATCGACGCGATCTCGAAACCATTCGGCTTAAGGATTATCGGTCACTGCTCGGTGTCGTCTTGCAAGACAACTTTCTGTTCGACGGCACAGTGGTCGACAATCTGAGCTTTTCGAAACCTCATGCGACCCGTGCGGAGATCGAACACGTCAGTCGTATCGCGCATTGCCACGAATTCATCATATCGTTTCCCGACGGGTACGACACCGTCGTCGGTGAGCGCGGGGTCAAGTTGTCTGGCGGACAGCGGCAACGCGTGGCTATCGCTCGGGCGATTCTGGCTGACCCGAAGATTCTCATCTTGGATGAGGCCACTTCGAGCTTAGATAGCGAAAGCGAGGCGATGATTCAGGATGGGCTTCGCGCGTTGCGCAGAGGGCGCACGTCTTTCGTCATCGCGCATCGCTTGTCCACAATTCAGAGCGCCGATCAAATCTTGGTGCTCGAAGACGGTCAGATCGTCGAACGTGGAACCCATGAGCAGCTGTTTGCCGCCACCGGTCGATACCGGCAGCTGCACGATAAGCAATATCGGTTCGAGCGGGATCGATTCATCAATCCCGGTGAGGACTTCACGCCCGAGTTGCCAGTTGCAGCTACGCTAGCAAGCACTCGCGGTGCACGCGACTTGTGATTACGGCGCATCGAGACGATTCTCGCTCGTTGTCCATTCTAAGACGTTAAAATTGACCACGCTTTGATCTACGACTGAGTGCATGATCGAGATTGCACGCCCGATCGGACACCGACTCGCGGTCGCGCCGTTTCTCGTGATCATCTTTTTCGGTTTTATCGGGGCTGGTGAGCAGGCGCCTGGGACCGCGGTGATCGCCGGACGGGTCACGATCGAGAGCTTTCCCGAGCCGGTTATGGTCTCGGTCACGACCGACCAGACGGTGTGCGGTGACGAGGTCGAGGACCGATCGACCGTTGTCAGTCATGACGGCGGCGTCGCCAACGCAGTAGTCATCGTCAGGGGCGCGACTTGGATGGTGGATCCGCCCGCGCCGTCAATCAACAACGAGCGCTGCTACTTCGAGCCGCGGGTGCAGGTAGCGCGGACGCGGAGCATTGCCTCGTTGACGAGCGAAGACGACACGCTTCACACCACTCACGCCTATGACGATCGCGAACGAACGGTGTTCAACGTGGCAATTCCAGTTGCTGGGATGACTATCAAACGGTCGCTCCGTCGACCGGGCCTCGTGCGGGTGGAGTGTGATTCGCATGGGTGGATGCGTGGTTGGGTCTACGTGACTGACGACGTGGCCGGCGTTACGAGCGCGGACGGACGTTTCGAATTGACCGGGGTTTCGCCGGGGACCTACGAGGTGACGGTATGGCACGAGCGGTACTCAGGCGTGTCGCAACGGGTGACCGTCACGGCCGGGGGTGAGGCCCGAGCCGACTTTGTTGTCGAGTGAGTACCACGCCACTATCAACGTTATCCGGCTCGTTCAGGTTGCCAGCGTAGCCCAACGGTCAGAATTCGCTGGAGTAGACCCTCGTAGGACAGGCCCGCCCGATCGGCCGAGTCGGCGAAGTCCTCACCAAATGCCAGCTGCGGGTTGGCGTTCGCTTCGAGCACGTAGAATCGGTCCTTCGCATCGAGCCGGAGGTCCATTCGCGCGTATCCGCTCATATTGAGCGTACGATAGACCCGTTTGGCGACGCGCTGGATCATCTCCGCCATTGCGTCGGGAAGTCCCTTCGCCTCGCTTGTTTTAATGCCGTACTTTTTCTGGTATTTGACGCTCCACTTCACCCGGTCCGTCGCGATTCGGTGCGCACCTTCTGGCATCTTGTCGAAGTGCATCTCCCACACGGGGAAGACCCGCAGTCGCTCGTTGCCGATAACGCCGACATACAGCTCTCTGCCGTCGATGAATCGCTCGGCGATTGCATCGGTGCGGATCGATTCGTGAATGAACTTCACGCGTTCTTGCAGCTTGCTCTCGTCATCTACGACCGACGCCTGCGCGATGCCGATCGATGCCTCCTGGGTAAGTGACTTGACGATCAAGGGGAATTCCAACCGACATGGTCGCTTGACTGCAAGTCCGCGACGAAAGACTACAAAATCAGGGACGGGGATCCGGTGATATGACATCAGCTTCTTTGATAGAGCCTTGTCGCGCGACAGCACCATCCCTCGAGGATTGCATCCGGTGTACGAAAGCTGCAGGAGCTCGAGGTAGCTCACCACGTTCATGTCGAACGCACCGATTTCGTGGAACGCCTCCATCAAGTTGAAGGCAATCTGGGGCTTAAAGTCATCGATGGCTTGCCGAATGATGCCGAGGTCGTCTTGCACGCCGACGATCCTCACGTCGTGACCCATGTCGATGAGCGTGCTCGTAACGTCGTATTCGGTCTTCCACTCGGCAGTTACCAGGTCGACGTTGGAGACGTCGGCGGGCGGCACCATATAGTCGTGCATCAACGCGAGGATCCGGAACTTCTTCACAGCACCACCCGGTGGCGTCCGCTATGAAGATAGTTCATCGTCTGTACCGTGAGCAGCACAACGAAGTCTTGCTTCGTGCGTTCTTCGGAGGTGCGCAGGTGAAGCTTGAGCTCACCGCACCGGGTGATGATATCCTCGAGCACTTGGTCGATCGTGTACTGATAGGTAGTGGTCCACCTTGCGACGATCCGCCGCACGTCGCGTCGCACCCGTTTCAGGAACCGCTCGGCGGCCATGTTGGCGGCGTGCTCGGGAGTGTCCGAAAATAGCCGCTGGAGATCGACGTCGTAGAAATTCGGGTGTTCCAGGCCGTAGTGTTCTCGCTTGCGCTCGTAGTGTTGCCGTAGCGTTCGCTGAACGCGGCGGATTGGGTCGACGGTCGTAGTGGTGGTGACGATCGGGTCCAGCGGCCTGATCTCCTGCATCAACTCGTCCATATACTCGAGTTTCTTCAACGCCGGCCAGTCTTCGTAGCGCTTTCGCCACAGTGAATGCGGCGTCAGCCAGACAGCGAACGTCTCCGCGAAGTCCTCGTCGGGATGGCTTTGCGCATACCACGGGTCCAGGTGGAGGACGAAGCTCTTGCTGTATGGTTTCGGGATGTAGACATCGGGATAGGGCGACGACGAGAGGCCGAACAGCTTTTGTCGGCGCCGGCGGCGTTGCAACTGGTACGCGTTGTCGATGGCGTGGCCGATTTCGTGACGCAAGATGCGCAGGCACCACGCCTTCGTCCCGCCCTCGACCTCCAGCATTTGACGTAGCTCCAGACGGGCCAGCCGTGGATGCGCTAGGTAGAAGGGAATTGCGACGCCCGGAATCCTGTCTGGTGTAAACCACTCCTCGGAGAGCCAGAAATGCGCGCGGAATCCAATCCCTTGGGTTGAGAGGTCTTGGTTGACCTCGGCGACTCGATACTCAAGTTGCGTTCCTTCGATGTCTAGCCCGAGATCGCAGATCCGTACGTCCAGCAACTTCTCGTCCGGCCAACTGGCCCACACTGGCTTAGGTCGCCGTCGTCTTCGGGTTGGCGCGGGTGGCGCTGGCTTTGGCTCCAACTCCGACGGGGGCGGAAGAACAACGGGATTGGGCATTGAGACGCGCCACACTATACCAGCGACAGGGTAGGATAGCGTGTATGGGACCGCAGTTCGTCTACACGATGAAGGGCCTGACCAAGGTCTATCCACCCGACCAGGCGGTATTGAAGGACATTTGGCTGTCGTTCCTCCCGGGTGCGAAGATCGGTGTGCTGGGACTGAACGGCGCGGGTAAGAGTACCGTGCTCAGGATTATGGCCGGCGAGATCACCGAGTTCGATGGTGAGGCATTTACGGCCGATGGGCTCTCGGTTGGCTACCTATCCCAGGAGCCTAAACTCGATCCTGAGAAGACTGTCGCCGGAAACGTTGACGAGGGAGTCGCTGTCCAGCGTCAGCTGCTGAACCGCTACGACGAGTTGACGCGGATGCTGTCGCAAGATCACTCCGACCTTCAAGAGATGCTCGAGGAACAGGGTGAGGTTCAGGATCGGATCGAGGCGGCCGGCGCGTGGGATCTCGACTCCCGTGTCGAGATGGCGATGGATGCGTTGCGCTTGCCGCCTGGGAGAACCGCCGTCTCAACACTTTCCGGGGGTGAGGTGCGTCGCGTCGCGCTCTGTCGGCTGCTTCTGCAGTCTCCCGACCTGCTGTTACTGGACGAGCCAACGAATCATCTCGACGCGGAAACGGTCGCGTGGCTCGAACGGTTTCTGGCTAGCTACCACGGGACAGTCGTCGCGGTAACTCACGACCGCTATTTCCTCGACAATGTGGCGGGCTGGATCCTCGAGCTCGACCGTGGCGCCGGCATTCCATGGGAGGGTAACTACTCGTCCTGGTTGGCACAGAAGCAGCAGCGACTCCAGGTCGATGTCAAGCAAGAGACAAAACGCCAGCGCACGCTGCAGCGAGAGCTCGAGTGGATCCAGATGTCGCCACGGGCTCGACAAGCCAAGGGGAAGGCCCGCGTGAACTCATACGAGCGACTCCTGGCAGAAGACCCGAAGCAGAAGATTGACTCGGTTGAAATCTATATACCGGCTGGGCCCAGGCTGGGCGATGTCGTCGTACAGGCTGATGCCATCCGCAAGGGATACGGTGACCGAGTGTTGATGCATGATCTGTCCTTCACGCTGCCTCCAGGAGGAATCGTGGGCGTCGTTGGTCCGAACGGAGCGGGGAAGACGACCTTGCTGCGCATGCTGACGGGAGAGGAAGAGCCCGATGCGGGCACGCTCACCGTCGGCGAAACCGTCCACCTGGGATACGTTGATCAGGCTCGCGCACTTGATCCGGAGAAGACGGTGTGGGAGGAGATCTCGGGGGGACAGGATGCTGTAACCCTCGGCAAACGCAGCGTAGCATCACGCGCGTACGTTTCGTGGTTCAACTTCAAGGGACGCGACCAGCAACGGAAGGTTGGCTCGCTCTCGGGCGGGGAGCGAAACCGCGTGCATGTCGCGAAGCTGCTCAAGGGCGGTGCGAACCTACTGCTGCTGGACGAACCGACCAACGACCTCGATGTCGACACGTTGCGGGCGCTGGAGGACGCACTCGTCGAGTTCGCCGGGTGCGCGGTCGTGGTAAGCCACGATCGGTGGTTTCTCGATCGAATCGTCACCCACATCTTGGCTTTCGAAGGGAACTCGCAGGTCGTGTGGTTCGAAGGGACCTACGCTGACTACGAGGCCGACCGACGGCGCCGTCTTGGCGCGGCAGCCGATCAGCCTCACCGGATTAAGTATCGTAAGCTCGTGCGCGTATAGATCGAGGACCCCATCTCTTACAGCGGCCAATCCCTCAAGATCCGGTCGGTTTCTTCGACGTGACTGCTCTCGTCGCGGATGAAGTCTTCCAGCTGGACCACGAGACCCTTGTCCCCATACTCCTCGGCCTGCTTCGCACGCAGCGTGTAGCCTATGGTTGCTTCGTTTTCGGCCTTCAGGACTTCCTCCAGCATGCGTCGGTTGCCGTCTGGTGTTGCCACTGCTCGTGGAACCGTTGTCGGTTCGCCGCCGAGGGCGACGATCTTGTTGGCCAGGTACTGCGCATGAAGTTGTTCGTCGGCGACTTCGGCAAGGAAGAACTGAGAAAGCTGTGGCCGGTAAGGGCCGGTTGCGCGCGCGGCGTACGTCAGATACATGATGACCGCACCGAGCTCGTTGGCGAGGTCATCGTTTAATCGTGCGATGAGTTCTTCTTTGGTCACGAATCCTCCACTCGCACTGCCCACGGTTGCGACCAGCACGGTCATGAAACCTAACTGCAATCGTAACAAAGGAACACAGGCCAGTCTATGTACCTCGCAATAAATGGATCGCAACCGCCACCCCGAATAGTCCGAGCCCGAGCACATCGGTGACTGTGGTGGCGTAGAACAGGAGCAGCCCCCCTGTCACCGCAAGCACCCGCTCTGCGGGCAACGTTTCTCGAACAAACCATCCACCCAGGCCCATCGCGAGGGCGCTGACGCCGATCGTAGCGGTGCTAACGGTTCTGACGACATCGCCCAGCGGAGCCTGAAGGAGAATTCCAAGCCCATCAGGGTTCAGCGTGAAGGCAAATGGAACGAGGAACGCCGGGAGGGTGTACTTCCAGGTCAGCATCATGGTGCGGAACGGATTCGCGCCGGTGATCGCGGCCGCTGCAAACGGTGACAAGGCTGTCGGCGGGCTCACCTCGGAGAGCACCGCGTAGTAGAAGATGAACATGTGGGCAGCTGTCGCGGGTACGCCGACCAGCGTAAGCGCCGGGGCGATCATCACCGCTGCGATGATGTAAGACGCGGTTACCGGAACGGCCAGTCCGAGCATCCACACGGCAATGGCCGCGTAGAGGACGGTCAGAAGCACGCTTTCCCCAGCGAGCGTAACGATGATTCCGGCGATCTTCAGTCCGAGGCCGCTCAGTGTGACCACGCCCACGATGATGCCTGCCGTCGCCGTGGTGGCGGCAACGGAGAGTACTCCTTTGCCGCCCGATTCCAGCGCCTGAATCAGGCGCTTCGGTTTCAGTGCTGTCTCCGAACGCAGGAAGCTGAGGCCGATTGCCAGGGCCGTTGCCAGGAATACGGCACGGAACGGCGTGACGCCCGTAAGCAGCAGCACGACGATCGCCACGAGCGGCAGAAAGTAATAACCGGATTGGCGTGTCAGGACCGCGACCGGTGGAAGGTCGACATCGACGCTCTTCGTGCCCAGCCGCCTCGCGTCGGCCTCGATCATGAGAACGATCGAGAAATAGTAGAGCACCGTTGGAATGAACGCCATCGCGATGACTTGCAAATACGAGATGTTGAGGAACTCGGCGATGAGAAAGGCTGCCGCGCCCATCGTCGGAGGCGCCATGATGGCTCCGATGCCGCTTGCGGATAGAATGCCTCCGCCGACTTCGGCTGAAAATCCAGCGCGCCGGAGCAGGGGCCAGGCAATGGCGCCCAGCGTCACGGTCGTTGCCACGCCGCTCCCCGATACGGTACCGAGAAGAAATCCGGACATCGCCACGGTCCGACCAGGCCCCGCGCCGCTTCCCGACCGTCCTAGCGCCGACATTGTCCAGTTGATGAAGAACTGCCCGGCGCCCGAGTGGGTGAGAATGGCCCCAAAAATCGTGAAGAGCACGATGTAGGTCGCGGCGACATCCAGTGGCACGCCGAAGATCCCTTCGAGCGTCATGTACAGCGTTCCAACCAGGCGCATGAGGTCGTATCCGCGGTGTGCAATAATGTTTAGCCCAACGAGTTCAAGCAGCGGACCGTAGTATCCGTAAATTAGGAACACAGCCGCGGTCACCGGCAGGATGGCGCCAACCGTTCGACGCGTGGCTTCCAGTACCAAAAGCGTCGTGATGATTCCAAGTGTCAGGTCAATATTGTTCGGGGTCGCGGCCCGGTAGACGAACTGGTCGAAGTCGACGATTGGCCAACTGAGTGCGACGAGGGCGAGTACGATCAGACTCCAATCAAGCCAAGTGACGCGAGCCCGCCAGCGGGGAGCAGCCGGGTAGAGCAGGAACGTCAGGATGAGCGCGATCAACAGGAAGCTCACTCGATAGACCTGTGGTTGGACGATGGCCACGACCCAGTAGAGCGCATAGATCGACAGGCCCGCTGCCAACGTCGTCGCGAGACGCGCGACGAAGCCGGATAGACGTCGAGTGGAAACCTCAGACTCCGGGTCGTCGGGTGGATCGGGCGGCGTGTCAGGTGAGGAGTGCTGAGAACGTCCTGGACGTTCCACTACTGTCCCTCGCAACACGCACCCTGCTCGCGATAGTAAGCGATGGCGCCATCGTGAAAGGGAATGGGCGACCCCGTCACGGCCGTGTCATGTGACAGCAGGGCGGCCATGGGGTGAATGGCCGCCAGTACGTCATGATGTAGAAACAGAGCCTCGGTGATCCGTCGCGCCAGGTCGCTATCCATCGATTCGTGGACGACAAGTACGTTCGCCACCGCAATCGTCACCACGTCACTTGCCATTCCCGGATAGGTCGATTGCGGGATGGTGGCGTTATGGTAGATGGCACTGCCAAAGCGTTCCTGTAGCGCTGGCAAGAGCGCCTCGGTCGACACAATCTTGATCGTTCGACCGGGCGTGGTTGCGAGATTGAGTACGGATCCCGTCGGGATGCCCCCGCTCCAGAAGAACGCTTCGATCTTGCCGTCCTTGAGCGCGCCGACCGATTGTGCCGCTCCAAGGCTCTGCCGTCGGATGCTCTCCGGGCTCACCCCCGCAGCCTCGAGAATCCGAAACGCGCTGATTTCGGTACCGCTGCCGGGTGACCCCGTCGACACAATGCGGCCATCCAGATCCGCGACCGTGGAAATGCCGGTACCTTCGAATGTGACGACATGGTTGTAGTTGTCGAACAGCACGGCGAGCGCGCGGGCCGGGACCGCGCCGAAGTCACTGAACACTTCGCGCCCCGCGTACGCGTCATCGAGCGAATCGGCGAGTGCGAAGGCGATGTCGGCGGAGCGGTTCGCAATGAACTTTAAGTTATCGACCGTGCCGGGCGTGACTTCGGCCGTTGCCTCGACTCCGTCAATGGCGTCGCTGATCACTTTCGCGACGCCGCCACCGTAGGGGTAGTAGACGCCGCCGGTCCCGCCGGTCGCGACAGACAGGCGCTGAGTGAGGGGCGGGTTACACCCAATCGCCAGTGACACGAGCGTCAGACCAAAGACCGTGATCGCCGACGGAGTGCGTCTCATGTCTTGAGATCTTACTGATTCTCATGCCCCAGGAGCTATCATCAGCTTCATGCAAGGGCGTGTCCTTTGGTGTTCCGGATGCTGGGTCGTTGCAGCCCTAGTGATCACACTGGCACCACTGTCTTCAGACTTCAGAGGGTCAGTCAAGCTCGTGGCCGGTTCGCGCCCGCCACGGGATGGTCGTAGCCGCAGAGGCCCAGGCGGTAAACGCAGGCCTCCAGGTCCTCAAAGACGGAGGCAATGCCGTCGATGCTGCGGTCGCGACGGCCTTCGTTCTGGCAGTTACCTACCCTGCGGCTGGCAACATCGGTGGTGGCGGGTTCCTGGTGTTTAGACCTAACTCCGGTGATCCTGTTACGTATGACTTTCGAGAGGTGGCTCCTGGAGCGTCTCGTCCCGACATGTTCCTGGTCAACGGCAAATATGATCCAGATCTGCACCACCATAGTCACGTTGCTGTTGGCGTGCCAGGAACGGTCGCTGGCCTTCATCTCGCGTGGTCGGATGGCGGGCGGCTTTCTTGGGCGCGACTCGTTCGCCCTGCCATCGAACTTGCGCAAGATGGGTTTGCGATTCCGCGGCATCTTGCGGACTCGCTAGCCTCCGTTCTCGGGCAAATGTCGAGGTACGCCGCGGCGCGCACGCAATTCTCGAAGGACGGCAAACCGTACGAGACCGGCGATATCCTCAAGCAGCTCGACCTGGCGCGCACACTCGATCGGATCGGGGCCCTGGGCCCGGACGGCTTCTATCGTGGGCGGACCGCTGAGCTGATCGAATAAGAAATGCAGGCCAACGGGGGGTTGATCACCCAGGCTGATCTTGCCGCTTATCGTTCGGTTAGACGCCCCCCCCCGGCTGGCCAGTACCGCGGGCACGAGATTCTCTCGATGCCGCCGATTAGCTCGGGGGGAGCAGCGTTGATCCAGATGCTCAATATTATCGAGGGATACGGGCTGTCCTCGAATGGATTCGGGTCGGCCAATGCTGTGCACCTGATGTCGGAAGCGATGCGACGAGCTTACGCGGACCGGGCTCGGTATCTGGGCGATCCAGCCTTCAATCCGAATATGCCGGTCAATCGGATCATCTCGAAACCCTATGCGCGACAGCTCAGAGGCACGATTCGACCCAATATAGCCTCCCGATCGTCAGCCACGTTGTTCGAGTGGTCGGCCAAAGGAAACGAGACCACGCACGTGTCGGTTGTTGACCGTGATCGTAACGCCGTGTCACTGACGTATACACTCGAGCAGCTGTACGGATCGAAGATCGTCGTGCCTGGTGCCGGTTTCCTTCTCAATAACGAAATGGGTGATTTCAACGCTGGGCCTGGATTCACCGATGAGACGGGACTGATCGGAACAGCGCCGAACTTGGCCGAATCTGGCAAGCGCATGCTATCGAGCATGACGCCGACGATCGTCACGAAGGATGGGCGACTGGTTCTGGTGACCGGGAGCCCAGGCGGCCGAACGATTATCAACACAGTGCTGCAGATTATCGTCAACGTCATTGACTTCGGGATGAATATCCAGGCTGCTGTTGACGCGCCACGCTTCCATCACGAGTGGCTTCCTGACCGGATACAGTACGAACGTGGAGGGTTGTTGCGCGATACCCTCAGCTTGTTGCAGGCGCGGGGCCACGTGTTGGTGGAACGCGCACGGCAGGGCTCGGCTCACTCGATCGGTGACGATCGAGTCGCGGATACGCTCGAGGGTGCCGCCGACCGACGTACTACTGGGAGTGTCGCAGTTGGTTACTGATCCCTGTAGAGCCTTTGGTAGGTCCAGTAGTTTGTGAGGACCTCGCGCACGAACCTGCGTGTTTCCGTGTATGGGATCGTGTCGACGAAGAAATCCTCCGGCCAACCTTGCGCGGCTGACCACCAGACCGCAACACGTTCTTCGCCTGCATTGTAGGAGGCGGCCACTGGTGCGATGGCGCTGTCGAACATATTGAGTAGGTTGCTGGTTAGACGCGCGCCGAGCATCGCGTTGACGGCGGGCTGTGCCAGTGTCGCCTCGTTGACACGCCCGGCGATCATATCGCTGATACCGGCGCTTTCAGCCAGCGTTTCGGCCGTGTAGGGCATGACTTGAAAGAGCCCGATGGCACCGACTGGTGAACGCGCCGTGGGATCGAAGCGAGACTCTTGACGCATTAGCGACGCGAGCAGCATCGGGTCGACTCCGTGCCGTTGGCCCGCCGCGCTGACGTCCCGCCAGAATGGTCTCGGGTAGACTAAACCCCAGAAATCTTCGGGGAGTTCTGATGCCGGCTCTTGAAGAAATCGGCCGAAATGATTGACAAGGAGTCGGGCAACGCGCGCGTAGTCTCCGGCGGCGGCCGAGGCGCGGATCGTCAGCAGCGCCAGCCCGAGGTCACGTTGCCGATCGGCGAGGAGCCGGTTGAGATACCAAGCGGCATCGTCGATAAGTCCGGCTCGTGCCAACGCCATCGCAGCTCGATACTCGGCCCGTATTTTTGATGCTTCCGAGACAACCAAGTTGGGGAAAGTGACCGTCGGTTCGGCGGGTGCACTTAGCCCGACATCGCCGTTCAGCCGGATTAGCTCCCGCCGTGCCCGCTCGCCGTAATAGTGATAGGGAAACCGTCGTGTGAGCGCTTCGAGCCGTCGGGTGGCGAGCGCCGGGTCGGTCTCCCGTTCGGCGCGGGCCAGCCAATAGAGGCCGGCTGGGACGAGCTCGCCGGTCGGCGATCGGTCTATTAGTGCCCGCAGGTTGGTCATCGCCCGACCGCGCTGGCCGTTCCTCAAAGCCGCGACGCCGGCCCGCCACAGAATCGCGCGCCGATTGTTGTCAGACTCAGCCGCTTGAAAGAGACCTCGGTAGAGATCGAGTCCACCCTCGATGTCGCCAACCGCGACAAGATAGGCCGCCAGGAGGTTGGCGGTGTCCCAGCGATGTTTGGTAGTCACGCCAGGGACGCGTCCTTCCCAAAGCTCAAGGCCGGTGTGCCGTGCGCGTTCGGTGTCGGCTTTTCGTACCGCGATCCGAAACTCGGTCAGTTTGACGTCCGGTACGAGAGCGCTGTCGGGAAATTGCGAATAGAACGATTGACTTGCGGTCACGGCGGCATCGTTCGAGCGTCGGTTGTACAGCGTCTTGATTTGTTCCCATTCGATGCGCGGGTCACCATCCGGCGGTGCGTGCACCGACCGCCACTCGGCGATGAGCTCGAGCGTTGCGTCGTAACGGGATGAGTTGCGTAGCCTTCGGGTCAGCGAGCGGTAGTCCGCTTCGGTGAGTGGCGCTAGCTGACGGCCGGTGGCGCTCGCGATTCGGCGTTCTGCTTCGACCGCTCGTTCGAAGGTCTCCGCGCTGTGCTGTAGTCGTTTGGCGTCACGGAGCTGGGCAAGCGCAGCGTCGATATTGCCGTCCGATTCCAGCGTCGTGGCGATGCCGAGGCGGGCGGCATCTGCGGATGTACTGCGTGGCTGTCGGCTGACGATCTGGCGATAGACACGGCGCGCCTCGTTTGGCTTCCCCAGCTCGCGGTGGGCATCGGCAACCCGCAGCGCGAGGTCGAGATGGCGAAGCGGGTCGCTTTGGCTGAGTTCGTTGAGGATTAACTCTGCCTCAGATGGCTTACGTCGCGACGCGAGGCTCTTGACGAGCGCGCGTCGCGCGAACGTTCGCATCCAAATCTTACGATCGATCACGAGCCGCCATAGTCTTTCGGCTTCGAGCTGTTGCGCCGTCGCGTCGTGCAGGGTAGCGCGTAAGATGATCGCATCCAGCGGCTGGTCGGCGTCGTCGCGCGGGAGCGTTCGTTCGAGCTGGGCGATCGCATCGTCGATTCGTCCGGCCAGCCATAGCGCCCTTACGTCTGGAAAGGTTGGGGGCGGGAGTCGGAGCGCGTCCGTCTGTGCGCTGGTCACCGGTGAGGCAACGGCCAGCAGTGCCAGCAGAACTGTTGCGGGCGCGACGAGTGATCGGCGATGGCGTGTAGCGAATAAGTTACGTGTCGAGACTGACACGGAATACTAGGGTAGCACGTTGATCTCGTGGCGCGGAAGCGGCGGATGCGGTGCTAGAATACCGATTCGGGTCAGTGGGCAAGTATGCGTTGCGGTAATGACTAATGAGGAGCCAGAGCACATTGAATAAGACGAGCTTGACACTGACGCCAGGAAAGCTGGCGGGAATGAAGGCCGTGTCAACGGAAAGTGGGATTATCGCTGCGGCGGCGATGGACCAACGCGGGTCGCTGAAGAAGGCCCTTGGACAGCTCAGTGGGGGTGAGGTGAGCGATGTGATGATGGAGGACTTCAAAGGCGCCGTAACCGAGGTGCTGACTCCTCACGCTTCAGCGATTCTGCTCGATCCGCAATGGGGCATCGGACCATCCAAAAAGCGTAGCGCCAACGCCGGACTCTTGTTGGCGTACGAGGCGAGCGGCTACGACAACATGCGTCCCGGACGGCTGCCGGACCTGCTTCCGCACTGGTCAGTCCGACGCCTTAAGGAGGCTGGAGCCGATTGCGTGAAGGTGCTCTTGTATTACACCCCGCACGATCCGGCTGAGATCAACGAAGAGAAGCACGCTTTTGTCGAACGCATTGGCGACGAGTGTCGGACCAACGACATACCGTTCTTTCTGGAGTTTATGGGTTATGGTGCCGAGGGCAGGCATGAGAAGGGGTTGGAGGCCGCAAAGGTCAAGCCCGGCGTCGTGGCGGGAAGCATTGCGGAGTTCACTAGAGATCGGTACAGCGTGGACGTCATGAAGGTCGAGATCCCAATCGACATGAAGTTCGTCGAGGGCACTCAGAGCTACAGTGGCGACCTGGCGTACACCAGAGCCGAAGCGATCGAGCACTTCCGCGCCGCCGCGCACGTGGCTACGAAGCCCTTCATCTTTCTTTCGGCCGGCGTGAGTAATGCCGAGTTCACCGAGTCACTCGAGCTCGCGGCAGAGTCCGGCGTGAACTGGGCGGGCGTCTTGTGTGGGCGTGCAACGTGGAAGGAGGGTATCCCGGTCTTCGCGCGCGAGGGCGTAGATGCCTTTCGGCGCTGGCTGGAAACGGAGGGCGCGGCCAATATTGCGAATGTCAACGAACGTCTGAAAGCGGCGGGGTCCTGGTTCGCCACCTACGGGGTGGACTAGGCCGACGCGCTGACCACGGCGTGAGCTACATCTATCATTCGCAGGTTCTCGAACAGCTGGCGCTGCACGGGGTTACACCGACGCCGACAACTCGCCCCGAGCTCGTACACGAATTCGTGAGTGACCTCTACCGGTTCGAACTCCGACAGCTTAGGCAGCGCCAAGTGGAGGGGCAGGTCGACAAGCGGGACTACGCCGCGCATGTCGTCGTGCTGAGACGGAAATACGTCCTCATATCGGTCCCAATCGTGCGCTGGACGGTTCAGAATTAATCTATCGGGTGACGTCAACGGATGCGATGATTGAGCTCGTCGGAGAGAGTGAGGACACTAGCGGAGCATTCGCCATGCCCATCCCGCCACCGGGTTAGAGCCGAGTGGGACTGGATGCGGGTAGCTTGTGTTCCCGCGCAGTGCCCGCATCATTACAGTGTGATGCGGTGGGCCCATTGGTACCGGGCTGCGGGGAAGATCGAAGTGCGCTACCACGTCAAGCTGTGGTGTTCTTCCATAGACGGTGACGTAATAATCGAGACGCATTAGGCCCCGGAGGCTCATGGTGGCCGGCCGATCGAGCTGCTGTTTAATCCTCGCGAGCAAGACGACGAGCTCTTCGGATTTGAACACTGCGTCACTTGTTTCGTCCTGGGCGGCATGCATAACCACAACTGCCGACACACTGAGGCATCCAACGAGAAGCACGATCCCAGCTGAGCGCATGATCATTCCATGGTCTTGCGATGGTAGTGAGACTTCCCCTACCGTACGACCGACGGTTTGCGCCTGTCAAGGCGGCCGGCCGGTGGTCACGGGTTGTAGGATGAGTTCGTCATGAGTTGGATCTGGACGTGGGTATCCCTGGCCTTGGTCACGGCCGTCGTGCTCCTCGCGCGTCGTATGCGTCGCGCCGATAACCAGCGAGTTCACCTGGAAGCTCGCCTCGCCTCGGTCCTGGAAGGATTCGACGCAGGCTTGTCCGTGTGGGATGGGGCCGGTCGGTTGATCGGGTTCAATCGACGGTTCAGGGAATTCTATGCCGACGCACCGCTCAAGCCCGGAGTGGTCTTCGAAGACCTCATCCGTTACACGGCCAATCGTGGCCTCGTCGATATCGCTAATGATGACGTCGAGCGCTGGGTCAGTGAACACGTCGAGCGCTTCGGGCAGTCGTCGCACGAGGTCCTGCGTACCTCTGACCGAAAGTGGGTGGATATTTATTCGCGCACCAGCGGCGCCGGCGAAGTTCTTCTGCTGTACACCGATACGACCAACGTGTGCGAGACCGAGGCGACGCTGTCCGATCGTAGTGACCAACTCGAGCGGCAGACGCGCGATGGCGAGCTAGTCGCCGACGTTGTCGTCGCCGTGAGCGGGCTCGACCCGCTGGAGTCAGTGACCGGACGGGTGATCGAGCTAGTGTGCGCGTGGTCGGGTTGGCCGGTGGGGTGCGCCTATCGCGTAACGATGACTGATGGTGTCCCGGTGCTTGGGCCGGTTCTTGCCTGGTACGAAACGGAAGGGACTACCGCTCCGATTACCGATTTGCGGTCGGTCGTTGAAGGCGCGACCCGCCGGGAGGGGGAAGGGAGCGCCCGGCGGGCACTGCAAACGCGACGCGTCATTTGGGTTCCGAACGTGTTGGTGGACCCCGCCGTCGACGATGCTTTCCGTACGTTGATGTCTGGCATTCGAGGTGCTTGCGCCGTGCCGGTCGTCCGGGGCGATGTGGTTCTAACCGTTCTCGAGTTCTGGTCCCGCGAACAGCTGACCCCAGATCCCATCGTTACTCGTATCCTCGAAACGGTTGCCAGGGTGGTCGGGTTGTCGCTTGCCGGTCGACCGGATGCCTAAGGATTTAGGTTCGTCGCCGAACGGCTGGTCCATCAACCCGGTCGGCCCTCAGTATAGAATCCGTCTGTCATGACAGACGCCGCCAATGCGCGAGTGCCGAAAGGGCCGCCATTGGGCGCTGGCGGGGCTGACAAGCATGGCCCACTCGATTTACTGGAGCACGGCGCACCGGTTCGTGGCGAGCCTCAGACGCTGAATACCCGTCTATTCGTGCAGCTACATGTCTTTACCGAATGTCTCGATACCAGTCCAGCTGTGAAAGCGGTCAGGGCTAGTGAGCTTTCGGCGGCCGTCTACGCGAACTTGAATGACCCGCGTGGGGTGGGTGTCGTCGTGATGGCCGAAGATCCCGCCGCGTTCACCGGGCCAGTGCGATCGCTGCTAACGGCGGCACCGTTTTCTGGGCTGACGCCAGTTCCAGATTTCACGATGATTGGACGGACGTATACGCAAGGCCGAGAGGCGGACGTCCAGGACTTCTTACTGCGCAAGGTACCTCGCAACGTGCTAAACCCGGACTACCCGTGGGCGGTATGGTACCCGCTGCGGCGAATCGGCTCTTACAACCGGCTGCCTCGCGCGGAGCAGGGTCGGATCATGATGGAACACGGGATGCTTGGTCGACGATACGGCGAAGCCGGTTACGCTGTTGACGTGAGACTGGAATGTCACGGCATTGATCGCGACGACAACGAGTTCGTAATCGGCCTGATCGGATCCGACCTGTTTCCGCTCTCGAAGCTCGTCAAGGACATGCGGACCACTCGGCAGACGGCCGAGTTCATCCAAGGCATGGGACCCTTCTTCGTCGGAAAGGTGCTGTATCAGGCACCCGTTTCACGATGACACTCATCGCCTTGGACTGCCAGGCATCTGCACATGGCTGAACGCGATCCCCTTCACGATTTGGACCTGCCCAAAACTGATCTACTGTCCGTGGTTCGCAGCTTCGGTCCGGGGATCATCTTGATGATGACCGGGATCGGCACGAGTCACCTGGTGACCGCTCCGGCGGCTGGCGGCCGTTTCGAATTCGCGCTGCTCTGGTGTATCCCGGTGGCGTATGTCTTCAAGTACTACGGGTTCGAGATGGCCTTTCGTTTTACCCATGCGACCGGCCGAAGCATGCTCGACGCGTACGCCACCGCCCGGGCGAAGTGGCCGGTGTGGTACGTCCTGGTTACCACGGTGCTGCAGTGTGCCATCGGACAGGCCGGGCGGCTCGCTGCAGCCTCCGCAGTCGCCTACTACTTCTTCGATGAGTATCTTGCCATCGGACTGCCGCCGGTTTCACTGGGGAGCGTCTTACTAGACCCGATCGCCACCTACGGTTTGCTCCTGGGAGTTATCTCGGTCGTTGTGATCCTGCTGGGCAAGTACGCCGCGCTCGAAGTCGTGACCAAGCTCCTGGCGGCGATGCTGTTCGTCTCGACCGTGGCTGTCTACTTCGCCGAGCCAGTTCCGATCTCCGCCCTCGGTCGATTCTTCGTCGTCGAGGTGCCCGAGGGGTCCTGGTTAATCATCGCCGCGTTCCTCGGACTGCTCCCGACTGGCATCGATGTTTCACTGCAGGGTTCCGAGTGGGGCAAGGCCAAGAAAGTTGGCATGGGTAGGATCCGCGAGCATCTAGAGCAGGTCGGTCTCGCTCCCCGATTTGACGCGTGGACGTCGAGCGCGAGCGATCTACGGGTGGACACGTCAGCCTTGCCCGAACACGCTCGCGAGTACTGCCGCCGGTGGTTCCGTATCGGCCAGTGGGACTTCGGCGTGGGGCACGTTATTTCGATGGTGATTGCGACGATCTTTCTCCTGCTGTCGGCGGTTTGGCTGTATCCGAGCCCGGTCGCGGGCAACTCGGTGATCGGCGAGATCGCAGGTATATTTACTCGCAGTATCGGCCCTGGCATGATGCTCGTTTTCCTCGGTGGGGCATTCGCAGCGACGTTCTCGACCGCATTTAACTACTTCGACGGCTGGCCCCGCGTTGTAGCGGCGTGCTGCCGGAACTTGTTCCGCAGGACCGCCGGTCTGTCTGGCATCGCGCGGGAGGATCTTACTGACGAGCGCCGAAGCCGTTGGTATTCCGAGTTCAACATCTATCGGCTGACGATGGCGTACTCCCTGGTTGCCTCGGTTGTGATCATCGCCGGGGTGCAACGGCCGGTCTGGCTCGTGCTGGTCGCGTCGGCTCTCGCCTTCTTCGTGGCTCCCGTCATCTACTTCCTGAACCTCTATTACTGCTTGACGGTCATTCCGCGCACGGATCGCGTCTTCTACCCGTCGCCGTTTGCTCGTTGGTTTGGTGGGGTCAGCTTCATCGTGTTCACCGCGCTCACGCTAATCGTTATCTTGGCTCGGGTGTTCGGCGTCATGTTGTTCGGAGGCTGAGCCTGCTGCACCCGCCTGACATCGGGAGATCCGAATGAAGATTTGTGTCGTTGGCGCCGGTGCCATCGGAGGGTACATGGCCGTCCGTTTGGCTGGTGCAGGCTACGAGGTTTCGGTCGTTGCGCGCGGACCGCACCTTGCGGCAATCAAGCGTCACGGATTGACATTGATCGAAGGCGACGAGCGAACGGTGGCTGAGAATCTGGTTGCGACGGACCAGATTACCGAGCTACCTGCGCATGATATGGTTCTGTTAGCGCTCAAGGCGCACCAGATCGAGCCGGTCGTCGACAATCTGTCGGTGCTTTTCGGAGAGACGACGGTCATGGTTACCCTGCAGAACGGGATCCCGTGGTGGTACTTTCAGAACTTCGACGGACCCTGCACCAACCGAGTCGTCAAGACTGTCGACCCCGACGGCGTGTTGTTTGGCAGCATCGATCCCGATCGGATCATTGGGTGCATTGCCTATCCTGCGTCCGAGGTTTCCGAACCCGGCGTCATTCGGCACATCGAGGGCGATCGTTTCCCGGTCGGCGAGCTCGACGGGTCGTCATCCGAGCGGGTCCAGCAGGTTTCGTCCGCATTTAAGGGCGCCGGGTTCAAGTCTCGCGTGTTAGACGACATTCGATCGGAGATCTGGCTGAAGCTGTGGGGCAACCTCACGTTCAACCCGATCAGCGCGCTGACCCACTCAACATTGGTCGATATCTGTCAGTTCCCGCTCACCCGTGCGTTGGCGACTGCAATGATGACCGAGGCGCAGACGGTCGGCCATCGCCTTGGGGCGACGTTTCGCGTGCCACTGGAGCGCCGGATTGCCGGAGCGGAGAGCATCGGTAAGCACAAGACGTCGATGCTACAAGATGTCGAAGCCGGGAAACCCTTGGAAATTGAGGGGATGCTCGGGGTTGTCATCGAGTTGGCCGATGTCACCGGAGTAGACGTACCGACGCTTCGTTCGCTCTACGCATGCGTGAGCCTGCTCAATAGAACCATTCAGGAAGGGCGAATCCGGATTTCGAGCGTGCCAATGTAGGCATGTAGTGACGGAGAGACCTATGAAGGCTTTGGCCGGGATACGAATTTTGGACATGACGCACGTCCAGTCTGGGCCCACGTGTACCCAGCTCCTCGCGTGGTTCGGAGCGGACGTCATTAAGGTCGAGCGTCCCGGGAAGGGCGACGCAACGCGGAGCCAGCTTCGGGACATGCCCGATGTCGACAGCTTGTATTTCACGATGCTGAACCACAACAAGCGCAGCATCACGCTGAACACTAAATCAAACGGCGGGAAGGTAATCTTCACCAAGTTGATCGAAGCGTGCGACGTAATGGTGGAGAACTTTGCACCAGGTGCGATCGATCGCATGGGTTTCCCGTGGGAGCGTATTCAAGAGATCAATCCACGCATGATCTACGCGTCGGTCAAGGGATTCGGGCCGGGTCCCTACGAGGACTGCAAGGTCTACGAGAACGTTGCGCAGTGCACCGGCGGAGCCGCCAGCACGACCGGGTTTGATGACGGGCCGCCGACGGTGACCGGCGCACAGATCGGAGACTCGGGCACCGGGCTTCACTTAGCGTTCGGGATTGTCACCGCCCTATTCCAACGCGAGAGGTCCTGTCGGGGACAACGGGTGGAGTGCGCCATGCAAGACGGCGTGCTCAATTTGTGCCGGATAAAGCTTCGCGACCAGCAGCGTCTGAAGCACGGTTCACTCAAGGAGTACCCGCAGTATCCCCACGGCACATTTGGTGCCGCCACGCCACGCTCTGGCAACGCGTCGGGCGGCGGGCAGCCTGGATGGATCGTCAAGTGCAAGGGGTGGGAGGACGACCTCGACGCCTACATTTACATCATCACGCAGGCTGCTGCGTTCGACGGACTCGCGAAGGCCATTGGCCGCGAAGACTGGCTTGAGAATCCGGACTGGAACACGCCTGAGGCCCGATTGCTCAAGTTCGATGACGTGTTCACTGAGATCGAGCGGTGGACCAAGACCAAGACGAAGGTCGAGGTGATGGACATCCTTAACCCCCTCGATGTGCCCTGTGGTCCTGTTCTTTCGATGAAGGAACTGGCCGAAGAGCCGTCATTGCGCGCGACTGGTACGGTGGTGGCAGTTGACCACCCAGAGCGCGGTGAGTATCTGACCGTCGGCAATCCGATCAAGCTCTCCGACTCGCCGACTAAGGTGATGCGGTCGCCGCTGCTGGGCGAGCACACGGACGAGATTCTGGCTAGCGTGCTGGGGCTAGGCGGGGAGGAGATCGACGCGTTGAAGAAGACTGGTGCCGTCTAGAAGCGGTCTCATAGCCCAGCGGCCGATAAGCCTGTAGAAGGACGACCTTACGGTGCAGCGAGTGGTCAATGTCGGGTGGGTCGGTTTCGCGATTCTGACGATCAGCGGCATTGCGGTTCCGCAGGGCCAGCCGCACTCGCTCGAGGTCTCCCACAAAGCCCGCTCGGTTCAGCCAGGTGAGGTCGTCGTTCTTGAGGTGCGGTCCTCTCGATTGCTGGTGACGGTTCGGGCAACCGTATTCGGGTCGTCGATTCGGTTCTTCCCAGACTCAGAGGCCGTGTGGCGCGGTCTGGTGGGCATTGACCTTGAGACGCGTCCCGACGAGTACGCGGTGGCGGTTCACGCGACGGATAGTCACGACGAGACCGTAAGAACCACGTACGCGTTGTCGGTAGAGTCCAAAGATTTCCCGACGCGTCATCTTACCGTGGCACCGAGCTTCGTCGATCCACCACCTGACGTGCTCGACAGGATTCAGCGTGAGGCCGCGCTCCAGGATGGAATCTTTAAGGCGTCGACCGATGTACGACAGTGGCGCGGCGGGTTTCTCCGGCCTGTACCGGGAGACGCCTCAAGCAGCTTCGGGCGTCGAAGCGTCTTCAACGGCCAGCCGCGGCGCCCCCACAGCGGCACCGACTTCAAGGCGGCGTCCGGCACGGCGATCAGAGCCCCCAACGTCGGAACGGTCGTCTTGGCCAATGAGCTGTACTTCTCCGGGAACGTGGTGATCATCGATCACGGGTGGGGTCTCTACTCGTACTTTGCCCATCTGTCGACCATCGATGTCGCCAAGGGTGACGCCGTGACCCAAGGACAAGTCGTTGGGAAGGTTGGCGCCACGGGCCGTGTTACCGGTCCTCATCTCCACTGGACGGTGAGGCTGAACAACGCCCGCGTCGATCCGGTCGCGCTCATGGCGCTTTTCCAGCTTGACTGAACCTCGTTCGACAACCAACGCGGCGGCGCGAACTCAAAACCCGATACGGGAGCCGCCAAGGATCTGAAGTCGGCCCATATCCAAGGCGGGCTGTTGCTTTCGATCAACCTTGATCCCGTGGCTGGACTTACCGTAGCGAACTAAGATCCCCACACCATACCGACTCGTTACGTTGAATGAAAAATCGAAGCCGACGTGGTAGCCAATCGCTGTAAGTGATTGACTCACGGTTGTCATCGACGCGATGTTGACGTGGTCGAACGGAGCCCCAAGCTCTTCGAGCGAGAGGCCCGAGACATAATCCTGTGACACGAAAAAGATGGTAGGACCAACCGAAAGTGTGAAGAGTCCGTTAAGCGGAAGCGACATCAGGAGTTGTCCACTGGTGTGGAGTCCTAGCTCGCGGTGTGTAAGCGGCGTCGACGTGGCAATTGCCGAACGCGGAAAGTCAAAGAAAAAAGGATGCGGGACGGTTGCTTCGATCTTCGCAAGTCCGGCTCCTTGCACGTAGGAACCAGAAACACCCACGCCAAATCGATCCGAGAGTCGTCGCTTGTAGCCCACGTCGATGACAGGATAGGGACCGATCGTCTGCGTCCCTTCGAATTGCCCAAACTCGGCGAATTTATGGAATGTGAGAGTGTCGGTGCGCGTCTGAGAAAGCATTCGGATGCCAGCATTAAAGCTCAGGACGACGTCCGAGTCCTTGGGCGATTGTCCGAAGGCTGTGCCAGTACCGCACGCGATGGCCAAGGTGAAAAACATGAAGACTTTCTGCACCGTGACTACTCTGCACCGACCTCGGACCAAGCTGTTGCGAAAACTTGTTCGACTGCCGCATCGTCGGTCGAAAGTGCCGGTATGACATTGAACGAGATTTTTCGGTGAACCCGTCCGAACACCGAAAGGGTTAGCTCGAAGCTGTCTGCTCTGTGATGTCGGTTCCAAGAATGCTCTCCATCTGCATGTTTGTTGCTCCCGGAGAGAGCAGCAGTGCTAGAACGAGGACGATCCGAGTGGAATGATTTTCTGAAACAGGCTTGCATGCTCGCGCAGTTTACTTTTTTTCTGGGTCCATGTTCGTACAAACGAAAGAGCATTTATTCAGTCGCTGGCGCCGCGGGCGATGACTAGTGCTGCCGTTTGGATGAGCGCATCAAGGTCGTTTGAGTCGTTGTACAGATGCGGCGACACTCGAACCGCGTTGCCACGGATCGACACACTTACCCGCCGTTCGGTCAGCGCCGCATGGAGCTCGTCCTGATGGACATTCGAAGGGAGACGCACGCCAAAGAGATGCGCCGCTCGATGGTCTTCATGCTCGATCCAGCATCCTAGTTCTCTCAAGCCCCGAACCGCAGCGGCCGTGATGTCCTGGCAGTAGGCTTGTATCGCGGTTGGTTTCCACTCGAGGACCTGTGATAAACCCGCCTCAAGCATTGGGAGGAGTACGAAATTTGACCGCTCACCAACGTCGTAGCGAACGGCGCCTGGACGATACTCGTCACGGTAAGATACGAGGTCGGCTAAGTTTTCGCTGTCGCGGCGTGTGATCCAGTTCTCTTCGATCGGCACCCCGTCGTCGAAAGCCGGACCGAAATACGCAACCCCGGTTGCGTAGGGACCCATGAGCCACTTGTAGCCGGCACAGACGACCGCATCGGCAGGTGTTACGCGTACGTCGAAGGGGAGGGCGCCGACCGATTGGGTGCCATCGATCACAAGTCGCGCGCCGATATCGCGAACCCGGTGGACGACTCGATCCAGGTCGAACCGGGTGCCATCGGTCCAATGCAGATGCGGGATTGCGACGAGCCTGGTCCGTTCGTCGATCGAATCAAGCAGTGCGGCATTCCAGGTGTCGGCTCGATCTTCTGTTGCACCGCTTGGTGACGCGATTCGAAGCGTCGCCCCACTGGCGTCGCATGCGCGCTTCCAGGTATAGATGTTGCTCGGGAACTGCTCGTGCACCACGACGACGTTGTCACCTTTGCCGAGCGGTGTGTTTCTAGCGACCGTTGCCATCGCGTAGGACACGGACGGCACAATTGCGATCCGTCGATGGTCGTCGGCGTGAATGAGGGCGGCAAAGAGACGACGGATGCTGTCGCTCCGAATGAAAAAGTCTTCCGTCCGAATCTGGTTCGGTACGCGAAGGCGCTCAATTGCTTGGTGCGCCGCACTCCGAACGCGGTCGGAAATCGGCGCCATGTAGGCGCAATTGAGGTAGTGGTGATCAATCGGAAGCCCGAACAGGTGGCGCTGGCAGTTCATGGGAACGGACGGTTCACGTGGTCCTGGCGATTCAGCGCTCAGCTCCGGCCAGCCGGAGAAGGTCGTTCTCGGCGGTGGGGAGCATCGATAGGTCGTTGCGTATCCTCGCCAGTGCCATGAGGCCGTGAAGGTATGCCATGAGAGATTGGGCCGCCTGTCGGGGATCGGGACAGGACGCGTTGCCTCGGAGCTTCGCTGTTGTCAGGAGTCTTTCGAGAATCGCGGTCTTTCTGGCGTGGAGTTCGTTCACCTTGGGCGAAATCTCGGCGTCTGTGGAACCTAGCTCAACGGCAATGTTCAACAGCAGGCAGCCTCTCACATGTCCGTTCGATTCTTGTTCAGCATAGTGGTAAGCGAAGAGTTCCTCGAGGAGCAGCCTCAGCGCGTTACCCGCCTGGCTGGGAACCTCGTCCTCCCACTGCCGAAGGAGACCGGTGTCATCCCACGCTTGGTCCAAGACCTTGAGGAGAAGCGCTCGTTTCGACGGAAAGAAGTGATAGAAGCTACCTTTATTCACGCCGGCAACCGAGCAGATCTTGGCGACACTGACTGACTCGAAACCTCTTTCCCGGAACAAAGATTCCGCGCCGTCAAGCAGCCGGTCGCGGGCGTCGCTGCGTCGACCCATCTCTCTACTTTAGTCGAGAGGGTAGACCTAATTAGGTGACCGGTCAACTATTTTCTGTTTCGCTACGTAACAGGGATTTTGACGTCAGCGAAACAGGTGTGAAATCTTATAGCGGTACTGTCACAGTATGAAACGGTGACATCTGATATGGTGGCCAATGGGGATGACATCTCGTGCCTGGCTTCAGATAATCATCACGGCGTACGGCATTACCTGCCTTGGGGGTTCCTCTTTTGCCCAATCGACGGATCCGGGGCAGGTTCCGGCGCCGGCGCCGGAGCACGGTTCGATCCATTCGTCGACTGAGACGACGGCTCAGGAATCCACTGAGGACCTTGCCTGGTACGACCGGATCGAGTTCAGTGGCGACTTTCGCTCGCGATACGAGGGCTTCTATCAGGAGGGTCGCCGAGGCGGTAATCGGCATCGCAGTCGACTGCGGCTCCGCTTGCGGGTCGACAGCCAGATTAATGATGATGCTCGGTTTCAACTCCAGATTTCAAGTGGAGACCCTGGAACCCCGGTCTCGACGAACCAGACGTTTTCGAGCTTCTTCCGGCCTAAGCCCTTTAACCTCGACCGAGCCTTTCTCGCGTACGACCCGCAGGAGGTCTCGGGCCTCACGCTGGGCGTGGGAAAGTTCGGGCCACCTCAGACGCGCACCCAGTTGATCTTCGACGACGATCTCAACTTCGAGGGGGGGTGGGAGAAGGTGTCCTGGAGTCTCTCGGACGGAGTCAACGTCAACGTGATAGCCATGCAGACGGCGGTCAATGAGGTCTTGCGAGGTGCCAACTCTTACATGCTGATGGGCTACGGCGAGGTCAGCTTCGAAGGCGACCGGGCGGACTTCCAGGTCTCGGTAGCGGATTACGGATGGGGAAATCCGGACACCATCGTGCCCGGACATCTCGATGGACCGCTGACGGCCATTCTGACAAATTCGCTAGCGAGGGATGCTCAGGGTCAAGTCATCGGATACGCGTCGGGGTTCAATGTCATCGACGTGATTGGCGAAGCGACCGTTCGGACCGGTAGACCGGAATATCCACTTCGCCTCTTGGCTGAGTTTGCCCACAACACGCGGGCTGCCAATGACCGTGACAGTGGGTGGTGGTTCGAGGCTGAGTACGGCTCGGCCCGGGCGGCGCACACGTGGGGGGCAACGTACACCTACGGCTGGCTCGAGCAAGACCTCACGCCCTCCGCATTCGTCTTTAGCGACATCCCGGGTACGAATCTTCGCCTACACATGATCAAGACCTCCTATGTTCCCAAGGCTGGACTGAGCTTCGATGTCACGTTGCATTTCACGCGGCGCCTCAACGTGCCCCTGGATGCCTCCAATAACCTGCTCAGGCGGCTTCACGTTGCGATCGTGGCCCGGTTCTGACAAGACTTCGTTCATGCAGATTTAGTGTGTCGGCAACGGGAACGAAACGGCAGGTTGTTACCGTACGAGGAGGATGATGACGAACAATATCTATGGGACCCTAACTCGTGTCTACCGCGGGCGTGTGGGATCGGACCGGTTTACCAGGAACGAACGCAGCCGGCGAACCGCTTTGCCTCGATGGCTCACGGCGCTCTTTTTCTCACCCGACACCTCGGCCAGCGTACACTCATAGGGTGGGTAGAAGAAGACTGGATCGTATCCGAATCCACCAGTTCCACGTGGGTCAGGGGAGAGTAGGCCCTCGATGGTTTCCGTTGTCTCGAAGATCACGGATGTGCCATCAACGACGGCGAGGGCGCATACGAAACGAGCTGTGCTTTCCGTGGTGCCTTGCGCCTTGAGCTGTGCGCGAATGGCCGCGAACTTCTCCGGATACGACGCGCCGTTGAATCGAGCCGAGCGCACACCAGGGGCGCCATCCAGCGCGTCAATCTCGAGGCCCGAGTCTTCGGCCACGGTCAGCCTCGTGGTGAGCGTACTGTAGCGGGTCGCCTTGATGCGAGCGTTTTCGGCAAACGTGGTGCCGATTTCCTCAGCTTCTGCGATGCCGGGATGGTCTCTGAGTGATTCGAGATCAAGCCATGGCAGATCCGATAGGATAAAATAGATTTCTTCCAACTTTCCGGTGTTGGTGGTGGCGACCAGCAGTTTCACGACGCTGAGTCGTTGGCTTCCGAGAGAATGGACCCCACGATGTTGCGCTGGAGGTCGATCAACTGGGTGATGCTCTGGTCCGCGAGATCCAACAGTTGCATGAGCATGTCCTGTCCAAATGGGTTCCCCTCCGCCGTGCCCTGGACCTCGATGAACCGACCATTGCCAGTCTTGACCACGTTCATATCGACATCGGCCTGCGAGTCTTCCTCGTACGCCAGGTCGGCGACCGGACAATCGTTGACGACTCCGACACTAATCGCGGCGACATAGTCACTGATCGGTACCCTCGCGAGTTTGCCGTCGGTGCGTAGTTTCTCGAGGGCGAGCACCAACGCGACGAAGCCGCCGGTGATTGAGGCCGTACGAGTACCGCCGTCGGCCTGCAGGACGTCGCAATCAATCCAGATTGTGCGTTCTCCGAGTTGGTCCAGCCGAGTGACGGCGCGCAGCGATCGTCCGATCAACCGCTGAATCTCTTGCGTCCGTCCTCCGACTCGTCCTTTCGTGGCTTCGCGGGTCATGCGTGTCGATGTTGCTCGTGGCAGCATGCCGTACTCGGACGTCACCCAGCCCTTGCCGGTGCCACGTAAGAAGGGCGGAACGCGATCTTCGATGCTGGCGGTGCACACGACCTTGGTCAGGCCGGCCTCGATCAAGACTGAACCTTCGGCGTGAATGGTCCAATTGGGTGTAAGTCGGGTCGGTCTGAGCTGTGCGGGCGTTCGCTGGTCCGTCCGGGCGGCACTGGAAATCGGCTTGGAGACTGACATTAGGACACCCACTTCATGTCTTGCTCGAGAGGACGGCGGAGGTCAACGTGACCAGCGAGCGTGTCCACCTCGAGTCCACCGATCAGGATCTGCACCGCGGTGATCTCGGGGATGTTCGTTGTTAAAGCGTTGACGATCGCGTACACGGTGAACAGCTCATCGAGTGATCCGCCGGGATGTCCTCGGGCGACGTCCCGGCTCAGATCGACGAACGCGTCACCACCTGGGGTCAGATAGATACCACGGAGCCGTGTGCCTGCCGGAAAGGGCGATGCGAGCGGAGCTGGCGCCGGGCCTAGCTGCTTTTTGACGACGAACCGTGCGAGCGCTTCCGCACCTCGCTGCTCGTTCAGTGTTAGTTCCTGTTGGAGGGCAACCAGCGACAAGCCGTCTTCGGAAATGTAATAGAGCATGACCGTCTTTGAGTCGAGATCAGGCAGTGCCGTCGGTGTAGTTTCGTGAGCCATGTCGGTCTCGACGACACCTAGCGAACTCCGTTCCCTCCCCGCGAAGAAGGCGGCGATGCCGACCACGAAAACCAGTGCGCCTCCGGCAACGAGACGTGTCCGTGTCACCCGTAGCTGAGGGGTTACTCGTCGCGTGCTTGGAGGGATGACGTGTCTCCTATCGAATCGGATCCGCTGGCGATTACCGCGGCCGCCGCCGTACTCTGAACGTAGTCACGATAGCGCAAGATGCTACCAATCAGAGCCTCAACCACCGAGTTCTGGAAGCGTGCGCTGGTCAGGCGTTGCTCATCTTGAGGGTTCGAGACGAAGCCCATCTCGACGAAGACCGCCGGCATGTTGGCGCCGACGAGCACCCGAAACGGAGCCTCCTGCACATCGCGTGGGCTCATCGGAATCCGACGGCTCAGCTCCTGATGGACCATGTCGGCAAGTTTGGCCGATCTGTCGAGGTATCGGACTTGGGCCAGCTCCCACTGGACCAGACCAATCGCTCGAGTATCGCCGCCGATGACTGGCACGACCTGAGTGTTTCGTTCGGCGAACTCACGTGCCTCCTTGCCGTACTCATCACCCATGCTGAGGTAGAAGACCTCGGCCCCGGTAGCCGATGGTCGTACCGACGTGTTGGTATGCAGACTGATGAATAGGTCAGCCTTGTTGTTGTTTGCGGTCGCCGCGCGTTCGTCAAGGCCAATCGACTCGTCGCGCGCACGCGTCAGGATGACCCGAAGTCCAAGGCGCTGCACAATTGCATCGCGTAGCAGGCGAGCAACGCTGAGCGTGACGTCCTTCTCGCGGGTATCGCCGCCGCTCACTGCGCCCTCATCGGTGCCTCCGTGCCCGGCGTCAATGGCAACGACACGCAACGCTGGTGCGATCTGCAGATCTGGCAACGGGCCATCACCAGCCGTGGTGTCAACTGCCGCCGCTGGAGGGTTGGGTGTCGCGGCCAATCGGTTGGTGGCAGTCAGTGTAAGCGACACTTGTTCGCCGTTGCGAATGGATCGATTTGCTACGTCGAATGATCCGAATGCGGGCCCGAGGTTGATGATAAGACGATCCGATGACGGATCGACATTAATACCGGCCACCACGTTGCCTCTCGGCGACGGCAGTTGCCCAACGTCGATCGCGTCCGCATCGAATTGTAGGATCAATCGCCCATGCTCTCGTGTCACGGTATACGGCGTTGTCGGTCGGACCTCGAAGTCCAGCTGTGCGTTTACTCCGTGCGCCCGATACCGGGCGCTAATGCGGGGGACGACGACGTCACCGATGAGCACGAGGCGGGAACGTTGGCGCACTACAATCGTCTCTCGGACCAACGGACCGAGTGCCAGACTCAAGAACTCCAGTGGGACGAGCCAGTCGTCGCCTGAGCGCCGGGGCGGCGAGGTCCGCAAGGACACGAGCCGCCCGGCCACCGATACGACTGGCTGATCAGACGTCAAGATCATCAACTGGCCGTCATGGTTGATCGTAATGGTGTCGGGTCTGGACTTGTCTTGGATGTCGAGGTCGAAGATTCGAACCAGATCGGCGAAGCGAACCATCTCTCGCTGATCTTGAGGACTGTGAACGATGGCGATCGATTGGCGACCGGTAGGTGATACGAGGTTCAGATCAGTTGACGCTTGCGCCAGAGCCGAGCTTTCCGCGGTCATGAGGCACCACGCGAACATAACCCCACCCAGCGCATGTGAAATCTGAGTCGCAATCACTTCTTTTGATGATAGCATCGTTCAATAGCGGCCAAGTCGCGCACGTAACGGTGAACGACGACGACTATCATTGGACAAGGGCCCTATTGGTCCCCTGAGAAACCTTAATGCGGTACGTCGGTAGTTTCGGTCTGGCGGTGACTACAGGGGTCACCGCAATTCAAGGCCAGCCCGATCGGACGCCGACTCAGTGCCTATCCGAGCAATGACCTCCGGTCCGCAGCATAAGGACCACGTCGCCTGATTCGATCCAGAGACACGGCGGTTGATCAAGCCGATCTGGGACTTTCTCGCGGTATCAGATCCACCTGATCTCGCCGACGTCATCTTTGTGTTCGGCAGTCGTGACCTCGCAGTTCCTGAACGTGCGGCCGAGCTCTACCATGCTGGATATGCCCCACGGGTTCTGGTTTCAGGCCGAGACGGGAAGATGACCCGTGAGGTATTCGACAAGCCGGAAGCCCTAGTCTTCAAAGACCGTCTCGTCGCCGCGGGCGTTCACGAGTCGCCGATTCTGACGGAGCCGCGAGCTGGTAATACGCTCGAGAACGTTAGGCTCGGCATGGCCGTGCTTTAACGGACAGGGTGGACGGTGACACGAGCCTTGCTCGTCACAAATGGCTTTGTGATGCGGCGCTGTCTGGCGACGTTTCACCAACAATTCAACGATGTGCAGGTGCGCGCCTGCCAGCCGGCCGGAGGGCTCGATGCGGCGCTCGATCGCAGCGGAGTGGCGTTTGCTGTTCGGTTGGCCGCGGAGATCGACCGCCTTGACCGATATGCGGCCAAAGGCGACATCCGCGCACAACCGATACCCCACCTCGTCCGGCTTGCCGTGCGAGCGGTAACTTCGCGTCATCCGCGTGTCGACGAGCTATGAGTCCGGATCGGACGAGCTTCCGCCGGCAGTCTCGCCATCGTGACGGCTGGAACCCCGGAGAACGGATCCGAGAAACTGCTCGACGGCATACGTGCTGATCTGCCCGCACGGTCCGCTGAACACGTAGTCGCACCCGTGGGTCGCCCATGGCATGTGGACAACGACGTGCGGAACGTCGACCTCGGCCAGGTGCGTACTCAATGACTCGGCGTGGAATGGCGAGACGTGCTCGTCTCGGAGTCCCTGAATCAGCAGCGTCGGCGGGCTTGCGTTCGTCGCGAAGCGGGCGGGCTCGGCCGCGTCGTATTGCTCGCCATGTGAAGCTGGTGGTCCTCCAAGATACTGCTCGAGGGCGAGGTTTGAGTCGATGATGCTTGCCTTAGCAGGGTTCTCGTAGCTCCAGCGCAACGCCGTCGGACCGTAGAAAGAGACGACTCCCAGAATGGCGGGGTCTTCCAACGTGTATGCTGCGATAAGAGCGATCTGTCCGCCCGCCGACCGACCGAGAAAGGCGAATCGGGTGGGGTCGACATTATGGGTGGTCTCAAGGTTCTTGACGTACTGGATCGCCGAGACGAGATCTTCCAGAGGGGTTGGAAATATCCAGCTAGGCGCCAGGCGGTAGGCCACGTTCGCTACGACGTAGCCGCGGGCCGCGAGATAGCGGCTGAGGATCGCGAACTCTCGTTTGTCGCCGCTAGTCCAACCCCCGCCGTGGACCACCATCACGACAGGCCTGGGGTCGACTCCGTACTGGGGTCGATAGAGGTCCAGCGTAAGCTTTTCGCCGTCTATGACGTTGTAGACGTGCTCATCCGCGATCACTTCTCCGGCCGACACGCCGAAGACGAGATCTATCGGAACGAGTGGTGCGCGGCGGGGTCCAGCCTCGGTCGTCGAGGTGACGTGTGGCACGCCGAACGCTTCGTGAAGCGCGTTGGGGAGCGCCGCAGCGACGCGGTACGCTTGCGCCAGGGGAGTGAACAGCAGGACGATACCGACCGTGGTCAGCGCCACCGCCACCTTGTGCAGCCATGACCGTCTCCACCCAAGGAGCAAGACGACGCTCGCACCACCCACCCAGTGCCCCCCCTCGCCCGTGATCACGCTAGCCTGCCACATCAGCGCATCGCGATGTGGCACCATTGCCACGAGTCCGCCGGCAAAGACCACGAGTGAAAACGCCAATCGTCCAAAGGCCAGCGGACCCGCAGGGTTCGACGGTGACATGGGGTAGGTTGACTTTTTGTGAAGCTCTAGGAAGGGTTGACGATCACGGTGACTTCGACAGTGTTTTCGAGGACCGAGTCGCTACCGGACAGTTCAAGCGTGTAGTTACCCGCTTCGCTAAAGAAGGCGAGCGTACGCGCCTTGGCAGGGGCGGCGAATTGAACTTCGCCAGGACCGCTGAGCTTGCGCCAGGTCGTGGTGAACCTGCCGGCCCGCGGAAGACCTTCATCACGAACGCTGCAAAATGGGCAACACGTCCTTTGTGAACGTGACGTCTGCTTCGTTGGGCTCGACCTCGCCGGCAAGCGCACCGGCCGGCGTTAAAATGCAACCCACGAGGGCGATCGGCGCAACGGCTGTGCTGAGTTTCGATAGTGGGTGCATGGTTTGAGGCTTCGTAACAGATAATCTCAGTGTACCATCGCCCGGGGCTGGAGACCACGGCAACTATTCCCGTTGCACCGATTTTACCGTGGGTCGTTGGGATACCAATCGGGGAGACGGACCTCGACCGCGACATCGGCCAGCGCGTCTCGGAATGCCGCGATGTCACCGTCCCGGTAGTGGTAGACGTAGGCGACCGACGGACGGATGAGCTTGACGCACTCGGCCGCCGCTTCAGGTGTCATGCGGCCCTGCGGGAGGTTCATCGCTACGATGGCCACATCGATGTTGCGCGTGCCGAGTGCCTGGATCTCGGGAACACACTCGGTTGCTCCCGCAATGTAGAGCTGGGTTCCGCCGAGCGTCACCAGATACCCGTTGCCGCGGCCCTTCGGGTGGAACGGGTCGCCCTGGATCAGGTCGTACCTCGGGAGCGCTTCTACCCGGATGCCAGCGAGCGTCCGGATCTCGCCGTTTGCCATGATTGTACTTTCGGGGACGCGCCCGGCGGCGGCCGGCGGAACCACGACCGGCGCATTCGGATTTCGGATGGCCGCGATCGCATCTGGGTCCAGGTGATCGCCAGGGATGTCGGTGACGAGAACGAGGTCCGCGGGTAACGCGGTCGCGTAGTTCCCTTCGTTCCACGGGTCGACGTGGATGGTAGTTCCGCGGAATTCGAGCTGCAGACTTGCGTGGTTAATCGGCGTGATCGTGACGTTGCCGCCCTCCGCCGGGACAGTGTCCGACTCGAGTGACCGTAGCAGATCGACAGTGAATCCACCGCGCCCTCTGGCCATGGCCGTTGCGAGCGGGGTCTGTCCGTTTCGGTTCTTGGTATAGAGCTCAGCGCCGTGCTCGACGAGGTAGGTGATGACCAGGTTTTGCCCTTGAAGTGCCGCCGTATGGAGTGCGGTGTTGCCCTTCGGGTCAGTGGCGTTCGGGTCGACACCGAGTTCGAGCGCAGTTTTTACCGCTTCGAGCATCGCTCCTTCGGGCTCCACCCGATTGGGTGCGATCCACGCTCGCACGCCGGGTGCCCCCATGCCCGTTGCCGCCATCAAGGCCGTCGTTGCCTCATGGCGCGGTTCATGCCGCGTCGCGGCGTTCACACGATACCGAACGTTATGCACGACCATCGGGTCGGCACCGTGCGCGGCCAGGAGACCCATTAGCCCTGGTTCGGCGAACCGCGCGGCCAGCCAGAATGGCGTAGCGCCGATTAACGACGGTGCGAAGTTGAGGTCCCACGATGCGCGACGCCTCGGGGTCCAGGTTGCGAGCGGTACGTTCGGGTTGGCGCCGTGTCTGAGTAGAACCGCCGTCAGCCGATCGTCGCGGCGCATCACGGCTTCGTGGAGTGCCGTAAAGCCAGCATCCGCAGCGTTCGGATCGGCGCCCTTTTCGAGTAGGAACTCGACGAGTTCGGCATAGCCGGAGTGTGTGGCCAACACCGTGGCACTGACGCCCCAGGCGTCCTGATCGTCGACGTCGGCACCGACCGAGACGAGCAGACGCGCGGAAGCGAGGTCGCCGACGCGTGCTGCGAACAGCAGTGCGGTGTTGCCACCATGGGAAATTTCCCGATTGTGCTCAGGAAGCCCATGGGGGGGCACAGCCATCATCTGAGTCCACACGTTGGATCGAGCGTGCACGTTGACCCTGTGCGTCAGTAGCACCTTCACCACATCGGCGTGTTGCTGGGCCACCGCCCACATCAGTGCCGTCTGGCCACGCGTGCCCCGCATCTCGGCGTCGGCGCCGCGAGCGAGGAGCTGAGCGACCACCTCTGGAGCGCCTGCGCGAGCAGCCATCATGAGCGGTGTTTCTCCAGACAGGAGTCTGGAATTTGGGTTCGCGCCGGCCTCGAGAAGGCGGTGTGTCATAGCGCCGCTACCGTTCTCACTCGCGTTCCACAGCGGCGTCACGCCAAGGTCGTTGGAGGCGTTGACCAAGGCGCCGGCGGCTATCAGCAGCTCTACGATCTTCAGGTCGTCGCGGTGGCTCGCCCAATGGAGGGCTGTGGTGCCGTCTGGTTCTATGTCGTGAACGTTCGCCCCATTCTTGAGCAGTGCCCGAACTGTGTCGCTGTCTGCGCTCCGAGCGGCTGCAACGAGCGGCGAGTTCTGGCGAGCATAAGCTGAGGTGACGCCCAAGTGGGTCAGTCCCGCGAGCAATGCGGATACCACAAACGCGACTCGCGCGGACCGAGTGCACATTGACATGTCGATCCTTCCGCTTTACACGCCGGAAAGGGTCTCGAGCGGGAGCCGACCGGTGCTCCCGCCGATCCGTTCAACCGGCACACCGAGCTTGTCCATGAGTGTCACCAGCAGGTCGGCAAGCGTCGGGTTTTCCGGGTAGACGAGGTGTCGCCCGCTGGGGAGTGTCCCGGCCCCGCCACCTACCACGAGTAGCGGGAGGTTGTCACCCGAGTGCCGGGTGCTGTTAGAGATGCCTGAGCCGTAGAGGATCGTCATATTGTCGAGCAATGTACCGTTGCCGTCCGGGGTTGCCCGAAGTTTCTCGAGATACCCGGCAAACAACTCGATGTGGTACCGGTTGATCTTGGACATGTGCGCGATCAGTTCCGGCTGGTTGTTGTGGTGCGAGAGTGGGTGGTGAGCCTCCGGCACACCAATCTGCGGATAAGGACGAGCGCTCTGCTCCTTGCCAATCATGAACGTGATCACCCGCGTGAGATCCGACCGGAGGGCGAGAAGTTGGAGGTCGAGCATCACTGCCAGATGGTCCTCGAAGACAGAAGGGGCTCCCTGCGGTTGCTCTAGGTCTGGTAGCTCCAGATTACGCTGTTCCTCGGCACGCTGAATGCGCCGTTCGACGTCACGAACGGCATCGGTGTACTCCTCCACCTTAGCTTGGTCGTGTGGTCCGAGCTCTGCCCGAAGGGCAGCGAGTTTGTCCGTCACGGCATCGAGAAGGCTCTTCTGCTGACGCAGCCTTAATTCCCGAACTGATCGTTCCGTACTCCCACTGTCACCAAACAGCGTTTCGAACACCGCACGAGGATTCCATTCGGTTGGGAGCGGCTGCGTCGGACTACGCCAGGACAACGTGTGCGTGTAGACACAGCTCAAGTTTCCAGAGCACTCGCCCGCGTTGGCTGGTCGGTCCATTGATAGTTCCAGTGACGGCACCTGTGTTTGGTCGGCAAAATATCGTGCCAGCAGCTGGTCCATTGAAACGTCAGCAATGATTTCAGTCTCGTTCCGGCCGCCTCGAACGGTGCCTGTCAAGAAGGACCCCGACGCACCCGCGTGGATGTAATTCCAATTCGCTCGGAGTCCCGAGAGCACCAGCACCTGATCTCGGTGAGGACCCAGCGGCTCAAGAATTGGGGGTAAGTCGAAATCCACGCCCTGTCCTGCCGGTGTCCAGTGTTCCATTGCCATACCGTTCGGGACATAGAAGGCCTGAAAACGATGCACCGGTTTGACGGCCGCTCGCGTACCGACCGAAACGCTGGGGACCATTGCGTCCAGAACTGGAAGGGCGAGGGTGGCTCCCAGGCCGCGTAGTACGGTTCGTCGTGGCAACGGTTTCTTAGTCAGGAACGGCATTTCCGTCTCCTCAGGCCTGCAATTCGCGAGCCGGTTAGTTGGCCGGCGCCTCCACTGTCCGCATGAGAAACGTTGGACTCTTGACGATGCCGAGCACAAGGCTTGACCACCGGTAGTTGTCCTTAGCAGCGGCCTGAACGACCCGACGCACCATCGGCTGATCATAATGGTCGAGACGGCGGCCCAGTGCATACGCGACGAGTTTCTCGGTGACTGTTCGCGGAAACCGTTCGCTGTCCTTGAGCAACAATGCGCGCAGTCCAGCGAGGCCCTCAACAGCCGCACCGCCGGTGGTCGTGCCACGGGCGTCCACCCGGGTGCCGCTCTCGTCCTCGGTTCGCCACCCGCCGATGACGTCGAAGTTCTCCAATGCGAATCCGATAGGATCGATCATTGAATGGCAACTAGCGCAAGTTGGGTTGTGTCGATGCTGAGCTAACCGCTGTCGAATGGTCGCCGGTTGGGTCGTAGGTTGCTCCTGAAGATTGGTATCGACCCCTGGCGGCGGTGGTGGAACCCGAATCCCAAAAATATTATCGAGGAGCCACTTGCCCCGCAGCACGGGCGACGTGCGGTCGGGATACGACGTCGTGGCTAGGATCGCGCCGTGCCCGAGCAAACCGCCGCGCTGGTCGCGGTCGGGTAAGCTGACCCGTCGAAAGTGGCTGCCGTAGACTGCCGGTATCCCATAGTGGCGGGCCAAGCGCTCGTTGACGAAGGTGTAGTCCGCGCTCAGCAGCTCGTTCACGCTCCGATCCTCGCGGAATGTACTGGCGACGAACAATTCGGTCTCGCGTTTGAACGCCTCGAGCAAGTTTGCGTCGTAGTGGGGATAGCGGGTCTGGTCGACGACCACGTCGCCCACACGGCGGAGGTTGAGCCACTGTGCTGCGAAGTCGTCGACCAGCGCGTCGACGGCTCTGAGATCGGTGAGCATACGCCGTACTTCTTGCTCGAGAACGTCGGGTGAGGTCAGCGTGCCCGCTTCGGCTAGGGAAAGTAAACGGTCGTCGGGAATGCTGCTCCATAAGAAAAAAGACAGCCGCGACGCGACTTCGATGTCACCTAATCGATAGACGCGCTGTCCATTTCCCAGTGTCACCGGCTCCCGATAAACGCGTAGCAGGAAGTCTGGGTCGATAAGCATGCGTTCTAGCGCGAATTGAATGCCCGACTCGAATGTCCCGCCAGTTTTACGTCCGCTCTCGAAGAAGGCAAGTAGTGAGTCGATGTCGTCGTCGGTCACTGGACGCCGGTAGGCGAGGCGCGCTAGTCGCAACAGGATGTCGGTCGCACACGGTCGCTCAGCCGCCCTGTTGTGGGGATCGCACGTGAAGATCGCTCGGTGACTCGGCGTTTCGCTCAGCCCCGCCACAGAGAAAGGACCTCCGATCTCCAGCGAGGCGACGGCCGCGTATCCCATGTACACCTGGTCGTTTGTGAGCACGCGTCCTCGCTGTAGCGGCTGTGGAAGGTCCTCTGGTTCCCACAGCTCTCGTACGAACGAAACACCTATGATGTGCGGTCCTGCCTCAACCAGGACTTTAACTTCAAGCCCGTTGTCGCCGGTGACCTGCATATACTCTTCCCACCTCGGGTTACCGGCAAAGCTCGGCTCACCCGCGCCGGCATAGCTGGCAGCGGCTGGCGTTCCTTGCGCAGTGCCACCAACCACGAACCGATCGAGGAGCTCACCGTCGAGTCGAACGTCGAGCTGCTGCGGCCAGCCCATGCCCACGATGTAGTCCTGATACTGACGGCGGAGGCGAACTTTGATGACGTACTCACCGTCGATCGGGAACTGATGAGACACAGCGGTGCCGCCACGTGAACCGAATGGGAGATCCTCGCTCCGACGGTCGTTTTGCACGATGTGCAGGGGAATTTCGAACGTTTCGAATCCTGGGCTCGCTGGGGGAAGACCGATGGCCAGGCGTGTTACCTGACGTGCCACCGAGAGATAGCGCTCGACGTGGGCTTTCGAGATGGTCAGCACATCGCCAAAGTTATCGAAGCTTCCATCCGCGGTCTCATCACCAGGCAGCAACGACGTGATGTCAAGGTCGACCGCGAGTAGATCGCGAATCGCGTTGTTGTACTCGGTTCGATTGAGGCGATGGACTGGAGCAACTCGGCCCGGGTTGGGATCGGCCGCCCAGGTTCGGTCGAGTTCTGATTCGAGCCACTTCGTGAGTGTGGAATAGGTTATACCGTTCGGCCGGGGCAGCCCGGGCGGTGGCATCGAGCCCGCTTGAAGCTTGGCGACCACACGCTCCCAGATATCCGGGTGGGCACCGGGAACCGTTACATCGAGTGTATCTGCATCGAGGCTCAACCCAGCGATTCGGCGCTTTCCGTTGTGGCACCGAACACAATACTGGTCCAGCACGGCACGCGCCGATCCTGGGGTAGTGACTCGCTCCAGCCAGTCAGTCTGCACCGGCTGGGCACTCGATCCGGTCGCCAAGCCCAGCAAACCAAAAACCACGACCAGAAACGCCATCGCCGCCAGGTTCCACCGTTCAGGGATGGACACTAACACAGCATCCTAGCACCCCGCGCCTGGCTTGACCACGCGTCCTTCCGATACAACTTACCTGCGTCTGATCGTCTCCGTCTGATGGCTGTGCTCACTCACCCCACCGACGAGTCCATCGGAATCGGTGGCACGCTTGCCTCTATGGCCGGCAGGGGGTCACGACCTGTGTCGTGTCCGTCATTCGCAGGGCGCTCTCATGTGGTCATCGCAACATTTGAACCGCTACGTGGTAAGGAAACAGTGGAGGTGTTGGGATGGCAGAAACGCGTACTCGCGGTGTGCGGCTGACGCGAGAAGAACGACTGACTGTACGTCGGCTCATCAGTGACGGTCGCAGTTTTGAAGAAGCGGCGGCGGCCGTCAGGTGTTCGACGAAGACGATGCAGAGGCTGCTGAACACGGTGGGCGGGATGCCACCACGGAAGCCGACGCGTTCGAAGCGGCACCTGTCATTGGCTGAGCGCGAGGAAGTCTCGAGAGGATTGGGAAGCGGCGCATCGTATCGGGCGATCGCACGACGCCTTGGACGGGCACCGTCCACCATCTGTCGCGAGGTCAACGGCAATAGCGGCCCCTGCCGGTATCGGGCGTGTCGCGCGGACGAGGCGGCCTACAAGAGAGCGCGACGACCGAAAGCCACGAAATTCCGCCAATGTCCTCGGCTCCGCACCCAGGTGGAATCGATGTTGAACGCGCAGTGGTCTCCTCAACAAATCAGTGCGAGACTGACCGTTGACTACCCGGACGATCCCGAGATGCGCGTGTCCCACGAAACCATCTATCGCTCGCTGTTCGTCCAGGCCAGGGGGGCGTTGCGCAAAGAGCTCACCGCGTGTCTGCGTTCTGGGCGTACCCGTCGTCGCCCGCATGGGCGCAAAGATCCAGGGGGCTACATCAAAGATATGGTTCTCATCGCGGATCGACCGGCTGAGATTGAAGACCGTGCGGTGCCTGGTCATTGGGAAGGCGATCTGATGCTGGGTGCCCGGGGCCAGTCGGCGATCGCAACGTTGGTCGAGCGTCAGACTCGCTACGTGATGTTACTGGCCGTCGGCCGCAATAAGACCAGTCACCATGTGTGCGCGCTCATCGCGAAGAAGATCAGAACGCTGCCGCAGCATCTCGCGGTGTCCCTCACGTGGGACCGCGGCAAGGAAATGGCTCGGCACCGCCAATTCAGCATTGCGACTGGCGTCCACGTCTACTTCTGTGATCCGTCAAGCCCGTGGCAACGCGGCAGTAACGAAAATACGAACGGTCTGCTGCGTCAGTACTTCCCACGAGGAAGCGACTTGTCAGTCCATAGCCAGCGGCACCTGAACCGGGTCGCACACGTGCTCAACGACCGGCCTCGACAAACTCTCGGCTGGATGAAACCATCTGAAAATTTAGCTAAGTTGTTGCGTTGACCATGTGAGATCGCCATGCGAACTCGGCCGTTTTGGCGATGCCGGTGAAAGACCAGGGCCGGCTGTTGTAGGTCAAGTCAAAGAGGCCGAGCTACGCGCGGCTGCGCGTGTGCGTCGTCAACACTCGAACGTGGTTCGCTGACATCGAGACCGTTCCAAGGGGGGTCTTAAGGTTGTGAGCGCGGTTCGACGTGGAGTTCAGCTTCCGCAGTCTTGAAAGGTAGTTTCGAGTCGTGTTCCTTGTCGGTCCACGATCCCTAGCGGGCTGGTTGATTGGCGCGCTGGCGGTCGAGGGATGCTACGGTTAGTGTCCAGGACACGGGCACGGAGACCGGACTGAAACACACTGAATCATCGCAAGCTTGGTAGTCGAGCTGTCCCCCCAGTGTTATCACGTCGACGTTGCTAAGGGCCTCAATCGCCTCAGCCGATGCCTTGACCACCACGTTCTGGATCAGACGGAACGGTTGTTGGTAGACCGGCACCCGCTCGTCCAGTGGCTCGAAGTGGTAAATTTCAGAGGCCGGATGCGCAGTCGGCTCAATACGCACGAACCGTTCGTCGGACATGCGAAGTGCAATGACCCGATAGCCCAGCTCGTCCGCACCAGGCGCGTAGACGTGTATATCCGGATGTAGTTCGATGTCCAGGATTAGCGAGATGCGGCTTCCGGCGGAAACTTCGGCGTTCGTTTGGGAGGCTGTGACCGTCATGTGCGGCGTTTCGCTACGTGTGCTTGACACAGGGTTGGTTTCCATGCTCAGACGTAGCATGATGTTTGCTGCGGTGTTACGCTCCCGGTAGGACTCTTCTTCAAAGAATCTCGACGTCACCCGACCTTCACGATCGACGATAAAGGTTCCAGGGAACGGTGCGCCGACCAGCATCTCTGTCGCGCCGAACACTGACACATAGCGTTCAACATCAGCTGCGACAGATGGATTGTCGGCATTGGGACCGAGTCCATCGACTGCGACAGTGTTCAAAATACCAAACGCGGCTATGGCAGACGAGTCCTTGTCTGACAGTAGAGGAAAGGTAATTCCTTTTCGTTCAGCAAAATCTGCCAAGATATCCTGTGAGTCGAAGCTGATGGCAACTACACCGAGGCCTTGCGCTTCGAGTTCAGGTAACTGATTTTGCAACTCGACGAGTTGCGCTTTGCAATATGGTCACCAATCGGCGGAGCGATGAAAGAGGATCATCGCTCCATGTGGACCCATGATCGAGTCACGCGTCCACACTGTGCCATTTTGATCTGGGAGGCTGAAGTCTGGGATGGCTTGGCCGATCTTCGGACCAAGGGCCGACACGTTGATTTCGGATCGGGGTTCTTGCATTTGTGCCGAACTGACGGGGAGCAAGGTCGCGAGCGCGCACGCCAGCGTTCCCGTTTCAAACGGGCGATGTTATCACGTGTCGTTCGTTCTCGGGGTGACCGGTACGCGACGAGAACCGGTTTGATTGGCATCGGCCAGAGTGCGGTGTCCTGTTTTACCCGTTCGCATCTCCTGTGTCGTCAGACGGCTAAACCGGCACTCCTAGGACCCGAGTAGTTGTCATTTGTTCGTTACAAGTAGGTCAATCAAACAAGCCGGAAGGTAACGCGGTTGGATCGGTCAACTGCCCGTGGGAAAGTCGAGCACTAACTCCTCCTGATCCGCTGCAATCTTGATCGGTTCCTCGTGGCGCTGCTCGCCGCGGCGAAGGACCAGCGTATAGCGACCCGTAGCGACGTTCGGAATGGAGAAGATGCCGCTTCGATCCGCGATAGCGGAGTAGGGTGTGGTGAGGACCAGAATTGTTGCAGACATTTCCTGATGTACGTCACATGAAATTACGTAGTCGCCAGCTTCAGTGAACATGTAATTGTGGCGGCCTCCGCGGATCGGCATCGCCACATTGAAGAGCGAGTGTCCGTTTTCGTCCGAGACGTGAACGGTGTGCAGGTCATCCTCACTGTTCTTGAACAAGACCGGTTGACCGAGGCGGGTCAACATCAGGTGCGGGATGAAGTCGCGCCCGAACTGATCCATGATGGCCGGTTCGGTCGGGACTGGAACCTCCGATGCGATCTCTGGGTGGAGGATGATCACGGAAGGTGCTCCTTCTGCCGGGGGTGGGGCTTGGCCGGCTATGTCGATCGATGCACCGTCACCAACTTCGGGCGGATCGATGTCGGCTGGTAACGACATGGGCGAAGTTGCCTCCGGTGGTGGCGCATTCGAACATCCGACCGCTGTGATTGTGACGAGCGTGAGCAAAATCGAAGAGGCCACACCCGCTGACAGACGTCGGAATCTCCACATGGGTACCACGAAATTATACTGATGGAACGATTCGCTACTACGAGATTAGTGTGGATCCGAGGGGAGCACGTTGATCGTCACATCCACGTTTGTCGTCAGTACGGTGTCGTCGGAGACGCCACGAAGTACGTAGATGCCTGGTTTGCTATAGTTCGCATTCGTTGTTGCCCGGCCGTTCTCAACCTACACTAGCATCGGATCAAACGTTACATGTCCAGGCCCGCGGTGCTGCACCCACGTGACGGCCAGTCCTGTCCTGACCGCTGCCCAAGGGTTTACGACATTCTGAGTGTTCGGGCCTGGGCGTCCTTGATTGCGCTGCCGCCGCTTTGCGGCTTTGGGTTTCGGTCCCGGGATTCCGTCATCGGCGGCGTCGACCGAAAGCGATACGCCGTCAGGCAGTGTCACTTCGCCCTCCGAGGCGCCGACAAGCTGAATCCGGGCCGGCCGGCGATTGAGGCCTGGAACTCCGCTGGTTCAGTGATGATGGTGGTGCATCGCCTCGTGTTCAGCGTGCGCCTTGTCGAGTTGAGTCTTACGTGCCTGCTTACGAGCCGACGTGAGGTTCGTTTGTCTCGTGCCCTCCGAACTCACCGCAAAGTGTGACAGCAAGCGTTCAAGTTCCTGACTCTTACACGCTGGGCACTGCGGCGTTGTCTTCGGCAGTACGACCTGCTCGAATTGATTACCGCATCCCTTGCACTGATACTCATAGATAGGCACGAGTTGTCCTTAGCTGTAGATCAATGAAATCTATCAGTGAGCTTTAGCACGAGCTTCTGCTCTGTTCTCCAACTGATATTTTGCACGAAAACTCACTGGCACGTTTCACTGTTTCAGATTATTCAGGAAGCCCGAACACAAATAGCCCGTTGCCCGCCGCTGCTGCGACGAATTGTTGTCCGTCGACTGCGTACGACATTGGCCCCATTGCAATTACACCACCCAGCGCGGCACTACGCCATAACAACTCACCGTTCCGAGCGTCCAGCGCATGGAAATAACCCTCACGTCCACCAGTAAAGAGGACGTCGGTAACGGTTGTCAGAATCCCACTCGTGGTCACATCGGTCATCTCGAATTTCCACTTGGCGTCACCCGTGACCGGATCGAGCGCAATAATAGCGCCGGTTCCAGCTGCTTCAGTCCAGTTATTGATTTCGCCGCGCTTGAGGTTCGGAAGACGGGGTGCACCGGGGATTGGGTTACCCAGCGTTCCGCCGAGAAAGGTCTGCCCTGGCTGATACTCTGCCTCACGGACTCCGAAGGTTGTTGCGTTGTTCTCCCACGACGAGACATAGAACAAATTGGTATTTGGGCTGTAAGACGGCGAATACCAATTGGTGCCGCCCTGAACACCCGGGAAGGTTGGCGTGCCAGGGGGCTGCGGCGTTTCGATCGGCCGACCGTTGTCGTCGAGGCCCTCTGCCCAATTAATGAAGATAAAGGGGTTACCTGAGACAAAACGACCGTTTTCGCGATCGAGTACATAGAAGAAGCCGTTCCGATTACCCCAAAGCATCAGCTTGAGTGTGCTGCCATCCTGCGCAGGATAGTCGACGAGTACCGGAATCTGCACTGAATCGTAATCGTAGTCGTCGTTCGGCGTGAACTGGAAGTACCACTCAAGCTCGCCGGTATCGGCATTGAGTGCGACGACCGAATCGGAGTACAAGTTGTCGCCGGGACGTTGCGCCGGGTTCCAGTCTGGACCCGGGTTACCGATGCCCCAGTAGGTTAAGTTGAGGTCAGGATCGTACGACCCGGTCAGCCAGACCGACGCGCCACCATGCATCCACGCGTCACCGCCACCTTCCCAGGTTTCGTGCCCTGGTTCACCTGGACCGGGAATGGTGTAGAAGCGCCAAACTTCGTCACCGGTCTCAGCATCATACGCCGCAATGAAGCCTCGAATGCCGTACTCACCACCGGCGACGCCGACAATGACCTTATCCTTAATCACTAACGGTGCCACCGTCATCGCATAGCCGGCACGGGGGTCGGCAACATCGGTGACCCAGACTGGCTGACCGGTTGTCGCGTCGATCGCAATGAGCCGGGCATCGATCGTCGCCATGAACAAGGTGTTTCCGAGAAGGCCAAGCCCTCGGTTGAGTCGGCCACAGCATGGTCTCGACTCCTGCGACGGGGTGTACTGGTACTTCCAGAACACACGGCCGAGTTTGGCGTCGAGCGCCACGACGGTGTTTGGAGCCTCGGTCAAATACATAATGCCGTCAACGACAATCGGGGTCGTCTCGAACATCTGGAGCGACTGGGCCTGGAAGACCCACTTTAGTTCCAGGTCGCCGGTGTTCGTGGTCGTGATCTCGTCAAGTGCAGTGTGTCGTTGACTAAGGTATGAACCTGAGTAGGTGAGCCAGTTCTCGGGCTCGTCCACGGCGTTAAGCAATCGCTCAAACGTCACACCGGTCTCCTGCGCTGTGAGCGACGTGACTATCAGGCCTAGTCCGATGGAGAGAACTACGAATGGTCGATGGCGTTGGGTCATTGGTCTATAGTCCCTCCACTCCTCGCAGGGTCAGCAGGTACGCGACCACGTCGGCGATCTCCTGTTCGGTTAGGCTATCAACGTAGGATGGCATCGGCGATGTTTCGAGAATGGTGAACTCACGAAGCATGGTCTTGTCCAAAGACCGCAGGCGGCCGTTGTCGTCGATCAGTTGTACCGAATAAGTATCTTCGTTGAGTCGGCGGCCCTTGACTACCGTGCCATCGGCCAGAACGGCGCGAATGGGTCGATTGATTGGGATCATGGTGCCGGTGGGGTCAAGTAGCGACGCTTCCAGGCTGCCCGCGGTTCGAATGGCACCGATCTCGATCAGCGCGGGGGCTGAGCTCAGCGAGTCGGCTCGTTTCACACGATGACAGCGGGTACAGTCACCTTTGCCCATGACGATGGATTCACCTCGAGTGGCGTCACCGATACGGACGTTTCCAGGATCGACCTCGCCCATCGTACGGACATAGGCGACTAGGGCGGTGAGCTCAGCCTGGGAGTACTCGCCGGGGGGCATAGCCGTATCTGGGATGCCGGTTTGAATCAGCTGCACCAACGCCTCGTCCGTCTCGGCGCGCGGGGTGGCGTTCCGGAGGTTGACACCCGGGACGCCGGCTCCGTCTTCGGCGTGGCACGTCGCACACGTCGTTCGGTACAGACCCAAGCCGTAGTCGATGTCCGCTTGGGCGTATTGCCCAGCGTGTTCCTGGTTTTCGGCGCGGACCGGCGAGAAGGTCACCACGAAGGCGGCGCCGAAAATGAGAGTTACGGTGTATGTCATGCGGCTTCGGTTCATCTCGCAAATGGTATCACCGGCTAGCCTTGAATCACGCCCGGTCCTAGTCCCAAAACAGTACGACCTCGTTCTCCGGAACGGACGACGATGCCTTGCGCCCATAGGAGAGCCGTTTTTCAGGAAAATTCCACAGATCGCGCTGGCACGGTTTGTGATGTTCTTAGGGTCACGATACCCGCAGGAGCGAAGTTAAAATCGTGCGTCAAGGAATAGTGCGTTGAGGTTAGTAGTCGGGTTGATGGTCGGTGCCGGTGGGCTCACCGCCGCCCATGCTTGCTACCTAGACTAGGACACGTCATCGAACTTCAAGCGGCACGGGGCGAGAATTTCGTTGACCGATGGTCGGTACCCCGATCCGGCTCCGACGTGATGAAATCGCACGATACCGTCCGGGTCAACCAGGATATCGCCGCCTTGCTGGGTTGGATCACCGGTCGGTTGGCGGGGAAACTCGCCCCGTAGGGCTTCCTTCGCGTAGGCAAACAGAGTCGTCGGGCCAACCAGGTGGCGTAGCTTGGCGCGGTGCATGCCGTAGGCACGATAGACCTCCCGGCTGGCATCGATCAGGATCGGCCAGCCGACTCCGGTTTCAGCGCGGTAGTTATTGGCCGCTTCTGGTGTTTCAAAAGTCACTATGACGACTCGAACTGCGAGCTTATGCAGATCTGCATCCGCCTGCTGCAACTGCAGCAGGTGTCGGCGGCAGGGCAGTCAACGAAGGTGACGATGAAACACCAGTAGTGCCCAGTCGCCGCGGTAGTCCTCGAGCGCGTGCGGGCGTCCGGTCGAATCAGGGAGGCGGAATGAAAGGGCCTGTCGCCCGAGGAGCGTCACACGATCAGTCTATCGTGAAAGCTCACCGGACTTTCCGACGACTTTAGTCTTACTAGTCAGCTCGGGTAGACGGTTGCTCGAATTGAGAGCAAAGCGCGGCACGATGGCGTCGGTTTATAGTGGCTAGCCGACCCGACCTACCGTGGAGGAGGTGGAGGAACCGATGACCTTCGTGGCTGCGCTCGAACCGACCCCGCTCTGGGCACATTTCGATACGATTCTGACAATCCCGCGAGGGTCGAAGAACGAAGATCAGATGCGGCGGTCGGTGATGGCAGTCGCGGATCGGGCCGGCCTGTTGCACCAAGTGGACGACATCGGGAATGTGGTGGTCCGGAAGCCGGGAACGGCGGGTCACGAAGGGGCCACGGGCACCATCCTGCAGTCCCATCTCGACATGGTTAACGAGAAGAACGCTGACCACGTGCACAACTTCACACGGGACGCGCTCGTGCCGGTGCAGGAGGGGGACTACCTCACCGCAGATGGGACGACGCTGGGTTCGGACAACGGTATTGGCATCGCCGCGATGCTCGCGGTTATGGAGGCCACCGACCTTGTCCATGGTCCACTTGAGTTCCTGTTCACGATTGACGAGGAGACCGGCCTAACCGGTGCGGCCCAGATCGATTCGGCGCTGCTCGAGGGACGTCAACTGATCAACCTCGATTCGGAAGAAGAGGGCATCCTTTATGTCGGGTGCGCCGGCGGTGGTGACAGTCGACTGACGATTGAATTGACTTTGGCGTCCGTTGACCCCGGCGCCCTCGCCCTAACCTTGGCCTTGAAGGGGTTCAAAGGGGGTCATTCCGGCTGCGACATCCATCTACAACGAGGCAATGCCGTGAAGTTACTTGCGCGCGTGCTATGGACTGCCTCACTGGGAACGACCTTTCGTTTGGCCGGATTCAAAGGAGGCAGCGCGCACAACGCGATTCCGCGAGAGGCGTTTGCGACAGTCGTAGGGACCTCGGATGACAAGGCTGTGCTAGTGAACACGCTTAGAGCCGAAGTTGAAGCCATCCACTCAGAATTGAGCCCGGCCGACGCCGGGATGACCTTCGTTGCAGATCCGTCAGCGATACCGGATATGGCATGGGACGGTGCGACGACGCAGAACGTGCTCCGTCTGATTGCCGCACTTCCGCACGGTGTTGAGGCGATGAGCTACGAGATTCCCGACCTGGTGGAAACCAGCTCCAACGTTGCGACGGTCACGCAGGATGAACGTTTCTTGACCGTTAGCGTAAGCACCCGTTCATCGATTGATTCAGCGCTCGAGGCATTGCGCCGTCGCGTCCGGGCCACCGGTCTGCTGGCCGGTGCGTCGGTAGAGGAAGATACCCCCTATCCAGGCTGGAAGTCTGATCTCACGTCGCATCTACTGTCGGTCGTCAAGACGGTGCATGCTCAGGAGTTCGGCGCGAAGCCGGAGGTAAAGGCGATTCACGCCGGGCTCGAGTGCGGTATCGTCGGCAAGAAGGTGCCTGGTATGGACATGATCTCGTTCGGACCGATCATCGAGTTTCCGCACTCGCCGGACGAACGGGTCCATATCGGGTCGGTTGGTCGTTTCTATCGCCTCTTGATAGCGACGCTCAAGGCGCTGGCGTGACTCTCCTGGGCTGCACTGAACCGGCACCTTCTACCCAAGCCCGACAGGTAGGCGTTATTCCGTTTCGCCACTATTCCGACGTGACCTCCTTCTATCTCGTCACCACAGCGAGTGGTCGCCGGTGGACTATTCCCAAGGGGGTCATCGAGCTGGGTGATTCGGCTCGTGAGACCGCACTCAAGGAAGCGATCGAAGAGGCTGGGCTTCACGGCGAGTTAATCGGCGCGCCGATCGGGTCGTTCACGCAGAAGAAGTGGGGTTTCAACTTCACAGTCGAGGTCTATCTAATGAACGTCACCCATGTTGACGAAGTGTGGCTCGAAGCAGGATTCCGTCGGCGACGATGGTGTGACGCGGACACCGCACTCGCGCTCGTTAGGAACCGACCGGTGGTAGACGTGTTTCGTCGCTCCGTCGAGTGTCTGAGTGGCAACGACCGCGATCCGTACACCAGATAAACACGCTGGCCCGTCAGGTGTTTCGTCCCTGATCCTCGGGTGTGACCGCTGGTAGTCCCACTGGCTCGATGCTATTAGCGACATATCTTATTCCGTTCGACCTCGGGCTTCGTTTTTGCTGGCCGGGTAGGCGGGGTCCCGCTGTTGTATTACCCTCGACTGCGTTTCGAGAATACTCGACTGATCTCTTGTCGCGACGGCTGGGCTAATCGAAGCAAACTGGGCACATAGTTTGCGGCGGTGAGATCCCAGCTTGGCATGCCGCCTGGTTGTAGCCAGGGCAGGGTTCACGAATAAATGATGAACTCGAGTAGGTTCTGGTCCGGATCGCGGATATAGAAGCTGGTTCCGGTCACACTTCCCCCGTCAAGTCCGCCCTGCCGGTCCACCGGACCTTCGATTACCTCTGTTCCCACGTTCCGAAGCCGTTCCACGAGGGATTCCTGACCGCCCTCCCAAACAAAGCAGAAGTCGCCGCACGGGGGTGTCGCGGCCGATGCACGCAAGGTGAATGCTCCGCTTTGCCACATCTCCGGTCGATGAAAATTGATCTTCTGGTTGGCCATGTGTGCCGAGCAGACCCGAGCGCCCTCCATGACGTCGAAACCCAGGGCGCGGTAGAACGAGACCATCGCGTTGGTGTTCTGCATCGGCACCGCGACGTGGTCAAACGCGGCGATACGTTCACCCTGGGCTGAGGCCGTCGTCGCCGTAGCCATACCGGCACCCACCCCGATCACTTGCTTGATGAAGGTTCGTCGTGAAGACATGATTTCACCCCCTTCTTAAAGAGAGCTTACAACGCACTCGAACTACAGAGGAGACAACCGTTCGATGTTTCAAGGTCCTATAATTCGTCGAGAGCCTTTCGATGCTACGCCAACTGCTGGCTTCGGGACTGGTCGTCTCCCTCACCGTCATCGTTCATGCCGACGACTGGCCGAGTTTCCGCGGGCCGAGTGGGCAGGGGCACTCGCTTGAACGCGGTGTGCCGTTCGAGTGGAGCGAGACCGAGCATGTCGTCTGGAAGACCGAGGTGGTGGGTCGGGGATGGTCCTCCCCAGTGGTCGCAGACGGCCGGATCTGGGTTACGACGGCGATCGACGCCCCGGGCGACGATGGCGGGTCACTCAGGCTCTTGGCCTTCGACACCGAGACCGGCAGATCACTAGTCGACGTCGAGGTGTTCCAGACACCAGACCGCGAATCCCCGAATCCCAAGAACAGTCTGGCGTCACCGACACCGGTCGTCGATACCGAACGCGACCAGGTTTACGTGCACTTCGGCGCGTCCGGGACGGCCGCGGTGACGACGTCGGGTGAGATGGTCTGGGGACGACAGTTTCCCTATGTGACTCAGCACGGTAACGGCGGCTCGCCGATTCTCTACGATGACCTGGTCATCTTCAGTGGCGATGGTTACGACAAGGCGTTCGTCGTTGCGCTGGATGCGTTGACCGGCGATGTTCGATGGCGGGTCGACCGCCCCGAGCCGGTGTCGCAGGCCTACTCGACACCGGTCGTAATCGAGGTCAACGGCCAAGACCAGCTCATCAGCATCACCGCGTTCCGCACGACGGCTCACGACCCAAGGTCGGGCGATGAGCTCTGGCAAGTTGAGTATCCGCGCGGTTTCTCGAACGTGCCCGGGCCGGTGTACAGCTCGGACCACGGGCTCGTGTACATCACGACTGGGTTCCAGCAGCCGGTCCTGCTTGCCGTTCGGCCGAACGGGTCCGGGAACGTAACCGATACGCATGTTGAATGGAAGCTCACGCGGGGTGCACCTTTGACACCGTCACCGCTCATCGTCGGCGATGAGCTCTACGTCGTCAGCGACGTCGGCATTGCGACTTGCCTCGATGCGGAGACGGGCGAGCTCCGTTGGCGCGAGCGCCTGGGGGGTAACTACGCCGCGTCCCCGGTTTTCGCGGATGGGCGGATCTACTTTCAGAGTGAAGAGGGAATGACGACGGTCGTGGCGCCGAGCATTGAGTATAGAGAACTCGCGAAGAACGAGATCGACGGGACGATACTCGCGTCGCTTGCGGTATCAGATGGAGCGATCTACATCAGAAGCGACACTCGCCTGTATCGGATCGGGGCCGATTGACTCTGGCCGCGACTCAAGTGCCGACCGGGACTTGATCCTCCGGCTAACGTCCGGTCCAGCTCGTGCGAAGTGAGTCTCGATCGACCTCGCTGCCTTTGAGAAACACGCGGTCGATTTCTCGCACGTTCGCGATATCTGCGAGCGGGTCGGCGTTCAGCACGATAAAGTCGGCGCTCTTCCCGGCCGTGAGCACGCCGGTCTCTTCGATGCCGAGTGCATCAGCCGATGCGCTCGTCGAGGCCACGATCGCTTCCGCCGGTGTCAGTCCGGCCGCGACCATTAGCCCAAGCTCGCGCAGCTCAATATATCCGAAGAACTGATCCGTGACACCGGTATCGGCGCCGAGCACGAGCCGAACCCCCGCCTTATTGAGCTTGGCTAGGCTACGCTCCATCGCGGCGTAGGACGCCTTGGCTCCCGCGACCGCATCGGCGGAGCGACGCGTGTATGACTCCTTCGCTCGGGCAATGACATCATCGGTGACCGTGTCATGGAGAATCGGATCGTCGAGCCAGGCTGGCGGCTGGTTGTGGCTACCGCGTTCCGAAACACCGAGGTTGGGCATCACAAAGACGTTGCGCCGGGCAATGGCCGCCACCAGCTCGGACGACATCTCCTCGTCGCGCGACAGGTGCGCAAAACCGTCGATACCTGCGTCGACCAAGTCGGCAGTGTCGGTTACGTCGAAGATGTGCGCGATGACCTGCAGGTCATGGAGATGCGCCTCGTCGATGACTGCCCGATACAGATCGGGCTGGAGCTTCTCGACCGCTCCGCCACGTGCGTCGACCCAAATCTTCACCACGTCGACGTCCCGCTCGGCGAGGGCACGAACGGACTCGCGGGCCTCATCCTCCGTCGTTACGCCGAAGGCTGCTGGACGCATCGTAGGTGCACCCGGTCCTCCGCTCGGATCGGCGATCCCTCGTCCGGCCGTACGCAGTCGAGCGCCGCCCAGCTGGCCTGTTTCCTGCTCGGCGCGAATGTTGAAGGCGAGATCGCCAGCATCCACGCCAAGTGAAACGATGGTTCCCACACCGTAGTAGGCGTAACGATTAAGGTGGTCGATGATGTTGTCGCGGGTGTAGTTTTCGGCGTCGAACGTGAGACCCTTGAGAAACCCGATGTGCCCGTGGAGGCTGACCAGCGTGGGCATAATGATCTTTCCCGAGAGGTCGACTCGCTCCGCTCCCGGCGGCAGACCGAGCTCGCCGGCCTGGCCGATCGCCATGAGTACTCCCTCGTCGACGAGAAACGCCGCGTTGTCGACCGGCGCGTGATCGTCGCCGGAGATCAAGCGGAATCCCTCATAGAGGACTGCCGTGCTCGTCGGTGCTGGCGACTCAGGCTCGGGATCGCCTCCACAGGCCCCCGTAAAGGACAGGGTAGCCAGCGTGGCTAAGGCCAAGAGTCGTTGGGGCCAAGTGATCGCTGTCATTGGTTTTTCTGGAAATTAAGTGCCGTCAAGTGTTAAAACAGTCGGATTATATGCTGAAACAGTCGAATAGAGTCCCTGTTAGAATAGAGGATAGGTTTCGTGCTCCGAATGGGGGCGTCACGGCTTCGACGGGGGTAGCGGAATCGCGGGAGGCATGCCGAGCACTATCGACTCGTTAATCCGATGGAAATCACTGTAACTGCGAACTCGCAGCTTGCACTCGCTGCTTAATTAAGCAGCGCGTCTACCTCGTGCGCGCCCACGGCGCGGGGATAGATGCCATTTAGTGGGCTGGTTATCGCGCGCGGCACCGACACGCGGTGATGAGATTTATCGGGGCTAGCCGCTGGTGCTTTCTGTCACTCTTCGACACCAGTGGTGAGACTAAAAGAGTGGACACGCATGTAGAGTCCTGCGGAGACGCACCTTCGGACGCGGGTTCGACTCCCGCCGCCTCCACCACTATAAGTTGTTGATATTAAATGACTTAATAGATATATAAAACACTGAGTGACTTGCACGTGCCCTTCGATGTAGCGTGAACGCATGCTCAGGCTCCTCCGGAGGCACGTCAAGGCCTGCCCGCACACCTCATCGAGGTATCGCCGGTGTACCTGCCCCATTCACGTGTACGGCACGCTGGGTGGCGAGAAGATCCGCCGCGCCCTCGACCTCACCTCGTGGGAAGCGGCGTCTGAGCTCGTTCGCGGCTGGGAGGCTTCCGGCCAACTTGGGGTCGTCAAGGCCGACGTGCCCACCGTCAAGGAAGCCGTCCAGCAATTCCTCCACGACTTGGAACACGGGCAACACCGGAAGCCGACCACGCTCTCGAAGCACACGAACCTGCTCGTCAAACGTCTCCTGCCGTGGTGCGAGGGCAAGGGCTATCGACTCCTGAAGCAGCTGGACGTCGCGGCGCTGCGGGAATTCCGGTCCGGCTGGCCGGATGCGCCGGTCACGGCCCAAAAGAACCTGGAACGCCTGCGGGCGTTCTTCTGGTTCTGCCACAGCGCCGCATGGGTCAAGACGAATCCAGCCGTGGCCGTCAAGGCCCCCCAGCTTGGAAGACCGTCCGAGCGGGTGAAGACCTTTGACGAAGCACAACTCGCCAGCCTTCTCGTGGCCTGCGATCAGTATCCGACACGCAACTCCTACGGCCATAACAATCCCGCGCGCGTGCGGGCGTTCGTGCTCACGCTCAGGTACTCCGGCTTGCGCATCGGGGACTGTGTTGGTCTGCGCAAGGAGCATCTTGACGACGACTGTCTCTTCCTACGCACCCAAAAGACCGGTGAGCCGGTCTATGTGCCCCTCCCACGAGTGGTCGTTGACGCCTTGGAAGCGATCGAGAATGGCAGTGAGTATTTCTTTTGGACAGGCAAGGGGCTCAGGAAGTCCGCCGTCGCCGATTGGCAACGTGCGCTGCGACGAGTCTTCCTCGACGCCAATGTGGCTGGACATCCCCACATGTTCCGGCATACCTTCGCGACCGACCTCCTCACGCGCGGTGTCCCCATCGAAGATGTGGCGATTCTGCTTGGCCACACGACACCGGCTATTACCGCAAAGTACTATGCACACTTCGTCAAGGCCAGACGAGAACGCCTGGAGGAACGCGTCCGTGGTGTGTGGGCCTGAAACCCTCTGACGCCCTACTCTATTGCGACAGAACGTAGGGCGTCGCCTCTCGTGTGGCGACGCCGTTCACGTCGCTTCTTTTTTCATCCGCCGATGCACGTCCTTCGCCACAGATTCCGGAATCCTCAACGTTCGATACACTCGTCGACCTGGCCTTGCCTGAGAGAACACGACGACGCCTGGTTCGCGGAGGAACAGCCGACGGATGAAATCGTCGCTCATCTTCCATTGCTCACAGAGCTCCTCGACGGAGTAATGCCGCTCGAATGTGGTGTCCGCTGCAGACGTCGCCATCGTCCGCAATCACTCCAGCAACCCGTCTCGCTCTTGAGGAGTGCTCCGCACGCCGTGACCTTTCACCGGCTTGGCCCAACGTCCCGTGGCTGATTGGTGGCCGCTGCGCCGTTGAACCCCTGCGGCGCCCGCTCGAGATCCCGCCGCGCCCATACGCCAACCGCGCGAGCCCGCGCCGCGCCGAGGACGAGCGCGACGAGCACGGAGCGTAGTAGTCGAGAACTTTTCAACGCACCTTCTCTCATTCACGAACCCTCACACCCCGCCTCGACACACCTGTCACCGGGGAACAACACTCCTCAAGGACATGTCGGCGTGCTCAGTCACACCTCAATTGCCGCTGGTGCTCGGACGCCCTTCTCACCACCCCGGGCGGACAAACGGTATGCCGGTGCTCCTCGCCGTCAAGGCGCTTCGCGTTGCGCCGCTCGTGCTTACGCACGACTCCGGCCTTGACTACGGTTCCGCGCCGGCGGCACTGGCTGTTGTCCGCCGGGGCGGTTTCTGCCGGGCATTACCGGGACGGCCCCGGCGCGTCCCGTTCCGCTTCCCGACTCGCCGGCGGCGCCTCCGGCGCGCGCAAGGGCGGGGGGGGCGGCGGGACGTCCGGCCCGCGCCCGTCAATCACCCGCACCGGTTCCCGCTCGACCTCACGCGGCGGGTGCTTTTCAATCGTCCGCGCCCGCTCGACCATCCAATCGGCTGCTTTCTGAGCATCGACCGCCGCCAGCCGAATTTCTTTCGGATCGTTTTCGATCGCCTTGATCCACGAGGCCACGTATGACTGCCCGTGCCGGGGCTCGTGACCGACCCCTAATTGCTCGCCGGCCATCATCGCCGCCATCTCCGCCCGCAATTCCTCACGCGCGTACGACTGACTTTCGAAGCCCTCATGTTTCATCATCGTCGGCCGGTTGAGCCTCGATTCGTGACCCGTCGCGTGCCCGATCTCGTGTAGCGCCGTATGGGAGTAGCCGGTTGCCGTGGGGAATTGGCTAGGGTCAGGAAGCACCACCCGATCTTGCGCTTTGTTGTAGTACGCCCGATCGCCTTGCACATGATCAACCCGGACCTCCCCGTGGTGAATCAGGCCCTCGACTCGCTTGTTCGCTTCCCACGTCGGCGTCTCCCGGTTGCCGACTGACGGCAGTTTCAGCCCTTCCGTTTGCTCGACATTGAACACGGTATGGATCTTGACCATCGGCCGGTCCCGTTGCGTCACGGTGTATTGCTTATGGCCGTCCTTGAGCACAGGATTACCCTTCCCGTCTTTCTCGACCTCCCGCGACGTGTACTCGACGTACATGATCGGCGTGCCCTTCTCACCCTTCCGAACGTGCCCGCCGGCGTCCGCAATTTGCCGGTAGCCGGCCCACCGAGGATCTGCGTAGCCTTTCTCGACCGCCGCCACCGCGAGGTAGATCGCATTGCCGCCGCGATAGTCCCGGTCCGTGCTGACATTCTTCGGGCTGATTTGCTCCCCCGGTTTCCACGGCTTTTGCCAGGGCGCCGTCCCATCCTCGATTGCCTTGATCAGCTTTTGCGTAAACTGTTCTTGGTAGGCATCGACCTTCGACTGTTTTTTTTCGTCAGCCATTGGCGACATCCTCCACCTCGAGCTCGTCATCCGGCAGCTCATCGACCGGTCCCATCCACGCCTCGAGCGCCGCCGCCGTCGGAACGGTCAGCGGCCGGCCGGTCCGCAGCATCACGGCGATCGCATCCTTGAACGCCTCATGGGTGTCCACATCGACCGGCGGCAACGTGCCAGCGCGGAGCCGCCGCGCAATTTCCTCCCCGGTGTGATCGCCGGCCGTCGCCGGTCTGCTTCGCGTCATGAATCCCATCCGTTCCCTCCCTTGAGTGAGCCGCCGCGCGTCCTCATCTTTCACCCCGCCGCCGCTGCCCGTGGCTTTCGCCCGCCCGGCGTTTGTTTGCGTGCGGCCGGTGCCCGCTTCGCGCCGCTCGCCGCCGGCCACACGTCCTCGACCATCCAACTATTCCGCGTCGCGTCATAGTCCCGAACCCGCACCATCTGACTCACTTGGCGCACGCCCTCCTGCGTCCGCGTTTGTTGAATCACTGCCTCGATCCCATCGACCACTCCGCGACACACGACGGCGAACGGCAGCGCATCGCTCGCTTGCATCGCGCAGCTGGCGAGCCGTGAGAGCGCCGCCGTCGCATTGTTGGCATGGACCGTCGCCAACGATCCGCCGTGCCCGGTGTTGAGCGCCTGGAGCAAGTCCGCCGCCTCCGCGCCCCGGACCTCCCCGACCACGATGTGATCCGGCCGGTGCCGGAGCGCGTGCCGAACGAGATCCCGAATCGTGACCGCCCCCGACAGACCCCGCGCCTCAAATCTCACGCAGTTCGCACGTCGGAGTTGCAGCTCGAGCGTGTCCTCGATCGAGACCACCCGGCCCTCCGTCGGCAGCAGGGCCGTCAGGGCGTTGAGGAGTGTGGTTTTGCCGGATCCCGTGCCGCCGGCAATCAGAATGTTGCCGCCGGTTTGCAACACCGTCCGCGCCTCGTCGACGACCGCCGCCGCGATCGACCCGCCGGCGATCAGTTCCTTGACCGTGAATGCGCGACCGCCGAACCGCCGAATGGTGATCGTCGCACAGGGCGACGCCGGAGGCGAACAGATCGCCACGCGCGAGCCGTCCCCGAGCCGCGCGTCAATCAGCGGTTCCGTGTGCGGATCGCGCCCGAGGGGCCGCGCGATCTGGACCGCCGCGCGGAGGACCGCCGCCTCATCCAGTTCCGGCACCCGCATCGACGACATGCGCCCGCGCCGTTCCACGAACACCGTGCCCGGTCCGTTCACCATCAACTCCGACACCTCGTCGTCATCGAGGACGGATTCAAGGCCAGGGAGAAACGGTTTCAGATCGTCGAGTGACAGTTCCACAGCTACAGTTCCCCCGCGTCGCGTGACCGCCAGTACGAACGATTGCGCGGCAGAAAGTCCGGTTTCAGATAACAGCGTGTCGCATCGAGCGAGCGTGTCCCGTCGTACGGTTGCACGATCGCTTGACAGTTCCCGAGGATCGTGAAATCGCGCGGATGAAACAGCGGCTCCCGCTTTTCAGAAAACGCCTTGCTCGCACCCACGGACCCCGTGCCACCGCCAGCCGCGCCCGAGAGCAGGGACGCGCTTGCGCGGGCCGTTTGCTCCGACACGGTGTAGCTCGCTTTCATGCGGGCGACCTGTCCGCACAGCCCGCTGGCCAGTTGCGCCGAGGCATCATCGGAGAGCGCCAAGAAAATCCGCGTCCGGAGCGTTTGCAGGAGCGCGCGCCACGCTTCGCCCTGGCCGAGTACCGCGCGGAGTGAGGAGATGGATTGTGTGGCGACGATAGGCACCAGCCGGCATTGCCGCGTCAGGGCAAACGCTTTTTCGTCCCCACTCGGATCGTCCTCGCCCACCGTGGCGAACGCCTGATACTCGTCACACAAAAACATCGCCGGCCGAAACTGACGGCCAGGATCCGCCTGCATGGCCGCCGGCCGGCGCAAGAGCGTGTGCAACCACGCTTGTTTCAGCATCACGCCGATCGCCCGCGCGAGCGCGGCGTTTGTCCCCGCCGGCATATTCAGCGCCAGCACTTTCCCCGACTCGATGACCTCATCCAGCGGCGGCAACTGCCGCCGGCCGAGGCGGCCGCCCGCGTCCGACCCGCCATCGTCCCGCTCCGCCGCCGCGTCCGCGACCGTGCCCGCCGGAGCCGGCGGACAGAACACATGTGCCACGGCCGGCAAATCGAACACCGACAGGAACACCGACAGCCCCTCGACAATCGTGCTCGCGACTTTCTTATCGAGCTTCGACCAGTCATGTGTGTACCAGCGCCGGATTGCCGCCAGGGTTTCCCGTTGCGCGAGCAACGACTCGATCGGAGCCATCTCGGCGAACTTCATCAGGACGCCTAACTCTTTGAGCGTCGCGCGAAGCGCCGCCGAATCCGGCGCGTCATAGACCCTTTGACCCGGGACTTCCGTCCAGTGGTCGAGCGGCAATTCGCGCGAGTGCTTCATCAGCGCCGCCGCCTCGATCCGGATCAGGTGATATCCCTCGACCCGTCGCCCGATCTCCGCAATCAACGCCTCGATTTGTTCAGGCTCGATCGTGCAGCGGTACACGTCCTGGAGCGTCACCCATCCGCCGGGCCGCATCCGGTGCAGTTCGATCACCCACCGGACGAGGTTGGTGTACGCCTGTTGCCAAAACGGCTCGTGCCCCTTGCCGAACAGCTGATTGATCAGACTCGCAATCGTGTACGCCAGCGAGTAGCTATCGAGCCACGGAGCGCTGAGTGGGTTCCATTGCCACGGGCCCTCGAGCCCGATCTCGAGGTAGTCCTCCCCGCGCCCCGCTTCCGTGAGCATGTCCCGCACCTGAAAACAGAAATCGCCCTTGACCTCGAGCACCAGGCCGGCCATGCGCCGCTGGGGATCGTGCGCGTGCCAGGAGAGCAGCTGCCGCGCGAACGGCCGCATACAGGCCGACGTCTTGCCCGAGCCCACCGCCCCACAGACGAGGATCCCGGTATACAAGCCTCGCTCCGGAATCGTCAGCCACGTCGGATCCGCCACTTCCCGCAGCGCGACCGGATGATGGACCTCGCCGATCACTAGTGCCGGCGTCGCGTCGCGTTTCGTGAGCGGCCAGGGCGGGAGCGCGCCCGCGGCAGCGTCGCGGCGGCGTGAGGCAAACCACACGCGGCCGATCGATTGGACGACGGACCAGCCGCCGACCACGGCCACGCCCGGCGCGAGGTAATGCCACACCCGGATCGCCTCATGCAGCCAGGGCGACCGGGCCGCGATCAGATCCACGACCGGATCCGCGCCCGGCCCAGGAAAGGGCACCCACCACCACCACACCGCCCCCAGGGCGCCGACCACGAGCGCCCCCGTCACGCCAGCACCCTCCTCGAGCGCCACACCACACCGGTTGAAATGCGCGCCCCGGCGCCGTTCGATGCCCCCGCCGGCTGCGCCTGCATCCGGTCCTCGAGTGCCACAATGCGCCGGAGCGCCGTGGGCAGTCCACCGAGCCGCTGTAACTCGGAGGCGTTTGTTTCGGAGACCGCCGCGCGGAGCGTGTCGAGCTCCGCCTCATCGTCGGCGGAGCGTGCCCCCATCGGCCGTGCCGCCGCCCATCCGTTGAGCACCTTCTCCGCGGCGTCGAGGGGACCGCGATCGCGCCCCACGACCACGACCGTGACCGCCCGCCCGGCCGCTCGCAAGGTGTCCCACACCGCCGCATGGGATTCCCCCCATGTTTCGAGGGCGCTTGGTGTTTCGTCCGTTCTCTGGACGAAGACGAACGTCCCGTGTTTCGCATCGAGCGCCACCGGAAGCTTGTTCACGAAGTAGCGTGTTTGCCCCTTGCCGTTGCCTTGCCCGGCATACACGCGCCTTGGGAGCGCCGCCTCGGGCACGCCCGCCGCCGTCAGGGCCGCGACCTTCTCCTCTTCGGTGGCCAGCCACGGCCCGTCACGATGATCGAGGAGGTAATCAAACGCCAGCAGTCGGCGGAACAAGAGCGCCGCCGACGCCTCCCGCCGGTGGCGAATATGCTCTGCTCCGAGCGCCCGATACACCGGCCGAGCCACAATTCGACAGATCCGTAGCGCCGTCCCGTTCCACGGTTCCTCGACCGCGATCGGGCCGCAGCGGGAAATGAACCGCGCCGCGTGCATCGGGTGCGACTCCCCGGTGAACGTCAGATATTGCGAGCGCAGGAACGCGCCGCTATGGAGACAGACGAAGGCCAGCCACTCCGCATCATGCCCCGTCCACCCAAGATCCGCCAGCGCCGCCGCCCGGTCCTGGAGATGGGCGATCATCCTTTGCCGTACCTATCCCGAGGTAACGATCCGGTCCCCCTGCAAAAAGCTGATGACAATACCCATCGGATTCCAGATCACGAGCTCCGCAGGAATCTCCGTCAAAAACCGGAATTGCATCGACACCGACCACGACTCCCGGCCCGCTTCCTGTCCGGCCCGCTGGCGGATCAGATCGAATGTCGCTGCCGCGTTGTGCGGCTCGTTCGGTTGCGGCAGGATACGGACCTCGACATTCTCAACAACCCATTCCTCCGCCGCGAGGCCGGCCGCGACGAGCGCGATGTCCTCCGACTGCGACCCAAACGCCGCGTTGGCGATGTCCGGCGTGAGAAACCGCAGCGATCGCGTCCAATATTCCTGGACCGACCCTTGCCGCCGGCCGTAGTGATCCACGATGAACCGATGCAGAAAATAGCCCGTCGTCGGATCGAGCGGGTCCGCGTGCGCTTCCATGGCCGCGTACGCCACGGCCTCCGCCCGGCCGACCTCATCCACGCGCACGATGATCGGTTTCGGTGGCGGTGCCCACGCCACCCGGACCAGCGCCACGACCAGGAGCACGAGCACGAGCGCGAGCGCCCCGGTGAGCACTCGCAGATGCCGGGCGGCGTGCATCTGTTCACCCCAAATCTCCGCGAACTCTCGTGCCGCCATCTACATCACGCCTTTCGTCGCCGCCATCCGCGCCCCTTGCAGCGCCCGCGTGCCGACGCCCGACGACACCGAGCCCGAGCCGGAGAGCAGCAGCGAGGCGAACTGCCCGACCTGTAACGACGCGAGCAACGCCGCCACACCGTACAGAATCGTCATGAGAAAATTTTGCAGCAACGTTCCCGAGCCCGCCGCCGTCAGGTACGGCCCTGGCACGACCAGCGCGTTCAGCACTTCCACGCCCACCTGCGTACTCATCCGAAACACCGCCGCCGCGATTGCGGCATACAAGCTGTACGTGATCAGGGTTTTGAACCAGCCCCAAAACAGAAATGACAATTGAGGGAACACGAGGAAGGGAATGAAGATCGGTCCCAGGAGAATCGCCAACGTGATCGCCAGTTGCGCCCACACGATTTGCGCGAGGCCGATGGCGTACACCAGCGCAATCACGATCACCATCAACAGCCACAGGACCAAGCCGAGCAGCCCGGAGAAGATGGCGCTCATGAGCGCCGCCCACATCCGCAACGGATTCAGCATCCCCGGCCCGGTCGGCGTGAGCATGAGGTTGTCGTACATCCCGCTCAGTAACCCGCGCAGCGCCGTAAACATATTCTCGCCCGCGTCCGCGACGATGACGCCGTGCAGCCAACTCCCCATGCCCGTGATGATGTCGGGAACCGACAGCCCAACGCCCGGCAGAGGGACCGCGTAGAACTGCAACATCCCCAGCGGAATGGACAGGGTCATGACCATCCGCACGACCGACGCCATGTTGACGCCACCGCCCGAGAGCGCCATCTGTGTACCCGTCCACACGATGACGATCAACGACAGGCCGCGCCAGAGTTGCATCCCGGCATCGATAATCTGTGGTGCAACCGCCGCCGCCAATTGACCCGCGTACAGCTGCCATTGCTCGACAGGATTCATACGGTTCCATTCCGCGGCATTCCGCGCCTACGGTTGCGGCTCGTCCGCCGCCTCGTCCGCCGCCACCAGCACCAGGAGCACCACCTACCACCCCCAATCACGCGACGAGGGGTAATACCGCGCCGAGGTGTCGCGGGCGCTGCCCTCCGCCTCCCACGCCGCCTCCCGGTCATTGAGGCCGGCGCGGCCCTCCGCCACGCTCGCGTGCCATGCGGCCCGCGCCGCGCGACGCGCCCGCTCCGCCTCATACGTTTCGCGCGCCCGGCGCGACGCCTCATAGGCCAGCAGTTGCCCTTGCGCGACGGCCAGCTCTGTGCTCGCCGTCAGGGCCGCGAGCTGCGCTTGTGGCACGCGCTGCGTCCGCATCAAATCGTCCTGCCGGAGATCCGCGAGCGCCGCTGCGAGGCCCCGACTTGTTGCACGAGGAAACTGGCCGCGTCCGCGTCCGCGTGCGCGTGGACCAGCGCCGCCGAGGCTCGCGCCTCCTGCGCGGCGTGCGCCGCGAGCAGCCGCGCTTGGGTGTCTTGGTCGGTGGTTAATGCTTCGATCTGGTCCGTCGTTAGCAATGGCGCCACGACCATGTCCTCCCACACGTCGCGGTAGCTCTCCGTCCCGTCGCCCATCGCGCGGAGCGCCGCGAGCACAGCCAGATTCGCGCCCTCATCGGGCAGCGCCCACGCGGCGAACGCGCCCGCCACCTCGGCCCCGACTGCGGTGGCCGGCCGCGTCCCGAGCAACGCCGTCTCCGCCGGAGCCAACGCCGCCAGCCAGCCCGACACGTCCGTCGTACCCGGAATCCTCTGAATAAACGCCCCCTCCCCCGTCGCGTCCGTGGTGAGGCCGACCCCGTCTAGCGCCAGGCGCCATTGCCGATCCATGACATCCCGTACCCGCCCCAGGTTGCCCATCGTCAGATCGTCGCTACTCACCAGCTCCGTCGTCATGTCGAGCACGCCATCGAGCGACTGGAGTTGCGACACCATCTGCCCGATTTGCGACACCATGTGCCCGATCTGGACCATCTGATTCGCAATAATGATCCCGTCGCAGTTGATCGAGAACAGCCCGATCCCGCCGCACGCCTCGACCCGGCGCGTGGCCCACGGTGCCGCCGCGACCATCGCTACTACGAGCGCCACGCCCAACCCCCACCGCCACCGCTTCACCGTGCTACTCATCGGAACATCCTTTCAGGGTGCGGCTCAGGCCGCGCTACGAGGACATCCCCCGTCAACCAGATCCGGAGCCGGTGCCCCGCGCGAATCGTGATGGACGGCAGACGGTTGAGAAACCGATCGAGAATCTGTGAGGCGGAGTTTCCAAGCCCTTGACTCACGCCGGACTGGAACCCCTCGCGCCCGCCGCCGTAGGGATTCGCCCCTTGCAGCGTGAGGCCCGCAATCACTCCCACCGCGCCGGCCGCGGCGAACATCGAGACATAGTGCCGATTGACGTGATCGAGGAGCGCCCCCTCCCCGACGGCGTTGAGGCCATGAAACGCGAGATTCACCCACCGACCATCCGGCCAGATCAACCGATGGAACCCGACCGCGAGGCGACGCTGATCCTGATCGCGGACGGGTTGCACCGTGCCGAGAAACCGTGCCCCGCGCGGGATCACAATCCGCTGCCGATCCGACGAGTAGAACGGAATCGAGACGTGCGCCTCGACCGGCCCGGCGAAGTCCCCGGAAAGTTGCGTCACCAGGACCGCCGACACGACCGACCCTTCGTACACCCGCTCCCACCCCGGCGGATCGTTGGGGGTGATCACCGTCACCGCATCGGCCGTCGCCGCGACCGCCGGGCCGGTCACCCCCGGGACGGTCCGCTCCCAGGGCGGCAGGTCCTCCGCTCCGCCGCCGCCGTGCGCCGCCGCCGAGGCCGCGTCCGTGATCTGGCTCATCACCGCCGCCGGATCGAACGGGGGTACAACCGCTGGCGCGGCTTGCGCGGCCGGCGTGGCCGATGGCTCCGCCGCCGGCGCGATCACGCCCACCACGGGCGGGGGGCGGAATGTCTGCACCATGGCCGGCGTTCGCAGCGATCGCGCCCGCCGTTCCAGGCTTTCAAGCCGCAACCGCTCCCGGAGCTCGATTTCATCCGGCGTCAGGATCGCCCCTGGCGCTCTGCCGCCTCCGCCGCCGATCTCCGGGTCCGGTGTGTTTGGATCGAGGTCCGGGAGCGTCCCCCCGACTCCGGCCGCATCACCCGATGTTCCGCCTTGCCTGAGCCCGAACAGCCCTGCGAGCGCCTGTGCCGCCTCCGCGTCGCGCTGCGCTTGCTCCGCTTCCCGCGCCCGCCGCCGTTGTTGCTCGCTTTGTAGATCCGTTAATCGAGAGGTGAGCTGCGCCACGTGCCCCGCGTTCGTGAGGTTCGGCTCGCTCCCCGCCAGCGCGTCCCCAGCGTCGTCGGTCGATCCACTCCACAGCGTTGACAACACCAAGCCCCCCATCACGAGCACGAAGAACACGACGCCCGCATTTCGCATCATGTTGGGCGGCAACGCGCCCGCCGGTTTCTTGAGCCGTTGTGTCCATTCAGGCATGACTACGGTCCCGTCCGTCGCGTCGCCACCGACCACGCCACCCGCGCCCCGTTCACATCGAGCACGCCCGGCCCGAGCACACGCGGCACGACATACACCAGGCCCCCGACCACCGCCGCGGCCGTCACGACTTCCAACCCGCCGGCGTCGCCGCGCTCATACAAGACCGGCGACGCGGCCCGCGTCCGCAGGTACGTCCGCTCGCCGTCGTGCCACATGCCCTCGACGAAGAACGGCGCCGCCCGAGGCTCCCCCGCCGCCCACTGATACGCGAACTGCAACCGGCGCGGGTACGCTTCCCGCCCCGCGTCAAGCTCCGCCTGGGTTGCCCGCCGCGCCGCCTCGAGCCGCGCCGCCGCCGCCGCTTCCGCCGTGGCCACCGACGCCCAGGCCTCCGCCGTCCCCCGCGCCGCCGCCGCAACCGCCGCCACCGGAGCCAAGACCGGAGCCGTCGCCGGTCCGTCCGCCAGTTCCAGGCGCACCACGGCATCCACCGCGCCCTCACTCCGCTCAACCACCACCAGTGGAATCACCGCGCCTGCGGCCGTCAGGATGACGAGGTTCGAGGCCGCGCCCGCCATCAGCGGCCGGATAAACGCCAAGTGGGCCGACGCCGACACGTCCCAGTACTCCCCGTCGCCCGCAATCACATCCACGATCGTGTCCGAGACCGGCAGCACGACCGTACTGACGTGCCGCACTCGCGTGGTCACGGTGCGCGGCTCGTCCTCTTGCGCCGCCGCGCCGCCCGCGCTTACCAGCAGCGCACAGACGCCCCCCAGTACCAGACCACTCCGCATCAGCATCGTTACCTCCCCAGGAGCCAGCCCATGGCGATCGCGCCGCCCACCACCGCCGCGGCCGTGCTCACCGCCCGCCGCTTCGACATGGGTTGTCGCGGGCGCGGTCGACTGTCGCCCCACTCCGTCCACAGATCCCCAATCACCAGCCGGCCCGGTCCGAGCACGTGATCCGCCACGTACAACCCGTCATCGTGCAGTTCGTACGCCACGAGCGCCGGCGCGCCGTCCGTCAGTTCGAACATCGCGGGCGTTTCCTGCGCCCGCGACCGCAGATAGGTAAAGCGCCCGTCATGCCACAACCCCTCGACCAGAAACGGCTCCGCTCGTGCTCGTGCTTCCAACCGATACGGAAATTCCAGCCGGCCGGGATACTTCCCGCGCCACGCCGCCGCGTCCCGCGCGTGTGCCGCTCGCACCGCCGCGAGGTCCGCCGCCGCGTCCGCCTCGACGCCCTCGAATGCCGCCAGGGCCTCCGCCTGTTGCGCGTGCTCCGCCGCGAGGTCCGCCGCCGTTGTGAAGGCTGGCGGCAGCGCCCGCGCGAGCGTCCCCGGTCCCGCCGCCGGGGGGTCGATGTACACCACCAGATCCGGATCATCCGCCGACGACTCCGACACCAGGAGCGCCCACACCCGCCCGCTCTCAGCGACGAGCGTGACGTTGCTCGACGCCGCCGCCTCGAGCGGTTTCACGTACGCCACGTGGCCCGACGCCGACACGTCCCAGTACTCGCCGTCGCCTGCCACCACATCCACGATCGTCTCCGTCGCCGGTACGACCACCGTGGTGGTGTGCCGTACCTGTGTCACGATGGTGATCGGCTCCCCCTCATCGACCACCGTCCGAATCCCTTGCGCTGTTGCGCTACCCGCCAGGGCGAGCACCGCCCCGCCTACCAGCACCGTCCACGTGTGCCCCACGTCCGCCCCCTGTGTCGTCATCCCATCACCGCCGCCGCCGCCGGCCCACGATCCAGGCCGGCCGCAAGCCGCACGATCGCGCCCTCGACGCCCCACCGCTCGACGGCCGCCTCCCGTCGCGCCGCATCGGTGGCCGACGACGTGTAGAGCCAATAACTTTCAGGATCAACCACGAGCTTGAGCACCGCCGCCGCGTTCGACCGCCGGAGAAACAACTCCCGCTTCGGTTCCAACCCCCGGATCGTTTTCAACTCGTCATCGGAGAGGCCGAACGTCGCCGCGCCCGACGCTGGAAAATCCGGGTTGGCCAAAAAGAGCCGCGTCGGCATCGACTCTAAGAGCGTCGTCGCCCCCGGCGTCGCCGTGAGATCGCCGACTGATTGCGTCGCCAACACCAGCGCCGCGTTGCGCTTCCGCCACGTCTTCGCCGCTTCGACCATCCGTGCGAGCACGGTGGGATCACGCAAGTACCGCCACGCCTCATCGACCACCATAAGTTTCAACCGGGCGATCTCCCCCGGCGCTTCAATCTCCGACCGCAGCCGTTCCAGCAGATACAGCAACGCCGCCTCGCACCAGTCCTCATGCTCGACCGCGCCGGCCAGGTCAATCACGTGCCAGTCCGAGAGCTGGAGATCCGCCTCATCCGCCGGTGGGTTGTCGAACCAGCGCCCCCAGGCCCCCGTGCCGTGCCAGCGCGACAGCGCCGGCCACATCGCTTGCGGGAGCGAATGGACGAGGTTCCCGAGCGCCCGGCGCGGCCGAGGGAGCGCATACAAATCCTCGAGCCTCGATCGCACTTCGGACAGGTCGCCGCTGTGCGGCTCCCATCCGCCGATCTTCATCAAGCGGAGCACCCACGCGGAGAGGAATTGCATCGACCGCTCCGTGTGTTCGAGCGCGAACGGCCGCAGCTTGATCGCGTCCTGTTCCGGCGAGACTTCGAGATACCCGCCGCCGAGAAACTGTGTTAGCGCACGGTAGGAACCACCCAGGTCAAGAATCAAGACGCGCGGCTTGTATTGCAGCGCCTGGACGAGCAGATAGTTGAGGGTGAAACTTTTCCCGGCCCCGGTCGCGCCGAGCATCAGCGTATGGCCGACATCGCGCCCGCCAAACAGATCGTAGTGATACGGCGTGCCCGAGGGTGTCTCAAACACGGTCAAGGCTGGCGCGTCCAGATGCACACACCGCCGCTCCCCGCGTGGCGGACCGAACAACGGCGCAAGCGTGGCCGCGACGCCCGCCGACACGAACACGACGCGCGGATTCCGCGATCGCGGCTGCCCCGGCAACCGGCCGAACCAGACCGCGAGTTGCCCGTACGTCTCCCGCGTGACCTTGGCATCGAGCGACCCGAAGACGCGCGAGAGCTCCGCGCCCCACTGGTCGAGCGTGTCCGGTGTGCCCGGAATCACGACCGACAGCGCCACCTCCCCGTACGCGACGCCATCCGTTTCGAGCTCCACCAGCGCCGCGCCCGCGCGGTCCGCTTCGATCGTCGCCGCCGCATCCTCCATTGCGGCCGTGGTGCCCTCTTTTTCTTGCATGTGGGCTCCCATCGAATACCGCTTGCTGAAGTAGTGCCGTTGCGCCGAGCGCATCTTGCGTCGCGCCGCCCCACGCGCCCACGGTCGCCACTCCAACACCACCGTCATGGGCGCTTGAATCCCGCCGTACAACTCCGCCAGGGCGTTCGCCGTGACCTGCGCCGGGGGCGCGACGCAGGACCACACACCAAATTGCTCCCCCCCGACGTGCAGCACGTCCCGCTCCGCCGCAAGGTCCGCGCCCGCCATCCGCCAATTCACTCCGGCATCGGTCCGCGTGCCCTCGACCCACGCCCCGACCCCGCCGTTGACGAGGCGATACAGCACCCGCGCCGCCTCGACCGACGACACGAGCGCCACCGCCGTCGCGTCCGTCACCCGCGCGACGCTGGCCGAGACGAGACTCTCGTGATGTGTGACGGCGCGATCGAGATCGGCCGCGAGGTAGATCGACTCGTGCGGGGTGCGCCGCCGGTGCCGCCAGTGCGCCGTGTACGCGCGCACCCACCCACCATGCCCGTGGCGCTGTTCGACCGCGTGACGCAACCGCGGGTTGAAACACCAGACCACATGGACCGACACCTCTTGCACACGGTCCGCCAGGAAGGCGTGCCGCGTGCGGTGCGCCAGCGCCGCAATGTCCCCGAGGCCGACCGGCGGATCGGGAAACCCGACTGCCCGACGCTCGACGATCCAGGTCAGGCGCATCCCGTCCGGGAGTCCCGACAACATCTGTTGCCAGCGCCCGGACACCGCATCGAGATCCGCCGCCGAGCGCCCGTCTATGCCAACCGGCGCAAGCACCCCGACCGTGACCAACTCCCCGCCGAGTGTGAGGCAGGCATGGTCAGTCACCCACCCCCAGTACGGAATCTCATGGGCGAGCGCCCCGACTTCGCTGCTACTCATCCGCTCGCCTCACGACGATGTACGGCGACACATCGAGCAGCAGCCCCGCATCGTACCGGCTCCCATACCGGATCGCCGCGCGAACGACCATCACCATGTGCTGGTCAGAGCGCCACGCGAAGAAACCCGCCACGTACATCAGCGTGAACGTGACCACGCCCACGAGCAGACTGTTGACCGTGTTCCACAAGCCCGCGCCCACCACCGCCGACAGGAGGAAAAACCGACGTTCGACCCCCATGATCGTCAGCGGTTGACTCAGCACGCCATACCCGTGCCAAATGCGACTGCCACGGCTCGCCATGATCAGAACATCCAGGTAATGAAGTTCGCGGCCCCGAGCGCCATCCCGAGGCCGAAGATGATCCCGGCCAGCGCCGACTTCGACCCGCCCTCACCGAAGGCGAACATCAGCCCGCCGATCACAATCGCCACGAGCGCCAGCCCGCGCGCGATCGGCCCGGTGAAGGCCGTGGACAGATTCGCCACCGCATCGACCCAGGGCGACGTGCCTTGCGCCACGATTTCCGGCTGCATGACGGCCACCGCCGCCACCAGCGTCGCCAGCACCCGCAGCTTCCCTCTCATCGTCGTGTCCTCCCCCTGCTACCGCCGCGTGTCCGGCCTCGGGCTCGACCGCAAGGGCGGTCTCGCCGGCCACGGCCCGTCCCAGACCCGCCCGCACACGACGCAGACGGGCCGAATGGCCGGGTGCCCCACGGGCGCTGCGATGGTGCCTGATCGAGGGCGACCGGCGGAAGGTGTATCCGTCACGCCCCGCAGGCGGCACCGGGCCCGGTAGGCCCGTTGGCGGTCACGGTGATCGAGCCGGCCTTCCAGACTCCGCTGATGCCGCGCGTTGGCGTTCCGCCGTTGTTGCCGTTGCGCCGGCGCGCGGCATCGATCCCCGCAGTAGGCCTGCCCCCGGTAGCAGGACCCGCAGATGTAGAACACCGCGGCGCATCCCACGCCGCGGCACCGGAGCGTGCGCCACCCTACGGTGCTGGCCATCGCCCCTGCACGAGTGCCGCGTGCGTATGGGGGGGGTTCGCTTGTGGAGCTGGTTGCGCGAGGCCATCAGCGGACGGGCCACGGCCCGTTGACGGGGAGCCAGGAAGGCGTGTGCGGCCCCGCTTAGGAGAGGACCTGAAATCGGGGACCTAGTAGGGAAGGGCTAGTGTCCCTGTCTTGGTCTGAGGAATATGAGAAAACGAGAAGTCCCTGAAAGTGGTGGGAAATTAGCCGGCGACCTGACCGCGAGGGCGCACGTCCAGGTGTCGAGAAAAACGACCGTCTTGTTCGCCGCTACATCCACCACAATATTCGCATCGCGTCAGTCCCCTCTTCGGGCGTTCACGGAGTTGGGTTCAATCATCCCTTCCGGATAGTTCGCTGGCGTCTCCCTGTACAACAAATCGCACATCACACTCGCCGGACTTCAACACTGGGGAAGGGCGTCTCGAAGGCCTCCATTGCCAAGATCCTGGACGTTTCCCGGTCCGCCCTGTACCACTTCATTGAGACGCGCAAGATTGTGCCCGACTGACGAGACGGTGCGGCCAGATCGCGCGCTGGCCCAACACCCTCACCTCGGCGAACCATTTTCGCCGCCTCCTTGGATATTGGATTCTCCCCAAATACGTGTCCAAGGAAACCAGGGGCGCTTGACGTGGATGTGGGCAACCTCGTGATGAACCGTGTCGACAGCGAGACAGCGTATAAAATTAAGAACTTGTGCATACGCAAGTAGCAGCGCGTCGAGCCACGCCTGCACGTCTTCTGGATCCTGCTCGTTTGACCCCAGAAGGGGCACAGTCAGCTTCTTGATCGAATCAGTAAATCCAACAAGCACGATACCGTCTCTGGGCTCGCATGTGGCTTCCGTGCGCGCCGAATGGATCGTCTGTAGCACCGCAACCGATCCACGAATGTCCTGTTCCAACCCTCTCAGGTGCTCAGCCGTGGCATCACGGGCAGTGCCGATGAGCTTGAGCTGATCGATAAGTCCCATAAAGTCAGAGACGCTCGCCATGAGTCGGGTCTGTTGGTCGGCCAGCACGGCGGTTACGACGCGTGCAACCGCGATACGTTCTTGTTCGACCAGCTCGTCTTGTCGCTGATTCGACTGGACGAATATCACCACCAGCATTACCGCCAGGCCGATCAGGAACTTGTCGACGATGCTGAGCAGAAGCTTTCCTTTGAAGGAATCAGGGTTCACTGGATCCTCCGGTGGTTCTCAGCCGAATCTCCTCATCATCGCCCGTCGCGAGCACCCACTCAATGCCGTACGCGGGTAGCAGGGAATCAGCCCGCTCGTGATGAATCCAATGCCGGTGTCCCTGCATCTTGAAAGCCGCCGACCTCGATGACGGAATCTGACGGCTTTCCGAGACGCGGCGGAACAATAGCTCGAACTTCTGAGGCTCGCTCCAGTCGAAGAGGAACACCGCTGATTTTCGCTTTACCGGATCCCGGATGGAACCGGGCTTGATCTCGATGTACGTCCCTAGAAACGGGAGCAGGCGTCCGATCGCAATGCGTTGAGGTGGGATCTCAATCTTGTCGCTGAGCACGCCCTGTGCTATCCACTTCTCGACATCGGTAACCGTTAAAGGATCGCATTGCCGGGATTCAGCCACCTTGTCCTCCAACTGGTTCGAGCGAGGACCATCGTCGCGAATCAGAAGGTAATGCTTTGAAAAACGGCGGCACCGCCTCGCGTGGGCACAAACGTAATCACCGCTTGCCGCTGTTGTCTCTTGCCAATAATGGCCATCGTAGCGCCAGCACCGGCAAGCGCGAGGCCAGTCCAGAGGATCTTTTGATTCAGGCAGGGGTCACCCAAATACTTATCCTCGTAACAGATGAGCCCACTAGTATCGGCGAGAACGCTCTTGGATAGAGCAGCCATGACACCACCACCAGCCATCATTGCCCACCCTGTCCACCACAGCACCTTCCCACCGCTACCTGCACGCTGCGTCGTTGGTTGGAGCTCCAGATGCAGCGCGGCTCGCTTCGCGGAATCAGCAATCCTGGATGCATAGAGGCTCTCTTGATCCCGGGAGACTTCCTGGGCCTGGACCGGTGTGGTTGCCGCCAGAAGGGCGAGCATGAACGGTATCGTTGCGTTCCTCAATGTTGTCCTCCGTTGTTGAGCGTTATCGCCCCGTGTTGGAGCGCAAGAGCGCGCTCATCTCCTCCGACTTCGACAGCTCCAACGACGTCTCACCGTCACGGGTCTCCGCGGTGACATCGGCGCCGCGCGCCAACAAAGCCTCAACGGCCTCTCGATTGTCGGCCCACACCGCAAGGTGCAACGGCGTCCAGTCACCGACAACCGTCGCCTCCACGTCCGCGCCGCTTGCAAGCAATGTCTCGACGACGTCGTGCGCGTTGGTCCACGTCGCGTAGTGCAACGGCGTCCAGTCAAGCGGCGTTCTCGCGTCAAGGTCCGCGCCGTTCGCGATCAACTCCAAAGCGGCGTCGTGGGCGCCGACCGACGCCGCCACGTGCAGCGGCGTTTCACCGTCACGTGTCCAGCCGTCAAAGTCGTGTCCCAATTCGCGAAACGTCCGCTTCAGCCGGTCGCTCAAGGGAGCACCGTCGCGTTTGATTCTGGCGTTGACGATGTCTCCTTCACCGAGGCGGCGGATGACGCGCAACGGCCATTTCAGCCGGTCGCTCGAGGAAGCACCATCGTCAAGAAGATGGATGACCAGATCGGGGAGGTTCAGCGCCGCGGCGTAATGCAGGTCGGTCCAGCCGTTCTCGTCCGACCTGGACGCGGAGAGTTCCCGACCCAGAAGTGCGGCAAGTTCTTGTGCTACCTGAGGGATAACCCCGACAACCGGGGGACGTGACACCGACGGCGCGGACGGCGGATCGCTCGCCGACGCCCGCAGCGAGGCCACCCGATTCCGCGCCAACCCCGCGTAGACGCCGGTTGGAAACTGCCGCAAGTACGCCTCGAAGTCCGCCAGCTCTTCACTGTCCGCGATCGACTGCCAGAAGACAGTCTCCTGCTGCACCAGCGCCGCCGACGGCGCGGCGTCGGCCACCGCCACCGGCGCCGGTCCCGACGCCCCGCCCAGGAAGTGCTCGCTCAGCAGCGACCCATACTCATGCGGCCGCTGCCGTCCATCGGTCGCCTTGAGCACCTGCCCGCGCACCCGCCGGAACAGCGCGCTCAGTTCCAGCGGCTCCTCCAGATACCCCAGCAACGCCGCCGTATACGGGCTGTTCCGCCCCGTCCCATCGGCCGCCGTCGTTCCCGCCGCCGCCGCATACGCCACCAGTGTCTCGTCTCCCAGCAGATCCTCGTTCAGCTCCCCGAAGCTGCCGCGACTGACGCTCCGCGTCGCGATCGTGCGCGTCATCGACCGCGCCAGCGGGTTGTTCCGGCACGCATCGAGGATCACCACCCGCAACGCCGCTCCCTCGACCGCCGCCAGCACGTCATCCAGCGAGACCGTCTCGTACCGCACGTCGGTGTCCTGCTCCAACTGCGCGTCCACCGGCACCAGGTAGTTCACCCCGTCCATCTCCAGGCCGTGCCCGGCATAGAACACCAGCGCCACGTCCGCGCCCACGCTCTCCCGCGTGAAGGCCCGCAACGCCTCGGTCAATCCCGCCCGGTCGGCATCGCGCACCGTCGTCACCACGAACCCCAACCGTCCGAGCGCCGCCCCCACGTCGGCCGCGTCGTTCCCCGGATTCGGCAGCTCCCCGATCGCCGCGTAGGTGCTGTTACCGACCACCAGCGCCACCCGGCCGGCCGCCGCGGCGACCGATGGCGAGGCCGTCAACCCGAGCGCCAGCAGCAGACTGACCACAAACGTCACTGGCCGCCATGACGCGGCATCGGTCCGCCTCTGCAACGGCCGAAACCGCCGCGGAACGCCTACGTTGCCGAGACCCGTATGCGACATCTGCCCCTCCTCGTGGCTCATGGCGACCTGCCGTCAATCTGCGCCCCACGCGTCGCGCCGGCCGTCAGAACGTGCGCACGATCTCGACACGGCGCTGTCGGTCGTCGTTGGGCGCATGCTCCGGGAGCAGCCGGTACTCGCCGAAGCCGGCCGGGCGCAGCAGGTCGCCCGTGACGCCGCGCCCCACGAGGTACGCCACGACCGCCTCGGCGCGCCGCCGCGACAGCCGCAGGTTGTAGTCCGCGGCGCCGATGGCGTCAGTGTGCCCCTCCAGGGTCAGGCGCACCACCGCTAATTGCGGATCGTTAAGCGCCGCGGCCACGCCGTCGAGGTCCCGCATGGCGGCGCCGGTCAGCTCGGCCGAGTCGAACCCGAACGCGATCTGCAGCAGGAGGCTCACTTCCGACGGCCCGCCCGGCTCGCCGGCATTCTCCGGCACGACGACCAGGGACCGTGTGACGGCCTCCCGCGTCACGGGCCCGTCGATGGACCGCTGTACGCGATCCTGGGCCGCGGTGCCGTCCGTGATTTCCCTGGCGACCGAGACGTCCACCTCGTCGCACCGCACCGATCCGCCATCATCCCCGGTCCGCAGGACCTGCAGGCTGCGCGGCCGCTGCGCGGCCGCCGACGGCGTGGGAATGGTCGCGATGGTCTGGTGGCACAGGGCCCACTCGGTCCTCACCGGCTCAATGCCTGACGCCGCGGTCGTCGTCGGCGCGGCAGTCGGTTCGGTCATGGCCACCGTCAGACTGCGCGCCGTGCCCCCCGGCTGCGTGCGCACCGTCCGGAACGGCCCGGCCTCACTCAATTGCCTCGCCTCGAACAGCGGAATGGGCCGGGTCGAGGCGACGACCTTGATCAACTCGGTGCCGACGGGGCCGCTGACCACCACCTGCGACCGGGAGTTGGGATCGGGGACCTCGACCGCACGCCGGGCCCGCACCAGGTTGTCCGACTGGTACTGGTTGGGAAACAGGACGGTGGTCTCGCCTGCCGGATCGACGTTGAGCACCGTCACGTAGGCGTCCTTACTGGTTTGCACGAACAGGCGCACGCGTTCCCCACGGGCGTAGGTGGAGTCGGGCCGATCGACCCACGCCACGATGTCGAGCGTATCGGCGCCGCCCGGCGTCGACGCACCCGGAGGGGTCACGTCCTTGATGGTCGTCTGTTCGACCGACAGCGTCCGCGAGACCGACTGCCCCGCGGCCACCGTCGCGCCGACCGCGTACAGCATGACGACCGACAGCGTCGCCGCCACGAGCCGTTCGTATTTCATGATTCGTCCTCCTCGTCCCTGATGCGCATCACTGTTTACAAGATGACCGTGGGCCGCCGTCAGCCCACAACCCGAACCCGGATCTCGTCCGTCGCCCAGGACATGCGCGGGAGACCGGTGGTGGCGCGATTCAACTGCGGCAGGAACGCACCCGCGCGGAGCGCCAAACTCACGGCACTGGTCAGGGTGGCATTGCCGGCGAAGCCGGCGAACGGTTGCCGCGTGACCAGCAGAATCACCCGGTTGACCCCCACTGGCTGGCTGGCGCTGAGGGTGAACCCCTGCGCTGCCGACGGATACTCCAGGCTCCCTGCCGCCAGCGGCAGGTTCTCGGCCAGCACCCACACCTCGCCCACGGGATCGATCAGATAGAGGCTCGCGTAGCCAGCGGTACTCGACGACAAGCGGAAGCCGAGTTGCGTCCCGATTCGGATCGGCACGGGCACCGCCGGCACCAGGCTGATAGAGAACGCGGCCCGATCGTTCCGGCTCACGAGCGCCTGCGCTGCCGCCTCCAGCATCGACTGGGACCACGTCAGCACCGCCAGCAGCGCCACCAGGATTAGCCGAACACGCACACTCGTTCGCGGCATTACCACCTTCTTCCTCTCACCAACAGCGTCCTTCCGCACTCCACCCTGCGACCAGACGTCACCCCACGACCCGAACCTCGATTTCGTCGGTCGTCCAGGCCCCCTCCGGCAGGGCGCCGGTGGCGCGATCCAACTGCAGCAGGAACGCAGTGGCACCGACTGCCAGACTCACCGGACTGGTCAGCGTGGCATCACCAGAGAAGCCGTCGAACGGCTGCCGCGTGACCAGCAGGATCACCCGGTTGACCCCCACCGGCTGGCTGGCGCTGAGGGTGAACCCCTGCGCTGCCGACGGATACTCCAGGCTCCCTGCCGCCAGCGGCAGGTTCTCGGCCAACACCGATACTTGACCCACCGGGTCGATCAGATAGAGGCTCGCATAGCCGGCCGTGCTCGACGACAGGCGGAAACCGAGTTGCGTGCCGACCTGGATTGGTGCGGGCGCCGTCGGCACCAGACTGATGGAGAACGGCCGCGCCGCGCCGCACGCACTCAGCAGGACGATCCATGGCACCACCGCGACGAGTGCCGAGTGGCGGGCATGAATCCAGCCCCTTGCGCCCGTTTGCGTCATTGCAATCCTCATGTCGTGCATCCGTATTCCGTTGCCTTGAGTAAATGCGCGTGCACGCGGCCGCACCGTGTACCAGACCCGCATTCGATCGTGTTCAAGCGGCATGCCCTGCGGCGAGGCGTCTTCACCAGAGTGGCCGACCTGCCCGCGCCATCCGGCGCTTCGCGGAAACCGTGGCCGCGCCCGACGTCACCGGGAGACGAGGATTGTGCGCTGGACGGAGAGGGGACCGGTCCGAGGGCCGGCCGGCCGGGCAGCTTCATCGGAAACCGCCGGCAGGAATCGGAACGGTTGCTAGCCGGGTGCGCCAGGCGCGAAGAGAGGCCGCTGGGCGCTGGGCGCTGGGCGCTGGGCGCTGGGCGCTGGGCGCTGGGCGCTGGGCGCTGGGCGCTGGGCGCTGGGCGCTGGGCGCTGGGCGCTGGGCGCTGGGCGCTGGGCGCTTATGAAGCGTTCACGGGTGCCCGCCGATGTCAAGTGTTTTCTCATCGCATCCTCGCCGCGTCGACAAAGCCGACCTCGCCCGAGGCGGGCGTGCAGGTACAGATCCCACCCCCGGTACGAGCGGGGCTGAAGTATACACGACGAGCGTGAAATTAGCGTGAATTCTAAGTTGAGATTAGTGATTGTTTCATGAATTCTAATAATAAATCGTGCTATCCTGGGTCCCGCCGCGGCGTGGGGCGCATCCGGCGCCTCCAGGCGCCCACGCGGGGCGCCGGTGACCCGGGGGGCGCACCGGTTTCGACAAGGGGGAACCTGTGACGAGTCCCAACGACCTGCGGCGAGAGAACGAGGCGCTACGGGACCGCCTCGCGCGGCTGAGCGCGGCGATCCTGCGCATCAGCGCGAGCCTCGACGTCACCACCGTCCTGCACGAGGTCGTCGACAGCGCCCGCGCGCTGACCAGCGCGCGATACGGCGTGATCACGACCCTCGACGACGCGGGGCAGCCGCAGGACTTCGTCAGCTCCGGCTTCACGCCGGCCGAGCACCAGCAACTGGCGGACTGGCCCGACGGGCCGCGGCTCTTCGCCCACCTCCGGGACCTGCCGGGCGCGCTGCGCCTGCGCGACCTGCCCGGCTACGTCCGGGCGCGCGGCTTTTCCGCGGACCTGATGCGGGCAACGACCTTCCAGGGCACGCCGATGCGGCATCGGGACGTGGCGGTCGGCCACTTCTTTCTCGCCGAGAAGGCCGGCGGCCAGGCGTTCACGGCTGAGGACGAAGAGGTGCTGGTGCTGTTCGCGTCGCAGGCAGCGACGGCGATCGCCAATGCCCGCACGCACCGGGCCGAGCAGCGGGCCCGGGCCGACCTGGAGGCCCTGGTCGACACCTCGCCGGTCGGGGTCCTGGTCTTCGATGCCCGAACCGGCACGCCGGTCTCGCTCAATCGGGAGGCGACGCGGATTGTCGGGGGCCTGCGCACCCCGGGCCGCTCCCCGGAGCAGCTGCTGGAGGTGCTGACCGTCCGGCGGGCCGACGGCCGGGAGATCGCCCTCGACGAAGTCCCGCTGGCCCGGGCGCTGCGCACCGCCGAGACGGTGCGCGCCGAGGAGATCGTCATCCAGGTTCCCGACGGCCGGCGGGTCACGACGCTGGTCAACGCCACGCCCATCCGGTCCGAGGACGGCGAGGTCGCGTCGTTTGTCGTCACCCTGCAGGACCTGGCGCCGCTGGAGGAGCTGGAGCGGGTGCGGGCCGAGTTCCTGGGCATGGTGAGCCACGAGCTGCGGGCCCCGCTGACCGCCATCAAGGGCTCGGCCGCCACCGTGCTGGGCGCCGCGGCGGCCCTGGACCCGGCCGAGATGCTCCAGTTCTTCCGGATCATCAACGAGCAGGCCGATCACATGCGCGGCCTGATCAGCGACCTGCTGGACGCGGGGCGCATCGAGGCCGGCACGCTGTCGGTCGCCCCCGAGCCCGCGGCGGTGGCCGGCCTGGTGGACCAGGCCCGGACCACGTTCCTGAGCGGCGGCGGCCGGCACACGGTCCGCCTCGACCTGCCGCCGGACCTGCCCCGGGTGATGGCCGACCCCCAGCGCATCGTCCAGGTCTTGAACAACCTCTTCGCCAACGCGGCCCGGCACGCGCCCGAGTCATCCCCCATCCGGGTCGCCGCGGGGCGGGAGGGCCTGCACGTGGCCATCGCGGTCGCCGACCACGGCCGGGGCGTGCCGCCGGACCGGCTGCCGCACCTGTTCCAGAAGCACGGCGGGGCCGGGGGCGACGACCGGGCGCGCGGGATCGGGGGGGCCGGTCTGGGCCTAGCCATCTGCAAGGGGCTGGTGGAGGCCCACGGGGGCCGCATCTGGGCCGAGAGCGGCGGGGTGGGCCAGGGCACGCGGGTCACCTTCACGCTGCCGGTGGCCGACGAGGCCGACCCCGGCGCCGCGCCCGGCGTCGCCACGCGCCCAGCCCGCGCGCGGCGGGACGAGCAGGAGCGCCCGTGCATCCTGGTGGTCGACGACGACCCGCAGGCGCTCCGCTACGTGCGGGACGCGCTGGCGGCGGCGGGCTACGCCCCGGTCGTGACGGGCGACCCGGAGGAGGTGGCTCACCTCGTCACGACGACGCAGCCCCAGTTAGTCCTGCTCGACCTGATGCTGCCCGGGACCGATGGCCTCGCGTTAATGGACCGCGTCCCCGCGCTGGCCGACCGGCCGGTCATCTTCATCTCCGGCTACGGCCGGGACGAGACGATCGCCAGGGCCTTGGAGACCGGCGCCGCCGATTACCTCGTCAAGCCCTTCTCGCCGACCGAGCTGGTGGCGAGAGTCCAGGCGGCCCTGCGCCGGCGGGCCGCGCCCGACCCCTTCCTGCTGGGAGACCTGGCCATCCACTACGAGCACCGCCGGGTGACCGTGGCCGGCCGGCCGGTGCCGCTGACGGCCACCGAATACGAGCTGCTCCGCGTGCTCTCGGTCAGCGCGGGACGGGTCGTGCCGTACGAGGCCCTCCTGCGCCAGGTGTGGGGCGGGCGGGCGTCCGCCGACGTGAAGGTGGTGCGCGCCTTCGTGAAGACGCTCCGCCGCAAGCTGGGCGATGACGCGACCAACCCCGCCTACATCGTGACCGAGCGCGGGGTCGGCTACCGCCTGGGCGCACCACCGTAAACGGAAAGGATACGCCGCCTTCGCCATTTAGACGATCCATAACATTCGGTTATATCTCAAGGAGGTACCATGAACGCCACTTCAATGAATCCCTTTGGACGGCTTCGGCACGGCTATGACGAGTATGCCCATGTCGCAAAGCAGAATTGGGGAATTCTCCTGTCCTCAATGTTAATGGGGTTCGGCACGTGGGGAGCCGACCATGTGGCAGAGGTCGTTGCGGACGAAAGCACAGTAGACGCATGGCTAGTGCTACTGCATCCGAGGCACGTCTGTTCCTTGCTTGGCGTCACCGGGGCGGTGCTGCTGGGCTATTTTGGAGGCCGCACGCCGAAGCGGTAGGCGCCGGGCCCTGACGGGTTCTGGCCGGGGCTGGCTCTAAGTTCTCCGGCTGCGCGCTCAGGATCGGGAGTCCACACCCGGACAGCGTGCAGAAAGGAACGTTGATCGACATAGGTAGGCCCTCGCGGGCGTTCCCTGTCACACCACCGGGCATACGGGTCCCGTACCACGGCGGTTCGGAAGAGTTATGCGTCCAAAGAATCGGCGACTCGGGGGAGGCCGAGCGAATCGAAGTAGGCATTGGGCAGCGCTTGTTGGACGGCCGCGTGGCGCGACATCGCCCAGAAGCCAGTGGGACAGCCAGCGGCCACCGCCGCTCGCATGTGCGGGACGCCCCGTCGCCTCAAATTGGCGAATCGGGTCGGCCCCGTGCCCCACTGCCGCCAGATAACCATCCGGAGTCTCCGGCGAATCCGCGCATCCAGGTTGCAAAGCACCCGCGGGTCCTGGCTGAAGCCGAAATAGCTTCGCCAGCCGAGCAGATACGGCTTCAAGGAGCCGACCATCCGCTCGATACTGATCCCGCGCGTCCTGTTCGTCAGCTCTCGCACTCGCGCCTGGAACCTGTGCACCGCCTCCGGCGATATCAATCGCTGGGGCGCCGCGCCGGTCGTCAAGCGAAAGCCGAGGAACTTCCGATCGTCGGGTCGAGCCACCGCACTCTTCGATGCATTGACCGTGAGCCGGAGTTTCTGCCTGAGAAACCGGCAGACGCTGGCCATCACCCGTTCGCCAGCCCGCCGACTGCGAACATAAATATTGCAGTCGTCGGCGTAGCGACAGAAGCGGTGACCGCGCCGTTCCAACTCGCAATCCAGGTCGTCGAGCACGAGGTTCGAGAGTAACGGCGACAAAGGACCGCCTTGCGGCGTGCCTTCGTCGACAGGACTCACCAGCCCGTCTTCCATCACTCCGGCTGTGAGAAACGCCCGAATGAGTTTCAGCAATCGCTTATCGGCGACCCGTTCCGCGACACGAGCCAGCAGCAGGTCATGGTTGACTCGATCGAAAAACTTCTCCAGATCGATGTCCACCACCCACTGGTAACCCTCGGCGATGTAGGCGTGCGCCTGAGCCACCGCCTGATGTGCTGAACGGCCGGGCCGAAAGCCATAACTGCGATCGGAAAAGGTTGGGTCCCAGCGCTTCTGCAGCACCTGCAACACCGCTTGCTGGATCAGTCGGTCGAGCACCGCAGGGATGCCCAACTTTCTGACCCCGCCTCCGGGCTTCGGGATATTCACCCGGCGCACCGGCTGTGGCCTGTAGGTTCCTTGAAGCAACTGGTCCCGAATGGCTGGCCAGTGTTCGCGCAGGGCGTCCAGCGTGTCGCCGATGGTCTTCCCATCAACGCCCGGACTCCCCTTATTCCCCCGGACTTGTTTCCAAGCCTTCACGAGGTTGTTTCGCTCGCACACCTCCTCCATGAGTCGTTCTTCTCGCGCCGGGCGTTCGGGTTCTCGCTTCGCCGCAGACGGTTCGGTCCCTTGCTGCACGCCCTTCGGGGCTTCACCCGTCGGGGCGTCCATGAAGGCCAACGCTAGTTGGGTGTTCTGCCGCGGTCCGTCCATGAGTCGCGGGACCTACTGGCCGCTCTCCTCCGTTCGGGCCTTCGACCATCGTTTCCGGCTCGGCCTATCTGTGTACTCCGCCTTTCGGCTTCTGGAGTGCCTCATGAGCCTTGCCGACTGCATGGCCTACTATGCCCTCTGCTGACTTCTGCGCTCCGGTCAGGTCGCCTCGCGGCTCCCCCAGTCCCCACCTGCGGGACGGAACGCAGACCTCCCAGGGTAAGTCTGACCGCCTTCGCCGCACACCTGCCGGATCTACCGCCGTGGCCCTTGATGGATATGGACTTCGCGATCAGTTGTCCGCTCGTCCGACCACGCCTGCCTCGTATCCGGTTTCTGTTCGTCAGGTCGCGGGTTTGTTCCACGCTTCCTCCAGACCCCGCCTCGCGACGACGCCCTTGCGCTTCCCTAGCACTTCGCTTCCATCAAGCTGTGCAGAGGACTCTCACCTCCAAGCTGTCAGACATGCCTGGCACACGACTAAACCGCTTCGCGGTAGATAAGTAGATCGACCACCCGATCGAAAGACGCGCGTCCCGGTTGTTTCCTGACGACTCGGATCTCTCGTCCTCCCCGTAGGCTCCTCAACGACGCCTGGCATCCACCAGGCCCTTTCGAGAGGAGCCGTCATGACCGCCCTTCGCCGACGCATGCTCGAGGACATGCAAGTTCGCCATCTCTCCGCAGGGACGCAGCAGGTGTACCTGCAGCACATGGCCCGCTTCGCGCGCTCCTGCGGCCGATCACCCGCGGTGTTGGGACCGGAGGAGATTCGGGCCTACCAGCTCCATTTGACGAACGAGAAGCAGCTGACGCCGGCGACCCTGGTCATCGTGGTCTCGGCTCTGCGCTTCCTTTCTCGGGTCACGCTGCACAAGACGTGGTCGATCGAGGCCGTCATTCCTGCACCGAAGAAACCGCAGACGTTACCGGTCGTGCTCAGCCCGGCCGAAGTGGTGCGGCTACTCGATCGCGTGAAGCACCTCAAGCATCGCACCATCCTGACGACCTGCTACGCCGCCGGGCTCCGTATCTCGGAAGCCGTGCGGTTGACCGTGTCGGCGATTGACAGCCAGCGGATGGTGCTCCGCATCGTCCAGGGGAAAGGGCAGCGGGACCGGTACGTGATGCTCTCGCCGACGCTGCTGGTGATTCTGCGCGACTGGTGGCGCGTCGGTCAGCCTCAGCACTGGCTCTTTCCAGGCACGCACCCGGAGCGCCCGACGAGTCGTCGCGTCGTCGACCGCGCGTGCCGGGAGGCCCGGCGCCGCCGCCGTCTCTCGAAGCCGGTGACGCCCCATTCGCTCCGACACGCCTTTGCCGTCCACCTGCTGGAAGCCGGCACCGACGTCCGCACGATTCAACTGCTGCTCGGGCATCGCAGTCTGGCGACGACGGCCCGCGACCTCCGCATCGCGACGACGACGGTCTGCGCGACCGCCAGCCCGCTCGACCTGCTCCCGCGTCCGGAGTCGGTCTCACGGCCACAGCCTGTCTGAGGCCACGGCTCGTGGATCGTCCGACGCTGGAGGTGGCGGACGTCTTCCGCCAGCCCGGCGACGCCTATCGTGCCCAGGCCGGGGGCTCACTCTCGACGGCCGAGCGACGCGTCATGACCGCGATCGAGGCCTGCCGGACCGCGGCCCTCGGTGGCCACGTGGAGCAGTGCGACCGGTGCGGGCACCAACGGGTCTGGTACAACTCGTGTCGCAATCGCCATTGCCCGACGTGCCAGTCGCTCGCCCGCGCCGCGTGGATCGATGCGCGCCGAGCGGACCTGCTCCCCGTCGACTACTTCCACGTCGTCTTCACGGTGCCCCCGGCGGTCGCCGCCATCGCCTACCAGAACAAGGCCGTCGTCTCTGGCCTCCTCTTCCGGGCGGTCGCCGAGACGTTGCGGCCCCTCGCGGCGGATCCCCGTCATCTGGGCGCCCAGATCGGGTTCTTTGCGGTGCTCCACACCTGGGGCCAGACCCTGGTGCATCATCCCCACCTCCACTGCGTGGTCCCCGGCGGGGGACTCTCGCCCGATGGTACGCAGTGGGTGTCGTGCCGCCCCGGGTTCTTCCTCCCGGTCCGGGTGCTCTCCCGGCTCGTTCGCCGGCTGCTGTTAGACGCTGTGTGCGAGGCGTTCGAGACGGGCCGGCTGCACTTCGCCGGCGCGCTCGACGCCCTCAACGATCGGCAGCCCTTTGCCGACCATCTCCAGCCCGCGCGGCAGACCGAGTGGGTGGTCTACGCCAAACCGCCCTTCGCCGGGCCCGATCAGGTGCTCGATTACGTCGGCCGCTACACCCATCGGATCGCCATCTCCAACCAGCGGCTGCTCGACCTCGACGACGGGCAGGTACGGTTCCGCTACACCGACTACCGCCGGCCGCGCGCCCCGCATCAGAAGACCATGACCCTGGCCGCGACGGAGTTCATCCGGCGCGTCCTGCTGCATGTGCTCCCACGCGGCTTCCACCGCATGCGGTATGACGGCCTGCTCGCGAATCGTACGCGTCAGCACCACGTGGCCCAGTGCCGGCAGTTGCTCGGCATGCCGTCACCGCCTGGGCCGGACGCTGACCGGGCGTCCACCGACTATCGGGATCGCTATGAAGCCCTGACCGGGCGGTCGCTCCGCGTCTGTCCTTGTTGTCACGACGGCCAGATGCGGGTCGTCGAGTGCCTGGTCGGCGCCCGCGGCCGCCCCGCGATTCTGGATTCGTCGTGATCCCGAGGCTCCCGACGTCCGCCCTCGCCTTCCCGACCCCGCGGGGCGCCCGTGTCAGGAGTGGTGCGCGCGTGATGGCACCCTGCCGATGCGTTCACCGCCCCACGCCGCGACACGGGCTCTGGCAACACGCCGGCTTGGCGTCCGTCAGCACGCTCGCGTTCCACCGCCGTGCCCACACCTGTACTCACGGTAGGCTGGCGACGATCGAATCCCCATAGACGGGCATCGGAGCAACGGTTTCGCCCAACCCGTTTTTTGTCTACCGTCGCGGCGGTGATCAGTGGGCCTCACCCCGGCGCCGTCGCGCCGCGGCGCCACACAAAAAACGCTCTGCGGTTCTGCAACGATCCGTCCCCTTCGCTTTCCATCCCATTCCCAGCTCGGATTCCTGTATAAGCCCTGTGCTAGGAGGCCTCCATGGACGTTCCGACGAAACGAGCCGTGCTCGCACGGGTGGTCGAAGAGGTCGCGTACCACGCCGGCGTGCCCAAAAAGCTGATCAAAGAGACGCACAAGCTTAAAGACGATCTCGACATGAACCGGCAGGATCTCGTCCGGTTCAGTCGCGCCTTGCGCGACTACATGGGCCACAAGGTCTCCGGAGCGACGCCCGTCTCCTACACGGACGTGGCCAAGAAGGGACAGACCGTGGGCAAAGTCGCCACGCTTGTGCACGGCAGGTTCCGCGATGCCTAGGCGCACGCTCGTCGTCGTCGTGTGTTCGGCGACGGTTCTGATCGCCGCGTCGGCCGCCGACGCGCAGTGGTCGACGCTGCAGATCAGAAAGACGTTCGATGGGGGAAAGGGCGAGCAACAGCCGGCAGCCGTCGCGTACGTCAACCCGCCCGAGGGCGACCACTACTGGCAGGTGGACGTGGGCGTTCGCCTGTACGAGTGGTTCGTCGAGAACGACACGGCGACGCTCTTCTTCAGCCCCGTGGCGGAATATCATCGGGCGGACGCCGAGCCCACGAGCCGTCAGGCCGCCGTCGACAAGGCCAGCCTCGGCTTCGCCGTCGACAGCTATTTCACTCGAACGCCAATCGGCACGCCGAGGGTTCATGCCACGGCAGCCTTCAAGCGCAATCTGCGGCAGGACCAGAACGAGCGTGTCCTGTCGTTCCTGGGTAGCCTCGACTGGCCTCCGGTGGCCGCGACGGGCAACGCCGCCTGGGCCCGTTTCCGGTTCGTGCCGTTCGCGGGCGTCGAGCAATTCGAGAACCTCGCCGCCACCTCGTCCGGCGCCGAGATCTTGCCGGCGTTCTCCGACTGGACCTGGACGTTTCGGTTCTACGTCGAGGCCCTTCTGATGCCCGCCGTCGCCCTACCCAGCCAAGCCAGGGTGTCGCTCGAAGCCGACGTCTACTTCCGACGCACGCTCGACACCGGACGGTTGGACCGCGATCTGCCGAGCGTGAGCGTGTCGGCGACATACTGGATCCTCAGCGGGCGTCGGCTGGGCATCGGGTACTCGTTCGAGTGCGGCCAGGCGCCGTTGAGCAATTTCGTCGGCCAGCGTCGTTCCGCGATCAGCCTGACCTCTCGGCTCGGCGGCTGAGATGGCCACGTCGATCGCTTCAGCGCCCAGCGGCTCAGGAAGAGCCGGCGTCAGGTCCGTCCCAGTTGGCGCAGTCCGGCCACACCGAGTCGATTTGAAAGCGTGCGACCAGGTGGTCGAGCCATCGGCCGAACGATGTGAATATGGCGTCTCGCCAATAAAGGCGCTGGACAACGCGATCGTGGACTACGTGAACCAGTTATCGCGTCCTGACCTCGAAAACGAACCCTAAAAAAGAACCGGGGCCGCAGTGAGCTAAACGTGTTTTCAAACCTTGTGAAATGCTCTCGTCGAGATGTATCTGGCCAAGGTCAGGGGGACGGTGCGCTCCTCAATGCCCCACCAGCTCAAAAGGCATTTCAGTGAACGAGGTCAGAATCACCAAGATTGAAGCTGCACAGCGACAGATCGACGCCGGAATTCGGATGCTCTTCAGAAACGATGATCCGGTGGCAATACATACGGTCGCCATGGCAGGATTTCGAATTCTCAGGGATCTTGCGCAACAAAAGGGTCCAGAGCACGCCATCATTGAATCCATGAATCCATGATCAGGCCTGGAAAAGAGAAGGAGTTCTGGGGTGCGGCAACCAGCTTCTCCAATTTCTTCAAGCACGCCGATCGTGACTCAAACGACATCTCGAGCGTTTTTCGGGAAGAAGTCAACGATGTGGTGTTATTCTTTGCCGCTGCGTACTATGTCCATCTTGGCTACCGGATGACCAAAGAGATGTTGGTTCTTTATGGTTGGTTCGTGTTACTCCATCCAGACGTTCTTTCCACGAATGTAGATGACGTGGCATACGCCATTACCAATAGTTCTGAGTTGGGTGAATTCCGGTCGTATCCTCGGAAGGAGCAGCTCGCAGTTGGCTTAGCGCTGTTGGACCGGCAACAGGCTGGAAGCTGCTGACCCGGTCCATCGTCACCTACAAAGTTTCATGAGCCTACCTCGAATCGCCATCCTTGATTTCATCGCCAACCGCGCCCCACACGTAAGCTTCCCCGTCAAGTGGGCAGCGCATAAGTAGATGGGTGTGGGCCTCTGCAGAAACGTCAGGGGCGGCACCTGGCCGAGGCTGTCGTGCGGCCGCTCTTCGTTGTAGATGCGCAGCCAGGTGGTCTCAGCGCCCGCAGTTCGGCGATCGACTCGAAGAGATGGGCGTTGATTACCGATGTGATGCTCGCCTGGAACTTGAAACCCGGCCACATGGTCGAGCGTGACCTGTAGACTTTTTGTGAAATGTGCGAAGAACCTTTCTCTCGCCGCAACCAATTCGCAGAAGCTGCGCCAGAGATCACGATCCGTGAAGAAGCTCCAGAGAGTTTGCGCGTCACCGCACTAGAGGCGGTGCGGAACATGGTCGGCTGGCCGCCGTCGCGCATAAGGCGTGTTCTTTGCGGTGTCCTGGGAGTTCGCGCAGACTCGGGTAATTGGACCGAATACCCAAACGTGTGGGACGAAGTTGATTACCACATGCACCGGTGCGAGTGGTACAAGGTCTACGACTTCATTGAAGCGATCCACACAAACATGTCCATAGATGAGCAAGACCAGTTCGAGGCAGCGATCAACGCGTGCTTTTTCGAGAGAGGCATAGGGTGGCAGTTTGCGGACGGTAAGGTCGTCACGCGTGGTACGGAGGACTTCGAGACGGTCGTGAGGACTACCGTCACCGCCTTAGGCGAGACGAACAGACCGACGGCCGCAGAGCATGTTCACGACGCCTTGCTAGCTTTATCTCGACGTCCCGATGCCGACCCAGCCGGAGCAATCTACCACGCGATGGGAGCGCTGGAAGCCGTGGCGCGGGATCTCACAGATAATCCCCAGGCAACACTCGGCGAGATACTCAGGCGCAACCCAGACCTGCTACCACCTCCGCTTAATACGGCACTTCCGCAGCTTTGGGGCTACGCCTCGAACGAGGCGCGGCATGTTCGAGAGGGCCGCGCCCCGCAGCGCAACGAAGCAGAGCTCATCGTCGGGATCGCAGCAACCTTGGCAACTTACTTGACGAGGCGGCAACCGAACGCCAGAACGTAGCATCAGGAAGGGGATTACATACCAAAGTCACAACTGCTGCCTACGCAAAGGGAATGCTAAATGCGGTCAGCTATCCTCGGCGATCTCACATGGTCAACGCAACAACTTAGCTAAATTTTCAGATGGTTTCATCCAGCCGAGAGTTTGTCGAGGCCGGTCGTTGAGCACGTGTGCGACCCGGTTCAGGTGCCGCTGGCTATGGACTGACAAGTCGCTTCCTCGTGGGAAGTACTGACGCAGCAGACCGTTCGTATTTTCGTTACTGCCGCGTTGCCACGGGCTTGACGGATCACAGAAGTAGACGTGGACGCCAGTCGCAATGCTGAATTGGCGGTGCCGAGCCATTTCCTTGCCGCGGTCCCACGTGAGGGACACCGCGAGATGCTGCGGCAGCGTTCTGATCTTCTTCGCGATGAGCGCGCACACATGGTGACTGGTCTTATTGCGGCCGACGGCCAGTAACATCACGTAGCGAGTCTGACGCTCGACCAACGTTGCGATCGCCGACTGGCCCCGGGCACCCAGCATCAGATCGCCTTCCCAATGACCAGGCACCGCACGGTCTTCAATCTCAGCCGGTCGATCCGCGATGAGAACCATATCTTTGATGTAGCCCCCTGGATCTTTGCGCCCATGCGGGCGACGACGGGTACGCCCAGAACGCAGACACGCGGTGAGCTCTTTGCGCAACGCCCCCCTGGCCTGGACGAACAGCGAGCGATAGATGGTTTCGTGGGACACGCGCATCTCGGGATCGTCCGGGTAGTCAACGGTCAGTCTCGCACTGATTTGTTGAGGAGACCACTGCGCGTTCAACATCGATTCCACCTGGGTGCGGAGCCGAGGACATTGGCGGAATTTCGTGGCTTTCGGTCGTCGCGCTCTCTTGTAGGCCGCCTCGTCCGCGCGACACGCCCGATACCGGCAGGGGCCGCTATTGCCGTTGACCTCGCGACAGATGGTGGACGGTGCCCGTCCAAGGCGTCGTGCGATCGCCCGATACGATGCGCCGCTTCCCAATCCTCTCGAGACTTCCTCGCGCTCAGCCAATGACAGGTGCCGCTTCGAACGCGTCGGCTTCCGTGGTGGCATCCCGCCCACCGTGTTCAGCAGCCTCTGCATCGTCTTCGTCGAACACCTGACGGCCGCCGCCGCTTCTTCAAAACTGCGACCGTCACTGATGAGCCGACGTACAGTCAGTCGTTCTTCTCGCGTCAGCCGCACACCGCGAGTACGCGTTTCTGCCATCCCAACACCTCCACTGTTTCCTTACCACGTAGCGGTTCAAATGTTGCGATGACCACATGAGAGCGCCCTCAGAAGCCTGGACATGTTGGACGACCCATCTGAAGAAGTCGTCCTTCGTGATCGCGCGGCTTCCAATGCCCCTAAACATTTCTTCAATTTCGTCATCGGTATCGACGACGAGTGAGTGACTATTGCCAATCAGAAAGGCCTCCTAACCAGCCGTGGGCGGTCTTCATCTGCACCTTGAACTCAACAGGCGTGAGAACGCCGAGACCGAGACCGCGGACATGGGTGTTCGTGCCGGTGCCGCGAAGGAGCGCAACGATCCGCTCTACGATGCTCGGATGACGGTGAAGTGTCGTGTGCCTGCGGAACATCGAGGAAAGATGCATCTTCAAGCGGACTTGTTAGTTGACGAGCTCAAGCACATGGTGCCGGAACTTCGGATCGCGGGCGGCTCCTTCGTGCATTGGCTGCCGCCCGACCCTCGCGATCTCCCTCCGACCGATCGCCAGCGGGTCTTGTTAGCGACCCAGCGGGACGCAACCGGGAAGTGCTTGACGGATCTCGTCGCGAGCGTCGGCCTTGCTGCCGCCGAGCCGACACGGCTGGCCTCCGGGGCTCGCAAGTGGCCAGCAGGCTACACCGGCAGCGTGAGTCACAAAGGCACGACGGTGGTGGCGGCGATTGCGTCGACCGACCGGATGACGTCGATCGGCATTGATGTGGAACAGCGGGACGCGAAGGGCGTCCCGGCGATCCACGGACTGAACGCGGCCGAGCTGCCGTGGTCAATCTCGGGGGCCGATGGACGGGCCATCCTCTTCTCCATCAAAGAAACCGCGTACAAGGCCCTGCACCCGATTCTGCGACGCCCGATCGATTACTCGGACATCGCGGTGTCATGGCTCCCGCCAGACGCCGATCGCAGTTGCGGTGTCGCTCGCGCATTCGGCGTCACGCTCGACGTACGCTGCTCCATCGCAATCCCATCGTGGATCGTGTCGGCAGCCCTATGGCCGGTGACGGCAACGCGATTTCATACCGCCTCGCGAACGGGTTGAAGGCCGGAACCATACAGTTTGACATTCGGACGATGTCTGTGATACTTGTCTGTTTATCAAACAGGTGCCTCAAATGTTATTCACCAGAACTCACGCCCAGACCCGCACAAAGCGAGATCGACTCGTGCCTGCGACTAGCAGCCGAGTTGCGCGGGTGGTGGGATCTGGAACAGGCGGATTGGGACAAGCAGGTCGCCGGCCGCGATATGACGGGGAGTGATCTGTGGGGACCCATGCCCGCCGTGGATTCCAAGACAGTTGCTCGGATGGCACCGATCTTCAAGAAGCACGAGGGACGCCCTTTCGATGTCCGGCGTATCCGCCCTGGCGGATACGCCAGCATCGACGACGTGATCCAGCATCTCGTCTATAGAAGATGACAAATTCTTCCGAATCGGTGGAACGCGCCCGCAGGAGATCAAGTCATGAGCGACGAACGAAGCATTCAGACCATCCTCAGCGAACACCTCAAAGAGGCGCGGGAGTACCGCGGATTCTCCCAGGAGGAGGTCGCTAGACATCTCGGCGTGCCGCGGTCGGCGATCTCCCTCATCGAAAGCGGATCGCGGCGCGTGAGCGCCGAAGAGCTCAGTCAACTGGCCAAGCTATATCAGACCACGATGGAGAGCCTCACCGGCCACAACCCGGAGGCGTCAGAACCAGAGTCGATTCGTTTGGTGGCGCGGGCCACCGCCGATCTGTCAGAGCCGGACCGTGACGAGGTGCTGCGTTTCGCGCAGTTCCTGCTGTCGAGAAAATCGGAATGACCCTGCGTCACGAAATACTGCGCGCGGTCAGCGAAGCCGCGGCCGTGCTCGCTGAATCACCGAGCGGTGCACGCACCAGTTTCGATGTGATCGGCGCGGTCGCCACGCGGAACATCCCGTTGCTGTTCCGGCCTTTGGACAAGCTGTGGGGCGCGTTCATTACCGTCAACGGTAAAGCGCGCGGGATCATCGTGACCACCAAGCTCGGATTGCCGGTGCAACGGTTCACGGTGGCCCATGAACTCGGCCACCTGTTGCTCGGGCACCAAATGAGCCTCGACGAAACGATCGGATTCGCGGGACGAAACGCACCGGCGTCGAGACCTGCGCAAGAGGCGGCAGCGGACACCTTCGCGTCCGAGCTCCTTGCTCCGAAGCAGCTCTTGCTCGCATCCGCAGAGCGTCATGGATGGACGAAGGACAAGCTTCATCAACCCGACAACATCTACCAACTCTCCCTTCGTCTGGGTATCAGCTACCAGGCGGCGTGCTGGGCTCTGGTGACGTGCAGGATCCTCACGCGTCAGGAGGCTGCCCGGCTTCAGGGCACACGTGTCAAGGACCTGAAACACGCCTTGGCTCCTACGGCCTTGATCATGAACTCTTGGGCGGACGTGTGGGCCCTCACGGAGGCCGACAGCGAAACATTCCTCGAAGCCGGCGAGGATGATCTGTTCGCGGTCCATGTCCATGACCACGCTTCCGCCGGTTACGTCTGGCGACTCGTCGACACGAACGAGGAAGTGGAAATCGTCGACGAACGCTCTCCGGATCTTGAGCATGCCTACGGCGCGCGTTCGGCGCGGGTGGTGTACGTCAGGTTCAGAGCCCCCGGCGTGCACCATCTCGTTTTTGAGCATATTCGGCCGTGGAGCCGCGCAACCCTGACCCGTATCGAGATCAACATCGACGGGCACGGCAAGGAACGTCAGGGTTGGGCGCGCCGAACTAGGGTCGATGCCATTGGGCATGTGGTGTGAGCATTGCGGTCAGTCTCGACTTTCGCTCCAGGCTCGGTCCCGTCCGTGATCAGGGCGCGCGACCGACATGCCTCGCGCAAGCGTCCACGACCGCGCACGAACATGCACGCGGATCGAATGTGCCCCTGTCACCCGAATATCTGCACTACTTCGCGTCCAAAAGCGAGAGCGCGCCAGAAGGTGTCGACTTTCCGAGCGTCTCACGCGCACTTCTGGCCCCCGGACAGCCGACCGAAACCGATTGCCCGTACCACCAGAACGAACTGCCGCCGGCGTGGACACCTCCCACGGATGTGATCTTGTATCGACGACAGAGCACCTCGCTAACGCAGAGTCCAGATGAGGTCGAAGCCCTGCTGGCCGCTGGCCATGTCCCTGTTCTGGGCATAGCGACGACGGACGCCTTCTATGCTCCCGCAGCGCCTTGGGTCATCTCCGCGATCGGCTCGGTTCGAGGCCTCCACGCGGTCGTGGCGGTCGGGATCGGAACGACGCACATGACACGCCGCTTCCTCATCCGCAATAGCTGGGGAACGGCGTGGGCCGAGTCTGGCCATGCCTGGCTCGATGATGACTTCATCGTCCAGCACCTGCGCGACGTGCTGGTGTTAACAGACGAAGCGACATGATGGCGACACTCATCGAGGCCGATACGCGACTTGACGCGTGGATAAAGGGTGTGAATCACCTGCTGGAACACGGACCTGTACTCAATCTGATCCTGGCGATCGGCTCCCCGACCATCGGCGGAAGCAACAACACCATCGACAAGTTCATGGCCGATGAGAACCAGTTTTCGATACACACTGTCTCGGAGACGATCTTTCCCGGTGCCGAGTACCGCCGACGGGGTCTCCACGGGGTCTTCGACTTCTATCCCGAGGAAGTCTATCCGGCAATCAAGAAACACCCATCGCTCCGTTGGGGCACCTACGCCTATCGCTTGGTCCGGCGGCGAACTGCGGGTGGCAAGCACATCAACCCCTTGAAGCAGATGATCGAAAAGATGCGAAGCGAGATCTCGACGCCTGGCCCCAAGAAGTCCTGCTATGAGCTCGGAGTCGCTGAAGGCGAGTACGACTTGCCTCTCCACAGTCCCGTACAGGATGGAACGCGGCGTATGGGAGGTCCCTGTCTTTCCCACCTGTCGTTCAAGTTGTTCGACAACGCAGTCCACTTAACTGCGTTCTACCGGAGTCACGACTATCGCTACAAGGTTCCTGGTAATCTGCTAGGTCTCGCAAGACTCCAAGACTGTGTCGCGCGCGAGACTAGCCGCTGCGTCGGCAGCTTGGTTGTTCATTCGTCGTATGCATACCTGTTTGGCTCCAAGGTCAGGATGCAGACGCTCCTGAATGACCTCCGCCGAACTGAAGAGCACAACAAGGCCGACGATGTCGTGGCTCACTGATTACTGCAAGGACGCCAAGCGAACGGATCAACTCACCGGACACTGGAACCACATCGCTCTTCTGGCGACCGGTCTCTTCGGCGAAACAGGCAGCATACTTGCCGAGCTGAAGAAGACGGAACGCGAGACCGGAGCTTATCCCTCTTATCGACACCGTCTCATAGAAGAGATCGGCGATCTTCTCTGGTACTTCGCCCGTCTCGTGACCGTTCTCGCCCCATCCGAGGTGCAGAAGCTGGACGAAATGGCTGGGCATCTTCCGCGACCTAGCGACCGCGACGGCATAAGCGACGCGTTTTCGCTCGGCAGCGCCGCCGGGGCCCTGCTCGCCACGCTGCAACGGAAGACCGACAACAACATCGCTGCTTCTCAGCTTGGTGCCATCTGGCGCGCTCTCCTTCGAGTCTCCTCCGCTGTGGACATCGACCTGCGCGAAGCCGCTCGAATGAACCTCGAAAAGACGCAGAGCCGATGGCCACCGGTTCAAACGTTCATTCCCTTGTTCGATGAGAATTTCGAGGAAGTGGAACAAATTCCGCGGGCATTCGACGTGGAGTTCCGGCAGATCGAACGCGGCGATAAGCAAGTCGTCCTGTTGCGCTGCAACGGGCTAAATCTCGGAGATCGTCTGACCGACAACATCGACCATCCCGACTTCTACAGATTCCACGACATCTTTCATCTCGCTCACGCCGTGTACCTCGGTTGGTCACCGATCGTGCGCATCCTTCTCAACTGCAAGCGGCGGAGCAATCCACGCGTGGACGAGAATCAGGACGGTGCACGGGCGAAGATCATTGAGGAGTCAGTGTCGGCAGTCGTATTCAGCCGGGCCAAGGAGACACGTTTCTACGACGGCATCGATCACGTCGACTACGACCTGCTCAAGACCATCAGCGAGTTCGTACGTGGTTTCGAGGTCGAAAAGGTACCGCTGTGGCAGTGGGAAGCGGCAATTCTCAACGGTTACCGCGTCTTCCGCGCTCTCCGATCCCACGGCGGCGGCACCGTAGCCGTGGACCTGATTAACCGCGACCTGCGCTATGCGACGCCGAGTTGGAACCGGACAATGGGAGAATCGGTTGGGCCACCGTCGAGCACCGGCTCGTAACATCACCGTCGCCGAACCGCTCGTCGATACGCCGATTTAGTCCCCATTTCGGCGGAAAGAAGGGTCTCGGCAAGGCGCCGGCCGCAGTGAATCGCTGCTTGATGCGGGTCCGTCCGGATTGCCCCTTGATTGCCGGATGGGTGACCCGAGTGTACTTCGAGACTTCGCAGAGCAAATTCTGCACGTCGATTGGCTGCAATGGTCGCCCCCAGAGACCGTTGAAGGGCAGCCCGTACCGCTCGAACTCCTTGCCCTGCCTGTCGGTCAGCCAGACAATGGTCTCGGTCGGGGTGAACTCCCCCAGCGACTCGAAGCACTTCGCCAATCCGTCTAACGCACCGGGACCGGCAACGACGAAGTCGTTTTCTGTATGAGACATCAGCGGCGTGTAGTTCAGATCGATCGCGTACTGAAAGGCCAGGAAGGGTCCCAGTGTCGGCCAGGCGAGCAGAAGCGTGTACGCATCCTGTAAGGATCGCGTCCGTCCGAGTTTCGCCGGCAGCCGATCGGCCACCATGTCGCGAATCAGCTGGAGGTGCATGCGATGTTTGGGAACGCCGGATCGCCCACCGGACGGCATGATGTACGCGGCGGAATAAACTGGAACCTTGGCCTGCCGGCGAGCGGTAAGCAGATCGTCGCACGCCGCGTAATCAAACCGGTGCGCGACGGGCAACCCCAGCTTTCGGACGATGTCGTCCCATGTGTCGATCCGGTTGAAGATCTTGAACAGGATAGTCCGTAGGAACAGCGTGTCCTGACTCGCCTCTTCGTCCGCATACGCCAGCCTGATCAAATACTGGCTAACCCGATCCGCAGCGCGGAAGGCGTTGGTGAACCGGTACGTCGACAGCACGGGATCATCGGTCCATGGGGCCGCTTCCCCGAACAGGCGTCGCAGGTAGATACATTGGCGCTCGAATGCAAAGCGCCACAGAATCGGATAGAGCTTCGACGGTCTCGGACGGCGGCGCCTTGCCACCGGCGGCCCACCAGACCTTTCATTCATCTGACCCCCAGAGTAGGCGTGGCTCCGCCACCAGTGAAACGTCGGATCCATACGACAACCTTCGGCCCGACGATCGTTTCGTCTTCGCTCGCGTCGTCGCCGCCACCGCGTCCGTGTCGCATTCGCTCTACGGTCAGGTAGTGGGTCAGTTTGAAGAATCCTTCCGTCTCGTGAGAAAACTCATGGGTTCTTTGAAGCAAGGGGCCGTCACCGCCTCAAGGGATACTTGAATGGCTTGCAACTGCTTCCGAATCACGTCGTCGTCAGTGCCGCTATCCCAAAACACGCCCTCATGGCGACTCGTTTCATCAAGGAACTGCTGAAATCGGCGCTCATCTGTCGGAGCCCGGTCCTTCCAGTAGTGCGTGGCAAGCATCCTGGCAGACACGAAGATCGAGTTTACTGCCCTGAACGTGTCGGTAAAGATCTTCTCCGTCTCTGGGCCAAATGAGGCCATGAACCTGTACTTGAGGACGCTGAACTCTGTGAACAGAGCCTCGCGCTTCTGATAGCGTTCGATGACAACGTACCCTCGATCCAGCAATTCAGAATCAGCAGCACTCTCCGACGCTTCGTGTTTCCGACTCTTGCCCTCGTCGGCGTACCCGGCTGGACTCCTGACAAAGGCAACCGCGTCTTTCACCGCGAAGAACTTAGACAACGCTTCCTCCGCGAGTTCGATCTTGCGCTTACCGACAAACTCTCGCTTCCAGGCGCCGACGCCAGAAATGATTGCCCAGCACGCGGACATAACAGCGACGGCTTGCGCAATTGCAGTGAGTAGTTCCGTCATGTGATCTCCCACCAGGTACCGAAGCCAGGTGGGCAGCAGCAGGGCCGCCTCCCCCCGGCGCCAGTTTGAAGAACACACGCGTCTTGCGGAGTATTGTTCGCGATAGGCCAACGGCGATTTGTTGCGCCGATACCCTTGATGCTACACCGCCTGCGGACGCACACCCCTCACTCGCTGTAGTCGCCCGCCTCGTCCCGCGCCAGCGCCGCCGCCAACTCCGGATCCTGCCCCGTCCCCCGACGAATCGCCCGCTCGACCACATCCACCTTGCGGCCGACCGCGCCCAACGACACCGACCGGGCCGCGACGTACACGCCGGCCGCGAACGTCATCACCGCCAGCCCGCCGTGTGCCGCGATGTACCACCCGTAATCCGCCACCAGGACTGGCCAGAACAGCCGCAAGTACCACAGTTCCGCCCACAGCGCCCACACCGCGAGCGCGCCAGCCGTCATCGTCACGCCCACGGCCACCCGCCAGGGCCTCATATCTCAAACACCTCCATCTCCCGACTTGCGCCGCGTCCGCCGCGCGACTGCCGGCCGCGATCGCCGCCACCCGACGCCAGCGCCCGGCGCACGAAATCCGCCGCGCGACTGCCGGCCGCGTACATCTGGAATCCGGCCGCCGCTTTCGAGCGAATCGTGTCGCTGGCGTAATGCTGCGACACCACCTCGACGTTGCAGCGCCCGGCCCGTCCGGCCGCGTTCACGTACTCGATCTGCGCGTCCGGAAAGAGCACCTTGCCTTGTTCGATTGGCAGATCGAGTGCCGCCGCTACACGGCGGCGCTCCGCCTCCGCCGCCGCACGGCCCTCCGCTTGCCGCGCCCGCTCCGCGCGCGCCGCGACCGTCCCCTTGAGTTCGGCATCGACCCGGACCCGTGCGACGCGCCCGCCCGCTGCCTCGATCCGCTCCGCCGCCGCACAGGCCGCGCGATAGATCGCGCACTCGTGTCCCAGGTCCGACGTCTTGACCGCGCCGCTCCATCCGCGCTGGTCCTCCCGACCGGCCCGCTCCCACAGGAGCGCCGCCCGGTCCGCGCCGGCTGGCGTCGCCACGACGACGGTAAAGCTCCCGCCCTTCGGACCCTGGGCTGTGTGCCGCTCGATCCACCCGGCCCGCTCCGCTTCCGCGATGCCGTGCCGTGCCACGTACGAGTGTCCGTCAAACTGCTGTTTGATGAGATCCGTGAGTGCCACCGTGCGGAACGCTGCCACATCACGGACCACGCCATCGACCCGATCCGAAAACTCCCGGCGCGGCTCCCGCGCGTCGTATTCCCGTCGGTGTCCCCGCCGCTCCGGCTCCCGTGGACGTTCCGCCTCCCGGTCAGGCACAGGCCGCGACGGTTCGACGTTTAGATCGATATGCATGGGACCGCTCACGGCGGCGTTGGTGGATTCTGAAGTGTTATATATACCCTGAACTCGTCCTCACCACCGATCACTTCCTTGAGAGACCACGCCGCGAGCTCGCGCGTGTGCGCTTGCGTTTCACGTCCCCCTCGAGCCGCATAAAGTGTGATCTGAGCCGCGCCGCGTGCCACGTCAGACTGTGATCGACATGACCGGCACGATTCACACATGTCGACTCCTTCCGATCACAGCCGAAGCCCGGATTCACCCTCGGTTTTCGCGCCGTCTCCACCAGGGGCGTGCCGCCCCAGGAAGGAACGGCGTGCCACTAGCGACCCCCTCCAAAAGCCGTCTGTGGCGGCACGGCGTCCGGCACGACTCACAGATTCGTCCGGCACGCCTGGGGGTCGCTAGTGGCTCATTTTTCCATCCTGGAAGGGGCAAAACACGGTCGGAATCTTGATCCAAAATTCCCTACTGGATCATCTTGCGGACACCGGTTCGACGCCCGATCCGACTTCAACGACAACCCCCACACGGCCCGAGCCGAGTGCCACCGCACGGCGGCTCGTCGCCGCCTGCGTCAGCCCGAACACCCGCGAGAGCTACGCCCGCGCCCGCCGCCCCCTTGACGACTCGACCCTTGCCGCCTACCTTGTCGTGCTCTACGCCGCCGGCCGCACCCTGAGCAGCGCGGCCGACGCGACGCCGTGATCGCCGGCTGGGTGTTCATAGCCGGGATGCGCCGCTCCGAAGTGGCCGCCCTTCGCTGGGCTGATGTGACCGACGCCGACGCTCGCCGGCCACTGGCGAACAGCCCGAATGGTCGCGCACAATTCGGCCGGAGCGACCGCCGGGCAGGGAACGGTAGCCCGCTCCCTGTAAAGCCGACCGGCCGGCCCTCACCACCCTCCGACTCACGGCCAAGCCTACGGCTAGGCCGCACCACCCATCACGGCCGAGCCGCTAGGCGACTGCCGCCGAGCTGGTCCGCGAGGGACCTGAAGTTTCAACGGTTCACGGCGTAGGCGGCCACGGCGAGCTCAAAACGCTCTGCCCCGCGCACGCAGAATCTGGATGCGTGGCCCAGGCGTGGGGCACCCGCGCACGGGTACGCTCTTTGATCGCCTTAGTGTTAGGCGCCAACCCTCTTCGCATGATGCCATCAGGTACAGTCCGTATTCGCTCCTCGAGGCACTGAAGCCGCACCAATAGGCAAGAATAGAACAACGCTCAACGAAGCAGGTGCTTCGTGGTTCAGCCTATGCCATGGCAAACGCAAGAACCACCTGGATCAATTGACGCACAACGATGACTCTTCCTCCTCTGCGACCAGGCATGGTCCCGCCGTTTCACGAACTCGGTCACGACACTTTTGAGGACCTGTGTCGAGAATTGGTGCAGGAGGAAGATGACGTCACCAGCGCCGAACGCTACGGAACACCTGGGCAAACACAATTAGGTGTCGATCTACTGATTGAGTTCGAAGATGGCTCGTTTGGGGTCGGACAGTGCAAGAGTCATCAATCCTGCGATGAGGCTCTAATCAAGAGGGTCTGTGATGATTTCCTAACGCATGCCGCTCATTGGCAACAGAAGGAAGTCCGAACTTTCATTCTGTTTCTAGCCGCCGACACGCGACGGACACAGTGGCACGACGAAAGGCTCAGGCAACGCGATAGGCTGGAGCAGCATGGCTTCAAGCTCCAAGTGTGGTCCGGTGCCGTTATTAAAACGAAGCTGCGTAAGCAACGTCAAATCGTCCGTCATTTTTTTCTCACGCTCGAGACCTACATCTGCGGCCCTTCAGCGCAACTCGACATCCAGTCGAATGTCCAACAGGCGACCATTGCAGCATTGGCCAGGCAACTGGGTGAGGTGGCCGAAGGGGATCATGCGGATCTGCGGAAGCTATGGCGAAACGGCCATCGTCTAGAGGCGCTTTCCAAACTCCGTAAAATCAAGGGCGAGACGCAGACCTGGGCAGTGCTGCCGTCCTCGACCAAGGCCAAACTCCTCCGTCTGGAGGGACGCATGTTGTTGACCTCCGGTGAGGTTGCGACGGCGATTTCCCTGGCATCCGAAGCCGATCAACTTGACGGATCAGAGCCCGGCAGATCAGATCCCGGACGCGCGCGCCTCGTCGCACTGGTCGCTCAGGCTGAGGGTCGACTCGATGACGCGCTCAGAGCGCTTGAAGGGGAGAGTGATCCCGATAACCAGGCTCTTCGAGCCGCCTTGCAGATTCAGCACGGAAATACTGCCGCCGCGCTCGACACTCTCTCTTCGTTAACGGAACATCCGGATGCTCATCGGCTTCGCTCGGTTGTGTTTCTCAGTCAACGTGAACCACTCAGGGCGAAAGCAGAGGCTGAAAAGGCGCTTTCCTTGGCACCCTCCTGGTATTGGATACGTCGAACCGCCGCGGCAATGCGGTACCTCGGCGGCATCTCTCCAGTCGCTCTTCCGAGCGGATTCCCAGACTGGCCTGCACCGATCGATCTGAGTTTCGTGCGCCAAGATGACGAAAGCATCGCCGCCAGACGTTCTGCCTCGCTCGAATTCGAACAGCTCTCCAGTCCTGCATTCGACCATTCAGCGGACGACCTCGCCTGCATCCAAGCATGGCGGGTCGCGTGTCTTGCGGACAATGCTGATTCCCGTGGGGACGCTACGGGACTCGCGCGCGCCATCCTCGCCGCGGATCCGTTGAACTACAGAGTGATGATATGGGTGCTTGGTCGAGATCTCGACGTAACGGTCGGCGCGAGCGTCGCAGCGCTTGAGGAGAAGGTTCGTCACGAAACGGCCAACGTCGAGGAAATCGCCTCACTGCTAGCCGCCTTCACTAGCACAGGCCGGTTTGTCGACGGAAGAGCAGTTCTTGAGCGAACGAAAGAGGTGTTCATTCGTGATTCAGCACAACTCCTCTGGGATTCCTGCCAATCCCAGTTGGCAGCGGTGGAGTCCAACGCTAAGCAGGAGTCGTCCGTCCGCCTAGAAGCCCGCCTCGACCAAGTTCGGAGTGCCGCAGCAGATGGAGAATGGATGGCGAGATGGCAGCAGTACATGCTGCTCGCACAATTGGGGCGCTGGGAAGAGATCGCGCCGACGGCCGCTGAGTTGATTGCGTCGCTGCAAACCCCAGATGCGGTGAGGATCGCGAGTCACGCTCTCTACAACACGTGCGACTTTACCGAGTGCCTCGCTGTCCTCGATCGCGCGCCGACGATGTTTCCTAAAGGTGAGATATCACCGGACCTTCGTCGTCTGCGTGTTCTCGCACAGGGTGCAATCGGCGCGCTCCCGGAAGCCATCAAGACCGCCCGTGAGGTCTTCGCACAATCACCGACGAGGGACGTCTTCTTGGAACTATCGCACTTGTACTTCCAAGTGGGTGATTTCAAGAACCTTGCAATTGTCGCGCGTGGCCATTGTGCAGTTAGTGAGCTGACCGCCGTTGACTATTTGAGACTCGCGTTTTTCCTCACGACCGAAGATCCCGCACTCGCGTTGGTTCTTTGGCGCGCGGCCGTAGCCAAAGGAATCGATGACGACCACGTCGGAAGTGCGTTCGGAATCGGGAATAGTCTTGGCGTAGGGGTTGAACTCAAGTCCCTTGCTCACAGACTTGCAGAGCTTGGCACGCAGGGGAAAGGCGGTATTCAAGCCGTAGGGCTTAATGAGCTTATCGACTGGTCAGTGCAGCGCCGCAAGCACTTCGATCAGGTCTGGCAACAGCTACGGCGCGGCGAAGTGCCGAACCACATCGTGGCGAGAGTCGCGCCCACGTGGTTGGCAATGACATTCCGTCGCGTCCCGCTCATTACCGCGACTAGGACGGATGGAACATCCGCTGGTCCTGTCAACCAGCGGTTCGGAAGCAGGATCATTGGTTCACTGCCAGTGGTACCAGACCAAGCTTGGCGCCTCAATGCGGACGTCACAGCCATTCTGAATGCTGCGCACTTCGAATTGTTGCCCCTCATTGAAACTGCATTCGCTCCAATACGGGTGCCACAGAACACCGTTATCGCGCTCAGTGCGATGCAGAACGCACTTCGTCCTAGTCAGCCGAGCCACATCGCAGCCCAGAGACACATTCTCAGCATGGTGTCGGCCGGAACTATCGCGAGATTAGACCTTGCTCCGGTCACAGGCCGTCAGGACTCCGAGGGTGACGTAGCTGACGACGTGCTGCAACTGCTCCGCTATGCGATCGTCAATGACGCCTTCGTCCTGGACTTCTTACCACCGAGATCCACGGATCCGATGCATTCTGCCCAGACCCTTCCACCCCAGTATTCCGTACTCCTGAGAGATGCTCATTCGGTCGTGGACGCCCTCAAGCACTGCGGGGCGCTGTCTGAGCCGGAACATCTCCAGGCTATTGAAGCGTTGGGGCAAAGACACGGCCTGCCGGATGAAGCGGCGATTCCCTCAGGCAAGCGATTGGTGTGCAGGAGCGCGGTCGTGAGACTGCTCGCCCTAGCTGATGTCCTCGAACTTGCGACAGCCACCTTTGATCTCGTAATTCCTACAAGCGAACTGGATAACGATCAGAGCGAAGTCGACAACGCCGCGATCGCCGATACTGACGTCAAATGGCTTGGAAGCCTTATCAATCGCATTCGCGATGGTTTGACCACGGGAATCTACGCGGTGTTGCCGCTATTGGATCGCGACACAGCGCCAGCCCCTGGGACACACGAACCAACGCCGGAAGAAACGGTGCTGCTCGACCTCATGCTGTTCGCCGGAAGTGAGTCCGATGTTATCTGGATTGATGACCGCTGGGCCCAATCCCATGAGCACAGAAATAGCATGCGCATTGTCGGCACCGTCGACTTGCTCAGTTGGCTCCGAGATGCTGGGAAAATGTCGACTGCTGATTTCGCGCACGCGCTCAATGACATGCGGGCAGCAGATATACGGTTCGTTGCATTCAATGCGGACGAACTTGTTGCCGCGTTACGCGAAGCCCCGATTGAGAACGGCACGCTGGTCGAGACCAAAACTCTGCGCGTGTTGCGGCAGTACTACGCGCGGTGTTTGTTCGAAGCCGATGTCCTGCGTCCCCCGACGGGAGGCAATGGGGCGTCCAACGTCGCGACAGAGTGGAGCTTCCTTAGTGGCTGTGACTTCGCCGTCGCGAGAGCCATGGCGAGGGTCTGGGACACTGGTCGACGCGCTGATGCGGCCGCGCAGAGTGAATGGCTGCTCAGGAACATGTATACCGACGATCTCGGTGTACATGGTACGGTCGAGCGACGAACGGAAGCCGACGTCGCGTATCGCGCGAGCGTGTCGCTGGAAAGTTTGATCGTGGCCTCAATTCCCCTGGATGGCCGGGAATCCCTTCGTCAAGCACGGCGAGACTATCTGCAGTGGCTGCACCGGCGCGTCATACGAGGACGATTCGCCGCAGACGTCGATCTCGCTCGTGCGGTTGTCGAACAGCTCAAAGGAACCATCACTCAAAGTCTGAAAGACGACGATGAAGCGATGAAAGCGGTGGCCTCGCGCCTGATGGCTCGGCTGTGGCTAGACCTTCCAAACGATCTCCGGAAGCTGATGGAACCTGATCAAGAGTTTCTGCGAACGCTTGGCGTCTCCATAAAGTCGGTCATAGACATCGGCCCACTTCGGGTGGAATGGCAACCATTCTGGGACACGCTGTCTCGGGTCCTCAAGGATCGTGTCTCTGGAGAACTCACCACCCTCGACGGACACCCCGTTCAAATCGAGTTGGTGTCCGATGGCCCAATCCAATTCTCCGTCCACTGTGACGCCGTACGCTTCGACGGCCCAATAAGAGGTCACGAATTGGGATTTCTGTCGGAGTCCTTTGCCGAGCGAGAAGCCAGTGCTGTACGCGTGGCGCATTGGTTTGACTTGCCGAAAAGTCAACGTGATGAATTGGTGGCGAGGGTCGTGGGTGGCCGCGATCCAACGACCAGAGTCGAACTGGCCACGGAGGCTCGCAAAGCCAGCGGCATCGAACTGTATCAGCGCATATACGACTCCATCAAAGAAGGTGAGACGTTCAGGCCGATGGATGCGATGCCGACTGATATCAGTGTACTCATGAATCACCTTCGCATCAGAAAGGCTGACTCGTCGTCTGTTCAATGGACACACAGTGCAGAACAGCTGGTGTCTGATGTGGGTGTTGTAGAAACGGCCCAACGCCTCGGAGGACTGCCGATAGCCTTACCGAAGTGTTTCGTCACAGCGGTTGCGGCGCTTCCGCCCGTGGAGCGGCGCCGGTCACTTCGGACGATCCGGCGGATATGGCTCGCATCACCAGTCGGCCTTGTACATCTCGCGCAGCTGTGGGAGCGGCTTCCTCACGTCAGCCGTCACGCTGCAAAGGTGCGCAGCCGACTTGCACGCGTGTTGTGCAGTGAGGGCCATCGCCCTACTTTCGAAGCTTGGCTCGCCACGCTGCGCTGGGTGGACGAACAGTTTGGGTTCAACGAATCGGCCCGTGCGTTGCCTTGCCCGATCCGTTTAGCGCTCGTCTGGAGTCATGCAGATCGCGTGTTTCGAATTCTACGGTCGCGTGGCCTTCCGCCTGAGTGGATCGAGGAAGCGTTTAACCGGCATGACTACGCCATGGTGCCAGAACTTGTGTTTCCACACGCGGCATACAGTGACGATGTCGCGGCACCGCAGCGGATGGGTGCGGAAGTCTTCGCACTGTTGGCCTTGACAATTTGTACGGATTCAGCCATGGAGGCGACAGTACAGACGATGCTGGGTAAGAGCTTTGAGGGTATGAGCGACGGTGGGCAGATGACACTTGTTCGGACGATGCTGATTGACGCTGGCCAAGCGACGAATGTTCTTGGAAGTTGGCTGGGAAACAATCGGAGCTGGCTGTCACTCTTCCCCGAAGAAATCCGGAAGGATTTTACGTTCGACGCGATCGCTGCCACTGCAGGAGAGGCGTGCGCAGGGATCATCGGGAAGAAAGACGAGCAACAGTGTTGGGCTCAACTCGCCACCATCCTTGGCGATCTTCCGCCATCCGAGTTCACACGCCTAACGGTCGAGAATGCGTTGCTCAGTGCAGACCTGGTGGACTACATACACCGGGACCCTTTGCTGGCGGCCGTAGTCATAAGTGTGATGGCCTCACAGGCACGGCACGTGAGCAAGGAAGTTCGAACGAGAATTGAAGCACAGCTTCTCGCCGCAGCAGCAAAAGTTGGCGGTGCAGAAGTGGAAGCCGGGAAGCGGGAGGCAATCTCGCGTGCCATTCTCGCCGGACTCGTCGGCTGCACCTGGTGGGAGCCCGACGGCGAAGCGAGGGCGTCGAGCTTAGCCGGGCTATTCGAGCGGCTGGCGGAAAGCGATTCATCTCCGGTGTTCGTAAGCAGTGGGCCCTTTATCCTAGCAGCCCGTGGCTAAAGGTCGCTTTCTGACGAGCCAACGGGCAACAGCTCGAAATCATGATGTGGCGTGAACACGGACGGGTGATCGGCGGATGGCGTTCCGTGGTCGCGCCAGCGGCCCTTCACGCGCGTCCACAGCACAATCACGACGGCCACGACGGCCGCCAGGCGCCCTTGCAGGCTCCGTGGCGTGCCGATGCCGACGAGCGACCGCATCAAGAGGCTCAGGTTGAATCCGCCGATGTGCACGACGAGCCGTTTCAAGATGTTCGCGTGGCCGCGCAGATGGGTGCGCCGCATCCGCCCGGTTTCGTAGAGATGCGCGTTCGGGCGTTCCAGACGCTCACTGCGGCGCCGCTGCAACGTCCGGCCGCGCGGGCCGCGGATGCGCCGGCGGTTCCCGTACACCGCGTCGCGCGCCGCCGCCTTGTGCTTCCACTTTCGCCGTCCCCGCGCGGGCTCCGCGATGTACGTCCGCAGATCAAGCGCCCTCAGGTCTACGAGTACTTGATTGCTGTGATACCCCTTGTCGGCGACGACCTCATCGATCACCACGGTGTGCCCGTCGGTGGCCGTGGCCACGGCCTCCAGTTCTTCGGCGGCCACCGTGACCGTCTCCGCGATCGTCGTGGTGTCGCCCTGATCCGCGCCTTGCACGGTCACGCCGACGATCGCGCCGGTTTCCAGGTCGACCGCGTGCTCGGCCTTGTGGGCGAGATGGGTCCGCCCGTCCTTCATTTTCGTGATGCGCGCATCGGGGTCGTGCGGATACCGCCACTCCGTGTTCCGCCCCTTTTTCGGGCGCGTCCGATCGAGACGCGCAAGGTCCGCCCGCGTCGGCGTCTCGATACCCGACGCCTGCGCCAGTCGCGTCAGAAACTCCTGATACGTCTCGCCGGAATCGCGGCGCACGATGCTCCGCAGAGCGGCGTTGGCCTCCAGGGTCGTCGCATCGATCCCGATCGTCTTGCCTGTGACGAGATCCGCCGTGGCCAGCACTGGCAGGATCCACGTGAAGACCGCGCGGTGTGTCTCCAGGTCGATCAGGCGGCGCGTCCGCGAAATCGTCGAGTGCTCGGGCGGCATCTGGTCCAGGCCCAGGCCCAGGAAGCCGCGCAGCGCGAGCGAATCGGCCGTGCGCCACGCAATCCCTCGCTCCGAATCGATGCCCTCGAAATACCCGATGAGCAGCAGCCGGAAGTAGGTCCCTGGCATCACACTCGGGCGTCCCACCGTCGCGGCATAGAACGGCGCACACTGCGCTTCGACGAAGTCGTCGAAGCCGTGCGCGTCGAGGAAGTGATTCAGACGTTGGTAAAACGGGTGACCGCCCGTGGAGGGCAACTCATTCGTGGCAATCCACAACCCAGGCGTCCGTCCCCGATCTTTGCGTCGACTCATGGCCATGCCAAAGTGTAGTACGCGGGATCGATCGTGTCGATCCCGTGAGGTCCTTTAACCACGGGCTGCTAGCCTTGTGTGATGCCCTTCCCGTAAGTCAGGCACGACACTTCTGGCGTGTTCGGGACCTCCTGCGATTGAAGTCGCAGTCGTGATACTTGCGAACATAGAGGCCGCCCACCAGACTCGCCCATGGCGGCTTTGCAAGAATGAGCTGCAGTCTCAACACGCACCGGAGAGACATCGAATGCCCGCGGCGCCGTTTCTGGCGCGTCCCTTCGTAAGCCTGCGTCCTCCGTCGGCCCGTTTCGGCAGGATCGGTGGGGTGCCGAGGTAGGCGGAACATGGCGTCCACCCCTGCGACGAATACGCAAGCCGAGGGTGTGAATCTCGTTCCAGGCCAGGCGCATCTTCGATGTACGCCTACGCCGTCGTATGCCTTGGCTGCACGCACTCGGCGATCCGTTGGCCTACAGCAATCTCGGCCCTGCGCAGAGCGTAAGTCCGCTGCAAGTTAAGCCAGACTTGTGGAGTTGTCCCCTGCGCAGCCGCTGGTAGAATTTACCGACACCATGGACTGGAAGCGCATCATCGGAAACCCGTGGGTTATGTTCGTCGGCTTGGTCATCAATGTGGCTAGCGTCGTGATCTGGCTCAACGAGTACCCAACGCTGGTGATATTCATGTCGGGGGGTGTCACAGCCCTTCTGGTGCTGGGTATCGTCGTGAAGGCGGTCAATGTCTGGCGTTCGGGCGTGATTCAGTCGGATGCTCAGCGGTGGTGGTCGGCATGTCTCGCCATCTATCGGTCTGATCTGGCGCGACAGTATCTCATGGGATTCGTCATGCTAGGCGGCGTCACGCTGTTCGCTGGTTTCATGGGCACTTTTCTCGCAACGAATCTTGCTGAGTTGGCGATACTGCTAGCGAATTGGGTTCCATGACACTCAACACGGTACTCCGATGGATGGCGTGGCCTCTGTGGACCCCACGCAGGCTGTTCTGGGTTGTCTTCATTCCCGTGTTTGCGGCGCGTTTTGTACGGCACCTTGTAAACGCCTATCAAGAAGGGCGCTTGCAGTTTCCTGAATGAGACGTAGCTCGTAAGGGCGCGCCGACGCTGCCCCCAAAGCACGGCCGAGCCGCCCGGTGACCGGCCGACATTGCAGAACGGTATTGCCAATTACTTTGATTCGACAATACCGTTTCGCAACGCCTAAGCCCTTGAACACACGTATTGGGCTTTCTGCAATCTCTCCGAGTGTGGACTCCCTGCTAGCAATGCCCGCCACCGCTCGAGCTGATGTACGACACTGGCCGCGGTGTCCCACCGGACGCGACCGAAGCCGGGCGCTGGACCGCGGTCGGCGATCACCGGCGTAGTTCGGCTCGCCAGTGAGTCTGGCGCGAAAGCGCGCCGCGGCGACCACCATCGTGTCGCTGCTCGATGCGCGCCAGGCGTCGCGCTGCCGGGCGCCGTGCAGCCGGCCTTTACGCACGGGTGACGGCGGCCGACGTCAGGGATCGTCCGTTCCTGCGCGCGTTCGTCCAGCGGACGGTGGTGCTCTCGGCGACGTACGCGTTCGTCGATCACAGGTTTAGGCCGGAGGGGGAGTGGATGCAGGGCTCCATCTATCTCTTCGTGTTCCAGCCCGACGGCTGCCGCTCGACCTGAATACCCACAAGGGTCTCAGTTACACTACGCCACGGCTCCGGTGCTGATCTGCATGTAGTGATGTGGTGAGGTGACCAACGAACGAGATTGCATTCGCCTTGAGATCGACACTGATGACGCACAGCTATGCGCCAACCTTGAGTCCAGCTCGGCGTCGTACACAACGTTTGCTCTAAAGCTGGGTGACGGGCCAACGACTCCACCGTGCGTGACACTGAATCTGGAGCTGACGATCAGCGACGAGGAAAGCCGGAACGATGTTGCTGCCTTTCTGTTCGCTGCGCTCAAAAGTCCAGCGACCGGTCTGCGTATGGATGGGGCCTGGGTTCCGATCACCGAAGCAGCGATTCGGCGCTTTCTCGCTCCGCGCAATTTGATTTTGTGCTCCGACGGCACCGGCAATGCCGGGGGGAAGACGCGGGGCACCAATGTCTGGCGGCTGTTCAACTACATCGACTGGCACCATCCCACCGTGGAGCAGCGGCCGTTTTACAACGACGGCGTCGGCACTGATTCGTGGCGACCGCTGAAGATCATCGGCGGCACGTTCGGTTGGGGGCTCAGCGCGAACATCCGTGAGCTGTACGCCTTCGCCGCGCAGAACTTCCGGGCGGGCGACCGTCTTTATTTCTTCGGATTCAGCCGCGGTGCGTTCACCGTCCGTTCGGCCGTCGGCCTGATCAACACTTGCGGACTGCTCACCTGCGCGAGCTATCTGAGGCATCCGGAGCTGGTCAAGGAGCTGCTGCGGATCTACCGGCTGGCCGATAATGGCAAGCGCAAGGCTGCTCTTGAGGCTTTCCGCAACGAGCACGGGGCAAAGGTCCGCGACATCCCCATCCGGTGCATCGGGGTCTGGGACACCGTCGATGCAGTCGGGATGCCGGTTGACGAGCTGAAGCCTATCGTGAGTGCGATGTGGGAGGCGGTCTTTGGCCGCCGTCTCTACGGTTTTCGCGATTACAACCTGCATTGTGACGTCGAGTACGGCTTCCATGCCTTGTCACTCGACGACGAGCGAAAAACGTTCCACCCCAACGTGTGGAATCAGCGGGACAACGTCGAGCAGGTCTGGTTTGCCGGCGCGCACTCCAACGTCGGTGGAGGTTATGCCAAGGACAGTCTGTCGTACGTGTCGCTCGACTGGATGATGGGGAAAGTGGCCGGGTGCGGCGTGAGGTTCGTTCCCGTGGCGCGCGCCGAAGTCCAGGCATTAGCCGATGCACACGGCAAGCATCACGACTCTCGCTCGGGGACCGGCACCTTCTACCGATACGAGCCGCGCGACCCTGAAATGAAGAAGCCGAAGAAGTGGTGGTGGAAGCGGATGGCCCCACGTCTCGATTACAACAACGCCGCAGGGACCGGTGCGTTGATAGAAGGCTCGCAGGTGCACGTCAGTGTGTACGAGCGGATCCAACGCTCCACCGCGGGCTATGTGCCGCTGTTCGTGCCGCACCTAGCGACGGTCGCGTGTACCGATGCGCCGATAGATGCAGGGAGCGGCGCGCCAGACCCCTGGGCGAATTGCTCTGGGCCGAAAGCGACCGGGCTGCCGTGCAATGTGCGCAACGACATCAGGAGGCTGGTGCGTGCGAGGGCGCGGCTCTACTGGCTGTTCATCGCGTACGCGCTGCTGCTGCTCTTCCTAGCGGGCCTTTCGATGCTGTACCCGGAAGCGGCCGCTCGCGAGTCGGAGTGGTCGCAACGGACTGATGGACCGGTACGCCAGCTTCTCGAAGTGTCGCTGCCGGCGTTTCTCGAACCGGTGATCGCGCTCGGCGCGCGCTATTTCCCTTGGGCGGTCGGTGCGCTCTTCCTCCTTGCGCTCTTCCGGTTTGCCAGCACGGCGATGCGCGACGGTATCGTCGCCAGCAGCCGCACCGCATGGGCGCAGAGTCTAGGCATGCCGATCTCTGGGACCGGCACCAGCATCGCCTTTACCTGGGTCGGTCAATTGCAGGAGTCTCTGGGTGCCCTCCGACGCGGACTCGCTTGGCTGACCACACTCCTCGTCGGACAAATACCTGCCGGGCTGACGAGGGTGCTGACGCTGCTTGCGGTGCTCGTCGTGCTGGTCGACTTGTTACGGATTCCGCGTTGGGAACCGATGACAGGCATAGGTGCGGCGGGCAACCCGACGTACACGCCGACCGAATGCGACGGGGCGTGCGTCGATGGCGCGCTCGGCCGCGGCGACTTCACTTTGGTGTCGTTCCGGGCCGATCGTTCGATCAACCACTCTGGAATCGAGTTGATCAAAGACGCTGCGTACGGCGTGGAGTACGTCGGCAACACGCCGAACTGGCGAGATCGAACCATCAACCCGCCTCCCGGGGGATTCGCGTTCGGCCGGAACCTCATTGGCCTGCCACCCTTTTGGTGGATCAGTCACATGCGACCGAATCCGTCCGGCAACTGGTTCGAGGTGCTTGGCCAGATCGCCGGCACGTCGCATGTGCGACCGCTCCTGAACCCGGAGGCGCCGACCGCCGCGCGGCGATTCACGGCCGAAAAGAGTGGCGAGTTGCTGCTGTTCGTAAACGACGTGCTGTACGACAACAACAGCGGTGTCATGACACTACGGATCGCGCGGGTTGACGAAGACTGACAGCCAGCACGTCAGAAATGGCGCGGCCGACCGGTTTCGGGTTGACTCTCTAGTAGTACGAGCGGAATCAGCGCCCGCGAGAGGTTCCATTTCCGGTTAACAGAACGGCCGGTTATCGGACGCCTTCCGCGCTGCTGCTGGCTCACGGCCCGAAGCCGGCCGGGCAGCGGCAGCTAGCCCTACCGTTCGGCCCGCCTAGTGGCCCGACGGGTTGGATAGCGAGACGGTGCAGGGGAGGGCAGAGCAGGCGGTAGGGGCGGCGCGTGAGCTTCTGGCGCAGGCAGAGGCCGAGCTGCAGGTTGCGCGTGCGCTGGCGTTCTTCCTCAACAACGGTCCGCGCGCGGGGCGCGGGGGCGCTGCGCCGGCTCCTGGCAAATACGATGAGCTGTTCCGAGACTGATGGCGGCGGGGCGCACTCGCCTGACGCTTCCACGCGCTCACCTGATGCGGATGAACCTGGTGCCTCTAGGCGACCTCCTGCAGCGTCCGGTCGCCTCGAAGCGCTTCCAGCGCAATCTTCGCCTTCAACGCCCCTGCATACCTTCGTCTCTTGCTCATCGCGTATCCCTCCGTCAGCCAGAGAAATACACCTTAACAACCTGTCCGATTTTCAGGGGCCACTCAGCCTTCGTCGAAGGGCTTCGTATATCTTCAAAGCATGGTGCGTCCCACCCCGGAAAAGGACCCCAAGGCGGTCGCTGATCTCGTCCAGCGAGCTAAAGAGGCGCGCGCCAGTCTACCCGGCATTGTGCAGCAGATTGAGGATCTTGTTCGGAAAGTCGATCCCATCGAGCTGCTGTCGCAACTGACGCTGCTCTTCCAAACACATCCTAGTAACAAACAGCCAAACCGGGACGAAGCAGTGCGATGGCAGGTTCGAATCGAGTGGTTGGCATGGCTCGTGTTTGCGCGTGGTCTCAGCGCGCCGCCGCATCCAGAAGTCATCGACCAAGATATTCTCGGTCCACTGAAGCAACTGCTTGATGACTACTTCATTGCGGTGACGATCACACTTCCCGAGCCTGTCGAAGGCTTGTCGGACGATCAAAACGAAATCCGCTCGCTCATTCAACTGGAGGCGATCCACGTTCGGGGAGAAGCGTTCCAGAGCCAGATCGAAAATATGGCGATGGATCTTTACTCACCACACGACGAGTGGTGTATGGAGAATCTGGGCCTCACGGTACTTGATGCGTTCGCTGTCGCGAAAGCGATGTTGACGCGTCTCAGCGACAAGATCCAGTCGCTATACGAGGCCAAGGAACGCATCATAAGCCGTGTAAAGGCGAACCCTGCGATAGCGTTGACGCTAGGTCTGCCGCCCGGCATTCGAGATGCACTGGCGGAGAATTTGCCAGAGTCCGACCTTGAGGAGTTTGCGAAGTCGATCGGCATGATCTGGTTCTTCTCAAGAACACAAGACATCGTCGGATTTACTCCAGAGGAGTTCGCTGCCGAAATCGGTCCGCACCGGGTGGCTGCGTTCCTGGACTTTGCCTCGTCCACCGCGGAAAGCATCAACGGAGAGCCAGACCCACTGGCGTTGACCCCGCTCGCCGTGACACCGCTCATTCAGCACGGCAGTCGATTCTACTTGTTCGTACCTGCGCTGCTACGTGAGTCTCTAACCTACGCATTTCACACGAGATTGTACGCAGACGAGGCTTACCGACCGCAATATGACGAGGCTCGCGCCCGATGGTTGGAGAAGTCTGCAGTGGAGACGTTCCGCAGCATGTTGCCGAACGCCGAATCGGGGTGGGGCCTCGCTTATGGCCCCAAGAAGCATCGGCTCGAAATCGACGGGCTCATCCGGTATGACAACAAATTGATTCTGATCGAGTGCAAATGGAAGAGCCCGACACTTCTGGCTCGCGGTGGCGATGTGGTAGCTGCACTGAAGGACGTCGAGAAGGCAATTCTACAGCCGCTGGCTCAGGCGAAACGGGCTCGTGACTACATTCAACAACATGCAAGTGTTGAGTTCGTGGAGAAGAACACCAACCGTAGCATCGTCGTCCGCAGTGCCGACGTGACGGAAGTGTTCCTGGTGACGATAGTCGGAAGCGGTGCGTGGTCCTTGGTTGCGGCAAATCTGGTGCGCCTCGTGCCGCTTGGCTTGTTCTCGGATGGGGAGTATCCGTGGGCGCTGTCGTTGAACGACCTCCGTGTGGTCGCTGATTGCCTGGAGTTGCCGTCACAACTGTTCGACTACCTGCGGCGACGCTACGAAGCTCAGTGTGAGCCGAGGTTCAGCTTTCACGATGAGTGGGATCTACTGGGCGTCTATCTCGCCGGCGCGCTCGACATCAATGACCCGCGTTTTGAGGGGATGGGCTTGGTGGCGCTCGACGGATTCGACAGCGAGCTACAGGATTACTACTACAGTCTTAGCGAGCAGATGATCACGGCCGAGAAGCCGCGCCGTCAACTGCCGAAGAACATCCGCCAACTCTTGGACACGGTTGAGCGCTCACATGCGCCCGAGAAGACGGACGCAATCTGCGTCGTTCTCAGCTGGCCGAACTGGGGACTTGAAGAGCTGGGCGACAGCCTCGAACAGGCGCGGAGGAAGGCGGTCTGGGACGGAAGGGCGCACGCTGTCGCCATTAGGCATCCTTGGCGATCGTCTGGCGTGACGTTCGCGTGCGGATACAAGAATAAAACAGCAATTCGGCAAGTCCTTTGGAAAGCCTGCAAACCTCAACAAGAAAAGTTTGCCGCAATCGAATGGGTCGGCTTCGGAATCGATCTTTCAACGCCGTGGGACCCAATCGTCCTCTACTCCAGTGAGGCTCGGCATCATCGGCTCCGGCGATGACGGGCGGCACGCTAGCCGCTACACTATGGCGATCGTCGGCGGACCAGGCGCTGCCTCCGGAGCGTTTTGTGGGATTGAAGGCTTGCCATCGGCCTGGCTCCTGTTCGCAGAGGGGCACCTGACTCGACGCCTGTTCGGCGCGATGCTCGACCGCATCTGGGCGCTGCCGGTGCCGACGGGGTGATCACCGCGGCCTTATACGCAGTCGGCGGTAACGAACAAACGGCGCAAGACGGGAGCAGTGTCGAAGCAATCTCGGGATCTCGTGTCGGTTCGTCGGGGTTCGAGTCGCTGTCGCCCACGTCCCGGCGTGCCTGACCAAGAAGACGAGAATGGTTGTTCACCCGGATGGCGACGGATGTAGGATGCTGCCGAGATTCGGCGTCAAATCGGAAATGTCGGATTATTCGAGATGCTAGACTTTCAATTTTTTCAGAATTTTGGTGTTCCGGGACTGTTGCTTGGGGGAGCGTGGATCTTCTGGAACAAGTGGAGGACCTTCGCCAAGACAGCTGCGAGCCTGGGTGTAGTGCTTGCCCTCTTCTCCGGCATCTCCGAGGTCATCGAGCGGTGGCCGCGGTCACCGCAGTTAGTGGTTTCTCCGCTACTGTCGCCCAGAACGTGGGCGGGATTTTATGCCGATGGCTCACCGGTAGAACGTGTCAGCGTTCAGCTTGTGGACAGCGGTACAGTGCTAAAATCCTTTGTTGCGGAGGGGTTCGACGTTGCGGATCGAGAACTCGACCTGCAGAGAATCGACGACAGGTTGCTTCGGGTCACGTTGGACGGCAATCCTCAAGGAACGCTATCGTACAGTGTGCTCGAACAAATTGGGCTCCGCCTTCTACCGGCGGGTGCATTTCCGACGCCTCGCTGGATCGCCATGTCCGAAACGGCGAATGGAAATGAGCGTGTTGCGGTTCGACCGGACTCCGCAAGGCGGGCGTACTTTACCGGCGTGGCGGCGTCAATCGATCGTTACGCGCCGGAGAATGATGGCATTGTCCTGTCAGTGTACGGGGACGAAGCTACCATAGCATCGGCCCTGATCAGCAGGGCTGACGACGCTCAGGAAGGCCAGCGGCAACTGCAGTTCACTCATAGCGGTGAACGCTACGGTGTAACGATCTTGTTCCTGAATTTTCGGAGACCGCCCGACATCGCCGACAATAGCGCCACTTTGCTCTTCGTAAGGTACTGATTCGGCCGTATGAGTTTCCCTTATTGAACTGGTCCAGGTTTGACCTTGCCCCCTGAATCCGATCGGGAAGACTTCCCCTGACGGCAGACCATAGCATGTTGGACTTTCGGGTTAACTAGAGAACAAGTTACTGCAGATGAGTGGATGGGGCTGAGAGTCTGTGCTTTTTCTCTTCTTACCTGCGGAGGCACACTCGTCATTCGCTGTAGTCTCCCGCCTCGTCCCGCGCCAGCGCCTCCGCCAACTCCGGATCCTGCCCCGTGCCCCGGCGAATCGCCCGCTCGACCACATCCACCTTGCGGCCGACCGCGCCCAACGAGACCGACCGGGCCGCGACGTACACGCCGGCCGCGAACGTCATCACCGCCAGCCCTGCGTGTGCCGCGATGTACCACCCGTAATCAGCCACCAGGATCTGCCAGAACGGCCGCAGGTACCACAGTTCCGCCCACAGCGCCCACACCGCGAGCGCCCCGGCCGTCATCGTCACGCCCACGGCCAGACGCCAAGGCCTCATATCTCAAACACCTCAAGCTCCCGACGTGCGCCGCGTCCGCCGCGCCGGCCGCGGTCGCCGCCACCTGACGCCAGCGCCCTCTGCACGAAATCCGCCGCGCGACTGCCGGCCGCGTACATCTGGAATCCGGCCGCCGCTTTCGAGCGAATCGTGTCGCTGGCGTAATGCTGCGACACCACCTCGACGTTACAGCGCCCGGCCCGCCCGGCCGCGTTCACGTACTCGATCTGCGCGTCCGGAAAGAGCACCTTGCCCTGTTCGATTGGCAGATCGAGTTCCGCCGCCGCGCGGCAGCGCTCCGCCGCCGCCCGGCCCTTCGCTTGCCGCACCCGCTCCGCGTGTACCGCGACGCGCCCCTTGAGTTCGGCATCGACCCGGACCCGTTCGACGCGCCCGCCCGCCGCCTCGATCCGTTCCGCCGCCGCACACGCCGCGCGATAGACCGCGCACTCGTGTCCCACGTCCGACGCCTTGACCGCGCCTGCCACCGTGCGGAACGCGACCACGTCACGGACCACGCCATCGACCCGGTCCGAAAACTCCCGGCGCGGCTCCCGTGGACGCTCCGCCTCCCGGTCAGGCACAGGCCGCGACGGTTCGACGTCTAGATCGATAGGCATGGGACCGCTCCCGGTAGCGTTAGTGGATTGTGAAGCGTTATATATACCTTGAAATCGTCCTCACCACCGATCACTTCATTGGGAGACCCCGCGCCGGGAGCTCGCGCGTGTGCACTTGCGTTTCACGTCCCCCTCGAGCCGCCCAAACGTGTGATCTGAGCCGCGCCACGTGCCGCGTCAGACTGTGATCGATATGACCGGCACGATTCACACATGTCGACTCTTTCCGATCACAGCCGAAGCTCGGATTCACCCTCGGTTTTCGCGCCGTCCCCACCAGGGGCGTGCCGCCCCAGGAAGGAACGGCGTGCCACTAGCGACCCCCCCCCCGAAAAGCCGCCTGTGGCGGCACGGCGTCCGGCACGAATCACAGATTCGTCCGGCACGCCTGGGGGTCGCTAGTGGCTGATTTTTCCATCCTGGAAGGGACAAACCGCGGTCGGAATCCTGATCCAAAACTTCTCTGCTGGATCATCTTCCGGTCGCCGGTTCGACGCCCGATTCAATCTCAACGACGACCCCCACACGACCCGAGTCGAGCGCCATCGCCCGGCGGCTCGTCGCCGCCTCCGTCAGCCAGAACACCCTCGAGAGTGACGCTCGCGCCCTCCGTTAGAGCGCCGCGTCACCGCGCCCTCGGGCCGCGTCAGGAATGCACACCACGCTAACTGTCTGCGGGTTGCGCGAGCGTTGATCGCACCGAGTACAGAAGATCGCTCTCCAGATGCTTGGCGATGTCACCAAGTGCGCGCGTGTGAGATTCGGTGAGGTTTCTCTTGCGCAGTCGACGCGCCGCTTCGGCAGCTGCTGAACGAAGAACACCGATTTTGCTCGCTGATGCGCGATGAACGGCTTGAATCAGGTAGTCCATCTGATGTCCGTCGAGCGACACATGTTCGGATGACGAAAGAACCCGCAGTGCTGCAGCAGCGGCCTCCGCATTGTCGTCTCGCGAACCGACAAGCAGCCCGATCACGATCGCATCGGAGGCGTCCGACAGCCAACTCGCAGCGATATACGAACCTTGTCGAACTGACGCATCCGTATGTGCCAAACCAGCCGCAATCAGGTTTTGAATGATGGCTGTTCGTACACCTGGCTGGTACTTGTCGAGCCGCGCCAAAGCAATCAGCGCCGTACCCTGCACTTGGGCAGGAGTCCCGGCTTTAAACATGGACGGGTTCATTGGGTCGTCGGGACTGCCACTCACGTCGGCAGTGATGTCAGAGGCCTGTCCTTCAGCCAGAGGGGATAGGGCTCTCACGAGCACATCCGCGTCCGCGCTCGGCAGAAACTCAGAGAACCGCCCTGCATAGTGGGCCAGTTCTGATTTGTTGGCAAGCAAGTTGTGAGGGGACGCGATCATTTCCACCATCGCGTCCATAAGTGCCACAACAGACGGTTCAGACAACACTTGTCCGTATGCGAGTAAGCCCTCGAAACTAGGACCGAAATTCGAAAGCTGCACCACGACTTGTTGCTCGCCGTCAACCATTGTGAGAGTGCCAAAACCGTCTGTCGGTGGACCCGCCTGATCTTTTCCGAGCAAAGTCACCTGCCGACGGATGCGTTCAGAGAATTTGACCGCGATGCCGTTTAGCTCATCAGGAGTTCTGAGCGTCTTACCTAGCAATTTCGCCAGTTGCATCAGACTGGCCGGTGCGGCTCCCGACTCCGGAAACAGCGTCGTGGCGACTATGTCCTTGGACCTAGTCGAGCGTCGCGAGATCTCCCAGAGCAAAGTCAGCAAGTCGTCGTAGTCGTGCGACCGCTGGTCTGGCTTACCGAGCGGCGCGACTTGGCTCGCGAAAGACACCAGTCGCGCCTCAGAAGCGGCATGTACTAAGCTCGCGCACGCCTTGATGATAGGTTGGCGATCCAGGGCGCGAGGTTCGCGCCACGATGGAGACCCAAGGGCTTCATCCAAAGCGCGGTCGGCAACCTCTGAAGTGACGCGAGATCCCAAACGCCGCAACGCACCCCAAGCAGCCGTCGCCACGTCGAGTGGCTTCATGAACTGCCGCTTGTGAGGCACCCACTTCAACAGGTAGTTGCCGCAATGGTCGATCAGGTCATCCGGAATGGCATCCGCAGCGGTCTTCAAAAATATCGAAACAAGCCGCGCGTGTAACCGCATATGCCCTTTCTCAATCAAGTTCTGCACCGTCGTGCGCACTGATTCACTCGTTTCGCTAACGAGTGCACGCTTCGCGGCGTCAACGACGGCCTGCTCGTCGCAGGCGAGCATTGCGTAATACGCGGCTTTGTGAATGTCTCCTAACGTTAGCAGCTCCCGACTGATTTCAGATGCAGCATCTCGAAACAGTCGCCAATTACCGCTCCAATATGCATGGATGACGTACGATCGCAACAGGGGCAGGGCTTCAAGATGTTTCCCCTTTCGTGCGGCTCGCATCGCCTCGATTAGCTCGACCCCAAAGAAGTGCTCGTTCGATTCCGCCTCGATTTCGTCACGGTGCTGGCGTCGGGCGTCGGTGTCCACTCGGAATTGGAGCAACTGGACCATCGAACGATTCTCGAGGAGCGTGATTCGCAGGTCCCTTGGAACTCCTGCAGCACCATCATCGCTCCGGTCCGCCAGAGCTAACGCCGTGTCTATGTCTCCATCCAAGAGCGCCAGTTCAGCCGCTGCCATGGAGTAATGGCACTGCACCGCGGGAGTCGCATTTGGCTGCCGCGCGTTCGCGAGGAGCCTTTCGCGAGCTGGCAATGAACCCACCCGCATCGCGGACCTCCTAGCGCGAACCAACTCGCTCCGAACTTCTGCCGGCAGCTGGTCGACCGTCATGAGCAATCGTTCTCCGATACCGTATTGGCTCCTTCCAGATATCGAAGCTCATCGATGCGACTACGGTCTTCTTCAGGCGTTACACCGCGAGCTGCTGTGCGCTGCTGAATAGATTCGAGGCTGTTCTCGAAGAACCCACCGCGGATCTCTGCGTCGATCTTTCCGTTCCAACACTCATCGATACGGGTATCCGCTGTAGGTAAACGATCAACAAGCGGGCGCAACCGGTCATACACGCGCACTGCCCCATCGAAGTGCTTCGCGTTTGCCAGTTGGCGCGCAAGCTCAAGGCCGACCTCGATCCGCAAGTCGGCTCCGTTCTCTTCTGCTCTTGCAAATGCTTCTCGCAAGAGCGCTCGCGCGCTTGCAGGCGCTCCAAATCGCTGCATGTCAAGGGCGATATCGCGCAACTGTCTGGCCGCAGTGCCGGCGGGTAGATTGGCACGTCGAACGTCATCCAGCCTACGCTCCAATTGCGGTCGTGCGTCTTCATACGCGGCGGCCAACATTCGGCGTTGTTTGTCTGCCTCCAATTGTCTACGCCGAGTCACCGTCAGCAACATTTCGCGCAACACCGGCTCTGGGAGGTCCTCGACGGCTTGGTGTGGTGATTCGTACACGCGAGGACGAACAAACCATGCAAGATTATGAGGAGCAAACACTTCGTGGTGCCGCGTCAGTTCTGCGTGTACTTCGGGGGCCTGAAGCTCCGGGACGATTCGTGAGAGTTCCGCGCGCCGATTTGGAGGAAACTCGAACCATAGGTTGATGGACCTGTTGGCTTGATCGAATTGGACGTCATTCGTGTAGTAGTGGCGCCACCAGTGAACCTGGGACTCAATCGACAAGTTGAGGCTTTCCGCGCGCGGCCGTACAGCCCGTCGACGTGACTCTTCCAAGATGTCAGCACACCGCAAGATGCCAGCGAGAAGACGCATCCGCAGCCCTGGGGCGTCGGTGGTCAGTTGTGCGTATCGTTGGCCCTCCGTTTTGATTCCGTGTGCTTCACAGATGCTGGCAATCGCGGTGGGATGATCGTCGTCGCCTAGCTGGAATCCGATAGGCGGCGTCCGATTACGAACCGACATTGTTATCAATTCGGCCGATATTGCGGGATGATGTCGACGCAATAGATCACGCTTCTCTGGCACCGGCAACGCTTCCCAAGAGTCAGTACCGATTGCTGCCCTGATCGTCGGACTATTCTCGACGTTCTCGTACTGCATTCCGATGTCGTGCAGATATGCCGCCGCATACACTACGAACAGTTCGTCGTCGGTCAGGCGGTTCGCTGCGCCTTGGAGGGGCTCGATGAATGCATCGATGACCGTCGTGACGCGGTCGCAATGTTCGACATCGTGCGCCGTAAAGTACGGCAGCAGATTGTTCGCCAGAATTGGCTTTGCCGCGTCACGTAGCGCGATCAGTCGACTGCGCTTTACTTCATTCGTGAGGTGCTTGTACATTGAGGCGATTCGGCTTGGAATCAAATCTCATCGTATCGTCGCGCCAAAAGCAGCCACTTTCACGTTCTGTCCGATTCTTCTGGGCCACGTCAGAAAGCTACTGTTGCGACCGGCGCTCCTTGAGCCATGCCTCGGCATCAGGCTTTGCCCTTACGGCGTAGGCGTTATCTCCGTCGTACTCCGCTAGCAGCGCGAGCGCTTCGTCGAGACGCTCTTCAAACAGGGCCGTCATCCTCTCGCGATCGATTTTGTAGCGATTGATGAATACGGGCGGATACTTTGTGCCTGCAGCTGTGATTCCGCTTTGTTCGTCACCGGCCAGAGTCGCAAGTTCCGGAATGATGATCTCGGGACCACTCTTGGCACCATCGATTAAGACCGACGGCAGATAATCCCGCCACGCTTGAAAGGCCCGTAGGCCAGTATCCGCACCGGTTTGCGTGATCAGTCGCGTAACCGTGTATGGATGATCCGTTGCGAGAACCTTTGCTAGGTTTCCACCCGTGCGAACCGTGTCACGCACCGCCTCGATAATCGACCGCCTGACGGACGTTCTTTGCGTGTCGGTCACGATCCCGTGCCTGCCCGTCCAGTAGTAGTAGAGACCGTTAACGAAGTGGAGGCTGACAGGAACCGCACTGAGGATCAGTGTTTGGAGCCAGTCGGCGAATCGACCCTGCGGGAGTCGACGATTGCATCTGCGCCACAGCACGAGCATGGCGCTGTGGTCACCCTCAGCTGAGGAACCGTCTCGCTCAAGCACGTCGGCGACGACCCGCTCGGTGAGTTCCATCAGCTCGGCTTCAGAATGTCTGAACGAAAAGTGCTCCCACACGCGAGCGTATTGTTCGCTCCCCTCCGATGCGGCTACCAGCTTGTCGACAAGAGCTACATCGCGACTCGCCTGCCAGCGCTCGATGTCTCGCAAGACCGTCTGGTCGCGAAGCTCTGCAGGGCCAATCTTCTCAACCACAATTCGGCGAAAATAGTCGGTCGGTTCATTCTCGTGGACGCCTTGGAGCGAACCCGTAACGTTGACTGCGATGCCCTTCGTCAATTGTTCGATTCCAAGAAGGTCGATGAGCCGTTGAGCGGTGGCGCCATTGGCAATGCTGCCGCTCACCTTCTCCCACTGCGCTTCCACCGTTGTGGTCCGAGGCAACGTGGCATCAGGTTTGTGACGCGCCGCATCGATGTTACCTATCAGAAACTTGTACACCGGCTCTGCTCCGTGTCGCAGCGCCGAAATTAGTATGATGTCGTCAAGTTCGACCTCTCCATGTAGATTCCGCCAAGCTTGATCGACACGCGCCAGAACGTGTTTTAACGCACGTGGAGTTTCAAGTAGCGAAACCAGCGCATCGAGCGGAGTATCCCTGCCTGTACGCTGAATGTAGTCCATCGTTCCGCCTAAGAGAGCGTGTTCAAGCCGGAGCTTGTCACCCTCGCGGCGGTTTGGATGTGGATCGATGTAGGAGAACTTCGTACGCCAGTGATCATAGGCGATCTTCACGATCGTGGCCGTATGCTCCACCTCGACTGGCGGTACCAGCTCAATGGTGTCGCACAGCTTTTGGTAATCGAGCCGCGCGTGATCTGGGTCCGCGGCCAGGATGAACGAGGCACGTTCCACCTTACGAAGCGCCCAGAGAAACCGCTGGAGATGCCTGGTGTCAAACCCGTCTCCGGCTCGTTCAACATCCTCGAGGATCAGGACGAGCCTGGCATTCAGTACCTCCAGAATGGGAGTCAGACGCTCGATCTCTTCGAGCGAGTCCGCGACGGTTTCAAGGCCGAAGGCATGTGCAAGTCGTCCCGTCGGCTCGGCCGCTGCGAGACGCTGATACGCTAGAGGCAAGTCGCGAAATTCGGTCGTGTCGATGTGCTCGTCGAGGGCAGCAACAATCCGGTTAAGTGCCAGACGGGGGACATCCTCCGGCTTCGGAGTGGCCCACACATCGAAGTCGGTAACGATAACAGTTGGAGGAAACCGTCCCAATTCGGCGCGAGCAAGATTAAGGATGCTCGTCTTTCCGGTCCCAAATCGACCCAGAAGGGCCACAGAGCGCCCCTCACGGCCAACCGCATGAGCGATCCGGCTGGCAACGGGTTGATGGTGGAACAGATCGCGCTCGCTCACCTTGATCGGGCGTTCGCCAGCAGAGATCCATTCCACGATGTTCTGCTGCGTGATTCCTCCTTTGCTGCTGACGGCGGAAGACTCTGGCTGCTTTTCGGTTCTACGCCATGGCAGTTGACGAAGAAAGACGGCGATCCCAAGCGCCATTACAATGGGCACAATCGTATAGACGTGCTGCCAGTCTGGACCAATAGTCTGCGGGCGGATACTGGGCGGTAGCCGCTCACTCGCTGCAGCGATTACCCAGCCAATGAGCACTGCCGACCACACAGGCGGGTACCGCAGCATGTTGCCCCATTGCCTTTTTCTGATACGCAGGGGTTCAGTTACCACATAGAACAGGAGCAGAGTCAGAACCCACGTGACTAGGCCGATGAAGATTGGAGAATACGGAAGCAATACTTGAGATATATAGCTCCAAGCTGGCGACAGTATTAGCTCAAAAACGATCGCTGCAACAACGGAGAGCGAGAGCACACGCACCCAACGGATGATCGAACGACCGAGGCGCGTACGCAGCAACTCAAGAAGCGTCTTCATTTCCTCACGTCATGACGGACCAAAGGAGCGCTGCCTAGGGGAAGTTGCCTTGCTGGGCCTGGCTGCCGTCCCGTGTCCGTTTGCATGGCACCCGCTTAGCGAGTCTCTACGACGACCGTCGCGGCACGTTTGCGCGCGCTCATTCGTGCGTTCGCCAAATCGTAACTGGCTTGGTAACGCATCCAAAAATCGGCATTCGACCAGCCGACCGACTCGAAGCGCAAGGCCATATCGGCCGAGATTCCACCCCGGCCGTTGAGTACGCGGTCCAGCGTCGTGCGGGCCACACCCAACTTCTCGGCCGCAGCGGTCACCGTCAACCCTTCGGCCTTCAGACAATCTTCCCGCAATGCCTCGCCGGGATGGATGTGGGCCACGATCTCATCGCTGATCATGCTCATGTTGTTCCCCCTATGGTTAGTGGTAATCGGTCAAGTCAACGTCGAACACGTCGCCGTCCTCCATGCGGAACAGGATTCGCCAGTTCGCCGACACCCGTACCGACCAATAGCCGACAAACTCGCCCTTTAGCGCGTGCAGTCGGTAGCCTGGCAAGGCCATGTCGCGGGGAGTGATAGCGATGTCCAGTTCCCTCAAGATGCGTACAATCCGCGCCGCGTGTGCTGGTGGAAGCCTGCTGCGGTCACCGCGAACCGCCCGTTTCAGTGCTCGATGTCGCACAGACTTGAGCATAGAAACACTGTCGCATGATGCACGTCATACGTCAACCTGGGCGAAAGGAATGGTATGGACGCCTCCCTCTTCTGACGCCGGACGACCAGGGGGCTGAAGGTGGACCCTCACGGGCCGACGGCATCAGAGTGCCCAAGGGGAAGACACGAGGTCTTCCCAGGCAAACCGGGAGGGTCCGAGATGAAGGCTAACAGAACGGTGGTAGGCGTGGACACGGCGAAGCGGGTGTTTCAGTTGCATTGGGTAGACCTGGAGACGGGAGAGGTCGTGGACCGTCGGCTCACACGAGCGAAGTTCCTGGAGCATTTCGCCAATCGGGCGGCGTGCGTGGTCGGCATGGAAGCCTGCGGCGGCACACAGCACTGGGCGCGGCGACTCCGGGAGCTGGGCCACGAGGTCCGTCTGCTCCCGGCGAAGATGGTCCGGCTGTTCGTCAGCGGCAACAAGAACGATGCCCGCGACGCGCGGGCGATCTGGACGGCGGTTCAGCAGCCGGGGGTGAAGACGGTCGCGGTCAAGAGCGAAGAGCAGCAGGCGGTTCTGGCGCTGCATCGCATGCGGCAGCAACTGGTCAAGTTCCGCACCGCCCAGATCAACGGCTTGCGAGGGCTGTTGGCCGAATACGGCGAAGTGATGCCGCGAGGGCGCGCCGGGATGCGGCGGGACATCGCCGCGGCCCTGGAACGGGTTTCGGAGCGGCTGCCGGCCATGGTGGTGGAGACCCTGCGCGAGCAATGGGCGCGAGTGGCTGGGCTCGATGCCGAAATCGGCGTGATCGAACGTCGATTGGAGATATGGCACCGGCAAAACACCGCCAGTCAGCGGATTGCCGCGATGCCCGGTGTCGGCGTGCTGAGCGCGACCGCGGCAGTAGCCGCGATGGGCGATCCGGCTGCCTTCAGGTCCGGGCGCGAGTTCGCCGCTTGGCTGGGTCTGGTGCCTCGGCACCGTGGTACCGGCGGGCGGGTGCGCATGCTCGGTATCTCCAAGCGCGGGGATACCTATCTCCGCACCCTGCTCATCCATGGCGCCCGCTCGGCACTCACCCACGTGAAGGCGCCGACGGAATGGCGATGCCAACTGGCCAAGCGCCGTCCGCCCAATGTCGTCGCGGTGGCTCTCGCGAACAAGATGGCGCGCACGATCTGGGCCTTGCTGGCTCATGACCGGGAGTACGAACCGAACGGTACTGCCCAACCCGCCTGAGCGCGGGGCAGGGACAGGAATACGAATCCTTGAACCACAGGAGGTGGCCGCTAAGAGGTTGCGCAAGGTGACGACACGACGTGATGGCACACAGGGCAAACCTCGACCCGCTCAGCCTGGATCGGAACATGGACCGAGAGTTCTTGAAAGGAATGAGGCGCGGGTCGGCTGATTCCATCGGGGCCAGCAGGCACCAGTCCTGCACAAACAGGCCGGATATAGAACTGCAACCTGTTCCCAGCACGTTCAATCGACCCTTGCCACCGGGAGGCGTCCATATAAATTTCCGATCGCAATCGATCCCGCATCGGGGCCGCCTACAGGCGATCAAGATGAAGTCCAGCGGAACGCCACGACGATACGCCCAGTCGGGCGCTGCGGGTGTCCCGCAGTGGCTTCTCTGCCTGGCGCGGGCCGCCCTCGGCGCGAGCCCTGCGGGACGCGCAGCTCCCCGTGCTGATTCGGGTCTCGTACGAAGGGATACGAAGGGAGTCGGGGCTGGTAGGGGCGGCCCCGGAGCCAGGCGGCCTTCTACGAGCACGGCGAGCGCGTCGTCAGCGAGAAGCGGGTGGCCCGGCTGATGCGGCGTGGACAGGCTGCGAGCCCGGCCGCGGAAGCGCTTCGAGTGCATGCCGATGAGCGAACACGCCCAGCCGGTCGCGGTCACCGTGTTCGACCGGCCGTTGACGGCCGTGGCCCCCGCCCAGCGCTGGGTCAGCAATACGCGCCCAACGCACCTCGCCCCACGGCTTCGACATGGGCACCAGGTACTCGCACTCCACGTGCTCAATACGTGTCTCTACCTCGGCTTTTGAGCGGATCGCGCTGATTCAGCGCATCGATTTTTCTAGAACTTTAGAGAATTTGAGGATTTCGATAGAACGACTCCCGCCGCCTCCACCACTTTATACGTGTAAGTTACTGTAAATAAAACACTTATATATTCACACGGCTTCTGCGTATACAAATTACTCTACAAGCTCTCAGGTGCGGTGTCCCCGCTCGGGACGGCCCGCCCGACCCGACCGAGCGGCGGCGGCGCGACCATGCCGTCTTCCCGTGGCCCCGTCGCCTCAGCCGCGCCTGGTGACGCCCCCCGGCCGTCCTGTCATGTGTTTGCGGATGGTGCTCGCGTGGCAGCCGGCCGCAATCTCTTGCTTGGCAATCTGCCGGGCGTACCACACATCGGACATCTGCGGGCGCCGCTGCTTCAGCGCGCGGTAGGCCGTTTGCCAGCGCGCGTACCGCGCCTGCGAATCGAGCGTGCGGGCCTCGCGCCGCGTCGTGCTCGGCGTGTAGTGCGGGTCGGCGGTCGTCGCCGCATCGACGAGGTGGCGAATGGCGGCGGTGTCCAGGACGTAGGCGCCGCGATCGAAGTCGATCAGGTCCACCAGGGCCACGGCCGTGTCCGCGACGACCAGCGTCACGTCCCCCTGCGTGCGGAGGCCCAGCATCTGGTGCCGCGTGTCGCCGGCGGCGAGCCCGAGCGGTCGCGTCCCTGAATCGTCGACCCGGTGCCGGCTCCGCCGCAGGCCCAGCTGCTCGACGACAAACCGGGCGAGCGCCTCCCCGTCACACTTCCATTGGTCCACGTGGGCCGTGGTGAGCGCGACCCGGTTGATGTCGCTCCGTTTGTCACAGACGATGAACCGTGCCGCCGCGCGCGGCCCCGCGGGGATCGTCTGCACCGGCATGACGCAGTCGGCTTCGCAGCCGGGACACACCACCGTCCTGGCGGGACGCGCCCGAACCAGGAGCCGGTGCGCCTTGAGGGCCGAGACGGCCTCGGCCGGCCACTGGCGTACGTCGGTCTCGCTCACCCGCACGGCCGCGCCGTCTCGCGCCCCGACACGCGCCACGAGGTCAAGGAGGGCGTCCCGCGGCGTCATCCCGCAGGGGCCACCGCCTCGGCGGGGGCCTTTGGCTCGATCCCAGAGGCGTGCAGCATGGCGCGCAGGGTCAGGCCGAGGTCGTCGTAGGGCAGGGAGCACGCGTTGGGATGCGTGAGGCGCATCGTCACCCGCTGTGGCGGCTGGCTGATGTCCGTGATCACCGACGCCGCCAGCTCGACCTGGGTGACGCGGTAGAGGTGGAAGCGTCCCGCCGGGTCCAGCCGGGCGATCAGGTCGTAGATCGCCGTGGGGTGGCCGATCGTATCGGCTTCAAGCGTGAGACGATCCCCCGTCGTCACCCGCGACGCGAGGCGCAGCGCCGTTACCGCGACGTCCTGAATGCCGCTGCCGCTGTCATAGACGAACTCGAACCCGGGCTCTCGTAACGCATGCAGGTCGTAGACCCTCTCGTCGGTCGGATCGGGGGGCAGCGCGGGCTGCTTGAGGATGGTGGCCGCGAACAGACCCTGCAACGGTTCGACGGCGCGGCGCGCGCCGCGGATGTTCACGTCGAGCGTGCCGTCCGGTTGCGAATAGACGTAGATGACCTCGAAGGCCGGGTGGTGCGGCCGCTGCCCGAACTGGCCGTCCACCCATTCGACACTGTGCTGGGCGTAGTCCTCGGGGTAGGCGAAGAAATAGTCCAGCGTGCCCCGACGGACGGGTTCCACGACGCAGTGCGTGCCCCGGCCCTCGGTGCGGCGGAAGTACGTGCGGAGGCCGGCGGCCAGGGCCTCGAGGCTCGCCTCGTCCACGGCTGCGGGCACGTGCGGCAGATGGGTGCGCTTGCGCCAGGCGGGTAACGCCTCGGCATAAAAGAAGCGCGCGGCGCGCCGCCAGCAGGCGGGATGGTCGAGGAACGTCGTCATCGCCCGCGCGCCATGATGCTCTAGTGAGGCGAGCTGCTCGACGAAGGCCGCGTGGGCCGCCGGGTCGGTCGCGAAGTGCCACGCCGCGTCGTCGAGGATGGCGCGGTAGCCTTTCTCGCCACTCAGCGCCGCGATGTCCCGGAACGCGGCGTCCATCGCGTCACGCTGGATGTCGTCCAGCGTCAACCAGGCCGCCCACAACTCTTCGGGCTGGGGCTCCGGCAGCGCGGCAATGTCGAGATCGTCGAAGACGCCGCGGGCGTGGAAATAGCGGGCCAGCAGCGGGTTCGGCATCTGCCGGAAAAAGTCGCGGGTGGCGTAGTGGCGCGCCATCGAATCTCTGCTCGGCCGACCCGGGCCTCCCGGCGCGTGCGCCGCAGGACGCCGTGATCGGGCGCGGTCTGCGTCGCGGGCGCCCGTCGGGTGCCCTCACGGTCGACGGGGCCTGGGCGCGCGATCGCGCCGCTACCAGCCCAGCGTGGCCCGACCGAGGAACCCATTGTCCGTGCCGTTCCACGTTCCGTCCCACATGGGGATCCCCTTGATCCCCTTTCTTGGTTTGTGCTGGTCGTTGCTCTGCAGCCTGTAGGGCTCTCCGCTACCTTTCGTTGCAGCGGCTGTGCCCTGGACGGCAACTTTCGCGCTGCGGGTTGTTCGGCGTTGCTGGTGACGCCCTCTCCCGCCACGCGTTGCGCCGATAGTTGGACCGGGCTCCGGCCGCGCGTTTCGGCTTGCCGGCGCCCGGTCCTGGGTGGGTCAGTCGTGGGTGGGGGCCCGTTCCCCCGATCCTGCTACCACTGCACGGTCGCGCGCCCGAGCACGCGCTGGTCGGTGCCTGCCCCCGGCTCCTGCATCTGGAACAGCGCGCTCTCCCGTCGTTCGGCGTCCACGCCGATCTGCAGGTTCAGTCGTCCCTGCTCGAGGACGCCGACGCCGTAGCTGATGCGGTAGTCGCGGCCGTACTCCGATGTGCGCACTCCCGCCCGCGGTGTACCGACGAAACGACTGCCGATCGGCAGCCCGTAGCCGACTTCGGTGTCGAGGCGGTGGCCCCCGCTGCCCCTCACCGACTCGTGGCCCATGCCCCCCATGCTCTCGCGGCCCCACAGCGCCTCGGCGCCGCTCATGGCGTCGCCGCCCCAGGCGGGGGAGACGCGTGCGGTGAAGCCGAGTGGCGTCGTCGGCGTCGGGTTGTAGCTGACCGAGATCGACAGGCCGTGCTCGGCGAACCCGTCGGCTTGGTGGACGACGAGCCGTCGGACTCGGACGTCGACCGAGAAGCCGGTCACGGCGTCGGCGAAGACCAGTCCGGCGCCGACGTCCATGCCGGTCCCGGTGTCCGCGTCGCCGCCGTCCTGCCGGATGCCCACCTCGACGCTCGGGGTGAGCGCCATGCGGGTTCCGATCGTCAGGGTGTGCGAGCCTTCCAGCGCCGTGCGCAGCCGGTTCACCGCCGCGTCGGTGGCGGCGAGCCGTCCGCCGGGACCGTCGACCGCCTTCGTGTGCGTTCCGACCCACAGGGCGTCAGCCTTGAATGCCAGGCCGAAGCCGTTGCCGTCGCCGAGGATTTGCCCCCGGCCTCCGCCGGCTACCATGGCCATCGACAGCCCGGTCTCGATGGCCGGTCCAGCCCCCGGGTTGAGCAGCAGGCCGCCCGCCCCGTAGCCGGCGACGGTCCACACGGTGATGCGGTCGCTGGCCTTGTAGCCGATCCACGGGTAGAGGCCCGTGACCGCGGATGTCATCCGGCCGGTGTCGACGCTGGCGTAGTTGCCGAGGCCTCGGCTGTGCGACAGCGATACGCCGGTGACCATGCGCCCCTTCGAGTAGTCGGCCCCGAGCATCGTCGTTCGGACGTCGCCGTTGAGCGCCATCACGCCGTCGCGGCCGTGGAACTGGGACTGTGCGCTGCGGCTCCAGAACGAGAGGATCCCGCCGCGCGATGTCGCCCGGTTGAGCGCGAACTCCGATCCGCTCAGCACGCGGTCGCGCTGGAACCCCATGCCCATGCCGTACTGTCCGGCCTGGTCACCGTGCATCTGTTCCATGCCCCCGCTGTGCAGCCCGCCCATCGCCGGGTTCATCCCGCCGCCCGGTGTGTTGAGCGGCGTTCCGCCGAGTCCGGAGCCTCCCGCTCCCGGTTGCCTCGTCTGTTGACTCGTATTGCCCGGCATCGGTGTGCCGTAGCCGGCCTGCCCCCCGAGCTGTCGCAAGAAGTCGAGCGCGAACTCGCGTCCCATGTTGCGGTTGATCTCGCGGCCGGCGACTCGGCCGTCGAACCCAGGCCTGCGCGGCGCGTTCACGCGCTCTTCAACCTGCTCGACGATGTGCACCGCCGCGGTGCGGCCGAACCGGGCGATCAGCGCGCCCGGCATCGCGTCGTGGTTCTCAATCGTGCCGGTCGCCGTCGCGTCGGTCAGGACTCCGCTCGACGCGTTCGACAGCGTCAGCGTCAGCGTCTCTTCGCCGTCGTTGTGCGAGTCGTCGAGCACCGTGACCTCGATGCTGCCCGACGAGCTTCCGGACTCGATGGTGAGTATCCCGCTCGCGGCGGTGTAGTCGGCCCCCGCGGTGGCGCTTCCGTCCGAGGTGGCGTAGTTAATCGTGATGGGGCTGCTTGCGCTACGGCTCAGCGTGACGGCGAAGGCGAGTACCGCGCCGGCCGCTTCTTCTACTCGCGCATCGCTGACGGATATGCCGACGGGCCCCTGGACGCTGTCCGATGTCGAGTGGTTCAGCTTGCGTCCGTCATCCGTGCAGATGGCGCCCGCGTTGTTGCAGGTGGTCGTCTCCGGCAGCGTGATGCTGACCCCGCCGTTGCCGGTCGGGTCGACCGTCACCGTCCAGTTCTGGTTGCTTCCCTGGGTCTTCCGTTGCGCCTTCTTGATGGTGGCGCCGTTGACGCTGAACGCGTGGTCGCGGATCCGGGCGTAGCCGGCCGCGACGTTCTCGCTGAAGTGCAGGTCGAAGGTGAACTCGCTTCCGTCGTGTTCGGCCGGCATGTTGCCGAAGCGCGCCGTGAGCGGTGCGACCGGTCGGTTCCGGATCGTGCCGGTTGCCGTCTTCGTTCCCAGGTCGGCGCCCGAGGCGTTCGACAGCGTGACGGTGAACGTCTCGTCGCTCTCGTTGTCGATGTCGTCGTCGATCGCGACGGAGATCGCCTTGCTGGTCTCCCCGGCGGCGAAGCTCAGCGTCCCGCTGGCGGCGGTGTAGTCGTCGCCCGCCTCAGCGCTGCCGTCCGCCGTCGCGTAGTCCACGGTGACCGTCCCGCTCGCGGCCTCGTCGAGCGTCACCGTGAAGGCGATGGAGCCGTCGTCGCCCTCCGTCCCGCTCCCCCCGGCGATGCTGACGGTCGGCGTGGTCTCAACGACCGCCGCCGGCCCGGCGACGGTCGCCGACGAGCTGTTGCTCAGCCTCCGACCGTCCGCCGTGCAGATCGCGCCTTGGGCGCTGCAGTTCGTCGTCGCCGGCAGCGTGATGCTGACCCCGCCGTTGTCGGTCGGGTCGACCGTCACCGTCCAGTTCTGGTTGCTTCCCTGGGTCTTCCGTTGCGCCTTCTTGATGGTGGCGCCGTTGACGCTGAACGCGTGGTCGCGGATTCGGGCGTAGCCGGCCGCGACGTTCTCGCTGAAGCTCAGATCGAAGGTGAACTCGCTCCCGTCGTGCTCGGCCGGCACGCCGCTGAAGCTGGCCGTGAGCGGTGCGACCGGTCGGTTCCGGATTGTGCCGGTTGCCGCCTGGGTTCCCAGGTCGGCCCCCGCGGCGTTCGACAGCGTGACAGTGAAGGTCTCGTCGCCCTCGTTGTCGGTGTCGTCGGTGATCGGCACGGAGATCGTCTTCGTCGTCTCGCCCGCCTGGAACGTCAGCGTGCCGCTCGTCGCGGTGTAGTCCTCTCCCGCCGTCGCCGTGCCGTCCGCCGTGGCGTAGTCGACCGTGACCTGCTGGCTGCTCGTCGCCGAGAGCGACACCGTGAAGACCACCGAATCGCCCTCCGCCGCGCTCGCGTCCGAGACACTCACGGCCCGCGGCTCCGCCTGGTCCTCGGTGTTGCGGATCGTCCCCGTCGCGACGGAGTCCGCGATGAGCACGCCCGCCTCCTGCGAGCCCCACTCCCACTCGCCCTCCTCTTCGTTGTACGGCGGATTGGCGTTGGACAGCTTCACCGTGAGCGTTTCCGGGGTGTCCTCCACCGTGTCGTCGATGACCGGCACCGACACCGTCTTCGCCGTCTCGCCCGCCTGGAACGTCAGCGCGCCGCTCGTGTGCGTGTAGTCCGCGCCCGCCCGCGCGGTGCCGGCGTGGGTCGCATAGTCCACGGTCACCGTCCATGCCGCCGCCGGCGCGAGCGTCACCACGAAGTCCAGCGACGGGTCCTCGCCCTCCGTCGCCTCGGCGTCGGCCACCGCGAGCTGCTTGACGACGCCGGCGTCGCGACTCTCGATGTTCACCCCGGTCCCATCCCAGGTGTCCTCGTTCACCAGCTCCTCCCCGCGGAACACCATGAACGACATGTGCTCCTGGCCGTCCTCCTCGTCGTCGGCAAGCACCATCACGGTCACGTCCAGGGACGTTGAACCGACCGGAACCTCCACGTCGAAGTGCTGTGCGGGGAACGGGTCCCTGTCGAGATCTTTGTCGAAGTTGAGGACCGTGATGTCCTTCGTGTATCCCTGTACCGTGGTGCCGTCCACCCGAATCTCGAAGTCCTCGGGATCGGCCCCGTCGATGGTCGCGAACTCCAACACGATCTCGCCTATGACGGCCAGGGTCAGCGCCTCCGGCGCCGAGTAGAAGCCGACCGCGTTGCGGGTGGCGATGCTCAGGGTCACGTCCTCACCCTCGTGGACCGATCGCCGGTTTGTCGACACGGACCAGCGCGGCGCCTCCGGGGTCTGCCGAATCTTCGCCGCCGTCCCGACGCCGCTGTTGCGGCGGACGCGGAGCTCGAACGCGTAGCGCGTCCCGTTCTCGAGCCCGGTCACCGTGTAGCTCCGCGCGTGCGGTCCGCCGGGCGCGCTGCCGGGGATGTCCCGCCACTGGTTGGACTCCCCGCCTTCCGCCCCGTAACGGAGCTGGTAGGCGCGGTCGGGATCGGTCGGCACCGCCGCGACCGGCACCCATTCCAGGTGTACTTCGCCGTCACCGCGACGCGCCTTCAGCGTCCCCAGCGGGTCTTCGGGGGTGTCGACGGCGTTGATCACGGCGGTCGCTGCCACGGCGAGGATGCCGTTGCCGGCGGCGTCAAAGACGCTGTTGGTGGCGAGCGCCACCGTGAGGTTCGTGGCCGTGGCTGTCAGGGCCGTCGCCAGGGTGAGTTCGGCCTTGTTTCCAGCCCGGCTCTCCGCGGTCGTCGACAGGGTGGCGCCGTTGGCCTGGATGGTGATCAAGTTTCGATTGACCCTTCTGATGTCCTCGCTGAACGTCAGGATCACCGTCGTGCCGTCGGTCGACGTCGTCGGCGCATCGTCGCCCGTGGTGACGAGCGTCGGGCGGATGCCGTCGACCGTGTGCCCGGCGTCGATGGGAACCGCGGCGTGGTCGAGGTCGGCGGTGATGGTCGTGCTGCCGGTGGCCGTGATGGTGCCGCCGTTGAGCGTGAGCTTGTTCGCCGCGATCGCGATGCCGTTCGGGGCCGAGTCGCCCGGCGCCACCGTGTAGCTGCACACCATCGCGGTCGTGTTCGTGGCGGCCACGCAGGCTGCCGGTTTCGCGGTGCCGTCAAAGTCCAGCTCCAGCTGCGGGGTGCCGGTGATGTCGACCGCCGCGTCGAAGGTCACCGTCGCCTCGACATCTTCGCCGCGGCCGTAGGCGGCGTAGGTGGGGGTGGAGGTCAGGGCGATGCCGGTCACCGTGGGCGCGGTGGTGCTGCCGATCGCGTTGATCACGGCGGTCGCTGCCACGGCGAGGTTGCCGTTGCTGGCGCCGTCCTCGACGGCGTCGGCGGCGAGCGCCACGGTGAGCATCACGGTGGCGTCGATGATGGTGCTGAGGTCGAGTTCGACCTCGGTTCCAACCACTCTCGCCGCGCTCGTTACCGCGACGTTGCCCCCCCCGATCCCGATGGTGATCTTGGTTCGATCAACAGAGCCGAGGTTCTCGCTGAACGTCAGGATCACCTGCGTGCCGTCGGTCGACGTCGTCGGCGCATCGCTGCCGGTGGTGACGAGCGTCGGGCGGATGCCGTCGACCTTGTGGTTGGCGTCGATCAAGACCGCGCCGTGGTCGAGGTCGGCGTTGACGGTCGTGCTGCCGGTGGCCGTGATGGTGCCGCCGTTGAGCGTGAGCTTGTTCGCCGCGATCGCGACGCCGCCGGCAGCCACGTCGCCCACCGCCACCCTGTAGCTGCACACCATCGTGGTCGTGTTCGTGGCGGCCGTGCAGGCGGCCGCTTTCGCGGTGCCGGCAAAGTCCAGCTCCAGCTGCGGGGAGCCGGTGATGTCGACCGCCGCGCTGAAGGTCACCGTCGCCTCGATTAAGAGGCCGATGCCGTTGGTGGCGTCGACGGAGAGGGAGGTGATCTCGACCGACGATACGGCCGGCGGGGGCGGCGGCAGGTTGTTGATGACGGCCGGGACGCCGCCGGCGCCGGTGGTGAAGGAGGCGACGTCGTTGCCGGCGGCGTCCTCGATTGCGGTGGTGTCGTCGCCGGTGGTGGGGTCGGAATAACTGACAACGACGGTCTGGCCGTAATTGATGGCGGGGGAAAGCCCAGTTAGTTGAAGACGATAAAAAGTTTGGTCGGTCTCTCTCACAAAACTCAAGCTCCCGATGGTGACTGAGATGCCGTCGGCGGTCACGCTAAATGGGGCGACGCCCAAGAGGCCGGCGCCAATTGAGGTGTAGGCCTCATCGAAGACGAGCTCGATGGTGGCGCCGGCGTTCGCTGCCAACACGGTGGCGCTTTCTAGCGAGGGCGGGGTGGTGTCGCCCGCGGCCACTTCATAGCCATCGACGATGATGCGGAGCGCCTCGTTGGACCCGGACTTAATCATCCAGGTACTGCCGCTCTTCCAGTAGAACTTGTCTTTGATGCTCCACCCCGAGAGGCCGAGCGAATCTTCTCCGCTGAAGGTGGTGGACCTGAGCTGCACGCTCCCGGTGCCGCGCTGCTTGATCACCACCACGTAGTTGGTGTTCGCCGAGAGGGCGAGGCCGGCGTGCGTGAACTCCATGTACGAGGTCGAGAAGTCGCTCGGCGCCGTCAGGGCCGTGCAGGTGGTGGATGGAAACTCGTCCGCGCTGCCATCCTCCTCGCAGACCTCGACGTCGAAGTCGTCGTCCTCGACGTCGGCGGAGTTGACGGACACGATGGTGAGGACGTAGCCGTTCGTGTGGGCACCCGTGCGGAACAGCTGCGCATGGTCGTTGCCACTGGTGTTGGCGCTGCCATCGCCCGTTTGGAGTGCGTTGGTCACGAGGATGCGCGACGTCTGCGCCTCCGCCGCGGCCGCCCCGAGGAGCACCAGGCCCACGACGAGGACGGTGGCGGCGAGGCGGCCTGGACGGGCGGGCCGACGGGACCGGTCTCGATCCCGCGCTCCGGCGGGCGCGGCGGAGCGAGGGCCATAACCCCGGCGCGGGGCGGCACGGCTGAGGATAGCCGAGCCAACACGCTCGCCGGATGTCAAGCCTTTTGTCGAGTCATTCATAACTTTTCTCCCGCGGTCCCGATCAGACCGGCAAGGCATCGCGGCTACTGTTGGCGCTCTCTGCTATGCTCCGCGTCGCCGCAGGGCGCGGCACTTCGGCCGCCGTTGACTCGCGATAACTGTAGTTATCGCGAGTCAAATGCCGGGCCGTGGTCCATGGACTCGGGGAGGTGGCGATGCTTGTGGAGAGCCTGAGCGGCCCGGTGCCGGCGAGCGCCGGTCGCACCGACCGCGACCCGCTCGACGCCGGCGCGGTGACCGCGCGCGGGGCGCTGAGCGCCAACACCGAGCGGGCCATGCGCTCGGACCTCGCCATCTACGCCGCCTGGTGTGCCGCCCGCGGCGTGTCGGCGCTGCCCGCGAGCGCGGCGACCATCGCCGCGTTCGTCGACGCCATGGCCCGGGTCCGTGCCCCCTCGACGGTGCGCCGCTACGTCGCCAGCATCGCCGCTGCGCACCGGGCGCTCGGCCGGGCCAAGACGGCGCGCCGCGACCCCGTGAGACGGGCGCTCCAGCGCATGCACCGGCGCACGGGGCGGCGGCAGGCGCAGGCCAAGGGGCTCACCGGGGCGCTGCGCCAGCGCCTGCTCGACGCGCCGGGCGAGCGCCTCATCGACGTCCGCAATCGCGCGCTGCTGGCGGTCGCGTACGACACGCTGCTGCGGCGCTCCGAGCTGGTGTCGCTGACCGTGTCTGATGTCCTGGAGGAGATCAATGGCACGGCGACGGTGCTGGTGCGCCGCTCCAAGGCCGACCCCGAAGGCCGCGGCGCGACGGTGTACCTGGCGCGCGACAGCGTGGGGCGCGTGCGGGAGTGGATGCAGCGAAGCGGGGTGTGCGACGGCCGGCTGTTCCGGTCCCTGTGCCGGGGCGTGGTCGGCGCGGGGCTGGACGCGAGCCAGGTCCCGCGCATCTTCAAGGCGATGGCCAAGCGCGCCGGCGTCTCAGGCGCTGTCGTGCAGCACATCTCCGGGCACAGTACCCGGGTCGGCGCGGCGCAGGACATGGTCGCGAGCGGCATCGGCATGGCGGCCATCTTGCACGCCGGGCGGTGGAAGACCACGACGATGGTCAACCGCTACGGGGAGCGGCTCCTCGCGAGGCGCAGCGGCGCCGCGCAGCTCGCGCGGCTGCAGCAGCGCGAGTAGGTGCGCGGGGGTGTCGCCTTCGGCGTCCCCACCTCGGCCCCGCCGTCGTGTCACCGCCGAGCCGCGCGCAAAGAGGGCGGATTTCCTGAACGAGTTATCGCGCGTCACAGGCGCCGATGGGCGTACGGTCGGCCTGTCGGCGCGGGTGAGGCGGGCGCTACGCGCCGTACGCCCCGGACGGGAACAGCTGCCATGGAATCAACAGGTTGCATTGAGTCGCCGTACGGCCTAGAATGGCCCGGTCACGACCGAGGACGCTTGCGTGGTCACCGGCCGAGAACGCTGATTTGACCAATTGACTCGCGATAACTACAGTTATCGCGAGTCAATTGCCTTGATGTGATCGCGTGGCGCGACACGTCCCGCCCTAGCCTGTCAGCATCAACCGGTGCTCCCCGTGTCCCCGTCGTGGTCGCCGCACGGCGTTGATCACGCTGGTGGTTTCGCCGCCATCGGTGAGACTCCCGTCGCCGCCGGTGACTCGCCCCTCCCGTCGGCCCTGGAGATCCCTCGTAACGTCGCGCCCGGTGCGCGCGCGCGGTCTGGCCCGCGCCGCCGCGGCGCAGGTGCGTTGCTGGACAGCCCGGATGGGCGGACGGAGCGGGATCAGGCGGGGAGGGTACGCGCGGACGTACGCCACGGCGTTGCGCGCTCGGCGAGCCATCGGCACGCGCCGGCAGGGTCACGCTCCGGAGCGGCAGTATCGCCGTCCCGATCTCGGTTGTCTTCGTCAAGTTGGTCCTTCCCAAGACGGGTCGCCCGCGGCGCCGCCGCAGCGCCCCCCGCGGGTGGGCGGCATAGGCAATCCCTGCCGTTCATCACGTGAAGGCCATCCTACAGACGCGCCGGGAGGATGGGTATACGAGAAGATCGCGGGTCGTTATGGGGGGGGACACCCCATGTTGTTGCCCTTGCCGCTCGCCGGTCCTGTGCCCGGTCTCGGGCGCCCGCCGCGGCGCCGGCACACCCGCTCAGCGGATCGACAGGAGGTACGCGCGCAGGTTCACGCGCCGCTCCACGCCGAGCTTCCCGCGGATGTTGTTGCGGTGAAAGTCGATCGTGCTCGGCGCCCGCGACAGCGTGGCGGCGATGTCCTTCGTGGTCAGGCCGCGCATCACCAGATGCGCGACGTCGGCTTCGGTCGCGGTCAAGGCCTGGAACACGCGTGTCATTTTCGATGACAGCGACGAGGTGAGGGTCGTGAGGTGGGTCTCGATCAGGCGCACGTACTCCACGGCCGCGCGGTCACGCTCCACCAGCCGCGCGAGCTTCGCCACATGCGGCAGCACCAGCGTATTGATCTGCTGCAGCAGCTGCTCGTTGCGCGCCTCGTGGGACTTCTCGACATTGCCGAGCAGCACGCGTAGCGCCGTGTTGGCGTCCTGCAGTTCGCGGGTGCGTTCGACCACTTGCCGGGCGGTCTGGTCGAGCGAGTGCTGCAGGGCGGTTTCGAGCCGCTGGCGTTCGGCGATCTCGACCAGCGACCGCAGGGTCGCCTCGACCACGCCGGCGAACGCCTGCAGCCCTTCGCGAAACAGCAGCGCGTGGTCGTTGCGCTCGCGGTCGAGCACGCAGATCGTGCCGAACACCTCGCCGCTGGGCCATTTCAGGGGATAGCCGATGTAGAAGCGCATCCCGTCGGCCAGATCCTCGTTGGCCGCCCAGACCGGGTCGCGGGTCGCGTCCTCGACCACCAGCTCGCCGTCGTTGTCGAACACGCCCTGGCAATAGAGCACGGCGTTCAGATCGTACTCACGCCCGACAGCGTAGGGGTTGCCCTCGGTGCGGCTACTCACCAGGACCGTGTGCGTCGGACGCTCGGTGCGCATGATCAGGCTCGCCGGCACCCGGGCGAGCCGTGCCGTCAGGTCGACCACGCGCTGCCACTCGGCCAGCGTCTCGGGCGGGATCTCGGGCAGCACGGTCGTCACGGCCGCAATTCCGATGACCCACGCCGCCGGGCGGTGTGCGACGGGGCCGGGGCCCGTCGCGCCCGCTCGGGCGGCCTCCCCCGGGGACGGGGACTCTTCGTGAACGGCATACGCACTCGTGCCTCGGCCTGGACAACGGGGGGATGCCATGCCTTCGCACGATCGAGGGGCATAGGGGAAGAATACCTGAATCAATATGGGGCACTGCCCCATATTGTGTTGTCGTTGGGGACGCGGCGTCGGCAGCGACGACGCTGCGCATTGACTCGTCGACGGACGCACCGATCTCGACCTCGGACACGGAGCTGGGCAACGGCGCCCGCCGCCGCTGCCTAGCGCGCCCAGCGGTGCCGGGTGCGATCGGCCACCGCTGCCCCGCGCCGGCAGTCGCTCGCCTGTGTCGCCGCGTGGGTCGCCAGCGCGTCCCAGGCCTCGGCAGCCGCACGGTGATCCGTGACGGCTCTGCGCGCCGCGTCGACGACGTGTGCGGCCCGCGCCTGGTGCGCGGCGTCGGAACGCGCCGCGTCCGCGCGGGCGATCGTGGCGCGCATGGCGTCCAGGCTCTTGCTCGCCCGAGTACAGAGTGTGTTGGCCGCTTTGAGATCACTGTCGGTCATGGGTGTTCTCCTGGTTCGTTCGTCCGTCGGCCCGGCCGTGTGTGTGGGCTCGCGTGTCTGCTCACGCCGCGCCGTGGCGTACCCGTACGGATGCGGGTCGCGTTGATCGGCTCGCCGGCCCGACGGCCCGCCGCGCGACACGCCCTTAGACCGTCACGCGGTCGAGTCGGTGTATGTCCCATGTGTTGGTCCCGGCGTCGTAGCCGTTCACCACGGCGGCTTCTTCCACGAACCGCCGCCCGTCGCGGCGCGTCATGTGGATCACCAGGGCGATCCCGTCCACCACGCCCCGGCACGTCACGTCCCACGGGAGATCGCCCCCGCCCTGCATCGCGCAGTTCGCCAAGCGGGACAGGGCACTCTCCGCGTTGTTGGCGTGGACGGTCGTGAGCGAGCCGCCGTGGCCGGTGTTGAGGGCTTGCAACAGGTCGGCGGCTTCGCCGCCGCGCACTTCGCCGACGACGATGTGATCGGGGCGGTGGCGCAAGGCGTGCCGCACCAGGTCGCGGATGGTCACGGCTCCTTGTTGCAACCCGCGCGCCTCGAACCGGACGCAGTTCCGGGAGTCGATCCGCAGCTCCAAGGTGTCCTCGATGGCGACGATCCGCTCGTCGTCGGGGATGAGTGCAATCAAGGCGTTGAGGAGCGTCGTCTTGCCGCTGCCGGTGCCCCCGCTCACGAGAATGTTGCGCCGGGTGTGCAACGTCTTTTCCGCCGCCGCGCGGATGTTCTCGGGCAGCGCGCCGTGTGCGACCAGTTGCGCGGCCGAGTAGGCGCGTTTCCCGAACCGCCGCACGGTGATCGCGACGTGCGGGCTGGCCGGCGGGACACAGATCGCCACGCGCGAGCCGTCGCCGAGGCGCGCATCGAGGATCGGCGTCGTGGCCGGGTCCAGGCCCAGGGGCCGGGCGATATGGATCGCCGCCCGCTCCAGCGCCGCCGCGTCGAGCGCGGGCGCGGCAAGCGGCCGGAGCCGGCCGTGGCCTTCGAGCCAGACGTTGCCCGGCCCGTTGATCATGATTTCGCTCACGTCCGGATCGTCGAGCGCGGCCTCCAGCCCCGGCAAGAACGGTTTCAGGAGATCCAGCCCGTCGCCGGTCATAGCTGGCCGGTCCGTTTCGCGTGCCAGTACGGGAGATCCGCCGGCAGATAGTGGGGCTTGAGGTACACGCGCCGGGGGGGCAAGGACTGCACGCCGTCGTACGGGAGACAGATCGCCTGACAGTTGCCGAGGAGCGCGAACTCGCGCGGCTGAAACACCGCCTCGCGGTGGTCAGTGAAACTCTTGCTCGCCCCGACGCTGCCGCGCCCGCCGCCGGCCTGGGCGGACAGAAAATTGATCCCGCTCTGCCGGGAGGTTTCGTTGATGGCGTAGGTGGCTTTGAGCTTGCGGACCTGCCCACAGAGCTTCGAGGCGATCTCGGCGCTGGCCTCGTCGCTCAAGCTCAAAAAAATCCGGGTGCGGAGCGTCTGCAGGAGCGTCCGCCACGCCTCGGAACTGCCGAGCACGGAGCGCAGCGAGCTGATGGACTGCGTGGCGACGATGGGGATCACCCGGCACTGCCGGGTGAGGGCAAAGGCTTTCTCGTCGCCGCTCGGATCGTCCTCGCCGACGCTGGCGAAGGCTTGGTATTCGTCACAGATAAAGATGGCCGGCCGGACGTAGCGATCGGGCTCGGCCTTCATCATCGCCGGCCGGCGCAACAACGATTGGAGCCACGCATTTTTCAGCATGACGCCGACGGCGCGGGCCAGCGCCGGGTTGGTGCCGGCGGGCATGTTGAGGGCCAGCACCTTCCCGCGCTCGATCAGTGCATCGAGAGGCGGAAGATCGACGCCTTTCATGGCGGTCGCCGCGAGCGGCGTGGGGTCGGTGCCGGGCGCGTCGCCGGCCGAGTCGTGGAACCGTCGCGCCGCGGGCGCGGCGGGGCAAAACACGCGCGCCACGGACGGCAGGTCGAACATGCTGAGGAACACGGAGATGCCTTCCACGATGCTCGACCGAATCTTGTTATCGAGGGTGTTCCAGTCGTGGACGTACCAGCGATGCACGGCTTCGACGCGGAGCCGGATCTCCTGCGCGGTCGTACTCTCGACCCGCTCTCGGTCGTACGTGATCGTGTGGGTCTTGAGGTACTCGAACGCGGCCGGGTCCGCGCGCGTCTGGAAGCGGGTCAGGTCGGCCGGGTTCGGCTGAAAGCCGAGACGGCGAAGCGGGGTCAGATGGTCGCCTGTCAGTGCCGTCGCCGCGATGGTGATCCGCGTGTCGGACATATCGGCCGCGTAGGTCTGGGCCTGTTGAATCTTCTTGGCGAACAGCGCCTTGTCGATGGCGCAGTGGTACACGTCGCGCAGCGTCACCCATCCGCCGGGCAGCACCCGGTACAGCTCGATGATCCAGCGGACGAGGTTGGTGTAGGCCTGTTGCCAGAACGGTTCTTTGCCCTTGCCGAAGAGTTGATTGAGGAGGGACGCGACCGTGTACGCGAGCGAGTACGAATCGAGCCAGGTGGCGCTCAGCGGATTCCACGTCAGCCGGCCGTCAAGGGACAGCTCGATGTAGTCCTCGCCTCGGTCCAGCTCGGTCAGCATCCGGCGGATGTCGTGGCAAAAATCCCCCTTCACTTCAAGGACGAGCGCGGCGGCGCGCCGCTCGGGATTCGTCGCTTGCCAGCTCAAGAGCTGGCGGGCGAACGGGTGCATACACGCCGACGTCTTGCCGGACCCGACCGCGCCGAAAATCGCCACGCCGGTATAGAGTCCACGCTCGGGGATGGTCAGCCATTCGGGAGCCGGGCTCTCGATGGCTCGGACCGGGTGATGGACCTCGCCGACGACGATCGCCGGCCCATCGGCCGAAGGCGAAAGCGGCCACGTGGGGAGCCGGGACCGGCGCCCTACACCGACGCCCATCCGGGCGAACCAGATCCGGGATGTGCTGATGAGAAATTGCCCGGCGAGAAACACGGCCACGCCGGGCGCCACGTAGTACCACGCGACGACGGCGCGATACACGTTCGGGGTGTGGTAGCGGACGAGCACCGCCACGGGATCGGCCTCGGGAAACGCGCCGGGCCACGTCCAGGCGCACCCGACGCTCACGCCGCCGACGACCAGGAAGGCGCGGATGAGTGGGTCAAGCATGGGGCCGCTCGTCTCTACTCGTCGTCCGGCCCGCGTGCGGGCCGGGGAGCCTTCCCGCAGGGATACCTACAGACGGGAGCGACCTCCCCAACGGCGGGAGGGGGATGGGACACCCGGTGGGACACTGGGTGGGACACCCCCCTCCTTGCCGAACCGCGCCAGCGGTGAAAAAGGGGGGGTCGCTCCCGTCTCTTCCCTCTCCGCTGGCGCGGTTCGGGTCGGCCGGTCTAGGACGACAAACCCGAACAACGACAGCGAACAATGGCCGGGGGGGATGGGACACCCCCCCCGGCTGTTCTTGGGACACCCCCCCCGCTGTCTGCGTCCCGTGTTCCCTGCCACGGAGCCTGCCACGCAGCCTGCCACGGAACGGGGCGCAGTGCGGGGGCACCATTAGATCGCCACCTCGGGGGTGGTCAAGCGGACGGTGGGCCAGATCGTGAAGCGGTCAATCGCCCCTCGCGCCGTCGCCTTAGTGGGCGTGCCGTCGGGGAGTTGTTGCAACAACTCAAGACGATCTGCCGCCGTGTCGAACCCGCCGGCCGCGCGCAAGAGGTCACGATTGCCGGCGGTAATCGCTGTCTCAAGCCGGGCGATTTCCTGGCGGATGTCCCGGTCGGCCTTGGTCGGCCCGGCCGGGTCCGCCGCGCCCTGGCCGTCTCCGTCCTGGGTCCAGCGTTTCAGGACGGGCGCGGCGCGTTCCGCGGCCTCGGCGCCCGTGCCGACGGCGACGACATGCACGGCGAAAGTCCGCGCCCGGAGCGCGGCCCACAACGGCGCGTGGGCCACGCCCCACGCGCGCAGCTCGCTATCGGTGGTCTGCCCCGGATCGACGTACACGAACGTCGCCATGTGCTCGTCGACCGCGATCGGCAGCTTGAACGCGAAGTAGCGCGGGATCTGCGGCTTCCCTTCCGGGCCGTACATCCGGTACGGGAAGGTGCCCCGGTCGATGCCAAGGGCCTCGAACCGCTGCACTTTGTCGGCCTCGGTCGGGAGCCATCCGAGGGTCGGCCGCTCGATGAGGTAATCGAGCGAGAGCAAGCGGCGCATGAGTACTTGCGTGGTTGCGTCCTTGCCCCGGCGGTGCCGCACGTCGGGGATGCCCAGCGCGCGATAGGGGGCTTTGCCGGTGAGGAGGACGGCGCGCGCGCCGCCGGGGAAGATGGCCCGCTCGTCCTCGATGGCGAGCTGCGTGTCGAGGAGCGCGCGCACAAGCGCGGCGGCAGGTTTTCGGTTATTACCAGCGTTGAGGTACGCGCCGTATTGCGACCGCGTAAAGACGCCGGTATGCAGCGCGACCAGGGCGATCCATTCGGCCTCTCGGCCGCTCCAGCCGAGGGCCGCGAGCTGGCCGGCGCGGTCCTCGAGCGTCGGGACCGTGACGGGGCTCGGTGTCTCCGGGGCGGGGCTCGTCGTCATCCTGTCACCAGCGCGCGATCGCCGCGCATGTACGTGATGAGGAGACCCATCGGATTCACGATCATCAGCTCGGGATCAACCGTGTCCAGAAAGGTGAATTGGAGGGACAGCGTCCAGCGGTCGCGGCTCACTTCCGCACCGTTCACCAGGCGCACGAGATCGAAGTCCGCCGCCGCGCCGTGGGGGGGTTGCGGGTTCGCTTGGATGCGAAGCACGACCCGCTCAACTTGCAACTCGTCGCGGGCCGCGCCGGCCGCGAGCATGGCGACGTTCTCCCCTTCCACGCGGAAGGCTTCATTCGCCAGGGTGGTGGTCAGAAACCGGAGCGAGCGCGGCCACGCGGTTTCGACCGTCGCCCCGCGCCGGCTGTAGTAGTCATCAATCCAGCGGTTGAGGAAATACTTGGTGGTCGGGTCCAGCGGATCGGCCTGGGCTTCGACCGTGTCATAGGCCAGCGCCTCGGCGCGGCCGACCTCGTCCACGCGGACGACAATCGGCTTCGGCAGCTCCACCGACGACAGCCGGATGATGATGACCACCAGCAACAGGACGAGCCCGGCCAGCCCCATCGACAGCACCCGTAAGTGCCGGTTGCTGTGCACCGCCTCGCCCCACATATCGGCGTACGTCTTCCCGCTGTCCTGTTCGGTCTGGCCCATCATTTCCCCCCTGCCGCGCCTGCGGCTTTGCCGGCGAGCATCGCCTTGCCGCCGGTCGCCGCCATCATCAACGCGCCGGTCATGCCCGCGCCGCCGCCGCCGCCGCCGCTCACCAGCATCCCGGCCAGCTCACCCACTTTGAGCGACGACAGCACGCCGGCCACCATCAAGGGCAAGAGGATGAGCACCCAGCTCACCATCTGCACGGGGCTTTCAATGTCGGAGACCTGTGAAAAGGTGGTGATATACCCCAGGCACACGCTCATGAAGACGCGCATGATCGCGCCGGCCATCGCACCGTAGAGCGCGAAGGTGATCATGCTGCGGAACCAGCCCCAAAACAGAAACGCCATCGGCTCGAACACGAGCCACGGAATCATCATCGGCCCGATGAACGTGAGGATCAGCATCGCCATGTGCGCCCAAATCACTTGGGCGTAGGTCACGGCGTAGATGACGACCAGGCACAGAAAAATGAAGAGCATCATCGACGTGCCGACGATGAGCGTGCCGACGACATCCCCGAGGGCCGTGTACAGCTCCAGCCAGGATGTGCCGGCCCACGCATCGGAGACGGCGGTGGTCTGGGTGTGCACCAGATTGGACAGCTCGATCTGCATGGCCGGCACAATGTCGGCCAGAAAAAACGAGTGGAGCCAGTTGCCGCCGCCGGCAATCATTCCGGGGAACGTGAAGCCGACGCCGGGGATCGGCGTGGCGTAAAACTGCAGCATGACCCACGGGATCCACAAGCCGATCACCAGCTCGATAATCGTCCACATGGAGAACGTGCCGGACATGGCGATCTTCACGCCGGTCCAGACGACGACGATCGCCGCGAGTCCGCGCCAGAGGGTGTTGCCGGCGTTCAAGATGACCGGCCCGTTGGTGGTCATGATGTCGTCCATGACCTGATCCAAATACCCTTTGAAGTCGTTTTGATTTTCGGGGGGGATGTTGGTCGGGACGGAGGGATCGATCTGCTGCTGCGCCAGGGCGGGCGCGGCGCACAAGAGCAGCGCGGCCAGGGCGAAGCCCGCCGCGCGGATGAGCGGGCGCAGAGCGCCGCTCCGTGAGGCCGGCATGCGCCCGTGCAGGGCGCGTACCACGTGACGATGCTCCGGGTGTCCTCGGTGGTCGTTGGTCACGGGACGTACTCACGCCTTAGCGGATGGCAAACAGGAGGGCGTCGCCGCCGTCGCGGTGGGCGTCGATGCCGGCAAGCCGGCGGTCGTAGTCCTCGCGCGCGGTTTCCTGGATGGCAAGCCGCGCGGCTGCGCGTTCGCGCCGTCGCGTCTCGGCCTCGAGTTCCTGGGCCGTCTCCTGGGTCGCCTGGAAGGCGAGCAGTTGCGCGAGCGCGGCCGTCACTTCCCCGTTGGTGATGAGGCCGGCCACCTGGGCTTGCTGGAGCGCGGTGCCGGAGGCGTTGGTTTGTCCGCGCAGCGCGGCCAGGGAATCGAGCGCCGATTTCACCGTGGACGTGGCCAACGCGGCGGCGTCGTTCACACCATGACTCATGGCCGTCCGGCGTGCGCCGGCGGCGGCGTCTCGGCGGTAGTTCTCGGCCGCGCGGTCCGCCAGCCCGACGGGGAGCGTGCTGTACGCGGCCAGGACCTGTTGTTCGGTGACGGCGGGCGCGGCGTTCAAGCGGTCGCGCCAGTAGTCCGTCAACGGCGTGCCGTCGTTGCTGAACAGGTCGAGCGCATCCACCAGCCCGGCCGCGTCGGTGTTGGTAAAGTCGGTGCGCCATGACAGGCCGGCCCCGACCAGTTGACCGGGCAGCGCCGCGATCTCGGTAAAGGGTGTGGTCAGCGCGCCGATTTCCCCGAGGGCTTGCTCACGTAGGTGGTCGTACTGCTGTTTGAGTTTGTTGAACTGCTCCGTGGCGCGGCGCAAGCCGGTCACGGCATGGCCGATCTGGATGCCTTGATTGGCGATGATGGTGACGCGCTGCGCCAGCGCCGCCACGTCGGGGATGCCGAAAATCGCCTGCGCGGTGGTGGTCCACGTGAGGGGGCCGAGTAGTACGATCGTCCACAGGATCATCTTCTTCATCGGTTCGCTCCTTCTCCTGAAAAGCCCGGATGCCTTCGCGTGCCGGGCGTGTCAACGGCTGCGCCGTCCTTCGCCTCGCTGCGGCCCGTCGGGTGACACACCCGGCCCGCTGCGGCCGAACGGCAGGTCTCGGCCGGCGTCTGACGCCGGCCCGGTCTCACCGGGACGCGGCACCAGCACATCGGAGGTCAACCAGATCCGGAGCCGGTGGCCGGCGCGGATCGTGATGGTCGGGAGTCGATTGAGAAAACGGTTGAGGATGCTGGTCGCGCCTTGCGCGAGCCCTTGCCCGGCGCCCGCGCGCACGCCTTCCATGCCGCCGCCGTACGGGTTCGACCCGCGCAAGGTCAGCCCGGACATAATGCCGACCGCGCCCACGCTGGCGAACATCGACACGTAATGCCGGTTCACCTGGTCCTTGAGCGCGCCCTCGCCGATCTGATTCAGCCCGCGAAACTCCAGCGACACCCATCGACCATCGGGGAAGATGAGGCGGTGAAACCCAACGGCCAAGCGTGCTTGATCCTGGCCGGCGACAGCCGAGGCGGATCCGATCACGCGCGCGCCGCGCGGGATCACCATCCGCTGCCGGTCGGCCGAGTAGAACGGCACGGCGACGGACGCGAGGACGGGACCGGGAAAGTCGCCGTTGAGTTGGTTCACGAGCACCGCCTCGAGAAACGAGCCTTCGTAGATCCGCTCCCATCCGGGCGGGGTGTTGGGTGCGCGCACGATGGCCGGATTCAGGGGATCGCCCTGCACGACGCGCGTGCTGTCCGTGGACCCCAACGGGGACACGGCCGGGGGCTGGATCTGTCGCCCCGACGGACGCGCGCGCCCCGCGTCGAGCTCCGCCCCGGCGGTCTGCTGCGCATCAAGCGCCTGGAGGGCCTGGATCGTGTCCATCACGCTCACGGGTTCGGGGATGAGAGGAGGACTCGCGCGGCTGTCGTCAACCGGCGCGTCCGCGGTGGGCTCGGCCGCGGTTGGTGCGAGCCCGCCGGTCTCCGGGCGTCGGTACGTGATCGCAATCGGCGCGGAACGCAGCGAGCGCGTGCGCCGCTCGATCGCTTCAAGGCGCAACACTTCGCGCAGCTCGGCCTCACCCTCGGTCAACGGGACGATGCCCGGCCCGCCGCCGGGCACGGGTTCGCCGGTCGTCTCGTTAAAGGCGGGCGTCACGTGACCGCCGCCAAGTGCCGCGCCCTCGGTGGCGAGTTCCCGCTCGGCGGCTGCGGCGTCGAGCGCCGCGCGTTGCTCAAGGTCTTGCACGCGCGCGCCGAGTTGCGCCCCGGCACGAGCGCCGGCGATCCCCTCTGGCTCACGGAGTGATTCCGGGTCGGTCGGCACCGTGGAAAAGCACGATTGCACCAGGAACGCGCCCGCAAGGATGAGGGCGAACACCAGCCCGCCGATGCGGGTGATCCAGGTCGCCGAAAAGGCGCCGGCTGCCGGCGGGGTCATGCGTGTCCAGTTCGGCATCACGGTTACTCCAGATCGTCAAGGTCCACGTTCCAGCCGGCGCGTTCGCGCCCGATCTGGAGCCAGCCACGCCCGACAAGACGCCGCACGATATACAGGCCGTCTTGCTCAAGGTCGTACGGGATGAGGGACGGTTGGCCGTCTGTGTTCTCGTAGAGCGCGGGTGTCTCCTGAGCCGTGGATCGGACGTAGGTAAATTGCCCGTCGTGCCACATGCCGTGCACCAGGAACGGCCAGCGCGCGGCCTTGTCGTCCAGCTCATACGGGAATTGCAAGCGCGTGGGATAGGACGCGCGAAAGGCCTCGACCTGGGCGCTGGCGTCCTGGCGCATGGCGGTGATCCGCGCCTCGGCGTCCTGCTGCGCGGCAAGGACCGCCGCGCGGCTTTCCTCGGCCATCAGTTGATACTCGGCCACGCGCGACCGCGCGACGAACGCGGGGACGTGGCCGGTGGCCGGGCTGCTGTTCGGATCGCCGCCGATGCGGACGATCAAGTGGGGCGGGCCGGATTGCTCGGTCACAAGGAACGCATAGATCCGGCCGCTCTCGCACACCAGCGCGACGTTGGTGGTGACGCCTTCGCCGATGGGTTTCAGAAAGGCGAGATTGGCCGCGCCGGTCAGGTGCCAGTATTCGGAGTCCCCCACAATGAAGTCGAGGATGGTCTCAGCCGCCGGGAGTTGAATCACGGTGGTGTGCCGGATGCGCGTGTTGACGCGGATGATCTGATCGGCCACGTCATGCACCTGCAGCACGGACGCGCCGGCCGGCGCGTCGGGCGCGTCGTCCTGCGCCTGGGCGAGCGCCGGGACGATCCAGAGCAGCGAGAGCAGGGCAACGGTCGGGCGTCGAAGGGTCATAAGGTTCCTCTCCTTGTGGGCGTGGCCTCAGCGCCCGGCGGCCAGGTGCGCGAGCGCCGCCTCGAGGCCGTGCTGTGCAACCGCCTCGGCGCGCCGGGCACTGTCGCGCGCCGATGACGTGTACAACCAGTACGATTCGGGATCGACTTCCAGCCGCACGGTGGCGGCCATGTTCGGGCGTCGGAGATACAGCTCTTGTTTACTGACGAGCCCCCGGATGGTCGCCACTTCCGAGGGGTTCAAGCGAAACAGATCCGCCGCCTTGTCGGGCAGCTCGGGATTCGCCAGGAAGAGCTTGGTCGGCATGGATTCGAGCAACGCCTCCGCGCCGGCCGTACCGGTCACGTCCACGGCGCTTTGGGTCGCCATGATGAGCGCCGCGTTCTTCTTCCGCCACGTCTTGGCCGCTTCGGCCAAGTACGCGAGCACGGCCGGATCGCGCAGGTAGCGCCACGCTTCATCGACCACCATCAATTTCACGCGCGCGGTTTCGTCGGGGTTCTCCAGCGACAGCCGCAACCGTTCCAGCAGGTAGAACAGGGCGGCCTCACACAAGTCCTCATGCTCGGCGGCGCCGGCCAGGTCGATCACGTGCCAGTCGGCCAGCTCAAGGTCGTCGCCGTCGGCCGGGTTGTCGAAGTACCGGCCCCAGGCGCCGTTGCCGTACCAGCGCCCCATCGCCGGCCACATGGCGGCCGGAAGGGAGTGCACAAAGACGGTCATCGTCCGGCGGGCCGGCGGGAAGGCGTAGAGGTCTTCGATCCGCGCGCGGATTTCGGACGGGTCCGATCCGGTCACGGTCCAGCCGCCGATCCTGAGCAACCGCAGAATCCAGCCCGTCAAGAATTGCAGGCTCCGCTCGGTGCGGGGCAACGCAAAGGGCCGCAACCGAAAGCCGCCGTGCCCGGTGGCGTCGTCGGGCGACAGCTCCAGGTAGCCGCCCCCGAGAAACCGGGTGATCCAGCGGTACGAGCCCCCGAGGTCGAGGATGAGGACGCGCGGGTTGTACTGCAGGGCTTGGACGAGCAAAAAATTGAGCGTGAAACTCTTGCCCGCGCCGGTCGCCCCGAGGACCAGCGTGTGGCCGACGTCGCCGTGAAACAGGTCGTAGTGAAACGGCGTCTGCCATTGGGTTTCGAGGATGGCGAGCGCCGCGCGGTCCAGGTGTCGGCTGCGCGGGGAGCCGGTCGGCGGGCCGTAGATGGGCGCCAGGCACGCCGCCGCGCCCGCCGAGACAAACACGGATCGGACCTGTCGTTTCCGCGGTTGCGCCGGCAGTCGGCAAAACCACGCGGGGAGCTGGCCGTACCCTTCGCGGATGACCTTCGCGTCGTGCGCCGCGAAGATGCGAAGTACATCGCCGTCCAGTCGTTCGGTCTGTGCAAGGTCGCCGTGGAGGGCAATCGTCAAGGCAAGGTCGCCATAGGCCACGCCTTCGGTTTCGAGTTCGACGAGGGCATTCCCCAAGCGGCCGGATTCCACGTCGGCGGCGCTGTCCACCATCGCGGTGGCCGTGCCTTCCGTCTCCTGCACGTGGGCCATCATCGAATAGCGTTTGGAAAAGTAGTGGCGCTGCGCGCCGCGGATCTTGCGCCGCGCCGCGTCGAGATCCCACGGTCGCCATTCGAGCGCGACGGTCATCACGCTGTCGAGCCGGTACAGGTCATGCAAGAGGTTGGCGGTCGCCCGGGCCGGCGGGGACAAGAGCGAGTAGAGAATCACGGGCTCGCCGTCCAGTCGAAGATGCCGGCGTTCGGCTTCCAGCTCGGAGTAGGCCAGTCGCCAGTTCAAGCCGCTGCCGGTCGCCCCGTCCCACGGCGGACGGCCGGGCTTGTTCACCAGCTCGGCGAGGAGGCGGGAGCCGTCCTGTGCCGTGAGGATGTCGAGCGGCGTCAGATCGGCGACGAGCGTCCGGCTGGCATCGACCTGTTGCCGAAAGCGCGCCGCCGCGTCCTCGATCTGCTCGCGGAAGTAGATCGCTTCGTTCGGAGTCCGCCGCGCCTTCATCCACGTCTGCAGGTAGTTTCTCCACCACGGCGCGTTGTGCTGGCCGGCTGCGGCCGTGGACAGGCGCGGGTCGTAGCACCACGCGACAAAGGTGTCGATCTGTTGGATGCGCGCCGCGAGGAACGCGCGCCGCTTGCGCTGCCCGAGTTCGGCGACGGCCGACAAGCCGGTATCGGCGTCGGGGAAGATCGCCGGCCGGCGGAGCAGGTAAAAGTACATCCGGGTCCGGGAGTCGATGCCTGACAGCATCCGGGTCCAGCGATTCAGCACGGCGTCAAGCTGCGCCGGGGTGTGACCGTCCACCACAGTCGGCGTCAAGCGTGCGAGTGTCACCAGCTCGCCGCGCCGGGTCAGACACGTGCGGTCGTCGGGGAGCCAGCCCCAATACGGCAGCTCGTCGGCCAGGGAGCCGGCGGCGTGGTGGTCGGCCACGTCGCGATCGGTCGTCGTCATGATCGGGGCAGCCGGCGGGCCGGGGTGATGAGGATGTACCACGGCTGCTCGGCCCACTTCGCCGGGTCGTAGCGCGTTTTGAATCGGACGGATTCACGTAACAGACTCAGCATGTGCGGGTCGGTGCGCCACGCCCACCAGCCCACGGCGTACAGGATGCAAAACGTCACCGCCCCGAGGACAATCGAGTTGATCGCGTTCCACATCGCCATGCCGATGGTGGCCGACAAGAGGAACCAGCGCCGTTCGACCCCCATCATGGTGAGGGGGGCCGACAGCGCCGGGTACGCGGCCCACGGGCCCGCGCCCTGGCTGATGCTCATTAGGTAAACAGCCACGTGAGGAAGTTCGCCGCGCCCATCGCCATGCCAAGCCCGAAAATGATGCCGGCGAGCGCCTTCTTGCTGCCGCCTTCCCCGAAGGCGAACATCAGCCCGCCGATGACAATCGCGATCAGCGACAAGCCGCGCGCGAGCGGGCCGGTGAATGCCTGTTGCAGCACGTCCACGGCGTTCAGCCACGGGCTGACGCCCTGGGCGAATACGGGCGCCTCGATAAGCCCCACGGCGAGCAGGGCCGCAAGGGCGGTGATCCAGTGTGAGCGGTGCGGGTGCATGGTTGTCTCCTTGTGGTGATGTGCAGGCGCGGGCTCACGAACGTTTCTCGAGCCGCGCCCAGTGGGCCTGTGCGTCATTCGTCGAAGTCTCCCCGTTCCTGCTGCTGCATCTGGTCGGCCAGCTCCGGATCGCCGCCCGCGCCGCGCCGGATCGACCGTTCCACCAGATCGACTTTTCGCCCGAGGTCGGCGAGCCCGGCCGCGCGCGCTGTGGCGTAGGGCGCGACGACAAACGAAACCACGGCAAGCACGCTGTAGGCGGTGAGTGCCGGCCAGTACGCCGCGAGTAGGACGCGGGTGTGTGGCGCAAGATAGGCGACGTGCGGGCCGGCGAGTAGCGCCGTCAGTGCGAGGACGGTGACGGTCAGCCCGACGGCGACCGCGATGGGTTGCATCTACAGCTCCACCGATCCATTGCGGCCGGGCTGTGCGGCCCCGCCCGCGCCGCCCCTGTCGCTTTCGCGCGCCAGCGCGCGGGCGATCTTCCGGGTCGCCGATCGGCTGCTGCCGTGCATGGCAAAGCCGGCTGCGGCCTTCGCCGTGATGGCTGCCGCGTGGTAGTGGTCGGACACCATCTCCACGTTCACGCGCCCGCTCCGTCCGTCGGCGTCCTCGATGTCGAGCTGCGCGTCGGGATACAACACCTGATCGTGGTTGACGACGTGGAGCCCGAGCGCCTGCGCGGCTGTGCGCTTCGCCTCGTCGGCCGCGCGGTCGCCGCCCTCGGCGCGCGCCTTCTCGGTCGCGGTGGCGACGGTCGCTTTCAGTTCGGCGTCAATGCGGACGCGAACCACGCGCCCGCCGTTGGCCTCGATGCGCGCCCGCTCGTCCAGCCCGGCGCGGTACACGGCCGTGTCATGGGACAGCTCGGCGGGCTTCACGATGCCGCTCCACGTCTGCTGCTCGGGGACGTGGCCGGCGTCCACCGCCGCGCGCTGTGCAGCGTCTCGCCCGCGTTCGGTCGCGGTGAGGACCGTGAACGTCTGGCCGGCCGGCCCGGTCGCCTCGTGTTCCTCGATCAGCCCGGCGCGGATCATGTGATTGACGCTGCGCCGGGTGGCGTAGGGGTGGCCTGCAAAATGTTGGTCGGACAGGTCTGTGTAGGACACGGCGCGATAGAGCCCCACGTCGGCCACCGCATCGCGCGTGCGTTCGGTCCTGCTGCGGCGCACCCGGTGGCGTGGCTCGGGGTCGTGCGCGCGCGCAGCGTGTTCCCGCCGATGACCGGTCGTGCGTGTCTGCGGGTCGGGCGTCGCGCGGTGGCCGGCCCGCTCCTGGCGGGCCCCGTCCGCGCGGGTGGGTCGTCGGTCGTGCGCGCGGGCGTCGCGCGCATGCGTGCGAGCGGCTTCATCCTGGCGATCCCGCGCATCCTGGCGCGCCCACTCGGGCGCGCGTTCCTCGCGGATGCGGGCCAGCCGGGCGTGGTGCGCCTCGTGGTTGGCGCGCTGCTGCGGGGTCCACTCGGGATGCTCGCGCGGGCCGGCGGGTTCCTGCTCAAACCCCTGAACGTCGTGGCCGGCGGGTTCCTGCGGGGCGCGTGGCGTGGCCTCGCGGGCCTCGTCGGCTTGCCGGGCGCGTTCCTGCGCCCGCTCGTCGGCCGTGGCGCGGGTGTGACTGGGCGCGCCTGGTCGTGCTGTGACCTGGCGCGCCTGGGCATCCTTCGCGTGGTCGTCCCGCGCCGGCGTGGTGGCCGGCGTCGGGTCGTCGTCTCGCCAGAGAAGATCGGAACGGTCCAACATGGGGAGCGCCTAGCGGCTGATGCCGGCCTCCCGCTCGGGGCTCTGCGGCGGCGGCTGCGGTGGGGGCGTCTGGCTGATCTGCGGGCTGCGAGCCGCCGAGTATTTCTCGGCCAGCTCCCCATGTTCCTTGTCCGTCGTCTGCTCGCGTTCGCGGATGGGACGCATCAGGTAATCGGAGATTCTCTGTGCGTCGGCTGCCGCCTTGTACATCTCCTTCGGGTCTTGTTCCAGCGCCTTCAACCAGCCCTGGACATACGCCGCGCCTCGGCTGCCGTCGTGGCCGACGCCGACCCGTTCACCCGTCATCATCGCGGACATTTCCGCGCGGAGTTCTTCGCGGGCGTACTCCACGCTGCCGAAGTGCCCCGCGCCTTGCGTCAAGGTGTCGCGGTCCATCCGCTCGGGGTGGCCGGTGGCGTGGCCGAGTTCGTGTAAGGCGGTCTGGTAATAGCCGTTCGCCGTGGCGAACTGCTCACGTTCCGGGAGCGTCACCGTGTCGGACTGGAGGTTGTAAAACGCGCGGTCGCCGCGCACATGGGCAACGTGGATCCCGCTCTCCTGGATCACTCGCTCGGCGGTCTGATGGGCCTTCCACTCGGGCGCGTGCTCCCGGTCGTCGCCCTTCCGTTCCAGCTGCAGGCCGTCCGCCTGTGCGACGTTGAACACGGCATAGCAGCGGACCATCGGCGGGCGCGTGTGTTCCCGCTCGGCCTTCCCCTCGGTGGTCGGGCGGTCGGGCTGGTCCTGCGCCTTCGGCGTCTCGTCGTCAAACTTGTAAAACAGCACGTGGGTGGCCTTCTCGCCCTTGCGGACCTGACCGCCCATGTCCTTGATCTGCTTGTAGGTCGCCCAGCGGTGATCGCTGTAGCCCTTCGCGGTTTGGGTCACGCTGAGGTAGACCGAATTCCCGCCCCGGTACGGCTTGTCGGTCTGGATGTTTTTCGGGAGTCGTTCCTCGCCGGGCTTCCACGGCTTCTGCCACGGCGCGACACCCTGCTCGATCTGCTCTTTGAGCTTGCCGGCAAACTCTTTGTGATAGTCGTCTTGATTCCACGCGGGTTTCTGCGCCGCGGTGGTCTTTCGGCCCCACGCCATCATTGCCCCCCCTCCGCGCGCCACGCGTCGTCGCGCCAGTCCGACTCGTCCACGATCTCCTGCGTGTCGGAGTTGTCGGTGTCCGTGAGCCCGTACTCCGCGCGCACCGCGTCGGACGCGACGACGTACCGGCCGGTCAAGAGGGCGCGGCCGAGTTCCTCGGCCGTGTCCACGGCAAGCGCCTCCTCGCCATCCACCGTGATGTTCCGGATCATGTCGACCACCCTTTCTCTGCGGGGCGGGGTGTGCGTCCCCGCGCCCGGTACCCGTCCGCCGCCGCCGCCGTCCTCCGCTCCGGCCGCGGCGCGATCAGCCGGCGTTGCGCGATCCGCGCGGTGAGCCACGCCTGCACCTCGGCCTCGATCCAGCCCACGGCACGGCCCCCGAGGGACACGGAGGCGGGAAACGTGCCGCGGGAGATCCGGAGATAGATCGTGCTGCGCGACAGGCCCGTGCGAGCCTTGACGGTCGGAAATCTCAACATCGTGTGCGGCATCGTCACCCTGCTGACCGTGCAACCGAACGTCCACCACCGTAGCTGTGCGCGTTGTGCGCGAACAGAGGGGACCGGCCACCCCAGGTGCCAAAAAAGATCAATGAATACGGGCCTCGGCCGGCCTGGTGCTCGGCGCATTTCGGTCGGCGTCAAATTAATGGCAGGCGTAACCCATCTGCAATCAGAGAGATAGAGAGAGTGAGTTGTGCGCAAATTTTCCGCGCAACTTTTTTTCGATCTCCGAGCTCGACGGATCGTCTGGATCCAGCCGCTGTCCGGGAGCGTGGCGACCAGATGAGCGAGCCCAGCGGGGGACGGGCGACGCCAGTGACCGACGGCCGACGGCGACGGTGAGCGGCCACCCATGGCGCATGTACGACTCCCAACCGCCTTCGCGCCGCCGGCCGGGCCACCGCGCCAGACCGCCCGCCAGTCGTATTCATGTTGTCCTGGAAGGTGGCGTGCCGCGAAGCCCCGTCAAATCATCCTGGCGACACACGCGTGCGTCGGCCGGGCCTCACGGACGGTCTCAGACTAGCGCTACTGTGACTGGAAGCAAATATTCTACGAAACTGTCTTGACAATGTATGCTCACATAGCTATGATTGCATACAGTGTCAACGCTTGGAAAGCTCATCAAGGATCGACGGCTGACCCTCAAGTGGTCGCTACGGCAGCTTGCGGGAGAACTCGGCGTTACGGCAGCGTACGTCACTGATCTCGAGGCTGATCGGAGGCTTCCGAGCGAAGACCTCAGAGAACGCATATCATCCAGGCTCCAGATCCCCTCAGAAGATCTCGCTGCCGCCGACTCGCGGCTAAGCCCCGATCTGCGAAGTTGGATTGAGAAGCGCCCACAACTCACAGCGCTTCTTCGGTCCTTGCAATCCTCGCCCGATTCGGACTTGCTAATTCGACGTATCACCCGATTCGTTCAGCGGCGTTTACGACCTCAGACTCCGCACATTCCGCACAGTTTCGTGGTTACGTGGGAATCGGAATTGCGCGCGATTGCCGCAGAGGCCTCAGCATGGTCGGTCGAGACAGGCGGCGACTTGTTCGGTCGCTGGCATGAAGTCCCAATCATCTTCCTGGCGACGAAAGCAGGACCTGGCGCAGAGCGCGATCACGCTCACTTTCGTCTCGACGTCGAATATCTGCGACATCTCAGCGAGGACCTCGCCGCGAATTGGGGGATGCGGTACTTCGGCGACTGGCATTCCCATCACCGGCTCGGGCTGTCGGCACCAAGCCGAGGAGATCGACAACGGATCGTCCGTATTGGCGCCCGCAACCAGTTCTCGGCGATGTCAGAGATTATCGTCACGTTAGAAGACGCTCGAAACGAGCCACGTATTCGGATTCATCCTTGGCTCTATGACTTCTCAACCGACGAGACTCAGCCATTTCGCTCGCAGATAAAAGTCCTTCCTGGTGTGAGCCCAGTCCGGGAAGCGCTACTGGCCACGGGAGCACTGCCAGAGCAGGAACTCTTTGCGTGGAACAGAATCGCTTTGCAGCGAGTCCGACTTTCGGCTGACGATACGCCACCTCGTCTCGAACCAAAACAGGACGTTGATATTACGACACGCGAAACGATGCTTTCTCATCTCACGGAAGCGCTACAAGAGGCAAGTGGAAGCCCTGTCGAGTTCCACTCGACCGGCTTCGGCTGCGTATTAGTCGCCAAGTTGCATGAACCACACTATCTTGCCCTTGCCCTTGGCACCGCATGGCCAATGGCGATCCTTGAAGTACACCGCCTGAATCGAGAAACGGGAACAACAGACGTCATAGCTGTTCCCAGTGGTCTGGTCGCGCTCGACATACCACGAGTCCTTGATGTCTTTAAATCGGCAGTCACGCGCGTGAAGGCAGTCACAGATGTGGACAACTGATCAATGTAAACGGCTCGCCTTGGAACATGCAGTTCTTCAGCGAGAGGGGCTTAGCCAGTTCGGCGTCTATTGGAATCGTGAGAGGGATACGTACTCGGCGTCTGGCACTGCCTCATCTAACGCGGGACACCGTTACTACCTCTATAGTCCCATTCCATCAGGTTTTCCCTACGTGCGCCCGCCACTGTACCTCACGGAGCCATACCCTCTCTACACGGCAGACGGGAGACCGATATCATCGCTCGGAATCTCACATCAAATGCACACCCTTACTCCATCGTCGTCCGGCTGGGTCCAAGTCTGCCATTGGCGCGACGACCGCTGGCACTCCAATATCTTGCTCCACAAAGTCTTCCTCAAAGGCCTTCTCTGGATTGAAGCCTACGAACAGCATCGCAATACGGGACGTCCACTCACTGACTTTGTGCGAACAATGGTGGGAACATCATGACGATTAAGGATCCGCAACAACAGATGATTCAAGAGGCCATGACGGCGATCGCCGAACGCCGACCCGGCCGCACCAAGCTCGTGTATGACAAGACGAAGCGTACCATCGTGGCCGTCTCTGCGCATGTGCAGACCCCTGCAGCGTTAAACATCACGGCTGAGGACGCGGACATGTTCGGAGTGGTTACCTTGTCGAGCCAAAGCTTGCAGGCGCAGTGGCCTCGCCTTGAGCGCGAAGGGATCATTTCTCTTCGCCTCAGTGTGTGGGACGACGGGGATGCGTTTACTCAACACGATCTTGGCGCACAGCCGGCGCCAACGAGCGTTCGAGGCATCCTGCTCATGGACCACTGCACCGCTACGACAAACGATGCCGCTTTAAGAATCGTTCTGAAGAAGATCGATTCGCCTCCGCAGGGCGACCTATCAATATTTGCTGCCCCGGATGGGCTAACGTACCACGCGCAAGCGTGGCGACAGGCCGACGGCAGCGAGGAGGTGATGACTGCGATCTTGGTCAATGTCCAGCCAGAACTTGCCACAAGGCGTCTCGGTCTTCTCGAAACGTCCATCCTGCTGGACATGTCAGTGCTTTGTGTAGGTCTTGGTACCGGCGGCGCTCATGCGGCGATCGAGCTTGCGAAGTGCGGTGTGGGCCACTTCGCCCTTGTCGATCCTGACCGCCTCACCGTCGGTAATGTCGTTCGTCATCCGGGCGGAGTATCTCATGTCGGTCGCTTCAAGGTGAATGTTGTTCGGGACTTGGTGCTCGAGAAGAATCCAGACGCTCAAGTGTCCGTCTATCCCGTGGGAGTCACCGTCGAGAACTTAAGCGACATCACACAACTTATTAAGCAAGCAGACGTTGTCGTCTGTGGCACTGATAGTCGACCGAGTAAGTTACTGATCAACCGCCTTTGTATCGAGTCGGACGTCGTCGCTGTGTACGGTGGCGCTTTTCGCCGAGCCTATGGTGGGCAAGTACTCAGGGTGCGACCACGGGAGTCGCCGTGCTACCAATGCTTCATATCAGCAATGCCGGAACAGGCCGCTGATGTCGAAGTGTCTTCGGCTGCCGGTGCCGCGGCGGTAGCGTATTCCGATCGACCAGTGGACGTGGAACCCGGGCTGTCTCTGGACGTCCTACCTATTGCCACCTTCTTGACGAAGCTCTCACTCTTGGAGTTACTTGCGGACAAGCCAACATCTCTCAGTATCTTGAAGCGGGACTTCAGTGCGCCGTGGTATCTCTGGCTGAACAGACCTGAACCAGGCACACCATACGCATCTTGGCCGCCGATGAGCGAGAGCAGTGATGAGATGACGATCAATCGCTGGTACGGAATTGGCTTCGACAGGGATCCTGGATGCGCAGCGTGCGCTGATTTCATCGGAATGACTGCCAATACATATGGTCTTGACGTGAACTCGCTGACTGAGCTTCCGTCGCCTCCTACGAAACCATAAAGATGGAACTGAAGAGCAAGTTTAAGGCGTTAGTGAGTGCGATTGAGCCAAGCGCAACACACGTGTCCGCCGCCAAGGCGGCTCACGAGAAGGTTCGCGAGCGACTGCGAACCGATGACGAAACGAAGGAGGCGCACAAAGAGACGTTCTTGTCGGGATCGTACGCACGAAGTACGGCGGTCGGAGATATCAAGGATGTCGACGTCATATGTGTTCTAGATATTGACCACACGAACACCGCGCCAGAGGTCGTTCTCGCCTGGATGCACAGCGTTCTCGCCAGGTATTACACCGAGGTAAAACGCCAAGGCCGATCGATCGGGGTGAATGCAGCCAGAAACGTTTGGTTAGATATAGTTCCAAGCACCTTAGTCGGTTCTGACGGAGGCCCACTGTGGATACCGGACCGACAAGCTCATGCGTGGGTCGCCACGCATCCAAAGGGTCAGATTTCTGCGGCCGTCAGTCAGAACAAAGCAACCAACGGCTACTATGTCCAAGTTGTGAAGCTTATGAAAGTCTGGCGGGATAGGCTACCAACAGAATCGGCTCGTCCGAAGTCGTACGTCCTTGAAACCCTCGTCCACGGCAGTATCGGTTATCCCACGTCGCATGCTGAGGCAGTCGTCAACGTGCTTGAAGGCATCGAACGTACGTACAGTGCCTATCGTAACACGAACAGCGTGCCCTTCGTCCCTGATCCAGGCTATCCGTCACTCAACGTGGCTAGACGCTGGACTAGTAACGAGTTTACCCGCTTCATGGAACAAGTTGAATCTGCCGCCAACAGCGCACGCAAAGCCTTCGACGAACTCGATGAGGTTGACAGTCGTAAAATGTGGAGAAAGCTGTTTGGCGATCGCTTCGGCAAGTGAGATAAGCATGACGTTACCGAACACACAGGCAATCCTTCTCCACCAAAGGCGATATCACTGAGTGAAGACTTACTTGGTGAAAGCAGGACACAATGTTGGACTTGTCACTTGAGTTATTGGAGCCGCTGAGATACGTGAGCGTTATCGTTGCCATATGTGTAGTGATAGCTGCAGTGGTGTCTTGGGCTATGGGGATAGCGCCAGCCTTGCTTCGCCTCGGCAGGGGCTTGGCCGGCCGAAAGATAGCGATATTCGCTAAAGGCGATATGGCAGGCAGTCTGAAGAGCCTACTGCTAGATTCACGGCTGTTCAAGGAACGCAACATCATTATGATAGGACACGAAGGAGATATAGAGAAAGGACAGTTGGCGACGTTGTTTGTCGTGTACTGGCCAGATTGGTCGGAATATGTACATGACATTCTGAAACAGAAATCAGATGGTGCGGCATTGATCCTATACGCGCCACAAGACAAGGGACTTATCCCCAGAGACATGTTGGCGACATTAAACGAAAAACGCAACGTTATGCTCTGCAATTTTCGTGGGCGGTTACTGAACGACATTATCGGCAGCATGATCACGACAAGCTATGAGAAAAGATGATGTAGCCTCCGGGGCGAGTGTTGACCAGGGAAGCCGGCATGCCAGGAATACGTCCTGCAGGCACCGGAGGATCCGATGAGTCAACGAACCGTAGTGGTCTATTGGAATAGCACTCAGGATGCGCAACAGGACGCCGAGGACTACTGCCTCTGCGTACGCAGAGCCGCGACTGACGGGTGCGAGGTTACCTGCACGTTGATCGACACGAAAGATAATGACCCGCCCGAGAGCACCATCAAGCTGGTCGGCAAGAAAGACGGTAGCCAACAATGGTCAGAGTTGAGCCCAGCCTTTGACACAGTTCGTGAGCTCGTCGGACGCCTATGCAAGTCCTAGTAGCAGGTACCGGAAAGGACTAACAGGATGCACATCATTAGTCGCCTGTCCTGCACGATGGTCATCGCAGCACTGCTGCTCGTACCGGCTGCCTCCAGTGCTCAGATTGACCTGTCTCAGTATGTGCAGGTCTACGAAGTGCGCGACAGCAACACCACTCCGACCACGAAGCTGAGCCGCGAGATAGATCTACAAAACAGCATTCTGATTAAGTTTGACCGGGAAAGGCTCCACGAGGTGCTGCTTCGCGAGACGGAGGTGCAGAATGCGGTGCGGATCCGTGTCGAAGCAAGCGTGCAGCGAGGGGACGGCGCACCGCGGCCGATCGAGGTCGACAACTTCGTCACCGTTACCAACACCGACGGACTCAACTACGCATACCACGACAAGGTAGTGCAGGTCCTCGACCATGCCACGCAGCGAGTATCAGGATCTCTACCGGACTCACTAATCAGCCTCTTCAGGCTTGGAGTGACATCGGGTGACCGCTTCTATCTGAAGATCACGGATGTCCGGACCCAGAGCGAACTGAACTACATTACGGACATCCGGACGTTCGGTCTTGAGGCGCAGGTCACTGACTCGTTTCTGCTCTTGAGTCGTCGTGGGATATCGACAGAGCTAAAGGCGGCCGGTTTTCCGGCGGTCAACTTTCGCCCCGCGCCCGGCACCACCTTCGGCTGGACCTATCGCGCGCGCACGAATCCGGCGCTCAGAATTCTGACGCCTGGATTTGGCTACAACGTGTCGTTCATGGACTGGGACGATGCCACGTTTGATGTTGCCACCGGGAAGTTCGCTAAGGGCACCGAAGGAAGCGAGATAGAGATCGGCGTAGGAGTCGTAATGACGCTGTTCGACAACACGCTGCACCTGAGTTACGGGTGGAACCTTAACGTGGAATCGAAGCGCCGATACTTCGGTGTGGGCTTCAGTTTCTTCAAATTGAGTCAGCAGGTCGGCGGCTTGATCGCAAGGTGATGAGGTCGAGCTCGTGTTCTGTATCGGAACCAAATGAATCGGCGGCTGTAGACGCCGACGAGCGGACCCCCGGCGATCGTGCAAGATCAGCACGGGCGATCCGCATGTCCCAGACACGCCCGACGCTTGGTAGTTCAAGCAAGTGCCGAAGAAGCGGCTGGTTGAGGTCGGAGTGCACGGTCAGGACGGCCCTGACCGTAGCTGACGTTGGAAGGCGCCCGAACGCGCCCCATTGTGCCGCACCAGAGTGTAATAACGACACAGGCACGCAGTTACAGTCCTGTCCCTCGGCCGGGCGATATGAATCCCGGGAGCCGGCATGGATGCTCGTCACCGTCCTTCGTTGGCGACGGTCAGGCCGAGCCTATCTGGATGAATTGAACACGGAACGGGCGACGACTACACGGAGTGGAGACATAAGTTATTTTTGATCAATACGTTACGTGAGACGACGGTAGATTCGACCGGAACCCATGCGGCACGGCAGCGATGCCGAGTTCTTTGATCAATTTCGATAGCGTCGTGTTGGAGAGTGGCTTCCCGCGCAGACTGTGGAACACGAGGCCGGTGCCATCGCTCAGTCTCTGTACGTCGTGCAGGATCGCGAGCGCCCGGCTCGAGAGCGGGACGCGGTGATCCCGCTTCGCCTTCATGCGCGCGGCGGGGATGGTCCAGACGCCCGCGTCCAGATCCATTTCGTCCCACGTCGCCAGGCGCATTTCGCTGGATCGCGCCGCCGTCAGCACCAAGAACTCGAACGCCCGCTGGGTGGTGACCGAGGCCTGGGAGGCTCGCACGGTCGCGAGGGCGTCTGCCACCGCGCCGTGGGGCAGCGCCCGCATGTGCTGGACGACGGTCTGCTGCCGCCCGAGCGCCTGCCCGAGGGCGTCGCCCGCCGGGTTGTCCGGCCGGTGGCCCATGGCGACCGCCCACTTCATCACGGCACTGATCCGCTGGCGCACCCGCTGTGCGGTCTGGGATTTCTCGTGCCAGATCGGAGTGAGGATGGCCAATACGTCCGCCGTGGTCACCGCGGACACGGGCATCGCCCCGATGCGCGGAAACGCATAGGCGCGCAGACTGCGCGGCCAGTCCCGCGCGTGCTTGGCATTGCGCCAGCCGGGGCGCTGCTGCGCCAACACTGCGGCGGCGGTCTCCTCGACCGTGGGCACGCTCTGGCCGTGGCGCTTCTCGGCCAGCGGGTCCCCGCCCGCCCGGGCGCGCTGGCGGTTGGCGAACGCCACGTTGCGCGCCTCGGCCAGGGACACCAGCGGATAGCCGCCGAGCCCGAGCATCCGGGGCCGGCCCCGAATGACCAGCCGTTGCACCCACTGCCGCGCCCCGGACGGATCCACGCGCAAGTTCAGCCCGTGGCCGTCGCAATAGAACCCGGGCTCGGCGGTCCGCACAAAGGCGGCGCTCAAGCGCTGCGTGAGGCGGCGCGGCGGCCGTGGGGACGTTGCAGTCTGTCGATGCGTTCTTGTCCGTACAATATCCGTATGACAGAATGTCGGTGGATCCAATCGGAGGAACATTCATGGCCATCGCCGAAAACAAGTCTGAGCGCATTGAGGTTCGGACGACCCCGAACATGAAGGCATTGCTTCAGCGGGCTGCGGCCTCGTCGCACAAGAACGTCACGGAATTTCTGCTCGAGGCAGGAATCAACGCCGCTGAGGACGCCCTGGCCGACCGGCGGATTTTCCGGCTCGACGATCGCCAGTGGCAGGCCTTCCAGGCTATCCTCGACCGCCCGGTTGCCGCCGACAAGCCCCGCTTGACTCGATTGCTTGCGGAGAAGAGCGTGCTGGAGTGACGCCGGGACAGGAGGGGCTGTCTCCAGTCGAGAAGCTCGACGCAACGCACGATGTCGATTCCTTCGAGTGCGGGAAAGAGCCACTCGATCGCTTTCTGAAGCGTTTCGCGCTGGCGAACCAGAAGGCCGATAGCGCCCGGACCTATGTCGCCTGCCGGGGATTGACGGTGCTCGCCTACTACAGCCTTGCGGCGGGAGCAGTCGAACATGCCGACGCACCGCTCCGGGTCGGCAAGGGGCTGGCCCGGCACCCGGTCCCGGTGATGCTCCTTGCCCGTCTCGCGGTCGACCTGACCTGGCAAGGACGAGGCCTGGGCAAGGCGCTCGTCAAGGACGCACTGCTCAGAACCGCCGCAGCCGCCGACATCGCTGGTATTCTGGCACTTCTCGTCCATGCCAAGGACGACGAGGCGCGGGGCTGGTACGAAGCCTTGGAGTTCGAGCCGAGCCCCACGGATCCCTATCACCTGTTCTTGCTCATGAAGGACCTGCGGGCAATGTTGAGCGAATGATCGAAGATCAGGAGATGATTTCCCATACCACGGCGGATATCAGCATCCGGCTCCTTTCTGGACTCGTCCAAGGTCTCGTCCGACTCGCCTGGGAGCCCGTCGTAACCGGCGAGTACTACCGCCTTGAGACGGCAGCAATCCGCACCCAAGAGAACGTCACCACCGCATGAACTACCCGAAGCGTCTCATCGAAGTCGATCTGCCCATCTCCCGCATCTCCGCTCACGCTCGCCGCGAGAAGTCGATCCGCCATGGGCACATCTCGACGCTGCACACCTGGTGGGCTCGTCGCCCGCTCGCGGCCTGCCGGGCCGTCATCCTCGCCTCCCTGTGGCCGGACCCGGTCGATTTAGCCACCTGGCAGCCGCAAGCCGGCTCGTCGCAAGAAGTCCATGCACCTCGGACTGAAGACGCAGAACCCAGCGAGGGTGTCGACATCCAGCCGGCCCGATTCCTCGACGAAGCCCGCTCGCAGATGAACCGATGGTCCCGTATTGGTGTCAGCAAGGACAAGCACGCGGACGGCGCGACACTCGACCGTCTCATCAAGATCCAGTCCAACCCCAAGCTCCTCGACGACCCCGAGTTCCTCCGCACTATCCTGCTCGACTTCATCGCTGACTTCGCTAACTGGGACAACTCGACCGACGCCGACTACCTCGCCACCAGCCGCGCCCTCGTTCAAGCAGCCCACGAAACCCTCGGCGGCGAGCTGGGCGCCCGCCCCAGGGTCATCGATCCTTTCGCCGGTGGCGGCAGCATCCCCCTCGAAGCCCTCCGCGTCGGGGCCGACGCTTTCGCCTCTGACCTCAACCCCATACCTGTCTTGCTTAACAAGGTTGTGTTGGAGTACATCCCGAAGTACGGCCAGCGTCTCGCCGACCAGGTCCACAAGTGGGGCCGGTGCGTCAAGGAGCAGGCCGAGCAGGAACTCGCCGAGCTCTACCCGAAGGACCCGGACGGGTCGACACCTATCGCGTATCTTTGGGCACGTACAATTCTCTCTGAAGCTCCAGGCCAGGGGACACTCCCTACAGAAGTTCCACTTCTTCGCACTCTCTGGCTCAGCAAAGTTCCAGGGCGAAAGCGGGTAGTACGCTGGCTTCGCGACGGAGATGGAAGGGTTAAGACGAAGACGGTCGATGTCGTGTACCGCATCGATGGTGTTGATACACCATTACGAGTGAAGCGTCCCCTCTTTGAGATCGTGGAGCCAACACGCGACTCGAGAGTGGAGTCAGGAACCGTCACTGGCGGAAGCGCAACATGCCCAGTAACGGGATTCACTACGAAGGCGCCGGCAGTCAAGGTTCAGTTGTCGCGCACTGCTGGTGGCAAACACTCGGCGCGACTCTATGGCGTGTACTTGGATAGCCCCAACGGTAGGGACTTTCGCGTAGCCACCTCTGCGGACGCTCGTGCGATTGAGAGCAGCAAGAATCAACTGCGCGTTCTTCTTGACCGTGATTCTGACAGCGTTCCTACCGAACTAATCAATCCGATTCGGCCTTACAAGAACACACGCGGGATGAGCGCGGTCACGCGGATCGGTTGCTCACAGTTTGCTCATCTGTACAACGACAGACAACTCCTTGCGATAAACAGTTTCTTCGGAACTGTGCACGGCATCAGCCTTGACGATCCCGATCTTGCTGAGGCAGTACAAACATTGCTCGCCTTGGCTGTAAGTCGAGCAGTGTACCAGAACACAACCATGTCACGTTGGGACGCGACTCGACTAACGATCAAGGGCGCATTCTCGAAGCAGGCGCTCGCGGTCGTTTGGGACTATGCAGAAGCGAATCCGTTTTCCGGTGCTTCTGCCGACTGGGATGGCGCAGTAGATTGGGTGTGTAAGGTCATCGTTGCCAATCTGGACCTTCCACAGGTTGGCAATGTCGCTATGAGGCCTGCATGTCTACAGTGGATGCCCTCTGACTCGATGGATGCACTTGTGACAGATCCGCCGTATTTTGCAGCAATTCCGTACGGCGATCTGTCTGATTTTTTCTATGTCTGGCTCCGGCGTCATCTGAAGTCGCTGCACCCTGGCCTTTTTGCCAAGGACGTGACCGAGAAGACTGAAGAACTCATCGTTACGAACGGTCAAGTAGGGCCAACGGGAGAAACAAAAGATGGGAACTTCTTCCGTCGTGGAATGACTAAGGCACTTGTGGCGGCGCGCGAAGAAGTTAAGCCCTCTGGACTTGGCGTTGTTGTCTATGCGGAAGGAACAACCTCGGGCTGGGAAGCCGTAATCGGAGCCATTCTGGACGCAGGTTGGTCAGTAACTGCATCGTGGCCGATCGACACGGAGATGGCGAATCGTACGAGAGCACAAGGCAAGGCCTCGCTTCAGTCATCTGTACACATCGTGTGCCGGCCACGCGAGCATGCTGACGGAGTGCTTCAAGAGACATCGGTGGGCGAGTGGCGGGAGGTACTTGCTGAACTTCCGAAGCGCTTGGCTGAATGGATGCCGAGGCTCGCTGAAGAAGGCGTGGTCGGCGCAGATGCAATTTTTGCGTGCATCGGACCAGCACTTGAGATATTCAGCCGGTACAGCCGCGTTGAGCGGGCCAGTGGTGAACAAGTCTCCTTGATCGACTATTTGGAGCAGATCTGGGCAGCGGTAGCAAACGAAGCGCTCTCGATGATCTTCAAGGATGCTGATGCCGCTGGCCTGGAGCCCGATGCCCGCCTGACTGCTATGTGGCTCTGGACCGTAAGTGGCAGCAAGCCGCAGGACGATGGCGACGACGAGCCCGAGGACGAGAATGACGAGGAGTCGATCCGCAAGAAGGTCAAGTCGGCTGGCTTCACGTTGGAGTTCGACGCCGCCCGGAAAATTGCCCAGGGCTTAGGTATCCATCTTGAGAAGTCCACCGACATCGTCGAAGTGAAGGGTGACTCTGCTTACCTCCTCTCCGTCGCCGAGCGCATCCGCCATCTCTTCGGCAAGGACGCGACCGAAGAGTCTGCCGGGCGCGGTCATCGTAAGAAAAGAGCCGAACAGCGGAGCCTGTTCGTGGAACTCGACGCGATCGAGTCTGCAGCCGAGAGCGGCGGCAACGGGCAATTTGGCGGGATCGATTCTGCCAGGCCTGGTGCAACAGTGCTCGACACTGTTCACCAATCGATGGTCCTTTTCGCGTCAGGCCGCAGCGAGGCTCTCCGTCGATTCCTCGTAGATGACGGCATCGGCAAGGACGCGAAGTTCTGGAAGCTCGCCCAGGCCCTCTCGGCCCTCTACCCCAACGGTACTGACGAGAAGCGATGGGTTGACGGTGTGCTGGCAAGGAAGAAGGGGCTTGGCCTGTGACAGCGTCCACCAACGCTATCGAGCCTATCGCGGGTCTGCCGGAGGACGGGTTGGCTCTGCGTTGGCGGAGCGCGTTCCTCCGGATTATTGAGGACGCCGCAGTCGCGGACCCGCTCCGCGAGAACGCGGTGCCCGGCAAGCTCACGACTTGGACGGCCCACCTCACCAGCGCAGTGGTCGCCTCCTGCGATCTGTTGGGACTGCAAGCGGCGGCGAAGGGGCATGGGCTAGATCTTTTACCTCAGGCTGGCCAGGAATACCTCGGACTCGACGTAACGGCGTTCTTGCCTGCGGCGACGGAGATGCCATCCTGGCCTTACCCGCTGATGGCGTTCGAGCTCGAGAACAGCCGGAGTGACGACCGGATCGCATACTCACTCTGGAAGGTCGCAAGTGTCCGGACCGCTCTCGGGGTTGTTTTCGCATATCGGAAGAACTGGGAAGAGGCGCTCGCCCTGGTCGATCACATCGCTTCCGCGGTGCCCGACGGGTACGCCCCCGGGCTTGACTGGACGGTGCAATCGGACAGTCAGATCCTCTTGGCCATGGGGAGTCGCTCAGATAACGAAGCGTTTCCATGGGGATACTTCAAGTTCTGGTCGTTTGACCGGAATGTTCGACGGTTTAAGAAACTGTAGCGAGGGACGTGATGGCAAAACTGAAGCCCTGGTATCAGATCGTGACACCCCGGGAAGATCTCCGGGAGAACAAGCCGATCGATGCGTCTGAGTTCGCGGTACACCTCGACCACATCCATCGCAGCGCCGAGGCAGTGCCGCCGGTCTACCGCGAACCCCGGCAGTTCTTCGACCGTACCGTCTGGACGAAGAGCCTTATGTACCTCGCGTCGCAGGTCGTTCGCCGTCTCAACGGGCTCACTGTTGAGACCTCTGCGATCTTTAATATGGCCACGCAGTTCGGCGGAGGGAAGACACACTCTCTCACCGCGCTTTATCACATTGCGCGAGGCGGCGGCGAGGCTGCAAACTGGCGCGGTCTGCCGGAAGTCCTAATAAGGGCTCAGGTTGAGTCTGTCCCGAAGGCTGCTGTCGCGGTCTTCGTAGGGAAGAGCTTCGATTCGCTCGTAGGCCGCGGTGAAGACGGGGAACCGAAGCGGCGTACGCCGTGGGGCGAGATCGCGTGGCAGCTAGGCGGGATGGAATCGTTCAAGGCGGTCGAGGAGCACGATCGCGATTTCGTCGAACCAAAGGGCGACGCGATCCGCCGGATGCTACCGACGGGTCGGCCGGTGCTGATCCTCATGGACGAAATCATCAGCTACGTGAGCACCTACCGAGACCAGAAGTGGGGGAACAAACTTTACAACTTCTTGGACTGCCTCGCGGAAGAGGCCCGCGGCCTCAAGCACGTGGCCGTGGTCGTTTCTATTCCGGCCTCAGAGCTCGAGTACACGGCAGATGACGAGGCCGACGAGAACCGCTTCAAAAAGATGCTCGATCGGGTGGGGTTGGCGATCAGCATGTCCTCGGACTCCGAGGTGACAGAGATCATCCGTCGCCGGCTCTTCGAGTGGACGGGTGTGAGTGACGATGCACGCCGCACGATCTCGGCCTACGCTGACTGGGCTCAGGACCACGCCTCGGATCTGCCAGAGATGGCGGGCCAGGGCGGCGAGTCTATCTCGGATCTCTTCCGTTCCTCATATCCGTTCCACCCTACGGTCATCTCGGTGTTCGAACGGAAGTGGCAGACGCTGCCCCGGTTCCAGCGGACGCGGGGTATCCTGCGGCTCCTTGCTCTCTGGGTGGCCCGTGCTTACCAGGAGGAACATCGCCAAGCCTTCAGAGAGCCATTGATCACGCTCGGATCTGCACCGCTCGATGACCAGAGATTCCGCGACGCCGTGTTCGAGCAGCTCGGTTCGGATCGCCTTGTGACACCTGTGACCACCGACATCGCGGGTAGGAAGGACTCGCACGCGATCCGATTGGACCGCGAGGCGACCGACGATATCAAGCAATCGAGACTGCACCAGAAGATTGCCACAACGATCTTCTTCGAATCGAACGGCGGCCAGAGCCAGACCAAGGCAGAGGCGTCCCCGTCCGACGTCCGGGCCGCTCTGGGCAACCCTGATCTTGACGTCGGTAACATCGAGACTGTCCTCGGTGGGCTGCTTTCCAACTGCTACTACTTGGTCAGTGAGCAGAACCGGTATCGCTTCGGGCTAATACCAAACCTGAACCAGATGCTCGTGAACCGCCGAGCAAACGTTCGAGGCGAAGACCTTGAGGTGAGGGTTAAACGAGAGATCACGGAACTCTTCAACGCGTTGCCGCAGGACGGCGATCGCCACAAGCACATTCCTGGGCGTCGCTTCTTCCCGTCCAAGAGCAATGACATCCCTGACCGTGCCCAGCTCGTGTTGGCTGTAATGGGTTACGACACGCCCTACGGCGAGTCCGCGACAGAGAGGCTACTCGACGCACTCGTGCGCGAGTCTGGGTTGTCAGCCCGCGCGTTTAAGTCGGCGATCTTCTTCTGTGTTCCAGAGAAAGTGTCCGCCGTCAGCGAAGATGCGCGAAGTCTGCTGGCATGGGAGGACATCAGCGAGGACTCCGAATCTATCTCAAGGCTGGACGAGTCGCAGAAAAGGACGTTGAAGGGTAACCTCGAACGGGCGAAGCGCGATCTCAAGGAGTCGATCTTTCGCTCCTACCGACATGTGTATCTACTCGGGAAGGACAATAGGCTGCGTCACGAAGACCTTGGTCAGATCAGTTCAAGCCAGGACTCATCGATCACCGGGCTGATTGTTAGCAGTCTGCTAAGCAGCGACATCGTTACGAGATACGTTGGGCCCACCAAACTTGCGCAGTACTGGCCAGCGGCAATCAACGAGTGGAGCACTCAAGCCGTGCGGGATGTGTTCTTCGCCTCGCCCAGCCTTCCACGCATCCTCTACCCAGACTCGATCAAGCGCACGATTGTGAACGGGGTCACTCAGGGTGTCTTGGGCTACGCGCACAAAGATCACGAGGGTCAGCTCAAGCTCGACTACTTCGAAGAGCCAGTCGTTGAATCGGCAATCGAAATCGGAGAGGACTCCTTTATCTTGCACGCCGATCTTGCTCGGAAGCTGAAGGAGCCTCCTCGTTTGGCTACCCTCGATCTTCGGCCTGACAGAGTGATACTTAAGCCTAGAGATTCTGCTGAAATGCACGTCAGTGGCAGGGACCAGTATGGCGGAGACTACGATGTTGGTACCGTGGATTGGTCCGCCTCCGGTGGGTCAATTACACGGGATGGGCTGTTTACTGCTCACGAAGCCGAGGGTGTATACGAAATCTCCGCACGGTCAGGGAAAATGACAACTCATGGAACGATCCAGATCCGGAGCATTCCTGTCCCTGATGGACTCGGGCCTAAGCCCTCAGAAGACGGGCAGAGGTTGCTCTGGAGTGGTGAAGTCCCAGCGCAGAAATGGATGAATTTCTATACGAAGGTCCTTTCTCGTTTCGTAGCGTCATCGGCGTTACGCCTCCAGGTGAGCTTCGAGGCAAAGACTAATAACGAGCAGGCAGAACGGTCGTTGGAGGACACTCGAAGAGCCCTACGCGACCTCGGCTTGGACACTAACGCACGAATTGAATGACTGTGGTTCTCACCCCAGACGACACGTCGACCACGCGCCGCTAACCGGTGGCGTTCGGCGCACTATCCACAGCTTCCTCATCGTTGCGCCGATCGATGTGAAGTAAGTCGCACCGCGCCTCGAAACGCTTTTTCTCATCGGAGTCTGGAAGGAAACTGGCTTGAATGGCCGGCGGCTTCGAGCTCACCAGTCGCCGGCGCCGACCGAACCGTCGGTTTGGCGACCGGCTCGGAGACTTCGCCGCCACGCGAGCGCCTGCTCGATGGATGCTGGATCTCGTGCAGATACGTACAACACAGTCTCAATAAATGGGACTCCGCCCTGTCACTTCTGACCATCTTTTGTAATGATTGTGAGAAGGATTTGGTATCACATCGCCATCTTTAATCACAAATGGGCCATTATTGGGCCAAAGTCGGGGCGGATTCTCTTGTTTTCGTTTTCTTGAACGTTTACCTAGAGCTCTTATAGCTTGAACAGTATCCCAACTTTCATAATCGGTTTCATCTTTTCGATGTCCTTCAACGTTCACACTGAACACTGGAGGACTACTTAAGAACCTTTCAAAAGCTCTAATGACCTTATCGTCGTATTGCTTCGGGTCTTCCTCCATCAGTTTAGCCAGGGTAACAGTTCCAACGACACGGTTCGTATAGCGTTGACCGCGACTATCGACCTGTTGTGAATAAAGCAGCCCAGAACCTGTTAAATACTGTTGATGTCTAAGGTTCCTGTCCGCTGTCCGACAACGCCAATAGCCAAACACACCGGCTCCTAGAGCGGATACGGCAAGGACAATATCAGAAAGCATCTCGTGTCTCGTTAACTTGGTCGAACATCCGGAACTCGTGGCAGGCTGAGTGCCTTCTGGCCACGCGCGTGCCTCTCACTCGTCGTCTTCCTCATCATCAGCGTCGTCATCCTCGACGTCCACCGCCATGGCGCTGACATAGTCGCGTCGCACATCGCGTAGTGAGCGACGCGTCGTCTGGTCCGTGAGGAAGAACCACCAGCCACCTGTTCGCTTGCCAATGATCGCGCTCGCCGCATCCGACGGGCTCCCATGCGCGACGCCGTCCACTTCCACCTGGCCCTCAGGCAGAAGCGTGGCCACGTGCTCGCTGAATCTCTTGCGCCTCGGAAAGAGCATCATACCCGGCGTGAGAGCGCCCCCGTTGATAAGATCACCCAGCGTGACCTTTTTGCGCAACCGCGGCGTTCGATCCGCAGAGATGCTCGATCTGTGCCCTGGCGGCACCGGCCAAATCCGGACGATGCTCTCGGTAAGCTCTTCAGTGCGCACCCGAATCGCCGCATCACTCCACTCGTTCCCAGCCACCTTCAAAAGCTCGCGATTGAGGAGGAGAACATCGTGCTTCTCAAGCTCCCGCCGTTTGCTCTTCTCACCAAGCCACGGCCCGTTTGAGACCTTCGTGTTAAGCCTCCCTGTCAGAAGCGTCAGGTTGCCCAGCGTATGGATCAGGCGATCCCGTTCTGCTTCATCGTCGCCATCTATCAAGGGCCAATGCGACGCCCACTTTCTCGGCATGACGTGCTCAATTGCATACTTGCCACGGGTCACGCGCTCATCGCCGAGTCCGGCCTTACCGTCGCACCAGCCACGCAGATCGTCCTCGATGGCTTCCAACACCATGCGCAGGCGCCCACGGCCAAGACGGCGGTAGGCTAGAAGTCCTGCCAGCTCCCGCCGTAACTCGCTGTCATCGGGCCAATAGCGACTCCCGCTTGATTGCGAGGCGAGATAATCCTCGACGACATCGCCGGCGCACGAGCGATCGCCCTGTCGCACGGCGGCGACCAGTTCCGCCACGACCTGGTTGTAGTTCTTGGTCGTCGCCCGTACAAGCATTCTGCGCACCATCCAACTTTCGATGGCGTTCAGGGTCTTAACGATTTGCCCTTGCGCAATTGCCGTCTGTTCCGGATCGAGCAAGCAGAGCACCAGCGGCTTGATAACCTCACTCTCTAACACGCCAGTTCGATAGCCAAACATCCACAACCGGTCAATTGGTCCGGTGAGGGCTCCGGCCTTCGTAATGAACTCTCGATAGACTGCTGAAGCAGCGTGAATCTGCACGATCAGCTTTGCCATCGAGTACCCGGCATCGTGATCTGCGAATCGTTTGAACCTGTCAAACACCTCGCGCGCCACGACTTCCTCGCCGGTCCTGGCAACAAGCCAGTGATTAAGGAAGATCGACGAACGTGGGTAGCGCAGCCGTCCGACGCTAATCTCGGTTTCCCAGAACCCCGTCTCGAACTCTTTCCAGTACTTCTGATACACATCCTCTACATCCGCGCCTGACTCCAGGAGTTTCTGAAAGATAAAATTCTTAATGAGATCCGCCGCTGTGAGCTGTGCACCGCGCGCATTGAGCGTTTCGAATATCTCCTGCGCGTTCTCATCGACAGTCAGGTCAATCACGACCATCTGCAGAAGCTCGCGCACCACGGTCTCGAGGGCGGCAGCCCGGACACCTACAGCCTCCGGCCCCACCGCCGTCAACCAGTCGCGCACCTGCCCCGCAAAGAACCGATGCGCCTCGACCATGCGCTCACCGCGATGGCCAAGGGCGTCATAGTCCACAGGCGGCGCAGCCCCCATCACGGCGTTGAATGCCGTGCGATCCCGGTTCGTCGGCCAGACCTTGAAGCGGTCCTCTGGCTTTGCGCAGAACGGGGCCGCGTTAGTAACCAGTGGCTCAAGTCTCATGGCCGACGGCAGTACCTGCGCCGCGAGGAACTCTGCGTGAAGTGCATCGAGCAGGAGCTGCACAGTTGTAAGCCGCTGCTGTCCGTCAATAATGGTGCGCTCCTGCATCTGGCCCGTCTGACGATGCACTTGCTGCAAGACGACCGCGCCAAGAAAATGTGGGTGGTGCTTGTCCGTTGGGTGCGATAGAACGCGCTCGGAGACGCGCACAACGTCATTCCACAGCGGCTCCCACTGGTTCTCCTCATTCCAGACATACGGGCGCTGGAACAACGGCACAACGAGCCGCTGCGGCTGCATAAACACCAGCTGTGGCGTGCGAACCTGAGTCTCCACGTCTCCCCTACTTCCTCTCTAGCAGCCCGTGTTGAAAACGGTGGTTGGAGGCCATTGTAACTGGCGACCGGAACGAGGCGCGGACAGCTCACCGAAGGCGATCGATGGTCGGTGGAGTGGTCCAGAGAGCGTCTCAGCGCTGCCGGAGCAGGTGTTTCCCACGCGCCCCCCAAATGCAACGGCAATTCCGATATACGACTCCGCCGGCAGGATAATCCTATCGTGGAGCGCGACCGGCAGCGTGTGGCGAAGTGCCGCCACTGTCACCGGTGTAGCGGGACCACCTTCCCGTGCCCTCCCTTGAGGTAGGCCGCCCACTCGTCCATGAGGCGGCGCCGACGCTCGAAGAGATCACTGCGGGCGTAGGCCGCCTCGGTGGGGTTTTGTACCGTATGGGCGAGCGCGGCCTCGACCACTTCGCGGGGTGTGCTCGTCCGTTCCGCGGCCCAGTCCCGGAAGCTCGACCGGAACCCATGCGGCACGGCGGCGAGGCCGAGTTCCTTGATCAATTTCGAGAGCGTCGTGTTGGAGAGTGGCTTCCCGCGCAGACTGCGGAACACGAGGCCGGTGCCATCGCTCCGTCGCTGTGCGTCGTGCAGGATCGCGAGCGCCCGCCCCGAGAGCGAGACGCGGTGATCCCGCTTGGCCTTCATGCGCGCGCCGGGGATGGTCCACACGCCCGCGTCCAGGTCCATTTCGTCCCACGTCGCCAGGCGCACCTCGCCGGATCGCGCCGCCGTCAGCACCAGCAACTCGAACGCATCCTTGGTGGTGACCGAGGCCTGGGAGGCTCGTACGGTCGCGAGGGCATCGGCCACCGCGCCGTGGGGCAGCGCCCGCATGTGCTGGACGACGGCCTGCTGCCGCCCGAGGGCCTGCCCGAGGGCGTCGCCCGCCGGGTTGTCCGGCCGGTAGCCCATGGCAACCGCCCACTTCATCACGGCACCGATCCGCTGCCGCACCCGCCGTGCGGTCTCGGGCTTGTCGTGCCAGATCGGGGTGAGGACGGCCAGCACGTCGGCCGTGGTCACCTCGGACACGGGCATCGCCCCGATGCGCGGGAACGCATAGGCGCGCAGACTGCGCGGCCAGTCCCGCGCGTGCTTGACATTTCGCCAGCCGGGGCGCTGCTGCTCCAACACCTCAGCGGCGGCCTCCTCGACCGTGGGCGCGCCCTGGCCGTGGCGCTTCTCGGCCCGCGGGTCTCCGCCCGCCCGCGCCCGCTGGCGGTTGGCGAACGCCGCGTTGCGCGCTTCGGCCAGTGACACCAGCGGGTAGCCGCCGAGCCCGAGCATCCGGGGCCGGCCCCGAATGACCAGCCGTTGCACCCACTGCCGCGCCCCGGACGGATCCACGCGCAAGTTCAGCCCGTGGCCATCGCAATAGAACCCGGGCTCGGCGGTCCGCACAAAGGCGGCGCTCAAGCGGTGCGCGAGGCGGCGCGGCGGCGTTGCCGGCATCGATCGATTCTCGCGCTTTTCACTATACAGTGAACTATACATATTAATTTAGGAATATACCAGACGTCGTGGCACCACGTCAAGACGCCAGCCAGTGATTAACCAGTTTTACTAACGTATTTTACATGAACATGGTTGGACACCATGGGAATACGTAGGACCATGATAGGTGGTGGACGCCGCCTCCACCATTTCCCCCCTGTAAACACAGGGGCCTTACCATGTCACTTGCCCCGTCTCCCCTATGTCTTCCCGCACGAGATCAGACACCGGCTGATCGAGGAGCTTGACCGCGCTCTCGATTGCCGCCGGGCTGAGGTGCATGTACCGCTGCGTCGTCCCGAGGTCGGCGATGGCTTGGGCGTTCTCCAGCCAGTGTCATTCTGTGTCCGAAGTGCAGGCGAATGGTGAGCCAGGAGAGCCCAGCGCGACGCGTCAGTGCGGCCAGCTCTGCCGGCCGAAACGCGCGGCGCACCGACAGCGGCCCGTCGTGACGTAAGACGGCGTTAAAGGGCCGCGTAAAGAGCCAACTCCAGGCATAGTGCCGCCAGCGTCGGACCAGGTCATTGACGACGATCCCTCGTGTCGCTAGCGTGTCGAACGACTGGAGCGTGCGGATGACGTCGTCGTCGGTCAGATGATGAAAGAATAGCGAACAGCTGACGTAGTCGAACACACCTTCTCGACACGGCACCCGATGGACATCGGCGCACACGTAGCGGAGCCCGGCTGCGTCACTGGTGCTCCGTTGCCGAGCTGAGCGCAGTGCGCTCGCGCTGATGTCGAGGGCGGTGACTCTGACATCGAAACCCCGTGCGTGCCCCCACCGAACCAGAGCCCTTGCGAAGTCGCCGCCGCCGGTTGCCACGTCCAGTACCTCCACCCGCTGGCCGGCCCGCCATCCGCGACTGAACTCCTCGAACCGGTGTAGTGTCGCGCGGGTGCCACCGAGCCAACGGTTGATTCCACCGAGAAATTGGTAGACATCGTCAACGACGTCCTGTGGCGGCGTGTTGTCGTCCATGAACTCGCGCTCGAGCGACCGTTGGGACATCCACATGGGATCAGGACCGTGAGTCGGAGGTCGGGCGTCGCGAGTCAAGACGTCGTGTGTCGGCGGCGACGGAGCCTGAAGCCCAGAGCCCGTCCTGAGCGGCGTTCGTCTCTCGACCCAGCTTTGGACGAACGAAGTCAAAGGGTCCAGAGCCGGACACCTGGGAACGTCGGAGCGCCAGGTTGAGCAGTGGCTCAACACCCCACGCCAGGTGGCGTAACACCCACTCCGCTCGACGCTCGGTGCGACCCAGGCAGAGTATCAGCCGGCCAAGACGATTTGCCGCGCGCCCCATCTCGAGTCGGCGTCGCTCGTACTTGTCGAACGCTCCGGTGACAATCGCATCCGCCGCGATCCGCGTCGCTGCCAGGGCCAGTGCCAGACCGCCCGCGGTGATCGGGTCGGGTGTGCCGGCCGCGTCGCCAACCAGAAGCAGCCGTTGACTTCGATCGACGATCCGCGGAACGTACAGTCCAAGCGGTGCGGCGGCGAGCACAGGTGTCGTGAATTCAAGGTGCGATAGGCGGCCTCGCAGCCACGCCGTCTTGTTCAGCAGGTACGTGATGCCGTCTCGACGAAAATGGCGATAGTCAAACAGCGCCGAGACCGACGCTTCTCCCCCGCCAGTCGGCGCGACGTAGAGCTCTCCGTCGTCATGAAAAAAGACCTCGACGCGGTCGCCGAGCCCCGTCAGACCCACAACATGGCTGGAGAGCCCTGCGCGTCGTGGGGAAGCTACCTTGCCAGGAAGCTGGCGGTGGAACATCGAGTGGCACCCATCCGCGCCAACAAGCAACCCGGTCGGACCAGGTCGATACGCCGTTCCGGGTCGAGCATCAATATTCGGCGTGCCGCCCGCGAGCTCGAACAGCCAGGCATCAAATCGATCGCGGCGAACGACGAGCCCATCATCATTAGGAAAATCGGCGTCGGCCGATGCCGTTCCGGCGACGAACCGCAGACCCTTCACATGTGGGACATCGGGAATACCGGCGATCTGACGCAGGGCAGCAACACCGTGGGGAAGCAAACCCTCGCCGCACGGTTTGAGTCTCGGATGGTGTGCTTTTTCGTAGAGCACGACCGTCACACCCTGCCTACCCAATAGGACCGCGAGGGCCGAACCCGCCGGCCCACCGCCCACGATCGTGACATCGGGTGTCCGTTCCACGTATCGTTCGGGTCACCACTCGAGCGTCAGCATCTCGGCAGCAAAACCGGGCCCCAGAGCCATCATGAAACCGGTGTCACCGGCTCGGGGCCGACCTGAGGTAACAAGGTCGTTGAGCATGAACAGCACCGACGCGCTCGACTGATTGCCGTATCGGCGCATGGTCTCGCGAGCGTTGTTGAGCGCGACGTCGTCAAGGCCGAACACCGAGCGGTAGGTTGCCATGACTTTCGCGCCGCCTGGATGGAGGATTAGGTGGCTGAGGTCAGGAAGCGACAGGCCCTGAGCGTCCAGAAATTGATTGACCACCGGCGCCACACCGGTCGCGACGAACTTGGGTACGTCCCGGGACAAGACCAAACGCATGCCGTCGGCGGTAAAGTTCCATCCCATGAGGTCCGGGGCCTCCTGAAAAAGGTGCGTTCGTGTCGCCCGAATCGCGGGGCCCTCGCCTCCCGTCTCGTCACCCGCGACGACGACGGCAGCGGCTCCGTCGCCAAAGAGCGCGGCGCCGACCAGGTCGGTAGCGGTCCGCGCGACGGGAGAAAAGACCAGGCTACAGAGCTCGACCGAGATAACCAGGGCGCGATGCGTGGGATACGCGCGGAGTGTGTCCGCCGCCCGCACGAGCGCTCCAGCACCGGCTGCGCACCCCAAGCCAAAGAGCGGCAAGCGTCGAACATCGGGTCGCAAACCCAGCCGCGACGCCAACCTCGCATCGAGACTCGGGGTCATCAGTCCCGTCGTCGTCACAAAATAGATGTGGTCGATCGTGTCAGGGCTGGTCCCCGACCGGTCGAGACAGGCGCGCGCAGCCTCCTCGGCAAGCTCGAGCGCCGACGTCGCATAGACCGCGTTACGCGTCTCGAACGGCTGGCCCTCGGAGTACCACTCGGGAGGGCGAACGAAGTACCGCGTGTCAACACCGATCCGGTCAAAGACCGGAAGCAACCGCTCCATCGCACGGTCGCCGCGACACACGCGAGCCATCTCGTTGCGTACATCCGATTGGTCGCAGCGGTGGGCGGGCAGAGAGGTTGCGAGCGAATCAATACGGGGCATGAGTCAGCAGCCGGTCGATCTTCGCGTAGGGCCGATGACTGGGCGGTGTCGTGAAGGATGACGGGAGTCCTCCGTCCCACAGCATCCGGCCGTCCGGGTGTTCGACGACATAGCAGGGCACAATGAGCTCCCGGACATCGGTCTCATTGCTTTCGATGCTGAAACGTTCGAGATGTTCGAGCGAGGCGATGGTGAGACGGCCACAGTCGAAGACGTACAGCCTGAGCGACGCCTCGGGCGCCGGCTCGTTAGGAGGTGACACCGGAGACGGGGCGGGCTCTCCACCACACGCCACGAATTAGGAGCACCGCGAGTACCGGAAGGTCTTGTCGCATGGGCGGCATGATACCCGAGTCGGGGGGGGGCTCTCAAACGTTTCACGCGCGTCGACGCTACGACAATCCGCTATCCGGCACGGACGCTGTCAGCCAACATCAGACGTTCGACCCGCATTACACTGCAACCGTGCAACCCTTCACGGCGCGTGGTGGCCGCCTATGACGTTCGATAAGTGGGCGCTTCGAGCGCGCACAGACGAGCGCGGACAGTGGCTGCCCATCTACGACATGCGGGGTTACCATGCCGCGAACTATCTGGAAGATGCACGGCGTAAGTTTGAATACGATAAGAGTCTCTCCGAACTTAAGGCTCAACTAGCCGCAGCGAAGACCGAGGGGATGTCCCGGCCGCTGTTGGAATTCGGCGGCGGCTCGGGTGAGATTCTACGCGACCTGCTGCACCTCCGTAGCGTCTCCGAGGCCGAGGCGCTGATCTCGGGCGCGGAGGGCCGCGATCAGTTGCGGCATATCAGCACGTCCCTTCAGGCGCCGGAACCCCTTGGCCGCTTCGAGGACGCCGGCGGCGACCCAGCGCAGCATCATCTGGCCGCCCCGCCAGCGCTTCACGTTGCGTTTGACGTGGCGGGTCCTGCTGATGAGGCTCTCGGCGGCGTTGGTCGTGGCCAGCGAGCGCTGGAGACGCGGCGAGAGGCCAAGCGTCAGCACGGTCACCGTCTCCTCGAGCCCTTCGCGCACACTGGCCGCCGCGCAGGGATGCTCCTGGTCGAGACGGCGGGCGAGGTGTCGCAGCAACCGCGTCGCGGTCTTGACGTCCTCGCTCTGATAGGCGCGCTTGAGGATCGCCAGTACCCAGGGCCGCTGACGCTCCGGCAGATGGTCGAGGATGTTGCGGGTCTTGTGGATTTGGCAGCGCTGCACCAGCGCGGCACGCCCGAACACCGCCGTGACCGCCGCCCGTAGCGCCTTCGACCCATCGAGCATCACGAGGATGCTCCGATCGGTGCGCAGGCCACGACTCTGGAGGTTGGCGAGCAGGCTCTGACAGACGGTCGCGTTCTCCGTCGAACCTTCCCAGAGCCCGAGGGCGTGCTTTGTGCCGTCGACGCCGATCCCCAACGCGACGACCACACAGTGCTCGCCGATGTGGACACCGTCGAGCAGGAGACCGACCAGATCCAGCTCGTCGAGGGGCGTCGCCTGCCACGCGGCCAGCTGCGAGGCGGTCTTGGCGACAAACCGGCGGCTGACGGCGCTCTTACTCACACTGCGGCTGGGGATGTCGGCCGGAAGCGGCTCCAGACTCCGGGCATAGCCTCGGGTGCTCACGCCGACCAACAGCTGCTCGACGGTGCGCCGCCGCAGTGGATCGGTCTGGGCCATCGTCTGGAAGGTCGGGAGCGGCACCTCCTGGCGCCCCGAGCGGACCCGGGGGCGGCGGATCGATACCTTCCGCCCCCCGAGGACGACGGTACTGGCCACCGTCCCGGCCCGCGACGCCGTGCGGTCGGCTTGGTGCGCGTAGCGCGGCCCGCAGATCGCCGTCCGATCCTCCTCGAGCATGGCGTCCAGGACCTGCAATCCCGACCGCACCGCAAGGTCGAACAGCTCCGCTGCGGTGTCAATCAGCAACTCGACGAGCGGCAGCCGACGCGTGGTCGGAGATTCAACACCGGCGGTCGGACGGACTGTGCGAGACTTCTTCATGGCGGCTCCTTTGCTGTGAGGCGTGTCGCCTCGGGTTGCCCACCACTCGTGTATCACGAGCAGTGAGGAGCCGCCGCTTCAATTTTCAACAGTCAGTGGGACATCCCCAAAAGACCGATGAGGAGATAGCCCTCATTAACGCGCAGATTGCCGCCGCAGGGGCGGACGCTAAAGCCGCATCGGAGAAGAGTGGCGAGAGCCTGAGCCACGCTGACGTCTTACGCTTTGCCCTCGAAGAACATCTGCCGTTGGTCGTGAACGTTCCGACTGGCACGAGACAAAAGGTTCCTATTGGATACAACCTCGGAACACCAACTATTGAGGCGGGGCTCTGGGACTTGCTGATAGAGGGGGAGCGAGGCATACCTGGGAGACAGCAGATTGAACACGACTATCACAACCAGGCCCAGCTTCCCTTTATCGACATCACGGGCATCGATGGGGCCTGGGTGAAGCGAGACAAGGTCCAGTGCCAACTAGAGCCGGTGAGATCGTCCACTGGAATCTATTCTACGTCGCCCTCAGCGCTCTCTAGTGGGTGCGTCCTGGGGGTGCTACGGAAGGCCCTGGACGACCTGGCCGAGAAGATGCCGACCCCTTCGGCACCCGACTCCGCTGATGCTCTCGATAAACCTAAACCCCTTGGGGAACGCGAGCGGGCGACGCTGCTAAGTATCATCGCCGCGCTGGCAGAGAAGGCCAAGATCGATTTGTCGCAAAACTCCAAGGCGGCTGCATTTATTGAGGCGATGACCGAGCGGATCGGCCTCAGAGTTGCTGTGCGGACGGTGGAAAATAAATTAAAAGATATAAAAGAGTTGCGCGACAGGAGCGGCAAGACCTCCGACTAGTTCCGCCATGGCGGCGATAGTTTCCAGCCATGGCGGTTTCTCGCATCTCCCACCCGATTAAATAGCAGCCATGTCGTTCCTGGATGGCCGACGTAGAGTGTCCGACTAGCGGTAGGCTAGAGGCTTGGCGAAACCATACTTTGATTGGCAGCCGTAGGATAAGAGATGGAATGTCCGAATTGCCGGTTAATTAATCCAGACACGGCTGAGCGGTGTGATTGCGGCTATTCGTTCAAAGCACAAAAGATGTCTGTGACGGATGCAGATGACAATTCACCGCCGACTTACTGCATCAACTGTGGTGCAAAGGCAAAAGTTATCGCGAAATTTTGCCATGTCTGTGGGTTACCTATTTACCGTGGCACGTCATCCGATTTACCGTGGCACATCATCCGAGATACCACTTCCGTCTCCAAGCCAACCGTTTCCCCCGATCGCGACGCCGGTACTGGACTGGTATCTTGCGACCGCGACGCCGGTACTGGACTGGTATCTTGCGCCGTGGAAGAAGTACGCGGTGTTCACCGGTCGTGCGCGGCGGAAGGAATTCTGGTTGTTCAATCTGGGTAACCTGATTATTGCCTTAGTTCTCATCCTAAGCGAGGGCCTCTTTGGCATCGCGGCAGAAACAGACGAAAGCGTTCTCGCCGCTCTATTTCAGCTCGCTATTCTTGTTCCGTCGCTAGCTGTGGCCGTTCGGCGCATGCACGACATTGACTGTTCGGGCTGGATGGGGTTCGTCCCCTTGTTTAACCTTTTTCTTTGCGTGTGTGAATGGAACTCGTGGCGCGAATCATTTCGGAGCCGATCCGAAGGCTGCCATGTCTTGACCGGAACCTAAACCAATTTAAGAGACTACGTCTCCACCATTACCAGGGTCGCTTCACCGTAATCGCAGCCGCCACTTCGACGCGGTCGGCGGCTTTGAGCCCCCCCCCCCCCGCGCGCGCGATCCAGCACGTCCTTCGCCGCACCGAGCACAACCGCCTCTGAGTTCGCCATCAGTAAACGCTCTAAAGCATCAACGGCTACTGTGGTCAGGCCACGCAACCGCATGTCGGCCACTTCCATTGCGGCGTGAGCCTTGGCGAGTGCGCGGGGAGCCTTTCCCCCATGCATGGTACAGACGGTCTGAGCCTTCATCGCCCATCGCTTACAGAGCTGTTTGCTGCGCTTACTGCGGGCGGTGCATTTGCGGGGATGCCGGGCTGAGGGCTCTCCGGTGTTTTGTTCCATGGGAATTGCCTCTTCCGTAAGGACCGTTGTACCAAACGCTCACGTGCCGCGCAATCCCTCTCAGCCTTCGTTTTCCAGGTGCCTCACACACCAACTAAAACAACAGTGTGAGAGTAGAAGGCATAGAAAAGAAATAGACCAGTACAAGTACAAGTAAAAGATCTAGCACCAGAACAAGTACTAGGTAAAGGGAAAGAACAAGGAGAAGGACAATGCGACTAGAAGGAAACCCAGCCACAGCACGATCCACTGGTGCACATTCGGCTTCCACCTAAGGCGTGTCCTGACAGTCTCAGCGGGAATTGGTGGTTGTTAGCCTACGGCTCTTTCCGTGCTGGGCGGCTCATGTCCTTCATAAAGGCCCCGCAGATTCGGGGTGTGCTAGAGTCCGAGCGAGCCGGCGTCAGACTGGCGAGGAGGGGCTGAGCTTTGAAGTTGCCAAGAGTTCACGACGGACACCGTGCTGGTCGGTGGCGTGTTCTGGTGGGGCTCATCGTCGCTTCGGTGTGTTGGAGCGTCAATTCGGTCGATGCCGAGGACTGGCCGCAATGGCGGGGGGCCGACCGGCTCGGCATCTGGCACGAAGACGGGATCATCGACCGGTTTCCCGAAAGCGGTCTCAAGGTGAGCTGGCGCGCTCCAGTCGGATCCGGGTACGCGGGGCCGGCCGTCGCCGACGGACGCGTATTCCTGCTTGATTGGCGCGAGGACCCTCAGTCGCGGACCCTGGACGGGACCGAACGCGCGGTGGCGCTCGACGAGCAGACCGGAGAGACCCTGTGGACCCACGAGTGGCAGACGAGCTACCGGATGATCCAGACGGCGTACGCCATCGGCCCGCGCGCGACGCCGACCGTGGATGGCGACCGGGTGTATGTGGTTGGTGCGACCGGCCGCTTGTTCTGCCTCGACGTGGCCACCGGGGCCGTCCGCTGGCAGAAGGACTTCGTCGAAGAGTACGACACAAGCGTGCCGACCTGGGGCATCACGAGCGCACCGCTGGTCGACGGCAACCGACTGGTCACTATCGTTGGCGGTAAGCCTGATGCCCTCGTTGTCGCGTTCGACAAGCTCACCGGCAACGAGATCTGGCGGGCGCTCCCGACCGGAACGGAGATGGGCTACGCCCAGCCGGTGATTTACGAAGCGGGCGGTGTGCGGCAGCTGATCATCTGGCACCCAGCGGCTCTGGCCTCGCTCAATCCCGATACGGGGGAGCAGTACTGGGAGCAGCCGTGGGAGCTCAATATGGGGGTCACGGTGGCGACACCGATCCGGACCGAGAACTACCTTCTGGTGAGCAATTTCTTCCGGGGCTCGCTGATGATGCGTCTCAACCCCGACCGTCCCGACGCGACGATGCTGTGGAAGGGCACAGCCCGGAGCGAGTTGCCCGACCAGACTGAGGGGTTGCACGCGCTGATCACGACCCCCATCATTTCGGATGACTACATCTACGGCGTGGGCAGCTACGGGGAACTTCGGGGGCTGGATGCCCGTACCGGGGAACGCGTGTGGACGAGCGACGCGATGACCACTCAAAACCGCTGGGGTGCTGCGTTCATGGTCCGACACGGTGACCGGTACTTCGTCAACAACGAGGAAGGAGACCTGATCATCGCCCAGTTCACCTCCGAAGGGTATGTCGAGCTCGACCGGACGAAGCTGATCGAACCAACATCGGCAACCCAGCGGACGACTGGGCCCCGGATCGCCAACTGGTCGCACCCGGCATACGCGAACCGTCACATCTTCCAGCGGAACGACAAGGAGCTGATCCGTGTCTCGCTGGCCGTGGCCGACTACTAGCTAGAGCATCTCGACGAGGCCAAGCGCATCCTGTGCTACGAGGCGGATGACGCGCACCTACATGACGCGTAACCCGCGTCCCCGTTGAACCGCCCGCCGTCCCGCGGTAGGCTACAGGCCTCGGATATCGAGTCATGAAACCAGCACTAAGGTTCCATCGTGTTCTCGTTTCGGCTCTGTTGGTTGGGGGATGTGCCGTCACGCCGCCAGTGCCACCCGCGAACGTCATCGTAATCTCCGTCGACACGCTTCACGCCGACCACATGAGCCTTTACGGTTACGCCCGTCGCACAACACCGTTCATCGACGCCTTTGCCGAGAGAGGTGTGACCTTCGACAAGGCCAGGGCGCCGTGGCCGAAGACAGTGCCGAGCATGGTTTCGATGTTCACAGGCCGGCCTCCACACGTGACGGGCGTGATGTTCGGATCACGTGGGCAATACATCGAAGACGATGAGATCATGTTGGCCGAGATCGCCAAGCAGTAGGGTTTGCGCACGGCGGCCGTCGTCTCCAACGGCGTGCTCGGGGCCGCGACCAACTTCGGCCAGGGATTCGACACTTACATCGAGAGCTACAAGCTTGTCAGTGGTCCCCTCGGGTTTCGGGCGGATACTGTCACCGACGCCGCTGTGGCTTGGCTGGACGGTGGCAGGGGAGAGGCGCCGTTCTTCTTGTGGGTTCATTACGTTGATCCGCACGCCACCTACGATCCGCCGTCGCCGTACGCGGAACCGTTCTTTGAGGATGAGCACTACGATTCGACACTGCTTAGGCTGAACGAAGACGACGGTAACTACAACAGCGGAGTCGCCGGTCGTTACTGGCGTCGGAACGGAGAACAGGCCACATTGGGATGGTATGTCGCCAACTACGACGGCGAGATTGCCTACACTGATTCTCAGATCGGGCGCTTGCTCGAGGCGTTCAAGGCCCGCGGCATTCTGGACGACTCACTGGTCGTACTGACCGCTGACCACGGGGAAAGCCTCGGGGAGCATCACTACTTCTTCGAGCATGGTTGGTATCCGTACAATGCCAGTTCTTGGATCCCCTTCGTCGTGTATCGACCGGGAGCACCAGATCCGGGTTCGCGGGTTAGCTATCCCGTTGGCTTGATTCATCTCGTTCCTACGATTATCGATTTGATGGGGTGGGACGTTCCGGAAGGTGTCAAGTGGCATGGCCAGTCGCTGGTACCCGTGTTGCGGGGCGAGGCGGATCGCGTGGACGATTACGTCGTCATCGAGGCTGGTGAGGGCGGACTAAAGCAACACGAGTTCCTTCGCTCGATCGAGGACGCTCGGTGGAAGCTATTGCATGTGCCGACCGAGCAGTATCAACGGTCGATGCAGCAGAGCGAGTACGAACTCTACGAAGTGCGAAGCGATCCGATGGAGACGAAGAACATCATCGCAGACCATGCCGAGCTCGCGGAGTTGATGAAGGGGCTGCTGGCCAAGCGACTGAACGAGGCTGGACAGAGGAGCGAAGGTACGGACCAGGCGCCTCAATACTCGCCAGAGGAGCTCGAGAACCTCCGTTCGCTCGGTTACATCAGATAGCCGACAGACACTTTACTCGTTGCCTAGCCTTCCGTTGTCGTAACATTCGTCACCGGTAAGAGATGACAGCGGGGATCGTGCTCGGCGTGACCTGGTGTGACTGTTCCTTAAGTGTCCCTATCAGGAAGGTGTGGCGTCCCTAACCGTTCCGAGTTGGAACCAGGTACAGGGCTGGCTGAAAGAGATGGATACGCTGCGGAAAGCCACCGAATTGACGGCCTAACACTGGAGTTCTTCAGTATTTTGAGCCGCTACACCCAGCCGTTGATACTCCCTGTCGCTATTGGAATCAACTAGTCGTTATTGATAGCCGCCTGAACGCGATCTGGCTGCGCTGTAAACAACATTCCAAAAACAATGCCCTTCGAACCCGGCCAATCAGGAAACCTGCTCGGACGACCCAAGGGGTCATGCAACAAGACCAGGCGTGCCGTACGGGAGTGGGCCACGGGCATCGTGGAAGACCCACAAGTGCAAGCCCGCTTGCTGGCCGATGCACGGGTGGGGAAACTCCATCCATCGCTCCTGATGGCGCTGATGGCCTACGCCTATGGGCGTCCGAACTTTCGGGACGTGCCGGAACCGGAGACGCCCATCACCATCGAGTTGAACATTCCGAAACCACCGGGCGTGAGGCGTACGGACTCGACGGGCTAATCCCAGTACTTTCCCCTACGCGGTACACCCGAGCCGTCCCCGTTGATCCGCCCGCCGGCCTGGGCTACGCTAGTTGTCTCACCGTTCGTTGTCATGGTCGGCGGTCGAGTTTCATGACACTTTGCTCCACACGCCTTTTCGTCATCGCGCCGGCGGCGGGGGTTCGGTGAATGCAGAAGGGATGATCCAAAGGATGGTGTGACATGACGCTCAGAAAAGTCGAGGTATTCACCGCGGGATGCCCGCTCTGCGATGAGGCGGTACAGCTTGTTCAAGAGTTGGCGTGCCCGAGCTGTGGTATTGACGTGCTGGATATGAACGATGAGGCGACCCAACAGAAGGCCAAGAAATATGGGGTCGTCCGTGTCCCTGCGGTCGCGGTAAACGGCATCCTCGCCGACTGCTGCCAGAGTGGAGCCATCGATGCTGATGCGTTGCGCGCCCTCGGCATCGGGAGTCCGGCCTAGTCGAGCCGCTTGCCGCCTCGAAAGGACAGTTCCGTGGTGGCGTTGTTCATCACCTCTCTCCCATCGGTTGCATCATCGGCCCGTTTCGCATTCTTCCCATTGACGAAACTGGTGGCCGAAGTCGTAAGAATATCTTGAACGATACAGGCCGTGACCCGTAGGTGGTCGCCAGCTGAGCGGGCACCTTATGAACGGTGACATCCCCTCCGACACCGAGTTCAAAACGCCCAAGTTGAGGTAAATCTCGCATCGCCCCGACCGTCAAGGCCACGACCGTGCCCGGCTCGGCATGGCCGCTGCCCATGTGCGTCGTGGTCCCCAAGAATAGTCCCGTTTCCACGTCCACCGCCTCAAAGCGACTGTAGATAACATGCGGAGAGAAGCGACGGGTCGCTTCTACAAAGAAAGCATCCGAGAAGGAATCAGCGTGGTCTTTATCGTTACGACCGTACCCGGCAGTCAGGGCCGTGAACTGGGCGTCCGATTCGGTTAGCCAAGACACGGATGCCGTGGTGCGACGCACATTACCCGGCATGAGTGCCATGGGCTTCTTTAAGAACCCATGAGAGACTTGAAACGCCCAGGACGCACTGGGCCGTAACCACACCCGAGTCGCCCACGAGTCGAGTGCGCCAACATCTGAAATTTCCCACCGACTTTCATTTGGCATACCGCCGTGGAACACCGATCCCTCAATGGCTATTGGGCCGGCGTCCACTCTCATTGCGATGACTCCTTTGGTGGTGTGCGTCGAGTCGAACGTGTGATGTCCTAATGGTGCAAACGGATTCTCTGCGGCGGACAGTCGGTGCATAAAGGCGACTGGCCCCAGTGTGGCCCTCCCCCACGGGCCCTCCTGCGACGGTGATGCTGGTCCGGTTCGACAACGGCACCCGCCACACCGCCGTCAACTGCATCACGAAATCGTGGGGATGCTGATGGTCAGTGAGAGGACGGCCCCGATGGGTCGCACCGGTCTGAAAGAGTTCGTTGTAGCCGTTACCACCCAAGGTGAGCGGTTCGAGACTGAGCATGGCTCGAAATGTCAAGGTCCCGTTACCCACAGCCCGGTTCCCCATGCCCATCCACCAGTTCTGTGAGACCAGCTCTGTTGCCCCCCTCGGCTTGGCCTGACGGTTGAACGTGAGAAAGACAACCCCATCCTGCATGACTTGCCACCGGTCAGATGGGGTGACGTGTTCGTGTTGCGTCTGGCGAGATTCGTGATCACTAGCGTTAGACGCCGGATGAGCGTGATCCTGAGATGCCTCTACGGTGGCGGCAAGCGAGACCGCGACAAGTAGAGTGAATGCACGTTCCAAACGAGCTGGCGTGGAGTAGAGATGTTTGACCAAATGTTGCTCCGACAAACCTAGGGTGTCCAAAAAACTTCTAGGGCTGAGAGGAGAAAGACCTGAGATGCTGCGTTTAGAGCCAAAGGGTGCCAGCTGGTGGGGGCATGGGCGAGGTGTATCGGGCGTGTGAGAGGCCAGGGTTAAAGAAAAAGGCCTTTGACTAGATTTTTCGAGCCCTAGTTACTGTCTATTGTTGGCCCCAAATGGGGTCGGGGTTCCTGTAGACGAAGATCTAGTAGGGGTAATCTGGAAGCCTTTGCATCCCGCGCTTCCACTCCGGTAGGGGAGCGAAGTTATCACGATTTGGCATCTCTACCTTCGGGAGACTCTGGGCGTCAAGTACCGTGTCCTCCGGGATGACAGCGTTTAAATAGAGCAAGTAGGCCGTCAGCGCGTAGACCTGATCGGCGGTGAGGGTTCCCTCTCGATTGAGAGGCATGCCGCGATTGATGTAATCCCATACCCCCGTCGCGTACGGCGCGCGTATCGGCAGTATTCGCCCCAAGTCCCAGGGGTCGATATTGGGTTCCGCGTTGGGTTTTACCAACCTGGGAGCGCCGGCCCCTTGCCCTTCCCCCCCATGGCATACTGCGCATTGTCGCCGATAGACTAGCTCGCCTTCCGTGGAGGTTCCGCGCCCCGGCGGGAGTTCCTCTCCCGTAGGACTGATGGAGATATCCCAGGCACGGATTTCTTCTGCGCTCGGGGTACTTCCCACACCATACGTGGGTGACTGCGCTATCGCGGAGCCCCCAAGCAGCATCAGAAACGAGAGCAGCCTAAGTAATCGCATTGTGCACGCTCCCATCGCTCGCGACCCTCCACGGCTGGATGGAATTGTCCATGCCCCGCACACGGAATGACTCATCATCCGCGCGCTCTCCGAAGAACTCGGCGATCTGAACTCGCGTCGGTTGGACCTGGCCCGGTTCGTCCGTGCAGCGCGACAGGAGCTCGGTCTCTTGTCCGTCCCAAGTCCACTGGAAGCTAAACCGGGTATGCGCCATGCGATGCGCCGTCCCCCGAATCTCGGCGTCTGCCCAGCGTCGGCCGCCGTCGGTGGATACCTCCACCCTGCGAATGGCGCCCCCACCGGACCAGGCTAAGCCGCTGACCTCGTAGAATCCGCGGTCGAGCAGCTGCTGTCCGCCGGACGGAAAGGTGATGACCGATTTCGGTCCGATCAACATTCCCAGCGCAGCGCCTTCGCGGTCCTCACGCCGATTAAGATGCCCGTAGTCGTTGTAGGTCATGTAGTACCGGTCCACCACCTTGATTCGCCTGAGATACTTCGAGTTGAAGATACCTTCGAAGCCGGGAACCAGCAGCCGCAGTGGGAATCCATTCTGGGGACGCACCGGCTCGCCGTTCATGCCATAGGCCACCAGACAGTCGTCCATGGCTTTCGCCAACGGAATGCTTGACGCGCCCTTCACTTCCTCCGACCCTTCAGCTACGATCCAGGACGCCCCGCCTTTTACGCCGGCCTCCTTGAGCAGCACAGACAGGAGCACTCCGGTCCATTCGGCGCAGCTGGTCATTCCGTGCGTTTCCTGAACTGTCTTATATTGGGGCCTCGAACGGTTTCCCGCACACTCGATAAAATGGAGGCGGGTTTCGGAAGGGAGACGCTTCAAGTCCGCCATGGTGAAGGTCAGCGGACGGTCCACCATGCCGTGGATCATGAGACGATGTTCCTGGGGATCGATATCCGGAATGAAGGCGCCACGGGTGGTCCCCACAAAGTGGAGCGAGGATGGCGTGATCGTCCCCACCGAATCCTGAAGCGGAGCCGCAATATGAAAATATTTTCCATATGCATCAGGCGAAGGCCTACCGCCTGGCGCGTGCGGTATGCGTACCGAGGTCACGAAACGGGAGCGCTCGCCATAGGGGACTAGTTCTTCGTTGCCCTTGATGAACGCTTGAGATCCCGGTGTTTGGCCGAATGCCGGCTTTACTGCCCCCAAGGTCAAACCACCGGCCAACGCGCCGCCGCCTTTAAGGAATTCCCTTCGATTAGTTCGTTTCGAACCCATGGGTCTCTCCTTCGTAGATGATGTTGCCTGGCGATCGCTTCCTGACGGTCGACAGTATACGGTGCTCTTGGGAACCAATCGAACACAGTTCGGAGTACCCTCTAGTGTACTGCCGACCGGGGGGACTGTTGACGGATGTTTTCGGCTCAGCTACGAGACCGGGGTCTTGGTCCTGGACGACCCAAGGGATTATGCAACAAGACCAGGCGTGCCGTGCGGGAGTGGGCCACGGGCATCGTGGAAGACCCGAAAGTGCAGGCTTGATTATTGGCCGATGCGCGAACAGGGAAACTCCATCCATCGGTCCTAACGGTGTTGATGACCTACGCCTATGAGCGTCCGAACCTTCGGGATGTGCCGGAACCGGAGACACCCATCACCATCGAGTTGAATATTCCCAAGCCACCGGGCGTGATACGTACGGAATCGACTGGCTAAACACGGCGCTTTCCGATACGCGGTGCATCCGCTCATTCAATATCCGGAGAATTAGCATTCGGTTGAGCGACGAAGGCTCCTGTCCTGACACCCCTGTTTCACGCCGTTTGCGGCCTATCTCCAACGCAGTCCGCACGAGGAGTAACCATACACGTTGCATTCTCAATCGAATTTCAAGAGCGTCTGGCCTCTGGCTGGCATTCGATCCATGGCTGCCTGTAGCTGTTTCCGAATGGCCGCGCTCTTCGGACCGGTCACGGGCCGCTCTTCCAGTACATCGTTCTTCATGTCAAATAATTGGCCATCGCTGTGCAATTTCCAACGTTGGTTGCGCACGAACGCCAGCGGTTGCCCCTTGTCCGGCCGTGGCCAGTGATAGACGTATATGGTTTCCCGCGGATTCCCGCGCTTCCCATGCAACTGGGGGAGGAAACTCTGTCCGTCCGTTGGCAGCAAGGGATTGGCGCCTGTTGCGTCGGCAATGGTGGGTACGAAGTCGGAGAAATCGACTAGGTCGTTTGAAACTTTGCCAGCGGGAACGGTGCCAGGTTGGTAAGCAAACAGACCCACCCGGGTTCCGGCATCGGTGGATTTCCCCTTTCCACCGACAATCACCTTATTACCTATTCTTGACAGGATGGGCTTGCCGTGATTATGAGCCGGATTACCTCCGCCGTAGGTGCCGTTATCACCGGTCATGAGAATGAGCGTGCGTTCGGCGATTCCGATCTGCTCGGTCTTTTCAATGATGCGGCCGATGAGCTTGTCCATGTAGGCCACCATGTCCGCAAAGTTCTGCTGTTCGTCTGTGCTGTTCCGGTCGGCGCTATCCGGTGTGGGATCAAAGGGCCAGTGGACCAGCGCCATAGGGTAATAGAGGAAGAAGGGTTCGTCTTTGTACTCTTCCATGCGATCGAGCAGAAACTGCGTGTAGATGTCCGGTCCATAGACGTCCTCGCCGAAACGTTTCAGCTCGCCGTCGATGGTGATGGTTGGGCCCCAGTACCGACTGCCTGATTTTTCGACCTGCCAGAGGGCATGGCGATCGAACCCCGTGTCCTGTGGCAGCGATCCCTTGGCCCGAATCATGTCCTCGTAATGTTCGGCCCCATACAACTGCCACTTGCCGGCGATGGCGGTGCGATAGCCCGCTTCCTGCATCATATGGCCGAACGTCTTCTCGGTCTTCTTCAAGATTGAAAACGAGACATAGTTCCGAACGTTGCTCAAGCCAGTCATGATCTTCACGCGGCTTGGCGTGCAGAAAGGATTGGAATAGGCGTGCCTAAAAACCATTCCCTCTGTAGCTATGTTGTCCAGGACGGGAGTCTGGTAGGACGTTCCGCCGAAAGCCCCATAAGATTCGTAACCGATGTCGTCGGCCATGATTAGGATGACGTTAGGGCGGTCAGACGGTTGGGCGTCGACGGTACCTGTTGCCGCGACGAATGCGAAGAAGAAGGCAAAGCATTGAAGCCGGCGCATGCTGCCATCTTATCCAACATGTGCACCGATACCAACACGCCGAGCGTTACAGCTGCAGCCGGACGTCGCTATGACTAAAGTCAGACATATGAGCGGACCGCCTCAATAGCTCGGCGCGCACCCGCGTGAGCCGTAACACCCGTCCCCGTTGAACCGCCCGCCGTCCCGCGGTAGGCTACACACCTCACCGGTCGCTGTCGGTATGGACCAGGACATCCGTCACACCCGCAAACAGTGCCGACACATTCTGTGGCTACAACTCCATCTCCTGCTCGTCGCACTTCTGTGTCCGGAGTTGGTGTCTGGTCAGGTCGGCGACACCTTCTCTGGCCCGGTTATCCGTGTGGCCGATGGCGACACGATCTCGGTCCGGCGTGACGGTGCAACGGTGCGCATCAGACTCGACGGGATCGACACACCAGAATCCGACCAGCCGTTTGGGACACATGCGAGTGCCTTTACGTCCGCGCAAGTTTTCAATAAGCGTGTCACTGTGCATGTGCGTGATGTAGACCGGTACGGACGGCTCGTCAGTCGGGTGCAAATCGATGACCAGGACCTCAGTGTGGCGTTGGTGACGGCGGGACTCGCGTGGCACTACACCCGGTATTCCGATGACCCCGTGTTGGCACGGGCGGAAGTGCAGGCTCGAACGACCAGAACAGGGCTTTGGAGTCAGCCGTCGCCGATGCCACCGTGGGAATTTCGACGACGTTCCCGTCCCCGTTGAACCGCCCGCGGCTTCGCGTGCTTTCCAGCGACGCGTCGACCCCGTGACGGCTGCGGTGCCTCAATCTGTCATCGATGCTGATCAGACGGAGCGTGGAAGCCGGAGGCTCAACCCTGCTGCTACGAGTCACGGGGCCTCTACTGGACCCTGCCTCTCATAGAGTACCGCCCCTCTGCAAACTCGCCGCAGAGCTCGGCGATTAGGGGGTGCTTGATCGGCTTACCGCGTTCTTCGGATTCGAGATGGCGTTCAGCGACGTAGGTTGTGTGCTCAGCCCCGTCGACGAGCACGTGATACCACGGCCGGTCTTTTGGCGGACGAGAGCGTGCCACTGACTCGTACCACTCATCGGACCCTTGAAACGTTGCATCCACGTCGAACACGGCGCCACGATAGTCGAGTTTCTTGTGATGGATGATTTGCCCGACGAAGAACTTGGCCGACTGCTCCACCGCATCAGAGTAGCAGAGTCAAGTTCGAGAAGCTTAAGACGTGGGTGCCCACTCAGTAGCCGTGGGCCGCCGGGCACGGTCAATTCTCCAGGCCGAGCGCCCACGAATGCCTCCCGTGAGGTGCGCCTTGAACGCTGCGTCGTTGGTCCAGGTTTCCGGTAGGTGTCCGAGCGACGTGTAGAAGACGCGGCCATCGCCCCAATACCGCCACCACGATTGGTGGTCGCGATCAGCCCTCGGCGGGAGAGTTCTGCGACCACTAAATACTCACCGGTCGCCCCGACTGCTGGCGGTGATGCCAGACGTCGACCCGCGCGACTCACCCTTCCACAGCGTATCCCTTCCCCTTGGGGACGCCAACCCTTTCCTCGCGATGTCAGAGCTTCCTCTTTTGTAACCCGGTACAAAAGTAGCGGATCAAAATACTGAAGAATCCCAGTGTTGGGCCGTCAATTCGGTGGCTTTCCGCAACGTATCCATCTCTTTCAGCCAGCCCAGTACCTGGTTCCAACTCGGAACGCTTAGGGACGCCATTTCCCTCATCTAGCGCAACGTGTTAACCTTATAACTGAAACGGCGATCAGGTTTTCTCCCAACCAGAAGCCCCGCTTAAAGTCAGTGAGTTTTGCTCGACCGTAAGTAACGGCCCTCACCGATTACCTGTTGCCCCAAGTAACGCTTGCAGTTCATGTGAATCAGTAGGCGTAGATGCCCTTGCGTGGGTGAGCGAGGGCTGGAGTACAAACCGTATGAATTTCACTGAACTTGGCCTGCGTTCTGAAATAGTTCGAGCTGTCGCGGGATATGCCACACCCACGTCAATTCAAGAAAAAGCGATTCCTGTAGTTCTTGAAAGTCGAGACCTTATCGCATGTGCTCAGACTGGCACTGGAAAAACCGCCGCATTCCTGTTGCCCATCCTTCAGCAATTGTCTATCGGAAGGCCGTCTGTTGGCCCTCGGGCACTGGTCATTACACCGACCCGCGAGCTAGCTGCACAGATTGGCGATATGACCAAGCGTTACGGAAAACATCTAAACCTTCGAAGTGCCGTTGTCTTTGGAGGCGTCGGAATGGAACCGCAAAAACGAAAACTGGCAGGAGGATTGGACCTATTGATTGCAACTCCTGGACGACTTCTCGACCATATTAGCCGAAAACAGGCATCTCTCAATCACATTCGTACCATCGTTTTAGACGAAGCCGACCGGATGCTCGATATGGGATTTCTACCCGATGTCCGTCGCATCTTTTCTGTCTTGCCGAAGAAGCGTCAGAACCTATTTTTTTTAGCAACGATGCCAGATGACATCGAATCCTTAATTCGGCGCACCAGCCGGGAACCGGTGATGGTCGAGGTTACTCGGCGGGCAACACCAGTCAGTAGCGTCACGCAGGTAATTCATCCTGTTCAAACGGATCGCAAGAAGGAGTTACTTAAAGCCATTCTAATGAACAGAAACATGCATCGAACTTTGGTGTTTACTCGCACTAAAGCCCGAGCGAACCAGTTAACTAAGGCATTAGACAAATCCGGCCACGCTGCCACGGTCATTCATAGTAATAAGAGTCAAAATGCTAGGATGCGAGCATTGGCACATTTCCGAGACGGAAAGTTTGACATTCTCATCGCGACGGATATCGCTGCCCGCGGTCTTGATGTTGAAGGCATTAGCCACGTCGTAAATTTTGAGCTGCCCGATACACCTGAGGACTACATACATCGGATTGGTCGCACAGCCAGAGCCGGTGGCAGCGGTAATGCTATTTCTCTCGTCGCACCTCAGGAACATAAAAAATTAGCTGCTATCGAGCGACTCATCAAAAAACAAATCAAACAGGAACCGGTTTCCGGATTTCTTATTACAACGGATGCTTCGAAATTAGAACAGAGCCGGAAGCTGAAACAACAACTGACAACCCCATCAAGACGAAAGCTCAATAGATCGAAGGATCCCTCGTTTTCACGAAACGGTGCAAAACAGACATTACGGACTGGCAGAAAGAAATCACACCGAAACAAGAGAACTCGCAGCCGAATGGATACCGCTGGACGCAGGTGATTTATGACGAGGTCGACAAACAGTCGATGTAGGTAATGCTGAGCCCAGAGGAGGGACGACTATGAAGGAGCTGATGCCGATGAGAAGGCTCGTGCCGGTCGTCGTGTGTGCGTGCGCCCTGTGGTCCGTACCAGCCACGGCGCAACTCGCAGTGCCGAACGAGGCCGGCCTGACGTATGGGCATGTACACCTGAATGTGTCAGATATCGAGCTTCACAAGCGTCTGTGGGTCGAGCACTTCGGCGGCGAGGTGATCGAGAAGGGACCCCTCACGGTCGTGCGCTTCCCGAACTTCCTGGTCGCCCTCACCGAGAAGGAGCCGACAGGCGGCTCGCAGGGGTCGGTGATGGACCACTTCGGCTTCAAGGTTCGGAGTACGCCGAAGTTCCTGGAGAAGTGGAAGGAGACCGGCCTGCGGTCGATCGAGATCTTCACCGGCGCAGAAGGACAACGGAACTCGCACGTGATGATGCCCGACGATGTCTGGGTTGAGCTGCAAGAGGATCAGGCGCTGCCGGTGGAGGTGTCCGGCCACCACATCCACTTCAACACCCCCGACTTCGAGGCGCTCCTCGACTGGTACGTCGACATCTTCGATTTGGAGAAGCGGCCGCGAGGACGCATCATGACCACGACCAACGTGCCCGGCATGAATATGAGCATCATGAGCTTCGGCTCGGCCCCGAATCTAACCGTCCCAACGAAGGGACGCTCGATCGATCACATCGGGTTCGAGGTCGACGATCTCGCCGCGTACATCGAGAAGCTCAAAGCGAAGGGGGTTGAATTCGACGTCGACTATCAGGAGATCGACAGCCTTGGACTCAAGATCGCGTTCCTGATCGACCCCTCGGGGACCTACGTCGAGCTGACGGAGGGCCTCGACGCGTACTGACCATCCTCGCGACCCCCGCCGCAAGGCAGCCATGAGAGGGACCCTCTTGGCACTGGTCGTGAGCTGTGCCTTGGGGGTGAGACCGAAAATTGGCGGCTATAAATGTCGGTCGGGTATATAGATATTCCGATCCCCGCCGCTGTTTTTGGATCGGCATAAATCGCCCCACGAAAAAGGGACGACCGGGGTAGCTTGACCCCCCTCTCGGCCAGGAAAATCTGATGGCAGCCAGGATGTTTGTGTATAGGTTTGTGTATAACTCCAAAGGACACAAACACAGAAGTGATGCACTAGCTATCACTTAGGTCGTAAATTCGACTCCAGCCGAACCCACCATTTTCAACCTGTAAACACAGGGTCTTTTTCGTTCGCACCTGATGCGTCTCCGTCAGCTCTCCACGGCTCACGCCGGAACAGGCCCATCGAGCAGACGAATCGCACTCTCAACAGCCTTGGGCCTCAAATGCATATAACGTTGGGTTGTTGAGAGATCTTCGTGTCCCGCCAGTTCCTGAATTGCCTTCGCAGCCGCTCCGTGCATGGCCAGATGCGAGCAGAACGTATGCCGAAGGGCATGAACCCCCTTGGGCCGTAGCCCAGCTCGCCGCTCTGCCCAACGCACCCGATTCCGCACCATCTTTTGTGTGAACGGGACACCGCTTCGCTCGCATAGAACGCGACGACTCCTCACGTGACGGTGTTGCGATGAACTCGACGTCGATCGTCTCCAACGTCGTCAGAGGCGCCGGTTCCTGCTGCGCGCACCCCGGCGTACTGAAGACACAGTGGCAATGGCGACCGCGATGAGACGTGCGTAGCGATGGGTCATAGGCTCCCTCCCACTACAACGACGAATGACGAGACCGCCACTATGAACAGTGCCCCGAGACGATGACCATGTCTTGATTTCAGAACTGTCAGAAGCGGGTCAGGGTCTTCGCCACCCCCCGCGCATACGCTCGGTCATGGCTTCAAGATCGGTCGCATCGATGACATCGTCACCGTTCGTATCGAAGCGGTCGACCATCTGTTTCATTGGGCCTGGCAGCTCGTCGCGAGTGATGCGGCCGTCGCCATCAGCATCGAGCTGCCTAAGACGCTGGACAGGACCCCCCCTGCCTGGTGGCGTTGGTGCGCGGAAACAAGTGTTCGGCGCGGCCCTGGCCATCGTGACGGCCGAAGGGGCATGATCTCGACGTGAAGTCGAGAGTGCATCCCAGGTACACAACGAAATACCGCGTCGGAAACTGGCCGGCGTACGACCGAGCACTGGTCCAGCGAGGCGACGTCACCCTGTGGTTGACGCCGGAAGCGATCGCCACGTGGGAGGCCGTGGGCGTCGGCAAGCGCGGAGGGCAGCTGCAGTACTCCGAGGTTGCCATCGAAACCGCGCTGACGCTCCGCCTGATCTTTCACCTGCCCCTTCGTCAGACGGAGGGCTTTCTGAGGTCGATCTTCGGGATGCTGTGCCTCGACCTGTCCGCGCCCGATCACACGACTCTCTCACGGCGTGGTCAGCACCTCGACCTTGCACTTCGCCGCCTCCCCGCGGGCGCAGGCATACATCTCATCGTCGACAGTACCGGGCTCTCGACTGTGGGTGAAGGTGAATGGGCGGCCGTGAAACATGGCGGACGCGGGATACGCGGCTGGAAGAAGCTTCATCTGGGCGTCGACGGATCGGGCGTGATCGTCGCTCACGCCCTGACCGGCGGGCATGTTGACGACGCGACGACAGCCCTCGATCTGATCGACCAGGTCGAAGGCGACGTCTCCTGCCTCACGGCGGACGCGGCCTACGACACGCGTGGCATCTACGAGGCTGCGGGTGCGCGTGGCGCGACGGTCGTCATTCCACCGACCAGGCCAGCCACCGTGTCTGGACGGCGACCACGATCGCCCGCGCGCGACCGCACGATCCGACAGGTGCAGCAGGCTGGACGGCGACAGTGGAAGAAGGACTCGGGCTACCATCAGCAGGCCCGTATGGAGAACGCCTTCTTCCGGTACAAGGTGATCATCGGGGAGAGCCTTCGAGCGCGCAGTCGGGCAGGGCAAGAGACGGAGGCCATCCTCGCATGTAACATCCTCAATCAGATGACTCAGCTTGGTAGGCCGGCGTCGTACGCTATCGGTCGTTAACGGGTCTGTGGGTAGGGGGCGTTGCGGGTCAGTTTTCGAACCGCGCAACAACGCCGTCATTCGCGAGATGGTGGACCGCCAGGCACCCGAGCGTGACGATTGGATTGCGCGTGGCTCCTATTTCCACGAGGAAGATCGGCGCTTCATGCGTTTCTTGATCCCGGAGGGGAAGGAAGTCGTGGAGCTTGGCTGCGGTACCGGTCAGTTGCTCCATGCGCTCAGGCCTTCACGCGGGGTCGGGGTCGATTTCGGTGAGAAGATGATCGAAATAGCTCGAAGCAAGTATCCCGGTGTCGAGTTCCGAGTCGGGGATATCGAAGACGAGCGCACGATCGAGGAGCTGGAAGGTCCGTTCGACTACATCGTACTATCCGACGTCGTTGGTTATCTCGAAGACTGTGAAACGACGTTCGTGAACCTGCACAAGATCTGCACGCCTAGCACTCGCCTTGTCGTCGCCTATTACTCGAAGCTCTGGGAACCGGTGTTGCAGCTCGCGGAATGGCTGGGCGCGAAGATGCCTCAGGTGGAGCAGAACTGGCTTTCGGCGGAAGACATCGCCAACGTCCTCGACCTCGCCGACTTCGATGTCATAAAGTCGGAGTGGCGTCAGCTCCTCCCGAAGCGGTTGCTCGGCATCGGTCGTCTGATCAACCGGTTCGTCGGCACCCTCCCCCTCATTCGCAGAGCATGCCTGCGAAACTATACGGTGGCGAGGCCCATGCTGAACACCGAGCTCGAGAAACCTTCCACGAGCGTGATCATTCCCTGCCGAAACGAGCGCGGAAATATCGAAGACGCGATCAAGCGATTACCGCGACTCTGCGATGATGTGGAGGTCATCTTCGTGGAAGGTAACAGCCTGGACAACACGCTGGAGGAGTGTTACCGGGTCCGAGATGCGTTTCCCGACGTCGACATAAAGGTGCTCCAGCAAAACGGTGTCGGTAAGGGCGACGCGGTGCACCTAGGCTTCGCGGAGGCGCGCGGGCAGATCTTGATGATCCTCGATGCAGATCTCACCGTGCCGCCTGAATCTTTGCCCAAGTTCTATCGCGCCCTCGTCTCCAGGAAGGGAGACTTCATCAACGGGACACGGATGGTCTATCCGTTGGAGGAGGGGGCGATGCGATTCTTGAACTTTTCGCGAATCGAAGCTTCGCCTCGGTGTTCTCATGGTTGCTGAACCAGCGCTTCACCGACACCCTATGCGGCACCAAGGTCTTGCGTCGAGAGCACTACGATCAGATCGTCTCGAATCGTGCTTACTTCGGTGACTTCGATCCGTTCGGCGACTTCGACCTGATCTTCGGCGCTTCGAAGCTCAATCTGAAGATTGTAGAAGTCCCGATCCGCTATGCGGACCGACGCTATGGAGAAACCCAGATCTCGCGTTTCGAGCACGGGTGGTTACTCGCACGGATGGTGCTGTTGGCCTACCGGAAATTGAAAGCGTTCTGATTTGGTAGACGCTCGCCTCACCCAGCATGGGATCGAATGGCGGCGCAAGCCTGTGGGTGGCGAATTACTACTCAGCCCGCAATCCGTTGAGATTATCAAGTTTGGTGATCCTGGGAGTGGTCGCTAGGATGTTCCGATGCGCGACCCGATCATCCTGCTGGTGCACCTGATCGCCACCCTGGCCCGGCTGATGGGCCCCGGCGGCCTGCGGTCTGTCGTGACTGAATCGGTCTTGGTCAAGCAGCCACTGCTCATTCTGAATCGCTCGCGGCACCGGGCGCCGAATCTCTGCGCGTCGGATCGGATCCTCGCCGGCGTGTGTGCACTGTTCATGCGCCCGGCCCGGGTGATTCGCTCAGCGATCGTGCTGAGACCGTCGACGATCCTGGAGTTCCATCGGGCTCTGCGCACCCGCAAGTACCGCTGGCTGTTTTCACCCACGCGCCGTCGCACCGGCCCCCAAGGACCGTCCAAAGCACTGGTCGACGCCATCGTCGACATGAAGCGGCGCAACCCCAGGTGGGGCTGTCCGCGGATCGCACAACAGATCGCGCTCGCCTTTGCGGTCGACATCGACAAGGACGTGGTGCGCCGAGTGCTCGCCACGCACTATCGCCCGGCACCCCGCTCGGGTGGTCCGTCCTGGCTGACATTCCTGGGGCATGCGAAAGATAGCCTGTGGAGCATCGACCTGTTCCGGTGCGAGTCGGCGACCCTGCGAAGCCATTGGGTGCTGGTGGTGATGGACCAATACACGCGGCGGATCGTCGGCTTTGGCATCCATGCTGGAACCGTGGATGGCCGCGCCCTGTGCCGCATGTTCAACCATGCGATTCGAGGGCTCTCGCGTCCGAAGCGCCTCAGCTCCGACAACGACCCGCTGTATCGGTTTCACCAATGGTGCGCCAACCTGCGGGTGCTGCAGGTGATCGAGGTGAAGAGTGTGCCGTATGTGCCGCTGTCGCATCCGTTTGTCGAACGGTTGATCGGCACGCTGCGACGAGAATGCGTGGATCAACTGCTGTTCTGGTCTGCGTCGGACCTGGAAGACAAACTGGTGGCCTTCCAGGACTTCTACAATGCGCATCGGGCCCATGCGTCGTTGGACGGGCGGACGCCCGTCCCGATACGAAAGGATGTCGCACGGCTCGACCGCTACCGATGGGACGCGCATTGCCGTGGTCTCTATCAGACGCCGATCGCGGCGTGAATCTGAACAGCGACGTTGGCGAGCGTGGCGACGCGCCCGCCTGCAGAGTCTGCCGCGTTCCCGCCATCGCGCAGCAGGGCAGTACTTCAGCAACACATCTCACGCACGCCATCGCGAGAACTTCGCGGATGGTTCCGGCTCCCGCGACATGAAGATCGAGCGATAGATCGAATTCTTACGAATTCGCCACCCACACGTTAAGTTGACAGTGCCATTCCGACAATGGAATGATGCGCGACGTCATAAGGAAGCGACCGTAAATGACGCAGGACGCCGATCTGAATACGCCCGGTATCGATCGGATTACCGACGCAGGCCGGGCTCAAACCGTGCGATTCGAGGCTGGATCGGTTCGCTGGGTAGAGCACGTGGCCCCGTGGCTGCCAATAGGGATGTTGGTGGTCTCGGCGGCTGTCGCCATTCTCCTCCGAGTCCGTGTAGGTGGGGGCGGACTCAGCGCGCTCATGTGGGTGGCCGCGTTGCTGGCGGTGGGGTTTACGGCGGCTAGATGGCCAGGACGTGCGCTCCTAGCCCTGGTATTCCTAGTGCCAGCCGTCCCGTATTTCCGGTTCGATACATGGCTGGGAAAGTTGTTGCCATTTGTCATTGCGACGGCGACGCTCGTGGGTGTCTCGCTCAGCCCGGAGACATCTTGGAGTCAGCTGCTGAGAGACCGACGCCGGCACCTCGCAGCTCCCGTGCTGGGATTTACAGCCATACTCGGCGTGTCGGTCGTGCTGGTCCTGCTTCAACGAAGCCCTTTTCTCGCGACCTTAACGGGACTTGAATGGATTGGAGGTTATCTCGCCCCCGATTGGGCGACGCTGCAGCCACAGAGTACGTTGCCGTTACTGCGGGCCGGTGGGTTTCTGCTCGGTCCGATCGGCGGCTTAGCGTTACTTGGACTGATGGTGACTGGGAGGGCTGAGACGCGTTGGTTAATCAGCAGGGAGACGGTGGTCACAGCTTTCCTCCTTGCGAGCGCCCTGAATCTGGGCGTGGCCTGCGGTCAGGTCTTCGTGCCGGGCTTTCCGCTCCCAACTCTTCGAGAGCCGGTTTCTGGCCTCTTCAATAACCCGATCGGACTCTCGCTGCTCATGACGCTCGCAGCCCCCGTGGCGCTTGCAGTGAGTCTCCGCCCGACGCGGCGGTGGCTTCGAGTGCTCGCAGCCGTTACGGTGGTGCTCGTCGTGCTGATGTTCGTGCCAATCCGGCAGCGGTCGGCACACCTAGGCATCGTCACAGCTATGGTCAGCATGCTTGCGGCGTCGGGGTGGTTGTGCGCGCGGAGCGACAAGAGACTCTTCCGCCAGATCATCGCCGCGGCGGTGGCTGTCAGCGTCCTCCTCGCCCTCGGGCTTGTCGGCGCATTCACGCGAACGACGCAATGGCGGGCAACGCAAGCAGCCATCAGTAACGCGCCGTTCTCTGCCGTGTGGCTGGGCTTCGACGTGCGTGGGGAAACGAATCGCTTGGCGTTCCACATGATCCGCGATCGACCCCTCGGTGGATACGGTGTTGGGGGATTTGAGTCCGCGCTACCCGCCTACTACGAGCGGCATGGCCCCGCCGTGCGGCAGTATGACGACCACAGCATCATGAACCACCCGCTTCACATGTTCGTCGATTTGGGAGTCTTCGGCCTGGCAGCAAACCTGTGGCTACTCGGCGTGTTCATTCTTCCTTCGCTGCGAAGGCTCTTCGTTCGCGCGGATCTTGCGGATCACAACGTAGGGGTCGAACTGACGGCTCTCGGGTGCAGCGCTGGAGCTACGGCGGTCTTCTTCCTATCGATCTGGACGGGCGAATGGATGTACAACACGCCGATCAGCGTCGCAGCATTCGTCCTGTTGGCAGTGGCTGCCCACCCGCTGGAATCCCGCGAAGGCGACGGACGAAAAGTGGCGGTTGGGGCGATCCTAGCCTTACCGATGGCACATGCGGTCACCTTCGTGCTGGGCGTCTAGTGTGCTGATGACAGTGATAGCCGTCGGTGGACAGCATCGAGCCCAGTATGCGCGTGTTCGTCACGACTGAGCATGGCTCACCACTGGATCGCGAGTCTCAAGGCCCTCCTCTGCCACTCACCCGCGAGCTGTGGGTGGCGAATTACTACTCAGCCCGCAATCCGTTGAGATTATCAAGTTTGGTGATCCTGGGAGTGGTCGCTAGGATGTTCCGATGCGCGACCCGATCATCCTGCTGGTGCACCTGATCGCCACCCTGGCCCGGCTGATGGGCCCCGGCGGCCTGCGGTCTGTCGTGGCTGAATCGGTCTTGGTCAAGCAGCCACTGCTCATTCTGAATCGCTCGCGGCACCGGGCGCCGAATCTCTGCGCGTCGGATCGGATCCTCGCCGGCGTGTGTGCACTGTTCATGCGCCCGGCCCGGGTGATTCGCTCAGCGATCGTGCTGAGACCGTCGACGATCCTGGAGTTCCATCGGGCTCTGCGCACCCGCAAGTACCGCTGGCTGTTTTCACCCACGCGCCGTCGCACCGGCCCCCAAGGACCGTCCAAAGCACTGGTCGACGCCATCGTCGACATGAAGCGGCGCAACCCCAGGTGGGGCTGGCCGCGGATCGCACAACAGATCGCGCTCGCCTGTGCGGTCGACAGCGACAAGGACGTGGTGCGCCGAGTGCTCGCTACGCACGATCGACCGGCACCCCACTCGAGTGGTCCGTTCTGGCTGACGTTCCTGGGGCATGCGAAGGATAGCCTGTGGAGCATCGACCTGTTCCGGTGCGAGTCGGCGATCCTGCGAAGCCATTGGGTGCTGGTAGTGATGGACCAATACACGCGGCGGATCGTCGGCTTTGGCATCCATGCTGGAACCGTGGATGGCCGGGCCCTGTGCCGTATGTTCAACCATGCGATTCGAGGGCTCTCGCGTCCGACGCGCCTCAGCTCCGACCACGACCCGCTGTATCGGTTTCACCCATGGCGCGCCAACCTGCGGGTGCTGCAGGTGACCGAGGTGAAGAGTGTGCCGTATGTGCCGCTGTCGCATCCGTTTGTCGAACGGTTGATCGGCACGCTGCGACGAGAATGCGTGGATCAACTGCTGTTCTGGTCTGCGTCGGACCTGGAAGACAAACTGGTGGCCTTCCAGGACTTCTACAATGCGCATCGGGCCCATGCGTCGTTGGACGGGCGGACGCCCGTCCCGATACGAAAGGATGTCGCACGGCTCGACCGCTACCGATGGGACGCGCATTGCCGTGGTCTCTATCAGACACCGATCGCGGCGTGACATCTGACCAGCGAAGACGGTGGCGAGCGGGTCGACGCGCCCGCGTTCGACGTCTATCGCGACACAGCAGGGCAGTGCGTCAGCTGCACGCCTTACTCATGCCATCGCGACAACTTCGCGGGGGACTCTCGGGACTCGACGGGGACCCGAAGATCGAACGATGTCGGATTCCTACGAATTCGCCACCCACAGGTCGCTCTCGGCGTTGTTTGCATGGACGGTGGTGAGTGATCCGCCGTGTCTGGTGTTGAGGGCCTGCAAGAGGTCGGCCGCTTCGCCGCCGCGCACCTCGCCGACGACGATGTGATCGGGCCGGTGCCGCAAGGCATGGCGTACGAGGTCGCGGATGCTGACGGGTATTGTCAAGTTAACTCTCCGCCCAGCACAATGCCGGGATGAACACTCGCCGGCCGCGCTACCTTCGGCATCGCTTTCCGCCCGAAATCATCAGCCATGCCGTCTGGCTCTACCACAGATACTGCATGAACTTCCGGGATGTTGAGGATTTGCTTGCCGAACGAGGCATCATCGTGTCGTACGAAACCATTCGGCAGTGGTGCGGGAAATTCGGCCCCGACTACGCTCGGCAGTTGAAGCGCCGACAGGGTCGACTCGGAGATACGTGGTTCCTGGATGAAGTCTTCGTGACGATCAACGGTGAGCGCCAGTATCTCTGGCGCGCGGTGGATCAAGACGGTGATCTGATCGACATCCTCGTACAACCCCGTCGGGACGCGCGGGCAGCGCGGAGATTCTTCCGCCGACTGTTGAACAGTCAGCGACAGGAACCCGTGCGGCTCGTGACCGACAAGTTGGGCAGCTACCGTGTCGCCCATCGGGACGTCATGCCTGTGGTCACCCACGACACGACCCAATACGCGAACCATCGCGCCGACGTATCCCCTCAGCCTACGCGCCAACGGGAGCGTCAGATGCGCGGCTTCACGTCATCCGCCCACGCGCAGTGTTTCTTGCACGTTCACGGCATCATTCAAAATCTGTGTCGCGTGGGTCGGCACCGGCTGAGATCGGTTCATCATCGAATGTTGCGGGCACGAGCGTTCACCGTGTGGACCGCGGTGACGGCAGCCTGATCTCTGATTAGCCTGCCCTCGTATGTCCCGGACTCGTTAACTTGACTGTGCCTCGGCGAAGGCGGCGTACCACAGGATTTTGCCGAAGCCGTCGCCTGGTACCGCCGGGCCGCTGAGCAGGGGAACGCTCGAGCGCAGCTCTATCTCGGCTACGCGTACGCCAACGGCGAAGGCGTGTCAGAAGATCTGGCCTCGGCCGTCACCTGGTATCGCCTAGCCGCCGAGCAGGGGAACGCTGAGGCCCAATTTAACCTCGGAGCCATGTACTTCAACGGCAAAGGCGTGCCGCAAGATTTCGCCGAAGCCGTCACCTGGTATCGCCTAGCCGCCGAGCAGGGCAACGCTACTGCTCAATTTAACCTCGGAGCCATGTACGAAGACGGTCGGGGTGTGCCCCAGGATTTTATTCAAGCCCACAAGTGGCTTAACTTGGCCGCCTCACGAACGACAGGGATATTGTTTGAGGTGTACCGACACGTTAGAGACCGCGTCGCAGGAGAACTGTCTGTTTCACAACGCAACACAGCCCGAAAGCTAGCGCAGGAATGGCAGCCGAAGTCCTGGGAGGAACTGAAGGAAAACTAAGGCAAACGGACCACTCCCGATGCCATCCCACACCGACCGCAATCTTACCGCGCTGCCAACGAAAACCGTCGTGAAGTGCCGCTCTTAATGGCCGCCGCTCGCAAGTGTGTGCCTCAACATCGCCAGCGACAGCGAGTAGGCGGGTTCCTCGTAGTCGCACTCACCGGTCGCGTCAAGCCGAAGGCAGACCTTACAGGTCTTCCCCACGTGGGAGTCGTCGTCATCGAACTCCTCAAAGTCGTCCGGCCAGTGAGGACAGTTCGTGCAGAAGTGCCAGACGCCGCCGTGTCGGGCGCGGAACATGACTCACCGCGCAGCGGGCACTACCGCGCTCGGCTCTCTTTATTGTCGGCAGCGCCACGCTTCATTGGGTCACCCTCACGTCCAGGTCGTAGAGTGTCACGGAGCTGTTCTTTACAGAGATCGACATACATCCAGGCCCAGGAAACACTAGGGTTTGCCACGTAGTTGTGCCAGCACTGGCCTGCGTATTCAGCAGCATGTTGTAGCCTGATGAATCAAACAGTCCGCGATACGAGTTCTGAGTCCCCTCGCGAAAGGTCTGCTTCTCGAACTCGACCGTGGCGGTCGCCCAGAAAGCGTCGACCAAAGCGTCGTTCAACTTCTTAGCGCTTTCGACCAAAGCGTCGTTTTCGACTTCCGGTGGGTTGTACTCCGGTGGGCTGTACTCCGGCGGGTGAGGTGCGCCGCCGAGCATGAGAACGTGGCACCCACCATTCAGACAGACCCTCTCGGTCGTCGACTCGCCATCGTCGATGGTCTCATCGCTCACGGCAACGACAAACTCCAGGGTTGCGGAAGCGCTTGACTGCTGAGCGTGAACGGCTACGGCCGGCAGGGCGAGAGCGATAGCGACGATCAACAGAGCGCGCAGCAGCAGCCTCCTTGGCGACGATCTGAAGCGACGACGAATCCGCGAACGACATCGGCGGCTGTGTGAAGGAATCAAAAATATCACGAGTGGCGTCGTGGTAAGTTGCCCGTCATGGCATTGACCCACACGATGGCGTTGGCCGTCGAGGATATCGCAGCCTTGGCGCACGTGCAAATGCGGTGTGTCTGTGACGATTCCGGTCGCCGAAACAAACGCCCTGAAGAACGAGAACCGCTGTGTGTCGTGCGGCGAGACTCTTTGGCGTGGTGGAGACGACACGACCTTTGCACGTGCTCTGATCGAAGCCAGCGTCGGGAAACTCAACCGCTTTACGCTTGTGGTGAACGCGTCGGTGCCAACTCGTACTTTGATGGAGAGTGTTGACCGTAGCCGGAGAAATCCTTCCGACTGATTTGGAGGAAGCATGACGCCGGAAATTATTACCACCGTGACGGTGGGTGTCGCGCTCGCGGGCGTGATCCTCACCTCGGCTCGCGGGGTGCGGCAGGACATCCACGAATTACGCGGCGAGGTCGGGGCACTCCGCGAACGCATGGCGCACCTGGAAGGGCTGATGGAAGGATTACGCGAAGCGATCGTCGGACGGGCCAAGGCCAGCTAGGCCAGGCCTTCGTCGGCGTCCGCACGCTGTTTACGATGAGTACGGCCGGACCTGCACTACCAGACGGTCACGGGGGCGCTGCTGCTCTCACCGTCGCCGCCGCGCATTGCGCCGTCGCAGCTGCGCCTCGTGGAATAGTCCCGTCAGGTGAAGCTTAGATGTGTGCAAGAGACGATGCTGGAGAACGGTTGACTACAGCGAGGCACGAGGCTGCTCACGCTGTTGCGGCGTTCCACTACGAGACAAAAATTGAATTCGTTTCGATTGAACCAGGAGTCGGGAGTTTTGGTACCACAAGGCTCGGCATGAGCAAGCCGGATGATGCGGTAACGCTCTTTTCTGGTCCATTGTCAGAGAAGGCTTGGGATGAGATCCGCCCAGGAGTAAACATTCCATTCCAGACTGTGGGGAGCGATCACGAAGCACTCCTATATTTGCAGTTGAGCCAGGAACAATGCTCAGCCTATGCGAACGAGGCGGTGCTATTCCTAAGCAATCCTGAGGTTCAGGCGCAAGTGGATCGCCTAGCTACAGCACTGCTTGAACGTATTACTCTGACTGCTGCCGAGGCTAAGGAGATTGCGGGATTCCGGCTCTCCCTCCTGCGGCCCTGAGTTCGGCCGTGGCCCTGAGGATAGATAGCCTTCCCGCCGCCGGGGTCCTCAGCGTCCCGTTTCGGGCTCGAGGATGCCCCGTGGGGGCGCGACCTCGGGCCGGGCATACTCTCTTCACAGCCCGTCCGCCGACAAAGCGCGCCCTGGGGCCGCTCAGCGCGCCGCGTGGGGGTTTTCCCGTAGCGTGACGCGCCGAGGGTCGCGGTGTGCCGCAAGACAACGTCGAAGCTCACATGTGGTTGAACCTCGCCGCCTCCCGGTTAACCGGCGAGCAGCGCGAGCGGACTGTGACAGGACGCGATGACCTCGCCGCGCGTATGACGCCTGCAGACCTGAGCCCGGCGCAGCGCCGGGCGAGGGAGTGGAACACGGCGCACCTAGTCCCTTGACCGCGGCGGGGCTTCGATGAGTAGACGTCACGGTTGCGTCCGGTTCATCGTTCACTCCCCCCAGCGCCGCGAAGATGCCGAACACGAGGCGGCCGGCGGTGGTGGTGCGATCTGCGCGCCTTGCCCGGTGAGCACGCGCAGGCCCACGCCGCGGGCCGACAGGTCCTGCACGGTGGTGACCAGGTGGGCGAGGGTGCGGCCGAGGCGGTCGAGCTTCCAGACGACGAGCACATCGCCCGTCCGTAACGCGTCGCGCTGCAGGTCCAGCGACTGGGAGCCGTCCGCCTTCGAGACGCTGGCGTAGCCGATCCGCATGTGTCGTAAACGGTCGTTTGCGACAGGAGGGCGAGAGCCGAGGCGGTGCAGGTGCCTAACAGAAAGGCGAAAAAACGTTTCGACCCGGCATTAAGGGTCTGGGTGGTGGGAACGGCATCACACCAACTGTTTTACTATGTTTTTTCACAAAAACGATTACTGGGAGAGCCACAGACGCACCAGAAACAGCCCCGCCCACGGTATCGCCTAGCTTCCCCCCGCGCTGGGGAACACGAACGGGCTGCGGTATTGCTCGATCAGAACGTATACCGCATAGCCAAGCTGACGCCCACGAACGAGAGCGCGCCGTCTGTACGGATGCGGAATGTCACCGGCTCGCTGCCGTCGAGACGCAGTTCCGACGCGTGGCTCCGGAGGCGCTCCCATTCGATGTCGTCGGCGGCAAAGCGGCCGAAGCGGACCCAGCGGCCCTTGATGCCGAGCGAGACGGCATCCGACATGGCGTAGTCCACGCCGCCCAACACCTGGTACCCGGTCAGTCGGTCGTGCAGCTCCGCCTGTTTACTCGTGGTGGTGGCCGCGAGGTTCCGGCGGATCTCCGCCTCATTCGGGAGGCCCGCGGCCGTGCCGATCGCAGCGGGGTTGGGGTTCCGCGCCCACAAGTCACCGTAGTCCAGCGCGGTCAGACCGATGCCGACTCCGGCTCCGACGTACGGCGTCACACGGCTCCGACCGGGGAAGTCGACGTACGCGTTGGCGAAGACGTTCTGCGACGAGAGGCTGCCGATCCGGTCCTCGGCCCGCTGGATCTCGCCGTCCAGCTTCGCAAAGGTGTCGCCGGTCGCGCTCGTCACCGGCGAGGTCTGATCGTACGCCGACTCCCGATGGAACCATTCCGCCTCGACGCGCAGTCGCCCACCGAACCGGTAGCCGGCCGACAGTCCCGCCAGGATGCCGGCGGCGCGATCGTAGGTGGTCTTCCACCCCGCGCCCGACCCGCGGTTCGGATCGGTGCACCCGGGGACCTCCGCGAAACGGGGGTTGATAAACTCGTCACAGCGGCTGGCCCGGTCGGTGCTGTTGCCGAGCAGCGCCACCGCCGGCGCGACGTTGAGCCCGATCTCCTGGCTCAGATAGAAGCCCGACGCTGGCTGCGCCGAGGCCGAGCCGGTGGACAGTCCGGCACCGGCGAGAGCCAGCACGCAAGCGCCGAAGAGCGACCTCCTGGTGCACATCATTGTCAGGTCCGTTGGGATCGTACCCTGAACTGGAACGTCAGGGTTGGCAATCAACCCGACGCCTCGGTCAAGCCACAGGTTAGATCAGCATGTGTCGTAAACGGTCGTTTGCGACACTTCCGAGCGGCATCACGATCCAGCGCGCTCCGATTCAAGGGGCGAGGACCTTCTCGCCTTGCTCGTATCTTGAGCAGCCAGCAGGGCTATCCACTCCGCCGCGCGCTCGGCCAAGCCAAAAGGCTCGCCACGCCAGGTCGCGGTCGTGCAAGCGGGGAATCAGAGCTCATACCGCAGAGACAGGTGCAGCCCGTGGCTCCGCAACGGGGCCTGTGTCGGTGCCAGATCGAGCCCCACCGGATCCCGGCTGCCGTCGAGCCATTCGACTCGGCCAGGGCCGGCGCCGGTCTCGATGACGCCGACATCCGTGTACCGCCAGGCGAGATCGAGCGTCGCCCGCTCGCCCCATGACGTCCCCAGGCCGGCCATCAGCCTCCAGGTCAACCCCGTCCGGCGGGTGCCCGGCACGAGGGTCCGCGTCTTCGGGAACGTCATGCGCGTCTCACCGCTGGCCACGCGGGACGCCCCGAGGCCACTGCCGACGAAGGGGCTCAACGGGCCGAGCGGGCGCACTCCCACGCCTGGGAGATCTACATACGCGGCCAGGATCCCGGACAGCGAGGACAGATCCACGGACACAGATTGCTCACGGTCGGGGGCCAGGAAGTTGGCGTGACCATCGAACGTAAATCGCGGCCGGTAGGTCAGCAGGGCCTCCAGCCGCACGGCGGGCGCCACGGCGTACCCGAGCCCAAGCTCAACGCCTGCGACCGTGCCGACGTCTCCCACCGACCGGAGCGGCGCGCCGTCGTCGCCCAAGCCGCAGCCGTACAGCGCGGCCGGGACCAGGCTCGCACAATCCGCGTCGGTGAAGTGCGTGTCGGCCGGACGGCTCAGGTCGATCCCGGCGCGCAAGTAGACGTCTTGCGCGCCGGCCAGTCCGGGGAGTAGTGTCGCCGCCACCGCCACCGCCATCAACGCCACGACCGCGCCTGGAACCCCGTAGTGCCACCGCTGCTCTGCCACCCGCGTCGGGGAGTCAGTCATTGCGCGCGCGCCTGCGCCGGACGCGACGTCGTGGTAGACGTGGCCGGCGTCGACGCCCGTAGCCTGCAGTGCGTCGCGCTGCAGCTCCAGCGACTGGCAGCCGTCCGCCTTCGAAACGCGAGTGTAGCCGATCAACATGTGTCGTAAACGGCCGTTTGGGACATGAGAGCGAGGGCACCGTCCGGCGAGCGCCGCCGTGTGTCGTATCCCGTGTCTGATTTTATGTCTTGCATACGTCGCGCGAAGGAGCTTGTGACCACATGCGTGTCCAATCCTCAATGTTTTGATGGTTCATCGTATGAGCCGGAGGCCACGAAACCGATTCCGGCACAGTAGGCCAGATCGGGATCACCGCAGCTCTTGCAGCGACGCAGATCTCGAATATCTCGCTCGCTGGCACGAGCTCGTTCGATTCGGCGGAACGAACGGCCACGACCTGCGTTGCAAGGTGCCCAGCTGTTATCGTAGAGATCTTGAGGTGGAACGTTCGCCGAGCGCCGGTTTCTCCTGTAACCGTGGGGCGTGGTGTATGCGCGTGCGCAGCCCGCCAACCGAAGTTGCACCTGCCCAAAAACACTCGCAAAAGCGGATGCGCCGAAGTCGTCTGGCGGAACAGTAGTCTCTCTGCTGGCGTAAAAAACTCACCGGTCTTGTCCGGGTGCGCTATATCCATGAGCATTGCCATTTTGTATGCCCAAGCCGCAAGTAGTGATTGAGATTCTGGCGTGAGTGCGGCTGCATCTCTTCCAATAATTAGTGGTGAAGCGAGCGGCTTGATCTGGTCGTTCTCGAAGATGCTCAGCCACTCGTTATTGCAGCCGGAACAGACGGTCTCGGTTGTTACGTTGAGATCCTGCGGTGAGCTCCGGTTTGCGGTTGTGTTGTCGCCGACTGCGCGCAGCTGTCGGAAATGATCAGAGTTGTACCGTCCCCGCAACAATCGTGAAACCCACCTCGGCCAAACGTGCTCCTTAGTGAGCGGACTCTCGGTCGGTCCGCAGAAGAAACACTCGTTCATCTGATTGATCGCCGTTGAAGCCGTGCGTCGAACACGCCCTGTGAAATCGGTGCAGGATCCACCTGATGCCGCTATACATCGTGATTAACAACACGACTGACAGCAAACACCCTGCCCGTTCTCGGGTCAACGAACGCGCCCTGCATCGGACGAGTCGGCCGCCCGGTCCATCCGGTCGGCCTCAAGCTTAATTTAAGCCTTTCCTCAAACTGAATTGTCTGGTTGGTGTCCCTACGTGCGCCGCGCCGGCTAAAACCTCAGTCGGAAAGCCGATCGATAAGTACCGTTATCGTGAAAGATTCACTCGCCAGGAGAGCGCCCGACGCCGGCGCCATTGACCGCCGCTTGACCTTGATCGGCTCCTACATCGACAGCGTCGTCAGCATCCTGTGAGTCGAGGTCTACGAGTACGCTGGTGAGCACCCCGCGTTTCCTTCTGTCACAGCTCACTTCCCCTCATACTGCCAATTAGTTTGCGGCCATCTACGTGATGCACGGCGCAGATCACTTCTCTGTCGTCTCGCTCCGCAAAAGATTCACTGGTTGGAAATATCGAATAAAAAATCCAGCACCGAGGCCTCGTATTCTCGCCCAACGAAGGCTTGGAATCTTTCGAGACATGCCTCACCAGCGAGAGCGGAAACCTGTTCCTGGCCAGGAAAACTGGAGAGGTTCAGATCGAACACAGCATAGACCTCATTGTCATGCGGATCAGTGCAAGGTGTTCCTGCAACTCCTGTTATTTCGACCACCGCTTCTTGTTCAGGCTGAGCTGAGAGCGGAAGATCATCGTCGAAACAGTCGCCGATTTGTATCTGGAAAGCACCGACTTCACCTTCGCCGATGATAACGCCCGCTTGATCTCGTTCGACAGTAGTCGGCACGAGTACGTACACAAGTCCCACAACCAACACACCAACGACCACGAGGCCGTACTTATCCCAAAACGGTATGGGCGGTTTGCCCATGGCAGACTCAACCTTGTCAGACTCGAGTTCCCACCCCTGCTCGCAAACAACGCACGATAACCAGTACTTCTTCTTCGTAACTAGTCTGAAGATCCAGTACAGGTGAAAGAACTTGTAGGTGAGGCTCAACTGAAACGGCTGCACCCTTCCGCAGTTAGCACACTCACGCTCATCCAGTCTGCCCAGGCTCAGTAGTCGTCCGTCCGAACCCCATGCGATCATCGTTGGACTCCCTTAGAACTCTCGCGTTGGCGCGCCGCGTCAGCGAACCGCCGAGCGAGTGTCACTTGGTCAAGCGTGATGAAGTGGCGCGCCTGTCGTCGGGGCCGTCAGCTTGCGACCGACGCCGGGCGCCGTCGATGGGAATGTCACCGACGGGCACCAAGCCCGCCGCGCGTCGTCTTTGCTCATAGAAAATTGCTCACGACCTGCACGAGATATTGAATCACCTACCGCGGCAACAATCACAGCGCCAGCACGGCCGCTGAACCCCGGCAACAGTCACAGCGCCGCCCTGGCCCCTGATTCCGGGCCGTAACCGGACACCGGCCGGGGCGCTCCCCGCATTCCGCCCGCCAACCGCGACCGCTGCACGGTAGCCGGGCCGCAGCGCAGCGCCCGCGCCACGGCCCGCACGCTTTCGCCGGCCGCGAGACGCCGCCGTATCTCAGTTTGAGGTAAGACTAAAGCCTAGTTCGTCCATGAGCCGCGCCAAGCTAATCATTTTTCTAAACTCGGTCTGATAGGTCTTCGGTACCGCGACCTCCTCGCAGAATTTCTCAGCATTCAGGCCGTCAAGTTCCATCGCGTTCTTCAGTACTTGGAAGTGGAACATCGCGATCTTCTGTTTGCTACCGGCCGCTGCATGAACGGCCGTCTTAATTTCATTAATCACAGTTTTCCCTCCCGACGGCTACTCGACGAGGCGCAGCTGCGACGGCGCGATCGCCGGCGGCGAGACGCCGCCGTGTCTCGCCGACCCGCGCCGCCCGATTCAGCGGCGCGCCGGTCGCCAGGTCATGCTCCGATTCCAGCCGGCGCACTTCCCGCCGGGCCACAAGCGCCCGTCTTCGGCCGCTGGCGCCAGCCCGGCCGCCGGATGCCACGGCAGCCGCGCCCGCCCGACGTAACCCCCGGCAGCCCCGGCAGCCGCGCCGACCATACCATTATCGCGAAGGATTATGGCGCCGGGAGGCGGGCCATGCCGTCACTGTCCACCGGTGATACGCTGCTCCGGATAGCCCTTCGTGCCGCAGGCCCATGCGATACAGACTGCAGGACAGGCCGGTGCTGACCCAGACGTCTGGCAGCCTGAAGATGCGGGGCGCCACATCCCGACCCCTCCGGCCGCGCGAGCCGGAGCGAAACAGGCCCGCGTGTCAAGGGCGGACAAAAACTAGACCAGAGTGGCGGAGGAAAATTAGACCATCCGGCCGCCCGGTGGCGTGTTTGAAGGTGGCTGTGCGGGTGGGCTGAAGCGGAGTCTGGGCACGCCCCCGGGGCAGGCCCGGACGCAGTGGAGGCCCGGCTGCACAGCCAGCGGCGTTGCAGGGGGTCAGGACGCCGGGGCGCCAGCGTCTTTGCGAGCGTGCTTACTGTGTGCGAGGCGATAGCTGTCGCCGTTCAGCTCGAGGATGTGGACGTGATGGGTCAGCCGGTCGAGCAGCGCGCCGGTGAACGCCTGTTGCAGCACGTCGACGGCGTTCAGCCACGGGCTGACGCCCTGGGGCGAATACGGGCGCCTCGATAAGCCCCACGGCGAACAGGGCCGCAAGGGCGGTGATCCAGTGTGAGCGGTGCGGGTGCATGGTCGTCTCCTTGTGGTGATGTGGAGGCGCGGGCTCAAGACATGGTCTCGAGCCGCGCCCAGTGGGCCTGTGCGTCATTCGTCGAAGTCTCCCCGTTCCTGCTGCTGCATCTGTCCGGCCAGCTCCGGGTCGCCGCCCGCGCTGCGCCGGATCGACCGTTCCACGAGATCCACTTTCCGCCCGAGGTCCGCGAGCCCGGCCGCGCGGGCCGTCGCATAGAGCGCGACGATCAACGTCAGCACGGCAAGCGTGCTGTAGGCGGTGAGCGCCGGCCAGTACTCGGTGAGGAGGACGCGGGTGTGTGGGGCGAGGTACGCGAACTGCGGGCCGGCGAGCAGCACCGTGAGGGCCAGGATCGTGACGGTCAACCCGACGGCGACCGCGATGGGTTGCATCTACAGCTCCACCGATCCATCGCGGCCGGGCTGCGAGGGTCCGCCGCCGCGTGATAATGGTCGGACACAATCTCCACGTGCACCCGGCCGCTCACACCATCGGCGTCCTCGATGTCGAGCTGGGCGTCGGGATACAACACTGGTCGTGATTGACGACGTGCAACCCGAGGTCGTGCGCCGCGCGGTCGCCGCCCTCGGCGCGCGCCTTCTCGGTCGCGGTGGCGACAATCTGTTTGAGTTCGGCATCGAGCCGGACGCGGGTCACGCGCCCGCCCGCGGCCTCGATGCGCGCCCGCTCGTCCAGCGCGGCGCGATACACGGCCGTGTCATGCGACAGCTCGCGGGCTTCACAATGCCGCTCCACGTCTGCTGCTCGGGGACGTGGGCGGCGTCTCGCCCGCGTTCGGTCACGGTGAGGACCGTGAACGTGTTGCCTTCCGACCCGGTCGCCGCGTGTTCCTCGATCAGCCCGGCGCGGATCATGTGATTGACGCTGCGCCTGGTGGCGTAGGGGTGGCCGTCAAAATATTGGTCGGACAGGTCTGTGTAGGACACGGCGCGATAGAGCCCCACGTCGGCCACCGCATCGCGCGTGCGTGCGGTCTTGCTGCGGCGCACCCGTTGGCGCGCCTCGGGGTCGTGCGTGCGCGCGTCGTGTTCCCGCCGATGGCCGGTGGTGCGTGCCTGCGGGTCGGGCGTCGCGCGCGGGCGTGCGGGCGGCTTCATTCTGACGATCCCGCTGACGATCCCGCGCATCCTGGCGCGCCCACTCGGGCGCGCGTTCCTCGCGGATGCGGGCCAGCCGGGCGTGGTGCGCCTCGTGGTTGGCGCGCTGCTGCGGGGTTCACTCGGGATGCTCGCGCGGGCCGGCGGGTTTCTGCTCAAAGCCCTTGAAGTCGTGGCCGGCGGGTGCCTGCGGCCGGGCCTCACCATCCCGCGCCGGCTCGTCGGCCGGGGCGCGGGTGTGACCCGGCGCACCTGGTCGTGCTGTGACCTGGCGCGCCTGGTCATCCTTCACGTGGTCGTCCCGCGCCGGCTTGGTGGCCGGCGTCGGGTCGTCGTCTCGCCAGAGCAGATCGGAACGGTCCAACATGGGGAGCGCCTAGCGGCTGATGCCGGCCTCCCGCTCGTGGCTCTGCGGCGGCTGCTGCGGTGGGGGCGTCTGGCTGATCTGCGGGCTGCGCGCGGCCGAGTATTTCTCGGCCAGCTCCCCATGTTCCTTGTCCGTCGTCTGCTCGCGTTCGGGGATGGGATGCATCAGGTAATCGGAGATTTTCTGTGCGTCGGCTGCCGCCTTGTAGATCTCCTTCGGGTCTTGTTCCAGCGCCTTCAACCAGCCCTGGACATACGCCGCGCCTCGACTGCCGTCGTGGCCGACGCCGACCCGTTCACCCGTCATCATGGCGGACATTTCCGCGCGGAGTTCTTCGCGGGCGTACTCCACGCTGCCGAAGTGCCCCGCGCCGTGCGTCAAGGTGTCGCGGTCCATCCGCTCGGGGTGGCCGGTGGCGTGGCCGAGTTCGTGTAAGGCGGTCTGGTAATAGCCGTTCGCCGTGGCGAACTGCTCCCGTTCCGGGAGAGTCACCGTGTCGGACTGGAGGTTGTAAAATGCGCGGTCGCCGCGCACATGGGCGACGTGGATCCCGCTCTCCTGGATCACCCGCTCGGCGGTCTGATGGGCTTTCCATTCGGGCTCGTGCTCCCGGTCGTCGCCCTTCCGTTCCAGCTGCAGGCCGTCCGCCTGCGCGACGTTGAACACGGCATAGCAGCGGACCATCGGCGGGCGCGTGTGTTCCCGCTCGGCCTTCCCCTCGGTGGTCGGGCGGTCGGGCTGGTCCTGCGCCTTCTGCGTCTCGTCGTCAAACTTGTAAAACAGCACGTGGGTGGCCTTCTCGCCCTTGCGGACCTGCCCGCCCATGTCCTTGATCTGCTTGTAGGTCGCCCAGCGGTGATCGCTGTAGCCCTTCGCCGTTTGGGTCACGCTGAGGTAGACCGAATTCCCGCCCCGGTACGGCTTGTCGGTCTGGATGTTTTTCGGGAGCCGCTGCTCGCCGGGCTTCCACGGTTTCTGCCACGGCGCGACGCCCTGCTCGATCTGCTCTTTGATTTTCGAGGCAAACGCGGTGTGGTAGTCGTCCTGGCTCCACGCGGGTGTCTGCGCCACGGTGTGCGTTCGGCCCCACGCCATCAGTGCCCCCCCTCCGCGCGCCACGCGTCGTCACGCCAGTCCGACTCGTCCACGATCTCCTGCGTGTCGGAGTTGTCGGTGTCCGTGAGCCCGTACGCCGCGCGTACCGCGTCGGACGCGACGACGTACCGGCCGGTCACGAGCGCCCGGCCCAGTTCTTCAGCCGTGTCCACCGCAAGCGCCTCCTCGCCATCCACCGTGATGTTCCGGATCATGTCGACCACCCTTTCTCTGCGGGACGGGGTGTGCGTCCCCGCGCCCGGTACCCGTCCTCCGCCGCCGCCGTCCTCCGCTCCGGCCGCGGCGCGATCAGCCGGCGTTGCGCGATCCGCGCGGTGAGCCACGCCTGCACCTCGGCCTCGATCCAGCCCACGGCACGGCCTCCGAGGGACACGGGGGCGGGGAACGTGCCGCGGGAGATGCGGAGATAGATCGTGCTGCGCGACAGGCCCGTGCGGACCTTGACGGTCGGAAATCTCAACATCGTGTGCGGCATCGCCACCCTGCTGCCCGTGCAAACGAACTTCCACCACCGTAGCTGTGCGCGTTGTGCGCGAACAGAGGGGACCGGCCACCCCAGGTGCCAAAAAAGATCAATGAATACGGGCCTCGGCCGGCCTGGCGCCCGGCGCATTTCGGTCGTCGTCAAATTAATGGCAGGCGTAACCCCTCTGCAATCAGAGAGATGGAGAGAGTGAGTTGTGCGCAAACTTTCCGCGCAACTTTTTTTGCGATCGCCGCGCTCGACGGATCGCCTGGCTCCAGCCGTTGTCTGGGAGCGTGACGACTAGAAGAACGGGCCCAGCCGAGGCGGGCGCGCCAGTGCCGACGCCGACGGTGAGCGGCCACCCATGGCCCGAGGACGGCGCCCAACCGCCCCCGCGCCGCCGGCTGGTTCACCGCGCGAGACGGCGCGCCTGTCGTGCCCTGGTTGTCCCGGCAGGTGGGGTGCCGCGAAGCCTCGTCACATCATCGCGGCGACAAACGCGTGCGTGCGCAGGCGGGCGACGGGGTCAATCCGCGGTGCGGTAGCGGCAGGCCCGACAGCGTGGGCGGATCGCGAGTCCTGCCACGCGCATGTGGGGATGGGTGCGTGGGTGGGTCAGCACCGCGGCGGGGACCACGCGTGCCTGACGCCCGCAGGTGTCGAACATCTGGATCGGCACTGATCCCGGCGCAGCACAGAATCTAGCACGTGAACACTCGCATCGAGTCGTCGGGCCGATCGCCGGTAAGTGATAGTCTCTTATGGGGTTTTCGTTCTCTATGGCAGTTCCAACTCAGACACATCTGCCGTTCGGTGCGATCCGAAATAGCGAGCTCTTCTCAAGCCACTGGTTAGACAGGCGCTTGATTCTAGAGCCAGAGTGGTCAGAGCAACGGGAGAATGCGGAGGTCGCCCTTGCTGTCCTGTCTCAGCTCTGGAGCACTCAGCGCGACCGGGTGGAGCGCTATGGATCGGAGCACGCGCTTGAGCAGGCATTCATTCAACCGGTCTTCGTAGCACTCGGCTGGAAGCTCTTCTACCAGTCTCACCTGCGGGGGAGAGAGCCAGACTACGCCCTTTTCGACAGTGAAGAGTCTCTACAGCGAGCGATTGAAGCCGGGCGAATTACCCCTGAGTTTTGGCGTCATTCATTGGTGGTCGCTGACGCGAAAGCATGGCATGTCGCGCTCGATCGACCTTACACGGTTCGTACTCGCCGTGAATATCCGCCCGAGCAGATCGAGTGGTACATGCTTCACTCTGAAAATGAGTTTGGAATCCTCTCTATAATGGGCGTCTGTGGCGGCTATTCCCGCGAACTCTCGACCCCGAACAGCCGCGATTTCAGACCTATCTCGAGTGTGACCTGGAGTTGCTCCTGAACAGCTGGCATGAGGAAGACAATTTCATCGGAAGGGACTTCATCCTAAACGATTTCCTTCGTTTCTTTCTCCTATTTGGACCCACGGGGCATGTTTCGATCGATGCGCGTGAACCGCTGACCACTCGCGCCAGGCGTGGAAGCTCAGAATACAGACTTGGAATAGGTGAAGACCTTCGGACCCAGGTGTTCGAAGCATTGCGATTGACGATTGATGGTTTCTTGCACCACGAGGCCAACGGACTCACGACAGATGCTCTTGACCACTGTCGCCAAGAGGGTTTCGTTTTTCTGTACCGTCTCTTGTTCGTCCTCTACGCGGAAGATAGAGGGCTACTCCCTTTCCGGTCCAACCGCGTTTATACCGAGAATCGGTCGCTTGGACGACTGCGGGACGACGTTGGGTCGAGATTAAACAGGGTTCTGTTGAGAAACGGGGAAGATTACTCGCACGGTAGCACAAGTTTATGGCAAGACCTCCGGACCCTGTTCGACCTAGTTGATGGAGGAGGCGGACGATATGACGTCACTGCCTATAACGGCGGTCTCTTCGACGAACGACAGCACCCATTTCTCGCAGAGAACGCGATTTCAGACTGGTACGTCGCTCGAATCGTCGATCAGTTGAGTCGGGCCGAGGATCCACTTCACCCTGGTCAGGGAGCCTTCCGTGTGGACTATCGGGATCTTCGGATTCAGCACCTGGGAAGCATCTACGAAGGTCTCCTTGAGGTTCGCCCACGAGTGTCTCAGGTGGCCGTAGAGAATCCATTGACAGGTGCAGCCATAGAACCTGGCCACGTGTACCTGGAGTCCTCCAAGGAACATCGAACAGGGAGGGAACGTCAAAGGCAGGACCGTCGAACGACCGGTAGCTTCTACACGCCTGATCACATTGTCGACTGCATCGTGGAGAGGACCCTTGGAGCCCAGTGCGAGAACATCAATGACAAGCTTCTGCTGGAAAAGGATGGGTTGCAGGCAATTCGCACCGAATCAGGCGACGATCCTGCGCTCGATGCTGAGTTACTCTCACTCGAAAGCGACTTCGACAACAGAGTTCTGCGTCTTCGGGTGGTGGACCCGGCGATGGGTTCCGGTCACTTCTTGTTGAGCGCGTGCAAATATCTCGCAGAAGAAATAGCCACGAATCCGTACACGGGTCACCCAGACGTCGATTCGCTCGGCGACGAATCTACCTTGCTGTACTGGAAGCGTCGCGTGGTCGAACACTGTCTGTACGGGGTTGACCAGAATCCCCTTGCAGTAGAACTTGCTAAGTTGGCTCTGTGGCTGGAGACGGCCGCAAGAAATCAGTCACTGACGTTTCTTGACCACCATCTCAGAGTAGGGAACAGTCTGGTCGGAACTTCGGTTGACGAACTACGAAGTTTGCCAGGCGCACCGTTGATCCGAGACACGGTCCACGAGGACGTACGCAGCGAACTCCCGTCGTTTCTTGAGCCGCTCCAAGAGATTGCAGAGATTCCGTCAGACAACCCACGACAGGTCAAACGAAAGGAGTACCTTCTCAGAGTCGCAAAGAACAGGGTGAAACCCTTCTTAAGTCTCGCGCATATTTGGTGTTCTAGCTTCTATCTCGATAATGCGCCGACAGACGAACAGTACTCGGAAGTTGTCTCGGTCCTTCGGCGGCCGGGCGTTCTAGCTCGGCTCATCCCTCGCCGGGAGTGGCTTGCGGCCGCTTTGGAATGCGCTGAGCACGAAGAGAATCAATTCTTTCACTGGGAGTTCGAGTTTCCAGAGGTCTACTTCAGCCAAGCAGGTCGAAGGGGCGACCCTGGTTTCGATGCTGTCATAGGCAACCCGCCATACGACGTGCTTTCGGAGCTCGAAACAGGACGCGATTTACAGGCGTTCAAGGCCTTCATCAAAGGCCACGAAGCATATACCCCGACCGAGCGCGGAAAGAACAATCTCTACAAGTTGTTCATCTGTCGTGCCATCGAGCTTCTAGCCCCGGAAGGCTCTGTGGGTTTCATTGTGCCGATGCCCTTGATGGGCGATGACCAGGCGGCGGGCGTGAGAAGTGTGCTCTTTCGAGACACTACGCTCACTTCTCTGGAGGTCTTCCCTCAGAAGGACGACCCGAATCGCCGCGTCTTCCCCGAGGCCAAGCTGTCAACTGTTGTCTTCACAGCGACGAGAACTGATGGCGAAGAAGACAGAGCCGCACGGTTCCGCTTGAGGGTCCATCCTGCAAACGTAATTGGTAGCGCATCGCCGAGCCTGATGCTGTCTACTCGGGAAATCGAGCTGTATGACCCAGAGAATCGAGCAATCGTCAGTTGCTCGCAGGACGACTGGAACATCGCGTCCCGGATGAACGCTGATTCCAACATCGGTCGTCTTGGTGACTACTGTTCTTCCTACCAGGGAGAGGTTAACGAAACGAACGAACGGTGTAGGGGCGCACTTTTAGATGATTCAGACATTGGTCCTCTGATTCTTCGTGGGGCAAACATTACGCTGTACGCCGTTCGCGAAGCGTCGCAAGGAGAGCCGTTCTTTCTGAATGTAGAGCGATTCTTGAAAGAGAAGAGAGAGACCACCAAGGCATACCACTTTCGCCACCGGCGTGTTGGCTTTCAGCGTAGCTCGCCGCAAAACAATTTCCGGCGCATCATTGCTGCGCCCATCGATAGGGGGCAGTTCTGTTTTGACACTGTGAGCTACGTCACGGAGATTTCGACTCAACTCCCGCTCGCGTTTCTCCTCGGCCTTCTTAACTCTAAGCTTCTGGATTGGCATTTCCGACTCGGTAGCTCGAACTCCAAGGTCAACGAATACCAGTTCAAGAACCTTCCGTGTCCGGTCTTCGAACAACGGCGACATCCTGAGGACCGCCCTCTCGCTGTAAATGCGCTCATGGAAGTTCGACGTGGTCGGCCAGACCTGGCCGTTGAGAGTGTGGCCCCGCTCTTGACCAGACGTCCGTTTCCTCTTCTCCTGCGCCAGATGGTGATTGATGCAGTCGGAGAGATCGAGACAATTGAGCGCGATAGAGGTCCAATGAAACGTCGAGATCGCTCAAAGCTGTCGCCAACAGGACAACCGTTCCAGGACTTCATTGACCGCTTGCTGTTCCGTATGGCGGGGTTGAGCGATGCGGAGGCCGTGGGTGTAGAACGGAGGCTTGCCGCGTGGCTTTGACTTGAGCCGTTTCGGCTATGTGTCCTCCTTCACTCTCGAGCGCACTGGCGAGAGTGGTCGGCGTCAGACCTAAAGGCCACCATGACTTCGGCTGGTTCCTTCAGTCGACCGGAGTTTCAAGACGCCTCGGGCGCGAGGGCTACAATCACCGGCGGTATCATGAGGCGTTACAGAACGTGACGCCTGCCGACGCCTTCCATGGCCGGCAGGCCGCCATCCTGGCGCGGCGCCCGGATCAAGCAGCGCCCGTGGCAGCAACGGAAACGGGAGAACTTACACATGCCGCCTCACGCGGCCATTCGCTCGGAAGTATCTCTTTGAAACGGCTCAGAACGGTCTAACTTCGGCTGACGACGTACACGTGCCGGCTGGAACATAAATAGGCAGCTATGACAGAAATCGACAGGACGACAACAAACCCGGGCATCCAATTTCAGATGAGTCGGTTCGGCGATCGAGTACGACAGTTGATCGAGCGTCTTGCCCATCAATGGTACCTCACATCCAGTGGCGCCCAGATCCGGCTAGCCTCAAAACAAGCGCTTGCGGAGATAGACGTTCGGGCGTGAGCATGGCGTCGTGGATGGCCGGCCGAGGTGGTCGATCGTCGTCGGTTGCCTACCCCTCAGGCCGCGCTCGGGGGTAAGGAGCCAGGCGTCGCAGACACGTCGCCCCGCGGGTCGTCGTCGGGTCGCTCGATGGGTCCCTTTGTGTGTATGTTCGTCTCACGCACGCTGGAGCTGTCGCAATCGTTGGGAGCCCTCGAGGATCAGTCGGACCCAGCGGGTGTAGCTGAGGATCCGGAACGTGAGCCGGCGGCCCCCGGTCTTGATCTGTGTGGGTATGAGGATCAGCGCGTGGATGAAGCGGCGGAAATCCATCGTCAAGAGTTGCGCGCCGCCGGCGCGCCGCGGCAGGAGCAGGCCCAGCCACGCCTTGATGTTGAAAGCCAGCGTGGCGATCGCCATATACGCCCAGTTCGCGACGAGGTCGCCGGCGGGCATCCGCATCGCCTGGACGCCGTTCTTCAGTTGCTTGATCACGTTCTCCTGGTTGCAGCGGGCGTTGCTCTGGAAGATGACGTCGGGCACGGACATCTCCGCGGCCGGGACGTTGGTGACGTAGAAGTGGTAGCGAATCTCATCGCCCATCTTGTCCTCGCCGCGCATCACGGAGATGTTCTTGCGCAGCACGATGAGCCGATAGGTGCGTCCCGCCGCGGTATACGGCATCTCGGCGTAGGACTCCGCCGCAAGTCGGAGCGTCTTATAGCGACGCATCCGGATCACGGTGTCCTTGTAGTCCCGCCGCGTCGATCTGGGCTCGGTCGTGACCACATACTTCTCCGGCCGGTCGAGCGTGGTCCAGGCCGGATCGTCCAGGGCGTCGGCCCGGCGCACGAACGCGCGATTGGCGTCCATGCCGAAGACGAACTGCACACCCGCGTCATCCCACGTCGCGAAGTGGGTGGTCAGCGAAAAGTCCGTGTCGCCCCGGAGGAGAATACGGCGGAACCCGCCGGCGGTGACCAATTCCACGGCCCGCTCGATCCACGGGATCGCGCCGTCGTGGGAGGGGCGGTTCGCCGCGCGGTTCACCGTGTACAGCACTTCATTGGTGTTCGCCAAACTGATGACCAGCGGACCATACCCATAGGTCCCGTTGTACGCGAAGTCCGCACCCTCTTTCTTCTTGCCGGTCGTGGGCACGATGGTCCCGTCGACATCGATGACCGCCTGCGCACGGAAGCGCGAGGGTTGTGCCTTCCAGACGCACAGCCGCGCATCGTTCTGCGCTTCCATCAACGCGGTGACGTCCTTCGGCGTGAAGCGGCGCAAGAAGTTGCCGGCGGTGGTGGGGTCCGGCAGCCGGCGCGCGCCCACGGCGTCCAGGAACGTCACGTCGTTGCGAAGCCGGTCGATGTCCTCGAGCGCCTGACCACCGGTGAGCACGTTGTAGGCCATCGTCAAGATGTGGTCGGACTCGTGATACGGCCGATGCCGCGTGAAGACGTGCACCCGCTCGTCCAGCCGCGCACGCAGGCCGATCGCGTCGACCAGCTGTTCTACCAGCCCGATGCCGCCCGCGGCAATCGCGCGCACTTTCTCGCCCAGCTCGTAGACCAGGTTCCCAGTGCCGACCACCGGCGCCTCGGTCTCTGGCTGCCACGCCGGATCAAGTCGCGCCTCCAACTCGTGCTGCCGGGGCTTCAGAATCGTCGTAAGATGCTTCATTCGAAATGTCCTCCGTGTAGGGGATCGAAAGTTTCGTACGCCTTCGTAACTCCTATACGGAGTGGTACTTCGGAAAGATCCCTAGATCTGATCGCCTCGTGAAGCGCTTGTTCTTGGGCTAGTTGCAGCGGCGCGCGCTGCGGCGGGGTGTGTTAACCACCGTGACGGAGTTGCGACAAGCCATCCGCCACTTCATCGAAACGCACAACGCCCACGCCCGCGGCCCCGGAAGCGGCCACGATGCTGGCAGAACGAACCAGCTCGCCCTCGACGCTCGTGAAAGCCTGCTGGCGCTACTGTACTGTACAATGGCTCCTACGGATGCCGAGCAGTTGTTCGTCGTGTCTGACTCCCCGGCCACCGCATCCACGCACGCGCCGTAGTAGTAGGTGTACCGCACCCGGTTCCCTGGACACACATTTGTGCTATGCCGCCTGGCGTAGCTCATACTCCTCGCGCGCCTCGATCGGCGTGTGATACCCAAGCTTCTCGAGACGCCAGGTCTGGTTGTACCGCTCCACGAAGTTGGCCACGGCGGCGCGGACGGCCTCGAGGTTCTGAAAAATTCGGCCGTGGATCGCTTGCTCCTTGAGCGTGCGATTCCACCGCTCCGCCACCCCGTTCGTTTCCGGTTCTTCGACAAAGCCGAAGCTGGGGTGGACCCCCCAATACCGGATCTGCTTGAGGAAGTGGTCTGACAGGTACTGACTACCGTGATCCATCCGAAGCGCCAGCCCGCGGGCGACGTCGGCGTCCAGCGAGCCATAGAGCCGTTCGAGCCCTTGCGCAATCGGATCGAGTGCCGCGAAGCGGCTCCCGACTTTGCACACGTGCCACCCCACGCACTCCGCGTTCCAGTGTTCGACTGCCGCGAAGATCCAGCCCCACCCGTCGTCGAGCGTGAATACCCGCACGCCGTCCGTCCCCCACATCACGTTGGGCGCCTGAGTGATGACCCTCCCGTCGTGGGTCTTCGCGGCGCCCTGACGCCCGCGGTGCGGGGAGAGCAGTCCGTGCGCCCGCATGACGCGCAGCACCCGCGTGCGGGCGACTCGGATCCCATCCAGGATCCGAAGCCGTGCGTGAACCTTGCGATGGCCTTCGCCGTGGAACGGGGACCGCGCGAGATCGGTCCGAATCGCCGCCAGCAGCTGCGCGTCCGATTGCCTCGGCGGCGGCCCCCGCCGCGCCGGCCCCGCGCCCAGCCGGTGGTGGTGTGCCCGCGCCCGCCGCGCGTAGAGCGCCGAGCGCGAGCGCTCCCAGACCTGACACACCCGCTGAATGCCGAAACAGCGCCCCGTCGCCGCGGAGGTCGTCGCGCTCATCGTCGCGACCTCCGCATCGCCAAAGGGAGGCGCTGCTCCGCGGCCCGGGCCCGCTCGCGGAGCAGCTCGATCTCCATCGACAACTCCCCGATGTGCCGCTTCGCCGCGTCGAGCACCTCCGCCACGGGCTCGCCGTGACGAGCCTTTAAGCCGAGCTCGAGGCCAGCCATGGCCCGCGCCCGCCACGCGTCGAGCCGGTAGATCTCCACGCCCACCTCACGGGACAGCGCCTCGAGCGATTCGCCACGCAGTAGCCGCAGCACCACGTCGCGCTTCCGGCTGGCGCTCCACCGCTGCCCCGGCGCCAGGGAGCCCGCCCCGGCCGGCCGCCCCGTCGGCAGGGACTCCAGTCGACCTCCGGGCTCCCTCCGTCCGCGCCGATCCCTCTGCCTGTACCACGTCCCTCGACCGAACCATTTCCCCCACCTCCTTGGACATTGGATTCTCCCTTAATCCGTGTCCAAGAAAACCGGGGGCGCTTTAGCCGTAGTAGTAGGTTCCCGGCGTCTACGGCGCGTTGAGGTTGATGGACTCGCTGCTCGTCCTCTGCTGGAACGACTCGAATGACCGATGCTGACTCAGCTGCCAACTTCATCGGGCGACCCGTCGCTGACCTCCAAGCCCCTTATCGCGCAGAGGATCGTGCATTCGGTCCTGTACGGCTTGACGAACAGCGCATCGTGAGTGGGGAATTTGCTCACTGTACGTTCGCGAACATCAGCTTTAAGAAAGCGTGCGTTCAGAACACTAGGTTCTTTGACTGTGTATTCATCGGCTGCTACTTCCGAAGAGCCGAGATCACCAGCTCTCGGTTCATCGGTTGCAGGTTTGTCGACTGCAACTTCAGTCACATCGCGATCAAGAGTTGCGACTTCAAGTATTCGTCTTTTCACCGCTGCCAGCTGCCGTTCTCAGAGATTCTTCATTGCATGCCCTCGGAGCCGAATCTTCGAGAAGAACTTGCCAGAAACCTCTATCTTGCGTCGAGTGAACTTGGACTGTCTGGCGATGCGCGACGGTATCGGATGGAGGAAATCTGGGCTCGCGAAGATAACTACTGGGCAGCAGTTGTCGGCCGATCTCACTGGTACAGAGAACACTTTGATTTGTTTGCACGCGTAAGGATCTTCTTTCTGCTAGCCCTGAGCCTCTTGAATCGCTGGCTCTGGGGATATGGAGAACGGGCCTTGATTCTGATTCGAAATCTCGCCGCTGTCGCGTTTGCCGTGTTTCCACTGGCGTTTTACGCTATGCGCGATGGTCTCGTAAAGATGCCACAAGGCACGATCACGCCGTTTGATTTCGTTTACTTCAGTCTAGAGAATATTTCCCGTCTGGCATTCGAACTGGTATCGAGGCGATCTCACTGGAGGCGCGCATCACAGCTGGAGTGGAGTCCGTCATTGGCGTAGTGGCACTTGCCCTGTTCGCGTCCTACGTGTTTCGTTGGAGTCTTCATCGATGAGCCCTGCTAAGGCTCAGGCGGTCTGGCTCTACGGCTCCCACGCCAGGGGCGATGCCGACGTGTTAAGCGACGTTGATGTACTCGTCGTGTCGGAATCGTCAGACGAATCGGTATCGATCGATTGCATCGACCTGCAGGGACGGCATCTTTCGGTCACGCGGTACACATGGACCGAGATCGACCGCATGGTTGATACGGGATCACTGTTTCTTCGCCACCTTCAGATGGAAGGTCAACTTGCCTCAGAGACTCTGCTTGCTAAGGGGCGGCTTGGTTCATCGTTGGCCCGCCTCGGGCCGTATCGCATGGCTCGTCGCGATGTGCGCGGTTTCGAAGAAGTCTTGAGTGACGTGAGAAGATCTCTAGACTCCGGGGGCGCGCTCGCCTTCGAGCTGGCGACTCTGGGCACAGTGATCCGTCACGCCTGCATTCTCGATTGCGCGCTGACAGGTCAACCATGTTTCTCCAGAATGGAGCCTGTGAGGCGTGCCTGTGAGAATCGGAGTCCTACTCTTAGTTGGGCCGCTGAATTCGAGGTGCTCTACCGCTACCGGATGTATGCGGAAGGACGACTGGCCGAACCGCCGCAGCCGACAGAAGCGTTAGCGACGACATGGTGCGGACGAGCAGGGGAGCTGGTGGGCGCGTTGCGAAGGCGGGTGTATGAATCGAGTTGAGCGCTGCCTTGCGCAGATCGACGCCCTCAAAGACGTAGCGGCGGGTGATGCGATGCCGTACGTCGCTCGTTCTCGAGTGGGGCGACTTACTTTGTCGATTGCGAGCCTTGTCGCGGAGGAGTCTGGGCTCGCCGTGCCTGATCTCCCGAGACCTATCCGCCTGTCTAATGAGGCCTCAGAAGAGCTGCTAGAGATCGCCGAGCGGTGCAACCGATTGCTCGAACTGGCGAGGCACATCTCGCAGCCTAGTGAGCCTTTGGCCGACAGGTGGACCCGCGGGTGGCGAGAACTGCTGGAAGAAGTGGGTTCGATTGAGGAACGCCTACTCCTGCTCCAGAGCAGTCAGTGAGCCTGCGAATGCCAGAAGGCTGGAAACAGACGGCGAATGCAGTGCTTAACCTCAATGTGACAAAAACTGCTACAGTCGTAATCGATTCTGGCCCGCAAAACACCGTCCGGTTTGGGGCTGGCCCGCTCCGGTTCGGGTCACAGGTCGTGGCGCGCCGGATCGACGTTTTCGGGCCGTTCCGTGCGGTGATGGCCGGTCGAATCGGCACATGGATCGCGCGGGATTGTCACATTAGGGTTAACTTGGTAAGGTCACGTAAGCTTCCCTGTCTCGGCAGGCCCGCACGTAACTGACCGGGAAGGTGGCTTGAAACCAGCCAGCCAGCCCGCGCGCACTAGACGTGCCAGCGGAGATTCGCATGCTGTTTTCTCGGCAAGTGCTCGACGATCTTGCCTGGCTACGATCTCGCCTGAACGCGAGGAGTCCTGTTGATAGGTTTCTGTTGGCAGCGCTAGCTGGAATACTACACGGCAATGCCAACACCGATGGTAGCCCAGAAGGGGATTCACGCAGAGGTATGTCGCGCGGAGACGTGGCGCTGCCTGTTTCGAACGATCCTGTTACTCGACGACCTCGTGGCCTTCAAGCGAGAGGCTTTCCAGATTTGGCCGAACCTCGACTTTAGTCCTGTCTTGTCTAGACGGCGTTGAGCCACATGATTCTCACATGTCAGTAACAAATTCCCCCTCCGGGACACTTCAGTAAGATTCATTCTGGACTAGGCTATGGCATTTCCCATACAGAGCGACGTCGAGATTCCTCTGCTCCGAGTGTTGCGTGACAGCGGAGGTAGTGCTGAGCCCAAGGAGGTCTATCCGAAAGTCGCGACATACTTCCCCGATCTGACACTGGAAGAGCAAGAGCAGTATCTGGACGGTTCGCCAGGCACCCGAAAGTGGTGGAATCTAGTTCAGTGGGTACGCCAGGACCTCGTCCGGACTGGCGAAATTGACGGCTCAATACGCGGGGTCTGGAAGTTGACAAATGCCGGTCGCGCTCGCCTGACCAGCGCCGAAACACAGTCCGATGCGCAAGTTCGTATCCAGGGCAAGGTAGAGATCGCCCTTCCTGATGGCGAGGCACGTCGCTCGGCGCTGGAGTTTCTCGCCCATGCTATTGAGAACGCAGACGACGAACGGTCCGACGGCTGGTGTTTGAAAGAAAAGCGGCGGGGCCTGAGCCTTCATACGGGTCGCCTCCAAGCATACAGAATCCGACCCAACAGGCTCGAAGTTAGTGTAGTGGGACCTATCAGCGACGACATCTTGGAGGCGCTTGATGCGGAGCCCATCTGGGACTTCAAGGCCGTTCCCGGCTGCCAGACCCTCTCCTTTTCGAGCAGCAACGCGAGGGTCGCGTCGGAAATGCTGCAGCGCTCTTTCGAGAGGTTCGTGGACGAGGCTATGGCTCGAATGCGGACGAGTGTAGGCACCTCCGACCATGAACCAGAGGCAGTAGCCTACGTCGCGCGCACCGTTGGGCGAGAGCTTCCGCAGCCATCTGAGGGGGTGGGTGACCTCGATGCTGTAGCGAATGACGAAGATGATGGGCTCGCGCTTCGGGATCCAAAGGTGCGCGGTCGGGCTCCCATCTTCGAGCACGGCCAGCGAACAATCGCTTCGTTGATTAGCGATATTGAAGAGCAGGCCATCGCGTTGCCAGACTTACAACGGCCGTTCGTATGGAGTGATACGAAAGTTCGGGATCTGCTCGACTCCCTCTTCCTTGGTTTTCCCGTCGGCACGTTGGTTCTCTGGCACACATCGGATGGTAGAGAAGCCCGCCCGATTGGCGAAGATTCAGACCCCCCCCCCTGTGCCAATAATCTGTGAGACAACCTCCCTGATGAGATTAGTGTAGGGGCGGGGAAGGTTGGAGAGATGCCTCGCATGCCAGAAGTCGTGGAGATCGACCCGATCACGGGCCCGGGGGCGGAGGCCCCGGGCCCGTGACCGAGTCACGCGCCAGCGATCCGAACCCGGAGGTGCCGGCGAAGGTTGAGCGGCGGCGCTTCCCCCCCGCGTATCGGCTCCGCATCCTCAAGGAAGTCGACGCGTGCAAGCGGCCCGGCGAGGTGGGCGCCCTGCTGCGTCGCGAGGGGTTGTACTCGTCGCTCTTGACGAACTGGCGGCGGCAGCGCGAGGCGGGCGCCCTGCAGGCAATGCGCGGGCGCCGCCGGGGCCCGACGCCACGCCCCGTCGACCCGCGGGTGAAACAGCTCGAGGCCGAGAACCGCCGGCTGCAGCGGAAGCTGCAGCCGGCGGAGACAATCATCACACTCCAAAAAAAAGTTGCCGAGATCCTGAGGATCCCCCTGAAGCCCCTCGACATCGACGAGACCGACTGATGCGCGCCATCGCGGCCGTCACGACACCAGGCGAGACGGCGGCGCTGTGTCACAGCGTCGGCCTCGCGCGCGCCTCGTTCTATCGGCGGCGGCGGCCCACGCCGTCGTTGCCGCCGCCGCCGTCCCGCGCGCCCTCGCCGCGCGCCTTGGCCGCGGACGAACGCCAGGCCATGCTGGACACGCTGCACAGTGAGCGCTTCGTCGATCAGTCGCCCGCGGAAGTGCATGCCACGTTGCTCGAGGAGCAGACCTACCTGGGGTCGGTGCGCACGATGTATCGCGTGCTCGCGGAGGCCCACGAAGTGCGGGACCGGCGCGCCCAGGCCCGACACCCGGTGTATACCAAACCCGAGCTCGTGGCGACGGGCCCGAATCAGGTCTGGTCCTGGGACATCACCAAGCTCAAGGGCCCGATCCCGTACCTCTACTACTCGCTCTATGTGATCCTCGACCTCTTCAGCCGCTACGTCGTGGGCTGGATGGTCGCCCGCCACGAGAATGCGCACCTGGCGGAACGCCTGATTGCGGCGACCTGCCTGAAACAGGGCATCGCCCCGCAGCAACTCACGATCCATGCCGACCGCGGCGCGCCCATGCGGAGCAAGCTCGTCGCGCTGCTCTTCTCGGACCTGAGCATCAACGCCAGTCATTCGCGGCCGCGCGTGAGCAACGACAATCCGTTCTCTGAATCGCAGTTCCGGACCCTGAAGTACCGCCCCGAGTTTCCTGACCGGTTCGGCTCGCTCGAACACGCGCGCGGCGTCAGCCGCGATCTGTTCGCGTGGTACAACAACGCACACCATCACAGCGGCCTCAGCTATCTCACGCCGGCCGACGTCCACTACGGCCGCGCCGCCACGGTCCTCGCCGTCCGGCACCGCACCCGTCTGGCCGCGTACGCCGCCCATCCCGAGCGGTTCGTCCAGGGGCCACCCCGGCCCGAAACGCTCCCAACAGCCGCCTGGATCAATCGGCCGCCGAAACCGACCCGCGCGGATGCCCCAGGAGCGACGATCGTCACCCCGGACGACCCGCAGCATGGGGTGATCTCCCGGTCACAACCCATCAGTGCCGATCGCTCGATCACGCTCGTCGCCAGCATGGGGTCGCTACAGTAAATGCTGAATCAGGTTGTCTCAACGTCGTTGACACGGCCCGCCCTACGATCGACGGCCCTTGTCATTGACGGTCAACAGCGTTTGACCTCCCTTTACGCGGTCCTACACGGAACCGAAGTCGTCAACAAGGATGGCACGAAGCGACACATCTCGATTGCCTTTCGACCTCGCGATGGCCGGTTGGAAGTCGCAGATGCAGCTATCCGAAAGGATCCAGAGTTTCTACCCAATATCTCGGAACTGTGGGGGCCACGCTCCAAGACCCAGATTAAGAAAGATCTGCTGAACACGTTGCGCGAAAAGGGACGAGACATCGATGACATCTACGAGGACGCCGTCGACGAGAACCTCGATCGTGCCCGTGGAATTAGTGACTATACCTTCCCAGTCGTCGCTATTCGCAAGATTGCCTCCGCCGTGGAGGTCTCGGAGGAAGACGTCGCAGAGGTGTTCGTCCGAATCAATAGCCAGGGCGTGCCCCTGGGTCAGGTTGATTTCGTCCTGACGTTGCTATCGGTCTATCACGGAGAACTCCGCGACCGCATCGAGCAACGTGCAGCTGCACTTACGGTCGATCCGATCGCTGCACTCGACACCCGGCAGCTCCTGCGGGCAACCTGTGGAGTGGCTTTCGGCCGGGCGCGTATGCGGGCGATCTACCGCTATCTGCGCGGAATGGACCCGGTGAGCGGCGATACGAGCATTGCGGACCGCCAAGCACGGCTCAACAAGTTAGATGTTGCGGCCGATGAGTGCATCCATTCAACGACGTGGCAGGACTTCACACTGCGAGTCGTGGCTGCCGGATTTGTCGACCAAGCCCTAATCGCGTCAACCAATGCCATTGTCAACGCTTTCACGTTCTACGTGCTAGGGCACCGGCACAATGTGCGAAAGCCGGTGCTCGACGAGTTCATTTCGCGGTGGGTGTTTGGGACATTGCTCTCCGCTCGATACTCCGGGGCATCGGAGACCACCTTTGAGGAAGACTTGGGTCGAATCCGAGACCTCGGTCCCGCAGCCGGCTCGTCGTTTGTTCGCATTTTGGACGACGCCATGAGCGAGACGATCACGGGGGACTATTGGAGTCATACGCTTGTCGCCGCGCTTCAGACCCAGCGGCGGCGTGCCCCGGCTCCAGTTGCGTTTCGCGCAGCACAGATCGTCCTGGGCGCGCGGGGCCTCTTTTCCGACCAGCTCCTTCAGAACCTCCTGGCTCCCCCTTCGAAGGGCAAACGTTCCGCCAGTGAAGCACACCACTTGTTCCCGGTGGCCTGGTTGGCACGGGCAAGAATCACTGACAGGAAAATCGTGAATCAGGCCGCCAACTACGCAGATCTTGGCTACTACGAGAACAGCATGATCGGAGCTCAGTCTGCAAAGGAATACGTGCCCCGACTTCGCGAAGAACTCGCTCTCGACGATGAACGTTGGGGCCGCATGTGTGCCGAACACGCTCTCCCGCCAGACTGGGAATTGATGGACTACAACACGTTTCTCGTGGCGCGCCGAGAACGAATGGCCGAGATCATGCACGTTGCATTTCGCAAACTCGGTGGCGAGTCCGGATCGGTGCCTCTCGCACCGCCTTGGTTTCTTCCTGGGGCGGACGCGGTGTGGAAGCGAATTGCGGAGACAGAGCGTATGCTGCGCGAAGCTGTGCGGGACGTCTACACGGCAAGGTTCGGCGAGCGAGCAGCAGAACGGATCGAGGCCGCGCTAACCGATCGCGAGCGCGAAACTCTTACCCGCGCCTTGCGCAGCCGGCCTTCGGGGGCGAACCCATTGAGTGTCGTCGACTATCTCTACCTGGCCCAGCTCCCACGCCTGCTCTTCGCCAATAACACTCAGCAGGAGGCGCGCTCTAGACTGGGTGGCGCGGAGGACGTGAAGCAAAGGTTGTTGACTGCGATTGAACAAATCGCTCCCGTCAGAAACGAGATTGCCCATGTTCGAGAGGTGTCACAGGATCGATTACTGAAAGCCAATGTCTCTTGCGGTGATGTGCTCGCGATGTTCACGCAGATTCGCTGAGCGATCTGAAGCAGCGGAGTGTAGTCAGAACTTGACTTGGTCGACCGCCTCGCCAAAGCTGATCTCTCCTCGTTCCATCCGACCTCGAATGTCGAGAATATCGGCCGGCTGGCGAAAGCCGGTCAGAACGATGCGAGCGTTGAGTGCGAGCTGCCTCGCGAACAGTCGGTTCAGGCTGGCAACGATATGCTGCCGCAGTAGTGCGAGGGCGTGGTAGAACGTGAGAGTCCGATAGAAGCAAAAAACTCAGTCTGATGGTCCAAGGTGAACCGTACCGGGAACTTCGGAGACCGGATTGGTTGGCTCAGGCCACCGCGGCTTGAGCATGATACAGCCGGACCAGCGGGCCTCCCGATCAAGCACCTCTGCCGCCGCCTCTACTTCGGGTGCGCGATGATGGTGTGGAGGACGTAGATGTCCCCGTCGATGGTGAAATAGAAACGCCAGGATCGATTGACCCTGGCTTGCCACAAGCCCGTGGACTCGTCGTATTTCTTGGCGTGCAGCGACGGATGCTGAAGGTTGTCGGCGAGGAACCGCTCCTGCTTGTCGAATGCGCGCTGCACATCCGTCGGCGCGGCTGAATAGTCCTTCTCGAACCTGGCGGTGTGAATGAGCCGCATCTACCCGCGGCTCGTCTTCCTCGCTCGGCGCGCCCCGGCAATCTTGTGGAGCGACGCCGTCGCCTGCTCCGCGGTGTCGAACGGCCCGGTGTACCTGCCGCTCTTGAAATCCTCCATGCTTTCCCGAAACGCCGCGTGCACGCGGCTGTCGATGAGCGTCTTCGGCGTCATGACGACTCTGCCCTGCTGTTCCTCGACCTCAAGGTAGTCGCCGGGCTTGAGCCCGAGACGGTCGTGCAGCTTCTTGGGGATCACGACCTGGCGGCTCACGCCCAACTTGACGGTGGTCGGTGCTTCGGATTGTGTTTTCATATATATGTATATTACAATTAGCGCGAGCATCGGTCAACGCTGTGCCTCATCGAGGACCACGGAGACCCGAAGCGATCACGCAAGGCCCTCGGTTCGATAACGATCGGGACGTCACTAAACAGGCAGGTCTTCCTAGTGAGGAGCGTTGCCCCAATGTTGCCAAGACTGGGGTCAACTCGGGGGGACTCCAGGAGACTGGAGGAGACGACCGCATGGCTGGAACGTGAGGACCGACAAAGACTTATCGCCAGAAGTCCTTTGCCATCATTAACTTAGAAAATCACGTGGTTCGGGTTCGAATCCCTGCGCCAGCGACGCGTACGCGTCGCTGGCCGACGCTCGATCGTCGTTCGGTGACAACGGCAGTCGTGACGATGGTGCCCCGCAGCGCTGATCAGCGCGTGGTCGTCTCTGCGGTCCACGATCTCCAGCCGTCCACAGAGGGTCTTCAACGCCCTCGGACATCTGATTGCGAACGAGTGGTCCGATGAGGGGAAGCGATTACAGCTACAGCTGTAAGCTATTGCTATAGAATGAGTTACATCGTCTCGATGGTAGACGTCCAGTCGTCCATCAGGCGGCGCCTACGCTCGAAGAGATCACTGCGCGCGTAGGCCGCCTCGGTGGGGTTCTGTACCGTATGGGCGAGCGCGGCCTCGACCACCTCGCGGGGTATGCTTTTCCGTTCCGCGGCCCAGTCCCGGAAGCTCGACCGGAACCCATGCGGCACGGCGGCGATGCCGAGTTCCTTGGTCAATTTCGATAGCGTCAGTTGGAGAGTGGCTTCCCGCGCAGACTGCGGAACACCAGGCCGGTGCCATCGCTCAGTCTCTGTACGTCGTGCAAGATCGCGAGGGTGGCCCCGAGAGCGGGACGCGGTGATCCCGCTTCGCATTCATGCGCGCGGCGGGGATGGTCCAGACGCCCGCGTCCAGGTCCATTTCGTCCCACGTCGCTAGGCGCACTTCGCCGGATCGCGCCGCCGTCAGCACCAGGAACTCGAACGCCCGCTTGGTGGCGACCGAGGCCTGGGAGGCTCGCACGGTCGCGAGGGCGTCTGCCACCGCGCCGTGGGGCAGCGCCCGCATATGTTGGACGATGGCCTGCTGCCGCCCGAGGGCCTGCCCGCATCTCGCTCCACACTGAAGAACCCAGTAGTGTTCCGGATCCGACAGGACAAGGTTCGTTGGTCGCTTGAAGCCGAGCGAACTCGAGCGGAATCCTGTTCTTGATCTGGCGCCATGATATGGGGACTATATGGGGGACCATGCTTCCATTCGGTAAACATAAAATACTGATAATAAAGATGTTAGGGTAAATAAATGGCGGTGAGGGAGGTCATTGGCCTTCGCCGGGCGGTCACACTCGACATGGAAATGCGGAAGAGCTCGTCAAAGGAAAAGGCGGCTTTAGCGGTGGAGGCATGCGACGAGGCCCTGCGGGCACTGTCGGCGTAGCCGATAAAGTTGGCCGCTGAGCCCGGAGCGCGCGTAGGCCAAGTCATGGATCCTGTCACTGGTACTGTCATCATCGCGGGCTTGAAGTACGCCGGGAAGCCCACCGTCGATGTCATCGGGAGACTTGTTGAGCGCCTCCTTGGGCCGATTGCCGACACCGGCGGCGACGCCCTGGATGAATGGGTCCGGCGTCGTCACAAGCGTGCCGAGGCCGTGCTCACGGCCTCGGCGGAGATGCTCAGGACTGCCCAGTTGGAACCTCAGCCCGTCCCAGGACGCATCCTGTTTCCCCTCATGCAGTACGGGTCGCTTGAGGAAGACGACGATCTTCGGGCGAAGTGGACGGCCCTGCTGGCAAATGCCTCGTCACCTGGGCCTGAGAATCAGATTCTGCCAGCCTACGCTGAAATCCTTCGCCAGCTCACACCTATCCAGGCGAAGATACTCGACCACATGTTTCAGCAGACGTTGACTTTCGAGCCAGGGGCGGGTGAGGAGCCGATATTTCTGCCAAGCGTGCGGCAGGAGATCATGGATCGCTTCGGTCTCAGCCGGGAGAAATACACGCTGTTCGCATCCGATTTCCACCGAATGAATCTGATCGAAGTGCGCCGGCTGTCGTTCAAGGAAGTCGGGATGCCGACCGAGAAGCTGTATGGGACCCTCCGGCTGACGGCCCTCTCCCTCGGCTTTCTGAGGGCTACGACACCACCAGCCGTGTCGTCCGAAAACTCGTGACGGCGGCGAGGAGTCGGCTAGGAACTGGAGTCAATCAGTGCCATCCCGAAGGTTGATGGCACCCTGATGCCACGGCTATCGGCGTCGTAGTAGGCGTTCATGTTCTTCTTTGAAAACTCCTCTCGTAGGAGCCCGCTATTCGTCGCATTGAACAGCCAGCTGCGGCTTAGACCGGTTTCCTGCTCGAGGTTGTACAGGTCGACGAGCTGATGGTATTCTGAATCCCGCTGCACGTGTGCCTTGAGCCCCGCCATCGTGCGACTGCACCGCTCTTGGGATTCCTGACTCTGGGTCAGGCCAGCGGAGCGAATGGCATCGATCCAACCCCGCCCGGCAAGGCGATAGATCTCGGGTCCGGACTGTGGAAGCCGCTTCACCCGTCCGCCTTCCGCGAGCTCCGGCCAGGTCGTTCGTGGCACATCGGTGAAGGGCCTATCCTCGACTGAGAACTGAACCTGGTCGTAGTCGGTGTCGAGGCCCACCGCGTTTCCCATGATGCGGAGGACTAGGTCGCGTTGTTCACGGCGACTCTTTACGGAGATCGTCATGAAGCTAATTCTGACCCGTGCCGGTGAAAAAAGGGTAGCGCTACGGGTAGCAGTCGGGCTCATGCGGCGGTCGCCGAAACATTAGGAAAACGCACGGCAGAGGTGCAGGCACAAAGGTCGGCAAAACCTCCATCCCCAGTTCAATCCGCGCGGCGCGCCTTCAACGTAGTCACCCAGGGCACCGCGCCGCCTCGGGAGGGCTCAGGGCGTCGCTGGGACCCCCAGGAGGCCGTCCCGGACCTGGGCAGCGGTTCGGGCACGCCGAGGGGAGAGGCACACCGATCGCGGATGTCAACCCGCAACCAGACCTCGGGTGCTCGCATGTCGCCTTCCATCAGTAAAGGCGACATTTTGATTTCGTGAGCCCTTTTTAAATTTTTGCACCACGGGCCGCTAGACGCCGCGCAGGGCGACGATGGGATCCGTGCGGGTCCCTACTCGCACCGTAGCGCCACAAGGGGATCCGTCCTGGACGCCCGCACGGCCGGCAGATACGAGGCGACGAGCGCCACCGCAGTCAGCAAGGCCGCCACAGCCGCGAACGTGACCGGGTCCGTAGCCTCCACCCCATACAGCAACGACGACATGAAGCGCGTGAGTCCCACGGCCGCGACGAGCCCGATCACGACCCCGATGCCGGCCAGGATCACGCCCTGGCGCAGCACCATCCGGCGCACGTCACGCCGGTCCGCGCCGAGCGCCATGCGAACCCCGATCTCGCGCGTGCGTTGACTGACGACGTACGAGATGACGCCGTAGATCCCGACCACGCCGAGTGCGAGCGCGACCGCCGCTGCGATGGCGAGCATGACGAGGGTGAACGAGGTCCGCGCCATGGACTGGGCGAGGATCGCATCGAGCGTCCGGACTTCGGCCAGCGGCAGGTTCGGGTTGACGGCCTCGATCGCCGCCTGGACCTGGGGGAGCAGGCCGGAGGCGGTGAGTCGGCTGGTTCGGACCGCGAACGTCATGGGCAGCCAACGGGATACGCTCACTAACAAAACGGTGTTGGCCCAGTGGCCCGAAAATCACTGGCTGCGCGGCTTGACTCACGCCCCGGTCATGGACGTTGCCCACCACACCGACGACCTCCAGCCAGGTCGGGTTGGGGCCGGCGTCGCGCGCGACCCGTTTCCCGAGCGCCGCGGCCGGACTGCCGTGATGACCACCACTAGACCCGGCTGATGCTGAGGACTGGGCCGCAACACTTAGGGACGAGGTGCTGTTTGACTGCTGATTTAGAGGCGGTCCCACCTCGCACGCAGTAGTAAGGTGCTGAGCGGAGCAGCCTGTTCGAGAGTTCCCTTAGCCGTCAACTTCAGAGTCGGCTGCCGGCAGGCCGAACATTGGCGCCAGGGGCCACTCGTAGAGCTGGACGGTCGCCGGGGATGGTTCACCTCGTTCGACCTCAGCGGCGATTCGGTCATAGAAGGTGAGATCGCCTGGCCCCGGCAGCATGACGCCATACCGCCCGAACTGCACCATCCAGCCCCCGGCCAGAGAATCGCCGTGAAGCGCCCCCATCCGCGGCTCAGTCCACGGCAGCGCCTCTGGAAAGATTCGGAGAAAACTGATCATGCGACGTTCATCGTTCTCGAGAATTTGGCGCCGAACAATTTGCATCGCGGGATCCGACACGACCCGGTAGCCGAAGACGGCAAACGTAGCCAGGTACGCGGACCGCAACCAACTAATGTTTGCGGCAAGCCCCGAGTGTCGGTCACCGTGGTACTCGACCTGAATCTGAGTGCCCTTCTTCATGAGCGTCTTGAAGGCCGCTTCAGTTTCCGGATGATTGAGATGCGGGCGGATCTTGAGCTGCATGTTCCGACCCTGCGAGGTGAACTGAGCGTTCAGGGTCAACGTGCCCGCCATCGCCTTCACCCGAAGGGGACGCTTCGTGTGAACACCTCTCAGCGCTTCGGCAACGTTTTCCTTGCGGCGCGCGTGCGCGTCAAGTTCGGTTCCAGAGGTGTTGTTGCAGCCTCGGCAGGTGAGGACCAGCCCGCGCCCACGAAAGCACTTTGGCGGCAGGTGTTCTTCGGTGAGGTCTCCGGTGAGAACTGATTCGCGTGGAAACCCGTGGGTGCAGATGGGGCAGACGTAACATGCAGGTGCATCCGGTCCAATCACTTCCGAAATGGCGCCAGGGAAAGACCGCTCGAACGCGGCCGCACCACGGTCAAACCACACGAGCTTGGTGTTGAGACTCACGGACATACTTGGCTAATTGTAGCTAAGACGGGAGTAACTACTTCTTCTTTCCGTCGGCAGCCTCCTTCTCGATCTACGCGATCACTTCCTTGTCGGTGATTGTTTCAAGCTCCATGTTGTGGAACAAGAATTCGTCGGCGCAAGCGGCGATAAACCGCTGCGAGTACCCGATCGTCTTCGCGTTGACACTCCCTACGCTCTGCGCGTTCAGCTCGAGCCTCTCTGGCGTGTCCTCAAAGCGGCCGACGAGCGCAACGCGAGAACTCAACGGAATGGTTACGTCGGTGTTCAGTAACCGGAACGCCGGGCCGAAAAAGCCAAGAGGCCTTCCGTCACTCCATGTCACGGCGACCGGGTTGTCCGTGACAACGAAGTGCTCACCCACGTTGTCGTTGTAGCACACGCACCAATTCCGATTTCTCAGTAACGGAAGCATCGTTTCAACAAGGTTGAATATGTGGTTGATGTACGCTGCAGTCGTCGTGTGAATGGTCATCCCATGCCGGACCAAGTCTCGTGCAGTCTCGTACGTTAGGCCTTCAGCAACCGCATTCGGGAACTCCTGCTCGAATCGTTCTCTCGACGACACCATGTTCTGAGCCATCATCTGGGCGATTTCCTCCTTTGGCTTCGAAATCAGTTCGCGCATCGTAGGCACTCGCGTTGCCGCGAGCGCGATGAAGTGGATGAGGATGTCGAACCTGTCCTTGTCCTTCGGGGTCGCCCGACTGTCGATGATCTCGTCAAGCACCGACGCCGCCTTGCCCTCAACCCTCGCGAAGAACTTCTCGATGAAATACTGGTCCTCGCCTTCCGGCATGTCTTCAAGCGTGTAGAAGTCCTTTTCGAGGCCGGTGTTTTCCGGGTTTGAAGTCCACCGCTTCCCTGTATCGCGGGAGACGATGTGAAGACGACCATCCGCGTCCGCGAATCGCTTCAGGTAGAAGACGGGCGTGTAGTGGTGCCGCCGAGGCGGCTTGTTAGTCATTCGTGTCTCCGTTGAACTGACGTGCTGGCATCGCGGCTTCCGCTCCAAGTAGTCGCCAGCGTTAACTCTTCGCGGCTGACCGGAGCAGACGACCTTTTGCCTCACCCGAGACGTGAACGCACGCCAAACTCATGAGCCCGCAATCTTCAAGGTGTTCTAGAACCAGCGGAGGTGATATTCCACCGTCGGCCAGAACAGTCCGACAGAGTGTGAAGGTCGGCGAATCACGCTGACAGTTTAGCCAACGCGCCCATGAAACTGATCAAGCCCACTCGGCGACGGATTGCCGGCGTCTGCCACCCCGAGCCCGCGTTACCCACTAAGGTAGGCCGCCCAGTCGTCTATCAGATGCCGCCGACGCTCGAAGAGGTCACTGCGGGCGTAGGCCGCCTCGGTGGGGTTGTGTACCGTATGGGCGAGCGCGGCCTCGACCACTTCGCGGGGTGTGTTCGTCCGTTCCGCGGCCCAATCCCGGAAGCTCGACCGGAACCCATGCGGCACGGCGGCGAGGCCGAGTTCCTTGATCAATTTCGATAGCGTCGTGTTGGAGAGTGGCTTCCCGCGCAGACTGCGGAATACGAGGCCCGTGCCATCGCTCCGTCGCTGTACGTCGTGCAGGATCGCGAGCGCCCGCCCCGAGAGCGGGACGCGGTGATCCCGCTTGGCCTTCATGCGCGCGCCGGGGATGGTCCACACGCCCGCGTCCAGGTTCATTTCGTCCCACGTCGCCAGGCGCACTTCGCCGGAGCGCGCCGCCGTCAGCACCAGGAACTCGAACGCATCCTTGGTGGTGACCGAGGCCTGGGAGGCTCGCACGGTCGCGAGGGCGTCTGCCACCGCGCCGTGGGGCAGCGCCCGCATGTGCTGGACGACGGCCTGCTGCCGCCCGAGCGCCTGCCCGATGGCATCGCCCGCCGGGTTGTCCGGCCGGTGGCCCATGGCGACCGCCCACTTCATCACGGCGTTGGTGCGCGGAAACAAGTGTTCGTCGCGGCCCTGGTCATCGTGACGGCCGAAGGGGCATGATCTCGACGTGAAGTCGAGAGTGCATCCCAGGTACAAAACGAAATACCGCGTCGGAAACTGGCCGGCGTACGACCGAGCACTGGTCCAGCGCGGCGACGTCACCCTGTGGTTGACGCCGGAAGCGATCGCCACGTGGGAGGCCGTGGGCGTCGGCAAGCGCGGAGGGCAGCTGCAGTACTCCGAGGTTGCCATCGAAACCGCGCTGACGCTCCGCCTGATCTTTCACCTGCCCCTTCGTCAGACGGAGGGCTTTCTGAGGTCGATCTTCGGGATGCTGTGCCTCGACCTGTCCGCGCCCGATCACACGACTCTCTCACGGCGTGGTCAGCACCTCGACCTTGCACTTCGCCGCCTCCCCGCGGGCGCAGGCATACATCTCATCGTCGACAGTACCGGGCTCTCGACTGTGGGTGAAGGTGAATGGGCGGCCGTGAAACATGGCGGACGCGGGAGACGCGGCTGGAAGAAGCTTCATCTGGGCGTCGACGGATCGGGCGTGATCGTCGCTCACGCCCTGACCGGCGGGCATGTTGACGACGCGACGACAGCCCTCGATCTGATCGACCAGGTCGAAGGCGACGTCTCCTGCCTCACGGCGGACGCGGCCTACGACACGCGTGGCATCTACGAGGCTGCGGGTGCGCGTGGCGCGACGGTCGTCATTCCACCGACCAGGACAGCCACCGTGTCTGGACGGCGACCACGATCGCCCGCGCGCGACCGCACGATCCGACAGGTGCAGCAGGCTGGACGGCGACAGTGGAAGAAGGACTCGGGCTACCATCAGCAGGTCCGTATGGAGAACGCCTTCTTCCGGTACAAGGTGATCATCGGGGAGAGCCTTCGAGCGCGCAGTCGGGCGGGGCAAGAGACGGAGGCCATCCTCGCATGTAACATCCTCAATCAGATGACTCAGCTTGGTAGGCCGGCGTCGTACGCTATCGGTCGTTAACGGGTCTGTGGGTCGGGGGCGTTGCGGGTCAATATTCGAACCGCGCAACAACGCCCTTCGTCGAGCACCGAGTCGGCGACCCTCGCCTGCTCAGCCTGATGAGGCGCTGGTTGAAAGCCGGCGCCCTGGAAGACGGCGTGCATCAGCCGAGTGAGGAAGGCACCCCACAGGGCGGCTCCATTAGCGTCCTGTTGAGCAATGTGTACCTCCACTACGTCCTCGACCTCTGGTTCGAACGCGTGGTGAAGCCCCGTCTGAAAGGCGAGGCATATATGGTCCGCTACCTCGACGACTTCGTGGTGTGTTTTCAGTACCGAGCCGATGCATTACGTGTCCAGGGTGTCCTGCGCAAGCGGTTGGCGAAGTTCAATCTGACGCTGGAACCGAACAAAACGAAACTGGTCGAGTTCGGCCGGTTCGCCGCAAGGCACGCACCGAAACGAGGGAGAAGACGACCGGAGACGATCTACTTCGTCGGCTTCACCCTGTACTGCACCCGGAATCGGGGCGGGGGATACAAAGTGGGGATTCGGACTGAGAAGTCCCGGGTCCGCCGCACCCTGACGACGCTCCGCGACCTGATGCGGCGGATGCGGCACTTGCCGGTTCGAGAGCAGGCCCTGAACCTGAACCGCCTCTTGCAGGGGCACTATGCGTACTTCGGGGTGGCGGGGAACTTCCGTGCCCTGCAGCGCATAGGCCATGCCGTCGAGCGCTACTGGCGCAAGATGCTCAGCAGCCGGAGTCGCAAGGGCCACATCTCTTGGGACGTCTTTCACCAGATTAAGGCGAGGCACCCGTTGCAGCGACCACGTTTACGTCTCCCGCATCGGGAGCTGCAAGCACTCGCTGTGCTGTGAATCAGTTTGCGAAGAGCGGAGTGCGGGAAATCCGCACGCTCCGTTCTGTGGGAGTTGCGCCTTGAAAGCTCGTGAGGCACAGGCGCCTGAAATGGCAACCGCGGCAAGGCCTAGCCAGCAGCCGCGTACCGAGTCTTGCGTGGCGTTCGGTAACGGCCGCTGCGAAGCGTAGACAGGGAAACTGTAGGCCGGAACGCAAGTGAACGGAAAGATAGCCCCGAAATCGATCGTGGTTGGAGGGGCCGACCCCATCTCCCAAGGGGGAAGGCAACATCTTGCGCCGCGTGATGGCGAGTGGCAGCAAGGCGCTTCCGGGGTTCGTACCGTCGGCATGCAGTTGAAGGGCCTCACGGGAACAAGGGAGGTCCGTCAGGTTCAAGCGGCGCTTGTAGGGTCCGACGAGCTACCAACGCGAGGACGACCCGATGACCTGGCGGAAGTCAGACTGGCTGATAGTACTCCGAGGTCGGGAGAGCCGGCTACATGGGGAAGCGGCCAGCGGAAACTGAGTCGTTCGAGGGCAACATGAGCGTCATGCAATGGACGAGAGGGCCTTCTATGCAAAGAGGAGAACCGCCTGTCATGGAAACGGGACTCGAACGGATAGCAGCCAAAGCTCGTTGTGAGCCGAAGGTGCGTTTTACTTCACTGGCGCATCATGTCACTCGGGGCCGAATTTGGGGGAACCTCTGTGGAATGTCCTCGAAGACGGCGCCGGGCGTGGATGGGCAAACAGTGGAGGAAGCGCAGGAGGAGTTCAAGGCGTGGGTCGAGCCGATGCTCCGGTCCATGCACCGCCGGGGATATCCGGCACCTGCCGTCAGGCGGGTGCACATCCCCAAACCAGGGAAGCGTGAGAAGCGTCCGATTGGCGTGCCATGTGTGGCCGACCGGGCGCTTCAGCGAAGCGTCGCCCAAGTGTTGTCCGCCATCTACGAGGAGGACTTCATGCCCTGCTCGTTCGGCGGGCGGCCGGGTCAAGGTGCCCATCACGCCCTCGCCACGCTCACGGAAGTGATAGCGGGGCGGAAGGTGAGCTGGGTCCTTGAGGCGGATTTGAAGAACTTCTTTGGGAGTCTGAACCACGACTGGTTGCTCCGCTTCGTCGAGCACCGAGTCGGCGACCCTCGCCTGCTCAGCCTGATGAGGCGCTGGTTGAAAGCCGGCGCCCTGGAAGACGGCGTGCATCAGCCGAGTGAGGAAGGCACCCCACAGGGCGGCTCCATTAGCGTCCTGTTGAGCAATGTGTACCTCCACTACGTCCTCGACCTCTGGTTCGAACGCGTGGTGAAGCCCCGTCTGAAAGGCGAGGCATATATGGTCCGCTACCTCGACGACTTCGTGGTGTGTTTTCAGTACCGAGCCGATGCATTACGTGTCCAGGGTGTCCTGCGCAAGCGGTTGGCGAAGTTCAATCTGACGCTGGAACCGAACAAAACGAAACTGGTCGAGTTCGGCCGGTTCGCCGCAAGGCACGCACCGAAACGAGGGAGAAGACGACCGGAGACGATCTACTTCGTCGGCTTCACCCTGTACTGCACCCGGAATCGGGGCGGGGGATACAAAGTGGGGATTCGGACTGAGAAGTCCCGGGTCCGCCGCACCCTGACGACGCTCCGCGACCTGATGCGGCGGATGCGGCACTTGCCGGTTCGAGAGCAGGCCCTGAACCTGAACCGCCTCTTGCAGGGGCACTATGCGTACTTCGGGGTGGCGGGGAACTTCCGTGCCCTGCAGCGCATAGGCCATGCCGTCGAGCGCTACTGGCGCAAGATGCTCAGCAGCCGGAGTCGCAAGGGCCACATCTCTTGGGACGTCTTTCACCAGATTAAGGCGAGGCACCCGTTGCAGCGACCACGTTTACGTCTCCCGCATCGGGAGCTGCAAGCACTCGCTGTGCTGTGAATCAGTTTGCGAAGAGCGGAGTGCGGGAAATCCGCACGCTCCGTTCTGTGGGAGCCGGAGGCGGGTGACCGCCTCCGGCGACCCGGTCCGGAGGCGGGTGACCGCCTCCGGCGACCCGGTCCGGAGGCGGGTGACCGCCTCCGGCGACCCGGTGACGGGAGGGGCAACCCTCCCTCCGACCCGATCGCGGCGATGCGGGGATGAGTCTCTTATAATCGCGCCGGGGGGTGCCTATGAAGAATGCCGTGAGCCAGGCCGTGAAGCTGGAAACCGCAAAGGTCGACTTCTTGAAGGACATGGTCGAGGCCTATGGCCTTCCCGACGCAGGGAAAGCCATCCGATGTTTGATCGACTACGCGCGCGACAATCCCGACAAGCGTGAGGCCATCTTCACCGAGATCCGCTGCCGCGACTGCTAAACTGGTGGCATTATCGGTTGAAGCTGACTGCCGTTTATGATGCCCAGCAGAGCGGGTTCACGACGGGCTGGAGCCCAGTATCATGGGGGTCGATCGACGAGTTCTTCGTCAACTTGACAATGCCCGGGCCACCACTGGTGCCGTCGCTGACGGCGCGCGCGTCAGATCAGGAAGAACCATGAGCCAAGATGCACACGCCCGGCCGTCAAGCGGCGCGCCGGAGCCACTGTACGACGCAAATATACTGACACCCACGCACGCTGAGCGCGCGCGAACACTGGTCGCCCAGATCTCGACCGGGACGCTGTGTACCCTTGCGCTGGAGCCGGTTGGTTACCCCTACGGCTCGTTCGTAACCGTGGCCTTTGAGAACGGAGCCCCGGTCTTCCTCATTAGCCGACTCGCCGAGCACACCAAGAACTTGGAGCGGGACCCTCGCGCGTCGCTGCTGGTCGCCGAGGGCGGCGCCGTTGATCCCCTCGCCAACGGCCGCGTCACGATGCTCGGTCCCTGCACGCGCGTCGAAGGGGAGGGGGGCAGCGCTCGTGCTGCCTTCCTGGCGACCCACCCGAATGCGGCGTACTACGCCGACTTCCGCGATTTCGCGTTCTGGAAGCTCCACGTGGCTTCGGTCCGCTACATCGGGGGCTACGGTCGGATGTCGTGGATGGGCGAGGCCGAGTGGCAGGCCGCTGAGCCGGATCCCCTCGGTCCGTCGGCGGCCGGCATCATTGCACACATGAACGCCGACCATGCCGACGCGATGGTGCTCTACTGCAAGGCCTTTTCAAAGGCGACCGAGATCAGCGCCGCGATCATGACGGGCGTCGACCGGTACGGGTTCGAGATGTCGGCCAAGACCAAGGAGGGACCACGACCCGTCCGTCTGGCGTTTGCCGTGCCGGTCAGCACGCCGGAGGAAGCGCGCGCCGCTCTGATCTCGAGGCTGAATGATGCGCGGAACAGGCTGGTCTGAGTGTGATGAATGCTTTTGACACGGCCGCCGTGCTCATTGCCATCGCGGCCCTCACCGGCTACATCAATCACCGCGTCCTAAAGCTCTCCGCCACCACCGGCACGCTGGCCGTCGCGCTGGTGAGTTCGGTTGTCGTGGTGGCCGCTGATGCCGTCGTGCCAGGTTGGCGCCTGCGGGAAGTGCTCACCGGCTTTCTCGGCGAGATCGACTTCAACGAGGCGCTCATGCACGGCATGCTGTGCTTCCTGCTCTTCGCCGGTTCGCTGCACATCGATCTCGAGGGCCTGCTCGAGCACAAGTGGACCATCGGCGCGCTCGCCACGGTCGGCGTGCTGCTGTCGACACTGGCTGTGGGCACGCTGACGTGGGGGGCCTTCAGGCTTCTCGGCGTGGATGTCGCCTTCGTGGTCTGCCTGGTGTTCGGTGCGTTGATCTCGCCGACGGATCCGATCGCGGTGATGGGGCTACTGAAGGAGCTGAATGCGCCGCGCGGCCTCGAAGCGCAGATCGCCGGTGAGTCGCTCTTCAACGACGGCATCGCCGTCGTCGTGTTCTTCGCGCTTGTGTCGGTCGCGGGGCTCTCCGGAGCAGGCGAGATGGAGGCTATCACGATGAGCGCTACGGGCCTGACGAGCTTCTTTCTTCAGGAAGTGCTCGGGGGCGCCGCGCTCGGACTGGGGTTCGGATACGTCGGCTACCACGCGCTCAAGAGTATCGACGATCATTCGCTCGAGCTGCTCATCACGCTTGCGCTCGTCATGTTCATGTACACGCTGTCGTTCTGGATCCACGTGTCGGGACCGATTGCCGTGGTGCTGGCCGGTCTGCTCATCGGCAATCCAGGTCGTACGTTCGCCATGAGCCAGACGACCCGCGAGCATGTGGACGCGTTCTGGCAGATGGTGGACGAGATCCTCAACGCGGTACTGTTTCTGTTGATCGGTCTTGAAGTGTTCGAGGTCTCGGCCGGTCCCGGGGCCATTGTCGCCAGCCTGCTCGTCGTGCCGATCGTGCTCGCCGCGCGCGTCGTCTCTGTGAGCCTGCCGATCACCGCCATGAGTCTCCGCGGCCCCTACCGGCGCGGGATCGTGCCGATACTCACATGGTGCGGCCTGCGCGGGGGCATCTCGGTCGCCATGATGCTGTCGCTGCCGAGATTTCCGGCGCGCGACTACTTGCTGGCGTGCACGTATGCCGTCGTCGTGTTTTCGATCCTGGTGCAGGGACTCACGGTGCGGCGCGTGCTCGTCCACTACGGGGTAGGGGAGACCTCCGCGAGCTGACGGCTGTGGGTCTCGAATTCCTTATCAGGCCGCCGCTGGCAACTGCACCAGGTCCCGGCAGTGAGATGCCCACCGTATGTTGTTGAGGTCCGCACGGGCTACCGGGTGTCCGCTCGCCACGGCGAACGGCGTGTGGCCGTCCAAGGACGCGTGGCTCCGTGCCGCGTTGTAGTAGGCCTGGAAGTCGGCGAGTTTCCGCTCCAGATCCCGCCCATTCCAGAAGAACACCTGGTCCAGAAATTCTCGTCGCAGCGTGCCGATCAGGCGCTCTACAAAGGGGTGTGAGAGAGGCACGTGCGGCACCGTCTTGATCTCATCAATCTCCAGAAGCCGAAGATTCGCCTGCCAGCGATGGGCTTCGAACAACGGGTCATGATCCGTACTGAGATGTCGCGGTGCCCCCTGCCCGTGAGTGGCGGCGTTGAACATGCGGCAGAGGCCGGGCGCGTCGACCGACCCGCGGTGTACACCGAAGCCGACCAGGCGCCGCGTGCACTGGTCCATGATCACGAGCACCCAGTAGCTCTGGAGCACGATGGACTCGCAGCGAAACAGGTCGACGCTCCAGAGACTGTCCGTCGCGTGACCGATGAACGACAACCAGGACGGCCCGGAGCCGCCCGGGGCGGGTCGATAGTGTTTCGCCAGCACGCGAGCGACGACGTTCTTGTCGATGTCGACGCCGAACGTCCGCGAGATGATGCGTGCAATGCGTGGACAGCCGAACCGGGGATTTCGCGATTTGAGCTCAACGATCGCCCGGATGAGCGCGTCGCTCGGCCCCTTCGGTCCGGGCGTCCTCGGGCGATGGCTCGACGAGAACAAGCGCCGGTACTTCCGATGCACCAGCGCCCGATGAAACGCCAGCAGTGTCGAGGGGCGGACGCCAATGGCGACCTTTCGGAGCCTCCCCGGCCCGAGAAAGAGGGACCCGAATCCGCAGAGAAGGCGGTCGACCGTGGTCAAGTTCGGTGCCCGCTTCCGCGGTCGACGCAGGACGATCAGTTGCTGCTTCAGTAAGAGATTCTCCGCGATCACGGCTCGCACGCCGCCGGGCCGACAGAGCTTTGCGGCCGTGACGGCCAGGTGGAGCAGGGTGAGCACGACAGCTTCCATACACGCGACAGCGTAGGGCACACGATCGGCGGCACGCAACGTTGCCTTCGCCCTGCATTCAGCGAGAGAATTGGGAATTCGAGACGGACAGGTTCTAGGGCTGCTCGGCCACTCCGTGTTCCATGAATTCCGTCCCCTTAATCCATCTATGAACGTCGTTATCTGGATCAAAACTGCCGAACGTGACCACGCATAACAACGTGTTTATAGAGCGCCTGTGGCGATCGCTCAAGTACAAGTGCGTTTACTTGTCCGAGTTCACCACTGGCTCTGAGGCCCGGACCGGCATCGGCGGGTGGATGGACTTCTACAACCGGTGCCGACCCCACTCGTCGCTCAATGGTCTGACGCCCGAAGAGGCGTACACTAGCGACGAAGCTGACCGGCGCCTGGGACTCCGCCCCACCTCTGGCCAACCAAACGCAGCTTAAATTATGAACCCGGATTCCACCTTAGCTGTGACGAACACCTGTCCGAAGGATGGGGTCCACCTCTGTTGCCGCCGGCAGCTGGCTTTGGGACAGCCTGCTCGCGGCGCTCCGCGCCGGGTGGAACTCGTTGACCGGGTGAGGCGGGGCAGCTTTGAAAAATTCGATAAGTACAAAAAAGCATAACCACGCCGTAGAGGCGGGGGTCGATTTCGCGGCAGACGGTTCGGGGCGATCGGGCTCCCTACCTACATCATCTTCGAGCCGAACACGCTACGTCAGCCGGGTGGACGCATCAGCCGCCCCCCGGACCGACGGCAAAAGGCTAGGCGGTCGCCGATTTACGCGGAAGGTCGGCCTTTGCGGTTTTCGTCCGAAGCTGCTTGATGCTCTTCTCAATGCGTTCGGCCAGCTCGCGCTCGTGCTTCAGCGTCTGGAGCGTGTTCTGCGCCTCCTGCATGGTGAAGTCGACACCGGCCAGTTTCTCGGTCAGATTGTCGATGATCGACTTCTGCTCGACGAGTGTTTCGAGATTCACGCTCACGTCCGCGAGCAGGTTCGAGATGAGATTCGTTTTCGCCTGAACCTCGTTCACCGTCTTCTGTCGCCCTTCGATGGCGGCGATCTTCTCCGCGGTTTCCCGCGCTGTGGTCAGAAGATCGTTGATCTGACTCCGCACGGCAGCCACCTCGTCCCGGTGATCTGTCACGAACTGCAGGTCCGCCCGGCTGCGCGCGCTGATCTCGTGGACGCTGTCCACTTCGGTCTTGACGGCCCCCACCACCGCCTGTCGCTCGAGAATGCCCTTGATCGTCTGATCGAGGGTGCCGGCTTTGTCTGACAGCTCGGCCATCTTCGCTTCGACGAGCGCGACCTTCTTTTCCGAAAATGCGATCTGGCCCTGCCGCTGTTCGATCTGCTTGTACATTGTTTCGGTGCGTTTGATCTGATCCTCGGTCGTTTCGGCGCGCGCCGCCGCGTCGCGCTGGTGTGTCTGAATGCGTGCGAGTTCTGAAACCAATTCGTCTTTGATGGCGGCGGCACGAGTCAGTTCGTCGTTCAGCGCCTGGGTCTGTTTCATTCGCGCGCTGGTCTCGCCGGCCAGCGCGCGGCTTGCTTCGACACATTCCGCCAGTCGGGTCTCCTGCTCGCGCAGGACAGCCTCGTCTTGCTGGATCTCCTTGACGCGGCTGTGAGCCGCCTCGATGCGCGCCTCGAGGGTGGACACGCGATTGGTGACGGGGAGAAGCTTTCGCTGCTGCGCCTCGACCGACTCAATCTTCTGCTCCGCGTCGAGGATCCGCGCAAGAATCGAGTCACACTGACTCTTCAGGGTGTCGAGCTCGGAGCGGCGGGCGAGCTGCTCCGCCAGCTTACCGTCCACTTCGGCAGCAAGCGTGTGCATGCCGTCGATCCGGGCCTCCAGCTTGTCGACGAACTGCGTCCGAGCTGAAAGCCGATCCATCTGGGTGTCCAGCTCACCGACCAGTTCATCCAGCCGGGCCGTCTGCTGGATCCCCTCATCGGCCAGCGCCAGCTTTTCATTGATCGCGTTCAGCGTGGCGTCGAGCTGCGGCGTGCGGAGCATGAATGCCGTCATCCGCTCGCTGAAGGCTTCGAGCGCGTCGCGGTCGGCTGCCAGCTTGTCGCCAAGCCGGGCGACTTGGGCGTGGGACTCGTGGAACTTATAAATGTCCCCGCGCAGCGTCTCGAGCTCCTGTCGCCCCTGCTTCAGCGTCTCCTGCTGCAGGGCCGTCCGTTTCGCCAGCTCCTCGACCTGCGCGAGACGGCCCTGCAGCATATCGAGTCCGGCCTGCTTCTTCGCTAGTTCGTCTGCCTGCACAGAGAGTCCCTTGAAGCTCTGGTACAGGACATCCGCCTTCTGGTGGAGCTGGGAGAGATTCCGCTCCTTGACGGCAAGCGCCCCCATGCTGACTTCGGCTTCCTTGACCGCGCCCTGCAGTGCGCGCAGCCGCAAGTCGAGCGCCTCGAATTCCTTCTTCTCGAGCTCAACGCGCTCGAGGGACGCGCGCAAGCCATCCACGAGCGCCCGCCCATCCTTTTCAAACCGCGCCGACTCGCGCGCCATGTCGTCGCGGGCTTTTGTCACCCCTTCGACCGTGGCGTTGGTCTGCTGGACGAGTGTCACAATGCGGCCGATGGTCTCCTCGCTGCGGTGGGCCTCCTTCGCGCCTTCGTTCAGTCGGTTGATCTGGACGTCCATGTTCCAGACCATTTCGTTCAGTCGCTTGGCTTCGACGATGGCCCGTTCCACCGTCGATTGCTGGCTCTCGAGGGCCTTGGCCTTCTGTGAGACATGCTCGGCCATGGCGTTGAGGCCGGCAAGCTTCTCTTCGGTCGTCTTGCTCAGCTCCTGGAGCTGCATCAGCGGGCCGAGTTTCCGCTCCAGTTCCTTGACCGACTCCGCGGCCACAACGGAATCCTCGCGCACTTCTTTGGACGCGTTGCGCAGCCGCGCGTAGTCCTGCGATAGATGGCCGGCGGTACCGCGGACCTGATCGAGCTCGGCCTTGACCACCGCGGCAGCGTCGATCGTGCTCTTGACCTCACCCTGCGTCTTGCGCAGTGCGGTCCGGTCCTCTTCCAGGGTGGCCTGCTCTCGCTTGAGGGCATCAATGCCTGCCTGGGTCTGGAGCATCTGCGACGAGAGGTGCTGGACGGACTGTCGGTGCTTCTGTAGATCACTGCCAGGAGCCACCAAGCCCTCCGCCTTCTGCTGAGCTTGCTCCGCGATCGCCAGCAGCGCCTGTATGCGCGCATCGATCTCCGTAAATGTCCGGGTTCGTTCCTCGAGGCCGGCGATGCGCTTGTCGACATCAGTAACCTTCTGGCTCGTCGCGACCGTCTTCGCGTCGAACTGCTCGAGCGTCTTGCCGACCTGGGCCACCTTCGAACCGCGCAGGGTAATCTGTGCGAGCATGGCATTGAGGGTCTTTCGTTCTTCCTTCGCCGCTAGGATCAAGGCCTCGAAATCCGCGGCCTGCTTTTTCGTCCGGCTACCGCCCTTCAAATTCTTGAGTGCATCGAGCATGATCGGCCCTCCTAATCGCCACAAATGAAAGCACTAGGGCGCTTCTACCGGTGAAAGAATCCGAGATTTCCATTTTGGTCGCCGAGTCAGGACAGGTTTACCGAGAACGACAGTGCCCCGCAGTGCTAGCTTACAACCGTTTCGACGTGACTGTCGGGCCATGGACTGGTATTTGGCGACGTGAGTATAAGCCGGAGAGAGTACTCGACCGCAGCCGGAGAAACTCCGCCGACTGATTTGGAAGAAGCATGAACGCGGAAACGCCGCTCCCGGTCCCGTTGTAGACACCACAGCTCGGGTTAGTGAAAACTCTCGTTCCCAGCCTCACTAAACGACCCATTTCTGTCAATCGTAACCGTGCCGAGGGTATTGTCAAGTTAACTCTCCGCCCAGCACAATGCCGGGATGCACACTCGCCGGCCCCGCTACCTTCGGCATCGCTTTCCGCCCGAAATCATCAGCCATGCCGTCTGGCTCTACCACAGATACTGCATGAGCTTCCGGGATGTTGAGGATCTGCTTGCCGAACGCGGCATCATCGTGTCGTACGAAACCATTCGGCAGTGGTGCGGAAAATTCGGCCCCGACGACGCTCGGCAGTTGAAGCGCCGACAAGGTCGACTCGGAAATACGTGGTTCCTGGATGACGTCTTCGTGACGATCAACGGTGAGCGCCAGTATCTCTGGCGCGCGGTGGATCAAGACGGTGATCTGATCGACATCCTCGTACAACCCCGTCGGGACGCGCGGGCCGCGCGGAGATTCTTCCGCCGACTGTTGAACAGTCAGCGACAGGAACCCGTGCGGCTCGTGACCGACCAGTTGGGCAGCTACCGTGTCGCCCATCGGGACGTCATGCCTGTGGTCACCCATGACACGACGCGATACGCGAACAATCGGGCCGACGTGTCGCACCAACCCACGCGACAACGGGAGCGTCAGATGCGCGGCTTCACGTCATCCGCCCCCGCGCAGTGTTTCTTGCCCGTTCACGGCATCATTCAAAATCTGTGTCGCGTGGGTCGGCACCGGCTGAGATCGGTGCATCATCGAATGTTGCGGGCACGAGCGTTCACCGTGTGGACCGCGGTGACGGCAGCCTGATCTCTGATTAGCCTGCCCTCGTATGTCCCGGACTCGTTAACTTGACTGTGAGCATGATCTCCCTGCCTGACGGGGTCACTTGTGACACCGGTGGGTGCCGGTGAGTGATGGCCTGACCCTTAACTTGACTGACCTACGGTCCTGGCTACTGACCTGTCGGTCATCGCCCGCTGGCAACTCGTACGGCAGCCAGCTGACCGGATGGGCCGTGACCCAATAGGGGCCTGCTGTACCCACGGCCCGTCACAGTCCTGTCCGCCCACCCGGACCAGCTCGGGGCCGCAATCCGAGGAGGCCACCCGTGACCAACCGCATAACTACGCCGCCCGAAGCGCGGACGGTGATCGTCGGTGTTGATACGCATAAGCATGTCCACGTCGCGGTGGCAATCGACAGCTGGGGGATCCGTCTGGGCGATCACGCGTTCGTAGTGGACTCGGGTGGCTACGAGGCTCTGGTCACGTGGGCCGAGACACACGGGCGGATTGAGGCGTTCGGGATCGAAGGCACCGGGAGCTACGGCGCTGGCCTGGCACGGGCCGTCCGCCGAGCCGGGCATCATGTCGTGGAAGTGAATCGGGGCGACCGCCGTACACGCCGCGCCGCCGGCAAGTCCGACACCATCGACGCCGAGGTGGCGGCGCGGTCCCTGCTCGCGGGGCAGTCGACGGCCATCCCCAAGACCGCGGACGGCGCCGTCGAGATGATCCGCCAGCTCAAGATCACACGGGATACCGCCATGAAAGCGCGCACCACGGCGATGAACACGCTGAAGCAGATCATCGTGCAGGCCCCGCCCGTCCTGCGAGAAGCCCTCCACGACCTCACCGATCACGGCCTGCTCACGCGCTGCGCCGGACTCCGACCGGGCCCCATCGACACGCCCATCGCGTCCGCCAAGCACACCCTCCGGTCGCTCGCCCGTCGGTGGATGGCTCTCGCCGAGGAAATCGCGCTGCACGACCAGTACCTCGCGCGTCTCACCACCGCGACATCACCGACCCTCTGCGAGGGCTTCGGTGTGGGCGCCCACACCGCGGCTGAGCTGTTGATCATCTTCGGCGATAACCCCGACCGGATTCGTTCGGAGGCCGCCTTCGCGAAGCTCTGCGGCGCCTGCCCGATCCCGGCCTCGTCTGGGATGACCACCGGGCGGCACCGCCTCAATCGAGGCGGCCACCGACACGCCAACGCGGCCCTCTATCGAGCCGTCATCGTCCGGATGCAATTCCACCAACCGACCCGCGACTACGTCGCCCGACGCATCGCCGCTGGCCGGACCAAACGCGACATCATCCGCTGCCTGAAACGCTTCCTCGCGCGAGAGATCTACCAGCGCGTCATGACCGACTTCCGCGCTCGTCAAGAGATCATCCAGGCCGCCTGAAGGAGTGTCTTGACATATAGGGGCGTCAGTGCCCTCCACGCGGGGGATTGGCGAGATCCTGGAGGGCGGGGGTGTCCAGCCGATCCGTCTCCCGCCGAAGAGTCCCAATCTCAACGCGTATGCCGAGCGGTTCGTCCGCTCTATTAAATGAGGAGTGTCTCAGTCGCGTCGTCCCCCTCGGCGAAGGGCACTTGCGTCTCCTCGTGGGCGAGTACGTCGGTCGACCACTACCAGCGCGAGCGAAACCACCAGGGACTCGACAACCAGCTCCTGCAACGACCGCCACCGCCGGTGAGCCTGGCCGCCGACGTTCAGCGGCGGGAGGAAGCGTCTGGGCGGATGGCTCAATTTCTATCACCGGGAGGCCGCATGAGCGGTCGGCCGATTAAACGCACCTTACGCGGTCGAGGTGCTCACGCTGGCCGGGCTCCAGCGGTACCTGGTCTTCTTTGTGATCGCGCTGCAGTCCCGCCGCGTGACCATCGCCGGGATCCATCCGCAGCCGTACGGCACGTGGATGGAGCAGATGGCCCGCAATGTGACGGACCCTGTCGATGGCTGTTTGCGACGCGCCCGCTATCTGATTCACGACCGCGACCCGCTCTACACGCGGGTCTTTGGCGAGATCCTAGAGGGCGAGGGTGTCCAGCCGATCCGTCTCCCGCCGAAGAGTCCCAATCTCAACGCGTATGCCGAGCGGTTCGTCCGCTCTATGAAAGGGAAATGTCTCAGTTGCGTCGTCCCCCTCGGCGAAGGGCACTTGCGTCTCATCGTGGGCGAGGACGTCGACCACGACCATCGCGAGCGAAACCACCAGGGACTCGACAACCAGCTCCTGCAACGACCGCCACCGCCGGTGAGCCTGGCCGCCGACGTTCAGCGGCGGGAGCGTCTGGGCGGATTGTTCAATTTCTACCACCGGGAGGCCGCATGAGCGGTCGGCCGATTAAACGCACCTTACGGGATTCGGACCTCGCAGGAGCGGGTGCGCCGATTAATGCGTGCGCACGACCTCCAGGCCCCGCACCGCGTGGGCCAGGCGCATGGCCCGACGGCGCACGACGGCACGATCACCACCGAGACGCCTGACGTGATGTGGGGCACCGACATGACGGCCGGACCAAACGCGAGATCATCCGATGCCTGAAACGCTTCCTTGCGCGAGAGATCTCCCAACGCGTCATGACAGACTTCCGCACACGCCAAGCCGTCACCCAGGCCGCTTAAAACGCGTGTCTTGACATATAGGGGCGTCAGTGTCGATTGGCGTCGACAAACGTGCGAGTCCCGTTCAGAATTCAGACTCGTGGCGTGAGTGGTGGCTCCTTCACGCGGGTAGCTCAAGGACGCAGGCGGAGTTACGGCCGGCCTACACGCCCACGGTAAGGGTAGGGGCAGCTCACGAACCCTTCTGGTTTAGCTCACTGTCCAAGAAAGGATCCGTCTTGGGCTCGCCCCTGTTGTCGAACCACTTACAGAGACACTTCCGCTTCCCCCGATACTCTCCATAGCTCACGACTGTCATCCTGGGCCCACCCGACTTACGCCGAACGATATCACCCATCTTAAATTTGTCCGCCACGCAATCCTTACTTTGGACTACTGCGAGGTTACTACTTTCCGTGCTGTCGTTCCATCGGCTACGCGGCCCGCCGCAACCGACCGCCTACCTTCTGGAATAACCCCGTAAGGTGCGTTTAATGGGCCGAGGTCCGGTCAGTGCTGGTCGAGTCTCCCAAGTAATCTCAGGCCATGCCGCCTGCGCTCCAGTTCCTCGTTCTCACGTTCGCTGGCTGGGTGAACCGCCACCAAGACGATCTGATCGCGTATCTCCGGGAGGAGAATCGGGTCCTCCGGGAGCACCTGGGCCCTCGGCCGCTTCGCCGGACCGATGCCCAACGCCGTCGACGCGCCGTGAGCGGCCAGCAACTCGAACGGCGCGTCTGGATGCAGGTCGCCGGCATCGTCACGCCTGGCACTATTCTCCGCTGGTACCGGAGATTGATCGCCCAGACATACGACGGCAGCGCCCGCCGCGGACGCGGCCAGCCGATGACGCGCCGTGACGTGGCCGCGCTCGTGGTCCGGATGGCGGTCGAGCATCCCCAGTGGGGGGACACACGGATCCGTGGGGCGCTCTCGAACCTCGGCCACGAGATCGCTCGGACCACGGCGAAGCGAATCCTGCACGACCACGGGATCGACCCGGCTCCCGCGCGGAGCCGGCGCATGCCCTGGAAGACGTTCCTGCAGGTGCCCTGGGAGGGCCGCACGGCCTGCGATCTGTTCACCGTCGAGGTGCTCACGCTGGCCGGGCTCCAGCGGTACCTGGTCTTCTTCGTGATCGCGCTGCAGTCCCGCCGCGTGCCCATCGCCGGGATCCATCCGCAGCCGTACGGCACGTGGATGGAGCAGATGGCCCGCAATGTGACGGACCCGGTCGATGGCTGCGTGCGCCGCGCCCGCTATCTGATTCACGACCGCGACCCGCTCTCCACGCGGGGTTGTGGCGAGATCCTGGAGGGCGGGGGTGTCCAGCCGATCCGTCTCCCGCCGAAGAGTCCCAATCTCAACGCGTATGCCGAGCGGTTCGTCCGCTCTATTCAAGGGGAATGTCTCAGTCGTGTCGTCCCCCTCGGCGAAGGGCCCCTGCGTCTCCTCGTGGGCGAGTACGTCGACCACGACCATCGCGAGCGAAACCACCAGGGACTCGACAACCAGCTCCTGCAACGACCGCCACCGCCGGTGAGCCTGGCCGCCGACGTGCAGCGGCGGGAGCGTCTGGGCGGATGGCTCAATTTCTACCACCGGGAGGCCGCATGAGCGGTCGGCCGATTAAACGCACCTTACGGGAGACTCTCATGACCAACAAGGCCGTATCTACTGACCGTCAGACCATCCGTGTGAAGCCACACAGCTACCAGCCGAGCAAGGCCGAGCTTGAGGAACAGATCCACATCAACGCAAGGCCGAAGCAGCTCGCCAAAGCCGTCGTAACGCGGCGTTGGTGCGCGGAAACAAGTGTTCGGCGCGGCCCTGGCCATCGTGACGGCCGAAGGGGCATGATCTCGACGTGAAGTCGAGAGTGCATCCCAGGTACACAACGAAATACCGCGTCGGAAACTGGCCGGCGTACGACCGAGCACTGGTCCAGCGCGGCGACGTCACCCTGTGGTTGACGCCGGAAGCGATCGCCACGTGGGAGGCCGTGGGCGTCGGCAAGCGCGGAGGGCAGCTGCAGTACTCCGAGGTTGCCATCGAAACCGCGCTGACGCTCCGCCTGATTTTTCACCTGCCCCTTCGTCAGACGGAGGGCTTTCTGAGGTCGATCTTCGGGATGCTGTGCCTCGACCTGTCCGCGCCCGATCACACGACTCTCTCACGGCGTGGTCAGCACCTCGACCTTGCACTTCGCCGCCTCCCCGCGGGCGCAGGCATACATCTCATCGTCGACAGTACCGGGCTCTCGACTGTGGGTGAAGGTGAATGGGCGGCCGTGAAACATGGCGGACGCGGGATACGCGGCTGGAAGAAGCTTCATCTGGGCGTCGACGGATCGGGCGTGATCGTCGCTCACGCCCTGACCGGCGGGCATGTTGACGACGCGACGACAGCCCTCGATCTGATCGACCAGGTCGAAGGCGACGTCTCCTGCCTCACGGCGGACGCGGCCTACGACACGCGTGGCATCTACGAGGCTGCGGGTGCGCGTGGCGCGACGGTCGTCATTCCACCGACCAGGACAGCCACCGTGTCTGGACGGCGACCACGATCGCCCGCGCGCGACCGCACGATCCGACAGGTGCAGCAGGCTGGACGGCGACAGTGGAAGAAGGACTCGGGCTACCATCAGCAGGCCCGTATGGAGAACGCCTTCTTCCGGTACAAGGTGATCATCGGGGAGAGCCTTCGAGCGCGCAGTCGGGCAGGGCAAGAGACGGAGGCCATCCTCGCATGTAACATCCTCAATCAGATGACTCAGCTTGGTAGGCCGGCGTCGTACGCTATCGGTCGTTAACGGGTCTGTGGGTCGGGGGCGTTGCGGGTCAGTTTTCGAACCGCGCAACAACGCCGGTCCGCGGTTCGAGTCCGCGCGTCGGCTCCAGTATTTGCAAGATGTTACGGACTTACGACACCTCGTCACAAACCAATGTGTCACCACAGTGTCACCAGATCGCCGGAGCCCAACCGCGCCCTCTCCTGCCCTGTGCGTCACCCGTCACGCCCGCGTACGCCGCACCGATGTGGAAGAGAACCCAACGCCCACACCGCCCGCGCCCGTCGCTCAGTTGGATAGAGCATCGGCCTTCTCAGCCGAGGGTCGCAGGTTCGAATCCTGCCGGGCGCGCCACTTTCTCGCCGGATTCTGCCGACTGCGCAGGCTGGTGACCACTCCTGCGGTCACTTCTCGTCGTTCCGACCGGTCACATCGCACCGACGACTAGCGTGCTGAAGTACGGGTAGACAGATTCCGCTTCACTTTCAGCGCCATCGACGGCATGGTGTGACCGTCATGGCGAGCGACCCTGCATCGTCGCCAACTGTGGAAGAGGCCCTGAGGGCCGCAGTGGCACGATTCGCGCTACTGGCAGATGTCCTGGAACTCCAGGCCCTCGGCTTCGAACGCGCCGACCAGTCCGTTGGCCCGGAAGGCTCTCGAGCGCTGGCGGAAACCTGCCGACAGGCAGTCGGGGACCTGCAGAGACTCCTGAGCGCTCTTCCAGTGGATCTGCTCAACTGGTCAGACGTGGCCAAGCGGCAGGGCGGCCGGCACCCATGAGCCTGATGCGAACCTATCGTCGGGCTCTCGGATTGTCGCAGTCGGCGTTCGCGGCGCAGTTGAACGTGCCGCGTGAGACCTACCGCCCATGGGACGCAGGCCGCCGCGAGCCGCCGCCGCAACTCCTCACCAGAGCCAGGACCCTGGCGGGCTATCCGGACGATACGGTGCTTCTGCCGTTGCCGGTCCTGGCTTTGATGATCGGCGTGCATGTTCGCACGCTGCACGCAGCCGCGCGTTCAGGCCGACTCGGTGTTGCCTATGATACGCGGACGACCTTCCGCCGCCTGCGCCCGAGGGCGACACTGAAGCACGCGCTGGACTTTCGTCGGCACTACTACGGCACTCAGCGCCGCCCGCCCGCCACGCCAGTGCCACTGACCTGGGCCTCCGTTCCCGAGAACTATGACGTGCAACTCAAAGCGCTGCGTAGACACCTCGACATCAGCCAGGCTGGATTCGCGCGCCTGGTCGGCGCCGCCGGTAAGGCCGTCGTCTATCAATGGGAGGCGCGGAAACGCTGCCCATCTCCCGTCTTCTGGGCTCGAATTCAAGCTATCTCAACCGGGGTCACCTCTGGATGAGAAACATACTGGATGAGAAACATAAAGGAGGCGTACCGGCCTCTCGGTCTGCGTCGAAGAGTTGGGATTTTCGGAGTGCATTCCGTATGCACTCATCGGATTACTGCAAATGCAGAGTCGATTGTTCTACAGCACTACCTCTGATAGCACGGCAAACCATCGCAAGGAAGACCCGATGGATGAGTGCGCCATGGCTCGGTGAAGCAAGTGAAAGGTATTAAGGGGCGGCTCACGTCTCGCAAAAGAGGAGCTGGAACGGGATGCATGTCTTCGTACGCGGCGATGAACGCAGTACGATGACCCGAGACCTGCGCCGGTAGCCTTAGCGCCGCAAGAAGGAGCGTACATGGAGATTTATGTCCAGCACCCCGCCGCGGCGTTGTTGCACGAATCGTCACGGGCCCGCACGATGCCCACCGACAGGATCCTCACGTGCCTATGCGATATGACACTGGTCGGCCGAGGGCGGTCATCCGATTCAGGATCGCACAGCCGAGGACGGCCTCACTCCCCTGCCCAGCTGGACTCCGGGCGCGAAGACCATCGCCGATGATGGACGTGTCGCGGAAGAACGTGTTCTCCACCCGGCCCTGACGATGGTACCCTGACACCTGCTTCCAACGGCGCCGGCCGAGCTGCTAGTTCAGGCCTTCAGCACTTGCCCGTAGCGGTTTTCACGCATTTTGAACGCGTCCCTCCCACCCTCCATGATCCGGCACACCGCCTCGCGAATACTGCCCTCAAGCGGCCCGTCCCCTTCAACGGACTCAAGACTTCCAAACGTGTAGTTGATGGTCGGGAGGTCATTGCTCCGCAGGGCGCTCTCCGCGACGATGACCTGCTCGGCGTCGGTGTTGATGACGAGATTCGGATTGTGCGTGATGATGATGATCTGCCGACGCTGTTTGGCTTTCCGGAAGTATTTCCGCAAGATCTCGTAGGTGGACTGATTGTCGAGATTCTCGTCTGGCTGGTCGACGATGAGGGGTCGGTTGTCGAATCGGTCGACTGCCAGGTAGAGGACTAGCAGCACGATCCCCTTGGTGCCTGGAGAGAGGAGCCGTAAGTCTTTGCCCTCGTAGCGGATAGCGTGTGTGACGTCGAGGTGGTCGACGCTGAACAGCCATTCGGCCACGTCCTTGGGCCAAAATCCGGTCTTCAGCTGATTCTTCAGGGCGTGCGTCTCTTTGATGTGGCCGAGACACTCCTCGATGGCCGCTCCAATCTTCGATGCGTCGCAAGCTGCCCAAGCACGGTGGAGCTTGAACTTCGCGATCTTCTCGATTTCGTCGTATCGAAATGATCCAGTTTTCCGGAGATCGAACAGTTCCGCGCCCCTCGCAACCCAGGCGGCCAGGTCGACATTGACTCTGCATACGACGTCGAGCTTTTGTTCGTGAGTGCCTTGGTTTGCGAGGGCCTGCTTCAGCGGCGCGTATAGCTCCTGTAGCACGGTCTTCTCTTCGTCGAGCAAACCAAAGTAGGAGAGGTAGCGCTCGAGCCGGATATTGCCCGCTACGAGGCGCTCGTTTCTGTAGGACTTTTCCACCCACTTGGCGCCGGCATCGAGGCGGCGCTTCTCGTCGGTCAGTTGCTGGCGCTGTATGCTGATTTTAGCGATCTTCGCTTTTTTCGCCTTGTCGATATCAAGCTCGCCTTCCAGTTTCTTGATTGCAGCGTCGAGGCTGGCCGCGGTCTCGTGGGATCGTGGGGCTGAAGCAACGGTCCCGGCCGCACCCGCGATCTGCTTATCAATGGCGTCCCGCCGCGCCTTGAAGACAGCGGAAGTGACGATCCAGTCCGGTGCGAGTTTTGAAATGTTGCCGGCTGTGAATCCCAGCTTCTTGAGGCTTTGCTCGGCGGTCGCCCAGAAGCTGTTGACTTCCCTGACCTTCGTGGTCAGCTTTCGTTCGAGGTTCACGACCTCTTGCCGCGTCGCCCTGAGCGCAGCGATGGTCTCAGTAATCTTTGATCGTCGTTCGCGTAGCTTCGTGAGTTCTTGAAGCTTGACCCGCATGGTCTCGCTGTTGATCTTCGGGAGCGACTTAGCGAGCGCGTTTAGAAGGCCCGGCAGCTGCACCCGCCGCTGGCTCTTCTTTTGGATCGCGGCCCGACGCTCATCAAGGTCCGCGATCTCTTGGCTGGTGTCGCGAATCTGGGTTTTCAGATCCTGGCGCGAGTCGCGAATTCCGGCTGTCCGAAAATCGCGCAACTCTGTGAAATCCTCGCACCCCATCTGCGCATCACCATCAAGGTGCCGGAAGATGACGTTCTCGACTTCGCGCTGAAGATCGTCGCTCAGCACATCGCCGTCGCACAGTTTGTCGACGAACTTCTGGGACAGATATTTGACTGTGGTGCCGAGCGCACCGCCGGGTTCATACGGCACGCAGGCAGTTTCGGTCTCTCCGCCATTCCATCGAAGCTCGGTCGAGAGTCCCGAGATGTGCTCTTGGGCGCGTGAAACGAATGAATTCTCGCCGTCGAGCGTCGCGCCGCAGCCAAAGGCGATGAGGTCGGCGAGCGCAGTTTTGCCCGATCCCTTCAAGCGGCATTGTCAGGTTGAGAGTGCAAGTGGCACAGTGGACGGATGAGCAGCCAGACACCGAGCTATCGCGGCTACCGATTCCCGCCTGAGATCATCAGCCACGCGGTGTGGCTGTATCACCGGTTTTCTCTCAGCTTTCGCGATGCGGAGGATCTCCTGGCGCAACGGGGGGTCACCGTCACCTACGAGACCATCCGACAATGGTGTCTGACTTTTGGTCCGGCGTATGCGCGCACGCTACGGCGTCGCCGTGGCCGTCTGGGTGACACCTGGTATCTGGACGAGGTCTTCGCCACGATTCAAGGGCAACGCCGATATCTCTGGCGAGCCGTGGACCAGGACGGCGACCTCCTCGACATCCTCGTCCAGTCTCGACGCAATCGCCGGGCGGCCATACGATTCTTCCGCAAGGTGTTGAAGGGACAGGGCCGGTTGCCCAACCGCTTGATCACGGACAAACTGCGGAGCTATTCGGCGGCGCACCGCACCGTGATGCCATCCGTCCCACACAGCACGCGGCAGTACGAGAACAATCGAGCCGAGGTCTCGCATCAGCCGACGCGACAACGCGAGCGGCAGATGCGGGGGTTCAAGTCCACGGCACAGGCGCAGCGATTTCTCTCGGTGCACGGACTCGTGCAGAATCTCTTTCGCACCGGCCGTCATCTGATGAGAGCCGTCCACCATCGCCTGTTACGCGAACGTGGCTTCGGCGTCTGGCGTGAGGCGACGTGTGTCTAGATCGAGAGTCTGAGTCGCGATCTCATCGGAGGCGAAGCCTGTCCGTGCGATGTTAACCTGACAAAGCCCATGCGGGCGCTGCCCCACGGCGCGGTGGCAGACGCCCTCGCGACCGTGCGATCCTCCCAGGCCTCGGTCACCACCAAGGATGCGTTCGAGTTCCTGGTGCTGACGGCGGCGCGCTCCGGCGAAGTGCGCCTGGCGACGTGGGACGAAATGGACCTGGACGCGGGCGTCTGGACCATCCCCGGCGCGCGCATGAAGGCGAAGCGGGATCACCGCGTCCCGCTCTCGGGGCGGGCGCTCGCGATCCTGCACGACGCACGGAGACGCAGTGACGGCACGGGCCTCGTATTCCGCAGTCTGCGCGGGAAGCCACTCTCCAACACGACGCTCTCGAAATTGATCAAGGAACTCGGCCTCGCCGCCGTGCCGCATGGGTTCCGGTCGAGCTTCCGGGACTGGGCCGCGGAACGGACGAGCACACCCCGCGAGGTGGTCGAGGCGGCGCTCGCCCATACGGTGCGCAACCCGACGGAGGCAGCCTACGCCCGCAGTGATCTCTTCGAGCGTCGGCGGCGCCTGATGGACGAGTGGGCGGACTACCTCAGTGGGGCGCGTGGGCAGGTGGTGGCATGACGCTGGTGACCGGGCGGCACGGTCAGGAGTGTTGTCAATCCTGCAATCCACGTCCCGATAACCATCCAAAACTGGACGTTCTGGTCGAACGTCATCGTGTCCGCGCGGTCGCCTGGAGAGACGGTTAGAATGCTTCGAGTCCGTGGAGCAAGTTGCGGCAGACCTCAGGGAAATATAGGCCGGCCGCAGTTCCCCTGTTGAAGCCTCAATCCATACGGAAGTTCTCTGAATCACAAAGAATCTTCACGCCATGCCCGCCCCAGTCGTCCGAGCGATCAACGTCGACGTCTCTCGAATCCGAGGTGACAGCCGAGTTGCCTCTGTGGGCAGCAACAAACGATTTTCAACCAATACGTGGAGGCGCAGAGGATCTCGTTTGTCGATTGTGGCTACATCTGGCTATAATCTCGTGGTGACTTCCACAGGCATCCGCGAACTCAAAGACAACCTGAGCCGCTACATCCGGCGGATTGAGGCCGGCGAGCGTGTTGCAATCACGACTCATGGCCGCGTGGTCGCGGAGCTTGTCCCGCCAGGTACAAAGGCGAAAGGCACGCCCAGCCGCTTCGACGAGCTCGTCGCCTCCAGCGTGATTCGCCCACCACTCGAAGCCGGTGACCCGACAGAAGGGTGGCCGAACATCCGGCTTCCGGCGGGAACTGCCGCCGAGTTGATTGACGCCGATCGTGGCGAAGCGTAGAGCCAAAGCGCCGCATTCGACCGCGGACACCACTGGTGTTCGATACATCGAGTCCAGCGCGCTGGTCGCCGCGCTGCTGGAGCATGACTCAGACGCCTTGAAATCGGTCCGTACTCGAGGACGGAAGGTCACGTCCGCATTGACGATCGCCGAAACCGCACGAGCGATTCTTCGGGCGCGTGCACTTGCGCGGCTGACAGCCGACGAAGAGCGAGCGGCAGTGCGCGCGCTCGGTCGTTTTGAGCGTCGCTGCTACCTCGTCGGTGTCACAGACGCGGTGCTCGCTCGCGTCCGCAGACCGTTTCCGGTCGAGCCGATTCGTACGCTCGACGCGGTGCACTTGGCGACAACGGAGCTGCTTGGCGAGCCACCGCCGTTGATCGTGGTCGTAACACGGGACACTCGGGTTCGCGAAAACGCAGAAGCACTTGGATATGCGGTTGAGTAAGCCAGATTCCGTTCGAGTGGTCACGGCGCCGATCAGACAAAAGGGTCGCGTCGTACCGAGGGCCACCTGCGGCCGCCACGACCCTCGGTGCTGGGGAAGCGGAGCCTCCAGAGTCGCGGGCCGCCATGAGGAGGCTTCTTGATGACGCAACGCGCTAGGAGTGGCCGTTCAACACGTGCCAGCGCGGCCACATTGCGGACCGTGGCCAAGGTGAAGGAGCCTAAGAGACAGAACACGGACGGCATGAACGGCGGGAATCAGTTCTCCATCGTCGCCGTGAACCTGTGGGTGGCGAATTCGTAGGAATCCGACATCGTTCGATCTTCGGGTCCCATGAGCCGGGAGTCCCCCGCGAAGTTGTCGCGATGGCATGAGTAAGGCGTGCAGCTGACGCACTGCCCTGCTGTGTCGCGATAGACGTCGAACGCGGGCGCGTCGACCCGCTCGCCACCGTCTTCGCTGGTCAGATGTCACGCCGCGATCGGCGTCTGATAGAGACCACGGCAATGCGCGTCCCATCGGTAGCGGTCGAGCCGTGCGACATCCTTTCGTATCGGGACGGGCGTCCGCCCGTCCAACGACGCATGGGCCCGATGCGCATTGTAGAAGTCCTGGAAGGCCACCAGTTTGTCTTCCAGGTCCGACGCAGACCAGAACAGCAGTTGATCCACGCATGCTCGTCGCAGCGTGCCGATCAACCGTTCGACAAACGGATGCGACAGCGGCACATACGGCACACTCTTCACCTCGGTCACCTGCAGCACCCGCAGGTTGGCGCACCATTGGTGAAACCGATACAGCGGGTCGTTGTCGGAGCTGAGGCGCTTCGGACGCGAGAGCCCTCGAATCGCATGGTTGAACATGCGGCACAGGGCGCGGCCATCCACGGTTCCAGCATGGATGCCAAAGCCGACGATCCGCCGCGTGTATTGGTCCATCACCACCAGCACCCAATGGCTTCGCAGGGTCGCCGACTCGCACCGGAACAGGTCGATGCTCCACAGGCTATCTTTCGCATGCCCCAGGAATGTCAGCCAGGACGGACCACCCGAGCGGGGTGCCGGTCGATAGTGCGTGGCGAGCACTCGGCGCACCACGTCCTTGTCGATGTCGACCGCAAAGGCGAGCGCGATCTGTTGGGCGATCCGCGGACAGCCCCACCTGGGGTTGCGCCGCTTCATGTCGACGATGGCGTCGACCAGTGCTTTGGACGGTCCTTGGGGGCCGGTGCGACGGCGCGTGGGTGAAAACCGCCAGCGGTACTTGCGGGTGCGCAGAGCCCGATGGAACTCCAGGATCGTCGACGGTCTCAGCACGATCGCTGAGCGAATCACCCGGGCCGGGCGCATGAACAGTGCACACACGCCGGCGAGGATCCGATCCGACGCGCAGAGATTCGGCGCCCGGTGCCGCGAGCGATTCAGAATGAGCAATTGCTGCTTGACCAAGACCGATTCAGCCACGACAGACCGCAGGCCGCCGGGGCCCATCAGCCGGGCCAGGGTGGCGATCAGGTGCACCAGCAGGATGATCGGGTCGCGCATCGGAACATCCTAGCGACCACTCCCAGGATCACCAAACTTGACAATCTCAACGGATTGCGGGCTGAGTAGTAATTCGCCACCCACAGGTGAGGATCCTGTCGGTGGGCATCGTGCGGGCCAGTCACGATTCGTGCAACAACGCCCCTTCACGGTGTGATGAATTGTTCAAGTGGCAATCGGTATAAATCCCCCACACCTTCTGTGTAGTCAGCCGGAGCAGAGAACAAACGTGGAGTGGGGTACGCGACCTGCACATCTCGCAGGAACGCGCAAACGACGCCGACCGCGAGAGATTGCATCTTGCTGCCCGTCGGACATACGACTAGTTTCGCGCCCTGTCGGTGCGTGTCGTAGATATTCAACAGCAAGTCGAGCGTTTCCCTATAGTCCAGCGTGCTCACGTCGAATTCCTCTTGGCCAGGCAACCACTCGATTCGATTTAGTGCCCTGATTGCGTCGCGTCGCCAAGCGTTCTGCGGATCTGGAGGAACCCCATGCACAATAGTAAAGTGGGAGGCCTGTATTTCAGAGCAGACTGCAGCAAGCTGTGTTGTGTTCCAAGAAGGAAACGTGATGACCCGGATCGGCTGACCCTGCATAGCTACGCTGGAGAGCTCAGGCACAATCGTGAGGCCGAACACGCCCGCAGAGAGAAACACTGTTTGACCGATGAGGTCCGTGCGCTCGGCAAGCTTCGATTCAACTTCTTCCCGCTTAGGCGGGTAGACTTTCGCGCTGCAGTACAATACCTCCGATCGTTCACAGTGCGCGCTGCGTACGAGCGCCGCCACGACCTGGACGATCAAGATCCTTGACATACCGGACAAATCAACGTGGAGGCGATGGCTCTCCGGTACACGCGCGAGGATTTGCTCGGCGGCGCCGGCGGGACGCTCGCGGTCGAACGTCAGCGATTCGAGGGTTACTTGCGCCTGGCCGCAAAGGCTAGCGATGTCCTTTCCTTTGTTTGCCTCAATCTTTGGCACGTACTCGATGCACAGGACGCGAAAGCCACGGCAACCCGCCAAGACCGCCCGGCGCAGTGCCTCGATAGCTCGATCCTCAAACCCAGCGCAGGTCAACAGCACGTCATTTGAACCGAGTCTTGGTGCGGCAGTGACCTGAAGCTCAGGATGCGGCAATTGTCGGAGCCGTTCATCCGCACGAAGAACTCGCATATCTACTCCTGCGGTGGACGGACGAGGTTGAGGGGGAGCTGCGCAGGCGTTGCGTCCGGACCGGCGTCCTCGACTGACACCTCATTCGGGACAGCACTCTTAAGCCGCTTCCTGCTCTCGAACCCCTTCGGATCGAGGAGAAGGCTTCTAAAGTCCTCCACGCTGAGCTCAAGGGAGTCCCGGCGGCTAAACGTGAGGTTAAAGAACGGAATCAAGAACCGCCTCAAATAGAGGCGCGGAACGACGTTTCCCCTCCGGCTCTTTCCGCGAACATCCTCGATGAACACGGAATAGCGGAGGAGGTCCTCGTAGATCTCCTTCGCCGGGCCCGTGAGGTGAAGCTCTTCGTAGGGCTCAATTCGCGATGCTTGATGCGGCGGCCAGGACGTTTCGTTCCTTGAATCCTTGAAACGTAGGTATGAAGACGCCACGCTTCCAAACGCTTCGACGACTTCAACCAACGCCTGTCCTGTCGGGAGTGTGCGAAGGTTTCGAAGGAAACTGCCGGCCTCATCGCGGATCGCCTTGTTCTGGATTACGGCCGTGATCGCCGGCACCGTCCCACCAACCAACGCGTCCACGCCGCCGCTAGCTGCCACCATCTTCCCTACAAGTTCGATAAGAAAATGGATGTCGCCGCTGCATAGTTCCCCGAGTGCGCGACGGCCCCAGATCTTTGGATGCTTGCCGTCTCGAAGCGCTCTCGCCATCTCGTTGTGCGATACCCCGTTCGATTCGTCGCCGACAAGCCCGTTAAGCGACGACACCGGAAAGTTCTTCGTATATTGAAACCGTCGCTTGAACACATCATCAACAAACCTCAGCTTGTCATCGCTCTCTGCCCTGATGAAGTCGATCCCGAGATTGATGAGACGAAACTCACGCCCTTCAACGTAAGATTTCCCATCGACATCGCTACTCTCGTATGAAGCCGGGCTCTCAGTGGCTAGCTTGAAAAAGCACGCTGAGCTGCGCTGCATCAGTAGACGATTTGCGTTCCGCTGCAACTCGCTGCTGATCTTCGGCTTCGAGTAGTCATCAACGAAGAAGACGATTGGCCGTCCAGCGAGGCATGACATGCGTTCGGAAAGCGCCAAGCAGAACGCCGGCAAGACGCCGGGGCCGAAGTACTCTCCAAAGGATTGGGTAGGATCGTCCACGAAACGCTGTTTCTTCGCCGCACGCTCGCGTTCCTGTCCGAGCGCGCGCTGAAGCGCAGCAAACGTGTCTGCGCTAGGCTGCTGTGGCTTTCGCAGGCCGAGTACTTTCCACAGTTCTCTAGCGACGTTCGCCTCGTCGCGCTGCCACTCCTCGGGAGACTGTCGCGGGAGCCAGAGGCCTAACGCCTCCAGCATTTCACGCATCAACGTCGCTGAAATGAAATGTAACGGCACGTCGAGCGCATCAGTGCGGGTCGGCAAGACGTACCGAGGAAAATTGAAATAGAGGTCATCGCACCGGTAATAGATGCCAATGTACGAGACCAACTCCGGCGCATCATCTTCCGTGTAGTACCGGTGCTTCAGGCTCAGGCTCCGAAAGACGGTTGTTTTGCCGCACCCTCGCGGTCCTGTCAATACCAGATTGTTGCTTTCTTCAATGACACGGAGGCCAACCATCTTGTCCGAGTACAAATCCTTCAGGAGCGCATGAGATTCGCCGATTTGTTCGCAGCTGAGGTAGTCGAACGGTGTAACCAGCTTACGCCGAGCGATTCCGAAGGTGTGGACCGTAAAACTCCTCTCTTTATTCTGCAGCGACTCGAAGAGCAAGATCGGATTTCGGGCTCGCTCGTCGTGCGCGGCGTCTTGCTCAAAAAGTCCCTTCGCTAGAAAGTCGTCGTTGAGAACGTCGAACATATGTCGCTCTTTGGGAGTGCACGCCTGGTAATCCACAAGATCCAGGAGGTCGCGCAACATAAGCCCGACTTGATCGAAGTCATCTAGAAGATCTGCACCGCTAGTCAACGGTGCGACCCCGAAATCAGTTACTCGAAACGCGTAAGGACCTCCGATCAACGACGCAGAGCGGTCTTCGACCAGCACGTTACCTGCGTGAAAATCGCCATGTTCAAGACCGACCTCCTGCAGCTCTCGCAAAAAATCCAGCATCTCTTTGAAAAAGTCCAACACAAACAGGAGACTGACAGATGAGGTCTTCTGATGTGTGCGCAGAGCTTGGCCGCGAACGAGATCGGACAATAGGAATACACAATTCCCATCCTTGGTTGGCCATATCCCGGTGCTGTAAAACTTAACGACTCGGTTCGACGGCACACTGTTCGCCTTGAGGATCTCTTCTTTCCAGGTCGGAGGGCTGCGATCGGCACCTATCAGATTTGCAGCAGGGATCACCTTGCACGCGATCTCTCGGCCGAGTGTGTCGGAACGGGCGACAAAGACGTGTCCGTTGCAGCCAGAATCAAGTTTCTCGGCGATGACGTACTCGGGATGGTCGGGTATTCGCTGTCCAACAAACTGCTCTGGCGCAGGCAGGTGTTTTCTCATGATGTGTCTTTTGAACTACGTGTCACGCAAAACGTGCCATTTGCGATTCGATTCGACGAACACTCTCGAAACACTAGCACTGTCTCACGTGTGTTCCACAGAGGTCGCGGCGTCTCCTCGAGTTCCCCGATGCTGTAGTGTCGTGTATTGGACCGCTGCAGGATATTTTCCCTACCGCGCGGCTCCGCCTTTGCGCAGCACCAGAATCGTCTCCGACAAACTGCCAGTGATCCCTCGCCTGACTCGCCTGTCGCTCGGAATGACGTCCGTGCGATGATCTGCGAAAACAAAGCCAGCATCGCGCGCGAGTTGGGTCACCGCATCCGGAAGCGCACTGCGGTTCTCCCGACTGCACGCATCACCCATGACTAGAACACAGTTACCTTCAGGGCTCAGGAGGTCTTTCCAGCGCCTGACACATGCTCGCATCAATGCAAGGAAATCGCTCTCGGCCGGCGACACGGACTCGTCGAGAGCATCGCTGTCCAGACACCCCAGAAACCACAATCGCAAGCGATTATCTCGACCATAGTCGAGCTGCCGCATGTATGGCGGGCTCGTGAGGATGACATCGACCCGGCCTGGGTTGAATCGAGCGGCATCCTGCGAGTAACACGAGCGGCGCACATCAAAATCCAACTCTGGAACCCGTCGAAATGCGCGCGACACTTTTCCCTCTAGCCGATCCACTAACGATCGGTACTTGTACATTTCAGGAAACTGGTCACGGGGGAACTTCCGCAACCGCAAGTACGGTACCGAGTGACTGCTTGGAAAGGAAAGGAAGCCTGGGCGTTGATGATGCAGAATTCCCATCAAACACGCCAGTAGGAACCAGTGTCGCCGACGACGCAGCACCGAGGTCCAGATCAGGATCTCGCGGAGTGTATCGGGATGAAAGAACTCTCGAACCCAGTTCGGCACCGACCGCAGATCTTGCCTAGCCTCCTTCTTGACGGCTTTGGCGGAACGATGAAGATCGTCCAGCGCCAGTTCTAGCGAGCCATAGGGAAAGAGCTTCGCACGGGTGAGAAGCCTCGCATATGGACTTAGGTCATTGGCGATTACGTTGCAGCCGGCCACCCAGCTTTCGAACGCGATCGACCCGCAGCCTGAGAACGGCTCGTAGACGGTGTGCCCCGGTAGGGTGAATTCCCTCACCAAGGCTGCCGCCATGGAGGATTTCGACTTTCCGATGTACGGCGATAGTTGGTGGAAAGTCCATTCGGTGTTGCAGACGCTCCCAGCCCACTCAGCGGAGGCGAGTGAGACCGCGCTAGCTCGCTGCGGCTCTACCGCGCCAACAATTGGTGGAAGGGCAATCGGTATTCGGCTCGTCGAAGACCCAGGAGTCGTCTGCCTCAATGAAGAGTCTTTCGTTTGACGCCATGGTGCACAAGCGGACGATAGCCGCGTCACCGCCGCCGAACGATCTGCCTCGCTCACGATGTTGTATCGATCTCCGGCACGCACAAGGTTCCGGACTACGGTTCGCCGAAGATCGTGATGAAACCGCTCAACACCTGTCCGCTGGCACACCTCCGCCTAAGCCGGACGGACTGTCTAGCTGACTCGACCATGACTATCCACCAAACGTCTCGCCGTCGCCACAAAAAACGTGCCCGACGCCATGTGCGGGGTGGCCTGCATCGCCCGCAGCCCCGTGACCAACTCGCGCTCATCGTAGACCTTGTCCGCGGCGACAGTGATCCAGTGGCGGCCGCAGATCCGTGCCACCAGGTGCAAGGCGGCATCTCCTTCACCCGTGGCCGTCGGCCGGTATGACCGCCGCCTGCACGATGAACTCCGAACATTCCAGCAAGACGTGACCCAGGGACCTCTCGCGTAGCGGCGGCTGCCTGCGTGGGTCGGGATCTTGCTCTGAGACAGTAACTTACAAGAATTTGAGGTGGTAAAGAGATGCCTCCATTGGTTACGCTGACTTGGGAGTCACAAGAATTTCAAAGCGAGACCACGGAGGCATCATGGGTACAGTGCATCAGTTTCCCGTCCCGCGCAACCAGCCGGCGGCAGAGCCAGCGGAGGACCTCGCTCGGTCGCTTCGCCGAGCTATCGATGTGCAGGTGGGCGCCGACGCCCCCTTCGAGGCGCGCGAGGTGGCGGCCTTAGCGCTGACGAATGAGGCGACGCGACTCTTCTTGCAGAGCGATCTGATGGCGATCGCGGACCGTCACGGGGGCGTTGGTGCGCTGATTCAGCGCGGTGGGCGAGCAGTGGCCGGCATGTTGCCCATCGCGACCGCCGGCGGGTCATGATCTCGATGTGAAGTCGAGAGTGCATCCGACGTACACGACAACGTATCGCGTCGGGAACTGGGCCGAGTACGACCGAGCCCTCGTGCGGCGAGGCGACGTCACCCTCTGGCGCACGCCTGACGCGATCGCCACGTGGGCAGCGGCTGGCGTCGGCAGGCGGCGCGGGCAACTCCAGTATTCCGATCTCGCCATCAAAACCGCCCTGACGCTCAGTCTCATCTTCCACTGACCGTTGCGTCAGACCGCGGGCGTCTTGACATCGATCTTCGGGATGCTGGGCGTCGATCGCACGGCACCCGATCACACCACGCTCTCGCGACGCGGTCAGCATCTCGCCCTCGCGCGTCGGCGCGCCCGCCCGGGCACCAGCCTGCACCGCATCGTTGACAGCACCGGACTGTCCATCGTCGGCGAAGGTGCGTGGGCCGCGGCGACACATGGGGGCCGAGGGCGACGCGGCTGGAGGAAGCTCCATCTCGGCGTGGACGGGTCCCGTGTGATCGTGGCCTGCGCGCTGACTGCGCCGACGGCCGATGACGCGATTACGGGGATCAGTCTGGTCGACGAGGTGGATGGACACCTCACCAGAGTGACGGCGGATCCGGCCTACGACACGCTCGCGTTCTATGGTGCGGCCGGTGCGCGAGGGGCGCGGGTCGTGGTGCCGCCGACCCAGACCGCGTCGTTGTCTCGACGGGGCGCCCGATCAGGTGCCCGCGATCGGACGATCAGGAGGGTGAAGGCGCTCGGACGGCGACGGTGGACGAAGGCGTCTGGGTCCCATCAGCACGCGCGCGTGGAGCATGCGTTCTTCCGGTACACGTCGATCGTCGGCGACGGTCTTCGGGCACGCAGGTCATCGGGGCAACGGCGTGAGGCCGTGCTCGCGTGTAACGTTCTGAACCGGATGACCGAGCTTGGCAGACCCGTCTCGTACCGCATCGGTAGGTGACGGGCTCGACGGTTTGAAGCGCGTCGGCCTGCCCGCATCCGCGCCCCAACGCCCCCCGCCACCAGCATGTGGACGTGATCCGGTGATACCGCCCCTCGAATAATCGGCACTTCCCGCGCCGTGCAGATCTGTCTTAGCAGGTCGCCGGTACTCCACCACGCCAGCCTCCGTTCCCCGGATCGGGAGGCTGAAAGCTTACCGGCTGCAAGGTGGTGGGATTAGACCCGGCACCAAGAGCTAAACGGTGCGCCTCTCCAGGGTGCGGTTCCGATGAGAAACCGGAAACTCATGACTCCGGCGCGGGAGCCCAGCTGCCGGCACACTTTTCCGGGCGGATGGCGGCCAGACATTAGGGCCTATAATCCGCTCCACCTTCCATCGTCCCCAAAGACGCTTTCTTGGACGCCGAGATCCGGGGCCGGCCAGTCGAGAAGGACAAATTGGGTTGAGGTTGATCCGATGAAAGAGAAAGAAAGATAGGCAAATGGACACATATAACCCGGACGAACTCTACGCGGCGGTTGCGGAGGAGTTGTTCCTAAGTCGCAAAAAGGCGAAGGCAGCGGGAGGAAGGAACAACATTCGCGCAAAAGGGGACGGGCCAGAGCAAGCAGTAAGGGAACTTATTGGGAGCCTGATGGGAGGACAGTATCGGGTCACGCAGGGACACGTGGTTCGAGCCGATGGCATGAAATCGGGGCAGATGGACGTCATTATCGTTAGAGATGTTCCCGCAGCGACCATGCACAAGACAGAAGAGGGAGAAACTGAGCTGGTAAGGGTCGAATGGGTTGCAGCGGTCGGCGAAGTCAAGGCTTCGTGGGCGAATCATGGCGATATCATTCGGAGTTACCGGCGAATGGTAGAAGACATGGAGACTCTGCAAGAAGGACGTCTAGTCAAGAATAAATTGAGATTTGGGACAATCAGGGATGATGCAAGCATCGCCGAGATGGCCAGGCCGGTAACCGGGAGGCAATGGAAGAACCCTTGCTATGCCTTCTTGATTGCCCTGGGACAGGGCGAATGCCGGGTGAAGCACTTGGAAGACGATATCAGGGAGAACGACATCAGAGCGAGTAACGCATCAGTGCTGATTCTAGACCAACACAAGGGAGCAACACTCTGTATCCCAGGAAGAATGGGTGGAAAAGGGTCGGAATTTGGAGTGGGGGCGGAGGTAAGGTTGAAATCCGAAGATGCCGACAAAACAATGACGTGGGTGACAATACAAGAAGAAGGAATTGAACCGAGTTACAGCTCAGGACGCTTCTTGCATTATTTCGTGACGGACCTGCAGCTTCACTTGGGCACATGGTACGACGAATATGCCAATCCGGGGCACTATGCCAAGCTGGGTCCGATGTTGAGGCATAGGCACGCAAGAGAGAAAGATTTGGATTGAACGAATGGACGCAGCAATCTGATGACCGCTTTGACAGAGACCATGGAATCGCCAACGAGCTGGTTCGTCGGCGCGAGTTTTGGTCGCACTGACGATCAGACATCTCGCTTCCTCAGCGAGGGTATCTGGGAACTCAAGAATCCAACCGATCAGGACGCCGCCCTGGTCAAGTCGATGAGTGCTGGTGACCGAATCGCGATCAAGGCCGCGTACACGCGCAAGCACGGCCTCCCCTTCGACAACCGTGGTCACACCGTCTCAGTGATGGCGATCAAGGCGACAGGTACGGTCACAGACAACCTCGGAGACGGCGAGCGGGTGAGGGTGCGTTGGACGACCACCCATCCGATAGGCGAGTGGTATTTCTTCACCTACCGGGCAACGATCTGGCGCGTCCTGTCAGGCAATTGGATGACCGACGGCCTAATCGCATTCGCGTTCGAGGGAAAGCCGCAGGATACGGAGCGCTTCCGCAACGAACCCTACTGGCGGGAACGATTTGGCTCGGCCGCCACGGACAAACGGCGCTTTAGATGGACGAACTTCTACGAGGCGGTCGCCGAGAAGTTACTTGCCTACAAAGATAACAGGCAAGCCCTCGTAAAGGGGATTCAGAGGATTTCTCTCCGCGTCGAAGGACTCGGCCATCTGACAGAGGATCAGTACGCGGGCGGTGGCACTGGTTTCGTCAAAGACATCTGTCCGTTCACGACCATGGGCCTGTTCAATCGGGGCATCAAAGACTCAAACCGCAAGGTCATAGCAGCGGAGTTGGCCAAGCTCTTAGGCGTCGAGGAGGCAGTGCCAGAGACCTTTGAAGGCATTCCGGTACTGAACAACCTGAAGTCGTGGTATTTCCCGTTCGAGGCGAGCCGAGAGGCCAACCACATCGATCGGTTGTGGACGGTGTTCGCAGCCGCCATCAGGTTCGCGGACTCCGACGACGACGAAACTCGCCTGCAGTTCGCTGAGGCCTTCGATCATGTGAACGGCCTCCCTAACGTCGCGTGGAATCTGACCTTCGGGCTCTACTGGACCAGGCCTTGGGCGTTCCTGAGCCTGGATCACAACTCGCAGGTCTACCTCACCCACAAGCTGGGACTTTCGCTTGGCCTCAACGGTCCAAAGAGGCGATGCAATGCGGCAGACTACTGCGCGGCGATGGACACACTGGAGCCGCTCTTCCGGGAGTCCTCTTACCCGGTGCACTCATATCCCGATCTGTCCATCGAGGCCCGGATTTATAGATCCCCGACGAAGGAGCCGGCCGATGACCATACTGGCGACGTCAACGTGGACGCGGCCGGCGAAGCCGCATCCTCTGTGGCGCCAATCGTTCCGTACGCCGTTGACGACATTCTTAGAGACGGCTGCTTTCTTGAGAAGGTAGAGCTCGAAAGCGTCCTTGATCGCCTTCGCGACAAGAAAAACATCATCCTTCAGGGACCGCCCGGGACCGGTAAGACGTGGTTGGCAAAACGGCTCGCCTTCGCGTTGACGGGCCAAAGGGACGAGAGCAAGGTCCGCGCGGTGCAGTTCCATCCCAACCTGTCATATGAGGATTTCGTGCGAGGCTGGCGACCGACAGGCGACGGTAGGCTGTCGCTGGCGGACGGCGTGTTCATGGAAGCGATCAGGGCCGCGTCGAAGAACCCCTCTTCGAGGTTCGTGGTGGTCATCGAGGAGATCAACCGCGGTAATCCAGCGCAGATATTCGGTGAACTACTGACACTGTTGGAGGCGGGTAAGCGCACGCCCAATGAAGCCTTGGAACTCTGTTATCCCGATGCGGACGGAAAGCGAAGGCCCGTGCACATCCCCGAGAACCTATACGTGATCGGTACTATGAATATTGCTGATCGGTCCCTGGCGCTGGTTGATCTGGCGCTGCGTCGTCGGTTCGCATTCATCAGCCTACAGCCTCGATTTGGCAGTACGTGGCGCAAGTGGATCGTCAGCGCAGGCAATGTTGAGCCACACCTGGTGGCTGACATCGAGCGTAGGATCGTCGAGCTCAATGAACGGATTGCGGCAGACGCACGCCTCGGCACACAGTTCCGCATCGGCCACAGCTATGTGACGCCGACGCACCGCCTCGAAGCCGGTGCCACCAGCAAGTGGTTCAAGCAAGTTGTGGAGACTGAAATTAGCCCACTCCTCGAGGAATACTGGTTTGACGCACCCGATGAAGCTCGAAGGGCCAGCGAGCGCCTGCTACACGGCTGGTGATGGCTCTGGTAGCGACACAAACGGCCAGCCCGCCTTCAGCTAGAGAGGGACACATCGGACGTATCCCAGTCCGCAACCTCTGGTTGCTGATGCTCTATGCGTCCGACCTCTTTCGCGCCCGCGGCGCTGGCTACGCCGGACTTGAGGACAGCCCGGATGATCTGCCTGACCTCGTTGCGGAAATCCTTACTCGTGCAGTGGATTCGCGGTTGCGCAAGAGGCTGAGCAGCGGTTACCGTCATCGTGAGCTTGCGCTAAATAGAGTGCGCGGGCGCATCGACGTTCTGACCACAGAGCGCCATCAGTTGCTGGCACGCGGAATGGTGGCGTGCCGATTCGACGAACTGACGATCGACACACCACGCAATCGATTAGTGCGTTCGGCCTTGGAGACGATCTCAAGAATCGTGGCACGACCCGATGTCGCCCATCGCTGTCGGGCGCTTGCCGGTGACATGAAGGCCATGGGCGTAGCCGGTTATGCTCCAACCCGGGCCGAGACGAGCACCGACCGCATCGGCCGCCACGATGCGGGCGACGCGCACATGATGGCGGCGGCGAGGCTGGCCCTCGATCTGGCGTTACCGACGGAAGCTGCAGGGTCGAACGTTCTCCCACTGCCAGATCGCCAGGAGGTGTGGGTCCGTCGTCTGTTCGAGCGGGCAGTTGGCGGCTTCTACGACGTGTCGTTGAGACCGCATGGCTGGCAAGTGCGCTGCGGCTGTACCTTGGTGTGGCCGATTGAGCGAAAAACCAGCGGCATCGACGCGATTATGCCGAACATGCGGACGGACGTGATCCTCGACCACGAGGAATCGGGACGGCGGATCCTAATCGACACAAAGTTTACGTCGGTCGTGACGAGCGGGTGGCACCGTGAACAAACGCTGCGCAGTGGCTACCTCTACCAAGTCTACGCATACCTTCGGTCGCAAGTCGGCCACGGTGATCTGCTTGCAGACCATGCTGAAGGTTTGCTGTTGCACCCCGCGATTGGTGAATCGGTTGATGAGGCGATCGTGATTCAAGGACAACAAATACGCTTCGCAACCGTGGACCTCTCGGCCTCTGCTGCGGACATTCGTTCCCAACTATCGAGGCTTTGCGAGCCAGCGCTGACATAACGCGAATGGCGGAGGTTGCGTACGGAGGTGGCCCGCGATCAGCGACAGCCTCATCACGCGACAGGCCCACCGCACCGGCAGCCGGTGATCACCGACCCGCAGGGCGACCACCGATCGCGATCACCATGCCGACCGTGACATCGAGGTGATTGGTGAGAATCTTCGCCATCTCCCGATTCAGCCTCCTTGGAGTTCCGGTCGAACTGGCAGTGATCCCATGTATGGCAACGGTGGCACTCTGCATCTACGCCAGAACATGCGGTGTCGTGGGATCGCTTGGGGCGCCAGTCACGGTCAACGCCGGAGGTTATACAACCACAATTTCAGGCATGGATCTGGTGCCACTCTCCGATAATGGGGTATGCGGTTTCGACTTCACCGCCACCGCACAAGGCGTGAGCAATTACTCTGGAATAACGGAGTCCGAGACGCGGCAGTACGCGACGTTGGACAGCACCGAACGGGTGGCCGCCGACTTCGTGCGTGGCACGGCGGCCAGTCAAGAACGCTGGCGGAATAAAGTCCTCATTCCAGCGTTCGGGTTGATCGGTGCCGGTGTCGTTGGGGCGATCGTTCTCTCGGATGTGCCGGAAAGAATTCCGCTACATGATCCCGGACATCGTCCGCTTGGCCGCGGGTGTCGGTCTGTCCGGAAAATTGCTCAAGGAGTGCCGATGAAATGGATGTGAACGAATTACTCTTTGAGTTTAGGCAACTCGGCGCAACGGTAGGTGATCATGATGCTCAGCCAGGATCGTTTATTCAGGATGGACTTGGACTCGTTCTCCGTGTGAATAGTAAGATGCTCAGCTTGCCCGAGGCACACGAGTATCTGCATCAACTCCGCGAAGAATCAGGTAAGTCTCAAACTTGCCCACTACCGAAAGATTCAACAAATTAGCCCACTACCAGAGTTGTCGTCCCGTAAAGAGGATCTGACAAACGAATGATGATGATCAAGTTGGTGAAGAAGGTATTCTTAGAATCGTCGGCAGGGATCGCCAGTGTCTATATTCCTACGCCGGGTGGCCGAGGGAGCCGATGCGTCCATCTCGACACCCACGACATGAGGATCCTCGCGCACGAGCTTCTCGCCCATGCGGAGCGGATCGACGCGCAGGCGGAGCGGATCGATGTGGCTAAGAAATCAGGGTCATGACGGCTTTGTCAGGTTAACTCTCCGCGCGGCACAATGCCGGGATGCACATTCGACGATCCCGCTACCTTCGGCATCGGTTTCCGCCTGAAATCATCAGCCAGGCCGTCTGGTTGTATCACAGAGACTGCCTGAGCTTCCGGGATGTCGAGGATCTGCTGGCCGAACGCGGCATCATCGTGTCGTACGAAACGATTCGGCCATGGTTGCGCCAGGTCAAGCCTGGAGGAGGGGGAAGCCATGTAGTACGACCTACGTGACGGAAACCTCCTGAAGGAACCCAGCAGGTGCAAGTCCTGCCACGGCACAGGCTAGCCACCAGCCGTAACCGAGTGTTGCGTGGTCCGGGGTGTGAACCCGGCTGCGAAGCGTACACAGGGAACGTGTAGGCCGCGTGATGGAGCCCCGAAAGGAATCTGATTGCGGAGCCGACGCTGTCCATTGAGCGGAAGGCTACACCGGGCGTCCCGCGTGGCGTTGGTGCACAACCCTTCGGCTGCGACGAGGCAGCGGTAGGCTCTCTGGCCACGGTGACCGCTGCGGGTGCACGATCTCGACATGAGATCAAAGGTCCATCCGAAGTACAAGACGAAGTATCGCGTGGGGAATTGGTCAGCGTACGCGCAGGCCTTGGTCCAGCGAGGGGACGTGACGCTGGGGCTCTCTGCCGACGCCACGGACGCGTGGCGCCCGTCGCCGTCCGGTCGACCAGGCGCGCCGAAGACGTTCTCGGACTGTGCGATCGAGACGGCGTTGACACTCCGCCTTGTCTTCCGGTTGCCGTAAGGTGCGTTTAATGGGCCGAGGTCCGGTCAGTGCTGGTCGAGTCTCCCAAGTAATTTAAGGCCATGCCGCCTGCGCTCCAGTTCCTCGTTCTCACGTTCGCTGGCTGGGTGAACCGCCACCAAGACGATCTGATCGCGTATCTCCGGGAGGAGCATCGGGTCCTCCGGGAGCACCTGGGCCCTCGGCCGCTTCGCCGGACCGATGCCCAACGCCGTCGACGCGCCGTGCGCGGCCAGCAACTCGGCCGGCGCGTCTTGATGCAGGTCGCCGGCATCGTCACGCCTGGCACTATTCTCCGCTAGTACCGGAGATTGATCGCCCAGACATACGACGGCAGCGCCCACCGCGGTCGCGGCCGGCCGATGACGCGCCGTGACGTGGCCGCGCTCGTGGTCCGGATGGCGGTCGAGCATCCCCAGTGGGGGGACACACGGATCCGCGGGGTGCTCTCGAACCTCGGCCACGAGATCGCTCGGACCCCGGTGAAGTGGATCCTGCACGACCACGGGATCGACCCGGCTCCCGAGCGGAGCCGGCGCATGCCCTGGAAGACGTTCCTGCAGGCGCCCTGGGAGGGCCGCACGGCCTGCGATCTGTTCACCGTCGAGGTGCTCACGCTGGCCGGGCTCCAGCGGTACCTGGTCTTCTTCGTGATCGCGCTGCAGTCCCGCCGCGTGCCCATCGCCGGGATCCATCCGCAGCCGTACGGCACGTGGATGGAGCAGAGGGCCCGCAATGTGACGGACCCGGTCGATGGCTGCTTGCGCCGCGCCCGCTATCTGATTCACGACCGCGACCCGCTCTCCACGCGGGGTTGTGGCGAGATCCTGGAGGGCGGGGGTGTCCAGCCGATCCGTCTCCCGCCGAAGAGTCCCAATCTCAACGCGTATGCCGAGCGGTTCGTCCGCTCTATTCAAGAGGAGTGTCTCAGTCGCGTCGTCCCCCTCGGCGAAGGGCACCTGCGTCTCCTCGTGGGCGAGGACGTCGACCACGACCAGCGCGAGCGAAACCACCAGGGACTCGACAACCAGCTCCTGCAACGACCGCCACCGCCGGTGAGCCTGGCCGCCGACGTGCAGCGGCGGGAGCGTCTGGGCGGATGGCTCAATTTCTACCACCGGGAGGCCGCATGAGCGGTCGGCCGATTAAACGCACCTTGCGCCGTCTCGATCGCACAGTCCGAGAACGTCTTCGGCGCGCCTGGTCGACCGGACGGCGACGGGCGCCACGCGTCCGTGGCGTCGGCAGAGAGCCACAGCGTCACGTCCCCTCGCTGGACCAAGGCCTGCTCGTACGCTGACCAATTCCCCACGCGATACTTCGTCTTGTGCTTCGGATGGACATTTGATCTCATGTCGAAATCGTGCACCCGCAGCGGTCACCGTGGCCAGAGAGCCTACCGCTGCCTTGTCGCAGCCGAAGGGTTGTGCACCAACGCCGTACTTCCCCAAAGGGACTGACCTCAATCGGCACAGTGCTAGCGACGTCGCTGCTGTCGCGGCCACACTCAACCGCCGACCGCGGAAGACTCTCGGTTGGAAAACCCCATCCGAAGCCTTCAACGAACTGCTACTCTCACATCAGCGAGGACGTGTTGCGACGACCCCATGAACCCGGCCTGCACACCTCGTTCGTCGAGCGTCTCAACCGCACGATTCGCCAAGGCTCGGCGTACGTGCGCCGTCGCTCGCCCTGCCACGCCCGTGGCGCCGACCAGCTCCACGGGCACGTCGACCTCTTGCGCTGCTCTTACAATGTCATCCGGCCGCACAGGGCGTTGAAGGTCGGTCGAGAAACCCGGACGCCAGCGATGCAAGCCGGCTTGGTGAACGCGCCAATGAACTGGAGCGACATCTTTACGGCGCCGGCCGCGCTCTACGCATTCCATGTGGCGGTCGTACGCGTTCCCGTTGCCGTCCATCTCATGCACACTAGCCCAGCCGCGCTGTCATCGTTCTCGTGGCCGCACGAACACAGATCGGCTGCCTGATCAACAGCGAATGGCGGAAGCACCCCTACCCCTGGTTACGCACTTTCAGCAGGGGCTGCGAGGGCCTCCTCGATCACAGGAATAATCTCAATGGTGCCGTCCATCATGGTCAGATGAGGGCACGTCTTCGAGAGTCGTTGGAGCGCTTTCATGCTCTTGCCTTCCAGCAGACAGTAGCCGTCCACGAAACTGGCGTGATTCCCGACGCGCTTTTCCTTGATCTCCCGGGCTTTGCCAACCAGTTGCGTGGCCGCGGAACTTTGCACGCGACCGCCCTCCTTCAGGGCGCCGGCCTTGACCAACTTCTCCCTGTACAGACTCCACTTCTTGGAGAGGATTTCGTTTTCCTTTGGTGAAAGCTTACTGGCGTCGCCGCCACGATACAGGACGAGGAATCTCGACAAGGCGAATCTCCTTTGGATGTTTTGAACTGTTGAGTATAGCGGACTGAGTGCCGTCACCGGTCACGATCCGTCGTGACCTGGAAATCCGAATCCATGGGGCATTCTTCTACCCTCTTCGGCATTTGAGCCGCACCGACGCGACAGTTTACTCTATACGGGTGTGAACCGTACCGGGATCTTCGGAGACTGGATTCATTGAATCAGGCCACCTTGGCCTGCTCATAGTACTGCGCTTCAAACTCCGCCGGCGGCACGTCTCCAATCGGTTCCAGCAACCGCGGCGTTGTTGCGCGGTTCGAAAACTGACCCGCAACGCCCCCGACCCACAGACCCGTTAACGACCGATAGCGTACGACGCCGGCCTACCAAGCTGAGTCATCTGATTGAGGATGTTACATGCGAGGATGGCCTCCGTCTCTTGCCCCGCCCGACTGCGCGCTCGAAGGCTCTCCCCGATGATCACCTTGTACCGGAAGAAGGCGTTCTCCATACGGGCCTGCTGATGGTAGCCCGAGTCCTTCTTCCACTGTCGCCGTCCAGCCTGCTGCACCTGTCGGATCGTGCGGTCGCGCGCGGGCGATCGTGGTCGCCGTCCAGACACGGTGGCTGTCCTGGTCGGTGGAATGACGACCGTCGCGCCACGCGCACCCGCAGCCTCGTAGATGCCACGCGTGTCGTAGGCCGCGTCCGCCGTGAGGCAGGAGACGTCGCCTTCGACCTGGTCGATCAGATCGAGGGCCGTCGTCGCGTCGTCAACATGCCCGCCGGTCAGGGCGTGAGCGACGATCACGCCCGATCCGTCGACGCCCAGATGAAGCTTCTTCCAGCCGCGTCTCCCGCGTCCGCCATGTTTCACGGCCGCCCATTCACCTTCACCCACAGTCGAGAGCCCGGTACTGTCGACGATGAGATGTATGCCTGCGCCCGCGGGGAGGCGGCGAAGTGCAAGGTCGAGGTGCTGACCACGCCGTGAGAGAGTCGTGTGATCGGGCGCGGACAGGTCGAGGCACAGCATCCCGAAGATCGACCTCAGAAAGCCCTCCGTTTGACGAAGGGGCAGGTGAAAGATCAGGCGGAGCGTCAGCGCGGTTTCGATGGCAACCTCGGAGTACTGCAGCTGCCCTCCGCGCTTGCCGACGCCCACGGCCTCCCACGTGGCGATCGCTTCCGGCGTCAACCACCGGGTGACGTCGCCTCGCTGGACCAGTGCTCGGTCGTACGCCGGCCAGTTTCCGACGCGATATTTCGTTGTGTACCTGGGATGCACTCTCGACTTCACGTCGAGATCATGCCCCTTCGGCCGTCACGATGGCCAGGGCCGCGACGAACACTTGTTTCCGCGCACCAAGGCCCCTGAAGGCTGCCCAGGCGGGGGGGGGGGTGAGCGAAACTTAGTTGGGAATTGAAACGGCTCCCACACCCTGTGGTTTGATGACGGTTGAGAGACGGACATCAGCCCACGAGAGAGAGGAGCCGAGATGAGCAGTGTCCTACGTCTGGTCAGGAAGCACAAGAAGGGTCGCACGCTGGGTTCGGTCGAGATTATCCGCCGCGAGGACTACGCGGATCTAGAGCTGGATGCCAAGGTGGAGCTGATCCGCTCTTTGGTCCCGCTGGGTTTGATGCACGTGGAGGAGGTGCTCGACGCGGAGGTGACGGCGCTGGCCGGCGAGCGCTACGCCCGCAAGGACGCATCGATGGGGGGACGCCGTCACGGCAGTAATCCCGGGACGGTGGGTCTGGCGGGGCAGCGCGTGCCGATTCGCGTCCCGCGGCTTCGGCGCGTCGCCAGGAGCGAGATTCCACTGCGGTCGTATGCGGCGCTGCATGGCGAGGGTGCGGTGAACGACCTGTTGCTGACGCGCGTGCTGTATGGGATCTCATGCCGCAACTACGAGGCCGCCGCCGAGGCGATTCCCGGGGCAATCGGGCTGTCGGGGTCGACGGTGTCCCGGGGGTTCATCCAGGCCAGCGCGGCGAAGCTCCGCGAACTCCAGGAGCGGGACCTCACCGGCGAGGACGTGGTGGCCATGGTCCTGGACGGCAAGACGTTCGCGGACGCGACGATGGTCATCGCGCTGGGCATTACGACATCTGGGGAAAAACGCTTCCTGGGCTTCGTCCATGAAACGGACACAGAGAACGCGCAGGTGCTGACGCCGTTCCTGCGGTCGTTGGTCGAGCGGGGCCTCGACGTCTCCCAGGGCGTGCTGGTGATCCTTGACGGCGGCAAGGGGCTGCGATCGGCCGTTCGGAAGGCCTTCCGGAACCGGGCCCTGGTCCAGCGGTGCCAGTGGCATAAGCGCGAGAACGTGGTGAGGTATCTGGCCAAACGCGAGCAGGCGTCGTGGCGCCAGCGCCTCCACCGCGCCTACAACCGGCCAGCGTACGACGAGGCCCTCCCCGCGCTCGAGACGCTCCATCGCGAGCTAGAGGACCGGAACCAATCTGCGGCCGGGAGTCTGGCGGAAGGGCTGGACGAGACCCTGACGCTGCATCGCCTCGGGCTGTAACGGGGTGCTGGGCCGGTCACTGAAGACGACGAACTGTCTCGAGTCCATCAATGCGCTCGTCGAAGAACGCTGTGCGAAGGTCGATCATTGGCAGAACTCGAGCCAACGCCACCGCTGGCTGGCGACCGCGCTCCTGGACATCGAACCGCGCTTGCGGAAGGTGATGGGCTATCGCCAACCTGCCCACGCTCCGTGCCGCGCTGAAGCGAGAACTGAGGATCGACATGGCGCCATCGAAGACAAAAGCTGCGTAAGCAATCAGGAGCCGTGGAGAGTTTCAACTAAGAATGGGCTTGACTCCATGCAGAGAAGCTAAAGGACAGCCGCAAACACCAGTTTCCGATCTTCGAGAGCAAGTCCGGCTACGACAAACGGGTGGGCCGGATGATAGACGGCGTGTCGAACAACATTGCCAGATTAGTCGAGCAGCAGCAGCCGTACGTCCATCGGCCGGCCCGCCGCCATGACGATGCCTTGTAGATACTGCAAGACCTGAACAACACTGACAAGCATCGCCTAGCCCCTTGCCGCCGTCGAGGATCACCGCTACGCTCCAGCGAGCCCGAGGAAGGTGTTGGGTTGGCGTATACCCTGGCGAACATCTGGCAGACACTTGGGATTACTTTTCGATACATGGCTCGGCACAACGAAGTGTTGCAACCCTCACCCAGCTCCGACACGTGCCAAGCCGTTCCGAATCCAGGTCTTCGAAGTCCCCGTGTCCTGTCCCTGAAAAAAGTGAAACAGTCGGGCGCCCCAGTCGCATGCTCACCTTCTTTGTAGAGGAGTACGATGGGGCCGCTCATCGTCGGAGCTCACCGAGGGGCGGGGAAGTTTCGATAATCACAACTGGGTAAATGTGAGTGGCCGTGTGGCACCCGGCGTCTCCTACCGCGGGCGGAGATGCGGGCGTCAATGAAGGGACCCGCGGAGCGTGGAGGACACCGAGATGAAAAGGTTCCGCTTCGGACCTGGCCTGCTGGTCACCGCGGCGTTCATCGGTCCCGGAACCATCGTCACCGCCAGCCGCGCCGGCGCTGGCTATGGCGTGACGCTTCTGTGGGCCGTCCTGTTCTCGGTGGCCGCCACGGTCATCCTCCAGGATATGGCGGCCCGCGTGGGTCTCGCCGGGCGGCGCGGGCTCGCGGAAGCCATCCGCGACAGCCTCGACAACCGGCGGATCCGGGTGGGCGCACTCGGTCTGATCACGGTCACGATCTTGGTGGGGAACGCGGCGTTCCAGACCGGCAACCTGATCGGGGCGTCGCTCGGCCTGAGCCTGCTTTCTGGGCTACCGCAGGAGGCGCTGGCGCTCGTCGTCGGCGGGCTGGCCGCCGGGCTGTTGCTGACCGGAACCTACCAGACAATCCAGAACGCGCTGGTCTGTCTGGTCGGGCTGATGAGCATTGTGTTCTGCGCGGTCGCGGGGCTCACCGCCCCGGACATCGGCGACCTGATCGCCGGGGTCTTGATTCCCCGCCTGCCCCCCGGTTCGCTGCTGACTGTCTTGGCGCTCATCGGCACGACTTTCGTCTCCTACAACCTGTTCCTCCACGCCAGCACCGCGCTGGAACGCTGGCCCGACGCCAGCCGCAACGACGAGAATATTCGGGAAAGCCGCCGGGATACGGTGTTCTCGGTGGTCCTCGGCGGCCTCATCACGGCGGCAGTCGTCGTCGCCGCCTCACCGCTCCTCGGACAGGGAGCGGACGCGGCGAACGCCGCCGCGGTCGCCGAACGCCTGGAACCGCTCCTCGGTCGCGCCGCGCCGGTCTTCTTCGGCCTCGGGCTCTTCGCGGCCGGGCTGACTTCGGCGATCACCGCCCCGCTCGCCGCCGCCTACGCGGCGGGCGGGGCGCTCGGGTGGCCGCCGGACCTTCGGAGCGGCCGATTCCGTTTACTCTGGGGATGCGTGCTCGCCACCGGCGTGTTCTGCGCCGTCGCGCTGGGTGGCTCGCCGTACTACGTCATCCTGCTGGCGCAGGCGGGGAACGGTCTCGTACTCCCACTCACGCTGATCTTGCTGCTCATGGTCGCCAACAAAACGAGGATCATGGGGACACACCGCAACTCACGTCTTACGAATGTACTGGGCGTGATCGTCGTGCTGGTGATCTCGTGGCTGGCGCTGCTACAACTAGCCCGGGTGCTGGGGCCTGCCGGATAGGCATGGGCGAAGAGCGGTTAGTCGCCGGCGCGCGATACGCGTCCTCCGACATCCAAGCACGCTGGTTTGCTCCACGCGAGCGTGCGCGCTGGGGGGGGGATGGACCGGTTTTGTCAACTTGCCGGACGCGGGCCGGGTCGCCGGCCAAGATCCGAACTTGGGCGGCTGCTCACGAAGCACACGTCACCACGTTCTATTCGGCGAACGCTCGCGCGCGGTGGCGGGGCGGTTGATGAGACACTTCGACGCGATTGTTCGCATACGGGGCTGTGCAGTGCAGGACCGACGGGATCAGGGTACGGCAGGCGGCGTGATAGCTCGGCAGCTTGTCGGTGATCAGACAGCGAGGGATGGCGCCCTGTGTGTTCAAGAGCTTGCGGAAGCATCGGATCGCAGCTCGCCGATTCCGTCGGGGTTGCACGAGGATGTCGATCACATCCCCATCCTCGTCAACCGCCCGCCACAAGTACTGCGTCCGGCCTTGCATCCGCACGAACAGCTCATCGAGATACCACGGATCTCCCTGGCGCCCCCGCCGCCGCCGCCGTCGCGCATACTCCAGCCCTAACATCCGGCACCATTGGCGGATCATCTCGTACGTGACGGTGATGCTGCGCTCGGCGAGGAGGCCCTCGACGTCCCGAAAACTGAGGCTGAACCGGTGGTACAACCACACCGCGTGACTGATGACTTCCGACGGAAATCGGTATCCTCGGTAGCTCGGCATACGGCTACTGTGCCACGTCGGCACGCAAGTTGACAGAACCCGTGCGAGACACCCCGCAGCGGAAGCCAGGCTCTTCCAGCTACTCCACGCCTGGGCGGTACCGACGCTCGGCCGCCCGCACGATGTCCTCCCGGGTGTAGGCCACGGTCTTCATCTCGCCGCGCGCGAACAGCGCCGCCTGATCGGCGTAATACGGCGACGCCACGCGGCTACTCTGCCCGTAGGCCAGGACCGAATAGGCGCGGGGCGGGCTCGTGAATTCCACCGCGAGCACCCACCCATCGCCTCCCACGGCCCGGCGACGGCCATCGTCGTCGGTGCGGAAGTTGAGCACGCGGTGGCACCCCAACGCGCCCGCGCACCCCCCCCACGGGCACGTCCACCGCGCCGCGCCGCACCCGGTGCACGTCGCCCCACGCCACGTCCCACGCACCGAAGCGCGTCACCGTCTCCTCGATCGCGGCCGGGAACACCCGCGCCGCCAGCGCCGGATCGGCCAAGCCTCGCGGTGTGCTGGTGGGCGCCTCGGGCGTCCAGCCTTCCGCAAACGGCTCCGGATCGTCGTCGCCCTCGTACGCCGCCGCGATCGCGTCGGTGTACCGGGCCCACCACCGCTCGAAGAGCACACCACCGCGGCTGGCCGGCGCGGCGGTGTTGTCCCATCGCTCGAGCAGCGCGAGCGCGTCGGCCAGCGCGGTCGCGCCGACGGTGCCGATATCGAGCGTGCCCTCGTCAAGCGCGCGGTGGATCCCAGCCAGCAGGTCGCTCTTGACGCGATCGGCCAGCAGCATCCGGTAGCTGTGCTTGCGACGCACCACCTCCTCAAGCGACAGCCGTTCGTCGGTGCCCACCAACAGCGCCGCATGCTGGCTTCGCAGACGGAACCCCTGTGCCTCGAAGTACGCCGGATAGTCGGCCGGGTCAAGCGGCGCGCGCAGATTGGTCAGCCACGGGCCGTCGTTCTCGTTGCGCACGTACCCGCCGGGCGGGTTCAACACCTGCGGCAGCTCGTCGAGCGCGTGCATCGCGCTCCAGATCTGGTCCCGGCGCGTCACCGGCACCGCGCGCGTGTCGTCGTAGGGATGCGGAAACACCGGCATGGCGGCATTCCAGAGATAGAAGACGTTGCCCTCGGCGTCCGCGTAGGTAAAGTTGGACCGCGGGAACGCGCGCAGCCGCATGGCATCGGTCCACTCGTCGAGCGTGGTGGCCTGCATCATGCGGAGGAATTGTTCGCCGCCGCGAAACTCGCCGTCTTCGGGGGTCCGCAGAATGTAGATCCGCCCGTGGTCGCGGTGGATGACCGGGCCGAGATCGGTGAACACCCGCTCGCGCGTCTCGAAGCCGTAGCCGTCGCCGTTGCGAAACCGTCGCGTCACCAACTCGCGGTCGAGTGGCACCGAGATGCCGTCGAGCACGTAGTGGTCGAGACGCGCGGGATCGACGTCGAGCGCATAGACCTGCCCGTTGTTCACGTTGTTGTTGGTGGTCGCGAAGCCGAGCGACGAATTGAACTCGCCGACGATCCTGAGCGGCGCGCCAATCCGGAAGTCGCCGTAGAAGTCGAGGCGCCCTGGCACCACGACATGGGCCTCCCAGTAGCCGGCGTCCCACGACAAGTGCGGGTTGCGCAGCAGGATCGCCGCGCCGGAGGTGGTGCGGCTCGGCCCGAGCGCCCACGCGCTCGAGCCCACTTCGAGGGGATCCCCATCGGCGGCAGTATCGTCGCGCTCGATGTCACGCAAGGGCGCGTCGGAGGCGCCGGTCAGGCGGCTGATCCACCGGCGGGTCTGGCTCGCGCTGGCCCGGGAGACGTACAGCGCCGCCACGTCGTAGCCCGTGAACGGCGCGGTGACCCAGCCGACGAACTCATCCGGGTGCTGGTCAACGTAGCGGTTCACCCCGGCGGCGAAACCCTCGTACACGTCACGCGTGTCCTGCTGCAGCTGGGAGTAAACCTCCACTGCGCGCTGATAGTAGGGCTGGCTGGCAAAGTCGGCGTCGAGCGCCGCGCGGCCCACATGCAAGGCCAGCTCGCCGCGCGCGCGCAGCAGCCCGAGCGGCACGCGCTCGCCGTAGTCTTCCACCTGCAGGTACCCCAGCGCGTAGCCGAGCGCCTTGAACGTGTCGGCGTAGATGTGTGGTACACCGTGCGCCGTGCGCAGGACCTCGACCTGCGCCGTGAGAGCGTCGCCGTCCTGCGCGCGCGCCGATGTCGTCCAAGTCGATGCGCCAGCGACGCAGAGCAGCAGCGCCCACGCCAGCGCGCGCCACGCTGCGCGTGTCGACGGACTGGGGCGCGGGTACGGTCGGTGCATAGACAACTCCTCAGGCCTCGCACGGCACACGGCACGTCTCGACTGCCGCCTGTCCGTCTCGACACTGGGTTAGCTGCTGCGTGTGGCACGGCGCCCACACGCGAAGTCCCGTAGTCTACTTCACGTAGTCGTCTCGAACATTTCAGGAGCAGCCAACGACCATGTGAGGACTACTCAGTTGACGTTCACCGCTGAGGAACGCGACCGCCTGGCCTCAATACTGGACCGCGTATTCGGAATTGCTCAACAACCGGGACGACCTGCTCGTGCTTGCGGGGAAGGGTGCCGTCGCGTCGGTCGAGTACGTTAACGTTCGGCCGGTCGGCGAGCGGCGTTGGTGCGCGGAAACAAGTATTCGGCGCGGCCCTGGCCATCGTGACGGCCGAAGGGGCATGATCTCGACGTGAAGTCGAGAGTGCATCCCAGGTACACAACGAAATACCGCGTCGGAAACTGGCCGGCGTACGACCGAGCACTGGTCCAGCGCGGCGACGTCACCCTGTGGTTGACGCCGGAAGCGATCGCCACGTGGGAGGCCGTGGGCGTCGGCAAGCGCGGAGGGCAGCTGCAGTACTCCGAGGTTGCCATCGAAACCGCGCTGACGCTCCGCCTGATCTTTCACCTGCCCCTTCGTCAGACGGAGGGCTTTCTGAGGTCGATCTTCGGGATGCTGTGCCTCGACCTGTCCGCGCCCGATCACACGACTCTCTCACGGCGTGGTCAGCACCTCGACCTTGCACTTCGCCGCCTCCCCGCGGGCGCAGGCATACATCTCATCGTCGACAGTACCGGGCTCTCGACTGTGGGTGAAGGTGAATGGGCGGCCGTGAAACATGGCGGACGCGGGAGACGCGGCTGGAAGAAGCTTCATCTGGGCGTCGACGGATCGGGCGTGATCGTCGCTCACGCCCTGACCGGCGGGCATGTTGACGACGCGACGACAGCCCTCGATCTGATCGACCAGGTCGAAGGCAACGTCTCCTGCCTCACGGCGGACGCGGCCTACGACACGCGTGGCATCTACGAGGCTGCGGGTGCGCGTGGCGCGACGGTCGTCATTCCACCGACCAGGACAGCCACCGTGTCTGGACGGCGACCACGATCGCCCGCGCGCGACCGCACGATCCGACAGGTGCAGCAGGCTGGACGGCGACAGTGGAAGAAGGACTCGGGCTACCATCAGCAGGCCCGTATGGAGAACGCCTTCTTCCGGTACAAGGTGATCATCGGGGAGAGCCTTCGAGCGCGCAGTCGGGCGGGGCAAGAGACGGAGGCCATCCTCGCATGTAACATCCTCAATCAGATGACTCAGCTTGGTAGGCCGGCGTCGTACGCTATCGGTCGTTAACGGGTCTGTGGGTAGGGGGCGTTGCGGGTCAGTTTTCGAACCGCGCAACAACGCCGCATGCGGTACCATCAGCCGACCGTTGATGACGTCGCACGCCGCACGGCGGACGGCCGAACCAAACGGGAGATCATCCGGTGCCTGAAACGTTTTCTCGCTCGCGAGATCTACCAGCGCGTCATGACCGATTTTCGCGCTCGCCAAGAGCTCATCCAGGCCGCCTGAACGCGTGTCTTGACATATAGGGGCGTCAATGCCGTGTCAATCGCATCGGCAGGTGAGGATCCTGTCGGTGGGCATCGTGCGGGCCAGTTACGATTCGTGCACCAACGCCTCGAGCAGTGGTGGCTGCATCACTGGCTCTAGCGGCCCGTGGTGGTCGGCGTGGTATACTGGTTGTAGCTATGGGTAGCAGGCATCTGGCCGTGATCGTCGTCGTGCTCACGCTGACGGCGCCGTCCGTCGTGGGTGTTGTCTGCGGCTTGACCTGCGCGGCCGGCGCGCAGCATGCGATGGTGACGGCGGGGCATCACCAAGCCGGCATGGACATGGCGGGCCAGCGGATGACCGGTCATCACATCTGTAGCCACGATGTCGCCTCGGTTGAGTTGTACAGCCGGACTGCCAAAAGGCTACCGGGGGCGGCCGATGAGGTCCTCTTGGTCGTTTTCTCTCGAGCCCTGATGGCCGTTCTGGCGCAGCGCTCGCCTGTCGCCGTGTGGAACCCGCCCGACGACAAGGATGTTTCCCCTCCGACTCGTTCTCTTATTCTCCGCATCTGATCTCTCCAGTCATCCACAGTGTGGCTAGCCGCGCGTGAGCGCGGGCGGTCGTGCGCCCGCTGATCATGCCGGTTCTCCGCCGTTGATACCGGTTCACTTATCCGCCCGGTGGGCGTCCACGGTGAAGCGAGTCGGGCGTGACGGGAGATGTGCAGATGATGACTCGGAGAGAGGTATTGCGAACGGCGGCCTCGACTGGTGCGCTGGCGGCCCTGCAGGGTCTGCTTCCAGCCTGGGCGAGTATCCCAGACGGCCTGCAGGGCCCAGAGCTGGTCGCCGGGTCTCGGGAGTTCGACCTCGTGGTTGGGCGAACCGCGATTCAGATCGACGGACGGCAGAGCATGGCTGTGACCGTCAACGGCAGCATGCCTGCCCCCTTGCTGCGCTTTCGCGCGGGTGAGACGGTCACCCTCCGCGTGCGCAACGAGCTGGACGAGCCGACGTCGATCCACTGGCACGGCATTCTGCTGCCGTTCGAGATGGACGGCGTGCCAGGCGTCGCGTTCCCCGGCATTCCGCCGGGCGAGACGTTCGTCTATCGCTATCCGGTCACGCAGACCGGCACCTACTGGTACCACAGCCACACGGGCTTGCAGGAACAGCTCGGGCACCATGGACCGCTGATCGTCGATCCCGCCGGGACCGACCCTGTGGCGTACGACCGCGAGCACGTCATCGTCCTGGCCGACTGGATGTTCGAGAACCCGTACTCCGTGCTCGCGAGGCTCAAGAAGCTGGCAGGCTACTCGAACTTCCGGCGACGAACGGTGGGGGATTTCTTCCGCGACGTGTCGCGCAACGGTGTCGGCGCCACCGTAGAGGACCGTCTGCTGTGGGGCCGGATGCGCATGATGCCGACCGACATCGCCGACGTGACGGGGCACCACTACACCTACCTCATGAACGGGCAGGGGCCGGAAACAGGGTGGACCGGACTGTTCAGGCCGGGCGAGCGTGTGCGCCTCCGGTTCATCAACGCCGCGGCGCTAACCTACTTCAACCTGCGAATTCCGGGGCTCCCGATGACCGTCGTTCAGGCCGACGGGCAGCATGTCGAGCCGGTCACGGTGGACGAGCTGCAGATGGCCGTGGCCGAGACCTTCGACGTGATCGTCGAGCCGATCGAGGGGCGAGCCTACCCCGTCTTTGCCGAGTCGATGGATCGCACCGGCTACGCCCTGGGCACATTGGCCCCCCGCGAGGGGATGACCGCCGCGGTGCCAGCGCTCCGCGATCCGCCGCTGCGCACGATGGTCGACATGGGCATGGCGATCGACCAGTCAGACGCCACAGGCGGCATGAACATGCGAGAGATGCACATGCCGATGGCAGACGGCCACGGCATGGAGGGGATGGACGGGATGGCGGCGGCGGGTCCCGTCGTGGCTCGTCACGGGCCCGATTCGCACGGGCCCGGTAACACGGACGTGGCCGAGGTGCAGCGCAACCGGCTCGGGGAGCCCGGTACCGGGCTCCAGGGCGTCGGGCATCGGGTGCTCCTCTACACCGATCTTCGAGCGCTCACGCCCTACAACCAACGGTCGCCAGACCGCGAGATCGAGCTGCACCTGACCGGTAACATGGAGCGCTACATGTGGTCGTTCGATGGCCAGAAGTTCTCCGAGGTGACCGGGCCAATTCCGTTCGAGCACGGCGAGCGCATTCGGCTCACGATGGTCAACGACACCATGATGGAGCACCCGATCCACCTGCACGGCATGTGGATGGAGCTTGAAAACGGGCACGGCGAGTTCCGGCCGCGGAAGCACACCATCAGCGTCAAGCCCGCAGAGCGACTCTCGGTGCTGATCAACGCGGATGCCCCCGGGCGGTGGGCGTTTCACTGCCACTTCCTCTACCACATGAGCATGGGCATGTTCCGTGTCGTCGAGGTGTCGCCCTACGAAGGAGAGCGCTCATGAAGCACGTGACGCTTGCGTACGCCGTGGCCGTGCTCGCCCTGGCGGGTTCGGCGGCCGCCCAGGAGACGCCACAAACGGGAGCGCCCGTTGAGTGGGCCGGGTCCATGCTCGACCCTCAAGTCTTCACGTTTGTCCAGGCCGAGCGCCTGGAGGGGCGTACCTCCGGTGGCGAGAAGGGCTATCTGCTGGATCTCCAGGGCTGGGTCGGCACCGACACCAGCAAGTTCTGGGGGAAGGCCGAGGGCGAGGGGGTGATCGGCGGGCAGGTGGAGGGCGTGGAGGTCCAGGCGCTCTACAGCCGGATGATCAGTCCGTTCTTCGACCTGCAGCTTGGGGTGCGCCAGGACATCGCGTCCGACGTGTCCCGGACCCACGTCGTCATCGGGGTGCAAGGGCTCGCACCGTACTGGTTCGAGGTGGAGGCGGCCGCCTTCATCAGCCACACAGGCGACGTGACAGCTCGCTTGGAAACGGAATACGAGCTGCTCCTCACCCAGCGGCTCGTACTCCAGCCGCGAACTGCGCTGGATTTCGCGTTCCAAGAGGTCGAGGCGCTCGGTCTCGGTGCCGGGCTCTCGTCGGCCGAAGCTGGCCTGCGGCTGCGCTACGAAATCCGCCGCGAGTTCGCGCCCTACATCGGGGTGTCGTGGTGGAAGGTGGTGGGTGGGACAGTCGACGGCCCGCGCAGCGCCGGGCAACGACCCTCGGAGATGTCGCTCTTGGCCGGCGTCAGGATGTGGTACTGAAGACGCGAGAGTAATGACAGACGAACAACAAGGCTCCCGACCACCTCCGCGCAAATGGCCGGGTCACGGCGCGCCGCAATCGGCCAGATCCGCTGAAAAACGGCAATGTAAGTACAAAATAGTGACAGCTACCGCGGCAGGATGATCCTTCGTTCCCAGGTGTCGATGGTGACGAGCTCTCCATCGTGGCCGTCGGCCCTGTCAGCGTCGTCGTCAAAGTAGCACGCCTGATGACAGGCGAAGTCCTGCCCCGCGGTCAACAGCGGGTTTACGGCCAGTCGGACGCGAGCAGGCAGCGGCAATTCGCTTGGACCAACGAAGAACTGGACAAACGCTCTTGCTTCGTCACACGTGAGCACCGAATGGAAAAAGTGACTCGTTCGTTCCGGCAGACAATCTTGCTGAAGAGTCGGTAGAAACTGGGGCGCATCGAGCTGAACTAAATTCCGTCCTGTCCAAAAACGAGATCGTGGGGTTGACGGCCGGTCATGTATCACGCTGCTGACCGATAGTCGTCGTGCAACATCCCACCGAGCCGCTGGCGGCACGGGACGCGACCACGGGGTGGCGGTGCCGTCGACAGCGGCAGGATCCGGCGATTGTCGAGCCCCTGGTGATTCCGTGCGTGGTGGTCGTGCGCGACGAACTCGCGGCCGGCGCGACGCCGCGAGCCCTCGCCGATCAGGACCAGGCGCTCGAGGCAGGAGTCCTTGATGGTGCGCCCGAAGCGCTCCGTGGAGGCGTTCAGGTTCGGCGAGCGGGCGGGGCGTCGGATGGGGGTGACATCGGCCGGGGGGAGCGTGTCGCGCCCGGCCGGCCGGAAGAGCGGGTCGCGGTCATGGATGAGGAACCGTCTGTGTCGCAGGCATCCGTCCTCGGCATCGGTGGCGTTCCGCATGAGCTGGGTGCCCCACGGCCCGTCGGGCTTTGACGCCCCGATATGTCAAGACACGCGTTCAGGCGGCCTGGATGAGCTCTTGGCGAGCGCGGAAATCGGTCATGACGCGCTGGTAGATCTCGCGAGCGAGGAAACGTTTCAGGCACCGGATGATCTCCCGTTTGGTTCGGCCGTCCGCCGTGCGGCGTGCGACGTCATCAACGGTCGGCTGATGGTATCGCATGCGGACGATGACGGCGCGATCAAGGGCGGCGTTGGCGTGGCGGTGGCCGCCCCGATTGAGCCGGTGCCGGCCGGTGGTCATCCCGGACGAGGCCGGGAGCGGACACGCACCGCAGCGCGTCGCGACGGCGGCTTCCGAACGAATCCGGTCGGGATGGTCGCCGAAGACGATCAGCAGTTCGGCCGCGGTGTGGGCGCCCACCCCGAAGCCCTCACGGAGGGTCGGCGATGTTTCGGTCGTGCGGCGCGCGAGGTGCTGGTCGTGTAGCGCCATTTCCTCGGTGAGAGCCATCCAGCGGCGGGCGAGGGCCCGGAGGGTGTACTGGGCGGACGCGGTGAGCGTGTCGATGGGGCCCGGTCGGCGTCCGGCGCCGCGCGTGCGCAGGCCGTGATCGGTGAGGGCGTGGAGGGCTTCTCGCAGTGCCGGCGGGGCGTGCCCGACGATCTGCTTCAGCGTGTGCATCGCCGTGGTGCGCGCCTTCACTGCGGTGTCCCGCGTGATCTTCAGCTGGCGCATCATCTCGACGGCACCGTCCGCGGTCTGCGGGATGGCCGTCGACTGCCCCGCCAGTACGGACCGCGCGGCGACCTCCGCGTCGAGGGTGTCGGACTGGCCGGCGGCACGTCGCGTGCGCCGGTCGCCCCGATTCACTGCTACAACCCGATGCCCCGCGCGGCGCACCGCCCGGGCCAGGCCGGCGCCATCGCTGCCGGTGCCGTCGATGCCGAACGCGTCAATCCGCCCGTGGGTCTCGGCCCACGTGATCAGCGCCTGGTAGCCGCCCGAATCAACAACGAACGCGTGATCGCGGAGACGGATCTCCCAGCTGTCGATCGCCACCGCGACGTGGACGTGCGTATGCGTATCAACGCCGACGATCACCGTCCGCGCATCAGGCGGCGTGGGTATGCGGGTGGTCACAGGTATACCTCCTCGGGTTGCGGCCCGAGCTGGCCCGGCTGGGCGGACAGGACTGTGACGGGCCGTGGGTGCAGCAGGCCCCTATGGGGTCACGGCCCATCCGGTCAGCTGGCCGCCGTACGAGTGGCCGGTGGGCGATGACCGACAGATCAGTAGCCAGGACCAAAGGTCAGTCAAGTTACGGGTCAGGCCACCGCTCACCGGCACCCACCGGTGTCACGAAGCGACCCCGACAGGCAGGGGGATCATGCTCACAGTCAAGTTAACGAGCCTGGACCAAGATGAGGCGAACTCATCAGAGGATCAGGCCGCGGTCACCTCGGCCCACACGGTGAATGATCGTGCTCGCAGCATCCGATGATGCACCGACCTGAGCAGGTGCCGACCCACTCGAAACAAATTCTGAATGACACCGTGAACGTGCAAGAACCGCTGGGCGTGGGCAGGTGAGGTGAAGCCGCGCATCTGACGCTCCTGGTGGCGCGTAGGCTGATGGGATACGTCGGCCCGATTGTTCGCGTATCGCGTCGTGTCATGGGTGACCAGCGGCATGAGGTCCCGATGGGCGACACGGTAGCTGCCCAGCTTGTCGGTCACGAGACGACCCGGTTCCTGTCGCGGACTCTTCAAGAGTGTTCGGAAGAATCTCCGCGCCGCACGCCCGTCCCGACGGGGTTGGACGAGCAGGTCAATCAGGTCACCGTCTTGGTCCACGGCGCGCCACCGATACTGGCGCTGACCGTTGATCGCGACGAAGACTGCGTCCAGCAACCACGTATCTCCGAGTCGACCTGGACGGCGCTTCAACCGCCGGGCGTCATCGGGGCCGAACTTCCCGCACCATGGCCGAATCGTTTCGTACGACACGATGATGCCGCGTTCGGCCAGCAGATCCTCGACATCCCGGAAGCTCAGGCAGTATCTGTGATACAACCAGACGGCGTGGCTGATGATGTCAGGTGGAAAAACGATGCCGAAGGTAGCGGGATCGTCGAATGTGCATCCAGGCATTGTGCTGGGCGGAGAGTTAACTTGACTGTGAGCATGATCTCCCTGCCTGACGGGGTCACTTGTGACACCGGTGGGTGCCGGTGAGTGATGGCCTGACCCTTAACTTGACTGACCTACGGTCCTGGCTACTGACCTGTCGGTCATCGCCCGCTGGCAACTCGTACGGCAGCCAGCTGACCGGATGGGCCGTGACCCCATAGGGGCCTGCTGTACCCACGGCCCGTCACAGTCCTGTCCGCCCACCCGGACCAGCTCGGGGCCGCAATCCGAGGAGGCCACCCGTGACCAACCGCATAACTACGCCGCCCGAAGCGCGGACGGTGATCGTCGGTGTTGATACGCATAAGCATGTCCACGTCGCGGTGGCAATCGACAGCTGGGGGATCCGTCTGGGCGATCACGCGTTCGTAGTGGACTCGGGTGGCTACGAGGCTCTGGTCACGTGGGCCGAGACACACGGGCGGATTGAGGCGTTCGGGATCGAAGGCACCGGGAGCTACGGCGCTGGCCTGGCACGGGCCGTCCGCCGAGCCGGGCATCATGTCGTGGAAGTGAATCGGGGCGACCGCCGTACACGCCGCGCCGCCGGCAAGTCCGACACCATCGACGCCGAGGTGGCGGCGCGGTCCCTGCTCGCGGGGCAGTCGACGGCCATCCCCAAGACCGCGGACGGCGCCGTCGAGATGATCCGCCAGCTCAAGATCACACGGGATACCGCCATGAAAGCGCGCACCACGGCGATGAACACGCTGAAGCAGATCATCGTGCAGGCCCCGCCCGTCCTGCGAGAAGCCCTCCACGACCTCACCGATCACGGCCTGCTCACGCGCTGCGCCGGACTCCGACCGGGCCCCATCGACACGCCCATCGCGTCCGCCAAGCACACCCTCCGGTCGCTCGCCCGTCGGTGGATGGCTCTCGCCGAGGAAATCGCGCTGCACGACCAGTACCTCGCGCGTCTCACCACCGCGACATCACCGACCCTCTGCGAGGGCTTCGGTGTGGGCGCCCACACCGCGGCTGAGCTGTTGATCATCTTCGGCGATAACCCCGACCGGATTCGTTCGGAGGCCGCCTTCGCGAAGCTCTGCGGCGCCTGCCCGATCCCGGCCTCGTCTGGGATGACCACCGGGCGGCACCGCCTCAATCGAGGCGGCCACCGACACGCCAACGCGGCCCTCTATCGAGCCGTCATCGTCCGGATGCAATTCCACCAACCGACCCGCGACTACGTCGCCCGACGCATCGCCGCTGGCCGGACCAAACGCGACATCATCCGCTGCCTGAAACGCTTCCTCGCGCGAGAGATCTACCAGCGCGTCATGACCGACTTCCGCGCTCGTCAAGAGATCATCCAGGCCGCCTGAAGGAGTGTCTTGACATATAGGGGCGTCAGTGCCCCCGAACATCTGCACGATCCACGAGATCAACGAGACGGAGGACGGCCAGCTCTAACGTTGCGATGGGCGGTGAGGAGACCCGTGATGCGACAGAATCCACGTTTCGGACAGATGGCCGTCTCGGTCGGCGCGATGCTTGGGACGCTGAGTGCGGGCGCCTGTGACGAGCCGACCGCCATCAAACCCGGGGAGCTTCGCGTCGAGACCGTCCCCACAAGTCAGCACCTGATCAGTGGAGGTGACGCCTTGGTGCGGATCGAACCGATCTTCGGTGGCTCGCTCCCCGATGTCTCGGTCTCGGTCAACGGCGTGGACATGACGGAACGGTTCCGCCCGGCCCCGGCGGACTGGCTCGGACGCGAGTCGGACGCGCTGCTCGGGCTGGTCGACGGGTTGGCAGTCGGAGACACCACCGTGGTTGTCGAGTATGCGGGTATGCCGATTTCGTCGATGACGGTGACCAACTATCCTGTCGCGGGACCGATCTTCTCAGGCGAGCACCTCCAACCCTATATCTGTCTCGAGGACCTCGACCTCGACCGCGAGGGCCAGCCCCGCCGGTTCGCGATCGGCGACGGCGACTTTCTCGTCGGGTCTGCTCTGGACGACGACTGCTCGCTGGAGACACGCGTCGATTATCTGTATCGCACGACGGAGGGCGAAGGAGAGGGCGCGTTCGGTGGTCTGGTCGATCCAGCGCAGCTGCCTGCCGACGTCTCACGGACGACCACGACGAGCGGCGCCACCGTCCCCTATGTCGTTCGTCTCGAGACCGGCACGATCAATCGCGCCATCTATCAGATGGCGATCCTGATTGACCCCGACCAACCGGACCCCACGCCTTGGGACCGTCCCCGCGGGTGGAACGGTCGTCTCGTCTACACCTACGGCGGTGGCTGTGAAGCCGGCTTCTTCCAGGGCACGAGCACGGGCGGCGTTCTCCGAGACGCGCTGCTGTCGAAGGGCTATGCGGTGGCGTCGTCGACGCTCAACGTGAATCGTCAGGGCGGGTGCAACGACGTGCTGTCGGCCGAGACCACCATGATGGTCAAGGAGCACTTCTCGGAGACGTTCGGCCCGCCGATTCACACGATCGGGAACGGCGGATCTGGTGGCGCGATGCAGCAACTGTTGATCGCCGGGGCGTATCCCGGCATTCTCGACGGGATCATGCTGACGGCGACCTTTCCCGACGCAGTCAGCTACTTCGTCGACACGTCCGAGTGTCGGCTCCCGCTGAGGCGCTTTCTCAACGAGGCCGAACTCGACGACGAGACCAAACGGGTGGTGGGAGGCTGGGCCACCTGGGAGACCTGTGACCGGTCGCTCGGGAACCGGCCGAACCGGATCGGCCCGGACGATTGTCCGTCGGAGATTCCGGTCGAGGAGCGGTATCACCCGGTGAACAACCCGACAGGCGTCCGCTGCTCGATCTACGACGGCATGCGCAACGTCTTCGGGACCAGAATATACGACGGAATCGAACCGGCACCACGGGCGGCGTTCGGGCGGAACCCGCACGGCAACGTCGGCGTGCAATACGGGCTCGCCGCGCTGAACGAGGGCCTGATCTCGAAGGACCTGTTCATCGACTTAAATGAGCACGTCGGTGGATGGGACATCGACTTCGGGTGGCGGCCGGAGCGGTCCGAGGCCGACTCCGTCGCGGTGCGGGTGGCCTATGAGACCGGGCGCATCACCAGCGGTGGCGGAGGACTGGCGACGACGCCGATCATCGACGAACGAAACTATCGCGACCTGGCGGGCGACTTCCACGCGAGCTACTACTCGTTCGTCATGCGCGAGCGTCTCATTCGCGACAACGGTCACGCCGACAACTACGTGCTCCAGCGTCGCACAGCACCCCTGTCGCGCGCGGAAGAGAACCTCGCGCTGTTGGACGAATGGCTCACCAACATCACCCTCGATTCCTCGGGTGACGACTTCGCGGTCCGTGCCAAGCCGGAGGCGCTCGTCGATGCCTGCTGGAACGAGGACGGCAACCAGATCATCGAAGCCCAGATCTTTGACACGGATCGGCTCTTCGACAACACGGAGGGCCGGTGCAACACCCTCTACCCGATTCACACTGGTCCGCGGATGGTGGCAGGTGGCCCGTTGACCAACGATGTGCTGAAGTGCCAGCTCAAGCCGCTCGACCGCGCCGATTACACCGTCGAGTTCAGCGGTGAGGAGTGGACCCAGCTGCAACGAATCTTCGAGGACGGCGTCTGTGACTGGGCGAAGCCCGGTGTCGGCCAGGTCCCCAACACGGACACGTGGCTCTCGTTCGGGCCATCGCGCGTCAACCGCTATCAGGCCCCCGCCGGCAACGACTGACGTGCGACCACCACTATGATGAACTCGGCGTGTGTCGCACAGGTAGGCTGCAACGATGCCGGGATCGCTGAGAGGGGCGCGGGGCACCGTGGAGGGGCTCGTCGCGGGTTCGACCCCCTCCGCGCCGACCCCCGCTTCCAGGCTCTCCTCCGCCGCATGAACTTCCCGGAGACGGCGGCCAGCGGCTAGCCACATTGAGCGAGCTAGTGGCGGGACCGGGACTGGCGACCCGTCGCTGTCCGTTTGCCCCGCGTGATCTCGCGAAGCACCGCTGTCAGCGCACCTTTGATAGTGCGTTTGCCACTCACGTCGTAGTATAGCCATCCAGCACGAACGTCGCGCACCACAAGGCGGGGCGACCGCGTTCCCGAAAACGCCACACACCGATGAGATGGTCGTTCGTAGCCGCAAAGAGGTCGTCCAGCGTCATAGCGGTTCCTGTCGTCGTCGTGCCGGCCGGAGGAGCGCCGATGATGATATCTCCACGCCGGTCGTCGGTCGGTGCCCCTCGCGTGAACGCCCCAGAGACAGCCCCGCGGCTAGCCGGGCGCCCTCCCCGTCCCACACCTGTCCGCTCGGTGCACACCGTCTGCCCATGCGAGGCCGTGATCAGCCCCGGCCGGGCCTCGGCGTCCAGAACAGCCTCATATTTGACACATTGGAAGAGGCCACGAATTACCTCACCGACCGGCGCGCTTGCACCCTTGACCTCCACCGCGATTCGCCTATTGCTGTCGAAAAAGAGCACATCGAGTGAATCGCCGGAGTGGTTGGCCCTGGGCCTGGAGTCGTACTGCAGGGAACGGCGTCGACCGACCGGATCAACCGGCCAGCCGAGGCCCTCGTCAAAGTTGACGAACCACGAGCATCGCGACGTGCAGAAGGACATTGCCGGGGAGGCGGGCGTCTCGACCGGCAATTTGACCAAAGTCAAGCAGCTCCTGAGACCGTGATTCCGGAGGTGCGGGAGCGACTCCTCCGGGGGGGAGGTCAGCATCCATCGGGCCTGGCGTGGCGCACGCTGAGCCCCAAGAGGCAGCGTGATACGCTCTGGGCGCACGTCCATCAGGGAGGTTGTCGGGGTTGGACTCCAGCCACTTTTCAAGGACGGATTCCTCATGATCGACCTTGAATGGCAACTGTTCGGCGCCGCTGAGAGAAACAGGAGGGCGGTGATCACCAGCACGACCCCGCCTACGATCATCGCCAAGACCCTGCGCTCTTGGTCTGCAGTTGCCGCTACCGTCGTGCCGCGCGGCGTCGTCTCCTGAAAGGGACGACGTCGTTGACCCCAGGATTGCCCGCGTTGGTCTGTGGTGAGGACTCGTATTGCGCCGGATTCCTGACAACCGCGATCAGGACCCGCCGGGCCTGGCCGGTACCGCACTGTGCACGAGCTATAATCAGGGGGTATCGAGCCCATGGAGAAGACCGACGTGCCAGAACTGACGACCGTCGTCGCTGGACAGATTGTCGTAACCGACGCCGCCGCCGCCAAGATCAACGGGCTGCTGGCCGAAGAACAGAAGAAGGAAGCCGGGCTGCGGGTGTTCGTGCAGGGTGGCGGATGCTCCGGTTTCCAGTACGGCCTGCTGATCGAGAACGGAGGCGGTGACGCCGAGGCCGACCGGATCTTTCAGTCGAACGGCGTGACGCTCTTCGTCGATCCCATCAGCATTCGCTACCTCAAGGGCGCCGAGGTCGATTTTGTCGATAACCTGACGGGAGGCGGGTTCACCATCAAGAACCCGAACGCCAAGTCGACGTGCGGGTGCGGCCAGTCGTTCGAAGCGTAGCCAGCCGCACTCAATGGGCGGACCTGCGTCCGGCGTCCAAGCTGCGGGGAAGATCGGCGATTCGCACCAGCGTTCCGCCGCAGTCCTGACACCCTCAACCGCCGCGAGCCCCGGCCTGTCGTTTCAGTCCAGACATGAGCTTTTAGGTGCCAAGCGGTGGCCACCGAGCGGTATTGTCAAGTTAACTCTCCGCCCAGCACAATGCCGGGATGAACAGTCGCCGGCCGCGCTACCTTCGGCATCGCTTTCCGCCCGAAATCATCAGCCATGCCGTCTGGCTCTACCACAGATACTGCCTGAGCTTCCGGGATGTTGAGGATCTGCTTGCCGAACGCGGCATCATCGTGTCGTACGAAACCATTCGGCAGTGGTGCGGGAAATTCGGCCCCGACGACGCTCGGCAGTTGAAGCGCCGACAGGGTCGACTCGGAGATACGTGGTTCCTGGATGACGTCTTCGTGACGATCAACGGTGAGCGCCAGTATCTCTGGCGCGCGGTGGATCAAGACGGTGATCTGATCGACATCCTCGTACAACCCCGTCGGGACGCGCGGGTAGCGCGGAGATTCTTCCGCCGACTGTTGAACAGTCAGCGACAGGAACCCGTGCGGCTCGTGACCGACCAGTTGGGCAGCTACCGTGTCGCCCATCGGGACGTCATGCCTGTGGTCACCCATGACACGACGCGATACGCGAACAATCGGGCCGACGTGTCGCACCAACCCACGCGACAACGGGAGCGTCAGATGCGCGGCTTCACGTCATCCGCCCCCGCGCAGTGTTTCTTGCCCGTTCACGGCATCATTCAAAATCTGTGTCGCGTGGGTCGGCACCGGCTGAGATCGGTGCATCATCGAATGTTGCGGGCACGAGCGTTCACCGTGTGGACCGCGGTGACGGCAGCCTGATCTCTGATTAGCCTGCCCTCGTATGTCCCGGACTCGTTAACTTGACTGTGAGCATGATCTCCCTGCCTGACGGGGTCACTTGTGACACCGGTGGGTGCCGGTGAGTGATGGCCTGACCCTTAACTTGACTGACCTACGGTCCTGGCTACTGACCTGTCGGTCATCGCCCGCTGGCAACTCGTACGGCAGCCAGCTGACCGGATGGGCCGTGACCCAATAGGGGCCTGCTGTACCCACGGCCCGTCACAGTCCTGTCCGCCCACCCGGACCAGCTCGGGGCCGCAATCCGAGGAGGCCACCCGTGACCAACCGCATAACTACGCCGCCCGAAGCGCGGACGGTGATCGTCGGTGTTGATACGCATAAGCATGTCCACGTCGCGGTGGCAATCGACAGCTGGGGGATCCGTCTGGGCGATCACGCGTTCGTAGTGGACTCGGGTGGCTACGAGGCTCTGGTCACGTGGGCCGAGACACACGGGCGGATTGAGGCGTTCGGGATCGAAGGCACCGGGAGCTACGGCGCTGGCCTGGCACGGGCCGTCCGCCGAGCCGGGCATCATGTCGTGGAAGTGAATCGGGGCGACCGCCGTACACGCCGCGCCGCCGGCAAGTCCGACACCATCGACGCCGAGGTGGCGGCGCGGTCCCTGCTCGCGGGGCAGTCGACGGCCATCCCCAAGACCGCGGACGGCGCCGTCGAGATGATCCGCCAGCTCAAGATCACACGGGATACCGCCATGAAAGCGCGCACCACGGCGATGAACACGCTGAAGCAGATCATCGTGCAGGCCCCGCCCGTCCTGCGAGAAGCCCTCCACGACCTCACCGATCACGGCCTGCTCACGCGCTGCGCCGGACTCCGACCGGGCCCCATCGACACGCCCATCGCGTCCGCCAAGCACACCCTCCGGTCGCTCGCCCGTCGGTGGATGGCTCTCGCCGAGGAAATCGCGCTGCACGACCAGTACCTCGCGCGTCTCACCACCGCGACATCACCGACCCTCTGCGAGGGCTTCGGTGTGGGCGCCCACACCGCGGCTGAGCTGTTGATCATCTTCGGCGATAACCCCGACCGGATTCGTTCGGAGGCCGCCTTCGCGAAGCTCTGCGGCGCCTGCCCGATCCCGGCCTCGTCTGGGATGACCACCGGGCGGCACCGCCTCAATCGAGGCGGCCACCGACACGCCAACGCGGCCCTCTATCGAGCCGTCATCGTCCGGATGCAATTCCACCAACCGACCCGCGACTACGTCGCCCGACGCATCGCCGCTGGCCGGACCAAACGCGACATCATCCGCTGCCTGAAACGCTTCCTCGCGCGAGAGATCTACCAGCGCGTCATGACCGACTTCCGCGCTCGTCAAGAGATCATCCAGGCCGCCTGAAGGAGTGTCTTGACATATAGGGGCGTCAATACCTCGGCGAGGTGGATGGACACCTCACCAGAGTGACGGCGGATCCGGCCTACGACACGCTCGCGTTCTATGGTGCGGCCGGTGCGCGAGGGGCGAGGGTCGTGGTGCCGCCGACCAAGACCGCGTCGTTGTCTCGACGGGGCGCCCGATCAGGTGCCCGCGATCGGACGATCAGGAGGGTGAAGGCGCTCGGACGGCGACGGTGGACGAAGGCGTCTGGTTCCCATCAGCACGCGCGCGTGGAGAATGCGTTCTTCCGGTACACGTCGATCGTCGGCGACTGTCTTCGGGCACGCAGTTCATCGGGGCAACGGCGTGAGGCCGTGCTCGCGTGTAACGTTCTGAACCGGATGACCGAGCTTGGCAGACCCGTCTCGTACCGCATCGGTAGGTGACGGGCTCGACGGTTTGAAGCGCGTAGGCCTCTGCCCGCATCCGCGCACCAACGCCCCGTCCCGACGGGGTGGGACGTGCAGGTCAATCAGGTCACCGTCTTGGTCCACGGCGCGCCACAGATACTGGCGCTGACCGTTGATCGCGACGAAGACGTCGTCCAGCAACCACGTATCTCCGAGTCGACCTTGACGGCGCTTCAACCGCCGGGCGTCATCGGGGCCGAACTTCCCGCACCATGGCCGAATCGTTTCGTACGACACGATGATGCCGCGATCGGCCAGCAGATCCTCGACATCCCGGAAGCTCAGGCAGTATCTGTGATACAACCAGACGGCGTGGCTGATGATTGCAGGCGGAAAGCGATGCCGAAGGTCGCGGGATCGTCGAATGTGCACCCCGGCATTGTGCCGCGCGGAGAGTTAACCTGACAAAGCCCATGCAGATCGGTGTGCCCAGAGAAATCAAGCAGGATGAGTATCGCGTCGGCATGATTCCGGCCGGCGTGGAAGAACTCACCCGGGCAGGTCATCGTGTGGTCATTGAGACCGGCGCGGGTCTCGGCAGCGGCATTACGGACAAGCATTACACCGAGGCAAGCGCTCAGATCGCCGCGTCGGCCGCGGTCGTGTACGGCCAGGCGGACCTCATCGTCAAAGTGAAGGAGCCGCAGGCGAAGGAATGGCCGCTGCTGCGCTCCGGGCAGATGGTGTTCACGTACTTCCACTTCGCCGCAAGCGAAGACCTGACCAGGAACGTGCTGGCCACGGGCATCACGGCGATCGCGTATGAGACGCTGCGCGGTCGGAAGGGCGATTTACCCTGCCTGACGCCGATGAGCGAGATCGCCGGCCGCATGAGCATTCAGGAAGGCGCAAAGTATCTCGAACGTCCGCAACTCGGCCGGGGCATTCTTCTCGCGGGCGTGCCGGGCGTCGCGCCGGCCCACATCTGCATTCTTGGCGGTGGCGTGGTGGGCAAGAACGCGGCCCGCATTGCCGCGGGCTTTCAGGCCGATGTCGTCATTCTGGACATCAACGTCGACCGGCTGCGGTACCTCGAAGACATCATGCCGCCCAACGTGAATACCCTATACAGCGATCGGCATAACGTCCGTGAACAACTCTGCCTGGCGGACCTGGTGATCGGTGCCGTGCTGATCGAGGGGGCCCGTACTCCGCGGCTCGTCAGCCGGGCCGATTTGGCACTCATGAAGCCGGGAGCTGTGATCATTGACGTCGCCGTCGATCAGGGTGGGTGCATCGAGACGTCGAAGCCGACGACGCATTCCGAACCAACCTACGTGGTGGATGGCATCGTCCACTACTGCGTCACGAACATGCCCGGGGCCGTCGGCCGGACCAGCACCTACGCCCTCTGCAACGTCACGCTGCCGTACGTCCTCGCACTGGCGAACCAGGGCCTCGCCGCACTGGCGGCGACCGATCCCGGCTTTGCCCATGCGATCAATCTGCACGCCGGCGCGGTGACCAACCAGACCGTCGCGGAAATATTCGGCTTGCGCTACAACCCCTTCGGCGGATAACTCCGCTTGAGTCTGGTCCGCTGATAGGAACACTGACTTCTCGAGGCTCAACGTCGGGTGCTTCCGCAATCAACTGTTGGCGTCCAGTCCCTAACTCACCTACATGCTACAGTTTGGGCCGACATTTGAGCGCCTCAGTACTCTCGTCGACAAGGCCCGCACAGTGAAGAAACCACGCTGTCTCAACCCCGTAAGGTGCGTGTAATTGGCCGACCGCTCATGCGGCCTCCCGGTGGTAGAAATTGAGCCATCCGCCCAGACGCTCCCGCCGCTGCACGTCGGCGGCCAGGCTCACCGGCGGTGGCGGTCGTTGCAGGAGCTGGTTGTCGAGTCCCTGGTGGTTTCGCTCGCGCTGGTCGTGGTCGACGTACTCGCCCACGAGGAGACGCAGGGGCCCTTCGCCGAGGGGGACGACGCGACTGAGACATTCCTCTTGAATAGAGCGGACGAACCGCTCGGCATACGCGTTGAGATTGGGACTCTTCGGCGGGAGACGGATCGGCTGGCCACCCCCGCCCTCCAGGATCTCGCCACAACCCCGCGTGGAGAGCGGGTCGCGGTCGTGCATCAGATAGCGGGCGCGTCGCAAGCAGCCATCGACCGGGTCCGTCACATTGCGGGCCATCTGCTCCATCCACGTGCCGTACGGCTGCGGATGGATCCCGGCGATAGGCACGCGGCGGGACTGCAGCGCGATCACGAAGAAGACCAGGTACCGCTGGAGCCCGGCCAGCGTGAGCACCTCGACGGTGAACAGATCGCAGGCCGTGCGGCCCTCCCAGGGCGCCTGCAGGAACGTCTTCCAGGGCATGCGCCGGCTCCGCTCGGGAGCCGGGTCGATCCCGTGGTCGTGCAGGATCCGCTTCACCGTGGTCCGAGCGATCTCGTGGCCGAGGTGCGAGAGCGCCCCGCGGATCCGTGTGTCCCCCCACTGGGGATGCTCGACCGCCATCCGGACCACGAGCGCGGCCACGTCACGGCGCGTCATCGGCCGGCCGCGACCGCGGCGGGCGCTGCCGTCGGATGTCTGGGCGATCAATCTCCGGTACCAGCGGAGAATCGTGTCAGGCGTGACAATGCCGGCGACCTGCATCACGACGCGCCGGCCGAGTTGCTGGCCGCGCACGACGCGTCGACGGCGTTGGGCATCGGTCCGGCGAAGCGGCCGAGGGCCCAGGTGCTCCCGGAGGACCCGATGCTCCTCCCGGAGATACGCGATCAGATCGTCTTGGTGGCGGTTCACCCAGCCAGCGCACGTGAGAACGAGGAACTGGAGCGCAGGCGGCATGGCCTGAGATTACTTGGGAGACTCGACCAGCACTGACCGGACCTCGGCCCATTAAACGCACCTTACGGGATCAACGTGTCGGTGTCGGTGATGGCCCCGAATGGAACAGAGTGCAGGTACTGCTGTCATCTCAAGCGCTGGTCAGACATGTGTACCTCCCAAATCGTGCATTCACATGACGCGTGACCAGCAGCTGGGCATAACTTCAGCTTGACGATCCGTATGGTAGACGCTACGGCTACTGAGCACGCATACGCTTCCCCCGAAACTTCGAGAGAAGACAACGCTCAGCAGCCTGCTGGAACAATCGGAATTCTGGGCAGAACTGCCCGAAGATGGCTGCTTGCTTGGCTTGCAAGACTCTACCTCGGGCACAACCGCTGAGGCAAGCCCATTCCTAGTCAGTGTGAGAGACTCCGCCCTGTGCAAAAAATAGATCGGTCCATAACTGCCAGTGAGCGTGAGAATTGAGAGCGCCTACAATGGCTGAATGACGGCCGCTACTCTCCCTCTCCAGCTGCTCCTGCTGACGGTTTCTGGCTGGGTGCATCGGCATCAGCAGGACGTTATCGCCTACCTGGTCGAGGAGAACCGGGTCCTCAAAGAGCAGCTTGGTGGCCGGAAGCTTCGGCTGACTGACGATCAGCGTCGTCGACTGGCGGCGAAGGCTAGGCTCCTCGGGCGACGGGCGCTCGACGCCGTCGCCACGCTCGTCACCCCCGATACGCTGATGCGCTGGCATCGCCGTCTGATCGCCTGGAAGTGGACCTACGTGGCCCGGCGGGTGGGCCGGCCTGGCCTGAGGCAGGCAATCAGCGACCTGATTGTCCGGATGGCTCGTGAGAACGACCGCTGGGGCTACTGCCGCATTCAAGGCGAATTGAGAAAGCTCGGGCATCGGGTGGCGGCAAGCACGATCGGCCAGGTGCTAAAGGACCTCGGTATACGCCCGGCACCGGATCGGCCCACCTCGTGGCGAACGTTCTTGCGCGCGCATTGGGGCGAGGTAGCTGGCATGGACTTCTTCACGACAGAAGTGTGGCCGCCGCTCGGGCTCACCACTGACTACATGCTCTTCCTCATCGATCTGAAGACCCGACGGGCTCACGTTGCGGGCCTCACGACGACGCCCGACGGGGCCTTCATGCCGCAGGTGGCCAGGAACCTGACCGATCCGGAGGATGGGTTCCTTCGGGCGCACCATTTCGTAATCTGCGCCCGCGACGCGAAGTTCACGGCGGAGTTCCGGCGTATCCTACAGGCCGTAGGCGTGCGGGTCATCCGGACCCCGAGGCAGGCCCCGAACGGCAACGCTCACGCGGAGCGATTTGTACTGTCGATCAAGTCCGAGTGTTTGAACCGGATGATGTTCTTCGGCGAAGCGTCGTTGCGTCGCGCTGTTGGAGAATACCTTCAGCACTCCCACCGGGAGCGACCGCACCAGGGGCGCGGGAACGAGACGCTCGATTCCGCTCCGCGGTCCACGGAGGGGGAACTTCGGTGCACTGAGCGACTCGGCGGCCTCCTCAAACATTACGCGAGAGCGGCGTAACGATGGGCGCTCTCACTCGGTCAGCTGTCATCATCCGACCGTTGCCACCCTACCGCGCATGGGCCAAGCGAGACGACACCACTGATATCGCCGAGCAGGTCTTCGAGGACCTGCGACGGGCGCCTCACGTGTACCTCTTGCCGGAATACGGGGACGCCGACTCGGAACGGGAGATTTTGGACGACTTCTGGCCAGACCTGTTCGCGGCGATGTTGAACTGTTGGCTGACCGATGAGCAGCAGTGGCCAAAGAACCGGACGCACCAGATGTGTGGAGAGTGGTTCGACCTCCAGATGTGTCCGGTGGGCGAGGATCTGCATTTGGATGAAGAGCTGGTCGAACTCGACTAGAGCCGGACATGCGGCAATTCCAGATTCGCGGCGGCCCGATATTCGGATAGGACGGGCTCGTGCTTGGGCGGCCCCTGGGCCGTCCTGCGGCGATAGGTGATGACGCCGATGCTTCCAAAGACCAGTACTGCAACGAACGAGTTGAGGTAGATCGTCGCCAGTGTGCTGAAGGCGAAGCGGTACACGTTCATCGAAAGCGGCGTGAACCATCCCAACTTCCAGGCAGTGTTTGGCGAAGTGACCACACCAGCCCAGCAGGCCAAGGTGCAGGCCGCCCTTGGTACCATCCTCTAGCCAGCGGGGCCATGACCATCAAGATGTGGATTGCGGAGAACGCGGCGGATGGCACCCGTGACATGGCGGTGGCCACGGTGCAGGAGTGCATCCGTCGGATGCGCACGCATCAAACGCGCGTCTATGAGCAAGATCGGCGATCTGCACAAACGCGCAATGGGACCGTGTGCGAGTGAGATCCTCGATCGAGCGGTGTCATGTAGCCTTCGGCCGGCACTCATCGCACTCGCAAATCGAACGCAAATACTCGAATGGATAAATACCTGCCTCGTGGCCGTCCTTGAAGGCGATGTTGTAGGCGTACTGCCCCATAGGTTCCAGTCTGGCGAGTTGTTCGCTGGAAGGGTCGAAGATTGGCAAGATCTTGAGGCCGGTCGGTTGCGTGATGGCCTGGTTGTCCTTCTCTCGACAAGAGGCGCAGGGGCAGCGGGCGCGGAGCCAACCGGATCGGTATTGGCTGATGTGGCCGTCGTTCCAGTGGATCTTGACGCCCTGGTCTTCCCATTTTTCCAGTTTGACGGGCATCCGTAAATCCATCAAAACGTCATCCCCGGCATCTCTGATGCTTCACGACTGGCAGCCTGCTCGCGGACTGTATGAGCCACTTCTACCAAGGCTTTGGCAGCCGATGATTCAGGGTCACGTTTAACCACCGGCAGGCCTTCGTCGCCGCCCAACACAACTGCCGGGTCCAGCGGGACGTGGCCCAAAAACGGTACATCCAGCTGCTCGGCAATGTTCTTGCCGCCACCGTGACGGAATACCTCCGTGCGATGCTGGCAGTTGGGGCATTCGAAAAAGCTCATGTTCTCGACCAAGCCAAGAACCGGGACGTTCAGGTTGCGAAACATCTGCAAACCTTTGCGGGCGTCAATCAGGCTGACATCCTGCGGCGTGGTGACCACCACACCACCGGTCAGTGGTGCTTCCTGACACAATGTCAACTGAGCGTCGCCGGTACCGGGTGGCAGATCGACAACCAAGTAGTCCAACTCACCCCACTCACATTGGTCCAACATGGCCTTCAAATACTTGTGCACCATCGGCCCGCGCAAAATGGCGGCTTCTTCCTGCGGTACCAAGAAACCCATGGACATCAGCTTCACCCCTAACGCCTCGATCGGCAAGAATGACTGCTCGGCGGTTCCCTTTTCAGGTTTGGCATCTTTAACAGCAAACATGATCGGTACGCTGGGACCATAAATGTCTCCGTCCAGCAATCCGACTGTCGCTGCCGATTCCGCCAGGACCAACGCCAGATTCGACGCCACGGTCGACTTGCCCACGCCGCCCTTGCCCGACGCAACCGCAATGAGCTGTTTGACTCGATCGATCATTGGGATTCCTTGCTTGAGGCAAGAGCACAGCTTTCTTCTTGCCGGTCTCGACTGCGATCCAAGCTGCTCCAAACCTGGTCGGAGCTTCTGGAGAACCGTGTCGTCAGTCCCTTGGTTAACGCTTCGTTGCCGATCGAGTCTTTGCCGGACGTAAACGCAGAAACGACAGGAGTCACGAACTCTGGCGGTGGCGCTGTGCGAGGGAAGGACGTGAAGTGAACAGATGATTTCGGCATCGGGGGAACGGGTCAATCCGTGCGCGACACCGGTCGCTCGGCGTCGTCGCTAGTTGTCGGCGTAGTACTGCGCATCGATCTCGATGTAGTTCTTCCACTTGTCGGGCACCTCGTCGTTTTCGAAGATCGCCTCGACGGGGCACGCCGGCACACAGGCACCGCAATCAATGCATTCATCCGGATGGATATAGAGCTTCTCCGCTGACTCGAACGCATCTTCGTCCTTGCCGGGATGGATGCAATCGACCGGGCAGACGTCCACACACGCGGTGTCTTTGGTGCCAATGCAGGGTTCACAGATCGTGTACGCCATTGATGCCTCCGCTACCGGACCGTTCCGCAGACCGGGACTGCCGTACTGTCACCTCACGCCGTGACGGTGGCAGACGCGCCCGGCAGATGGCCCAGACGCATCGAAATCAGGCGGGCGAGTTCCCACGCGCCCCGGTTGTGTTCGGTCAGAATCGACCCGTCGTCCAGCGCGTGCTCGAAGAGGCCGACACGCGCGACCTCCAGGCCCGTGAAATCCCGCACTGGTGCACACGTGCAGATCAAGCGCTGCGCCCCTTTCCATGCTCGCACACGCCGCCCAGACGGTTCACGACTTCGGCACTGCGGGTGACGTCGCCGGGCGTGACCAAACGCAGGCAACTCAGCCGCCGTCGAGCCTGGGCCTCGTCGAAGTAAAGCTCGCAGTGCCCAGGCATTTCTTTGCCGTAGGCCGTGTGCATCGCGACCTCGTCGGGCCCGGCACTCCACATGTAGGTGACCTCGCCCACAGCCTGCGCCGCGATAAAGCAGCGCATCCTCGTACGGAGCGTGTATTCGCGGAGCACCGGATACGCGTGCAGCTTCAGCTCCGAGCGCCCCAAGAGTCGAAACCCGAGATCCAGGACCTTCAGCGTTAGCTGATAGCGTGCGGTCTCATGGTCCTGTCGCACATATCCGCGACGCTTCAGGAGCGAGAGCAGTCGGTGCACTGTCGGCGGTGGCATGTCGAGGGCGCGAGCCAGGGCGCTCAGGCTGAGGCCCGTTGCTCGATCGCTCAGCGTTTCACAAATCTCCAGGGCCTTGTCGATCGACGTGGACCCCGAAACGGCCGCCCGTGCGCTCTGCCGGCTCATGATTCAACACCTTGACCAGGATCGCTCACCAGCGATATTCTCATGAATACCGAATAGCTGAATTATATTCCAATATATGGAACAAATTGAGACCACGGCCGGTGAAAATCAGAGGTCAAACTGGTCGCATGTTTTTGAGGAGGGATTCACGTGTCGTATCCAGAGTTCTTCACCGCACCGATGAGGCAGGAGCTGACCCAGCTGGGTGTCAGAGAGCTGCGCACCGCCGCTGACGTTGATGAGTCGATTCGGGAGTCACACGGGACGCTCATGATCGTGGTCAATTCAGTCTGTGGCTGCGCCGCAGGGAAGGCCCGACCTGGTGTCGCGCTCGCGCTCCAGCACGCCGTGAAGCCGGATGTGGTGGCGACCGTGTTCGCGGGCGCCGACGTGGAAGCTACCGAGCGGGCCCGGAGCTACTTCACCGGATATCCGCCCTCGTCCCCGTCGATCGCGCTCCTGCGCGGCGGGAAGCTGGTCTACATGATGGAGCGCCATCAGATCGAGAACCAGGAAGCCCAGGACATCGCCGCGCAGTTGACCGCGACGTTCGACACGCACTGCCAGGAGACGGCAGTGGCCGGCTAGCCACGGGACGTACGGCAGATCAGAATGGCCCTCACACACGTGGATGTGCCCGAGGCGCATCGGCGACAGAGCGGCGTTACCGATCGTGGAGGCGGGAAACGTCTGGTTGCCACACCCGCAACCTCACGGTCGCTCCCTCCCCGAGCGAGCGTGGGTTGACGACTTCCTGCACCAGCTCTGCGTGTTTCCGACGGGCGCGCACGACGACGACGTGGATGCCTTCTCGCAACTCATCGCGCGCTGCGTCAGGCCGCAGTCGGACTGGGTGACCTGGTAGCCGACGACTGCTCGACGCGGGGCGTTGTTGCGCGGTTCGAAAACTGACCCGCAACGCCCCCGACCCACAGACTCGTTAACGACCGATAGCGTACGACGCCGGCCTACCAAGCTGAGTCATCTGATTGAGGATGTTACATGCGAGGATGGCCTCCGTCTCTTGCCCCGCCCGACTGCGCGCTCGAAGGCTCTCCCCGATGATCACCTTGTACCGGGAGAAGGCGTTCTCCATACGGGCCTGCTGATGGTAGCCCGAGTCCTTCTTCCACTGTCGCCGTCCAGCCTGCTGCACCTGTCGGATCGTGCGGTCGCGCGCGGGCGATCGTGGTCGCCGTCCAGACACGGTGGCTGTCCTGGTCGGTGGAATGACGACCGTCGCGCCACGCGCACCCGCAGCCTCGTAGATGCCACGCGTGTCGTAGGCCGCGTCCGCCGTGAGGCAGGAGACGTCGCCTTCGACCTTGTCGATCAGATCGAGGGCTGTCGTCGCGTCGTCAACATGCCCGCCGGTCAGGGCGTGAGCGACGATCACGCCCGATCCGTCGACGCCCAGATGAAGCTTCTTCCAGCCGCGTATCCCGCGTCCGCCATGTTTCACGACCGCCCATTCACCTTCACCCACAGTCGAGAGCCCGGTACTGTCGACGATGAGATGTATGCCTGCGCCCGCGGGGAGGCGGCGAAGTGCAAGGTCGAGGTGCTGACCACGCCGTGAGAGAGTCGTGTGATCGGGCGCGGACAGGTCGAGGCACAGCATCCCGAAGATCGACCTCAGAAAGCCCTCCGTCTGACGAAGGGGCAGGTGAAAGATCAGGCGGAGCGTCAGCGCGGTTTCGATGGCAACCTCGGAGTACTGCAGCTGCCCTCCGCGCTTGCCGACGCCCACGGCCTCCCACGTGGCGATCGCTTCCGGCGTCAACCACCGGGTGACGTCGCCGCGCTGGACCAGTGCTCGGTCGTACGCCGGCCAGTTTCCGACGCGGTATTTCGTTGTGTACCTGGGATGCACTCTCGACTTCACGTCGAGATCATGCCCCTTCGGCCGTCACGATGGCCAGGGCTACGACGAACACTTGTTTCCGCGCACCAACGCCGCAGGGCGGGGGACTGAGGTCGACCTCGCGTGCAACATCCTGAATCAGATGACTGGGCTTGGCAGGCCAATGTCGTACCGCATCGGTCGATGAAGGAACTGTGGATCGGGATCGGTGCGGGCTAGCAGCCTGTCGGACTTGGGCGTGGCAAACGCGCGCGGAAGCGACTTGGCACCTGTGTGAACGACGCCCTGTGTCTCTGTGCCGGGAGGGCCGCTTCGACCGAAACGGGGACTGTATTCCTGGCCATCGGTCGCTGACGGCGCCTGGAGGCCTTTCTGACGCCTCTGGTGGGTCGCGAACACGCCAAGTTCCGCTCCTTATAGCCCCGTCATGCCAGCCTGAGGTTGTGCAAGCGTCGGCAGTTATACGCCAGCGTTACCAAGGCCCATTCGCCCTCCACCTTCTCGAGACCCCGCAGCAGAAACTGCCGGAAGCCCATCGCCTGCTTCACGATCCCGAACACCGGCTCCACCGTCTGCTTGCGCAAACGGTAATGCGCCCGGTGCTCCGGCAGTGCCATCTTCTGCTGCATCGACTTGATCCAGTCCGCCTGCGGCTCCTTCGCCAGCGGGTGCGGCGGCTCCGGTCGGAAGTCGTGCTGGCGCCGTTGGCCTTCCGCCCCCGTCGCCACCAACACCTCCACACCGCGACCTGCCAGTTGCGACACCTCGCTGCCCGTCGCGTAGCCGCTGTCCGCCAGTACCCGATCCGCCGCGCCCAACGCCGCCGGGATCGCATCCACATCCGCCACCAACTCGTTGCGGTCGCTCGCGCACACGCTCACCCTAGCCCCCAACACCAACTGACTGCCGTCGGCATCCACCGCCGCCTGCGCGTTGTACGCCTGGCGGTACTCATGGCGCCGGCTCTTGCGCATCAGCGCACTGTCCGCGTCCGTCAGGTTGATCTGCTCCTCCGCCTCCGGCGCTTCCGTCGGCGGTTTGATGTGCCGACCCTTGCGCGATCCCGTACGCCGCTCCCGCGCCGCCACCTTGCGCTCGTACTCCGCCCGCTCCGAGTCCGCACGCGCCTGCGCACGCCGTTCCAACTCCGCGCACGCACGGTCCAGCTTCACCCGCAGCTTGTCCCGCCGCGACAACTCCTCCGGCAGACCCTGCGGGTCCGGCGCGGCGTCCGTGTCGGCGTGCTCCGCCTGATCCAACAACCCCTCGATCTCGCCTCGCAACTGCTCGCGCAACGCCCCCGCCCGGTCGTAGCGGAGGCTGTTGCGCTTATTCGCGTTCGCGTCCACCTTCGTCCCGTCCACGCTCACCGTCCCAACACGCAGCAGCTGCAGCTCCTTCGCCAGCAGCAGTACCTGCAGGAACGCCTCCGCTACCGCATCGAAGTTGCTGCGCCGGAACGTGCAGATCGTGTCGTGGTCCGGGTGACAGTTCGCCGCCACGTACCGAACGCCAATGTCCCGATACGTCGCCCGCTCGATCCGACGCGAGCCGAAGATCCCGTTCGCGTAGCAGTACACCAGCAACGCCAGCATCATCCGCGGGTGATACTGCGCCGATCCGGTGCCCCGTTCGTTTACCTGGAACCGCTCCAGCGGCACCCGTTCCACCGCCTCAACCACGAAGTGCGCCAGATCGTCCTCCGGCAGCCAATCGCGCAGGTCCGGCGGCAGCAAATACAGCTGCGACTGGTGCCGCTGTACGAACTTCGGCATCTACTTCGACCTCCTCGACTCGACAAGCCCTATTATAAAACCCGGGCCTAAGTCCGACAGGCTGCTAGCTCCGATTCATGCAACAACGCCCCCTGGAAGGGTGGGCTGGAGCGGGTGGAGTGAGGATTGTGCAGATCCCTGTTGAGGCATTGAGTGGCCAGGCTCTCGACGGATTGCTCGAGGAGTTTGTGACCCGTGACGGAACAGACTACGGTGCTGAAGAGCGGACACTGGATGACAAGAAGAGCGCCGTCAGGCGTCAACTGCACCGTGGCGAGATCATTATCGTGTTCGATCCTAATACACGGACTACTAACATCATCCTGAAAGATGAGCTTCGATTGCGCCCTTTGACGAGTTCGAGAACCAGCGACGTAGCCGGTGATACAGCCACCTGGCGCGACGGATGATCTTAGGCGGGAATCGATGGCCGCGATAGCTGAGGGGGGCGTTGTTGCATGGTGCGACCAGGCAAGGCTGGTCAAAGGGGAGTGACGATGCGGTGACGTCATGAAACTGTGTTCGCCGTCCAACGGGTGCGAAACCCGTCCGGTGAAGGGCGACCCACCCACCCCGGTAGCGAGCCTGGCGGCGTCCGCGGTAACGAGGGCGCCGATGCGTAGGCACGCGAGCGAGTGGGCCGTAGGACTTGCAGCCACGAAATAACGTTCATTCTGGGTGCCCAGGGTGTTATGCAGCCTGAAGGCCATGGCGATCTCGACGAGAGCGGGCGAATCGAGATGCGCACCCAGCGGGGTCTTTGCCTACGGCACGCTGGAAGAGGACGGCCCAGGCACCTGGGAGGCCCTCATTCCTCCGGGCAAGAGCAGGTAGGCCGACGGCCAGGGACGACCGGAGCCGCGGTCGACGGGAGTGGGGGAGTCGGAGAGCTGCATATGAGCGTGGACGCCGGGGAACGGACTGGCAGCCGGACCCGGCCGAGCAAAGGCGGCTCGTGTTGATGTGAACTTTCGAAGGGACCCATGACCGACGCGTTGACGTCGGAACGCATGTCACCAGAAATTCGAAAGGTAGTGGACCGAGCGCGAGCGGAACCCGAAGGACGGTTCCATTCACTGGCGCATCTGCTGGATGTGCCGGCGCTGGCGGCCGCCTACTGGTGTATCCGCAAGGATGCAGCAGTTGGGGTGGATGGGGTCACCAAGGACCAGTATGGGGAGGACTTGGAGCGAAATCTTCAAGACCTGCACGCCAGACTGAGGGCCAAGTGGTATCGGCACCAGCCGATCCGTCGGGTGCACATCCCCAAAGACGGAGGTCGGACACGACCGATTGGGATTTCGGCGCTGGAGGACAAGATTGTCCAGAGCGCCGTGCGCCACGTGTTGGAGGCCATCTACGAGCAGGACTTTCTGGAGTGCTCCTTTGGCTTCCGGACGGGACGGAATGCTCATGAGGCCATCCGAGCTCTGGACAAGGTGGTTCACCGGGGCGAAGTGAATTGGATACTGGAGGCCGACATCGTGTCCTTCTTCGACAGCTTGGATCGCACCGAGCTGAAAGAGATGCTCCAGGTTCGGGTGGCCGATGGCTCGCTGTTGCGACTCATCGGCAAGCTGTTGCGTGTGGGCGTGCTCGACGGCGAGGCGTATACCACGCCGGACCGGGGCACGGCACAGGGGTCCGGGCTCTCGCCGTTGTTGGGAAACGTCTATCTCCACTACGCGCTGGACGTGTGGTTCGACCAGGTCGTGCGACCGCGTCTTCGTGGTCGGGCGACGCTCGTGAGATATGCCGATGACGTTGTGATCGGCTTCGAGCGACGCGACGACGCGGAGCGCGTGATGGATGTCTTGCCCAAGCGGCTGGGACGCGACGGACTCACACTGCATGCGGACAAGACCCGTGTGCTGCCGTTTGGGCGACCGCCTCGACGGCAACAGGGGGGCGTCCGGCCTCATTCGACTTCTTGGGGTTCACGCTGTATTGGCGACGAGCCCGCAGCGGTCGCTGGGGCATGTGGTGTAAGGCACGGTCCTCGCGTTTGCAGCGAGCGATCACTGTCGCCGCCGGCTGGTGTCGTCGCCATCGACACCTGCCGGTGGCCGTGCAACACGCCGCGCTCACGAGACGCATCCAGGGTCACTTCAATTACTTCGGCGTGAGTGGCAACACTCGCAGTCTGGGGCTGCTGGTCGACGCCACGGAGCGGCACTGGTACAAATGGCTTCGCCGTCGAAGCCACCGTACGCGTCTCACCTGGCCGAGGTTCGTTGCGTTGTTGGAACGATATCCTCTGCCCGTGCCTCGGATTCGCGTGCGAATCTGGGGCGCATCGCCATGAGCCACATCAGCGGAAGAGCCGGATGGTGGAAACCTCCTAGTCCGGTTCTGGTGAGGGCCTCGGGGGAGCAATCCCCCGGGGCTACTCGACAAGACCCTGAGGGGGTGGGGCGGTTTGGCCCACACTTCTCGTGACCCGCCGCAGGAGCCACACTACAGGGATGAAGTCGAAGGTCCATCCCACGTACAAGACGAAATATCGCGTGGCGAACTGGCCGGCCTACAACCGGGCCCTCGTTCACCGCGGCGATGTGACGGTGTGGGTGTCCTCGGAAGCGATCACTGCCTGGACGCCCCGCCGAAGCGGCCGGCGGGGTGGGCAGCGGCGGTACTCGGATCTCGCCATCGAGACCGCTCTGACCCTGCGACTCCTCTACCATCTCCCGCTGCGCCAGGCCGAAGAGTTCCTGCACGCCCTGTTCGGGATGATGCGCCTCGACCTCTCCGCCCCCGACTATACGACGCTCTCCCGGCGCAGTCAGCATCTGCGGCGCCGTTTGCGACCGCCGGTCCCGCCCGACGAGGGCCTCCATCTCGTGCTCGACAGCACGGGGCTGTCCCTCGTCGGGGCAGGTGAGTGGGCTGCCGCGAAACACGGTGGCCGCGGCCGGCGTGGCTGGCGGAAGCTCTACCTTGGCGTCGATCAGTCAGGCGCGATCCTCGTCCACACGCTGACCGAGGCGACGGGGGATGATGCGACCACTGCCCTCGATCTACTCACCGCGGTCGAGGGTCCTCTCGTGCGCATCACCGCTGACGCCGCCTATGACACGGTCGCCGTCTACGAGACCGCGACGGCGCGGGGTGCGACGGTCGTCATCCCACCGGCCAGGACGGCGACCGTCTCTGGCCACGGGCCGCGGTCGCCCGCGCGGGATCGGACGATCATGTTGGTGAAGACGCTCGGCCGGCGCCGCTGGAAAAAGACGTCAGGGTACCATCGTCAGAGCCGGGTGGAGAACACGTTCTTCCGCGACACGTCCATCATCGGCGATGGCCTTCGCGCCCGGAGTCCAGCTGGACAGGGGAGTGAGGTCGTCCTCGGCTGTGAGATCCTCAATCGGATGACCGAACTCGGCCGACCCGTGTCATATCGAATCGGCCGGTGAGGATCCTGTCGGTGGGCATCGTGCGGGCCCGTGACGATTCGTGCAACAACGCCTCGATGGCGTATCAGACTTCGGTGATGGTGATGTCATGCTGCGCCTCAATGAGCTTCTTCTTCAGCCGATAGAGCGCCGTGCGGGTCGCCTTTGACTTCACGTCTTCTACCACAACGCTGCGCGTCTCAACATCGTAGTAGGAGAAGTCCGCGATGTAGGTCGCCACGCGCACCGGCACCACCGCGCCGTTCCCCCAGCAGGACTGCGGCACGATATGAATCGGGAACTTCGGCTGACACTCTAGGTCACGAATCAACCCAGCCTTCTCCATTAGCTTCAAATCCAGGTAACGTCGGCTCTCTTTCTTCGACGCGAACCGAATCGCGTCCACCGTCGTCGGCACGGCTCCGAACTTGTTCGGGCGCGGCACGCCAGACGGTGAAGCTCTCCGACTGCTCTTTTGCCTTGCTACCGAGTGGTCGAGGGGTAACGTCTCAAGCCCGAGCGTGTGAGGCTGGTGGGCGTCTGGGTCACAGGCCATCGTCTCATGGTATCGGTCGAGAGCTACCGTCGCGGTATTGGCAAGTTGACGAAAACTCTACTCGTAAGCTTCCCCCCTCAGTAGACACTCGAAGGTAGACTGCTCCCGGCTCAAAGGAGCGGTTATGAGGAAGTCGAAGTTCAGCGAGAGCCAGATCATTGGGATTCTGAAAAAGCCGAAGCGGGCGTCCCGATCCCCGATCTGCTGCGTCGTCATGGGATCAGCAAGACGACGTTCTTCAAGTGGCGGAGCAAGTACGCGGGCGCATCGGTGTCCGATGTGAAGCGGCTGCGCGAGCTCGACGGTGAGAATGCGAAGCTGAAGCGGATGTACGCCGACCTGGCGCTCGAGAACGCCGCCATCAAGGAGGTCTTGGCCCGAAAGTGATAACGCCGTCCGCGAAACGACAGGCGATTGAGGTGTTGGCCGCGGCGCATCGGCTGCCCATCCAACGCGCGTGTCACATCGTGAGGCTGTCACAGGCGGCGTACTATCGGCCTCCGGTGCCGGCGAGTCGGCGGGATGCCGCCGTCATCGTCGCACTGATGAACGTTGTGGTCCGGTACCCACGCTGGGGCTTCTGGAAGTGTTATGACCGACTGCGCCTCGACGGCGCGGTGTGGAATCACAAGCGGGTGCATCGCGTGTACTGTGCTCTGCGGCCGACCTGCCACGCCGGACCAAACGCCGGGTGCCCTGCCGGGTCCGCCAGCCGCTCCTGGCGCCGCCCGTTCTCAATCAGACGTGGGCGCTCGACTTCATGGCTGATGCGCTCGACGACCGCCGCCGCTTTCGCGCCCTGACGATCCTCGACGAAGGGAATCGCGAAGGCCTGGCGATCGACATCGGTCGGTCGATCCCGGCGCGACGCGTCATCCGGGTCCTTGAGGAACTCATCGCGCTGCACGGGCGGCCAGGTGCGTTGCGTCTGGACAACGGTCCCGAGCTGACCGCCCAGGTATTCGTCGATTGGTGTGACGAGCGCCGCATCGCGCTGCACTACATCCAGCCGGGCAAGCCGGATCAGAACGCCTTCATCGAGCGGTTCAACCGCAGCTATCGTACCGAGGTGCTCGATGCCTATCTCTTTGAATCGCTGGCCGAGGTCCGCGCGGTGACCGATCGCTGGCTCGTTACCTACAACCAGGAGCGGCCCCACGACAGCCTCGGCCGGGTACCCCGCCCCTCACGTTTCTGCCGAGGCCCACAACCGCCGGGCAGTCCCTCTTTGCAGTGTCTACTTGACGGGGAAGCTTACGGGCTGACCGAGCCCCAAGATGTTGTGCAAAAGTCCTGTCGTGAACGGGCATGTTGGGCATGAGGTTAAGGCGGTCAACCTCAACTTGACTGTGAGCATGATCTCCCTGCCTGTCGAGGTCAATCAGTGACACCGGTGGGTGCCGGGGAGTGGTGGCCTGACCCGTAACTTGACTGACCTTCGGTCCTCGCTACTGATCTGTCGGTCATCGCCCGCCGGCAACTCGTACGGTGCTTCCGTCATCAAGTGTTGGTGAAGAGAGCTTAAGCCCTAATCATCCAGATACTTCCAGATACTTCCAGCCGATTTTGACGCTGGCAGCTCTCTGGCACTGAATATCTAGTCTAAGCGGTTTGGTTAGAACGAAATAAGGGCGGGGTGTACCGCCCCAGGGTTCTTGGACAGTGGTTTGAAGGTAATCACTTCTATGCTGCCGCGTCTAGCCCGACCCGGTCGCGTCGCACCTGGGCTGGGCTTCGATAGTCGTACTTCTCAAGCATCCACTGTTCGTTGTATGTCCGCTTGAACTCAAGCAAGGCGAGGCGGAGCTCCTCGATCGTTTCGAAGCTCCGTACCCACAAGACGTTCTCCTTCAGTGTGCGGATGAAGCGCTCAGCGACGCCATTCCCTTCGGGCTCCCGCACGAAGCTCGGTGAGCTCTCGATACCAAAGAACTTGATCTCCCGTTGGAAGTCATCGGCCAGGTAGTTCGATCCGTGGTCGTGACGAAGACGAAGCCCGCTGGCGACACCTTTGGCGATGGCGCCGAAGCGTTCCCGGACGCCCTGGCGGATCGGCTCCAGGGCCTCGAACCGGCTCCCGTTCTTGGCCGCATGGAGGCCGATGCACTCGGTCGTACAGTGATCGACAGCCACGAACACGAACGCCGCCCCCTCGCCGACCGTCACCGTGGCCGACATGTCCGTTCCCCACATCACATCGGGGGCCTCCGTGGTGATCGTGCCGTCATGCGCCTTCGGGCCGTGCGCGTGCCCCGCGCGGTGCGGGGCCTGGAGGTCGTGCTCCCGCATCAACCGCCGCACCCGCTCCTTCGAGGTGCGGATCCCCGCGACCCGCAGCTTCGCCCAGGCTTTGCGGTACCCCTCGCCATGAAACGGCGAGGCTTCGAGTACCCGGCGGATGTGGCCGACCAGCACCTCGTCCGGGGCGGCACCGACCGGCCCGCGGCGACACCACGGCGCGCGTGACCTCGTCGCGTGACGCCTCGCGTAGACGCTGGACCGCGCCCGCTCCCACACGCGGCAGATCCGCTGCACGCCGTACGCCCGACGGGTGGAGATCGAATGGGCGCCACTCATCGCGTCGACCTCCTCCGGGCCAAAGGGGAGCCGGCCTCCAGCTGGTCCACCTTCGCGTAGAGCAGTTCGTTCTCCATCAGCAGCTCGCCGACCTTGGCCCGCAGCCGACGGTTGTCTTCACCCCGGGCATCCGTCGCTCGGCTCTTCAGGCCCGCCTGGCCCGCGGCCAGAAACTGATCGCGCCACTGCGACGCCCGCGCCGCCGTGATCCTCCACTCCCGCGACACGGACTCGAGATCCTCCCCGCGCAGCAAGCACATCACCACGGCGCTCTTGCGACCGACTGAAAACCGGCCCCCTCCGGTCGCCCTCCGGCCTCCCTCCGCCACCGCCGACTCCTGATCGTGCTTCTCCATCTCGACACTCCTCCTACGAGAACTCTCTCGCAATCAAGTGTCCAAGAAAACCCTGGGGCGCCCCAGACGGCCGTACCGGCGAAGGGCGCTGAGAGTGAAGCGCTACGTCTACACGGGACTGCGACCAACGTGCCGGTGCGCGAGCAGCCCCGACTTGGCCATGTCGTTCACCGTCTTGCCGAGCGCGGTGAGAAACACGAGCGGGTGGCCGTTGCTTAGCGTCGGTACTGCGTCGCGGATCTCCACCGCCGGCCGCTGGTCTCGCCGATGCGCGGGCCGCAAACCGCAGGGAGTTCGAAGGCTGCCTCCACCACCTTATCTATGCAGGTGACTGCAAATAAATAACTTATAGATTCACACGGCTCATGAGTATACATATTGCTCTACAATTTCTATGGTGAGGTGTTCCCGGTGGAGATGCCTGCCCGACCCGACCGACGGTGGCTCGACCACGGTCATCCCATCCCCCCCGAGAGATCAATCGCCTTCCGAAAAGTAATTCTGATCGAGATCAAGAACATTGGCCGTCCGCTGAACCCGTGTCCCAATGCGGTGACGAAGCATCAGGTTGAGCAGCTCGTCGCCGTCGATGAGGACGAGCTTGATGTTGGAGCCGCGCAAGACGAACTCCTGAGCATTCGCGTTGAAGCTGCTGGTCGTGATGAAAATACCTTTCGTCACGCCCTGGCCAGTCATTGAGCCGATGAAGGCTTGAATCGCATGACGATCGACGACGTTATCAGACGAGTATCGCTTTGCTTGAACGAGTATTTGGTCGAGCCCAAGGCGATCTTGATTGATTCGTCCGTCGATACCCTCGTCGCCGCTTTTCCCAAGATGCTCAGCCGCTTCCGCATGCGTTCCGCCGTAGCCCATGGCGACCAGCACATCAAGCACCAGCTTCTCAAAGAAGGTCGGAGACTGCGCCAGAATGGCAGACATGAGGCGGTCCTTCACGTCTGAGTCCAACAGAGCAGCCGCAGCATCCAACGCCTCTTCTGGAGTCTGATCGGATTGGTCAACGTCGGACGTTTCTTTCCTTTCTTTGGTCCTCTTGGTTTCCCATGCCGCCTTCCAGCCGGGAATAGCTTCAAGATCGTGCCGCGTAATCTCGTTCGGATGCTCGGCAAGGAACTGACGCCCTTTGTCAGTTGCACCGTATGTGATCGGCGCAGTCTTTTCGACAAGCCGCGCCTTCGTCAGATAGGTAATTGCCCATCCGGGCCGATGACCGATCTTGTTGAGCCCGCTTGGAATCTTCTCGGCTCTATCAGCCTCGCCAAGCTTGAAGTGGTCAGCGATAGCTGGTGCCATGCCACGTCTGGTTACGCCCTCTTCGCATGCCATGGCAAGAATCGGCCTGAGCATCTGATGAACCGTCGGCACAGCCATCGTGAGTCTCCTTACGGTTTTCGAAACACAAAGACGGTCTCGTGCTTCCACACCGTACCATCTACTCGCACCCTGTGACGCGGCTTCTTCGTCTTTGTGCCGACCGACCGCGCATGTCCGGGTTCCCTCTCAAATCCGACGGGACTGTGCTCGCGCTCCTTCGGCGCTCCCAAACAGCTGATTTTGGTAGGTGTACATCCAGCGTTCTTTGCCAGAGGGTAACATTCGGACCTTGTGTCTTCTCGATCGACTTGTTGTCGAAATCTTCGTCGCTATCCTCCCATCAACATACCAGGCTGCACGTGTTCTCTTAATCGCCTTTTTCCTGAATGGCTACTTTCGGGCACTTCGAAAGCGCAATGAAGACGCGTGGGAAATGCAGCTCGACCAACTATCAAGCGATTCGATACTAGCTAGCCATGTCCCAGAGCTAACTTGGCAAAGCGGGCTTACCGATCGTGCGGCGAAGCCGCCTTAAGCACCACGTGGTCATCGCGACCCGATGGCCGAGCGAGTAGGCGTATTCGCGGGAGCTCGCTGGCGTACGCGCTGTTACCAGGTTTCAAGTAGAACGCAGGATCAAACATGTCCTCAAAGTCCGAGTCACATGCGGCATTTACCTGGGTAGGTAACCGTGGGAGTTGACGGCAAGGACATCGCAGACGAGCCATGAACCCGCAGCTGGTCCACTACGTTCCCCTCGCCACGACCCTCATCGCGCTCGTCTTCGCCTGGGAGGTGCTCCAGCGGTGGCGGGAGCGACGGAGCGGCCCGCACCTGCTCTGGTGGGCGGCGGGGGTTACGACGTTCGCCGTCGGTACCTTCACCGAAGGGTTCGTCACGCTCTTCGGGTGGAACGCCTTCATCTTTCGCTCCTGGTACATCGCGGGCGCGCTGCTCGGCGGCGCGCCGATGGCGCAGGGGACGGTCTACCTGCTCCTGCGGCGCCGGACGGCCAACATCCTCACCGCGGGACTGGTTCCGACGATCGTGGTGGCGGCGCTCTGCGTCCTGGCCTCACCGCTCGATCTCACGCAGGCGGAGCCCTTTCGGCTCTCGGGCGACGTGCTCGTCTGGTACTGGGTGCGATTGTTCAGCCCGTTCATCAACACCTACGCGCTGATCTATCTGGCGGGCGGGGCGATCCTGTCGGCCTACCGCTTCAGGCAGAACGCCGACGCGTATCACCGCTTCGTCGGCAACGTCTACATCGCGGTCGGTGCGCTGCTGCCGGCAATCGGCGGATCGTTCACGCGGTTCGGGTACACGGACGTACTCTACGTGACCGAACTGGTGGGCCTGAGCTTCATCTACATCGGGTATCGCTACAATGTGCGCTAGGGCACGTGTTCTATCTCTGGAACGATGAGGTCACTCGACGCGCAGGCCACGCAGCCGGTGGTCGGCGACACGGCCCCCCGTTCTCTTCAGATGTGCAACACATCGCTCGGACCCCATCCGTAAACTGCACCAAGTCGGGCTTCACGTGACAGTCACGGTAATCGGCCCACTCGCCGCTCAGCGCATGGTCGTGGTGCCGACAGCGGCCCATGGCCCAAACCTACTAATAGTTTTAATGTGACTATATATGGTCTAATCAAGACATGAACCAGACAGCAAAAGTGTCGGAACTGAAGGCGAAGCTGAGCGGGTACCTGGCACAGGTGCGCCGGGGAGCCACCGTCACGGTGTGTGACCGTCAGACGCCGATCGCACAGCTTGTGCCGGTCGCGGGCGATGTCGGCGGGCTCGAGGTGCGGGAGCCGACAGATGGGAGCGCCCTGCCAGCGGCACCACGCATCACGCTCAAGAAGGGGGTCGACATCGTTGCACTCCTGCGGGCGGACCGGGACGACCGGTGACGATCTATCTCGACACGAGCGCGGTGCTGCGCGCGCTGCTGGGCACCGGAAACCCGCTGCCAGAATGGGGGACGTGGGACCGCGCGTACTCGAGCGAAATCATGGGCGTCGAGGCGCGGCGGGCGATCGACCGTCTCCGCTTGGCGGGTGCGCTCGATGATGACGAATTAGCTGACGTGCACGAGGCGATCACCGCGACGGAGCGCGCGATCGGATCCATCCGGTTGACCGCTGCGGTCTTGCGACGAGCCGGTCAGCCCATGCCAACCGTCGTCAAAACACTCGATGCGATCCATCTCGCAAGCGCCCTGCTTTTTGAGGAGCGCCATGAGACCGGTCTCGTGTTCGGCACGCACGACCGCAGCCAGGCAACAGCGGCACGCGCGCTCGGCTTCGATGTGGTGGGCACACCCCCGCGACCGTAGGAGATCAGGCGCTGTTCGATAAGGCCTACGGATACATCCGGCAGTACTACTGATGAGGGAGTAGGTAATGCGACGATGTACTTTGGAGGAACTCCGAAAGAACTGGCTGATGACCTTGGAATGTGACCAACGCAGCATTCATGGCTGAGGTCGTTCAGGAGACATCGCCTCACACGGACGCGGAATGGTGCATCTTCTTCATTCTTCCGAATTTGAACCCGCCCGTCCCCAGTCCGTTCGTTTCCGATTACCTGTGCTTGTGTTCAGCGACAGATCCGCGTCTGGGTAAGGTTGCCGATTCGCCGGCTGACAATACGGCTCGGAGAATGCTCGCGCAGTATCGGAACTGGTTTCAGAAACCGTACTCGCCAAGATGCTTGCTGGTTCGCCATGACGCGCCAGGGCCCTTGATTGCCGCTGACGCGCTTCGCGCATTCAGGAACGTTTGCGCGATTTCCACCATCACTCACACCATGGCGCTGGCGCTTGCCAGCAAGGGGAATGGGCAATGGCGTCCCCTCTACAGCGACTTTTTCCTATTTTCATCCTTCGTCGCTGGCAAGAACGGGTGGATCCAGAACCTTGATGGTCCCGTCGGGGGCATGGATGACGATGTAGAGCACTTCGCCGGTCAGTGCTCAAGCCAGATTGGTCTGCCGGATGGGTTCTCGCTTGACGTCGATCCGGTGCTCTTGAAGCGACTACTCCTGGCGTGGGAGGAGAACTACCTGGACCAGCCAGCGCAGCAGCCGTGGCTCAGGCTGTTTCGGTCGCTGGAAGTCGGGTTTCAGGCTGGCCGATTCCCGAGTGATGGCTTATCAAGTATCAACGACATAGGTACTCGAATCGGCCTCTGGGTCAGCGCATGTGAAGTGCTTCTCCGCTCCGACACAGACAACATCGACAAGCGGCTAGTGCAAGAGGCAATTGGTGCAGTCGAGCTTTCAAACCCCAGGCTGACACGCAAGCGGTTCAACGTTCAACACAGAGGCCACAGCTACAAGGTAGCCCTGCCCGCGAGAATCTACGACGACATGTACCGGGCGAGAAATCTCTTCCTCCACGGCAATCCGGTAGAGCAGCTTGACCTTAGGTTCGGCCGGTCTGCCAAGCGAGCACGTTTGGTTGACCTAGTACTCCTCGTCTACAGCCTGGCGCTCAGAGCCGTCCTGAATGCCCGCATGGCCCCGGACGAAGACGATGAATCGGACGACTTCTTCTTTGGCCTCGGTCGGCTCGAAGAGGGGTTGTCAAACGTGATTCGAGGCAGCTTAGACGCGACGCACGAAGGGCCGAGAAACGAGGCAAAGATCTGAGCAAGCTGCGGGTGCTGCTGGCGTCGTTGATCCAGCAGCCGGGTCGTCCGCCGGACTTGGCGGACTCCACCCAACCGATGTCGCTTGGTCGGCTCATCGAATCAGATTCGATTGGGATGAGGTACGTTCAGCCATCGCTCAGTAGTACTCCCTGATGTACCCGTATGCTCGCCCAAATAGTTCCTGGTCCTGATGGAGCCTGTATTTGAAGAGCGTCTTTCGGAGCGCCAGCTTGACCTCTCGCTCGCCGGCGTGGGTGCTCTGCCAGCCGTCGAAGCGGACGATCCGGACGATCTCGTCGATGTCGTTCACAACACGTTCGACAATGATCGGCGTTGTTGCGCGGTTCGAAAACTGACCCGCAACGCCCCCTACCCACAGACTCGTTAACGACCGATAGCGTACGACGCCGGCCTACCAAGCTGAGTCATCTGATTGAGGATGTTACATGCGAGGATGGCCTCCGTCTCTTGCCCCGCCCGACTGCGCGCTCGAAGGCTCTCCCCGATGATCACCTTGTACCGGAAGAAGGCGTTCTCCATACGGGCCTGCTGATGGTAGCCCGAGTCCTTCTTCCACTGTCGCCGTCCAGCCTGCTGCACCTGTCGGATCGTGCGGTCGCGCGCGGGCGATCGTGGTCGCCGTCCAGACACGGTGGCTGTCCTGGTCGGTGGAATGACGACCGTCGCGCCACGCGCACCCGCAGCCTCGTAGATGCCACGCGTGTCGTAGGCCGCGTCCGCCGTGAGGCAGGAGACGTTGCCTTCGACCTTGTCGATCAAATCGAGGGCCGTCGTCGCGTCGTCAACATGCCCGCCGGTCAGGGCGTGAGCGACGATCACGCCCGATCCGTCGACGCCCAGATGAAGCTTCTTCCAGCCGCGTATCCCGCGTCCGCCATGTTTCACGGCCGCCCATTCACCTTCACCCACAGTCGAGAGCCCGGTACTGTCGACGATGAGATGTATGCCTGCGCCCGCGGGGAGGCGGCGAAGTGCAAGGTCGAGGTGCTGACCACGCCGTGAGAGAGTCGTGTGATCGGGCGCGGACAGGTCGAGGCACAGCATCCCGAAGATCGACCTCAGAAAGCCCTCCGTCTGACGAAGGGGCAGGTGAAAGATCAGGCGGAGCGTCAGCGCGGTTTCGATGGCAACCTCGGAATACTGCAGCTGCCCTCCGCGCTTGCCGACGCCCACGGCCTCCCACGTGGCGATCGCTTCCGGCGTCAACCACAGGGTGACGTCGCCTCGCTGGACCAGTGCTCGGTCGTACGCCGGCCAGTTTCCGACGCGGTATTTCGTTTTGTACCTGGGATGCACTCTCGACTTCACGTCGAGATCATGCCCCTTCGGCCGTCACGATGGCCAGGGCCGCGACGAACACTTGTTTCCGCGCACCAACGCCCTTCTTCGAGTGGGTGGCCGACTCCTTAACGGGAGTTGCGTAACGCTGGGTTGGTATCATGTTTACCCCCGGCTGGGCCAGCTGTGCCTCGGTCAGATCGGGGCGGCGGCGGCCAAATTCCGTTGCCTGCTCGAAGGCGTACGCCAGCTGCAAGAGTTCCAGCTCGTTACGGTGTCGACCGACGATCTGCACGCCGACAGGCCAACCTTCGGGGGTAAAGCCGCAGGGTACCGAGATTGCTGGGAGGCCCGTGACCGAGATGTAGTAGCAGGAACGCATCCAGTCTATATACGTCTCGAGTGGTCTTCCGTCGATCTTGGTGACATACGGCTTGGAGATTTCGAACGGCGGCACCTGACTTACTGGGAGTACGAGAAACGAATATCGGTCCATGAACGCTCGCACGCGCTCGTGCAGGTCGGCGTGTCGTCGAGCGGCATCGGCAAGTTGCACGCCCGTCAGGCGCCGGCCCTCCTCGATGTTCCACACGACCGTGTCCTTGAGCGCGTCACGGTAGGTATCGGCGATCGCCCCGTAGGCGAGCTCGAAATACCACGCCCGCCAGGTCCGAAAGATTTGATCAGCGTCACGCAGGTCCGGTGTCGTGTCCTCGACCACGCAGCCCAGATCCTCGAACACCATCCGCTGGCCTTCGATAACGGCGGTCACGCGCGGATCGACGGGCAGCCCGCCGAGATCGCGACTCCACGCGACCGTTGTGCCAATGAAGTCTTGTTGGAGCGGTTGGGAAAAATGACGAGGCGGCGTATCGAACGACAGTGGATCTCGCGGATCGGCTCCACTGATGGCATGCATCATGAGCGCGAGGTCGCGACGGTACGAGCCATCGGGCCGCTCACTGACAGACTCTGGACCCACCCCGTCTGGCGAGGCCACACCGCGACGCGTCCCGGCGATGGCCGGAGGCCGACGACATTGCAGAAGCTCGCCGGATTGCGGAGCGACCCGCCCATGTCGGTGCCGTCGGCGATCGGCACCATGCCGGAGGCGAGGGCCACGGCGGCACCACCGCTGCTACCGCCGCAGGTTCGCCCGAGATCGTACGGGTTTCGCGTGGTGCCGAAGACATCGTTGAAGGTCTGTGAACCGGCACCGAATTCCGGCGTGTTGGTTTTACCGATTGTAATCGCACCGGCCGTTCGTAGCCGCTCGACGATCAGGGCATCGGCGTCGGGGACGTTCGTGGCAAAGACGGTTGAGCCGAACGTTGTTCGGATGCCGCGCGTTTCGACGAGATCCTTGTGGGCTACCGGGAGTCCGTGGAGGCATCCGATCTCATCGCCTCGTGCCAACGCTGCATCGGCGTCACCGGCGGCAGCTCGGGCCGTGTCCGCGACCAAAGTGACGATGGCGTTGAGTGCCGGGTTTACACGTTCAATGTTGGCGAGGTGCGCGTCCATCACCTCGATGGCTGAGATCTCGCGGTCTCGAAGCAGTCGAACGAGATCGACAGCGGTGAAGTGGCAGAGTTCGTTGGTCAGCGTGACCCTTCTCCCGCGTGCGTGAAGAGGCGGTATGTTACCAGAGTTATGCAACCTCCCGTCTCGCGCACCACGCGAAACTGCCGATAGAATGAGTCCAGTTGGGGTCAGAGCGAGCGAATTGATTGCTCGGAATGTCCGAAGGGGGAATCATGAAGCACATGCGCTACGTGGCCACGTTCACCATCTTCGCTGTGAGCACTACGGTGCTCGGTCTTTCGGCGCAGTCTCCACCGGAAGTGACGGCGGAAACGGTTGAACAATGGATGAGCGAGTTGTCTAACTGGGGTAGGTGGGGAGACCAGGATCAGCTCGGGACTCTCAACCTCGTCACGGCCGAGCAACGACGTCAGGCGATTGGTTTGGCTCGCACCGGTGTTTCGGTGTCGCTCTCGCACAACTACCTCAAGGAGCGGGCCCTGGACGCGACGTCTCCGTTTAGTCACGAGATGCTCGGTCTGGATCGCCCGGGACCGTTTCGAAGTGACCGTTTCACGATTGCCTATCACGGCGTCGCGCACTCCCACATGGACTCGCTTTGCCACATGATGCACGAGGGGCGCTTGCACAACGGCTTCGCACGGAATATCGAGGTCACGGCAACCGGGTGTAACCGGCTGGCGATTATCAACTACAAGTAAGGCATTGTTACGCGTGGCATCTTAATGGACATGGCACGTCTCAAGGGCGTCGCGTATCTTGAGCCGGGCACTGCAATTAGGGTCGAGGATCTCGAAGCCTGGGAGCGTGAGGCTGGCATCCGAGTTTCGAGCGGCGACATCGTGTTTGTCCGCGCCGGCCGATGGGCGCGACGGGCGGAGTACGGGCCGTGGGAGACTGGGCGGCACGCGGCGGGATTGCATGCCTCCGTGGCACCGTGGCTTCGCGAACGAGGCATCGCCATGCTCGGTAGTGATTATACGAACGATGCGCTTCCATCCGGCGTGGACGGCGTCACTCAGCCCATTCATCAGCTGACGATCGTGGCAATGGGGATGCCTTTATTCGACAATCTCGATCTCGAGGCCGTCGCCACAGAAGCTACCCGGCAGAATCGCTGGGAGTTCATGCTCGTCGCGGCACCGCTAGCCGTTGAAGGCGGTACCGGATCACCTCTTAATCCTCTCGCGATCTTCTAAGAGCCTGTCACTCTCCGATAGCGAGCAACTCGTGTTCGGTCCGGATGTACCAGCGTCCGTCGACCAGGGCTGGTGAGGAGAGCGTGCGCGTACCGATATCGTTCGTGTGCAACTGCTCGAACTCAGGTCCGGCACGTACGACGAACGTCTGACCGTTGTCGTTCGTGAAGAAGATCTTACCGTCGACTGCGATGGGCGATGCCGAGAACCCTTCTCGAGTTGGACGCCCGAGGCGCTGTTGCCACATGACCTTGCCGGTCGCCGCTTTGAAGCAGGTCACGATGCTGGACATGTCGTTGACTGTGTACAGGTAATCGCCGTAGACCAGGGGCGATGGTACGAACGGTGAGCCACGTGATGTCCGCCACGCGACGTGCGTTTCGGTCACGTCACCGGTCCCTCCAGGTCGGATCGCAAGCGTTGGTCCCGCCCGTCCTGATGTACAGAAGATGAGCCCATGTCCGACGACTGGCGTGGGAATGACCTCGCGGAGGTTCCCTTCGCAGCGCCAGAGTTCTGAGCCCTGCTCCGGGTCATATGCGGTGACGGTTCGCTCGCTGCTTACGATGATCTCATCGTGATCCCCTACCCGAACCGCAACCGGCGTGCCCCATCCCACCTTGGCCTCTCGGGCAGTTCGCCAGACAGGTCCGCCGTGTCGAGCATCGAACGCGGCGACGAACGATCCGTTCGCGTGATCCTGGTAGGTGATCACGAGATCTTTATAGAGAAGCGGTGACCCCGCCGTACCGTGGTAGTTGTCGATCTCACCTATATTCCGGTGCCAGGCAAGGGTGCCGTCCATGCTGACGGCGACGAGTCCTCGGCTGCCGAAGGATACGTACACTCGCTTACCATCGGTCGATGGCGTCGCTGACGCTCTCGTGTTCTTCGGTTGGATGTGCTCACCCGGGCCATCGGGAATGTCCGTTTCCCACAGGTGCTCACCGTCGGAGCGGCGGTAGCTGATGATCGACAGACGATGTCCATCGTCTCTCGACGTCGTTACGATAATCTGATTCTCCCAGACGATCGGCGACGAATGCCCACGTCCCGGTATCGGCGTGCGCCAGAGGACGTTCTGCGTGCTTGACCACCGGTCTGGATAGCCCTTGCCCTTGACGACGCCTTGGCCAGAGGGGCCGCGCCACCGTGGCCAGTAGGACTGCGCTTTGCCCTCCACTGGAATCATGAAGATACCGGGCGACTGAGCCAGACTCGCAGTACTCACCAGCGCCAATAGCGCAGTGGCCAGTGCCAACCTAGTCGTGCACATGCGAAATGCTAGTCTCAATTCTGGTGACTCAAGTGACAGGGACATGCCACGAGTATAATCGCTTAAATCCGCGTGTCCCATGCAGTCGATTCCGGTTTCCGAATAGGTCGAGCTGACCCCGTTGGAGTTCCGTGATGCCGACGAGCTGTTTGCCCTAACCGATCTCAACCGCTTGTATTTGCGCCAGTGGTTACCGTGGCTCGACAACATCACCCGGATCGAGGACACTCGCGCCTTCATCCGTTCGGCCCAGGCGCAGGCGTCACAAAACAACGGAAGGCAGCTGGCCATTCGACACCACGGGCGGATCGCCGGGATTATCGGTCACCACCAGATCTATTGGCTGAACCGGCTCATGTCGCTTGGTTGCTGGGTCGGCGAAGGGCCCCCAGGGCCGCGGCCTTGTCACTGAAGCAATGAGGGTGCTCGTGACCGGCGCGTTTCGTGACGATCGCCTCAATCGTGCCGAGATCCGCTGCGCAGAGGCAACCACAAGAGTCGTGCGATTCCCGAGCGGCTGGGCTTTTGCGAAGAGGGACTGTTGCGTAACGCGGAGTGGCTGTACGATCATTTCGTCGCTCACGTGGTGTACGGGATGCTGGCGTGCGACTGGTCGCCGGCATCCGAACGGTGATCGGGCGCCAGTTTAGATCTGCGAGCCGATTGGATCTCAGTGAGGTAGGTGGAGCAACATCCGCGTTTAGTTCTCGTCTTCGTTGTCGCCGTTTGGATGACCTTTCAAGTAATCGGACCGATACGTGCCCAGGACTGGCCGCAGTTCCTGGGGCCGAATCGCGATGGTCACTACGTGGGGTCTCCGATCGAGGTGGACTGGCCAGGGGAGGCTCCCAAAGAAGTCTGGCGTCGCCCGGTTGGTCAGGGTTTTGCCGGTCCGGTCATCGCCGGCGATCTCGTCTTTGTGTTTCATCGCATCGGTGGTCGCGAGGTCATCGATGCGTTGACCGCAGTATCTGGCGAGCCGGTCTGGCGATACGAGTACCCCACCACATATCGCGACGATTTCGGTTTCGATGAAGGTCCGCGCGCCGCCCCGATCGTGGCTGACGGGCGAATCGTGACGTTCGGCGCCGAGGGTCAGCTGCATACGGTAAGCGTTGCGACCGGAGAGCAGATCTGGAGTGTGGACACTCAAGCCGAATTTGGGTTCCGCAAGGGGTTTTTCGGCGCGGCTGGCTCTCCGTTGGTTGAGGACGGGCGAGTCATAGCCAACATCGGAGGCTCGGAGGCGGGAGTGGTCGCGTTCGATCTTGCGACCGGCGACGTGCTCTGGGTGGCGACTGACGACGAGGCGAGCTATTCGTCGCCTGTACAAGCGGAGATCAATAATGTTCCCTACGCTGTGTTCTTTACCAGAAACTTCTTGTTTGGGCTCGACCCGGCCAACGGTGCGGTACGATTTCAGCGGCCGTGGCGGGCGCGCTTACGGGCCTCGGTGAACGCGGCGAGCCCACTTATCGTCGACGACCTCATCTTCGTTTCAGCGCAGTACGGAACCGGTGCGGGACTGTTTCGCGTCGTAGGCGGTCGATTGCACCAGTTGTGGGTTTCCGATGATGTCATGTCGAACCACTACGCAACGAGTGTTTACGCCGCTGCCGACGGCGTGTTATTCGGATTTCACGGGCGACAGGAGTATGGGCCGAGCTTGCGCGCCGTGGATCTCATGACGGGAGAGGTTCACTGGAGCATCGATCAGTTCGGCGCAGGGACAGTGACGCTTGCCGGAGACCGGCTCGTCATCATGCGTGAGTCGGGCGAGTTGGTAATAGCCGATGCGTCACCCGATAGCTTTACACCGCTCGCGAGCGCCCAGGTGTTGCCGCCCACGGTCCGAGCCTATCCGGCCATCGCCAATGGTCTCTTCTATGTCAGGAACGAAGAAACGTTGGTCTGCCTCGACCTCCGGCGTCCGTAGAAACGGTTTCACTACTTCGCTGGTGGGGTAGGATTCAGCACGGTCATGAAAGCGTTTCCAGCGCCTCCGGTTCTCATGGAGGCGCCGAGCCTCTCGGCAGGTCCGGCTCTCGGAGCAGTCGCGAAGGCCGGGGCCGTCGCCGCCGGCGAAGCTTAAACCCTTCGATCGCGTGCTTGCGAAGGTGATCCATTGCTTCATCGACATTGTCGGTGGCGAGCCACGTGTCGAGCTCCGCAGGTGAAATGGCTCCCTCCGCTACCATGTTTTGCACGAGATGGAAGAGGCGCTTCCAGTAATCGGTTCCCATGAGCACGATTGGGAAGTTCCGGATCTTCTTTGTTTGTACCAGCGTCAGCGCCTCAAATAGCTCGTCCATCGTCCCGAACCCGCCTGGCAGCGCGACGAATCCGTACGAGTACTTGAAGAGCAGGACCTTGCGCACGAAGAAATAGTGGACAGTCACGGAACGATCCAGATACGCGTTGGGTGCTTCCTCGGTACCGAGTCTGATGTTGCACGATACCGAGTAGCCGTTGGCCTCCTGTGCACCACGGTTGGCCGCCTCCATCAAACCCGGTCCTCCACCCGTCATCACCGTGAAGCCAAGCTGGCTCAGCGCGCTTCCGACCTGACGCCCTAGGTCGTAGTACGGATGTCCCTCGCTAAAGCGAGCGGAGCCGAAAACCGTCACACACGGACCGGCGAAAGAGAGTGCGCGAAACCCACTGATGAAGTCGCGTACGGACCGAAGCACCAGGCTTAGATCTCGGCGGCGGGTCTGCGGGCCTTCGAGTAGGGTTCGGTCATACCAAGTTGGTTGGGAAAGTGGGTCGTCTACCACGGGATCTCCATTCATAGTCGTCGGATCAGGGGTTCACCGGTCATGATGGTGTCGACACGCGGGCGGAGCGCGGTCGCCGCTTCTCGACGTACGACATCACACCCTCACGAAAGTTCGGTTGGTCGAGGCTGTCCCGCATCAAGTCAAGTGACTCACGAGTGGCGTTTCCCAGAGTGGTCGAGAGATGCCTGTAGACCTGTTGTTTGATGACCTGCATGGCGATTGGCACCGATCGTTCGGCAAGCATTTCGATGTAACCAGTGGCCTCGTCGAGTAACGTTTCGGCTGGAACGACACGGTTGACTAGGCCAATGCGCGAAGCTTCCGGTGCATCGACGATTTGTCCACTCTAGAGAAGGTCCAAGGCATGGGCAGAGCCGACGAGTCGGGCCAGGATCCAGCTCACGCCGTGTTTTGCGATCAGTCCACGATTGGCAAGCGACGTCGTGAACTTCGCGGTGTCGGAGGCGAAGCGAAGATCCGCCAACATGGTGGTCACGAATCCCAACCCGGCGCAAGGTCCGTTGATGGCACAAAGAATCGGCTTGCGAACAGCGAGTAGGTAGAGTAATCCCAGTTCAAAATCAGACCCCATCGTCGATATCTCCAGGTTTATCGCCTGTGACGCTCCAGTCCGAACTCGATCTACCTTCGGTGCGATCCTGGAGTCCAGCCATGTCTGCACTGGCACAAAAGCCGCGTCCTTCGCCGGTAAGAACGATGCCGACGACACGTTCGTCGGCATCGGCCGCGCCGACTGAATCCTGGAGTTCTTGAAGCATCTGTCCGGTGACCGCGTTAAGCCGGTCGGGTCGATTGAGCGTGATCCGGGCCACCGGATCGGTGACGTCGTATCGAATGATTTCGTACATGCGCGCTCCCTGGTGGTCGTCACGTTTCCGCGCGGCCGAAGAAGTGGTCATGAAGCCGATTTAACGCGATGGACATGTCCTTTTCGCGAATGACGAACGTCAGATTTCGTCTGGAAGCTGACTGTGAGACCATTTGACACGCAACACCGTCGAGCGATTGGACAACCTGTTGAAAAAGCGCGCCGTCTTGGTTGAGATTCTCACCTACCACACACAGTAGCGCCATATGCGGTTCGGTCTTGACCTCGGCGAAGGTCGAGAGCTCGGACACTAGATCGTCGAGGTAATGGTCGTTATCAATCGTGATCGAGACATCGACCTCGGATGTCGTGACGACATCGACGGGTGTCTCAAAACGGTCGAAGACCTCAAAGAGTCGTTTCAAGAACCCGTGTGCCATGAGCATGCGGGCGGACGTAACCTCGATAACTGTTAGACCTCGCTTGGATGCGATCGCGGTTACAGGAGAAGCCCCAGTTCCATGCGCGGTAACTTGTGTACCTCGACCATCAGGTCTTCTAGAGTTCAAGATTCGCACTGGAATGTCTTGCGCGACGGCCGGCTGAATGGTGGCCGGATGCAGAACCTTGGCCCCGAAGTAGGCAAGCTCTGATGCTTCGGCGAATGTCAGTTTCGGTACTAACCGGGCATCGTTTACGAGCCGGGGGTCGGCTGTTAAAATGCCGTCGACATCAGTCCAGATTTGGATCTCAGCGGCTTTGAGTACCGCACCGAAAATTGCCGCCGAATAGTCTGAGCCGCCTCGACCAAGGGTCGTGACGACCCCATCAACGGTGGCACCGATGAAACCCCCGACTACCGGTACGATTCCGGCATTCATGAGCGGTACGACGTGTGTGGTCAGCTGAGCGCGCGTTGCGTCGATCTGCGGCTGAGCCCGACCGTGTGTCCCGTCGGTGACCAGAACCGTTGTCGCGTCGACGTAGCAGGCGCGGGTGCCCGCTGTGTCTAGTGCGGCAGCAACGATTCGACTGCTCAGTGCTTCTCCATAGGCGTAAATCGCGTCGGCAGATTGGGGTGTCAACTCTTGCATAATTCCGACTGCGCTCACGAGTAATTTGAGTTCGGTGCATGCTTTATCGAGCACGGTGATCACCGCTGCTTGCACATCGGTTGGTATCAGCTCCTCGACGAGACCAACGTGTCGTATCCGGAGCGCCTCGATGACCTCGGTAAGTTCGGTCAGTTTCACGCGACACGCGGACGAACCGATGTTGACGAGCAAGTCGGTGACTCCGGATAGGGCCGAAACCACGACGAACTTCGGGCGGTTCTCTTGCCGGACGATGTTAATGAGCTGGCGAATGGCGTCGGCATCCCGCACCGATGTACCACCGAACTTCATGACCACAGGTGACATCAAGGGAACACCCCGAGGTTGAAACAGGATTGAACGATTCGGTCGATTGCCTGGCCGAAGTAGCGGCTTACAACCGCCTAGAATCGCCTCTTGGACATACTGGCTTTTCCCGGAGCCGTCGGTGCTTGAGCTCGTATACGTCAGTTCAGTGTCAATCAGGTAGGGCAAAGACGAACAGTCGACTTCCGGAGCTAGGGCGGATCTCGGGCGTCATGCTGAGGTTGATCCCCGCACCGCCGCCGGTACTGACGGCGATGTACTGGCGTCCGTCAACCGCGTAGCTAATTGGAAAACCGGTGACGGGCGTCCCCAGATTGATCTCCCACAGGACTTCGCCGGTTTCCTGGTGCAGCGCCCGGAATCGGCCATTCGCGTCGCCGCCGAAGACGAGACCTCCGCCCGTCGTCATGACCGACATCGTAGACGCCCGAGTCTCGAAGACCCACGGCGATTTGCCCGTTTCGACCGAGACCGCATGCACCGCCCCGAGCAGGTCCTTCCCGGGAGCGAGTTGGTGGCGCCCCGCGAGTGCGTACAGTTCCAGCGGAGGCTGACCCCCTGCCGTGAGTGCTCGCTCACGGGCACCCTGTGGTGTTTGCGTGGAGAGCATGCGCGCACAGGAGTTGCGGAGCGGGACGTACATCGCGTTGGTCAGCGGGCTATACGCGCCGGCTTCCCAGTCTTTTCCGCCTTGCCAGGTGGGGCAGACGAGTACTTCCTGTCCGAGACCGGTAAAAACGACTTCCGAGTTCTCCGTCACGTCGCCCGTGGCCCCATCAATGTGGTTGACGACGTTCTGGATGATGGTCGGTTTTGCCCAGAGGAATTCACCAGTTTCTCGGTCGAGCGTATAGACGATTCCGGTCTTGCCAGGGATGCCGGTCACCACTTTGCGGATCTCGCCAGGCTGAATCCTCGGGTTGATCCAGCTCACGGCGTTGGCATCCGGCGTGACGGCCGTGTCGACGAGCATGCGCTCGAAGGGATGGTCCAGGTCCCAGTGATCGTTCAGGTGCTGGTAGTACCACCGGATTTCGCCGGTGTCCGCATCGAGTGCGAGTGTCGAGTTGTGATACAGGTGCGCGAGGTCGATGCCTCCGAGCAGGAACTTCGGTGCGGGGGAGGTGACGGACGTCCCGATGAAGATCAGGTTCAGCTCCGGATCGAAGCTCGGCACCATCCAGGTGCCGACGTGCTTTCGCTCTTCGAATGGGACGTCACCCCAGGTTTCGTCCCCCGGCTCACCCGGGGCCGGAATCGTACGCCGGCGCCACAGCTCTTCTCCGGTGCGCGCGTCGTGGGCCGTGATCACGCACGCGTCCGGCCCTCCTTCCGGTTTACAGCTCCGTCCAGAGATGACCTTGCCGTTGGCGACGATCGGCCCCGAGCTCTGCATGGCCGGGTTTACCTTGTAGTCGACGACCTGCGTCTCCCAGACTTCGTCGCCGGTCGTCGCATCGACCGCATAGACGTAGTCATCGGCGCTTGTGTTGATGAGCAGGCGATCGTAGATGGCCATATTGCGGTTGTTTAGGGAATTGCCACCGATGATCTTGAAGATGTCTTCAGGGAGGTCCCGGGCGTACTCCCACTTCAAGTCGCCGGTCACGGCATCGATCGCGTGAATGCCGTCGCGGGTCAGCGGGACGTACAGCACTCCGCCGTAGGCGATCGGGACGTTCTCCTGGGTGCCCCGCGACAGAGCGCGCGACCAGACCATCCGGATCTGATCGACGTTCTCGGTGGTGATTTCATCCAAGGGGCTGTAGCCCCAGCCATCGAGCGTGCGGCGCCACATTAGCCAGTCGCCTGGCGCGGGGTTCCGCAGCATCTCGTCTGTCACGGGAACGAAGTCGGTGGCGGACTGAGCGCGCAAAGTCACGAAGGTCTGTGCCGAGGTCGTAACGACAATCGCGAGTGCTAGGAGATTACCTGCAGTGATACGTCGTCGGTCCATCAAAGAGTTCCCTTCTGGGACACTACAAAGCGACCTGCTGATTATCCGGTAAGCGGATTTTGAGGCCTTTCTCGATCACCCAAGTATGATGGCTGCATACCTGAACGCCAGGGTAATCTCAACGTGGGAGCATACTGCGAATATAGGACGACCGGCCAGCGCGATCACGTTTGCGTCCAGCCTCGTCGGCGTTGCTCTATTGACCGCCACGCCGATCGTGAAAAGGGGAAATTAGACCGAATAGCGCAGCCCGCGAATTCACCAGTTTCAACCACGCGACAGGAATAAGATTCGGTAGAGTCGATCTTTTTGCTGTCGAGAGTCCACGTGGCTACGCTTCAATTAGGTCAATTTTTCTGGTGCCGGAGGTGGGAGTCAAACCCACACGAGGGGTGAACCTCACTGGATTTTGAATCCAGCGCGTCTGCCAATTTCGCCACTCCGGCTAGTGGTTGAATGGATTAGACTTTCCGAATCCACAGGGGCAGGCTGTCTTCACAATCTTGAAAGATTCTTAAGGTTTTGTCCACGATCGAGTTGCTGAACCACTACTTTGAGACTGTTACCCCGTACGACGTTGGCGACAGAGCCGTTGAAACTAGGCCGAGCTACGTTCCGCCGATCGAGGGAGGCTGATAATGGTACGGTTCTTTGACGCGAAAAGCGTGAGCAGAGGCTTGAGGTTCGTCGTGGCCAACAAGTAGTGGACTTGACTAGGCACCGTCGACAGCGTGAGGTCGCCTGCGGTTACTCAGACTGAACTACGAATCTTGATGAGTTTATCGATGCCAGACGGGCACTGCGTATTTGTCTCGCATGGAACGATAGAACGACTGTGGTCTCCACGGCTCAGACACATGCATCGCGTTATCGTGCTTACGACGGTCGTCACTCTACTGGCTCTTGGGGTAGCGGCCGGTGCTTCGAGCGCGCAACAAGCCGATCCGGGCGATCATCCTGACATCCAGTTGTTCATGCAGGCTACCGCCCCCAACGCACGTCTGGCGCAGGATTCGCTCCGTCAGATCGGGGAAATGTGGCGGGATGGATATGCCGGGATCATCTGGGACCTGGCTCGATTTATCCGTCCTCCCAGCCCGCAAATGTTTCGCTTCTTCACGCTCATTGACTTTCTTCAGCGGCAGACAGGCCAGCAGTTCGGGGCCGATCTCACGCGCTGGCACGACTGGATCTGGGATCAGCCGTATGACCCGCATCCGGACTACGCCCTATTCAAGGGATTGCTGTACAACCAATTCGATCCGAGCTTCAAGGCGTTTTTTCCAATGGGCATTCAGTCGCTCATTCGCCTCGATGAAATTGACTGGGGCGGCGTGGCGGTCAATGGTATTCCACCGCTCGAATACCCGAAACGGATCGATGCCAACGCGGCTGACTACTTGGAGGACGCGCACATCGTATTCGGCATTTCGGTGGCTGGCGAAGCGCGGGCGTATCCGAAACGACTTCTTGCGTGGCATGAAATGGCGCTCGACCGTGTGGGTGACGTCGAGCTGACGATCGTCTATTGCACGCTGTGCGGTACCGTTATCCCGTTCGAGAGTGTCGTGGATGGTCAGCACTTTACGTTCGGCACGAGCGGCCTGCTGTATCGCTCAAACAAACTCATATTTGATCATGAAACGCTCAGCTTGTGGAATACCTTCGAGGGGGTTCCCGTGGTCGGGTCGCTCGCCGGTAGTGGTGTGGAGTTAATGCCACACGCGGTGGTTACGACAACGTGGGGCGAGTGGAAGCAGATGCATCCAGCGACGACCGTTCTCTCGATCGACACCGGATATCGTTATGACTATTCAGAGGGGGCCGCATACCGGAGCTATTTCAGCACACACCAGCTGATGTTCCAAGTCTCCAATACGGACGACCGGTTGCAGAACAAAGAAGAGGTGCTGGTGATTCGGCTCCACAACCCAAGACTCGCCGGCGACCGTCGGCCTGTGGCGATCGCGGCGACCTTCCTGCAGCAGAATCGGGTTTTTCACCATTCGTTCGGCGGGCGGAATCTGGTGGTCGTGACGAGCGCGAAAGGAGCCAACCGAGTCTACGACGCGGGGGATGTTCGTTTTGTCCGCCACGTCGGTGAGCGACAAGTTGCAGATGTGGCGGGTCGGGTTTGGCGCATTACCGAGGACGCGATTGAACTTGAGGATGATTCCGGCGCTCGGCGTGCCCGGGTGCCGGCGCAGCGTGCATTTTGGTTCGGCTGGTATGCGCAGTTCCCGAACACCGTGCTCATTAACTAAGCAGAATTCTGGGGCCAGCGTTTCCATCCGATCTGCATGATCCTCGTGGTCTCGCAGCGTCGAAAGGACGGGGCGGATGGCTAATTGCGGACGCTGCCGTCGTGTGTCCAGACGTACAGCGTGCGCGTGTTGCCTCGTAAGTCAGTAAACCGGTCGACCTTGTCGGCCTCCCAGTCACCCATGCTGAACGCGTGGGAGACGATTCGCGCACCTGGACGCAGCTGGCGGGTGAGGATCGGCCGAAGCTTCAACAATGAGGATGAAAGCAGATACAACGTCACGACGGTCGCCTTACTCACATCGACCTTTAAGGCATCTTGTTCAAAGAACTCAACTAGGTGGCTGACGCCGGCCCGCCGGGCGTTCTCTATTGATTCGGCAACGCGCAGGGGATCGATATCCACCCCGACGCCACGTGCGCCGTACCTCTCAGCGGCGGTGATGACGATCCGACCGTCGCCGCATCCTAAGTCGTACACGACGTCGTTCTTGGTGACACCCGCGAGCTCGAGCATGCGGTCGACCACGTCTTGAGGCGTCGGGACAAACGGGGCGAGGCTCTGCGGCTCTTGGGCGGTGCCAGTTCCAAGGCCCAAAATGGTGCTTGGCCCAATGAGCGAGAGTGCAACGGCGAGCGCAACCCAAGCGGAAGGGCGACGCCGAATGCCTGATGGTCGAAGCTGAAAATGCATGATGGTGTCTCCGAGGTGACACTGACAGCGCGTACTATGCATGGCGATCTCACATGGTCAACGCAACAACTTAGCTAAATTTTCAGATGGTTTCATCCAGCCGAGAGTTTGTCGAGGCCGGTCGTTGAGCACGTGTGCGACCCGGTTCAGGTGCCGCTGGCTATGGACTGACAAGTCGCTTCCTCGTGGGAAGTACTGACGCAGCAGACCGTTCGTATTTTCGTTACTGCCGCGTTGCCACGGGCTTGACGGATCACAGAAGTAGACGTGGACGCCAGTCGCAATGCTGAATTGGCGGTGCCGAGCCATTTCCTTGCCGCGGTCCCACGTGAGGGACACCGCGAGATGCTGCGGCAGCGTTCTGATCTTCTTCGCGATGAGCGCGCACACATGGTGACTGGTCTTATTGCGGCCGACGGCCAGTAACATCACGTAGCGAGTCTGACGCTCGACCAACGTTGCGATCGCCGACTGGCCCCGGGCACCCAGCATCAGATCGCCTTCCCAATGACCAGGCACCGCACGGTCTTCAATCTCAGCCGGTCGATCCGCGATGAGAACCATATCTTTGATGTAGCCCCCTGGATCTTTGCGCCCATGCGGGCGACGACGGGTACGCCCAGAACGCAGACACGCGGTGAGCTCTTTGCGCAACGCCCCCCTGGCCTGGACGAACAGCGAGCGATAGATGGTTTCGTGGGACACGCGCATCTCGGGATCGTCCGGGTAGTCAACGGTCAGTCTCGCACTGATTTGTTGAGGAGACCACTGCGCGTTCAACATCGATTCCACCTGGGTGCGGAGCCGAGGACATTGGCGGAATTTCGTGGCTTTCGGTCGTCGCGCTTTCTTGTAGGCCGCCTCGTTCGCGCGACACGCCCGATACCGGCAGGGGCCGCTATTGCCGTTGACCTCGCGACAGATGGTGGACGGTGCCCGTCCAAGGCGTCGTGCGATCGCCCGATACGATGCGCCGCTTCCCAATCCTCTCGAGACTTCCTCGCGCTCAGCCAATGACAGGTGCCGCTTCGAACGCGTCGGCTTCCGTGGTGGCATCCCGCCCACCGTGTTCAGCAGCCTCTGCATCGTCTTCGTCGAACACCTGACGGCCGCCGCCGCTTCTTCAAAACTGCGACCGTCACTGATGAGCCGACGTACAGTCAGTCGTTCTTCTCGCGTCAGCCGCACACCGCGAGTACGCGTTTCTGCCATCCCAACACCTCCACTGTTTCCTTACCACGTAGCGGTTCAAATGTTGCGATGACCACATGAGAGCGCCCATTATAGGGTGGGTTCGTTAGACAGACCACGCTAGGTCTATGGTCCTGAACCGAAATTCATGAATTGATCGTGCACAGCAAGAGTTAATAGGTCATTTACCACAAACTGTAATAGACAGGTGACTTAAAGATTTCCAGTCGCTTCTTTTTCAGAGTGACGGGCTTCGGTTCATGGTTAATGAATAATGGCAAGTCGTTCATTTTTAGTGAGTTAGTGAGTTCATGTTGTCTATCTGGTATGGATTGGCTATAATAAAGGATCTGCCCGTTAGTGATGGCTCCTAGTTTATCGGCGTGACTACCAAACCAGGGGGATTCTTGGAACTTGAAATCGGCGACAAGGTCATATACCCGAATCATGGGTTGGGTGTCGTCGAGAGGATAGAAGAGAAGACGATTCTTGGTACCACCTATGGCTTCTACTCTCTACGTATGGCGGCCAGCGAAACCATCGTGTTGGTACCCGTTGACAACTTGGCTGGGGTCGGAGTGCGGCGAGCGATTGCGGACTCCGAGGTCAACAAGCTCTTTCTCCACATCGGCAATGGCAAGATCGACAACCACCAGAACTGGAAGGGTCGGTTTAAGGACAACTCGGATAAGATGCGGACCGGTTCCATACGAGACGTCATTGACGTCTTGAAGAGCCTCAACTTTCTCAGCCAGTCGAAGAACTTGTCGTTTCGCGAGAAGCGCATGCTGGACCGCGCGAAATTTCTGGTTGTTTCGGAGATTGCCGAGGTGACCGGAGAAATGACTGAGGTGATTGAAAAAAAGGTCGAGAAGACCCTAGAGCGTTGCCTTGTAAACCGGATCAAACGGATGGCCAAGGCAAAGGTGTCGAAGACGTCGAAGGTCAAGAAGGTACCCACGCGCACGACGAGTCGCCGTGCCGCCAAGGCTTCCTAGCGGTTCTCAGTTTCAGTCTGCGCTGCTCATGAATCCGACGGGCTCGATCCGGAGTTTCCGGGTCGGGCTTTTCTTTTCCGTAACGACCTTGCGTTATCAGTGAAAGAGTTCCTCCGTACGGCCGTCGCGGGTGTACGGTCACTCGCGGCCTACGTCAGCGTCGCCGCGTATGTCCTTCTTGTCGCACCCCCTGGGATGCTGCTTGCCTTTCTGTTTCATTGGCCGCATATCCTCTACCGCCTCGGGCGAGGCGGTGTTCGTCTAGGGCTCGGAGCCGTCGGGATTCGGTATCAGGTTGTCGGTGAACAGTACGTTCAGAGCGATCGCGCTACGGTCTATTGTGTTAACCACGTAAGCAACATCGAACCCCCCATACTCTACATGGTGCTGGCGGCGTTACACCCAAGATTACGGATCCTGTATAAGGCTGAGTTGCGGTCCGCTCTACCTTTGCTCAGCCGCGCGTTTGACGTCGTTGGGTTTGTGCCGGTGCAGCGTGACAATCGAGAGCAGAGTCTGCAGGCAATCGATGCCGCCGCCGACGCGCTTCGAGATGGCGACTCCTTCCTCATCTTCCCCGAAGGAACCAGGAGCCGAACCGGGAAGCTCCTCCCGTTCAAGAAGGGTGGGTTCGTGATGGCGATTAAGGGTGGGGTCGAGATTGTTCCGATGGCGATCCAAGGTGCCCGGGCCGCCATGCGAAAAGGGAGTTTCGTCATTCGACCGGTCATCGTGAGTGTCCGGCTAGGTCCGCCCATTGCCACCGCGAACATCTCGCTTCACCAGCGCAACGAGCTAATTTCACGGACGCGAAATTCAGTTCAGCGACTGCTCGATCAGGGGCCGATTACCTAAGGATCGGCAGTTTTACTAGCGGCCGGAGAAGAAGGACAGTGACCACGGAACAAGCCCGACGCCGTCTCTCGACGTGATGCCTTCCATGAGGTCGATCTTGAACGCCGTGAACGGGAGGAGCCGTTCGAGGAAACTAATCTCGAGGACACGGTTACGGCGTTGGTACTCTGTGACGAACTCAATGTCAGGGCGGTCCTCTGGGGACAATGCGCTGGTTTGCGGGTATTCGATCCGAATCCGCCCGTCGAACGAGTCGGTGTCCATGGCTCTCGAGAACTGGATCCGCACCCTTGTATCAGTCGGGATGTCGGTGTCGCCTTCGAACGGGGCGCTGAAAACGACGTCGGGTGGTGGATGAAGCCGGCGCTCGACACGAAGTGTCGGAGCGTCGGCCTTCTCACCCGGCTCGGCTAATCGGATGGTCCCCGCATCGATAATGGCCATACCTTCATGTACACGCACGGAGCCAATAACTTCCAGCCATCGACCCGTATCGATCCGCGCTTGGACGTCTAGCTCGAACCCGTTACCCTTAGGCTCTTTGCCGACGATCCAGACCGCGGCATCGGCTGAGGCAAGCACGAAGTCGTGATGACTTTCGCCGGGAGAGTCTGGCAAATTTCCGTTGAGATTCCGACCTCCAAACCGTCCGGTGACCGTCACGCTCATGTCGCGGTAGCGTTGGGGCGCCAGGGCCACTGACCGGAGCGTTATAGCAGTCGATTTACCAAACGGTCGCGCCGATGACGCCACAATGAGCGGCAATTCTCCGATGGTCGGCCATGCCTTGCGAAGTAAGGAGTTCGACAACCGCTCTATTGGTAGGTTCTGGGCGCGGGGGTCTCCCGGCTCGAGGCGTCCCGGGTCAAAGAACGTTCCGATGACCTCGACCCGCTGGGCGGTACCCTCCGGTGGCGCCACGATGTCAAGGGCCAGCAAGCGGAACTCGTCATCGACGAGGTACGTCAGTACGTTCTCGCCGATGGCGTCGGCCTGCAGGACGACTTCCTCGCCATGAAAGAAGAATGGGTGGGACGAGAGGAGTTCAAGTGTGACAACACGCCGACCACCCCGCTGAGTGTCCACGGTTGTGGGAAGGCTCATAATCCACAACGTCGCACAAACGAACGTCAGTTTACGCACTATTCGCATCTTAGCACGCGTCCCGAGTGCGCGGTCTTAGTTTCGGCCACAGTGTTTCGGCCGAGGCCGTTCAGGCTGCTAAGATGTTTCATGCGAGAGTCGATCTCCGAACGGACGACCAATCGGCTTTCGCTCTATCTCCGGTTTCTGGATGAGCTGCACGGAAAGGGCATCGAAACGGTTTCCTCGAAGGTGTTAGCCGAACAGTTCGGGCTGAATGCCTCGCTAATCCGAAAGGACCTAGCCCACTTCGGCACTCTCGGGGTTCGTGGCGTGGGCTATATTGTTGAGGACCTGCGGCGGGAGCTCCGGTCCATTCTGGGGCTTAACCGACATCTGAAGGTCGCGATCATGGGGGCGGGCAACCTCGGCCTTGCACTAGCTGATTATCCTGGATTCCGACAGGAGGGCTTTCAGATTGTGGCGTTATTTGACAACCTCCGAGAGAAGGTCGGTCGAGTCTCGCGGAGCGGAGTTTCGGTCTACGATATCCGTCAACTCAAGCGGATCACTCGGCGTAATGGGATCACTATTGCGGTGATCGCGGTGCCTGCGGTCTCGGCGCAGGATGTCGTCAATACCGTCGTTCAAGCTGGTATCCGGGCCGTTCTCAATTTTTCGCCGGGCGCTCTGAGCGTTCCGGAGAATATCAAGCTCAAGAGCGTTGATCTGACAGTATCGCTCGAAAGCCTGTCGTTCTTTCTTGCTCGCGAGGGCCTATGATGTCAACTAATAATGCGAATGATCCAGCGTTGACCCACGTTGATTCCGAGGGGTGTGTGCGTATGGTCGACGTGGGGCAGAAGCCGACAACAACACGCGAAGCGGTCGCTCGTGGCGTCATTCGAATCGCACCCGATGCCCTCGGACAGATACGGGCGGGTCGCGTGGGCAAAGGCGACCCGTTGCAGGTTGCCAGAATTGCCGGCATCATGGCCGCCAAGCGGACATCCGATTTGATTCCGTTGTGTCATACGATCCCACTTTCCGATGTTGCGGTTGACCTGACTCCGCTCGACGACGGTTACGAGATTGAGGCGCGGGTTAGAACAGTCGCTCAGACCGGCGTTGAAATGGAGGCGCTCACGGCCGTAGCGACCGCGGCCCTGACGGTCTACGACATGATCAAGGCTGTTGACCGAACGATGGTGATCGAGAAGATCAGACTCGTCGAGAAAACTGGCGGTCGGTCGGGTCCATTTCGTCAAGACTAGAGGAAGTGCGATGGCGAAACCTCTCATAGCGACGCTTGCTGATTTGCCCTTTCATGTTTCGGGTAAGTTCCCCAAACCGGTTCTGATCCGACACTGCAAGCCGGACGGGTTCGAGGAACTCTCGAGCCGAGACTTCTTCGAGCGAGTACGAGACTGCGCACTCGGTCTCCAAGCCCTTGGAGTCGGTCGTGGCGACCGGGTCGGCCTGATCTGCGAGACGCGACCCGAGTGGTTGATCGCCGACCTTGGCGTGCTGACTTTGGGCGCATTGACCGTCCCGATCTATCCGACGCTGCCACCGCGCCTGGTCCAGTACATCTTGTCGAACGCGAGCGCACGGACGGTCATCGTGTCCAACGATGACCAAGCAGCGAAGGTCCGCGAGGTGCGACCCGGCTTACCAGACTTACGCGATGTCATCGTCATCGACCAGGCTGAGTCCGCCGCGGTTCGTGGGGTTACAGAGCACTCCGCGGGAGCGGAGATCGGCTTTGCCGATGTCATTCAGCGCGGCCATCACCGTCTCATGCGGGAAGACGGGTTGGGTCGCGCGTACAAGGAGACCGTGAGCACCATCGGATCCGATGACGTCGCGACGCTGATCTATACCTCGGGGACCACCGGCGATCCGAAAGGGGTCGTGTTGACGCACGGTGCGATCGTGGCCAATCTGGTCGGCGCTGATGCTCTGGTATCGCCGCAGGACACCGACGAGGCCCTATCTTTTCTGCCGTTGTGTCACGCGCTGGAGCGGACTGCGGTCTACATGTATCTCTACAAAGGCGTCACGGTCACGTTTGCCGAGTCGCTGGACACTGTATCACGAGATTTGGCCCGTGTCCGGCCGACGATGATGACCGGGGTACCGCGCGTCTTTGACAAGATCCATGCCCGAGTTCTCGCCGCCGCGGAGCAGGCGCCGGCATATCGACGAGCCCTGTTCAACTGGGCACTCGGCGTCGGGATGGTGCGTTCCCGCGCAGAGCTGGAGGGGCGTGCGCCGACACTCTGGACCCGACTGCAGAATGGACTTGCCGACCGATTGTTGTTCTCCAAGATCCGCGAGCGAGTCGGCGGCCGTTTGCGCTTCGTCGTGTCCGGCGGCGCGCCGCTCTCTCGAACCGTGGCCGAGTTTCTGTTCGCCGTCGGGATTCCTGTGCTGGAGGGGTACGGCCTCACGGAAACTGCGCCAGTGCTAACGATCAATCCCGAACACGCACCCCGTTTAGGTACCGTCGGGATAGCGTTGCCCGGTGTTGAGCTTCGAATTGCCGAGGACGGTGAGATCTTGGCTCGTGGTCCGAACCTAATGCTCGGCTACTACAACAACCCGGAAGCCACATTCGATGTCATGACTGATGGGTGGTTTCACACGGGCGACATCGGTCGGTTGGACGACGATGGCTATCTAACCATAACCGACCGGAAGAAGGAATTGCTGGTCACGGCGGGTGGTAAGAACGTAGCTCCGCAGCCGATTGAGCTTCGGCTCAAGACCGATCCACTGGTCGCTGAAGCCATAGTGGTCGGCGATGGTCGGCCTTATGTGGCGGTGTTGATCGTGCCGGACGTGCAGGCCTTGGCGGGGAGGGTCTGGATTGGCAGTGATTCGGATCTTTCGACTCTGGTTTTACGCAATGACGTTCGGACGCTCTTTGATTCCGTCGTCCAGCGCGTCAACGCCGAGCTGCCGCGTCACGAACAGCTCAAGCGGTTCGCGTTGCTACCCGCGGAGTTCAGTGTAGCGACAGGTGAGTTGACGCCGACGCTTAAAGTCAAACGCCGCGTGGTGGCGGATCGGTGGAACACCGAGATCGAGGGGCTCTATGCCGAGGCATCCGTCCTCGGAGGATCGGGACACTAAAACAGTCGTAGGTCGGTGATTGGCCACCACCGTAACTGTACGCGTCCAATGACGTACTTTTCGGGTACCTGCCCCCAGTGCCGGCTGTCGGAGCTGTTGTTCCGGTGGTCGCCCATCACGAAGTAGTACGACTCCTGCACGACCTCTGGGCCGTGGTCCTCGTGACTGCGGTACTCCGGCGGCACAAAGAAGTCCGGCTGAAGCATCTCGTTGACATAGACTTGGCCGTTATCGATGCGGACGGTGTCGCCCTCTTTCGCCACGATCCGCTTAACGAACGATTTGTCAGGATCGCGGGGATAATACAGCATCACGATATCCCCGGCCTTGGGCTTACCAAAGAACCGGTATGCGGCCTTGTTGACGATTAGTCGATCCTGATCTTGCAGCGTCGGCTGCATGCTCTTTCCCTCAACGCGCGCGACCTGAAACCCAAACGTCACGATCAGCGTGGCATAGACCGCCGCTGACGCGAGCGTCTTGAGCCAGGCGAGGGCCTCTTCGCCAGCGCGTGAGAGCAGGTCGGCTCTTCGAGTGGCCTGTTCTGGATCGATTTGGGTGGGTGTTGCGAAGGGACCAGGTGTCGGGATATCGGTCGCTGGCGTCAGAGGCTCAGGTGTTCCCGAAGTCGCTTGGTCTGGGCTCGGCTGACCGGAATTTCCGTTCCCTTTGCGTCCTTCATCTTCAGGATGTAGTTCCGACTGAACCACGGGACAATCTCCTTAACTTTGTTGATGTTGACGAGATGCGAACGATGCACCCGCCAAAAAATATCAGGGTTAAGCTTAGACTGTAACTCATCTAGACTGCGAAAGTTTGACGTTCCAGTCAAGCGACCTGCCACCACCGTGATGACGTCGTCTGAGAGCGACGCATAGATGATATCGTCCGACCGAACTAGCTGAAAATGCTCGCCGACCTTGAGTGCTACCTGATCTGGACTAGGCCGACGCTGGTTCAGTTGATTCAGTACCCGTTCTAGGAGCACGTCAGCCATTGCCCCGTCCCGGTCCGTCATTAGACGACTTCGGACCCGGTCGATCGTCTGTTCGAGCCGTATTGGTTCGACCGGCTTCAAGAGGTAATCGACAGCGTTGATCTCGAAAGCGTCAATCGCATGCTGGTCGTAGGCGGTGACGAACACCACGCATGTATCGACCGCTCGCAGTATCAGTTCGCGCGCAACGTCGAACCCGGTGTGCCCTGGCATCTGGATGTCCAGGAAGACGAGTTTGGGCTTCCGCTGTCGAATAACCTGCATGGCATCGACGCCATTGTTTGCCTGTCCAACGATATTGATGTCGTCAAATTGCTCAAGCAGGAAACACAGTTCCTGCCGAGCCGGTTGCTCATCATCGACAATTACCGTGCGAATCACCATAACGTCACGCGCTCGCTCGTTGCGGAACGTTAAGATGGGGAATCTCGATGCGAGCACACGTGCCCTCGCCGCGTATGCTGTCGATCTGCAGGTGACAGTTCTCACCGTAGATGACCCGGATCCGCTCATCGACGTTTCGAAGCCCGATACCAAGCGACTGACGTGGATCGAGCTTCGACTGGGACATACCGGTGCCGTCGTCCACGATCTCAATGACCGTATGACTACTGGTGTGACGACTTCGAATTGTGATTCGCCCGCCGCCAACCTTGGGCCTGAGGCCGTGCTTAATGGCGTTCTCGACCAATGGCTGGAGCAACATGCTTGGAACGATGAGCTTGAGGGTAGTGGGGTCGATATCTTTCTCTATAATGAGCATCGGGCCGAATCGAATGGTCTCAATGTCGAGATACTCGTCGATTGAGGCAAGTTCTTCCTTGAGCGTTACGAATTGCTCCTGGCTCCGGAGTAGCCGTCGCAGCAGTCTCGATAGCTTCACGATCAACATGCGAGCCGTCTCGGGCTTGGACCGGATCAGCGACGAAATGGACGTGAGGGTGTTGAACAAGAAGTGCGGGTTAATCTGGCTGGCCAGTGCCTCAACGCGCGCAGACATCAACAACTTATCCTGTTCTTGCAGGCGGTGCTCGATGCGGGCGGTGTTCCAAATTTTGATCGGAATAGCGACGCTCAGGACGGTTGCAAGTACGATCAACGCCCCTAGCCATGGGTTCAGCGGCGCCATATGGAAGAGGTGGTCGCCAAACCGCTGACTGAGCGCCTGACGAATCAGCTCCAGTCCGATCGGCGCTGATAGAAGGACCAAGAGCCAGTCGAGCTTGAAGCGAATCATCCGCCAAGCGTGCCGGTGAAGGTCGATGAAGAACAGCGGCGATAGGTGCCAGATGGCCTCCTTCGGGCACACCTGTCTGAGCCCACCGCCCGCAAAACCGCATCCAACCGCGAACGGCATCGCGATTACCTCGCCGGCAATCAGAGCTGGGGTTCCTACGAGGGTTCCGACAATAGCCCCGGCATACGGACCGGCGAGCAGACCCGCCAGAAACGCACCGGCCAACGAGACATCCGCGGCGTTGTAGTTCAACAGTAACCGCGCTGCGACGCCGAAGCCAAGCGGGATACCCAAGGCGAAGGCGAAGACCAGCCGCTCACGCCAGGCTCGTTGCTCGGTGAGGAGAATGCGTCGGAACTGATGAAACCGGACCAGCATCGTGGCCAACGTAGCCACGACAGCCAGTTTGACGACCAGCGTCGTCAACAGAAACTGGGCAGCCGAGAGAAACCGGACTTCCTGTGGAAACAACTCGGTATCAACTATACCAGCCGATTGGAGAGGTCACGTCAGGTTGGCAGGATCAACCTCGGATAGAGCCATAAAATGTTATTATTAAATAACTTATGAAGATCGTTGGCTTTAGCGAGGCTATTACTGACCGCGTGCTCGTGTGCGATGGAGCCATGGGGACGATGCTCTACACCAGTGGCGCTTTCGTGAATCGGCCGTTCGATGAGCTGAACCTCACGAATCCGGAGCTCGTCGAACGTGTCCATCGGGCCTATGTCGAGGCCGGCGCCAGGGTGATCGAGACGAATACCTTCGGGGCGAATCGCCACAAGCTCGAGGCGTTTGGTCTCGACGACCAGCTTTCGGCCATCAATCGGGCCGGGGTGTCACTCGCCCGAGCGGCAGCGGGTGATAACGCCTATGTCGCTGGCGCACTTGGTCCGATGGACGTGCTGAGTGCGCCCAGCAGTCGGACAATCCTCGACGAGACGGAGCGTTGCGTTCGGGAACAAGTGGAAGTCCTCGCGGATGCAGGCGTCGATCTGTTCGTACTTGAGACCTACCGGTCGGTGGACGAACTCGTTGCTGCGATCACAGCGGTCCGGGCTACGACCGATCGGCCGGTGGTGGCCGAGATGACGACGATTGAGGATGGTAACGCGCCGGACGGTGTGCCCCCAGAAGCGTTCGCCACTCGGCTCGTCGACGCCGGAGCCACGGTCGTTGGCGTGAACTGTGGTTGCGGCCCGGCCCAGATGATGGAGACCGTTCAACGGCTCTCAACGGCGACCACCGCGCCGCTTGTTGCCCAGCCGAACACGGGATCACCGCGTTACGTGGAAGGGCGGACGATGTATCTATCGTCACCAGAGTACGTTGCCTCGTACGCGCGACGATTCGCTGATTATGGTGTGCGCCTCGTCGGAGGTTGTTGCGGGACAAGCCCGGAGCACGTTCGGCAAATCGTGATGAGCGTCCTTCAATCTACTTAAGCCGTGGTCGAGAGAAGTTGCCTTGCGGTCGAAACTTCAACCAGCTATGGTCCGTCGGTCGAGGGGAATCTGAGCACTTGATGTCGCTTTTTCGGCCAGGTAAAACTGTCCAGGACAGGGATGTCTTGGTAGCTTCAAACGGATCCCGCCCCGCACTTTCCGTTATTAACGTCGAGGACGAGTCCGTTCGCGATGTCTACACTGACTATGGCGTGTTGCTCGATTACTTTTTTGGCCCCACATTGCATAGGGGACGCCTCCAATCGATGCACCGTCTCTCCATTGGTTCGGGTGACGAGGTGCTTGAGGTTGGCGTTGGAACTGGCATCAATGCGTCGCTGTATCGCAAGGACTGTCATGTCACCGGCATTGATTTCTCGGAATCGATGCTGCGAAAGGCGCGTCGTCGTCTCGATACCAACGGTGTGCAAAACGTTGAGCTGATGAGAATGGACGCGGCCAAACTGGGCTTCCCGGACGAATCGTTCGACTTCGTCTATGCGCCATATGTCATTAGTGTCGTCCCGGATCCCGTTACAGTTGTTCGAGAGATGTGTCGCGTGTGTCGCGTCGGTGGTCACGTCGTTGTGCTTAGCCACTTCAGGAGCGAAAACCGCTTGATGTCTGCTGTCGAGCGTCTCATCTCGCCGCTTACTGTGAACATGGGGTTCAAGGCGGACTTAGACCTTCCAGGCTTCCTGACGCAGGCTGAGCTCGATCCCATTTCAATCGACAAGGTCGGTATCCCCAAGATGTGGTCGTTGATCGTCTTTCGTAAAGATCACGAGTCCTGATCAGGACTCGTCCAAGCGCACGTCGCACCCTCTGGTACCCGCTACGCGAGCGATATAATCATCGCCAGTGATCCACCAAACCCGCGTGTGGCGCGTCGTAGTGGTGGTTGTAATTGGTCTGGGAGCCATCATCGAGTCTCACGTCCAGACGACGCGTACGCTGGAAGAGGAACACCGATTCTATGAACAGGCTTCGGCCGCTCTGGCGTATGGGTTATTCGACGAGGCTGAGGCGCTTGCTGCAACGCGAACCAACGATGACCCATCGGCCGTCTCGATCCGCGCTAGGATGTTGACCCGGCGCGGTCGCTACGAGGAGGCCGGACGGCTGTTGTCACCGGTCGCAGAGGCTCACCCGTCGAGTGAGGTGGCCTTGGAATACGGCTTGCTGTTGCTTCGGACCGGACATCGTCCGGAGGCCGCCAGCTATCTGCAGGCCGTGCTTAATGCCGGCGCTGGATCGCGTTGGGCCATTGACCTCTATCGTGCCGGTGTGGCGGCGCGTGCCCTCGGTCAGTATCGTGACGCTAACGCGCTGTTGCGCGCCGCGGTTCAGGCCTCACCACGCGATCCCTCTCTGCACACGATGTGGGCTGAGCTGTTTCTCGAGAAGTACAACCAAGCCGATGCGGTGCAATTATTCAGAGAGGCACTCACCCTCGACGAGCGCTGGGCCCCCGCCCACGCTGGTCTCGCCCGAGCCCTCGCGAATGACAACCCGCCGATGGCTCGAGCCTCTGCGGACCGCGCGCTGGAGATCGATCCTTTGTTGGTCGACGCACACTTATTCATCGCGGAGCAGGAACTCGGAGACCGCAATCCGGCAGCCGCGCGTCGGTCGGTCGAACGCGCATTCGAAATTAACCCCAACAGCCTTGAGGCGCGCGCGCTGGTCGCCGCCATGGCCTATTTGGAGGATCGCGTCTCCGACTTCGAGGCTGAGATCGCTGCCGCGCTGACGATCAACCCGGGGTACGGCGAGATCTACCGCGTCGCTGGCAGTCACACGGCGCGGGCTTATCGGTTCGATGAGGCCGTGACGCTTGTCCGACGTGCGCTGGATGTCGATCCTGATAACACCCGGGCATACGCCGAGCTCGGCATGCACCTGTTGCGGACCGGGGACGAGCCGGGTGCCCGCCAGGCCCTGGAGCGGGCCTTTGCTGACGACCCGTTCAACGTCATCACGTTCAATCTCCTCGGTATGATGGACTCGCTCGATGAGTTCGAGACATTTGAACGGGACGATGTGATCGTTCGTCTGCATCGCGACGAGGCTCCGGTTCTCAAGGAGTACGTAATTTCGCTGGCGCAGCAGGCCCTGGACGAGCTATCGGCCCGTTACCAGATGAACGTTGAGGGACCGATCTTGATCGAGGTGTTCCCGAGACACGACGATTTTGCAGTTCGGAACATTGGGTTGCCCGGAATGATCGGCGCGCTTGGGGCCTGCTTCGGCCGTGTCGTTACCATGGACTCGCCGCGCGCACTTCCCCCCGGTGAGTTCAATTGGCGTTCGACGCTATGGCATGAGATCGCGCACGTTATCACGCTCCAGATGTCCAGCCAGCGCGTGCCGCGGTGGCTGACCGAAGGGATCTCGACGTACGAGGAGAAACGGGCACGTCCGGAATGGGGACGGGACCAGGTGCTCGGTTTCGCTCGTGCCCTAAACGATGGCAGTGTGTTGCCGTTGAAGGATTTGAACGCAGGCTTTTCGCGTCCTGACACGATCTCGATGGCCTATTTTCAAGCGTCGGTGCTCGTCGAACATATCATCGAACGTTACGGCGAATCTGCGTTGCGACAGCTTGTACGCGCGTATGCCGACGGGGTCGAGACCGAGGCGGCACTCGGTCGGGTCGGCCTGAACTTCGACACGCTCCAGGCCAGTTTCGATGAAGTGGTCGAGATGGAGTTCGGCGACCTCAGACGAACGCTGCGTCCTATTGACCGAGAGCCTGGTACCGAGTCAACTCACGGCCTTGATTTATTGAAGCGGCTCGCGGCGGAGCATCCAGACAACTACGACGCACAGTATGCCCTCGGGGTCGCCCTCCGGTCGGCCGGCGAGCTTCGGTCGGCCTTGATACCACTGGAGCGTGCTGCGGGGCTGGTGCCCCAGGCAACCGGCATCGATTCGCCGCGAGGCCTCCTGGCGAGCATTGCACAGGAACTGGGTGAGCCAGAGCGCGCGATGCGGGAGTTGGGACGGTTGCTTGAGTACGACGCGACATCGGTCGAGGCAGTCCGAGCGCTGGCTGGGCTTGCCGAAGAGGCCGGCGACGAGACTCGATTGGCGTTCGCATACGATCGCTTGATCGGGATCGATCCTTTTGACCCGTCATCCCATCAAATGATCGGCCGCATGGCGATGAACGACGGTGAGTTCGGCAAAGCCATTGTTGAGTTCGAGGTGGCGTTAGCTGTTGATCCTGTCGACCGCGTGGCGGCACATTGCGATCTTGCCGAGGCCTATCTTGCGGTCGGTCGTCTCGATGAGGCGAAGCGGCAGACGCTCGCCGCGCTCGAAATAGCACCGACGTACGAACGGGCCCAAGAACTGCTCCTCGACGTGGTCGAGAACCAACCGTAATACGAACAACTGACGTCCGTTATGTTGTGTCGGCACTGCGATCCGAGATCGATAACAACTCACTAATCTGCTTTAAATGTGGTGCGGTGACGAGCGAGCCCGTCCACCGTCCGGTCGAGCCGAGTTCCAAGCGATCGGTGTTATGGTCGCTGCTGCTCGGCGTCGTTTTCCTGGGGGTCGCTGGCTTCTTCTTGATGCGGGTAGACAGCGGGGAACCGACGTCGCTGGTGGTGTGGTTGATGCTCGGCAGTGCCGGCGTTCTCCTTGCGTGGCACTTGGGTCTGCGGTAATCGAGTTCATTTTCGTTGCTGCTCGCCGATCATGTCGAAAAGGTGAGCCCCTCGCAGATCTCCTTGAGTCCATCCTTTTCGACGGTGCTCTCTTTCCGAATGACGGCTCACATACTACGACACCGGGTACAACCCGCAGATGCTGGTGACGCGGGCCCCGGGCTCTAGCGGCTGGGTCTCGGCGGGATGGTCAGCGGGTTGTTCGACAGCACATCGTTCGAGAAGACTAGTGAACGCTTGCGCCCGGAGACTTTCTTGTAGCGTTCAGCGGCGGTGGAGTGCGTCAGCGTGGATAATATCGGTCCGAATTCAGGCTGGTACTCTCCACTACCCGCGCTTGCTCATCGGCACGAAGTCTCGCTCGTCGGACCCCAAGTACACTTGCCGTGGCCGAGCGATTTTCTGGTCTGAATCCTGTATCAATTCTGTCCACTGCGAGATCCAGCCCACGGTTCGGCCGATCGCGAATAGCACGGGAAACATTGCCGCTCGGAATCCCATTGCTTCGTAAATTAGCCCGGAGTAGAAATCGACGTTCGGATAAAGGCGACGTTCCACGAAGTAATCGTCTTGGAGAGCGATCCGCTCGAGTTCGAGCGCAACATCCAGCAGAGGGTTTCGGCTTGTGACATCGAATACCCGGTAGGCCGTCTCCTTGATGACCTTGGCTCGGGGGTCGTAGGACTTGTAGATGCGATGCCCGAAACCCATCAGTCGACCTTTGCCGTTCTTGATCCCTTCGACGAACGATGGCACGTTGTCGACACTGCCGATTGTCCTGAGCATGCGCAATACAGCCTCGTTTGCTCCACCGTGCAGCGGTCCCGAGAGCGCTGCAGCCGCACCGGCGAGCGAAACGTACGGGTCGGCTTGTGAGCTGCCGATCCCACGCATTGCACTCGTGCTGCAGTTCTGTTCGTGGTCGGCGTGTAGAATGAACAGCACGTCTAGTGCTCGTTCCAGAACCGGGTGGGGCTCGTATCTAGCCTCGCCGCGCCTGAACAACATGCTCAGGAAGTTACCGATGAAGCTCAAGTTCTCGTCGGGATAGACGTACGGCTGCCCGATGCTGTGACGATAAGCGTAAGCCGCAATGCTCGGAACCTTGGCGACCAGTCGAGCGACTTGCTTCAATCGCACGTCTTCGTTGAATATCTGTTTGGCTTCCGGATAGAGAGTCGATAGGGCACTGACGCTGCTCAGAAAGATACCCATTGGGTGTGCGTCGTATCTGAACCCTTCCATGAGCTTCTTCAAGTTTTCATGAAGGAACGCGCGGCGATTTAGCTGCTCGGTCCAGGTCTGGAGCTCGGTGGCGGTCGGTAGCTCGCCGTTGAGCAGGAGGTAAGACGTTTCCACGAAAGTACTATGCTCGGCGAGTTGTTCGATGGGGTAGCCGCGATAACGAAGGATACCCTTATCTCCGTCGATGAACGTGATTCGGCTCTTGCAGGACGCGGTATTCTGGAACGCTGGGTCGTAGGTCATCAAGCCGAATTCATTCGGATCAACTTTGATTTGTTGCAGATCGATCGCTTGAATCGTACTGTTTTCGATCGGGATCTCGTACTGCTTGTCCGTCCGGTTGTCGATGATCGTCAGGGTATCAGCCATAGGTTGTCTCGATATCACGCGTCTGTCTGAAGCGTCGGACTCACTCAGGGTCGTCGTAGCGGTTAGGCGAAACGTCTTCCTTCTCCGAAAGCGACGAGGTGCTCTCTCCCTGGACCCGATAGCACTCGTCGACCCAATTACGAAAGTCAAGGAGCTTGCATCGCTCACTACAAAATGGCTGCCACGTCTTCGCGACGGGCTTTCGATGGCAGTAGACGCACACTACGTCTGGACCCATGTCATTTAGAGCGTTCCACATTCTAACAGCTTGCCGAACTTGGCCCGAACGACACGGCTGGCGATGCAACGGATCACTGACCGGTTACTGCCATCTCAAGCGCGTAGAGCGAGGTCCTGGCCGTGATGAATAGCGTGGTCCCACTAAACGTCAAATTGGCGGGTGGCTCGGGAATCGCGATCGAAACAACGAGCGCGCCATCGGGGTTGTAGATCGTAATGTCTGAACCCGTGAGATACACGTTGCCCATCTTGTCTATGGTCATGCCGTCAGCGCCCTGTGGGACGAACAACCGTTTGTTAGTCAGTGTTCCGTCTTCGGCTGGCATGTAGACGTAGGTTTGGCCCGCACCATGGTCCGCGATGTAGACGCGGCTGCCGTCGTGAGCACCGATGATCCCGTTGGGGCGGACGAGGTCGTCGGTAACCTGGCGGACACTATCGCGTTTGGGTGTGATGTAGTACACGTGTTCGCCGTCCATCTCGCGATCGTCATTCGGACCATAACGCGGATCGGTGGAATAAATGCCTCCGCTGGGATCAATCCACAGGTCGTTCGGGCTATTGAAGCGTCGCCCATCCAGCTCGGCCGCGAGAACGGTGACGCGACCGGTCGGGTTAAGTACGACGACCCGCCGATTCTGCATTTCGCAGACCACGAGTGTGTTGTCGGCGTCGAGGCGCAAGCCGTTGGCACGTCCCGAGCCGTCGCGGAAGAGTGTCACCCCGTTGTCTGCACTCCAGCGATGAATCCGGGAATTCGGGATGTCGGTAAAGTAGAGGTTGCCTATCGGGTCGGCGACCGGTCCCTCGAGGAAGCCGAAGCCTGTCGCTACCCGTTTGACGGTGGCGCCAGGGGATATAAGCTCCATTTCCTGAGGTGCCACCGTCGATGTCGCGCACACGACCAGCGCGGCAGCAACCGATGCTCGACAGAATCTGGACGGGAGTGGCGACATAACACTCAGTGAATCACGTTGGACGTGTGACTTCGTCCGACACTATCGCGAGTTGCGCGGCGAGTGGTCGTCTCACCGGAAGGCCCTGGGGCCGTCGCATTCTCGCCTTAGCCGATCGTGTGCTGGTTGATTTCCTCGAACGTGGCGTAGGTGCGTCCACCTCAAATCGGACGATGCGGTGAAGCACTCGTTGTTTGGCGACGCTCCGCTGGGCAACCCACAGCTCCAGCTCAGTGTCGCCGCGGCGATGATCTTGTCTATATCATAGGATTTCGCCAGACGGCGGAACTTTGACAGCACCTGAAGCGCCGCCATCATGGAGGATTCGGTCAGAGCCCGGTCGCCAAGCCCTCCCGAACCGAGACGCGCCATTTCCTTTTCGCGATCGACGAGTTCGAACGACTGATTCGGTCGGATCTGGACCACGATCATGTGGACTGAGTTCGTACCGATGTCGATTGCGGCGATTCGCATGCGGAGTTTTCGAGCTTATATAACCCTTGACTTTAGACCAAGAGGGAGGCCCCGCCGAAATCCTATCATGACGGTTGCTCATTCTCTCCAAGCGCCGCTCGATCGGCTCTTACGCGTACTGAGTACGCATTTGCCTGTCGCGGTGGTCGGCGAGGTCGAACCGCTGCATCAGGCGATGGTGGCGACCCGGCGGCTCCGAGAGGTCCTACCGTTGTACGAAGTGGAGGTTCCACGCGGACTGGTTCGCCGGGCTGGTCGGCGACTGCGGCGTGTCGGTCGAGCACTCGGAGGTGTGCGCGAAGTCTACGTGTCGCGTGAGATCGTCGACCGACTAGTGACCGACGGAATGATCGATGCCGGCTCTGCCTCTCGGCTTGAGCGACACCTGCAGGACGAGCGCGATGAGCGGCGCGAGCGAATGCATTAGTGGTTCGCCGCGGTCAACATCCGAAAGCTTGAACGCGACCTTGCCGAGGTCGCTCGTTGTCTTGGCCTGCGTCGCAAGACCGATGCCTGGGCTCAACGGCTTGCAGTTCGTATTGGGAGATAAGCTGATCGTGTCAAAGCGCGGTCACGTTCACTGGAGCGCTTTACCTTTCCGATAGGGTTCACGCCGTTCGGATCGTTACCAAGAAGCTTCGGTATGCCCTCGAGCTGGCACGTGAGACGGGTGAGAATCGTACAAAGGAGGCTGTGTGGGAGATGGGAGGGGCCCAAGAGTTGCTTGGGAAACTGCACGATCTACAGGTTCTCGGCGCCGCAGTTCAGGACCTTGCTTTTCCGCCATCCACGACCGACGTGGTGGACACTGAGATTGAGGGCATGCGTCGATGGATCGAACGCGAGTTCTGCAAGCTCCACAGTGAGTACGTTGGTTCGCGAGACCAGTTACTGGCTATTTGCGAGAACTCGCTCATTCACGCCGGGGGGATTTGGACAGAACGCGGTGGAGAGACCGCTGCGGGCAGGCGCTCGTGGTCGGCGGGTCGGGTGCTAAAGATGAACCTGTTCAGGTTCCATGCCACGCCACGGGCTCGGGCTGACGCTGATTAGCGGCGACTAGTACAGGTGTCATAACGGTACCGGCACTCCGGCGTCAACGCGCTCCGTCCAGCGCCGTTGCTCGTCGTCGAATACGGCCCAGTATGCTTCCTACTTGTGTTCTGCGGGTGGGAGGCCTCAACGGCCTCAGTGCTGCGCTGCGGTCATGAAACCGGTTCTAGGGATCGTCGCTGGATACGGCCACGGACTATCACCAGGACCGTCGCTTTTTGCCGCACCGGCCGTATCGGAAATCGTAAATCAGCATCTCGAGTTGAACCTTCGAATTATATCGGGGCGACGCCTCGAAGCAGCCACCCGGCGCCTGCGCCACCCACGATCAACCACGTTGAATTCGGTTTCCACCAACAGAGCAGGACGCCGGCTGCCCCGAGTAGCAGCAGCGTGGGCACGTCGACGATAGCGGTTCGGCCTAGGTGCCAGCTTACGGCGACCATTAGTCCGAGTGACGCCGCGACCACGCCGTCTAGCAGGGCACTCGCGATGGTCGATTGCCGGAGACGCGGGATGAGTGGCTGGGTCACCGCCACCAACACAAATCCAGGCGCAAAGATTGCGAACGTGGCGAACGCGGCGCCGGTCCATCCTTCGAGGAGATACCCGATGAATGTCGCCGTCGTGAAAACAGGTCCAGGGGTGACCTGTCCGACGGTCACGGCGTCGATCAGCTGCTGTTCCGTCAGCCATCCCAAGCGCTCGGTGAGATCGGCCCGCAGGAACGCTAGCAGCACGTACCCGCTGCCGAAAAGGATGGAGCCGATCTTGAGGAAGGCCAAAGTCAGTCGTGTCAGTGTGACGGGTACCGCTGTTGTCGTCGTCGACGCTGCGACGAGTGTGGCGGACGCACTGAGGGCGGCGACCACTCCAATGGCGCCAATCCGTCCACCGAGTCTCACGGCGAACGAAGTCAGTCCGCCCCCGATCAGCAGCGCCAGCTCGTTGAATCCGGCTATGGAGAACGCGGCGGCGAGAGTGCCGACTATCGCCGAAGTTACGTCCGTAATGGCGGCGTGCCCAAGCTTCCACACCGCTTGAATTAGGATGGCGATGATGACGGGGCTCACGCCGTACATGAGCCATATGACCTGCGGAGTGTCGCCGTAGTGTTTGTAGCCCCACGCGATGGTGCCCACGATGATGCACGCCGGCAGAATGAAGCAGACACCAGCGGCAATGAGACCCAGCAACCCATGGCGGCGATACCCGATGTGGATCGCCATCTCGGTTGAATTCGGTCCTGGTATGAGGTTCGTGGCTGCGAGTAGGTCAAGGAATGCGGCATCGGTCATCCAGCGTCGCTGCTCGACGACCTCGTGTCGCATCATTGCAATATGTGCCGCCGGCCCCCCAAACGCGGTAATGCCGAGTCGCAGAAAGAGCGCGATGAGATCTCTCAGAGCTCGCTCCTTAGGCTGGGCCGGTTTATTGGTAATTCGTTCAACGTCATCTCGTGCTCTGTGGTTGTCGCATGGTAGCATCCAGCACTTGGAGGCGGTTACGCATGGAGAAGGCGCTTGCAGAACGGGTGCGCGCTCGCCTGGCGGATCTCGGCTCGCAGGGGCTGATCCGAACGCTGCGAGCCCCGTCGGGCATTGACCTTTCATCGAACGATTACCTCGGTCTAGCCACTCACCCTCGACTTGTCGAGCGTTTTGCGAATGCGGTTAAACAGGACGGGTGCGGTAGCACCGGTTCGCGATTGCTCCGCGGGCATCATGAGTGCTTTACCACGCTCGAACGACGTTTCGCAGAGTTCAAGCGGACCGAGCGAAGCACTTACCTCTCAAGTGGATATCTCGCCAATGTGGCGGTGCTCACGACGTTCCCTGAGGTTGGGGACATCGTGTATTCGGACGAGCGCAACCATGCGAGCCTAATCGACGGCGTTCGGCTCTCACGCGCGCGTCGCGTTGTATTTCCGCATAGCAATGTCGAGGGACTCGTTCGGCTGATGGAGCAGGACCGTTGTGAGGGCCAGCGTTTCGTCGTCGTGGAGTCCCTGTTTAGCATGGACGGGGACTTCGCTCCGCTCGCGGCCTACGCGTCTGTGTGCCGGAGTTTCGGGGCTGCGCTTGTGGTCGACGAGGCGCATGCGGTGGGAGTTTACGGCAAGGACGGGAGCGGGTTCATCCGTGAGGCCGGCGTGGACGATGACGTCTTTCTGTCTATCAACACTGCCGGCAAGGCACTGGGCGTGGCTGGAGCGTTTGTCGCCGGGCCAGCATGGGCCATTGACTACTTCGAGCAGCGTGCGCGACCGTTCGTTTTTTCGACGGCGCCACCACCTGCCATCGCAGCGGCACTTGACGAGGCGCTTAATACGATCGCCACCGAGCCGGCATGGCGCTCCCGTCTTCACGCGCGCGTCCGGTTTCTGCGTGGGCGGTTGTCCAGCGCTGGGATCGTTCCACCGTCCGATGTCTCGCAGATTATCCCGATTGTTGTTGGGAATAACGACTCTGCGACCGCTCTTGCTTCAGCCCTGCAGGAGCGAGGGTTCGATGTTCGTGCGATTCGCCCACCTACAGTTCCAGCTGGCACTGCGCGACTTCGAGTTTCGGTAAACGCTGGACTCTCGGAGGATGAGCTTGACCGTTTCGTGCGTGCGCTCCAGCACTGCCTTGAGGAGGTTGAGCGATGCTCCGCGGCCTTTTCGTAACCGGAACCGACACCGGCGTCGGAAAAACCGTCGTTTCGGCAGCGCTCCTACATCGCTATCAGGCGCGGGTGCCGCTCCAGTACTGGAAGCCGATCCAGACGGGTGCAGTGCTCGATGACGATACGACGGAGGTACGACGACTGGCTGGGGCAACTGGGGCCCGGATCCACGAGCCAGGAGTCCGTTTCCCCGATCCGGTATCACCGCACCTGGCCGCCAAACTTGCTGGACAAACGATCGAGTTGGGTCCACTAATGGCCCATACCGGCGATTATCCGGACACCGAGCGTTGGATCGTCGAGGGTGCCGGCGGTGTCTCGGTACCCATCAACGCGTCCGAGATGATGACCGATCTCATGACCGCGCTAGGGCTTCCGGTAGTGGTTGTGACGCGTAGCGCTCTGGGTACGATCAACCACACGCTACTGACATTGGAATGCCTACGTGCTCGATCGCTAGCGGTCGCGGGAGTCGTGATGGTGGGCAAGGTGAATCGGTACAATCGGTCGGCAATCGAAGACTACGGTCGGATCGCCGTTCTGGCCGAGATGCCTACACTCGTGCCTCTATCACCAAGTGCGCTTGCCACGTGGGTGGAACGAGAGCTGGATCCGAACGCGGAACTGTGGGAATGGCTGCAATAACATCGAACTTAAATCTCTCGGCGCGAGACCGCGCGCGGCTGTGGCATCCCTATACCCAGATGCAGAATCAGCCGCCGCCCCTCCCCATCGTTAGGGCGGAGGGCATCTACCTCTACACGGATGATGGTCGCCAAATCCTCGATGGCACCTCCTCGTGGTGGGTCAACATTCACGGCCACGCACATCCCAAGCTCAACGCGGCTCTGGCGAAACAGGCCAGCGAGCTCGAGCACGTAGTGTTCGCCGGGTGCACCCACCGCCCTGCCGTTGAGCTCGCTGAGCGGCTGGTCGAGATCCTCCCGCCCGGTTTGTGCCGCGTGTTCTATTCAGATAATGGTTCGACCGCTGTCGAGGTGGCCCTCAAGATGGCGTGGCAATATTGGCGCAACCGGGGTGATCACGGCCGTAGGACGTTCATCGCCCTCGACCATGCCTATCACGGGGACACGGTCGGCGCGATGTCGGTAAGCGAGGCATCGAGCTTCACCGAGCCGTTCGCGTCGCTGTTGTTCTCAATCGTCCGCGCACATGAGCCGTACTGTTACCGTTGCCCGGTCGGTTTCGATCGAGCAAGCTGCCGGATCGAGTGCCTGGATCGTCTCGAAACCCACCTAAAGGCTCAGGGCGACGCCGTTGCCGGCGTTCTCGTCGAACCGATGCTACAGGGTGTCGGCGGGATGATCGTGTGGCCGGTTGAATTCCTCGCAGGCGTACGAGATCTATGCAACCGGTATGGCACATTAATGATTGCCGATGAGGTGCTTACCGGATTTGGGCGAACAGGTCGAATGTTTGCTTGTGAGCACGCGGCGGTGACGCCGGACATTATCTGTTTGTCGAAGGGGCTCACCGCGGGGTATCTGCCGATGGGGGCGACGGTCGCGACCGAATTGGTCTATGAGGCTTTTCTCAGCGATGACCGGCAGAAGACGTTCTTTCACGGGCACTCCTACACGGCCAACCCTCTTGCCTGCGCCGTCGCCCTTGCCAGCCTCGACCTCTTTCGCGATGACGGCGTCCTCGCACGAATTTCGGCGCTCGAAGCGCAGCTCCGGTCCGGCTTCGAGCAATTTCGAGAGCTTCCGAGTGTTGGCGACGTGCGGGTGATCGGTGGTGTCGGCGCCGTCGAGCTTACGGATGCCGACCCGAAGGCAGGTGGTGGCTACTTTGATCAGCGGGGGCCTCGTATCGCAAACGCGTTCCTGCAACGTAACCTGCTGCTCCGCCCCCTTGGGAATGTGGTGTACTTCATGCCGCCCTACGTGATCTCGGAAGCGGAGACCGCTGGCGTCTTGGAAGCGATGCGGTCCGTGCTCGCCGAGGTGGACTAGACGTCAGCCGCTTTGCTCGGCTGCACGGGGTGCAGGCCAAGTCGATCGAGCAGCGCACGATCAGTATCGATCGAAGCGTTCGCGGTCGTCAGTAATCGGTCACCGAAGAAAATCGAATTCGCTCCGGCCAAAAAGCAGAAGGCTTGAAGCGTCTCACTCATCTCCAGTCGACCGGCGCTGAGCCTGATCTTGGTGTTGGGTATCAGCAGGCGTGCGGTGGCAATGACGCGGACTAGCTCATCCCAGGGCACTGGGGTCTGCTCCGCAAGTGGTGTGCCCGCTACGGCGACAAGCACGTTGATCGGTACGCTTTCGAGCGGTGGGGTCTGGCGAGCCAGCTCGTACAGTAAGTCGATCCGGTCGTCGTGGCTTTCCCCCATACCGAGGATTCCGCCACAGCAGACCTTCAGTCCGACCCGTCGCACCGACTCGAGCGTGCGCAGCCGATCGTCGTAGTGTCGGGTGCTAATGACCTTCGAGTAGAATGCCCGCCCGGTATCTAGATTGTGGTTGTAGTAGTCGAGTCCAGCTTCGCTCAACCGCTTGGCCTGAGCGTCGGTCAGCATGCCCAATGTGACACATGTCTCGAGCCCCTCCGCCTTCACCGCTTCGACCATCTCGAGAACTCGGTCGAACTCGGGTCCGTCGTGGATCTCGCGCCACGCCGTTCCCAGGCAGAAGCGATCAGCTCCGTCCGCCCGTGCCCGTTTCGCCGCGGCGATGACCTCCCGCACGCTCATGAGCGGCTCCGCGCGAACATCCGTCTGATAGTGCGCTGATTGTGGGCAATATGCGCAGTCTTCCGGACATCCGCCCGTCTTGACGCTGAGCAGCGACGCGCACTGGATTTCCGTCGGGTTTTGAGCGTTGCGGTGGACCTTTGCGGCCTCGAAGACCAAGGTCAGGAGGCCGCGCTGATAGATGTCCTTAACGTCTTGTCGGCTGAGTGTCGCGTCCGGGTCGACGAGATGTGATGTGGTCATGGTGGCACGATGATTCGAATATCCGGCTAGTGGCATCCCATTGTCTACAAGAAGAGTCGTCCGATTGTCCAGTACAGTCCCATCGCAGTAATTGCGATCGAAGTCGGAACCGCTACTCGTCGTCGATACCATTCCTTTTGTAGAGTTCCCATCACCGCTGCTGCCGTTGTTCCGATCACAGTGAGCTGACCCATCTCGACCCCCAGGTAAAGTGTTGTAGCATCGGCCGGAACCGGTCCCCTGAGGCGTATGAATTCCGGCTCGGCCAATCCGATTGCGTCTGTTTGAGCTGGAGACACCGGAGGCAGGTACTGAACCGAGTCGATCGTTGCTGCCTCGCCGGTGAAGAGTATGGTCACGCTCCTGGGTAACCGGCAGCGTCGCTTCCGTCCTACAAGGCGAAGCCACATCCAGTTGGCATCGTTTAGGACATCGATTTGATATTGGCCGTAAGACGAGAATGTGATCAGGACGTGTGTATTTTCGATGTCGTGGGCCGTTGATATGCTTGGAGTGATGTGATGAGAAACGTGAATAAGGTGACCGCAGGTAAGAGCTTGATCACGAAAGACATACTACACCTGTAAAACGTCTCGAGGGGGGGGTGAAGCTCTCAAGCGACAACGAGGTTTGCTACCTACCGGCGGAGGTGCCGCTCAACTCGATGTTCGCGTGGAGAGGTTTAGTATCTGGACCTTACCTAAAGCTCCCGTACCCCGTGGCTGCGGATGAGGAAGTACGTCGCGACAAGCGCGAGCAGTACGCCGTCTACAACGATCACCGTTGGTGCCGACGAGAGGGTGATGAAGTAACCACTGACCAAGCTCCCGATCGGCATCCCACCACGAAATGCAACTAGATAGATGCTGAGCACCCGCCCGCGTAGCTCATTGGGCACGGTGAGCTGAACTAGTGAGTTCGCCAGCGACACGATCATCAGCAGCGCGACGCCAATCAGAAATAGGACGAAGTAGCTGCCGCTTGTGATCGGCAGCAGGGCGAACACAATGACAAGCCCACTGAACACAATCTGCACAATCAGCAAGGTTCGTCCCATGTGCTCAAACTGATTAAGCCAAGCGACCGTCAGCGCACCGACCACGGCGCCGGCGCCGAGCGAAGTCATCATCAGGCTGAGGTGAGCGGCGTTTTCGGCAAATACGGGAAGGAACGCACGCACTGGAAGCCCTAATGATGTTGTAGCCACTGCGAGCACCACCAGTGCGGATAGCGCACCCTCGTGTCGAACGTAAGAAAGTCCGCCCTTTAACTCGATCAGGATCTTCTGACGGGACGCGGTCTTCGGGAGAGGGAGCCGCATCAGAGCGAGGACGACGATGACCGCAAGATATGACAGAACGTTGAGGCCAAAGCACGCAACCATTCCGAACGTCACTAAGACAGCTCCGCCGATTAGTGGACCGATCATTTGCGCGAGGTTGAACTGAATCGAGTTCAAAGCAACCGCGTTGGGCAGCGTCGCGCGCGGAACGAGCGACGGGATCATCGACTGAAAGGCCGGTCCGCCGAAAGCCTGCGCAACGCCGGTCAGAAACGACAAGATCAAAATGTAGCGCACCTCTACAACGTCGAAGAACACCAAAGCGGTCAGCGTTAGCGCGCACACCATCTGGAGGCTCTGCGACGCGATGAGCAGATGACGGCGGTCGTGACGGTCAGCGATGACGCCACCAATCAACGTGAAGAGGAGCAGGGGGAGTTCACCAAGAAACGTGTCGAGACCAAGAAAGAAGGCCGATCCGGTGATGGTGAGGATGAGCCACTGTTGTGCGAATCGTTGCATCCAGGTTCCGACAGCCGAGGTAAAGGCTGCAAGCCAGAGATTACGAAAGCTTGGGTACGAAAACGATGCAATGAGTCTTCGGAGAATCCGTAGACCGACCGGAACCGTGGCAGTGGGAGTGTTGGTGGGACCGGGCTGCTGGGTGGATGGGTGTTTGCTTACCGGTTTGGCCACGGGATGTACAGACCTTCGTCGTGAAAGATGATGCTGGTCCAGAGTTTTTTCGAAAACCGGTAGAACGCGAGCGAGGCGACGGCTCCAACTGCTATCCAGATCCAGAGCTGCTGTGGTATTGAGAGTGAGGTGATGTTCTGAGTCATCGTAAACCAGGCGCCTGTTAGGATAAGTGTGAGTCCGAGGTTGATATAGACCGCGCCAAACCATTGACCCGGTTCATTCACGTTCGTATCGTTCGCCGCAAGCTGAGCAGTAGTCGTTCAACCGAAACGTGGTTTTGAATAGCTGTCCGTGCCCACAGCATGGACAGCGAAGCTTGAAACCTCGCAAAAGGATGTCGAAGAACTCCTGAAGCACGCGTCCTCCAGGTGGAATTCTAGCAGGGGGACAAAAGAGGGTCGAAGGTAGGAGGCCTACCTCCTATTTCCTGCATTCTTTCATTTTCTCACCTTCCTATTGATCTCCTTTAAACTGACGCGGTATATTAGGCGAAGAAAAAACGAAATTAAGTTAAATCTTATTGATCTCGAGTCGTTGTTACGTGTTCAGAATCTTGACGGAACACTTGTTTCTTTAAAGCCGCTTCCCACCGAACGGTTGGCTGAAACAGGGGTCATTAGTCTCGATGAGCACCTCGGGGGGGGGGGGGGGCTTGCACGTGGACATCTTTCTGAAATCGTAGGGCACCCATCGTCCGGTCGGATGAGCTTGTTGTGCGCCATTCTCGCGTCGGCCACTAGACGAGGGGAAGTCGTGACTCTCATCGATACGTTTGACACCTTCGATCCCGTTTCGGGACACGCTGCTGGGATCGACTTGTCGCGCCTGCTCTGGATCCGTGGCCGTCAACGTGCGCCTCAGTCCAAGTCTGGTTGGTCTGTTCCACAGGACATTGATCGAGCAATTAAAGCATCGAACCTTGTGTCTCTGGCAGGACGGTTTGGTCTCGTGGCTGTCGACTTGGCCGATGCTCCCGTAGCGTCTATCCAACGACTCTCATTCACGACATGGCGGCGGATCGCACGTGCTATCGAGGGTAGCGAAACAGTTGGCGTTGTAGTGGGACCCATCACGATGGGGCGCAGCGCGCGTGGTCGTTCGATCATTCTCGTGGATCGTGATCGTGCCGCGCGATGGCTGGGAAGCAGCTCGCGGAGTCGAGTCTTTCAAGGGCTCGAAATCGGTGTTCGCGGCGAGTCAACCCGTCATCCGAGCCGTCGACTTCAACTCGCAACGGATGGTTTCCGATGCGAGATCGCGCGAACCGGATGATTAGATGTTCGCCTGTCTCTTTGCTTCACCTTACAGCGTGATCACCCGTTCTGTATCGAACCCGATACGGGTGCTCACTTACCTTGCACACGAGCACTCTCCACGGGTTGAGGTGCATGGGCGTGAACTCGTGGTGTTGGACATTAATGGCCTGGAGCAGTTGTGGGGGTCCCCGCGTGAAATCGGCGAACGGTTACGACGGATGGCGGCTGACCGGCAGCTTCAGGTTCGGGTTGCGGTCGCTAGCAGGAAGATGGCGGCTCTGTTAGCAACACAAGGACGATGTGGGTTGACGGTCATCCCTCCAGGAGGCGAAGCAGAGGCACTCTCGACCTTGCCGCTTGCGGTGTTAAAGAAGCTTTCGAGCGCACAGGCCAGTGGTCCAAGCATGCACAAACGGCAACGAGCACAACGTACCACGATTCAGCTAGCCGATCCTGCCTGCCTTGCTGTGTCGGTAGCGGTACTCTTGCCCGTTGTGCAGCGATGGGGAATCAAGACCCTCGGGGAGCTTGCCGCCCTGCCGACGCCGGAACTGTTTAGTCGGCTGGGGGCCGGCGGGATGGAGTTGCAACGGATGGCTCGCGGAGAAGACAGCCGGCCGTTAGTCCCAGACCCGATCGAAGAGCGTTTCGAGCAATCGGTTGTTCTCGAGTGGCCAATCGACGGGCTTGAGCCATTGTCGTTCGTGTTGCGACGTATGCTCGAGCCATTGTTCGTGGATCTCATTGCCCGCGGGTTTGCTGTTGGCATGCTGCACCTGCGGTTGACCTTGGTATCGCGTGACACCCATGAACGCACCCTTCGGTTTCCCAAAGTTGTCAGTGACCCAAAGGTCTTACGCACGCTTATCTTGCTCGACTTGAAGGCGCATCCACCGCCTGTAGGGATTGATCGGGTGACGGTAACGGTCGATCCCGTTCCGGCACGCACTATCCAGTTTTCCTTTTTGGAACGTGCGGTGCCGTCGGCCGAGCGCCTCTCGACGTTGTTGGGACGGCTGACCGTATTGATGGGGGAACAACGTTGTGGGTCGCCTGCCTTGGTCGACACTCATCAGCCGGGGGCATTCGAGATGCAGCCGTTTGCGCCCACGGCCATTACTTCGCAGCCCGCAGAGCCTTGCGAACATCTTGCGCCCGTACTTCGACGGTTTCGGATTCCGGTTCCGGTATGTGTCAGGGTTGAGCGGGGGAGCCCCGTCCATGTCTCAACCGGATATCGCCATCTAGAGGGTGGGCCGATCATTACCTGGGCCGGGCCCTGGCGGAGCTCGGGACAGTGGTGGATGTCATCCGATGCTGCCTGGGACCGCGATGAGTGGGACATCGCCTTGAGTAACGGTGAGGTGTATCGGATGTTTCGAGACCGGACATCCGATCAGTGGTTTGTGGAGGGAGTGGAGGACTAAGGTGATTCGGAAGTCATTAGGAAGCAGGAGACAGGAGGCAGGAGAAATTATGAGGCAACCAGCGGAGAGATTTCGGGACTTGGTTGTTTGGTAGAAGAGCCATTGACTAGTCTGAAAGCTTACAAGCAGACCGCAAGATTTCCCTAATTTGAGCTCTACGGGCTTACGACATAAGTGAGACGAGTCGCCGTTTCGATTCCAGCAAACATCGCAGAAGGCTTCAAAAGACGCGGTCGAACCGACGAGACCAATTTCATTAACATCGCACAAGGTTCACTAGAAGAAACCTGTTATCACCCCATCCTTACGCAGGATCTTTGATTTTTCGAAGAATACCGAGTTGCTGGATGACTTGATGAGATCGGACGCATATTAGATGCGTACGGTCGCTCGATTCTCACTCCTATCTCCTGATTCCTGCCTTTTACAAACCCCTCATCATGTATATCGAACTTCATACCTCCTCCGCATTTTCCTTCCTTGATGGGGCGTCGCTTCCCGAAACGCTGGTCGACCGGGCCGCGATGCTCGGCTATCCCGCCATGGCGCTGCTCGATCGAGACGGCGTAGGTGGGGTTTCCAGATTTCACAAAGCCGCACTAGCGGCTGGGATTAAGCCGATCATCGGCAGCGAGCTCACGATCCGAGCCAACGGGTCCAGTCAGGGGACAGATTCTCAGCCGCGTGTCCCGGTGCTGTGGCGGTTGCCTGTACTCGTCGAGACCCAAGCGGGCTATCGAAATTTGTGCCGGCTCGTCACTCGGATGAAACGGAACGCTCCCAAGGGCGAAGGGGCGCTTGCACTCGAGGAGCTCGACGGACAGACGTCCGGGTTGGTCGCGCTGGCGGGTCGACCGGCGTTGATGGGGCATCGAGATGGCGTGGGCGGAGTCCTCGATCGTCTGCTCGGGTTGTTCGGTCAAGCCCAGGTGTATGTCGAGGTGCAGCGACATCTCTTGCGTGACGAGGAGCATGACAACCAGGCATTGCTTGCGATGGCAGCGGCTTGTCACGTGCCGGTGGTGGCGACTAACGGTGTGCGGTTTGCGGAGCCTTCGGAACGATCCCTCTACGATGTGCTGACCTGCATCCGCCACTAGACCACACTTGCCCGCGCTGGTCGGCGTCTCGACCGGAATACCGAACGGTATTTGAAGTCGCCGGAGATGATGGCCCGACTGTTTCACGATCTTCCAGCGGTGGTCAAAACGACGCACGAACTCGCCGATCGACTGGGCTACACGATGGCGAATCTCGGATATCGCTTTCCAGAGTTCCCAGTGCCGTCTGGGGAAACGATGGGATCGTTTCTGCGAAAGATCACCGAGGTCGGAGCGCGTGAGCGGTATCGTCCGTATCACGATACGGCACGTCGTCAAGTAACGCGTGAGCTCGATCTGATCGAGAAGCTCGACCTGGCCGGGTATTTCCTCATCGTCTGGGACATCGTCAATTACTGTCGACAGCACGGCATTCTGGCTCAGGGGAGAGGATCGGCTGCCAACAGCGCCGTGTGCTACAGCCTTGGGATTACCGCGGTGGACCCGATCAGGATGGAGCTGCTGTTCGAGCGGTTTCTCTCGGAGGAGCGTGGCGAATGGCCGGATATCGACATCGATCTTCCGAGCGGTGACCGCCGTGAGCAGGTCATCCAGTATGTCTACGAACGATACGGCCGCTTGGGCGCGGGGATGACCGCCAACGTCATCACCTATCGGGGACGCAGTGCCGCCCGTGAAGTTGGGAAGACGCTGTCGATCGAGTCGGCGAAAATCGACCGGTTGGCCAAGGCGATGCACAACTTTGAATGGACCGATCCGGACGAATGCTTGGAACAGCATCTACGCAATGTCGGGTTTAACGGTGAAGATTCGACGATTCGGTTATTCGGTGATCTCTGGACACGCATTCAAGATCTCCCGCGTCATCTCGGGCAGCACTCCGGCGGCATGGTTATCTGCCAGGGGCGTTTGGACGAGGTGGTTCCGCTCGAGAATGCCAGCATGCCCAATCGTGTCGTTATGCAGTGGGACAAGAACGATTGCACCGATATGGGGATCGTCAAAGTCGACCTACTGGGATTGGGCATGATGGCGGTACTCCAGGAAGCACTCGTGCTTATCAACACGCCGACGCCCAAGGTTGATTTCGCGCACCTTCCTACCGAAGACCCAGAGGTCTATCGCATGTTGCAGGAGGCCGACACCATCGGCGTATTTCAGGTGGAATCGCGTGCCCAGATGGCAACCCTTCCCCGACTACGTCCCGAGCAGTTCTATGACATCGTCGTCGAAGTCGCGATCATTCGTCCCGGTCCGATCGTCGGGCAGATGGCGCATTCCTATTTAAATCGTCGGGCGGGTCGAGAACCGGTGTCATATCCCCATCCATTGCTTGAACCAATCCTCAAGCGGACTCTCGGCGTGCCGTTATTTCAAGAGCAGTTGTTGCGGATCGCGATGGTCGCGGCTGGATTCTCCGGGGGGGAGGCGGAGGAGTTGCGCCAAGCGATGGGATTCAAGCGGTCGGAGCGACGGATGAAACAGATCGAGACCAAGCTCCGCGAGGGCATGCAGCGCCAGGGGATTACCGGTGATGCGGTTGAGAAAATCGTTCGGTCGATTGCGTCGTTTGCGCTGTACGGCTTTCCCGAGTCTCATGCCGCGAGCTTTGCCTTGCTGGTCTATGCCAATGCGTATCTCAAGGCGCATTACCCGGCGGCGTTCTACACGGCGTTACTCAACAACCAGCCGATGGGGTTCTACAACCCGGCAACGCTTGTTAAGGATGCCCAGCGGCATGGCGTACGGTTTGCTGAAATTGACGTGCAGCACTCCAATTGGAATTGCACGGTCGATGAGGACGGCACGATTCGGCTTGGGCTGCGTTATGTCACGGGCCTACGCGAGGCCGTGGGCCGGGCAATCGAATCGGCTGGAATCAAGCCGGACCGACATACGACCGCCACACGACAAGCGACGGAAGAGACGACATCCATGTCGTGTCCCAAGTGTGGACGCGACGATAACTCTATGTTGGAAATCATCGAAACGGCAGTTGGTCAGCGTGGTTTTTGTAGCACGTGTGCGCATGACTGAGAGGTGTAAATTGCGACGGGCACGGTTCGACTCACTTGATGACTTGATCGCGCGGACGGGTGTACGGCGTGACGAGTTGGCAACGCTGGCGGAGGTCGGGACGCTTAACACATTTGGGTATGACCGTCGAATGGCTCTGTGGCAGATTGAGAGGGCGGTAAAGAAAGAGGGGGCGTTGCTCAAGGAAACAGGAGACAGGAGACAGGAGATAGGAGGGGGTGCGGTCGCAGCATCTTCACCACTACCGAAGATGACGCCGGTCGAGCGGATGGTGGCCGATTATGCGGTCACGAGGCTCACAATAGGCCCACACCCCATGTCATTTCATCGTCGAGAGTTTGCGCTGCGTGGTGTGCTGCGTGCTGTCGATTTATCCAGGGGGCGCCATGGTTGTCGTGTACGTGTGGCCGGCGCAGTGATCACCCGTCAACGACCTGGAACCGCGAAAGGGTTTGTATTTTTGACACTCGAAGATGAGACCGGGATTGCCAACATCATCGTTCAGCCGTCAGTGTTTGCCGAGCAGAAGACCACGATTCTCGATCAGCCGTTTCTCCTCGTGGAAGGTCGGCTGCAGATCCAGGACGGTGTAATTTCGATCAAAGCCGAACGATGTCGGAGATTGTGGACTGCTGGACCCGACATCGAGTCTCACAATTTCCACTAGTGGAGGAATGATGAGGATACCTTAGGGATGTCCGGGCTGGTCTCGCGTCGCTCCGATGGCTCTATGGTGTCCGGCTTTGAATGCGCGTAAACTCAGGTGGCGTCCATGCTAAGCCTCCGACTGGCCACTGCGCTCGTTTTTCTGTCGTCCGTCATCGTGCTGGTACTATCCCCCGTCGCTGCTCAGAACGGAGACGGTGCTGTGCCGATGCGCACGGTAGACGGCCAGCCTGATATTTCAGGCGTCTTCACGTTCCGTACGCTAACGCCGATGCAGCGCCCCCCCGCGCTTGAGGGCCGTGAGACGTTATCACTGGAGGAGGCTGCCGTATTCGAAGCATCGGAGCGGGTCCGTTTGAACCGCGATCTTTTCGATCCACGAAAGGGAGCGCCAAGCGCTGGCTATCAATCTCGCACGGAAGGCGGCGTGCTGTCTTATAACGAGTTTTGGTATGAGCGAGGTATCGAGCTGACGTCCGACAAGCGAACGTCGCTGATTGTAGATCCTCCGGATGGCCGGATTCCGTACACACCCGAGTTCGCGAAGGCACGCCGCATTCGCCGTCTAAATTTTCGCAACGGCTTTGCGGACCACTATAACGACCGCAGTCTGACTGATCGATGCCTCATGGGGTCGAACGCCGGTCCACCAATGCGACCTGGGTCATACAACAACAACGTGCAGATCTTTCAGACACCCGGATACGTTGCCCTGTTCAACGAGCACATTCATAACGTGCGGATCATTTCGATCGATGAGCGGCCCCACAACCATGTGCCTCAGTGGTCGGGAAGCTCTCGAGGTCGCTGGGAAGGCGAAACCCTGGTCGTCGAAACGATCAATTTCTCGCAGCCGACGAATTTTCCCGGCTCGTCTAAGGATACGTATCTTAGCGAGCGATTTCATCGTGTCGATTCCAATACCGTGATATACGAATTCACGATCAAGGATCCGAACAACTTCACCCGCCCGTGGACCGCGGTGATTCCGTTCCGGCGAACCGAGGGTCCCCTGTATGAATATGCGTGCCATGAGGGCAACTACGGGCTGTACGGCATCATGGCTGGTGCTCGGAGGCTGAATACCCAGGCTGTTAACCCTGAGCCGTAAGCTCTCCGCGATCGTCTGACCAGAGACCGAAGAGCCAACACTACCGTGCAATCTGCTACATGTTCTTTAGCTGCAACCATCTGCTCGTTGCTGATTATCGCGACTGTCACTTCAGTCGTTAAGGTTAAAGGAGAGACCTGTGCCAACGCTGTCAATGCCGATTTCACGATCCAGGACCGAGACGATTGACATCGTTAGGAGTCTGCCGTTCGCTGGCGTTCACGTTGCCTGCCTCGCCGTCATGTGGACCGGGGTGAGCACAACAGCCCTGGTGATTGGGTTTCTAACTTTGGCTACCCGAATGTTCGGGCTGACGGCTGGTTATCACCGGTACTTCTGTCACCGGGCCTTCAAGACTAGTCGACCGTTCCAGTTCGTGCTGGCCTTGCTTGGCGCGGCCGCTGCTCAAAAAGGGCCACTTTGGTGGGCAGGTCATCATCGGAGTCATCATCGTTATTCGGATACCGAGGAAGACGCGCATCCCCCGGGTGTCAAGGGGTTCTTCTGGGCGCACGCCGGATGGATCATGAGTCCTGCTAACCAGCGAACCAAGGTCGAGTGGGTCCCGGATCTGGTGAAGTACCCGGAACTCCGTTGGCTTGACGATAACCATTACGTTGCCCCGCTTAGTCTCGGGGTTGCACTCTTCTTTCTCGGTAAGTGGTTGACATCGGCGTACCCAAGCCTCGGTGCGAACGGATGGCAGCTAATCGTGGTCGCACTGTTCTGCAGCACGACGCTTCTCTATCACGTGACCTTTGCCGTCAACTCGATCGGCCACCAGTACGGCAGTCGTCGGTACCATACCAGCGACGAAAGCCGTAATAGTTTCTGGCTGGCGCTGGTCACCGGTGGTGAGGGCTGGCACAACAACCATCACCGGTATCCCGCCTCGGAGCGCCAGGGCTTCTACTGGTGGGAAATTGATTTCACCCACTACGGGGTGATGTTGCTCTCCTGGCTGCGGGTCGTTTGGGACGTGCGTGGTCCAGCACCGGCTGTCTTGCGCGAGGAGGCAATCTCGTAAGCTCGCACCGCGGTCTCAACGCGGCTGTTCTTCCGTTGCCGCCAAGAATCGTAGCGATCTGCGCGTGGCGGCGCTTATAAATTGAACGTAGGTTCGAGTTGATCCGGTGGAGAGCTTGGGTCCCATAGAGCATCCAAGACTAGGTATCGAATTCGACAGTGTCATTTGCCAGCGTACCGCATCCGCTGGGCACGATATCGTGTGAGTGGTGCCACCAACGAAACGGATCCTGGACCTGCACATTGACAAACCGCCGCGGCGGATCCCAGTCCTCGATCCAGGTTTACCACGAGATGAGAATGTCGTGAGGGCTAAGCCGATACTCGATCAGTAATCCGGCACGAAGTGGCTCGGCTGGCGCCTGGCAGATGCGGAATCGAAGAAGGTCCTGGGTCAGGCCTCGAGGTTGCTGGCGGATGGGAAGCACGCAAAGACATCGGCTACTGGTAGCGGCACCCACTGGCTGAGCCATTCGCAATATGAAGGAGAAGCAATGAACGTACTCATGACCGGTTCAAGTGGGCTGATCGGTTCAGCGTTGACATCATCTCTAGCCAGCGGCGGCCACAAGGTTCGGCGCCTGCTTCGTGCGCCCGGCACTGACGCTGACACGACCTTCTGGAACCCTGTCGACGGTACATTCGCCGAGGGGGCACTCGATGGAATTGACGCCGTTGTCCATCTTGCTGGAGAGAACATTGCGCGGGGGCGCTGGACGGAGGCGCGCAAGGTGCGAATTCGCAATAGTCGCGTTGATGGCACCAGGAAGCTGTGTGAGACGTTGGCTAAGCTTGAGTTCCCGCCCAAGGTGCTCGTAGCGGCCTCCGCGGTTGGGTTCTATGGAAATCGTGGAGACGCGTTGCTGGAGGAGTCAGCGTCCGCAGGAATCGGGTTCCTCCCTGAAATTTGCCAGAGCTGGGAGGACGCCGCCACGCCGGCGCGCGAGCACGGAATTCGGGTGGTTCAACTGCGCATCGGGATCGTCCTTACGCCGCTGGGCGGGGCGCTTGCGCAGTTGCTCCCACCGTTCAAGTTTGGGGTTGGTGGTGTGCTCGGGTCGGGCGATCAATACATGAGCTGGATTGCCCTCGATGATGTGCTAGGTATCGTACTCCACGCACTGACCCACGAGCCGATCAGTGGGCCGGTCAACGCCGTAGCTCCGCGCCCGGTGACCAACCGAGAGTTCACAGAGATCCTCGGCCGGGTTCTTCGTCGGCCCACGGTCATCCCGGTGCCCCGGTTTGCCGCCCGCCTCGCGTTCGGCGAGATGGCCGACGCGTTGTTACTTGCGAGCGCCAGGCTTGACCCGGCGGTATTGAGGAAAACTGGCTTCGAGTTCGCATTTCCCCGATTGGATGAGGCTCTCCGCCACCTATTGGGTCGCTAGTGTGGCAAGCGTAAAGGCCTACCAAACTGTTTCCTGGGTGGATGCCGATGTCAACGGCTCGTTCAGGAACATGACGAATGCTGTCAGTTGCTCGAACAGCCGTCTAAGGGAACCGTAAAAGCGGGACCGTGTCGCGAACTCGGGCGACCGATCGGTCCCGGCCAGGAACTGACGAAGCTTGAGGTATTCGGCGGCAGGATGGTCAGTGTCGAACCCGCGGGGTACCCGTTTGAGTCGCTGCCCGCTGATTTCGCCAAAACTACGCCGAAATTGCGGCGACTCCACAATGGCTAGGAATCGTCTCGTGTTACTCGCCAGGTGCTTTCGCAGCTGGTAGAGTTGACGGGACTCGGGCGCGTAGATTCCAGCCCCGATGAGCACGTGATCGGTTGCAACGTGGAAGTACAGACCAGCCCCTCCGTGCTTTGTCAATCCTCGGTGCGGGAATACCGCCGATACGTGAGTCTTGAAGGGTGACTTGTCCGCTGAGAACCGTGTGTCTCGGTAGATGCGGTACATCGAAACCTTCGGGTTGGCCACCAGCTCAGGCGCGAACTCGGGGAGGTCGGCGGCCAACTGTTCGATGACATCTACCATCGGGCCGCGGACATAAGTTTCATACTCATTTCGGTGATTCCGGAACCACTCTCGGTCGTTGTTGCGGCGTAGCGATCGGAGAAATCTCAGCGTGTCGGCTGTGAACCGTGGTGTTGGCATCGGCCTGTCGAAGTTCCGTTTGGTATATCGCGTTGACGGTACCCAGTCAGTCGACCAGGCGCACCTTCGGCGCGAGTGACCAATCGAACTGTTCGAGGTGATTCCGGCCCAGGGTATTGACGACGTCCAGCAGGCGCGCCGACTGGTCGAGTAGGTGATCGACGTCGACCGTTAGGCACCGTGGCGCGAATGGCCGGAGGTAGTCGGATCCACGCGTCAACATGTACACCGCACCGTGGTGGTTATGGCGCTGAATTTGATACATCGCCACGCCGATTTGGAGGATGCCTTGGTAGAGCCGTCGCACGGCGCGGTGCTCCGATCGCCAGAGGTTTTCCAGCGTCTCGTGCTGCTCGAAGAACTCGCCACGATTGAACTGAGCGATACCCTCCAGCAACAGTAACGGTGGCGGCTCGCCGCACCAGTCAGACACGGGCTGGCATTATAATCGCGCCACGACGGCACGCCTTACAGATCCCCGACACGACATGAAGATTCCAGTTCCGGAGGTCATTAATCCACCAAGCGTCAAACGGAAGCGCTCGAGCCTTCACGGCTACGGTATGTTTACGCTGGAATCCATAACCAGGAACAAACGAATCATCGAGTACGCGGGCGAGAAAATCCCAATTAGCGAAAGCGAGGAACGTGAGGAGCGGTATCTGAACAAGGGCAATATCTGGTGTTTTCGCATCAACCAGCGGTGGTCGCGCGACGCCAACATCGGCGAAAACGACGCGCGATTCATCAACCATTTCTGCGCTCCCAACTGCTATAGCACAATCATTGGACACACGATCCTGATCTGTGCCGGGCAAAACATCTCGGCTGGCGAGGAGCTGACCTACAACTACTATACGGAAGGCGAGGCCGAGATTCCCTGTCGGTGTTGCCCGGGCTGCGGGAACATGCCGTAGATGGAACACTTTCTTTATTTACACGGCTTCGCCTCGTCGCCACAGTCAGGAAAAGCGACATTCTTGACCAATCGATTAGCTGCGCACCAGTTGACCCTGAACTGTCCAGACTTCAATCTTCCCGACTTCTCGACTCTCACGGTTACACGCATGATCCGCCAGATTGAGGATAACCTCTCGAGCCGCGAGCCCGCACCGGTCGTGCTTTTCGGGTCCAGCCTGGGCGCGTTCGTGGCGCTCCATCTCACAGAGTGTCTCGGCTCTACCTGGCCCAGGATCGACCGAATGGTATGGTTGGCGCCGGCGCTGGAGTTTGGGAGTAGTCGGGCGGGGTTCGGAGATGAACGCTTGGTACGCTGGCAGGAGACTGGTTGGCTTGAGACGCCTCACTACGGCTATGGTGGGAACCGACGAGTCCACTACGAGCTCTTTGCCGATGCCAGCCGGTACGATTCCTTTGCGACGCGAAACACAGTGCCGACGCTCATTCTCCAGGGACGTCAGGGCGACGTTGTCGATCCAGGCATGGTTCAGCAATTTGTGCGCCATCGGCCCCACGTTCAGTTGGTCATGCTTAACGATGGACATCAGCTGACGGCCAGTCTTGATCGGGTGTGGTTGGAAACACGAGCGTTCCTTGGGCTTCGACTCTCCTGAATTGGCTGGAGTCTGACCCCAGCCGTGGCAGCGCAGTGTGGCGTGTCGAAAGATGACGTCCGTCCCTCTCGTCTCCATCGTGGTCCCTGTCCTTCGGGACGCCGCGCCATTAGCGCTCTTACTCCGGTCGCTCGAAGGTCCCTCACCTGCTAATCCCACCGATGTCCGCCAATCCGGCGGGTACGAGGTTATTGTCGTAAACGGTGACGACGGCGATAGCTCCTTGGCTCCCCTGCGCCGGCGGTTTTCCTGGGCACGGTGGGTCGACAGCCAACCGGGTCGTGCCCTTCAGATGAACGATGGGGCGCGGGTTGCGCGCGGGCGATGGCTGTTCTTCGTGCACGCCGACACTTGTCTCGACTCCGCATGGTTTACGGAGCTCGCCTCGCTCGACTCGAAGCCGGTCGTTGGTGGCGCCTTGCGATTCCAGTTCACATCGTCGGGTTTTCCTGCGCGTCTTATCGAGTGGGGTGTGGCCATACGCGTTCGCTGGTTCGGTCTGCCCTACGGTGACCAAGGGTTGTTCGTGCGCCGTCATGTCTTCGAGGAGATGGGCGGCTTCGCTGGCCTTCCGATCATGGAGGACGTCGAGTTCGCACGGCGGCTGCGGCGAAGAGGTCACCTGTTTTGGTCGCCGGTTCCGATTGCTGTTTCGCCGCGGCGGTGGGAGCGCGACGGGTGGATCCAGCGTTCGTTCCTGAATATATGGCTGGTCGTTATGTACTTCATCGGTGTTTCACCCGAGTGGCTCGCGCGTACGTACTATCATGGGTATCCAGAATCGCTTGGTACGCCGGGAACTGATGCGGAAGAGCGCTTAACGCCTGGAGTGTTTAAGTCAGGGGGCGTAGGCGACTACGCGATGATTCAGGTGATTGTTCCAGCCCTCGACGAGCAGGAGGCCATCGGCCTCGTGCTTGATGAGGTCCCCGACTTGGTGAGCCGCGTCGTCGTGGTCGACAATGGGTCGACCGACGAAACGGCTGAAACCGCGCGCGCACATGGTGCGCAGGTGGTGAGCGAACCGCGCAAAGGGTACGGGCGGGCTTGCCTCGCTGGGCTCCGAGCGACGTCAGACGCCGACATTATTGTCTTTCTTGACGCCGACCGAAGCGACTACCCAGCTGAGATGACGAAACTCGTTTCGCCGATTCTCGGCGCTGGTGCGGACCTTGTCCTTGGGACTCGCGTGGGGCCGGGTCGAGGCCTCACGGCTCGGCTCGGGACACAGTTCTGTGTGTCGCTGATTAATCGAATATGGGGAACCGGCTATCGGGACCTGGGTCCGTTTCGGGCGGTCAGGCGAGCCGCACTCGACCGATTGGGCATGAACGACCCCACCTGGGGATGGACAATCGAGATGCAAGTAAAGGCCGCCGAGGCCGGTCTCGGGGTGATCGAGGTTCCGGTGCGCCAGCGGCCGCGCATCGGACGGTCCAAGATTTCCGGAACCGTCGTCGGGACCGTCCGTGCTGGGAGCCGCATGCTGGCGACAATCTGGTCTCTTCGGCGGACCCGCGGTCGTCGATTGTACAAATGACAAGCCGCGGCGCCATCCTGGTGTGTGGGTTCGTGCTGCTGGCGACGTTCACCGGTGCGTCAATGTTCGATGTTCGCGCGCGAAGCATCGAGTTTGTCTTCCTGATGCTTATCGCGGCCGTGGCCTACGTCGCGTCGCTCATCCTAGTGTTGCACGGACCCGGATCGAAACGGCTGCTGCTCGTCTGTTTGCTGCTCGGTTTAGTGTGGCGCACTGTTCTCGTTGCTGCAGCACCCCTCGTCTCGGACGATATCTACCGATACGTCTGGGATGGTCGGGTTCAGCGGCACGGTTTTAATCCCTACCACACGACACCGAACGACACCGACGTGCAGCATCTTCACACCGACCTTACGCGCCAAATCGATCCCACGAGCGCGGAACTGCCGACTATCTATCCACCGGCGGCCGAGCTGTTCTTTCGGCTCGTCACGACCGTGCACGAATCCACGACGGCGATGATCGGGGCAGCCGTCGCATTCGACCTGCTCACGGTGTTCGTCCTCTGGCGGTGGCTAGCGACGACCGGTCGGGATCCCTGGTGGGTGCTCGCTTATGCCTGGCACCCGCTGGTCGCGCTCGAAGGCGCTGGTGGCGGACACATTGATCTGCTCGGGACGCTGCTAGTCGTGACAACGGGCTATGCGTTGTCCAAACGGTGGTCGCTCCTCGCGGCTTCGGCCCTCGCATTGTCCGTCACCGTCAAGCTCCTGCCGATCGTCGTGCTTCCGCTGTTGTGGCGCCGCGTTCGGCTTCGCGATGCTGCAATTGCCGTCGGACTGGCGGGGTTCGTATATTTACCCTTCGTCGGCCACGGTGTGAGCGCACCGGTAGGATCCCTTGGGGCCTACGCAGAGCGCTGGCGGTTCAACGGCCCGTTCTTCGAGCTTCTGGAGTCCTACCTTGGTCCGTTCGGGGTTCTGGCACTCGCAACGGTTGGCGGCATGGCGGTGGCCTGGCGTCTCCGCCAGACGACACAGCTCAATGATCCGCGAGCCTGGGCTTGGCCGCTGGCCACCGCGCTTTTCCTCATGCCCGCCGTCTACCCGTGGTACCTCGTGTGGCTTACGCCGTTTCTGACGATCCGGGCTAATTGGCCGCTCTTGGCCTGGACCCTTACCTCTATACTGACCTACGTCGTTTGGGACTCGGAGCTTCGTGGGGTTGGCTGGGTGCTGCCAGGCTGGGTCGTCCCGGTTGAGTATGGCATCGTCACTGGGATTGGGTTCTGGGTGTGGCGATCGGCGGGAACTTCAGCCCGTTCAGGGTCGTCTTAAGGGAGAATGTGCGCACACCAACCTACATTGAAGACACGACGATACTTCGTGCTCCGGCTTTCTCGGTCTTAAAGAGCGCCGCTGGACCGATCGCGCTCGATCCGAACTCTCCCAATTGGGTGGCCTCAGACGATCGGGGGATGTGGCTGCTCGGTCGATTTGACGGTCGGACACGGTTTGCTGATGTGGTGAAGCACTACGCAGCATCATCCGGCCTCGACGCGATCCGAGCTTGGCTGCACGTCGAGACCTTTGCGCGGGACGCGTTGCGACGTGGGTTTCTTTCGGCCGACGGGGCCGCGTCGGCACCCTACCTTGGACGAGACGCCTATCTCCGTACGGATCAGCTTCAGGAGCTCTGGGTTCATGTCAACGACTTCTGCAACCTTGCGTGCGCGCACTGTCTTGTGTCCTCGGGTCCATCGCGCGACCAGGGTCTGGCCACCGCTCGCATCCTCGAAGCCATTGACCAAGCCGTGACGCTGGGGGTGACCCGCGTCTTCTTTACGGGCGGTGAACCGTTCGCCAGACCGGACATCCTCAAGCTCAGTGCCCATGTTGTCGAGCGGCACCACCGGGAGCTCGTCATTTTGACCAACGGTACGTTATTCAAGGGGGACCGTCTCACGCAGATGGCGAGGCTCGCCGCGTTGAATTTGTCGGCGCCAAGCTCGGCGCTCCGCGTGCAGATTAGCCTCGACGGCTCAACTGCCGAGGTCAACGACCCGATCCGGGGCGAGGGGAGTTTCGCGCGAATCGTGCACGGTATTCGAAGGGCGGTCGAAGTGGGCTTAGTGCCGACCATTACCGTGACGATTCTGCAACATAACATTAATAACCTGGATGGCATTATTTGTCTCGCCTCCGACTTGGGCGTTCGGAACATGCACCTCCTCTGGCCCCATCGTCGGGGCCGCGTAATGGACGGTTCGTTTGCCGACCTCCCGACGGCGGAGGCGATTCTGGCTGCGGTTCGAGGTGTACGCGTGTTGGCGCGTGATGTCGGCGTTTCGATTGACAATATCGAGGAGTTGCGACTGCGTGTTGACGGCACTCCCGGTATTAAGAACGATTTAGCAGGAGCCGGCTGGAACAGTCTCTGCCTCTACACCGATGGCCGAATCTATCCGTCAGCTTCGATGGCCGGAGTGCCCGAGCTCGTCTGTGGCGATCTGGCCACCGAGTCGCTCGAAACGATCTGGAAGGAAAGCACGGTCTGTCGTGATCTCAGGTCGGCCTCGGTAGAAAAGAAGCCGCTGTGCCGTTCGTGCGAGTTGAAGTTCCTGTGCGGTGGTGGCGACTTAGAGCATGGGTACTGGACGACCGCGTCCGATAGCGGAGGGACGCGTGGAAGCTTCCTGGCGCATGATCCCTACTGTGAGCTGTATAGGGGGCTGGCTAACGATACGCTGTCTGATCTGGCCCGTGACGGTCAGGCCACCGTGCAGCCGTGGTCTGGGTTCGATCGCCCCGTAGTCTTCCGTGGCATGGGTGAGCAAACCCTGCACGATGATGCCGCAACCGGAGCCGACCCCGCGATTGTACGGACGACCCACTCGGCGTGCGTCTTGTCCGAAGAGGTGATGGAGCGATCCCGCTTGATCGTCCGGGAGTTCTATGGCGGCGCTGCGGAAAAACCGAATGCCGAGCTGTGTTGCCCGGTTCAGCCCGAAGCCGAGGACTTGGCACATATTCCCAAGGATGTTGTTGAACGATTCTATGGATGTGGTAGCCCGGTGACCGCGGCCTCACCGGCCGAGGGCGAGTCGATCGTCGACCTCGGATCGGGTGCTGGGATTGACTGCTTCATCGCGGCCAAGAAGGTTGGCGCGACCGGACGTGTGTACGGAATCGACATGACCGATCAAATGCTGCAGATCGCCCGCGAGTGCCAGCCGAAGGTCGCCAGGGCTCTCGGTTACGACGTTGTCGAGTTCCGGAAGGGCTACCTTGAGGAAATTCCGCTCGACGACGCGGTTACCGATGTGGTTACGTCGAATTGTGTGATCAACCTGTCGCCTGATAAGCCTCGCGTGCTCCGCGAGGTCTGGCGGGTGTTAAAGGACCACGGTCGGCTTGTTGTGGCTGACATCGTGTCCGACCGCGAGGTGCCGCCTCGGATGCGTGCCGATGGACAGCTGTGGGGCGAGTGCATCAGCGGTGCGCTCACCGAAGAAGCGTTTCTGAGCGCGCTCGAGCGTTCCGGCTTCTACGGTGTCTCGATCCTCAAAAAGACCGTCTGGCGGGAAGTTGAAGGCTGCACTTTTTCGTCGGTTACGGTGCGGGGCTACAAGTTCGCGAAGAAAGCTGGATGTCAGTTTATGGGGCAGTACGCGATCTATTCTGGTCCTCTTAAAGCGGTGGTCGACGACGAGGGGCATTTATTTCCTCGCGGAACCCCGATTGAGATCTGCACCGATACGGCCTCGAAGCTCTCAAACCCGCCGTACGCCGGATCGTTCGCGATTGTGGAGGGTTCGACGAGTGCCCGCAACGTGACTGCGAACGACGAGTCGGCTTGCGGTCCGGATTGCTGCTGAGACGCTTCCGACAAATCCCGGGCTTGCGGCTTGTTTCGAGAAGCTCGGTGGTGTTTCGACCTCGATCCGGTCTCACCCAGGTCAACGACATTTTTGGCATCATTGTGTTCGCCTTGGTCACTATGGCACTCGTCTTTCCCCACTACAGCCTCGGCGATTCGGATCAAGAATTTAAGTGGCTGCAGCGGGTGATCAACGTGCGTGAGCCGGCTGTGATCGAGATCGACACATTCGGAGAGTTCGACTCGCTCCGAGGCGCTTCTATAGTAGATGGACTTAGCCTAGCGTCCTAGTCGGGTCAGCGGGTCACCGTGTCGTTGAGACTCCAATCATAGCGAAGGAATCGAATCCGAGCGTTGCCGCTTCGGGCCAAGCTTGCTGCCGACGATGGTCCATATTTGGCAACCAGGCCGAGGATGGCTCGGGACTCTACAGAGCCGGGTCCGTCGACCAGCTGAGCGTACTCGTCCACGAAGTCCTCGCCGTACCAGTCAAGAATGCTCGACACGCGCAGGGTACTGCCGTCGACCTGCAGGCCGAAGTCGCTCGCGAGGAAGTCACGTGAGGCCTGCACGAGCTGGCGGTCGAGGCGCCTCGCAACGTATGGATCGGCGCGGAGCGAAGGGCAGCTCACGGCGGCGCAATTGACTGCGAAGTGGATCCGCGGTTCGTCGTAGTGCACTCGCAGCGTTCCGTGCTCGATCTCATCGAGCGTCATCTGCACACCTGCCGCCGGCCAGCTGAGTGCCGTCCAGACGCCGTCGATCTGTTTGATGCTGTTTCGTGGCGCCAATCGCAGGAAACTGAGCCAACCTCCATCGACCGGATAGTGGTCGACAATCGCCTGGAGCGTGAAGACGTTGTAGGCGTTGATCCAATAGGCGACCTGCTCGTCGTCTGTCCATGTATCGAAGTCACGACGCTCGACCCGGCCGAGCTCGGTGATTACGGCGTCGAGAGCCGCGCGCTGCCGCTTGAGCCCAGCGTAGTCCACCCGAGTCCCAACGACATGGCGGCCCAACACGCGGGACAGCGAGCGATAGGAGTGGTCGAAGGCGCCGGAGAGGGGTCGTTCTTCGGCGTTCTGGCTCGACGTGGCCGAAACGGCCATGACGGCGAGCGCCGTCGCGAACGTGAGCGCGCGTGGCGTCGTCATACATTTCCTTAGACTGGCACCGGCTCCGAGCGGATTCAAGGCCGGCGATGACGAATCTGTCGTTCGTCCCGATCAAATGACAGAAATCGGTCGTTTCGGGTTGCCACGTCTCGGCCTGGGATGCCCACTCAGTTCCCGGATCTGCCCGTTCGTTGAAAATTAAGGCACACGCCCTCAGATGACGCTATTCTTGTGCCGATAAAAAACTTGATTCTGGAGACTTTAATGCATAAACCAGTGAAGTACGTTGAGAAGGGGTTGTCCTACGCGGCCAACGGGGCTTGGTTCTTCTACAACAAGTGGAACAAGTTCGCGGAGCAGCCTTCGTTTACGCCCTCGTGGTCAGAGAAGCCGCTGTTGAAGTCCCATGAGAAGGTCAAGCCGATCTTGGGCTGGCCGCGGGAGACCGATTCGCTCTGTCCCAAGTGTGTGCGAGAAGCGCGTCAGGCCATTCTCGATGGGAAAAAAGACTACAAGGACCTACTGCACGAGAAGGTCGGGGAGATCAAGGCGCAGATCATCGAGCGTGACGGCAAGATCATGATGGTTAAGGACTGTCCGATTCACGGCCACTACGAGGACGTGATGGCCATCGATACCGAGTTCTTTCGTCATCTTGAGGAGACGTTCCCAGGCAGTGACATCGAGGCGCACAACGACGAGAAGTTGCATAACCACGGTAGCAGCACGATTAAATACGGCCGTGGATCGGTATTGACCATCGACCTCACCAATCGTTGCAACATGATGTGTGACCCGTGTTTCATGGACGCGAACCAGGTTGGGTTCGTCCACGAACTCGCATGGGATGACATCAAGACGCTGCTCGACAACGCGATCTCAATCAAGCCGCGCCGGCAGATGTCAGTGCAGTTCTCCGGCGGTGAGCCAACGATATCGCCCCATTTCCTCGATGCGGTGCGATATGCCCGCAAGGTAGGCTATAACAGTGTACAGGCGGCGACCAACGGGATCGAGTTCGCGAAGAGCCTCGATTTCGCCAAGGCCGCGGCCGATGCTGGATTGCGCTACGCATATCTCCAGTTCGACGGCGTTGGAAACGCCGCTAACTCGCATCGGCTAGTCGGTAATCTCTTCGATGTGAAACTACAGGCGATCGAGCACCTGCACACCGCGGGCGTCGATATCGTGCCCGTCATCACGATCCTCAATGGGATCAACAACGAGCAGGTCGGACGCGTCGTGCAGTTTGCGCTGGATAATCCGAAGAAGATTAACTTCTTGTCGTTCCAACCGGTCTCGTTTACCGGTCGCGACGAGGAAATCACCGATGAGCGTCGGCATGCACAGCGATACACCCTGTCGCATCTTGCCCACGACGTGAAGGATCAGACTGGTATTGGCGAGCCGATACGTGACTGGTTTCCGATCTCGTTTATGAGCACCTTTACCGACTGGGCTGACCTCGTGCATGGCCCGAAGGAAGATTGGGGCCAGCTCAACTGTGGCTGCCATCCCAACTGCGGTATCGGCATGGCTATCATGATCGATAAGGAGACGAAAGAGGCGGTGCCGTTTACTGCGTTCGTCAAAGGCGAGCGTCTGGCTAAGGACATCGCAACGGTCAACGACGCCGCCCGTGGGCGGTTCTCGTCAATTGTCGGGATGGCGCTGGCGTTGATGCGTAACTACGACCCGTTCAGGGCGCCGACTCACTTCAAGTTGCTCGACTTGATGAAGAAGTTCGACAAGACGTTTGGCGCGACCCGCCACGACTACGGCTCGGTGTCAGGCGACCGAACGCAGGCGGACATCACGCAGCGTCGATCTGACCGGTGGAACTTTCTCTTCATCGCTGGAATGTGGTTCCAAGACCTGTTCAACTACGATTTCCGTCGCACCGAGCGATGCATCATCCCGTATGCCACGCAGGAGGGCGAGATCTCGTTTTGTGCCTACAACACCGGGATCGGGTGGCGAAACATCATCGAGAAGATGTATATGACGGCGACCCTAACCAAGTGGTATGAGGAGCACGGCCGTCACGAGATCTTTGCAGGGGGCAAGAATGTGGGCCTCCCGACGACCGAGCACGGTCTTGTCCTCGACCCTGAAGCGGTCGCCGCTGGTGCGCAAACGGATCTCGATGAGTTAGGGATTGCGAAGAACGCCAGACAAGAGAAGCTTGCGTCCCGAAAGTCGTCCAAGAACGGCAGTGGGAACGGTGCGGATGCGAGCGAGGGCCAGGACGATGACCGCCACCATCAGCAGATGGCCCAGCTGTACAGGCAGCACGTGCTGAAGGAGGAAGTCCAAACCGTTGTTCAGATTCAGGGGCTGCAGGGCTTGAGCAAGAACAAAGAGACGGTCGGGACGAGCTAAGATCACCCCGGAGCCGGCGATCGGATCGCCGGTGAGTCCCGAGCTTTGAGTAGGGTAAGAGAGGCTGCGCGGTCCGTCCGATTGCGCGGCCTCTCTTGATGATGTTCGTGTACGCTAGCGTCCTGACGCCCGTCCACCGATTGGGCCCAATGGGGCTAGGTCGAAGAGGCAACCTGGTCGGCGGTGGCGGCTCCTATTTCCCAAAGCTCCACGCCCCTCATCCTCCCCTCGTGTGCATCTCAAGGTGGGGTTGCTTCTGGAGGGTCTCGACCGGAATCAGCGGCGCGCGGTGGCTCGCCCGCAATCGGTCCTCGGCCCCGCGGTCGGTGCGTTTCGACCAGGTTCTCGCGATCAGATCCTTGAGGGTGGCGGCTGACGTACCCGCCCGCAGCGGCCCTCGAAGGTCGGTCCCCGATGGTGCGTATAGGCACATGTACCAGAGTCCGTCGGCGGTGAGGCGACTTCGGTCACATTGGCCACAGAATGGTGACGTGGTGGACGAGATGATGCCGAACGTCATTTTATCTGGCAGCCGGAATCTATCGGCGGGGGCGGATGTGTCTTCAGCCACCGCCTCCACGCGCCCATAGTGTGCCTCAATGATCGCGAGGATCTCTCGCCGAGAAACGACGGCATCAACCGACCAGCGGGTTGCGCCGCCGACATCCATGTATTCAATGAATCGGACCTCTGCTCGAAAGTCGCGTCCGTACTCCAGCAAGTCAATGAGTTCATCGTCGTTGACGCCCCGAATTACGACGGTGTCGATCTTTAAGCTGTCAAAGCCGGCGTGCGCGGCGCCGTCGAGTCCGCGCATGACGGCGTCGAGCTCATCAAAACGGGTAAGGCGCTCAAATCGATTAGCCCGGAGCGTGTCCAGGCTTACGGTGACGCGGTGAAGTCCCGCCCCCCGGAGGCGGTCGGCCTGATCCGCGAGTAGAATGCCGTTGGTCGTCAGGGCCAGGTCGGTAATCTGAGGTTTGTTCGCTAGGAGGCCGATGAGTTCAGGAAGCTCCTTCCGTAGCAATGGCTCACCACCGGTGATGCGGACGCGATCGACGCCCAGGTCGGCGAATAGGTCGACAAGTTGACTCGTTTCTTCGAACGACAGGATGTCTTCTCGGGGCAGCCAGACGTAGTCCGCCTCCGGCATACAGTACTGACAACGCAAGTTGCACCGGTCGGTCACGGAAATCCGCAGGCTGCGGAGCGGGCGACCGATGGCGTCGTTGAGTTGAACCCTACCCATATCAGGTAAATTATGATTCATCTTTCACCCGTCTGTGTCTCGATACCCGCAAGTATAATCCTCGGGTGCTTCGCCCCTATCGGTCAATCCTTCCTTGCGTCTCGTCAACTGCTTTTATCGATGAAAGTGCCCAGGTCATTGGGGATGTCGTGGTCGGCAAGGACAGCAGTGTGTGGATGAATGCAGTCCTCCGCGGCGATGTCAACACGATCCGGGTCGGTGACCGCACAAACGTCCAGGACGGTTGCATTGTTCACGTGATGAGCGACACGCACCCAACGACCCTGGGCGACGACGTGACGGTCGGCCACGGTGCTGTCTTACACGGATGCTCGGTTAATGATCGGTGTCTGGTTGCCATGGGTGCGATCGTGCTCAACGGTGCTGTGATCGGAACCGAATCGATTATCGCTGCCGGTACTCTGGTGGTCGAGGGGATGACGATTCCGCCTAGGTCGCTAGTCATGGGTAGCCCGGCCCGGGTGAGCCGTACTCTGACCGACGACGAGGTCACGTCGATTCAGCGGTATGCCGACCATTACGTTCAGTACAAGAACGAGTATCTGTTGCCATGATCGCGTCTGTTCGAGGAACTCGTGACATCCTCCCTGGCGAAGTCGGGCGCTGGCAACGTCTCGAGGGCGTCGCGCGAGACGTGTGTCGGCGGTACGCCTACGAGGAGATTCGAACTCCGATTATCGAGCGAGAGGAGCTCTTTGCTAAGGGCACTGGCGAATCAACCGATATCGTTCAGAAAGAGATGTACACCTTCACCGACAAGGGGGGCGAGCGAGTCACCTTGCGTCCGGAGGCAACCCCCAGCATGGTGCGCGCCTTTGTTGAGCACGCACTCGAACAGGCGATGCCGACCCCAAGGTTGTACAGCTTGGGACCGATGTTTCGCTATGAGCGTCCTCAGAAGGGTCGCTACCGACAGTTTCACCAGTTTGACGTTGAGGCGTTCGGAGTTGCGGTGCCTGCACTGGATGCCGAGATTATCGAGATGGCGGCGTGCTTCGTGCGAGAGCTCGGGATCGCGGACGCTGAACTACACCTCAACTCGGTTGGGTGCTTGGAGTGCCGCTGCGGTTTCAACGACGCGCTGGTTGCCGCACTCAGTAGCCGTGTTTCCGAGCTTTGCGCGGATTGTCAGCGCCGCGCAGAGACCAACCCGCTGCGTATTTTCGACTGCAAAGTTCAGGCCGATCAATCAATCATCGATTCGTTGCCACACTCGGAAGATTACCTCTGCTCGGCATGTCGTGACCATTTCGATGCCGTTAAGCGAGGTCTGGATGGTTACGAGCTCGCCTACGACGTGTCACATCGTCTCGTGCGTGGACTCGATTACTACACCCGGACCACTTTCGAGATCTTCGTCCGTGGCATCGGCGCCCAGAATGCAGTGCTCGGTGGTGGACGATACGACCACCTTGTCAAGCAGCTGGGTGGACCGGAGCGCGCCGGCATCGGGTTCGCGGCTGGACTAGAACGATTGGTACTGGCGATGTCGGCCGATGCGACCACGTCCACTGGAGTTGATGCGTTCGTGGTAGCAATCGGTGACGACGTGCGCGTACAAGCCGAGGTCCACATGTTGGCCCGCAACCTTCGTCGAGTGGGCCTTAGCGTGCAAGTTGACCACGAAGCACGTTCAGCCCGCGCGCAGATGAAGCGTGCTGACCGCGTGAGGGCTGCACGGGTCTTGATTATTGGTGAGGACGAGGTTGCCCGCGATACGGTGACCGTAAAAGATATGGCGACCGGACATCAGGACGTGGTGACACGGTCGGACGTCGCGTCACGACTGACGCGAACACTCGCCGAGTAAGGCCTTACATTTCGGAGGCCATGTCAGCGTGTCACAGCAAGAACTAGAAGTCACTCGGACCCACACGTGTGGCGAGCTACGGTTGGCGAACGTCGGGACCGAGGCTACGCTGTTCGGGTGGGTCCACAAGATTCGCGATCTCGGGTCACTCATCTTTATTGACGTCCGGGACCGTTACGGGCTCACACAGGTGGTGGCCCGAGAAGACGACGATGTGCTCGGAGTAATTAAGAGCCTACGTCCCGAATATGTCGTGTGCGTCCGGGGGACGGTCGAACGCCGATCAGCCGAAACGCTGAACACCAAGATTGGAACGGGCGAGGTCGAGGTGGTTGCGCAGGAAGTTCGAGTCTTAAACACGGCGCTAACCCCGCCCTTCCAGATCGACGAAGAGACTCCGGTGTCGGAAGAAATCCGATTGCGCTATCGCTATCTCGACCTACGTCGTCAGAGGATGCGGGACAACATTGGTTTGCGCCACAGACTGTGTATGGCTGCTCGAATGTGTCTCGATCGGGAAGGCTTCTGGGAGATCGAAACTCCGATGCTCGCGAAATCAACTCCTGAGGGGGCCCGCGACTATCTCGTCCCTAGTCGTGTCCATGCGGGTCAATTTTTTGCCCTGCCACAGTCGCCCCAGATCTTTAAGCAAATCCTGATGATCTCCGGCATGGATCGTTACTTCCAGATTGTGCGTTGCTTCCGAGACGAGGACCTGCGCGCGGATCGTCAGCCGGAATTCACCCAGATCGATGTGGAAATGTCGTTCGCGAATCCCGACCTCGTTTTTGGGGTGATCGAACGTTTGATGCGCGACATCTGTCAGCAGGCTGGCAAAATGATTGAAGTGCCGTTCTCACGAATGTCGTTCGATGAGGCTATCGCGCGATACGGCACGGACAAGCCCGATCTGCGGTGCTCGCTTGAGGTCCGAGACGTTTCAGCGGTATTTGCTGATGCATCGTTCAAGGTATTCCGTGAGGTTGTGGCCGGTGGTGGCGTTGTCCGCGCTCTGGTTGTCCCGGCCGGTGGCCGATATGCTCGTCACAAGATCGACCAGCTTGTTAAAGAGGCGATCAAGTTGGGCGCCAAAGGGCTCGTGTGGGTGAGACGATCGCCGGACGGTGCAGTGCAGAGTTCAATTCTCAAAGCGGTAGGAGAGACGACGCTCGGACAAATTCTCGAAGCGGTTGATGCGGGGCCGGACGATCTCGTCCTATTGTCGGCTGGTTCGAGCGCAGAGGCGTCTGGCATCCTGGGTAAACTTCGTCTCTTGATTGCGCAGCGCGAGAACCTGATCGACGATACGACGTTCAGGTTCCTCTGGGTCGTTGATTTTCCGCTAGTGGAGTGGAGCGAGAGCGAGCAGCGGTTTGTGTCGGTTCATCATCCTTTTACCTCTCCGCGTGCGGAGGACCTCGATCGCTTGGAGACCGAACCGGAAAAAGTCCGTGCGCGCGCATATGACCTTGTGCTCAACGGTACAGAGATTGGGGGCGGAAGCATCCGAATTCACGATCAGGCGCTTCAGCAGCGGATCTTCCGTCTACTTAAGATTAGCGACGCCGAGGCGCAATTGCGGTTCGGATTCTTCCTTGAGGCGCTTGAGCATGGAACGCCGCCACATGGTGGAATTGCGCTCGGTCTCGATCGGATCGTCGCGATTCTAGCTGGCGAGTCTTCAATCCGCGACGTGATCGCATTCCCAAAGACCGCCAATGCGGTCGACTTAATGGTTGGGGCACCCTCTGAGGTAGATAACCGCCAGCTGCGTGAGCTGCACCTCGGGGAGCGCTTGCCGCGTGCGTGAGTTGCTAGGTGAGTCGACTTGACCTCGTCTATGAGGCATACTTATATTCAAGTGCCTAGGGAGACACGTCCATAGCCACGCCTTCCTTCGCGAAGATTGCTCTTCCTGACGAAGGGGTCGAGATGCTCTTCGGCTCTTACGATGAGCACCTGAAGACTCTCGAAAACATTTTCGGTGTACAAATTCGTACAGATGGGCAGGAACTGCTCGTCACTGGCGACATGGCGAAGCTCTCGACTGTCGAGTACATCGTCAGCCAGTTGGTTGAGTTAATCCGTGAAGGTCACGTTTTGTCCAAGGGCGACGTTAAGCGCGCCGCCCAGATGGTTGCCGATGATGCCGCAGTCGATCTTCGGGAGTTTTTCGGGAAGGGCCCAGTTCGGCCTTCGAACAAGCGTCAGGTTAAGCCCAAGAGCTTGAACCAGCGTCGGTATCTCGACGCAATTGAGGATTACGACGTGGTGTTTGGTGTGGGTCCAGCTGGAACAGGGAAGACCTATCTGGCTATGGCCGAAGCCGTGGCGTTTCTCACCTCGAAGCGAGTGAGTCGAATCATTCTGGCTCGGCCGGCCGTGGAGGCCGGCGAAAAGCTCGGTTTCTTGCCGGGCGATCTTCAGGAAAAAATAAATCCCTATCTGCGACCACTCTACGATGCGCTGTACGACATGCTTGATACTGAGCGCGTGCATCGGCTACTTGATCGGGGCGTTATTGAGATCGCCCCCCTAGCATTCATGCGCGGTCGTACCTTGAATGACGCATTTGTCATTCTCGACGAGGCTCAGAATACCACGCCGGAACAAATGAAGATGTTTTTGACGCGGCTGGGGTTCGGCTCCAAGGCGGTGGTCACGGGTGACATTACACAGATTGACTTGCCCGTGGGACGCGATTCTGGGCTCGTGGAAGCTATAGACATCGTGCGTGCAATCGATGGTATTTCTTTTGTTCGGTTCGACGATCGTGATGTCGTGCGTCATCCCTTGGTTCAAGCGATCGTTAAGGCCTACGAAACGCATTCCATCGACAGGACCACGTCCGAACGGCAATGACCGACGACCCAGACAGGCCTGTCCCTTCTTCACGATTCGGGTGACGGCCCAGGTGACGTCGAGTGGCAAGCTACGCGTGGCGGTAACCGATGGGCGAGGACGCAGGCTCAGCCGTTTCGGGTTGGCGCGGTGGCTGCGTAACGTCGCCCCACGCACCGCCAACGGCGAACTCGTGGTGGCGTTGGTCTCGGACGTGACCATGCGTCGGCTCAACCGTGACTTTCGCGGCGTGGACCGCGCGACCGACGTGCTGTCGTTCCCGGCCACGACCCAAGTTGGATACCGTATTGTGGGTCTGCGTTGGCTCGGCGATGTCGTGATCGCTACCGGCGTGGCAGGCCGGCAGGCTCGGTGGGTTGGACATTCGGTGGAGAAGGAGGTGCGCCGTCTGGCCTTGCATGGCCTATTGCACATCCTCGGCTACGACCACGAACGCGACGACGGTCTAATGGTACGACTTGAGCGCCGTCTGCTTCGCAAGGGTGGGATAGGAGCATGTCCGGGTTGATACCGTTGGCCCTTTTTTTCCTCGTCTTTACGATGGCATACGTCGGCGCTACCCAGGTTGCGTTCAGTGCGTTGATGCGTCTTCCTCTTCGGCTCAGCGCCGAGCGAGGCGAGCGGTTGGAGCGCGTTGGTAGTCTTGGGTACTACCTCGATAATCCGTTGCGGCTCTTCATGCCAGCCCGGATCATTCAGGCGTTCGTGGTGGCACTCCTCACGGTGCTCATTGTCGTCGAGTTCGGTCCGCCGACTGCCACGTCCATTGCACTGATCGTAGTGGGAGTCGGACTCTCTGTCCTGTTGTTCGGACACGTCGTTCCGATTCTCGTTGTTCGGCGTAACCCGGAGCGGGCACTGGAGATGTTGCTTCCGCTGTTTCGTGTCGTCGCACAACTACTCACTCCGGTGACGGGTCCACTCTTAGCACTGTTGACCGGCGCCGGTCGAGACCGCTTGGATGCGTCACCCGCGGGAACGATATTGTCGGCGGCGAACAGTAACACACCGAATGAAGCTACGGTCGATGTCGACGAGCGTGAGGAACGGGAACTCCTTCACTCGGTGGTCGAGTTTGGCGAGACGCTCGTTCGCGAGGTCATGACACCGCGTCCGGACATCGTTGCGGTCAAGTCCACGGCTACCCTCACGGAATTGCGGGGTGTCTTCGCGGAGCAGCAGTACTCCCGCATCCCGGTGTATCGAGAGAGTCTCGACGATATCCTTGGCTTCGTGTTCGTCAAAGATCTCGTTGCCGTGCTCGGTGAGCCCAACGTTAGCATCATCGAGCAGCTGATGCGTCCAGCTTACGTGGTACCTGAAGCCAAACGCGTTGCAGAGTTGCTCAAGGAGTTTCAAGAGAAGCAGCTGCAGAGTGCGATTGTGCACGACGAGTACGGCGGCACGGCTGGCCTCGTCACGATCGAAGATCTTCTTGAGGAGATTGTTGGGGAAATCCGTGATGAATACGACGTGGAGTCCGAGCCGATCGTGGATGAAGGCAATGGCAACTTCGTGTTTGGCGGCACAGTTGGTGTGGACGACGTTTCCAGTCGCCTCGATGTCGAGATCGAGCGGCAGGGTTTCGCAACGGTCGGTGGCTACTTGCTGTCGCGATTTGGTCGGGTACCTCGTGTTGGCGAAACATTGAGTGTGGACGGGTTGTGGGTTGAGATTCTTGAAGCGGAGAGCCGACGGGTCCAGCGAGTCCGGATGCGACGTCAAGACGAGTCGGTGGAGCCTTAGCGCGATCGGAGCAGCCGGACCATGCGAGCCGGGTTCGTTTCCCTGATCGGACGTCCAAACGCGGGCAAGTCGACGTTGATGAATCGACTAGTTGGCGTGAAGCTTGCGATCGTTTCGGACAAGCCTCAGACGACACGTAATCGAATTGTCGCAGTCAAGAATCTAGGCAGCGATGTCCAGGGACAGGTCGTGTTCATTGACACGCCCGGCATCCACCGGCCGCTCCACCGCATGAACGTCCGGATGGTCGATGCGGCCTTGGAGACGATCGGCCAAGTCGACGTGCTAATCGTCGTTTCGGATGCCTCGGCCAAGACGGGGCGGGGTGATCGCTACGTCCTCACGCTGATCGATCGCGCCAGGGTGCCAGTGGTGCTCGCTCTCAATAAGGTGGATTTGGTTCCCAAGCGTCAGCTCCTTCCGCTGATCGATTGGTATAGCCATCAACGAGATTTTGCCGCGATCGTTCCGGTATCCGCCCTGACCGGCGACGGTGAGGAAGCGCTGGAGGCGACTATCCTGGACCTGCTCCCCGAGGGGGATGCGCTCTATCCAGACGACTACCTGACGGACCAGCCCGACCGGGTCTTGGCCGCGGAGACCGTCAGAGAGAAGCTTCTCCATCACACGCACGCCGAGCTACCGTTCTCGACCGCGGTTGTCGTCGACCGGTTTGAGGAGCCAGGCGACATATCGGTGATGCGCATCTACTGCTCGATCCTGGTCGAGCGCAAGTCGCAGAAGGCAATTGTCATTGGTCACGGGGGCTCGTTGATCAAACGGATCGGGACCGAGGCCCGACGGGACCTCGAGCAGTTCTTCTCGACCAGGGTCTTCCTTGACTTGCACGTCCTGGTGCGTCCGGGGTGGCGAGAGGACGAGCGGGTCCTCGTCGAGTTGGGTATCGGCGACCGCTCTTGAGGTCCACGCTCTTGTGCTAGGATCTACTGTTTTAGGTTTGAACAAAGTGGGACAACGATCGCGCCACGATCCTTTTAACACGGCAGTCTGGTCGCTCGATGACCTTGCTGGTTATCGCTATGCAATCCAATCGCAGGATCGACGTGCTCTTCGATTCGGTCAAGCGACTGCAGCGGATTGGTGCGACCGCGAACCTGCTGAATTTGCTACAGAAGCAGCATCCTGCTGTCCTCGCTAACGTCTTTAGCGAGCTTCCCGATCGTGAGCGCCGGTCGGTCTTCAACACTCTCCTCGGCCAAAACGCCCGTCTGGCCATGGCGGCGTTGAGCGAGCTCGACCCAAAGGTGGGGGCTCCACTGCTCGTTGATTATCCTGCCGATGAGCTGGCCCCTGTGCTTCAGGAGATCCCGTCTGATGATGCGGCAGCGGTGATCGACTCGCTGCCAGAGGATCTATCGGCAGCGGTGCTGGAGCTGATGCGGCGCAAGGACTCCGATCAGCTGCAGCACCTGCTCGAGTACGCCGACCAGACAGCGGGTCGCATCATGAATCCAGACGTGTTCGCGTTGTCAGAGGGGATCACGGCGGGCGAGGCCATCGCCGCGCTTCAAACCTCCCGCGACGTGGAGATGGTCTTTTACCTCTATATCGTCGACGAGCGCCGGCACCTGGTGGGCGTGATCTCGCTGCGGCGGCTGCTCTTGGTATCGCCGGAGACGCCGCTCAATAGGATCATGACCACTGACCTTACGAGCGCGCGGGTCGACACTGATCAGGAAGAGGTCGCCCAGCTCGTGGCGTCTTACAACCTGTTGGCAATTCCGGTGGTCAACCACGAGAACAAGTTGGTCGGGATTATCACGGTCGACGACGTCATCGATGTCATAAAGGATGAGGCGACTGAGGACATCTATCGGATGGCTGGCGTGTCCAGCGACGAGCACGTGTTCACCCCGGCCGGCGAGGCGCTGCGCAAGCGTTTGCCGTGGCTAGGCATTAACCTGGTGACGGCGACCCTAGCGGCATTGGTGGTTTGGTTCTTTCGGTCAACCATCGACCAGGTTGTCGCTCTGGCCGCGTTCATGACGATCGTAGCCAGCATGGGTGGCAACGCCGCAACCCAAACGCTGACGGTCATTGTTCGAGGCATCGCGTTGGGCGACTTGACGTGGGGGAATTCACGGCGGGCACTGATCAAGGAAGCGACCGTTGGTCTCGGAAACGGCGTGGTGCTCGGTCTCGTTGGAGCCGGCGTAGCGTGGTGGGTGGTTGGAAATCCTTACTTCGGCGGTATCTTGGCGTTGGCCATGGTGATCAACCTGCTCGTGGCCGCTGTCGCCGCGACGTTGATCCCGATTGCGTTGCGTGCGCTCAAGGTTGACCCGGCGCTCGCTTCGTCGGTCTTCATCACGACGCTCACTGATGTATTCGGGTTCTGCACCTTTCTCGGGCTTGCGACGTTCTTCATCCGCTATTTGGACCGGATCGTCTAGTCCAACAGGGGTGGCCTCAGTGTGCCCCGATGCAGCGAACTCGTCACTCAGCTAGTGCTCCGTGTGCAATTCAGCTTGACGCTTAGGGTCCTAATTGCACTAGGTTAGCGAGGCACCAACAGCGACAATGCCGAGAATATCTTAGCGATGAGCAACCCAGCCCGGTGGGATTCAGCGTCGACCGAATAGCTAGTTATATCGTAAGCGGGGCACTAGAATAGACACGGCCTTGCGCCGGACTATGCCGCTGTATATGGCCGACGCGCTGATTCTGCGCACCTACAAGCTTGGCGAAGCGGGTCGCATCGTCGTTTTTCTGACCAGCGATCGAGGCAAGCGCCGTGGTGTGGCGAAGGGTGCCCGTCGACTGCGCTCACGCTTCAGCGGTGGTCTCGAACCGTTCACGCTCGCCCGCTTGGCCTACGTCGAGCGAGAAAACCGGGAGCTTGTTCGGCTTTCGTACGTCGAACCGGTGATGTCGCCCCTCGTCGGGATGAACGCTGAAGCGCTGGGTTACTCGGGTTACTTTTCCGAGCTTATCGACGAGTGGGCACTTGAAGGTGATCCGAGCAATCGGTTGTATCGGCTTGGGGCCTCGGTGGCTACCGCGTTGTCGTCCGGGATGCCGGTCGGGCGCATAGTCCCCTACTTTGAATATTGGCTGTTGCGTTTACAGGGAGTCTACCCGTCAATTGTTATGTGTCATCGTTGCGGAGGAGCGCTGGATAAGGAAGGCGCCGTCATGGCGCCCGATGCCGCTGGGTTCATGTGTCCACGTTGTGCACCTGGCGATCAGGGCGTCGACTTGTCGGCTGACGCACTGACGTTTCTGCGTGCCGCAGCAGCTTGCCCGCCAGACGGCATCGCCGAACTCGTGTTCGCACCGCGGACCGCGAAGCAGCTGGCGTACGTCCATCATCGCTTGATCGCCACTCACCTCGAGAAAGAGCTCAAATCGGCGCGTGTGCTCCGAGATCTCGGAACGGCGATATCGGGGGTGCCGCCGATGGAGCCAGGCACCGCATGACGTTTCAGGATCTTATCCTGGAGTTCTCACGCTTCTGGTCGTCCCACGGGTGCTTGCTCCATCAGCCTATGGATGTCGAGGTTGGTGCGGGAACGATGCATCCCGAGACGTTTCTGCGCGTGCTGGGTTCGCGACATTGGAATGTCGCGTATGTTCAGCCGTCCCGTCGACCCGCAGATGGCCGATTCGGCGAGAACCCAAACCGCCTCTTCAAGCACCATCAGTTTCAGGTCATCCTGAAGCCGTCACCCGACCGCGCGCAGCGGTTGTACCTCGACAGTCTCGAGGCGTGCGGTATCGATCTCGCTCGACACGACGTCCGGTTTGAAGAGGACAACTGGGAGTCACCTACGCTGGGCGCTTGGGGTATCGGCTGGCAGGTTCTACTCGACGGGCTGGAGATCACCCAGTTCACGTATTTCCAACAGGCCGGCGGCCTCGATCTATCGCCGATCTCCGTCGAGCTGACCTATGGGCTTGAGCGTATCGCCATGCATCTACAAGACAAGGACAACGTGTATGACCTCGAGTGGTCTCCTGGCGTCACCTACGGAGATGTGCGGCACCAAGAAGAGGTCGAGCAGTCGAAGTACGTTTTCGGTCACGTCGATATTCCAGGAGTTGAGTTTGGTCGCGTGCATCGTAGGCTGTTCGATGAGTACTACACTCTGTCCGAGCAGTTGGTCGCCTCGAACGTCGTCTTTCCCGCACTCGACTACTGCCTGAAGTGTTCTCACATTTTCAACGTGCTCGATGCCAGCGGCAATATCGGGGTGACTGAGCGCACCGCGTACATCCTGAAGGTCAGAAGATTGGCAGTTGCCATTGCAGAGACTTATGTCAGCCAAGACAACCGCACCTGAGCTGTTCATTGAGATCGGGTGCGAGGAAATGCCGGCCGGTTGGTTGCCGTCTCTTACTCGCCAGCTTGGCGAGTGCGTGACAACCCAGCTCGATGCGGCTCGCCTCGCCTGGGAAGCACCAGTGGTGCCGTTTAGCACTCCGCGTCGCTTGGGCGTGCAGGTTGCCCACGTCGCTCGTTGGCAAGATGACAAGGAAGAGAAGCTCACTGGGCCACCGATCTCGGCCGCCTTTGACGGTACGGGTCAACCAACGGCCGCGGCGTTTGGCTTTGCGCACAAGCAGGGCGTTGAGGTCGCCCAGCTCGAACGTGTGGAGACACCGAAGGGTGTGTATCTTGCCTATCGCCGGACCGAGCGGGGAGCACCGGCCCGGTCGGTGCTCCCCGAGGTGCTCGCGACGACGCTCCGCGATTTGACCTTTCCCAAGCATATGCGCTGGGACGCGCGTCTGGAGAATGGTCATGGTGAGTTCGTGTTCGGTCGTCCAGTTCGCTGGATTTTGTTCCTGCACGGCGGTTTGGTCGTGCCCTTTACCATCATCCGTAGCGATGCGGCGTCGACTCAAGGAGTCGAGGCCGTGTCGTCCGGTGCCGTGACGTTTGGACATCGGTTCTTCAGTCGGCAAGGCCAACCCGGTCGATCGATTCGCGTCCGATCCTTCTCCGACTACCGGAAGCGATTGGCGGCCAGCTTTGTGATAATCGATCGTGAATCGCGGCGTACGCGGATTACGAGGAAGCTGGAAGCCTGTGCGAAGAAGGTCGGTGGTTATGTGGCCCCGACAGGTACTCAAAGCTCGTTGCTCGACGAGGTGCCCGATCTCGTCGAGTACCCTTCGGTGGTGACCGGAACGTTCCCGCGCGAGTTCCTGACCCTCCCAGACGAAGTGCTGAAGACGACCATGATTCACCACCAGCACTACTTTCCCGTTGTCGGTCGGCGAGGGTCGCTCAAGCCCCACTTCCTTGCCGTTACCAATACGCCCCGTGACAACGTAGTTCGCATCGCGCGAAACGCGGAGCGCGTGTTGGTGGCGCGGCTTCGGGACGCCAGATTTTTCTGGAACGCGGATCGCCAACGTCGTCTCGAAGAACGCCTGCCCCGACTTGAGACGTTACGGTTTCACCATCAGCTTGGGAGCTACGGTCAGAAGGCCAAGCGCGTCAGCGCGTTGGCTGAGCAGATCGCCACCGAGGTCCTGGCTGTCGACTCATCGGTGGCTACGCAGGCTGGTCGCGCGGGACTGCTCTGCAAGACCGACTTGGCGACCGATATGGTCGGAGAGTTTCCCGAGTTACAGGGCGTCATGGGTGGTGTCTACGCGCGGGACCATGGTGAGAGCGAGGAAGTCTGGAAGGCTGTGTACTATCACTATCTGCCGGTCGGCATCGGAGCTCATGATCCGCCATCTCGAGTTGACCTTGGTGAAGCCGCGCTGAGCTGGGCGGCTGTTTCGCTGGCCGACAAGCTCGATACGGTTGTCGGCTTGTTTCAAGTTGGGGAGAAACCGACCGGTTCCCGCGATCCCTTCGGTATTCGACGTCAGGCTCAGGGGCTCATTCGTGTGCTCATCGATCTACCCGAGCTGACAGGGTCCGAGTCACGCGTCTCGGTCGGCAAGCTGTTTGAAATGGCCTATGTGCACCATGGGAGCCCAAGCAGCGAGACAGCGGAACGCGCGACCGCGTTCATGCGAGAGCGTGTTCGGTATGTGCTCGAGGGGCGGGGTTTTAATATTCGGAACGTCCGGTCGGTGACCCACCATGCGTCTCTCGCAGAGCTTCGTCCATTGGACGCGCGGCGCAAATTGGAAGTTTTGCCAGAGTTCACCGAATCGTCCGACTTTCGTCAGCTGGCCACGCTCTTCAAGCGGGTGAAGAACATCGCCCGAGAGCTGCCCGAGGCGGCGTACGTCGAGGTCGAGAAGGACATCTCGGTCCTGGTGCCGCTGCTGACCGAACCTGCCGAGCGATCTCTGCTCGACGAGATCGAGCAGCGGCGGTCGATAATCGACGCGGCCGTCGACAACGGGTGCGACTATCGGGCCGCATTCTCCGAAGCTTCGAAGTTCGGACCCGCCGTAGACCGCTTCTTTACCGAGATGTTCGTCATGGTTGATGACGTCAAGGTTCGCCAAGCTCGATTGTGTTTAATGAAACGGATCGAGCGCCTCCTGTGGCGACTGGCCGACATTTCCGAGGTCGTTCAGGAGGACGACCCTTCTCATTGAGAACGAGTCAGATCAGACCCTATGGCTAAACAACAACGAACAAGACCGAAGCGAACAGCGACCAAGTCCTCAACTAAGAGACGGACAAGACTTGCGGCTAAGCGACGAGCGAAATCATCCGCCCGTCGTCCGAAACACGTGTTCTTCTTTGGCGGAGGTCGCGCGGATGGAGATCGGTTAATGCGCGACCTGCTGGGCGGTAAAGGGGTTGGACTGGCGGAGATGAGCGCAGCCGGACTGCCGGTGCCACCGGGGTTCACGGTGTCGACCGAGGTGTGCTCCCTGTTCTATTCGAGTGGTCACCGCGTGCCCGATGCCGTCGAGCAAGAGATGGAAGGCAAGCTCAGGCGGCTCGAGAAACTCACCAAATCAGCGCTGGGATCGACTGAAAAGCCGCTACTTGTGTCGATTCGCTCGGGTGCGAAGTTCTCGATGCCCGGGATGATGGACACGATTCTCAACCTCGGGTTGAACGATGCCGCCGTCGAGGGCCTGGAGCAACTGACCTCCAACGGTCGATTTGCGTTCGATAGCTACCGTCGGTTTATCCAGATGTTCGGCAACGTCGTGCTCGAGCTGCCCAAGGAGCTATTCGAGCACGAGTTCGACGAGGTGAAGACCGACCGAGGGGTCGATCTTGATACGCAGCTTGACGACTCCGCATTGCGGGAGGTCGTCGCTCGGTACAAGGATGTCGTCCGGCACAAGGCCAAGCGATCCTTTCCCCAGGACCCGCGCGAACAGCTACGGATGGCTCGTGATGCCGTGTTTCGATCGTGGCAGAACCCGCGTGCTATCGAGTATCGGCGTATCTACGACATCCCCGACGACATTGGAACTGCCGTGAATGTGCAGGCTATGGTCTTTGGTAACAGCGGCGACCGCTCGGCAACGGGCGTTGGGTTCACGCGGAATCCGGCCACGGGCGCCAAGGAGTTCTACGGTGAATTCCTGGTGAACGCTCAAGGCGAAGACGTGGTGGCGGGGATTCGAACACCGCAGCCGATTCGCGAACTCGCCAAGGTCATGCCCCGTGCCTACGCTCAGCTCAGGAAGATCACGACGCGGCTTGAGCGCCACTACAAAGACATCCAGGACTTCGAGTTCACGATTCAGGACGAAGAGTTGTTCATGCTGCAGACGCGCAGCGGCAAGCGCACCGGGCACGCCGCGGTGGTGATTGCGACCGACCTCGTCAAGGAGCGTCTCATCACCACGCGCGAGGCAGTCCAGCTTGTCGATCCTGACTCACTGTCACAACTGTTGGCGCCGGTCTTTGTGCCAGAAGCGTGGCGGGCACTCTCGACCGTGACCGAGGGGCTTCCAGCATCACCTGGCGCCGCATCAGGACAAGTCGTGTTTACGGCTGATGATGCGGTGGTGTGGAAACACGACGGGAAATCAGTGCTGCTCGTGAGAAAAGAGACAGTACCCGATGATATCCACGGCATGCATGTGTCTGCTGGTGTCCTAACCGCAACGGGTGGCATGACGTCACACGCCGCAGTCGTGGGTCGTCAGATGGGAAAGCCATCGATCGTCGGAGCGGGTGAGCTGCAGATCGACGCAGAGCATCGAGTCGTAACGGTTAACGGTCAGACGATACGGGAAGGTGACTATGTGTCGTTTGACGGCCTGACCGGCGAGGTTAAGATAGGTCAGGTCGAGACCAAGCCAAGTGAAATCCTGCAGGTGCTAGCAGGCGAGCTCAAGATATCTGCTTCCGACATCTATCAGCGGTTCGCCACGCTTTTGCGCTGGGCTGACCGGGTGCGATCCCTCGGGGTCAGGGCTAACGCGGACCTTCCGGATCAGGCGAATCTTGCGTATGAGTTTGGTGCTCGAGGCATCGGTCTCTGCCGAACTGAGCATATGTTCTTTGGCGAAGTACGCCTACCGATCATGCAACGAATGATCCTCGCAGAGACGGAGTCCGACCGCCGGGCTGCACTGGATGAGTTGTTGCCGCACCAGCGCCAGGACTTCTACGGGATATTCAAGGCGATGCGTGGCGAACCCGTGACGATTCGGCTGATTGATCCTCCGTTGCACGAGTTTCTCCCGAACCGCGCGGAGTTGATGGTCGAGATCGCGCGATTGGAGGTCGGCGGTAAGAAGCGGTCCCTGCTGGCCAAGAGGCGTAAGTTACTGCGACGCGTTGAGCAGCTCCACGAATTTAACCCGATGATGGGGCATCGAGGCGTTCGACTCGGGATCAGCTATCCAGAGATTACTGAGATGCAGACGCGCGCCATCATCGAAGCGGCGTGTCAGCTGAAGCGTGAGGGTTTCCGAGTCGTGCCGGAGATCATGGTCCCGCTCGTCGGACTCGTGAATGAATTCGAAAACCAGAAGGCGGTCATCGATCGTGTGGCCAGCGCCACCATGCGTGAAGCAGGTCTCAAGGTTAAGTATCTCGTCGGTACGATGATCGAAGTGCCTCGCGGGGCCGTAACAGCCGGAGAGATCGCCCGGGAAGCCGACTTTTTCTCCTTCGGCACAAACGACCTTACCCAAATGGCGTTCGGATTCTCCAGGGATGACGCCGGTAAGTTTCTGCGTGACTACCGTGAGCAGCGTATCCTTGACCGCGATCCGTTTACGTCGATTGATGTCGATGGTGTGGGACGGCTCGTCGAGATCGCAGCGGCTAGTGGCCGCAGCACCCGTCCGACGCTTAAGCTGGGTGTGTGCGGTGAGCACGGGGGGGACCCCGCATCGATTCATTTCTTTGCTCGCACGGGTCTCGACTACGTAAGTGCGTCACCGTACCGCATTCCGACCGCTCGGTTGGCGGCCGCTCAGGCGGCGCTTCGCGATCAACACGACAAATAATAACCTGGTCACCTGGACATCACTGCGTAAATGGGAAAGGTCACGCGGCTACCAACCGACTTGGCGAATCAGATAGCTGCGGGGGAGGTGGTCGAACGCCCAGCCTCGGTTGTGAAGGAGCTCATCGAAAACGCGCTCGATGCCGGAGCTAAACACATTGCGGCCACCGTTGAGTTCGGAGGGAAACGTCTGATTCGTGTAGAGGACGACGGCGATGGCATGTTACCCGACGACGCACAGCTTGCGCTTGAGCGCCACGCCACAAGCAAGCTCAGTTGCCTTGATGACCTTGGAACCATCGCCACGCTAGGGTTTCGGGGGGAGGCGTTGCCGAGCATTGCCTCCGTTTCACATTTGATCCTTCGGACGAAACATGGTGAGGCATCGCACGGATGCGAAATTCGAGTGGATGGTGGTGTTGCCAGCTTTCCCCGCGACGTTGCAACGCCTGGCGGCACTATCATCGAAGTCGCCGACCTGTTCTACAACGTTCCCGCTCGTCGGAAATTCTTGAAGTCCGATGCCGCCGAGTCGGCTCAGATCTCACGTACCCTTACTCAGCTCGCCCTTGCCTACCCAGAGGTTGGGTTCAGTCTCGTCAGCGCGTCGCGCCGTTTGCTTGAGTATCCGCCAGTCGTAGGACGCGGAGCGCGGTTCTTTCAGATATATGGGGATCGTCCCGATCTCGTCGAGGTATCGAAGATGGCGGCTGGCGTCGAAGTCAGCGGCTATGTGGCGGTGCTCGCCGACCATGGAACTAGCCGTGGCCGGCAGAACGTCTTCGTGAATCGGAGGGTCGTCCGAAACAAGACCATTGCTCACGCGATCCGGGAAGCGTATGCGCAGGCCACAGTCAAACCGCGGAATCCAGAGGTGCATCTGTTTCTGGAACTCCCCGCTAACCGAGTTGACGTCAACGTTCATCCGATGAAGGCCGAAGTCCGCTTTCTAGAGCAGTCCCTGATTCACGAGCTGCTGCGCCGAGCGCTTGGTGAAGCCCTGGGCCAGCCCGACTCCTCGCCGATGCCGTCATCGAAGGGCCGTGGAATGACGGGTGGACCTGTTTCACGCATGATACCAGGCGTTGTCGAGACCATGTCAGCCGCGAGCCGGTGGTCGGGCGTCAGCAACGTGTTTGCGCGACCAGATCGCAACGTGATCTCCACGCCAGCCAAGGCTGATACCGTCGAGCTGTCTCGGGCGCCGCTCATTCCGCTTGGGCAATTCCGCGACACGTTCATCGTAGCCGTCGACAACGAAGGCATCATGATCATCGACCAGCACGTTGCGCACGAGCGAGTGCTCTACGAACAAGTTATGGAGCGTCTAACGTCTGGGCGACTCGAAGGACAGCGATTACTGACGCCTATTGTCTTTGAGCTGCCCATTGGCCAGCGCGAAGCGCTGACGGCTCACGCGCCACACCTGCAGCGACTTGGGTTTGATGTGGCAGAGTTCGGTGGGGATAGCGTGCAGATCACCACGGTGCCTCAGTTGCTTAGGCGTGGTGAGGCCGAGACCGCCGTCAGGGAGTTGTCTGCTGATCTCGATGACCTCGATCGGGGCGCCGCGGTAGACGATGTCTTGAAACGGCTGGCTGCGACCACCGCTTGTCACTCGGCGGTGCGTGCCAACGACCGCCTAACGCAGGAGAAGATGGTCTATATTCTGCAGCAGCTGTCACAGGCTGAATACTCGACGGTGTGTCCCCACGGTCGACCCGTTATCCTTCGGCTTAACCGACACGACATCGAGAAGAGTTTCGAGCGGACCTAATTCCAGCTATGACCTGGTGCTGGGTTGAACAATTAGCCATCCGAGCACGAACACCACGACGCCGGCCCCAAAGATTCGTGGGTTGGGACCGAGTGGCCCCGCTGTCATGATAGACATGAGCAGCAGAGACATTGCGAGCAGCTGCAGAAACCGCCCGACGTAGTAGAGCAGACTTGGCATTCTCGGTCACGCTTCTTGCGGGCCGCGCGATCGTCTGCGTGCAGTTCGCCACGCGGCAAGGCGCTCGCCGATCGCCTTCTCAAGGCCACGGTCCGTCGGCCGGTAGTAACGGCGATCTCTGAGGTTCTCAGGAAGGCACTCCATAGTTGTGACGGCGTCGGCATGGTCATGCGCGTATATGTAGCCGTCTCCGTACTGTAGCTTCTTCATGAACGCCGTTGGTGCGTTTCGGAGATGCAGCGGAACTGGCTCGGCCACGTCGCGATGCGCGTCTTTGGCGGCACGGCCGTACGCCACATACACCGCATTGCTCTTAGGTGCGGTCGCTAAATAGATCGTTGCTTGAGCAAGGGCCGTGTTGCCTTCCGGCATCCCGATGAAGTGGGCCGATTCCTTGGCGGCGACCGCGACCGCGAGGGCTCGGGGGTCGGCGTTCCCGATGTCCTCGGACGCAAATCTGACAAGGCGCCGGGCGACATACATCGGGTCTTCACCAGCCTCGAGCATCCGTGCGAGCCAATACACGGCGGCATCGGAGTCGTTGTTGCGCATCGACTTGTGCAACGCCGAGATCAGGTTGTAGTGTTCCTCGCCGCGCTTGTCGTAGAGAAGGGCTCGACGCTTGAGAACTTGCTTCACCAGGGAGCCGTCAATTACGGTTGGGGTCGTCTCATCAGGCGTAGATACCTCCGCATGGCCAGCGACGACCGCGGTTAGTTCCAAGAGGTTGAGCGCCACCCTCGCATCACCGTTAGCATGATTGGCGAGGCTTTCTAGGACACCGTCCTCCACTTCGAGAGATAGACGACCGAGACCACGTTGGGTATCGTTGACAGCTTGTTCCAGAATTCGCACGATGTCGTCGGTCGTGAGTGGTTTAAGCACGAACACCTGCGACCTCGACAGAAGCGCCGAGTTGACCTCGAACGACGGGTTTTCGGTGGTGGCACCAATCAGCACGAGGTCACCGGCCTCGACACGAGGCAGAAACGCGTCCTGCTGAGCTTTGTTGAATCGGTGGATCTCATCAACAAAGAGGATCGTGCGCTGTCCTTGGTGTCGGCGTCGCACTTCCGCGTCGGTCATGACGGCCTTGATGTCCTTGATTCCTGACAGCACCGCACTAAAGGCAACGAAGCGAGCCTGCGTGACATTCGCGACCAGACGAGCGAGCGTGGTCTTGCCGGTTCCTGGCGGTCCCCACAGGATGATCGATTGCAGCGTGTCGTGGTCTATGGTCTCTCGGAGCGGACAACCTGGTCCGATCACCGAGGCTTGGCCCACGAATTCATCGAAGCTACGCGGTCGCATGCGCTCGGCAAGGGGAGCGGGCGCGCTCGGTTGACTGTCAACAGTAGGTGGTGCGAATAGTTCGCCAGGCTTCACGATGCCTCCTGCGACGTCGCCAAGACCCGCTGCCGACGTGCCTCGTAAACGATGAGCGCTGCTGCCACCGCGACGTTCAGCGAATCGACACGTCGACGCATTGGTATCGACACGCGAATGTCGGCGCTTTCGTCGAGGGAGCGGTCGAGTCCACCGCCTTCGGTTCCGACCAGAGTGAGCGTCGGTCGCGCGAGATCGACGATATCGAGCGAGACTCCGCCATGTGGAACGGCGGCGATGACTGCAGCGCCGCAGTCACGAGCTTGCCGGATGAGTTCCTGAACGTCATCGCAGGCGACGACTGGTAGCCTGAACGTGCTACCCATCGCACCACGCAGTGCCCGCCATCCATAGGGGTCGGCAGAGTCACTTGTCACGACGACACCCGAAGCCTCCCCGGCATCGGCAGCCCGGATGATCGCCCCAACGTTGCCTGGGTCCTGAACATGTACGGCCGCGACCACAAGGCCGGATCGCAGCGCGCCGCCGATCGTCCGCATAGATGCCGGACGATAGGGAGCGAGGGCGACGACGCCCGAGGATAACCGGACCGGACTGGCGGCTCTTAAGACCGTGTCGGTGACGGCGATGGTTTCGACGCCAGCCTGCTGTAGCGCTCGGACCAGCGGACCCAGCGTACTGTCTCGCTTTTCGAGTGTCGCGGCTGAGAACATCGCAAGCTCGATCGGCACGTCGGCAGCACGTGCATCCTCGATAATGTGTGTACCGTCCAGCAGGATGTGTTGGCGACCCATGTGAGTTGACCGGGAAGCCGCGCGAAAGGTCTCGACGATCGGGTTGTGGCGGCTCCTAATGATCTTCACGTGGGTCAGAGCAGAATAACAGATGTGTTAATCTAGCCGTCGTGAAATCCAAGCTGCTCAAGCGGTTCGAAGACGAGATTCAGGCGTTGAACCGCGAGCTGAAGCACGACCTTCCGAAGGAGATTCAACATGCTCGCGAGTACGGTGACCTCCGCGAAAATGCGGAGTACCACGCGGCCAAGGAGCGTCAACGTGTGGTCGAAGGGCGGATCAGCCTTCTAACGAAGCGCGTATCCGACATTTCTTTAATGAACCTCGAGAAAATTCCCACCGACAAGGTTGCTTTTGGATCGACCGTCCACCTGCGTGAGCTTGGTGGGGAAACTGCCGTGTACGAGCTGGTGATGCCCGAGGATACCGATCCGTCGAAGGGGAGGATCTCGACGGCATCGCCCATCGGCCGGGCGCTGGTCGGCAAGGAAGTTGGTGACGAAGTCAACGTCCCGACGCCGAGTGGGCACCGCGAGTTCGAGGTTGTCAAGTTGTTTACTTTTCACGACGAGTAGGTCACGCCGATTAAATCTGATTCCCCGGTCTCATCGTCCCGTTACTCACCGAGTCTCAGAACTGCACTCGTCCTGATTGGGACCGGCACTGCCGGAGCCTATCACGCTGGCGTTCTACGTTCGCTTCACGACGCTGGGGTCAAGATCGATCTCGTCGCAGGGCGTGGAATCGGCGTGGTCGGTGCCATGTTCGCGGCTATTGACGGCGGGACAACGCTTTGGAGCGAGGGCGGTATGTGGGATGGGCCAATTACGACAAGGCTGTATCGGTGGCGCCCGACGCTCCAGGCGGCAGCGTGGACCCTGCTCGTCGCCTTGACCTCGCTGTTCGTGCCCCTGATAGCGGTCGTTGGCGCAGCGGTCGTCTACCCCGTGGCATTCTTTCTCCAATTGGTCGGCCTCGGGGCTGGCGAGCGAGCTGCCGCGGGCTATGCGCTACTAGTGGATCTCGTTTTCCAGCCGACAGGGTTACCCCTCCTGTTGCCGCGTTTCGTCATGGCGACGCTTGTGGTGCTGGTTGTGGTCCTGGTCGTGGGTGAGGTATTACCCAGGTTTCGGCAAAAGGTGCGACGTCGCGCGCGAGGCTTGGTATGGTGGCGCCTCATTGGTTCGCCACTCGGCGTCTCAAAGGTTATTGATCATTTCACGCGAGGTCTCTGGCAGATCATGCGCGGCGCTGGGCGAATTACTACACCTACGCACGACGACCTCGCGCAGCGTTATGCGGAGCTTCTAGCAGACAACATCGGGCAACCCGGGTTTCGGGAGTTGATCGTGACAGTTCATGACCTCGACACCCGCCGCGATCTGGTCATAGCGCTGCTTGGGAACGATTTCCGGCAACGATTCTTCGCCAGGCGCCTCGGAGCGGAAGGCAGGAACCGTCACTTCGAGACGATGGACCTGGCTGGGGATATGGGGCGCCATGCGGTCGACGTGCTGGCGGCCTCGCTGTGTCTTCCGATTGTGACGGACGCCCACTTGATTAGGTTTAGCGAGGAGAGCCCGTGGCGAGGGGAACGACACCAGTTATGCGATCGCCCCGGGGCGACCGCTCGCCTGCTGGAGGAGGTAGCGAACTCCGGTGCGGAGCAGGTCATTTTAGTGACCGCGCTACCAGAGTCAACCGGGCCGTACTCAGTTGAATCGTCTCGGCGAGATGCTCGTGGTCGTGCCGGCGCTCAGCTCGCGGCGATCGAGACCCCATCGGTACGTGACGCACTGGCTTCCTGTGCGGACCGGTTTCAGAATGTTTTTCAGATCCGACCGGTTCACAATCCGCTCGGCCCGTTCGACTTCTCTGGTGGATACGACGAACGCTCGGACCGGATGTTCCGCCTTCAAGAACTCTTGCGAGTGGGCTGGGAAGATGGTTTCCAGCAGTTCGTCGGCCCGGTGGTTGGCGCGAGTGGCGAGTGGATTCGTGACGGATGGTTGGAACAGCCTGGGGAACACGGGAGCGGGGCAAACTCGCTTCCTACTTTGGGGACCGATCACTGACATCCGAATGCGTCTGAACGAGCGATGCCTCACCCCGCGCTCGACGATCGGTCACGGACCTGTCATCTCGTCGTTGTCTGCCGCGGCTTGCGTTCGCTAGGAAGTCAGCCGCCAACGCGCCAAGTAGACGTGCGACCTTCTGATCATCCAAACTGCCGAACTTCTTTCGGAACCGGCCGATCGGCACGACTGCCTTAGCCATGGCTCGATGTCCGCCTGCATTGCCCACGTCGGAAAAGCATGACTTGACGAAGTCGGCGGCGTTACCCGAGTAGCCAAGATTACGAACCGATACGACGACGTCGTACCCGACGGTACCGGACACAACCGTCCACTTCACGTCTTCGAGCTGCAAGAGGAAGTCTGCCACGTAGGGCACCAGATCCTCACGTGGGGTGTCGCCGAGATGGGCAGTGTAGATCTGATCCCGTCGCGCTCCACTTCCCGCGGCACGAGCGACGAAGTCCAGTCGCTCGAGTGTGATACCCAAGCCCTCCATCTTTCGCACTAACGTGGCGTCGGCCAACTGATAGAGGAACGTGAATGCCTCAAGGTCGTTTTGGTTCGTATGGCGGCTAAAGAACAATGTATCTGATTTAATGGCGTAGAGCATTGCCGTTGCGGTTCGCTCCGATATGTTGGCGTCAATCGCCCGTAGATGCTCAGTCAGGATCGTTGAGGTGGAGCCGTAGGCGGGCCTAATGTCCTTGAACGTGGTGGTATAGCCCGATCGTTGCGGGTGGTGGTCGACAACCAGGTCAGCGTGCTTAATCAGACCCCCAAAATAGTGTGGTTGGACATCGACGGTGGCAATGCGGTCGAATTGCGTCAGCGATTCTGCGGTGACAGGCTCGACCTCGATGTCGAGGAGATTGGCCATTCGCACGTTCTCTGGGCGGGTCACCCCTTGAAACGCTCCGATGATCGCAGTGGCCTTGGTTCGGCGTAGGAGGTTGCGCAGCCCCAGGCCGCTCGCCATGGCGTCAGGATCCGGCTCGTTGTGAAGGAGGATGAGCACCCGGTCGGCGCTGGCAAAGTGCCACCGGTACTCTTCGACACGCGCGCGGGTGAGCGAACGCCCAAGTTCGGTCAGCAGTGAGCCCTTGAGGAGGCTACTGAGCTCTATCGTGGTAACGCCGGGGAACTCACTGGACCAGTCAATCGCCTGCACCGACCGAGAACGGCCAACCGACAGTACGTAGATGAGCTCGGCACCCGAATCTCGGATGGTCCGCAGTGTTTCCCGCAGGCTGTGCCGGCCGTCGTCCTCAACGACGATGCAGGTGGTTGCGTCGATTCCGAGCTGGCGGTAGCTGGCCGCCTTATTGGGGTCGTCCGTTCGGACGGAGATGCCGAGCGCAGTCAGCCGCCGGGCGACCGAGCGGTCCTTGACAAGGAAGGAGAGCTGGAGACTGGAGGTCAGGGCCTGATGGAGATTTCGCGCGAGGATGGTCGTCTGACAGATTGCAAGGCACTTCATGAGTGAAGCTGATTATACGGCGAGTCTTTCGTCAACGTATGTCGCACTGGGGTCACAAGTTACGCTATTATCTGACCCAGAGTGCGGTGCCACCGCCCAGACCGCGAGCGTCGATCAATGACCCGGGCTTGGATAACGCTTCCGGCGCTACTGGCCTCTTTTCTGTCCCTATCGGCTCAACCACCTATATTCACCAGTGGAGTCGACGTGGTGCATGTAAGTGTTTCGGTGGTGGACAAGCAGGGTCGTCAGATCACCGATGTTGCGAGGGGCGACATTGAGGTCTACGAGGACGGTGAACTCCAAGAGGTTCACTATTTCTCCCGCGGCATGCGCTCCGACCGAGATACGATGCCACTCCATCTCGGCTTACTGTTTGACGTCAGTGGCAGCATGACAGAGGAGGGTCGCTTCGCGAAGACAGCCGCCATTCGGTTCCTGAATAGCTTTGCGTACGCGAAGGACATGACGCTGGTTGATTTTGACGGTGAGGTGCGGGTTGGACGATTCACTCAAGCTGACTTTCCGCGGCTGATCGAGCGGATCCGAGGCCGAGAATCGACAGGCTGGACCGCCTTCTACGATGCGCTCGGCTTGTACCTTCACGGCGCGTTCCAGCAAAAGGGGCGCAAGGTGCTACTAATGTACTCCGACGGGGAAGACACTCGGAGCCGCCAGCGGTTCTCCGACACGATCGACTTGGTCAGGGCTTCCGACGTTACCGTTTATGCCATTGGTTTTCAGAAATCATCGCACGCCCGTATGCAGCATCGGGTTCGGCTCAAGGAGTTAGCAGAGGTGAGTGGAGGACGGTGCTTCTTCCCATCGAATGTTAAGGAGCTCGATGCCATTTACGGTGAAATCACCGATGAGCTTAATAACCGGTACTCGGTCGGATACGTATCGACGAATGCAAGATTGGACGGGACATGGCGGCGCGTTGAGGTCAGGCTGAGCCGTGCTCGCTCTGACCTAAAGGACGCAGACGTTCGCAGCCGAGAGGGCTACTATGCGCCGTATCTCGAGTCGAGCGCTACCGGCGGTCGCTAGGCATTTGGTCCCCGCGGCACTGCATAGCCTCCACGCGTTCCCGTAACCCCGGCGGTTCACACCTACGCAGCATGTCATCGTCGCACGAGAGTTTTTCGTTGGTCACCGATTTCGAAGTCAAAGGTGATCAGGAGCAAGCTATTGCCGAGTTGACTCAAGGTCTCGAGCGTGGCGACGGTCGCCAGGTCTTGCTCGGTGTCACAGGGTCTGGGAAGACCTTCACGATTGCTCAAGTCATCGCGGCCGTCAATCGACCGGCGCTCGTTATGGTGCACAACAAGACGCTGGCGGCGCAGCTGTATCAGGAATTTCGACGGTTCTTTCCGACGAACGCCGTCGAGTACTTCGTGAGCTACTACGACTATTACCAGCCCGAGGCCTACCTGCCGGCCACCGACTCGTACATCGAAAAGGAAGCAACGATCAACGACGACATCGATCGGATGCGTATGTCGGCGACGCGGTCGATCTTCGAGCGGCGTGACGTGCTTATCGTAGCGAGCATCTCGTGCATCTATGGCCTTGGCTCACCCGAGGCGTACTTCGGCATGTTGATGCCACTCGAGCGAGGGCAGCGCGTGGAGCGAGAGTGGGTGCTGAGGAAGTTGGTTGAAATTCAATACGAGCGGAACGATCGCGATTTCGCGCGTGGGACGTTCAGAGTTCGCGGCGATGTCGTGGAGGTGTTTCCGTCGTACGAGAAAACGGCCGTTCGAATTGAGTTGTTTGGGGACGAGGTCGACGAATTGGTCAGCTTCGATCCACTTACCGGCGAAACGGTGAGACGACACGACAAGCTTGTCGTATATCCCAAATCGCACTTTGTGACGCCTCGGGTGCAGGCGCTGAAGGCGGTGAAACGAATCAAAGAAGAGCTCGACGATTGGCGACCGCGGCTCGAGAAGGCTGGCAAGTTTCTCGAGGCACAGCGTCTGCATAAGCGTACGATGTTCGATCTCGAGATGATCAAGGAAATCGGGTACTGCCACGGGATTGAAAACTACTCGCGGCATCTATCTGGCCGGTCGGAAGGCGAACCACCGCCGACACTGTTGGATTACTTGCCCGAAGATGCGCTCACTATCGTCGACGAGAGCCACCAGACGGTACCTCAGATTCGTGGGATGTATCACGGCGACCGCTCGCGCAAGACGGTTCTCGTTGACTACGGGTTCCGATTGCCGTCGGCTCTAGATAATCGCCCCTTAAGCTTTGAGGAGTGGGAGTCGCGCGTCGGACAGGTCGTGTTCGTGTCGGCGACTCCCGGCCCGTATGAGTTCGAGGCGAGCCGAGGAGTGGTGGTCGAGCAGATCATTCGTCCGACGGGCCTCGTGGATCCCAACGTCGAAGTCAGACCTGTGAAGGGACAGATCGATGACCTGCTGCATGAGATCCGTATCCGCGCTAACCAACACGAGCGCGTGTTAGTGACGACGCTGACAAAGCGAATGGCCGAGGACCTCACCCAGTATTATCAGGAGTTGGCCGTCAAGGTTCGTTACCTACACTCTGATATTGACACGCTGGAGCGGGTCGAGATCTTACGAGACCTGCGCCGTGGATCGTTCGACGTCCTGGTCGGGATCAACTTGCTCCGCGAGGGCCTTGATCTGCCAGAGGTGTCGTTGGTGGCGATCTTGGACGGAGACAAGGAGGGCTTTCTTCGCTCTTCTGGGGCGTTGATTCAAACGTCCGGGCGTGCAGCTCGAAATGTCAACGGCCAAGTCATCATCTATGCCGACGTCATGACCGAGTCCATGCGGGTCGCGCTGGGCGAGATGGAACGCCGGCGCGCACGACAGAAGGCGTTCAACGAGGAGCACGGCATCACTCCGTCCTCGATCGTGAAGGAGATCGACGATGTGTTGACCAGCGTGTATGAGCGGGACTACGTTACGATTCCGCTCGTAAAGAAGGAGACCGAGAGCTTCCGGACTCGCGAGGAGTTGGACGCGCGTCTCGCGGACCTCGAACGCGAGATGAAAGAAGCTGCAGCTAATCTTGAATTCGAGCGTGCGGCAACGTTGAGGGATCGTGCGCAGAGCCTCCGCGAGCAGGATCTGGGCGTCTCGAGTAGTTCGTAGCGAAGTCCGAAAGCCTTCGCACGGTATGCGACAATAAGGGTGGCGCTAGAACGGTCGAGCGTCTATTGTTGCAGAGGAGAGAACAATGTTGAAAGACGGCGATGCACACGCAGGCGTCATCATGATGGCGTTCGTCATGGGAGCAATTACTGGGGCTGCGGCTGTTCTGTTCATGGCTCCGGCACTTGGAACGGAAACACGACACGTCCTGAATGAGAAGGCTCAAGAGGGGCGAGAGAAGGCTAAAGATGCGGCTCGGCGGGGTACCGAGTTCATCAAGCGTCAGCGCGATCAGTTCTCCACCGCGATCGACCGTGGACGTGAGGCCTATCAGCAGGCTCGTTCGGATGAAACTGTCTTGGTTGCCGAGGATCAAGAGTGATGGATCTCTCGACGGTGTTCCTGGGGGCGATCGCCCTTTCGACCACCGTGATGGCAGTGCTCCAGGTCGCGGTCCTAGTTCGCGGAGTCAAGCTTGCACAGCGGGTCGACCGACTTGTCAACCAGGTCGAGCACGACATCAAGCCCGCACTTCAGCGCGTGAATGCGGTGAGTGATGACGTAAAACGGGCGACCGAATTGGCGGTGGTGCAGGTGGAGCGTGCCGACCGGCTGTTCGCAGATGTCGCCGATCGCGTGGACCGGATCACGCTGTTGGCGCAAGATGCGGTCGTCGAGCCTGTACGCCAAGGGATGGCCGTGTTGCAAGGCCTGTTGGCTGCTGTGGATGCTCTGCGCGGCAGGGAATCCCCTTCCCGGAGTCAGACCGGAGAATCTGAAGCCGCTGCGGCGGACCAGAGAGTTGGCTCGAGCGGGTGACATTGTTGCTGTCGTCGGCGGAGTCGAGGCGTTGAATTGCCCAGCGTCTACCGTTGCGGTACACTGCGTCTTTTGACTCAGTGGGCGCTTGGCTCAGTGGTAGAGCATCGCCTTCACACGGCGGGGGTCAGTGGTTCGAATCCACTAGCGCCCACCATTTTTCACCCCGCCATTTGCAACGGATTTGCAACGTGGGGAGGTTTCACGGGTGCTGCACAGGTTCCCTTGCGTGACCGACGGCTCAAGTGCGGCATCCACGTGATCGTCTCCGTCCGCCGGATCATCCTCCATCTGCCGGCCGACAGCGACGCCCGGCCTCCACGCGTGGGCTCATTGCCCTCGCGCCTGGCGCCCTGTCCGGGCTAACTCCGAGATCCCTCGTCACCCGGCCGCTCTGCTCGCTCTGTGCGGTCATTGGATGGTAGCCGGCAGGCCTTCCTGACCGGCCTTGGGACATCCTCAGGCCGCGCCTGACCGTCGCCGATGCGGGTGCAGGCGCTGGGGGAGGGGATCATTTGATCCCCTGCCGGTCGCAGGGAGGAGAGGGTCATTTGATCCCCTGGACGGTCGCAGGGAGGAGAGGATCATTTGAGCCCCTGCTGGTCGCTGGGAGGAGGGGTCATTTGATCCCCTGCCGGTCGCTGGGAGGAGGGGGTCATTTGATCCTCGGACGTCATCGCGTGGTAGCCGGTTGTCAGGGGGCGCGACGAGCGAGCACGACTGGCTTGAACAGTGCCGGCACCCCGTGGGACCGCGCGGCGGCCGGCGAGAGCTTCTCGGATGATGCCGGGTGCAGGCGCACCTCACACGCGCCACGTTCAGCAGGAATGTGACACGCAGGCAGAGCGGGACGATCGTGCTCCGTTGGGTGAGGTCTCTCTTGGCACACACGCGCACTGGTCCAGATTGGTCTGACGACGTACCCGGACCTGATCCCAGGGCGGTGCCGGGGTGAGCATGGGCCCGCCCGGATGTGCCACCCACGCGGGTGTGGCCACCGCCGCGACCTTGGTCTTCCCGGCGCTGTGGCAGCTCTGCACGTCAACGTCTTGACCGTCCCAGAGCGCCTGTAGGATCTCGCACTGTTTACTCCATAGCTCGACACCGAGGATCTCTTTGGAAAATAAAACAGGATCATCCAGCACCCGGCGAGTATCGATCCCTTGCCGTAGCTCGCCGCCAAGAAAGCTCACGTCGCCGCCTTGAGCGCCTTCTGAAATGCTGTATAAAAATCTTCCCGACGCTTCGAAGGAACGAAATCAAGAGCCACTTGAACGAATTGCGATAGCTCAGCTTCGACTTGCGCGGGTGGCCGGTGCGAGTCCACCACCGCGATTGTTTCAAGCGCATCACGCACAATCCCGATCACTTGCTTTGAATCGTGCAAGGTGAACGGACCCTCGCCTAATACGATCGCCGCCGCGTGGCTCAGAGCCGCACGGACCATATCACCAGGATCAGCCGACACGGGCGGTGGTGGTGGTGGTGTTTTCGCTTTGACTTTCGGAACGATACGACCGACAATCTTCGCGCCTTTGGCTCGATCTTTCGGCTTTGTGGCGCGCTTCCTCTTTTTTGAGGGTGATTTCTTAGCGGGCTTTGACTTCTTTTTCGTCGGTGGCTTCTTCTTCGCTGGCTTCGCCTTTAACGACGCTGCAGCGCGCTTCAGCTTCCCGGCGAGCGCCTTGCGTGCCGAGGTCGGAACCGACGCACCACTAGCAGCAGCAGCCCGAGCCGCCGCGCGCTTCCGACGCATAGACTCACGACTCGCCTTCCTTTGTTCGGATGGATCACGATACGGCACACGTTAAAAATAGCACATTAGGATTAACCAATTTTTTGGATTAACAAATAATTGGATAAAGGGTTCAACTTTTAGGATTAACCGCACAGGAAAGACCCCCTACAGGTTCTGGCCCCCCCTACGCCCCCCTGAGCCTCATCGGGGATATTTGGAGTGCCGTGCTGAGCTGCCAGTATAACGCCTCACACGCCCTGCTGCGCGTAGTGTGTCCCCTATTTGACCGGCTTGCTTCGGGGTGAGGCTTGCGCCTTGTGTATGGCTGTGTGGACTCTTTCTGTGTATCCCTCACCATTGCACGTCGTCAGGGTCAGACGACCGCGCGACACAGCACCGTGGACAGTGGGCTGGTGTGTCCCCGAAGTGCTCACGCGCAGCACCCACGCGCATGAAGGTCTGGCCACAGTGAAAGCAGGTCCACCCGTGGTACGGTGCGGTGTAGGTGTCACCTGGACAGGGTGCTGTGCTCCGAGCCGCCGCGCAGCACGAGCCGAGCCTGGTGATTACGGACTCTCGTCTACGGCCAGATCCCTCGATCGATCGCCACCCGCGCCACCTTCTCAACAGCCAGGACGAACGCGGCCGTCCGTAGATCGACAGGGTCCAGCGGATCGCCGCCCCGACCCAGACGCTGCCGCTCCGTCTCCAAGTCCACCAAGGAGCCGTTGATCTTGGTCTGCTTTTCGATGACTGTCGTCGGCAGCCTTCGTCATGATCCGTTCGAGCTTGCCGTTCACTTCGTCTTCGTCCCACTGCTCGTTCTCGTTGTTCTGCACCCACTCGTAATAGCTGATGGTCACGCCGCCGGCGTTGGCGAGGATGTCGGGCAGCACCGAGATCTCTCGTTCGTGGAGGACCGCGTCGGCCTCGGGTGTGGTCGGGCCGTTGGCCAACTCCACGATCATCCGCGCCTGGACAGTCGCGCGCGTTGTCGCCCCTGAGCTGATTCTCGAGAGCCGCGGGGATCAGGATGTCGCAGGGTAACGTCAGGAGCTCTTCGTTGGTCACGGCCTGGCAACCCGCCAGGCCGTTCAGCGACCCGGTCTCGCGCTTGTGCCGGTGGGCGGCGGCCGGGTCGATGCCGTCCGCGCAATGGATCCCACCCCGCGTGTCACTCACGGCGACAATCCGCGCGCCGGCCTCGTGGAACAGGGTGGCGGCGATCCCGCCGACGTTCCCAAATCCCTGAATGACGACCGAGAGCCGCTGCAGGTCTGTCGAGCCTGGGAGGATGCCGTGGGAGGATGAGCCTCGGCCTGGGCACCAGCGTCTGCGCCTCCTCAATGCCCTGGGCAACCTGGCGCTGTTCGAGCGGCGCTGTGCCTGAGAGTTGATGTCGATACCGATACCAGTGAAGGCGTGACGTTGAAGGGGACCGGCCGGCTCGCGGGCGACCATTTCACGCCGTGCGAGGTCATCCGACTGATAGTGAGCATCCTGTTTGTCCGAGACGACAAGCTGCTCGCCACCGGCGCGAGAGAGCCGGGACACATGCGTCGGACGCGCCGGACATCGACGCTAGTGTGTCTCTCCGAAGAACGTCGAGCGCACGCGACGCAGTTGATTGCGGCACGTCTTTCGGACGTTGCCGATGCGCGTGGCGTGCTCCAACACCCGTTTCTTCCGGCGAATATCCCGCTGGGCTTTGTTCATGCCTGACCTCCAGATTTCTGGACACCTACGGTTGCACAAAGTGTCCAACGAGGTCCGTAATGTCTACACCGAGGAGCGTGCCGGTCACCAAGCCGGCCGGCGGCGCAGAGCGGGAGATGTCCCGGGCCCCACCCGGGCCGAAGGAGCCCTCGCCATCGGCCCCCGGTCTGCGCCCTGATCGAATACAATTGCCCGGCACGATTGGAAGACGAGTGATCGAACGAGGGACGTCTCCACTCGGGAAGGTCATCGTGGCTGGTCTCGACCAGCCCTGATAGTCTCCCATTCCGTTTCCTAGGCAAGGAGGAGCAATGGCGCTAGTGGGCAAGTGCGTTTTTGTCGCTGGACTGGTGATCGCTGTGGCCGGAGGCTTAGGCTTTGAGCAAGCTTGGTTTGGCTGGGTACTCGCAGTGCTTGGCTTGATCGTCGGATTCTTGAATATCAGCGATAAGGAGAGTCAGACTTTCCTCTTAGCGACGATAGCGCTGATCGTAGCGGCAAACGCCGTGGGAGGGATCCCCTACATCGGGGAGGTGGTGACCCGGATCATCGCGAATCTCGTGCTCTTCCTGGGGGGCGCGGTCTTGGTCGTAGCGGTTAAGAGTCTGTTCGCGGTAGCGAGAGACTAGCGTCGCTCTGACGCAGGCGTCATCGGGGTCGACACCGCTCGATTGCCGGGCTCGCCCCGGATCGTTTCCACGACCGTCTCGACCCATGCGGCGTTACGGCCGTGTACTACCACCGTGGCTCCGGCACGCGCCAGCCCCATGGCCGTGGCGAGCCCGATGCCGTGCGTCGATTCGGTGACGAGGCAGATGCGACCGGTCATAGCGTGTGTGGGCGCCTTGGTTACCCGAGTCTAGGAGCGCCAAGGCCGCGCGCGCCTCGGCGGCGAGATGGACGTTACGAGGCTGAGGTTCTTCACGCCCTTCTGAACACCGCGCCGGGTTTCTGCGTTTCGCTATACTTCGAAACTCTCAGAAGGATCGCACGGACATTAGGCTACCGCCGCCCCGTGGCGGACCGCATGAGGGTGACCTCGAGCGGGCCGAGATCGGGCGTCTTGATCGCCTGTCGCGCGATCCGCTCGAACCCCGGCGTGCCTGCCGCGTGTAAAGCGCGATCCGGATAGACGCGGGCGACGGGTGCGAGACGTCCAGAACGGCACGGATACTCAGGGCCTGGTGGTTGCCGCCAGTGAAGCGCCATGCCGGCTCACGCGCGTGGCGGGCTGCCGGTCACGCGGGTGTGCGTCGACCACCGAGGTGATGCTCGCGGGGGGTGTGGAAGACGGCGTCATGCGTCTACCTCGCGCCGCTCGAACGCCGTGATGAGCCGCTGGGTGAGTCGGTCATCCTCGTCGCCGTAGGTGTCCTCGTAGGTGGCCCACAGCCTAGCCACGTCGTCAGGCCCGAGCCCGTCAGCGACCGCGCCGAGCTGTTGCTCACGAGCATTGCCGTGCATCCATACCGGAACGCCGTCAGCCTCACGCGCCGCCAGGCGCGCCTCGGTGGCCTCATACGTGAGTGGGTCATCCACGGCCTTGAGCAGACGCCGCGCCCCGGCCGGGGTCAGATCCTCAAATGCGCGAAGTTCGCGTATTTGGTCGCGGCGAGCCGACACCTCTTGCGCCGTCCGGGGTTTGATCTTGTGGGTGCGAAGGAGCGGCAACCAGTCGCCGTGTGTGCATCCGGCTTTCGCGACGGTCAGCTTGTCGCCCGCGTCAAGGATCACGCTGAGCGCACGACGGCCAAGATTCGCGACCCTCGGTAAGCAGGGTCGACGCCTCAGCCACTAAGGTGTGTGGTCGGACCGTCACCCTCTGTTGTTTCATGGTCGAGACTCCTTCACTGGGCTTGGCCGCATGTCCAAGAACTCCTCGGAACTCAAGAACCAAACCCCTCGAGGCTGTTGTACGGCCTCTTGTGAACAGTAGCATGCCGGCCGCTCCACATGTACCCACGCGTCACGCGACGGGATCGTCACGATCCTTGGGTTGGGTCGCCGCGCATCGAGCGCCGCGCTGAGCGCCTTGCCGCGTCGGCCATCTGCCACGACACGCGGGACCGAGTCTTTCATCCCCCTGGCGCGCGCGTCTGCCCGTTCAGGTCTGAGCCGCGACCGGGCCAACCGTCGTCGACGGTGACGCCCGGAACTGATTCGGACTTCGGCCGGGCCGATCGGCCTGTTGATGCGACGTCTCGACGGGAGCGCCTCTCGTGCGGGGTCATAGCGACCCCGTATCCCTGCATGGCGCACAGTGAGTGAATGAGCAGCCAAGCGCCGAGCTATCACGGCTATCGATTCCCGTCTGAGATCATCAGTCACGCAGTCTGGCTCTACCACCGTGCGCCGCAGAAAGCTGTAGGGAAGATGACGGGAGGCCCGTCGAAGTCGGTTGTCAGGAGCCGGCTTCAAACCACCCCAAGCGGCTGTCATTAAGAGTGGTGGTCGTGAGCGTTGGGGAAACGTCGAGCATGACTCGGCAGGTGTGGATCAGAAAGACGAACGCAAGTGAACCACCGTTGACTCGTCGTGAACCAGTACCTGACATCGAAACCGACGGAGGGTGATACCGTCGGGAGAAGTCTGGGGGTTGCCCTGAAGGCTGCCCAGGCGGTGTCCGGCGTGCAGGTGGCGTGAGCCTGGTCCAGGCTTCTCTATGGAACTGCGGGAACCAGTCGTCTCGATGCGAAGGGAGCCGTTCAAGTGGCGACCCCACAATGTACCGCCCCAGGGTTCTTGGACAGTGGTTTGAAGGTAATCACTTCTACGCTGCTGCGTCCAGCCCATCAAGATCGTGGCTGCGGCCAGTAGGGCATCGACGGGGGTGTCAGTAGTAGTAGGTGGCAAGTTCGTCCTCCGCATAGGCGGCGAGCAGCTCGGCGAGCGTCAGGGTGCGCGGGCGATGCTCGGGTTTCAGGGCTTCACAGGCCCAGGGCGGAATACCGGGCGGGAAACTGGCGAGAAAGTTGTCGCGAGCGACCTCGCTCCAGCTCCGCCTGCGGCCGCGTTTGGGCTGCGGGCGGCCTTCGATCCGGTAGGCGACGTCGGGTAAATACTGCGGCCACTTCGCGCGGGCCGCGGCGCGGCGGCGGCGGAGGTGGCGCGCGGTCATCGTTTTGCGCGAAATGAGCGTTTTTTCGGGCCACGTGGCGACGCGGATGTCCGGGGTAAAGGCCTTTTCGTCAATGTTCATAGGGGGGCGTCCGAAATTTTAGAAATCAAATTCTGCGAAAATGCGCGCAAGGGGGGGCGGACGGTCACGCCGCTCATCCGGACGAGATTCGGGGGTGGGGGGGTACGGCGCACGCCGAGCCGGTGGTGTCGATACCTCCACACTCGCGGCCGAGGCGGGCGTCGAGGTCGTTTCGTTTCTGACCAGTTCGGCCGCATGTTCGCCGACGAGAACAACGTGGCCCGAGGCACCTCAGAAATGAGATTTTGATTTTCCTAGAGATTAAAGGCCTATTACACGAGCGATCTACAATTGGAGCAAATCGTCGCTCCCAACTAAAGACCACACAGACAAACACCGGCCCATAAGAAGGGGAAGAGGACCTAGCGGCTCGGTCCAGAGTCCCGCTTTCGGCTCGTCCTCCGGCGCCCACGCCAGCACGCCGGGCAACCGTTTCCTTGAGCCGCCGCCGCGCTCGCAGCCGAGTAAGATCGTTGCAGGCGCTGGTGATCGATAACCTGTGAGGGTCGGTGACGACATGAAAGACAGACAGTTCGTGACCCCGGTACTCGTGCGAGACGGCGAGGCGACACCGCTTCGTCGAGTCCCACTCGATGAGCGAACGTTCGATGAACTCGCACTTCAGGACTTGCTGTTCGCACACCCCACGTTGATCCCAGTCGGAGACATCGAGCCGCTATTCGCTGGTCTTCGCCCTCTTGCGCGTGAGTTGCCGGTCGGGGGTGGATTTCTTGATCTGATCTTCATGAACGGAGAGGGGTACCTGACGCTCGTTGAAACGAAGCTTTGGCGGAATCCCGAGGCGCGCCGAACCGTCGTTGCGCAGATCATCGACTACGCCTCGAACCTCTCAACGTGGACCTACGATGACCTGCGGCAGGCCGTGCTGTCATGCCGAAACAACGGCACCGTGGCGTCCTCCGACCCGCTGGTCGATCTTGCGAGCGATGGTGACGACGACGTGGACGAGCAAGAGTTTGTCGACCGCATGAATCGAAACTTGCGGCTCGGCCGTTTTGTCTTGCTGATCGTTGGTGACGGCATCCACGAAGGCGTTGAGAAGATGGCAGACTTCCTCAACCAGACACCCCAGCTTCAATTCACACTGGGTTTAGTTGAGATGGGGCTCTACGCCCTCGATGACAAGGCCCACCCGGCAGATTTCTTCGTGCAACCGAGGATTGTTGCGCGGACTCGCGAGGTGACGCGCGCGGTCGTCGAGATTAAAACGACGGTGCAACCGGACGCGATCCACGTCTCAGTACCTCCCACGCCGACCAAAGCACAGGGCGAGCGACGACCGATCACGGAGAGGGCTTTCCTCGATCAGCTGTCAGAATCGAGCTCGCCGGAGGTCGTCACGTTCGCACAGTGGGTGCTCGAGCAAGCCCCCGCACACGACCTGACGATCACGTGGGGTGAAGGGGGTCCACTGCTGAGATACGAAGACGAGACCGGCCATCGCTTCACGTTTGGGAAGCTCAGCCGAGGGGGGACCCTCGGGGACACGTACTGGCTGGGTGGAGCGTGTCAACGCCGCGGGTTTGACGCGTCTATCTATCAGAGCTACCTAGACCAAGTCGCTGCCCTGATTCCTGGTGCGACCCGCCGCAGGTTCCGCACACCGAAGGGCACGGAACGGGAACATGTAGCGATAAGCGATGGCCCGAAAAAGGGCAGTCCGCCACTTGCCGCGTTGGTCACACACGGTCCGGAATGGTTCGAGATCATCGACGCCACTGTCCGGAAAATCCGTGAGGCTCTTGAGAACCGGGACGATGGCGCTGAATGACTGGGGTTGTGCGTGAGGCCGCAGACCGCGACTCCCACGTGCTATTCCGCTTCTTCAAGAGATAGCGCCGCCCGCGTTCACCGAGGGGCGGTTCAGGCGTCCCAATAAGTTTCCGATCCGTAATCGCCTGCTAACCAGCCAGGTGCTCGGAGGCGGTCGAGAGCGGCGTTGTTGCATGAAGACCATCTGCGGGTGGGGCGGCGTGGTTCGCACTTCTCGTGACCCTCCGCAGGAGCCACACTACAGGGATGCAGTCGAAGGTCCATCCCACGTATAAGACGAAGTGCCGCGTTGCGAACTGGCCGGCCTACAATCAGGCTCTCGTTCGACGCGGCGATGTGACGGTGTGGTTGACATCGGAGGCGATCGCTGCCTGGACGCCCGGCCGGAGCGGCCGGCGGGGTGGGCAGCGGCGCTACTCGGATCTCGCCATCGAGACCGCCATGACCCTGCGGCTCCTCTCCCATCTCCCGCTGCGCCAGGCCGAAGGGTTCCTGCACGCCCTGTTCGGGATGATGCGCCTCGACCTCTCCGTCCCCGACCATACGACGCTCTCCCGGCGCAGTCAGCATCTGACGCGCCGTTTGCGACCGGTCCCGCCCGGCGAGGGCATCCATCTCGTGCTCGACAGCACGGGTCTGTCCATCGTCGGGGCAGGTGAGTGGGTGGCCGCGAAACATGGTGGCTGCGGCAGACGTGGTTGGAGGAAGCTCCACCTTGGCGTCGATCAGTCAGGCGTGATCCGTGTCCACACGCTGACCGAGGCGACGGGTGAGGATGCGACCACCGCCCTCGATCTGCTCAACGCGGTGGATGGCCATCTCGTGCGCGTCATCGCTGACGCCGCCTATGACACGGTCGCTCTCTACGAGACCGCGCGGGCGCGGGGCGCGACGGTCGTCGTCCCACCGGCCAGGACGGCGAACGTCTCTGGGCACGGCCCGCGGTCGCCCGCGCGGGATCGGACGATCACGTTGGTGAAGACGCTCGGCCGGCGCCGCTGGAAGCAGGCGTCAGGGTACCATCGTCAGGGCCGGGTGGAGAACACGTTCTTCCGCGACAAGTCCATCATCGGAGCTGGTCTTCGCGCCCGGAGCCCAGCCGGGCAGGGGAGTGAAGTCGTCCTCGGCTGTGAGATCCTCAATCAGATGACCGCTCTCGGCCGACCAGTGTCGTATCGCATCGGCAGGTGAGGATCCTGTCGGTGAGCATCGTGCGGGCCAGCGACGATTCGTGCAACAACGCCTCGGGTGGAATGCGTGGCCGGGTGACCGGCTACGCCAGCGGTTTCACCGACCTTCCGTTGCGGCCTCATCGAACGCAGCCAGGTATTCGTGACTTCTGTCCAAATAAGAGAAACGCATTGCTGGCCCACCCGCTCTTTGTAGGTCCACGCTCGATACGACGCCTTACCCCGTTGGGCTCGACGCGCCCCCGGCCGCGCTGATCAAATCCGAGACCTCCTGGAGACGTCTCACCACGGCCTTGAGCACCGCGTCATACTCGACTTGTACCGGGAACTCGATGGGGACATATAGCGCCCCATCCTCCTCGAAACATTCCGGAGGGTCTTTTCGCTCAAGTGGCTCAAGCCCGCGGCGGGTCTCATCGATGGGCTTTCTCATTCCCTTTCGCCATTCTGAAAAACACAACCAAAGAGGCGTATTGGGATACGAGGGATAAGCCCAGCATTCGTAGTTGATGCCAAACCACGCGGCAGCGTCGGCAATATACAGGTACCGACCGTAACCGGTGGCCAGCGGCGTGACTCTCAGGCCTTCTGTGCTCGCGTACTCATCACCGACTGCACGGTTTGTGGCGTCGTCGACGAGCCGCTGCAGGCTGAGCAACCGACGCGGGACCTTGGGGTCGAGTTCGTCCGGATGGAGCGGGTGGAATGCTTCCTCAGTCTTCATCTTGGTCAGACCTCGCAGTTGCTGTACGGCGATTGTGGTGTGCGAGTCGCCGGCGCCATCGAGGCGTTCGAGCAGGTGCGCCCAGCTGGTCAGCATCAGGTGCCGCGCGCCGGCCGTCGGGACGCTTCTGACCGCCGCCGTCTCAGACGCGGGACGCGGGCCGTCGGCTCCGGCCAGCCGGCGCAGCTCAGCCCAGAGCCGTTCGATCCTCGAGGCGGGCGCGACGAACAAGAGCGCCGTGTGTGGCGGCAGCCGATCGAGATAGGCGGTGGGCTGCTGCTCGGTGAGTCCGGCCCAGAATTTCGCCTCGATGAACAGGCATTCCTTGTTGTGTTGATCAACACCAACGAGATCTGGACGCGTCTGCCCCTCACTGACCTGGGTCCGCACTGCACTTGTTCGATCGGTCCAACTTCTGCGCCGCCGTCTCGCAACACCTCCTCCATGACACGGCGTGCCGCCCTGGACTGGAAGATGTACCCGAGGGCCTCAACAGCAATGTCCTCGTGGCGATGGGAGAGCTTCTCCGCGAGATGGGCCAGCAGCGTGTCGGGCGCGCGCGTCTCCGTCATCGGCTCGTCCTCCTCACCCTCTTCTCTTATCCCCGTATCGCCCGCCCGAATCACGAAGTCCCGGCGGTCCCGGTACAGCGGCGCGCGGTTGAGCACGACCTCGTCCTCGGTGGCGTCGAGGTCGATCTCGTCGCACGGCGTGTAGGGCCAGTACTTGTACTCGCCGATGAACAGGTATGCGGATGTCCGGCTGAAGAATCGCCCCTCGATTCCCTCGCCATTCGCGATTCTGGCGCATATCGCGGCAAGCAGCTCCCGCTGCTTGTCCTGCTTGATGAGCACATACTCGTGTGGCCACGTCTCGCGGTACGTCACCGCCTCGCGCCACGGCGCGCGGGCGATCAACTCCATCAACTCCATCGTTAGTACCTCATGTACCGCCCCAGGGTTCTTGGACAGTGGTTTGAAGGTAGTCACTTCTACGCTGCTGCGTCCAGCCCATCAAGATCGTGGCTGCGGCCAGTAGGGCATCGACGGGGGTGTCAATAGTAGTAGGTGGCAAGTTCGTCCTCCGCATAGGCGGCGAGCAGCTCGGCGAGCGTCAGGGTGCGCGGGCGATGCTCGGGTTTCAGGGCTTCACAGGCCCAGGGCGGAATCCCCGGGGGAAAGCTGGCGAGGAAATTGTCGCGGGCGAGCTGGTTCCAGGTCCGTCCGTGTCGCCGTCGGGGCGGCGGCAGGCGTTCGATCCGGTAGGCCACGTCGGGCAGATACATCGGCCACCGCGCGCGGGCCTCGGCGCGGCGCCGGCGGAGGTGGCGGGCGGTCATCATTTTGCGCGAAATGAGCGTGTTTTCGGGCCAAGTGGCGATCGCGATGTCCGGGGTGAAGCCCTTTTCGTCAATGTTCATAGGGGGTCGTCCAGAAATTTCGAAATCGAATTTTGCGAAACTGCGCGTAAACGTGGGCGGACGGTCACGCCGCTCATCCGGACGAGATTCGGGGGTGGGGGGGTACGGCGCACGCCGAGCCGTTGGTGTCGATACCTCCACACTCGCGGCCGCGGCGGGCGTCGAGGTCGTTTCGTTTCTGACCAGTTCGGTCGCATGTTCGCCGACGAGAACAACGTGGCCCGAGGCGCCTCAGAAATGAGATTTTGATTTTCCTAGAGATCAAGGCCGGTAAGATCGCGAGGCGGACCGCCACACCGGCAGCCGTGACAATGCCGGTGGCGCCGGCAGTCTCGCTACGCTAAGCGGCTCGACGCTCAACCATCTCGGCACGCAACTCTGTGACGCCAGCGCTGAATTCATCGGGCGTGACGTGTTTGGCGGCGGCTTGGTCGGGCATCAGCCCGGTGGGACCAGTCTGTTCCGTACGTCGGAACGGAGCGCATTCCGCGCCGCTTCGTCCTTCGCGAGTTCATTCTCGTACTTTGTCTTCAGCTCGTCGATCCTGCGGGTCAGGCTGTGAATGTGGACAAGGCTCGACTCTAACTGAGCATGGTCGTTCATCTTGGCATGGTCCTCGGCCTCACCGGGAAGCTCGTCGTTCAGGGAATCGACTTGTTCCTGATCGGTGGCGTAGCTCTTTTCCCACACTGTCATTTCGCCGCTTCTGAACATTCCCCGAGCATTGAGAACGGCCCGGCGAGAGAGGTTCACTTCGCCCATCAGTCTGGGAAGCGCTTCGACACCGGAACGAGCATCCGACACGGCTTTGCGAAGCTCAAGGCGGAGGTCAAGCGCCTTCACTGCGGTCGCTCGCCAATAGCCCTTGAAGCCTAGAACAGCTCCAGCGACCCCGCTGATCGTACCAATGGCCCCGGTCACCGCCCCAAATACTGATAGCCAGGAAGCATCCGGCATCGCAGCAGTATAAGCTGCCGGCGAGCGGCGTGACCGGGAGCCCGCCGCCTCCCAGCGGAACCCAGGAACGGGCTGAAGATCTGGTTCCGGCGTCAGGTTAAAGAGTTCGATACGTAGAGTGGCCGTGTCCGGCCGATCCGGCGGTCACCGAAGCGTTCGAATCTCACCGCCGATGCCGAGCGGTTCGTCGGGTCAATCTGAGGCGGCCCATCGCGTCGCCGCGCGAGGGTCACGTGAGAGCGGGAACGCAAGTCCGAGCATCACGGTGAGGCCAACGCCGCTTGCAGACATGCACGGGACATGGTTAACTGCACATTTAAAGGTGCAGGGTGGCCGACAAGCCGACGGCACACAAGATCCCGCTGATCTTCTACCGTACGAGAGCGGGTCGCGAACCCGTGAGGGAGTGGCTGCAACGGCTGGATGAGGCCGAGCGTCAGGAGATAGGGAAGGCTCTGCTACGGGCGCAATGGCGCTGGCCGATAGGCATGCCGCTGTGCCGCCCGATGGGCGACGGCCTCTGGGAAATCCGGACGGACCTGCCGACGAACCGGACGGCGCGCGTGCTGCTGTGCCTCTACCGCCAGCACTTGGTGGTGCTGCACGGGTTCATCAAGAAAACGCGGGCAACGCCAGATTCGGATCTGGCAACGGCGCGAACACGTCAGAAGGAGTTGGAACGATGAGCAAGACGCATATGGGATCGAGCATCGATGCCTTCCTGAAGAAGGAAGGCATCTTCGAGGAAACGCAGGCGCAGGCGATCAAGGAGGTCGTCGCGTGGCAGCTCGCGGAGGCCATGAAGCAGCAGAACATCTCCAAGAACAAGATGGCGACGCTGCTGAAGACGAGCCGCACCCAGGTGGACCGGCTGCTCGACCCGAAAAACGACATCACGCTCGGCAGCCTGCAACGGGCCGCCGCAATGGTCGGGCGCCGCGTGAACGTCGAGTTGGTGTAGGGGCGCTGATGAATTATCTGAACGCCTTCTCACGTTTTACCATATTCATGAGTTGAGTCTCAGCTTGCCATGTGATCAGACAACGAAACCAACCGAGACTTTCTGAACTTTCGTTGCGTAGCCGACACCGCGGCAGAAATCGGCATCGGTGGTAATCACTGCTGATCAAAAACTAGTCAACCGGGCCACCAAGTGTTTGCCCGGTCTTGAGATCCGCCACATTGGAGCGTCCGGGATCTCAGGGCAGACGCGGTCGTTCGACCCGTGAGGATATGCGATGCGCTTCCGGTTTCTCCACGCCGCCGACCTCCACCTGGACACGCCGTTCACGGGGATGCGTCGTGTCGATGCCAGCCTCGTTGCTACCCTCCGAGATGCGACGACACGGGCGTTCGACAACCTCATCAACGCGGCGCTGGAACACTCCGTCGCGTTCGTCGTGATTGCCGGTGACATCTATGATGGCCCGGAACGAGGCGTCCGGGCGCAACTGGCCTTCCGGAATGGACTCGACCGGCTCGCGCAGGCGGGCATACCGAGCTTCGTGGTGCACGGGAATCACGACCCTCTCGAGGACGGGTGGTCAGCGATCCGGCAGTGGCCCGACAGTGTCACGGTGTTTGGTTCAGAATCAGTCGCGACCGCTCCGGTGGAGCGTGATGGCCAGACGCTGGCGCTGATCCACGGGATCAGCTACGCGCAGCGCGAGACCAGGGACAATCTCGCGCTCGGCTTTCGGAGAGACCGAGCAGAGTGCTTCCAGGTCGGCGTGCTCCACTGCAATGCAGGCGCGAAAGCCGACTATGCGCCCTACAGCCCCTGCGCTGTGGATGATCTCGTGAGCGCCGGGCTGGACTATTGGGCGCTCGGCCATGTGCACATGCGCCAGTGCCTGTATGAGGGCGGCCCGTGGATCGCGTACCCGGGGAACCTGCAGGGTCTCAGCCCGAAGCCGTCCGAGCGCGGGGCCAAGGGCGCCCTGCTCGTGGAGGTTGACAATGGGCGGGTGGCCAGTGTCGATTTCCTTCCGCTCGATGTCGTGCGCTTCGATGCGTTCGACCTGGACATCGCCGCGTTCGCCGACGTGGCCGGTCTTGTCGATGCCCTTGTCGCGGCGGCGCGCGAAGGAGCCGCGGCGCACGATGGTCGCACAGTCGTTCTCCGCGTGTCGCTGACAGGTCGCGGACCGGTCCACCAAGATCTGCGCCGTGGTCATGTGCGCGACCAGATCCTCCTGCCAGTCCGGACTGCGCTTGCATCCGCCACATTGGCGGTGTGGCTGGATGCGATCGACGACCGCACGAGCCCCGAGCTGGACGTCGCGGCCCTGCGAGGGCGGGGCGATTTCGCCGCTGATCTCATCGCAACGGTCGACTCGCTGCTCGCGACGCCAGCAGGAAGCGCTGATCTGATCGCGTCGTATGTGGCTGGCCTGCCCGGTGGCGACCTCCGGCAGCTCCTGGGCACTGCGGTCGATGCCGCTCCTGCAGACGACGAGATCCAGAGTTCGCTTGAGATGGCGCTCGACCGCGTCACGGAGACCGAGTCATGAGGCTCCGCGGCTGGCACGTCGAAGGTTTCGGGGTGCTGCACGACTTCCGGGTCGAGGACCTCACTGACGGGCTGACGATCGTCTATGGACCGAACGAGTCGGGCAAGACCTCGCTCCTCGCCTTCATCCGGGGCGTGTTTTTTGGCTACCCGGATCGGCGCCAGAAAGAGCGTCAGTACCCACCGCTTCGTGGCGGTCGCCATGGGGGCAGGGTGTTTGTCGAGTCGGACCAATCGACGTGGACCGTGGAGCGGTTCGCATCGCCGGCGCACCTGTCGATCACGCAACCCAATGGATCGATCGGGAGCGACGGGGACCTCCGTCGCCTGCTGGGCGGTGTGGATGCGGGTCTCTACCGAAACGTGTTCGCGTTCAGCCTCGCCGAACTGCAGGAGTTGAAGTCGCTTGAGGTCGAAGGGGTGCGGGAACGCATCTTCGCGGCGGGAGTCGTTGGGGCAGGTCGATCGGCTCGAGCCGCCATCAAGGCACTGACTGCGGAGCGCGCCGAGATCGGAAAGAAGCGCGGCGCATGCCTCATCAACGACCTGCGCAAGCAGGTGGACGACCTCGACGAGAAGCTGCGGCAGGCCAAGAGCCGAGCGACCCGGCACCCGGACCTTCGACGCGACGCGGACGACCTCGATGAGGAACAGACCCGCATCGGCCAGGATCTCACGGACGCGCGCCGCGAGATGGCGCACCTCGACACGCTGCTAGCGGCGTGGCCCGACTGGGACGAACGCGAGCACGCGAAGCAGGACCTCCTCGTGTTGGCGAATACGCCGGATGTCCCGAGCGATCTCGGGACACGTCTCGATACCGCACTCGCGGCGGCTCAGCTGCAGCGCGAACGACACGAGGAGCGAACGCAGATCGTCAACAGCCTACAGCAGCAGCTGGACGCGCTTGTTCCTGACGACCGTCTCGCCGCCGTCTCGACGGACGTCACACGCCTCACCGCGACGGTCTCATCCGTGCGCGCACGACGGGAGCGTATCGGCGAGCTTCGGGGCAAGCATGCCAGCTTGAGCCAGCGCGTCGCCGAGGAGGCTCCGCGTCTCGGGGCAGGGTGGACGACAACGTCTGTTCGCGCATTCAACGCATCCATCCCAGCAGCGCAGGACATCGCCGACTGGGGGGAGCGGCTGCGCATGGCCGAGCAAGCGGCGCGTGACGCCGAGGCAGAAGCGGCCCGGCGCGCCTCGTCGGCGCAGGAACTCGCCGACGAGGCGTTGCGCCGCACCCAGGCGTTGGAGGCTGCTCCGCCCCTACCGGACGCACAGGCCCTCGCCGCGCGCGCCGGCACCGTCCGTCGGCTGCGAACGAGCCTGGCACAGCTCGTTGAGCTGCGCGCCGATCTTCGCGCCGCGACCGAGCGACTGGCCGAGGCCGGACGCTTGGCAACCGACGCCCTCGGTACGGCGGACGCGAAGGACGCCGAGCGAGAGCGGCGCGCTGAGGGCCTGGAGAAGGCTCCACCGTTACCGACCCCGGACGACCTTGCGCGTCTGGAGCGCGCCGTGCGCGAACTCCGCGCAGGCTTGGCGGAGTTGACTGCCGCGAGGGCCGACCTTCGCGCCGCGACCCAGCGAGCGCAGGACGCCATGCAGCGCGCCGAGGAAGCTGAGAACACGGCTTCAATGACCGAAGTTGAAGTGGCGCTGCGTGCGAAGACATTCGCGGACGCTCCCGCCGTTCCAGACGCAGGCAGCATTGCGGCCAGCGAGCGAACCATCCGCGAACTCCGGTCACGGCTCGTCGATCTCGCCCTGCTGCGCAGCGATCTCCGGGCCGCCGAGGCCCGAGTCGCAGACCGCCGGAGCGACGCCGAACGGCCTCGCATGCCGATGGACACGTCGACCCCCCGGCGACTGCTGCTCGCAGCCGCGGGAATCTTGTGTCTCCTTGCAGCAGGACTGGCGTTCACGTCCCAGACTGTGGCGGCCGGCCTCGCAGTCGTAATCGCCGTCCTCGCCGCGATTCTGGCGATGCGCTTGTCCGTCGATACACAGACAGCCCCGGACGACAGGTCGGTCGGAATTGCGGATGCAGAACGACGCGCTCAGGAGCTGGCTGCCCAGATCGAGGCACTCACAGCCGCTGCACTTCCGCTGGCCGCGCGACTCGACTTCAGTTCGCTGCCGGATCAGGTCGCCGTCGACGCCAAGGCAGATGACATCGCCGGACAGTTGCGCGCCAGACAGAATCGAGACCGCGATGCCGAGGCCGTCGATCGGCTTCGCGAAGAAGCGAAGCGCGCGCACGAGGTCGCCCAGCGGCTGAGGACCAATGCGACTACCCTGAGAGCGGAAGCCGACAACGTCGCCTCCCCACGTGTGCAACATCTCGAGGCCACCAATCTAACCACTGCAAAGGTGTTGGCGTTCGCGGAGTTGCCGACCATCGCTGAGCTTGAGGAGAAGGCGACCGCCATCAGGGATCTCGTCGAGAAGCGGCGTGAGCGTGATCGCGAGGAGTCGGCCGTCCAGGCGCTCACACAGGAGGCTACGGACGCGCGCAACGTGGCGAATCGCCTCGGCACAGAGTTCGCCGAGTTGCAGAAACTCGTCGAGCTGGACCAAGCCGCTCGGGTGGGTGCCGCCGAGGAGTCCGCACAGGCCCTCGCCGTGTCGCTCGCGTTCGCGGCGATCCCTGAACCAGACGAACTCGAGGTGAAGGCACAGCAGCTCGACAACCAAATCCGGGCGAGGCAGGAGCGCCACCGTGAGGCGACCGAGGTCGAACAGCTGCGACTTCGTGCAGAAACGGCAAGAAACGTGGCCACCAACGCATCAGCAGTGGTGGATCAAGCCCAGCGCGACCGCGACGAGACGCGCTCGAGCTGGTCGGCGTGGAAGGTCGCGAACGGGTGTCCCGAGTCGCTGCGTCCAGACACGGCACAACAGTTCTTCGCGTCTGTGGAGCGGCTACGAGAGCGTGTTGCGCAGCTCGACGGCATGGATGCGGAAATAGCCAGAAGCACGGCCGAGCTCCACGTGTTCTCGCAGGCTGTTCATGACCTGGCCGAGCGGGCGGGCGCGGCTCCTGGCTCCGACACCCAGCTCGCCGAGAACACGCTCGAGGGCCTCCGTGATCGGGTCGAGGCCGACGCGACGCTTCGAGTCGAGCAGGCCCGAGTTCGTCGTGAACGTGAGCAGGCCGGCATCGCGCTTTCGAGAAGCGAGCGCAACGTGCACGCCGCGAGCGACGTGGTGGCGTCATTGTTTGCCGAGGCAGAGGCGGTCGACGAGCGCGACTGTCGGGTTCGAATGGAAACGTCTCGACAACGTGCGGAACTCAAGAAGACGATTCGCGATGCCGAGCACCGTGTGCATGCGCGTCTTGGCGTCGGCACGCAGGCCGACGCGATTCGCGCCGAACTCGCAAGTGGCGACCTTCAGGGCTGGGAGGCTCGCAAGCAGGAGTGCAAGGGCGTCCTGGCACGCTCGCAGCCAGCGCACGAGAACGCCCTCCGTCGACATCAGACGGCGCTGGAGGCCTTGTCCGCACTCGAGCGCGAGTCGGACGTCGTGACGCTCGCGACCGAGCGAGAAGGCGTCATCGGTGAGATTCGTGAGGCGCTTGTGGAGTGGCGGCGTCTGGCGATCGCGCAGGCCCTCATGCAGGAAACGCTCCGCCGCTACGAGCTCGAACGACAGCCGGCGGTGCTCACCCGTGCCAGGGCGAGCTTCTCGCGCATCACTGAAGGTCGTTACGCGCAGCTCGTCACGCGGGAGGACGGCATCGATGTACTCGGCGCCGACGGGAGCCGGCTCGACGCCGCGTTACTGAGCCGGGGCGCGGCGGAGCAACTCTATCTCTGCCTCCGTCTCGCGCTTGCCGCAGAATTCGGCCGACTGGCCGTGCCGTTGCCTCTCGTGATGGACGACGTACTCGTGAACTTCGACCCGGAGCGGACACGGCTCTCGGCGCAGGTGCTGATCGACGCAGCGCCCGAGCACCAGATGCTGTTGTTCACATGCCATCCCGAGACCGTCGATGTGCTCATCGCCCTCGAACAGAACGTGAGGGTCATCACGATCGACCGTCAGGTACCCGCTGTGCAGTCCGATCCGGGGGCGTCGTCCCCGGGCGGACGCGCCACCACTGCGCCTTATCTGACGGGTGCCAAGCGGACGGACTCGCAGGAGATATAACCAGACGTTGTGGATCAGGGACGTGAAGAAGGCGGTGGTGAGTTCAATGGGTCGATGCAACGCAGAGATGATCATACGGAGGAGGATTCGGGGTCACGACGAAGCCATCGCTGACGCCACCGGCCTCAGCCATGAAACCGCTTTTGCACAACTTGACGTACACAACCGGTCAAGTCCGTTCGCAAACGGCGACAGTGAGCAACGAGATCCCTAAATCTGTGGACAACCCTGCGCCCAGCCCTGGCTTTTCCAGCTATCTCGCCCCAGCATGGGGCAACCACCGTGAGGCCCGGAGTGACTTTCACCAATGACCGCGCACGCGCGGCGTATCGTCGGTAGCCGTTTCCGTCAACTGGTCGACTGGCTGCCGGCCGTGATTCTCCCGGCGGCGACAGCGGAACAACTCCGCGCCCTGCTGGCCGCCGGCGTGATCGTGGGTGCCAGTGCGCTGACAATCTAGACCAGTAAGACCCTCAACCCACTTCGATTGAGTCCGTTGCGGGCGACTACCGGGTCGCGCGGGGCGCGGTTCGCTTACGTCCCGAACACCATTTGAGAAAAGTGTGAGCAACTCGTCCGGCAGGACCAGCGCTGCTGGGAGTGACCGTGTTCAAGCTGAGCGGCTTGAAAGAGACCTCAGCCCATGTTGCCGAATCATTGGTCCCTCGCTTCCGCGCTCAACGAGCGTTACCGCTGAGAACGTCGCGCCGACTGCCCGAAGGGGCTGGAACTTCTGGACGATCAGCTGAAACAAATTGTGGTCACAAGTAGAGATGACTATCTGGCGGCGTCGCCCAAATCGCCCGAGCGAGACCGCCCGTAGTGTGTCCAGAAGAGCAACAGCATCAAGATCATCTAGGTGCTGAACAGGATCGTCTAGAAGCAAGGTCTCAAGGCGAGACCACCGTTGTCTTGCCCCCATGGACAAGAAGATCGCCAACGCAAGAAGATTCAGCTGGGCGTTACTCAGAAACATCCTGGGCTCACCAGAATCGGTCTGCTGTCCCCGATACCTGACACCCAGGTTCAGTCGCGTGTCAACCCTTCTAAAGGCGATGCTTTCAAAACGATGTGGTGCTGGGATCATCGCTTTGAAGTGGCGTTCAATATCTTGCTGGTGTGCGGCGATCGTTCTCTCGAGCGCGGTTTCGAGACCGCCCTCCAGCGGCGGGACCCAAGACTGTGCTACTGCTCGTCCATGGACCAGCTTCTCCCGCTGGCTCTCTTTCTCCGCGACTCGCCGCTCCATTTCGTTCAGCTCGGTCTGCCTACTCGTGTAATCGGCCAACACACTGTCGAGCAACGTGCGCAAGGCGCTCTTTTCTGTCAGATCTCTGGCCTTGGGAATGGCCGCCAACTGCCGATCCAATAACAGTCGTCGACCTCGAATATCTTCGTGGGTCGCCTCGCTGCTGAAACCCGCTTCCTTCAACTGGGACCGGAAGCTCTGAGTGTCCGCACTAAGTGCTCCGATCTCATCATCGAACCCTTTCAGCGTTCGAGCCAGTTCAGCGCGGTCACGAGCCGTCGCTTCAACCTTCTCATCGGCATCACGACGGCTGACTAGTGCCACCTTAATCTCGCGCTCCAGACTCGCTGATTCTGACCTCAGCCGCTCAATCTCTGCGTCGAGCGCCATGACCGCTGGAAGCTGTTCGTCGAGCGAATGTCCGTACTCAACCAGCTTTCGTCGAGTATCTCGATACTGCTCCTCAACTTGCCGAATCGAGGTCTCACCCGCCTGCAGCCCTTCCCGGCATCTCCTCAAGTCGGTTTCAAGCTCCCGCATACTGCGCTCCCTACGTGCGGCCACCGCAGCTACAGCCCGGAATGCACCTGATCTCCTAGCATCGTCCTCCCTCAAGGCTGTTAGCCGAGAGCGCACTGCCTCTTCAGAGATCTCGATTTCCAGAGACTCAGCGAGTCTCTCGATTGACACCCTAGCAGCGTCGCAGCGATCAAGGGCGCCACGAAGACGACTGACCTCACCAAGCAATTCACCTCGGCGCTCTTCGTGACGGCGAAGATTGCCAGATACACTGGCCAGTGAGGTTCGCTCCGATTGCACCCTAGCGGCTAGCGCCTTCGTCGCCTCAGACACTTGTACCAACGTGGCGTCGATGGCTCCGGTCAGAGCATCCTCAGAGGCATGACGAACACCACACAGAGGACAGGTATCGCCATCCGTCATCGATCGCAATCGCGAGAGCAGCTGCGCCCGCTCCTGTGCTTCACCTTCAGCACGCGACAGGACTTCCTCATCACTGGTCAACGTCGCGCGCAGAGAAGATTCGCGAGTCGTGTCAAGCTCAATAGCCTCCTTTAGGGCCTCCATCTCGGATTGAGCGGATTCAAACCTCGCATTCGTCGTCGCTCGCTCGTTTAACAACCCAGCGTACGTCGGCAGCTTCTGCGACAACTCCCCCCTCTAGGGTCGTCTTGATTTCCTCGCTAGCCTCTAGGGTCGTCTTGATTTCCTCCGAAGCACCAGCCACCTCATCCCTTTTCCGGAGCGCGCGACCGTACTCCTCTTCTTCATTCTTGAGTCTCGCCGCAAGTGACTCAACTTGGCTCTCCAAAACCATCCGCGCACTCGTGGCACCGTCTAGCTCCTCTCTCAGCGACGTCGCTTCCCTCAAGAGAGCGCCTTGCGAACGCACGTGAAGCATGCGGTCCGATCCGTCAGTCGCACGCTGGCGTGCCTCTCCAAGTTGTCTTGATGCTTGTTGTGCTGTCGCCACGCGCTCGGCGTAGTGCTCGTCGAGCCGTGCTAGGTCGTTCCGCTTGTCTCTTCGCCGCCGCTCGAGCAAGGCCAGTCGATTGATGCGCTCACGGTGCGTTTCGACGCCCGATTCGATAAGGGCAAGACGCCGACTGCGTGCATCGAACTCCCCCATGAGCTGATCGCAGAACACCAGAAACATCTTCGCCACGTCTGGCACATCCACTTCCGACGCAACGGAGTCCGTAGGCACGTCCAGTCCAGCCACTGTCAAGGCCTGCCGTGCGTCCTCAAGGGTCGGTGTAGCACCGGCCAGACGAGAACGGAGGCCATCGCGCTCACCGCGCAATCGGGCAAGCTGTGACAGATCTTCCTTGAGTTGTTGACGTTCCTGCTCCAGTCCTGCTTCTAGAGCTCTCTGCTGGCCCTCCAACAGAGCAATAACCCTGTCGGTCTTGTCCCTCGCGCGTTGTATGTGGCCAAGGCCGGCCAGACCGGCTAGCGTGCGAGTTCTCTCCTCGGCCCCCTTTTCAATGAAGCCCTGTATTGAGTGCTGAGACAGGAAGAGAGTCGCCCTGAACATCTCGCGGACGGCCGCCACGTCTCTTCTGCCCTGCAGTTCGTCTTCATCGACGAGCAGCTCGTACAGAAGATCTCGATGCGAACGCCAATTGCCGCTTCCACTGACTCTCTCTAACTGGCGCGTCGCCCTACTCCATGTCGTCTCCGTCCAGGGTGACTCGGTGTCATCTTGGAGTGCAAGCCGAACTACGGGGGCTTCGGTACCACCGACACGCCCGATGCAATCGGTCTCGCTCGGAAGCCGTTCCAAGCGGGAAATCGACCCAAAGAGAGCAAACTCAATGGCGTCAAACACGGTTGTCTTTCCAGCTCCATTGCGTCCGTATATCGCGACCACATCCGCAGACAGGTCAAGAGTACCAGTGGCGAAGCCTCTGAAGTCCTGGAAGCTAAGTGTCTTCAAGCGCATACAGTTTTCATCTACCGGCTTTCGTATTCGCCATTGATCAGACGCCTCACCACTTGCTCAGGTGATCGCATGTCCAAGTCGCCGCGCACCTTGCTAGAAAGACCGGCGATGACATTTCCTGGATCTACGGGCCTAGCCTTCGCAGGCGGTGCAGCGCCAGGTGTTCGGAAGAACGGGATATCGTCAAGAACCTCGGAAAGGAGACGGCCTCGACGCTCAAGGCATATCTTTCGACACACACGGACGTCATCTAGTGCCCTTTGCAGCTCCGCTGTTGAGTCGTCCTCAATCGTCTCCACGACAAAGATGAGATAGAGATCCTTCGAGCCGTCTATTACCTTATCGCTTCTCAATTCGGCGAGTACTCCTTGGACGTTGCGCCAGATGCTCGTCACATCTGCTGCGCTTTCTGAAAGAACAACGGCGCAGGTCGCGAACCCACCGAAAAACACTCCATGAATCACAGGAGGTCCAGGTACCTTCTCACAATCCACGGGCTGCCATCCCGCGTCCAGAAATGCTCGACTTAGATCTGCCGCAGAACTGCTCACGGCCCCTCCAACCCGACGAGATCAACGATGCCCGCACTCAGCTCCTCCGGCGTCGGTGCCCCGAAGACCAGATCCCAGACCCGACTGTCAGTCAGTGCGGAGCAACGGGCGTCGCTCCCTGCCTTCGTGATCTTTACTTCATTTTCTGCTCCGCCTTGCCCGCCCAATGGTCTCGTTATCTTCCGCTGATTCTCTGCAACGAGAGCCGCGAGCCGTTCCGGGGGCGGAGTGTCACGGGGCGCCACCAAGATAAATATCAGCTTCTCGTACGGTTGACCTCCGCTACTCTGTAGCGCCTCGATGCCTGATGCGATCAGCGATGCCGATGGCTTTTCGCTCTCGCCCCACAAGAGCGCCACTGCCGTAGACTCACTCACGCTGGCGTGTCCTGAGTCGGTCGAGAGCGGTCGTAGATTGAGAGCTGCCGGAATTCCAGACTGCAGCACACAATACAACTCAAGAAAGCGTCGAGCGCCCCACGCGGTGTTGGCTCCCCAGTGCTGCGGCTCCTTCGTGTCCCCGCCGAGCACTCTCCCCGGAAATCCTGTGAAGTACAACGTCACCAAGTGACGCGCTCGCGTATCATCGTCCTCAAGCGTCTCCCGCCACGCATCAAGAGACTGATCATAAGCCTCCTGGAGCGCCGTGGACACCGGTGCGGGGCGGTGTGCGTCACGAAGCTCTCGAACGAACCCCGGCTCTGATGTCGTCCATTCGGCCACAAGCCAGTGACTAACTGGGGGAATCGGCTCAAACGCAACTGGCAGAGGAAACGCTTGTTCGTCGATCGACAACGCAACAGCTCGATTACCGACAAAAGGTCCGGGTTGGCCCGATCCAGGCGTCCGATCCACTAAGTATTGGGGCTTGTAAGAAAGCCAGTAGATCATCGGCCCAGGCTCTCGCACGACAACCGCCTGGTGATTGTGTCCTCCGTCGTCACTGAGCCAGTATGTTGGCGAAGGCGAGATGCGCCAGCGATGCGTGTACGGAAACAACAGCATCGACTTTCCCCAAGCATCGCTCTTTCCACACGTCTCACTCGCGTTGTTGACGAATATTAAGCATCCACCGTCAGTACTCGCCATGCCGTCGGCCGCCTCAAAATAAGCTGAGATGCTTTTCTTGAGATGTGGGACCGTCTGGTCTTCATTGCGTTGAAGAACAATCGTGAAATCCAGTGGTCGGCCGTTCAGTTCCTGTTCGCAGCCCTGTCGAAACTCTCGAACGCGCTCATCACTGACAAAGTCGGCGCAAATCTGTACGCAGAAGTTAAGGCGAGGGCCGTTAGTTTGGTTACGTGACCGAAATAGAAGGGTCTCTGCGCATCGGAAGAGCACATGAGCCTCAGGATCGCTCGCGTTACGCTTCGTTTGAAGAAAGTGTTGAACTTGGCCATGGTCATCCCGCACAGCAACGAAGGCCGCGTTGACGAGATCGCCTGCGTAGCCATTCGCAAGCCATGCAGCTCGATCTGGCATAGCGTTCATCGACTCGAGGAGATCTCGATACTGTTCGAATCGGAGGAACTCGATACCGGCGATAACAAACGCTGGCCGATCCGCCGCTGCAGCAATCTCCTCCAGAATGTGAAGATGCTGCCGCGGGACCGAGAGTTCCGGCAAGATTACGAAAAAGGGCCGGTTTGGATGGGCCGGTCGATACTCCTAGTTGAGCCATTCGGCGAATCGCTGGAGACACTCTCCACGCGCGACGGCCGCCGGCGGCGGATATGGTCCCAGTCCGCCTGCTTCAATGGGAGCCGGCGTGTGTAGTTGCAGAAGGAAGAGATCAACCGACCTCTCGTCGGGAAGTTCCACGTCGAGCACAACGGTGTGAGTGGGCATGAGCGCGTCGCGACCCTGCCGCGGTGTGCACCCAATCGTCCGAGCCGTGGCAGACCCGCTAACCTAGCATGGAGGTGCGCCTTCTAGCCATGCTTCTGCACGATTTCGGTGCTAGAGCATTGGCACTGGTTGACGGCTGCGACCGGGTCAGATCGTCGATTCCCTGAGAAAACATCGATTCGTTGGGTTTTCGGAGCAAGTGCGATCGACTTCGAAGGTCCGTCGTCCAGACACAACTGGACGCCCGAGTGGAAGTGCTCTGCGCGCGGGACGCACGACACCTGCAACAGTTGCGGGGACTGCTCGCGCGGGCGATCAGCCTGCTGACCGAGCCGGCCGATCATGAGGACGCGGCTCGCTGTATCGCCTGAACCGCCCACTCTGAGGCGTGGGCCTCCCGGTGCTCCTCAACCATCCGGACGGCACACAGCGGAACCAGGGAGGGTCCGAGATGAAGGCTAGAGCCATGCCACATCATAGTGGTAGTAGTAATAAGGGGAATGGATGCCATGGCATCCATGCTACATTTTTATTTACAGTAAGTTACGTAGTGTCTGCGGTGGACGCCGCCGGCACCGATTGGCGGGTTGATCATGAGCCCAGCTCTCTCATAAAAACTGGTACGACCACTGGGGGCAGGTCAGGCTGGAACGGTTTCAGGGGGTAAGGTCACTGGTACCTCACTGCGGACGCCGTAAGCAAGCTGGGGACGTCTAAGGGGGGTAAAGCAAGGGCGTCGAGCTGTCGCCGTCGCTCGAACAGATCCGAGCGCGCGTAGGCGGCCTCGACCTTGTTCTGGACGACATGCGCAAGGGCGGCTTCCACGACTTCGCGGGGGTGGTTGGTCTGCTCGGCCGCCCAGTCCCGAAAGGACGACCGGAACCCATGCGGCACGGCGCCGACCTGCAGCTTCCGGAGCAGCTTCGAGAAGATCATGTCGGAGAGCGGCGTCCCGCGGACCCCCGGGAAGACGAACCCCTGGCCGTCCAGCGTTTGTGCCGCGTCGAGAATCTCCGTGGCCCGCTGAGACAACGGCACCCGGTGTTCGCCCGGCCTTCATGCGCGTGGCCGGAGAATCGTCCACACCCGGCCGTCCCGGTCGATCTCGTCCCACGTCGCGAACCGCACCTCGCCCGTCCGCGCGGCGGTCAGTACCAGAAACTCAAAGGCGAGCTTGACCACGCGCATGGTACGCGCCCGCTGCACCGCCGCGACCTGGGCATGGGGCAGCGCCCGCATGTGCTGCACGATGACCTGTTGGCGGCCCAGCGCTGGCCCGATCCGGTCGCACGGGTTGTCAATGTATGAAGTCCGGCGATGTTCTGTGTGGTCCGTAGAGAGCCTTAAGTGACTGTGTAAAAGGCTATTACTCCCCATCCGTGCCCGCCTGCCCGCCCTTGAACGTCCCGCGAAATCCAGCCCATACCGCGATATAATGAGGGTATGTACGATGGCACGCAGCGCGCCGGCATACCGCGGAAACTCAAGCCCCGCGGCCAACATCCCGACAAGCGACTCTCGGCCGCGTTCGTCCGCAACGCGCCGGTCGGAAGGCACTGTGACGGGAACGGACTCTACCTCGTCGTCAAGCCCACCGGCACCCGCAGCTGGATCCAGCGCATCGCGATCCGCGGCCGGCGGCGCGACATCGGACTCGGCAGCGTCCGGCTCGTCCCGCTCGCCGAGGCCCGCGAGAAGGCCGTCGTCAACCGCAAGCTCGCCCGCGACGGCGGAGACCCGCTCGCCGACCGCCGCCGCGCCAAGCGCATACCCCTGTTCGCCGCCGCCGCCGAACGCGTCTGGAACCAGCTGCGGCAGGGCTGGCGCCACCCGCGGCACGCCCGCGACTGGTGGCGGAGCTTCGAGAACTATGTCCTCCCCCGCATCGGCCAACGGCCCGTCTCCGAGGTGACGGCCGCCGACGTGCTGGAGATCCTCGAGCCCATCTGGCACAGCAAGCCGAAGACCGCGCGGCGGTTGCGCCAGCGCATCCGCGCCGTGCTGGAGTGGGCCGTGGCGCTGGAGCATCGTGCGGATAACCCTTGCGACCGGCTCGGGCCGGTTCTCGGCCCGCACGATCTGGCCGTTCGCCACTTCCGGGCGCTGCCCCACGCCGAGGCCGCGGCGGCGGTCGCGGCGGTGCACGGCTCGCGGACGCTGCCGGCCCTCAAGCTGGCGTTCGAGTTCCTCGTGTTGACGGCTGGGCGCTCGGGCGAGGTGCGCGGGGCGCTGTGGGCCGAGGTGGACACGTCAGCCCACGTGTGGACCGTGCCGGCCACGCGGATGAAGGCGAAGCGGGAGCACCGGGTCCCGCTCTGCGGCCGGGCGGTCGAGATTCTCGTCGCCGCGCGGACGCTCGGCGACGGCGACAGCCCGCTCGTGTTCCCCGGCCCGCGCGGCAGGCCCCTGTCCCACACGCCGCTCTACACCGTCTTCAAGGAGCACGGAATCGCCGCCGTGCCACATGGCTTCCGATCCAGCTTCCGGGACTGGGCGGCCGAGAAGACCGACCACCCGCGCGAGGTCGTCGAGGCGGCTCTGGCCCATGTGGTGCAGAACCAGGTCGAGGCGGCCTACGCCCGTTCGGACCTGTTCGAGCGGCGGCGGATTCTGATGAACGACTGGGAAGCCTATCTCGCCGACACACACCCTCATCGCCCGACCGTGGAACCAGCGGAACACGAACTCGCCGGAACCGCAGCATCTTGACCACGAGTGAACCCGATCCGATCCTGCTCCTCTGCTCGACCACACACCGCCCCCAACAAGTCAGTCGGGCAGAGATCGCGAACGGGCATCAGGTGCAGTACGGATCGGGCGGAGAAGGACATCGAGCGGGACGACGAACATGAGAAGATCCCGGAGAGCGACGAAGGCGATCCGGGCGGCGGGGAGCAAGAGTCGGACGGCACGATCAGAAGACACAGAACTGGCTCCTGTCATCCGTTAGATGGCAGGAGCCAGCATACCCCTTGTGTACACAAGGGCTGGCGAGGGTGAGTTGCCTCCCCCTTCGAACCCCCACTGCCGCGTCGCCTGAGTCCGGCTCGCGGGAGAGCGGGCGGCGTCGCCCCCGCTCCATCCTCCCGGTGCGCTGATGGCTGATCGCCGCACCGTGAGAGTCCACGCCCGCGTGTCGCCGGCGGAGCTGGCCGACTGGCCAGGGCGGCCGGCGTTGCCTGTGCGCGGCCGTGGCTTGGCCTGAGACGTCGCTTCCGGCCGCGGTGGCGCGGTCGTTCCAGTGGCCGACGCGACCACCGTCTTGCCGCTGCTATCATTTCTCCGCGCCGGTCGTCGCCGGGCGACGACGCCCGCACTTGGCGCCTACCGGAGCACCCCTCTTACGAACAGGACAAACAGCGACACAAGGCAGCATGACGAAAGCGGAGCTTGTCGAGACGGTGGCGCGGGTCGCCGACCTCCCGAAGAAACACGCGGAAATCGTCGTCGATACCGTATTCCGCAACATCGTGAAGACGCTGCACCGGGGCGAGAAGGTCGAGTTGCGCGGTTTTGGCAGCTTCCGCCTCCGGCGCCGCGAGCCGCGCAGGGGCCGCAACCCGAAGACCGGCGACCGGGTTGACGTGCCGTCGAAGCGCGTCCCCTACTTCAAACCCGGCAAGGAGCTGAAGGAGATGATCAACCGCGATCCGGCGCAGGCCAGCCCGCCGCCGTTGTCCAAGTAGACCAGCGTTGAACGCGCTTGGTCTACGCGGTGGCGGCGCGATCGACCACGACCCACCGCGCCCGCCTTCAGCGCGAGGATCTCGAATGCCAGCTTGATGCCGGCCTGCCGCAGCAGCGCCGATTGCGGCAGGCGGGCGGCACGGGGTTCGAGGGGGGCGCAGCGTCCCCTCGCCAGTCGCAATGTGGCACATTGCGTGGGCTGGCTCTGGCCAGCTTCTCCTTCCCGTCGAACTGTTTCCGTGTCGTGGTCTTCGTCGTCGTGGGCTGCCTGTTCCGGGTCTGGTGAGTGAGTTCGGATCCTCAAGTGCGAATCGGCTCGCCGTGGCGGGCGTCGGTCATCATCGGCTACGCTGAATGCGCCCATGACGCCGCACGAGTTCATCGCCAAGTGGCGGGCCTCCACGCTGAAGGAGAGCTCGGCATCACAGGAGCACTTCATCGACCTGTGCCGGCTTCTGGGCGAGCCGACACCGGCCGAGGCAGACCCGACCGGCGAGGCGTACTGCTTCGAGCGCGGCGCGCGCAAGGACACCGGCGGCGACGGCTGGGCCGATGTCTGGAAGCGCCGCCACTTCGCCTGGGAGTACAAGGGCAAGCGGGCCGACCTCGACGCCGCGTTTGGTCAGTTGCGGCTGTACGCGCTGGCTCTGGAGAACCCGCCGCTGCTGATCGTCTCCGACATGCTGCGGTTCCGGATCCGCACCAACTGGACGAACAGCATCAGCAAGACCTACGAGTTCGATCTGGACGACCTGGCCGACGCCGCGGCGCGCGACAGGCTCAAGTGGGCGTTCTCGGACCCTGAGCGGCTTCGGCCGGGCGAGACCCGGCAGTCTCTCACCGAGCAGGCGGCACAGTCCTTCGCGACCGTGGCGCAGTCGTTGCGGGAGCGGGGCGACGACCCGCAGGCGGTCGCGCACTTCGTCAACCGGCTGGTCTTCTGCATGTTCGCCGACGACGTGGGGCTGCTGCCCGGCCACATGTTCACGCGAATGCTGGAGCAGGCGCGGCGAGTCCCGGACCGCTTCACCGACCTCGCCGGGGCGCTCTTTCAAGGCATGGCCAAGGGCGGCTTGGTCGGTTTCGAGACGGTCGACTGGTTCAACGGCGGACTGTTCGACGACGCCACAGCGCTGCCGCTGGAGAAGCCCGATCTCGACGCTGTGCTGGCGGCTTCGAACCTCGACTGGTCGGAGATCGACCCGTCGATCCTCGGCACATTATTCGAACGCGGGCTGGACCCGGACAAGCGCGCCCAGCTTGGGGCGCACTACACCGATCGCGACAAGATCATGCTGCTCGTCGAGCCGGTAGTGATCCGTCCGTGGCTCGCCGAGTGGGCCGCGGAGAAGGCCGAGATCGCCGCCGAACTGGAGCGTGCGGAAGCCGCGAAGTCGACGGCCACCCGCACGAAGCGGCGAAACGATGCCGAACGGCGGTACCGGACGTTCCTCAACCGGCTGCGAGCGTTCACGGTGCTTGACCCAGCGTGCGGCTCGGGCAACTTCCTTTACCTTGCCCTCCAGGCGCTCAAGGACCTGGAGCACCGCGTGCAGTTTGAGGCCGAGGCGCTCGGCTTCCAGCGCGCGTTCCCGGTGATCGGCCCCGCGAACGTCAAAGGGATTGAGATCAACCCGTATGCGGCAGAGTTGGCACGCGTGTCGGTCTGGATCGGCGAGATCCAGTGGATGCGGCGCAACGGCTTCGCGGAGGCGCGCGACCCGATCCTGAAGCCGCTCGACACCATCGAGTGCCGCGACGCGATCCTGACGCCGGACGGTGCGGAACCGGACTGGCCCGAAGCGGACGTGGTGATCGGCAACCCGCCGTTTCTCGGCGGCTGGCGTCTGATCGCGCACCTCGGCGAGGACTATGTGTCGCGGATGTCGCCGGTCTACGCCGGTCGTGTATCTGGAGCAGCGGATCTTGTCTGCTACTGGTTCGAGAAGGCGGGTCAACAGATCGCACTAGGGAAGGCAAGACGGGCCGGGCTTGTAGCGACGAATTCGATTCGTGGTGGTGCGAACCGGAAGGCTCTTCAGACGGCGACAGCAACGCGCCGGATCTTCGAGGCGTGGAGTGACGAGCCGTGGGTGATCGACGGCGCGGCCGTCAGAGTGTCACTGGTCTGCTTCGGACGTACCGACGACACGTCGGTATCCGAGACTCGGCTTGACGGCCAGTGCGTGGACGAAATCTACGCGGACTTGACGGCGCGGCGCGGCGGTATCGGGATTGATCTCACGGCGGTCCGGCGTCTCCAGGACAACGTCGGCGTCGCCTTCAGAGGTGACGAGAAGGGCGGCCCTTTTGACGTTGAGGGCGACCAAGCGCGGGAGTGGCTCCGCCTCCCAGCGAATCCGAACGGGCGCGCGAATGCGGACGTGCTGAGACCGTGGATGAATGGCATGGACATGACCCGCCGACCGGCCGGGAAGTGGGTGGTCGACTTCGGGTGGACGATGTCCGAGAGAGACGCTGCGCTCTACGAGGAGCCCTTCCGGTGGGTCCGGCATCGCGTCTACCAAGTCTACATGGATACGCCGCGCGGACAGCGAAGCAAGCCCCGTCGCGAGCACTGGTGGCGCCACGCCCGTCCATATCCCAAGATGCGGAAGGTGCTCGACGAGCGTTCGCGGTACATTGCGACGGCTCGGCTTGCCAAGCACCGACTATTCGTGTGGTGCGACGCTCGGATTCTGCCAGATTGCCAACTGATCGCCATCGCTCGCGACGACGACACGGCGTTCGGGATCCTGCACAGCCGGTTCCATGAAGTCTGGTCGCTCCGGCTTGGGACGAGCCTGGAAGACCGGCCCCGCTACACGCCGAGCACCACGTTCGAGACGTTCCCGTTCCCGCCCGGCCTGTCGCCGAACCTCCCGGCTGCCGACTACGCTGCTGACCCGCGAGCCATGGCTGTAGCCCTGGAAGCCCAACGGCTGGTCGAGTTGCGCGACCGCTGGCTCAACCCGCCGGAATGGGTCGAGTGGGTGGACGAGCCGGTTCCCGGCTATCCGAAGCGTGCGGTTCCCCGCGACGAGGACGCGGCGAAGGCGCTCAAGAAGCGCACGCTGACGAACCTCTACAATGCCCGCCCGCAGTGGCTCGGCGACGCACACGACGCCCTTGACGCCGCCGTGGCTGCCGCGTACGGTTGGCCTGCCGATATCTCCGATGACGACGTTCTCCGCGAGCTGCTGGCGCTGAACGGCACCGGTACGGCAAATGGTTGACTTGTGGTGGATCTCTGGCCTGTCTTGCTCTTCTGGCCGGCGGTGGCGCTGAGCGTGCTGGCGGCCTTGTTCGGACTGGCCCGCAGACGTCCAAGGCCGCTGCTGGTGGCCGCGGCCCTGGTCGGGCCGACTTCGGCGTACCTCGCGTTGACACCGGGCTTCTTCGTGTGGGGGTTGTTTCCGGTCGGCGTGTATCTCGTGGCCGCGGTCGCGACCCGACGAAACCACATTAAGTTGGGTACGGCGCTGGTTGCCGCGAATACCACGTTCTTTGTGTTGCTGGCTTTCACGATATTTGGCTGAGTCCGGTTCGCGGACGGCTTGGATGGTCTCGTGGATTCCCGTTCAGGAAGAGGGGTACAACGAGGGAATCATGATCGGAAAGCCAAGTGTAAATATATAAATAAGAATGACTTACATGAATTCCACTAAGGTCGCACGGATTGTCAGCGCGATACTGCATGACGATGGCCTGCTCCATCACCGCGCGGATGCGCTGGCGCACGCGTCGTGCCATGTCCGGCTGCGTGTGCCAGATGGGCCGGAGCGTGTCGAGGACGTCGGCGCTCGTAATCTCCGAGACGGGCTGCTTACCCAGCGACGGGAAGGGGCGTTATTGCAACACGAACCGTTGAGGCGAAGCGATCCAATGAAGGCGGATCTCAGCGACCGATGCGGTAGGACGCCGGTTGACCGAGCTCGGTCATCCGATTCAAGACGTTGCACGCGAGCAGCGTCTCAGTCTGCCGCCCGCCTGGCGTCCGGGCTCGCAGACCGTCTCCGATGATCGATGTGTAGCGAAAGACAACGTTCTCCACGCGAGCCTGCCGTTGGTATCCAGACGCCTTCTTCCATCGTCGACGTCCCAGTCGCTTCACTCGTGTGATCGTCCGATCCCGCGCACCCGACCGTGGTCTCCGCCGAGACACCGACGCCGTCTTGGCCGGCGGAACCACGACCCGGGCACCTCGCGCACAGGCCGCCTCGTAGAACGCGATGGTATCGTAGGCGGCGTCCGCGGTCACGCTCGCGATGTCCCCGTCCACCTGCTCGATCAGACTGATGCCGGTCGTCGCGTCATCGGCTGTCGGCTCCGTGACCGCCTGGGCAACGATCACGCCGGAGCGGTCGACACCGACGTGCCGCTTCTTCCAGCCGCGCGTGCCGCGGGTCCCGTGTTTTACGGCGGCCCACTCGTCTTCGCCGACGATCGACAGTCCTGTGCTATCGACGATGAGATGCACAGGGCGCTGGGCCGGAATGCGATCGAGTGCCAGATCGAGATGCTGACTCCGACGCGAGAGCGTCGTGTGATCCGGGGCCTCGAGGTCGGTGCGCATCAAGGCCAGCACGGACCGCACGAAGCCCTCGGTCTGGCGCAACGGCCACCTGAAGACCAACCGCAGCCTCAACGCGGTCATGATGGACACGTCCGAGAACGTCCTCGGTCCACCCGGTCGACCCGACGGCGCCGGTCTCCACGCATCCATCGCCTCGGCGGAGAGCCACAGGGTCACGTCGCCCCGCCGGACGAGCGCCTGCTCATATTCCGGCCCATTCCCACCGTGATATTTGGTCTTGTACTTCGGATGAACCTTCGACTTCACCCTGAGATTGTCGGCCAGGAGCGTCGACCTGGCCAGCTGATCGGCGACCACGACCCGCGCCGAGTCCGGGCAATCCTGCACCAACGCCGGTTGGACGCTCCACGTCGCCGGTGACGGACCGATGGCCGAGGAGCTGCGGATACGTGTACGGGCGCTCGGACTGACTGACGGCGTGACGTTTCACGGCGTCGTAACGGACCCGACGCCGCTCCTCACCTGGTGCCGGATGTTCGTGCTGCCGTCCCGCTTCGAGGGAACGCCGAACGCGCTGCTGGAAGCAATGGGATAACGTATGGCGTGCATCGTGTCCGACGCGTCGCCGGGCCCCTTGCGGTTGATCGAGCATGGCGTGAGCGGCCTGGTAGTCGAGACCGGCTCCGTAGAAGCCCTCGCCGGTGCGCGGGAGAGCTGTCGCGCGACGAGCAACTGCAGCGCAAGCTGGGGGATGCCGCTTGTGAGCGGGTGCGGGAATTCCGTCTGGATCGCGTCGCGCCGATCTGGGACCGTATTCTGTTCCCGGACGAACCGGCCGACGCCGCGAAGCGATGACAGACTCCATGGATCTGTATGCGATGGCGAACCGAATCCCGTCCATGGGCGGCAGGGAGATCGGTCCAGTGTTGAGGAATCTGGCCCGTCACGCTCCGGCCGGGACCTCCATCGTCGAGGTCGGCACCTGGCTCGGGGCAGGCACAGCCCAGCTCGCGCTCGGTATTCGAGAGAGAGCACGCCCCTCAGAGGTGGCGCTCCATTGCTACGATCGATGGCAGGCGAATCGGAGCGAGATCACGAAGGCGGCCGGATGCGGCGTGCGCCTCGCGTTCGAAGAAGACACGCTCCCTCGCGTTCGACGTACGCTCGAGCCGTTTGGAGTGCCTGTCGAGTATCACAAAGGTGAATTGCTCGGCGTGCAGTGGGACGGCGGCCCGATCTCGGTGTACGTGGACGACGCGGCGAAGATGCCGGAAGCGTTCCTTCACGCTCTCTGGACATTCGGGCCGTCGTGGGTGCCGGGAACAACGCGGCTTGTGTTCATGGACTACGACTATTGGAAGACGTCAGGCATTCTCGAACATCGATGCCAGAAGGCGGTCGTCGAATCCAACGCCACTTGCTTCGAGCGCCTCGAGCACATCGATCTCAGTCATGCGGTCTTTCGATACACGGAGGCGATCGACAACGTGCCGATCGAGGTTGCGTCGATGGCGCTGCGGCAAGTCCGGCAACGACTCCGTGCGTGCCACGACTCGACCAGTTGGCATGTCACGGCCCCGCTCCGCGCCGTCTCCAACGCGGCGCGCCGGATGGCCGCGAGCTGGCGCCGGTCATCCGCCTGAGTCCTGCGAGCCATGTCAGGAAGCGAAGCCGTTACGGAGAAGCCTTCGCACAGTCTTGGCCGGCTGCGCGACGCCGTCGCGCGACATCTGACGATCGGACGATCCGTCATACGCGGCGGCGCCAATTACATGACGAACCTCGTGTGGCTGTTGATGCGCGGCATCGAGGAGCGCAAACTGACGGCCGCAGGCGTGTTTGCGCTCGGGCAGCTCTCCGTCGGTGCGCAAGCGGCCGCGCTCGGCACGTTGTATTGGTACACGGCCCAAGCCCAGTCCGATGCCGTCGTATCGCTGGGTCCGTTCGGAGTCGAGTTGCGCGCGCGAGAAGACCTGTGGCTGCTGGGGACCGTCGTCGCTGGCTCGGCCGCCTGCTTTCTCGGGAGCGCTTTGTTCCTCTACCTGTCGCAGAGGACGGTCATTAGGATCGGCGAGGAGGATTTAGCGCGCCGCCTGACGGAGGTCATCCGGATCGCCAGACGCCTCCCCGATCCGCGGGCACCCGACGCGAGCCGGATTGTCCTCAAGAGCGGACTGGCGAAGGTAAACCTCGGCTGCAGAGTCGCTGCATCGTCCACTGTGGCGCTCCTGAGTGCGGTGACGCCGCTGGTCGGAGGGGGCGTCGCCGCCGTGGCGCTGTTGGTGATCGATCCGGTGCTAACCTCGATGCTCGGTATCGCGGCGGCTCTATGGTGCACGCTTCTCTATCCCTCGATGAAGCGGCAAGTGAAGATCCCCGACCGCATGGTGCGCGGGAAGAAGGCGTTCACGGAAGAGTTGCGTGCGTTGCTTCAGTCGCCGCCTGGGGCTGGCGTGCCAGAGACGCTCAGCAGTGCCGTCACGCTGGCGGAGGTGATGATTGGGCGACGCCGAATCGCGAACGACATCAAGGTGTTGCTTCAGAGTGGGGTCGTGGTGGTCGGAACGCTGGCGGCGTTGTATCTCGCGTACCGCATCATCGCCGGTAACGGCGACTGGCCGATCTTCATCGTTTATCTGGGTGGATTGCGCATCGCCGTCAACGGCTGCTTCGCGGTGCCGCGGACCTTTGGCACGGTGAGTCGGCGCTATTCGCGTCTCGTCGTGTTCATCCAGTTTATCCAAAGCGGCCGGCGGATCGACGAAGAACAGCTCGGCCACGCCGGCCGCGGCGGCAGCGTCGCGTTGGGGGCGCTTCCGGACGGGACGTCGGTCGGCGTCCGCGGCGGAGACCGCATCGCGTTAGCGGCGGTGGCGGGACCTCAGCTGATGCAGGCGGCGTTCGTGCAAGCGCGGGCGTCGGCCACGGGGCGTCCGCTGGCCTCGGCGTGGGTGCAACCCGCCGACAGCTCGGCGTGCGCCGGTGAGGACATCCCGATTCGTCTCGTGGAGGCCGAACAGATCTTCGCGATGGAACCGCCGGCGGCGCGGACGTTCCTGGACCGATATGCGACGGCGTGACGGCCATCGTATACTGCGACGAAGCCCGGGTCGGCACGTTCGGCGAACGGCATCTCATCGTTGTCGACGACGACACATTCCAGGCGAGCGTTCCGCTCGGGACGGCGGAGAGTCGCATGGCCCTCGCATCGTTCGCCGACGTGCGGGCGCGGGTGGACGACAAGGCGGGGCGCGCGACAGGCGTCTTCGGGGTGTCGATGGACGACGAGGAGGACGAAGAGGCGTAGGCCTCTGCGCCGATGCAAAACGGGAACGCCGCCAGACTCGATCGATTTTACGCCGAACGTTGGATGCCGTCTCCGTTGAGCAACCCGACACGCCGACCTCGCGTGGCCCACGTCATTACTCGTCTCATCGTGGGCGGCGCGCAGGAGAACACGCTCGCGTCAGTTGTCGAGCACCGGCGCCGTGGCCGTTTTGCGTCAGACCTGATACTGGGACCAACTCTTGGTCCCGAAGGGTCCCTCGTCTCGGAGGCTCGCACCTGCGGGGTCAACCCCCTCATGGACGCGATCGCACTCTTGTCGCTGGTGCGAGTCTTCCGTCGGGGACAGTATGACGTGGTGCACACGCACAGCTCCAAGGCCGGTATCCTTGCGCGGCTGGCGGCGCGCATTGCGCGCGTGCCCGTGGTCGTGCACACAGTCCACGGATGGGGTTTCAACGACCGACAGCGTCCGCTGGTCCGCAACGCGTACGTGTCGCTCGAGCGTTGGTGGGCCCGCTTCACCGACGCGCTCATCACGGTGACCCCCCGTGATGCCGAGCGCGGACTGTCAATTGGTATCGGACAACCCGGTCTCTATACCACCATCCGCAGTGGTATCGACATCGCGCGCTTTGGGGCATCAAGGCAGCGGCGGGAGGCGGTGCGCGCTGAACTCGGTCTCGCGAAGAGCGATCGTGTCGTGATCAGCGTGATGCGGCTCACGCCACAAAAGGCCCCGCTCGACCTCATCGACGCCGTCGCCCGCCTGGTTCGTGACGTGCCTGACGCACGTGTGGTGATCGTCGGAGACGGTCCCTTGCGCAACGCCGTTGAGACACGACGGCGCGAGTTGGGCCTTGGCAAACGCCTCATCTTGACTGGAATCCGACGCGACGTGCCGGAACTCTTGTCGGCGGCCGATGTACTCGCGCTCTCCTCTCTGTGGGAAGGATTGCCTCGCGTCATTCCGCAGGCGATGGCGGCCGGCTTACCCGTCGTGGCGACGGCGATCGACGGCAGCGCCGAGGCGATCGTCCACGGAGAGACTGGCATACTTGTTCCACCGCGCGATCCTGCCGCGCTCGGCGCGGCGCTGGCGGCGCTCCTGCGCGATCCAGAACGCGCGCGAGCAATGGGCGAGGCAGGGCGCGCACGGGTAGTCGAGTTCGACATGTATCGCATGGTCGACGCGATCGAAGCGCTATACGCGCGACATCTCGGTGTCCGAGGAATCGATGTCGAGATGAGTCGCTCAACCGATGACGCCGCGCGGCCTGACCGCTGACTGGCTCAGCGCTTCGACTCAGCGATCGCGAATGGGCCGATCGACGACGCACAAGCCGAAATTCCTGACAGCTTGAACGCGACTGATTCGGTGTTTCCTCACAAAGTGCTCCCAAGCGTTGCAATACAGCACGTCGTGGGAAGCGATCACGCCTCCGGGTCGTAGGTGCTGGAGCGCCAACTCATACTCGGCCGTCATGTGGTCGTACGAGTGGTGACTGTCGTGGATGAAGAAATCGATCGGGCCGATCTCGGGGAGTAGGGATGGCAGCAGCGCGAGACTGTCCCCAGAATGAAGCTTGTTCCTGCGGCGCAGTTCCTCGGGGATCAGGATCCCGACGTTCTCGGACGTGTCCGAATGATCGATGGAATGCATATACCCGCGGCCATTCTTCTCGAGCGCGGCCAACACGAATGTCGACGATGCTCCGGCCGCTGTACCGGTTTCGACGACGATGTTCGGCTTCGTGGCCCGCACGGCTGCGTACAAGGTCTTCCGATCGAACTCACCCATCGGGGTGCCTACGCCGTCGAATCGGCCGGGCCTGTGCCAACGTTTGTCCAGACTCGGAAGTGCACCAGACTCTTCGACGAATCGTTCGACTTGTTCGACCTTGATAGCGAACAGTTCCGCCAGCCCGTGCTGCTGCTGGTGCCGGATCAGATCTTTCGCGAAGTTCTTTTTTTGATGGTGTCCTTCGAGAGGGGTAAATTCCACCGGCATACCGAGATAGGCCATACCTCGGCGAACGGCAAACCGCAGTCTTTGAAGAAAGTTCAATTTCGGGCGCGCCATCGACTCTGTTCGTTCCGTGATGCCCTTCCGGTCAGCTGGTCTCGGTTCTACGACCGAGATTGGGAAACGGAGATTGCGGCGCCGGTTTCCCGAGGAACGGGCACAACACATCCCAACCGTCGCCCTGGAGAATGTTCATGATCAAAAGGTCGTTGGGACGGTCTTGGAAATACTCGCACACGTTCTTGATGTGAAGATCGTAGACGTAGGACAAGCGCTCCGGACGGTGACGCTGGACCAGACCATACGCAGCAATTCTCTGAAATTCGATGCGGTGGATTCTGTGAGGTAGGTCCATCAGGGTCCGATAAAACTTCACGTCTACCAAATTCCTGGCATGCCGACCCTTCCTGCGCCATTCTTTGTTCACGGCCGCCCTGAACTTCGAGATCCAGAACCGGTTCTGTCTATTCGGAGCATTCGGATCGGTCATCCTCTCAAGCCACTCCTTCTTGTCTCTTACAGTGAGGATAAATTTGCTGCCGGGATATTCTTGGTCCAGCTGTGCATAAAATGGTGCCAGAGTGACGTCAGTGACGGCGTCGTATTTCTCGAGGATGCTCAACCGATAAACGCCGTTCGCCAGTTCATGATAGGTCTCACGATCGTGGGGCCAATGCTTGGCGGGGATTCCCAGCATGATCAGCGCTTGGTTCAGGCTTCTCGTGCCCGTGTGCCCGAGGCCCACCGCAATCACTTTGTTGCCCACCTATACCTCCAGATCTCGATCGCGAATTGCCGTTAACTTATGGAATCGCCTCGCCATGCGTGCTTCCGGAGTCGTGAAGCGCGAGCCCCTTGAAGATCAGCCCGGCCAGCAGGGCGGCGACGTTTCGCGATGTGCGCGACGTGGTGATGAGCTCGTACGCGCGCTCCCGCAGCTCTCGGAACTGCTTCCACTGGCTCACCACCCGGTCCACCAGGTCATCGAGGTCGGAGAAGTCCCGCTGGCACGGAAGGTAGGTCTCGTTCGCCCGGTAGATGGGTGGCTCGGTGGTCACGTGGCTCATGTCTGGCTTGATGAGTACGGCCCCCGACAGCATCGCCTCGAAGTCACGAAGGCATACCTCACCATAGCCCCAAGGTGAGAGCGCGATCTTGGACCGGCGCATCACGCTTGCGTATCTTCGCCGGCTGTACGTTTTGGTGATGGCGAGGTGTACCTTGACACCTGAGGCGCTCAGGGCGGACAAAGCCTGTGCCGCCCGTGTTCTGTGACGCTCGAGCGCCGGGTCGTCGTAGTGCGTTCTGCCAACGAACGAGATGTCGTAGGGAAACAGCTTGCCAAGTCTCCATGTGTGCTCCGCAACGACGTCCATGCGTGGATACGTTGCCAACGTGAAGCCCGTGAGCAGCTTGTCAAAGGCCGCCGCAGCGATTGGTATCTCTCTCGGCGGGAGGCCGACGTTGCCCTCATCCTCGCGGAGCAACTGCACGTGATACCGATGCTTAACCTCCTCGGACACGAGGTTGTTGAGAGTGGGATCGGCGAGGTTTGCGTTGCGGATAATACTCGTCACGCGGTCATCGGCGAGCAACCGCGCCGCGACTGTCGTCCCTACTGACGAAGCCGCCCCGCGAGCGAGCACAAAGGTCGGAAGACCGACGGAGAGCACCGTCTCGAGAGGCGGAGGGTGGAGCCTTCTGTGCCCAGCCGTCGCCAGAATGAACTCGTGGTCATCACGAACGCTCGCAGCCACTCCGCGGCCGGTGCCCGTAGCGTGGCAGTCCAGATGAACCCCCTGCTCTCTGAGCTCGTCGCGTGCCCGCAAGACGGTGTGAGCCTGAGACAGATCCTCAAGTTCCGTGTCATGCAGGAAGACGCCATGGACCTCTCGGTTAGGCCGCGACACGGTCATCGTGAACCACTGCCCCGTCACGGCATTTGGCCAGGGTGCCCCCGCGGTTCTCGCAAGTCTTTCTCCGCATCGCAATTTCTTCGCCGTCTATTGTAACGACGATCCGTTCGAACTCCTGAATTCTACCTTTCGGGCTGACGCCAACGACATTCAACATTGTGGCCCCACTGGACAAGCACAAAGGCAGTCTCCAGACGCGATGATGGGCGTTGGTGCACAGTGCGACCAGGCAAGGCTGGTCAAAGGGGAGTGACGATGCGGTGACGTCATGAAACTGTGTTCGCCGTCCAACGGGTGCGAAACCCGTCCGGTGAAGGGCGACCCACCCACCCCGGTAGCGAGCCTTGCGGCGTCCGCGGTAACGAAGACGCCGATGCGTAGGCACGCAAGCGAGTGGGCCGTAGGGTTTACAGCCACGAAATAACGCTCATTCTGGGTGCCCAGGGCATTGCGCAGCCTGACGGCGATGGCGGTCTCGACGCGATGGGCAAGCCGAGACGCGCACCCAGCGGGGTCTGAGCCTACGGCACGCTGGAAGAGGACGGCCCAGGCACCTGGGAGGCCCTTCTTCCTCCTTGTCGCAGAGGGACAGGGTAGGCCACCGGCCAGGGACGACCGGAGCCGCGGCCGACGGGAGGGAGGGAGTCGGAGGGCTGCATACGAGCGAGGACGTCGGGGAACGGGTTGGCCCCCGGACCCGGCCGAGCAAAGGCGGCCCGTGTTGGTGTGCGCTTTCGAAGGGACCCATGACCGGCGCGTTGACGTCGGGACTCATGTCACCAGAAATTCGAAAGGTAGTGGACCCCTGGCCGAGGTTCGTTGCGTTGTTGGAACGATATCCTCTGCCCGTGCCTCGGATTCGCGTGCGAATCTGGGACGCATCGCCATGAGCCACATCAGCGGAAGAGCCGGATGGTGGAAACCTCCTAGTCCGGTTCTGGTGAGGGCCTCGGGGGAGCAATCCCCCGGGGCTACTCGACAACACCAGGGCAGGGAAAACCGCCCTGCCCCAGCGAAGTTCACGGCCCGATCGCAAACGAGGCCGGTCGACCACGCTCGGTCAGCCGGTTCAGGATGTTGCCCGCGATCGCCGCTTCGGTTTCCTGGGCTATCGGATGTCGAGCGCGAAGCCGGTCGGCAATGATCGACTTGTACCGGAAGAAGGCGTTTTCTACGCGGGCCTGCCGGTGGTAGCCCGTCTCCTTCTTCCACTGGCGGCGCCCGACCTTCTTGACCCTCAGAATGGTGTCATCGCGAGCGCTCGCCCGGGGTCTCCGCCGAGACACCGCGGCGGTCTTCGTCGGTGGCACAACGCCCGTCGCGCCACGCACACCCGCGGCTTCGTAGATCGCGATCGTGTCGTAGGCGCCGTCGGCAGTAACGCGTGCGACGGCGCTGTCACCCGCTTCGATCAGCGTGAGACCGGTCTGCGCGGCGTCGGTACTCCCGTCGGTCAGCGTGTGCGCGACGATCGTTCCCGATCCATCGACGCCCAGATGAAGTTTTCTCCAGCCCCGCCGGCCGCGTCCTCCATGTTTCACGGCCGCCCACTCGCCTTCGCCAACGATCGAGAGCCCTGTGGCGTCGACGATGAGATGGATCGGCCCGGTGGCCGGAACGCGATGTAATTTGACTTCCAGGTGCTGACTCCGCCGCGAGAGAGTTGTGTGGTCTGGGGCGTCGAGATCGACACGCATCAGGGAGAGGACCGAGCGCAGGAAGCCCTCCGCTTGGCGAAGCGGCAGTCCGAACACGAGCCGTAGCGTTAACGCGGTCTCGATCGCATGGTCCGAGAACTTGCGCTGCGCGCCTCGTCGTCCGGACGGCGCGGGTTTCCATGCGTCGATCGCGTCTGCGGAGCGCCAGAGCGTCACGTCGCCGCGCTGGACGAGCGCGCGCTCGTACTCCCGCCAATTCCCGACGCGGTATTTGGTTTTGTACTTCGGGTGCACTCGCGAGTTCATGCCGAGATCGTGCTCGTTCGGCCGTCACAACGGCCAGAAATCTCGAGAGCGCCCGTCTGGAGAGCAGTATTTACGCACCAACGCCAGGCCGCATGAGGGGTCGGCCTATTAATCGCACCTTACGGGGGTGGCGCTCGGCGTACTTCAGTCAGCCCATCGTGGAAGGTGACCGGTCACTTTGTTCGCCTGTACCTTCGCCCCCGGTGCCCAGGCAATGGGTACAATCGGCGAATTCTTTAGGAAAATGGCACGCCCGGCAGGATTCGAACCTGCGACCCTCGGCTGAGAAGGCCGATGCTCTATCCAACTGAGCGACGGGCGCGGGCGGTGTGGGCGTTGGGTTCTCTTCCACATCGGTGCGGCGTACGCGGGCGTGACGGGTGACGCACAGGGCAGGAGAGGGCGCGGTTGGGCTCCGGCGATCTGGTGACACTGTGGTGACACATTGGTTTGTGACGAGGTGTCGTCAGTCCGTAACCTCTTGCAAATACTGGAGCCGGCGCGCGGACTCGAACCGCGGACCTGCTGATTACGAATCAGCTGCAAAATTTGGATCAACGTTCCGCTGCCGGTCCAGGTGGCGTGCCTAGTAGCTAGTGCACAACCGGTCTGTGGCCATGGGTGGCGGTGGGATGAAGGGGTCATTTGATTCCCTGACGGGCACTGGGGAGTCGAGGATCATTTGATCCTCCGATGTTGTCGCGTGGTGACAGGTTGTCAGGGGGCGCCCCTTCTTGACCGTCTTGCGCGCCTAGCAGCCCGTGGTGAAAGTCGGAGTTATGAGGGATCGACACAATCGATCCGTCGTACTACACTGACGCGCATGGCTATGGGAACGCGCGAGACGGATCAACCGCCGCTGTGGATCGCGACGTCGGACCTGCCCACCTCGCCGGGCCATCCGTTCTACGCGCGGCTGACGACGCTGCTCGACGGGCACCACTTCGATCGGTTCGTCGAAGGCCTGTGTGACCGGTTCTACGCGCCCGTGATGGGCCGACCGAGCTTGGCACCCGGGCGCTACTTCCGCCTGCTGCTGGTCGGCTACTTCGAAGGCATCGACTCGGAACGCGGGATTGCGTGGCGCGCGACGGACTCGTTGGCGGTCCGCAGCTTTCTGCGGTTGGCCGTGGACGAGGCGCCACCCGATCATTCGACGATTGCGCGCACGCGGCGCTTGATCGATCTGGAGACGCACCGGACCGTCTTTACGTGGGTGCAACAACGACTCGTCGAGGCCGGCCGGCTGACGGGTAAGACCATCGCGATTGACGCCACGACGCTCGAGGCGAACGCGGCGATGCGCAGCATCGTCCGCCGGGACACCGGCGAGAGCTACCAAGCGTTTCTGGCGGGTCTCGCGACGGCCTCGGGGGTCGAGACGCCCACGCGCGAGGGTCTGGCGCGACTGGATCGGAAGCGGAAGAAGAAGACCTCGAACACAGACTGGACGAACCCCCACGATCCCGATGCGAAGGTCACGAAGATGAAAGATGGCCGCACGCATCTGGCGCACAAAGCCGAGCATGCCGTCGACATGGAGACCGGCGCGATTGTCGCGGTGACACTGCAAGGTGCCGATGTCGGCGACACCACGACGATCATCGAGACCGCCATCGCCGCGACCGAGCAGGTCGAAGACGCGCAGGCCAACGTTGACGATCGGCAGTCTCTGGAAGAGATCGTCGGTGATAAGGGGTATCACAGCAATCAGACCCTGATCGACCTGGACGCCGTGGGTATCCGGTCCTACGTGTCCGAGCCGGACAGGGGGCGACGTGATTGGTCGAAGGATCCCGAGGCCCGGGCGCCGGTGTAGGGCAATCGTCGCCGGATGCGGGGACGACGCGGCCGCCGCCTGATGCGCCAACGCGGCGAACGGATCGAACGCTCGTTTGCGCATCTCTACGACACGGGCGGGATGCGGCGCACCCATCTGCGCGGCCACACGAACATCCTGAAGCGCCTCCTGATTCATGCGGGTGGCTTCAATCTCGGGCTCGTCATGCGTCATCTGATCGGGATCGGCACGCCGCGCGGGCTGCAGGGCCGCGTGGCCGCTGTTCTTGCGACGTTAGGGGTGCTCATGGGCGTCGTCCGACGTCGGCTCACCACGATTTCGTCGTCGCATCGACTCATCCCGGCCGTGCGCGGTCGGCTCGCGTCACTGGCCACGTTTGCCGTCAACTCGTCAGCGGCGATCACTTGCACCACGGGCTGCTAGACCGCTACGAGCTTGATCGACTTTCCTAAATTCTCCCGAACCTTCTTCGGAACCGACGCGCCTTTCGCTTCCCGAGCGCGCGCCGGAGCTTCCTGTCGCTCCCGGCCGACCATCTGCTCCGCGCGATTCTGGCGCCGGCGGACGAGGTGCTGTGCTCGCTGTCGCGGCGCTTCGCCGGGCTGGCTGGAGTCGCTGTTGATGGAAGCACTCCATTGCACCCTGCGGTTCCGCTGGTTCGTCGGGCTGAACATGGACTACCCGGTCTGGCAACTCGAGGACCGAGCTTCGCGAGCCGCCGGATGAGCCCGGGTACGCCTGCACCCGGCATCATCCGAGCAGCTCTCGCCGGTCGCCGCGCGGTCCCACGGGGCGCCGGTACTGTGCAAGCCGTCGTGCTCGCTCGTCGCGCCCCCTGACAACCGGCCACCACGCGATGACGTCAGGGGATCAAATGATCCTCTCCTCCCAGCGACCGTCAGGGGATCAAATGATCCCCTCCTCCCAGCGACCGTCCAGGGGATCAAATGATCCCCTTCTCCCAGCGACCGTCAGGGGATCAAATGATCCCCTCCTCCCAGCGACCGTCCAAGGGGGTCAAATGATCCTCTCCTCCCAGCGACCGTCAGGGGATCAAATGATCCCCTCCTCCCAGCGACCGTCCAGGGGATCAAATGATCCCCTTCTCCCAGCGACCGTCAGGGGATCAAATGATCCCCTCCTCCCAGCGACCGTCCAAGGGGGTCAAATGATCCTCTCCTCCCAGCGACCGTCAGGGGATCAAATGATCCCCTCCTCCCAGCGACCGTCCAGGGGATCAAATGATCCCCTTCTCCCAGCGACCGTCAGGGGATCAAATGATCCCCTCCTCCCAGCGACCGTCCAAGGGGGTCAAATGATGGGGATTATAAATATTACTTGACGGTGACGCCTGAACTGAACACAGGCGTGACGTGGACCTATTGACCATGCCGCTGCCGAGTGTACAATGCTTGGATCCACGGAGGTTTCAATGCGCTATGCCATCTGGAACAACAAGGGTGGTGTCGGGAAGTCGTTTCTGACGTTTGTGTTCGCTTCGGAGTATGCATCGACCAACCCTGACAAGGTGGTGTATGTAATCGACATGTGCCCCCAGGCGAATGTGTCGGAGACATTCCTAGGCGGCAACGGCGCTGGCGCCGATGCACTAACGACGCTTCTGAAGGGTTCGCAGCGACAGACGATCGGGGGATACTTCGACAGCAGGCTGGAACAGCCTCAGCGGCCGACCGGATTAGAGGCGAACTTTCCGCGGTCCAAGTGAACGGCTTGAACTCGAAAATTCCAGAGAATCTGTATCTGATCGCGGGCGATCCGTCCCTTGAGGTTCAGGCCGAAGCGATCAACCAGATCGCGAATCAGAGCCTTCCCCCAAATACCTGGAGGAATGTCCACAGTTGGTTGGCTGACTTGTGCGATGCTCTGGAGAGACATACTCCGGATTCGACCATCTTCATAGACTGCAATCCAAGCTTTGCTGCTTATACGGAACTCTCTATCGTTGCCGCGAACAAGCTTATTATTCCGTGCTCGGCGGATGGAAGCTCCGCTCGTGCGATCGATAACATTGGCCAGCTCGTATATGGGCACGGTGTTCCCGACCGATATAAAGGTGCGATGTTTTCATCGCGCCTGAAGAGGGAAGAGATGAATCCTCCTAGCATCAAGCTCATTCTCCTGAATAGGAGCACACAGTACAACAAGAAGGCTTCCAAGGCGTTTGGAGCGATGTTCGACGAAATTAAGTTGCGGGCTTTGGGGCTCCTGACTGCTGAGCCGGCTGCTCGCGGCGGACACATAGATGAATACTTCCGCGACGTTCCCGACACGCACTCGGTAGCAATCGTGGCTTCTCATCTGGGAATGCCCATCAGGCAAATCGAAGTTCGCAGCTATCAGGTATTCGACAAATCGCCGCAAGTTAATAGCGAGCCACTTGAGCGGTACAAAGAAGCAATTGAACAAGTGGTAGCGGTTCTATAGGCGCCTGAATGCTATCGAAGATCGTCTTGGAGAATCCCATGAAACCAATGCTCGACCCGAAGCGCGATCTCGAGGGCGCCACGCCTGAGAAGCTGGCGAGGGCACTGCTGAAACCGCTACGACGACCGAGCGCCAGAGCTAAGACCGTTTTCGGCTACGAGGTCCCGGTACAGAAGGGTTCGACCAACAAGCCGAGCGACGGTGTGCCGCATCTGTGTAAGCGTCCCTGAGTTCCGCATATTGTGCTTGCCCGCAAACTCCTGGACGTAGCGGTCCAGGTGCTTCGGGCTCAGCTTGTGGAACGTGCCCATGTGCGCCCGCTTGAGCATCGACCAGAACGACTCCATGCCGTTGATGTGGATCTGGTCGCGGACCCACTCGCCGACGCCGTGCTTGACCGCGTGCCGGTTGGCGAGGGTCGTGTACGCCGTGGCCTCATCGGTGTAGACGATCGCCTCCGGGACGGCGTGGCCCTCGACGAAGCCCGTCAGGGTCGGCCCGTCTACCCGCTTGACCACCGACGCCCGCACGCGGTCCGTTGCCCGGTCCTTGACACCGGCCACGGCCGTCTTGTCGGACCCGCCGCGTCCAGTGAGCTGCTTTCGCTTCGCGGCGTGCATGTTCTTGGCCTTGCCTCCCACGAACGTCTCATCGGCCTCCACTGGGCCAGCGAACGAGCCTGGAAGCTGCTCGGCCCAAGCCTCACGGATGCGGTGCAGCATGAACCACGCTGTTTTCTGTGACACGCCCAGGTCGCGGTGGAGCTTCATGCTCGATACGCTCTTGAGACTGGTGAGGCATAGGTAGATGGCGATGGCCCACTTCCGCAGCGGGACGTTCGAGCGCGCGATGGCCGTGCCGGTCCGCACGCTGAAGTAACTCCGGCAGGATGGGCACCAGTAGGGCATCGGCTGCGCGTTGGGCACAGTCCGCGTCTCGACACTGCCGCACTTACCGCAGCAGCGCTCGCCAGCCCACAGCACGTCCTCGAACCACGTGGTTGCAGCTTCTTCGGTGGGGAACATCTTCATCAGATCGATCAGGCTCATGCCCTCTCGGTGTGCTTTCCCCGGTGCGTTGTAGCTTTTCCGCATAGGAGAAGCATACTGAACGGACCGTAGTTTGTCAAGTAATAGTTATAATCACCCAAATGATCCTCTCCTCCCAGCGACCGTCAGGGGATCAAATGATCCCCTCCTCCCAGCGACCGTCCAGGGGATCAAATGATCCCCTTCTCCCAGCGACCGTCAGGGGATCAAATGATCCCCTCCTCCCAGCGACCGTCCAAGGGGGTCAAATGATCCCCTTCTCCCAGCGACCGTCAGGGGATCAAATGATCCCCTCCTCCCAGCGACCGTCCAAGGGGGTCAAATGATCCTCTCCTCCCAGCGACCGTCAGGGGATCAAATGATCCCCTCCTCCCAGCGACCGTCCAGGGGATCAAATGATCCCCTTCTCCCAGCGACCGTCAGGGGATCAAATGATCCCCTCCTCCCAGCGACCGTCCAAGGGGGTCAAATGATCCCCTTCTCCCAGCGACCGTCAGGGGATCAAATGATCCCCTCCTCCCAGCGACCGTCCAAGGGGGTCAAATGATCCTCTCCTCCCAGCGACCGTCAGGGGATCAAATGATCCCCTCCTCCCAGCGACCGTCCAGGGGATCAAATGATCCCCTTCTCCCAGATCACCCCTTTCTTCAGTGGTGATCAGTCATTGCCGGAGTAGTGGAGCACAGCCGCCGCTAATCCCCCAGCGACGGCCGCGCGGTGCCGTCTGCAGCATCGCACGTCGCCTGCGATCCACTTCCACTCGCCCATCCTTAGCCTTCCGGCCCCGTGTGCGAACAGCCACCACGCTCATCGCTGGCCCACGTGCGCGCCTGGTGGTGGATTACCCCCCCGTGGTAGGCGCGGCTTCTCCTGGTTTCGGCTCGGCTGATCTGCGCCACGTCGCGCTGTCATCCCCTCCACAGACCAACACGCAAGCCAGTTCACCCCAGAGCCCGTCAGGACCGTGCTCTGGGCGTGTGGAGGTCTACACGAGCATCCTCGCCATGAGAGAGGCGATCGACCTGATCCCCGCTTCGGGCGCGGTTCCGATCACAGCGCCGATCACGATGCTGGCTCTCAGCCGCACAGACCACGGCGCCGTGCCGTGGACCCTTCTCGCAAAGAATCCGAGCAAGCACCCGACGTGATGCACACACGTCCTGGTCACGTTACCCACCGTCATGCCACCGATAGGAGCGTCGGCCTCCTTCGATCGGCACGGCGGTGCCCTCGAGCCAGTGGTCGATCCACTCGTCGCGGAATCGCAACTCACGCCGGCCACCGACGAGCGCGTGACGCAGCCGACCCGCCTTGACTTCTCGGTAGAGCAATTTGGGGGACACCTGTGCCCGTGCCGCCGCCTGGCGAGTCGTCCGCCACGGGGTGGGGGGCGGCGTCTCCGTGGGGGCGTTCGTCGGCATGTTTCCCAGGGAGCCCCGCCAAGCCTCGTCCACTGTTGCGTCACGCATTGGTTAAGTCTGATAGTATTGACGTATCGACACAAAGTTATACTCGTGGTTACGACAAACTCGACCATCGAGAATCTTGACAAGAGCCGTAGCCGCTCGTTTGTGAACCTGTGGCCCGTCGCGGAGGCGCACCAGGTCATCGATGGATATGTGTGCGCGCTGATCGGGGGGAAGGTGATGAGACCCGGAACCCTTCACACGCACGTCGACTGTCGACGGTATCTACCGATGGCGCACCCCGAGATCCCGAGTGCGTTCGCCAAGGCCGCGACGGGGACGGAGTCGGACATCCTGACCTTCGTGCACCACTACGGACTCGTCGGCTACGACAGGGCGTGGCGTATTCCGGAAGAACTGATTGGGGCGCGCAGCTTGTTGAAGGGACAGCACGATATGGCCGCGTTCAAGTACGGCGATCCGATCGCGTGGGTCGTGGCGCATGCGCGCACCGTCAAGCTCCTCCTGCATTTGATTGGCACGCTGGACGACCGGGCGGCGATCCAAGGAGCGATTGACGAGTTGCGGGTGCGACGCTCGTCTCCGAACGGCACCCATGAGGAGTCCATCGACTACCTCGCGGCCGAGCGGGGCTACCTCTATCCATCACCCACACAGGTGGCCCCCATGCCGCCGCGCCACGCCGCACTGTTCATCGTGTCGACCGTCCTGGCGAAAAACCTCGCCGGCGTCTCCCGCACGCTCTTCATTGAAGAGCAAGACGACGGACGCCCAGGGTTCGCCCCGGTGTTCCTGCCGTGCAACCTCCTGGATTGCGTCTACTGGCATCTGGCGGATGCGGCGCTTGGAGGCTGGGTACGGCGGTGCGCGAATCCACGGTGTGGCGACTTCTTCGTCGCGAAGAGCGCGAAGGTCAAGTACTGTCCGGCGCTCCGCGGATACAAGGGCGTCAGTCCGTGCATGAACCAACACAAACAGCAGAAGCATCGGGACAAGGCGCGGAAACGTCAAGACGCCGCGCGCCGCCCCCTGCGGACACGCATGCCAAGGAAAGGGAGGACGTGAGGATGCCGAAGCGACACAGCAACCAGGGCCTCCGCAAAGTCTGCGGATGTCCTCGGCGGACCTGGGCGAAATGTCGACATGCCTGGCACTTCAACTTCAAGATGCCCCGCGGCGGGCCGTCGTATCGGTTCAGCCTCGACACACATCTTGGCCGCCACGTCGATTCGAAAACCGAGGCCGAACACCTCGCCACCGAACTCCGGACCGCGATTCGGGCGGGGCGCTTTGGCCAGCCCCGCGCGCGGCAGGCGATGACGCTGCGCGAGCTCGCTGACACCTATCTCGACCGGTACGTCACCGTCGAGCACCCGGACACGATGGAGGATTTCCGTTCAGGGCTCCGCGTGATTTGTGACACGCCACTGCCGCGCCCCACGGGCGGGGCCGCGCCGTTCGGCGAGTGGTGTCTGGCGGATATCGTGACCGATACCGTCGAACGATACCGCGAGGCCCGCCGTGCCAGGGGCACGGGAACCGGTGGCACGAACCGGAGCCTGTCGCGCCTGCGCGCCCTCTACAACTGGGCGATACGCGTGGGCTATGTTGACCACACGCCCTTCAAGCGGGGCACCGAGCCCATCGTCAGGCTCGCGCGAGAGGCCCCACGCAGTCGGCGCCTGAACGCCGACATCGACGAAGAGGCGACCCTGCTGGCCGCGTGCGGACCGCATCTGCGCGCCGTGGTGGAAACGGCGCTTGAGACGGGGATGCGGCGCGGGGAAATCCTCTCACTCCGGTGGACCCACATCAAAGGGATGCACGTGGATGGTGCAACGGTCACATGGGCACTACGGGCGGAACTCGTGTTGCCGTGGACGAAGACCAAGACCCGGCGCGATCGCTCGATTCCGATCTCGTCCCGGCTCAAGGGGATCCTTGCACTGCGCGGGTTCGATCCGGCGGGCCAGCCCATGCCGCCCACCAGCTACGTCTTCGGGAATGAGATCGGGCAGCGCGTCAAGAGTGTCAGCCGCGCCTGGCATAGGGCTGTACTGAAGGCCCACGGCTACGAACCGTCCTACACGCAGACCATGAACCTGACGGTGGCATCCCGTGCCGCTTTGGGCCTGATCGATCTGCACTTTCACGATCTGCGGCGGGAAGCGGGCTCCCGCTGGCTGGAGGGCGGCGTACCGCTCCACACCGTCCGGGACTGGCTGGGGCACACGTCGATCGCGCAGACGAGCACCTACTTGGCCAGCACGATGAAGACACAACATGACGCGATGCAGCGCTACGAGGAGCGGCGGGCCACTTTGCAACCATTTGCAACGGATGCAGGAACAGGGGGGCGAAAGTCGCCGCAGTCAGCCGTGGGACGTGAGAGAACGTCCAATAAAACCGCGGTCGGGCGCGAGCCGGCTATCATGTGAGTCGGCTTCACACGGCGGGGGTCAGTGGTTCGAATCCACTAGCGCCCACCACTTAAACCCCGCAAGAAACAATCGTTTACTGTGATAGCGGAGCGTTGCCAAAGGGCGCCGTTGTGGCCTGGAGGTGCACGATCCATCGATGGCGAGCTCTTGGAGTCGCCTTTGTGGTGTCTTTGGGAATGTCAACGGCGCGTTTCGGGAAGGCGTCGTTGGGCAGGTCCGTTGCAACAGTGGCTAGTGGGATCGATTTGTCGCATTGCTGGCTGATGCCGTTGCTCTTCGATCGCGTGGGCCACAATGCTCGATACTCGCGAGACCATGAATAGAACATTCGCCGTTTCGGCGTCGAGTCCGAGATCCCCGCACATGGACGCGATCGCACCATCGATGTGGATTGTTAGGACACGTTCTCCGGATGCCGCCAGCCGTTCCGCAAGCACCCGCTCAACGGCTCGTATGGACGAGACGTAGCAACCCTCGAGGTCGAGTTCCAATGCGAGCTGAAAGAGGCGGGCGGCGCGGGGATCCACCGTGTGGAAGCGGTACCCAAATCCGGCTGGGGTCAGACCCACTGGCGCCATCTGATCGACCATGCGCCGAGCCGCGCGATCGAAGGACACCCATTCTTCAACAAGGTTCAGTCCATCCTCAAGAAAGCGAAAGCACGCATCGATGCTTCCACCGCCCCCGAGCGGCTAGCCTAAAGCCAAAATGCCAGCGGCGGCCGAGGCTCGAATCGGTGCGCCGGTAGTCGCTACGTTTCGTGCGGCTTGGGTCGAGGGCGGCGTTGCGCCATGGTCGAGCGCCGAAACGAGTAGCGCCTCCACGATGCGGCTCACGGTAGGCGTTGGTAGTTCGCCCATTAGCACCAGGTAGATCGCTTCGGCGAACGACAAACGACCTATCATTTAGTCCAAGGCGTAGCCCCGAACCAGGATTTGGTTCGGCTCAATCTTGGTGATGCTCGTGGTCCAACCGTGAGTTTTTCCAGCGGTGGTGGAGCTGGCCAGCGACCTCTGGTTTCGCCGTGGCGTGCCCTGTTGAATCGTTTTTGACGGCGTCTTTTGAATTGTTAACCGTTGGGAAGGGCGTCGGTTGGTCATGTCGTTCTAGGGGAAGGCTCGTAGACTCTATACATAATCGATGGTGGTCGTTCCGGCTGGTTTCTTGTGTTCCTCGTCGAGGTAGGCGAGATAAGGGAGATCGCGATGGCGCTGGTCAAGGTCGAGGCCGTACCCGACGACAAATCGGTCGGAGATCGAGAAGCCCACGAACTCGACCGGAACGTCGTGGTTGCGCCGCGCCGGTTTACTGAGGAGACAAACGGTGCTGAGACTCGCAGGATCTTGTTGTAGTAGATGTTCGCGCAAAGCGTTGAGGGTGAGACCAGTGTCGACGATATCCTCGACGATGAGGACGTGGCGTTCGGTAACGTTATTGGGTTTTAGGTGCCAGATGACCGGTCCTGATGAACGCTTCGATGCGGCGTAGCTCTCAAGGTGGGTGAAGTCTATGGTTGTGGCGTGCGTGAGGGCCCGAACGAGATCCGCCGTGAACATCATCCCCCCCCGTAGGACGCCGATGATATGGACGACGACCTCGGTTGAATAGGCGGCGTCTATTTCTCGTGCCAGCGTCACAATCCGAGTGTGGATCTGGTCGGCTGAAAACAGTATCTTCAGGTCACCCATCAGCGTCATGCCTACCAAAATGCGACCATTCCTGGCCGACCGACGGTGCTCGCCTGACCCGTGTTCTGGTTCACGTGGTTGGCCCAGTTTCCTGACACCGTCCTAATTAAGTAGGCAACCTATCCGATATCGTCGTCGCCACTGTGGCTGGCGTCGGTGCCCGAACCGGAGCTGGTTAATGGCCATGCCGTCGCTTCCGCCGCGGCCTGCGCCAGCTTTCCCATGTTTGCGCTTGAGAGAGTGTGTGTCAAGAACGGCTTGCTGATCTCGCCAAAGTAGAGCGAGTGAGAGAACGGGATTTCGCTGCCGCGAACAATTCGGATCGGGCGTCGTTTGATCGGATCTCGAAAACTGACGTCGCTTGTTGCCCCGCTGACCATCGTCAGTGCGGGCCACAGAATTCGCGACGCCAGCTGTACCATGATAAGCGCTATCAGCACGGCCAGGCTGAGTCCGACCGCCAAATCCTGCCAGTTGACCCTTTCGAACATCACAATCCTTTCGATCCTATGGCGACGATCACGACGCAGGGAACGGACGTCGCTTTTCCAGTGTCGAGGTTGTACACTTACGTTGCATCTCGGTGGCCGTGGTGTAACTCGCGAGGCACGGGGTGTCTCGCTTGGGGTTATGTTGCGTTAATCACACGTGGCCGGCTCGTTCGGTCGCGTGGCAGTCAAAGGAGTGGAGACCATGAGGCTGTTCATCGTTGTCGTGGCTGCGCTCGCTCTGGCCGGTTGGTCCAGCGGCGCGCAGGTGCAGGAACTGAGCCCGGGCGATGCTGCACCTCCTTTCGAGCTGCCGGGAAGTGACGGGAAGACGCATAGTCTGGCTGATTACGCCGGCAAGACGGTCGTCTTGGCGTGGTTTCCAAAAGCTTTTACCGGTGGTTGAACGGCCGAATGTAAGTCGTTGCGGGAGAACAGCGACCAACTTAGTCAATTCGATATTGCCTACTTTATGATCAGTGTCGATGATCCGCAAACGAACAAAGAATTTGCGGAATCACTTGACGCTGATTTTCCGCTATTGAGTAATCCCAATAAGGATGTCGCGATAGCCTACGGCGTGGTTAACGCCGAACGGCAGGTGCCGTACCGCTGGACGTACATCATCGGTCCGGACGGGCGGATTCTCAGAGTCGATCGTGAGGTCAACGCATCAACGGCTGGCGGGGACTTGGTGGCCCATCTGACTGAGTTGGACGTGGCCAGACGCTGACCCTTCGTCAGTCAGGTGAAAGAGAAACGGGCGGGCGCGGTCTTCGGACCACGGTCGCCCGTTCGTGCTTCTGGAGATGAGGCCGGATCCGGCCTGGTCTATTTGCTCTCGTCCGTGTCTGGCTTGTCCTGAACCTCGTCCTTGAAACCCCGGATGGCTTGTCCCATTCCTTTTCCGAGCCCCGAAAGTCGATTCGCACCGAAAATCAGGATCAGTATGAAACAGATGATCACCAATTCCGGAAGTCCGATCGGGCCGAAGAGCGCCAATGGCATATTCATGACGGCACCTTTCTATCCAACGTATCTTCAGGATATCACGCCCCCCGTGCAAATGGGGTGAGTCGGCGGCCACAGGTGCCGGTCCACCGTCGAGCGCGGGGAGGTGCTCAAGGCTTTCGTCCAAGTAGTGAACCGGACGGTCGACGTCTCCGCGAAGTTTACAGAGCGCCTCCATGGTAGTACTTGGTGAACGGGTCGTCCGTGCCGAGGCGGTTGCTGACTTCGTAGTGCAGAACGGTGGCAGCACCGGTTGCACTATCGACTTACTGAGGTCCCGTCCATGTTACCCTACGGTTCCTCCTGGATTCGTGAAATGGCGGATACAACGACCGGGTCCGATGGCACGGCACGGTTCGAAGCGCTCCGACGGACGGCGGGGCTCGTCCTTGCACCGATCGTATTTGCCATCGTGCTCCTTCTTCCGGCAGGCTCACTGTCGACTGAAGGTCACCGGCTGGGTGCCGTCGCCGCTTTGGTTATCACGCTCTGGGTCACTGAAGCACTGCCGCTCGCTGTCACGGCGTTGCTATGTCCGGTACTAGCCGTCGTGCTTCAGGTGGCTCCGGTGCGAACGGCGTTTGCACCGTTCGCGAATCCCCTGATCTTTCTGTTTATCGGAAGTTTCATCCTTGCACAGGGGCTGTTCGTTCACCGGGTTAACGAGCGCATTGCGTATGGCGTGCTGTCCTTGAAGGTCATAGGCGCACGCCCGACACGTATCCTTATCGCCTACGGGGCTCTGGCCGCAGTTCTGTCTGCATGGATGAGCAACACCGCGACGGCGGCCATGTTGGTGCCAATCGGCATGTCGCTGGTGGCCTTCATGGAATCCGAAGGCAAGATGTCTCGCTCCTACGGCACCTCGCTCATGCTGATGACCGCCTACGGCTGCTCTCGCGGGGGCATGGCGACACCGGTGGGAACGCCGCCTAACCTGATCGCGATCGGCCTGCTGAATGACTTACTGGACGTGCGGATTTTCTTCGTCGAGTGGATGTTCCTGGCGGTTCCGGTGACGCTGGTTCTGATGGGGGTCGTCTTCGTGTATCTGACTCGCGTCTCTGGCACTCGGGTCGAGGTGATCGAGGGAGCCGACGACATTATCGCCGAACGTAAGCGTGCGCTGGGTCCCTGGAAGCCAGGCGAGCGCAACGCCGTGATCGCCTTCGGTGTCACGGTGGTGCTCTGGGTGGGCCCAGGACTCCTCCCGTTACTGCTTGGGCGGGAGCACCCTTTTACTCAGTCCGTGCTGTCGAGCGTGCCGGAATCCGTTGCGGCCTTGATCGGTGCTGTGCTGCTGTTCTTGCTTCCCGTGAGTGCGACCCAGCGCGCGACGATCACTTGGAGGCAGGCGGCTCAAATCGATTGGGGTACGATCTTGCTCTTTGGCGGTGGGCTCTCGCTCGGCACGCTTGCGGCATCCACCGGATTGGCCCAAGTCGTGGGTGAGGCGATTACCGGACTGCTTCCAACGGACGACGTGGTTTCGCTTGCCTACACAGCTGCCTTGTTTACCGTGGTTCTCTCGGAAACGATGTCGAACACTGCAGCCACCACCATTGCTATCCCGATTGCGATCTCGATCGCGCAAGCGGCAAATGTTGATCCGGTCACACCGGCTATCGCGGCCGCACTCGCTGCGTCGATCGCGGTCATGCTCCCGGTCTCGACGCCGCCCAATGCGATTGTGTACGCCTCGGGACGCGTGCCGCTCACCGACATGATCAAATATGGACTGCTTATGGATGTGCTTGCCGTCGTTCTGGTTCCGGCGATGGTTCTGATCCTGAGGTAACCGTCGAGCCACCTGTCACGGGGGACGGCGTGTGGGTCAGCTGTCCGTGTGCTAAACTAAATATATACTCATCTCCCGCCAGAGAATGGCGCTGTGCGTTTCCTGTTGCAACTACCCGGTGTCCGTAGCCTCCACAAGCGCCAGCTACTGTTTCCGAGTGTTGTTCTGATCGTCGTCGCCGGCGTTCTCGCGCAGGGGACACTCGAACGATCCGATCCAGCTTCGGGCGTGTCCGAGTTGGACAAGGGTCCGATCCCCGCACATCGACTCGTCACGCGAGCCGATCTGGAGAAGACGCCGTTAGCGTACTTCTCCGACTACTGGCACCAACTAGCCAAGAGGGTTCAACCGAGCTTCGTGCTGATTGGTGAATCTCGTGCGCCTGGGCTCTTGGTGGGGCCCGGACTTGCACTGACTACCGTTCACGCCGCGAGAGAGACCCTCCTTGCACGGACGCGGAGGCTGTTGTCCGCCACCGACGAGGCGGGAAGGGCGCCCGAAACACCTGACGACCGAGGCGGCGGGGATGGGCCAGAGCCGTGGGACGAAGACGGGCCTCATCGATTGCGAAGCTGGGACGAACGGATTGGGCTCGCGTTGTTCGACGTGGACGGGGTCGGCGAATCGGTGTTCATTCTCTCCGACCCCCGCAGCCTGCCGTCGGGCTCATATCTAAGTGCGATCACTTTGGATGGCGCGGGACGGCCAATGATCACCACCGGTCACCTCGTGGCAACGCGGTCGCTGGCCGATGGGGATAGAGGCAGTGATCTCGTCGTGTCGATGGACCTACCGGATTCGTCGATGATTGCGGCCGTCGTCGATCTCGACGGTGCGCTCCTTGGATTGGCGTTCGAGTCGCCTGAGGGTTTACGGGTCGTGACGACTACAACGCTGCTCGGGTTAATCGGTCAGCTCCAAATGGAGTCGGTCTGTCGAAGTATCGAAGTGTCCGATTTAGACGCAACGGTTAAGGAGTTGTTGAACCTGGATCGTGGTGTGCTGGTCGAGCACCTCCGGACGGAGGTGTTCAATCCGCAGGTGTCGCTGGCGGGTGGCGACATCTTGGTGACCTGGGCTGGGGAAGAGGTGAACTCCCGGGAGCAATTCGAACAGCTGTACGATGCTCACGCCCCGGGCTCACTCGTTAGCTATCGGGCGCTTCGCGCCGGACGGCGCGTAAGGGGTGGAGCCGTGATGCCCAATCAGGATTGCACCCCGCTACAGTCAGACCTGGTTCCACTCCCACGTTTTGGGATAGCCGTGCGGTGGGTCAGCGAAACGCGTGAAGACGGTGACCGCGAAACCCAGTGGCGGATCGTGGTGGTCGCACCGGACGGGCCGGCGGCGTTGGTCGGGGTTCAGGAAGGGGATCGTCTCCTATCGGTCAACGGGCAGAGTCTCGATGATCAGCGCGACCGCCGCCGATTGGAGGCCGCGGCCGGCTCGGAGGAGCCCTTGTTGTTATCCCTCCGTCGAGACGATCGAGCTAAGCTCGTGGCAATTCCTCTTCCCGCGACGCCCCTTGATTTCGATGAAGATGAGTCGGTTGGCGAGGTGCCACAGTAGACCTCGTCATCGGCCTGTCTGAAAACGCTTCATTAGTCGCACATCCATGGGCCAGCGAACGGACCAACTGAAGCGCTTCCGAACCGCGACGCTCGAGATTGGACGCAAGCTTGCCTCGCGGTTTTTGGTCTGGAGGTCGGCGAAGGTCTGGCTACGTGCGTCGTTTCTGGCTAAACAGAACTACCTCACCGCGACGATCGAGATTGGACGCAAGCTTGCCTCGCGGTTTTTGGTCTGGAGGTTGGCGAAGGTCTGGCTACGTGCGTCGTTCCTGCCTGAACAGAACTACCTCATCATTCTCTCGGTAGTGGTTGGCGTGTTTACCGGGTTGAGCTCCGTCGGGTTCATTTACGTACTCCAGTGGGTTACCGATCTTGCCCTTGGGCCAGTGGCTGAGATGCTTGCGGGCTTCGGGCGGGCGCAACTCGTCCTGCTCCCGGCATTGGGTGGGCTCATGGTTGGGCCCATCGTGCATCTGTTCGCGCGTGAGGCGAAGGGCCACGGTGTACCTGAGGTCATGACGGCGCTGGCGGTGCACGGGGGGCGCATTCGCAAGCGTGTGGTAACGGTCAAGGTCATCGCCTCGGCGCTCACCATCGGGTTTGGCGGCGTCGCGGGTCGAGAGGGACCGATGGTTCAGATCGGTTCGGCCATCGGTTCGACGGTCGGTCAGTGGATGCGCCTGACCTCGGACAACGTCCGCACGCTGGTCACGTGCGGTGCCGCCGGCGCCATCGCGGCAACCTTCAACGCGCCGGTCGCAGCGGCGATGTTCTCGATGGAGGTACTGATCGGCCGTATCCATACCGATTTCCTGCTGGTGCTCTTGACCTCACTCAGTTCGTGCATGATCGCGCGATACTTCCTCGGAAACTTCCCGGCCTTCATGTTGCCCGTCTATGACCTGGTGAGTCCTGGAGAGCTTCCGCTGTACTGCCTCATGGGGGTCTTGATCGGTTGGGCAGCCATCGGGTACATGAGGCTGCTGTACAAATCCGAGGACCTTTTCGATGGCTGGACGTTTCCCGACTATCTCAAACCCGCTGTTGGCGGACTGGTCGTTGGCCTCGTACTTCGTTGGTTTCCAGATGTCTACGGTTCCGGATTGGACACGGTCGAGTCGGTGTTGTGGGTGCGCTTCCCGTGGGAGCTGCTCTTGGCGCTCTTCTTCGTGGAGATTGTCGCGAACTGCGCCACGCTGGGTTCTGGCGGATCAGGGGGCGTCTTTGCGCCCAGTCTCTATATGGGGGCGATGTTCGGTGGGGTGTTTGGGGCGGGTGCCCACATGCTGTTTCCAGAGTGGACCGCCGGGTCCGGAGCGTATGCGATGGTCGGTATGGCCGCGTTCTTTGCGGCGACGGCCAAGGCGCCGACGACGTCGATCTTGATTCTCTTCGAGATGACGAACGATTACCGCATCATGCTACCACTGATGGCGGCGACTGTTGGGAGCGTGTACGTCTCGCACCGGCTGTCGGCGTTCTCGATCTACACGCTCAAGCTGTACCGGCGTGGGATCAGCTATCCTTACGCAGCCGGTGAAGGACAGAAACTGGGTTCGGTAGCGGAGCCGTCGATCCCTCCGACAACCCCGGCCGATACATAGTCAGACCGCGCAGTAGCCTTGCCTAGGACTCCTCGTCGATGATGATTTCCTGAAGGGCGTCATCGTCGGTTGGCAACTCATCATCGCCGGTGGGGAAGTTGTTGGCCTTCAGAATGTAGGCCACGATATCAACATAGTCGCCTACGCTGAGGCTTGCTGGCGCTCCTTGTGGCATGGTCGTCCGAATGGCCATGTACATGTCGCCCAGGGACAGCTCACTCCAACGGAAGGAAAACGGTACTCCGACCAAGGATGGCGCAATGCCGTCTCCGAGTAGGTCATTGAGGTGGCAGGCCGAACACTCCTGCTCATACGTTTCTTTTCCGCGCTCAGCCTGGGCATCGGTGAACACACCAGACCATACTGAGGTCGAGTCCTGACCCAACTCCTTGGATTGCTCGTCGATGATGATTTCCTGAAGGGTGTCATCATCGGTTGGCAACTCGTCATCGCCGGTGGGGAAGTTGTTGGCCTTCAGAATGTAGGCCACAATATCGATATAGTCGCCTACGCTGAGGCTTGCTGGCGCTCCTTGTGGCATGGTCTGCCGAATGGCCATGTACAGGTCGCCCAGGGACAGCTCACTCCAACGGAAGGAAAACGGTACTCCGACCAAGGCTGGCGCAATGCCATCTCCGAGTAGGTCATTGAGGTGGCAGGCCGAACACTCCTGCTCGTACGTCTCTTTTCCGCGCTCAGCCTGGGCATCGGTGAACACACCAGACCATGCCGAGGTCGAGTCCTGACCCAACTCCTTGGTATGCGCCACAGGCGACAGCATTACTAGCGTAAGTGTTCCAACAATTGCCATACCGACCATGACACGACAACCGCTCCAAGGCGCTTGATTCGTCATCTGACCTCCCGTCTACCCTTAAATAAATCCGCCAATTACGTCCTAATATACCATCTGTCGCCCCCACCTTGATGGACTCAGAGGCCCCGCGTTTACTCCATCAAGGCCAGCAATGCAAAGCTCACCAGGTTGATACCGTGCGAGCCGAAACACAGCACGCATCGCACGCGAATGACGTACAGCAGGGAGTAGGCCAAGTACACTGCCAGCCCCACAGTCAGCGCGCTTCCGGCTAGGTAGGCGCTGCGGAGGGGGCCATCCAGGAGTCCAAGCCACGCGCCGGTCAGCAGCGATAGATAGAAGACCTGACCCAGCACCGAGTTGGGTACACCGAAGACCCGCGCCTGTGGCGTCAACACGATCGAGGCGCACGTTTGCTCCTCCATCCGGCAGAAGGGTGGGATCCAGCGGGCATCGGGTCGGATCCAGCGATAGGACACGGCGGTGAAGTAGCTCGATATCGCCAGGCCGATGACAGCGAGGGTCGAAATTAGGACTCCAATGACGGTCAACGGCGTTACAGTTCCTTGACGACGACGAGAATATCCCACGCAACCGATGCCGCGCCGCTAAGAGCAAGTACCCAGCGTTCGTGATGCCACCCCATGCGGACCAGATAGACCCAGGCAAGTGCCGTGGTGGCTAAAGAGCTGACGGAGACCCAGAGGCGGTCGCGGCTAATCAACGATCCAAGCGTCGCACCGTCCGCCATTCACCAAAGGTCCGGCAGTAGTCGGGTTCGCCCTGGAGCAAGCTGCACGTCGAACGCCTTGATCGTGATGTTGACGAAGTTGTAGTAGCCGACCAGCCCCGTTAGGTCCATCACGCCACGCTCACCGAATAATTCACGTGCGTCCGCGAAGGTAGAGGACGAGACCTTTTCCTCGCTCAGGAGCTCCCGCACGAAGCGGACGATAACGCGTTCGTTGCGGCCGAGTCCGTCGACGTTACCCACGGTATCGAGATCGGTCTGACGTTTAACTAGATCAATAATCTCGGGTTCAAGACCAGCGGCTAGTCCGATCGGCTCGTGGGCAGACCACTCGTACTGGCTGCGAACCGCTCGAGCGGTGGCGAGGATTACGAGTTCGGTGAGCCGCTGGTCCTTGTCTGTTCCATATCGGAGGTAGGTGCTTGCGGGGAAAATGTGCTCCGCCGTCAATGGGCTGTACACCCACATTGCCACTGGACCCCGAAGACCACCTGCATAACGGCTCTTGGGGTTGACAATGACATCGTAGGCGCGTTGACCATCGCTCCCGAGTGCATCGCGAACCGGGAGCGGCAGCCGAGCCCAGGAATCCTCACGGATGTCTCCAGGGATATCTTCAGGTATCACGAGCGTCGGATGGTCCGTATTGGTCGGTTCGGTCTGTGAGGTTTCTGATTGAGTCGCATCGTTCGAAGAACACGCGGCTAGCCAGACAAATCCCCACACGTACAACGGTTTGCACCACATGGGTATCTCCTCATTGGGGGTTGTCGCCGACGGTCGGCGTCGCGAAGCGATGGTGGCTTATCGGGGCAGGGCTGTCAATGTCCAGCGCTCTAGTGTTTGACGGCAGGTGCAGAAGCGACCGAGGTGGAACAACCATACGTGAGTGGCGACGAACTGGAGTGGAGACACCTCACCGCCGACCTTACCCACGCCCAACGTGATGTGCGGATCGAAGCTCGCGTACGCTGATCGACGGCGGAATCCCCTTACCCACTCGAGATCGGCCGGACGTGGTGGATCGCCGTTCGTGAAGAACGCTTCGTATCCGTCACCGTCGGCGTGGAACGGTATTAGCAGATTCATGATCCGATGATGAAGGCTGACCAGCGCCGGATTCAGCTCGATGCCCAGCGTCGATGTAAGGCGAGGCATCGAGACCGTCGTCGTAACTAGTTCGAAGCAATCTTCTTGGTTGAGTAGGGCGCCGAGCTTGGTCGCTAACTCGTTCAATCGGTCACGACTAACGAACTGCTGTGCCAAAGTTAGATGTGGGAGTCGGGTTGGCCCGAACCGAAAGCCTGCTGGCGGTCCGAGCGTTTGGACGTTCAGCTCGGAGAGTCGATTCCGCACATGTGAGGGTGGAGGAATAGCGACGTCAACAGCGAGGACTGCCGTGCTGCCATCTGAGTGCATCGGGATGCAGGTCGGCCCGCAGTGTAACTCGAATCGCCGATGCACGCTGGCTTGTAGAATCAGCTCGCACTTCCTATGGCAAGCAGCGAGTCGGTTATTCGACGAATGACCCGTCTGGCGGTGCAGCACGATGCCGTCAATTTAGCCCAGGGGTTCACGGATGAGCCTCCGGCCTACCCGATGGTATGGGCAGCGATCACAGCGCTACTCGGCGGGACCGACGTGGGAGTCGAGCGGGTTGAACGATTGACGCTCGGGGATCTTGGTCTCGGTTCCAACGAGAAACTAGCGGCTGCTACTAACCTCGAAAGGGCGATGGAACGGATCCGGGGTTCCGGTGACCACCTCAGCCAGTATTCGTTTCCGTTCGGCCTCGTAGAGCTTCGCCGGGCTGTTGCCGACTACACGCAGCGTTGGTACGCGTTCCGACCCGATTTCGAACGCGAGATCACGATTACGCTTGGTGCAACGGAAGGACTAGCGTCGGTGCTTAAGGCGGCCTGCGAGCCAGGGGACGGCGTCATGATTGTTCAGCCGTTCCATGAGATGTATCCAGCACAAGCCGATGTGTTCGGCTTGCGTCCGGTCTACGTCAACTTGACCGAACGGAACGGATCGTGGAGGTTCGACCGAAACGAGTGGTCACATGCCGCCGCTGACGCACGACTGCTCGTTCTTAACACACCCCACAATCCAACGGGCAAGGTGTTTGATGCAGGCGAGCTGGATTTCATCGCCACGCTCGCGGTCGATCACGATCTCGTGATCGTGACCGACGAGATCTACGAGCACATCACGTTCGACGGGCGCTACCACCAGACGATTGCCGCAGATCCGAGTGTACGTGACCGCACCGTTATCGTTAACTCGATCTCGAAGACTGGAAATGCGACCGGGTGGCGCGTGGGGTGGGTGATCGCGCCCGCGCCGCTGACGGCCGAGATACGTGCCATTCACGACACCCTCGTGATCCAGGCCCCGACACCGCTCCAGAAGGCTACGATCCGGTTGCTCGAGATGCCCGACGACTTCTTCGACGACCTACGTGAACGGTACGCCAGTAAGCGTGGGCGGTTGATGCAGGCGCTCGACCGGGCAGGGTTTCGTGTTTCGCAGCCGCAGGGAGCCTACTACCTCTTCGCTGACTATCGAGAGGTGAGTCGGCTTGCGCGTCTTGACTCAATGGATGCAGCCATGTGTCTGATCGAAGACATCGGCGTCGCGGCTGTTCCGGGGAGCAACTTTTTCGCCGCGGATGATGGGGCGGCCAATTTACCCTACCTGCGATTCGCCTTCTGTCGAAGCTTTGACTCGCTCGATGAGGCGGCCCGCCGCTTGTTAGCACTTGTGCGGTAATCGCAGTAGTTCATGGTTGCCATTGTGCGACCAGTTGTTCGGTGACCTCGATCAGTCGGTGGTTCTGCGCATCGGTACCGACTGTGATCCGCAACTTGTCGTCAAGAGCCGGCCGATCGAAGTAGCGCACCAAGATGTTACGCTGCTTGAGTCCCTCGTACACGTCGCGCGCGCGACCATCAGGAGGTCGAACCAGTAGGAAATTCGCCTCGCTCGGCCAGACGCGAAACCCGAGAGCTGCCAGTGCTGCGGCGAGTCTGCTTCGGGAGCGACGCACTCGTGTGACCAGCTCCGCGGTGTACTCTTGATCGTGCATGGCGGCCGAACCCACACGCGCAGCAATCGCGTCGACGTTGTAGCTATCTTTGACCTTGGCGAGGCCAGCCACCAACGGTTCCGTGCCTATCGCAAAGCCGAGTCGTAGCCCGGCGAGTGCGTGGCTCTTGGAGAGGGTGCGAAGGATTACGATGTTGTCGAGGCGCCGGACTAATTCCAGCGCGTTCGCATCAGCAAACTCGACGTAGGCCTCGTCGATTACCAGCAGGCCGTCAAGTCGCGACGCCAGCTCTGCGAGTCGGACGTTCGAGGGACGAGTGCCAGAAGGACTATTTGGGCTGGCAACGAGCGTCAGGGCAGCGTTGGTTGCCGCCAGCTCGTCGACGGGAAGACTGTAGTCCTCGTCGAACGGGATTTCGATCACGGGCGAACCCTGCATCTGGGCCAGGGTACCGTAGAGCACATATGTCGGACTCGGATAGGCAACTGGACGGGATGGACCGCCGACCGAGCGAATCAGCATCGTCAGGATGTCGTCGCTGCCGTTGCCGACGAGGATCCACCCCGGGTCAATGCCAAGCACGGCCGCCGCGCTCACACGGAACTCGTCAGCGTAGGGCTGCGGGTACAGGCGGAGATGGTCCGCCTGGATAGCGTGGAGTGCGGCAACGGCTCTAGGGCTTGGAGGATAGGGGTTCTCGTTCGTGTTGAGCTTGATGACACCAGCTTCGGATGATGGCTGTTCGCCCGGTGTATACGCTTCGAGTGCGTCGATCTCCGGTCTGAAGTACGACATGACCAAAGGGCATTGTATCTGGCGCTTTACCCTGGTGGGTGGTGCCGTTGTTAGGTTTTCCGGCGAACAAGTAGATTATTCAGGCTCCCATGCAGCTGTGAGATATGGCGTCAGAGTGTCTGAATGTCTTACATGCGACTACGGTGATGGGGTTATCGCTTGCCCAGAAATACCGGCGAATGGACTAGATTCTCATGTTTGCCGAGCTAGAGCATTTCCCCGAGTTAACGCTCAACCACTACTTGATGGACATGTCGTTCGGGCAGGATATGCTGTCGCGTTCGAAACGGTTCGTGACGTCCTCGTGCACGACGAGGTATTGACGCTGGCTTCAGACGGCGCTGCGAGAAAGGCTACTTTGAGCTTCGTGCGAAGGGGTCAATGGTCCTTCTGGTTAGCCACGACCCAAACGTCATGGCGAAGTGCCGCGATCCCGAACTGTTACTAGATGTGGGGTGGATCGTCGTGGATCGTCCGGCTCGAAAGGTGGTGGCGCAATATCTATCGCTGCTGGACGTCACAGTCCCACCCTATGCGCACCGGCTCGCAGTCGGCGTATTCTAGTTGGCGGTCGGCATATCGTGAGAAGATCCGCGAGTGGTTGTGGGCTCTGCCGATGAACCTGCGCTCCGGTTCGATTCGAAACCGATTTCGTGCGCCCCAGGTGACTGACGACAGACGATGACCGAGTATCTCGATACGCTGGTCGTCCTGTGGCCGACGTGGGCGCTCGTTACCACGATTGCGATTAGCGTCCTTGCGTTGGGAAAGGGCGCTGACGTACTGGTCGAGGATGCTGTGGCCATCTCGTTGCAGTGGGGTATTCCCAGCGTCGTCGTTGGCGCGACGGTCGTTAGCCTCGGCACGACGACGCCAGAGGCCGCCGTGTCGGTACTGGCGGCAGTGCAGGGCGAGTCTGGACTTGCCCTCGGAAACGCGGTCGGATCGATTATCTGCGATACGGGTCTCATTCTGGGTATTGCCTGCCTGATATCGCCGTTACCGTTCGACAGGGTTATCGCCGCCCGTCAGGGATGGGTGCAATTGGGCTGTGGTGTGCTACTCGTCGTGGTGTGCCTGCCCTGGATGTCTCTTGGCAGCGTGTTTACCCTGGGTGGTCTCCTCCCACAGGCAGGTGGATGGGTATTCCTGATGATGCTTGGCCTCTACATGAGTTGGTCGGTGCAACTGGCACGGCAAGTTAGGGAAGGCGACAGGAACGCTCGCGACGAATCACAGAACAGTTTACGCCCCAAGATGGCGACGTTCGTCAGTCTAACTGTTGCCGTGGCCGTCGTCGTTATCTCGTCGTTCTTTCTGATTTCGTCAGCAACAGAAATTGCCGAGCGACTGGAGGTGCCGCCGAGCATTATTGCCGCGACCCTGGTCGCGTTTGGCACCTCGGTGCCCGAGCTCGTGATCGTGGTGACGGCAACGCTGAAGGGGCAGGGAGAGCTTGCGATTGGCAACGTCATTGGGGCTGACATCTTGAACGTACTCTTTGTGGCTGGCGCCGCGGCGGCCGTGACTCCTGGGGGGCTAGTCGCCGATCCGCATTTCTTTGCGCTGCAGTTTCCCGCGATGTTGTTCGTGCTGACAGTCTTTCGGATGGGCACATTGACGGCGAGCGATGATATTCTCAAACGACCATTCGGGTGCGTTTTGTTGGCGACGTACGTAGTTGTCACAGTCGTCAGCTATCTGCTGTCTTGAGTCGTGTTTTGGACAAAAGTATCGGTGTATCGTAGGACTCGATGGCGCTCTGCGCCGAAGGAGAACATATGCGGTTGATCATGATCGTTTTACTGCTTCAGCTCCCACTCTTGACCGCGTGTGACCCAGGACCGGTGGAGGATGTGCCTGCGGTGGCCGCGCCGACGGAGCACGATTCGGTTTTCGGGGAGTCGCTCATCCGTCCGGGGATACAGATTCCCAATTTGTTGACCGGGCCGGACCCGGCGCAGATGGAGGACGCGCCGGATCTTGGATATCGGCCCGTGCCCCATGGGCTGCAGATTCCCGATGACGTTGAGATGGGCGCGCCGTCCAGTGTCGCCTGGACCGCCACGAATCGCCTGCTGGTCTTCAATCGGGGGCCCAATCCGCTGGTGGAGTTTGATGCCGATGGCGCGTTCGTGCGGTCGTGGGGGCAGGGGCAGTATGTCCGGCCTCATGGGATGCGTCTTGATGCGGAAGGCAATATCTGGACTACCGATGTTGGTGGTCACACCGTACGGAAAATGAACCCGGATGGTGATGTGCTAATGACTCTTGGCGTCCACCGGGAAGCCGGCGAATGGAATGAGGAGATGAACACTCGACTGCTCATGGAACCCACCGACCTGGCCTTCGGACTCGCGGGCGAGATCTACGTGATCATTGGGCACGGCAAAGGTCCACCTCGCGTACTGAAATTCGACAGCGTCGGCAGGCTACTCACGACGTGGGGAACTCAGGGGACTGGGCCGGGTGAATTCGACACGCCGCATTCGATTGTGGTTGACTCGGAAGGGCTTGTGTACGTTGCCGATCGGCAAAATCGGCGCGTCCAGATCTTCGACGCCGAAGGAACCTACATCGCGGAGCGGAAGTACATGGGTCTTCCGTGCGGGCTCTACATCGCCGACGACCAGCAGATGTACATGGTGAGTGGTTTCTCCGGGGAGATTCTTCGGTTTGACGAAAACGGCAAGGCGATCGGGGCTACAGGGCAGCCGGGGCCGGGGCTCGGCGAGTTCGGCGAGGCTCACTACATGACGATCGCGCCGAACGGAGATATCTACGTCGCAGACACGGTCAAGCCCGAGCTGCACAAGTTCGTGAAGATGTAGCGGCTGCGATCGGCGCCGGCAGTTCCAGGATCTTCGAGCGGACCATCCTCTAATCAATTCTCCCAAGAAAAACTGGAGCCGGCGAACGGACTCGAACCGTTGACCTGCTGATTACGAATCAATATCGTCTTGTCCGCATCGTCTCGCATACTCCCGCATGAGTCCATTAAATGGGCTATCTTATGGTAATATGCCAGCATGGCTCCGCGCGAATCCGCGCCCACGTGGTAGCTATACGGTAGCTAGATGCGCGGGGGCAGGACACTGCGGTGCAATCAGCAGGTCGGCTGAAGCAGCGGACGATCGAGGCCCTAAGACCCCGGCCGGGGCGGCAGTACGTGGCGTGGGACGGCGAGCTTCGCGGATTCGGCGTCCGGGTGTCGCCGGCGGGCACCAAAGCGTTCATCGTCAAGTACCGCCTCGCGACCGGCCGGGTCCGCTGGGCCTCGATCGATCGGGTGGGCGTCATCCCGCTCGACCAGGCGCGCCGCCGGGCGCGCCAGCTGTTGGGCGTGGTGGCCGGCGGCGACGACCCGCTCAAGCGCCAGGACGTGGACCGTGAGGCCCCGACAGTGGCCGCCGTCGCGGACCGCTTTGTGCGCGAGCACGTCGAGGCCCGGCGGAAGCCGTCCACGGGCCGCCTCTACCGGCTGGCGCTGGACGCTCACATCCGCCCAGCGTTCGGGCCCCTCGCCATCGCCGACCTGCGTCGGGCCGACGTGCTCCGGTTGCACCATCGCCTGCGCGCCACCCCGTATCTGGCGAACCGGGTGCTGGCCGTGCTGTCGAAGCTATTGAGCTGGGCAGAGGATGACGGCTACCGGTCGGGCGGCTCGAATCCATGCCGAGGCGTCGAAAAGTATCCAGAGCCGGCGCGGCAGCGCTATCTGAGTCCGGCGGAGCTACAGCGGCTGGGCGCCGCGCTCCGGGTCGCCGAGCGGTACGACGCGATCCCGCCGTCGGCTATCACGGCGATTCGGCTCTTGCTGCTGACGGGCGCGCGCGTCGGGGAGATCCTGTCGCTGCGGTGGGCGGAGGTCGACCTCGGAGGTGGGGCGCTGCACCTCTCCGACTCCAAGACGGGCCGCAAGACGATTCTGCTGTCGCCGCCCGCCGTCGACGTGCTGACGCGATGGCCACGATTCGCGACATCGCCGTTCGTGTTTCCCGGCGAGGGCCACGGCGTCCGCGCAGGGCAGCACCGGGTGAGTCTGGCGGCCCCCTGGGCGTGGGTGCGCCGTCGGGCGCGCCTGGCGGACGTGCGCCTCCATGATCTGCGGCATTCCTTTGCCTCGGTGGCGGTCTCGAGCGGACACACCTTACCGGTCATCGGGGCCCTCTTGGGCCACACGCAGGCGGCGACCACTCATCGGTATGCCCACCTGATGGACGATCCGCTGCGCGCCGCGAGCAACGCGACGGCCGCGTCCATCCAGGCGGCGCTGGGGCGTAGACCATGACGCGTCGGCGCGCGGCACGCCCGCCCAGTGGCCGTGGGGGGCGACCCTGGCAGAAGACCGGCACACGAGGCGTGATGAAGACGGGGTGGACGAGCAATCTCGGGGCCGGGCTGCCGTGGGTGCCCGAGCACAGGCGTCTCGATGGGTATCGGCGGTGCGTCGCGCGGACCGGCGATGCCGCGGCGCTCGTGGAAGCCGTGCGCCACTGCTCTCAGTATGGCGATCCGGTGCCGGCCTGGGTCGTGACGGCACTGGAGCGCTGGCTCTCCGAGTTCGTGCCGGGGGCCATTTCGCCGACGGGCACGCGGCCTGCCGCCCCGGGCCGGTTTCAACAGTGGGCGCGGGCGTACAGACGGGCGTGTCGCGACTTTCTGGTCGCGGACCACGTCGAAACGAATCGCCGCGCCTACGGCATGACCTGGAAAGAGGCGCTGGACGAAGCCTCGTGCGCCTTGCGCGGCACGGCCCTCGCCGGCACGCCCGAGGCGCTCAAGAAGACCAGCGACCGGGTGCCTTGGTGCACAACTCGCGATCTCGGTCAATAATTGCCCTCCACCCCGAGATCCGAGGTCCCGCATGACGAGTTTCAAGCGCACCCAGCGGAAGTACGTCCAGAAGGCCTACCGTGTCCGGAATTGGCGGGAGTACGAGACGGGTCTCCGCGCTCGCGGGAGTCTGACCGTCTGGCTCGGACTCACCGATGGCAAGCTCGCCAACTGGAACTCGCCGAGGCCGACGCGCAGGAAGCCAGGCCGACAACGCAAGTACTCGAACCACGCCATCGAGACGACGGTCACCTTGGGCTTGGTGTTTGGCCTGGCGTCCAGGCAGACTGAGGGCTTCCTGCGCTCGCTGCTGACGCTCCTGAATCTGGACAACGACGTGCCCGACCACAGCACGATCTCAAGGCGCAAGGCGAGGCTGGGGAAGGTTGCTTCCTACGAGCGGCGAACCGTGAAGCCCGTCCACCTCCGCATCGACAGCAGCGGTCTTTCAGTGCACGTCGGCCAGTTGCGCACTCCGCCGAAAGCCAGGGACTACCGCAAGCTGCACCTCGCTGTGGATGAGCAAACCAGTGACGTGGTCGCCTGCGAGCTCACGAGCAAGCGGGCTCGAGACGCTTCCCGGGTGGCGTCACTCGTCGGCCAGATCGAGCGTCCCATCGCCTCGGCCAAGGCCGACGCCGCGTACGACACCGGCGCCGTCTATAAGACGCTGGAGAATCACCGTGCTCATCGATCGCCGAAGGTGCTGATACCGCCACGAAAGGGCGCTCAGCTCGCGCTCGACTCCGCGGGCACGCGACAGCGGAATCGTAACATCCGAGCACGATCACGTGTTGGGAAACGGAAGTGGCACGTCGCATCGGGCTACAGCAGACGCAGCAAGGTGGAGACGACGTTCCACCGCTACAAGGCCATCCTGGGCTCAGCGATGCGAGCGAGGGGACTGGCGTCCCAGAGAGTCGAGGTGCGGTTGGGGTGCAAGATCCTGAACGCCATGACGGCGCTCGGGATACCCGATGGCGAGATGATCGGATGACCGGCAGGCGGAGTCACGGGAGACTCTCAGCCCTCAATGGAGTTGTGCACCAAGGCAGCGCCTATGCGTTCCCGCGTATCGGGGCGCGGCCCGTGTCCGAAGTGACCACGGCCGACATACTGGCAATCCTCACCCCGATCTGGCACGAGAAGCCCGAAACTGCACGGCGAGTGCGGCAGCGGGTCGGTGCCGTGATGTGAAGTGGGCGGTCGCAATGGGCTACCGGCCGGACAACCCGGCGGGCGATGCCGTCGGGCAGGCGCTCGGGCGGCAACAGGACGTCGTCCAGCACATGCGGGCGCTGCCCCATGGCGCGGTGGCGGACGCCCTCGCGACTGTGCGAGCCTCCCAGGCCGCGGTCACCACCAAGCGGGCGTTCGAATTCCTGGTGCTGACGGCGGCGCGGTCCGGCGAAGTGCGCCTGGCGACGGTATTGTCAAGTTAACTCTCCGCCCAGCACAATACCGGGATGAACACTCGCCGGCCCCGCTACCTTCGGCATCGCTTTCCGCCCGAAATCATCAGCCATGCCGTCTGGCTCTACCACAGATACTGCATGAGCTTCCGGGATGTTGAGGATCTGCTTGTCGAACGAGGCATCATCGTGTCGTACGAAACCATTCGGCAGTGGTGCGGAAAATTCGGCCCCGACGACGCTCGGCAGTTGAAGCGCCGACAGGGTCGACTCGGCGATACGTGGTTCCTGGATGACGTCTTCGTGACGATCAACGGCGTTGGTGCGCGGAAACAAGTGTTCGTCGCGGCCCTGGCCATCGTGACGGTCGAAGGGGCATGATCTCGACGTGAAGTCGAGAGTGCATCCCAGGTACACAACGAAATACCGCGTCGGAAACTGGCCGGCGTACGACCGAGCACTGGTCCAGCGCGGCGACGTCACCCTGTGGTTGACGCCGGAAGCGATCGCCACGTGGGAGGCCGTGGGCGTCGGCAAGCGCGGAGGACAGCTGCAGTACTCCGAGGTTGCCATCGAAACCGCGCTGACGCTCCGCCTGATCTTTCACCTGCCCCTTCGTCAGACGGAGGGCTTTCTGAGGTCGATCTTCGGGATGCTGTGCCTCGACCTGTCCGCGCCCGATCACACGACTCTCTCACGGCGTGGTCAGCACCTCGACCTTGCACTTCGCCGCCTCCCCGCGGGCGCAGGCATACATCTCATCGTCGACAGTACCGGGCTCTCGACTGTGGGTGAAGGTGAATGGGCGGCCGTGAAACATGGCGGACGCGGGATACGCGGCTGGAAGAAGCTTCATCTGGGCGTCGACGGATCGGGCGTGATCGTCGCTCACGCCCTGACCGGCGGGCATGTTGACGACGCGACGACAGCCCTCGATCTGATCGACCAGGTCGAAGGCGACGTCTCCTGCCTCACGGCGGATGCGGCCTGCGACACGCGTGGCATCTACGAGGCTGCGGGTGCGCGTGGCGCGACGGTCGTCATTCCACCGACCAGGACAGCCACCGTGTCTGGACGGCGACCACGATCGCCCGCGCGCGACCGCACGATCCGACAGGTGCAGCAGGCTGGACGGCGACAGTGAAAGAAGGACTCGGGCTACCATCAGCAGGCCCGTATGGAGAACGCCTTCTTCCGGTACAAGGTGATCATCGGGGAGAGCCTTCGAGCGCGCAGTCGGGCGGGGCAAGAGACGGAGGCCATCCTCGCATGTAACATCCTCAATCAGATGACTCAGCTTGGTAGGCCGGCGTCGTACGCTATCGGTCGTTAACGGGTCTGTGGGTCGGGGGCGTTGCGGGTCAGTTTTCGAACCGCGCAACAACGCCTCTCGATGCAGGAAGTTCGCGCTGTCGAAAGCCCAGGGGCATTGTCAAGTTGACGAAAATCACGTCGATCGCCCCCCAAGATACTGGGCCCTAGCTCGTCGCGAGCCCACCATGCTGGGCATCAAAAACAGCCGTCAGCCTCAACTTGACAATACCCGAGCGTGGTTGTAGCGTACGCCAGATTAAACGGCTAGTCCGGTCCCTCCGTCACGTTGGTATGGAAGTCCGGCAGCGGGTCCGGCCCTACGGCGCGTCGTACGTCTTCCCTGTCACGTCTGGTGTCACGTCTGCCGTCACTCCTGGTGTCCCGTCTGGTGTCCCTTCTCATAGAGAACCACGTACAGAACCACGTATAGAAACACAAAAAGAGAACACACAGGGGAGTGAAGTACGGGGGTGTACCGAAAGAGAACCGCGCAACATCCAAACCACACCCCCGCGTGTCTGCCCAACTCACCATAAGCACGCATGGTGTAACGGACGAATACACGTTCCCCTATTTATTCACGATGACTTTCAACGAACCGCCCCAGCTGGATTCGACCTCATGCGCTGGTACGCAGACACCGACCTCGCATGGAGTGGAGAAGCTATCGGAGAAAACGCCGAAACATTCTGGAAAGACAGATGGCTCGATGAACACGGGTCAACGAGGTATAGCTACACGCAAAACGAACAGGCCAAACAACAACAACGGAACCGCGAATCAGAACAGCCTCTCTGCCAGACGTGCAACAACACCGGCATGATCCACATCGAGTCTGACGGTGGACAACCAACGGTGAAGCAGTGCGCCTGTAGACAACACCCATGATGGGACAAGCCACACCAGGAAGGGACACGTTACGGGCCGGTTGTTTATTGCAGCCGTTTTCAGGTCAAATCGGGGGTGGAAGGTGCCGATCTAGACGACGGCTTGAGGATCGAATAGAGGGTAGCAGCTAGCTCAAGCGTGGGCAACATTGTGGGCAACCACAATATAGCAAAAAGCTAAAGAGTTGTATATAAAGTGTTTAACGCTACTTTGTGGCTCCCTATAGCCTGCAAATAGGTGGGGAACCCCTGAAACAGCCCAGGTATTGAGAACCGGACACGGGGGTCCAGCCAAGCCCTGTTACGGGTCTGTGGGAGCGGTAAGGAGAGAGAGGGGGGGTAAGACTATGCCAACGATGTCAGCGGCCTACATGCGCGAGTATCGAGGGCTGAGAGCGGCCCGTGAGGCGGTCGGTGGGCTGTTGCCGTTTCAACAAAGATTTGTTCGGGCCATCTGTCGGGAGCATCGACCTGCAGATATCGCGGCGCTTTCTGTTCCACGCGGGAACGGCAAATCGTGGTTGTGCGGTGGGCTGGTGGCGCGGTCGATTACGCCTGGGGATGTGTTATTCGAGGCTGGGGTGGAGAACATTCTAGTGAGCGCGTCCCGCGTCATGGCGTCGATCGTGCTGGAGTTTGCGCGGGCCAAGCTCGGGGAGTCTGATGCGTATCGCTGGAGCAACGATGGCGTGGTCCACAAGGCGACTCGGGCGCGTGTGCGGATCATCAGTTCGGACTCACGCCGGGCGCTCGGACTCGGGGCGAACGTGCGAATTGTGATAGCCGACGAACCGGGCGCATGGTCGCCCACGGCCGGACGGAGGCTATGGGATACGATTATGACCGCGCTTGGAAAGCGCCGTACGACGGTCGTAGCGGTCGGGACTTTGAGCCCCGCGCCGCTGGTGGGTCCGGCGAGTTGGTGGCCCGCGTTCGTGTCGGCGGGGAGCAGCTACGGGCGGCACGTCAGCTTGCTTCAGGCGGACCCGGAGAAGTGGGAATCCTGGGATGAATGCCTGCGCTGCAATCCTGTCGCGTTCGTCAATCCGCACCTACGACGGACCCTCGACCGCGAACACAAGATGGCGTTATCGAGTGAAAGGGCGGCGGTCACATTCCGTCAATATCGGTTGAACCTTCCCGGCGATCCGGTCGATACGCAACCGCTCATCACCACGGCGGAATGGGCGCGGGTCTGTGCGCGGCCGGGCCCGGCGTGCGAGGGTCGCCCCATTGTCGGTGTTGACCTGGGTGGTACGCGTAGCTGGTCGGCTGCGGCGGCGCTCTGGCCGTCTGGCCGGATCGAGGCGTGGGCCATTGCGCCGGGTGTGCCGTCACTGGCCGAGCAGGAGCGTGACGATCAGGTCGCGGACGGGACGTATGTGGAGCTGGTTCGGTCGGGTGGCTTGTCGGTCGACGAGGGGCGCTCCGTCCCTGACGTCGATCGGTTGTTATCTCGAATTTGGCCGTGGAGCCCTTCGGCCATCGTCAGCGATCCGTATCGAGCGGCTGAGTTACATCAGGTTGTGTGCGGGCGTGTTCGGATTATCGAGCGGGCGCGTGGAGGCGGCGAAGCCACGTCCAACGTACAGGCGTTACGGTCCCGCCTTCTCGACTCCGATGCTGGCGTGACCGCGGATGGGCGCGGGTTACTCGCGGCGTCGTTCGCTCAAACGGCGCTAGCGATTGACGGATCGGGCGTGACGAAGGTGACGAAAACACGTCAACGACGGTCACGAGACGACGCGGCTGCTGCCCTGCTTCTGGCCGCTGGTGAGGCTGCTCGCCGTCCGGATCAGGTGGAGTTGAGGGGAGCCATGATAGCGAAGTCTGGGGAGGTGACGTGGTACTAGCACCCCGGAGCGGGTCAACGCGGCGGTGGCGAAGGCTGCGATCCTATGTCCTCCATCGTGACGGTGGGCGATGTCAACGCTGCGGGGAGAGTCACAAGCTCGAATGTCATCACGTCGTCCCTCGAACCGCTGGTGGTTTGGATGTTCCTTCCAACTGCCGGATGCTCTGCCTCACGTGTCACGATAGCCTACACGGTCGCTGAGGTTGCCCCAGGACCGGCGTTGTTGCGCGGTTCGAAAACTGACCCGCAACGCCCCCGACCCACAGACTCGTTAACGACCGATAGCGTACGACGCCGGCCTACCAAGCTGAGTCATCTGATTGAGGATGTTACATGCGAGGATGGCCTCCGTCTCTTGCCCCGCCCGACTGCGCGCTCGAAGGCTCTCCCCGATGATCACCTTGTACCGGAAGAAGGCGTTCTCCATACGGGCCTGCTGATGGTAGCCCGAGTCCTTCTTCCACTGTCGCCGTCCAGCCTGCTGCACCTGTCGGATCGTGCGGTCGCGCGCGGGCGATCGTGGTCGCCGTCCAGACACGGTGGCTGTCCTGGTCGGTGGAATGACGACCGTCGCGCCACGCGCACCCGCAGCCTCGTAGATGCCACGCGTGTCGTAGGCCGCGTCCGCCGTGAGGCAGGAGACGTCGCCTTCGACCTTGTCGATCAGATCGAGGGCTGTCGTCGCGTCGTCAACATGCCCGCCGGTCAGGGCGTGAGCGACGATCACGCCCGATCCGTCGACGCCCAGATGAAGCTTCTTCCAGCCGCGTCTCCCGCGTCCGCCATGTTTCACGGCCGCCCATTCACCTTCACCCACAGTCGAGAGCCCGGTACTGTCGACGATGAGATGTATGCCTGCGCCCGCGGGGAGGCGGCGAAGTGCAAGGTCGAGGTGCTGACCACGCCGTGAGAGAGTCGTGTGATCGGGCGCGGACAGGTCGACGCCCAGCATCCCGAAGATCGATCTCAGAAAGCCCTCCGTCTGACGAAGGGGCAGGTGAAAGATCAGGCGGAGCGTCAGCGCGGTTTCGATGGCAACCTCGGAGTACTGCAGCTGCCCTCCGCGCTTGCCGACGCCCACGGCCTCCCACGTGGCGATCGCTTCCGGCGTCACCCTCTGGCGCACGCCTGACGCGATCGCCACGTGGGAGCGGCTGGCGTCGGCAGGCGGAGCGGGCAACTCCAGTATTCCGATCTCGCCATCGAAACCGCGCTGACGCTCAGTCTCATCTTCCACGTACCGTTGCGTCAGACCGAGGGCGTCGTGACATCGATCGTCGGGATGCTGGGCGTCGATCTCACGGCACCCGATCACACCACGCTCTCGCGACGCGGTCAGCATCTCGCCCTCGCGCGTCGGCGCGCCCGCCCGGGCACCAGCCTGCACCTCATCGTTGACAGCACCGGACTGTCCATCGTCGGCGACGGTGCGTGGGCCGCGGCGACACATGGGGGCCGCGGGCGACGCGGCTGGAGGAAGCTCCATCTCGGCGTGGACGGGTCCCGTGTGATCGTGGCCTGCGCGCTGACTGCGCCGACGGCCGATGACGCGATTACGGGGATCAGTCTGGTCGGCGAGGTGGATGGACACCTCACCAGAGTGACGGCGGATCCGGCCTACGACACGCTCGCGTTCTATGGTGCGGCCGGTGCGCGAGGGGCGAGGGTCGTGGTGCCGCCGACCAAGACCGCGTCGTTGTCTCGACGGGGCGCCCGATCAGGTGCCCGCGATCGGACGATCAGAAGGGTGAAGGCGCTCGGACGGCGACGGTGGACGAAGGCGTCTGGGTACCATCAGCACGCGCGCGTGGAGAATGCGTTCTTCCGGTACACGTCGATCGTCGGCGACGGTCTTCGGGCACGCAGTTCATCGGGGCAACGGCGTGAGGCCGTGCTCGCGTGTCACGTTCTGAACCGGATGACCGAGCTTGGCAGATCCGTCTCGTACCGCATCGGTAGGTGACGGGCTCGACGGTTTGAAGCGCGTCGGCCTGCCCGCATCCGCGCACCAACGCCCCTCCGACTCGGCGTCGTCATTCCCTGTGCCCATGAGCAGCGCTAATTCTTCTGTGCCCAGGTCGTCTAAGACCTGTGTCTGCCACCCGAGGCCAGCCGCAGCAATAACGATCGCGCCAATCGCGTGCCCGACATCGTGCTGGCAGTAGCGATAGGCCCGCTGGCCATATTTCCAGGCTTCTCGCCAATGAATGGACGTCAGTCCGACAAGAAATATGTCCGCCGGCGCTACTAGCCACAATGCGTCCCACATTTCCCGCTCGAACTCCGCCCGCACCTCCAATCCATGCTCCTTCGGAGCGTAGTGACACACCATAGGCCGATCGCCCAGCCCATCGATGGGACCACAGATCAAGTAGCCCTCGGTGGGATGTAGATTGCCGCTCGACGGATTCACGCGGAGCGCCCAACTGTGCTCGCCGGTGCTCTTCCAAGCTGAGATCGCCAAGCTGTCATAGAAGAGTTGCGAGATCGTCTGAAAGGTCACCGGAGCGGCGGGAATCCGGCCTCGAACAAAAGCGTCGTCGTACAGCGGCTCGTCCGTGGCTGGAAACTTCTCGAGAGATACGAGCCGCGCTCCCTGATACCGCCGAAACGGCTTTGGCTGTGTGGCCCAATCCAAAGACCCTGGCCCCTGGGCATAGCTTTGGAAGTGATGTTTTGTGATCTCGTGGTAGTGAAGAACCTGCTGCAAGTGCGGGACGGGCGTCTCGATTGTCTTCGGAATCGGCGTTCATCTCTTGTTTCTCGGAAAACGAGCGCCTCTTCAGTACCAGGGGCTGATCATGAAGTCATTGAATACGGCTCGTGCGGCGTGAGTGAGCCGCTTCGCCGCATCTTCTTCGAGCTTCTCGAGACCTCTGAGGCTCACCCCGGGAGGGTTCGGTACCTGGGCGATCTCAACGACGTCCAGCGCCTCGGGAAACTCACGCCGCAGGGCGCTATCGAGAAGCGCTGCAAACTGCTCGGGCCGTTTCGAGGGACTGCTCGCATCGATCTGGAAATCCAGACTGGGCGGCGAGGGCTTTGTCAGGTTAACTCTCCGCGCGGCACAATGCCTGGATGCACATTCGACGATTCCGCTACCTTCGGCATCGCTTGCCGCCTGACATCATCAGCCACGCCGTCTGGTTGTATCACAGATACTGCCTGAGCTTCCGGGATGTCGAGGATCTGCTGGCCGAACGCGGCATCATCGTGTCGTACGAAACGATTCGGCAATGGTTGCGCCAGGTCAAGCCTGGAGGAGGGGGAAGCCATGTAGTACGACCTACGTGACGGAAACCTCTTGAAGGAACCCAGCAGGTGAAAGTCCTGCCACGGCACAGGCGAGCCACCAGCCGTAACCGAGTGTTGCGTGGTCCGGGTGTGGCGTTGGTGCGCCGACCCGATTCCGTCCGACATGGAATACACGCGCGACCTGGGGTACTGCGCCGCGCGCTACCTGCTCGCCGGCGGCAACGCGGCCATGATCTCGATCCAGGGCGGCGAGTTCGTCCCGATCCCGTTCGACCGAATGTTCGACCCGGCTACAGGCCACGCCCGGGTCCGGCTGGTCGACATCGGCTCCACGCGGTATCGGATCGCGCGGCGATACATGCTCCGTCTCCGGCGCGACGATTTCGACGAGTCGCACGAGCTGGCGAAAATTGCGAAGGTGACGGGGCTCTCGGTCGAGGCGTTCCGGCGGGAGTTCGCGTATCTCATCGACGCGGAGCCACCCCAGCTGCGGCTCGACCTCAGGCGCGGGTTCGTCCTCGATGAGGAGGCGCCGGTCGGCCCCGAGGCCGGCCCGGATCAACAGCCACTGTAGTAGTTGGTCGGGACGCGCGCCTGCCTGAACGGGTCAAGTGGCGGTGGCAGCTGTTTGAAGCTCGGCTGGGTCGGGATTGGCCTGCACCTGGAGTTCCACGCCGGGGCCCAGTGGATCATCACGTCGCGGGTCGATAACGTGCTCGACATCGTGTCTCGTCGATCTTGTCGGACGACGAGAGCACGACCGCTCGTCGATCTTGTCGGACGACGAGAGCACGACCGCTCGTCGATCTCGATCCTCTCGGACGATGAGCGCACGACAGGTCGTCGACATCGAGCTCGATCTATAGGACGATCAAAAATTCATTCTGGTGGGTTGATACCGCGAATTCGGACGCAGTCAGGCAGTCATCCTGACTACAGTCTGGCCATCGGAACGACGAGAAAGACACTTAGGGGAGTTTGGAGCTGATGAACATCGGGGTCGTCATCGGGCGCATCGGCGACGTGGACGGAGTCGCCCTCGAGACCGAGAAGTGGATCGAGGTGCTGGAGCGGATCGGGCACAAGGTCTGCATCCTGTCAGGCCGTTTCGGGGAGCACGCGGCCGATCCGGAACGAGAGACGCTCTACCGCCCGCTGTCCTTCTTCTCATCCGAGTGCACGTGGGAGCAGAACCGCGCGTTCTTCTCCCCGCCCGACGATCCGGACGAGCTGCTCACGGTGGCGCACAAGAACGCGCGCGAGATCGCCGCGGAGATCCGCCGCTGGGTTCTCGCGAATCGGATCGACGTGATGCTCTCTGAGAACGCCTCCTCGCTCCCCTGCCACCTCTCGATGGGACTTGGAATCAGGCTGGCAGCGGAGGTCATGTCGATCCCGGTCGTCGCGCACAATCACGACTTCGCGTGGGAGCGGAGCACCCGCTACGACACGCCGTTCCGGGAGGTCGCGGAGCTCGTGGACTCCGCGTTCCCGCTGCGCCTTCCCGACGTGCGACACGCAGTGATCAACTCGGCCGCAGTGACCGAGCTGAAGCAGCGCTACGGGGTCGACTCCACGGTCGTGCCCAACGTGATGGATTTCGAGCGCGACTACGCACGTAGGGACCCGTACAACGCCCACCTCCTCCGCGACATCGGTGTGGAAGAGAACGACATCCCCCTCTTCCAGATCACGCGGATCGTCAATCGCAAGGGGATCGAGACGGCCATCGATCTCGTGCAGCGAATCGACGACCCACGCGTGAAGCTCGTCATCACCGGCAGCGCAGCCGACGACCACCTGGGAGCCTACTTCAAGGAGCTCAAGGCGCTCGCGAACGGCATCAATCGCCGCGAGGTGAGCCACCGCGTCACATTCGCGTACCCCAAGATTCTGAGCCGCCGCCATCTCGGTCCCCACGGGCGCAGGGTCTACTCCCTCGAGGACGCCTACGCGAACGCGGCCGGCGTGACATACTTCAGCACCTACGAGGGCTTCGGTAATGTCTTCGTCGAGAGCGTGCTGGCCAGGACGCCCATCTTCGTGAACAACTACAAGCCCGTGTACTGGCCCGACATCGGCAGCAAGGGCTTCCGGGCGGTCATGATCGAGGACGGGAACCTGACCGACGAGGCAGTGAGCGAGATCGACCAGGTCGTTCACGACCCGGCGCTTGCGCGCGAGATCGCGGAGCACAACTTCGAGCTCGGGAAGAAGCACTTCTCGTACGAGGTTCTCGAGGAGATGCTGACGAGGCTGTTCGAGTTCTAGCTCGCGGGCCACATCCGTGGGCGAGATCAGTGGAGAAAGTCCAGCACCAGCGAACGGACCGGCTTCTTGAAAGCCTCGAGGCCGAGGGCGTCAAGACATGGTTCGACTTGGGGCTCCTGCTCGACCGGCTGCGGGAGGGTCGCGCGGTTCCGAGTGCACGTGCACCCGCCGACCGCCGCGCGTTCAACGAGCGGCTCGCCCGGGGCGTAGCGTTCGTCACCTACAGCTACACGGTCGACGGCGTCACGATGGAGGTGCTCAAGTACGCCTCCGCCCTGGCTGACATCCTCCCCGACCCGAAGCTCCACTTCGTCGGCGGCCAGTTCGACCCTCGAACCGACTCGCTCTTCGATCCCCGGGCCCGCCGCCACGAGGTCGCGGGGCTCGAGGGCTTCGACCGGTGCCCCGTCTATCGGCCGCTCTTCCACAGCCGGCTCGAGCGCGGCAGCCCGCTCTACAATCGCCTGATCCGCCGGCTCTGGAAAAAGGTACTGGAGCTGGTCGAGCGCCTCGGCCGGCTCTTCGAAGAGAACGACATCGAGCTTGTGTTCGCCGTGAACACGAACTCGAATCCCGGCAATCCCGCGCTCGCGCTGGCGCTCGTCCTGCTCGCCGAGCGCTTTGGCCTGCCCGTGATCAGCAACAACCACGACTTCTACTGGGAGGGTGGACACAGCGAGAGCGATCGCAAGCGGATGGGGCTCGCCCGGGGACCCCGCGACCACTTCTTCATCAACGCCCACCTCGGCGAGGTCTTCTCGATCATCCAGAGGACCCACCCCTGGGAGGGGCGCAGCTGGCTCTCGCTCAACCTGAGCACATTCCAGTGCGACGAGCTCATCGGCACCTTCGGACACAACCCCGCCAACGTCGCCGAGGTGGGGACGGCGGTCGACACCCAGGCCTTCGGCCCGCTGCCGCAGCCGCGTAGAATTCAGGTGCTTCAGCAGCTCGCGTCGCTGCTCGGCGGCGACGAGCACGTGGTCCCCGTGTGCGACCTCGGCCGCGCGATCGCCGACGGGCGCTTCCGTGAGCCGCCCCACACGCCGGCGCTGCTCGGCCACCGCGACGGGCGAAGCATCGACTTCCCCCACGACAACATCATCCTGCTCCAGCCGACGCGCATCATCGCCCGCAAGCGGATCGAACTGAACCTCGAGATGATCGCCACGCTCTTCCAGGATCCCGAGTTCGCGGAGGCGCTTCGCGCGACGCCATCGCTCAAGCTCACGCTCGTGGTCACGGGGCCCGTCGCCGGTGGCCAGCAGGTCTACTGGAATCGCCTGCTCGAGTTCGTCGACCGCTGCCTCGAGACGCTGCCGGACGGCCAGCGCGATCGCGTCTTCTTCGCGCCGCTCTTCGCGGGCATCGACTCCGCGGAATTCCGCGAGCGATTCGAACAGCCGGCGACGATCGGGGAGCTCTACGGCATCGCCTCCCTCGTGTGCCTGCCGAGCGAAACCGAGGGACGCGGTCTGCCGATCGTCGAGGCCGCCGCGTGCGGCGTCCCGTGCCTGGTCTGCCGGTACGAGCCGGAGGCGGTCTACGCCCACGTGATCGGTGAGCACCTCGCGGCCGAGGATAGGCTGCAGGTGATCGAGTTCCGTGGCCAGCGCATCGGCCTCGACGCCGCAGCGCTGGTGCGCTCGGTCCTCCTACATCCGCAGGCGCACAGCGAACGCGGTCGCCACAACCGTCGCGTGGTCGAGAAGCGGTACAGCATGGCCGCGCTCACACGAGACGTCGAGGAGACGCTCCACCGGCTGCGGCATCAGCTCCAGACCAACCGCGGGCCCCATGCGAACGCCGCAGCTGCCCTCGAGCGATTCCGCAGAACCACCCGAAGCGCCGAGCGGCACGCGAGCGACCTCCTGGACACACGTCACCGCGAGTACCTACCCGGCTACGGCAGGATGGGCTTCATGCTGATGCTGAAGTCGCTGATCGACCCCTCTTACTTCCGGGCCGAGGAGCAGCGCATGCGGGGCATCGCCTTCGCGTTTGCGAGGCGGCTCGTCGAGGGGGGGCACGAGCCCGCCCCCGCGTCCAGGAAGGCGCAACGGGACTTCTACGACGCGGTCGACAGCCTCTTCCTCCACCACGAAGGCGAGATGCCGGTGATGTTCGACCACGCAATCGCATACCGGCACCGCAACCGCCTCGCGTATCCGTACCGCGAGCTCACGCCTCAGGAGCTGTCTGGTGTGATCAACTGGCTTCACCACCACTGCTGCTCGCCCGAGGCGCCCCGGGTCCAGCCCGAGCCGGCGCGAGCCGTCAGCAGCTGGGCAGGCGCGGTTGAGCAGCTCTGCGGTGGTGCGCCCGTGATCGATCAGCGCACGCGCCTGCACGCGAGCCTCGTGCAGGATCGTCCCTTCGCCTTCTTCCCGGGCACGTCCCTCCAACTCGAACTCGATCTCTTCGTGCTGCACGCCGTTCGCGCTCGCCTCGGACTCCATAATGACGAGCCCCTGCTACGCCAACACCTCGAGGGCGCACACCTGGCACCGATCTTCGTCATGCTGCGGCAGTCGCCGTGCAGCGACGCGCCCACCTCGTTCACGCTCGAGCGATTCCTCAAGGAGAGCTCGAACGAGGAGCTGCGCCTGATCTTCAAGAGCCGCACCTGCCTCGTCATCGCCACCCACGAGCTCTCACCTGGTGTGAACATCAGGCAGCTGGGTCGCAGGGCTCTCTCGGCGCTGCGCGGCGTGAAGGCCGCAGATGGCTTCCTGCTGGCCACCGCCGAGCAGGCCGCAATGACCACCGACATCGTCGACCTCAAGCGCTTCCACGTAGGACGTGCGACCGACCCCTTCTACGCCAATGTGATGGGGATCGAGCCCGGCCAAGGCTTCGTCCAGTGGGTCCCGGCCGGGCTGCGATTCACGCTCGCGTACCCTACGCCGATCCAAACGGGGAAGAGCCTCGCCGCGATCTTCGAGGGACCCGCCTTCCACAAGCTCTGCGACGAGCTGGGCGAGAAGGCCGTGGTCGAAGCGCTGCACCTCGACGCGGCCGAGCGCGGCTCCCCGGTGGAGCGTGTCCTCGAAGACCTCGGCTCCGGGGGTGCGGGCCGGCCGGGGGCGATACGGCAGCGGGCAATAAACGGTGTCTACGACGACGGCCACCCGTGGTCCGGGAATCTTGCCACCGTCGAGGCGCCGCTTCGCTACCGCATCCTCTCGTCGGATTCCGGCCCGCGCACCGTCATCGACTTCGTCACGGGCTTCGCGCAGCGGTCGAAGGCGAAGGCGCAGATCGCCTGGAACGGGGGATACATATTGAACCCCGAGCTCGTGGGCAAGCTCGGCCTGCCCGAGTCCTACATCAGCTCGCCCCTCGGCCTCGTCATCTCGGACGGCCAGGTCCTGTGCCCGCCGCTGTACAACAAGCCCGCGTTCATGGTCGACCATGCGGGAAGGCTCGCACTGCGCCGCGTGACGTGCGGCGGCGGTCTCGCAGTCGCGTGCGACTCCGCCAAGATCGACTTCGATGCGACCGCCCGCAACCCCGAGCAGCCGGGCGACGCGCCCTGCTACTACGACCTCCTCTTCTCGGACAAGAGCCTGCCGGGCAACGGGCGCACGCTGGTCCGCCTCGTCGGCAATCGCATCATAGAGATCGTCGAGACAGAGCGCGGCCAGTCCATTCCGGTCTTCCCGGTCGGCCTCGTGCTCTCCTTCGCGCCCGGCACGCTACCCGCCGGATTCCAACCGGGCGCGATGCTCACCCTCTACCTGCCCGGACTCGAAGGCATCGCCCAGGCGGTCGAGGCGGGCCCGCTGCTGGTCGACGATGGCAAGGTCTGCATCGACATGGTGACCGAGGGCTGGAAGACTCAGAACTCGATCCGCACGCAGGCGGCCCGGCTCGACTTCCTCGACATGCGTGGCCCGAAGATCGCTGCGGGTCTCGACGACGCGGGCCGGCTCACGCTGCTCACCGTGAACGGACGCATCCGCGAGTCTGTCGGTGCGACCCATGTCGACATGGCCGAGATCTTCCGCGACCAGGGCCTCCAGACCGCCATGGGCTTCGACCCGGGCGGCAGCAGCACCCTGGTGGTTGGCGGGAAGACGGTCAATATCTCGCCCTACAACCGCGCCTACGAGGAGCGCGTCTTCTCGCTCCCGCCCGAGCCGCGAGCGGTCGCAAACGTCGTTCTGGGATACTGACGGCGACTCTGGCTGAAGTTCTTCCTCACGATCCTGCCAATATCGCGGTGAATTCCCTTTAGTTGCATGGAGTTACAAGGCTTGGTGGGGCCTTCGTGGCCTGCAATTTGTAGCCATCGACCGTTAAGAAATATCCCCTGAATCGGGATAGAAATTGAGCGCGCGCACCGGTAGGCGAAGAGTGGCCACGCCCGCTCTTTCGATTGCGGGGGTGGGTACCTAGTCGGGCTTCACGCACCTAACACGGGGTGCTGAATCGTCCGACACCTCCCTTCAAAGGGGGGGCACTGACGCCCCTATATGTCAAGACACTCCTTCAGGCGGCCTGGATGATCTCTTGACGAGCGCGGAAGTCGGTCATGACGCGCTGGTAGATCTCTCGCGCGAGGAAGCGTTTCAGGCAGCGGATGATGTCGCGTTTGGTCCGGCCAGCGGCGATGCGTCGGGCGACGTAGTCGCGGGTCGGTTGGTGGAATTGCATCCGGACGATGACGGCTCGATAGAGGGCCGCGTTGGCGTGTCGGTGGCCGCCTCGATTGAGGCGGTGCCGCCCGGTGGTCATCCCAGACGAGGCCGGGATCGGGCAGGCGCCGCAGAGCTTCGCGAAGGCGGCCTCCGAACGAATCCGGTCGGGGTTATCGCCGAAGATGATCAACAGCTCAGCCGCGGTGTGGGCGCCCACACCGAAGCCCTCGCAGAGGGTCGGTGATGTCGCGGTGGTGAGACGCGCGAGGTACTGGTCGTGCAGCGCGATTTCCTCGGCGAGAGCCATCCACCGACGGGCGAGCGACCGGAGGGTGTGCTTGGCGGACGCGATGGGCGTGTCGATGGGGCCCGGTCGGAGTCCGGCGCAGCGCGTGAGCAGGCCGTGATCGGTGAGGTCGTGGAGGGCTTCTCGCAGGACGGGCGGGGCCTGCACGATGATCTGCTTCAGCGTGTTCATCGCCGTGGTGCGCGCTTTCATGGCGGTATCCCGTGTGATCTTGAGCTGGCGGATCATCTCGACGGCGCCGTCCGCGGTCTTGGGGATGGCCGTCGACTGCCCCGCGAGCAGGGACCGCGCCGCCACCTCGGCGTCGATGGTGTCGGACTTGCCGGCGGCGCGGCGTGTACGGCGGTCGCCCCGATTCACTTCCACGACATGATGCCCGGCTCGGCGGACGGCCCGTGCCAGGCCAGCGCCGTAGCTCCCGGTGCCTTCGATCCCGAACGCCTCAATCCGCCCGTGTGTCTCGGCCCACGTGACCAGAGCCTCGTAGCCACCCGAGTCCACTACGAACGCGTGATCGCCCAGACGGATCCCCCAGCTGTCGATTGCCACCGCGACGTGGACATGCTTATGCGTATCAACACCGACGATCACCGTCCGCGCTTCGGGCGGCGTAGTTATGCGGTTGGTCACGGGTGGCCTCCTCGGATTGCGGCCCCGAGCTGGTCCGGGTGGGCGGACAGGACTGTGACGGGCCGTGGGTACAGCAGGCCCCTATGGGGTCACGGCCCATCCGGTCAGCTGGCTGCCGTACGAGTTGCCAGCGGGCGATGACCGACAGGTCAGTAGCCAGGACCGTAGGTCAGTCAAGTTAAGGGTCAGGCCATCACTCACCGGCACCCACCGGTGTCACAAGTGACCCCGTCAGGCAGGGAGATCATGCTCACAGTCAAGTTAACGAGTCCGGGACATACGAGGGCAGGCTAATCAGAGATCAGGCTGCCGTCACCGCGGTCCACACGGTGAACGCTCGTGCCCGCAACATTCGATGATGCACCGATTTCAGCCGGTGCCGACCCACGCGACACAGATTTTGAATGATGCCGTGAACGTGCAAGAAACACTGCGCGTGGGCAGGTGAGGTGAAGCCGCGCATCTGACGCTCCCGTTGTCGCGTGGGTTGGTGCGACACGTCGGCCCGATTGTTCGCGTATCGCGTCGTGTCATGGGTGACCACAGGCATGACGTCCCGATGGGCGACACGGTAGCTGCCCAACTTGTCGGTCACGAGCCGCACGGGTTCCTGTCGCTGACTGTTCAACAGTCGGCGGAAGAATCTCCGCGCGGCCCGCGCGTCCCGACGGGGTTGTACGAGGATGTCGATCAGATCACCGTCTTGATCCACCGCGCGCCAGAGATACTGGCGCTCACCGTTGATCGTCACGAAGACGTCATCCAGGAACCACGTATCGCCGAGTCGACCTTGTCGGCGCTTCAACTGCCGAGCGTAGTCGGGGCCGAATTTCCCGCACCACTGCCGAATGGTTTCGTACGACACGATGATGCCGCGTTCGGCAAGCAGATCCTCAACATCCCGGAAGCTCAGGCAGTATCTGTGGTAGAGCCAGACGGCATGGCTGATGATTTCGGGCGGAAAGCGATGCCGAAGGTAGCGGGGCCGGCGAGTGTTCATCCCGGCATTGTGCTGGGCGGAGAGTTAACTTGACAATACCCCAGAGGGAAGAGTAGAGGTCGGATTTCTTCAGAGCCATCGGTTCATTGGCTTAGAAGAGTACACCCCTAAGGAGTAGCCTTCAGGCAGGCAATCTTGCCGTTCCGGTGCAACTGCTTCCTGAGATACACGGTTGTCTTCTGTAATCGGGGTCAGCGCTCTTCCCTGTGGCCCGGGCCGACAAGGCGGCGACTGTCGTCATCCGCGACGACTTCGAGCACGCGCGCCGGCGCAGGCCGTTCAACGGTCGCCCCGGCAGAATAATGCGCCACCATGCGGGCGGTCTTCCAGTTGCCGGCGAGCATGACTCAGGGTCAATGTTTCCCTCCGTGAAGGGGCAAAACCTCAGTCGGAAAGATGATCGATAAGTGCCCTTATGGATCATCCTTTGGTCGGCCGAGGGCGGTCATCCGATTCAGGAGCGCGCAGCCGAGGACGGCTTCACTCTCCTGCCCAACTGGGCTCCGAGCGCGAAGACCCTCGCCGATGATGGACGTGTATCGGAAGAACGCGTTCTTCACCCGGCCCTGACGATGGTACCCTGATGCCTGCTTCCAGCGGCGCCGGCCGAGCTTCTTCACCAACTTCTTCACGAACTCCGGATCGCGACTGAGCTTGAACGTCTCCACCCGATGCTGCTGGAGCCCGTACACCTGCCAGATGCGGTGCGTCATGGTTGGACTGAGGGCCTCGGCCATCGTCCGCACGCTCCAGTGCGTTGTATCCTGAGGCGTCATGTGCAAGGTTAGGCCGATTCGCTTGTCCGATGCGAGTGGGACTGACCGTCATGGTCCTGTAGAGGAGGCGGGACCCGCACCCGTCGCCGCCAAACGGCGGATCGGGAATAGGTTCCCTCCTCCTCCACTATATTCTCCACGAACCGGGTCGATTCGAGGGGACTCAGGCGGAGACCAGTAGACTCGACGGCTGCCGACAAACGCTTGACGTCGAACGTGTTAGACCACAAACTACGCGTCGTCAATCAGTTACCGAAACACGGTCGAACGGGTTCGACTCCAGCCGCCTCAAATACCACTAATCTATTATAAACAATACACTTGCAGCCATTAGACTGGCCGCGTGTGCGCACATCGTCTGTGGACGGATCAAGATCGTGGACCACGCGCGACCATCCCGGACGATCACGGCGCCGAACGGCCCACCGTGCCCCAACTCCATGCCTTTCCTGGAAAGCGCCACCGCCTGCTTCATGTGTGTTTCGTTCATAGTTTTCCGAATCTGGCCACCGCGGCGTTGTCGCACGAATCGTGACTGGCCAGCACGATGCCAACCGACAAGATCTTCATATAAACCGTACCGGGTTTGCCCCAAGTACGATGACATGCGTTCTGTCCCAGCCGCGCTTTCGCGGGACCTGAGCCGACCTGCGACGTCCCTCACGCGAGTACGCCTGCTTCCGACCACTGAGGGTCGCGGCGCATTTCGCTACGCCTTCGTGGCTTTCCGCCGCGCGGCCCAGTATTGCTTCATCGGGGCGCTCACTGCTTCCCACTGGGCTGCCGACATCGTCTGACACTTTGACGTGGCCTTCTTTCGCACTGGCCGCCGAGACATCCAGGGCATCATCGCTGCGAAAGCCGTCCGTGTAGACGATGCTGTCGGGCCGGATCATGCGCTCGATCATCGGCCGCAGCGTGGCGGTCCGCACGTTCGGGATCATCACCGTGTAGACCTTGCCGCCGTGCTTGAACAGCCCAAACACGGGGCCGCGCCTCGGCCGCGCTGGCCTTTCCGGACGCCGCCGAAGTTTTCCACTTCGACCTCGCCGGCCACGGGCGACGCCGTTGCCAGCTCTTCGGCCATCACGTGACGCAGCCGCGTGTAGAAGCCAGCGGCCGTGTTCCAGGTGCACGCCACCCAGTTCTGCCGCCGCCCGGGCCGTGGTTCCCGCTACAAAGTGCTCCAGCAGACGATCCCGGGCCTTCTTGCTCAATCTGCTCCGTCGTTCATACATCCCGCCATCCTAGCCTCACAAGCCCTTAGCTAGGACAGCCCCAAAAAGAAATCTGAACAGGTCTCAGCAGGTCAGAAAAGGGCTACCCCCCCGTCGCCGTTGCACGAAGTGTACTGAGGCGAGTACGGACCCCCACAGGACCCCATCACTTCCTCTACCCTTGGGTAGGCCTCGTTAAAACATTGATAATATTGGAGCCGGCGAGCGGACTCGAACCGCTGACCTGCTGATTACGAATCTTAGCCGCCTCTCAGAATTGCTAGGGTTTCGAGTGATTTTGATTGTGAGGGTTGCAGAATGTGGCAAATCGCGGCATCGGGACGCAACCTATACGCAACCGTCGACAGCACAATTGTGGAATATTTGGGGGCATTTGTACTGCCTCAGGGTCTTGGACAGTGGTTTGACGGTATTCGCTTCTAGGCTACCGCGTAAGGTGCGTTTAATGGGCCGCGGTCCGGTCAGTGCTGGTCGAGTCTCCCAAGTAATCTCAGGCCATGCCGCCTGCGCTCCAGTTCCTCGTTCTCACGTTCGCTGGCTGGGTGAACCGCCACCAAGACGATCTGATCGCGTATCTCCGGGAGAAGAATCGGGTCCTCCGGGAGCACCTGGGCCCTCGGCCGCTTCGCCGGACCGATGCCCAACGCCGTCGACGCGCCGTGCGCGGCCAGCAACTCGGCCGGCGCGTCTTGATGCAGGTTGCCGGCATCGTCACGCCTGACACGATTCTCCGCTGGTACCGGAGATTGATCGCCCAGACATCCGACGGCAGCGCCCGCCGCGGTCGCGGCCGGCCGATGACACGCCGTGACGTGGCCGCGCTCGTGGTCCGGATGGCGGTCGAGCATCCCCAGTGGGGGGACACACGGATCCGCGGGGCGCTCTCGCACCTCGGCCACGAGATCGCTCGGACCCCGGTGAAGCGGATCCTGCACGACCACGGAGTCGACCCGGCGTCCGAGCGGAGCCGGCGCATGCCCAGGAAGACGTTCCTGCAGGCGCCCTGGGAGGGCCGCACGGCCTGCGATCTGTTCACCGTCGAGGTGCTCACGCTGGCCGGGCTCCAGCGGTACCTGGTCTTCTTCGTGATCGCGCTGCAGTCCCGCCGCGTGCCCATCGCCGGGATCCATCCGCAGCCGTACGGCACGTGGATGGAGCAGAGGGCCCGCAATGTGACGGACCCGGTCGATGGCTGCGTGCGACGCGCCCGCTATCTGATTCACGCCCGCGACCCGCTCTCCACGCGGGGTTGTGGCGAGATCCTGGAGGGCGGGGGTGTCCAGCCGATCCGTCTCCCGCCGAAGAGTCCCAATCTCAACGCGTATGCCGAGCGGTTCGTCCGCTCTATTCAAGGGGAATGTCTCAGTCGCGTCGTCCCCCTCGGCGAAGGGCCCCTGCGTCTCCTCGTGGGCGAGTACGTCGACCACGACCAGCGCGAGCGAAACCACCAGGGACTCGACAACCAGCTCCTGCAACGACCGCCACCGCCGGTGAGCCTGGCCGCCGACGTGCAGCGGCGGGAGCGTCTGGGCGGATGGCTCAATTTCTACCACCGGGAGGCCGCATGAGCGGTCGGCCGATTAAACGCACCTTACGGGGTATTCAGGATATCTCCGAACGAATCGAGTACGGCATTTGTGCTTGACCGCTCTATTCTGCTATAGTCCCTCTCGTATAGTCCCTCTCGCCAAGCCAACCTGCGCATGGCCCTACGTCGGGTCGCCCGCTGAATAGAACACCCCACCCGGGGAATAGGCGGAACCCTGCATCGACATGCGTGGTTTGTTTGGCGAGAGGCCCGGCGATCATTTCCTGTCGCCGGGGAATCCACAAAGGAGTTGTCACATGCGAACATTCGTAGTCGGAGTTGCAGTGGTGGTAGGCTTTGTCGTTGCGACTGTTCTTGCAGCTGGCACTCACGCTCAAGAAGAAGCCGCCGTGGTGGTGTTCGTGGAAGGATCAACGGTGTCGAGCTTCAGCGGATCAGGTGATGCCTGGGGCAGCAATGTCGGCGGCACGACAGAACCCCAGACCATCGAGGTCATGAAACAGCTGCGCCGATTCTGTCCACACGTTCAGGTCACTGCCAACCGACGGGCGGCAGACTATCTCATCTTGCACGAGCGTCAAGCGGGCGGCACGGTTGGTGGAAATCGCAATAATGTAGCTGCTTTCGGGAGAGATGACCTGTTGGTGTACGCCAGCGGCGCAAAGAAACTCGACAACAGCGTGAAAGACTTGTGCGAGAGTCAGGTGCTCTCAGGAAGCCCACCAGCGAATTAAACTTCTCGTAGCGCTAGATGGCCTTCAGTACCGGCTCATCACTGGTGACGAGACGGTTTTAAAGACCGTTGCAATCAGCCCGTAAGGTGCGTTTAATCAGCCGACCACTCATGCGGCCTCTCGATAGTAGAAGCTGAGCAGTCCACCGAGGCGCGCTCGCCGCCGAACGTCGGCGTCCGGCCTTCGCGGAGGTGGCGGTCGTTGCAGGAGCTGGTTGTCGAGTCCCTGATGGTTTCTCTCGCGATGGTAATGCTCGACGTACTCGTGGACGATGAGGCGCAAATGACCCTCGCCGAGTGGGGCGACTCGATTGAGACACTCCTCCTTGATCGACCGGACGAACCGCTCGGCATAGGCATTGAGATTGGGACTCTTCGGCGGAAGTCGGATCGGCTGAACGCCGCCGCTCGTCAGGATCTCGCCAAAGACACGAGTGTAAAGGGGATCTCGGTCGTGAATCAGATGCCGCGCAGTCCGCAGGAAGCCATCGCCCGGGTCGGCCAGATTGCGGGCCTGCTGCTCCATCCACGCGCCGCCCGGTTGCGGATGGATCCCGGCGATGGTCACGCGGCGGGTCTGCAGCTCGATCACGAAGAAGACAAGATACCGCCTGAGCCCTGCCAGCGTCAGCACCTCGACCGTGAACAGATCGCAGGCCGCCAAGCCGTCCCAGTGCGCCTGTAGGAACGTCTTCCAAGGCGTGCGTCGGCTCCGTTCGGGAGCCGGGTCGATCCCGTGGTCGCGCAAGATCCGCTTCACCGTGGTCCGGGCGATCGTGTGCCCGAGGTTCGAGAGCGCGTCGCGGATCCGTGTGTAGCCCCACTGCGGATTCTCGACCGCCATCCTGACCACGAGCGCGGCGACTTCGCTGCGCGTCATCGGCCGCCCTCGACGGCGGCAGGCGCTGCCGTCGTATTTCTTGGCGATCAGTCTCCGGTACCAGCGAAGGATCGTGTCCGGGGTGACGATGCCCGCGACCTGCCTGAGGACTCGCCGGCCGAGTTTGTGGCCGCGCACAGCGAGTCGCCGACGCTGGGCGTCGGTCAGGCGAAGCGGCCGAGGGCCCAGGTATTCCCGGAGGACCCGATTCTCCTCCCGGAGATACTCGATCAGATCGTCTTGGTGGCGGTTCACCCAGCCAGCGAACGTGAGGACGAGGAACTGTAGCGCAGGCGGCATGGCCTGAGACTACTTGGTAGACCCGACCAGCACCGACCTGACCTCGGCCGATTAAACGCACCTTACGCGGAACGCTTACCGAGCAGACGCCCGACCGGCGTCGAACAGCGGCTGCCCGTTGTACTTCCCGCCAACGATACGACCGCGTCTTACCGACACACCCGCGATTATGTAGTTCGATCCCTCTAGCTCTTGGGGAAAACGCAACCTCTGGAATGTTGAATCGTCGTAAAGATACGTAAGGACGGCTGGGAAGATGTCTTGCAGTATCGCGATGTCATCCACTGAGGTTTGGGCATCTTCCGGCCAACGGATCGCCAGAAATGCACCGAAGCGATCCTGAATGTCGAGGGGGGCTACGTCGTCCTGGTCGTACTCTCGACTACGCAGTGCCCGACAATTCTTCGTGAGATAGGGACCGTGATCGCCGTTGACAATCACAATCGCGTTCGGCCGCGACTTTACGAGAGATTCGATGTCCACACGCATCTCTGCGTTGGCATCATCCAGCCGTTGTCTAAAACGCGCGACCTCGTCGTCCAGACACGCCCCGGAGTTCTGGCTGTGGCCAGGGCCGGTGTGCGTGTAGAGGAAGGTTGGGTCTTCGCCTTCGGCGGCTATAACGGACCGCTTTCGCTGAAGAAACCGGTCCATCGGCATCTCCTGGAAATGGATTTCGTGCCGAAACTCACCTTCGAGTATCGCTTGGCTCGTCGCTAGATAGGCGGGTCTTGACGGCGGGAAACCTTCATCATAGCCGTTGTCCTGACCCCAGAAATATCCAGATCCCTGGAACACACCATGTGTGCGGTAACCGGCGTGCTTCAGCACATCGAACATCGCACTATGGCCGGCGTTGTTGCGCGGTTCGAAAACTGACCCGCAACGCCCCCGACCCACAGACCCGTTAACGACCGATAGCGTACGACGCCGGCCTACCAAGCTGAGTCATCTGATTGAGGATGTTACATGCGAGGATGGCCTCCGTCTCTTGCCCCGCCCGACTGCGCGCTCGAAGGCTCTCCCCGATGATCACCTTGTACCGGAAGAAGGCGTTCTCCATACGGGCCTGCTGATGGTAGCCCGAGTCCTTCTTCCACTGTCGCCGTCCAGCCTGCTGCACCTGTCGGATCGTGCGGTCGCGCGCGGGCGATCGTGGTCGCCGTCCAGACACGGTGGCTGTCCTGGTCGGTGGAATGACGACCGTCGCGCCACGCGCACCCGCAGCCTCGTAGATGCCACGCGTGTCGTAGGCCGCGTCCGCCGTGAGGCAGGAGACGTCGCCTTCGACCTGGTCGATCAGATCGAGGGCCGTCGTCGCGTCGTCAACATGCCCGCCGGTCAGGGCGTGAGCGACGATCACGCCCGATCCGTCGACGCCCAGATGAAGCTTCTTCCAGCCGCGTATCCCGCGTCCGCCATGTTTCACGGCCGCCCATTCACCTTCACCCACAGTCGAGAGCCCGGTACTGTCGACGATGAGATGTATGCCTGCGCCCGCGGGGAGGCGGCGAAGTGCAAGGTCGAGGTGCTGACCACGCCGTGAGAGAGTCGTGTGATCGGGCGCGGACAGGTCGAGGCACAGCATCCCGAAGATCGACCTCAGAAAGCCCTCCGTCTGACGAAGGGGCAGGTGAAAGATCAGGCGGAGCGTCAGCGCGGTTTCGATGGCAACCTCGGAGTACTGCAGCTGCCCTCCGCGCTTGCCGACGCCCACGGCCTCCCACGTGGCGATCGCTTCCGGCGTCAACCACCGGGTGACGTCGCCGCGCTGGACCAGTGCGCGGTCGTACGCCGGCCAGTTTCCGACGCGGTATTTCGTTGTGTACCTGGGATGCACTCTCGACTTCACGTCGAGATCATGCCCCTTCGGCCGTCACGATGGCCAGGGCCGCGACGAACACTTGTTTCCGCGCACCAACGCCTCGATTGTAGAAACTGAGTAATCCTCCGAGGCGTACCCGCCGCCGAACGTCGGCGTCCGGCCTTCGCGGAGGTGGTGGTCGTTGCAGGAGCTGGTTGTCGAGTCCCTGGTGGTTTCGCTCGCGATGGTCGTGTTCTCTGTACTCGTAGACGAGACGACGCAGATGCCCCTCGCCGAGCGGGGCCACGCGTGTGAGACACTCCTCTTTGATCGACCTGACGAACCGCTCGGCATAGGCGTTGAGATTGGGACTCTTCGGCGGCAGCCGAATCGGCTGAACACCGGCGCTCTCCAGGATCTCGCCAAAGACCCGCGTATAGAGGGGATCGCGGTCGTGAATCAGATGGCGCGCCCTGCGCAAACAGCCATCGACCGGGTCCGTCACATTGCGGGCCTGCTGCTCCATCCACGCGCCGCCCGGCTGCGGGTGGATCCCGGCGATGGTCACGCGGCGGGATCTCAGCTCGATCACGAAGAAGGCGAGGTACCGCCTGAGCCCCGCCAGCGGCAACACCTCGACGGTGAACAGATCGCAGGCCGCCAGGCCCGCCCAGGGCGCCTGCAGGAACGTCTTCCCGGGCATGTGCCGGCTCCGCTCGGGCGCCGGGTCGACTCCGTGGTCGTGCAGGATCCGCTTCACCGTGGTCCGGGCGATAGTGTGGCCGAAGTTCGAGAGCGCGCCGCGGATCCGCGTGTAGCCCCCCCCACCGCGGATTGTCGACCGCCATCCTGACCACGAGCTCGGCGACGTCTTGTCGGGTCATTGGTCGACCTCGACGTCGGCGGGCGCTGCCATCGTATTTCTTGGCGATCAGTCTCCGGTACCAACGCAGGATCGTATCCGGGGTGACGATGCCCGCGACCTGCGTCAAGACCCGCCGGCCGAGTTTGTGACCGCGCACAGCGAGTCGACGACGCTGGGCGTCCGTCAGGCGAAGCGGCCGAGGGCCCAGGTGTTCTCGGAGGACCCGATTCTCCTCCCGGAGATAGTCGATCAGATCGTCTTGGTGACGGTTCACCCAGCCAGCGAACGTGAGGACGAGGAACTGCAGCGCAGGCGGCATAGCCTGAGACTACTTGGGAGACTCGACCAGCACCGACCTAGCCTCGGCCGCTTTTTCGCACCATACGCCGTCGCGATCGCAAGTGCCGAGTTCGGCGGAATCGGCATTGATGTCGATCACATCGACAAGAGCGATCGCGATCTTCAGCGCAAGGTGCTAACCCGAGCAGAGGGCCTGAGGCTGGAACAGGTTGGTGGTCTTGAAGCCCGCTTCGTGACGATGCACTTCGCTTTAAAGGAAGCAGTGTACAAAGCCGCGCTTGATGAGGAACAAGAGGACCTGGAGTTTCAGGATGTCGAGCTTACGATGCCGCAGAACGCACTCACCAGAGAATCGGTCTGGGCACGTGTCCCGATCACCGTTGCTGGCTCTCGATGCTACTTCGACGGCCACATCCTTCGAGAAGGACGATGGACTCTGGCGATAGTTACCCGGGAGCCGCGTCAGATCGTAGGATCACGATAGCTCCAGTTGGACTGGAATCGGTGGAGCAGGCCGCTCCTCGGGTGCGCTCTCGGCGATAGGGAGACTCCACTTGGGCGGATACCACTGGTCGAGCGGCTCCGGATTCGGGGAGAATCGCTGTTTGATCCGTGTTCGTTTTGAAAGACTCTTCACCTCAGGGTGTGCAACGCGCGCGTACTTATCGACTTCGCAAAACAGGTTCTGACAGTCAATCAGCTGCAGGGGGCGTCCCCACAAGCTCTGAAACGAGAGCCCCTGCTGCGCGAACTCAAGCTCAGCGTGCTCTGCAACAATTCGAATCACGTCATCGTCATCTAGGTCTGCAGTATGAGTGAAGCACTTGCGAATCCCGTTGCGAGCGCCAGGGCCCGCCACTACGAAGTCGGACTCTTGAAAATCGATCAGTTCGCTGTAGTTGAGATCGATCGCGAACTGAAACGCCAGAAAGCGCCCTAGCGACGGATAACCCCTCAAGACCTCGAAGACAGATCGTAGTGATTTCGCTCTAGCGACTTGAAGCGGTGCACGAGAACGCATCATGTGCTCCAACAGAGCCAGATGGTTCTGATGCTTTCGAGTGTGCCCAAGCGCCGGAGACGGCATGATGTACGCAGCAGCGTAGAGGCGCTCTCCAGCGGAGAACAGGCTGTCTAGCACCCTGTTGTACCGTGCTCCATCGAAGTGCGCCCACGTCGGAGGACCAACGCCGTCACGAAGCGCTTCCCACGTCGCGATGCGATTGAACAGCTTGAACAAGAGGACGCGGAAGTAGACTTCCTCTACCTGCTGCGAGCTTTCGTAAATTACGTGTCGAATCAGGTACTGACTAACCCGGTCGGCGGCCCGGTACGCGTTGGTAAACCGATAGTCTGCTATTACCGGATCGTTGGTCCATGGCGGCTTTGCCCCCTTTACACGCCTAAAGAACACTTCACTTCTTGGCGTTTAGCGGCGAATTGCCAATAGGTATCGAAGACAGGGGTTGCCGTCAGCACTCGACCACGGCCAATTGAGATCCTGCGCAATGGATAACTCATCACCTCAGTCTCACGAGAGCAAGGCCTCAACGAGAACTCGACCTATGCCAGTCGCACGGTGTAGGTCGGGTGCATCCTACAAGACCTAGCAGCCCGTGGTGACACTTGGCGTGGCGTCGCCGTCTCAAGTGACCTTCCTGCTGAGACGCCAGGGCAGCCAACGAGGAACCCGTGAAACGTACGCTGCATAGTCGCTGCCGAACTCCCGCGCAAGGCGTGGCTCCTCGTAGAACCGTATGAACAGGGAGAAAAACACAAATAACGTGAGCGCGTAGGACACAAGGATGACAGCTCCGAAGAGGGTGGCCCACCCGACGACCACGCTCAGCGACGCTACGTACATTGGGTTTCGTGTGTAGCGGTAAAAACCACGGGTGACGAGCCGCTTCGGCGCGTCGATTGGTGCGGGGGTTCCCCTCCCAAAGACGGCAAAATCCCAGGCAGAGCGCAAATACAGGCCGCTGCCGAGCGCGAAGAGGAACAGGGCGAACCCCAGTGTGGCGCCGCTGGCGGCCGTTCGATCACCCGCGAGGAGGATCGGAAGGAGAACCGCAAACGTGCCTGGCATCACCACCGTGAATAGCGTGGTCTTCAGGAAGAGCTTCACGTCTTGTCATCCTACACGGCCGAAGACCCAGATCGCGCCGTCGATTCCAGTGCGTACTCCCCCGTCGGGGCACGATCCGATGGGTTTCCTCCAGCTGGCCGCGAGAGTCCCGGACCAGATCGATAAGGCCGATCAGAATATTGTTTTGGGTGAGAGCGCATAGTGCACTCTCGACTTCATGTCGAGATCATGCACCTGTTGTCGCCACGATGGCCAGGAGGTCGATCGAGGCTCACCGAGGGCGCGGGAGCCGTGCACCAACGCGGCGTTGTTGCATGAAGAACCACTGTGGGTGGGGCGGCGTGGCCCGCACTTCTCGTGACCCTCCGCAGGAGCCACACTACCGGGATGCAGTCGAAGGTCCATCCCACGTATAAGACGCAGTACCGCGTGGCGAACTGACCGGCCTACAACCGGGCCCTCGTTCGCCGCGGCGATGTGACGGTGTGGGTGTGGGTGGCGAATTCGTAGGAATCCGACATCGTTCGATCTTCGGGTCCCGTGAGCCGGGAGTCCCCCGCGAAGTTGTCGCGATGGCATGAGTAAGGCGTGCAGCTGACGCACTGCCCTGCTGTGTCGCGATAGACGTCGAACGCGGGCGCGTCGACCCGCTCGCCACCGTCTTCGCTGGTCAGATGTCACGCCGCGATCGGTGTCTGATAGAGACCACGGCAATGCGCGTCCCATCGGTAGCGGTCGAGCCGTGCGACATCCTTTCGTATCGGGACGGGCGTCCGCCCGTCCAACGACGCATGGGCCCGATGCGCATTGTAGAAGTCCTGGAAGGCCACCAGTTTGTCTTCCAGGTCCGACGCAGACCAGAACAGCAGTTGATCCACGCATTCTCGTCGCAGCGTGCCGATCAACCGTTCGACAAACGGATGCGACAGCGGCACATACGGCACACTCTTCACCTCGGTCACCTGCAGCACCCGCAGGTTGGCGCACCATTGGTGAAACCGATACAGCGGGTCGTGGTCGGAGCTGAGGCGCGTCGGACGCGAGAGCCCTCGAATCGCATGGTTGAACATGCGGCACAGGGCGCGGCCATCCACGGTTCCAGCATGGATGCCAAAGCCGACGATCCGCCGCGTGTATTGGTCCATCACCACCAGCACCCAATGGCTTCGCAGGGTCGCCGACTCGCACCGGAACAGGTCGATGCTCCACAGGCTATCTTTCGCATGCCCCAGGAATGTCAGCCAGGACGGACCACCCGAGCGGGGTGCCGGGCGATAGTGCGTGGCGAGCACTCGGCGCACCACGTCCTTGTCGATGTTGACCGCAAAGGCGAGCGCGATCTGTTGTGCGATCCGCGGACAGCCCCACCTGGGGTTGCGCCGCTTCATGTCGACGATGGCGTCGACCAGTGCTTTGGACGGTCCTTGGGGGCCGGTGCGACGGCGCGTGGGTGAAAACAGCCAGCGGTACTTGCGGGTGCGCAGAGCCCGATGGAACTCCAGGATCGTCGACGGTCTCAGCACGATCGCTGAGCGAATCACCCGGGCCGGGCGCATGAACAGTGCACACACGCCGGCGAGGATCCGATCCGACGCGCAGAGATTCGGCGCCCGGTGCCGCGAGCGATTCAGAATGAGCAGTGGCTACTTGACCAAGACCGATTCAGCCACGACAGACCGCAGGCCGCCGGGGCCCATCAGCCGGGCCAGGGTGGCGATCAGGTGCACCAGCAGGATGATCGGGTCGCGCATCGGAACATCCTAGCGACCACTCCCAGGATCACCAAACTTGATAATCTCAACGGATTGCGGGCTGAGTAGTAATTCGCCACCCACAGGTGCGAGTTGCGGTGCTCGTGCTGGCCATGCGAGGATCGGAACATGCCCTCGAGCCCCCTTGTGGAATTACTGAAGCTGCCGGCCGGCGACCGGGCTGAGCTGGCCATGGCGCTGTGGGAAAGCCTGACCGATGCTGATCGTGAAGAGACGCTTCAACTAAGCGAGGCGCAGTGCGTCGAGCTCGACCGTCGGTGGAGGGAACACATCGAAAACCCGGAGTCCGCGGTTTCCTGGACTGACATTCGCTCCAAATTGCTGGGCTGACGCGTGCCGCTGCGAATCGTATTCAGGCCACAAGCCGAAGGCGAGACGTTAGCGGTATGCGCATGGTACGATTCGCGACGGACCGGACTCGGCAGGGAGTTCGCCGAAGCTGTTGATGCCCTCCTGGATCGCATGGCCGCCAGTCCTCGGGCCTTTCCGCGTGTGCACGGCGAAATCCGGCGCGCCGTCCTCTCGCGCTTCCCCTACGCCGTCTACTTCCGTCTGGACCGCGAGACGCTCGTCGTACTTGCCGTTCACGGCCGGCAGGATCCGGCACGCTGGCAGATCCGTTCGTAGCATCCTGTCAGGGCCCGCTCACTGTACCTGTTTTGTACCTGGACCTCGGCGTTTGAGCGTTTCTCGAGGATCTGGCGTTTCGGTTTTTCTAAAGTATTAGGAAATATGGACTTCTGGGCGGATCGACTCCAGCCGCCTCCACCAATTTATTGGACCGCACCGATCAGCCATCCGACGAGAGCTACCACCACGAGCCCGATCACAATCGTGAGATTCGACAACATCAGGCTCTCTCTTCAGTGCGTCCCGCGGGTGCATCGAGAACGTTATGCAGTTGATCGGTTGCGCACCAGGGCCTGATCGTACCTACATCAGGAGTTTTCTGGTCCTCGTCGATGACCCGGTCAGGGAGCCGCCCGGTCGACGGCGAGAATCGTCTCGTCGTCCACGGTCTGCCACGCGCGGCGGAAGCCGCCGCGCACGGTCAGTCGTCTTCTCGCTGGCGCCGGCCGACACGCCAAGACGCCTCCTTCACGTGTCTCGTTCAGAGGTGGTCTCGGTTGAGACGGCTTGAAGGCGAGCCCAGAAGACGGGTGATGGGCAGCGTTTCCGCGCCTCCCATTGATACACGACGGCGTAAGGTGCGTTTAATGGGCCGAGGTCCGGTCAGTGCTGGTCGAGTCTTCCAAGTAATCTCAGGCCATGCCGCCTGCGCTACAGTTCTTCGTTCTCACGTGCGCTGGCTGGGTGAACTGCCCCCAAGACGATCTGATCGCGTATCTCCGGGAGGAGCATCGGGTCCTCCGGGAGCACCTGGGCCCTCGGCCGCTTCGCCGGACCGATGCCCAACGCCGTCGACGCGCCGTGCGCGGCCAGCAACTCGGCCGGCGCGTCTTGATGCAGGTTGCCGGCATCGTCACGCCTGACACGATTCTCCGCTGGTACCGGAGATTGATCGCCCAGACATCCGACGGCAGCGCCCACCGCGGTCGCGGCCGGCCGATGACGCGCCGTGACGTGGCCGCGCTCGTGGTCCGGATGGCGGTCGAGCATCCCCAGTGGGGGGACACACGGATCCGCGGGGCGCTCTCGAACCTCGGCCCCGAGATCGCTCGGACCACGATGAAGCGGATCCTGCACGACCACGGGATCGACCCGGCTCCCGAGCGGAGCCGGCGCATGCCCTGGAAGCCGTTCCTGCAGGCGCCCTGGGAGGGCCGCACGGCCTGCGATCTGTTCACCGTCGAGGTGCTCACGCTGGCCGGGCTCCAGCGGTACCTGGTCTTCTTCGTGATCGCGCTGCAGTCCCGCCGCGTGCCCATCGCCGGGATCCATCCGCAGCCGTACGGCACGTGGATGGAGCAGAGGGCCCGCAATGTGACGGACCCGGTCGATGGCTGCGTGCGCCGCGCCCGCTATCTGATTCACGACCGCGACCCGCTCTCCACGCGGGGGTTTGGCGAGATTCTGGAGGGCGGGGGTGTCCAGCCGATCCGTCTCCCGCCGAAGAGTTCCAATCTCAACGCGTATGCCGAGCGGTTCGTCCGCTCTATTCAAGGGGAATGTCTCAGTCGCGTCGTCTCCCTCGGCGAAGGGCCCCTGCGTCTCCTCGTGGGCGAGGACGTCGACCACGACCAGCGCGAGCGAAACCACCAGGGACTCGACAACCAGCTCCTGCAACGACCGCCACCGCCGGTGAGCCTGGCCGCCGACGTGCAGCGGCGGGAGCGTCTGGGCGGATGGCTCAATTTCTACCACCGGGAGGCCGCATGAGCGGTCGGCCGATTAAACGCACCTTACGGGGTGCCGACCCGCTTCCTTCACGATTGCCGCCGCACCGCCGCGCGCAACCTGATCCGCGCGAATGTCCCCGAGCGCGTCGCCATGCTCCTGACCGGGCACAAGAGCCGCGCCATCTTCGACCGCTACAACATCATCCACGAACAGGAACTGCTCGACGCCGGGGACCAACTCGTCGAGTATCTCGCGCAACAGGCGCAGGCGGTGCCAGCCCGCCAGCGGCCCCACACGGCCAACGCCGCCGCCCGCGCCCCGCCCTCGCCCCTCCGCCTCGTGCGACGCGGCACCGCGTAAGGGCGCGCGGCCCGACTCGCGGACGCGGGGCGGGGGCGGCGGGGGCCGGACACCGCCCGTCTGTGCGCCGGGGATTGCATCCAGTACACCGTGGGGCGACACGCGATCACAGGCTCTCTCGACACCCGTGGCTGGCGCCTCTATGATGGCGCCGTTGCCGACCACCGCACACGTGCACATGACCGCGAAGAAAACCCTCTATTTGGCGAACCCCTATGGCTTCTCCGCGCAACAGCGCGGCGGACCGCTCCACGCGCTTGTGAGGGCGCTGGAGTCGATGGGGGCCGATGTGTGGGAGCCGTTCGCCCGCAACAACCAGATCGACCGGGCGAGTGCGGGCTGGGCGTATCAGATTGGGCAGGCCGATCTGCGGGACGTGCGCGCGGCCGATGGGCTGTTCGCGGTGGTCAACGGCTGTCCGCCGGATGAGGGCGTCATGGTGGAGCTGGGTCTGGCGATCGCGTGGGAGAAGCCGGTGTTCCTGTTCCGAGACGATTTTCGCCGGTGCACCGACAGCGAGGTCTACCCGCTCAACTTGATGTTGTTCACCGGCCTACCCGCGGACGGCTGGGAAGCCGCGTGGTACGGCTCGATCGAGGAGATCGCTGATCCCGGCAAGGCGCTCGCACGCTGGTTACGGCAGGACAGGCCGCCCGGCGCGTCGTCGGCCGAGGCGGACCCGATAGAAGGATGAGAGCGCTTACTGCCGGGCTGCGGTCGGTTGGGCTCTGCGTCTCGCGGCGTTTACCAAGGCGCGCCCCGGCCGGGCTCCCGCAGAACAAGGAGAACCCGACGAAGCTGCAGGGCGACGACATCGCGCACGCCGTTCGGTCGGCGCTCGAGATGGACGACCGCGGGTTCACGATCGAACTGACTGTGTTTGCCACGAACCCGAAAGACTGACGCCGACGTGGACACACCCGATGATCGCGGGCCGTGATGCCCTCTCTCGGTACCTGAAGCGAACGGCAGCGCTCGCGTTGCTGCTCGCGCTCACGCCTGCGGCAGCGGCCGCCCAGCAGGGCCGCCTGGCCACCGGCAACTGGACTCGTGGACTGGTGGGCGGCTGGGGACATTCGTGGACCCCAGGCTACGGCAAGACCAAGAGCGACGTGCAATTCGTCGCGTTTCATCCCCAGCTCGGCCGATTCGTCACCAACCACCTGGAGCTGTACGGCGAAGGCACGCTGTTCCTCTACTCCCAACCGGAGACTGCCGTCGGCGGCGGCGCGGCCGCGATTGGCGGGCGCTACCACGTCTGGGACGACCGTGGATGGACGCCGTACGTCGTCGCGATCAGCGGACTGATCTGGACTAACCTCAGCATTCCTGAACTGGACCGCGTGTTCAACTTTCAGTTGATCTACGGCGTCGGCATCCGGGTGGTGCCGCCGCGCGGACCAGGGTTGATCGTCGAGTTCCGCAGTCACCACATCTCGAACGCCGGTACCGCGGGCGAGAACCTCGGCGTGAACGCCGCCACCGTCCTCGCCGGAGTGCAGTGGGTTCTACGCTAGATCAAGGCCACCAAGTCATGGTTTAGGCAGCTCCTTGAGTAGTGGTTGTGTTGCAACGTTGGCCGGTGGCGGCTGGTAGCCTGAAGAGATGGTGACGCAGGCAATTCGACCGGCGATCTTCAAGTGGCGACACACGGAGCCCGAGCTGATTCTGTGCGCCGTGCGCTGGCACCTGCGGTACTCACTCTCGTTCCGCGATGTCGAAGAACTGCTCAGCGAGCGCGGCTTGGAGGTAGACCACACGACGATCTGGCGCTGGGTCCAGCGCGACGGGCCCGAACTCGAGGAGCGGCTGCGCCGTCATCTCAAGCCCACCAACAGGTCCTGGCGTGTCGATGAGACCTACGTTCGTGTTAAGGGGCGCTGGTGCTACCTCTACCGCGCCCTCGATTCCACCGGCGCCACGATCGACTTCGTGCTCTGGGGCGACGCGATGCCGCAGCGGCCACACGCCTGTGCCGCAAGGCGCTGACTGATCCGGCACATCCTCAGCCCCGCGTCATCAACACGGACCAGGCACGCCTCTACGGCTCGGCGATTGCAGGAATGAAAAAGGAAGGCATCCTAAGACGCCGTTGCCGCCACCGGCCGGTCCAATACGTGAACAACATCGTGGAACAGGATCATCGAGCGATCAAACGACGCGTGAACGCCAAGCAGGGGTTTCGCGAGTTTCAGGCGGCGCGGCGAACCATCCAAGGCTACGAAACCATGCACATGATCCGGAAGGGACAGGCGAGGTGGGTGAGCGGGTCGGATATTCGGCGACAGATTCACTTCATCAACAAGCTGTTCGAAGTGGTGGCATGAGACGAAGCCGGAGCAACTCGACCAGTCGCGCTCTTGTCGCTTCTTGAAGGTTGCAACACATCCCTCGAGACACTACTCGTGCGCGATGTCCAGGGCCGCCTTCCTGAGTACATGCATGTCGTCTCTCCGGGGCGTTGTTGCATGAATCGGAGCTAGCCCGCACCGATCCCGATCCACAGTTTCTTCACCGACCGATGCGGTACGACATTGGCCTGCCACGCCCAGTCATCTGATTCAGGATGTTGCACGCGAGGACGACCTCAGTCCCCCGCCCTGCGGGGCTGCACGCTCGAAGGCTGTCTCCGATGATCGACTTGTAGCGGAAGAACGCGTTCTCCACGCGGGCCTGCCCATGATAGCCCGACGTCTGCTTCCAGCGTCGCCGTCCTCTCTCCTTGACCGTCAGGATCGTGCGATCACGAGCGCCCGACCGCGGTCCGTATCGAGACACGTGGGCCGTCCTCGTCGGCGGAACCACGACGGTGGCGCCACGCGCACCGGCGGCCTCGTAAAAGTCGATCGTATCGTAGGCGGCATCCGCCGTCACCCGTCCGAGGGCGCCGTCGGTCGCCTCGATCAGCGTGATGCCAGTCGTCGCGTCGTCAACGCTCGCCTCCGTCAGGGCCCGGGCGACGATCACACCCGATCGGTCGACACCGAGATGCTGCGTCTTCCAGCCTCGCCTCCCCCGTCCTCCATCTTTCGCCGCGGCCCATTCACCCTCGCCCACGATCGAGAGTCCCGTGCTGTCGACCATGAGATGCAGGCCGGCACCTGCGGGGGCGCGACGCAGCGGGAGGTCGAGATGCTGGCCACGCCGGGAGAGCGTGGCGTGATCGGGCGCGGACAGGTCGAGACCCAGCATCCCGAAGATCGACGTCAAGAAGCCTTCAGTCTGCCGCAAGGGCAGGTGGAAGATGAGCCGGAGCGTCAGCGCGGTTTCGATGGCGAGATCGGAATACGGCCGCTGCCCGCCACGGTTGCCGACGCCCACGGCCTCCCACGTGGCGATCGCATCCGGGGCCAACCACACGGTGATATCACCTCGCTGGACCAGCGCTCGGTCGTATGCCGGCCAATTCCCGACGTGGTATTGTGTCGTGTACTTTGGGTGCACGCTCGACTTCATGTCGAGATCATGCACCTGCTGTCGTCACGATGGCCAGGAGGTCGATCCTGGCTCACCGAGGGCGCGGGATCCGTGCACCAACGCCACGGGACAGCGTCGTGTGATCAGGCGACCGAAGGGCGAGTCCCATCAGCACGCAGAGCGACGTGAGAAAGCCCGCTGTCTGACGGAGCGGGAGATGGAAGAGAAGACGCAGCGTCAAGGCGGACTCGATCGCGAGGTCCGAGTACGTCCGCTACGCGCCTCACGTGCCCGCTCCGTCAGGTTCCCAGGCGGCGATGGCCGCCGGGGACAACCAGATGGTGATGTCACCTCGACAGACCAGCGCGCGATCAGAGGCGGCCCAGTTCTGGACGTGGTACTGTTGTCTTGTACGTGGGATGGACTCTCGACTTCATCCATCCAGTCTGGTCTGCCCCCTCGCAACCTCACTCCGGATTCGTGAACCAACGCCGGTCCGTTCCGCGAAGGCGAGCGGCCACGCGCTCGCAACGGCGCGCCATGTCAGGGTGGCCGGTGGGAGCCTGCCCAAAAGGCGGTCAGACCCGGGCGGCGCGTCCTCGTTCATGCGAAGAACGTTTGAGCACACCGGCGATCTCATTGATTCCATCGGGAAGGCCAGGGTACGAACGAACATCGAGTTTCAGGTGCTCACGGAATCGAGGAGCGACGGCAGGATCCGGATCAAAGACGTGAATAGTCGTGTTCGGCGCAATGGCCTCCAGGAGGAGCGACCGGACCAATTGATCGTAGCGAGGGAGGCTGTAGCCGATCACAATCCACGTTCTGGCTCTGCCGAGGTGGGTCTTCGCAATGGCCCATGTTGGTTGAAGATACGCGGGGACAGTCTTCCCGACGATTGGTGCGACGATGGCTGCGTCACCCCGAATCGCCGGCCGGCAATCATGATACTTCACGAATTCGCCGTCTCGTACAGACCACGACACTGACCCATGGAGCTTCAGAAGGGGCACATGGCCAGCGACCCTGATCTTCTGAATATGAGAGTAAGAGGGATAGCCACCGCCCGCTAGGTTCTCCGGACCGAATCCATAGTTAAAACCCGGCCGCGGGACCCCGGGGCGGGGCACATGGCGCAATCCGCGTTCCGCTAGAACGTCGAAATTTGTTGTGATCACCGAAACATCTGTTCGCGTACGGAAACGGAAAAGGGTGGTCCAAAACCGTTCGAGCATCGGCACGCTGGTTCGATTCAGATTGTGTCTGGTGATCGTGGGGTTAACACCCACCGCCTCAACTTGGCCCATCCGAAGCGCGACGGTGAGTCCAACGAACCACACTGCGTCGTGCCACTCTCTCTGGTTAGTGCGGGCGAGTTCGGCCAAATACTCTTCCGTTGCACCCCTAGTCCGGGAGTGCCAAGCGTCCCATCTAGTGACCACTCGATCGACGAGCTTTTCGCGAATCACGCGGTCCACCTCTGGCCGGTGGTCCAAAAGTTGACTCGCAAGAGGCACGCCGGCGACGGCGGAGAATCCTGCCCCCAGAATGACGGCAACGGGCTTCGTCTGGTCGACGTCCACCGAACTCACATCCTTTGATAGGCGCGCGCTGGACGGGTCGGCCAGCCGCCACGCAGCCCGCGCCGCAAACGGTCGCGCAGGCGCTTACAGATCGCGGACCGTCTTTGGCCACGGGCCGCGGTCCGCCATTCGCCACCTCGTCGATGCGGGATCCGCCGCGTACTGTTCGACCTTGGCGACGATCCGCTCGCGGGCTGGGCACCCTTCTTAGCCGTCCGCCGCCCAGCAGACGCAACCCGAGTGAACGCCGTTTACGACTAGGCGAAGTCGAGCCGAGACCCGACGCTAAATCGCGGCTTCTCGTTGATCATGTCTTCGACGAGCGCAAAGTCCCGCCGGCTACAAAAAACAAAACGCTCGGCCTGCATGACCTGCAGCGAGTTGTGATTCACTACGTTGTCTGGCTTCGAGCCAAGTGGCGTACCTTTCCTAAACGCCCGCATCCAATCGAGCATGGGACCGAAATCCAACGGAAAGCTAGAATCTCTAACGATACTGGTACGAATCCTCTTGACGCCGTCGCGAATCATGATCTCGTGCGAACGGCAATAGAAGGCGAGCGTCAGTGTACTGCTGGTCGGCAAATAAATCTGGATGCCGCGCACAGCAAGCCCCAAGGTGCCCCGCATTGGGCCACGGCTATTATCTTCGTTCTGCAGCGCGACGGGGTTGTCGGAGATGTAGAACGGAGTCTCGGCACTTGTCTCGAACAACAGCCACGTCTTGTTGAGAATGTGTTCGGCGTATCGGTCCGACTCGGCGAGCGAGGTGAGCGCTGCTTGTTCGGCGCGTTCGCTCGTCATCAGCGGATGGCCCTCCGTCGGGAGCCCGAAGCGCTCACCGAATACCCTGTGAAGCCCTTTGTCTATAGCGATAAAGCTCTCGCGCGTATGGGGCTCTCGGTTCATCTGAACCGCTACGAACGTGGCAAGCAAAGCGCGGTTCTCGTCGGAAAGCCAGCCGATACTGCGGTCCGAGATGATGCGGCCGATGAGCACAGCGGCTTCGGATTCCAACTCGCTGAGTTCGTCCTCGAACGAAACGATTTCGTCGCCGATCCTTATCTCGTAGAAATTCCGCTCGCCTGCGATGTTCTGAACATTCGTTTGAAAGGATTTGCCGGTGCGCTTGTCGTAGGCCCAAAGGCGAGGCCTCTCGCCCGAACAGAAGTGGCTCAGGAGAAAGCGCGGAACGTAGTGGTGAATGGAGGCCATGAATGGGTGTCTACCGGACGGCCCTCTGCAGAAGATTTATGAATCAACATGGTCCGGGGACTGGACCTGCCGGCGAGAACAGATGTTATCCCACGCCACCCAAGAGACTCTTCGTCCGGATGTTCCAGACCGCGATCGCCAGTAGGTGCGCGTCATGGAGTTCGTTCCAGGCGCGCATGACAGCCGAGGTCAGCTCCGTATCGTTGGGATAGAGCGTCGTCAATTCAGCGGCAGACTGGGCGATGCTCATGAGGCTATACACTTGACAGTTCGCCTCGATCCGCTCCTGGAACGTCTTCTGGATGTCGGCCATCGAGAACATCTTGCGGAGAGGCGAGCGGCCGTCGAACACCGCTTTATTGAACCCGGCGATCGGTCGGCCGTGTGCGTACGCGCAGAGGTCCTGGTACTCAGGATAGAGGCGCTCGAGCATCGCGCGCTTCGGTCCAGCCGGAAGCTCCTTGATGACGAGGCCTGGCGTCGGAAAATTGCGAATCGGCTCGCGGACGAACTCCGCCGCTGGCGGCGTTTCGAGTTCCTCGTACTCGATCGTGAGCCGTTCCGGCTCGGTTACGTTCCACACCGCCGCCAACTTGAGCAGCCGTGAAAGTTCCAGCACGTCGCTCTGCGCCTCGATGAAGCGATCGAGGCTTTTCGTCTCTTCGCGCATAAGAAGATAGCTGACGTACTGCCGCTTCCAGGCCTCCTTGACGAACCGGTCCACATGCTCCGTCTTCTCGATAAGGAGGCACATCGTGTAGAGCCCCTCGAGCTGGAGCCGTGCGAGCACGAGCGCATCCACTGATTCCGGTTTCTCGTCGCCGAGCGCGACCAGCAGCCGGATCGAACGGTGTGTCACTTTCATCGAGGCAAAGATATCCGTGAGCGAATTGCGCTGCGTGGCCGTGTAGCCTCGGGGCGGCCTCTCGAGCGCTTTCTCGGCAGCAGTCACGCAGATGTTCGCGAGCCCTTCCCACACTGCGCCCTTCTTCACCAAGCTCGGATCGATGTCAACGGTGTGCACGTAGGCGACGGACTTGACGGTGCTAGACATTGGGTGTGCTCCTACGTGGCCGCCGTGGTCAGCACGCTCCTGACCCTCACTCTAGTTCTTGATGCGGGCCCGTGTTTCTCTCCGGCCAGCGCCTCATCAGCACCTGCCGGATCTGGTCCGCCAGGATGGACGTCGGGTTGGGGCTCCGCGCTCGCTTTCCACGCTGGCCACTTTCGCCCGCGGCCGAGGGTCCGGCCATCGTCATCGGCGAGGTACACCACCCGGTTAAGCCGGAAGAAAGTCGCGCCCCGGAATGGCTCATGATCCCGCCCCCCAAACGTGTTCCGCCACAGGTCGTCACGAGCCTCAGAGAACCCGTGTCGCCGACACAACTCCGTGACCGGGTGGTTGGCATTGTATCGGTCACGGTGCTCGGTGCTTCCGTCATCAAGTGTTGGTGAAGAGAGCTTAAGCCTTAATCATCCAGATACTTCCAGCCGATTTTGACGCTGGCAGCTCTCTGGCACTGAATATCTAGTCTAAGCGGTTTGGTTAGAACGAGATAAGGGCGGGGTAGCAACAGTTGATGGCGGAAGCACCCGACGATCGAGAACTCCGGAGTCGTGCTTGCGTTGGCATTCATTCGTACGACTCCATCGCTATTGGGCTCGGCTGTGACTGGTTCTCGACCTGAATGCCTTGCGACTCGATGTACTGCACGTCCTCCTTGATCCGTAGTTGGCCACGGTCGCCTGCCATGTACGCCGAGATCAGACAGCGCTCGATCAGGCGGTAAACCGTGGCGTTGTTGCACGAATCGTCACTGGCCCGCACGATGCCAACCGACAGGATTCTCACCTGCCGATACGATACGACACTGGTCGGCCGAGGTCGGTCATCCGATTGAGGATCGCACAGCCGAGGACGACCTCACTCCTCTGGTTCCTAGCCTCGACGTCTAGGATTGCCGAACCACGAGTACTGGGCAATGCGCTTGGCGGAGCACCTTCTCGGTCACGCTCCCGAGCCACATCTTCTCAAGGCCGCTACGGCCGTGGGTGCTCATGACAATGAGATCGATGTCGTTCTTCTCGGCGTACTCGACGATCTGATTGGCCGGGGGGCCGAATCCCACGTAGGACGTCAGATTCAGCCGTTCCTTCTCTTCAGCCGTCAGGATCGCGGCGAGTTTTTTCTTCCCCTCCTTCTCTGCATCGTCGAGTGCCCGCACGGTCTCTAATTCATGAACTACATGGTGTAGATGAAGCCTAGAGTTCATCGCAATAGCGAGTTTTGCGGCGTATGCAGCTGATCCGTTCGACATCTCGCTGAAATCCGTGGGTGCCAGGATATTTTTGGGCGTCTCCATTACCTCGTCCCCTTTCACTGGGTGCCGCACGCGAAAAGGACTAAGCTTCCGGTCGCGGGTGGCTATTCTGATCATAGTTGAATCGCGAATACCAGCCGTGTAAGTCGTCTATTCGTGGGTTGGGTGAGGTAGCCCCGGAAAATCGGACAGGTCGTTAAGGTGTATTCCTCTGGCTGACGGAGGGATACGAGATGAGCAAGCGACGCAGGTTTTCAGGGGAGTTGAAGGCGAAGATTGCGCTGGAGGCGCTACGGGGCGACCGGACGCTGCAGGAGATCGCCTCGAAGCACCCGGTTCATCCGAATCAGGTGAGCGCGTGGAAGGGCGTTGTTGCATGAAGAACCACTGTGGGTGGGGCGGCGTGGCCCGCACTTCTCGTGACCCTCCGCAGGAGCCACACTACCGGGATGCAGTCGAAGGTCCATCCCACGTACAAGACGCAGTACCGCGTTGCGAACTGGCCGGCCTACAACCAGGCCCTCGTTCGCCGCGGCGATGTGACGGTGTGGGTGTCCTCGGAAGCGATCGCTGCCTGGACGGCCAGGCGGAGCGGCAGGCGGGGTGGGCAGCGGCGCTACTCGGATCTCGCCATCGAGACCGCTCTGACCCTGCGGCTCATCTACCATCTCCCGCTGCGCCAGGCCGAAGGGTTCCTGCACGCGCTGTTCGGGATCATGCGTCTCGACCTCTCCGTTCCCGACTATACGCCGCTCTCTCGGCGCAGTCAGCATCTGCGGCGCCGTCTGCGGCCGGTCCCGCCCGGCGAGAGCCTTAATCTCGTGCGTGACAGTACGGGTCTGTCCATCGTCGGGGCAGGGGGCACTGACGCCCCTATATGTCAAGACACTCCTTCAGGCGGCCTGGATGATCTCTTGACGAGCGCGGAAGTCGGTCATGACGCGCTGGTAGATCTCTCGCGCGAGGAAGCGTTTCAGGCAGCGGATGATGTCGCGTTTGGTCCGGCCAGCGGCGATGCGTCGGGCGACGTAGTCGCGGGTCGGTTGGTGGAATTGCATCCGGACGATGACGGCTCGATAGAGGGCCGCGTTGGCGTGTCGGTGGCCGCCTCGATTGAGGCGGTGCCGCCCGGTGGTCATCCCAGACGAGGCCGGGATCGGGCAGGCGCCGCAGAGCTTCGCGAAGGCGGCCTCCGAACGAATCCGGTCGGGGTTATCGCCGAAGATGATCAACAGCTCAGCCGCGGTGTGGGCGCCCACACCGAAGCCCTCGCAGAGGGTCGGTGATGTCGCGGTGGTGAGACGCGCGAGGTACTGGTCGTGCAGCGCGATTTCCTCGGCGAGAGCCATCCACCGACGGGCGAGCGACCGGAGGGTGTGCTTGGCGGACGCGATGGGCGTGTCGATGGGGCCCGGTCGGAGTCCGGCGCAGCGCGTGAGCAGGCCGTGATCGGTGAGGTCGTGGAGGGCTTCTCGCAGGACGGGCGGGGCCTGCACGATGATCTGCTTCAGCGTGTTCATCGCCGTGGTGCGCGCTTTCATGGCGGTATCCCGTGTGATCTTGAGCTGGCGGATCATCTCGACGGCGCCGTCCGCGGTCTTGGGGATGGCCGTCGACTGCCCCGCGAGCAGGGACCGCGCCGCCACCTCGGCGTCGATGGTGTCGGACTTGCCGGCGGCGCGGCGTGTACGGCGGTCGCCCCGATTCACTTCCACGACATGATGCCCGGCTCGGCGGACGGCCCGTGCCAGGCCAGCGCCGTAGCTCCCGGTGCCTTCGATCCCGAACGCCTCAATCCGCCCGTGTGTCTCGGCCCACGTGACCAGAGCCTCGTAGCCACCCGAGTCCACTACGAACGCGTGATCGCCCAGACGGATCCCCCAGCTGTCGATTGCCACCGCGACGTGGACATGCTTATGCGTATCAACACCGACGATCACCGTCCGCGCTTCGGGCGGCGTAGTTATGCGGTTGGTCACGGGTGGCCTCCTCGGATTGCGGCCCCGAGCTGGTCCGGGTGGGCGGACAGGACTGTGACGGGCCGTGGGTACAGCAGGCCCCTATGGGGTCACGGCCCATCCGGTCAGCTGGCTGCCGTACGAGTTGCCAGCGGGCGATGACCGACAGGTCAGTAGCCAGGACCGTAGGTCAGTCAAGTTAAGGGTCAGGCCATCACTCACCGGCACCCACCGGTGTCACAAGTGACCCCGTCAGGCAGGGAGATCATGCTCACAGTCAAGTTAACGAGTCCGGGACATACGAGGGCGGGCTAATCAGAGATCAGGCTGCCGTCACCGCGGTCCACACGGTGAACGCTCGTGCCCGCAACATTCGATGATGAACCGATCTCAGTCGGTGCCGACCCACGCGACACAGATTTTGAATGATGCCGTGAACGTGCAAGAAACACTGCGCGTGGGCGGATGACGTGAAGCCGCGCATCTGACGCTCCCGTTGTCGCGTGGGTTGGTGCGACACGTCGGCCCGATTGTTCGCGTATCGCGTCGTGTCATGGGTGACCACAGGCATGACGTCCCGATGGGCGACACGGTAGCTGCCCAACTTGTCGGTCACGAGCCGCACGGGTTCCTGTCGCTGACTGTTCAACAGTCGGCGGAAGAATCTCCGCGCTACCCGCGCGTCCCGACGGGGTTGTACGAGGATGTCGATCAGATCACCGTCTTGATCCACGGCGCGCCAGAGATACTGGCGCTCACCGTTGATCGTCACGAAGACGTCATCCAGGAACCACGTATCGCCGAGTCGACCCTGTCGGCGCTTCAACTGCCGAGCGTCGTCGGGGCCGAATTTCCCGCACCACTGCCGAATGGTTTCGTACGACACGATGATGCCGCGTTCGGCAAGCAGATCCTCAACATCCCGGAAGCTCAGGCAGTATCTGTGGTAGAGCCAGACGGCATGGCTGATGATTTCGGGCGGAAAGCGATGCCGAAGGTAGCGGGGCCGGCGAGTGTGCATCCCGGCATTGTGCTGGGCGGAGAGTTAACTTGACTGTGAGCATGATCTCCCTGCCTGACGGGGTCACTTGTGACACCGGTGGGTGCCGGTGAGTGATGGCCTGACCCTTAACTTGACTGACCTACGGTCCTGGCTACTGACCTGTCGGTCATCGCCCGCTGGCAACTCGTACGGCAGCCAGCTGACCGGATGGGCCGTGACCCCATAGGGGCCTGCTGTACCCACGGCCCGTCACAGTCCTGTCCGCCCACCCGGACCAGCTCGGGGCCGCAATCCGAGGAGGCCACCCGTGACCAACCGCATAACTACGCCGCCCGAAGCGCGGACGGTGATCGTCGGTGTTGATACGCATAAGCATGTCCACGTCGCGGTGGCAATCGACAGCTGGGGGATCCGTCTGGGCGATCACGCGTTCGTAGTGGACTCGGGTGGCTACGAGGCTCTGGTCACGTGGGCCGAGACACACGGGCGGATTGAGGCGTTCGGGATCGAAGGCACCGGGAGCTACGGCGCTGGCCTGGCACGGGCCGTCCGCCGAGCCGGGCATCATGTCGTGGAAGTGAATCGGGGCGACCGCCGTACACGCCGCGCCGCCGGCAAGTCCGACACCATCGACGCCGAGGTGGCGGCGCGGTCCCTGCTCGCGGGGCAGTCGACGGCCATCCCCAAGACCGCGGACGGCGCCGTCGAGATGATCCGCCAGCTCAAGATCACACGGGATACCGCCATGAAAGCGCGCACCACGGCGATGAACACGCTGAAGCAGATCATCGTGCAGGCCCCGCCCGTCCTGCGAGAAGCCCTCCACGACCTCACCGATCACGGCCTGCTCACGCGCTGCGCCGGACTCCGACCGGGCCCCATCGACACGCCCATCGCGTCCGCCAAGCACACCCTCCGGTCGCTCGCCCGTCGGTGGATGGCTCTCGCCGAGGAAATCGCGCTGCACGACCAGTACCTCGCGCGTCTCACCACCGCGACATCACCGACCCTCTGCGAGGGCTTCGGTGTGGGCGCCCACACCGCGGCTGAGCTGTTGATCATCTTCGGCGATAACCCCGACCGGATTCGTTCGGAGGCCGCCTTCGCGAAGCTCTGCGGCGCCTGCCCGATCCCGGCCTCGTCTGGGATGACCACCGGGCGGCACCGCCTCAATCGAGGCGGCCACCGACACGCCAACGCGGCCCTCTATCGAGCCGTCATCGTCCGGATGCAATTCCACCAACCGACCCGCGACTACGTCGCCCGACGCATCGCCGCTGGCCGGACCAAACGCGACATCATCCGCTGCCTGAAACGCTTCCTCGCGCGAGAGATCTACCAGCGCGTCATGACCGACTTCCGCGCTCGTCAAGAGATCATCCAGGCCGCCTGAAGGAGTGTCTTGACATATAGGGGCGTCAATACCCCCACACGGCCGGTCCCGCCGCCCCGCGCATCGCATCACCCCTCCGCCTCGTGCGACGCACCACCGCGTAAGGGCGCGCGGTACGCCCGCGAGCCGGGAGGCGGGGGCCGGACACCGCCTGTCTGTGCGCCGCAGGTCGCGTCCAGTCCACCGTACGGGCCGGGCAGCGATCGTGGCACACGTGGCAACTGGGCGGGCCGACGCGGCCGAACACGGACACGCCGGGCCCGACCGAGCCTCCAGGCCAGGAGGCCCGGAGGTCCCGATGCTCTTCTCGGAGATATGCAATCTGATCGTCTTGGGGGCGGTTCACCCAGGCAGCGACGGTGAGTACGAGAAAGTGCAGCGCAGGCGGCATAGCCTGAGACTACTTGGGAGACTCGACCAGCACCGACCTAGCCTCGGCCGCTTTTTCGCACCATACGCGGTCGATGTGGTCCACCTTCCGTGGCTTCTATCCTTCCCATGGGCCTTCGTCCTTGCCCCACGCACTTCCCCCTTCGTTCTCCCAGGACTCAACCTCACCGTCGTGGGCGGTCTCGGCCACCGTCTTTTCCGCGCCGCATTCTGGTTTCGCGCGCCTGCTCGGTCTCGAAGCGAACGTCTTCCATGAGGTGTCCGCATCTGCTGCACGGTGGCTCATTCGCCATTTGAGTTCCCCCTCTGGTGCTCTCGTCGGAGGGTAGCATGCGCATATTGAGCTTGGGCTGCTGCGCCTGGGTCTTCGCCATCGGAAAGGCACCGTTCCTTTGGGCGCGTTGACGTCGCCTCAGCGCGCCGCGTAACATGCCTCGCACGGCGTCATGATCGGCACGTTGGGCGACGATGGTTCGGTACCTCAGCGCCTCGCGGCCGATCGCCGACGCAGGGCACGAGCGCGAAATGTCTGACGGGGACATCAGGCCAGACCCGTGTCCCCAATGCGGGAACCCGTCGATGGTTTTCACTCCAAACGCTCAGCGCGTGCCGTACGCAATCCCGCGGAGATACGAAGCTGCATGGCAGTGCACCACATGCGGGCACCTGTCGTTTCTGGCTTCCCGACCGATGGAGTACGACGCGAAGAAGTCGCGGAAGTCGTAGCCGCCGACCGGAACCGATGGGACAGCAACGACGCGTCTCCGGCTCGGTCTCGCTCCAACGGGGCGGCTTCTTCAATGGCGACATCACGGCGGTCGGCTGGCGGCAAGGCCGTATCGCGATCACGCCAAAGCTTTCGGTCGAGCCAGGCATCTCGATCAACCGCATCGAGCTCCCCGAGGGGCGGTTCACCGCGACGCTGATCACAAGCCGGGTCACCTACACCGTCACGCCTCGCATGTTCTTCGGCGGCCTGCGGCAATACAACTCCGGCAGCGACTCGCTCAGCATGAATCTGCGGATGCGGTGGGAGTATCAGCCGGGCAGCGAGCTCTTCGTGATCTACAACGACCAGCGCGACACATCGCTGCGGGGCACGCCGATGCTCGAGAACCGCGCCTTCGTCGTGAAGGTCACGCGGCTGTTTCGCTTCTGACCCGACTGCGCAATCGCAGGCCCTGGTGTCAGGCGCACGAGGGAGCCATATAATCGCGACACGGTGGCCCGTCCGTTGACCCGTCGATAGAGGTGTGGCGATGAGACGTGCAACCCTCGGTGTCCTGCTGCTCGCGTTGCCGGCCCTGTCGGTGGCCCAATCAACCGACACTCATCGCACACCCTGGGGACACCCCGATCTGCAGGGCCTCTGGGACTTCCGCACGATCACCCCTCTCGAACGACCCGACGGGCTGGGCGACCGGGCGTTTCTGACCACCGAAGAGGCCGCCACCCTTGAGAGCGACGTGGTCGATCGAAATCTGCGCCTCCTGAATCGCGGGGCGGAGCGCACATCCACGGGCGGCAACGTAGACCGCCGGGGCGACGGGACACCGGGGTTCTACAACAACTTCTGGCTCGATACTGGTACCCGTGCGGTGGGCACTCGGCGCACGTCGCTGATCATCGATCCCTCGAACGGACGGCTCCCGGCCTTAACCGCAACTGGACGGCAGCGGGCCGAGCGGGAGTACCCGTTCGATTCCTATCTGGACCTGGATGCCGGCGACCGCTGCATCCTGGGATTGAACGCCGGCCCCCCGATCGTCCCGGCCGCCTACAACCAGAATCTGCTGCTCCTGCAGACCTCCGACCACGTCGTGCTGCTCACGGAAATGGTGCACACCGTTCGGGTGGTCCCGCTGGACGGGCGACCCCGCCTTGGAGACGCCCTCCTCCAGTGGTCGGGGAATGCGCGGGGTTACTGGGAGGGAGACACCCTTGTGGTCGAGTCGGCGAATTTCCTCGATGAGCGGCGCTGGACGACGTCCAACCCGATGGGTGCCATTGGCTCCACAAAGGACCTGCGGCTGGTGGAGCGGTTCACGAGGGTTGACCCCGACACGCTCGAGTATGAGTTCACGGTGGACGACCCCACCATCTGGACGGCCCCGTGGACGGCGTCCGTGCCCATGCGTCGTGTCGATCTTCAGTTCTCGCTTCAGCGCGGCACGGAGCGTGGGCAGGTGGCGGTAGCCCATGGAGTTGTTGCATGAAGAACCACTGTGGGTGGGGCGGCGTGGCCCGCACTTCTCGTGACCCTCCGCAGGAGCCACACTACCGGGATGCAGTCGAAGGTCCATCCCACGTATAAGACGAAATATCGCGTGGCGAACTGGCCGGCCTATAACCAGGCCCTCGTTCGCCGCGGCGATGTGACGGTGTGGGTGTCCTCGGAAGCGATCGCTGCCTGGACGGCCAGGCGGAGCGGCCGGCGGGGTGGGCAGCGGCGCGACTCGGATCTCGCCATCGAGACCGCTCTGACCCTGCGGCTCATCTCCCATCTCCCGCTGCGCCAGGCCGAAGGGTTCCTGCACGCGCTGTTCGGGATCATGCGTCTCGACCTCTCCGTTCCCGACTAGACGCCGCTCTCTCGGCGCAGTCAGCATCTGCGGCGCCGTCTGCGGCCGGTCCCGCCCGGCGAGAGCCTTCATCTCGTGCGTGACAGTACGGGTCTGTCCATCGTCGGGGCAGGGGAGTGGGCGGCCGCGACACACGGTGGTTGCGGCCGGCGTGGCTGGCGGAAGCTCCACCGTGGCGTCGATCAGTCAGGTGTGATCCGTGTCCACACGCTAACCGAGAAGACGGGTGACGATGCGACCACCGCCGTGGATCTGCTCACTGCGGTCGAGGGCCCTCTCGTACGCGTCACCGCTGACGCCGCCTATGACACGGTCGCCGTCTACGAAACGGCGACGGCGCGGGGTGCGACGGTCGTCATCCCACCGGCCAGGACGGCGACCGTCTCTGGTCACGGCCCGCGGTCGCCCGCGCGGGATCGGACGATCATGTTGGTGAAGACGCTCGGCCGGCGCCGCTGGAAGCAGGTGTCAGGGTACCATCGTCAGGGTCGGGTGGAGAACACGTTCTTCCGATACAAGTCCATTATCGGAGATGGCCTCCGGGCCCGGAGCCCAGCCGGGCAGGGGAGTGAGGTCGTCCTCGGCTGTGCGATCCTCAATCGGATGACCGCCCTCGGCCGACCAGTGTCGTATCGCCTCGACAGGTAGGGAGGATCCTGTCGGTGGGCATCGTGCGGGCCAGTCACGATTCGTGCAACAACGTCCTTCCGCGCTGCCGTGTTGCTCGCGGCCAACTTGGCCAACGATGCCGATACGGTCGCGGCGGTGACCGGACAACTCGCCGGTGCGCTCTACGGCCTGACCGGCATTCCCGAGACCTGGCGTAATTGGATCGTCTGGAAGGATCGACTCCCAGAACGGATTCGCTGATACCTACAGTTTGGACGGTGGGTACGAAGCGTGGCAGACCGCCTCAGTCAGCGAACAGATCCCGAGGGGCTAGTAGGCCCCGTCTCTCATGGTGATCGGGCGCACCGAATCAGCTCGGGCTCCGTTTGTCGCCATTTGACAATCGCCGGTCGGATTGCCTTACCATGATCTCTTCAGGCTACCAGCCGCTGTCGGCTACAGATGCAACACAACCATCGGAAATCCCGGTTACGTAGTGTCTGTGGGAGACGCTGCCAGAAAGACCATGCAGATACGGCGCCTCTGGATGTCGTCAGGCCGGTCGGCCGCGCGTCAACCGTGCGCGAGCGCCAGCGGCCGAGCGACTGCTTACTTTCCGCCTAGTCGCAGGAAGATCCTCCGGTGAGTGCCGCCACGCGCCAGACCGCGTGCTTTGATCGGCTGAAGCCGGTCTCGCCGGCGAAGGCGCTTCACCAACTCCGGAACCACCTGCCGGCTCTGCCCGGCGAGCGGCTTGCCACGTTTTGGATTCGCCAGTCCACCCTCGAGACCGCGTTCAAGCTCTGTCGTGACTCTCTCTCTCAGTGGTCGTGGATCTGGCGTCAGCCGCGGGCGTACGTTCGTCTATGGCGTGCTAGTCGCTGCCTCACGAGGTCCCGGCGGCTGGCCCACAATCATCGTTTCCGCACGCGACTGGAATCGCGTCCTGCCCTGGCGGCTCTGAATGACGCGCAGCGCCATGCAGTCGTCAATCTTGATGACCGTGTGTTCGTGAGCGCTGGTGCCGGCTCGGGTAAGACGCGCGTCATCGAGGAGAAGGTCCGCCACGTCGTGCGTCAACGAGTGGCTCGACCTGAGCATGTCGCCGTGATCACCTTCACGAAGGATGCGACGAACGTGGTGCGCGATCGTCTGCGTGACGTCGCCGGAGTCACGGTCAAGACCATCCATGGAATTGCGAAGCAGGTCATCGTGGCCCACGGCTTGGAGTGCACGGTCTCAGATCTCGCCAAAGATGGGCAGCAGACTCGACGGCTGACTGCCATTTCGGCGCTGGCTGGACGAGGCGCTGGCCGAGAACCCAGAGCTTCTCTTTGAGCTGTACGAGCGCGGCGAGGCCTTTCGTCGGCATGAGGTTCCACGCAACTCCGCTCCGCTCTTTCTGGTTCCTCCCCGCGATACGCCAGTCAGGTCGATGGGAGAGGCTCGAATCGCCCTCACCTTGTACGCTTGCGGGCTCTCTTACCAGTACGAGAAAGAGCTCGACGTCCCCGAGCACCTCAAGAATCGCCAGCACAGCCGTTATCGCCCGGATTTCTTCATTCCAGATGATCCCGACGAGGTGAATCCCCCACCCGAGGCCGGGATCTGGCTTGAGCATTACTCGCATGATCGCGAGGACAATTTACCCAGCGAGTACCTGGCCCGCGATCCCGATGCTCACCGTCGCTACAACAGGGAACGCGAATGGAAACGGCGTCTGTTCAAGGCCATGAGGCTTCGGTACGTCGAGACCACCTATGGCGATATTGAAGTTGCGCGCGAACGAGGAGAGAGCTTCCCAGCGCTCCTGGTGTCCCGGCTGAACGAACGCCGGCGAGCTCCGATCGCGGCGCCTTCCCCATCGACGATCGAGCAAGAGCTTCGTTCGCTCCTCATGCGCGACCGCGCAGGACCCCGCCGGATTACGAAGGAGATCGATGCCTGGATCCGTGCGTGGCGCCAGCGCTCGAGGAGGATGCGGCGCAGGAGGCCGCCCGGTCTCACTCGCGACGGACGCGACGCGGCGGTTGCTCTTGAGATGCTCTCCCGCCCTGTGATGGCCCGCTGGGAGCAGTACCTCGAGGACACGGGAACGGAGGACTTCGAAGGAATCATTCTTCGCGCCAGCGGGTTGCTGGAGAAGCCCGAGGCCGCAGCCCCGTGGCGGGTGGTCCTCTTGGACGAGGCCCAGGACGTGAACCCAGCGCAGGCGGACTTTGTCGAAGCCTTGACCGGCCCCCTGCGACGCGGCGTTCCGCAACGTCGGGCTCTGTTCACAGCTGTGGGCGATGCGTGGCAGGCCATCTTCGGATTCCAGGGGGGAGACTCCTCCTATCTGAACGTGGCGGGATGGAGGAAGATCCTCAGACTGCTTACACGAGTCGGATCGACCTCGAGCAGACCTACCGGCACGGAGATCCGATCGCGCAGACGGCCAGGGCGTACGTCCTCCGTCTCACCGGGGCGAGAGACCGGGCGGTCACGGCCAATCCCCAGGGCTTTCGTGACGAGCGCTGGCCAAGTGGGGTCAGCCTCGGCTCCTGCCGTCCGACTGCCGAAGGGATCGCCTTCCTGGGTGGTGAAGAGCGCGCCGCCAGGGCGGAAGGCGCAACGGCCGGGATCCTCTGCGTCTTAAAGCGCATCGAGGAATCCCGCGCCCGGGCTGGCAACAGGCAGCGCGGCTCTGTGCTTGTGCTATGCCGCCAGAACGCCGGTCTGGTCGATCGCTCGAAGAGCGCGGAACAGCGAGCCCAAGACATCTTTCAGGATTGGGAGAAGGATCTGACCCGCCTTCCAGACTTTCTGTGGGGGAAATCTCGCGATCAGCGTTGGCACCATGCTCTGAAGGGAGCCAGCAAGCAGGAAGGCTTTAGCCATGCGCAGGTATGCGCGGCTGCGGCGGTTGCAGGCGTGGACATCGAGTTCTTGACTATCCATGGTGCGAAGGGGGCTGAGGCGGACTACGTGATTGTCCTGGACGCCGGGCCGGGAACGACTCGTGAGCAGGCGTCGGCCAAGGCACTTGACGAAGCGCTGCTTCCTGTTCGGGGCCGCATCGTTCAGGATGAAGAGGAGCACCGGATCGGCTACGTGGCACTCACCAGAGCTCGCCGGAAGACCTACCTGCTCCTGACACCTGCGGGAGAAGAGAAGTCCCTATGGGGCCACAGCCTCTGGCGCAACGAGTACCGCGAGTACGACGTCAGCGAGGAGGAGCTCATCGATCTTCTCGAGCCCCTTCGGCCGAACGAGCCATGTCCTACCTGTGGGAGCCGTGGCACGCAGGGCGAGACGCTGGTCTTCAAGGAGCGCCTCTCCGACTCCGACCGCCCTGTGAGCTGTACGAGCTTCCGCGGACTGAACGCCAAGGAGCGTTTCTGCGGGCACCGCGAACGTGCCTGCGATCGGTGCGAGAAGGGCATCATGGTTCGTGACAGCCAAGGCTTGAGTCGGTGTCATAACCGGCGTTGCGGCTGGGAGGTTCCTCTGTGTGGGTGCACGGTGCCAAAGCCGATGAAGGTGTGGACGCGTCGCCGGGACGGCCATCAGTTCCTCGGTTGCCAGGACTACCGTCGCGATAGCAGGAGATGTCGCGCGACTGAGATTCTGGCGTGGAGAGAGCGACCGACGGAGCGCCAGTGGTGGAACGTGCAGAATCCGAAGCGCCTCGCCATGAACCGCGTCGATCTACTGGCCGATCTCGATGATGACATGGCCAACCGGACCCCGGGTGGCGGTCGCCAACCGCGCGAGCCGACACACGGGCGGGCACAGGCCACCCACACGGCGAGCGGGCCGCAGACGGTGCCGGCTCGGAGTGCGAAGCCGACAAGTAGCATCCCACCGGCGGTGTGGTCTGATGGCCATGTTTTGCATGAGACTGCGGATGCCGATCAAGAGACTAATATCGATTACGAACAGTGGGAACGCACCCAGCCGCCGGCGTCGGCATATTTCGCCGATGAACCGTCGGATGTCGCGTTTAAATCCATGCACGGCGCAAAAGATGCAGAAGATGACGATGAGGAGCGGGAAGACGACGAATGGTCAGAAGAGGACGAAGAGGAATGGTGGGAAGCCGCGGAGGACTCTTCGGAACTCGTCGTTTTGCCAGACGGGAGAGTACGACAACTGCACGAAGTAATTGATGAGTGGGGTGGCCTGCCGGAAGGAGATGGTGCACCGGAGGGCATGGGGCCGGGCGAAGATGAGGACGGCCGGTAGTGAGGTCGGCAATGGAGCAACTCGCGTTGAGATCGGGGTGGGCAACTCCAAGCCATCACGATCTCGTCTGAGGACAGTCTGAGGCACACTGGGGAGGATATATCGTGAAAAAGACCGCAATCGTGGGGCTGCTCGTCGTGGCGCTCGGAGGCGTGCCGAGTCCGGCGCAAGGGCAGGGCTGGTCTCTGGGGAGCGAACTGGGCGCGCACGTGGTCCCGGCCCTGGGCATAACCGGGCTGTCCAACGACCGAGCGCGTATGGTGCGAGAAAACGGTCGAGGCGAGTGCATCCCCGAGACAACGTGGGTGACGGCCGTGTCTGAGCCATGTAGCCTTCGGCCATGCCCCACGCGCTGCACTTCCTCGTGCTGGCCTTGGCTGGCTGGGTGAATCGCCACCAAGAAAATCTCATCGACTATCTCCAGGAGGAGAATCCCGTCCTCCGGGAGCATCTTGGTCCTCGACCGCTTCGTCTGACTGACGCCCAGTGCCGGCGACTCGCGGTGCGAGGCCAGACACTCGGCCGGCGGATCTTGAGTCAGGTGGCAGGCGTCGTCACACCTGACAGGATTCTCCGCTGGTACCGGCGTCTGATCGCCCAGCAGTACGATGGCCGTGCCCGCCGACGTCGGGGACGGCCGATGACACCCAGGGCGGTGGCCGAACTCGTCGTGCGGATGGCGGGTGAGAATCCGACGTGGGGCGACACGCGGATTCGCGGCGCGCTCGCCAACCTCGGCCACACCATCGCCCGGAACACCGTCAAGCGGATCTTGCACGACCACGGGCTCGACCCTGCTCCCGAGCGGAACCAGCGCACGCCGTGGAAAACGTTCCTGCAGACGCACTGGGGAGGCCTGGCGGGCGCCGATCTCTTCACGGTCGAGGTGCTCACCCTGGCCGGTCTTCGGCGGTAGTTCGTCTTCTTCGTGATCGCGCTGAAGACCCGCCGTGTGCACATCGCCGGGATCCACCCGCAGCCCGATGGCCGGTGGATGGAACCAATGGCCCGCAATCTGACCGATCCAGTCGACGGCTTCCTGCGGACCGTGCGCCAACTGATTCATGGCCGCGATCCCCTTGACACGCGGGTCTTTGGCGAGATCCTGACGAGTGGCGATGTTGGGCCAATCCGGCTGCCGCCCAAGAGCCCGAATCTCAACGCCTATGCCGAGCGGTTCGTCCGGTCGATCAAAGAGGAGTGCCTTTATCGTGTCGTCCCGCTCGGCGAGGGGCATTTGCGCCTCATCGTCCACGAGTACGTCGAGCATTACCAGCGTGAGAGAAACCACCAGGGACTCGACACCCAGCTCCTGCAACGACCGCATCCGCCGGTACGCGCGGACGCCGACGTTCAGCGGCGTGAGCGCCTCGGCGGACTGCTCAGTTTCTACTATCGAGAGGCCGCATGAGTGGTCGGCCCATTAATCGCACCTTACGGGGTCGGCACCTGCGCAGGTCGGTTCATCATCGGATGCTGCGAGCACGATCATTCACCGTGTGGGCCGAGGTGACCGCGGCCTGATCCTCTGATTAGTTCGCCTCATCCTGGTCCAGGCTCGTTAACTTGACTGTGAGCATGATCCCCCTGCCTGTCGGGGTCGCTTCGTGACACCGGTGGGTGCCGGTGAGCGGTGGCCTGACCCTTAACTTGACTGACCTTTGGTCCTGGCTACTGATCTGTTGGTCATCGCCCACCGGCCACTCGTACGGCGGCCAGCTGACCGGATGGGCCGTGACCCCATAGGGGCCTGCTGCACCCACGGCCCGTCACAGTCCTGTCCGCCCACCCGGGCCAGCTCGGGCCGCAACCCGAGGAGGTATACCTGTGACCACCCGCATACCCACGCCGCCTGATGCGCGGACGGTGATCGTCGGCGTTGACACCCACAAGCATGTCCACGTCGCGGTGGCGATCGACACCCGAGGGATCCGCCTCGGCGATCAATCCTTCGTCGCCGACTCGGGCGGGTATCGGGCGCTGATCACGTGGGCCGACACCCACGGGCGGATCAAGGCGTTTGGCATCGAGGCCACCGGCAGCGATGGCGCCAGCCTGGCCCGCGCGGTCCGCCGCGCGGGGCATCGTGTCGTCGAAGTGAATCGGGGCGTTGTTGCGCGGTTCGAAAACTGACCCGCAACGCCCCCGACCCACAGACTCGTTAACGACCGATAGCGTACGACGCCGGCCTACCAAGCTGAGTCATCTGATTGAGGATGTTACATGCGAGGATGGCCTCCGTCTCTTGCCCTGCCCGACTGCGCGCTCGAAGGCTCTCCCCGATGATCACCTTGTACCGGAAGAAGGCGTTCTCCATACGGGCCTGCTGATGGTAGCCCGAGTCCTTCTTCCACTGTCGCCGTCCAGCCTGCTGCACCTGTCGGATCGTGCGGTCGCGCGCGGGCGATCGTGGTCGCCGTCCAGACACGGTGGCTGTCCTGGTCGGTGGAATGACGACCGTCGCGCCACGCGCACCCGCAGCCTCGTAGATGCCACGCGTGTCGTAGGCCGCGTCCGCCGTGAGGCAGGAGACGTCGCCTTCGACCTGGTCGATCAGATCGAGGGCTGTCGTCGCGTCGTCAACATGCCCGCCGGTCAGGGCGTGAGCGACGATCACGCCCGATCCGTCGACGCCCAGATGAAGCTTCTTCCAGCCGCGTCTCCCGCGTCCGCCATGTTTCACGGCCGCCCATTCACCTTCACCCACAGTCGAGAGCCCGGTACTGTCGACGATGAGATGTATGCCTGCGCCCGCGGGGAGGCGGCGAAGTGCAAGGTCGAGGTGCTGACCACGCCGTGAGAGAGTCGTGTGATCGGGCGCGGACAGGTCGAGGCACAGCATCCCGAAGATCGACCTCAGAAAGCCCTCCGTCTGACGAAGGGGCAGGTGAAAAATCAGGCGGAGCGTCAGCGCGGTTTCGATGGCAACCTCGGAGTACTGCAGCTGCCCTCCGCGCTTGCCGACGCCCACGGCCTCCCACGTGGCGATCGCTTCCGGCGTCAACCACAGGGTGACGTCGCCGCGCTGGACCAGTGCTCGGTCGTACGCCGGCCAGTTTCCGACGCGGTATTTCGTTGTGTACCTGGGATGCACTCTCGACTTCACGTCGAGATCATGCCCCTTCGGCCGTCACGATGGCCAGGGCCGCGACGAACACTTGTTTCCGCGCACCAACGCCCCTGCACGGGGCTTCGGTACGCGTATTTCTCGAGCATCCATTTCGACACTCCTCCTGCGAGAACTTTCTCGCAATCAAGTGTCCAAGAAAACCCTAGGGCGATGTAATATATCTTACGCAACCTAATCCCGGGTCCTCAGGGAAGAACAGCCGGGCGATGCGCTTGACCGCCCACCAGGTGGATCATTTCGCAAACATAAGAGTAAGGTGCCGGTCGCTCGACGGCTCAAGTCCGAACGACCGGCGATGCGACCAGCGACAAGACGCGGTGATTGGAATTGACCCTTCGCTCCCGACAGCGAAGGCCGGAGAGCCGGGCTGCGCCTTGTCTTTAACAGTAAGTGGTTGCACGTTGTCTCCCTGTGGCCCCGGCTCCCGCTAGTGCCACCGTCCGTCAAGCTCAGCCAGTGTAGGGCGACTCAGAAGTAACCCTTGCATAGGGGGTTATGCATTTTACAAATAGAGAAGTCGAGATGTATTCTGTCGGCTCATGCAATGGTTCTTGTCTTGGCCGTTAGGGTTGGCTAGTTTTCTCGGCCTCAACGCGTGGACTGTCTGGGCGTTTATCCAGTCCCCATTACAGGTGATTGGCGACAACAATTTGCACCGGCCTTTTTTTGTACTCCTAGCTTGCGTTACGTTTCCGGTGACGATGGTTATGGGTGGACGAATAGTACGGGAGCAGATTGCTCCAATGTTGCCCAGCCGGCGTTTCCACAGCCTTACGGATAACATACGGAGCCTGCGGAATAACGTCGAGGAATATCCTATTTCAACCGGATGGCTTTTCGACAGTGTGTCAACGCTGCGCATGAAAATGCACCGCCTGAAAATCACAACCCCACTACTAGAGAATCAACCAGATCAAAAACGTGATTGGGTTCGATGGCTTGTATTGATGGCACCGCTTGCGGAAACGGGGAATATTAGAGCGGCGCGCGCATGGAAGCGGGGCAACCCGCTTCCGGATGTTCGAGTATAGAGTAGCGGATATTAACTGCGTAGACCGATGACCAGAAACGCCGAATCTCAAACTGAGACACTACCATCATTTCGCAAACGTAAGAGTAAGGTGCCGGTCGCTCGACGGCTCAAGTCCGAACGACCGGCTATGCAACCCTTGACCAGACGCGGTTTAGGTTGAACCTCCACCCCCGACAGCGAAGGTCGGAGAGCCGGGCCGCATCAGGTCTTTGAATCAGGAAGGGGGTCACACACTGTCTCCCTGTGGAAGCCCCGGCTCCCGCTAGTGCCACCGTGTTTCAAGCTCCACGAGTCGCGCCTGTGTCGAGTGGGGCGGCATTAGGGACAAGTCCCTGAGAGCTTTGGAGAACTCTTGCTCACACCCGCCAAGAAAAATCCGCCACGATTGGAGCTTTTCCCGTTCCGTCATGGTGTTGTAATCCTTTCGTTTATGCCGTGACCGCTTCAGGTCCCGCAAAGGTAATCTCCGGCGTTTCCAAAAGCGCCTCAGCGGCGGTGACGGTGCGCTCTAGCTGGTGTGAGGTCTCAGACAGGCGTTTCTCCACGTCGGCAATTCGACGGGTGACCATCCGAAGTCCGGCGCGACCAGAGAACGGCGTACGCTCCCCCCATTCCGGTTGAAGTCCCGCCCGTATGAGCCACTCATTCGCCAGGGAGCTTTCACCCTGATCCGTGTTCGGACCATTCGCAATCACCTTGAGCGCAAACCGCACGGCCGAAATCTCGGTGTAGCGGTGTCGCTGTTCGGAGTCGGGGAGCAACTCGAAGGCCTCAAGTTCTTGCTCGAAATGCGTCGTCGCGCCGACGAGGAGATCCCGCCATGCTTCGAGCGGTTTCAGGCCGAGAGACTTCTTCGGTTTGTGAACGTTCAACATCTGGTTGCGAAGGCGACCCGCGACCGAACGCCCGTTCAGGGCTTCTGCGCGGATGGCATCGCACAGCCGGTCGGTGGGTGCATCTTCGGCATCGGGGAGTCGGGCAAGTCGGGCGCTGAGACGGGTTTCAGCCGTCTCAGCGCGTTCAAGCAGCTCAGCTTTGGCCATGGTTACTTCTTCTCCTTTCGCTGTTTGTCGAGCGCAATTTTGTAGCCGTCCGGGGCGGGTACAGTGTTGAGTGTCTGCGAGGTTTTGAAGCCGCGTCGATCATGGTGTGTTGGGACAGTCGCGGCGACTGTAGGGGCTTCCGAAGCGAGTTTTGATAACGCAATCGCGTACCCGTCCGGTGGGTTCGCGTAGACGTTACCAGCGGCGGCTTTCGGTGTTGCAGTCGGCGTGCTGTTGGTCAACGCCTGCAACTGTTCGTGTGTGACAGTACGGACACCTGCCTGAGCGCGTTTGGCGGCGTTTTCTTGTGCAACGTTCATCGTTGATTCTCCTCAGTTAAGCCGTGTTGCGTTGACGGCGTTTTCTAGTTCTGGTGATCTTCTCGAATACGACGTTGAACCCGCGATTCTGCATGGCGTGCAACATCTCGCATCCTTCGTCCTCCTCGAGATCCAGCGCGGCTATCGGTGCAGGCCAACCCATCGTCCGAAGGTAGTCACGTGCACGGTCACTCAGTGAAAGCAATCGCCAGCACTTTAGCTTTGCTCTCCACCGCACGCGGACATCCTTTTTCGCAGTCATGGGGCGCCCCAGGGTTTTCTTGGACACTTGATTGCGAGAGAGTTCTCGTAGGAGGAGTGTCGAGATGGAGAAGCACGATCAGGAGTCGGCGGTGGCGGAGGGAGGCCGGAGGGCGACCGGAGGGGGCCGGTTTTCAGTCGGTCGCAAGAGCGCCGTGGTGATGTGCTTGCTGCGCGGGGAGGATCTCGAGTCCGTGTCGCGGGAGTGGAGGATCACGGCGGCGCGGGCGTCGCAGTGGCGCGATCAGTTTCTGGCCGCGGGCCAGGCGGGCCTGAAGAGCCGAGCGACGGATGCCCGGGGTGAAGACAACCGTCGGCTGCGGGCCAAGGTCGGCGAGCTGCTGATGGAGAACGAACTGCTCTACGCGAAGGTGGACCAGCTGGAGGCCGGCTCCCCTTTGGCCCGGAGGAGGTCGACGCGATGAGTGGCGCCCATTCGATCTCCACCCGTCGGGCGTACGGCGTGCAGCGGATCTACCGCGTGTGGGAGCGGGCGCGGTCCAGCGTCTACGCGAGGCGTCACGCGACGAGGTCACGCGCGCCGTGGTGTCGCCGCGGGCCGGTCGGTGCCGCCCCGGACGAGGTGCTGGTCGGCCACATCCGCCGGGTACTCGAAGCCTCGCCGTTTCATGGCGAGGGGTACCGCAAAGCCTGGGCGAAGCTGCGGGTCGCGGGGATCCGCACCTCGAAGGAGCGGGTGCGGCGGTTGATGCGGGAGCACGACCTCCAGGCCCCGCACCGCGCGGGGCACGCGCACGGCCCGAAGGCGCATGACGGCACGATCACCACGGAGGCCCCCGATGTGATGTGGGGAACGGACATGTCGGCCACGGTGACGGTCGGCGAGGGGGCGGCGTTCGTGTTCGTGGCTGTCGATCACTGTACGACCGAGTGCATCGGCCTCCATGCGGCCAAGAGCGGGAGCCGGTTCGAGGCCCTGGAGCCGATCCGCCAGGGCGTCCGGGAACGCTTCGGCGCCATCGCCAAAGGTGTCGCCAGCGGGCTTCGTCTTCGTCACGACCACGGATCGAACTACCTGGCCGATGACTTCCAACGGGAGATCAAGTTCTTTGGTATCGAGAGCTCACCGAGCTTCGTGCGGGAGCCCGAAGGGAATGGCGTCGCTGAGCGCTTCATCCGCACACTGAAGGAGAACGTCTTGTGGGTACGGAGCTTCGAAACGATCGAGGAGCTCCGCCTCGCCTTGCTTGAGTTCAAGCGGACATACAACGAACAGTGGATGCTTGAGAAGTACGACTATCGAAGCCCAGCCCAGGTGCGACGCGACCGGGTCGGGCTAGACGCGGCAGCATAGAAGTGATTACCTTCAAACCACTGTCCAAGAACCCTGGGGCGGTACACTGGTGAGCTGCAACGAGACGCGGTTTCGATGCAGCACGAACCGGATGCCCCGGTCCGCCAGTTGACTCAGAAGTCGTTTCGCGGTCATTCGCGATAGCCTCCATGCGTGCCGTGTTGCCGTCGGCGGAGGCTTTCAAACATCGTTGCTGTAGCTCGTTTCGAGCGTTCTTCTCGGTCCCGTTCGCGGAGCCAGTCTCGGGCTTGCTCATACGCCGCACGGTTGGAGCCCGTGACCCCCGTGTCGTGTAGGTCTTGTGTGGTGACGCGACGGGTGTAGTCCGCTGTCCAGACCGTTGGTTCGGGTGTTGGTTCTGTCGGTGCGGCTTCAAGTTCGGGCTCAGAGGTACGACGTTCTGTGGGCTCCGAGCCATCGGCCAGACGTTTGATATCGGCGCGATGTTCGGCCACGCACGCCGCTTCGTCAGCCGCGAGTGTTCGCCACGCTGAACCGGGGTCGAGCCGCAGCCGATTGTTCTTAACGCCGAGTGTGACGCCTCTCGCGCGAAGTGCGCTCACGAACTGCTCCGGGGTCATTGGTCAAGCTCCAAGTTGAAACTGACGCTGTTATCTTTGTACGGTGTGAGCCGTTTGGGTTTGGGTTCAAACGCGTTCGCCTGACGCTCGGCCTGACGCGCGGCCGCGACCTCCCGGTCTGAATCCTCATCAGCCGCGACCTGTTCCGGCGATGGCTCGATGATGTTGACGCGAATCTCGCTTACAACCTCGTCTTCTGTCGAATGCTGAAGTCGTAAACCCGGACCGAAACCGCTGCGGTCGAGCAGCGCGATCGCCGCGCGGAGTACGGTCGGGTCAGCCTTCGATGGGCTACAACCGCAATGGTCGCAAGGTGGATGATCATGCTCAGCGACTGCATCAAGGAGACGGTCCAAAGCAAACGACACACCGAGAAGCATTCGGCGCTCCGCTTCCTGTCGCGCCAACGGCGAGGCGCCGCCGTGTAAACAGCACCGAGAACCACCGACTATCGGAGCCCGTCGACAAGGGTTACCCGCAGATGTTTTCGCGCCGCAAGTCGCACCTTCACGACGGTTTTGTCCAAGGGTGACCTTGATTTTCTCCAGCGCCTCGCGTTCTGCGCGTATCTTCGCGAGTATCTGCGTGTTACTTATGATTCCTTCGCCCATCTTTCGCCTTTCCATGCCGCCGGCCGAGGCTCCTATAATGGTTAATAATTGTCGTTATCGTTCAAACTGCACCAACCGAAACGGGCGCTCGCCAGGTTGGTCCTGGTGGCAATCGGATGGCCCTGGTAAGGGGGTTTGCACTCAGACTGGGACCAGAGCCGTCCACGGTGGTGCTGGTGCGTTCCCAGGGCGCTGGGGCTCCACCAGTACGGGAGACGGGGGGGGGCACCCTTGCGCAAGTCCGCCGGGCCTCTCCATGGGGTAAGCGACGTGCCTGCAGGTGAGGAGGTCCGCCTGACCCTCACCGATTCCACTCATTCCCATGGCCTGTAGGAGTGAGCGGGAGTGATCGGGAGTATATGTTTACTACTCATTTTCATCCTGCCTCGGAATTGTGTATGTATTTCCTACTCTGTCTCACTCATTCTTTAAAAGGGGGCCATAGGGAATGAGTGAAACCGTCGGGCTGCAGGCCTAGAACTCGCTGGCATGGTCCTGATCCGTCGTCTGCGCCAGCAGGTCCTCTGCGTCGGCCTCCTCCGTGCACCACGCCGACACCCCCGCGTGTGCACTCGATGATCGTTTTGAGACGAGCCCGAGTTCCGTCTTCGCGGCTTGAAGTGAAGGCCTAGTGACACCGTGTTCTGCGGCCATGGCTTGTATCTTCACAGCCGGAATCCGAATCCACCCATCAGGCTGTATGAGCCCCTCCAGGAAGTTCATCGCCTTCTGTTTCGCCGGCGGGTGTTTCGTCTCACCCTCTTGCTCCGTCTCCACCACTTCCTGCGCCGTGCGCTCGTCGTAGAGATCGTCGCCTTTGAACCAGTCCACGCGTGCCGGGTGGTCGCACTCGCGAAGGTCCGCACACCCGCAGGGCGCTTCGCCGATGAAACTACGCACCTTGAATCGCAACGTCGGTGGTTCTTTGGCGACGTAGTTCACCTTCCCGGTGCTCAACAGTCGTACAGGATTGTCCTCAGCCGGTTTCTCCTCCGTTGGCGGGTCCAGGTAACAGAACTGCACGCTCCTCGCGGCGTTGGTAAACCCTCGACTTCCAGACGGAGACTCAATCGCCTTTCCGGTGTTGCCCTTGCGAGGGTGCATCACAGCAATGCAGTAAATGTCCGCGGCCTGACAGACGGCCAACAGCCGACGAAGCTGGTTTCTGACCTCTAGCTCGTTGGACGTATTGGGAAGCCTTTTACCAGACCTGTTACCCATGTGCTCGACCAACGTCTCAATAATGAGCAGGTCAGTCTTTCGTTCTTTCAACTCTCGAATAAGCTCTGGAAGGTCGTCCTCCAGAAAGACGGGTGAACGTATATCCATTCCGGCCACGTTGTCCGTGCTACTCAAGTCAGTAATACGCGTACTGTCCCCCCCTGCGGCCTCGAAACGATCCTTAAAGATGCCCTCCGCATCTTCTGTCAACATGATCGCGACGTTGGAGGGACGGGTGTGCTGTTGTTCGCTGTGCAACGCGTCCACAAACGGTGTCCCGGTCGTAAACCGAGCCGCAATATCGGCCAGTACGAACCCCTTTCCAACCGCCCCTTCACCGACGAGAAGTGTTGGAGTCCCCCGATACAGTCTCTTGCCGAATAGGTGCTCCGGGAGCTTGCGTTCAATGTCGGTAAACGGTTTGAACTTCAGCTTCCCGTTTTCGTCATCGTCGGGTACTTCGTCGAGGCGTTCTGGGCCTGCCGGTTGGGAACGAGCCTGCTGGAACGTGGGATCGTCTTGTTGGGGCCACACCCGCCGTAGGTAGTCGTCCAGTTCTGCGTGCGCAATCGGAGGCTCGCACTGCTCCTCGTTCAGCGCATGACATCCAGCCAGCGCCACTTTAAGTGACGCCTTGCGAGCCTTCTGCGAGCGGAAGAAGCGGAAGAGGGTGTAGTGGCGGTCACCCTTGGGAATGGTTTCAGGAATAGTAAAAGGTGTCGTCGTACCTGGTTCGGGTGCTGTCGGTTCCCCAAACGCGGTCGTGACGTCAGCCAGTGTGTAGGGTGTCACCTCAGCAACTCCCTGTAGGAAGCAACGTCACGGGCCGAGGCGGATCGTACTTATAGTTGTACGAACCAGGAATGCGTAACACGCGAGCGGGCTCGCTCACCGACTCGTCTACCACGTCCGCGACCGACGCGGCGATATGCCGGAGCCACCTCCTAGCCTCCGTCATTTCTTTCCTTAAGTAGAAAGGCTGCTTCAGCATCCAATACACGTGAAGGCCCGCTCCGGACTCCACGATTATGGTCGGAGGGAGTGGACAGGCGTTGATGCGCCGTCGCGTTTCTTCTTCGCCGAGATGCTTGAAATCGGCGTCGCAGAACAGCGCCGACAATGTCTGGCAATGCGCTGCGTCTCCCTTTCGCGACTTCAAGGACTCCTGCGAGCGGAGCGCAACCCCAAAGAACGCGCCGAGTTTTGCCTTTTCACACCCGTCGAGAAATCTTTGAATACGTTTCTCGTCGCAGACGCCTTTTTTCACCGGCACAAAATCACGGAGACGGTTGGCTTCGCGACGGAGTTTCTTCGCAACCTCGTCGTCACCTTCTGGTCCAAAGGTGCGGAATTCTTGTACACCATCGCGATTTTGATGAAGGGTCTTGAGAAAGGGCACGAAGGGCTGCGGTTTCACAACAGGCACAGTGGAAAGAGTCACGACTGCGGCCCACCTCTTTGCTGTTCAAGATAGGCCTCCAGTTCCGACGCCCGAAACCTGATGTAGCGACCCACGCGGAAAAACGGCACATCGCAATCGACCGACTCAACTTTTGCGTACACCCACGAGCGCGGTACGTTGAGGATTTCCGACGCTTCTTTGACGGTGATGAGTCGTTCGGTGGAGACGGTCATGATGCCGTCTCCTGCAAAGGCTCGCCATCGAACTTCACCAGCTGCGCGACCGTGCGCCAGCGAGTGCAGTTCAGCTCGGTCGGTGCAAAGGGTTTCTTGAGTTGGTGACTGAAACCGCTATAGTCGGGAAAGCCTGCGAGTTGCGACAGTCTGCCGAGTTTCCAACCGACGGCTTGTCGCGAGTAGATGTGCTTCTTGAGGGCGAGAGAGCCGCGTACCACATAAACCTCCGAATCTGCACACACGTACAGAAAACATTTCCATACGTGCGTACGTCCTTTCGGAAGTTCACCACCGTGAGGTGGCATTGTGGCGTACGTGACCGACCTTGTGAAATCGGCTGGAAGGCCAGCTTATTTCAGCTGACGCTTCCTCACACAAAATATAACTTAACAGAATACTGCAACCGATGCAGTTCTGTTACTTTATACCACCTGCATGGTCCGTGTCAATATTTACTGTTGACTTTGACATTTACTTATAGGTAAACTATGGGCATGAACATGGACCTGCCAGTCCTCGACTGCAAGCGATGCGGCTACCACTGGACGCCGCGTCAGCGTGAGATTCACCTGTGCCCGCGATGTAAGTCCGTGCACTGGGAAACCAAGCGCACCAACCGACGGGGACTGAGACCACAGCCCTCAAACAAAGGGAGAACGAAATGACGCAATCTAGGAGATCGCAATGCAAGGCACTATCTATCGACGGGTGAAACACGCATGCAAAGGGCAGCCGCACTGGGTGCGGTTGCCGAATCCCACGCCGAAGGTACTCCCGTGTTCCAACTGCGGGCGCAACCTCACCACGGAAAAAGATGTCCGATACGACGCCTCATGGTGGGCGCTCGGCAAGAAGCGCTCGAAGTCCTTTCCACGGAAGCACGACGCACAACGCCATCTTACGGGTGTGGTGCAGGCGACACATGAGGGCACCTACAGCCGACACGGGCGGTCACCATGGGGGCCGTGTTCGATGCGTGGCGGGAGCACCTCGACGGGAAGCGGCACAAGGGATTGCTCAAGCACTCCACGCTGTTGTCCTATCACGCGATCCTCAAGAAGTATCTCCGGCCCGCGTTCGGGGCGTACCGATCGGATCGCCTCACATCCCAGGTCGTGCATCAGTGGGAGTCGCGGGCGGCGGAATCCATGCAGCCGAAGACGCTCAACAACGTCGTGGCTGTCCTCCGCGTCCTGCTGTCGTGGGCACGGGAACAACACTACCTCGCGCATGACCCGATGGCGACCATCAAACCCGCCCGTGTGCCGAGGGATGAGCAACCCTGCCTACAACCCAGCGAACTCAACAACCTACTGGACGCTGCCGCCACACTCCCCACACGGGATCAAGCGATCGTGTATCTCGCAGCCTACAGTGGCCTTCGTCGTGGTGAGCTGTTCGGCCTACAGTGGGGGGATTTGGACGAGAGCAAACATCAGATCCACGTCCGGCGGTCGTTGTTTCGAGGGGTGACCGGGGAACCGAAAACCGCCAGCTCACGCCGGGCGATGGATCTCCCGGCACCCATCGTGGCGCGATTGGTGGCCTATCGCGAGCAGTACCCACCGATAGGTGAGGATGAGTTTATGTTCCGCAATGATGCGGGCCGGCCGTTGAACATGAATTCCTGGACGACAAAAGTCCTCGTACCCTTGTATCGGCGGGCGGGGCTCAATCCGAAACGACCGTTTCACAGCCTGCGGCACGGGTACGCGAGCATGTTGATCAACAACAACGAGAATGTGAAATACGTATCGGCTCAGCTCGGCCACGCAAGTATCAGTATGACAATGGATCGATATGGTCATCTCTATCGGGTCACAGGGGAGCGCGCTATGGAGCGGTTGTCCCAACAGGTGCATGTCCATACACCGTCCTATACACCGGGCGGACCCGTAATCAGCATGAATGGGGTGGAACAGGCTGGCAATCAATACGCTGTAAGCCTATGAATAAACAGCATGTTATGGTGTTAATGGTAATCAGCCGTAATGAGCTGTAAAACACAGAGACGGGGTGCCAACCCGCTTCCTCCACGATTGTCGCCGCACTGCCGCGCGCAACCTGATCCGCGCGAACGTCCCCGAGCGCGTCGCCATGCTCCTGACCGGGCACAAGAGCCGCGCCATCTTCGACCGCTACAACATTATTCATGAGCAGGAACTGCTCGACGCCGGGGACCAACTCGTCGAGTATCTCGCGCAACAGGCGCAGGCGGTGCCAGCCCGTCGGCGGCCCCACGCGGTCGACCCCGCCGCCCCGCGCACCGCATCACCCCTCCGCCTCGTACGACGCGGCACCGCGTAAGGGCGCCGCCCCCGGCATCAGCTCGCGGCTACGGGCCTGGGGTGCGGCGGTGGTCGGACACTGCCCGTCTGTGCGCCGCGGCTCACGCACGGGCCACCGATACGAACCGGACCGCGATCGTGGCACACGCAGCGACGGGGCAGGCCGACGCCGCCGAACACGAGGACGCCCCGAGCCCGGCTGCGGGTGCATCCCGGAAGGCTGGATGCCACTCGCCGGCGCAGGGCCACACCCGCCAGCGGGGCGTCGCCTCACGGTCGCCGCCAGCGGCCTCATGCCCGGCGGGCGAGCCGCCCGGGACGAGGATGGGATCCACGAGGGATGTGTTGCAACTTTCAACAAGAGGCAGGAGAGCGATGGGTCGGGTCGAGCAGGCGCCGTCTCATGCAACCACCCCGAACAGCTTGTTGATGAACTGAATCTGTCGCCGACCATCCGAACCGCTCACCCACCTCGCCTGCCCCTTCCGGATCATGTGCATGGCCTCGTAGCCTGGGATCGTCCGCCGCGCCGCGTGGAATGCACGAAAGCCCTGCTTCGCTGTCACGCGTCGTTTGATCGCTCGATGATCCGGCTCCACGATGTTGTTCACGTATTGGACCGGTCGGTGGCGGCAACGGCGTCGCAGGATTCCTGCCTTTTTCACCCCCGCAATTGCCGAGCCGTAGAGACGGGCCTGAGGATGCGACGGATCAGTCAGCGCCTTGCGGAACAAGCGTGTGGCCGTAGCGGCATCGCGCCACCTCGAGAGCACGAAGTCGATCGTGGCGCCGCTGGAATCGATGGCTCGGTAGAGGTAGCACCAACGGCCCTTGACACGAACGTAGGTCTCATCGACACGCCAGGACTTATTGGTTGGCTTGAGATGATGGCGCAGCCGTTCCTCCAGTTCGGGACCGTCGCGCTGGACCCAGTGCCAAATTGTCGTGTGGTCCACTTCCAGGCCGCGCGCGCTGAGCAGTTCTTCGACATCGCGGAACGACAGCGAGTACCGCAGGTACCAGCGCACGGCGCACAGAATCAGTGCGGGCTCCTGCGCCCTAGGGTTTTCTTGGACACTTGATTGCGAGAGAGTTCTCGCAGGAGGAGTGTCGAGATGAGGAAGCAGGTTGAGGAATCGGCCGCGCCCGGCGCGGCCGGCGGGCGCGGCCGTGGGGGTCGGTTTTCGGCCGGGCGCAAGCGCGAGACGGTGCTGCGGCTGCTGCGCGGGGAGGATCTCGAGTCGGTGTCGCGGGCATTGGGGATCACGGCGGCGCGGGCCTCGCAATGGCGTGACCAGTTTCTGGCCGCGGGCCAGGCGGGGCTGAAGAGCCGCGCGCCGGATGCTCGGGACGACGACCACCGTCGGCTGCAGGCCAAGATCGGCGAGCTGCTGATGGAGACCGAGTTGCTGTATGCGAAGGTGGACCAGCTGGAGGCCGGCGGCCCTTTGGCCCGGCGGAGGTCGACGCGATGAGTGGCGCCCAGTCGATCTCCACCCGTCGGGCGTATGGCGTGCAGCGGGTCTGCCGCGTGTGGCACTGCGCCCGCTCCAGCGTGTATGCGAGGCGTCAGGCGACCCCGTCCCCGGCGCCGTGTCGTCGCCGCGGTCCGGTCGGCGCCGCCCCAGATGACGTCCTGGTGGCCCACGTTCGTCGGGTGCTCGAAGCCTCGCCGTTTCATGGCGAGGGCTACCGAAAAGTGTGGGCGAAGTTGCGGGTTGAGGGGCGGCGCACCTCGAAGGAGCGGGTGCGGCGGTTGATGCGGGAGCACGACCTCCAGGCCCCGCAGCGCGCGGGTCACGCGCACGGGCCGAAGGCGCACGACGGGACCATCACCACTGAGGCGCCCGACGTAATGTGGGGTACGGACATGACGGCCACGGTGACCGTCGCCGAGGGGCCAGCCTTTGTCTTCGTGGCCGTTGACCACTGCACGGCCGAGTGCATCGGTCTTCATGCCGCCAAGCGCGGGACCCGCTTCGAGGCCCTGGAGCCGATCCGCCAGGGCATCCGCGAACGCTTCGGGGGCATCGGCGACGGCGTGGCCCATGGGCTGCGGCTCCGTTACGACCACGGGTCGAACTATCTGGCCGACGATTTTCAACAGGAGGTCGCGTTCTTCGGCATCGAAAGCTCCCCGAGCTTCGTGCGGGAGCCCGAAGGCAACGGCGTCGCGGAGCGCTTCATCCGCACGCTGAAGGAGAATGTCTTGTGGGTGCGGAGCTTCGACACGATCGAGGAACTCCGCCTGGCCTTGCTCGCGTTCAAGCGGACATACAACGAACAGTGGATGCTGGAGAAATACGACTATCGAAGCCCCGCCCAGGTGCGACGCGACCTCGTCGGGCTGGACGCGGCAGCGTAGAAGCGAATACCGTCAAACCACTGTCCAAGAACCCTGGGGCAGTACAGGGCTCCGTTTGCCGCCACTTGAAGATCGCCGGTCGGATTGCCTGCTTCATCATCTCTTTAGGCTACCAGTCGCCGCCAGCCACAGTTGCAACACAACTCTTTAGAAGGCTACAGTGCGATTCGGGGGCGGGGGTGCCCGGGACACTAGCGCTCGAAGCGCCGCCGTGCCACGCCGGACGGCCGGATCGCGCTGTGGCTGATCTCATCGTGGACGGCGGGCTGGCACACCGTTCACGCACCTGAACGAAGAGCAGTTCCGTTGAATCGACACAGAAGCCTCTTGGCCATCGTTCTCCTGGCTGGTGTTGTTCGGCTGATCGTACCGCTCAGCGCACTTGCCGTACACGGCACCCCGCAGGTGTTCTTCTCACCGGATACCAATTCGTACGTACGGCCTGCTCAGGCGCTGGTTGAGCACGGTAGCTTCACGACAACGCCAGGTGGAAGCGTGGAGATTCGCCAAAGAATGTGGGCCTGATCGGTTATCACAAGACGGTTATATTTTGCTGTCCGCGGACTGTCCACACCCACTGATTTCCTGAGGAAAACCGCGACTATCGGTCGGTTTGGTCCGATCCCTGATAACCGATCGATGAGATATGAGCCAACACGGCTCATATTAGGGACCCGTGCTTGGGTTCCCTCCGCCCGTATGTGACTGATTCCACGTGGCTTCGTCCGCCTCATCACGTCGGCGAGAAAGCGCTTCACTCTGGGGCGCGGTGGAGCGAAGCTGGTGGTCGGTCGCGATGACCGCATGAATAAGGAAGCACACCAGGATGGCAGGCACGGGGCGGATCTATCGACGGGGTGACATCTATTACATTGCGTATCGCTGGGACGGGCGGGAGTATCGCGAAAGCGCCCGGTCCGCGCAGCGCGGCGTGGCCGAACACCTGCTGGCCACGCGGCTGCGTGAGCGGCGGGGGAGTCCGCCTCCGGCCGACCTCACGTTCGACGCGTTGGCGGCCTGGTATCTCGACGACTATATCGTCCGGCGCTTGCGGACGCTCGATACCGCGCGCGGGCGCGTGGCCAACCTCCGAGCGGTCTTCGGCGGGTGGCCGGCCACGGCGATCACAACGGAAGCGATTCGCGACTATCAGCGGCGCCGCCGCCTGGTGGCCGCGGCCGCGGCGACGGTCAACCGGGAGACGTCGGCGCTGAGTCGGATGTTCTACCTCGCGGTGCGCAGTCGCCAGCTCGATGAGCGCTCGGTCTTCCCGGAGCGGCTCGAGGAGAACGGCCCGCGGCAGGGTTTCTTTGAGCACGCCGAGTACACGGCGGTCCGGCAGCAGTTGCCGGCTCCCTATCAGGATGTGTTGGACTTCGCGTACTACTCCGGCTGGCGGAAGCGGGAGATTCTGGACCTCCGGTGGGACGAGGTGGACGAGTCGGGCGGGGTGGTGCGGCTTTCGCCGCAACGGTCGAAGACGCGGGTGGGCCGCGTGCTGCCGATCTCGCCGCCGATTGCGGCGGTGTTGGCCCGGCGGCGGGCGACCCGGCGGGTGGGGGAGATGCAGGTCTTTCACCGCGACGCCGTGACGGTGCGGGCCTGGCGGACGGCCTGGCCCGAGGCCTGCCGGAAAGCGGGCGTGCCTGGGCGGTTGCTGCATGACTGTCGGCGGACGACGGCCCGCAACCTGGTGCGGGCGGGGGTGCCCGAGCGCGTCGCGATGCAACTGACGGGACACAAGACCCGGGCGGTCTTCGACCGCTACAACATCGTGCAGGAAGCCGAGCTGCATGACGCGGGCGTCCGGTTGCTCGCGTATCTCGCAGCGCAGCCCGAGAAGGACCACCCGGGCGCGGGGCCGATGGATCGCCTGTGACGGGCGCGGCGCACTGATGGTTGCCGAGGTCGGGTTCACCCAGCCAGCGACCGCGAGCACGAGAACGTACATCGCGCGCGTGGCCTGAGGCGGCGCACATCAGACCCGGCCGTTCCCGACTTCGGGTCTGGCAGTTGCCCACCTCGGCCGTTTCCTACACCATACGGCCTGTGACCTCAGGTCGTGCGGCCCCGTTCCGATTCATGCGCCGACGCCCCACCCACGGGCCGACTCGCCAACACCACACCCGTCACGGGTACGGCCTTTTCACGGTGTGAAGGCATCGCGGATCACATGGCCACGCACATCGCCTCCACAGATCGCGAACCCCTGTCCGGTCTGGTCGAACGCGTCACGTTCCACAGCCCGGACACAGGCTTCTGTGTCCTCCGGGTCAAGGTTCGAGGCCATCGTGACCTCGTGACCGTCCTCGGCTCGGCGGCCTCGATCCAGCCGGGGGAGTTCATCCAGGCCAGCGGCCGGTGGGATACCCACCGAGAGCACGGCCTGCAGTTCAGGACGACCTTCCTGACGGTCACGCCGCCCAGCTCCCTCGAGGGCATCGAGAAGTACCTCGGCAGCGGCATGATCAGAGGCATCGGCCCTCACTTTGCCAAGACACTGGTCACGGCGTTTGGAGAGGAGGTCTTTGAGGTGATCGAGCACGCCCCCGAGCGGTTGCGCACGCTCGACGGCATCGGCCCCAAGCGGGTCGAGCGCATCACCGCCGGCTGGGCCGATCAGAAAGCCATCCGGGAGATCATGGTGTTTCTGCAATCCCACGGCGTGGGCACCGCACGAGCGGTGCGCATCTACAAGACGTACGGTGCCGACGCGATCCCGCTGGTGAGTGAGAATCCCTACCGCCTGGCGCGGGACATCAAGGGCATCGGATTCCTGACGGCTGACCAGATCGCCGAAACACTGGGCATCGAGAAGACGGCCATGATCCGGGCACGAGCGGGCATTGCCTACACCCTGGCCGAAGCCGTGTCGGCGGGGCATTGTGGGCTGCCCGTCGATGACCTCATGCCGATGGCTGAGAAATTATTAGAGATACCCGCCGCCATTCTTCATGAGGCCCTGCACCAGGAACTCCAGGACGACACGGTGGTCGCCGACACCATCGGTGAGCGACGCTGCATCTTTCTCGGGTACCTCTGGCACGCGGAGAAGGTCGTCGCCGAACGACTGCACGCGTTGGCGGGGGGGCAGCCATCGTGGCCACGCATTGACACCGAGAAGGCCATCCCGTGGGTGGAGCGACAGCTCGGCGTCACGTTGGCTGAGAGCCAGCGGGAGGCCGTCACGATGGCGGTCTCGTCAAAGACCATCGTGATCACCGGTGGACCCGGTGTGGGGAAGACCACCCTCGTGGACGCCATCCTCCGCATCTTGGTTGCGAAGGGCGTCTCTGTGGCGCTCGCCGCCCCGACAGGACGGGCCGCCAAGCGTCTCTCGGAGAGTACCGGGATGGAGGCCAAGACCATCCACCGTCTCTTGGAGGTGGACCCCAGGCACGGAGGATTCAAACGCGACAGCGACCATCCACTCGACTGTGACCTCTTGGTGGTCGATGAGACATCGATGGTGGACGTCCCGCTGATGGCGGCCTTGATGACGGCGTTGCCGAACAGAGCGGCACTCATGGCGGTTGGCGACGTGGACCAACTGCCGTCGGTGGGGCCAGGGCAGGTGCTGGCCGACATCATCGAGTCCGGTGCGGTCCCTGTGACTCGCCTGACTGAAATATTCAGGCAGGCGGCGGACAGTCAGATCGTCACCAGCGCCCATCGAGTGAATGCGGGCAATATGCCTAACCTGGATGTCACGAGGAGTGACACATCGGATTTCTATTTCGTCGCGGCCCACGACCCCGACGACGGCGTCTCCAAGATTGTCGAGATCGTGACAAACCGACTACCCAAGCGCTTCGGGTTCGACCCCATCAAGGACATCCAGGTGTTGTGCCCAATGAATCGTGGTGGCCTGGGTGCGAGGGCGTTGAATGTCGACCTCCAGAAGGCGCTGAACCCGCCCGTTGATGACGTGTGCATCGAACGGTTTGGCGTCACCTATCGCGTCGGTGACAAGGTGATGCAGACCGACAACGACTACGACAAGGACGTGTTCAACGGCGATGTCGGGTACGTCCGTCGTATTGACCCCGACGCGCAGACGCTCGTCATCGAGTTTGACGACAGGCCTGTCGAGTACCAATTTGGGGAACTCGATGAGGTGGCGTTGGCCTATGCGGTCAGCATCCACAAGTCGCAGGGGTCAGAATACCCAGCCGTCGTGATTCCCATGATGATGCAGCACTACATGATGCTCCGTCGGAACCTCCTCTATACCGGCATCACCAGGGGCCGGAAGCTGGTCGTCTTGGTCGGCCAAAAGCAGGCCGTCGGGATGGCGGTCAAAGGAACGGTCGAGACGCGACGGTGGTCAAAATTGGCGGAGTGGATGGCACGGTCAAGTTGAGACCGCGGGTGGCAGAGTAGGCTGATGACGAGGCCGCCGGAGCGACTCGGCGGACCTCTCAGCTTCTGCTATCGACCACTCCCAGGACCACAAGACTTGATATCTCAAGGGATTGCGGGACAGATTAGCAATTCGCCACCCACACGTCATGCGGGACCTCGGATCTCGGGGTGGAGGGCAATTATTGACCGAGATCGCGAGTTGTGCACCAAGGCCTCTTTCAGCCTGTACGGGTTGCTCCGCAAGACGCTCGCCGTGTCGGCGCTGCCAGGCCTGTTTGTCGAAGCGGCCGTGCTCGCGCCTGTCGCGCTCGTTTACATGGCGTGGGTGATCTCTAGGACCATGTCAACCTTCGTCCTTGCCGACGGTGGCACGCAGGGGCTCGTCCCCGTCGCCGGCCTGATCACGGTGATACCGCTGGCCTGGTTCGCGTACGGCGCCCGGCGGATTCCCCTGGCGACCGTCGGTCTGCTCCAGTTCCTCACGCCGACCGCGCACTTCTTGCTCGCCACGCAGCTGTATGGGGAGCCGTTCACGGCCGCGGATGTCACGACGTTTCTCCTGATCTGGTCGGCCCTGGCGCTCTACCTCAGCCACCTCCACCGGCACCAGCGGGCGCTAGCCGTTACCTCGCCCTAAAGCGCTTTTCAGATAGCCCTTGCACGACGTACAGAGACTGAGCGATGGCACCGGCCTGGTGTTCCGCAGTCTGCGCGGGAAGCCACTCTCCAAACACGACGCTATCGAAATTGATCAAGGAACTCGGCATCGCCGCCGTGTCGCATGGGTTCCAGTCGAGCTTCCGGGACTGGGCCGCGTAACGGACGAACACACCCCGTGAGGTGGTCGAGGCCGCACTCGCCCATACGGTACAAAACCCGGCACCGTCGTTAGGCGGCAACGGTGCCCGCCGGATAGGGGATTCACGCCTATGGCTGGCGGTGGGACCGCTCTCTCCCGGGTTCCTGGTGGTGCAAAGCCATCAGATCGTTGGCGTGCCCGCGTGGCGATCCTCCTCGGGTGAGCCAAGAAACTCTGGCCGCGAGACCAGCCCCGATCCCTGGTTACGCACTTTCAGCAGGAGCTGCGAGGGCCTCCTCGATCACAGGAATAATCTCAATGGTGCCGTCCATCATGGTCAGATGAGGGCACGTCTTCGAGAGTCGTTGGAGCGCTTTCATGCTCTTGCCTTCCAGCAGACAGTAGCCGTCCACGAAACTGGCGTGATTCCCGACGCGCTTTTCCTTGATCTCCCGGGCTTTGCCAACCAGTTGCGTGGCCGCGGAACTTTGCACGCGACCGCCCTCCTTCAGGGCGCCGGCCTTGACCAACTTCTCCCTGTACAGACTCCACTTCTTGGAGAGGATTTCGTTTTCCTTTGGTGAAAGCTTACTGGCGTCGCCGCCACGATACAGGACGAGGAATCTCGACATCGCGAATCTCCTTTGGATGTTTTGAACTGTTGAGTATAGCGGACTGAGTGCCGTCACCGGTCACGATCCGTCGTGACCTGGGAATCCGAATCCATGGGGCATGCTTCTACCCTCTTCGGCATTTGAGCCGCACCGACGCGAGCGGCGGCGAAGAGACGGCGATGGAACCCGTGGGCAGCAGGCGCAGGCGCCGTTGTGAAGCGCGGGGGTGGCGCTCGGCGTACTTCAGTCAGCCAATCGTGGAAGGTGACCGGTCACTTTTTTCGCCTGTACCTTCGCCCCTGGTGCCCAGGCAGAGGGGACAATCGGCGAATTCTTTAGGAAAATGGCACGCCCGGCAGGATTCGAACCTGCGACCCTCGGCTTAGAAGGCCACCGGTCTACCGGGGCCCAACAGTGGCCGAGGTTTGGGGAATCGGTTATCAAGGGCGGTCATATTTTGTGTACCGCGGACTGTCCACACCCCCCGTGTTTCCTTCGAAAAAAGAAGGGATCGGCCTGCGCGCGGCCACTTCGGCGATGACCGATCCGGATGTGCGTCGACAACGCTCACATTCCACGACCTGACCTCACCTCGTCGTTGCGACCTCCGTCCGCGTAAGCGACTGACGTGTCGCGACTTGTTCCGGTTGAAGGCTCGCGTTCGTGACGAGACGTGAGCGGAGCTCAGCCCGGACCTGGGCAGGCACGTCAACGGTGATTCCGTTGGTCGTATGTCGAGAACTGTGGCCTTCCCTTGCGGGGCCCACTGGAGCGAAGCTGTGTGTCCACGACCACGGTCTCGCCTGGGAGATCGGTCGAGAAAGGAGCCCGCATGGCCAGTTCGGGACGCATCTATCACGCGGCGCCATCTACTACATCGCCTATCGGTGGAACGGCCGCGAGTATCGGGAGAGTACGCGATCGACGGAGCGCCGCGTGGCCGACCGCCTGCTGGCGAGCCGGGTCGCTGACGGACGAGGCCGTGGCCACCACGGGCCGCTAACCTTTGATCATCTGGCGGCGTGGTATCTCGACGACTACCTGGTGCGTCGCCTCCGCACCGTGGACACGGCGCGCGGGCGCGTGGCGAATCTACGGGCGACGTTTAGGGGACAGCCGGCGACGGTCATCACGACGGAGGCGATTCGGTCCTATCAGCGGACGCGCCTGGCGGCCGGGGCCGCGGCGGCGACGGTGAATCGCGAGACCTCGGCACTCAGCCGGATGCTGCAGCTGCCGATTCGGGCTGGCGCGCTCGACCACCGGTCGGTCTTTCCGGAGCGATTGGAGGAACGCGGGCCGCGCCGCCGGGTCCGGTCGGCCAGCGCGGCCCCGTGGCGGCACGCGGCGTTGTTGCATGGTGCGACCAGGCAAGGCTGGTCAAAGGGGAGTGACGATGCGGTGACGTCATGAAACTGTGTTCGCCGTCCAACGGGTGCGAAACCCGTCCGGTGAAGGGCGACCCACCCACCCCGGTAGCGAGCCTTGCGGCGTCCGCGGTCACGAAGACGCCGATGCGTAGGCACGCAAGCGAGTGGGCCGTCGGGTTTACAGCCACGAAATAACGCTCATTCTGGGTGCCCAGGGCATTGTGCAGCCTGAAGGCGATGGCGGTCTCGACGCGATGGGCACGCCGAGACGCGCACCCAGCGGGGTCTGAGCCTACGGCACGCTGGAAGAGGACGGCCCAGGCACCTGGGAGGCCCTTCTTCCTCCTTGTCGCACGAGGGACAGGGTAGGCCACCGGCCAGGGACGACCGGAGCCGCGGCCGACGGGAGGGCGGGAGTCGGAGGGCTGCATACGAGCGCGGACGTCGGGGACCGGGTTGGCCCCCGGACCCGGCCGAGCAACGGTGGCCCGTGTTGGTGTGCGCTTTCGAAGGGACCCATGACCGGCGCGTTGACGTCGGGACTCATGTCACCAGAAATTCGAACGGTAGTGGACCGCGCGCGAAGGGAACCCGAGGGACGGGTCCATTCACTGGCGCATCTCCTGGATGTGCCGGCGCTGGCGGCCGCCTACTGGAGTATCCGAAAGGATGCGGCAGTCGGGGTGGATGGGGTCACCAAGGACCAGTATGGGCAGGACGTGGAGCAAAATCTTCAGGACCTGTACGCCCGGCTGAGGTCCAAGCGGTATCGGCATCAGCCGATCCGTCGGGTGCACATTCCCAAAGACGGAGGTCGGACACGACCGATTGGGATGTCGGCGCTTGAGGACACGATCGTCCAGAGCGCCGTGCGTCACGTGCTGGAGGCCATCTACGAGCAGGACTTTCTGGACTGCTCCTTTGGCTTCCGGCCGGGCCGGAATGCCCATGAGGCCATCCGAGCTCTGGATACGGTGGTGTTCCGGGGCGAAGTGCACTGGATTCTGGAGGCCGACAGCGTGTCCTTCTTCGACAGTCTGGACCGCACCAGGCTGAAGGAGATGCTCCAGGTCCGGGTGGTCGATGGCTCGCTGTTGCGACTCATCGGCAAGCTGTTGCGTGTGGGCGTGCTCGACGGCGAGGCGTATATCACGCCGGACCGGGGCACCGCACAGGGGTCCGGACTCTCGCCGTTGTTGGGTAACGTCTATCTCCACTACGCGCTGGACGTGTGGTTCGACCAGGTCGTGCGACCGCGTCTTCGTGGTCGGGCGACGCTCGTGAGATATGCCGATGACGTTGTGATCGGCTTCGAGCGACGCGACGACGCGGAGCGCGTGATGGATGTCTTGCCCAAGCGGCTGGGACGCGACGGACTCACACTGCCTGCGGACAAGACCCGTGTGCTGCCGTTTGGGCGACCGCCTCGACGGCAACAGGGGGGCAAAGGTCCGGCCTCATTCGACTTCGTGGGGTTCACGCTGCATTGGCGACGAGCCCGCAGCGGTCGCTGGGGCATGTGGTGTAAGACACGGTCCTCGCGTTTGCAGCGAGCGATTACTGTCGCCGCCGCCTGGTGTCGTCGCCATCGACACCTGCCGGTGGCCGTGCAACACGCCGCGCTCACGAGACGCATCCAGGGGTTTTGTCAACTTGCCGGACGCGGGCCGGGTCGCCGGCCAAGATCCGAACTTGGGCGGCTGCTCACGAAGCACACGTCACCACGTTCCATTCGGCGAACGCTCGGGTGCGGAGCGCGCGGTGATGAGCGGCTCGTAGGAGGTGCCGGCCGACGCGAAAGAGATTCTGGACGACGCCGTGGACCGACGCGAAGCGTTGGAGGTGCGCGATCGATTTGAAGCCCCGCATCTGGCGCTCGCGGTGGCGGGTCGGTTGATGAGACACTTCGACGCGATTGTTCGCATACGGGGCTGTGCCGTGCAGGACCGACGGGATCAGGGTACGGCAGGCGGCGTGATAGCTCGGCAGCGTGTCGGTGATCAGGCAGCGAGGGATGGCGCCCTGGGTGTTCAAGAGCTTGCGGAAGAATCGGATCGCAGCTCGCCGATTCCGTCGGGGTTGCACGAGGATGTCGATCACATCCCCATCCTCGTCAACCGCCCGCCACAAGCACTGCGTCCGGCCCTGCATCCGCACGAACAGCTCATCGAGATACCACGGATCTCCCTGGCGCCCCCGCCGCCGCAGCCGTCGCGCATACTCAGCCCGAACGTCCGGCACCATTGGCGGATCGTCTCGTACGTGACGGTGATGCCGCGCTCGGCGAAGAGGTCCTCGACGTCCCGAAAACTGAGGCTGAACCGGTGGTACAACCACACCGCGTGACTGATGACTTCCGACGGAAATCGGTATCCTCGGTAGCTCGGCATACGGCTACTGTGCCACGTCGGCACTCAAGTTGACAGAACCCCACGATCTGCTTCCACGGAATCTCCGGGGCGCGGCTCCTGGTGCCGTCCGAAAGCTGCTTGACCGCTTCGCCGATGATCTCGAATTTTCGAATGACTGCGTCCTGCCGCATCCGGTTGCCGATAAACCTTGCGCGTGCGAAGCGCCTCTATCCGGACAAAACTTCGGTCATCCGTGGTTTTGCAGTTCCCGGCGGAGGATCTTCAAGGCGCTACTCTTGGGAAGCTCATCAAGGAATGCGAAGGAGCGGGGCACCTTGTAGGCTGCGAGCTCGCGGCGGCAGTACTCGGTCAGCTCGTCCGCCGTGGCGCGCTGGCCGGGGCGCAGCACGACGAACGACTTGACCGTCTCGCCCCGCTTGGGATCGGGTATGCCGACTGTGGCCGCTTCGAGCACGGCGGGATGCGCCACTAGCACGGCGTCGATCTCGTCCGGATAGATGTTGTAGCCCCCGGCGATGATCATGTCCTTCTTCCGGCCGACGATGAAGGTGTAGTCGTCGGCGTCGACCGAGGCGATGTCACCCGTGCGGAACCAGCCATCGGTGAAGGCGGCGGCTGTCTGCTCCGGTGCATTCCAGTAGCCGCGCATCACCTGCGGTCCCTTCAGCAGCAGTTCCCCCTGTTTCCCCACCCCCACCTCCGTCGTCCCGTCCTCCAGGCTGACGACCTTCATATCGGTGTTCGGGAGCGGCACTCCGATGCTGCCGATCTTGCGCCGGCCGTCGAGCGGATTGGCGTGCGTGACCGGAGAGGTCTCCGTCAGGCCGTAGCCCTCGACGATCTTGCCACCGGTCATCTTCTCGAAACGCTGCAGGATGTCGGGCGGCAGCGGCGCCGAGCCGGAAAAGCACGACCGGACGCTCGTGAGGTCCAGCTTCTCGACGCCCTGGGCGTTGACGATGGCGTTGAACATCGCCGGTACGGCCGGAAACAGCGTGACGCGGTGCTTGGAGATACTGGCGATGAGCTGCGGCATGTCTCGCGGGTTCGGCATGAGCACCACCGCCCCAGCGACGCTGAGCGGGAAGGCCATGGCCACCGTCAGACCAAACACGTGAAAGAACGGGAGGACCCCCATCATGACCTCCCCGCCCCGCCGGACGTCCACGAACCAGGCGGTCACCTGCTGGACGTTGCACGACAGGTTTCGGTGCGTCAGCATCGCCCCCTTGGCCACGCCCGTTGTGCCGCCCGTGTACTGTAGCAGCGCGGTGTCGTCCATCGCGATCGCTGGCCGCGGGCGATCCGGCGCCGTCTGCTTCATGAGGCTCCGCATCAGGTGCACGCCCGGGCCGGGCTTGACCGACGCGAGGAGCGGCGGATCGGCCCGTCGCAGCCGGAGCGGTGCCAGCAGGTTCAGCGGGAACCGAAGAAAGTCGGGGATTGAGGCGATGACATAGTGCTCGACGGCCAGCTTCTCGCGGATGTGCGCGACGCGCCGGTCGAACAAGAAGTCGGCGACGACCGCCACCGTGCACCCGGCGTCGTTCCACTGGTGCTCGATCTCCCGTTCGACGTAGAGTGGGTTCGTCATCACCACCGTGGCGCCGAGCGACAGCGCGGCGTAGAAGGCAATCACGGTCTGCGGGAGGTTCGGCAGCTGCACAGCCACGCGGATGCCCGGCCCAACTCCCAGCCTCGCGAGCGCCGCGGCGAACCGATCCACGTCCGCTTGGAGCTCCCGGTACGTCATCGTCCGATTGAGGAAGATCAGCGCCGTTGCGTCCGGATACTCAGCGGCACTCCGTTCGAGGAAGCCGGGCAGCGTGATGTCCTCAGCGGAACGCCGGGGTCGTAGAACCGATGCCAAGTGTTGATCGACATCTGCTAAGTGGAAGAAGTGAAAACAGTGACCACCGAGCTGAGTACGAGGCATCGTATCATCAGCAAGCGGCAGAGGCCGTACTCGCCTCATTCAGTTTCCTAGAACGGCATTGTCAACTTGTTGAGGGTAGCGCGCTCTTGCCTCGTGAAATCGACGCCCCCGATCGTTCTCAGCAGGCGCACGTCACCGCATCCCATTCAACGAACGCGCGAGTGCGGAGCAGACGGTGGTGAGCCGATCGCAGGAGGTGTCGACCGACTCGGAACAGATTCTGCACGATACCGTGAACCGACGCGAACCGTTGGAGCTGAGCGGCCGACGTGAAACGCCGCATCTGGCGCTCACGCTGTCGGGTCGGTTGATGGGAGACCTCCGCGCGGTTATTCGCGTACTGATCGGTGCGCCACGATCGACCTCCTGGCCATCGTAGCGACGGCAGGTGCATGATCTCGACATGAAGTCGAGCGTGCACCCGAAGTACACGACACAATACCACGTTGGGAATTGGCCGGCATACGACCGAGCACTGGTCCAGCGCGGCGATATCACCGTGTGGTTGGCCCCGGATGTGATCGCCCCTTGGGAGGCCGTGGGGGTCGGCAAACGTGGCGGGCAGCGGCCGTATTCCGATCTCGCCATCGAAACCGCGCTGACGCTCCGGCGCATCGTCCACCTGTCCCTGCGGCAGACTGAAGGCTTCTTGACGTCGATCTTCGGGATGCTGGGTCTCGCTCTGTCCGCGCCCGATCACACCACGCTCTCCCGGCGTGGCCAGCATCTCGACCTCACGCTTCGTCGCGCCCCCGCAGGTGTCGGCCTACATCTCATTGTCGACAGCACGGGTCTTTCGATCGTGGGCGAGGGTGAATGGGCCGCGGCGCAACATGGAGGACGGGGGCGGCGAGGCTGGAAGACGCGGCATCTCGGTGTCGACCGATCGGGTGTGATCGTCGCCCGGGCCCTGACGGAAGCGAGCGTCGACGACGCGACGACTGGCATCACGTTGATCGAGGCGGTCGACGGCGCCCTCGGACGGGTGACGGCGGATGCCGCCTCCGAGACGGTCGGCTTCTACGAGGCCGCCGGTGCGCGTCGCGCGACCGTCGTGGTTCCGCCGACGAGTACGGCTAACGTGTCTCGACACGGTCCGCGGTCGAGCGCTCGTGATCGCACGATCCTGGCGGTCAAGGAGACAGGACGGCGGCGCTGGAAGCAGATGTCTGGCTACCATGGGCAGGCCCGCGTGGAGAACGCGTTCTTCCGGTACACGTCGGTCATCGGAGACGGCCTGCGAGCGTGCAGTCCCGCAGGGTGGGGGACTGAGGTCGTCCTCGCGTGCAACATCCTGAATCAGATGACTGGGCGTGGCAGGCCAATGTCGTACCGCATCGGTCGGTGAAGGAGCCGTGGATCGGGATCGATGCGGGCTAGCAGCCTGTCGGACTTGGGCGTGGCAAACGCGCGCGGAAGCGACTTGGCACCTGTGTGAACGACGCCCTGTGTCTCTGTGCCGGGAGGGCCGCTTCGACCGAAACGGGGACTGTATTCCTGGCCATCGGTCGCTGACGGCGCCTGGAGGCCTTTCTGACGCCTCTGGTGGGTCGCGAACACGCCAAGTTCCGCTCCTTATAGCCCCGTCATGCCAGCCTGAGGTTGTGCAAGCGTCGGCAGTTATACGCCAGCGTTACCAAGGCCCATTCGCCCTCCACCTTCTCGAGACCCCGCAGCAGAAACTGCCGGAAGCCCATCGCCTGCTTCACGATCCCGAACACCGGCTCCACCGTCTGCTTGCGCAAACGGTAATGCGCCCGGTGCTCCGGCAGTGCCATCTTCTGCTGCATCGACTTGATCCAGTCCGCCTGCGGCTCCTTCGCCAGCGGGTGCGGCGGCTCCGGTCGGAAGTCGTGCTGGCGCCGTTGGCCTTCCGCCCCCGTCGCCACCAACACCTCCACACCGCGACCTGCCAGTTGCGACACCTCGCTGCCCGTCGCGTAGCCGCTGTCCGCCAGTACCCGATCCGCCGCGCCCAACGCCGCCGGGATCGCATCCACATCCGCCACCAACTCGTTGCGGTCGCTCGCGCACACGCTCACCCTAGCCCCCAACACCAACTGACTGCCGTCGGCATCCACCGCCGCCTGCGCGTTGTACGCCTGGCGGTACTCATGGCGCCGGCTCTTGCGCATCAGCGCACTGTCCGCGTCCGTCAGGTTGATCTGCTCCTCCGCCTCCGGCGCTTCCGTCGGCGGTTTGATGTGCCGACCCTTGCGCGATCCCGTACGCCGCTCCCGCGCCGCCACCTTGCGCTCGTACTCCGCCCGCTCCGAGTCCGCACGCGCCTGCGCACGCCGTTCCAACTCCGCGCACGCACGGTCCAGCTTCACCCGCAGCTTGTCCCGCCGCGACAACTCCTCCGGCAGACCCTGCGGGTCCGGCGCGGCGTCCGTGTCGGCGTGCTCCGCCTGATCCAACAACCCCTCGATCTCGCCTCGCAACTGCTCGCGCAACGCCCCCGCCCGGTCGTAGCGGAGGCTGTTGCGCTTATTCGCGTTCGCGTCCACCTTCGTCCCGTCCACGCTCACCGTCCCAACACGCAGCAGCTGCAGCTCCTTCGCCAGCAGCAGTACCTGCAGGAACGCCTCCGCTACCGCATCGAAGTTGCTGCGCCGGAACGTGCAGATCGTGTCGTGGTCCGGGTGACAGTTCGCCGCCACGTACCGAACGCCAATGTCCCGATACGTCGCCCGCTCGATCCGACGCGAGCCGAAGATCCCGTTCGCGTAGCAGTACACCAGCAACGCCAGCATCATCCGCGGGTGATACTGCGCCGATCCGGTGCCCCGTTCGTTTACCTGGAACCGCTCCAGCGGCACCCGTTCCACCGCCTCAACCACGAAGTGCGCCAGATCGTCCTCCGGCAGCCAATCGCGCAGGTCCGGCGGCAGCAAATACAGCTGCGACTGGTGCCGCTGTACGAACTTCGGCATCTACTTCGACCTCCTCGACTCGACAAGCCCTATTATAAAACCCGGGCCTAAGTCCGACAGGCTGCTAGCTCCGATTCATGCAACAACGCCACCTGATGCCCGAGGTTGCCGCGGGCACCCCCGAATACGGGTGTCGCCCCACGCGCGGTTCTCGGTGACCATCCGGACGATGAGCCGACGGATCGTGTCCATGACCCGTGGGCGGCCCGGTCCGCGACGGCCGCGGCCGTCGTATGGCCTCGCGATCAGCTGTCGATGCCAGCGGAGGAGGGTCTCGGGCGTGACCAGGGTGTGCCGGTCACGGCGTACCCGTCGCCCGAGGATCGTGGCCTGTGCGGCCAGGCGCCGGCGCTGGGCGTCGGTGAACCGGAGACGGCCAGGACCGAGTTGCTCTCGGCGGACGCGATGCTCTTCCTGGAGAGAGTCAATGACGTCACGCGGCTGCTGGTTGATCCAGCCCGCGACGGCCACGACGAGGCACTGCAACACGTGGGGAACAGGCGACAGACGGGGCGAGCCGAGCAGAGGCTCTCGGCGGTCACGAACGTCGCGACCCGGCGAGCGTCCAGCGTAGAATCAGCCCGTCGGACGGCGTCGATTGGGTTCTTGGACAGTACGGAGATCCACTTACATGGATTAATGGATCCATATATCCAAAATTTTAGATTACGTTGGTTCAGTGCTTGACGAAGAACCCAATAAAAGCTGGGTTTATCCTGACGCTTCTTTTTGGCGCAGACTTTGCTTACTACCCTATGGGCAGAGCTTCATGAGGCTCGTGCCCATAATCCCTGAGGAGGGGAACGGATGAAAAAACTGGTTTTAATAACACTCGCTGTCGCACTTATTCCGACAGCGGCCTTCGCCCAGCAGAGTGGTATGCGTGGCGAAGTGACGGACAACACGGGCGGCGTCCTACCCGGCGTCACCGTGGAAGCCTGTAGCCCCAGGTTGATTGAAGGCTGTCGCGTCGCGATCACCGATGGCGCCGGCATTTACTTCATCACCAGCCTGACACCTGGTATCTACAGCGTCACGATGACACTCCCGGGCTTTTCAACCTTTGTCCAGGAGGAGATCGAGCTATTGGCGATCTTCACCGGCGAGATCAACGGCGAGCTCGCGGTTGGCGGCGTGGAAGAGACGATCACAGTTACAGGTGAATCACCGATCGTCGACACGGTGGCGGCCCAGAGGACTGAGACTTTCTCACGTGAGCTTTTTGACGCGCTGCCCTCGACCCGTAATACGGAAACACTCGGGTATTTGGCGCAGGGCGTGCGCATTCGCAACCCGGACGTGGGCGGGCTCGGCGGCCACAATAAGATTCACTCGCGTGGCTTGACCGTGCACCACACGACGGCGCAGATCGACGGGATGCAGACCGACAACGCGGACTGTGACTTCTGCGGCGGGGGCAAGAACCTTAACCCCGGCTATGCGGCTGAGTTCGCGATGACGACCTCGAGTTCCACTGCGGAAACGCAGACGGGCGGGTTCCGCATCAATTTAATCCCGCGCGAGGGTGGTAACAGCCAGAGCGGAAACGCGTATATCGGTTTTACGGGTTCGCCGTTCTCGGCCTCGAATATCGATGACTACCTGCGTTCCGAGGGCATCACAACCGGCGACCAGATTGTGTACAACGAGGAAATCAATCCGTCGTGGGGTGGCCCGATCATCCGCGACCGGTTGTGGTTTTTCTCCTCAGTCCGCTTCCGCAAGCGCTACACCGCGATAGCCGGAACCGTATGGCCCGACAGTGCGCTCATGCGGGATGCGCTACCCGATCTCATCGGGGAACAAGGCATCTCCGAGGGCTGGGGGCGTAGCCTCGGGCTTCGCTTGACCGGACAGGTGAGTGAGCGGCAGAAGGTCAGCGCCTTCATGCAGCGGTCCTTCTCATTGACCGGTCGCGGCCTGAAGGGTTGGGCCTGGGAGAATGTGACACTTGAGCCGGTGGAGGGTGCGCGGCATCGCAATCCTGACAGCCAGCGCAATTACATTTTCCAGGCGAAGTACACGTACACACCCAGCGCGCGAACCCTCGTTGAGTTTGGCTATTCGACCAACAACGGTGGGGGCGTGCTTTCGAACCAACCGAATGTGCCGATCACGCGGCGCTTGGGCGCGGGTCGAGACCTGAACCCAGCTGAACCCGGCGACCTGACGCAGTGCGTCGTGACGCCGTGCTTCCATGGGACAGGCTACGACATGACGCGGGCGTATTTCACCGATGGCATTCGTCGTCAGGACGACGTCCTGCGGACGCGGTGGGGTGGCGACGGCCACCAATGGAACATGGCGTTCCCGAAGTTTACGAAGATCCCACAGGGGTCGTTCTCGTATGTGACGGGTTCGCATAACTTTAAGGCCGGCTTCCAACAGATGAACGGTCGTGTCGGTGGGCAGCTCAGCGCCATTGGGGGCTTCTTTGACATGGCCTACCGCCAGGGCGTGCCCAACAACGTGCATATTGCCAACGAGACGCTCTCCTCCACGTGGGGGCAAGAAATGAGCTTCTACGCGCAGGACACCTGGACCATGGATCGGTTGACGATCAACCTGGGCCTCAGGAATGACAATTTCAAGACGGGGAATGACATGTGGCGCGCCGAGGGTGGGATTCCGGCGAGTCGCTTCAAGCACGCGAGGCTGTTCGATTCGGATGTCATCGACGAGATTACGCCGAATGACTTTAGTCCGCGGTTCAGCATCGTGTATGACCTGTTTGGCGATGCGAAGACGGCGGTGAAGTTCTCAGCCAACCGCTACACCAAGCGGTACGTCGCGGGCCTCGGCGCCCGGTATCATCCGGTCGGCTGGGGCTGGGATTGGCGTCCGTGGGCGGACTGTTCGCTGCTGCCATCGTCCAAAATACCGGGCGGCAGGCAGGTGTACAGTGGCGGGAATAACGGGGCGCTCTGCCCGACCCAAGGGGACCTCATGGCCGAAGGGTTCAGCCAGACCGAAGCTGACTTCTACCTGAGCACGAACTTTGACGGCATCGCCCAGGACAACGAGATCGGGCGACGCGGGAATCTGCGTGTCTTCTCGGAGGTGCCGCAAGGTACAGCGAACCGGTCGGGTAACCGGATCGCTGGCGATCTCAAGCGGGAGAGCAACGTCGAATACTCGGCGTCTATCCAGCATGAGATTCTCCCGCGTGTCTCGGTGACGTTCGCCTACTACTACCGGACCTTCTTCAACCAGCCCTCCAGCATTAACGCGGCCCTCCCGTTATGTAACCCGTATGAGGCAGTCCCGGGTACACTTTGTGGGGCCTACAATGTCGTACCGGTCACGTTCAACGACCGGTTTGGTGTGCTGCCGGATTACGATGGCACGACTTTCAACGTGTTCAACCGTGCTCCGGAGTATGAAGGTCTTATCAACGACATCGTCGACAGCTCATCGGATCGGAACGGCGCTCGCTACCAGGCGTACGAGCTCTCGTTCCAGGCGCGGTTGCCGAACGGAGGCACGGCGTTTGGAGGTTGGACGGGGCACCAGCACGCACAGGATACCTGTGGTCTGGAGAACCCGAATGGTGGAAACGTGACGCCGATGATCAACGGCGAGTGGCGCTTCCAGCAGGGCGGACGTTACTGCAGCCAGATCAATCCAGAGCTGAGTCCGGTGCCGTGGGCCGGGATGCCGTTCCGGCATGACTTCAAGTTCTTCGCGGTCTATCCGCTGCCATTCGATTTCCAGATGGCCGGTGGGTTGCAGATGTACTCGGGGGACGAGAAGCAGGTCATGTATCAGGTGCAGCCGGGTGACTTCCCCGACTACGTCACGCAGACCTTCGCTCCGACGGTGGTCGTTAATGCGCCTGGCGAGCTGTATCAGGGATACTGGCAGCAGGTCGACTTCAACATCCGGAAGCACTTCCGGTTCAGAGGGGTCGAGTACACGGCGCAGATCGATATCTTCAATGCGTTGAACGACAACTCGATCATTAACTCGATTCAGAACTACAGCTCGGTCCTCTTCCGTCCGCTCAGTATCATGGCCGGTCGGGTGACCAAGCTTGCGGTTCAGGTGAACTGGTAGACGACGGACCGTCGTTTATCAGCGACCCGATTTCGGGCCGGTGGGGGAACCCCCCCACCGGCCTTTTTTTGTACGCGCCCGTGGATGCATTGGACGACACAGATGGATCGGGTGAAAAGGAAATTGTGGCGGTGCGTCATCGTGGCTTGCCTCGCGCTGCTTGTCTCTCTGTTGCGATAGGTTCAGACGCGGGACTCTCGTCCGCCGCTGACTCCGGAGCCAGGACTTGTCGCTGTGCTACCATGCTCGGCACCGTGCCAGTAATACCAAAATGGACCGTCGTCACGTTTGTCATTGCAGCCCTTGCCAGTTGCGGGGAGAGCCCAGCTCCGGCTCCTCCACCGGACGAGCGTGGGACCGTGGTGGCCATCGTCGGAGCGCGTCTAATCGACGGCACGGGCGCGGATCCGATCGCGGATGCGGTCATTGTCGTGCAGGACGGTCGCATTGAGGCCGCTGGTCCCCGCTCGACCACGGTTGTTCCGAGTGGCGCTGAGGTCATTGATGGGACGGGTAAGACCGTTATCCCCGGTCTCGTGGAGACCCACGGTCACTACAACGGTGAACTGGAACGGGTCGAGCCCCAGTTGAGGAAGCAGTTGTACTTCGGCGTTACGACGGCGCGATAAAGCACGGTCTTATCCCGGTCGCCCACATCGACGAGGAGGCGGACGTCCGCCTCCTCATCGACGTCGGGGTGAAAGATTTTCTCCACACGATCACGGACAGCGAGGTCGGAGAGGAGTTCCTCCAGCTGTGTCTCACCAGCGGTGTCACGTTCTCACCAACGCTGACGAATGTCCATTCGGGCTGGATCTGGGCGGAGTATCCCGAGCTCTTGGAAGACCCGGAGATTCGTGCGTCGTTCGAGCCCGAGGCCTACGCTCGCTGGAGCGACTCGGAGGGCCGTGAGAAGGTCTTGGCGAGTCCGAATATCAAGGCCCGGCAGGCCCGCTTAGAGAGCCTCATGGCGTTCGTGAAGACGGTCGTGGACGCTGGCATCCCCGTCGCGGTGGGAACCGACAGTGGAGCATCCAGTTGGAACGTTCCGATGGGATGGGGGACCCACCACGAGTTGGAGCTATATGTCGAGGCCGGGTTGACGCCGATGCAGGCGATTGTCGCCGCCACCCGTAACGGGGCCAACCTGATGTCGCGGGGCCAGTCTGAATTCGGCACGTTAGAGGTCGGGAAATTTGCTGATCTGGTCGTGCTGAATGCCGATCCGCTGGCCGACATTCGGAACACTCGGGAGATTGACCGCGTCATGCAGGGCGGCGAGTGGGTGGATCGCTCCGTGCTGCTTCCCACGCCCTGAGCGCCTGACGATCCGCGATCAACTGCAGGTTTTGTAGTAAGATAACAGAGGCGCCGATTCGAGAGAACGGCGACCATGGTGCTGGGCAGTTCCGCCTATTTCTCGTTCGTTTGATTGGAGAGGACCTGATCATTGCGACAGGTACCCGCGCGTGATGCGAGCCCATTCGGTATCGTAGGAAGCGGTCGCGTCGCTCGCCACTTCCGTCACTACTTCGACCTGCTCGATCTTTCGGTCCGCACCTGGTCACGGCGGGAGCCGTCGCCCGATCCACCCGAGGCGCTCAACCCCTGCGCGACGGTACTCATTCTGATTCGCGACGCCGAGATCGCTGCCTTCATCGAAGCGTGGCCGGCTCTTCAAGAGAAGCGCCTCGTCCACTGCTCCGGCAGTCTCGTCACACCTCTCGCCGAGGCGGCCCATCCCCTGATGACATTCGGCCCCGAATTCTATGACCTCGCCGACTATCGCGCGATCCCGTTCGTCCTTGATGCCGGTGGAACGCCGCTCGCAGAGTTGCTGCCAGGCGTACCGAATCCATCATTCATGATTCCAGCTGTGGATCGCCCGTACTACCATGCGCTGTGTGTAATGGCTGGTAACTTCTCGACCATGCTGTGGGTGAAACTCTTCGACGAGCTACAGCGGCGCTTCGGTATTCCGACCTCAGCCGGACACCCGTACCTCACCAGGGTGATGGCCAACGTCATGGCCGACGGCGATCGGGCTCTGACCGGTCCGTTGACGCGCGGCGACCGAGGGGCGATTGCGACGAACTTGAAAGCGCTTGAGGGTGATCCGTTTCATGCGGTGTATACCGCATTCATGAGGGCCTATGAAGAGCGTTCGTGAGTTTGTCCAGTTCAAGGTGGAAGGGCGTCGAATCTCGATGGTCACGGCGTATGACGCCTGGTCCGCTCGCTTGATTGCGCGCTCGCAGGTGGATGCGGTGCTCGTCGGAGACTCGGCGGCGATGGTGATGCACGGTTATCCGACAACGCTCCCAGCTACCGTCGAGCTGATGGCCACGCATACCCGTGCCGTCGCCAGCTCGATCGATGGGAAGCTTCTGATCGCCGACCTACCGTTCCTATCGTTTCGCAAGTTTGTTCCAGCTGCAATGGCGGCCGTGGGCAGCCTGATGGCGGCCGGGGCCCAGGCGGTCAAGCTCGAAGGGGTAGACGGTCACGAGGATGTCATCCGTCACATTGTGGGGTCCGGTGTGCCGGTCATGGGACATGTCGGCTTGACGCCGCAGTCGGTCAATCAGTTCGGTGGGTTTCAGGTGCAGGGACGGAACGATGTGGACGCCGCCAATCTTCTGCGCCAGGCGCAGACGCTTGAGGATCTCGGCTGCTTCTCCATCGTGCTCGAGTGTGTGCCGGCGGCGGTGGCAGCTCGCATTACCGCGGCCCTCACCCTTCCCACCATCGGTATCGGCGCGGGAGTGGGCGCCGACGGTCAAGTTCTCGTACTACAGGATCTCTGGGGCGTAGACCAGGGTCACACACCTCGCTTCGTCCGGCATTACGTCGACGGTGAGTCCATCCTGACCGACGCCCTTAACCGGTACGACGCGGACGTCAAGGAAGCCCGTTTTCCAGCGCCCGAGGAAAGCTACTCGTGATGACCGTGTTCGAGGCGCCTTCGTGGTGGCGCGGTGAGCGGAGTGCACAGGTTCGCTCCGGGCTGACACTCGGTCTTGTCCCAACGATGGGTGCACTGCATGAGGGTCACCTCTCGCTCGTGCGACGCTGTCGGGTGGAAAACGATCTGACCCTCGTCAGCATCTTCGTCAACCCGACACAGTTCGATGACCCAGCCGATTTGGAGATGTACCCTCGTAACCTCGAAGGTGATCTGACAACACTGCGGGCCGAAGGAGTCGACTTCGTTTTTCGGCCGCGCGAGCGGGATCTCTATCCCGACGACTACCGATACCGCGTGACGGAGACCGGACTCTCGATCGAGATGGAGGGTGCCCACCGACCCGGACATTTTGACGGCGTGCTGACCGTCGTCCTCAAGCTGCTACAGATCATTTTTGCCGATCGCGCATACTTTGGTGAGAAGGACTGGCAGCAGCTCACGCTCGTTCGTGGAATGGTCGAGGCCTTCTTCCTTCCGACCACGATTGTCGCCTGCGCAACGGTCCGCGAGGCGGATGGCCTGGCGGTTAGCTCGCGGAATCGCCGTTTATCACCGGAAGACCGGCAACGAGCATCGCGATTCTACGGGCTCCTCTCGACTGCCCCGACCGCGGAGGTAGCGGTGTGTGATCTGAAAGGTGCGGGATTTACCGTCGACTACGTCGAGGATCGGGATGGACGTCGGCTGGGAGGGGTGCGCCTCGGCGACGTTCGACTGATCGACAACGTGCTCCTGGGAGGCCGCACATGATCCTCACGCTCGACGTTGGCAACAACCAGATCTTTGGGGGCGTGTTCGACAATCATCAGTTGGTGTTCCGGTTTCGCAAGACGACGGGTCTTGCCCTCTCATCCGATGAGTTTGGGGTCTTCCTGCGGAGCGTGCTTCGTGAGAACGATGAAGACCCGTCTCGTGTCGATCAGATCGCACTCTGCTCGGTCGTGCCCGACGTCATCTACTCGCTGCGGAGCTGCTGCCGGAAGTACTTCGGGCTCGATCCGTTCGTTTTGCAGGCTGGGGTGAAGACGGGTTTGCGGATCCGGTATCGGAACCCGATTGAAGTTGGGCCCGACCGCATCGCAAACGCCGTCGGGGCCATGCACCGCTATCCGGGGCGCAACCTGATCATCATCGACTTTGGGACGGCCACGACCTTTGACGTTGTGAGCGCGACGTGTGATTACCTCGGCGGCATCATCATGGCCGGCATGCAGATCGCCATGGAAGCACTGGAGCGGAACACGGCGCGTCTGCCCACAGTGGAGATTGTTCCAGCGACCGAGTTGATCGGACGCTCGACGGTCGAAAGTATCCAGTCCGGACTCTACTTCGGTAACCGGGCGGTCGTGCAGACGTTGACGCGCGAGATCCGCGAGCGCGCCTTCCAGGGCGAACCAGCCGTGGTGATTGGCACCGGTGGCCTCTCGCGCCTGTTCGAGAACGACAAGATGTTCGACGTCCTCCTGCCGGACCTCGTGCTCATTGGTCTCGAGCATGCGCTCGTGCTCAATGGAGGCACGAGCCAACGATGGACGGCATCGACATCCGAGGTCACCCAGTAGGCACACGGTGCCACCTGCCGGGCTCATGAATTCGGTTCCAGTTGCGGCACGCGTTTCGAAATAGACTGACGACCGAGTAACCTCTGCCTAACTCCCCTGGCCGATCTCGTGATTGGCCAGCATCTCCAGGGCCTTGACCATGCCGGAATGGTCCCAGCCTGAGCCGCCGTTGGCGGCACAGCTGTTGAACAGCTCCTGGCAGGTCGCGGTGTTGGGCAGCGACAGGCCGAGCGCGCGCGCGCCGGTGAGCGCGAGGTTGAGATCCTTCTGGTGCAGGTTGATCCGAAACCCGGGGTCAAACGTTCGGGCGATCATGCGCTCCCCGTGGATCTCGAGAATCTTCGATGATGCAAATCCACCCATCAGCGCCTGTCGCACCTTGGCCGGGTTGGCTCCGGCCTTCGACGCAAAGAGGAGTGCCTCGCCGACTGCTTCGATTGTCAGCGCAACGATGATCTGGTTGGCGACCTTGGTCGTCTGACCGTCGCCGTTGCCGCCGACCAGTGTGATGTTCCCGCCCATCAGGTCGAAGAGCGGCTTCACCCTATCGAAGCTTGGTTGGCTGCCGCCGACCATGATGGTCAATTTGCCGGCCTTGGCGCCGACTTCGCCGCCAGACACTGGCGCGTCGACATACTCGCAGCCTAGGTTATTGATCCGAGCGGCGAAGTCCTTGGTCTCGATCGGCGAGATCGAGCTCATGTCGACCACGATCTTGCCCGTCGACAGGCCCTCAGCGACGCCGTTCTCACCGAACAGGACGGCTGCGACATCGGGCGTGTCGGGAACCATTGTAACGATGATCTCCGAGCGTTCGGCGACCTCTTTACCGCTGTTGCAGACGGTGGCGCCGCCGTCGACGAGTTCCTGGGGAATCGGGATCAAGTCGTGTACGAACAAAGTATGACCGCCGGTCTGCAGATGCCCTGCCATGGGGCGGCCCATGATGCCGAGTCCAATGAAGCCTACATTTGCCATCAGTTGTTTTCCTCCGACAAGCGTTTAGTCTGACGCCCCGGCACCGACGTAAGGGGCAATCCAGGACAGCCCCTCAGCCGTCGTCGCGGCAGGTTTATATTCGCAGCCGATCCAGCCTGGGTATCCGATCCGGTCGATGAAATCGAATAGAAACGGATAGTTGATTTCGCCAGTGCCGGGCTCGTGGCGGCCCGGATTGTCGGCGAGTTGTATGTGGGCGATGCGCGACAGATTGTCCTCGATTGTCGGTGCCAGGTCACCTTCCATAATCTGCATGTGGTAGATATCGTATTGGAGCGCGAGGTTGTCCGATCCGACCGCGTCGATGATTGCGTTTGCCTGACTGGTCCGGCTGAGGAAGAACCCGGGAATGTCGCGCGTGTTGATCGGTTCGATAACGAGCTGAATTCCGGCTGCACCGAGCTTTTCAGCGGCGAAGCGCAAGTTCGCCACGAGTGTTTTCGTCAGTTGTGCCGGGTTGGCGCCATCGGGCGCGATTCCCACGAGGCAGTTGACGCGCGGGCAACTCAAAGCGCGCGCGTAGTCGATCGCCCTCCCGACACCGTCCTCGAACTCGCCGACGCGGTCGGGCAGACAGCCGATGCCGCGCTCGCCCGCGCCCCAGTCGCCAGCGGGGAGGTTGTGCAATACCTGGACGAGGCCGTTGTCGGCAAGGCGCTCGGTCAATTCGTCCTCTTCAAAGTCATAGGGAAAGAGGTACTCAACACCCTTGAATCCGGCTTCGGCCGCGGCCTTGAACCGGTCGAGAAAGTCGACCTCGTTGAACATCATGGTCAGGTTGGCGGCGAACTTAGGCATCGTCGAAGCCTCCTCTTGTATCCGGTCTGGTCTTGTAGCGTGATCGTGCCGTCCTGGGCCTGTTGGGATCTGTGACGCGGCTCGTCTGGTAGCCGAGCCCCCGGGGGCGACCGCCACGTGGGTCACACCGTGGTCGCCAAGGTCAGAACAGATAAATAGTATCAGTCGAACATGACATGCGGGGAAAAAGGGCCGGTTGGGGACCCCCACCGCCCGAAACGAGGCCACTGGTGGGCGACGATCCGCTGTCTATAACCCCGCGAAACCGGAAATGCTACCGAACGTTGAAGTGCACCTGACCACGCCGACCGGGGACCATGCGCTTGTGTGCCGCCAGAGTTTAGAGACACGTCCGACGCGCTTGATGACCACCGTCGTTTTCGGGCGCTCACCGAGCGTAAGGGATCGAGGATCCAACCTTATGGAAAGCCATAATAAGTCCATTATCGGGATTCTTCGGTACCGTGTGGCGGATCCATACCGAACTTCTCTAGTTGAATCGTTTGGTATTCTTCCGCAGCTTCCGTAATTTCGATTACCTGGTTGACAGGCACGTCGCGGAAGATTTGTTTCTGCTGCGAGGTCGGCCAGAATATTTCCAGAGTTTCAATGCTGGTGGCTGAGCCCAAACCGATCGTCTGCCTGAAAGGATTAGCACCAAAGCTACCCCCTGTGTTGACATGTTTGTACACAGATCGGCTTTCGCCATTTTCGGTAATTTGAATTCGAATGCGAGCGCCAATCGCTGATCGATTGGATTGGACTCCAACCAGCTTGATCGTGATCCAGTTGTTGCCGAAACCAGGGTTCTGGAATAGCGCATCGTAATATTTGTCACCAGGGAAAAATCCGCCCAATTGCTCGAAGATATCCTGGTCTCCATCGTTGTCGATATCTACAAAAACGACAGCATGACCTTTCTGCAGATGGCCGAATCCGCCCGCCGTAGTAACATCCGAGAAACCGGCACCTCTCCGATTTCGATACATGACGTTGGGCATCAATCCCTCGTAGTCCGGGTAGCCAGTGCCGAGATAGAAATCGAGAAAGCCGTCGTTGTCGAGATCGCCAAAGTTGGCGCCCATTGGCAAACTAATGCGGGTCAGATTCTGTGATTTTGCGACCTCGTCGAATCCGCCTTCTCCGGTTCCCCGATAAAGACGGGCGTGTTCAAATTCAGTTGGCAGACCAAGTTGGCTGGAAGCCACGGCTGCCAGGTTCCCGAGATCCCATTCGTAACTGGAAACAAACAAGTCCAGGTTGCCATCGTTGTCGAAATCCCAAAACCAGACGGGAAAACTTTTCAGCGGGCCCGTGATGCCCAATTCGGCGGCGACATCAACGAAGGTTCCATCGCCCTTGTTTCGGTAAAGGCGATTGTCGGAATTAAAGTTGGAGACGTAGAGATCCGGAAAGCCGTCGTCGTCAAAGTCGCCCCAGGTAACTCCCTTGGCGTATCTTTCGTTTGTTACTCCGGCTGCGCTGGCAATGTCGGTAAACGTGCCGTCGCCATTATTGCGGAAAAGCTGACAGGGGGCGGAATTGGTATTGGCAAGGTGCTCGTTACCAATATAGACATCCAGATCTCCGTCATTGTCGAAGTCAGCCCAGGCGGCGGTTTGAGTTGGATAGTGGGCCTGTGCCATTCCGGCTTCCACAGTGACGTCCGTGAACCGTCCATTACCATCATTCCGCAGTAGCGAGTTTGGGATCTGACCCAGTTCACCCAGCCACGCTCCACGTAACATGAGAATGTCAGAGTCTCCATCGTTGTCGTAGTCTGCATGCACAAGATTGAACCCACCGACCAATCCAGTCAGATTCGCGGCCTTGGTATCGTCGACGAACGAACCGTCACGATTGTTACGAAAGAATTTCGCCTGTTCCTGCAAGTCGAAAGTCGAAACTACTATATCCAGGTATCCGTCCCCCGTAAAATCATCGACGATTGCTCCTCCCAGCAGGCTGAATGTATCGATTTTGTATTGATTCGCGACATTGGTGAATCTCTGAAAGGGCTCTTCGGACTCAAATACACTAGGTTCGATCAGGAATTGTTCAGGAACCTGTTCAGGGTAACCTTCAATGGTCATATACATGATGTTGAGGAGCCATTTGGCCTTGATAAAGAACGGCGAGTCTGGCAAAGCTTGCCTCAACACTTCCGTGAAGTACTGGATGGCTCTTTTTGAGCCTTCCGGATTCTTGTGGATACCGGTTCCGCGAATTGGTAACAAGCAACTATCTGGTGAATTCTGCAGACAACAGTTTTGTGTTTCACCTTTCCGCATATAGGCAACTGCTAGGCCGTACTTCACTTCCAGGAACTGTTGCCTTAAAAGTCCTGGTTCCATCCCCCTAGTCGCGACCAGTTGATTGAGAGTGGTCAAAGCGGTCGAGAAATATTTAATTCCCTGATCAAGATTGCCTAGTTTTAACTCAGCCTGTCCCAATTCCATATGCAGGCTAAGGAAAGTGTTCAACGCATCCGGATCACTTTTCCCGGAAGCCAGGAGTTCTTGAAGACTCGCACGCAACTGTTTTGCGTTTCCGTCACCAAGAATTGGGTGATTCGTCTTACTCGACTGAGCTATTTGTGCCATGACGTCTACCATTCGGTCATGACTGGATATGGCTGGAGGATTCTTGGTATTGACTTCTTCTGCGACTGAATCGGGGCTTTCCGATAGCGCGTCCACCGTCGGCTGTTTTTCCTGGCATCCCGACAAAAACGGCACCGCGAAAATCAACAGCGTGATCGCGAAGTCGACAAGCCACCGGCTTTGCTGCGAATGATCCGCGGGAATTGTGGTGTAGACAATAATGGGGGAACTTGGACTCTGATTGGACATGAGGTCTTCTTCCTGGCGCCTGTTGAGTGGCTTGCCGTCAGATTGTGTTCCGCACCGATACAACGTGAATCCAACTATAACTAACAGCGCGCTGACCAGCCGGGTAGCCGTTTTTCAGAGACAATACCAATATGGTTCGAATAGGGGCAATTTGCAATGGGTTCAGTTGCCTTTGAACAGTCCCGGACTGCCCGGAGGCTCCATCCCTCCGGTGCTTCTTTCGTTCACGGTGAGAGGACACGCGGCTTGGTGTCCGGCTGATATCATCTGGCATAGAGTTACTTGAGCCGTAACGATCTTTGCGCCACGTTGGCTTGGGCAGTGCTTCCTTGGTTGAGGTAGTCGACGTACGATGGTCTGATGGGCGCTCGGAGTGATTTGGCGTCGAGGGATTCGACCAGGGCGTCGTCCTCAAGAAGGGCACCGGCGACCCGTTGGACGGGAATTGACGAGTGAGTATTCGGCTACCGTGTGCCCCGCTGGGGGCGATTCTCGTGTTTGCCGCCTGTGGTGGCGGTGGTGTCGAGCCGAATGCATCGGGACGCCAGCCCATTTCGGGATCGAATGATGACGTCGAGTGGTTCGTCGATCGCGCAGAAGCGAGTGGCCTCGACTTCATCCATTTCAACGGGATGTCTGGCCAGTTTTATCAGCCCGAGCTAATGGGACCGGGCGTCGCGCTGTTCGATTACGACAACGATGGTGATCTCGATGTTTATCTCGTGCAAGGCGCGATGCTCGGGACCAGCACGCCTCTGATTGCCCCGCCCGACGGGCCGCTTACCGACCGCTTGTATCGCAACGATCTCGAGGTGGACGCTGACGGGCGGCGGACCTTGCGGTTGACCGACGTGACGGACGCGAGCGGGATCGACGCACCGGGCTACGGCCAGGGTGTGGCGAGTGGTGACTACGACAACGACGGCTGGGTTGACCTCTACGTCACGCAGTTCGGGCCCAACCAAATGTGGCGCAACCAGGGGGACGGTACGTTCGTCGATGTTTCGGATGAGACTGGAACCGCCGACCCTGCCTGGAGCGTTCCCGCGTCGTTCGTGGATTTCGATCGCGATGGGTGGCTTGATCTGTTCGTGGGAAACTATCTCAGTTTCACGGTTAAGACGCACGTGCCGTGCCGACACCCCGCGGGGCGAACCGGGAATTATTGTGATCCCATCAACTATCGCGGCGAGCCGGACCGGCTCTACCGGAATCGAGGAGACGGCACGTTTACCGACGTCACGATCGCAGCCGGCATCAACCGCGCGTTCGGGCCCGGGCTCGGCATTGCGACCGCCGATGTCAACGCCGACGGCTGGATTGATATCTTCGTTGCGAACGACCAGTCGGAGAACCAGCTCTGGATGAACCAGGGTGACGGCACGTTCCGGAACATGGCACTGATGGCGGGGGTAGCGCTCGGTGCAGGGGGTGAAGACAAGGCCGATATGGGTGTCGACTTCGGCGACTTCGACAACGACGGTGACGAGGATCTGTTCATCACTGAGCTTACCGGGCAGGGAAGTACGCTCTATGTCAACGACGGTGCTGGGTTATTCGAGGAACGGGCCGCGCAGACTGGGATCCGGCAGCCAAGCCTTCCGTATACTGGCTTCGGTGCGGCCTGGTTCGACTTCAATAACGACGGCTGGTTGGACGTTCTCGCGGTCAACGGTCCGGTTTTACTGACCCGCGAGCCGACAGCCGACGATCCGCTTCCCTTGGATCAGCCGAACCAGCTGTTCCGAAATCTCGGAAACGGACAGTTCGAGGACGTTACTGATCAGGCCGGCACGGTGTTTGAGTTGTCCGAAGTGAGCCGCGGCGCCGCGTTCGGCGATATCGACAACGATGGTGACACGGACGTGTTGGTGTCGAACGCCGTCGGGCCGGTCAGGCTACTCATCAACCAAGTCGGGACACCCGATGACCACTGGTTGGGGCTGCGGCTCGTCGGTGCAGACACGCCACGTGACATGGTCGGGGCTCAGGTTACGATTACGCGGTCGGACGGTTTCACGCTAGGCCGACGCGCGCGCGCCGACGGTAGCTATGCCTCGGCGAACGATCCGCGCGTGCTCGTTGGACTTGGCCCGTCCGCGGAGGCGCCCACGGTGCAGGTGACCTGGCCGAGTGGCGTGATCGAGGAGTGGAGTGATGTACCGGTCGATCGCTACACGACCTTAATCGAAGGGACGGGAGGATGACCGGACGTCGTCCGCGCGCCGGCCTCATCACGGGGTTATGGATGTTGGTGATGACCAGCGGCTGCGCGCCATCCGACCAGACTGAGTCAGCTCCTTCGGCCGGTGCCTCGCCACGCGTGGTCCAGGACGAGGCGGTGCCAGCTGTGGTACTTCCCGATCTGTCGTCCATGGAAGAGTGGGTGCAGGATGAGGTGCGTGAACGCGACGCGGTGGTACAGGCCCTGCTTACGAGGGACCCGAAGCCGCCGGACGTCGAGCTCGCCCGGGCCTACGGGTCACTAGGTCTGATTCTTATGGCCGCCAAGCAGGACGATCCAGCGGCTGCCAGCTTCTTGACCGCGGTTGCGCTCGCACCGAATGATATGCGTTGGCCCTACTATCTCGGTCAGATCTACCTGATGACGCAGGATCGCGCACAGGCCGCGGAATGGTTCGAACGGGTGCTCGAGTTGGCGCCATCAGACGAGGCGACACTGGTCTGGCTTGGTCGCGTCTATTACGACCAAACTCGCTTCGACGCGGCGGCGCGCCTGTTTTCTCACGCGACGCTGGTCGAACCGCGATCAGCAGCGGCGTGGGCCGGTGTGGGACAGGTGGCCCTCGCAAGACAAGATTATCCGCGCGCGACCGAATCTCTCGAACAGGCACTCGAGCTCGATCCCGGCGGCTCGCGCGTGCACTACGTACTGGCGATGGCCTATCGGTCGCTGGGTCAACTCGACAAAACCGCTGCGCATCTCGAGCGCTTTAATGCCCAGCGGTTCGATCGACGCCGGGGCGGCCGCTGGCCGCTTCTGGCCGATCCGCTGATGCTCGAGTACTACGACGTGCTGGAAAGTGCGATGGTGTTCGAGCATCGTGGTAATCAGGCGCTCGACGAGGGCGACTACCCGACAGCGATTGAGTTCTTTCGCCGGGGGATCGAGTTGGAGCCGGACAACCCGTCACTCCGGCAGCGGTTGGCGGCCGCGTTGGTCATCACCGGTGACCGACGTGGCGCGGCCGATCAGCTGGAGGAGGCGCTGCGGCTGTCACCGGAGTTCGCTCTCGCGCACGTCGGCCTCGCGGCGCTCTTAGAGCTCGAAGGACACTATCAGGAGGCAGTCGAACGGTACTTCCTGGCGCTCAAGTACGAACCCGACTTTGTCGAGGCGCGGCTGAGCTTGGCCGAAGCTCTGCGAGCCCGTGGGCGGCTGGAGGAGTCGCTCCCGCACTACGCGCAGGTGGCTGTGGACGTGCCCGATTTCGTCGAAGCGTGGGTCGGGCGGGCAGATGCGCTCATTCGTCTCGAACGCTATTCGGAGGCGCGTGAGTGGCTGGTCGACGCGCGCCGCGTACACCCCGACTACCCCCGGCTCCAGCAACTCGATGAGGCGCTGGCGGCGATGGTACGGCCCTGAGCCCGAGCGTCACTTAAGTCGTCGGAGGCCGCATTCGTAACTCGGCCACCTGTCCCGTCCCTTCCATCCCTCCGGTGCTTCTTTCGTTCACGGTGAGAGGACACGCGGCTTGGTGTCCGGCTGATATCATCTGGCATAGAGTTACTTGAGCCGTAACGATCTTTGCGCCACGTCGGCTTGGGCAGTGCTTCCTTGGTTGAGGTAGTCGACGTACGATGGTCTGATGGGCGCTCGGAGCGATTTGGCGTCGAGGGATTCGACCAGGGCGTCGTCCTCAAGAAGGGCACCGGCGACCCGTTGGACGGGAATTGACGAGTGAGTATTCGGCTACCGTATGCCCCGCTGGGGGCGATTCTCGTGTTTGCCGCCTGTGGTGGCGGTGGTGTCGAGCCGGATGCATCGGGACGCCAGCCCATTTCGGGATCGGATGGTGACGTCGAGTGGTTCGTCGATCGCGCAGAAGCGAGTGGCCTCGACTTCGTCCATTTCAACGGGATGTCTGGCCAGTTTTATCAGCCCGAGATTACAGGACCGGGCGTCGCGCTGTTCGATTACGACAACGATGGTGATCTCGATGTTTATCTCGTGCAAGGCGCGATGCTCGGGACCGGCACGCCTCTGGTTGCCCCGCCCGACGGGCCGCTTACTGACCGCTTGTATCGCAACGATCTCGAGGTGGACGCTGACGGGCGGCGGACCTTGCGGTTGACCGACGTGACGGACGCGAGCGGGATCGACGCACCGGGCTACGGCCAGGGTGTGGCGAGTGGTGACTACGACAACGACGGCTGGGTTGACCTCTACGTCACGCAGTTCGGGCCCAACCAAATGTGGCGCAACCAGGGGGACGGTACGTTCGTCGATGTTTCGGATGAGACTGGAACCGCCGACCCTGCCTGGAGCGTTCCTGCGTCGTTCGTGGATTTCGATCGCGATGGGTGGCTTGATCTGTTCGTGGCGAATTATCTGAATTTTTCGCTTGAGACGGCTGTGCCGTGCCGTGACTCGGCGGGGCGAACGGGGGACTACTGCGATCCGGCTACCTATGGTGGCGAGCCGGACCGGCTCTACCGGAATCGAGGAGACGGCACGTTTACCGACGTCACGATCGCAGCCGGCATCAACCGCGCGTTCGGGCCCGGGCTCGGCATTGCGACCGCCGATGTCAACGCCGACGGCTGGATTGATATCTTCGTCGCGAACGACCAGTCGGAGAACCAGCTCTGGATGAACCAGGGTGACGGCACGTTCCGGAACATGGCACTGATGGCGGGGGTAGCGCTCAGTCCAGCGGGTGACGCCAAGGCCGATATGGGTGTCGACTTCGGCGACTTCGACAACGACGGTGACGAGGATCTGTTCATCACCGAGCTTACCGGGCAGGGAAGTACGCTCTATGTCAACGACGGCACCGGGCTCTTTGAGGATCAAGTTTCGCGGACTGGGATCCGGCAGCCAAGCCTTCCGTATACTGGCTTCGGTGCGGCCTGGTTCGACTTCAATAACGACGGCTGGTTGGACGTTCTCGCGGTCAACGGTCGGGTCGTGCACCAGCGCGAGCCGTCGGTCGACGATCCGTTTCCGTTGGATCAGCCGAACCAGCTGTTCCGAAATCTCGGAAACGGACAGTTCGAGGACGTTACTGACCAGGCCGGCACGGTGTTTGAGTTGTCCGAAGTGAGCCGCGGCGCCGCGTTCGGCGATATCGACAACGATGGTGACACGGACGTGTTGGTGTCGAACGCCGTCGGGCCGGTCAGGCTACTCATCAACCAAGTCGGGACACCCGATGACCACTGGTTGGGGCTGCGGCTCGTCGGTGCAGACACGCCACGTGACATGGTCGGGGCTCAGGTTACGATTACGCGGTCGGACGGTTTCACGCTAGGCCGACGCGCGCGCGCCGACGGTAGCTATGCCTCGGCGAACGATCCGCGCGTGCTCGTTGGACTTGGCCCGTCCGCGGAGGCGCCCACGGTGCAGGTGACCTGGCCGAGTGGCGTGATCGAGGAGTGGAGTGATGTACCGGTCGATCGCTACACGACCTTAATCGAAGGGACGGGAGGATGACCGGACGTCGTCCGCGCGCCGGCCTCATCACGGGGTTATGGATGTTGGTGATGACCAGCGGCTGCGCGCCATCCGACCAGACTGAGTCAGCTCCTTCGGCCGGTGCCTCGCCACGCGTGGTCCAGGACGAGGCGGTGCCAGCTGTGGTACTTCCCGATCTGTCGTCCATGGAAGAGTGGGTGCAGGATGAGGTGCGTGAACGCGACGCGGTGGTACAGGCCCTGCTTACGAGGGACCCGAAGCCGCCGGACGTCGAGCTCGCCCGGGCCTACGGGTCACTAGGTCTGATTCTTATGGCCGCCAAGCAGGACGATCCAGCGGCTGCCAGCTTCTTGACCGCGGTTGCGCTCGCACCGAATGATATGCGTTGGCCCTACTATCTCGGTCAGATCTACCTGATGACGCAGGATCGCGCACAGGCCGCGGAATGGTTCGAACGGGTGCTCGAGTTGGCGCCATCAGACGAGGCGACACTGGTCTGGCTTGGTCGCGTCTATTACGACCAAACTCGCTTCGACGCGGCGGCGCGCCTGTTTTCTCACGCGACGCTGGTCGAACCGCGATCAGCAGCGGCGTGGGCCGGTGTGGGACAGGTGGCCCTCGCAAGACAAGATTATCCGCGCGCGACCGAATCTCTCGAACAGGCACTCGAGCTCGATCCCGGCGGCTCGCGCGTGCACTACGTACTGGCGATGGCCTATCGGTCGCTGGGTCAACTCGACAAAACCGCTGCGCATCTCGAGCGCTTTAATGCCCAGCGGTTCGATCGACGCCGGGGCGGCCGCTGGCCGCTTCTGGCCGATCCGCTGATGCTCGAGTACTACAACATGCTGCAGAGTTCAGAGGCGTTCGAGCATCGTGGTAATCAGGCGCTCGACGAGGGCGACTACCCGACAGCGATTGAGTTCTTTCGCCGGGGGATCGAGTTGGAGCCGGACAACCCGTCACTCCGGCAGCGGTTGGCGGCCGCGTTGGTCATCACCGGTGACCGACGTGGCGCGGCCGATCAGCTGGAGGAGGCGCTGCGGCTGTCACCGGAGTTCGCTCTCGCGCACGTCGGCCTCGCGGCGCTCTTAGAGCTCGAAGGACACTATCAGGAGGCAGTCGAACGGTACTTCCTGGCGCTCAAGTACGAACCCGACTTTGTCGAGGCGCGGCTGAGCTTGGCCGAAGCTCTGCGAGCCCGTGGGCGGCTGGAGGAGTCGCTCCCGCACTACGCGCAGGTGGCTGTGGACGTGCCCGATTTCGTCGAAGCGTGGGTCGGGCGGGCAGATGCGCTCATTCGTCTCGAACGCTATTCGGAGGCGCGTGAGTGGCTGGTCGACGCGCGCCGCGTACACCCCGACTACCCCCGGCTCCAGCAACTCGATGAGGCGCTGGCGGCGATGGTACGGCCCTGAGCCCGAGCGTCACTTAAGTCGTCGGAGGCCGCATTCGTAACTCGGCCACCTGTCCCGTCCCTTCCATCCCTCCGGTGCTTCTTTCGTTCACGGTGAGAGGACACGCGGCTTGGTGTCCGGCTGATATCATCTGGCATAGAGTTACTTGAGCCGTAACGATCTTTGCGCCACGTCGGCTTGGGCAGTGCTTCCTTGGTTGAGGTAGTCGACGTACGATGGTCTGATGGGCGCTCGGAGCGATTTGGCGTCGAGGGATTCGACCAGGGCGTCGTCCTCAAGAAGGGCACCGGCGACCCGTTGGACGGGAATTGACGAGTGAGTATTCGGCTACCGTATGCCCCGCTGGGGGCGATTCTCGTGTTTGCCGCCTGTGGTGGCGGTGGTGTCGAGCCGGATGCATCGGGACGCCAGCCCATTTCGGGATCGGATGGTGACGTCGAGTGGTTCGTCGATCGCGCAGAAGCGAGTGGCCTCGACTTCGTCCATTTCAACGGGATGTCTGGCCAGTTTTATCAGCCCGAGATTACAGGACCGGGCGTCGCGCTGTTCGATTACGACAACGATGGTGATCTCGATGTTTATCTCGTGCAAGGCGCGATGCTCGGGACCGGCACGCCTCTGGTTGCCCCGCCCGACGGGCCGCTTACTGACCGCTTGTATCGCAACGATCTCGAGGTGGACGCTGACGGGCGGCGGACCTTGCGGTTGACCGACGTGACGGACGCGAGCGGGATCGACGCACCGGGCTACGGCCAGGGTGTGGCGAGTGGTGACTACGACAACGACGGCTGGGTTGACCTCTACGTCACGCAGTTCGGGCCCAACCAAATGTGGCGCAACCAGGGGGACGGTACGTTCGTCGATGTTTCGGATGAGACTGGAACCGCCGACCCTGCCTGGAGCGTTCCTGCGTCGTTCGTGGATTTCGATCGCGATGGGTGGCTTGATCTGTTCGTGGCGAATTATCTGAATTTTTCGCTTGAGACGGCTGTGCCGTGCCGTGACTCGGCGGGGCGAACGGGGGACTACTGCGATCCGGCTACCTATGGTGGCGAGCCGGACCGGCTCTACCGGAATCGAGGAGACGGCACGTTTACCGACGTCACGATCGCAGCCGGCATCAACCGCGCGTTCGGGCCCGGGCTCGGCATTGCGACCGCCGATGTCAACGCCGACGGCTGGATTGATATCTTCGTCGCGAACGACCAGTCGGAGAACCAGCTCTGGATGAACCAGGGTGACGGCACGTTCCGGAACATGGCACTGATGGCGGGGGTAGCGCTCAGTCCAGCGGGTGACGCCAAGGCCGATATGGGTGTCGACTTCGGCGACTTCGACAACGACGGTGACGAGGATCTGTTCATCACCGAGCTTACCGGGCAGGGAAGTACGCTCTATGTCAACGACGGCACCGGGCTCTTTGAGGATCAAGTTTCGCGGACTGGGATCCGGCAGCCAAGCCTTCCGTATACTGGCTTCGGTGCGGCCTGGTTCGACTTCAATAACGACGGCTGGTTGGACGTTCTCGCGGTCAACGGTCGGGTCGTGCACCAGCGCGAGCCGTCGGTCGACGATCCGTTTCCGTTGGATCAGCCGAACCAGCTGTTCCGAAATCTCGGAAACGGACAGTTCGAGGACGTTACTGACCAGGCCGGCACGGTGTTTGAGTTGTCCGAAGTGAGCCGCGGCGCCGCGTTCGGCGATATCGACAACGATGGTGACACGGACGTGTTGGTGTCGAACGCCGTCGGGCCGGTCAGGCTACTTATCAACCAAGTCGGGACACCCGATGACCACTGGTTGGGGCTGCGGCTCGTCGGTGCAGACACGCCACGTGACATGGTCGGGGCTCAGGTTACGATTACGCGGTCGGACGGTTTCACGCTAGGCCGACGCGCGCGCGCCGCCGGTAGCTATGCCTCGGCGAACGATCCGCGCGTGCTCGTTGGACTTGGCCCGTCCGCGGAGGCGCCCACGGTGCAGGTGACCTGGCCGAGTGGCGTGATCGAGGAGTGGAGTGATGTACCGGTCGATCGCTACACGACCTTAACCGAAGGGACGGGAGGATGACCGGACGTCGTCCGCGCGCCGGCCTCATCACGGGGTTATGGATGTTGGTGATGACCAGCGGCTGCGCGCCATCCGACCAGACTGAGTCAGCTCCTTCGGCCGGTGCCTCGCCACGCGTGGTCCAGGACGAGGCGGTGCCAGCTGTGGTACTTCCCGATCTGTCGTCCATGGAAGAGTGGGTGCAGGATGAGGTGCGTGAACGCGACGCGGTGGTACAGGCCCTGCTTACGAGGGACCCGGAGCCGCCGGACGTCGAGCTCGCCCGGGCCTACGGGTCACTAGGTCTGATTCTCATGGCCGCCAACCAGGACGATCCAGCGGCTGCCAGCTTCTTGACCGCGGTTGCGCTCGCACCGAATGATATGCGCTGGCCCTACTATCTCGGTCAACTTCACCTCATAAGGGAGCATCGCGCACAGGCCGCGGAATGGTTCGAACGGGTGCTCGAGTTGGCGCCGTCGGACGTTGCGACGCTAGTCGAACTTGGTGGCGTCTACCTCTATCAGGATCGTCTCGACGCGGCGGCGCGCCTGTTTTCTCACGCGACGCTGGTCGAACCGCGAGCAGCGGCGGCGTGGGCCGGTGTGGGACAGGTGGCCCTCGCAAGACAAGATTATCCGCGCGCGACCGAATCTCTCGAACAGGCACTCGAGCTCGATCCCGGCGGCTCGCGCGTGCACTACGTACTGGCGATGGCCTATCGGTCGCTGGGTCAACTCGACAAAACCGCTGCGCATCTCGAGCGCTTTAATGCCCAGCGGTTCGATCGACGCCGGGGCGGCCGCTGGCCGCTTCTGGCCGATCCGCTGATGCTCGAGTACTACAACATGCTGCAGAGTTCAGAGGCGTTCGAGCATCGTGGTAATCAGGCGCTCGACGAGGGCGACTACCCGACAGCGATTGAATCCTTTCGCCGGGGGATCGAGTTGGAGCCGGACAACCCGTCACTCCGGCAGCGGTTGGGCGCGGTGTTGGCTTTCAGCGGTGACACCCGCGGTGCGGCTGAGCAGCTGGAGGAGGCGCTGCGGCTGTCACCGGAGTTCGCTCTCGCGCACGTCGGCCTCGCGACGGTCTTGGCGTACGAAGGGCGCTATCAGGAGGCAGTCGAACGGTACTTCCTGGCGCTCAAGTATCAGCCCGACTACGTGGAGGCGCGACTGGGCCTGGCCGAAGCTCTGCGAGCCCGTGGGCGGCTGGAGGAGTCGCTCCCGCACTACGCGCAGGTGGCTGTGGACGTGCCCGATTTCGTCGCAGCGTGGGTCGGGCGGGCAGATGCGCTCATTCGTCTCGAACGCTATTCGGAGGCGCGTGAGTGGTTGAATGACGCGCGGCGTGTACACCCGGATCAGCCCGAGCTCCAGCAATTCGCAGAAGCTGTCGCAGGTCCGTGATGCCCTATCCGGCTGAGTCGGCTGTCTCCGACGACTCAATTATCGCATGGGAGGGATGGACGGTCGTCTATTCCTTGCTCTGCTGAAGGTCCCGTAGCTTCCTGGTGAGCTGCGTGACGGCGGTCCGGAGCGAGTCTAATTCCTTCTTTATCGTCGGCAGCCGGCCGAAGAGCGCATTCAGGCGCTTGAACTCTCGAAGCGGCCGTACCGGGATCCCCCAGTAGACTTCTCCGCTTCGGACGATCTTACCTGGTAAGACACCCGCCTTCGATCCGATGATTGCGCCCTTCTCGACGCGGGCATGATCGCCAAAGCCAACCTGGCCGCCGATGAGGACGTGATCCTCGATGACCGTACTTCCGGCGATCCCGGTCTGGGCTGCAATGACGACGTCGCGACCGATTCGCACGTTGTGTGCGATCTGGACGAGGTTATCGATTTTGCTCCTCGCACCGATCTGCGTCGTACCCAATGACCCTCTGTCGATGGTCGTATTGGCACCGATTTCAACGTCTGTCTCGATATGCACGTTACCGATTTGCGGGAACGTGATCTGTGTCAAGTCGTCGCGGACGTACCCGAACCCATCACTGCCTACGACCACGCCGGCGTGCAGCACGACCCGGTCGCCCAGCTCGACTTCCGGATACAAGATGACTCCGGGATACAGGATGCATTGCTCACCGAGTACACATCTTGCTCCGATGACCACTCCGGCATGGAGGATCGAGCCCTTGCCGATACGCGCGTCAGCCTCCACGGTGGCATACGGACCGATATCCACATCGGAACCGACGGCCGCTTCCGGTGACACGGTGGCCGTCGCGTGACGTAAGTCATGTCCGGTTGCGCGTGGATGGAGCAATTTCGCCGCGCGGGCAAAGTCCAGCTTCGGTGTATCGGAGACGATCGCGTTCCAGCCGGAGGGAATGCAGGACCGCGGAGCGATGACGCATGCCGCGGAGATATCTGGAAACGAATGGCCATCTTTTGGCGCATGCTGAATGAACACCAACGATGCATCATCGGCGTTTTCCCACCCCGACACCTTGCGCACTTGGCGGGTCCCGTCGCCTTGATGGGGCAGTCCCAACTGGCGGGCGAGCTTGGCGACGGAGTAAGCCATGAGGTCAGGGCGTGACCCAGATGGGCGACGACCAAGCACGCTCCTGCAGCGTGGTCGGTAGATCGGACCGCCGTTCCGCACCGGACCGAATCGCGTCCCAGGTTGACCACCGGCAGGTCGGGTTCTCGAGTACGCGCACGTAGTAAATGGCGCGCTGAGCGGCATCGAAGTCGGGATCGGTCCAGAGTGTTCGAAGCTCGGCGTTCCCGACGTCCTCGCTGTGGTTGCAGTCGTTCAGATTTACGCGCGCTCCGTTGTCAGGGCATCGATGCGTTGCCGGATCTACGTCGGAGTCGTCTGAGCAGGCAACGTCGTAGACCTGCTCACGAGCCACATCGCCGTCGACCCAGCCCTTGATCACCTGGAGCCGCGCCAGCGGAGCGCTCGCGGGATCGCGGCTGGCCCACACCAGAAAGTGGGGGGCCCGTTCACCGCGGGCGACGAGCTCACCGCCCATCGCGACGCCACTGGCGTATGCCTTGGCAATCATCTTGGGGTCTTCCACGAGGTCGTCCTGGTAATCGTAGCCGGCAAAGAAACGTACCCGGATGCGCGGTCCGGTGGTGGCGAAGGTCTCCTTGCGGCGGAAGGCATCGAAGATCGAGTCACGTGTGTTTTCTTCTGCCCACACTCCGGCGAGACCCGCGACGCTAAACAGTGAGTTCGAGCGTATGTTGTAGCGACGACTGTCGGGTGTCGGGGTATCGAACGGCACCGTTGAGTCGGGCGGCGGCGGCGGCGCCGGCCCGGCCGAGGCGAAGAAGCCGGACTCGCCAGACGCTCCTCCGGCGATGTGGCTGTCGGTCGAGCCGATGAGGCCGAAGCGAAAGGGGTTGACGCCGCTGCTCTCCGCCATCCGGAGACCGTTGAGATAGGCCTCGCGCACGTAACTGCCTGAGATCACGCTCTCGCTCGGCTCAAGGCCAAATTGAGCCTCCGCCACCCCCGGCATACCTCGCGGGATGATGTAGGGATAGATCTCGAAGTCCGCCCATTCGTCGTTGGGCGAAAGTGCGGGATGGGTATCGGAGGTGCCCTTGATTTGGGTGATCTCCACCAGCGGCTCGTTACGCATGCGGACCTCGGCGTAGGCGGCGTCGAAGGGCTCGCCGGTAAATGTCTCGGGCTTGAACATCTGTCCATCGGAACCGTTCGCGTTGTGCGGAATGGCGAGGGCTTCGATACCGGCATCGCGATTACGTTCCATCCATGCCCACAGCTCTTCCGGATTATTCGAGTCGAGGCGGCTGAACGGCACTTCCGGCACCGCGCTACCGCGGAAGATCACGTTGCGATGCAGGGTCTCCGAATTTGGACTTGCGCTGTACTCGTAGCCGATAAAGGTGGTGAAGCTGCCTGGCTTGTAGTGGCGCTCGGCTGCCGCGATGGTCTCACGCCACGCCGACCGTACCACGTCCATGTCGAGCAGCCCCTCGCGCTTGCCGCTGCTGTGAGCCCGTACCGCTCGCGCTGCCGCCCGCCGTTGCTCCGCCGTCGTGGCTGCGGCCACGAGTTCGGCGACGGGGTGGCGAGAGACAGCCTGCTCGGGATCGACCATCGCCTCAATCATGCCCAGGAAGACGGCGTGGTCCGCAACCGCGTAGAAGTCCATCGGCGCGGAAAGCTGGACCTCGAATCCACCCGGGTGGGTCATGGCTTCACCCTGGGCATACCGGTAGGCGTCGTCTGGACTGGCCCGGGTGCCGTTGAGGAAAGCGTCGTAGGAGAACTTGGTGTGCACGTGGAGATCGCCGAAATAGGCGTTACGCAGAGGGTTTGGATCCGCCATCTCAGCTCCCGTAGACACACCGCGACTTTGCGATATTTTTGGCGCAGACCGCTCTGCGTCTCCGCCGCAGCCCACCAGCGTGACTCCGAAGAGGGCGAAGAGGGCGACGGTATCTAGCGTTCTAACGAACTGAGGCTGACTCATGATGGAATTCTTCTCCTCACACGATCGAAACGACTCTCTCGACGAACCAATAGGCAGACACGATTCCCATGACGTAGATTGGTAGCTGTGCGACGACAGCGGGCACCTGAACTCGGTACATGCGTACGAGTTGCAGGAATATTAAAAGGATGCCGACCACCAGCAGTTGGCCGATTTCCACGCCGACGTTGAAGAGCAGAAGGGCGAACGCCCTAGCCTGCTCTGGCAATCCGATCTCGGCGAGGGCCCCGGCGAAGCCGAACCCGTGCAAGAGTCCGAATCCGAAGGTAATCAACCACGGTGAACGCACCATCAGCGAGCGCTCGCCGTCGCTGCCCCGAGCCAGTTCCACAGCCAGGAAGAGGATGCTGAGCGCGATCACCGCTTCGACGGGTCGCTGCGACAGCGTCACCACGTCAAGTGTCGATAGCGCAAGGGTGATGCTGTGCGCCACGGTGAAGGCTGTAACCACCTGCAGCAGCTGCAATGGCCGGCGAACGAAGAACATCAGTCCGACGATGAAAAGGATGTGATCGAACCCGAAGAGCAGGTGCTCGATGCCGAGTCTCAGGTACGCGGGTACCCTCACCCCTTCGCGTGTGTCGCGGGAGACCACCACGCGCGGTGCTTCTGGTCGGAGCAGGTGATCAAGCGGGTCACCATCGAGAAAGCGCACGCGGAGGAACACGTCGGTTAAGGTTCGCGGCAAGCCCGAGATCTTGAGCTCCGAGTTCAGCAACCCTCCTTCGCCGCAGGCCAGTACCCAGCGCTCGATCAGTGTGGACTCGGTGAACTCGGGCAGAGCTCGGTCTATCTCCCGACAGTGCGGTGGGAACATCGGTTCGAGTGGGAGCCGCCGTGAGAGCCCTGCCTCAGGACCAGGTTGGACCGGTTGCTTCCACAGCACCTCGAAGTGACCCGCGGATACTTCCGTGAGCTGGAGATAACCAGGCCTCACTTCGTGGGCATCGAGGGCAATCGAAAGCACTGTTACGGCGACGAGCGCCAACAGCCAAGACCGCGTATGACACGCTTGCCTCACGTCCGTTACCATTCCGTCGTGTTGGTCGCAGAATTCCAGGTCATGATACGTCTGGCCTGCCTCGCTAGAGCAGGCAACATATCAGCTATCCGCCCAACCAGCAACGGTGCGGTTCACCGATGTTGCCCTGGTCGGCATTGGCTCACACGGCTCATTACCACTCACCTGGCTTCCGAACCTCATAGCGTTCACGCACCGCTTCGAAGGCCGCCTGGTTTTGCTCGCGACGCCGCGCTTCGAGGAGGTCCTTGGTGACCTGATGGCGCACTTGGTCAAGGGCCGGCATTGTCGACTCCGTCCGACTGATTACCCGGACCAGATGTGTGCCGTAGGCCGAATCAACAGGACCCTCCCATTCGCCCACCCCGAGCGTCGCCATTGCGGCCGCGAACTGCCCACCGAAAAGCTCGGTGATCTCTCGATCGGTCCGACCCGCGTACTCTCTAAGGAGCATGAACGGGTCACCCAACGTCCTCCAGTCGTCGTTGGTGTCAGCGCGCAGCGTGCGAAGTAGCGTAATCGGATCGCTGGCCGGATCGGTTGTCCGATCACCGCTCAGAAACACGTGCGCGAACGTGGTCCGTGTGGGCTCGCGGTAGCGCTCGGTATGCACAGCGAAGTACGCCTTGACCGCGTCTTGCCTGGGCGCTTCCACCTTAGTGGTGTCCTCGAGTATGAAGGTCATTTTTTGCGCTAGCCGACGGCGTACAATGGCATCGTCGCGGTCCAGGGCCAAACGCTGTGCTTCGCGATAGAGGATCTCTTCCTTGATGGCTTCGTCGAGTAACGTACGAAGCTCCTGGTCGGTCGGAGTGCGGCCGAACTGTGCAGCCCATCGCGCGCGAATTCCATTGACTTGGGTTTCGGTCACTTCGATGATGTAACGCTCCGTGTCGCCGGGCTCTCGCCATCGATCAAACGTAAATACACCGACTCCGAGAAGGAGGAAAATGACAAGCGGATCGCGGAGCCAGCGCGGAGCGCGGTTCGCTGGGAGCTTGTCGGGTTGACGGCCAACGCCGCTATCTGTCATTACCTGAGTCAAGGGCAAGAACCAGAAGCGATTCTAGTGTTAGATCCTACCGGAACCAGTCGAGGACGTCGCCCAGGCTCGGTCAGTTGACTCCAGTAGCTCAACCTATTAAGTCCACGTGGCGAAATGGGATGATGTCGCTGTCCTCTACTGACGCCGTAGAATGGGTTATCCCGATAGCCTTCAGAGTGCCCTTTAAGGGAACTCACTGTCTAGGAGGGTCAGTGCTAAAACAGACGCTCTTTATCGTCGTTGTGGTGTCGCTGTGCGGTTGGGCGTGTGGCAGTCTGATCGACCACGCGCAACCGGAGTCCCACTCAGTCGATGACTCTGGTCCACCCAACATCATGCTCATCGTCGGCGACGAGCCAGCTGCCGTGGCAGCTGGCTTGGTAACAACGATGGCCGACCACGGCGTTCGCTTTACACGGGTCTCTTTCGTTGGTCCCGCCTCGAAGGCGTCGGTTCGCTCCACGCTCCTCACGGGGTTTTCTCCGGTGGCGCTCAGACTCGATCGTGCAAATGGATCTAAACGTGAGACCAACCCGAAGGATACCCTAACAGCAACGCTACCCCCTGAGGTAAGGGTCTTCCCGGAGCTCCTGCGTCGGGCCGGCTATTTCACCGTTCGCCGAGGGCGCGCGTTGCATAACCTATCTGCAGGGGCGACCGAAGCCGCTGAAGAATTAGGTTAGCCGTGGGGCGCCCCAGGGTTTTCTTGGACACTTGATTGCGAGAGAGTTCTCGTAGGAGGAGTGTCGAGATGGAGAAGCACGATCAGGAGTCGGCGGTGGCGGAGGGAGGCCGGAGGGCGACCGGAGGGGGCCGGTTTTCAGTCGGTCGCAAGAGCGCCGTGGTGATGTGCTTGCTGCGCGGGGAGGATCTCGAGTCCGTGTCGCGGGAGTGGAGGATCACGGCGGCGCGGGCGTCGCAGTGGCGCGATCAGTTTCTGGCCGCGGGCCAGGCGGGCCTGAAGAGCCGAGCGACGGATGCCCGGGGTGAAGACAACCGTCGGCTGCGGGCCAAGGTCGGCGAGCTGCTGATGGAGAACGAACTGCTCTACGCGAAGGTGGACCAGCTGGAGGCCGGCTCCCCTTTGGCCCGGAGGAGGTCGACGCGATGAGTGGCGCCCATTCGATCTCCACCCGTCGGGCGTACGGCGTGCAGCGGATCTACCGCGTGTGGGAGCGGGCGCGGTCCAGCGTCTACGCGAGGCGTCACGCGACGAGGTCACGCGCGCCGTGGTGTCGCCGCGGGCCGGTCGGTGCCGCCCCGGACGAGGTGCTGGTCGGCCACATCCGCCGGGTACTCGAAGCCTCGCCGTTTCATGGCGAGGGGTACCGCAAAGCCTGGGCGAAGCTGCGGGTCGCGGGGATCCGCACCTCGAAGGAGCGGGTGCGGCGGTTGATGCGGGAGCACGACCTCCAGGCCCCGCACCGCGCGGGGCACGCGCACGGCCCGAAGGCGCATGACGGCACGATCACCACGGAGGCCCCCGATGTGATGTGGGGAACGGACATGTCGGCCACGGTGACGGTCGGCGAGGGGGCGGCGTTCGTGTTCGTGGCTGTCGATCACTGTACGACCGAGTGCATCGGCCTCCATGCGGCCAAGAGCGGGAGCCGGTTCGAGGCCCTGGAGCCGATCCGCCAGGGCGTCCGGGAACGCTTCGGCGCCATCGCCAAAGGTGTCGCCAGCGGGCTTCGTCTTCGTCACGACCACGGATCGAACTACCTGGCCGATGACTTCCAACGGGAGATCAAGTTCTTTGGTATCGAGAGCTCACCGAGCTTCGTGCGGGAGCCCGAAGGGAATGGCGTCGCTGAGCGCTTCATCCGCACACTGAAGGAGAACGTCTTGTGGGTACGGAGCTTCGAAACGATCGAGGAGCTCCGCCTCGCCTTGCTTGAGTTCAAGCGGACATACAACGAACAGTGGATGCTTGAGAAATACGACTATCGAAGCCCAGCCCAGGTGCGACGCGACCGGGTCGGGCTAGACGCGGCAGCATAGAAGTGATTACCTTCAAACCACTGTCCAAGAACCCTGGGGCGGTACAGCCGGGTCTCCTGGGAGCATGGGATGTGGCCGGTTCCGATGCAAATTGGCGAAGAACGCTAGGTGAGCCGTGCACGGTCAGCTTTGGCTGTGGTCGTGTCGACTTGCTCCCAGGACGGGAGAACACGATTGAGTCTGACGTGCCGTTCTTCATGTTGGTAAATGCCGAGACGGACGCGGGAATCGTGACGGCTGATATTCACCGGGTTCTGGCCGCGCTCAAAACCGACGGACTCATCGACCGAACGATCGTGCTAACGATGGATATTGGTGAGCAGGGCGGGTCGGTTGTCGTGGGATGGTCGGGACGTTCGATGAACGATTCGTCCCGCGATGAGCCCGTGACCGTACTCGACATTGCCCCAACGGTGCTGTCACTGGCGGCGGTCCCCGTGCCCTCGTACATGACGGGCCGGATGCTCATTGGAGCGGATGACGAGCCACCGACACCGACCGACGATGTTCCCTCGCGGTCAACCGGGGCACCTCTGTTGGCCCCATGGATGGAAGGCGTTCCGCCCGTTGCCGCCACGCCGCGTGGACGCCCGATCGGTGGCCTGTTTCACGTGGCGCCGGTTGTCACGCTTCGGTGCGACACCGAGGGATCGACGATCATCTACACGACCGAACTGGTTGCCCCGTTCTACTGGCGGCTATACACCGGTCCGTTCCGCATGCGCTTCTGGACCCTGCGTGTCCGGTGCGGTCGGCTCGGGTATCGAGATAGTGACGTCGTGCGCTACGATTTCAATATCGAGTGACCGATCGTGGTGACGGTCGCTAGGTTTGGGACACCGACCGAGGTCGGTGTCGGTCGAATCTGAATGTTTAAATTTTGATACGATCCCAGATTGGGAGGGAATTGCGCATGCCGGTCGTCAAGTGGATGCTCGCGGTCTTGGTGTTCTTACCGGTGACCTTTGCGCAGGCGCAGCCGCTGCCGATCTTTCGCGGTGGCGTAGACCTGCTCGAGGTTGATGTAAATGTCGTCGACGATGATGGCACCCCAGTCGCTGATCTGATCGGGTCGGACTTCATCGTTTCAGTCGACGGAGCGCCACGCCCGGTCGTGTCTGCGCAGTTCGTCGACCTGCGCATGACTGGGTTGAGTTCGCCCGAAGCGGGGGCCGCCCAACCAGACCTCTTTTACACTACCAACATAACCGCTACCCGCGGACGGGTGATTGTGGTCGCGGTCGATCGCGAGAACATCGGCTGGGGCGAGGGGCGGCGCATTATGGCGGCGGCCATGGACTTTCTCGACACCCTGGGTCCGAATGACAAGGTGGCATTTGTCACCGTGCCACCGCCAGGCCCGTACGTCGACTTCACGGCAGGCCATCAGCTCGTGCGGGCTGCCCTGGAGAACACGGTCGGGATCGGAAACGAGATCACTTTCTGGTCCGACCAGTTCCGGATCGGAGTGGCCGAAGCGCTGGAAATCAATCGCAGCCAAGGCCGTTCAGCCCTCGCAATCGTAGCCATTCGGCGGCTTTGCGGCACCGAACCGGAAGAGAGTGAGTGCGAGAGTGAGGTCGTAAACAACGCCTATATCATCAGCAATGAGGTTCATCGGCAGGCCGAGTTGTCGGTGACGATGCTGGAGGGGATCCTCGATGGGCTCAGTCAGATCGAGGGTCCGAAGTCGCTGATCTGGATCTCGGAAGGCCTGACGACGGAGACGGGGGTGGAGTTGAGCGGCTTGGTGAGTCGGGCGTCGGGAGCGCGGACGACGGTCCACGTGATCATGCTGGACACCATTGCCCGCTTGGACATGACTCAAGACGGTCCTGGGCCGTCGGAGAGACTAGATCGAAACATGGCGGAAATGGGTCTCCACGCGCTAGCCAGCTTCACGGGTGGAACGCTGCAGCGTGTAATCTCGCATGCGGAGCCCGCGTTCGAGCGGATTGAGCGGGAACTGTCGGGATACTACCTGCTCGGTGTCGAGCCACTGCCGGAGGATTTAGATGGAGACTTCCACGAGATCGACGTGTCGGTGCGCCGTCGTGGCGTGACCGTCCGAGGTCACCGGGAGTTCCGGCACCGACCCGTGGATGAGATGAGTACGGATATCGAGGACCGACTGCGGCGTACAGTGAGTTCGCCCATCGCCGTGTCCGACTTGCCGTTGCGTGTTGCCACCTATACCTATAAAGATCCGGCCAGCGCAAACACACGGGTACTGGTCGTGACCGACGTTGAACGCGACATGTTCGGTCCGGCCGACGTGATGTTCGGGTACCAGCTGACCAGGTCAGACGGTAAAGTCGTGGCAGGGGGTACGCAGCGAGCGACGATCGAGGCGGTCGATGGGCCGCAGGGGCCAGTACTTGAACAGCTGGCGTGGTTCGTTGTCGAACCCGGCCAATATAGGTTGAAGCTCGGCGTGGTCGAAAACGGCGGCCGGCGTGGCAGCCTTGAGCACCCGGTGGATGCACGGCAGATGTCGGGACAGCGGTTTGCGATGGGCGACTTGGTTCTTGTCACCGCGCCGGCTGACGCAACGGCCAGGGTCCGCCCACCGGTCGAGACGCGGGTCACCGATGATCAGCTGATGGCGTATTTGGAGCTATATACGGACGACTCGGTTGACCTTGCTGACGTACGGGTGCAGATCGAGGTGGACAGCGATACATTGGATGAAGTGTTGGTTGTGGAGGTCGGGGAGCCAAGCGGGTCGGACGGAGAAGCGGCACGACTCGCCAACCTAGACGGATTCTTGCGTGTTCCCTTCGTATCGGACCCGAAACGCGTTGTATCGGCGGTGATCGGGGTGGACCTGTTGCCTGAGGGTTCGTACGTGGCGAGGGCGATCGTGACCCGGGGTGGTGAGGAATTGGGGCGGCGAACCCGTTCGTTCGAGATCGAGCGCGACCCCAATCGGCTTGCGGCGGGTGGTGGTGAACCCGTGGGCGACTCGGTCGTGGTGTCGGTAGTCGATTTCGAGACTGAGGCAGCGCTGTCGATGATGCTTTCGGAGCCGGCCGAGTTTCAACGGAACACGGTTTTGGCGCCCGAGGTGATCGGCTTTTTTCTCGACGTAGTCGACCGGGAGTTCCCAAATCTGGCAGCGACGACCGCCCGCATGCGTATCGGTGAGTTCGACGGGGTTGCGGATAGTGTTTTCGCGAGTGATGATACGGTGGGCGCCGCCTTTCTAGGGGGTCTCGAGTCTTTCGCCGATGGCGACCTTGAACGGGCCAGCACACAGTTCCTGATCGCGGAGGTTGGCTTCGCACCGGCTGCGTTTTACCTCGGAGCGGTGCACGCAGCAGCCGGGCGCGATGACGAGGCTGTGCTGGCCTGGCATCGGGCGCTTCTTGCAGACGACATTGCTCCGGTGGAGTACGCGGTACTCTGTGACGCTAACGTGCGCCTCGGCAACGTCGACCAGGCGGTCCCGGTGCTCCATGAGGCTCTTGTAATGTGGCCGAACGACGACCCGATACGGCGGTGTCTGGCGATTGCTCAAGCCATCTCTGGACAGCACGGTGCTGCACTCGACACGGTTGATCCGTACCTCGTCAGACATCCTTCCGACCACGAGGCGTTGCTTCTGGCGGTGTACTCGATCTACGCCTATTACGAGATTGGCGAGCTATTCGTGACATCGCAAGATCGTGCGCGGATGGCAAAGTATGCAGAGGCGTACGCGATGAGCGAAGGTCCTAACCAGGCGATTGTCAGCATCTGGGCCGGGTCCGTCACTTCCGCGCCGTAGTTCATCCTGACGCTATCCGAGATTCCTACCGACCAGCGGAGATAGTGCCATGATCTCCGGCGTGCATTACACTGCCAGGAAAAAGGGACCCTGAATGGCTTGGGAAAGACTTCTCAGACTTATGGTGTTGATCCTCGTACTGCCAGCCGCCGCGGCTGCCCAGCAAGGATGGCATCCGCACGAAGGGGGTGTGCTGCATTACCGCGTCGATATTCGCTTCGGTGAAGAGCCCCACACCATGCCAGAAGGTTGGACATTCGGGCGCGTCTCGGCCGTGGCCACGGATTCGATGGGGCACGTCTTCGTCTTTCAACGAGGTGAGACCGCCGATCCCATCATCGTTTTCGATTCCAAGGGAACGTACTTACGTTCCTGGGGACGCGGGATGTTCGGCAGTGAGCATGGCCTACGGGTCGACCGTCATGACAACGTCTGGGTCACCGATAGCCGCGACCATCAGGTCATGAAGTTCAGCAACGCCGGCGAGCTGCTGCTGACCCTGGGCATCAAGGGGCAGGCCGGGACCGATGACAAGACCTTCAACCGTCCGACTGATATTGCTTTCGGGCCTTCCGATGAACTCTATGTTTCAGATGGCTATGGCAATAGTCGGGTCGTGAAGTTTACTTCTGACGGTACGTTTCTAACGGCGTGGGGTAGCCCCGGAACGGTGCCGGGTGAGTTTCACATCGTCCACTCGGTAGCGGTGGATTCTCAGGGTCGCGTCTACGCTAGCGATCGCGAGAACAATCGGGTTCAGGTCTTCGATGAGGATGGCGAGCTACTCCACATGTGGATGCACCTGGGATCGGTGCAAAGCATCTTTATTACCCCCAGTGACGAGGTGTGGGTGATCACTCAACGCGACAACATCGAGAACAACACGTACGCGACCCTAGCGGGCCGTATCATGAGGGTCGACATGGACACGGGAGATATTTTGGGTTCCATGGAGAGCCCCGGGCACTGGCTGAACGTGAGCCAGTCTGGAGAGATCTTCATCGGTAGTCTCACTGGCAATGTCTTTAGATGGTATGAGGGGTGGCTCCCGGCGCCTGCCGGGTAGGCGACGTTTTCTCCGTTCCATCCTCGACGTGTGCCTCGCCGCCGTGGGTGCAGGCTGGTTTTCCGGTGAAGCCTCGGCGGCGCCGGCCAACCGCGCGGGGTTGGTTCTGTCGCGCGATCTGCGAAGCCCGGATGCGTACTTCGAGGCGGTGACATTCTGGAAACAGCGCTGCGACATCAACGGCGACGGGTTGTTCGACGAACAAGACCTGCTGGAATTCCTGGGAAGGAAAGGCGCCCGGCCACGCGACGAGGCCTTCCACTTTGCCTTCGACCTCAATGGCGACGATTCGGTTGGGAACACGGATATCCAGTTGCTGTTCGAGCTTCTCGATCGGTTTCCCGAGGGGTTTGCACTCGATCCCTTTGCTGACGTCACCTCACTTCAGACGATCGCTGCTTATTACCCCTGGTACACGACGCCGGCCAGTTGGGCCAGGGCACGCTCGACCCCGCTCAGAGGCCAGTACCAATCGTTCGACAGTACGGTGTACCTCCAGCAGCGGCTGGAAGGCCACGCATCAGGCGTCGATGTTTTCGCCATCAGCACGTTCAATTCACAACAGGCGAGGCTGTTCCACGACATGCAGGCTGGTCTCGAGCAGATCCATGAGCCGGATCTGACACGATTTCTCTGGCTTTACGAGATCCTCGGTCGCCTGCCGTTTGAGCTGAACAGTGTTGGCCAAGAGATCGTCGACTTCAACGATTCAAGCACGCGCACAGCGTTCGTTTCACACATGGTCGAGTTAGCCGGCTACTTCCACGACAACTACCTGACGCTCAACGGTCGGTATTACCCGATCTGGATCTGGAAGACCGACACGATTCGGGGGAATTTCGTGCAGGCCGTTCAGGATGCTCGATCTGCCGTCCGGTCCTGCTGCGGGAAGGAGCTCGCGATCATTGGCGGCGAGTTGGCCCAGCTCCCCAATGAAGCGCGTGACCTTGCCCGCCGGATGCCCGCGTTTTTCGGCATGACGCACTACGGGATCTATACGCCTCGGTTTACCCGTGTCTTCAGCGGGCGTCTGAACAGGGCGCATAGTGACTTCACGATCGGTAATCTGTTGGCATGGATTCAGATCGTTCGAGATCAAGGGATCGATACGGTCTATCACCGCCCCATGACCTACTGGGCGCCGACACAGTTCGGGTTTGATGACACCAAGGGGACACGCAATAATCCGCCTATGGCGGCGAGTCGTGATGAGCTCGAGTACTACGTGCAGCAGCTTGACAGACGGGTCGTACTGCCGCATCCGGATATCGTGACCCACCTCAACCACACGAGCTACAACGAGCACCGGGAGGGGCACGGACTTGAGCCAACCGACGGCTACAACGCCGGTCGGTCGTGGCTCCAAATCAGTAATGTCTACCGAGGGCCGTCGCACTACTATCGCCGCACCATTGTCCGGGACTCGGTCCTTCGAACGGAGCTTGCAGCGGTCTTCAGTACCCAATAGTTCGTCGTTGGTCGCCACGACCGAGATGCCGTCCTGTTGTCGTGCACAGCCGGAACGCTGCGAAACCATCCGACAGTCAACCTGTCGTGGCTGGAACATGAACCGCGCCAAAAACATCACCCTGCGCCGGCTTCGTAACATCTCCGAAGCCAACGCAGGGTAAAGGTATCAAGTCAGAGACCTACAGTGTGCGCTGTGGCCAGCGGCTGAAGTACGGTATGTTCTCGTTAATTCCCTGGCGACCAACCGTCGTTTGACGGACCGTTTTGGTGGAACCGCGAATCGGGACTCAGGCGGTTACCTTCCGCATATGTCGCCCACGCATTTCCCCAATATTTTCCGGCCCGATAGGTTGCATTGCGAACCCGCATCAACAATTCCTCGTACTCGGGGGTGTCTTGTGAGTAGCCGCTAAAGCTTTCGATGTCACCGTTTCCAAGAATGAGGACATCAATCCCAGGAGTCGAGGCAATTTCGTACGCGTTGTTCACGCTTTCGACGGTCTCGAGCATGACGGTCACGAGGATGTTGTCGTTAATTGAACTCCGGTAGGTCTCGCCTGGATTCAAGAAGTTGTTCCAGAGTCCGCTGCCTCCCTGACTTCGGCGGCCGGCTGGCGGGAACCGCGCGTGCCGTGCGGCATCTCTCGCCTTGTACACGTCGTCGACCATGGGCACAATGGTACCGAGTACCCCGAGGTCGTACGCTTTCTGCATGTTGGAGTCTCTGGCATCCGGCATACGGATCATGGGTGTCGCACCAACGTGAGGGCACGCCTGGATCATGTCTTCGACCTCATCGAACCTCATCCGCGAATGCTGCATCTCGAACCAGGTGTAGTCGTAGTGCTTCGCTACCTCGCAATATTGATCCGTATCGAACCGGCTCTGGGTGTGACTGAAAACCTGCTCACCCGACAGCAGCTTTGCCTTGGCCTTGTTGTACAGCTTCCGGTTGGGGTCGTCCATGAACGCTCTGACCGCCCAACCCCACGGCCGGCCCGGGTCGATCGGAATCGGGTCAATGCTTCCCTCGGCAGTATCGACCGCTACCGCAGCCGGTTCCTGCGCTTGCGGCCACGCCGCCACTATTATCACAATCACCACTAACGAAAAAATGAGTCCTGCTCGCATGTAAACCTCCTACTCTATGGCAAGTAGTATGGCACGGGCGGTTAAGCAGCGCTAGGTTCGCGCGAGAATCATCTAGCCCGCGATCGTCATGTACAGGTGAGACCTCGAAGACTCCCTAGACACCGCTGGATCGTTCAAGATCTGGGCAAAAGAATCGAGATATCTTAAGGGTCTGATCAATGGTGTACACGGCGGGATAATCGTATCCTCCGCCATCTTAACGAGTGGTATTCCACGTTGAGATGTGGAGCGTGCGTTGAATTTTCTGGCAGGTGACTGTTCGTCAGTCAAGAAAGGACACCGTGAGAATACAGGAAGTGGTCCCACTGGGATTAATCGTAGTATTTGTACTAGGTTGTAACGCACCTGAGTCTGTTCCGGAACCGGTACTGGAGTCGCCTGCTCCCCCTCCAGCTTTTGCCGTCACGGGTGAGGTGCCCTGTGAACCAGTTGGAGAGATTCAGTTCATCTGCGACATGGTTAGTCCAGAGGACATCGCCGTCATCCCCGGTGAGCAATGGGCCATCACGTCCGGTGCTCGAGAGGGTGGCCGGCTTCATCTCCTCAACGTGAGCGAAAAGACCTCGACCGTGCTGTTTCCGACGCCCGACCGCGAAGAGCGACTCGATGCCGAAACCTATCCCGAATGTTCCGGTCCGATCGATTTTGCCAACCCGGATACCTCGCGGCCGCACGGGCTCTACCTCAAACCAGGGGAAGACAGCGTCCACACCCTACTAGTTGTGCATCACGGACCCAGGGAGTCGATCGAGGCATTCGAAGTCAGCGTCCAAACCACGCCGCCGAGTCTTGCATGGGTCGGGTGCGCCGTAGCGCCAGAAGGGGCCCATTTGAATTCCGTCGTCGCCCTCCCTGAGGGTGGCTTTGCCACGACGAGCTTTGGGGCTGGTGTGTGGGAGTGGCATACCGATTCTGGCTGGGAGCTGCTGCCTGAGAGCGAGGATACCGCACCGAACGGACTTGAGGTGTCAGCGGACGGACAGTTCTTGTACATCGCCGGATGGGCCGAGGAAAAGCTCACACGCCTATCGCGTGGCGTGACGCCGGTTCAAAAGGACGTCGTCCAACTTGGGTTCCGGCCTGACAACCTCCGGATGTCACCCGACGGTTCGACGATTTTCGCGGCGGGGCATACCGATAAAGACGGTAACTCGATCAGCGGAGAGCGAGAGCCGACGCTGGAGACTACCAACGTGGCGGCGATCGACCCGGAAACCCTAGAAGTCGATCGGATCTTTGTGCACCCCGCCATCCCAGGGTTCATCGCGGCAACTACCGCGACGCAAATCGGAGACGAGATATGGCTGGGATCGTACCGTGGTGACAGGGTTGCGTATTTCCCGGCGCCGGAATAGTCGTGCTGCCTCGGACAGCAGATAGGCGGCTTGGTGTCAGACCAATATCGTGGGCAACTGGTCCGAACAGCTGCAAGTGTGAATCCAACCCACTAGTGACGGGGATTCAGTAAGCCCTTCCCGATCCGTTCGTTAGCTACTGGTTAGTTATTCCGTGATTTGAGATCAGACAAGGCCCGTGAATCGGGCCTTGCCTGATCAATGGTGCGGAAGGGGGGATTCGAACCCCCACGCCCTTGTGAGGCACAAGCTCCTGAGGCTTGCGCGTCTGCCAGTTTCGCCACTTCCGCTGGAGGGCGACCATCGAGTATAGCACTCGTACTGGTTTGGACAGTCCGCTGTGCCGATATGCGAGAGAGGACGAAGAGCGCTTCCCTTATACTCTGTTGCGCAACCCTGACCTTTTACTAGGAGGCCGCGACGTGGCACTTTCACGCGGAATTCGGTTCATCTTTACGTTCATCATGCTGGCGGTGCTGGTCTCGTTTGGAGGCGTGCTCGCCATGTATTTTTTCGCAACGCGAGGCCCAACGGTTCAGTCCGGTTCGGTGCTGTGGCTGCGGGTGCCGACCAGCCTGATCGAGCATGGCCCGAACAACTTACTTGGGAAGCTGATCATCGGACAACCCAACACTCTGGATGACGTTGTCGGAGCGCTCCGAAAAGCTAAGCTCGACGATCGTGTGGAGGGAGTGGTCGTCATCCCATCGCTTGAGCAAGGGATGTGGGCCAAGGTACAGGAAATTCGCGACGCGATGCTGGACTTTAGGGAGTCTGGTAAGCCGCTCATTAGTTATCTTGAGTACGGCGGAGGACAGCAGTATTACCTGGCGACCGCAGCCGAGCAGATCTTCTTGACGCCAACCAGCCCACTCGATCTGGTGGGGGTGGCGACATACGAACTGTTTCTGCGCGAGGCGCTGGACAAGATCGGGACCTATCCTGATTTTCTTTATGCCGGTGAGTTCAAGACTGCTCCCAACCTCTATACCGAGACCACCTTTACGCCGGAGCATCGGGAGATGTCGGAGTCACTGAACCGTGACTTTTACGAGCAGCTCGTGGCCGCCATTGTCGAAGGGCGTCAAATGAGCGAGTCGGCGGTGAGGCGTGCCATCGATCAGGGTCCGTTTGTGCCCGCCGAGGCGGTCGCACAGGGGCTGGTCGATGGACTGCGCTATGAGGATGAACTCGTAGCAGACGTCTGGTCGAAAGACGCGGCGCCCGCGCGGTTGGATTACGCAGAGTACCGGCGGCTCGACCCGGCGACGCTCGGTCTCAACGGCGGTCCGCGAATCGCCGTGATTCACGCTTCTGGCGTGATTACGCTCGGAGGGAGCGGCTATGACATGGTCGGCAGCCAAATCGTTGGCTCGGAATCTATGGTGCGCGATATCCGTTCGGCACGCGAGGACCACACGATCGAAGCCATCGTGGTGCGAATCAATAGTCCGGGGGGTGCGGCCATTGCCGCCGATACCATCTGGCGCGAGTTGAAGTTGGCGAAGGAAGATAAGCCGCTCATCGTCTCGATGTCCGATGTGGCTGCTTCGGGCGGCTATTACCTTGCGGCACCGGCTGACGTTGTGGTGGCCCAACCGGGGACGCTTACCGGATCGATCGGCGTCATGGTCGGAAAGCTTGCCATCGGCGAAACACTCGAGAAGCTGGGGGTTAATGTCGAAGCCGTGACTAATGGAGCGATGTCGGAGATCAACTCTTTGTTCTCGCCGTACTCGGATCAGGCTCGTGTTCGCATGCAGGAGCAAGTTGATGCGATCTATGAGACGTTCCTCGCACGGGTTGCCGAGGGGCGCGACATGACCCGGGACGAAGTGCACGCGATCGCGCAAGGAAGAGTCTGGACCGGTCGACAGGCTCAGGCGCTCGGTTTGGTCGACGAACTGGGCGGTCTCGATCGCGCTCTGGCCATCGCAAAGAGCGAGGCTGGGATTGCGCCCGACCGCGATGTGACCGTCGTGCGCTATCCTCGCTCGAGGTCGTTCTTCGAAATGATCAATAGCGACTTTGGCGTGACATCGTTGATGGCGCCGTGGCTCGTGACTCCCGCCGACCGGGTGGCGGCGATGGCGACGCTTCCGATGCGGTTATTTCGACCCGGTGAGCCCATAGCCCTGATGCCGGTGCTGCCGCTGCTGGTCAGGTAGATCGCTAATTAGGTCCCGAGGGCTTCGTTCAGTGCTGCCTCGTCGATGCTGATGGCGAGTCTTGCGGCGACATGCGCCAAGAAGGATTTGTAGAACTGCTGCCGGCGCTGGTTAAGTATCTCAGTTTGAAGATCTTCTCTCGCGGCCTCAAACTCAGCAGGGACCACGTCCTGCCGCTCGACGACCTGGATGATCGCTGCGACGTTCCCGGCCTCAATGACGTCGCTGATTCCACCAACGGGTAGTGAGAAGGCGAGGGCTTCAACCGAGACGTTCGCCCCAATTTCAGGGAAGGTTCCGCCCCGAGACACCGGCTCGCTCGCGCTCACTGTCCAACCAGCCTCGCCGGCGGTGGCCTCGAAGTTATCCGCCCCTTTGAGCAGATCGGCCGCTTCGTCTGCGCGCTGTTGGGCTAGCGTGAGAGCCTTGCGTCGCAGCACGTCCTCACGTACCTGCTCGCGCACGTTGTCGAGCGGGGGAACATAGGGATCCTGTCGGCCCACGACTGTGATCCAGGTTGGTCCCAGCGGAGAGCGGACCGGGCCATCGACCTCATTCTCTGGGAGCTGGAACGCCCGGGCGGAGATCTGCGGGGCCATACCTAAACCGAGAATCGGCTCGCCTGGGGCCACAAAACCAGATTCTTGTACCTCCAGGCCACGTGCCGCGGCCGCCGAGTCCAGATCGGCCGGAGTAGACACTTCCGAGGCGATTGCATTGGACAGAGCACTCGACCGAGCGATTGTCTGCTCTTGTTTGAGCGTACGCTCAATCACGTCACGCGCTACGATAAGTGGCTGGGTTGTTTCTTCCTGCTTCTCGGTAACCTGGATCAGGTGGAACCCGAACGAGCTTCGAACTGGATCCGAGATGGCGCCAACGTCGAGCTCGAACGCGACGGCGTCGAATTCTGGCACCATTCGGCCACGTCCGAACAAGCCAAGGTCGCCACCTTGCGCGGCGCTTTCCTCATCCTCCGAATGCTCTCGTGCGAGTTCTGAGAAGTCGGCACCGCCGCGTGCCTCGGCGACCAGTTCAGTCGATCGAGCCTTCACTTCGGCTTCGTCACGGTTTTCCGTGCGAAGGAGGATATGACTGGCTCGTATCTGACCTGGCGTCGAGAACTGGGAAATATTTCGGTCGTAGTACTCTTGGATCTCGGCGTTGGTTGGTGTGATACTGTCCGCGATTATGCTCTCGTCGATCAGAAGAAATCGAAGCTGGCGCCGTTCCGGAACTTGATAAGTCAACGATTCCTCATTAAACAGCAGTTCGATATCCGCGTCGGTGACCTCGACCTCGTCACGGAAGTCGTCCCCGCGGAATACCACAACGTTCACCCTGACCCGTTCGTTACGACGACGGTACTCTGTTTCGAGTTCCTCGTCCGTGACTCCCACCCAATCGGTTACGGCCGATTGTAGGCGTCGGACCAAGAGTTCTCGACGGACCTCTTCTTCGAATTGGGCCGTGCTGAGCGGGGGTCGCTGAAACTGGAGGGCCTGTCGATAGCGTTCTTCACCAACGAATCGTCCATTTTCCTGGAACCCAGGGAGACTGACGATGAGCTGGCGAACCTCGGCGTCCGTGACATCGAGTCCCAGACGTTCGGCTTCGGCGAGCGCCGAGTACTGATCGATCAGTTGTTGCAGGACCTGCTGGTGGATTCCAAGTGAGCGCAGCACATTTTCGCTGATTTCCTCTCCCGACTGCAGGCGGTAATTCTGCAGCTGTTGTAGATACACCCGGCGAAACTCCATCGCGGTGATCTCGTGGCTGCCGACGCGTACAAGCACGGTGTTCGGAAGACCGGAGACCGCCGACTGATTAAAGAAATCCGGTACGTAAAGGAACACAAAGGCTAGACACACCAGCGCCAGACTCCACTTAAGCCAGCCCTTGTGTCGGCGCATTCCGTCGAGCATCGTCATGCCAGTGATTGTACTTGGCGAAAGTAAATCGTGTCATCCGCCGGGGATGTCCCGGCCGCTGTTGGAATTCGGCGGCGGCTCGGGTGAGATTCTACGCGACCTGCTGCACCTCCGTAGCGTCTCCGAGGCCGAGGCGCTGATCTCGGGCGCGGAGGGCCGCGATCAGTTGCGGCATATCAGCACGTCCCTTCAGGCGCCGGAACCCCTTGGCCGCTTCGAGGACGCCGGCGGCGACCCAGCGCAGCATCATCTGGCCGCCCCGCCAGCGCTTCACGTTGCGTTTGACGTGGCGGGTCCTGCTGATGAGGCTCTCGGCGGCGTTGGTCGTGGCCAGCGAGCGCTGGAGACGCGGCGAGAGGCCAAGCGTCAGCACGGTCACCGTCTCCTCGAGCCCTTCGCGCACACTGGCCGCCGCGCAGGGATGCTCCTGGTCGAGACGGCGGGCGAGGTGTCGCAGCAACCGCGTCGCGGTCTTGACGTCCTCGCTCTGATAGGCGCGCTTGAGGATCGCCAGTACCCAGGGCCGCTGACGCTCCGGCAGATGGTCGAGGATGTTGCGGGTCTTGTGGATTTGGCAGCGCTGCACCAGCGCGGCACGCCCGAACACCGCCGTGACCGCCGCCCGTAGCGCCTTCGACCCATCGAGCATCACGAGGATGCTCCGATCGGTGCGCAGGCCACGACTCTGGAGGTTGGCGAGCAGGCTCTGACAGACGGTCGCGTTCTCCGTCGAACCTTCCCAGAGCCCGAGGGCGTGCTTTGTGCCGTCGACGCCGATCCCCAACGCGACGACCACACAGTGCTCGCCGATGTGGACACCGTCGAGCAGGAGACCGACCAGATCCAGCTCGTCGAGGGGCGTCGCCTGCCACGCGGCCAGCTGCGAGGCGGTCTTGGCGACAAACCGGCGGCTGACGGCGCTCTTACTCACACTGCGGCTGGGGATGTCGGCCGGAAGCGGCTCCAGACTCCGGGCATAGCCTCGGGTGCTCACGCCGACCAACAGCTGCTCGACGGTGCGCCGCCGCAGTGGATCGGTCTGGGCCATCGTCTGGAAGGTCGGGAGCGGCACCTCCTGGCGCCCCGAGCGGACCCGGGGGCGGCGGATCGATACCTTCCGCCCCCCGAGGACGACGGTACTGGCCACCGTCCCGGCCCGCGACGCCGTGCGGTCGGCTTGGTGCGCGTAGCGCGGCCCGCAGATCGCCGTCCGATCCTCCTCGAGCATGGCGTCCAGGACCTGCAATCCCGACCGCACCGCAAGGTCGAACAGCTCCGCTTCGGTGTCAATCAGCAACTCGACGAGCGGCAGCCGACGCGTGGTCGGAGATTCAACACCGGCGGTCGGACGGACTGTGCGAGACTTCTTCATGGCGGCTCCTTTGCTGTGAGGCGTGTCGCCTCGGGTTGCCCACCACTCGTGTATCACGAGCAGTGAGGAGCCGCCGCTTCAATTTTCAACAGTCAGTGGGACATCCCCCATCCGCCGATAGGATGAGGTGAGTGGGGAAGGGATCAAATGGTTCCAGTGTGCTATATTTGCAGCAACTGAAGGACTTAGGGGATGTAACGGAGAATCGGTGACTGATGGTGGCTCAAGAGAATAAATCGCCGAGACGCCGATACGGGTCGTCGTCGGGGGCTGGGCTACGTTTGGTTGTCTTTCACGCCAGCCCAGACGTGGGAACACATATCGAACCCCTCACACGAATTCGAAGATTCCAGGTTACTCACTACTCTCAGTGTTTGCCCCGGCCCCGTCGACCGACAACCGGCGTAAACGCCGTCCTGTGGGAGTTGGCGCCAGGCCGTCGGCCCAACTGGCGGTGGTTACGAGAGTTCGCGCGGGAAACGCCCGTCGCCTCCTATTCCTTGCGATCGGGTTCCGAGGTCCTAGATCGTTCCAAGCAGCTTGGTTTTGCTTGTCATCTCGTAGCGCCGCTAAACGGGACTGAGGTCGCGAACCAAATTGGGTTGGCTTCGCACGAAGATTTGTCGACACGCCTCCGACAATTGCAGCCGACGCTCCGTCGGTTCCTCAACCGGGTAGATGTTGTGCGTGAAATGAACCGGTCGGTCAACGACTCGCTGGAGCCGGTACAAGTTGCCGACGCACTTGTGGCTCGCGCCGCGGCCTGGTTGCCAGCTGCAAGCTGGGCGGTCGTCGGAATGGTGGCGCCTGATCCGCCATCCCTGCTGGCTGAGCGTGGCCTGTGGGCCGGGGTTAAGCTGGCGACATGCGCCGTCGGCGCCTGGGTGATCGATCACTCGCGCGAGTACTGTTCGGCAAGTCTCCGAGACGACAAGATTGTGGAGGATGCACCTGACGTGGCTACCATTGCGTTGCCCTTGGTGTGCCGTGGGCGGACAGTCGCTGCGCTCGTTGGTGTTGATCGAGAGTCTTCGGTTGAGGTGCCGCGGCTGTCCACCTCGATGCTGGATGTCTTCCGCGCGTTCCTCGAGCCGGGTGCCTTTGCACTCGACAACGCCTATCACATTCAGCGCGTGGAAGCGCTGTCCGTGACTGACGACCTTACGCAACTCTATAACTCACGGTATCTCGAGCAGACGCTGCGACGTGAGATCAAGCGTCAGGTTCGGAGCCACCATCCCCTGTCGCTGCTGTTTATCGACATGGACGACTTTAAAGGAGTGAACGACCAGTACGGACATCTATATGGTAGCCGGGCACTGGTTGAGGCGGCCGGAATTATTCGCGGGTGCGCGCGAGAAACAGACGTGGTCGCGAGGTTCGGTGGCGACGAGTTTGCCATCGTCTTGCCGGACACGAGCAGCAACGGCGCTCTGGCTGTCGCCAAGCGCGTTTGCGAGCGAATTTGCGAGTATGTGTTCTTGCAGCATGAAGGTGTCCGTTACCGTTTGACCGCCTCGACCGGAGTCGCGACGCTTCCCGACGCCGCATCTACGTCCGAGGAGCTGATTCAGGCAGCCGACACCGCCATGTGTCAGGTGAAGGCAGAAGGTAAGAACGGAATTCGGCTTACGGGAGCTACGTTCAGAGAGGATATGTCGGCGTGAACTTCCGTTCGATGCTTTCACTGTTCTCGAGCGACTTGGCTATCGACTTGGGGACCGCTAATACCTGTGTCTACGTGAGGGACAAAGGCATCGTGTTGGACGAGCCCTCGATCGTCGCCATCAATAAGGTCAGCGGTCACGTTGAAGCTATCGGAACCGAAGCCAAGGAGATGCTCGGGCGTACCCCAGGCAACATCATCGCGATCAAGCCGCTGCGGGATGGAGTCATTGCGGACTTCGAGATCACGGAGAAGATGTTGACCTACTTCATCAAGCGGGCGCACAGTCGAACCATTTGGGTTCGGCCTCGCATCGTGATCGGCGTGCCGTCGGAAGTCACGCAGGTCGAACAACGTGCGGTTAAGGATAGCGCGTATCGAGCGAAGGCAAGCGAAGTTTATCTTGTTGAAGAGGCTATGGCTGCGGCGATTGGAGCTGGTATGCCGATTACCGAGCCGGCGGGGAACATGATTGTCGATATTGGTGGTGGCACCACCGACATTGCGGTCATCTCGCTGGCTGGAATCGTCTACAACAAGGCCGTTCGAGTTGCGGGCAATGAAATGGATGAGGCGATCATCCACTACCTCAAAAAGTCGTACAATCTATTAATCGGAGAGCGGACGGCCGAGCAGATAAAGATTCAGATCGGGTCAGCGTACGTGCTCGACGAGCCGGAAATGATGGAAATTAAGGGCCGTCACCTCATCGAGGGTGTGCCCAAGACGATTACCATCAGCGATGAGGAGATACGCGAGGCACTTGGAGAGACGTTGAATATCATCGTCGATGCCGTGCGCGACGCGTTGGAGCAGACTCCTCCAGAGTTGTCGGCTGACATTGTCGACAGAGGCGTCGTCGTGACCGGTGGTGGTGCTTTATTGAGGAATATGGATAAGCGACTACGTGAGGAAACGGGGTTGCCTATAGCAATTGCGGAGGACCCCCTGTCGTGCGTCGTGCTGGGTGCCGGCAAGATGCTGTCTGACTTCAACCTGCTCCGCAGGATATCGAAGGCCTAAGCAGCAGTCCTTCCCCTGCCGCTTGGATGCGGATCACAGTCATGGACCGCCGCCAGCGTTTCGGTTATCTTGTACTGGCCGTCGTGATCGGGCATGTGATTGTGATTTCTGCCCAGATTAACGCCCAGCCTGGCGCGACCATCCTCGAGTCGGTGGCGTTCGGTGTTTTTGCTGAGGTTCAGCAGCTTCTGGCGACCACTCGTGACGGTGTGACCGGCGTGTGGAGCGGCTACATCAGTCTTCGGGGACTGCGCGAGCAGAACGAAGGGCTGAACTCGGAAATCGCAGGGCTTCGGATCGAACTGCAGGAGCAGCGTGCGATCGCTGAGCAGGCTCGAAGCCTGGAGCGTCTGCTTGGTTTGCATGAGACGATCGATCTACTAACGCAGGGTGCGCGCATCATCGCGTCCGACGCGACACCGTACTTCTCCACGATTACCATCGACCGCGGCTCGCTGCACGGCGTTCAACCTGACCTTGCGGTCATCGTACCAGCGGGAGTCGTCGGGCGGGTCGTGGGAGTGCCCGGTGAGCGAGCTGCGAAGGTCCAGTTGCTCGTTGACCGCAACGCCGCCGCCGGCGCGCTCATCGAACGGACGCGAGCATCGGGGGTCGTTATTGGGACCGACGACGACCGCGTGATGCGTATGGACTACGTCTCGAATCTTGAGGACGTTCGGGTCGGCGACCGGATCGTCACGTCCGGAACGGACGGCATCTACCCAAAGGGATTCCTTGTCGGTGACGTCACGGCGGTGGTCGAGGGCGTTGGGTTGTACCGCGTGATTGACGTAGACCCTGTGGTGGACTTCACCAAACTTGAGGAAGTGCTGGTCGTGATCGATCCGCATGCGCTGATAACCGACGCCGGGCAACGATGAAGACGAGCCAGATCATCCTCGCGTTATTTATTGCGCTGCTTACCCAGACGACGTTCATCGGTGTGGTTACCCAGCGGATGCCGGTCGATCTCGTGCTGATTGTCGTTGTGTTCGCCGCCTTGACAAACGGACCGTCGGTCGGGCTATGGACGGGGACGTTCAGCGGAATGCTGCAAGACATTCTGTCCGGTGGCGTGATAGGAGTAAGCGGGCTCGCAAAGACGATCACGGGCGTGCTCGTAGGGTTTATCGGCTCGCAGTTTATCCTGGGAACGATAGGGCTCCGTCTCATAATTCTCGTCTTGGCGTCGATTGTCCACGCGCTGTGCTACCTGGGCGTGTATGCGCTCATTGAGCCTGGAATACCAATCGTAACAGCCCGTATGGTCGGGCTTCAGGCTATCCTGAACGCCGTCGTTGGCGTGGCGGCGTTGGCTGCGATACGAGTGGGGCCAGGTGTGCGAGAGCGATTCCGGCGCAAGCGGCGTTCCCTGTCACGCCGCTGGATCATGAGTGGGTGGACTAAGGATGTTTAACAGATTCATTTCCACCGAACAGGACAACATCGGGCGCCTGCTACACGTCTGTCAGATCGGGGTGGCGCTCATCTTCGTCGTGCTAGCGGTGAGTTTCTGGAACTTTCAGGTGGCTCAGCACGGGCGGTTTTCCGAGATGGCGGAAAATAATCACTCGCGGTCGCTTACGCTCAGAGCGCCGCGCGGCGTGGTGTTTGACCGCGATGGCCGCGTTCTGGTCGAAAACCGGTATTCACTGAACCTCTCGCTGGTACGGGAGCGGGTGGAGAATCTAGACGCTACGATTCAGCTCTTCGCGAATGTCACGCAGGTCGACATGGGTTCTGTCCTCGATGTGATCGAGCAGAACGCTAAGGTTCCGGAGTATCAGCCAATCGTGATCATTGCCGATGCGTCGCTTGCCCAAATCGCAGCCGTGACGGCACGACGACTGGAGTTGCCCGGGGTTGTCGTCGAGCAGATTCCGACCAGGCACTATCCGGAACACACCCTAGCGTCGCATTCGTTCGGCTATGTGGGTGAGATATCGGACGACCAGCTTCGTGATACGTCGGATGAACGGCTGCGCGCCGGCGCGATCATCGGCCAATCGGGCGTTGAGCAAAAGTACAACGAGTTCCTAATGGGAAACGACGGCGTGCGGCACGTCGTGGTTAACAGCGTCGGTCGTGAAATCGAGACGATCTCGGAGGTGCCACCGGACGAGGGTCGGCAGATCCAGCTGACGCTCGACGCTGACTTGCAGCAGGCCGGAGAGGACGCCTTTCTATTCTACGGGTATTCCGGCGGGGCCGCGGTGGCCCTTGACCCCCAAAACGGCGAGGTGCTGGCTCTGGTTAGCTTGCCTGCGTATGATCCGAACGATTTCGCCTTAGGGATTGATGCGCACACATGGTCGTCGCTCAATACCAACCCTCTCCGTCCCCTTCAGAATCGCGTGCTTCAAGGGCGATACCCTCCGGGTTCAACGTTTAAGATCGTAATGGCGACGGCCGCACTTGAAGAGGGCATTATTTCGCCAAATTTCAAGGTTACGTGTCGTGGCGGCGGGACGTTCTTCGGTCGATTCTTTCGCTGCCACTCGATCCACGGTACTGTGGCACTCGACGTCGCGCTCGAGAAGTCCTGCAACACGTACTTCTACACCTTGGGCAGAATGCTTGACGTCGACGTGATCAACCGGTGGGCAGCAGAGTTAGGCCTCGGTGTGCTGAGCAATATCGACCTCCCGCACGAGGTGCGGGGGCTCGTACCGTCGAGGGAGTGGAAGCGCGAACAGTTTGACGAACCGTGGTATCCCGGAGAGACCATCTCGGCTTCGATCGGTCAGGGCGCGGTTTCAGTGACCCCGATATCGCTCGCGGTGATGATGGCCACGGTGGTGAACGGTGGGACCCGTTTGGTGCCTCGCTTGTTGAAGGCCGTGCGCGACGGTTCAGGCTGGCGAGAGACCGAAGTGCCCGAGCCGGCGTCGACGGTCGAACTGGCTTCGGAGACAAAGGAAGCCATTAATCGTGGGCTGTGGATGGTGGTCAACCGCGAGGGCACCGGCAGCGGAGCCCGAATTAAGGGCCGCAACGTCATGGGCAAGTCGGGGACAGCTCAGGTCGCATCGCTTTCGAGACGCGCGGCGGCGGATAATCCCGACGTGGAGTTCCGTGACCATGGATGGTTCGTCTTCGCGGCGCCACGGGACAACCCGCAGATCGCCGGGGTTGTGTTCGCGGAGCACTCCGACGAGGGATACTTTACGGCCCCGATCGCCAAGCACATCATGGAGACGTTCTTCGCCAAACAGGACGGGAAGCCGCTTCCGGTTCTGCTTGCACCCAAGGTGTCACGGCCCGCGGAGATGCCGGTGGAGGTACAAGTGGAGGCGAATGACGATTAGGCTGCTGATTCCTGTCTCCTGTCTACGTGGAGCGCTCATAGTGATCGATCGCCGACTGATTCCTTACATCGACTGGGCGCTGCTCGCTGCGGTGTTGTTGTTGTCGGCGGTTGGGCTGGTGACGATCTATAGCGCTACATACGATCCCACAACGCAGCAGGTTGGCTCTCAGCTCTCACGGCAAATCTTGGCTCTGGCTATCGGCCTCATCGGCTTGGTGTTCTGTCTCAGTATTGACGTCCGTACGTTGATTAACCACGTTACGATCATCTATGGTGGGCTGGTCGCCCTACTCATTTATACCTTGTTTTTTGGAGTCGAAGGCGGCGGTGCTAGGCGGTGGATTGACATTGGTCCATTCAATTTCCAGCCTTCCGAGTTCGGTCGAATCGTCGTCGTGCTCGTACTGGCTGTTCTGTACGGAGAATGGCGGCGAGGCCCGAGGCGAATGGTGGACTGGGTGATGGGCACCTGTGTCGTTGGGTTGCCGTTCCTGTTGATTATTTGCGAGCCCGATCTTGGCACGGCCGTCACGCTCCTTCCAGTGTGTCTCAGCATCATGATCTTCGCTGGACTACGGTTGAAATTCCTGGCCGCACTGGCGGTCGTGGGCGTACTGATGGCACCTGTCGTATGGACGTACGGCCTCGAGGACTACCAGAAGATTCGGATCGCAAGCTTCTTTGATCCGGAACAGGATCCGCGCGGCGCGGGCTACCAGCAGATTCAGGCTCGCATTACTGTCGGTTCTGGCGGGCTCGCCGGCAAGGGCTTTCTGCAAGGGACGCAGAGCCAGTACAACTTTTTGCCGGTCGCGCACAATGACTTCATCTTCTCCGTTTTGGCAGAGGAGCAGGGATTCCTTGGCGTGTTGTTTGCTCTAGGTTTGTACTTGTTCGTCATCGTGCGGTCGTTCGACGCCGCGCGATTGGCGAAGAACCAAACCGGCATGTTCCTGGTTGTGGGAATTACGACTGGCTTTACGTTTCAGGTTATTTATAACGTCACGATGTCGGCCGGACTTGTCCCGGTTAAGGGATTGACGTTGCCGTTGATGAGTTATGGCGGCTCCTCGATCATCGCGACACTTTTGGGCTTCGGATTCATCCTTAACGTTAGGATGCGCCGCTTTACGAATTGAAGACCCGGAACGGATATCGTGGCGTCGAGCGCACCGAATCTGTATTCGTTGGACCGGCGAGCATCTGCATGAACCCGACACATTTTTGTGCGTCGGTTACTCACGCTGCCGCAGCATCATATGGTGCGCGGCTCGTGATCTGGCCGATCGGGTCGCTCGCCGAGTGCGAAGGTCACATGGAGAACGAGACGTATGAACAAAGAGTTGATCGTTTCCTTGAACCGCCACGAGACGATGGCGGCGATACTCGAGGACGACCAGGTATCGGAGATCTTTATCGAACGCGAGCAGCAGGGCGGTGTCGTCGGCAATATCTACAAGGGATGCGTATCGAAGGTTTTGCCAGGAATGCAGTGCGCGTTTGTCGACGTCGGTTTCGAGCAGGATGCCTTTCTCTACGTTGGGGACGTCATCGGTACCGATGAGCAGTTCGAGCAACTCGAATCCGTCGACGCGGACGATGACGAGCCCACTATCGCCAAGCCGGCTGGCGCCCCACAGGCCGCGATTGAAGAGCTCCTGACTGCGGGGCAGGAGATCCTGGTTCAGGTCGTTAAAGAGCCGCTTGGTACGAAGGGCGCTCGAATTACCTCTCACGTCACTATTCCCGGTCGATTCTTGGTGTTCATGCCATCAGTCAACCACATTGGGGTGTCGCGTAAAATCGACGCGCGTAGTGAGCGGGGCCGGCTTAAGGGCATCGTGAAGACGTTTTGCAAAGAGCATGGTTTCACTGGCGGTGTGATTCTTCGCACCGCAGCCGGCGGGCGCCCCGAATCGGACATCGTTGGCGACCTCGATTACTTCCACCAGCTCTGGACGGAGACCCGCCTGAAGATGGACAGGGTCCGGGCACCAGCGGTCGTGCATCGCGAAGAGAGCTTGGTCGCCAAATTGCTCCGCGATTTCTTGAATGCCGATTTTTCATCCATTCGGATCGACGACCGTCAGGAGTATGACCGTGCTCGGCGGCTGGTCGAGCGGATCATGCCGGACCTGGTTCCGCGCGTGCATCACTATGACAAGGCATTCCCCATTCTCGAGGAATACGGCGTTCGGACCGAGATCGATAAAGCGCTACGGAGCAAGGTCTGGTTGAAATCAGGTGGATATATCGTCATCAATCACACCGAGGCCCTGGTCGCGATCGACGTGAACACTGGCCGCTATGTCGGTAAGCGGACGGGCCGATTGGAGGACACCATTGTCAAGACGAATCTTGAGGCGGTTAAGGAGATCGTCCGCCAGATCCGTCTCCGCGATCTTGGCGGGATCATCGTGCTCGATTTCATCGACATGGAAGAGCGCAAGAACCGCCAGAAGGTCGCGCAGGCCATGGACCATGAACTTTATCGCGACCGTTCGCCGTCCAAAGTGGTGCAGGTTGCCGAGTTTGGACTGACCGTCCTGACCCGGAAGCGTGTTAGGCAGAGCTTGGAGCGTCAGCTGACCGACCCGTGTCCGTACTGTTCGGGGACAGCAGTCGTTAAGTCGACTGTCACTATTTGTTACGACATCTTGTCGGAACTACGAAAGGTTCGGGATTCGCTTGACGGGCACGAGGTGCTACTGCGTGTCAATCCTGATATCGCGCGTGCGCTGAAAGAACAGGAGCGCGGTGTCATGAAAGAGATCGAAGAAGTACTCCACGGCCGCGTGATCCTCAAGCCAGACACGCAGCTCCACCACGAGCAGTTCGACGTGATGGCGGTCTAGGGGGATTCGGCAAGTAGATAGGAAATAGAAATTATGAGAAGCCGGAGCCCCTGCGGGTGCTTCTAGCAGCCGACCGAAGATCCACCGGTTTGTCTCGACCTTACCTCCTGTGTTTTTCTACTAATTGACCAGGAGGCGAGTCAGGTAATGCGTCCCCTCCTGAATGATCCACATGCGCCTGTCTCATTGAAATTCCGGGTAATCGTTTCATGACAGTGCGTCAGCGGCTGCCATTCCAACGAACTCCAGCGAAGTCCGGCAGCCGGAAGCCGAACACCCGGACGCGCTCGGCGCGGAGAAGGCCTCGCTTGATAGACGGGTCGCTGTAGCCGCCGAGCCGACCACCGGCGCCGACAACCCGGTGGCACGGGATTCCTGGCATTCGACAGTTGCACATGATTGCACCGACGGTTCGCCAGGCACGCGGTCGACCGGCGAGTGTCGCCACATCGCCGTAGGTTGCAACACGACCCACCGGAATGCGCCGGACGACCGAGAGGACACGATTCTTGAACTGGCTGGTTGACATTCTGGGCGTGGGGAAACAGGAGGTAGGAGATTGAACGTAGGAGGTAGAAGAAAGCAGGTATGCTTTCGGTCAGCTTCTAGAAGCGCTCGCGAGATCTCCGCCTCCTAGTATGTCTTCGTCTTTCGCCAGATCTCGTCGATCGCGTCGGCCTTCAGTAACTTCGTGGCAAAGACAATCTGGCCAGTGTGTGTCGCATAGTGAACGAGTTGTAGTCCGATGACCTGCATGTAGGTCGTGGGTTTGGGGACGCGGTCGGTGATGGTCAGAAGCTTGGCTGGATCGAATTCGGACAGGACTCGGTCCGCCTCCTCGATGGCGCCATCGAGATCGGTCAGGAGCTCTTGCGCTGCAATTTCTCGACGCTCTGCAAACTCCGCATCGCGATCGCGGACGAAATCGCTTCCGCCGACGACGTATCCGATGTAGAAGCGAGTCGATCCGGTACAGTGGAGCACCAGGTTACCGATTGAGTTCGACTGCTCGTTCTTGCGCCACCAGATCATTTGATCGTTGAGTGCGTTCACACAGGTACGGATCTGTTCGGTCAAGTGAACAACGAGCCGCGAGCGAGCGATGTGTAAGAACGTTGTCTCGGTTGTATTCTCCATGGATTCTTTTCGTATCACCGTCTCAAAACAGGAAAGTAGCATATTGCCGCGATGCCGACATCGGCAATCGCGCAGCCCGTTGAGTACCACGACGGAACGATTGCCGAGGGCAAGTAGTTCATCATGTGTGCAAGATCGACGATGCTATGTGCCCCCCATGCTAGAGCCAGCACGGTCAGCGCTTGGGTCGGCTCCCAGTTCGTCACGACGGCTGCGATGACGAAGAAGCCAATCGCTATCGCGATATCGAGCCCGGTTCCAGCGGTTTGCTCGTGGGCGATCGCAAGGCCCATGTAGATCCCCCCGGTGAGTGCCAACAACAGCGCCGAGAATTGGGCGAGCCGAAGCTCCGATATGAGCCGATTCGGTGACATCGTCTCCAACCGGATCAGTTGCCAGGCTTGCCAGATGAGCGCGACACCGAGGGCACCGAACCCGACGATGATGGCTCGAAGTGTCTCGCTCACAGCGAAAAAATCGTCGTCGGCTCGTTACTGAGCAGCTGCATTCGATGAAGGTGCAGACTTAAATCGGTCAAGGGTTCGTATCGTGTCGGATATCGAAACCATAACGAGCAGATACGCATGTCCGAGAGTCGTCTTGCCAAGTTCCCCACTTTCACGCGCTCCGAGCGCTCCGCGGGGTAGGAGTTGGTCGCGCATGAGTAACGTCAACTGTCAGTATATCGTCTGACGCCTCGATATCCTCGGTGCTGCGCCGCAGTAATGAACCCGGTTCTAGCGTAAGATGCTGCATCGACCGCGATGGCCAACCGACAGTCAACCGACCAAGATCCGAGAGACGATCTTCGTATCCGGATACTCATCGTCGGTGTTATTACGGTGATCACGACCTTGGCGGTGGCACTACAGGATGTGCTTCCCAGCCGCGCGCGAGCCTTGATGGGGTCGTCTGTTTCATCGGTGTTATCACGAGCTGCTCGGCTAATCTCCTGGCGGTCAACTGGCGAACGGTCGGATGGGGTCTCGTCCTGCAGGTGACGCTCGCTGTCTTCATTCTTCGATTCGAGGTTGACGGCGTTCGTCCAGGCTATCAGCTGTTTTCCGGTCTGGCGGCCGTAGTAACGCAGTTTCTCGAGTTTACCAACGCCGGCTCTCAGTTCGTATTCGGCGTTCTCGTAAGCCCAGCCGAAATGGGCACAGCGTGTTCGCTGAGGGGCTAATCCTGGCTTTTGCCACGTTGCCGATCATCATCTTCATCTCGTCGGTGTTCGCCGTCCTGTACTATTTCGGTTTGCTGCAGCTGTTGGTGAAGGGGATGGCTCGAGTGATGATGCCGCTGATGGGCACGAGCGGCGCAGAAACCCTGTCGGCAGCTGCGAACGTCTTCATGGGATAAACTGAGGCGCCGCCAATCGTCAAGCCATACGTGGCTGGGATGATCCGTTCCGAGCTCTTGGCGCTTATGACAGGAGGGCTGGCGACGATTACAGGTAGCGTGTGGCGTCTACCTGAGCTTGGGTGCCGACCAGCTGACGATGCTCATGACAAGTGTGATGGCAGCGCCATGTGGCTTGTATCTGTAGGATCTTGCTGCCGGAGACTGAAAATCAAGTGACCGCCGGGCACGTCCAGGTCGTGCTTGGCAGCGACCACGTTAACGTAATCGATGCGGCGGCCGCCGGTGCGACGGACGGCATGCGATTGGCTGTCAACGTTGCAGCGATGTTGATCGCATTTCTGGCCTTCGTCGCAATGATCGACTACGGTCTTGGCTTACTGAGTCCGACACTCACGCTAGTGCGGATCTTTGCCGTGGTCTTTTCACCGATTGCCGTCCTCCTTGGTGTCTCAAGCGCCGACGTTCCGGCGGTATCGGACTTGCTGGAGACGAAGCTTGTGACCAACGAGTTTGTGGCCTACGTGAAACTGAAGGGCCAATACGAATGGGTTATCAGCGAGCGGACCCAGATGCTCGCGACGTTCGCGCTGACCGGCTTTGCCAACTTCGGTTCGGTCGCCGTGATCCTCGGTGGGGTCGGAGCCATCGCTCCGAGCCGGCGCTCAGACCTCGCGAGGCTCAGCTCCCACGCCCTTCTCGTCGGATTCTTCGCCACGCTCGTCAACGCGGCCATCGTGGGGATTCTGATCTAAGGGGACATCCTACCTCCTTCTTGTACCCTTATCTCATGCTTCCCACGATCGATTGGCAAGACGAAACCGTGGTGATGGTGGACCAGCGTAAGCTGCCTGGGCAAGAGGTGTACGTGCACTGCAAGAGCGCCAGGGAGGTGGCCAAAGCTATCAAGACGATGGTGATTCGCGGTGCGCCCGCGATCGGTATCGCGGCGGCCATGGGTCTCGCACTTGGCGTGAATCGGAGCAAGGCTACCGGAACGAAGGAACTGGCGGGGGAGTTCTACAAGCTTTGTGAGCTGTTTGCTGTCACGCGGCCGACGGCGGTCAATCTGTTCTGGGCGATCGAGAGGATGAAGGGAGTTTTCTCAGAGGCCGCACGCTCTGGGCAGTCACCCGACGAGCTGCGATCAACGATGCTGACTGAGGCTCGAAGGGTGCATGATGAAGATGTGGCGAACTGCCGGTCACTGGGGATGTTCGGGGCCGAGGTCGTGCCGGACGGTGGTCACGTGCTAACCCATTGTAATGCCGGCGCGCTGGCAACCGGCGGGTATGGTACGGCACTCGGTGTGGTTCGTTCGGCCATCGAGAGCGGTAAGCATGTCGAGGTGTATGCCAATGAGACTCGCCCGTTTCTTCAAGGGGCACGACTGACGGCTTGGGAACTGCTGCGTGACGGCGTTCAGACGACCGTCATCACCGACGGCATGGCCGGGCCCCTCATGCGTAGCGGGAAGATTGATGTCGTTGTTGTTGGAGCTGATCGCATCGCAGCCAACGGCGACACTGCGAATAAGATCGGGACCTACACGGTTGCGGTGCTGGCCAAGACTCACGGTGTGCCGTTCTACGTGGCGGCCCCTATTTCGACGGTGGATCTCGATACCGGCGATGGGTCTGGAATCCCGATTGAGGAGCGAAGCGCGCGCGAAGTGACCCACGTCGGTTCCACTCGGACGGTGCCCAAGGGTGCTGCTGTCTGGAACCCAGCGTTCGACGTGACGCCACACGATTTGATTACTGGAATTATCACCGACCAGGGTATGTGTGGTCCACCGTTTGTCGAAAGCCTTAGGGCAGCCTGCGAACGCGAAGCGCTTACGCAAACATCGTGAGGGTGCTCGGAATTGAGACGTCGTGCGATGAAACCGCCGCCGCGGTGGTTTTGGAGACTGGTATTCCCGAACGGCCATGGCAGGTCGATTCCAATATCGTCGCATCGCAGGTCGAGATTCATCGTGAATGGGGCGGCATCGTTCCTGAGCTGGCGTCACGACAACATGTCCGTGATATTTGCGGCGTTGTCGAACGCGCGCTCGCTGAGGCCGGCGCGACTTGGTCTGACTGCGACGCGATCGCGGTTACACAAGGACCCGGTCTTGTGGGATCTCTCTTGGTCGGCGTTGCGTTCGCAAAGGCGGTGTCGGCGTCTCGAAAGATTCCTCTCGTGCCGGTCCATCACCTCGCTGGGCACATCGAATCGCTCGTGCTTGAGGGCGGGACGATGCCGTTGCCGGCGGTGGTCTTGGTCGTGTCGGGCGGACACACTAGCCTGTATCACGTGCCAACGGAACGAGACTATCGTCTCATTGGTCGAACGAGAGATGATGCGGCGGGTGAGGCGTTCGACAAGGTTGCCACGCTGCTGGGGTTGTCCTATCCGGGAGGCCCTGTGATCGATCGTCTGGCGGTAATGGGAAACGACCGGGCGGTGTCGCTACCGGTCCCACGAATGACCCATGCCGACCGGAATATAGGACCGACCTTGGCACATCCCCCAGGTTTCAGCGAGGCGATGCGGGGACGAACGGAGTTCAGCTTCAGCGGCCTCAAGACCGCCGTCAAGCGTTACGTAGCCACGCGGTGTGCGACGCTTGAGGTCGACGTGCTACCTGACGACGAAGTGACCGATATCTGTGCGAGCTTCCAGCGCGTCGTTGTCGAGACGTTGCTCGATCGAACGTTCGACGCGGCCCGGTGGTTTGGTGCCCGCAGCGTTGGCATCGCCGGTGGCGTATCGGCTAATAGCCGTCTACGATCCGACGCGCTCCGGCGGAGTCACAATACCGGCATTCCGGTCTTCCTACCGAGTTTGGGGCTCGCGACCGACAACGCGGCGATGATTGCCGCGGCTGGGGTTCGAAACTTTCGAGCGGGGATCACAGCGTCGCTGGACTTGAATGCCGAGGCGGGTCTCGTGCTCTAGTTCTTGTGCCGTATCACTGGGCCACCGAGTGCGGTGACTGTTCCCGGCTGTCATGACGCGAAGAGTGAAAATATTAGAGATATGTGGGTGATGAGCAACGCGGCTAGGTGGTATGCAGCGTCGGCCAAATGGCTAGTGATATCGTGCGTAGGACACTAGAGAATTAGACATTAGGGATGGCTTGGCATCAGCAGAACCACTGGCGGATTCTCATCGCCCTCGTCCTGGGGCTCATCTACGGAGTGCTTGCCGCGTTCAAGGGATGGGGTGAGTTTACCTCGGACTGGATCGCACCGTTCGGAGCTATCTTTCTGCGTTTGCTCCTCCTGATTGCGGTACCGCTGGTACTGGCGTCCCTCATCACCGGCATCGCATCGCTTTCGGACCTCAACAAATTGTCGCGGATCGGTGGAAAGACGATCGCACTCTACGTAATGACGACTTTGGTAGCGCTCGTTATCGGCCTGGTCGCCGTCAACATTCTCCAGCCTGGGAATACCGTTCCCGATTCGCTGCGCGACCGGTTGGCCGAGACTTACGAGGCAGACGTAGTCACGCGAGAGGCCGCGGCCGAGGATGCCCGAACCCGCGGGCCGCTCCAACCCATCGTGGACATGGTTCCGGAGAACTTCTTTGGCGCGGCTTCCAGTAATCGCAACATGCTTAATATGGTGTTCGTGGCCTTTCTTGTGGGTGTGGCGCTGATGCTTATCCCAGGGGAGAAGTCACAGCCCCTGCTTAATCTCTTCGAGAGCCTCGATGCCGTCATTATCAGGATCGTCGAGATGGTGATCGTCTTTGCTCCGCTCGGGGTGTTCGCATTGATTGCCGATACCGTGACGAGCGTAGCAGGAGACGACCCGAGGGATATCGCGCAACTTTTCGTAGCCCTCGGGCTCTACAGCTTCACGGTAATACTGGGCATGGCCGTCCACGTGTTGGTAACGTATCCGCTCCTGCTTCGCACGTTAACGCCACTGCGGTTGCGTCATTTTTTCCCTGGTGTCGTGCCTGCGCAGTTGGTTGCGTTTTCGACCTCATCGAGCGCCGCAGCTCTGCCCGTTACCATGAAGACCGCTCAGCGAAATCTCGGTGTATCGGAGGAGGTGGCGTCGTTTGTCTTGCCGCTGGGCGCAACGATCAACATGGATGGTACCGCGTTGTATCAGGCGGTGGCGGCGGTTTTCATTGCTCAGACGCTCGGGATTCCGCTCGACCTGGGTGCGCAGGTGACGATCGTCTTCATGGCGTTGCTCGCGTCGATTGGTACCGCAGCGGTGCCGAGCGCCGGCGTGGTCATGCTCGTCATCATCCTCGAGGCGATTGGGGTCCCCGTTCAAGGCATAGCCCTGATTCTTGGCGTTGATCGAATCCTCGATATGTGCCGCACGGCTGCGAACGTGACCGGTGACACGACGGTGGCGGTCGTGATTGCAGCCAGTGAGAACCAGCTGTTCCCGACGCTGCTCAATAAGGTTGGGGGTGTTGGGGACCTTCCCGGAGGCACCTCCCCACCCGGTTCGGGTGCATCTTCTTCGTGACTCCAACGCGGGACGACGCTTGGGCACTGTTGACCGAGTACACGAAGAGCGAGAGCCTGCTAAAGCACGCCCTCGCCGTCGAGGCTGCGGTTCGCGGGTACGCCCGGATGTTTGACGAGGACGACGATGCGTGGGGGATCGTCGGCTTGATTCACGATTTCGACTACGAACGATGGCCAGACCCCGCTGACCATCCGTTCCGCGGCTGCGAGATCCTTCGAGTACGGGGATATCCAGAGACAATGATTCGAGCAATTCTGTCACATGCTGACTACAGCGGCGTCGAGCGCGAGAGCCGGCTTGAGTACACGCTCTTCGCATGCGACGAGATGGCCGGGTTCATTACGGCGGGGTCTCTGGTTCGTCCGAGTCGGAGCGTTCTCGATCTGGAGTATCGGTCGGTGAAGAAGCGGATGAAGGATAAGGCGTTCGCCCGCGCCGTTAGCCGCGCGGACCTCGCCCGTGGTGCCGATGAGCTGGACCTCCTGCTCGACGAGCACATCGCCAACGTCATCCGCTTCATGCGCGAGCAGGCTGAAGCTATCGGTCTCAAGGGAACTCTGTGAGCATTGAATTCAGGGCGGCGTGCTCTGGTCCAAGACTGCTGAACACCTAAGGCATTGATGATGCCCGAGCCGTCAACCGTTGTACTCCAATCGAGACGGGTGGCTACGTCGACTATCTGGGCGGCCCTCTCGGAGCGAACCGCGACCCTCCCGATGCATGAATAAGAAATACGGCAGGTGGGCACTTTGTGGGTCCGGAGGACTCGATCCGGGTCGACAGGCCGATCGTGCGCCGACTGAGGCTCGGCGATTTTCAGCTATGATCGCGTGATCGTGAGCACCATACCAGACAGCCAAATAGTCCCGGCCTTCACAACGGTCGGTGTGCTTGGGTGCGGCCTTATGGGGTCTGGCATTGCCCAGGTCTCAGCTCAAGCTGGCTACCGCACGATCGTGCGAGAGGTGGACAAGGACCGGGTCGACGACGGTCTCTCTCGAATTGAACGCTTTCTGACCGATGGCGTCGAACACGAGAAGCTCAGCCGCGAGGAAAGCGACGCGACATTGGGCCGTCTTTCGGGCACGACGCGTCTCGACGACCTCGCGCACTGCGACCTGGTTATTGAGGCGATCGTCGAGAACCTCAAAGTGAAAAAGGCGACGTTTCGTGAGCTCGACGGCATCGTCAAGACTGACGCGATCCTCGCGTCAAACACCTCATCGCTCTGCATCACCGAACTGGCAGCTGTCACGATACGTCCGGAGCAATTTCTCGGCTTGCACTTCTTCAGTCCCGTTCCGATCATGAAGGTCGTCGAGGTGATCCGTGGGCTCGCCACGGCCGACGAGACCTATCGTCGGGCTATCGGCTTCGTTCAGACGCTTGGAAAGCATGCCGTGACCACACCCGACCGTCCTGGATTCATCGTGAATCGACTCTTGATTCCGTACTTGCTCAACGCCGTCCGTGTCCACGAGTCGGGTCTGGGGTCGATTGCGGACATTGATAAGAGCATGGAATTGGGGTGTGGTCATCCGATGGGACCATTTGCATTGCTGGACTTCGTTGGCTTGGACACCACCTACTCGATCGCCAACATCATGTATGACGAGTTTCGCGATCCGGCGTATGCCCCGCCACCGCTCCTGAAGCGGATGGTACTTGCGGGTCGTCTGGGCCGAAAAAGTGGGCGCGGATTCTACGAATATTCATGAGCGACCAGCGACTACACGATGCCGTCGAAGTGCTACTGACGGAGGTCGGCGAAGACCCGACGCGAGAGGGGCTTGCGCGTACGCCTGAACGGGTTGCTAGAGCGCTCAGGTTTCTCACGAGCGGGTACGAAGCTAACCTCGACACGGTGATCAACGAAGCGCTGTTTACGGTGGATTACAGCGAAATGGTGATCGTCCGAGACATCGACTTCTACAGCCTGTGCGAGCATCATCTGCTGCCGTTCTTCGGCAAGTGCCATGTGGCGTATCTGCCGCGTGAGAAAGTGGTCGGGTTGAGCAAGATACCGCGAATCGTTGAGATGTTTAGCCGGCGCCTCCAGGTTCAAGAGCGGCTGACGAACCAGATCGCGGAGACGCTTTCGGACGTGTTGAATCCGATCGGCGTGGGGGTTGTCGTGGAGGCCACCCATTTGTGCATGTTGATGCGGGGGATCGAGAAGCAGAACTCATTCGCGGTTACCAGTGCGATGCTCGGGGGGTTTCGGAGTGACGCACGAACGCGCATGGAGTTTCTCGAGTTACTTCACCGTCACGGAAACGTTGGCGTCAATCTAGGCCCGACGGCGTCGATGTTAACAGGGGAGCCGACTCAATGATGAGGACAGCGTTCCTGCCGTCGCTACTCTTCGTGCTTGCAGTTGCTCGGTTGGACGGCCAGGGGCTCATGCAGACCCCTGTCGAAGTCCGCTGTCCGAGCGTGTTGGGGATCGGCGTCGAGTCTAAAACTCCGTTTTGTGACGTGCAGGTGCAAGTCGATCCCGCGCTTGGCATCCACGTGGTGTTGCCACCGCGCCAGGGGGAGGCGACGCTGTCATTTAACCTTCACGCTCGGCACACTTACTCACAGCAGGAGGTGGACCGCGGCCGTGCGTTCACCGAGTACTTGGCATCGGTGGCAATCGCGACCATGGAAGGTGAGATTATTGGGCGCGGTGCAGTGCTAACTGTTTTTCGGACCGCGGCGGACCTCTTCGATCGTGTGTTAGGTGGGGCTGGTCCGAGTGGTCTCAAGGCCGTGGTGCCGACAGGATCCGAGCGTATCTACGTAACGATTTTACCCGATCTCGAGCAAGTGGTGATCGTTGGCCAGAGTCTCGAAGTCGTCCGGGTCGACAGCAAAGAGCACTTCACCTCTCGCGGTCGGCCGGTCGCAGTGCTGAGCGAGGCTCTGCTCGAATACCGTCCTCGTTGACTCATTGGGTTACGGACTTACCATGCATGTGTATGACGTCGTAATCGTTGGAGCAGGCCCTGCCGGACTCGCTGCGGCAATCGCTGCTGAGCAACAGGGTCTTGACGGCCGGGTGTTCGAGAAGGGCGTCGTTGCAAACTCGATCTTTCAGTTTCCTGTCCAGATGGTTTTCTTTACGACCCCGGAGTTGCTCGAGATCGGCGGCCTACCCTTTACTACACCCTACGAAAAACCGACGCGCGACGAAGCCCTGCGCTATTATCGGAAGGTCGTCGACGCCTTCGACCTGACAATCGATTTTGGGCAGACCGTTACCGAGTTGCGCCAGAGTTCGGTTGACAGCGATGTCGGCTTCACGGTCGTAACGCGGGACCGCGAGGGAGGCGAACAAACCTGGCAGTCGCGAACTATTGTGCTGGCGACCGGGTGCTATGATCAACCCAACCGGCTCGGTATTCCAGGAGAAGACCAGCCTCACGTGTCGCACTACTACACCGAGCCGCACGAGTTCTACCGCAAGGATGTCGTCATCGTCGGGGGGAAGAACTCGGCGGCTGAAGCCGCCCTTGATCTATATCGCGCCGGTGCGCGAGTGACTCTGGTTCACCGTCGAGCGGAGCTCGCGGCCACCATCAAGTACTGGGTACGACCGGACATCGAGAACAGGATCAACGAGGGGTCTATCGCGGCCCGTTTTAACGCGCGTGTCGTGAACATCCGCGCCACGGATGTCGTGGTCGAGGAAGCTGGCTCTCGGGGTACACTGCCGGCCGACGCGGTGTTCTTGTTGACAGGCTACCTTGCTGACCTCGAGTTCCTCCGAGAGTGCGGAATTGAGGTCGACCCCAAGACAAATATCCCACACCACAATTCCGAGACCTACGAGACCAACGTTCCCGGGCTCTATCTTGCGGGTGCGGTGGTGGCGGGCGCCAATCGTGGCGAGGTGTTCATCGAGAACGGTCGCTTCCACGGGCAGGTCGTGATCAATGAGATTGCAGCGCGCCTGACTTCCCAGCTGGAGCAGCCCGCCGAGGCTTGAGCAGATACGCGGTTCGAGCTGTCCTACTGGGTCGTCGTGGTTGAAAAGTGCTGATCGCCAATGAGTGATTGCATTTCGAGCAATTCGATCAGTGACCGGCAGCGCGCGACCGCTCCTTCGCGCTCCAGCAGCGCCTGCTTCTCCATGGGGTCGAAGTCGAGATACTGGGATAGCGCGTTCACTAGATCGGCATTGGCCATCTCGGCGGGCACCCGAGAGTCGGAATCGGTTGCCGAAAGTCGCTGAACCAGCAGCTGTTCGAGTCGACGGCGGTTGGCGCAAAGCTCGTTGCCTCCTTGGCAGTCGTCTGCGATCGGATCGACGCGCGCGCGCCGATAGAGCAGCGTATAATTTTCCTCGATGATTCTGAACTTCTCGATGCCTCGCAGCACGATGTTGTACCGGCCATCGTCGAGTCTGGCGGAGTGGGTGATGAGACCCGAGCACCCGACGGAATAGACGCGGGGAACGTCATCGAAGGTCTCTTGACCCCCGTCCCGTAGCAAGACCATTCCGATGATACGGTCGCCGTTCAAGGCATCTTGAACCATTGCCTGATATCGATCCTCGAAGATGTGCAGCGGCAGAAAGACGTTCGGAAAGAGCACGACGTTGGGAAGGGGGAACAGGGGGAGCATGCCTCAGTGCACCGTCCTCGTCTTTTTGTTCATGTTGTCCATCAGTAATCACTAACCGAGGGTGTGCGGCGCTGTGAAATATGCCTTGCCGTGAGAGCCAGTAGATCGACCAATGACCGGAGTATCCGCGTCTTGGTCTGTCCTCGGAGACCCAGTACGATGAAGTTGTGCTGCGAGAGAACCGCGTCAACGATCTATGGAATCACCGACTCGTCGTACCCGATGATTCCCGGAAACAACGGCTCGCCCGGTCGCACCTTGGCGATGAGGTTGTCCTGAAATTCACGCCTAACGCTGCGGCGGGGAATCTCGCCAGCGCCCACCGCTCGCCGGAGGTCGCGCAAAAGCGAGGACCGCAGCATTCGTTCGATCTTACATGAACTCGTGAATCAGCTCAGCGCGGGTCTCGCTATCGATCGTGTAGTCCTGCTGCACGAGCGGCAGACCGGTCAGGGCGGGGTCGAGCGCATCGAGTGGCGGCCTCGGATCAGGGTTGCGGTAGAAGAGTCCGATCGGGATCTTCGGGTCCCACTCCAGCGCCTTGTCCATGGCGGCGTGGAAGCTGCTGGTGTCGTGGTCCGTGTCCTCGAGTTTGTAGACGCGGTCGCGGAAGTATTGATACGTATTGAGCTTGTTGAAGGTAACACAGGGACTGAACACATCGATCACCGCGAACCCCTTGTGCTCGATGCCTGCCTTGTACAGCTCCACCAGATGCTTCACCTGGGCGCTGAACCCGCGAGCCACGAAACCACACCCGGCCGCCATTGCCAGCGCCATCGGGTTGAGCATTCCCTCTAGGTTGCCGTGCGGGCTAGTCTTGGTTTTCATCCCGGTCTCGCTGGTGGGAGAGACCTGGCCGGTCGTCAGTCCATAGATCTCGTTGTTCATTACGATGTAGGTCACATCGATGTTCCGGCGCATCGCCTGGATGAAGTGGTTGAGACCGATGCCATACCCGTCACCGTCACCGCCTGTGCCGATGATGGTCATCTCCTGGTTGGCCAGCTTGCAGCCGGTCGCGAACGGCAAAAGCCGCCCGTGCAGGGTGTGAGCGCCATACGACTGGATGAAACCGGGCAGGTTGGAGGAACATCCGATACCTGAGATCACCATGAGATTGTGGGGTTGGATCTGCAGCTGGGCGCAGGCTTGATAGAGCGCGGTGAGCACGCCGAAGTCACCACAGCCCGGACACCAGTCTGGGTGCACCGCCGGTTTGAAATCCTTGACCTTGACATCTACTACTGTTGCTGAAGGTGACATCGTTGCATCCTCACGTCTTGATGGGAACATCAGGCTGTGTGACCTGTTGCAATCCCTCCCACGGACCACTCGTTCCGGTGGGATGGTCAGTTCGCCAGCCTGGCTCGGTCGACAGTACGTCGACGACCTCTTGACCGGCGATGATGTCGTTGACGGCAGACACGATGTGCTTCGGTTCAAACGGCTCGCCGTCGTACTTCCGGATGTGTCCGTTCGCCACGATTCCGGTCTCCGCCCGCAGATGCCGGGCGAACTGACCGCTGTGGTTGTTCTCGATGATGATGAGCCGCTGGCTCTTCTCCACGACGGCAGCGATTTCGTTGCCATGCAGTGGCATCATGGTCTTGATTTGGAGATGATTCACCGAGACGCCATCGGCCACGAGCCGCTCGGCCGCTTCCTTGATGACCCCCCACGTGGAGCCCCATCCGAGCAGGGTGGTCTCGGCGTCGGCCGGGCCCTCCAGGATCGGGGCCGGCAAGTCTCGGAGAATCGTGGCCATCTTGCGGTGCCGCTTGTCGACCATTTTCTTGCGCCGGATCGGGTCGGTGAAGACGTCGCTCAACAGCACACCGTCTTCGTCGTGTTCGTCCGTGCCCGACACATACAGATGCCCCGGGAGCCCCGGGATCGCCCGTGGCGAAATACCCGACGGCGTGTTCTTGTACCGCAGATATGGCTCCTGATGTGACCCGTCGGCCGTGGTGATCAGCTCGCCGCGGTCAATCGTGAAATCGACGTTCAGGACATCAGTGGCGACCGTCTCACTCCCTTCGCACAGGAGCAGGTCCGCCAGGATCAGGACCGGGATTTGATACTTGTCCGCCACATCGAACGCCACTGAAGGGGTCACGAAGCAGTCCCCCATGCTGATCGGGGCAAGCACGACACGCTGGAAGTCGCCCTGGCTGGCGCCGAAGGCCTGGTTCAGGTCGGCCTGCTCGGTCTTGGTGGGCACGCCGGTAGACGGCCCGGCCCGCATGACGTTGATGATGACCGCCGGGGTCTCGTAGATGGCCGCCATGCCGATCGCTTCGGTCATCAGCGCAAACCCCCCACCGGACGTCGCGCACATCCCGCGCACTCCCATGTGGTTGGCCCCGATACACATGTTGACGACCGAGATCTCGTCCTCGACCTGCCGGACACAGATGCCGAGCCGCTTTGCGTGGTTCGCGAACCACTCCAGAATGTGCGTGGCGGGGCTCATCGGGTAGGCGACGTAGAACTTGCAGCCGGCCAGGGCGGCACCCATCGCCAGGAGGTCGTTGCCTGAACACTGGGCCCACGTCTGGTCGGTCCGATGGAGCTTGGCCTCGAGCGGCTGGAAGTTCTTGGCGGCGTAGTCATAGCCATTCCGGGCCGCCTCGACGTTCTGCTGGACGACCGCCGGCTTCTTGGCGAAGGTTGTCTCAAACACGGCTGCGAGCGTCTCGAATTCCAGGCCCATCAACTGCACCGCCGCCCCGACGGCCACAGTGTTCTGCATGACGGGAAGCTTGACCGAGTCCGGCGCAAGGTCGGGCACCGGCAGCCCGCACAGTTGCACGCCGGTCGGCGGTTCGTAGCTTGGCTGGAACTTGGCGCCGTTGTAGAGACAGACGCCACCCGGTTGCAGCTCCTGCAGGTGCCGATCGAGCGAATCTTGGTTGAGCGCGATGCACACATCGACCTGGTCACCGTGATTGAGTGGTTTCTTGGCAGAGAACCGGAGCCGCAGCCAGGAATGCCCACCGCGAATGACCGACTGGTAACTGTTGTAACCGTACCCAGCGATGCCCTGCCTGGCCATGGACAGTACCAGGGTGTTGCCCGCGGAGGCCGTGCCGTCGCCGGCTGCGCCTCCGATACCAATGATGACTTCTGATTCTGGCATGATTACCTTTGATATGTCCTACGGCGCTTAAACTTGCCTGCGTATTATAGGCATTCTTCGGAGCCCGGCAAACAGCCGGTCGCGCGTCGGTCAGGGGGCTGTGCCGACGAGCGCTTCGGCCGTTACATAGTTCGGCCGGATGTCGATCGGAATGTTCCGGAGCCGGTCGAGGGTGTTCTGGACCTCCGGTCTGACCACGCCAAGTGACGCGAGAAGCGCAAGAGCCCCGTCGTAGTCACCTTGCGCCTGAATCATCAGCAGTCGCCGCGTCAGGTCATCCACCGCAGCCCGGATTCTCACGTGGTCGATGCGGAACCGTCCGTTCGGTTCAACCATAACGGCTCCCGCGTTGAGAAACGTATTGAGCTGGATGGCTACGCCCCGCCCGTGCGCGTCGTTGATGCCGAAGCGGATCGATCGAAACGCCGATGCCAAGAAGGTCGTGTAGATCGAGCGGCTCAGCGATTGGTCGACGGCGCCGCGGTCGATGAGTAGGTGAAGCGCCCACAGCCCTGAGATGTCCGCCTTGGCCTCTTCGATGGTGCTATAGGCTTCGCGAAGCTGTTGTCGTACCGTAGTCTCGGCCCCGTCGACCGTGATCGTGTGGGGCCCGAGCCCGTGCATGAGCTCGTGCATGAGGATGTGGGTGAAGAAGGCCTCGAACGAGACATCACCTTGGTCGAGGGCAGGCAACGCGACGCGGGAGATCGGCATCAGCACGTTGTTGAACTTCGCTTCCTGGACGTTCTTTAACATCACGCGCTTTGATCCGTACTCTTGAATCACCCGCTCGTCGTTGGGGAGGTTGAACGCCGCCGTCTGGACCCCGCTGTTGGCGTCGCCGGCCGTGAAGACGACGTTGACGACGCGGATTGGCGCGAGCGCACCCAACTCTGGGTCGCGAAACTCGGGATCGATCGGGAGGTTGTCCTCGAGGTCCTGCAGATACGTGCCGAATCGCTCGAGCTGTGCCGTCTCATCGTCGTCGCGGATCGTGACGAACGCCTCGAACGCAGCCTTGTAATTGAACCACTCGTCTTCGTAGACCTCGTAGGGGCCTATCGTCGGTTCGATCGACGCATCGAGCTGCATCCAGGCGACGTCGCTGGCGTAGTAGTCGTTGGACCCGAATGCGTCCGCGCGCATGTTGAGATAGCGAGCCAATGTCGGCTGCGTCGTGAGGGCCGCGGCTTCTCGAAGATGCGACGCGGCAACGGCGAGCGCGCCTTGATATTCGATGCTGTAAGGCACGGCCGTGAACTGGCCTCTGGCGCCATGCCTGACGGTCGTAAAGAATCCGATGGCCACCGCGCGGTCATCGTCGTTCAGGCCGCTGATCCAGTTATCGACCTCTTCGCGAGTGGCGTCAGATGGGTAGTAGTTGGCACCAGCCGGCTTTTCCGGCACGCCTTCGACGAAAGGTTGATTATTCTTGAGACGTGACCACGGTCCCTTGTTGATGAGAAAGCGGTCCAGCTGTGTGCGCGCCTGGGGACCGGCATCTGCGGTGAGCTGGAGCAGGAGCGCCGGGTTGCCCGCCCAGACCTGTTCGAGAAAGATGGCGTCCATGACCCTGGCGGCATCGATGATCTTGGCCAGGGACTGACGCTCCGTCTCGGGGATCTCGGACAGTGACGCCATGATGTCGACTGGAGCAAATAACGGAGACATGACTGTTCCGACCTCCGATTGAGCATGTTCAGTTCTTTCGATGATTTTCGCGTGCACGGCGATCGCAGTCACCACCGAAACGGCGAGAATCGCCGCCACGGCGGCCGTGGTCGGAAGCGACACGATCGCAATCTGGAACGAGAAGCGGTCACGCATGGTGTTTAATTAGCGGCAGTTACAAGCGTAACTGCGGAAGCCGAGAGTGTCGAGGGATCAATGACCCAACCTACCCACGTCGCCGTAGTCGGTGCTGGCCCCGGCGGCTACACCGCTGCATTCTTGGCAGCGGACCTCGGAATGAAGGTCACGCTAATCGATGATGCGCCGAATCCGGGTGGCGTTTGCCTCTATCGAGGGTGCATGCCGTCGAAGGCCCTGCTACACGTAGCCAAGGTCTTGACAGACGCCAAAGAGGCCCATGACTGGGGTGTGTCATTTGGCGAGCCGGATATTGATCTTGAACGCCTCCGCGGGTGGAAGAACGGTGTAGTCGACAAACTGACTGACGGGCTTGGACAGCTGACACGCCAGCGCAAGGTGACGTACCTGCAGGGGCGCGCGCGTCTCATCGATTCACATTCGGTTGCTGTCGACGGTGGTGATGAAGCGACTAAGGACGTGAGCTTTGATTATGCGGTCCTCGCGACCGGGTCAAAGCCCGCTCGGCCATCAGCGTTGGCTGTGGAGCACCCACGCATCCTTGATTCCACAGATGGTCTCGACCTGCGCAGTCTTCCACGTCGTCTGCTCGTTGTGGGTGGCGGCTACATTGGGTTGGAGCTTAGTAGCGTCTACGCGGCCCTTGGAACCGAGGTCACCCTGGTCGAAATGACGGCCTCGTTGCTGCCAGGGGTCGATGCAGACCTCGTACGCGTGCTGGCTCGGCGGTTCGGTAAGGTCGCTAAGGCGGTTCACTTACAGACGACGGTCACAGAGCTACAGCCCGATGACGGTGGGGTCGCCGTCCGCTTGGAGGGTCCACAGATTGACGATCCGGTTCAGCGCTTCGACCAAGTGCTCTTGGCCGTCGGCCGCGTCCCCAATTCTGACATCCCGGGTCTCGTCGACACCAAGGTTTCGGTGGATGAGCGTGGCTTCGTGACGGTTGATGCCCAGCGTCGCACGGGTGAGCCCTCGTTGTTTGCCGTGGGTGACCTCGCCGGGGAACCGATGTTGGCGCACAAGGCATTCTACGAGGCGCGGGTGGCTGTCGAGGCGATCGCGGGTCAGAAGGTGGCTTTCGAGCCTCTCGCTATTCCGGCGGTGGTTTTCACCGATCCCGAAATCGCATGGTGTGGGCTCACCGAGTCCCAGGCCAAACAAGAGAGCCGTTCTGTCACAATTGCTCGGTTCCCATGGGGAGCATCTGGACGCGCGTTAACGCTGGGACGTCCGGAAGGCATAACCAAGCTCGTTGTCGACCCCGAGTCAAAGAGGATCCTCGGCGTCGGGATTGTTGGTATCGGAGCTGGTGAGCTGATTGCTGAGGGTGTGGTTGCAACCGAGATGGGCGCGACCGTTGGCGACCTCAAGCAGTGCATTCATCCTCACCCAACGCTGTCCGAGACACTGTTCGAGTCAGCCGAAGCGTTTCTAGGCCTTAGCACCCATATCTATAAGCCCAAGAAGACCTCGACCGGATGAGTAGCCGGGTTCCTGGAACCGGTTTCATAAGCTTCGGCGTAGCATCGACGTCCAAATGCCGGTGCAGTCATAGAACCGGTTCTAGAGTTCGACGTGTCGGGTCATGCACCTGCGAGCTCTTTCGCTTTAATGAACACTTCGGAAAGCATGCGCGGCGTGAGCTTGTTGGTGTTCGTGTTTTGTTGACTGGGATGATACGAAGTCACAAGTGCAAGAACGTTATCGGCCTGGAAGACCAATCCGTGAGCGAATCGAGGTCGAGGCCGTGGCGTGACGTTGTGATGAGCCACAAGCTGCCAATAGGCATTAAAGGCCACCTTCCCTAACGTCACGACGACTTTGAGCTGACCGAGCGCCTTGACCTCGGCCTCGAGGAACGATCGGCAGTTACCGATTTCAGCTGGCCTCGGTTTGTTCTCGGGAGGCGCGCACTTAACGACGGCACTGATGTAGGCATCGGTCAACTTTAATTCGTCCTTCGGGTGACGAGACGTTGGGAGGTTCGCGAAACCCTGGCCATGCATCGCACTCAGAAGGAAATCACCGGAGCGGTCACCTGTGAACATCCTTCCGGTTCGGTTGGCGCCGTGCGCCGCTGGCGCGATTCCGAGGACGATGACGCGCGCGCGCCGATCGCCAAACCCGGGGACCGGCCGGCCCCAGTATATCTCGTTTCGAAAGGCCGCGCGCTTCTCCTTTGCGACGCGGGCGCAATACGCTCGAAGCCTGGCACACTGCTGACACGAAATAACCTGTCGTCGAATGGCGGAGAGAGACATGGTATGGGCCACGTAACTGGAGTTACAACGAGCGGATTCCACGCTCGAACGCCGTGGTTTGTTTGTCGGCGTGATACGAGCTTCGGACCAGTGGGCCGGCTTCAACATGACCAAACCCGAGGTCGCGGGCTCTTTGTGCCAGCTCCGAGAATTCCACGGGTGTGTAGTAGCGCACGACCGGGAGGTGTGCGATTGACGGTCTCAGGTATTGTCCGATTGTCACGATGCCGCAGCCAACGCGGCGGAGGTCGGCCAGTGTCGTGTGCACTTCGTACAGTTCCTCACCGAGACCAACCATGAGCCCCGATTTCGTAGGCACGGCGGCGGGGTGCCGTCGCGCGCGACCGAGTAGCTCCAGCGCACGGCAATAACGTCCGCCCGGTCGAGCCGTTCGATACAGTCGCTCCACCGTCTCGATGTTGTGGTTCAGTATGTCTGGCTGGGCGTCAAGAACGGTATATAGGGCCGAGCCACAGCCTCCAAAATCAGGAATCAGCACCTCAATGCGACAATCTGGACGTCGCGCGCGGATTGCTCGCAGGGATGCCGCAAACATCGGCGCTCCACCCTCGGCGAGATCGTCACGATCGACCGACGTGATAACGACGTGATCGAGACCAAGATGTACAACGGCTTCCGCTAGACGCTCGGGTTCTTGCGAATCGACGGGATTCGGCACTCCGTGAATCACGTTGCAGTAACCACACGACCGGGTACACGTATCGCCAAGGATCATGAACGTCGCGGTTCCGCGGTTCCAGCACTCTCCGATGTTCGGACAGGCAGCCTCCTCGCAAACAGTGTGGAGGTCCAGGTCGCGCATCAGTCGCTTCAGGCGGAGATAACCTGGACTACCGGGAGCGGTCACCTTGAGCCACGAGGGCTTTCGCTCACGTGGTAGCGCCCCAGCCCGAGTGTGGCGACCTCGAATTAGGGTTACGGGAATCGGTGAGGTCATTGCGCCGTTGTTTGCAGTTGATGTTATCTCGTTGACTCAACGCCTGGCAAAACCGTCGGTCTTGCCCGCCAAAAGTTTCAAGGGTGTATTCTCTTTGATGAAGTTAGATGTCTCCGTCCGCATTTGGATGGGCTACTTGCCTGGAGTGATACGGCGAATGTCCCACGTCGAGCGGCGCTCGCAGCCGAGGGTTAATAACGGAGGAGGGGAATGGCTTATTCGATTTGTGAGCCTTGTGTGGGCACGAAAGACACCGCGTGTGTCGATGTTTGCCCAGTCGACTGTATCCATCCACGGAAGGACGAAGAAGAATTTGAAGCCGAAACGATGCTCTATATTCATCCCGAGGAGTGCATCGATTGCGGAGCGTGCGTGCCGGCATGTCCCGTCGAGGCAATATTCGTGAACGATGAGGTTCCAGAACAATGGCAGAGCTTCATTGAAACCAACGCAAATTGGTTCGAAGGTAAATAACTCAGCACGGATGATATGGGTTTAATCGAGCATAGCTTCGAAGATAATTTCATCACGACGAAGCTCGACCAGGTGCTGAACTGGGCTCGGCAGTCGTCGCTTTGGCCTATGGGTTTTGGCTTGGCGTGTTGTGCCATCGAGATGATCGCGACGTCCACGTCACGATACGACATCGCCCGCTTTGGCGCCGAGGTGTTTCGGGCGTCGCCACGTCAATCGGACCTGATGATCGTGGCGGGGACAGTGACGAAGAAGATGGCGCCAGTTATTCGTCGTCTCTACGACCAGATGCCCGAGCCTAAGTGGGTGATTTCGATGGGTAGCTGCTCGAACGCGGGCGGACCGTTTCCCACCTACAGTGTCCTGCAGGGTGTCGACAAGATTGTGCCGGTCGATGTCTACGTGTCTGGGTGTCCGCCCCGCCCGGAGGCGCTGCTCTACGGACTGATGCGACTGCAGGACAAGATCCGAAAGGAAAGTACTGTTCTAGGGCCCAAGAAAGTGATCATGGCCGGTCAGACCGAGCCGATTGTCGTCGGGGATGGAGATTAGCTGTGCTGTTCTTGGCCAAGTTCTTTAGGACGGTATTCCTGGTCGACCTGCTCAAAGGGATGTGGCTGACCTTGAAGTACACTTCGCAGCCGGCGTTTACGTTTCAGTATCCAACAGAGCGTCGTCCAGTCGCGCCGCGATTCCGCGGAGTCCTGCGTCTACAGGTTGAGCCCGAGACGGGAGCGCAGACGTGCATCGTCTGTGATCAATGCGCCAAAGTATGCCCCGACGATCTGATTAATCTTGGAGGGCACCGCGAGCCCGGCCATAAGATCAAGGTCCTAGACTACTTTGATTTTAATCTGTCGCGGTGCAGCTTCTGTGGTTTGTGTGCGGAGGTTTGTCCGACCAAGCCGGTCAAGGCCCTAATCATGAGCGAAGACTACGAGCTCGGATCGTACAGCCGGGACGCCCAAATCCTCCGCGTCGACGAGATGTACGACGGCGTGCCGATCGAGCGCTATACGCGCTGACCGCGAGCGCCCGGCATCACGCCAGACCCCCCCCCTGGAACCCACCAGCGCTGCTATGCGCGCAGCCGTCGGGTGGCGACCACTGTGACCTTGCCCTTAGGCTTGGGATGGGGCATAGTCTCAGAGTTTGTCTCCAAGATTCCTGTAGAGGTGTGATGTCCATCGTAATTCGTATTATTTGTCCGACCTTGGCACTTGCGATCGCGCTGTCTGTCATGCTGGCCGCGGCCTCGACTTCCTCCTCGGCCCGAGCCGAATTGCAACTCGAGCTTGGAGACCTGCTGCTCAACGATCGACGGTACTGGGAGTCTATTCACGTCTACAACCGTGCCAAGGAGGGCGCCACGCCCGGTCAGCTCGAGCGTGCGTCGGCCGGACTGCTGCAGTCGCTGCTTCGCGTTGGCGAGTTCCACATGGTCCGCGAGGAAGCGGATTTTCTTGATTCTCTCAATCCTCAGAAGCCTGAAATTATTTCCCTCTACGCTGACGCGCTGTGGGCGTCCGGTATGTTCATGGAGGCGGACCAAATCTACCGGGACGTGCTCGAGTCCTCGCCGTCCAGCCCAGGTGGGCACCACGGTTTGGCACGCAGCCTCGCGGCGCGCAACCAGCTGGAGTCTGGGCTCGTCGAGGTGCACAGGGCAATCGAGGTAGAGCCCGAAAATCCGATATTTCATCACACGCACGGCCAGATCCTGAGTCGGCTTCGACGATTCGAAGAGGCGGCGGCGGCGTTTGAGCGTGTGGTCAAGCTTTCGCCCTATTCGGCGACTAGCGAACAGACGAAATGGGCGCGTGCGCAGGTGCGTTTTCTCCGGTCGTTTGGAGACCGTGTCCCGTTCGAGATGTCCGACGAGGATGTCGTGCACGAGATTCCGTTTCGGATCATCAACGACAAAATTGTCGTTCGGGCTCGGCTCAACGGCGGCGACCCGTTCCCGCTCGTGATTGACTCGGGCGCCGAGCAGATGGTGCTATCGCTGGAGACGGCGCAGAGATTTGGAGTCCGGTCGATCATTAACACCGTTAGCGCCGGGGTCGGAGCGGTCGGGTTACGCGAAATCGACATGGGACGCGCCGACTCAATACAGCTGGGTACCTTCGAAGTCCGAAACGTTCCTGTGCTTATCAAGAATCCGCCGCTTACGGGACTTCCCAGCACGCGCGTTCCAGACGGTTTGTCTCCGCTCGCTCTTGGAATGTCGGTGATCATCGACTATCGGAACAAACGTCTGACCCTCGCGCGAACGTTGCCCGATGAACCAGCGGATGTCGTCATGCCGATGTGGGTCGGTCGCTTGGCCGTTATTCGTGGCGTCGTGAATGGTCAGTATCCCAGGAGCTTCGTCGTTGACACGGGCGGAGAGGTGATTTCGATCAGTCTTGGAACGGCGCGGTCGATCGACACGCGGCCGATCCGAAACATCCCACTGCAGGTCTTTGGCACCTCGGGATGGGATGAGGATGCCTACCTGCTGCCTGGAGTGGATCTGGCATTTGATGAGGTCTTATACGAGAACTACCCGGTGGTGGTGCTTAATCTTCATCGGCCGAGTGTGCTGCTCGGATTTCAGCTTGGCGGGATCCTGGGCCACACGTTTCTGAGTAACTACGTGGTCGCGATGGATATCAACCGGTCTGAGCTCCGACTGAAGCGGTACTAACTTCCCGCGTCAGCGGTTTGATCTGGGCGCGGAAGCGAACGCCCGTTCACCATGTCAGTCGTCAGGAAGGGCTGTGCTGACGAACGCAGCTCTCGCTCGAACTGAGGGTGTCCAATTCGCACTGGATGGTAGGCGGTAGCTTGTGCTCCTGATAGTTGGCTGCTAAGTCAACAACCCGCCCGCAGCCCACGGAAAATCGAGATCAGAAGTCCATTCCGATCCACATCGAAAACCTGACCTTACGGAACCTCTCACTGCCACCCTCTGTCGCGAACAGAACGTCCTCCCAGTCCTTATTGAAAAGCGTTCTCCACGCCCAGTCGAAATGAACTGGAAATCCGATCGCCGTCGTTGTGAGGCCGATGCCATAGGACGCACGTCCGTCTTTGAGACGGAAGCCTTCAATCGGTCTGGGGAGGCCAAAGACCTCTTGTGGTTGCTGAAGATCCTCGTTGTAGCGCCAGCTTACGATGGGCCGAACCACTTCCGGATTAAACGTCCACGGCCTGAAAGGGGCACCGTTGAATCCCGCACTGCCGATGTTGAAGAAGAATGTTCCCCGAATGCCGCCCAATACACCGATTGGTGTCAGCATTGCCTCGATCAGCGGAAAGCGCAATTCCGCACCACCTAACAGCACGTTGTGGCCGATAAACTGATAGTAGTCGTATCCACGCATGTCGCCGTTGCCGCCGAAGAAGTAAAAGTCCGGGAATTCTCCCCAACTCTTGAATCCTCTAACTCTAAGGGCAAGCACGCCGTTCTCGCGGATTCGAAGATAGGATCGAGCGTCGACGTCGAATGTTTGCCGTGAGAGGAAGTTCCCTCCTGCCGGCGCGTACTCGAAGCTGACTCGCATGGTATTACCGGAGAGCGGACCATACGGTCGAAAGATTGTTGTTTCCTGGACGTACGCAATCCCTAGCGGCAGGAACGTTCCGTCTCGAAATAGCTGCGTACCGAACTGCCGCTGTTGAAAATTCTGAGATTCCTGTTGAAGGTCTTGGTTTTGGTACCGTTCATTTGTACTGAAGAGGCCGGCCGACAGTTCCAGCCGTCGGTACTGGTCGAACGGATAGATCGAGATGAAGCTGCCGCCACGCGCTGTGCGAACTGCAAGCGCGTCATCCCGGTCCATGAATGCGAAGTTTCTCCCAAATATAGTGCCAGGTACGTAGCCGAAGAAGAACGACTCCTGAGATATTGCCTGCAACGCGTACTGGAGGCGTCCCGCGAGATTCATGTAGGTGGCTCCGAACGTCCGAAACTCCGAGATCGAGAAGGCCATCACGCTAAACTGCTGATCGCCAAGGAGGTCGGTGAATGTGATCTGCGTGCCACCTAGCAGATCGCCATTATTCGTTATGCCGAAATTCAGGGGCGGCATCCTCTCAAGGTCCATGTTCTCGAAGGCACCCTTTTGTCGCGCGTTGGCATGGATCAGCTGATGCTGCAGAGGGGCCTGAAAGCTGATGACCGGTCCGGGCCCACCAAAATCCTGGGCTTGGGCTACGTAAAGCGGCTCCTGTCGATCGATGGAATGAAGCCCGTATTCCCCTTCGTAGTAGGTAATGAATGCGATGCGCTCTTCGTGGTCGCCGGTCTCTTCTGACTCGGGACGTATGATGATGGGGTTGACGTTGCCGGTCGCCGTGTCGGTGAGCTGCAGGAGTTCACCGGTTTCGAGATTGAGCGACCAGATGTTGAAGATCTCGCCGTCGCGCGCAATTTCTGGGTCGATCGGCAGTGCCGGATCGATCGCCGTGGAAGCGAACACCAGTGTGTTCTGGTCGACGAACTGGCCACCGGCGTCGTCGTGAGTCCCGAACGTCAGCTGCTGCTTGTCGCCCGTCTCCAGGTTCAGCCTGTAGTACTTGTTGTTTCCGGAGACCCGCGCTAGGTAGACGACCGCATCGTCATTCGGTGTGAACAGCGGAGCGTAGTTCGCCAGGTCGTCGTTGGTGAGATTCCTGATCTCACGAGTTTCGAGATCGAGTTCGTAAATGTCGCCAATAGCGTTCGTGAGAGCCGAGAATACAACCTTGCGACCGTCAGGTGAGAAATCGGGTGACTCCGGTTCGTCGACCGTGTTGAGATCAATACGGTCCTCAATCTTTTTGCTCACGATATTCTGGATGATGAGCGTTTTGTACTTACCCTTCCGCACGAAGTAGGCGATGCGATCACCGGCCGGCGACCAACTCATCCACGGTACGGTGTTGAACCGTTGCCCGGGTATCGTTATGTTGTCGAAGCCCATCGACTGATCGAAGCCATCCGTGAGGTTGGTGATGACCTGACCATCCTTTGCTGACAAGACTACGACGTCGAACTCACCGTCCCGGCGGTTAACGGCCATCACGGCAATTAATTCACCACTGGGCGACCCTTCAATCGAGTAGACGACCGGATAGCTGGACCGTTCGATATCGGGAGCGAGGTTTCGACCGTAGTCGAATGGGCGCTCCTTTTGACGGAAGGATTTAAAGCGGTCGTCTAGGTATCGCCGGAATTCGTCGTCGAAGTCTTCGGCGTCAATGTCGAGTGCCTCCTCGTACACATCACCTCCGCCGCCGATCGATGTTCGGCGGAGCCCGAACAGGAACTGGCGGACGCCCTCCTGTCCCCACCGATCTTCGATGAACTCAAACGCTGCGTGACCGAGGTTGTAGACGACACGGGCGTTCGCGAAATCCCCATAGCCCTGAAAATTTGTCATGGATGGCACGTTGTCCGACACCGAAACGTCGCGGACCGCCATCATGTCAAGTGGTCGCCAGACATCGGTCATGTAGTCGGCCATGCCCTCGTCGACCCAGAGCGGGACGTTGTCCTGGATCAGAGCGCGAGGGATGATGTCGAACATAAAGATGTGCGTTAGCTCGTGGGTGATGAGACGGTACAGGCCGTCGGGCGGCTCGTCGATTGGAAGTACAATCCGGTCGCGATACGGCTCGGCAAAAGCCCCGACTCCCTCAGAAATTCGACTCGGGATGATATTCTGCTGCTCAAATTCGCTGTGGGTCTTGAAGACGACGAGCGGAACGGCAAACGCAAGCTCGTGGCGGAGGTCGGCGCTCACCTCCTGATACGCGCTCTCGGCGTACGCGGCAATCCGTTCAAGGTGTTGTTCGAGCTCAGGGTAGTAGTAGATCTCGAAGTGGTCGGTGGTATAGATGTGCCAGTCGAACTTGTCGTATTTGACTCGGTTCTTCCCGTAGTAGGGATTGAAGTTGTACTGGGCATAGATTTCTCCGACACCGATGAACATCATCAAGGTCGCGAGACCGGCGGGCACCAATCCTTTGGTCCACTGGAAGAATCTACTACGCATCATGGAAATACCTCGTGGTGGCCAGAGGCCACTGGCAGGCCGATTCCGATTCGAATCTTAGCTATCTTATTGTAGCTAAGACGAGCATCGCAAAGAATCTGATTCTAACGGAGCAAGCTCCATTCCATACCGCTGCTTTTGACCGACAACAGGGTGTGTGTTCAGTGTTTTCGTCTATGAGTGTCCAATCCGGGTGTCCATGGCCGTATCCGGATGTGTTCGGTAGGTGACACGCGGTAAGGGCTGTTTCGGTTCCTGGTGACTATGAGATGGCTAGCATATGCCGATATTCCATGAAGTCTAGAACTAATGGGCTGGCTCTCGTTGTTTTTCTGTGAAGTGGTATTTGTTGTTCTCGAGAAGCCCGCGCGCGAGCAACTCCTTGAGGTAGTAGGGCATGACGCGTTAATCTGGTTACGTGGGCAGCATGCCTACGTGCTGGTCGTCGAGAGGAGCTAGGGCCAGATTCAGCAAGTCGCTGACTATGTTCGTTGGTCCATGGACTAGTGGCCCCTAACTCGACGGCGCAGTCCGAAAGGGACTTAGTGGTATGACCAAGAGGTGGACGATCGCCGTGGGCGCAGCACTGGTGCTGGCGTTTCTGACGCTTCCGAGGACACCTGACTCGAGCATTTCGTCGTTTGAGCCCAAAGTGAGTGCAGCCGAGGGTTGCGATGCGGACGCGAAAGTGGCTCCCCTCGACTACACGCTTCAGGACATGAACGGCAACGATGTACATCTGATGGATTTTAGGGGCAAGGTCATCCTGCTGAACTTCTGGGCTACGTGGTGTGGTCCCTGCAAGATCGAAGTCCCGGGATTCATCGAGCTCCAGGATGAGTACGGCGATCGCGGCTTCGTCGTGCTCGGACTCTCGGTCGATGATACGCCCGACATGATCAAACTATTTGCGGAAGAGTTCGCCGTCAACTATCCCATGCTGGTCGGCTTGGGAGAGGATGAGTTTCAGGAAGCCTGGGGTCCAGTTTGGGGGCTTCCCATGACCTTTTGGATTGACCGTGACGGTACGTGGTGTAAGACACACATGGGGATTGGCACGAAAGACGAGTTTGAGGCTGATCTCAAGTCACTGCTCTGATCCAGTCCTTCCCACCGCTTCCTTATGTTCCTCACCGCGGATCGTTAGATCCCACGCTGTAGTATGATCCACGCATGCTGAAAGGCTTCGCACACGCGCGATTAACCTGCGGGTGTCGACTACGTTTCGAGGATGGCGTGGAGGGCAGCCCCGTGACGGTTTTCGTTGACAGGAAAGGGCCGGGTTGCTCGCTTTGGCTGCACGTCCGGGGCGTGCCTGTCTATGACTATCGCGAAGCCTTGAGGGCTTCCACGCGTATCAGTCTTCCGCGCGAGGGAGAGTACGAAGAAGAAGGTTGACGCTTTCATCTGGTCGCCTCGCCAGATTCATCGTGCCAGTTCGACTGCCGGAACCAGACGATGCCAAAGCTCTCATCAGAGTTTGAGGTTGAGTGCCCATGCTGTCACGCGGCGCTTGTTATCGATGGGGGGCTCAAACGTGTCGTATTACATCACGATCCGGTCAATGAGAACCGACCAGAGCTGGACGAAGCCCAGCGAATCATCGCCGCGGAGAAAGCCAAACGTGAGGCGCTGTTTGCGCAGTCGGTCGCAGATGAAAAGGGGCGCGGTGACGTCCTCTCGAAGCGGTTCGACGAGGCTCTGAAGCAGGCCCAGAAGGAACCGATCGAACGACCAACCCGAGATTTTGATTTCGACTGATTCACCGAAGACCGGCCGCCCGGTCATCGTGGATCACCTGCCCTCTGAATGCTTTCGGGATCTCCGTCCATCGCTCCTGGCCGGAAAAATACAGAGGCTTTCGGCCCGGATGCTTGGACTTGAAATCCCTGAAGCGTCGCCGCAGCTGAACGATTCGTCGATCGGATGATCGGATGCGCAAGTGCGGATGATTCTGGAGGAGTCTCTCGGTCTTCCACACGTGGCGTGGGGAGAGCCGCCAGTTATAGCCCCCGACCGATCGGAGGTCAACGACGGCATATCCTACGATTCGCCCCGTGAAGTCGACGTACGGGTCAACGTAGCTCAGCGCTAAGTCGCGCGCGCTGCGGAAGACCGCCCGACGGCCGTGAAGCCCTGGGTCGCGTGAACGCGCCACTGAGCCCCAGCGGCGGCCACGTCGGTAGACGAACAGCACGTGGTCGAGGAGGTCCTCGGATTCGAGGGTCATGAGTAGCGGCGGGAATCGATGTTGCTCGAGAATCACAGCCGCGGCCAGCGCAGCCTCGATGCAGTTTGTGGTTCCGTGGATCATTACCCCGCGAAAGCTGCGCAGTGTCGGCGTATGGGAAGGGGTCTCCGCGTTGTACGGAAGGCGGTTGAGGAATTCCTAGACCTGTCGCGGTGTGCGGTGACGTTCGATGATTCGTTGCTCTCGAGCTGTAAACCGAAGGAAAAATTCATGCATAACGATGCGTGGGCCGGTGTCTTTGCCGATGAGTCAGTACACTTTAAGCATACCTTGGCTTGACGAACCGACCTTCTGAGTGGGCACATCAGGCTACAATTACGCAGAATGGAAGAGAAGCTTCTATCCCGAACGGTTCTCGTCGAACCGGAGGACCTGGGGTCGTTTCTAGAAGTGCCCGAAGGTCGACCTATTTTCTGTCTTCTCCATCCGCCCACCCACGAATTCAACCGCGACGCGCTCGGCCCAGTACCCATCAAAGTCAGATGTCGGTTCCGCGACAAACCCACAGTGCCCCCCGAACCTGGGAAGAGCTACGGTCAGCGCTGGATTATTTTTTATCGCAGATTCCTGGAACTGTTCAGCCGGCACGAAAGGATCGTCTTTGGCACTGACGATCAGCGTTGGGATTCGTATCCGATCGACAACCCGGAGGCTACTGGCGCGGTGGTAGTAGTCGTCGGCATCTCGAAAGCCGTGGTGGGGCGCGGTGAACTCTTCATCGAAGCCGCGCACTGTTCGAATGCTCTTGAGCGGACTTAAATCGAAGTGGCCAGGCCAGGCACGCGCCTTGCGACGCATGCGTCGTTTTAGGTTGCGAACGAAGTTCAGCTCGTAGACCAAATTGCTGGGGCGTTCGAGGGCTTCGACACACTTGCCGAGGTCCATCGTTGGCGATATCGCGCAGACGGCCCGGAGCGCGCCGGCCGGTCCTTGAGGGCCGTGATCGCCAGCGAGGCGTAGTGCGACGTTGCCACCGAGCGAATATCCGACGACGGCGATCGAGGTCAAACCATCCAGCTCCACGAGCTCTTCAATCACCTTGGCTGGATCCGCAGATAGTCCCGAGTGGTAGAGCCCCTCTGACAGATGCTCAGTGCCGCCGCAATTGCGTTGGTTTAACAGCACAACGTTGAAGCCTGCCGCGTACGCTTTGTCGGCTAGGCCTCGCATGTAGTGAGCACCGCTCGAGCCCTCGAGACCGTGGAGCGCCATCAGAGTTTTGTGCTGGCGTGGCTCGGGCTTCCAGTGGCAGTGCGCGAGCACTCGAGCGTCGCTCGCCACGTCGAAAAATCTGAGCTCAGGTAGAGGGAGATTGGGTAAGTACCGAGGGCGAACCCACGTATAGAGAGTCATGCGGTGTCCGCCGGTTAGCCCTGATGCGGGCACGAATTCGTTCGTCATAGTTGGTCGATGCGCGGAACGCTCAGTTCTCACCAGAGGCTATGGACTCCCCGGGCACGATGATGGAAGCAACACACATCGTTGCATGGTTGACGGGTCTATCGACTGAAGGGTGCTCCGGACGATGTGATAGAGACACCCATCAGAAGGAGCCTTCGTCGGCCGATGGACCGTAGATCGCCGGGATCGATACGTCCTGCATGCGGAGATATACGCTCAGTTGCCCCCGGTGATGCACGAGATGGTTGAACGCAAAGTACCGAAGCATCGATACCCGTGGCATGGTGAAGATAGGTCGCGTTCCGCGTTTCAGCGTCCAGGGTGCAGACAGGGTGCCGTCGATGGTGCCAACCAGCAGGGATCGCGCCTCGGAAACGTTGGCATCATAGCGTGTGAGTATGTGCGAAACTGCGACGGCCGGAGGCGCCGGTTCCAGCTCCGTGAGGTCGCACGAGTCGCGGCTCATGATGATGCTAATCCATTGCGGGAGTTCGGCGACGTGGGCACTGAGTTGGCCGAGAGGCATCGAGCGTGCGTGTGGCGCGAAGTCAAACGCAGATTCTGGAACCCGTTCGAGGAGTCGGCGAGTCGTGCCCGTCTCGCGGTCGTACTCGGGAAGCAACACGTCGATAAGGGCCATGCACCAAAATGCCGACTAAACCCCATTGTACAATGCGGCCGAGTGTAGCTCCGAAAGCTCAACATTGAGTGTTTTGGCGGCAAAACGCCATCCCGCATGCTGGTGCATGAACGCATCGTCGTCGCTTTTGAAATTGACACCGCAAGCCTTGACCATAGTTCGTCTGGCGACTTCATCGTCCATCAGATTGCCGTTGCCACGAACGTGGTTGGATTCGAGACCATCGCCAACCTAGAGCCCGTTACGGTCGGGTCGCAGATCGTTATCTTGCCCTTGAAGATCGGGCAGAGGTTCGGCGGCCGTTCCGCGGCCTGGCCTTGGTTATGATGTAGAGCCATGCAACGCACAGACAGCGGGTATCAGGATGCCGCAACGATCGGTACTAGGTCGAATCGTGAGTACGAATGGTTTGGGCACCCACGCGGATTGTCAACCCTGTTCTTTACCGAGATGTGGGAGCGGTTCAGCTACTACGGGATGCGTGCGCTGCTGGTGTTGTTCATGACCGACATGGTCTCCAGCGGCGGTCTGGGCCTCACCGATGTGACAGCTACGGCGATCTACGGGCTGTATACGTTCGCCGTCTACGCTGTTGCGTTGCCGGGCGGTTGGATTGCCGATCGGTTGACTGGACAGCGGCAGGCGGTTTTCTGGGGCGGAATCGTCATTGCCGCCGGTCACTTCACGTTGGCTATTCCTACGCTTGCCGGTTTCTATGCCGGCCTCATCCTGATCGTTCTCGGCACGGGTCTGCTCAAGCCGAACGTCAGTGCGATCGTGGCGGATTTGTATCCCGAAGGTGGCGCACGGCGGGACGCTGGTTTCTCGGTGTTCTACATGGGGATTAACGTTGGTGCGCTCGCGGGTCCGCTCATCTGCGGGTATCTTGGAGAGAACATTAACTGGCACCTTGGGTTCAGTGCGGCCGGCGTTGGGATGGTGCTAGGCGTTACGCAATACGTCCAGGGCTGGCGTCATCTCGGCGACGCCGGAAACTTGCGTGCTGGACCAGAGGATCGCGCGAAGGCGTGGCGGACGTTCGTTAGGGGTATTGGTGTAACGGTCGGCATTCTTCTGGCGCTCGTGGGAGGGCAGTCGGCGGGGTTGCTGAGATTTTCGTTTCTTGGCGTCGCGCAGGGGACCGGGCTGATCATCACGGTCGTAGTAGTCCTATATTTCGCGTACGTCTTCACCTTCGGCGGTTTGACCTCGGACGAACGGAAGCGCGTGGCCGTCATTCCGTTCTTGTTCCTCGCGGCGGCGGTGTTCTGGTCCGGGTTCGAGCAGGCCGGTTCGTCGATGAATCTCTTTGCCGAACGCCTGACCGATCGCTCAATGTTTGGATGGGAAGTCCCGACGACTTGGCTGCAGTCGATTAACCCCCTGTTCATCGTTGTCTTAGCGCCGGTAGCAGGGTCCCTGTGGGTTAAACTCGGGTCGAGAAACCCGTCGATTCCCGCTAAGTTCTCGTACGGTCTGGTGCAGCTGGGCCTTGGTTTTCTGGTTCTGGCCTGGGCGTCAACCTTCACGGAAGTAGGCGGGCTAGTTAACCCGATGTGGCTCGTCGTTACCTATTTTTTTCACACGACTGGTGAGCTCTGTTTAAGTCCGGTCGGGCTGAGCAGCATCACCAAGCTTTCACCAAAGCGCTTCGTGGGACAGATGATGGGCATCTGGTTCATGGCGGCTGCCCTGGGGAACCTACTGGCAGGCTTGGTGGCCGGGTTGATTGAAAGTCTGCCTCTGCCCCGGTTGTTTGGGACAGTTGGTCTGATCGTTGCGGGGATGGGTATTCTCATCCTGATCGTGAGCGGTCCTATTAGGCGCCTCAGCGGCGACGTCAAATGACGGCGAGACGCTGAGGCGCTGCGATACGTTCGCAAGGTGACTCCTATAGTGGAACAAATGCGGGCACTCCTCGTTTCCACGTACGAGATGGGTCGTCAGCCGTTCGGACTCGCGTCTCCAGCGGCTTGGCTCCGCGAGGCCGGTGTTCGTGTGACCTGCTTGGACCTGTCGCGTCAGCCATTCGACCCTGCGCTTGTCTCATCTGACGCGGTCGATCTGGTCGCTTTTCATCTCCCGATGCACACCGCTACTCGCCTGGCTGTCCCGGTCATCAGGCGGGTCCGCGCGCTCAATCCCGACGTATCGCTTTGCTGTTACGGTCTGTACGCTCCGCTCAACGCAGAGTTCTTGCATGGTCTCGGCGTTCAACACATCCTGGGCGGGGAGTTTGAGGCCGATCTTGTCAGCGTAGCGACCGAGCAGGGCCCGCTCAGGGCCTCTGTTTTCACGAGACCAGTGCCGCGTCTTACGTATCGTGTCCCCGACCGGGTTGATCTCCCGTCACCCTCTCGCTACGCGACGTTGCAGCACGGACGTATCCGCCGGGTGGTCGGGTACACGGAGGCGAGCCGCGGCTGCAAGCATTTCTGCACCCACTGCCCGGTGGTGCCGATCTACAACGGCCAGTTTCGTGTCGTGCCGGTCAAGGTCGTGTTGGATGATATCCGACACCAAGTAGAGCGCGGCGTCGAGCACGTGACCTTTGGTGACCCCGACTTCTTTAACGGCATCGGTCACGCACTGCGTGTGGTGGAGGGGTTTGGGCGCGAGTTCCCCGGTTTGACCTACGACGTCACTATTAAGGTCGAACACCTGTTGCAGTACTGCGACCGGCTGGTGGCGCTAGCGGAGTCAGGGTGTCTTTTCGTGACAAGTGCCGTCGAGTCGTTCGACGATGCCGTCCTGTCAGCGCTTCGCAAGGGTCACACTACGTCGGATGTCGAGCGAGCAGTGGCCGTGTGTCGCAACGCTGGGCTGATCCTGACTCCCACGTTTGTTCCCTTTACACCGTGGACGAGTCTCGCCGGCTACCGGGACTTTCTGTACGCAATCGACCGGTTGCAGCTCGTCGACCATGTGGCCCCGATCCAATTAGCGATTCGACTCCTGGTTTCCAACGACTCTCGCCTGCTGCATCTCGAGGCCATCCGGCGGCACCTTCGGCCGTTCGATGCCGACCAACTTGTGTATCCCTGGCATCATCCCGATCCGCGTGTTGACACTCTTTGGGAAGGTGTTGGCATGATCGTGGGACGTCGACTTCAAGCCAGCCGTCGCGATGTCTTCGCCGACGTATGGGCGTTGGCACATGAGCTCTCGGACTGCCGCCCACGGAGGCGTAGCCCGATGCCACGGTTGCGCACCGAGGTACCGTACCTCAACGAGCCATGGTACTGCTGAGCCGAACCCACAACTGAGCAGGTAGCTCTGGTTTAGGAATGCCTCGCGTTCTTCTAGTCGCTGCGACCACCGGATACCAGGTTCAGTCGTTCCAAATTGCGGCGCGACGGATCGGTGTTGATTTGATGCTGGCAACCGACCGTTGTCGCGTGCTCGACGATCCGTGGAACGACCAAGCGATCGCCATTAGGTTTGAGAACGAGGTGGCATCCGTGCAGGCGATTACCGAGGTCGCGGCGGGTGGACTCGATGGTGTCATTGCCGTCGGAGACCGTTCTGCTGAGATTGCGGCATCTGCCGCCGCCGCGCTTGGACTGAGACTAAGTCGACCTAATGCAGTTCGAGCGGCTGGGAACAAGCTACTTACGCGCCGCCGGATTTGTGAGGCGGGACTCGCGTGCCCTGTATTTGTGACCGCCAAGGTTGCCGACCCAGTACACGCCATCGCGGACCGGGTCGGTTTTCCCTGTGTGGTGAAGCCTCTGGCCATGTCGGCGAGCCGAGGGGTCCAGCGTGCGAACACCCTGGTAGAGCTGGAAGCAGCCGTAGCCCGGACCTGTCATCTGCTCATGCAGCCGGACGTTGTGCCCGATGTCGACGCGAGTGGGCCGACGATTCTGGTGGAACAGTATATTCCTGGACGTGAGGTTGCCGTGGAGGGGGTCATGACTAGCGGTAACCTTCAGGTGCTTGCGATCTTCGAGAAGCCCGATCCTCTGGAAGGACCATTCTTCGAGGAGACCATCTACGTGACGCCACCGGTTATTTCGGATGCTCAACACCAGGACATTTATGACGCGGTCTCTAGAACGGCGACGGCCTTAGGTCTGACGGATGGTCCGATCCATGCCGAGTGCCGGTCGAATGATGCCGGGGTGTTCGTGCTGGAAGTCGCCGCCAGGCCGATCGGCGGGCTATGCTCCAGGGCCTTAAGATTTAGGTCTGTCGGTGGGTTCGACGCGTCGTTGGAGGAGGTTCTTCTTCGTCACGCTCTAGGGGAGTCGGTGACTGGCTATAGCCGCGAGGACGATGCTGCGGGTGTGATGATGATTCCGATTCCGTGCGAAGGACGCTTTCGGGAAGTCTCGGGTGTCAATAAGGCGCTCGCCGTGAGCGGTATTGAGGAAGTGGTGATTACGGGCAAACGCGGTCAGCGTTTTCAGCAGCTCCCGGAGGGGGGCAGCTATTTGGGATTTATCTTTGCGCGGAGCGAGGTGCCAGGTGCCGTAATTGTCGCCCTGCTCGAGGCGCACGCGCAACTACAGTTTGAGATCGTACCGTTCGTGCCGGTCTCAAGGTTCGAGCATATGGACGCAGGATGACTGCCTCGAAGCCTTCCGTTTTTATTCTACGTTTTGCCTTCTGAGTACCGTCTCCTGCCCAGGGAGTGATCCGAGGTGGTTCTCTAGGCTTTTGCTTGAGGCGGGACATAGTCTGGAGGCAACGCAGAGTCCTCGCCAAAGAAGAAGTCCTCCATGAACTTTGCGACCATCGCCTGGGCTTCTTTCTGCCACGGCATCAGTCGGTACTCGTTCAGGATCATCTTCATGCGTTCTTCCCAGAGCGTCCAGGCCTCCGCTGACACGTTCTCGTAGATCCGCTGACCCAGTTTGCCCGGCCACGGCGGCGCATCCAGCCCGGGCATCTCCTTCTGGAATTTGGCGCACTTAACGGTGCGACCATCGGTTGGTTTCACCGTCTCGATTGGCTGGTCGTCACATGGAGTCATTGGGTTCAGTGTATTCCCTTCGACGTGGCCGTGGTCGTGTAGAGGGAAACATTTCCGGTTTCGAGCTCGGCGGTGACGACGTGCCCAACGTCGACCCGTGCGTCGTTGAAGACCGCTCCGCCGCCGAGGTCTGTCGAACCGTCAGCCACCAGCGCGTTGGCTGTGGAGCCGTCCATCCATGGTGTGCTTGCTCCAAAGGCCCTTCGGGAGCGAAACCGTCCCGGGCTTCATGTCGGGGTTGATGGCGACGGGACAGAGTACTTCACCTAGGGCGTTAAAGACCCGCACACTGTCCCCGCTGCTGATACCGCTGGTTTGCGCATCGGTTGGGTGCATCTGCAGCTCGCTTAGTCCGTCGGTTAGCTCTCCGAGGGTTGATGTAATGGTTTTCTCGGTTGCGGGCGACAGTAGGACGAAGGGGGTACGTTGTTTGAGTGTCGGAGCTACTTTGAAACACATAGAGTCCAGACGAGGCTTCCTGTTCCAGCGTATCGGAGAACAGGTCGATCTTGCTGTCCGACGTTCGCGGAAAGACGTCGACGAATTGTATGGGTGTGGAGGGGCATTCGGGAGTCGCGATGCCAGATAGCATCAAGCTGTTCCTCACGTCCTCGCGGAGGGTCGCCGAGGTATGCATAACTGCCTCCGAGTCGCTCGCAAGCGTCGGGCTGACCGAAAGGCCCAGACGATGCGCCAGGTCACCAAATACTTCGACGTTTGATCGTGAATCGCCGACCGGCTCGATCGCGGGTTGCACGAGCTGCATGCTAATAGGTCTATATCCCTGGACCAAATCGTAGTGCTCGAGGAACGTCGTGGCTGGCAAGACGACCTCGACTCCGTTCGACTAATGAATCTGAGTCATGCGCTTCGCGATTTCGTCAAGTGCTTGACCCCAACCCACGTCCCTAAACTGTCCTCTTCCCTTGGCACACCTACACGGACACCCGCGCGATGGAGTCGGTCCGGACCGTAGATACGGTCACCGAATCGACGAACCTTGCCACAGATGTAGCCTTCAGTGACCGGTTCGCGAGTCGATCCGTCGAGCGTTACGAGCACACCGCGTTCAACCGAAACGGACAAGCTACACGAGTCTGGGTAGTCGAGTGGCCAGGCAGTTTGGATCGTCGACCGACCCCAGGCGTTGTCGTTGTTACGCTCAGCCATGGTCAGAGTTGTACAACAGACGAGGGACGCCTGTCGACGGACACGCTGGTTTAGACCTATTCTGTTGAGGTGGAGCTTCGATTCAACGACGTTAGCAAGCTGTTTGGTAAAAGAAAGGCTTTCGAGATCCCGAGGCTTGAAATTCGGTCGGGTGAGTTATTCACGTTCATTGGTCCGCCGGGGTCAGGAAAATCGAGCATCCTGAATGTCATAGCTGGCCTCGAGCCACTTTCGTCCGGAACCTTGACCGCGGGCGATCGGATTTTGAACGACCTTTCGATTGAGAGCCGAGGTGTGGCCCTGGTTGCTTCCACCAATTACCTTGACCCAGGCCAGCAGGAGATCTCACTGTTCGATGACCCACTTCAGTTGGTCGAGTCGGGCGAGCGGGCGCGGAAGCGTGATGCAATCAAGCGTCTTCATGACGACCTTTGCAAAACGTTCATCTATGCGACTGAGGATCAGGCGGATGCTTTGGCGATCTCGGATCGACTTGCCGTCCTTAATGACGGTCGAATCCAGCAGGTCGGAACGCCCGCGGAGATCTTCGAGGCACCAACTAATACCTTTGTCGCGTCGTACTTTGGAGCACCACCCATGAACGTCGTTCCGGGGATTCTCGAGAAGGATGGCCAGGCAATCGAGATTGGACCGCGGGCGATTCAACTCGGTTGTATCGTAAGGGACACCTACGCGCGGGACGTGTTTCTTGGCATCCGACCGGAGCATGTCCGACTTCGCCCCGCTGACCAGGGCGGCTGGCGCGGGACGGTGGCTCGGGTCGGCCGTGTGGATGACGACACAACGGTAGAGGTCACGGTGGACATGGGTTCGTTTGTTGCTCTCCAAGTCGGCGAACCGACCCATTCACCGGGTGACGTTGTAGCGATTTTACTGCCCGCGATGCATCTGCACATCTTTGACTCTCGTGGTGAACGTCTTGAGACCATGTAATCGTTGACACATCTCGCGATCCGGGGTGGTGACTCGTCGAAATGCGTCTTGCGCTGATTCTTGCGGCGGCCGTGGTATTTGTCGTGCCGACACCCACAGGTTGGGTTGAGTCCTTCTACTCCCGGCAGCTCTACCTCATCATTCAGAACGTCCTGACTCCGCTGACGAGTGCTACGCGGGTGGTGTTGTTCGACTTGTTGCTTACCGTGGGCGCGGTGGGATTGTCGGGTTGGTGGTTCGTGGCTCTTTGGCAATCGTCAGACCGACGCTTGCGCGTCGCAGGGCAGTTGGCGATCAACACGCTGGCGCTGCTGGCGGGTGTTTACCTGGTGTTCGTCCTCGTGTGGGGACTGAACTATCGGAGAGAACCACTCATAAGGAAGATCGACTTCAGTCAGGAGCGGGTGACAGGTCAGGCGCTGAATGACGCCGGTCTCGTAGCGGTGGCCAGACTGAATGAGCTCCACGCCGCTGCACACGCTGAGCGCTGGCTGGAACTGGACGAGCTTCCTGAACACCTGGGATCAGCCTTCGAGGTGGTGCAGGGTCGGTTTGGCGTCTCCCGAACCGCCGTAACCGGTGTACCCAAGCCGACTCTGCTCACACCCTACTTCAAACGCGCTGGCGTTGATGGGATGATCAGCCCATTCTCTCTTGAGGTGCTCGTCAACGCAGACGTGCTTCCGTTTGAGCGACCGTTCGTGGTTGCGCATGAATGGGCACACCTGGCCGGGTACGCAGACGAGTCGGAGGCTAGCTTCGTCGGGTGGCTGACTTGTCTCGCAGGCGACGCGCGGTCACGCTACAGCGCGTGGATCTTTCTGGCGCCTCACTTATTTCGTCACATTGGCGATGAGGCGCGACCGCGGATGTGGGGGCTGTTGGACGATGGGCCGATTAATGATTTTCGGACGGTGTCCGACCGTCTTTCTCAGGTTGTACCGTTGGTCCGTCGCAACGCCAGTCGAGTCTACGACCAATACCTTCAGGCAAACCGGGTCGAGGCGGGGATTCAAAGCTATAGCATGGTCGTTGACCTTGTGCTTGGAAGCGAGCTCGGCAGGTTAGCAGTTACAGCTGAGTGATATGATTCCCGCGCACTATGTTCAAGCTAGTCAGCACGGTCCGGGGTGGAGTGGTCAATTCCCCAGCTATCGCCGCCACCTACGGGTCGGTCGATGAAGCGCGCGACGCCGCCAAGAAACTCATGCACGAGCATCAGCGTATCGTCCGTATCATGATCGTCGAGTCACCGGATTACAAGTTCGTCGAGTGGATGGACCGAAGGTAAAAGGGTCAGCCGGCCTGCGCGAGTCCGAGGTTCTCCAAGGCGAAGAACTCTAGATTGACCAATACCGATCGCGGCAGGGTCCCCTCGAAGAGGCTTGCTTCTCTGCTCGGCGTCTTCGGCGGAAAGAGTTCGATCGAAATGAGAGGACAACTCAGAGCGCGCTGTTCTGCGTACACGTTGCGAAGCGGCCGGATGCTAGTTAGGATGTCTATCCTTCGCCTTCTCGGTAGTGATTCGTAATCGGTAACCGGCGGTCTTTGCCGAAGGCCCGGGTGGTAACGCGTACGCCCGGTGGCGCCTGGCGGCGCTTATACTCCGCGCGGTCGACCATGTTGATGATCCGGGCCACGAGAGCGCTCTCAAATCCAAGGGCTTCGATTTCGGCCGGCGTCCGGTCATGTTCGACATACGACTCGAGAATTGCGTCGAGTGCCTCGTAGGGCGGCAGGCTATCGGTGTCGAGCTGGTCTTCGCGAAGTTCTGCCGACGGCGCCTTGTCCAGAATCCGCTTCGGAATGACGCTATCCTGTCGATTACGCCAGCGGGCGATGCGATATACCCAGGTCTTCAAGACATCCTTCAGGATCGCAAATCCGCCCGCCATGTCGCCGTAGAGCGTCGCGTAGCCAACGCTCATCTCGCTCTTGTTGCCAGTCGTGAGCACGAGCCACCCAAATTTATTGGAGAGCGCCATGACGAGATTCCCTCGGATCCGCGCCTGTAGGTTCTCTTCGGCGACGTTAGCGGTTGTGCCGACAAATGTGTCGGCGAGCGTCGCATCGTATGTGGTCATGAGATCGCGAATCGGCATCTCGAGCAGCGTGACGTGAAGGTGGTCGGCAAGTTCCTTGGCATCCTCACGGTTCATTACTGCGGTATAGGGAGAGGGCATCGCCACCGCTGTCACGGCATCAGGTCCAAGGGCCTCGACGGCTATGACCAGGGCTAGAGCAGAATCGATCCCCCCCGACAAGCCAAGCGCCGCATGGCTAAATCCGTTCTTCCGGAAGTAGTCGCCGGTCCCCAATACCAGAGCTTGGTACACTTCGGCTTCGGGCTCAAGAAGTGGGGTCAGCTTCGGAGACAGTGGAGTTGGTTTAGCCCGTGAATGTCTCGGCAGCGTGACCAGGTCGACCCGATCGGATGCGGTGCCAAGACGTTGTCGCCACCGCTGATCATGCAGGCGGCGCTGAGCGGCCGCCGTCACGTCCAGATCGGCCATGACTAGGTCTTCCTCGAACTGGTGCCCCCGGGCCACGAGCTCGCCACCGGGGGCCATGATGAGGCTGTGACCGTCGAAGACAAGGTCGTCTTGACCACCGATGGCGTTGCAGAACCCAAGGAACGCGGCGTAGTCAACGCACCGCGTTTCAAACAGTTGCTCGCGTTCAAGGCCCTTCGTGCGGTGATACGGCGAGGCGGAGAGATTTACGATGAGCTCGGCGCCACCTTCGATTGCGGCCCACTGGGCTGGCCCGCCCGGATACCACAGGTCTTCACAGATCGTGATGCCCACTCGAATGCCATCGAGGTCCACCGTCAAGGCGCGACTTCCATTGGCGAAGTACCGCTGTTCGTCAAAGACTCCATAGTTAGGGAGGAAGCACTTTCGGTAAACTGCCTCGACGCGTCCGTCGGCGAGGATTGCCGCCGCGTTGAATAGATCTCCATCGAGGAGCGGAAATCCAACAACCACAACGGAATCGTGAACGTCTGAGGCCAGTTCGTGGACAGCTCGGTGCGCGCGTTCGGAGAAACGAGGTCGCAGCAGTAGATCCTCAGGGGGATAGCCTGTGATCGTCAGCTCAGGGAAGACGATGAGGTCGGCACCGGCGTCTTGGGCTTGGGAGACGTGAACGCGTATCCGCTCGACATTCCCATCGATGTCTCCAACCGGGAGATTCACCTGGCACAAGGCGATCCGGATCATCACCACACGATACCATCCACGCCCTGCTCCTCATTATGCCGTGCACAGAACTGCATGCTACGTCTTAGCGGCGGCAGGCTATGGAAGGCAAGCGTTAAGGGAGTTGTCTGTTGGGGATGCCGATCGCAATTGCGATCTGGCGAATCTTGGCCTGCACGATACGGACGTTTTTCGGTCCCATTCCGAGGAACTGCTTCTGCGCAGGTGACAACGACTCCAGCATGGGATCGGTGAAGTTAAAGAAAGGCCCACGCTCGACGAGCGACGGGGGCTCCCGGAGGTCCAGACTCTGAATCTGAAGTAGATGCGCAATCGCTCGTTCGAGACCTTGAATGAAGAACGTGTCCGGATAGCCAAGTTCAACGTAGGCCTCGTTCATCAGCGGTTCGAGCGTCGCATATGCCTCGGCTGTACCAGGTATGTCCAGCGAATCGATGATGCTAGCGTGCAGGTCGTAGCGGGCGTAGCTGGCTGGATCGATTTTTGACGTTGCGCCGGCATCCGTGGTTCGGAATGGTGTCTCGGCTTGCATGAACCTCAGGTGCTGTGAGGGATTGTTTCCGCTGGCCACGTTATCGACGACCACTACGAAACGGCGAATCATACCGTCGGTTACTAGCCACGATGCCAGGCCAGGGTGCGACGAGAGCATCCCGATCAGATCTCGAACAAACGCGTCGCTGTCGTCGAGAGTCGGCAGTTCGATCGGCTCTGGCTCAGGTTCGACCGGTGCCAGCGGAGGCGGCGCGACAGGTGGTTCCGTATTCGCGACGACCTCAGGGGGCAGAGCCTCTGGCTCTTGGCTCATGTACCAGTACACGCTGAAGCCGAGTGCAATAAGAACGATGACTGCGACCGCGATAGTTGGTCCTCTGGAGCGGCTATCGCTCGCTCGGCCGGTTGGCTGGTTGACGTGATAGTCGCCCAGGTGAGTCACAATAAACTAGTGTAGCGCGTTATCCAGCGCCCGCGCGCATCGGTGTTTCATTTCTGGGATACGTACGGGTGATCTAGTCCTGCTCAGGAACGGCTCGATTCGAGAGTTCGTCGAGCACCGATTTCGTGTGCTCGCCCAGCGCAGGCGGCGGGACATCAACGTTGGCGGGCGTCCTCGACAGCTTGATCGGGTTCCCCAGCGTTTGCGCTGTTCCGAATTTGGGGTGGTGCATCTCGACAATCATGTCCCGCGCCATGAGTTGTGGGTCATCGAGCGCTTCGGCGATGGTCTGAACTTGACCACACGGAACGGAGTGCGAGCGCAGTCGGTTGATCAACTTCCCGCGAGTCCACGAGTTGAGGCGTCGGGTAAGCTCGTCCGACAGTTCATCTCGATGAGCCATGCGGTCGGTATTTGTCACGAATCGAGGTTCAGCTTCCAGTTCCGTGGCATCGATGGCTCTACAAAACTGAATCCAGAGTCTCGGGTTGCCGACGGCTACGACCACTAGCCCGTCGCTGACCCGAAGCGTTTCATACGGTGTCAGGGAGTGGTGGCGGTTGCCCTCGCGGCCCAAGGTTTTTCCAGTATTGAGATATGCCAGCGCCGGCAGTGCCAGCGCGGATGTCATGGCGTCCAGTAGGCCGATGTCGACGTGCTGGCCCTCCCCGGTTGCATCGCGGTGTCGCAGCGCGAGGAGAATCCCGCTCATCGCGTACAGGCCGGCTAGGTAGTCAGTGATAGCAACGCCCGCCCGCGTCGGAGGACCGTCGGGCGACCCGGTCACGTCCATCAGACCGCATTCACCTTGAATGACGGCGTCGTAGCCCGAAAGATCACTCTTTGGACCGGTCTGTCCGTAGCCGCTGATGGAGCAGTAAATGAGCTTTGGGTTCAGTGACGAGACAGCGTCGTACCCAAAACCAAGCTTCGAGAGGCTTCCCGGACGAAAGTTCTCGATCAGGATATCCGATGAGCCGATGAGATTTCGGAGTGCGGCTGTCCCCCCAGGATCCTTGAGATCGAGCACCACGCTCTTCTTACTGCGGTTCAATCCAAGAAAGAAGGTGCTCCACGTCTGGTAGAACGGGCCCCAGGCCCTCGTGTCATCGCCGGCAGTGGGGTTTTCGATCTTCAAGACCTCTGCGCCCATGTCACCGAGCAGCATCGCACAGAAGGGTCCCGCCACTACGTGCGTGAGATCCAGAACACGGATACCGGTGAGGGAGGCATGGTGACGCGATTATATTCAGAAGGCACAAGTTTGCCCTGTCGTGTTTCGAGATGTATCGTGGCGGCTGATCGAGAACGTCTAAACTGCCATGCAACTCCATCGGGTCACCGTCACATTGGCACTGGTGACTAGCTTCGTCCTGGCGCTGGCATGTGGGAGCTCCTTGACCGATTTTCCTCTTGCTGCCACGCATCAGGAGCGTTGCGGCGCGCTGGCCCAGCTTGAGTTGATCGACCTACGGATCACCTCAGCGGAATCCGTGCCAGCGGGGGAGGCTACCCCGGCGCACTGCGCCATTAGTGGCGTCATCGAGACCGAGATCAACTTCGAGCTTCTGTTGCCAGACGATTGGAACGGCCGGTTCATGATGGGTGGCGGCGGCGGATTCGTTGGTAGCGTACAGAACTCTGCACTGAATTACGGGGTAGGACCCGGTGCGCTGGCGCGCCGATACGCGACCGTAGGAACCGACACGGGCCATACGGGAACGAGCATCGATGGCAGCTGGGCGCTGAACAACCCCGAGCGACAGGAGAACTTCGCTCACCGGGCCGTCCATCTCACGGCGGAGGCGGCGAAGTCGATCCTTCGCTACTACTACGGTGAGACGGAGCAGTACTCGTATTTCGTGGGCTGCTCGCGTGGTGGCGGCCAGGGGATGATGGCGTCACAGCGGTATCCGACTGACTTCGATGGCATTGTCGCAGGCGCGCCCGCATACGACTGGACAGGGCTGGGTGCCCAGTTTATTCAAACCCAGCAGGCGATCTACCCGGACGGTCATCTCTCATCGCCCGTGATCACGCCAGACAACCTCCGGTTACTTGCTAAGGCTATCGACGCCGCGTGCGACGCGAAGGACGGGATGGAAGACAACATCCTTGCCGATCCGCGATCATGTAGATTTCGGCCCGATGACCTGCCCCGTTGTTCCGGTGCCGAGGCGGGTTCGGACTGTGTGACCGAAGTCCAGCTTGCCGCGATCGAGGCCGTGTACGACGGGCCGACACGCAACGGACAGCCGTTTTACTTTGGATTTCCTTTCGGTGGCGAGAACGAAGGAGGCGGGTGGGACTACTGGGTGGTCGATTCCACCCGCTCGCGCGAGCGGGGCGTTCCGAATCTGCATTACGCGTTCGGGACCGAGCTCTACAAGTATTTCGTCTTTAGCAGTCCAGAGTGGGATTACGCGACGTACGATTTTTCGACATGGGAGGAGGACACCGCCGCGACGGCTGAGCTTCTCAATGCGACCGATGCCGATCTTGGATCGTTCCGAGATGCCGGCGGTAAGATCATTTACTGGACCGGTTGGTCAGACCTTGCATTGACCGCATTTAGCACGATCGACTATGTCAAACGAGTCCAAGCGGCCGATTCGAGCGCAGGTGACTTCACGCGGTTGTATCTGTTGCCGGGTGTGCTGCACTGCGGTGGTGGGCTCGGTCCGGGTCAGGTCGACTGGCTCAACGCCATCCGCACGTGGGTCGAGGAAGACGTCGCTCCAGGGCGGCTCGTCGCGAAGAAGTTCGCCGGTGACGGCACGGGCACGGTGGTCATGTCCCGACCTGCCTGCGTGTACCCGCAAGTGGCCACGTATCGCGGTGGAGGCGATCCCGATTCTGAGGCCAACTTCACGTGCGAGAACCCGTGATAATCGTTCAACATCAAGTGCTCGCGGGATTCGGTCCCCTCTCAAGAGACAATCGAAGAATTCTTATAATGGGATGGATTCAATAGGGTGTGGCTAGTATAAAGTACATCGCAAATCACCGGACAGGGCAGCGTCTGTCGCCAGAACCGAAGCCGGGTAGCCGAATATGACCAGAGACTGGAGTGCGCTCATCACGATCGCCCTAACCGTGCTCGTCGCGGCGAGTATGAGCTCGACGCCGGCGCAGGCTCAAAGTGCGCGGGCACAGTTCGAGGTTTCCGGGACCTCGACCGTCCGTGGGTGGTCGTGTCCCGTTGAGGGCGCCATGGAGGCGACGCCGGGCCAATCGTCAGACCCGTTGCCAGGGTTTCCGAGCGGGTTACAGTCCGTCACGATCACCGTCCAAGTGCAGGAGTTTGACTGTCCGGAGGAGGAGATGAACGAGCACCTCCAGGAAGCTATGGAGGCGTCACAGCACCCGGAGATCGTTTTTGAGCTACAGCAGTACAGCATGGCGGGTGACACGGCTGCGGCGTCGGGGGCGATCACGATTCACGGGGTGACCAAGCCGATCACGTTCGAGATTGAGCTCGTGGAGTCGGCAGACGGTGTGCGGGGTGTCGGCCAGACGGAGGTCAACATGACCGAGTTCGGCGTGACGCCGCCATCAGTGTGGTTGGGACTCCTGAACGTCGGTGAGGTTGTGACGATCGATTTCGACGCGCCACTGCCTAGCATGTGAGGAGAGTCGAGTATGCCTGAGAGACGAGGGAACACGGGCGCATCGAGTCGTCGTGAGAGCCGACGCCGCTTCTTCCAGCTCCTGGCTGGAAGTCCGCTGCTGGCCGCTGCCTATTCGGCCCTGCCGCCGAGCTGGAAGGAGGCGGTGGCGAAGGAATCGCTCCGCGGCGCGCCGGCCGGACCAAAGCCGGCAGGGGTTCTCTGTCCCGATTGCGGACAGGAGATGGTCGTCCCGCCCACCGCGAACACCCGTCCTTACGCGCAAGAGGCCGGCGCCGTCATGCCGGATCGCAACCGTTTCTTGGAAGGGCAGCTCGCGGGTCAAGTTGTCAATGAACCCGAGCAAGCGATCAACGTGTGGGACATGGAGATGACCACCCATGTGAACAACCTGCCCCAGCACTGGGCCTTCCTGCACTTGGGTACCGACGACTTCGAGACGAGACTGGCGAACAGAGAGGGCTTCAACCGACTCGTGCTTCGTCCCCGTCGGCTTGGTCAAGATGTGACCAATTTGGACACATCGGTTCAAATGTACGGAAAACGATACGACACACCGCTGTTTACCTGTCCGGTGGCGGCTCTGAAGGCCTTTCACACGGAGGGCGAGGTTGGGGCGGCCCGGGCGTCTAGAGCGAGGGGCGTCCTGACGGTCCAGTCGCACGAGAGTTCGCAGTCGTACGAAGAGATCGCCGAGGCGGCGGGCGAGCCGCACTGGTTTCAGCTCTACATAAGACCTGACTGGAACGTCACCAAGAGATCGATCGATCGGGTGGAGGCGGCGGGCTGCGAGGTCATGGTGTGGACCATCGATTTGCTTGGCGGAAGCAATCGGGAACTCTTGAGACGCGTTGAGACGATCTCCGGTAAGAGCGCGGCGTTTTGTCAGAATTGCCACGAGCACCAGCCGGGCTATCAGAGGCCGATGCGCCGCGACCTGACGGGCCCTCCAGGGGAACGCCCGACGTACGATTGGGACTACCTCAAGCGCCTCAAGGACTATACGTCCATGAAGGTACTGCTGAAGGGGATCGTCACGCGTGAGGAAGCCGAGATGGCCGTTGAGTACGGCGCGGATGGCGTCTATGTCTCTAACCACGGTGGCCGCGGAGTCAACATGCTCCGCGGCACGATCGACGCGTTACCCGAGGTGGTGGAAGGCGTCGCGGGACGGGTCCCGGTGCTCATTGACAGCGGTGTTCGTAGGGGCGCAGATATCTTCAAAGCCCTTGCCCTCGGCGCCGACGCGGTGGGGATCGGTCGCCCCTACGTGTGGGGTCTTGGCGCGTTTGGCGAGGACGGTGTCGATAAAGTGCTCGAGATCATCCTCGACGAGTTCAGGATGATCATGAGACAGACACGTACGACGGCCGTCGATCAGATCGGCTCCGAGTTCGTGATGGAAGCACCCGCTCCCATCATGACGCGCGGTGATAGGCTGGGCTTCGGCCTCTGACCCTATGTTTTAACGTGCCAGTTGCCGCTGCCCGGTCCGGCGAATGAGTAGAGGGTCATCCCCGCGTCGGTCGCCATGTCAACGGCGACGCTCGAGGCAGCGCCGACCGACACCATTACCGGCATCGCGGCTTTCAGCGCCTTCTGAACGAGTTCGAAGCCGGCGCGCCCGCTGACGACAAGGATGCGGCCGGCGAGTGGAAGCTCGTTTCTTAGCACGAAGAAGCCGATCACCTTGTCTACCGCGTTGTGTCGTCCGATGTCCTCTCGGGCGCACAACAGCTCACCGTCGAGGCCGAACACTCCAGCTGCGTGAATGCCGCCGGTGACCTCGAACAGCTGTTGCGCCCGTCGAAGTCGGTTGGGAAGCGATTCGAGGAGTTGAGGGTCGACCGATACCGGTGAGACCGGGGGAAGGTCTTGCTCGAGATCGCTGATCTCCTCTTTCCCGCAGACACCGCAAGCGGCGGTTGCCCGGAATGCGGCGTTGTTGCGCGGTTCGAAAACTGACCCGCAACGCCCCCGACCCACAGACTCGTTAACGACCGATAGCGTACGACGCCGGCCTACCAAGCTGAGTCATCTGATTGAGGATGTTACATGCGAGGATGGCCTCCGTCTCTTGCCCCGCCCGACTGCGCGCTCGAAGGCTCTCCCCGATGATCACCTTGTACCGGAAGAAGGCGTTCTCCATACGAGCCTGCTGATGGTAGCCCGAGTCCTTCTTCCACTGTCGCCGTCCAGCCTGCTGCACCTGTCGGATCGTGCGGTCGCGCGCGGGCGATCGTGGTCGCCGTCCAGACACGGTGGCTGTCCTGGTCGGTGGAATGACGACCGTCGCGCCACGCGCACCCGCAGCCTCGTAGATGCCACGCGTGTCGTAGGCCGCGTCCGCCGTGAGGCAGGAGACGTTGCCTTCGACCTTGTCGATCAGATCGAGGGCTGTCGTCGCGTCGTCAACATGCCCGCCGGTCAGGGCGTGAGCGACGATCACGCCCGATCCGTCGACGCCCAGATGAAGCTTCTTCCAGCCGCGTATCCCGCGTCCGCCATGTTTCACGGCCGCCCATTCACCTTCACCCACAGTCGAGAGCCCGGTACTGTCGACGATGAGATGTATGCCTGCGCCCGCGGGGAGGCGGCGAAGTGCAAGGTCGAGGTGCTGACCACGCCGTGAGAGAGTCGTGTGATCGGGCGCGGACAGGTCGAGGCACAGCATCCCGAAGATCGACCTCAGAAAGCCCTCCGTCTGACGAAGGGGCAGGTGAAAAATCAGGCGGAGCGTCAGCGCGGTTTCGATGGCAACCTCGGAGTACTGCAGCTGCCCTCCGCGCTTGCCGACGCCCACGGCCTCCCACGTGGCGATCGCTTCCGGCGTCAACCACAGGGTGACGTCGCCTCGCTGGACCAGTGCTCGGTCGTACGCCGGCCAGTTTCCGACGCGGTATTTCGTTTTGTACCTGAGATGCACTCTCGACTTCACGTCGAGATCATGTCCCTTCGGCCGTCACGATGGCCAGGGCCGCGACGAACACTTGTTTCCGCGCACCAACGCCGAGATTCGGCGGCACACCCGCCGGCGGTTCTCGGCCGAAGAGAAGATTCGGATCGTGCTGGAGGGGCTCCGCGGGGAAGAGAGCATCGCGGCGCTCTGCCGCCGCGAAGGCCTAAAAAAGCCGCGGCCTTCTTCGCGAAGGACCACTTGTGAAGTTCGCGTGGATCCAGACGGAGAAGGTCGGGCTCCGCCACGATGGCGGATAATACAGGGTGGACACGAACCTGATGCGCGGCGTTGAGACCGTCACCCTTCCGCTGCTCCTAACGCTGAGCCTCTCAGGCGCTGTCGGCTGCACCTCGCAGGACACAACGATCAGCAATGCATCCCTGGGGCTGACGCTGGAGATGTTCCGCGGCGGCGACGCGCCGTGCTACAACCGCACCGTGCAGCCCCAGACTGCCGTGGTCGACACCCACGTGCACTTCCGCCCGTTCGGTGGCCCCGCCATCCCGTTCGAGGAGGTCGTGCAGTACTTCGAGGAAACCGGCGTCCTGTTCGCCAACATCGCTGGTATCGGCCAGATGCTCCCGGTGACTTCCTCCTGCACCTACTACCTGGACTGCCCAGGCACGCTGGTGACGCCGACGCTGAAGAACGACTTCGTCAATGCCGCAGACTACGTAACGCAGACCCAGGCCGGCACCCACCTGACGCTCGCGATGACGTTCCCAGATCTATCGCAGCCGGCATCGGTCCTCTCTGGAATGCATCTCCTGGAGCACGAATACCCAGGCGCCTTCACGTGGATGGGCGAGGTCAACCTCGTGAAGCAGGCGCTGTTCGCCAATGGGCACGACCCGGTCCCGTCAGCCACCATCAGCGACTGGGCCCCCTTCATGGAGCGGTTGCTGGCACGCGGTATACCGCTCGCCCTCCATGCGGACCTCGGAAACAACGCCGCCCAGACCCGCTATCTGCCGTTGATGGAGGAGGTGCTGCGCCTGTATCCAGAGAACGTGATTGTCTGGGTCCACATGGGCCTGTCGCGCGAACTCACCGCCATGGCCGCCGCTCAGCACGTGGCGCTGATGATGTCGCTGCTGGATCGCCATCCGAACCTGATGCTGGACCTCTCCTGGCGCGTACTGAACGACGCCTACTTCACGACCCCGGAAGACCGGGCGGTGTATGTGCCGTTTCTGAACGTCTACTCCGACCGGATGCTGCCGGGCACGGACTTCCTCGCGTCGCGGGATAAGGATGTCGATGTCTACCGCACGGAGTTGGAGGTCACGAGCCGCATCAATCGGTATCTGAGCGACGCCGCCTTCCGGAACATCGCCCTCGGTGAGAACTACTTTCGGTTGCTCGCGCTCGAGTATGAAGCGCCGCGCGTGTGCGCAGATTGAACCCGGCCGTTACCAGATCTGCGGCTTGGAATCCTGCGGTGAAGCCGCGCGACGGCGTTGTTGCGCGGTTCGAAAACTGACCCGCAACGCCCCCGACCCACAGACCCGTTAACGACCGATAGCGTACGACGCCGGCCTACCAAGCTGAGTCATCTGATTGAGGATGTTACATGCGAGGATGGCCTCCGTCTCTTGCCCCGCCCGACTGCGCGCTCGAAGGCTCTCCCCGATGATCACCTTGTACCGGAAGAAGGCGTTCTCCATACGGGCCTGCTGATGGTAGCCCGAGTCCTTCTTCCACTGTCGCCGTCCAGCCTGCTGCACCTGTCGGATCGTGCGGTCGCGCGCGGGCGATCGTGGTCGCCGTCCAGACACGGTGGCTGTCCTGGTCGGTGGAATGACGACCGTCGCGCCACGCGCACCCGCAGCCTCGTAGATGCCACGCGTGTCGTAGGCCGCGTCCGCCGTGAGGCAGGAGACGTCGCCTTCGACCTGGTCGATCAGATCGAGGGCTGTCGTCGCGTCGTCAACATGCCCGCCGGTCAGGGCGTGAGCGACGATCACGCCCGATCCGTCGACGCCCAGATGAAGCTTCTTCCAGCCGCGTATCCCGCGTCCGCCATGTTTCACGGCCGCCCATTCACCTTCACCCACAGTCGAGAGCCCGGTACTGTCGACGATGAGATGTATGCCTGCGCCCGCGGGGAGGCGGCGAAGTGCAAGGTCGAGGTGCTGACCACGCCGTGAGAGAGTCGTGTGATCGGGCGCGGACAGGTCGAGGCACAGCATCCCGAAGATCGACCTCAGAAAGCCCTCCGTCTGACGAAGGGGCAGGTGAAAGATCAGGCGGAGCGTCAGCGCGGTTTCGATGGCAACCTCGGAGTACTGCAGCTGCCCTCCGCGCTTGCCGACGCCCACGGCCTCCCACGTGGCGATCGCTTCCGGCGTCAACCACAGGGTGACGTCGCCTCGCTGGACCAGTGCTCGGTCGTACGCCGGCCAGTTTCCGACGCGGTATTTCGTTGTGTACCTGGGATGCACTCTCGACTTCACGTCGAGATCATGCCCCTTCGGCCGTCACGATGGCCAGGGCCGCGACGAACACTTGTTTCCGCGCACCAACGCCAAGCAGAAGGAGGTTTTCAATTTTCAAAAAGTTGCGGGAAAGCTCTCCGACTATGGATACAACTGCATCAAGCTCGCGGACGACTAGCAGGGAGCAGACTTTCTCGCGTATCACAAAGATGGCAGCGGTACGCTGAAAGTGCAGTTGAAAGCGCGACTCGCACTCTCAAAAAAGTATGTCGGCAAATCGCTCTACATGGCATTTCCGATGTACCAGGAGTGGTATCTGATCGAGCATGACGCACTGGTTCGCTTGGTCGAGAAGCACACCAATTGGCTTCACACAAAGTCATGGCAGGAGGACGGAAACTATAGCTCGGCAAATCCAAATCAGCGCCTCGTTGAGGCGCTAGCCGGCTCACCGGCTATGAGTCCTCGGGCACTGTTCAACCTCGCACCTAGGCCCACAGACGCTTGAGGCCTAGACAGCCGCTGGGTGAATTTTCCTTCGCCGCGTCCAGGTCCTGACGCGGCGAGCACGTCACGGCGTGATCCACTGTCTGGCGTGTGCGCGGCCGCTTGCCCACCGGTTGGAGCCAGGCCCTCTGGCGGCATTGTCAAGTTGACGAAAAGCACGTCGATCGACCCCCAAGATACTGCGCCCTAGCTCGTCGCGAGCCCACCATGCTGGGCATCAAAAACGGCCGTCAGCCTCAACTTGACAATACCGTCAGGGTACCATCGTCAGGGCCGGGTGGAGAACGCCTTCTTTCGATACAACTCCATCATCGGAGATGGTCTTCGCGCCCGGAGTCCAGCTGGGCAGGGGAGTGAGGCCGTCCTCGGCTGTGAGATCCTGTCGCGCTCTTGCCGCTTTTGAAAAGTTGCAACACATCCGGCACAAGCTCTTTGCCTCGACCTCCCCAGACAGATCTACGTACACCGTCTGAACATTGTTCCCTTGCGGTGTCAGAAACGTGCCCCCGGAAGCGATCCTGGCCTGTGGAAACACCGATTGCCGTTGCTCTGTTGCCAATTCCGTCTTGTCCCTTTGTCTATGCAGGCCGCACTAGGCGCGGCGGCAGGCGGCGCTGTGGACGCGCCTGACCGGCGGCGCGCTGCCCTCAACAAGTTGACAATGCCGTGGCGGGAAATGGGCCCGAAAAGGACCGGCGCCAACGACCAGACCCCCGCGGCTAGTTGATCGCCGGTTCCTCGAAGGCGTTGCGGGTGATCGATGTAGGTTCACTCACCATGGGCGCCACGACGAGCCGTTCGAGAATGTCGAACAGAGCGCGCCGATGACCGCGGCGTTCGTCGCTCACGTCGGACGACGAGGTGGCCACCAGCACAACATCCAGTTCCGGCAGGACAAAGATGTACTGACCCCCGTAGCCCCAGGCGAAGCAGGTCTCGTAGTCGCCGATCTGGTGCACCCACCAGCCGTATCCGTACCGGCGATCGCGCAGCGGATCGATGTTACCATCCGGATCGAACGCCGGGCCGGCGGTTGCGCTCGACGCCCTCACACGACCACTGTACCCACCGAGGGGAGAGAACCTGCTCGCCGCCAACGCGACCCTCGTTCAGATACAGCTCGCCGAAGGCCAGCATCTGGCGCGGCGTCAGCAACATGTCGTTGCCGCCAAAGTAGATGCCCTGCGGATCGCGCGGCCACTGTGCCAGCGTAAAACCAAGCGGCGTCGCCAGGGCTTCGTTGGCGAATTGCCGCGTGGTCTTCCCGGCCGCTTTCGTCAAGATCGCGGAGAGGAGATGCGTGTTGCCGGTGCTGTACTCCATCTTCGCGCCGGGCGCGGCGAACATCGGCCGGGCCAGCGCGTGCCGCACCCAGTCGCGACTCGTCACCCAGGCACCGTAGTTGCGGTTGCTCGTCCCCTCGAGCCCGGGCCTCATGGTCAGCAGATGCTCGACGGTGATCTCCGTCTTGCGCGCGTCCGAATCGCTGGCAAGCTCGGGAAAATAGGTGGCGATGGGGGTCTGGACGTCGGGAATCAACCGGCGATCGACGGCGATGCCGACCAGGGCCGAGATGACACTCTTTGACGCCGACTTGATGTTGGCGAGCCGATCGCGGCTACGCCCGTTGTAGTACCGCTCGAACAGCAACTCGCCCCGCAGGCTGACCAGGAGGCTGTGGAGCCGCGGCAAGGTCTGCGCGACCGCATCCACCTCATCGGCCTCGGCGGCCAGGAGACTCCTGACCTCGGGCGCCTCCACCAGCGCCGCAGGCTCCGCGCTGGCCGCTGCCCACGCACCAGTCGCCGCGTCGCGTTCAACGCCCGGGCTCACTTCTGCTGTGCCGTCGCGGACGGCCGCACCAATAGCCCAGAGGGCTCCGATCAGCACGAGCGCCCAGAGGCCGCGTTTCACGATGTCGATTATACGCATGGCCGCAGAGGGCACAGACGCCCCTATATGTCAAGACACGTGTTCAGGCGGCCTCGGTGCGGCGTTGGTGCGCTGATTCAGCGCGGTGGGCGAGCAGTGGCCGGCATGTTGCCCATCGCGACCGCCGGCGGGTCATGATCTCGATGTGAAGTCGAGAGTGCATCCGACGTACACGACAACGTATCGCGTCGGGAACTGGGCCGAGTACGACCGAGCCCTCGTGCGGCGAGGCGACGTCACCCTCTGGCTCACGCCCGACGCGATCGCCACGTGGGCAGCGGCTGGCGTCGGCAGGTGGAGCGGGCAACTCCAGTCTTCCGATCTCGCCATCGAAACCGCCCTGACGCTCAGTCTCATCTTCCACGTACCGTTGCGTCAGACCGAGGGCGTCTTGACATCGATCTTCGGGATGCTGGGCGTCGATCTCACGGCACCCGATCACACCACGCTCTCGCGACGCGGTCAGCATCTCGCCCTCGCGCTTCGGCGCGCCCGCCTGACCCCGACCGCGATGAATCACGTGTGGGCCTACGACTTCGTCTTCGATACGTGCGCGGATGGCCGCCGGTCGCTGAAGTGCCTGACCGTCGTCGACGAGTTCACGCGTGAGTGTCTGGCGATCGATGTGGCGGGGAGCATACGGTCTGGCCGGGTGATCGACGTGCTCGGGCAGTTGGTGAGCCTCCACGGCGCCCCGCGCTATCTGCGGTCCGATACCGGGCCGGAGTTCATCGCGACCGCTCTGCTCCGCTGGCTGCAGACTGCGGAGATCGACACGGCGTTCATCGATCCGGGCAAGCCCTGGCAGCATGGCACGGACGAGTCGTTCAACGGGCAGTTCCGGAACGAATGTCTATCCCTCGAGTGGTTTCGGAATCGGATGGAGGCCAAGATCGGGATCGAACGCTGGCGGCGACACGACAACGAAGAACGTCCTCACATGAGTCTCGGCTACCTCACCCCCGCCGAGTTCAAGAAGCAGATGGGGACGACCCACGGCTGGTTAGGAGAGAGCCTAACGGGCGTCATTTTCCAGTAAACGGGCGTCATTCTCCAGTAATTAGTGGTCCGAAGAAACCGGGCAGGTCACCCGTCTTTGAGGAGCGTGGTGATGTTGTAGAAACCCGGTACCGATACTCCGTCTGATGCAAGACCGGAGAGGCAACACTTCCGGCTCGGGCACCAGGGGGCGGCGCAGCCGGACCACGCGGCGACGGGCCACCCGGGCCAGTCCTTCGACCCGAGCCGGCTCGCCGCGGCGCCGACGACGGGCGAGGCGATCACGGCGGTGGTTGAGGCTTGTCGAGTGCATGCTCGTTGGCGGGGTGGTATCGGCACTGTGGTTGGCCGCCGAGGTGGGCCGGCAGTTGCCCGCCGCTGACGAGATCGGCACGCTCGGGATCATGGCGAACGCCACCGTCATCTTCGATGCGTTCGATCAGCCCGCGTTCACCCTGTTTCGGGAACGCCGGCTGTCGATCCCGCTGCATGAGATCTCATCCCACCTGACCGGCGCCGTCCTGGCCGTCGAGGACCGTCGCTTCTACGACCACCGGGGCTTCGACCTGATACGGATGGCCGGGGCCGCGGTGATCGACGTCCAGGCGGGACGTCTCGCACAGGGCGGCAGCACGATTACCCAACAGCTCGCGCGGGTGAGCCTGCTCTCGCGAGAGCGTACGTTCCGCCGAAAAATCGCCGAGATCATCACGGCCGTGCAGATCGAACGCGCCTACCCGAAAGACCGTATTCTCGAGTTCTATCTCAATAAAGTGTACTTCGGTGAGGGCTTCTACGGGGTGGAAGCCGCCGCCCAAGGGTATCTTGGGAAGCCTGCGTCCGACCTTACACTGGCCGAAGCCGCGCTGCTGGTCGGCCTGATCCGGGCTCCGAATGTCTATTCGCCTGCCGACCATCCAGACGCGGCTCTGACGCGCCGTGACGTCGTGCTAACAGCCATGCTCCATACTGGAGCCGCGAACGGCGAAGATGTCTCGCAGGCCAAGCAGGAACGTGTGCGGCTCCGCAACGGGTTAGAGCCCCGCCCCGAGTTCGGCAGCTACTTTAAGGCTGAGGTGCGGCGGCGGCTGGTCGATCGGTTCGGGGTCGATGCGGTCTACGGCGAGGGTCTCCGCGTCTACACCACCCTGGTACCCGATCTGCAGCGGGCGGCCGAGGACGCCACCGCGGCCGGCCTGCATCGCATCGAAGCGCTCCCGCGGTTTGCGCCAGCAGACCACGAGGCGGATGCGCGTCTGCAGGCGGCGCTGATTGCGATCGACCCGCGGACGGGCGCGGTGCGGGCGGTCGTGGGTGGTCGTCGTTTCACTGAGAGTGCGTTCAACCGTGCGACCCAAGCCCGACGGCAACCCGGATCGGCGTTCAAGCCGTTCCTGTACGCGGCGGCGCTCGATAACGGTCTGACCCCGGCGACATGGCTGGCGGATCTCAACCGGCCACTGCCGACGCCCGAAGGGCGCTGGTTACCGGACGACGAAACCACCGTGACGGCCATGACGATGCGGACCGCCCTACGGTTGTCCAGCAACCGCGCCGCGGTACGGCTGTTGGAGTTGACCGGCATGGATCGCACCCTCGACTACGCCGCCCGTTTCGGGCTGGGACCACAACCGGCCGTCCCCTCGGTGGCGCTGGGATCCGGAACGGTGACGCTGGAGCACCTGACAGCCGCCTACGCGGCGTTTGCCAATCAGGGCGTCGTGCCCCAGCCCGCATATATCCGGCGGGTGGAGCGGGCGGACGGCACCATCATCTTCAACGGGACTGGTGCCCCCACGTCATCTGCGCATCGCGCGGTCGAACCGACCACCGCGTTTCTCGTCGCGAGCCTGCTGCGGGATGTGGTCGACGCCGGCACAGGCACCCGGGTCCGACGCGAGGGGTTCGTCGCACCGGCTGGCGGGAAGACTGGCACGACCGACGACTACAAGGACGCCTGGTTCGTGGGGTTCACACCGGAACTTGCCGCGGGCGTGTGGATAGGATTCGACCAGCCGCGCACGATCATCACTGATGGGTATGCGTCGGAGCTAGCCGCACCCCTGTGGGCGCAGTTCATGAAGGCGGCGCTCGCGGATCGTCAGGCCGGCTGGCTTGCGCCACCGGCTGACGTCGTCGCCGTCGAGGTGTGCGCGCGCTCTGGTGCATTGGTTCGGGATCGGTGTCGGCAGACGGGGGAACGCGAACTGGCCACGATTCGAGCCAGCCGCCCCACGTATGTTGAGTATTTCGTCGAAGGGACTGAACCGGGCGAACGTTGTCCCATCCACGAGAGTTGAAACCGATTGGTGACGGCTGCCAGGCTGTTCGACCGGGATCGCCAGCGCGCCGATACGACCGCGCCGGTCGCGCCTGAACCGATACCGCCATCATCGCGCCAAGGGGCTGATGTTCGAGCCGTATGCAGTCATCGTCGTTCGCCTTGACCATCTCTTCGGGAGTTGCCAGGGGCGTCTGGTGGCTGCTGAGGAGGGGTGTGCTTCCAGACGACTCACCGGGATGCCATGTCCGTCGCGCTGTTAAATGTGGGTGTAACTGTATATATCGAAACATGATGGCAGACTTCCCTAGTATTGCAATCTAACGATGGGGGAGCCCCTGCCTCAGACATCACCCGATCCAAGGCTTCCAACCACATCCGCGTAGCAAGCCGGAACACGATGCGACTCGCCTCCTCCGTGCCGCTCGGCTCGTTAGCGACGGGCGAGCGGCGAGCGGTGCAAGACGATGGAGGAAACCCGTCTCGCGTGGGCTGGCGATCGCTTCTGCGATTCGGTAGAGTCGGCTGGAATACAGGGCACGATCCCGACACGGACATAACAATGATGCGCACTAGGAGGTCGCTCTTCGGCGCTTGCCTACTGGCGCTGGCCGGCGCCGGACTGATTACCGGCACGGCCTCGGCGCAGCCGAGGTCAGGCTTCTATCTAAGCCAGGAGATCGGGCTCAACTTGGCGCCGGGAGTGGAGCTGCTCGGCAACAGCAACGACCGGGCCAGCCGCTGCGACGAGTTCATCAACCCCCGGTTTGCGGCGTTGTTGCGCGGTTCGAAAACTGACCCGCAACGTCCCCTACCCACAGACCCGTTAACGACCGATAGCGTACGACGCCCCACGCCGCCCGAACCCTATCGGCTGGGGGACCTGACCATTGACTACGAGGAACGCCGGGTGACCGTGGCCGGCCGGCCGGTCCCACTCACCGTCACCGAGTACGACCTGCTCCGCGAACTGTCGGTCAACGCCGGACGGGTCTTGACGCACGCGGACCTGCTGCGACGGGTCTGGGGACCGCAGCACAGCGGCGACGCCCGGCTGGTGCGCGCCTTCGTGAAGAAACTCCGCCGCAAGCTGGGCGACGCTGCCACCAGGCCCGCCTACATCGTGACCGAGCCTCGGGTCGGCTACCGCATGACCAAAGCCGTGTCCCGTGAAGGCAGCACGGGATAGGGGTCGATCAGGCAACGCTCCCGTGTGTGATCGGGTGGTGGGTGAGCGGGATGACCGCCCCTGTCACGAGCGTGTCTGGATCCGGACGGTCCCTCACGACACGGGCACACCTCGTACGCGACGCGGCATCCGCATGGCCGCTCGTGGCGAACCACAGCCCGGTCCCCCTGCAGGATCTGGCTCGGTCCCGGTGACGCCTCGTTCAACGCGTCCCCCAGCGCCGCCGGGTCCGGTCGGCCAGCGCGGCCCCGTGGCGGCACGCGGCGTTGTTGCATGGTGCGACCAGGCAAGGCTGGTCAAAGGGGAGTGACGATGCGGTGACGTCATGAAACTGTGTTCGCCGTCCAACGGGTGCGAAACCCGTCCGGTGAAGGGCGACCCACCCACCCCGGTAGCGAGCCTTGCGGCGTCCGCGGTCACGAAGACGCCGATGCGTAGGCACGCAAGCGAGTGGGCCGTCGGGTTTACAGCCACGAAATAACGCTCATTCTGGGTGCCCAGGGCATTGTGCAGCCTGAAGGCGATGGCGGTCTCGACGCGATGGGCACGCCGAGACGCGCACCCAGCGGGGTCTGAGCCTACGGCACGCTGGAAGAGGACGGCCCAGGCACCTGGGAGGCCCTTCTTCCTCCTTGTCGCACGAGGGACAGGGTAGGCCACCGGCCAGGGACGACCGGAGCCGCGGCCGACGGGAGGGCGGGAGTCGGAGGGCTGCATACGAGCGCGGACGTCGGGGACCGGGTTGGCCCCCGGACCCGGCCGAGCAACGGTGGCCCGTGTTGGTGTGCGCTTTCGAAGGGACCCATGACCGGCGCGTTGACGTCGGGACTCATGTCACCAGAAATTCGAAAGGTAGTGGACCGAGCCATGAGCCACATCAGCTGAAGAGCCGGATGGTGGAAACCTCCTAGCAGGTTGCTGAAGAACACGAGGATCGGGCTATTTTCATGGCCATCATGCGTGTCACGCCCCCCCCTCCCCCCCCGACAACGGTGCGCACGGGGACACGCTGTCCCGACGAGGGGGCCAGCGACACCCGCGGCCGGCGATCAGGGACACCTCGCCTCCAGATTCCGCAACCGGACCAAGTTATAGGCGGTGGCGGCGAAGGTGAGCTGCCAATCCACCAGGGCGATGCCGCGATGCCGGAGCTTGCGCAGGCCGCCGACGGTCTTCATCCAGCCGAAGACCTGTTCCACGAGTTTTCGTTTCCGCTGACTCACGTGATAGCTCGCATGCCGCGTGGTCCGACCGTCGATCGCACTCCCGCGGACCTTCTGCGCCACGTGGGGCGTGACGTCCTGGACGCGCACGTCGGCAACGAAGCGCGCCACATCGTAGCCCTTGTCCGCCCCGACCGTGCTGCCCGGGGAGGCGCTGGCCTCCAGCAACAGCCCCGCCGCGTCGCGTTCGGCGGTCCCCGTCGCGTGGGTCGCGCAGACGTTGGCGACACGCCCCTGTCGATTGTCCAGCAGCACGTGGCCGAGATACGCCAGCTTGGCTTCCTTGCCTTTGCCCTTCCGATACAACATCGCCTCGGGATCGGTCGTCGACTGATGGGTGTCATTGCGCCGCCGCTCCCCGTGGAAGTTGACCGTGGGATTGCCCGGGTCCTCGGGCGGGTCGCTCTCCGCTGCGTCCACGCACCGAACGCTTTTCAGGCTGGCCCATGCTTCCAACTGCGTCCCATCCACGGTGAAGTGTTCGTCCGAGAGCAGCCCGGCCGCCCGGGCGTGGGCCTGGACCGCATCAAAGAACGCGGCGGCGACATCGCCCGACAGCAGCCGGTCGCGATTCTTGGTAAACGTCGTGGGATGCCAGACCGGGTCATCCATATTCAGCCCGACGAACCACCGGAACAGCAGGTTATCGTTGAGCTCTTCCATGAGCAGCCGCTCGCTCCGCACCGTGTAGAGCACCTGCAACAGCAAAGCACGCAGCAATTGCTCCGGTGGGATCGACGGACGCCCTGTCGTGGCGTACAGGCTCGCGAATCGGCGCGACATTATCTGCAGGGCTTCGTCCGTCAGCGCCCGAACGGCGCGGAGCGAATGGTCGGCCGGCACGCGCTGTTCCGGCGACAGGTAGCTGAACATGTGGGTGGTCTGCTCATCGTGTCCGCGCATGATCGGGCTCCCTTCAGTGTTGGGAGCATCGTAGTACGACGGGATCAATCTGTCGATCCCATTTCGCGGAGTTTTTCAGCAGCCTGCTAGTCCGGTTCTGGTGAGGGCCTCGGGGGAGCAATCCCCCGGGGCTACTCGACAAAGACCTTCTGCGGGTGGGGCGGTTTGGCCCGCCCTTCTCGTCTCCGCAGGAGTCACACTGCAGGGATGCCGTCGAAGGTTCATCCCACGTAGAAGAACCCGGCCGTTGTCCAGGTCCTGCTCGCGGCCGGGGCTGACCTGGAGGCGAAGGGACGATTTGGCCGCCCAGTCGCGGAGCGAGGATCGGAACCCGTGCGCCACGGCCGCGATCCGGTGGTGCCGGAGCATCTTGCGAAGCGTCGACATCGATATCGGCTTCCCGCTTCGCATCGGGAACATTAACGACTTCCCGTCGCTGAGCGTCCGCGTTCCCCTCGTACGACCTGTCCCGCCGTGGTACGCTTCGAGGTAATCCAGGATCTTGTGGTGATGCGACACACGACCGCCTGACGCCGGACGTGCCACGACATGCTGCCGTTCACAGAAGCACTGAAGAAGAAGATTCGGGACCGTGCCGACTTGCGCTGTTGCATTGCCGGTTGCCACGAGCCGGACATCGATATCCATCACATCGTACCCCGAGCGGCCGGCGGCGAGAGTACAGAGGACAACGCGGCTCCACTCTGTGCCGGGTGCCATCGGGCCTACGGCGGAGACCCGGCAAAGAGGAAGATGATTCGAGAGCACCGAGACAAGTGGTACAAGACGGTTACTGGAGAGGCGCCAGGGGCCGTCGTCAGGGCGTCGCCGCACACGTCTTTCGGCAACTGCCGCTACTCATTTGTCCGGGACGAGTTCATCCACCCCCTGATACCCAGGGAATTGCTCGGCTGGCTGTCAGACGCGGACGAGACCGTAGCAGCGGTGAACCTCACCGCTGCGAACCGGAGCAACCGGTTCTTTGGGGAGTTCTCCCCATGCCGCCATGATGATGGAACACTGTTTGTCCGATGGCGGCATGGTAGAGAATCCTTCACATACACTCACATCGCGACTTCACCTTCTGGAATTGAGATGGTCCGCTGCTCGGACTGTACCGGTGGAAGTGGTGTGTTCGGCCGCGTTGGGCTGTTCTACCTCGAACAAGACAGAGCGGTGGAGTACGTCGACGACGGCGCGGCTGAGGCCAAGCGCATCCTGACTCGTGAACGAGCAATCATCAAGACGCTCGGTTCTATCCCCCTTGGAGACCGATACGACGGAAAGATAAGCTACGGTGGTGGAGTGCTTTCCGTCGGACCTGACGTAGGTTGGTTCCGACGGGGAGAGGCAGCCGTCCAGGCGGTTGAGGTTCCTTGATCAATTTCGATAGCGTCGTGTTGGAGAGTGGCTTCCCGCGCAGACTGCGGAACACCAAGCCGGTGCGATCGGCCAGTCTCTGTACGTCGTGCAGGATCGCGAGCGCCCCCGCTGAGGACCAGAACTAGCTGGATCTGATGTGGGTTGGTATGTGGGTTAGAATAGGCGGAACTGCTGGGCCCGGCACTCACGCAGCGTGCGAGGCTCCACGACGTCACACCATGCCATCGGCGCCGGCCGTTGTGAAGCGCGGGGGTGGGGCTCGGCGTACTTCAGTCAGCCAATCTGTGGGGACGACCGGTCACTTTTTTCGCCTACACCTTCGCCTCTGGTGCCCAGGCAGTGGGCACAATCGGCGAATTCTTTAGGAAAGTGGCGCGCCCGGCAGGATTCGAACCTGCGACCCTCGGCTTAGAAGGCCCCATGTCGGATCGGTGATGATCGGTTATATCAAAGCGGTTATATTTTTTGAGGGATTGACCGCCACTTCTGGCCGAAACCTGACGCCAATTCGACCACATTCGCCACCTCATCGCCTCGCGACCATAACCGATGAGGTCGCGGGCTGGCTTCCGGGTCCCACCGCCGCCAACCGTCGACCTGCGCGTCGGCGAGCTGTTTCCAGGCGGTCGGTGGAAGCACCGCACGAACTCCCCCAGTACCACCTCCACGTTGATGGTCGAGATCGCGGCCACCGCGAAGAAATCCCTGGCGGTGCCCGTAAGGTGCGTTTAATGGGCCGAGGTCCGGTCAGTGCTGGTCGAGTCTCCCAAGTAATTTAAGGCCATGCCGCCTGCGCTCCAGTTCCTCGTTCTCACGTTCGCTGGCTGGGTGAACCGCCACCAAGACGATCTGATCGCGTATCTCCGGGAGGAGCATCGGGTCCTCCGGGAGCACCTGGGCCCTCGGCCGCTTCGTCGGACCGATGCCCAACGCCGTCGACTCGCCGTGCGCGGCCAGCAACTCGGCCGGCGCGTCTTGATGCAGGTCGCCGGCATCGTCACGCCTGACACGATTCTCCGCTGGTACCGGAGATTGATCGCCCAGACATACGACGGCAGCACCCGCCGCGGTCGAGGCCGGCCGATGACGCGCCGTGACGTGGCTGCGCTCGTGGTCCGGATGGCGGTCGAGCATCCCCAGTGGGGGGACACACGGATCCGCGGGGCGCTCTCGAACCTCGGCCACGAGATCGCTCGGACCCCGGTGACGCGGATCCTGCACGACCACGGGATCGACCCGGCTCCCGAGCGGAGCCGGCGCATGCCCGGGAAGACGTTCCTGCAGGCGCCCTGGGAGGGCCGCACGGCCTGCGATCTGTTCACCGTCGAGGTGCTCACGCTGGCCGGGCTCCAGCGGCACCTGGTCTTCTTCGTGATCGCGCTGCAGTCCCGCCGCGTGACCATCGCCGGGATCCATCCGCAGCCGTACGGCACGTGGATGGAGCAGATGGCCCGCAATTTAACGGACCCGGTCGATGGCTGCTTGCAACGCGCCCGCTATCTGATTCACGACCGCGACCCGCTCTCCACGCGGGAGTTTGGCGAGATCCTGGAGGGCGGGGGTGTCCAGCCGATCCGTCTCCCGCCGAAGAGTCCCAATCTCAACGCGTATGCCGAGCGGTTCGTCCGCTCTATTCAAGAGGAGTGTCTCAGTCGCGTCGTCCCCCTCGGCGAAGGGCCCCTGCGTCTCCTCGTGGGCGAGTACGTCGACCACGACCATCGCGAGCGACACCACCAGGGACTCGACAACCAGCTCCTGCAACGACCGCCACCGCCGGTGAGCCTGGCCGCCGACGTGCAGCGGCGGGAGCGTCTGGGCGGATGGCTCAATTTCTACCACCGGGAGGCCGCATGAGCGGTCGGCCGATTAAACCCACCTTCCGCGGTCCAGAACGGACTCTTCAACGTGACGGGCCGGAGCATCGAGAAGGCGAGCCGGCTAACCCCGGGCAAGAACAACGGCTGGGCCGTGCGCATCCTCCCGTCGGGCCTTGGCGACGTGACGGTGCGGGTCAACGGGACGACGGCGTGCAACACCGCCCCCCGGGGTCTGCACGGCGGATGGGCGCACGCTCGATGGCGGGCTCTCGGCCAGCAGCGCAGGGCCTGCGGCTCTCGGTGGCGGATGCGGAGGTCGAGGAAGGCGCGGACGCGACCCTCACGTTCACAGTGACGCTGAGGGCATTGTCAAGTTGACGAAAAGTTCGTCGATTGACCCCCAAGATGCTGGGGGCCAGCCCGTTGCGAACCCGCCATGCTGGGCGTCAAAAACGGTCGCTAACCTCAACTTGACAATGCCGGCGCGTACGCCACGGATCACATCGCCGTGCCTTCGCCTCCGCACATTCCCCTTGCCTGTCGCGCCCCCCAGAGCGAATGTGGACGGACACCGCCTACCCGCGGCCGCCACCACAAGGAGGAACCGAGTCCATGACCCCGCCCGAGACCGTCTCGACCACCACCTCCGGTGACGCGCGCGCCACGGCGCCGCTCACGCGCACGTTCGGCCTCCAGGGGCCGACCCTGGGGGCCCTCATCGACGCCTACCTCCAGGACTACGAGGTCCGGCAGTTCCGGTCCGTCAGCACCGCCCGTGGCCGGATCACCCATCTCACCGCCTTCTTCGGCCGCGCCGCGCGAGCCGCCGCGCTCACCACGTATCAAATCCGCCAGTACCAACTCGCCCGGCGCGCTGCCGGGGCGGCCACCGGCACCATCAACCGGGAAACCTCGGCCCTCCACCGCATGGGCACGCTCGCCGTCCACTGGGGCTGGCTCGACACCGTGCCCGGCTTCCCCGACCGGCTCCGGGAGAATCCCCCTCGCCAGGGCTTCTTCGAACACCCCGAATACCTCGCCGTCCGCGCCCACCTGCTCGCCCCGTGGCAGGACATCCTCGACCTGGCCTACTACTCCGGCTGGCGCAAGAACGAGATCCTCGGCCTCACCTGGGACGAGATTGATGTGGCTGGCGGCGTCATCCGGCTCTCACCGGCCCGCTCGAAAACGCTGGTCGGGCGGATTCTTCCGATCTCGCCCCCCATCGCCGGGGCGCTGGCGCGACGGCGGGCACGCCGCGACCCCGACAGCCCCCTGGTCTTCCACCGCGACGGCATCTCTGTCCGCCGCTGGCGCACGGCGTGGCGCACCGCCTGTCAGGCGGCCGGCGTGCCGACCCGCTTCCTGCACGACTGCCGCCGTACCGCCGCGCGCAACCTGCTCCGCGCCAGCGTCCCCGAGCGGGTCGCCATGCTCCTGACCGGCCACAAGAGCCGCGCCATCTTCGACCGCTACAACATCATCAATGAGCAGGAACTGCTCGACGCCGGCGACCAGCTCGTCGCCTATTTGGCACAGCAGGCACAGGCGACGCCCCGCGGGCGCGCGCACCCGACCGGCGCCGCCGCCACGCGCACCGCGCCAGCCCTCCGCCTCGTGCGACGCACCACCGCGTAAGGGCGGGGCCGGACACCGCCCGTCGGTGCGCCGCGGCTCGCGTCCAGGCCACAGATACGAGCCGGCCCGCGATCGTGCCACACGCGGCGACGGGGCGGGCCGACGCCGCCGACCACGGGCACGCGCGCAGGGACTCGACAACCAGTTCCTGCAACGACCGCCACCGCCGGTGAGCCTGGCCGCCGACGTTCAGCGGCGGGAGCGCCTCGGCGGGCTGCTCAGTTTCTACTAGAGTGGTCGGCCCATTAATCGCACCTTACGGGGTTGATCCGAGTTCGCGACAGAGCTCGGACACGGAGGTGTCGCGGTGCGCCATCGCGGTCTGGGCCAGCCGCACCTGGGCTTTCGAGAGCGCGAACGTCCTGCCGCCGTGGCGTCCGTGCGCCCGCAACGCCGACGCGCATGAATTCCTGACAGCGCGCCATCAGACCTAGCCATGGCCCGGGGTCCCGCAGCCGCACTGACCTGCCCTCGGGGCAGGATCAGCGTGCCACGTCAATCTCGCCGTTGGCTAAAGACATAGTCCTGAGCCTCTTGTGGCTGGTGGCAGGAAAAGCAGGCGGTTTCGGCATTCGCACCCACCACCCGATTGCCGGCGTCACCACCTCCGAATCCCTCGAAGCCCCAGCCACCCGTCGCCGGATAACGCTCCGAGTCCTTGTGCATCACGGCCAGCACCTTGCGTGCACCCTCGGTGACCGCGTTGTCCGCGCGCACCGCCTCCAAGAGGTCGAAGGCAATCACCGCGGCGTCTGGGAAGCGTCCGTCTTGATAGCCGGTGACGGCTTCGTCATTGGCGTAAATGTGGTGAATACCGCCGAAGGCCTCGAAGAGGGGATGCCCCTCCTCAATTACCATGCTCTTGATGTGCGACCAATCACGGTACCCCGTCGGGTAGGGCACTTCGGACTGCCCTTCAACGACAGCGATGGCAGCAGTGACACAGATGGCGGTGAGCAGACGTGCTTTCATTGATACGCTCCTTTATGAGGCTTCGGTGTACCGTCAATCGGCCAACTCGCGTGATCCCCCCTACCCGAACACAACTCACGCCCCTGTTTCAGTTGCTCGTAGAGGATCGCGCTCTACGCGGGTGAAGGGCCGGACCTTGATCCGCCGGACATGCTTCGACTTCACGTACCTGGCCAAAGAAAAGCTCAAGCCTGGATTTCCATTTTGACGGTCCAAGCCCCAGACCCTATATATAGCACGGCCGTGAGCCAGGCTAGGGTGCATTCGCGGATCAGCTCCCGCTCGAACTCGACCAGCGCCGCGAAAGTGCCGAACACGAGGCGGCCGGCGGTGGTGGTGGGGTGCTTGCGCCGGTCGCTGTTGATCGGTCGCCTTCACCTCCGAGATCTTGGGCGAAAACCGCGGGTTTCCCCCAGGTACACGTGAGCGATGCACGCGATCAACGGGATGGCCTGCGCCAAGCGCGGGTGTGACAACCGTGGAAAACTGGGCCTCAACATCGTGGGCCACGGCTTGTTTCCGACGAAGTGGGGCCGACGCTGGCGGTACCGCTGCACGGTCTGCGGGGGAACGGTCAGCACGCACACGGGGACCGCGTACAGCGGCCTTCGCTGCGCGCGTAGGGAATTCGACCAGGTCGCGAGCCTGCGCGTCGAGGGTGTGAGCATGTCTGCGACCGCCCGGGTTACGGGCCATTCCCGCCATACCATCGCGCGATGGCTCGAGCGGGCCTCGACAGCGCCGAAGCGCTTCAACCAGCGGCTGTTGCGCGACTTCGAAATCATTGAGCTGCAGGCTGATGCGCTCTGCACGTTCATCGGCACCAAGAGCAGCGCCACATGGTTGTGTGCGGCCATCGAGGTGTGGTCCCGATTGTGGGCCGGGAGCGTGCTCGGCCGCCGCGCCTCTCGAAACGCCACGGCCGTCCTCAACGACGTCATCCTCCGCGGACGCGTGGTGGGATTCCCGCTGATCGCGACCGATGGGTTCGAGTACTACGTTGGGGTGAGTGAGCGCCTCTTTGGGGCGTTGGTGCGCGGATGCGGGCAGGCCGACGCGCTTCAAACCGTCGCGCCCGTCACCTACCGATGCGGTACGAGACGGGTCTGCCAAGCTCGGTCATCCGGTTCAGAACGTTACACGCGAGCACGGCCTGTGGGTGGCGAATTCGTCCGAATCCGACATCGTTCGATCTTCGGGTCCCGTGAGCCGGGAGTCCCCCGCGAAGTTGTCGCGATGGCATGAGTAAGGCGTGCAGCTGACGCACTGCCCTGCTGTGTCGCGATAGACGTCGAACGCGGGCGCGTCGACCCGCTCGCCACCGTCTTCGCTGGTCAGATGTCACGCCGCGATCGGTGTCTGATAGAGACCACGGCAATGCGCGTCCCATCGGTAGCGGTCGAACCGTGCGACATCCTTTCGTATCGGGACGGGCGTCCGCCCGTCCAACGACGCATGGGCCCGATGCGCATTGTAGAAGTCCTGGAAGGCCACCAGTTTGTCTTCCAGGTCCGACGCAGACCAGAACAGCAGTTGATCCACGCATTCTCGTCGCAGCGTGCCGATCAACCGTTCGACAAACGGATGCGACAGCGGCACATACGGCACCCTCTTCACCTCGGTCACCTGCAGCATCCGCAGGTTGGCGCACCATTGGTGAAACCGATACAGCGGGTCGTTGTCGGAGCTGAGGCGCTTCGGACGCGAGAGCCCTCGAATCGCATGGTTGAACATGCGGCACAGGGCGCGGCCATCCACGGTTCCAGCATGGATGCCAAAGCCGACGATCCGCCGCGTGTATTGGTCCATCACCACCAGCACCCAATGGCTTCGCAGGGTCGCCGACTCGCACCGGAACAGGTCGATGCTCCACAGGCTATCTTTCGCATGCCCCAGGAATGTCAGCCAGGACGGACCACCCGAGCGGGGTGCCGGGCGATAGTGCGTGGCGAGCACTCGGCGCACCACGTCCTTGTCGATGTCGACCGCCAAGGCGAGCGCGATCTGTTGGGCGATCCGCGGACAGCCCCACCTGGGGTTGCGCCGCTTCATGTCGACGATGGCGTCGACCAGTGCTTTGGACGGTCCTTGGGGGCCGGTGCGACGGCGCGTGGGTGAAAACAGCCAGCGGTACTTGCGGGTGCGCAGAGCCCGATGGAACTCCAGGATCGTCGACGGTCTCAGCACGATCGCTGAGCGAATCACCCGGGCCGGGCGCATGAACAGTGCACACACGCCGGCGAGGATCCGATCCGACGCGCAGAGATTCGGCGCCCGGTGCCGCGAGCGATTCAGCATGAGCAGGTGCTGCTTGACCAAGACCGATTCAGCCACGACAGACCGCAGGCCGCCGGGGCCCATCAGCCGGGCCAGGGTGGCGATCAGGTGCACCAGCAGGATGATCGGGTCGCGCATCGGAACATCCTAGCGACCACTCCCAGAATCACCAAACTTGATAATCTCAACGGATTGCGGGCTGAGTAGTAATTCGCCACCCACAGGTGGCCTGACCCGTAACTTGACTGACCTTTGGTCCTGACTACTGATCTGTCGGTCATCGCCCACCGGCCACTCGTACGGCGGCCAGCTGACCGGATGGGCCGTGACCCCATAGGGGCCTGCTGCACCCACGGCCCGTCACAGTCCTGTCCGCCCACCCGGGCCAGCTCGGGCCGCAACCCGAGGAGGTATACCTGTGACCACCCGCATACCCACGCCGCCTGATGCGCGGACGGTGATCGTCGGCGTTGATACGCATACGCACGTCCACGTCGCGGTGGCGATCGACAGCTGGGAGATCCGTCTCCGCGATCACGCGTTCGTTGTTGATTCGGGCGGCTACCAGGCGCTGATCACGTGGGCCGAGACCCACGGGCGGATTGACGCGTTCGGCATCGACGGCACCGGCAGCGATGGCGCCGGCCTGGCCCGGGCGGTGCGCCGCGCGGGGCATCGGGTTGTAGCAGTGAATCGGGGCGACCGGCGCACGCGACGTGCCGCCGGCCAGTCCGACACCCTCGACGCGGAGGTCGCCGCGCGGTCCGTACTGGCGGGGCAGTCGACGGCCATCCCGCAGACCGCGGACGGTGCCGTCGAGATGATGCGCCAGCTGAAGATCACGCGGGACACCGCAGTGAAGGCGCGCACCACGGCGATGCACACGCTGCAGCAGATCGTCGGGCACGCCCCGCCGGTCCTGCGAGAAGCCCTCCACGCCCTCACCGATCACGGCCTGCGCACGCGCGGCGCCGGACTCCGACCGGGCCCCATCGACACGCCCACCGCGTCCGCCCAGTACACCCTCCGGGCCCTCGCCCGCCGCTGGATGGCTCTCACCGAAGAAATGGCGCTACACGACCAGCACCTCGCGCGCCTCACGACCGAAACATCACCGACCCTCCGTGAGGGCTTCGGGGTGGGCGCCCACACCGCGGCCGAACTGCTGATCGTCTTCGGCGACCATCCCGACCGGATTCGTTCGGAAGCCGCCGTCGCGACGCGCTGCGGTGCGTGTCCGCTCCCGGCCTCGTCCGGGATGACCACCGGCCGGCACCGGCTCAATCGGGGCGGCCACCGCCACGCCAACGCCGCCCTTTATCGCGCCGTCATCGTCTGCATGCGGTACCATCAGCCGACCGTTGATGACGTCGCCCGCCGCACGGCGGACGGCCGAACCAAACGGGAGATCATCCGGTGCCTGAAACGTTTTCTCGCTCGCGAGATCTACCAGCGCGTCATGACCGATTTCCGCGCTCGCCAAGAGCTCATCCAGGCCACCTGAACGCGTGTCTTGACATATAGGGGCGTCAGTACCTTCATGACTGCGATCCCCTCTACACGCGGGTCTTTGGCGAGATCCTGACAAGTGGCGATGGTGGGCCAATCCGGCTGCCGCCGAAGAGTCCGAATCTCAACGCCTATGCCGAGTGGTTCGTCCGGTCGATCAAAGAAGAGTGCCTCCATCGTGTCGTCCCGCTCGGCGAGGGGCATTTGCGCCTCATCGTCCACGAGTACGTCGAGCATTATCAGCGTGAGAGAAACCACCAGGGACTCGACAACCAGCTCCTGCAACGACCGCCACCTCCGGTACGCGCGGACGCCGACGTGCAGCGGCGTGAGCGCCTCGGCGGACTGCTCAGTTTCTACTATCGAGAGGCCGCATGAGTGGTCGGCCCAATAATCGCACCTTACGCCATGCTGATATCGGTCAAAGGGGCCGATCTCGGCGATCAGGCCGGCGATGGTCACCCACCCGATGCCCGGTAGCGTGGCGAGATACGTCGCCTCGGGCACCGCCTCGAGGCAGGGCTGGAGTTCGGCCGCGACGTGATCGAGTTGGTCCCCGATGAAATCCATGCGCTCCACCAGCCGGGTCACTTCACGCATGGCGGCGGCGTGCCCATGGGGTGCCGCCACCGTCCGCCCGGCTTTCTCCCAGACTTGCTCAATCTTGAAGCGCCACATCCGTCGTCCGCGCCGGTGTGCCTGGACGATTCGGAGAAAGGCTGGCTTCGTGAGGTCGGCGATGCGTTGCGGGGGCAGGCCAGTCCTCAACGAGAAGGTGAAGGCGATCTCGCCGATGATCAAGCGGGTGATCGAAGAGCATCAGAACGCCCGATTTGACCGGGCCCACTTCAAGAGCTTCGGCGACTTTGCACTCATCTACGAAGTCGTCTATTACGTGCTCAGGCCCGATTACAACACCTACATGGATCTGCAGCAGTCCATTAATGTTCGGCTGATCGAGGAATTCCAGGAGGCCGAGATAGCGTTTGCTTATCCCACGCAACAACTCTACGTGACCACGAACGAACCAGTGTGACGCGGTTTTGGCTCGGCCGTGTGACGCCATGCCGAACCTGCCTGTACGAGCAACTGAGGTCGTCTGCCAACAGCCATGCGGTTAGCGGCGTCAGTGCACGAATCCTACACTTCCGTCGACCACCCGTCGATGGCCTGACCATTGTCACGGCCCAACGAGCGAGATCTCGGCATGAAATCGAGAATGCATCCGAGGTGCAAGACGACATACCCGGTCGGGAATTGTCCAGAGTTCGAGCGAGCGCTTGTCCACCGGCCCACGTCTGCCGTTGTTGAATGGCGGCCCATTGGCTGACACGCGAAGCGGGTGGGTCGGGCCCTACACGCGTGGGACCACTAGGACTCGTCTTCGAGGAGGTCGGAGCGAGTGAGCCTGAGGGTGTCCGCGGTGACGCTGGATATCTCATAGACCCAGGAGCCGTGAAATGCCGTGAACTCTTCGATCGCGTTCCCGCGGCTCAGCTGGTCGGCCTTCTCCCGAAGCTCGTCCTCAGGCGTGTCGATCGCAATCTCGACACGGTGCAGGCCGTGCTCGCCACGAATGCGTAGGAAGCTGCGGTTGTCGCTCGTGGCCAGCGAGAGCAGGTAGCGGGTCCCGTCTTTGAGATCGACGCGCAGGGTGCGGTCGAACTGCAGGTCGCGCACCTCGGCGTCATCGGCACGGAAGACCTCGTCGAAGCCGAGTCGGTTGAGAATCGACGTGAGCTTGTTGGTCTCGATCGACTTCTCTGTGCGACCGGCAGGCACGTTCTGGAGCCGCAGTGGGCTCTCTGGCTCGTCGGCGGCGATCTCAAAGTCACTCCCCTCGACCCGCTGCACCTCGGCGTGGGGGTGATCGACGATCTCCTTCTGTAGGAATGCGCCCGAGCCGGTGGAGAGGGAGCGGCTGTTGGTGGTGGTGAGATAGATCGGGGCGTCTCGACATCGAGCCGATGGACGTAGCGCCCGGTGCCGTCAGGCGGGGACGTGCCGATCCGCAGACGGACCATCTCTTGCGCTGTGCTGTTCATCAACGCGACCTCCACCGTGTCGTCCGTCGGCGGATCGATCTCGAGACTGGCGGCCAGGTCGATGCCTCTGCCGACTTCCTTCTCGAGTTCGATGTCCAGCAGGTCCCGAAGAAAGCGGTTGACCGACTCGTTCCTCGCTGGATAGTCGTGGACCTCGGACACGGTGAATGCGTCGTCTCGCTTCTGGAGGGTCGTCACCTCATCGCCCTTCGCGATGGTGATGGTGGCGACTTCGTCGGGAATCAGATTCGGCAGGAAGCGTTGGCCCCGCTGAAACCGGTCTCCTTCCGAGACGCTGCTGGTGTACGCCCATCCCGACCCGGCGAGCAGTACGACGGCGAGTGCGGCCAGCGTGGCGTTCGTCTGCATCGTCAGCGACCTCTCTTGGCCTGTGTTTCCTGTCGCGTGCGGCGGACGTACAGCGCAAGCCCGAGGAGGAGCACCAGGGTCGGCATCCAGCCGAGAACAGCGAATCTTACCCTGTTCTCCTCCTGCTCGAGGGCCGCGCGGCGTGCCACCCGAATGCCTCGCAACTCCCGACGACTCTCTCGGACACGCTCGTTGAGGGAGTCGACGTCGTCCTGCACCCGTCGTTGGAACAGCGCCGCGTTGCGCTCGGTGATCTCGCGTTGCTTCGACTGTAGCTCAGCCTGAAAACTCTCGATCTCTTCCCGTATCTGGCGTTCTCGCTCGAGCGTCTCCTTCTCGGCGGCGGCTTCGATCTGGTCGAAGAGGGTGAATGGGCGGTCGAGTCGCCGCGCCGTACGCACGCGCATCAGGTCCCGCGATCCCAGAAGATGATCCACGCTGTTGAGGAGGAGCTTATGGTTGTCATTCGTGGCCTGGATGACGCCGAGGATGTTGCGCCGGAAGCCCAACGCGTCGGAGATCAGGTCAACGTCTGCGTAGACGAGCACCGTGGTCTCGGCTCGCTGATCGTCAGGGACCGCGCGCTTCTCGATCATCGCCGCGCCCTCAGGCGCCGGCAGGTCGATCTGCGCCGGTAGCCCCGGTGGTCGCTCCGGCTCCGTCGACGGGAACTCGACACCAGCCGGGTACGCAGACGGCAGGCGACCGTCGAGCTGGTAGGCGATAACGACCGGTGCTGTGCCGGGGGCAAACGCGTCGCGCAGCGTGGCGGCGTTGTTGAGATCCGTGTAGAAGAGGCCTGATCCTGAGCCGCTGCTGAACCCCGGTTCCACGTCGAGGGTGCTGCCGCCGCTGGTGGTCGCAATCAACGGGGTACGGGTCAGGCCGTCAGGCTCGCGGGGGGCCGGGACGGCACCGTCCTGGGCATCTTTCTCTTCCGGATCCGGCGTCGTCGCGCCAATCTCGCGCAAGACGCCGGACATGAAGAAGCGCACGTCTCCGAGGCCTTGAATAACTGGGCTCTGACGATTCGACGCCGCCCACCCGTCGCCGTCAAGCAGGAGGTCCACGACGATCGACTCGTTGGCGCCACCGCGCACCACGGGACGCCTCACGGCGAGATCCAAGTCGGCCGCAAACGTGCGAGGGGGCATCTCCAGGCCCCAGGCCGACAACAGCGGTTCGAGGCTCGACGCCGGTTCGTACTGGAGGGTCATCCACGGCTGTTGGGAATTCTGGGGTGCGGGGTCGGCCGCGCTATACGGATCGAGAAAGACGAGGATTTTCCCCCCGGTGACCACCCACTCATCGAGCGCCCAGAGCGTCTTGCCCCCGAGGTCCTTCGGGTGGATGACGATGACCAAATCGTAGTCGTCGTGGTCGAGGTGGTCGACAGTGATGCCGAGGTTCGAGACCTGGTACGACTCCTCGAGCAGGCGTACTGCGATCCACTTCTCGCTCGGCTGGCGACCCTGCGCCGCGAACATTTGGGCCAGATACGGATTGTCGGTGGTGCCGAACACCTCGAGCCCTGCGAGGATGCCGATCCGCTTCGAGCCCGGCCACAGAAGGGACGTCAGTCGCTTCGAGACTTCGTATTCGACCGACTCCTGCTGCTCCGGCCACAGGAAGGGGATGGACGCTTTGCTGCCGGTCTGCGTCTCGACGGTGAGGCCGAAGAAGAACTGATCGCCGTGCTGATTGATCGCGCGACCCTCAAGGCCGTCCTGGGCGGCCTCGACGGCCTCGTCGGAGTCCGTGACGGGATCGATAAAGCTGACCGTGATCTTGCCCTGGGCCGCGCGCTCGTAGGAGCGGAGGAGGTGCCGAAGATAGCGCTCGTAGGTGATGAAGTCCTTGATGAAGCGTGGCAGGGTCTTGCCCGTGGTTTTGGAGAAGTAGAGCGTGAGCTCGACCGGCTGGACTCCCTCCTCGTTCATCCGATTGAGAATCTGGTGTGTGCCCTCAGACAGCGAGTAGATGTCTTGACTCGTGACGTCGACGGTGGCCCCCTCGAGGATACGAGACAGCACGTGGATGGAGAGAATAGTGATGATGCTGAGGAGTACGATCGTCAGGGTGCGGTGGCTCATCCCGTCAATTCCCCTTGGTTTCTCTCAAGGTCAGCATGCCGATCGCCAGCCACCCGACGGTAAACAGGGTGAAGAAGGTGAGGCTTCGGAGTTCGACCAAGCCCCGGGTGAGGGACTCGAAGTGATCAAGGAGGCTGAGGCTCTGGAGCACGTGCTCTGTATACCCCCCGAGGGCACCGCCCGCATAGTCGAGGGTCTCCGGTAGACCGAGGAGGAGAAACGCGGTGGAGGCCGCGACGCCGAGAATGAGCGCCACGACTTGGTTCTTCGTCACGGCCGAGAAGAGCATGCCGACCGACAGGAACGCCCCGGCCGCAAGGACGCATCCGACGTACCCCGTCAGGATGACGCCCCAGTCCGGATCTCCGAGGCGTCCGACCTGATAGATGACCGGCCAGGTCAGACATAAAGAGAAGGCGAGGAAGCTCCATCCGGCCAGAAACTTGCCGACATAGGCTCCCTCGAGCGTAATCGGGAGGGTCAGGAGGAGCTCGACTGTTCCGGTCTTTCTCTCCTCCGCCCAGAGCCGCATCGCCACCGCCGGCACGAGGACCACAAAAATCCAGGGCACGGAGGTGAAGAACGCGTCGAGGTTGGCCTGACGGATTTCGAGAAAACGCCCGAAGTCGCGCGACACCGTCAGGTAGCCACTGGCGAGTAGGAAGATGACGATGTACACGTAGCCGAGCGGTGAGGAGAAGTAGCTCTTGAATTCGCGCCGGAAGACCGGCGCCACGCCCTGAAACTCCGTCACGCGGCGGTCCCTCTCGTGATGGTGCGAAACACCTCGTCCAGTCGTCCGCGCGGCGATTGTTCGACGAGTTCACCCGGCGTTGAGTCGACGAGGATGCGGCCATCGCTGATGATGACGGCGCGGGTACAAACCTTTTCGGCTTCGTCGAGAATGTGGGTGGACAGGATGACGCATCGCTCCTGGGAGATGTTCGCGAGGAGGTCCTGGACGAGCACGCGCTGGTTTGGATCGAGGCCGTCCGTTGGCTCGTCGAGAATCAGGACCTCCGGGTCGTGGATCATGGCCTGGGCCAAACCGACGCGGCGCTTGAACCCCTTCGACAGGGTCTCGATCGTTTGATGGCGGACCCGTTTCAGCGCCGTCATCTCCACGACCCGATCGATGGCGCGCTCGGCGTCCACGACGGCCCGCGCATCGGCGATGAAGCGGAGGAACCCGTCGACGGTCATCTCGCCGTAGGCAGGAGCATTCTCTGGGAGATAGCCGATTCGACGCTGCGCCGCCAACGGGTCTTTCCCGACGTCGTGACCGGCGACGACGACGGTGCCGCCATCGGGTTCGAGAAAGCCCGTGATGAGCTTCATCGCCGTCGTCTTGCCGGCCCCGTTGGGTCCGAGAAACCCGAGGATGTCACCGCCTGAGACCTCAAAGGAGATGCCGTCCACGGCGCGAATCGAACCGTACGACTTGCGCAGATCGCGCACCCTGACGAGCACGTCACTCATGTCGGTCATGGAGGTCCATTGCCAGCAGCGGTGTTGCTAATCGCCTCTAGTGTAACCGGCTGGCCTCCGGTTGATGTACGAGGGTGGCCTGCCGGTGGCTCGACAGGTCTAGCCGCGTGTCGTCGCGCGCATAAGGCAGCTCACACACACCGTGAGCTCCTGAAAAGCAGGGCTTGCTCTCTCGCGAACTCGGCAGCGACGTCCTTCGGGTGCATCCACCATTAAGTGTTGTTACGGCAATTGAATGACCGTGGTAGTGTCCAGGTTCAGGCTAGGATACCACCGGCCCAGACTCGATGGTTTGGCCGATCAATCGCAGGTGGCGAAAGCGAACCCCTCGTTGTAGAGGTTTTCGGCGCACCTCGCTCATGGCGATTTCAACGAGACCGCCGGTGATAAGTGATGTCGACGACCAGCCTGAACAACTCTCCTGGGGCCTTCGCATCCACCGAAGGAGGTCCGGGCCCCGCTGCGAGGAGCCTCCGACCCAATCCAGTCACTTTGCGATATTGATCGCCCGGTAACAGGTCCCGAAGTCGGGCGTCGAAAAAGGCAGAGCGGTCACCGAACGCGGTCCCAAGTTCGTCCGTGGTGGCAATGAGAGCCCCCAGCTTGTTGCGGAGCCAAAACCAGAGGGCGGCTGGCCACTCTAGTCCAGGCTCTGCGGCCTCGTAGTCACGGTTCTCCGAGGCCCGCCCTTCGATGTCGTTGTAATGGCCGAGTCGGTCAGCAGCGAATGCTGGGTAGTTTTTCTGTAAATGTTTCTCGGCCATGACTTCGTCGGGGAACAAATACAAGCTTCGCGCAAGCTCGATGCGTTGGGTCTCAAACGCCTGCTCGGACCTCGTCTTGCCTTGGAAATGACCCTTTGATAAATCGTCGGCCTGTTGGAGGCGCTTCCCCGTGAGCTCCAGGCTCATGCGGATCGTTTCATGAAGGAGTGTCACGATCTGACTGGATGGACTAAGCCGAAAGAACTGTGCTGAAAGCCGAAGAATCAGATGTGGGTCGCCTGGTAGGTCTTGGACCGCCTCAGCCTCAGCGATAGCGTCTTGAGGAGCCTCCTCCCAGTAGATATCAGTGACCTCGACCGGCGGTGGCTGGACCGTGTCCACAAAGCGCTGCCAGGCTTCCTCGGCCGGTTTGAGAAAGGACTCGTCTGGGTAGGAGACGACAAGCTTCACAGCCTGGACATTCTAGCGGTTGGAGAATCGAGAAGCCTCCATCCGAAGCGGCCGCAACGCTGCCGCCGAATGTAGGAAGTACCCCTCTCGCTGGACACATTGTGTGAACGTAGGTGTCCATGCACCATCCTCCGCCGGCCGAACGGTACGTTGGCCAATTTTCCGGACCTTGATCGCGAATTTTTGATACCGTTCGCTCAGGGACAAAGATCCCGCCTCGCGAGCGGCCCGCGATGGCTTCTCCGCTCAGCACCCGTATCCAGAAACGTAAGGACGGAGTCGATGGGTCTCAGAGATCTCTTCGGTAAGAAGGCGATGGACGAAGGATAGGGACGCAGAGCCGGACCCCATCGCCGATCTAGTTCTCGGCAAGCTCAAGGGGTGCTTCCGCCATCAAGTGTTGGTGAAGAGAGCTTAAGCCCTAATCATCCAGATACTTCCAGCCGATTTTGACGCTGGCAGCTCTCTGGCACTGAATATCTAGTCTAAGCGGTTTGGTTAGAATGAGATAAGGGCTGGGTAGCAACAGTTGATGGCGGAAGCACCGCGCAAGCAGGAGATCCTTGGTGTGGGTGGCGAATTCGTCCGAATCCGACATCGTTCGATCTTCGGGTCCCGTGAGCCGGGAGTCCCCCGCGAAGTTGTCGCGATGGCATGAGTAAGGCGTGCAGCTGACGCACTGCCCTGCTGTGTCGCGATAGACATCGAACGCGGGCGCGTCGACCCGCTCGCCACCGTCTTCGCTGGTCAGATGTCACGCCGCGATCGGTGTCTGATAGAGACCACGGCAATGCGCGTCCCATCGGTAGCGGTCGAGCCGTGCGACATCCTTTCGTATCGGGACGGGCGTCCGCCCGTCCAACGACGCCTGGGCCCGATGCGCATTGTAGAAGTCCTGGAAGGCCACCAGTTTGTCTTCCAGGTCCGACGCAGACCAGAACAGCAGTTGATCCACGCATGCTCGTCGCAGCGTGCCGATCAACCGTTCGACAAACGGATGCGACAGCGGCACATACGGCACACTCTTCACCTCGGTCACCTGCAGCACCCGCAGGTTGGCGCACCATTGGTGAAACCGATACAGCGGGTCGTTGTCGGAGCTGAGGCGCGTCGGACGCGAGAGCCCTCGAATCGCATGGTTGAACATGCGGCACAGGGCGCGGCCATCCACGGTTCCAGCATGGATGCCAAAGCCGACGATCCGCCGCGTGTATTGGTCCATCACCACCAGCACCCAATGGCTTCGCAGGGTCGCCGACTCGCACCGGAACAGGTCGATGCTCCACCGGCTATCTTTCGCATGCCCCAGGAATGTCAGCCAGGACGGACCACCCGAGCGGGGTGCCGGGCGATAGTGCGTGGCGAGCACTCGGCGCACCACGTCCTTGTCGATGTCGACCGCAAAGGCGAACGCGATCTGTTGGGCGATCCGCGGACAGCCCCACCTGGGGTTGCGCCGCTTCATGTCGACGATGGCGTCGACTAGGTCTTTGGGCGGACCCTTGGGTCCTGTGCGGCGGCGCTTCGCTGGGCGATCTCACATGGTCAACGCAACAACTTAGCTAATTTTTCAGATGGTTTCATCCAGCCGAGAGTTTGTCGAGGCCGGTCGTTGAGCACGTGTGCGACCCGGTTCAGGTGCCGCTTCTTCAAAACTGCGACCGTCACTGATGAGCCGACGTACAGTCAGTCGTTCTTCTCGCGTCAGCCGCACACCGCGAGTACGCGTTTCTGCCATCCCAACACCTCCACTGTTTCCTTACCACGTAGCGGTTCAAATGTTGCGATGACCACATGAGAGCGCCGTGAAAACAGCAGTCGGTATTTACGTTGGCGCAACGTTCGATGGAACTCCAGGATCGTCGACGGTCTGAGCACGATCGCCGAGCGGAACACACGAGCCGGGCGCATGAACAGCGCACAGACACCGGCGAGGATCCGATCCGACACGCGGAGATTCGGCGCCCGGTGTCGCGAGCGATTGAGAATCAGCAGTTGCTGCTTGACCAAGAGCGATTCGGCGACGACAGACCGTAGACCGCCGGGGCCCATGAGCCGCGCCAGGGTGGCGATCAGGTGCACCAGTAGGATGATCGGGTCGCGCATCGGGACATCCTAGCGACCACGCCCAGGATCACAAGACTTGATAATTTCAACGGATTGCGGGGCTGATTAGCAATTCGCCACCCACAGGGTTCTGTTGCAACGTTTGGAATCACGCGCGAGAGTCCGTTGGGTGGACCTCGCTACACGGCCAATCCGAACACCTTGTGGATCAGCCGCGTCTGACCGACCACGTCGCCTTTCGCCATCCACCGCGCCTGCCCCTTGCGGAGCGCATGCATTATTTCGATACCGCGGACGGTCCGCCACGCCGTGGTGAACCGCTTGAACCCCAGCATCGGCCGGGTACGGCGTTTGATGAATCGATGATCCTGCTCGATGACGTTGTTCAGATACTTGCATTGGCGGAGAGACGAACGTGGTCGGAAAAATCCCTCGTGTTTGATGGCCTCGAACGCGATCGGGTAAGCGGGGTTCTTGTCCACGTTCACGACGCGAGGGGGCGTCGTATGAGACGCACCGACCGTCTTGCGGAAGAACGCGATGGCCGCATTCTTGTCGCGCGTGGCCCGGAGCAAGAAATCCAGCGTGTCACCGTTGGAATCAACGCCCCGGTAAAGATAGTGTCAGGCCCCGCCGACACGCACGTACGTCTCGTCGATTCGACACGAATCCGTGGTGCGTCTCAGAAATGGCCGGCACCGCTTGTCGATCTCCGGCGCATAGCGCTGCACCCATCGATAGATCGTCGTATGGTCGACACACAGGCCCCGCGCGCGCATCATGTCCTCGAGGTCGCGGTAACTCACGGCATACCGCAAGTACCACCGAACACACAGGAGGATGAGTTCTGGTTCGAACTGACGCCATTGGAACGGATTGTCGCTGGGCATGATGGGGATCCGGTCCAGTCGTTGTCAAAGACCGTCCATCCTGAAGTCGCCGGCCCGAAGTTGCAACAGAACCATCCGAGCCGTTGCCCCATCGGTACGTATGTGCGCCGTTTCAGTCGATCCGATCACTGGAGGCACTGCGACAACAATTCAGTGTGGGCGGCATGAGATCTTTTTGTTTTCCCCTGCTGACCCGTCGTTCGGCGTTTCGGTCAACGAGACCTTGCGATGACAAGCCCGACACGCGGCGATCGTGACCCTCGTCCCTGTGCCAGCGCCGCCAAGCCGAGCATTGGTGCGGCTGAGGCCCAAACAAGGCTCGTAGCGCGTCAGATTTACCATGTGGCGGGCGAACGCGAGCCTTGGCACCCCTCTCTACCGTCCACCGCCGGTAAAATCCCGCCTGGGGCCGCTCAGCGCCTCGACAGGGGGTTTCCACAATAACCTGTGATTTGGGGGAGTTATCAACGGTCAAACACCAAGACTCCAAACGAGAGAACTTCGGTCAAACACCAAGATTGTCCCCAAGATCCTTCGGTCAAACACCAAGACACTCAAGTAGTACAGGATCAAGTAGGTACACCCAGACAAGTACGTACAGGCCGGTGGCCTGTTCATCTTCGGATTAAGAAAGACGGAAAAACGGTTCGACCCGAACTGAAATTAAGGGGATGAGTAGGTAGACCGGCCACCACACAACCAGATTTTCCTCAGGATTCTGGCCCAAGACCGTTGCTGCGATAGCAACAGCCATCCCCAAAACAGCCCGGATAGCCTCCGCACGCCAGGTGCTTCAACGGCCTCAGGCCGTCCTCTACTGTGCTCCGGCCCTCCGGGTTTACCCTCCTTTGGCCCACTGCGGCTCAGGAGGCCCTTAGGAGGCCAGGGAGACTATCCTGAGTCTCATCCTATGACCCCAATATTTTTGCAGCTCGCACAAATTCTGCAGGCTTTACTCACGCCAGTAATTGGTATCGCCGTCGTGTACATCGCGTGGCAGCAGTGGCAAGCGAACACGCGCAAGCTCAAGCTGGAAATGTACGATCGACGACGGCGCATCTACGGCGAAGTAATCGCCTTTCTCAGCCTTGTGCTCCGCGATTTCAAGCCGGACATGTCCGCCGTTATTGTGTTTCGATGCGAGACCGCAGAGGCAGATTTTCTCTTCGGCTCAGATATTACGAGCTACATCGACGAAGTGTTCAATCAGGCTCTGGATATACGCGAGGCACACCTTGAGTACAGAGATTCCACACAGGAAACTCCGCCAGACTACGACCATGCGAAGGTTGTTGCAGCGATGCATAAACTGGAGAAATGGTTCATCGGGCAGCACGACATCGCCAGCCTGAAATTCAAGCTTTACCTCGACGTTAGCCAGATTAAGTAGTACGCACCCAACGGTGCCAGGCACTCAGCTGCCGAAAGGTTCCCTCCGGCCCGTTAGGACATACCAAAATCGCCGAGGAAGCCCATAGAGAGACTGTTAGGCGTCTTTTGGACGTGGCGCCAGGTCGAACAGTGCCCGGTCCTGGTCGCGCTCCAGGAACTCATCGAGGCCCTTTATGAGCCGCGTCATGGACGCCGGGTCGGCCTGGCTGACGCTGTCGACGTAGGAGCCGATCAGGATCAAGCGGCGGGTGCGGCGCTTGCGGTCGGCGGTGGAGAGGCGGGCCTGGGCGCGGCGGATCTGGCGGGTGAGGGTGGTGCGCTGGCGGCGTTGGGCCTCTTGGAGCGCTTTTTTCTTCGCCGTGAGTTCCTGCTTGAGGGCCGCTTGCCGCGCCAGCAGTTGCTGCAGTTCGTAATGAGTACATCGAGCGCGAGGGGCGCTATGCCGCAGACAGCGAGGAACGCGAGCATGTGGAACACGGCCACATGCCTGCGTGGGCGCAAGACGACCCGCACGCCTACTGGCAGGCGGCGGACGCGCATGAGCGCGCCAACGGGCGGCTCTACAGCGAGATCCAGTTCGCCCTGCCGCATGAACTGGACGCGGGCGGGCGCCGCGAGCTCGCGGGCGCGTTCGCCGCGCAGGTGTGCGGCTGGGAGCGGCTGCCCTATACGCTCGCCCTCCACCGCGGCGGCCCGGACGGGGAGAACCCCCACGCGCACCTGATGTTCTCCGAGCGCGGCAATGACGGAATCGCGCGCAGCGAGGAGCAATGGTTCAAGCGGCACAACCCCACGGCCCCGGCGCAGGGCGGGGCGCGCAAGAGCCGGGCGGCCAAGGCCGGGGACTGGCTGGATACGACCCGCCAGGCGTGGGAGCAGACGGCGAATCGGACGCTGGCGCAGGTGGGCCGTGAGGAACGGATCGACGGCCGCAGCCTGGCCGATCGGCGCGACGCGGCCCACCGGGAGGGCGACCTCGAGCGGGCGGCTGAGCTGAGCCGGGAGCCGAACGTCCACCGCGGCCCTGGGCAGTATCTGAAGGACCGTGGCAGGGCGTCGGCGACGGTCGCCCAGGCGGAGGCCGTGGAGCAGCGGACCGCCACCGCCCGGGCCGAGCGGGACGCCGACCGTCGGCAAGTGGAGCGGTTGGAGCGGGAGATCGCTGCGGTCGGGGCGCGGCTGAAGGAGACCTATGACCGAGTTCGAACAGCGCTTGACAGACGAATTCAGCAAGCTGGCCGAGCAATACGCGCAGGAGCAGCAGCGGCTCAGCGGTCAGGTCGCGCGCTTGGCCGAGCAGGTGCAGCACTTAGCCGATCAGCAGAGCGCCGATCAGCAGGGGTATATCACGTGGAGCAAGACCTTGGGGGAGCAGGTCGAGCACTTGGGCGAGCAAGTGCAGCGCTTAGCCGATCAGAGCGCCTCCGATCAGCAGGGGTACGTCAAGTGGAGCAAGTACATGAGCGAACAGCAGGGGATCTTGAACGCACATGTCGAGAAAGTGACCAAGGCCTACAACGAACTCGCGCGACTTTTGGACGCGGGCTGAAGGCGGTTCGCGCCGCGGTGGAACACACACGGCCCCGGCCGCATGTGGTCCCGGATCGCGTGGAGGCACGCATTGAGAGTCTGATTGCGCGCAGCCGGGACCGGGGTGGCCCGAGTCGGTAAGGCGCTTGGCGTGGGTTGCGGTGGTGCTGCTCGAGAAATTCGATGCGCACAAAAAGCATGACGGCCTCGACGACCGCAGTGGCGTACTCGCCGTGAGCGACTAGACGTGAAGTAAGGAAATTACTTACGATAGAACACATGCCCAATCAACCCGAGGTGAGTGTCGTGATCGTCAGCAAGCTGACGTCCAAGGCCCAGACCACCATCCCGCAGCCGATCCGCGCCGCGCTCGGGCTGCAGCCAGGGGACGAGCTTTCGTACGAGATCGTCGATGGGCGAGTCATGCTCACCAAGGTGCATCGAGGGATCACGACGGACGACCCGTTCCGCACCTTCGAGGAATGGCGCTCGGAAGCGGATACCACGGCCTATGCGAACCTTTGAGCGCGGTGACGTGATCAAGGTGCCGTTCCCGTACACGGACCGCGAGACGCGACAGTTGCGACCGGCCCTGGTGGTCTCGACGGCTCAACTCCAGGATCTGCACGGACTCTTGTGGGTCGTCATGATTACCAGCGCCGAGAACCGAGGCTGGCCCGACGATGTGCCGGTCGCCAACCTGAAGCGGGCGGGCCTGCCCGCCCCCTCCCTCATCCGCAGCGCCAAGATAGCGACGATCGACGCGTCTGATGCCTCGAAGCTGGGGCGGGTGTCGGCGGCCCAAGCCAGACGGGTAACGGGCAAGATCAGACAGAGGTTGGGGGCTGTGTGAACGGTGCGCTGTCTGCTGCGCCTCGCGCCGGACAGTTTCCGCGCCGGCCGGCGAACCGCAGGGTTCGGTTCCTGATGGTGCAAGCCGGAAGGGTTCATGACTGAGGACGAAACCAGCCATGCCCTCTTGGTTGAATTGGTTGTTCGATGAACTGGCCCACATACAACAATTCCAGAGGGTGGCTGTAGGTCTTGTAGTGCTGGCCGCGGCGGGGGGGTGGTGCTTAGCAAACTTCCTGTCGAGCACCCAGATATCAAACCTGCAAAGCGAAGTGGCTCTGCTAAAGAGCCAACTGGCGACTGTAGATGGCCCGCTTGGTCCTCTTCCCTCGTACTCCCTTGGGGGCTCTGACATCCTGATCTATACCAACCCGAACTGGACCACGCAAGATACCGCTAAAAGGGTGGAACTCGACTGGAATCGTCTCGCAAACATCGAGGCTTATGCGGTTCTACTAATACGCACCGAATGGGAATCAGAGTCTACGTGGGTCCAGGGTCGCATCGTAAATATCACCAACGACGAGGTGGTTGCGACCACTGAACGGCACAGAGGCGGCAAGATCTCAGCGCGCTTCCAGCTGCCGCGTGCGACTAGTGCCAAGATCTACTCCATGAATATTCGCGGTGAAGGGGCAGGATTGGAGGGCCATATCGAACTGGTTCAGCGTTCGCCGTAACAAATGGGTCGGAACTGTGGCGGGCAAAGCCCAGACAAGCGGAGTGCGAAATGTTCAGGCGCTAAGGGGCGGTGCGCTGGCTGCGACACCGATCCGTACATATGGCGGCGAGACTAAAACCGCCTAGTAGCCCGAGAGGATGCCCCGCGCCGTGAGCGTGGAGATCAAGTAGTGCCGCCCAATCCACGGGTGAAGAGCGCGATCAGCGCGCGGAGCGGCGCGACGACATAGCCGCTCGGAGGAAAAATGGAACCGCAAGCACCACCGAGTTCACCCAAGCTGTTCACCGAATAATTGTATGGAGCATTCGTTGCGGGAACCCTTGAGTTAGCACAAAAGCGGCTCTTGGACCTCCAGGCCAGGACCTTCTCGGCGCAGGTTGCACACGTGGCGACATGGGGGACGCCCGACGACCTGGACAAGCGCGAGCAAGCCGTTAAGGCCCTGCTCGACGCAGCGATTCGTGGCGTGCTTAGCGAATTCGACGAGACCGTGGACTCCCACCGTCTCAAGGCCCTAGCGGCGGCGAGAGCTCAGCTCTTGGATCTCCCGGCCCGAATCGTGGAGCAGGTTGTGCAAGTGGCGGAGTCGCCCCCCTTTGACGCATCGACACGTGGAGACAGAGACGAGCGGGCCGAGCAGGCCGTCAAGACCCTGCTCGGCGCGGAGATTCGTGGCGTGCTCGAGACGATTCACGATGTCATCACGCCCGGTTGGCGTGGCTAACACGATTCCAGAGCCATCCCCCACGGGGGCAGGACAGATCCATCCAGCGCCACGTGACACGCCTTCTCGCAGTCACGCGGGCGTCGTGCGCGATTTTTCGCGGAACGATGGCGGGCCGCGGCGACAAGGGCCTGATCATCACCACCGGGACGTTTACCCCTGCGGCCCAAGCGGAGCGTCCGGCCCGAGGCCATCGCCACGGCCAGGGCCTCGAGGATGGCGAGCATGTTCCGTGCTACTGAACTGTCTGGTCAGAACGCCCGTTTCTTCCTGACAGCCTCGTGCCGGTCTCCGCCCCTGATCCTTTGCCGGCTACCGTGCGCTGACCCAGCTCGGCGCGGCCGGCAGTTCGGCGGCGGCGAGGCGGGGGATGCCTCCACGCCGCGCGAGCTGTCACGCACAGAACACAGCACGACCTCAGAAAACACCAGGTTTTCGTTCCATTGCTTACGGACCCCATCGCCTGCTCAGGCCGTCAGACCCGCCAAGGGTATCCCATGCCAGCGGTCGAGTTCAGCCCTCCTGGGGCATCCTGGGCTGTCTGGGCGGCCGCGAGGCCGTTAGCATGTATTTCTGCACGAATCTGGGCGGTACCCTACACATGGACGACACGACGACAGCGACGTCGGGCCGAGCCGCGAGCGGCGGCGGACGGGTTGAGAAGATGGGCGGTCACAAAAACGGGCCGCGCAAAAAAACGACACCGAAGAAGAAGCCCAAGCCGAAGCAGGTTCAGTTGCCGTTCGACGGCGGGAGTGAACACCGACCGGAGGTGAATCGATGAGCGACGATGCGGACGAACGGCTAATCAAACCGCCGGTGGTCATCGAGAATTGCGGCGGCCTGGACGGGAAGTCTCGGGCGGCGATCCGGCAGGCCGCCGTGAGTGCGCACGTCGAGGTGTTCGCGAACCGGGTGAGGGAGTTGTGCGCGGCTTTCGGCGAATTCGACGCGGACGGCCTGAGCGATGACGCTCAGGAGAAGCTCTGTGAGGCCGAGCAGTTGATGCAAGAGGCCTATGAGGCTCTAGACGCAGTGGCGATGGACGGCGCGGACGGCCAGTGACCGAACAGCACACACCTGAATCTGGGGCCGAAGCCCTGGCGCGGGTCGATAGCCAGACGACGTGACCGCGACCAACGACGAGCGATCCTTCAACGTCGCGCTCGCCCGCGTGCTGTGGACAAAGCATCCGGCCTGGCGCGAGCGCCTCACCGCCGAGCAGCACCGCGCGGTCAAGGGTCCCGGTACCCCCGATCTCATCGTGCGCAATCCGTTCGGTGCGCCGGTGGTTCTCGAAACTGAGTACCTGCCGGCGCAGACAGTCGAACAAGATGCGGTGGCGCGACTCGGCCGCGAGCTTGCGGATTCCGGGCACGCCGTCGAGCAGTGCATCGCGCTCCGTGCGCCGCATGCGTTGCAGGAGACGCCGCAGGCGCATCTCGATGCGGCGACGGCGGCGGCCAGGTCCGCGAGCCGCGCCGCGGCTGGCTGACCGGCGGGGTCGACGATCTGGCCACCCTGATCGAGAACGCGTCGATCTCCGAGCGCGTGGTCGCGCGAAGCCTAGACATCCTGGAGGCTGGCATCCACGAAGCAGCTGTCCGCCTGCGCCGAGCCACCGTGGATCGCCCCGACGTGAACACGAGCATCGCGGCGGCGCTGCACCAAGAGGACGGCGAACAGACCTCGCGGATGGCGATGGCGATCATTGCGAACGCGCTCACGTTTCACACGATGCTCGCCGGCGTCCACGACGTGCAGACGTTGGCGGCCCTGCGGCGAGGCGGCGCACTGCCCAAGGCGCCGGTACTTCGGGAATGGGAGCGCATCCTCCAAGTCAACTACTGGCCGATCTTCCACGTCGCCAAGGAGGTCCTGATCCCGATTCCCGACTGGATCGCCGCCTCCCTGCTCGATCGGTTAACCACCGTGTCGAGCGAACTGGAGGCGCACGGCATCACGCGCTCGCACGACATCTACGGGCGGACCTTTCAGCAGTTGATCAGCGACCGGAAATTCCTCGCCACGTTCTACACGCTGCCAGAATCGGCGGCGCTGCTCGCGGACCTGGCCGTCGAACTGATCGACGCCGACTGGAGCGATCCGGCGGCGCTCACGGCGCTTCGCGTCTGTGATTTTGCCTGCGGCACGGGCACGCTCATCACTGCGGCCTACCATGCCATCCTCGCGCGCCACCGCCGCGGCGGCGGCGATGACGCGACGATCCACCGCGCGATGATAGAACGCTCGCTTGTCGCCGCCGACATCATGCCGGCGGCCACCCATCTCACGACCTCCATGCTGTCGAGCGCCCAACCGACCACACCGTTCGAGCAGACACAGGTGCATCTGCTTCCCTACGGCAGGCATGACGATTCCAAGGCCGGATTCGCCCTTGGCGCGCTCGACCTGATCAAAAAGCAACACGCGACAGGACTGTTCGAGCACACCGGCATCGCCGTTCACCGCGGCACCGGAGGCGCGACTGGCGTCGAGCGAGACGCCGAGGATGGAGTGAGCGATACGTTCCTGTTGAAACATCGCTCGATGGATCTCGCGATCATGAATCCCCCGTTCACCCGCCCGACCAACCACGAAGTGGCGACCGTGCCCGTGCCGTCGTTCGCCGGCATGGGCAACGACGCGGCGGAGCAGGCCGCCATGTCTACGCTGCTGAAGGCGATCAGGCTGGAGATCAAGAAGCCTGCGGGTCACGGGAACGCCGGGCTTGCTTTGAACTTTTTCGACCTGGCTCACGCCAAGGTCAAGCCGGGCGGCGTGCTGGCGCTGGTGATGCCGCTCAGCTTGTTGCAAGGCAACGCCTGGGAGGGCAGTCGTCAGCTCTTGCGCGCGGCATACCACCAGACGACGGTCATCGGACTGGCGTCCACCGGCCGCGACGAGCAGAAGTCGTTCTCCGCCGACACCGGAATGGGGGAGGTGCTGGTCATCGCCCGGCGTCGGCGCTCACGCCGCCGAGCAAAGTCGGCAGACGATTCGGTGACGTATGTCGCGTTACGGAAACGCCCCACGTCCGGTACGGAGGCGGTGGCCTTGGCGACGGCCGTCCGCGGCGCGGCGCGGGGCGACCAAACGCGGGTCGTGCTTGGCGACGACCTGTGCGGCGTGCTGGTGCGAGGAACCTGGGATGACGGGAAGTGCGCCTCCATCTTGCACCCGGAGGTAGTCGAGACGGTGCGCGGGCTGCACGCCGGCACGCTGGTGTTGCCGCAGACGAAGGACGCGCACACGATACCGATGGCGGCGCTGGGCGAGCTGGGTACGCGTGGGCTCGTCGACCGAGACATCAACGGAATCGACAAGGCCAGCGCGATGAAGAAGGGCAACGACGGGTTCCGTGGCCCGTTCGACATCGTGCCCTTGAGTACCGAGGCACCGACGTTCCCCGTACTGTGGGGGCACGAGGCCGATCGCGAACGGTGTCTGGTCGTGCTGCCGGATCAGGAAGGCCACGTCCGGGAACAGTGCGAGGATCGCGCGCACGCCGTGTGGCAGACTGCCACGCGGCTCCATTTCAATCGTGACTTCCGACTCAATTCGCAGAGCTTGGCCGCGTGCCTGACGCCGCTGTCCACGCTCGGCGGGCTGGCGTGGCCGAATTTCTTAATGGAGAACCGCCGCGACGAGACGGCCGCCGTGCTGTGGGCTAACACGACGCTGGGGTTGATCCTGTTTTGGTGGGCCGGAACGACGCAGCAGGCAGGTCGGAGCAACTTGACTATCCGCCGGCTGCCAGATTTGCGGATGCTCGACATCCGCGCGCTGTCCGACAAGCAGCACGCCTGCGCGCGCCGCATCTTTGCCGACTTCCAGACGCGCCCGTTCCTGCCGGCGAACGAGGCGTACCGCGACGTGACTCGTCAGGCGCTCGACGAGACCGTTCTCGTCGATCTCCTGGGCTTGCCGTCGTCCATTCTCGATTCGCTCGCTCTGCTCCGCCAGCAGTGGTGCAACGAACCCACGGTGCACGGCGGCAAATCGACACGGCCAGCCTTGTCCAGCACGAGTTGACGACCGGTCGGTCTCCCCTGCGTGCCTTGTTCTGCTCCGTGCCTAAACCAGTTCGACGTGTTCTGGCCGTCGCCGGCAGCGTCGAGTGGGTAGCGCGGTGCAGAAAGGAACGTTTACGCAACGATTCCAGGCACCCGTGTTTGCAAGGGGTTAGGCGTTGCGAAACGGTGTTGCAGAAGCAAAGTGATTGGCAATACCGTTCTGCAATGAGATCGAGACGGGCATGAAGTCTTCGTTCCGCAATGAATTTCCGCGCGTCTACGAACTCATGGATATGCTGGTAGACCCCTCTCATCCAGATGCGTATTTTCAGGACTTCGAGAAAGTGCTCAAGGACCAGAGCGGGTTGTACGAGTTCCGTAAGGTTGAGGGCTGGCTCGCCGCGTTGGATGATGCGGCGTGGCATGATCTCAAGCAAAGGGCCGCCCCGCTGTTGCGAAAGCGCGAGAGCGGACGCGGCTGGCAGGGGCTCTTCGACATCCTCCGAAGCGAAGCCAAGGCATTCGGTTACTTGCAGAGCATCGGCTGCACAGGAGTTCACTTCATCGCGCGCACGGACAAGAAGACGCCGGACCTTGGTGCTTTACAGGAGGACGGCCGGTCTGTCTTCTGCGAGGTCAAGACGATCAACATTTCCGATGACGAGGCCGAAAAGCGAAGCCGCTGGCACGGAGACGACTCCTTCAGCAGAAGGAGCCAGGATGTCAGCGAGTGTTTCCTGAGGAAACTGAGCGACAAGCTCGCTGAAGCCGTCGTACAACTTGATGCGGCCGATCCAAAGCGTCAGGCCCGTCGCATGATCTTCACCATGCTCCACTTCGATGATTGGTGGGGAGATCACCAGGCTCGGTACATCACGCAGATCGATGCGCACCTGCTGCAACACCCCGTAGATGGAGCCGCCGAGTTGGTGTTCTGCCTCAGGAGGAATCTCCCTCATTGTGAGCCCCCGTCCACGATGAAGTCGGCGACGATCTGCTTTGAGTAGCGAATCGATGCCATCGGAGGTTTTGGGCTCCGCGCCAGGGCTGGCGGTGGATCATGAGAGCGAGCGAGTGTTCACTCCCGCCGGCGCGTCCACGACTGCGCCATCTAGCTCGAGGCTTCCCCCTTTCGATGCAGAAGATGCGAGAGAGCGGCTGCGCCGTCCGTGGGGCCGTCAGGATCGCCGCCGCGAGGCGCTGGCGCCGGATGCGGCGCTGCACCTCCTCGAGTCGATCAGTATGTGTCGCAAACGGCCGTTTACGACACATGTTGATCGGCTACGCCCGCGTTTCGAAGACGGACGGCTCCCAGTCGCTGGACCTACAGCGCGACGCGCTGCGGGCCGATGGCGTCGACGCCGGCCACGTCTATCACGACGTCGCGTCCGGTGCAGGCGCTCGCGTCATGACTGACGCCCCGACGCGGGTCGCAGCGCAGCGGTGGCACCACGGGGTTCCCGGCGCGGCCGTGGCGGTGGTGGTGGCGGCGGCGACCCTGCTCCCAGGACTGGCCGTCGCGCAAGACATCTACCTGCGCGCCGGACTCGACTTGAGCCGTCCGGCCGACACGCACTTCACCGACGCGGACTGTGCGAGCCTGGTCCCGGCCGCGCTGTACGGCTGCGGCGTGGGCGGTGACGGCGCGCCGCTCCGGTCGGTGGGGGACTTCGGCACGGTCGCGGGCGGTGAGCTTGGGCTCGGGTACGCCGTGGCGCCCGCCGTGCGGCTGGAGGCCCTTCTGACCTCCCGGCCGCGATTTACGTTCGATGGTCACGCCAACTTCTTGGCCCCCGACCGTGAGCAATCCGTGTCCGTGGATCTGTCCTCGCTGTCCGGGATCCTGGCCGTGTATGTGGATCTCCCAGGCGTGGGGGTGAGCCCCCCGCTCGGCCCGTTGAGCCCTTTCGTCGGCGGGGGCCTCGGAGCGACCCGCGTGGCCAGCGGTGAGACGCGCCTGACGTTCCCGAAGACGAGGACCCTCGTGCCGGGCACCCGACGGACGGCGTTGACCTGGAGGCTGACGGCTGGCTTGGGGATGTCGTGGGGCGCGCGGGCGACGCTCGATCTCGCCTGGCGGTACACGGATGCCGGTGTCATCGAGACCGGCGCCGGCCCGGGCCGGGTCGAATGGCTCGACGGCAGCCGGGACCCGGTGGGGCTCGATCTGGCGCCGACCCAGGCCCCGTTGCGGAGCCACGGGTTGCACCTGTCTCTGCGGTATGAGCTCTGATCCCCCACTTGCACGACCGCGACTTGGCGCGTCGAGCCTGTTGGCTTGACCGAGCGCGCGGCGGAGTCGCTGCGCAAGATACGAGCAAGGCGAGAAGGTCCTCGCCCCGTGAATCGGAGCGCGCCGGACCGTGATGCCGCTCGGACGTGTCGCAAACGAGCGTTTACGACACATACTGATCGGGTGGGGCGGCTGGGCCCGCACTTCTCAGGACGCTCCGCAGGAGCCACACTATGGGGATGCAGTCGAAGGTTCATCCCACGCACAAGACGGACAGGCTCATGGCAATGGCGTGTCTTGCGCTGCAGCGGCCCGGCCGCGTCCGATGGTTTTTCTCCCATCATCCACACACGGTACTCGCGCTGGTGCTGGTGTGTGCCGTCGGCGTGTTCGCGCCCGGCGTGGCCAGCTCCCAGGACGGGACGATCGCCGGGACGGTCACCGACGCTACGGGCGGCATTCTCCCCGGCGTCGCCGTGGAGGCGCGGGACGCGGCGGGCACCGCGCAGGTAACTGTCACCGACGGGACCGGCCAGTTCACGTTCAGCGGACTTGCCCCGGGGACGTATGACGTGCTGTTCACCCTCTCCGGCTTCACCGTGCCCGCGCAGGTGGTGGAGGCGAGCGCGGGCGCCACGGCCGTCCTGGACGTGGAAATGGCGGTCGGTGGGCTCGCCGCGCAGGTGGTGGTGGTCGGGACCCGCGCCCAGCCGCGGTCGGTGACCGCCTCGCCGGTACCGATTGACGCCATCCCGCTGCAGGACGTCGTCAGGCAGGGCGCCACCACGCTCGACTACCAACTGCGGACGCTGGTCCCCTCGTTCAACGTCGCCACGCACCCGATCAGTGACGCCGCCACGCTGGTGCGCCCGGCCAGCCTGCGCAACCTAGCCCACGACCATACGCTGGTGCTCGTCAACGGCAAGCGCCGCCACCGCTCGTCGGTCATCGCCTGGTTCGCCGGCGTGACGGACGGTGCGCAGGGATCTGACATCTCGACCATTCCCTCGATTGCGCTGCGGCAGGTCGAGGTGCTGCGTGACGGCGCCTCGGCGCAATACGGCTCGGATGCGATCGCGGGCGTCATCAACTTCCTGCTCAAGGACGACCGCTCCGGCGGCAGCCTGGCGTTCAATACCGGCACCTACCGCGCGGGCGACGGCGATGCGTACACCATGGCTGGTAACGTCGGAGTGCCGCTCGGGGACACCGGGTTCGTCAACCTCAGCCTGGAGTACGGCAACGCCGACCCGACCAACCGCAGCGTGCAGCGGGCCGACGCCGCGGCGCTGATTGCGGCCGGTAACACCGACGTGGCCGACCCGGCGCAGATCTGGGGCAACCCGACGATCGAGGACGAGCTGAAGCTGTTCGGCAACTTCGGCCACCTGTTCGCCAACCAGCTGCAGTTTTACGGCCACGCCAACTATGCCGAGAAGAAGGTGACCGAAGGGTTCTACTTCCGAAACCCGAACACCCGCGCCAACATCTACAGCCTCGACGACGGCGCGACGCTGCTGATCGGCGACGTGCTCGACGCGCGCGATGGCATCGCGGACGGCTCGGCTCACTGTCCCACGGTGCGCGTCATGAACAACGTGCCGGACCAGGCGGCGCTCGCGCAGGTGTTTGCCGACCCGAACTGCTTCTCCTTTCAGGAGACCATTCCGGGCGGGTTCACGCCGCAGTTCGGCGGCGTGGTCAGCGACAGGTCGGTGGTGGCCGGCGTGCGGCGGCTCGCGGCGAACGGCCTGACTTGGGATGCCAGCGCCAGCTACGGCGCCCACGAGTCGGACTTCTTCTTCAACAACACCGTCAACGCGTCGCTCGGCCCGGACACGCCCCGCAACTTCGACCCGGGGCTGTACCGCCAGGAGGAAGTAAATCTCAACGTCGACGTCTCCTACGCCGCCATCGACATCGTCAACATCGCGGGCGGCGCCGAGTGGCGCGACGAACGGTTCGACATCGGCGCCGGGGGACGGCCCTCCTGGGAGGTGGGACCGTACGCCGCGCAGGGATTCGTCTCCGGCTCGAACGGCTTTCCTGGATTTCCCGCCTACACCGCCGGGACCTGGAACCGCAGCAACGTCGCGTTGTACGGCGACCTGGAGCTGCGGGATCCGGGCGAGCGCTGGACGGTCGGCGGCGCCGTGCGTATCGAGCACTTCGACACCTTCGGCTCCACGACCAACGGCAAGCTGTCGGCCCGCTATGGCCTGACCGACGAGATCGCCGTGCGCGGCGGCGTCAGCACCGGCTTCCGCGCCCCGACGCCGGGCCAGCAGAACACGCTGAACGTGCAGACGACGATCGATCCGGACACGCTGCAACTCGTCGACAGCGCCAACGTGCCGTCCACCTTCCTGGCCGCGCAGCTGCGGGGCGGCCAGCCGCTGGAGCCCGAGACGTCAATCAACACGACCGCCGGGCTGGTCGTCGATACCGGCCCCTTCACGTTCACCGCCGACTACTTCCGCGTCGACATCGACAACCGCCTCGCGCTGTCGCAGACCTTCACGCTGGACGCCGACGAACGCGCGCTGCTGCTCTCGGAAGGGATCGTCTCGGCCGGCACGCTGACATTCTTCCGCTTCTTCATCAACGACTTCTCCAGCCGGAACCAGGGCGTCGATCTGGTCTCCACCTACGCGCCGCCGGCGCTGGGCGGCGACACGGTGCTCAGCTTCACGATGAACTACACCCACACGGCGCTGACGGAAGAGTCGCGGTTGCTCACCGCCGGCGACGTGCTCGGCCTGGAGCGCGGCGTCCCCCGCATCCGCTGGAACGCCGCCATCAACCAGCAGGTGGCGCAGGTCGGCGTGCTCGCCCGTCTGAACTACTACGGCGCCTGGGTCGACCACTTCGACGCGCGCTTCGTCCGCGGCGCCGACGCGCCGCTGCTGGACGGCCGGTACATCGTCGACCTGGAAGCCAGCATCCCGCTCACCCGCGACGTCACGCTGGCGGTCGGCGGGCAGAACGTCTTTGACGCCTTCTCGCAGCGGATGGACCTGTTCGCCGACATCTTCGGCCTCCCCTACAGCCAGTTCACGCCGTGGGGCCTGAGTGGCGGGTACTACTACGCACGGTTGAACTACACCTGGGGTCGGTAGTCGCAATCGGGCATTGACGCCCCTCTATCAAGAATCGTTGACGGGGCCGACTGGCGCGACGAGAAGTGGATCGCCGCGGGCGGCGAGGCGTTGTTGCGCGGTTCGAAAACTGACCCGCAACGCCCCCGACCCACAGACCCGTTAACGACCGATAGCGTACGACGCCGGCCTACCAAGCTGAGTCATCTGATTGAGGATGTTACATGCGAGGATGGCCTCCGTCTCTTGCCCCGCCCGACTGCGCGCTCGAAGGCTCTCCCCGATGATCACCTTGTACCGGAAGAAGGCGTTCTCCATACGGGCCTGCTGATGGTAGCCCGAGTCCTTCTTCCACTGTCGCCGTCCAGCCTGCTGCACCTGTCGGATCGTGCGGTCGCGCGCGGGCGATCGTGGTCGCCGTCCAGACACGGTGGCTGTCCTGGTCGGTGGAATGACGACCGTCGCGCCACGCGCACCCGCAGCCTCGTAGATGCCACGCGTGTCGTAGGCCGCGTCCGCCGTGAGGCAGGAGACGTTGCCTTCGACCTGGTCGATCAGATCGAGGGCTGTCGTCGCGTCGTCAACAGGCCCGCCGGTCAGGGCGTGAGCGACGATCACGCCCGATCCGTCGACGCCCAGATGAAGCTTCTTCCAGCCGCGTCTCCCGCGTCCGCCATGTTTCACGGCCGCCCATTCACCTTCACCCACAGTCGAGAGCCCGGTACTGTCGACGATGAGATGTATGCCTGCGCCCGCGGGGAGGCGGCGAAGTGCAAGGTCGAGGTGCTGACCACGCCGTGAGAGAGTCGTGTGATCGGGCGCGGACAGGTCGAGGCACAGCATCCCGAAGATCGACCTCAGAAAGCCCTCCGTTTGACGAAGGGGCAGGTGAAAGATCAGGCGGAGCGTCAGCGCGGTTTCGATGGCAACCTCGGAGTACTGCAGCTGCCCTCCGCGCTTGCCGACGCCCACGGCCTCCCACGTGGCGATCGCTTCCGGCGTCAACCACAGGGTGACGTCGCCGCGCTGGACCAGTGCTCGGTCGTACGCCGGCCAGTTTCCGACGCGGTATTTCGTTGTGTACCTGGGATGCACTCTCGACTTCACGTCGAGATCATGCCCCTTCGGCCGTCACGATGGCCAGGGCCGCGACGAACACTTGTTTCCGCGCACCAACGCCGCGTTAAGTGCGCTCTGATCCGCAGCGGGCCAGGCGTGTCACCCGCAGGGCCGGAGCGCGGAGGACGGCTCGCCGCCCACCCTGCAACGAGCGCGGAAGGTCGTGTGCGACCGGCCGCGAGACACGGAGCTGCTGTCGCTCGATCAGCTGCATAAGACGCCGTCGTCTGCCTGCAGCGACTTGCCGCTTGGTCGTGCCGTGGAAGTGGATGAAGTGATCACCGAGGCTATCCGTTCGTTCAATCCGCAGGCCGTGTTCGGCGCACGGCACTGACCCGAGCGCTCGACGTCTGCAAGACATAGAATCCGACACGGGATACGACACACGGCTGGGTGCGTCGGAGGGCGCTTTCGCCGGTGTGTCGCAAACGGTCGTTTATGCCACATGCAGATCGGCTACGCTCGCGTCTCAAAGGCGGGCCATAGGCGCACCATGGATAACTTCCGCACGGAAGGGCGTTTAGACTATAAGGGTGCCGACCCGGGCCGGCCAAAATGGAAATCCAAAATACATCGTTGAATCATCGCGTCGTCACGCTCGCCCTCATCGCCGCGACGGCGCTGGCTGTGACGCTGGCCGGAGGAAGTTTCAGCCCCGCGGCCGGGCAGGAACCCGCCAACCGACAGGCGCTGGAGATCATGGCACTGTCGGCCACGACGGACGTGTCGGTGTTGCGCCGCCTCGACGCACAGGTTGACGCGTTGGTGCGGGCTGATGCGCTGGCCCTGGCGTCCCGGTGGCCCGATCCGTCACTGCCGGGGCACGTCCATGAATCCTTCAGACAGTTTCACGCGGGCGTGCCGGTCTATGGCGGAGGCATCTCCCGGCAGCTCGCCACTGGGGTGATCGTCTCGATCTTTGGAACGATCTATCAGGCGATTGATCTCGACACCACCTCTTGGCTTCTCCCGGACGAGGCGCTCGCCTTGATCGAACAGCAGGCCGGCACCGGCCCGGCGACCGACCAGCCGCCGAGGCTGGTGATTCTGCCGACGCCCCGTGACACGTACGTCCTCGCCTATCACGCGACGATGCGCAATGCGCGAACCTATTTTCTCGACGCCCACAGCGGCGCGATCGTACATGTGGAGGACGAGGTGGACGCGCAGGCCGCGGTGGGGGCCGGTATGGGGATCGCGGGGAGCCGCCAGAAGGTGAGCGCGTCGGCGGCCGGCGGGGGCTTTGAGGCGTACGACCGGCTGCGTCCCGCCGAGATCGTCACGCTCGACATGCGCCGTGACGCGTCCCGCCTCGATGCCCTGCTTGACCCGAGAGGCGACACCTGGGTACCGAGCGACATCGCGCGCGACGCCGACAACGTCTGGAGCGACCCGGCGGTGGTTGACGCGCACGCGTACGTCGGCTTGACCTACGACTACCTCGCCACGCGGCAGGGCTGGCACGGCGTCGACGGGCGGAACGGCCGGATCCTCAGTCTGGTCAACAACACCTTCCACAATGCCTTCTACGCACCGCCGCCGTTCGGACCGGAAGGGACCGGGGCCTTCGTCTTCGGCGAGGAGGACGACGGGACGCCGATTGTGTCGGCCGATGTGGTCGCGCACGAATTAATGCATGGCGTCACGGAGGTCGCGGTGCGCCACCGCACGGGTGACGGCTTGCTTGACCACTACACCGCCACCCGGGGCCCGTCGAGCTTCACCGTCGAGGGCCAGACGTTCCGCTGCGACTTTGTCTTTCCTGTCCCAATGGGCCGCCGTCTCACGTTTCTCTGTGATGACGAGGGCCGGTTCCGGTTGCTCTCCAACGAGGGGGGCGCCGTCCACGAAGCGTACTCCGACATCATCGGCACCGCCGTCGAGTTCTCGGTGCACGCGCCGGGGGTTGGCCCGCTCCGCGCGGACTACGTAATGGGCGAGGACACCGGGCGGACGATCCGATCGCTGGAGGACCCTCGCGCGATCGCCGTCACGCTGTATAGGGGTGTCTTTCGCTACCCGGATGCGATTGGCCGTGACATCCGCTTTATCGCCGTCTCCGACGGCCAGACGATCTACGACTTCGGGGTGTGTGTGGTGGAGGGCCAGATCCTGCTCGCATTACAGTGTGACAACGGCGGCGTGCACTGGAACTCCACCATCCTCAGCCACGCGTTCTATCTCGCCATCGAAGGGGGGCAGAACCGCGCGACCGGGCGGACCGTCCAGGGGGTGGGTGGCGCCAATCGTCACGACGTCGAACGAGCCTTCTTTCGGGCAATGACCCATCTGATGCCAGCCCGAACGACCTTCCCAATGACCGCGGCTGTGATCCGCCAATCGACGGTCGACCTGTTCGGCACCGACAGCGCGACTCACCGGGCGGTCGATCAGGCACTGTACGCGGTTGGTTTGTAGGCGATCCCGCCCACAGACCATGACGAGGAGATCCATGTCACACCCTGTTGGTGGCCGGGCCGTTCCTGTCCCCGCGGCGTGCGCGATCCTGGTTCTCGCCGCGCTCGCTGGCGACGCGAGGCCCGCGGCGGCGCAGGCCTCGGACGCACGCGGGTTCCTCATGATCAACGCCGGGATTCAGACGGCGTCCGCCGAGTTTTCCGACACCATCACCTTTAGCCATCTCCTGTTCGGTCCTGAACTGGGCTCTTTCGATACGCGCTACCGTGGCGGCGTCGACACGCTGGTCGACCTGAGTGGCGGTGTTCGGATCTGGGGGCGTTTCGCGGTCGGCGCCGGGGTGTCGCAGGTCTCCCACGAGGACGAGGCCGGCATCACCGGGCGGCTCCCGCACCCCTTCGTCTTCGACAGGCTGCGGCAGATTAGTGGGACCGAAGCGGGACTCGCCCGCCAGGAAACGGCTGTGCACGTGCAGGCCCTCTGGGTGATGCCAGCTGACTGGGCGGTCATTTTCCTGTTCGGCGGGCCGACCTTTTTCAGCGTCACGCAGGATCTGGTCACCGATGTGATGTTCGACCAGACATATCCGTATACCGAGGCGACGTTTGCCGGGGCCCGTCGGCGGGCACAATCGGCCTCGACCACCGGCTGGCACGTTGGTGCCGATATGGCCTTCTACTTCTCCGATCGGGTAGGAATTGGCGGCACGGTTCGGGTCAGCCGTGGCTCGGTCGACTTGGACGCGTCAGATGGGGGCACCGTTGCCATTGACGTCGGCGGCGTCCAAATGTTCGGCGGCCTGCGCCTCCGCTTCTGACGCGCGGCGACAGAGTGAGCGGTCTCTTGCCGGGCTGCCGCTGGCTGGCGTCGGCTTACTTGGTCTGTTGCTGGCGCTGCTCGGCTGCCGCGCGCTCGTGGGTGTCAATGGCGACCGAAGACTGCACACTTCTGGCAACAGAAGCACTGGCTCACCATCGAGCACGAGGGAGGCTACGCCTATATGCAGCTGGACAAGAACAACCAGCGCCAGATCCGCACCGCATTGGGAGTGGCTGGGTTTGAAGTGGAGACGATCATCGAGGACTGAGACCTGCTCGTCGGTGCTCGGCGTCGACCTCGCGCGCGTGCCCATGCCGGACCTGTCGCGGGCGCCAGCCTGTCGCAAACGGCCGTTTACGACACATGCGGATCGGCTACGCCCGCGTCTCCAAGGCGGACGGCTCCCAGTCGCTGGACCTGCCGCGCGATGCGCTGCAGGCCGCGGGCGTCGACGCCGTCAACGTCTACCACGACGTCGCGACCGGTGCCCGCGGACGACCGCCCGGGACTCGACAGCTGCATGCGCGCGCGCCGAGCGGGCGACGTGCTCGTCGTCTGGAAGCTCGCCCGCCTCGGCCGCTTCCTGTATTGTTTCCTTCCGAATTCTCCCGATCGGGTAGTGACTAGGCGGAGAGGGAGTGCTTGTAATAGGCTGCCAGCTAATCGCGCCCTCCCGGCACTTCGCCGCGGAAAAGCCGCATTCTGGAGCGCGCACGCGACCGCTCCAGGACATCAACAGCGTCACAGGTGCTGTTCATCCTGGCCTGGCTGAAGGAAGACTCGCTGTGAGCGACCACGACGCGTTCGCGCGGATCCTGGCGTCGTTGTACCAGGCCACGCTCGACGATCGCCACTGGCCGGTGACCTCCGCCCTGATTGACGAAGCCTGCGGCATCACGGGCAATTGCCTCTTGGTCGGGGAAGGCCCGCCCGACGACATCCGGGCCATGTTCGTCGGAGTGTACGCTCGGGGGGAGCGCCAGGCAGACCTGGAACGCGAGTACCTCCAGGTCTACCATCCCATCGACGAAGCGGTGCCGCGCCTGCGGCAACTGCCCGACAGTCAGGTGGTGCCCATCGCTGACCTGTACACGGCCGAGGAGTTGAAGCGCTCACCGAGCTACAACGACATCTTGCGCCGGGCCCACTACCAGCAGGGCTTGAACGCGTAAGGTGCGTTTAATGGGCCGAGGTCCGGTCAGTGCTGGTCGAGTCTTCCAAGTAATCTCAGGCCATGCCGCCTGCGCTCCAGTTCCTCGTTCTCACGTTCGCTGGCTGGGTGAACCGCCACCAAGACGATCTGATCGCGTATCTCCGGGAGGAGAATCGAGTCCTCCGGGATCACCTGGGCCCTCGGCCGCTTCGCCGGACCGATGCCCAACGCCGTCGACGCGCCGTGCGCGGCCAGCAACTCGGCCGGCGCGTCTTGATGCAGGTCGCCGGCATCGTCACGCCTGACACGATTCTCCGCTGGTACCGGAGATTGATCGCCCAGACATACGATGGCAGCGCCCGCCGCGGTCGCGGCCGGCCGATGACGCGCCGTGACGTGGCCGCGCTCGTGGTCCGGATGGCGGTTGAGCATCCCCAGTGGGGGGACACACGGATCCGCGGGGCGCTCTCGCACCTCGGCCACGAGATCGCTCGGACCACGGTGAAGCGGATCCTGCACGACCACGGGATCGACCCGGCTCCCGAGCGGAGACGGTGCATGCCCTGGAAGACGTTCCTGCAAGCGCCCTGGGAGGGCCGCACGGCCTGCGATCTGGTCACCGTCGAGGTGTTCACGCTGGCCGGGCTCCAGCGGTACCTGGTCTTCTTCGTGATCGCGCTGCAGTCCCGCCGCGTGACCATCGCCGGGATCCATCCGCAGCCGTACGGCACGTGGATGGAGCAGAGGGCCCGCAATGTGACGGACCCGGTCGATGGCTGCTTGCGCCGCGCCCGCTATCTGATGCACGACCGCGACCCGCTCTCCACGCGGGGGATTGGCGAGATCCTGGAGGGCGGGGGTGTCCAGCCGATCCGTCTCCCGCCGAAGAGTCCCAATCTCAACGCGTATGCCGAGCGGTTCGTCCGCTCTATTCAAGAGGAGTGTCTCAGTCGCGTCGTCCCCCTCGGCGAAGGGCCCCTGCGTCTCCTCGTGGGCGAGTACGTCGACCACGACCAGCGCGAGCGAAACCACCAGGGACTCGACAACCAGCTCCTGCAACGACCGCCACCGCCGGTGAGCCTGGCCGCCGACGTGCAGCGGCGGGAGCGTCTGGGCGGATGGCTCAATTTCTACCACCGGGAGGCCGCATGAGCGGTCGGCCGATTAAACGCACCTTACGGGCTACTCCACGGCGAGGCGTGACGTTCGTGGAGTCCTCAGGCTGTCCGCTCCCCCGCGCTCACACGAAGGCAAGACAACCCAGGCCTCTGCTGGCAGTGTGTGGCAACAAACTCAACATACTTCTAGAAACGCTTATGATCGCGGCCGATGATCTCTGAGCTCCCTGGTCGGCCTCCGAAGATAGGCGAGATGGTCCAAGTTCGCTCGAGGCGGTGGCTCGTCGAGCAGGTTGTCCCGGGCGAGGCCCCCGGCGAGTCACCCCTCGTCAGTCTGGCTTGTGCAGACGACGACGCCCAGGGGCAGTCGCTCGACGTGTTCTGGAACTACGAGATCGACCGACGGATCCTCGAGGAGGAACACTGGCACGACCTGGGAGCTCGGGGTTTCGACGTTCCGCGTCAGTTCGCGGCCTTCCTGCACACACTCCGGTGGAACTGCGTCACGGCCACTGACCCCAACCTGTGGGTGGCGAATTCGTAGGAATCCGACATCGTTCGATCTTCGGGTCCCGTGAGCCGGGAGTCCCCCGCGAAGTTGTCGCGATGGCATGAGTAAGGCGTGCAGCTGACGCACTGCCCTGCTGTGTCGCGATAGACGTCGAACGCGGGCGCGTCGACCCGCTCGCCACCGTCTTCGCTGGTCAGATGTCACGCCGCGATCGGCGTCTGATAGAGACCACGGCAATGCGCGTCCCATCGGTAGCGGTCGAGCCGTGCGACATCCTTTCGTATCGGGACGGGCGTCCGCCCGTCCAACGACGCATGGGCCCGATGCGCATTGTAGAAGTCCTGGAAGGCCACCAGTTTGTCTTCCAAGTTCGACGCAGACCAGAACAGCAGCTGATCCACGCATTCTCGTCGCAGCGTGCCGATCAACCGTTCGACAAACGGATGCGACAGCGGCACATACGGCACCCTCTTCACCTCGGTCACCTGCAGCACCCGCAGGTTGGCGCGCCATTGGTGAAACCGATACAGCGGGTCGTGGTCGGAGCTGAGGCGCTTCGGACGCGAGAGCCCTCGAATCGCATGGTTGAACATACGGCACAGGGCCCGGCCATCCACGGTTCCAGCATGGATGCCAAAGCCGACGATCCGCCGCGTGTATTGGTCCATCACTACCAGCACCCAATGGCTTCGCAGGATCGCCGACTCGCACCGGAACAGGTCGATGCTCCACAGGCTATCCTTCGCATGCCCCAAGAACGTCAGCCAGGACGGACCACCCGAGCGGGGTGCCGGGCGATAGTGCGTGGCGAGCACTCGGCGCACCACGTCCTTGTCGATGTCGACCGCCAAGGCGAGCGCGATCTGTTGTGCGATCCGCGGACAGCCCCACCTGGGGTTGCGCCGCTTCATGTCGACGATGGCGTCGACCAGTGCTTTGGACGGTCCTTGGGGGCCGGTGCGACGGCGCGTGGGTGAAAACAGCCAGCGGTACTTGCGGGTGCGCAGAGCCCGATGGAACTCCAGGATCGTCGACGGTCTCAGCACGATCGCTGAGCGAATCACCCGGGCCGGGCGCATGAACAGTGCACACACGCCGGCGAGGATCCGATCCGACGCGCAGAGATTCGGCGCCCGGTGCCGCGAGCGATTCAGAATGAGCAGTGGCTGCTTGACCAAGACCGATTCAGCCACGACAGACCGCAGGCCGCCGGGGCCCATCAGCCGGGCCAGGGTGGCGATCAGGTGCACCAGCAGGATGATCGGGTCGCGCATCGGAACATCCTAGTGACCACTCCCAGGATCACCAAACTTGATAATCTCAACGGATTGCGGGCTGAGTAGTAATTCGCCACCCACAGGTTATCAATAGACGGTTATCACCCACGTCGCCTCGATGGTCTGGATCTCGCGCATTCACGCTGATTCTTGCCTCACTTCGCCGTTTCATCGCCTCGCACGCGATAACCGATCTCCGCTACGATCACGGGAACGTGCCGACCGCACCCGGAGCCGGCCATGAGGAGCCCGTTTTCCCTTGGTCGCGTGGTGCTTCCGTCATCAAGTGTTGATGAAGAGAGCTTAAGCCCTAATCATCCAGATACTTCCAGCCGATTTTGACGCTGGCAGCTCTCTGACACTGAATATCTAGTCTAAGCGGTTTGGTTAGAGCGAGATAAGGGCGGGGTAGCAATAGTTGATGGCGGAAGCACCGAACGACGAGGGATACCGAGCCATCGAGGGATCGTCACGCCCGCCTCTCATCAACTTGACTGTGAGCATGATCTCCCTGCCTGACGGGGTCACTTGTGACACCGGTGGGTGCCGGTGAGTGATGGCCTGACCCTTAACTTGACTGACCTACGGTCCTGGCTACTGACCTGTCGGTCATCGCCCGCTGGCAACTCGTACGGCAGCCAGCTGACCGGATGGGCCGTGACCCAATAGGGGCCTGCTGTACCCACGGCCCGTCACAGTCCTGTCCGCCCACCCGGACCAGCTCGGGGCCGCAATCCGAGGAGGCCACCCGTGACCAACCGCATAACTACGCCGCCCGAAGCGCGGACGGTGATCGTCGGTGTTGATACGCATAAGCATGTCCACGTCGCGGTGGCAATCGACAGCTGGGGGATCCGTCTGGGCGATCACGCGTTCGTAGTGGACTCGGGTGGCTACGAGGCTCTGGTCACGTGGGCCGAGACACACGGGCGGATTGAGGCGTTCGGGATCGAAGGCACCGGGAGCTACGGCGCTGGCCTGGCACGGGCCGTCCGCCGAGCCGGGCATCATGTCGTGGAAGTGAATCGGGGCGACCGCCGTACACGCCGCGCCGCCGGCAAGTCCGACACCATCGACGCCGAGGTGGCGGCGCGGTCCCTGCTCGCGGGGCAGTCGACGGCCATCCCCAAGACCGCGGACGGCGCCGTCGAGATGATCCGCCAGCTCAAGATCACACGGGATACCGCCATGAAAGCGCGCACCACGGCGATGAACACGCTGAAGCAGATCATCGTGCAGGCCCCGCCCGTCCTGCGAGAAGCCCTCCACGACCTCACCGATCACGGCCTGCTCACGCGCTGCGCCGGACTCCGACCGGGCCCCATCGACACGCCCATCGCGTCCGCCAAGCACACCCTCCGGTCGCTCGCCCGTCGGTGGATGGCTCTCGCCGAGGAAATCGCGCTGCACGACCAGTACCTCGCGCGTCTCACCACCGCGACATCACCGACCCTCTGCGAGGGCTTCGGTGTGGGCGCCCACACCGCGGCTGAGCTGTTGATCATCTTCGGCGATAACCCCGACCGGATTCGTTCGGAGGCCGCCTTCGCGAAGCTCTGCGGCGCCTGCCCGATCCCGGCCTCGTCTGGGATGACCACCGGGCGGCACCGCCTCAATCGAGGCGGCCACCGACACGCCAACGCGGCCCTCTATCGAGCCGTCATCGTCCGGATGCAATTCCACCAACCGACCCGCGACTACGTCGCCCGACGCATCGCCGCTGGCCGGACCAAACGCGACATCATCCGCTGCCTGAAACGCTTCCTCGCGCGAGAGATCTACCAGCGCGTCATGACCGACTTCCGCGCTCGTCAAGAGATCATCCAGGCCGCCTGAAGGAGTGTCTTGACATATAGGGGCGTCAGTGCCGTCGGGTGGCATCGTGCGGGCCAGTGACGAGGCGTGCAACAACGCCATGTGACAAGAAGTGCTGTCAGGCGAGATCGATTCGATCGTGACGCCGAGACGACCGGGAGTCGCCGGGACCCTGGCGTTGTTCGGCCTGCTGATGGGAACCGAGGCGGCGCTCCCGGTGCGTACGCACGCGCCTCAGGTGGGGCCGCCCCTGCAGACGGAAGCGGTTTCGGTGGTGATTCCCCTGGATGACGACGAGGGATGGCAGCTTCTGCGCTACAGCAATATCCCTCCTCATGACGTCGATTTCTCTCCTCTCGGGTTGCGCATCCAGGTCGACGATTCCGCCGCGCCGTTTGTTTACCCGCTATCGGCTCCGATGGCGGTCTCGGGTCTCACGGTGCGGGGGCGGGTCGATGGTGCCCTTCGCCTCGCGGGGCAGAGGCAGGGAAGCGAGGGCTTCGACGACTACGTCTTCAGGGCAGGTCTGGTCTTGACCGGCAGCCGGAGGCTTGGCACATTCAGGAGAATGTTCGCTCCGGAGTGGGTGCGGAGGTTGTATGGGCTGGCTCTGCCAGATCAAGGTATCTCGATCGTGCGCTTCTTCAACGTCGGCATCGACCCAGACCAGGTCGGACAGCGCCGAGTCCATCCACGAAGCGACCTACTCGAGGAAGAGGTCGTGGCAGTACCCCGCGCCGACGGGACGTTCGACCTCGATGTGTCACTGACCCCACCGGTCGAGACTGTCGCCGTGTGGCTGTCTTCCGACGGCGACGACACAGGGTCGGCGTTTACGGTGCTCGTCGAGCGCATCACGCTCTCGACAGCGATCGGGCCGTAGCACTGGCCAGAGGCGTTGGTGAATCGATGGATCCCCGCGGGGTGGCACCTCGAGACGGGCAACTGGCGTCACGGGCGTGACGTAGGCTGGCGCCGTCAGGCCGCGCGCCGGTACTGTGTGAGCATCATTCTCCCGCCTATCGGTGTCGCTCGGTGACACTGGTGGGTGCCGGTGGGTGATAGCCTGACCCTCAAGTTGACTGACCTCGTGTCCTCGTTTTGATCTGTCGGTCATCGCCCACCGGCGAATCATTCGGTAGCTCGCTGACCGGATGGGCCGTGACCCGATAGGGGCCTGCCCGTAAGGTGCGATTAATGGGCCGACCACTCTAGTAGAAACTGAGCAGCCCGCCGATGCGCTCACACCGCTGAACGGCGTTGTTGCATGAAGAACCACTGTGGGTGGGGCGGCGTGGCCCGCACTTCTCGTGACCCTCCGCAGGAGCCACACTACCGGGATGCAGTCGAAGGTCCATCCCACGTATAAGACGAAATATCGCGTGGCGAACTGGCCGGCCTATAACCAGGCCCTCGTTCGCCGCGGCGATGTGACGGTGTGGGTGTCCTCGGAAGCGATCGCTGCCTGGACGGCCAGGCGGAGCGGCCGGCGGGGTGGGCAGCGGCGCGACTCGGATCTCGCCATCGAGACCGCTCTGACCCTGCGGCTCATCTACCATCTCCCGCTGCGCCAGGCCGAAGGGTTCCTGCACGCGCTGTTCGGGATCATGCGTCTCGACCTCTCCGTTCCCGACTAGACGCCGCTCTCTCGGCGCCGTCAGCATCTGCGGCGCCGTCTGCGGCCGGTCCCGCCCGGCGAGAGCCTTCATCTCGTGCGTGACAGTACGGGTCTGTCCATCGTCGGGGCAGGGGAGTGGGCGGCCGCGACACACGGTGGTTGCGGCCGGCGTGGCTGGCGGAAGCTCCACCGTGGCGTCGATCAGTCAGGTGTGATCCGTGTCCACACGCTAACCGAGAAGACGGGTGACGATGCGACCACCGCCGTGGATCTGCTCACTGCGGTCGAGGGCCCTCTCGTGCGCGTCACCGCTGACGCCGCCTCTGACACGGTCGCCGTCTACGAAACGGCGACGGCGCGGGGTGCGACGGTCGTCATCCCACCGGCCAGGACGGCGAACGTCTCTGGTCACGGCCCGCGGTCGCCCGCGCGGGATCGGACGATCATGTTGGTGAAGACGCTCGGCCGGCGCCGCTGGAAGAAGGTGTCAGGGTTACCATCGTCAGGGCCGGGTGGAGAACACGTTCTTCCGATACACGTCCATTATCGGAGATGGCCTCCGGGCCCGGAGCCCGGCCGGGCAGGGGAGTGAGGTCGTCCTCGGCTGTGAGATCCTCAATCGGATGACCGCCCTCGGCCGACCAGTGTCGTATCGCCTCGACAGGTGAGGATCCTGGAGGATCCTGTCGGTGGGCATCGTGCGGGCCAGTCACGATTCGTGCAACAACGCCCCCAGACGCCGGCAGCGGTTACGTGCTTCGTGCGGAGGCTCGCAGGGATGGAACGCTCCGTGAACACCGGCGTGTGCTGGTACGCGACGACGCGCTCCGGTAGCTCGAACCGATCACAGCGCACACAGGGCAGTGGCTCTCCCAGGCGACTGTCCCGGCCGGAGGCGGTGGTCACCCAGGGTCGGTTCGTGAAATGGTGGGGTGTGCCGCACGTGCTGTGCATGACCGCAGCTCAGGAGGGCGGTCCAGTCGCCGTGATCATCAAGGCGGAAGCCGGTGATGGGCCGATTCATAAGACCCTCCACCGCATGTGCTTGCGCGGCGGACCGCCTGCTGCTTCATGGCAGATCCTTTCAAGAATTGTAGATGGAACTGGTGCAAGACCGGTTCAGTCACCGCCCTCCAGTATCGTCCGCATGCGCCGGGCGTGAACCCGTGGCCCTCTCACGTAGAGCTGTCGGCGCTGCGACAGTTCAGGAGCGCCGCCGATACGACCCGCCGCAGACGCCCTTCGAGCGCGTGCGCGCGTGTCCCGACGTCGACGCCGGCCAGGTGGCTGAGCTGACGCGCCTGCGCGACACGCAGGATCCCTTCGTTCTGGCGGCTCGGATCGTAGAGGAGTAAGATGGCCGCCCTTGGGCCCCGGTACTCCGGCGCCGCTTCCGCCCCAGGGCGCCACCCTGGCGGTGTGCGTGGCGTGTGGGGGCGGGGTTGGTCTGGTGTGGCCAATTCGACGGGATCGCGCGCTGTGGGCTTGGCGGGCGACGGCCCTCGCGGCGGGCCCGATGAGGCCAGGGAGATCCTCGCCGGGACATGACGGCGTCACGCCGGAGTACCTGGAGCGTACTCGCCGGAGGTTCGCACGTCGTGCAACAGCCAGCACCATCCAGAAACCAGATGCCAACGACACGCGTATGTCGGTCTCGGCGATTGCGAGCCCGTGTCTCGCCGGTGATCCCGTGATGACGTGGCGCACCTGGGGGGTTCCTGTGCGGTGCGGGGTGGGCATGGTGGCCCTGCAAACCCTCCTCGCGCTCTACCGCTTTGGAGACACCACGGCCTGGCTGCAGTTGGTGAATCCGCTGATGTGGATCGGGCTGGGTCTATTTTTCGTCACGGGCTGGGTCATTGGTTGGGTGGTGGAACGCCTCCTCCGCGGCACGACCGGCCGGTTTCGCACATTGCTGCTGGGGGCGACGATCCTGGCCACCCCCGTGGCGGTCGCCGGGAGCCTCGTGGGGGGGCTGTTCGGCCCTCCGGGGGTCCTGCTCTATGGTCTGATCCCGTATCTCCTCCTGGTGGGGATTCCCAGACTGATTGGGAAGGGGTGGGCAGTGTGGACCAGGCACGGCTCCTGAGTCCTTGCGCCGCAAGGAACAAGGGCCTCCCACGAGCCCGGGGCGGTTCGCCCGCAGCCTGACCCGCGCCGGGGTGCCCGAGCGGGTCGCCATGCTCATCACCGGCCACAAGATCGCCAGTGGGTGAACGTGATTTTGAAGCCGCTTTGAGAAAGCGTTCGTGAGCCGCGTGAAGCACCGGACGCCCATTCTTAGGTTGAGATTCTGGCGCTCCACGTAGCCTGTGGAGACGTGCTTGGGGTCACGATTTCCGGCGACGGGACGAATGACGGTCCCGTTGGTACGGGCACATTGGACGGTCGGCTCAGGAAGACGCCGTGGCCCACCTCGACGCACCGCGGCGCGGAGGGCCGCCGAACTCATCCGCGGCGGGTTCCCGTAGTCCACGCCCACATCCGAACGTTCGGACTTCGCTCAACCCTGGAGGGGTCAGGACGTCCCGTCGCCGGGATGCCGCCCCCGCATGGCCCGGCCGACGACACTCCAGTGGGCGAGCGCCGATGCCCGTGGCGACCCGGCAGGCGGGAAGGCCACGTGTCTGTGGAGCAACAACACGTCAATCAGAGAGGCAATCAGCCGCGCGTCCCTGTCGGTATCGGTCTCCTCGTACTGCCGAGAGTCTCGATTCACATCCGCCAGCAGCCTCCGCCAGACGTCTCCTTCCGCCGCACATTTCACTTGCCTGTCGCGCCCACCAGAGCGAATGTGGACGGACGGCCGCCGCCCGTGGCCGCCGGAAAGGAGGACCCGCGTCCATGACCCCGCACGAGACCGCCTCGACAACCACGCCCAGTACCCCCCGCGCGACGGCGCCGCCCACGCGCACATTCGGCCCCCAGGGGCCGACCCTGGGGGACCTCAGCGACGCCTACCTCCAGGACTACCAGGTGCGGCAGTTCCGGTCCCAGAGCACCGCCCGCGGCCGGACCGCCCATCTCACCGCGTTCTTCGGCCGCGATGCGCGGGCCGCCGCGCTCACCACGCACCAGATCCGCCAGTACCAACTCGCCCGGCGTGCCGCCGGGGCCGCCACCGGCACCATCAACCGCGAGACCTCGGCCCTCCACCGCATGTGCACCCTCGCCGTCCACTGGGGCGGGCTGGCTCGACACCGTGCCCGGCTTCCCCGACCGCCTCCGCGAGAATCCTCCCCGCCAGGGCTTCTTCGAGCACCCCGAATACCTCGCCGTTCGCGCCCACCTGCCCGCCCCGTGGCAGGACATCCTCGACCTCGCCTACGACTCCGGCTGGCGCAAGAACGAGATCCTCGGCCTCACCTGGGACGAGATCGACGAGGCCGGCGGCGTCATCCGGCTCTCGCCAGGGCGCTCGAAGACGTTGGTGGGACGAATTCTCCCCATCTCGCCCCCCATTGCCGAGGCCTTGGCGCGACGGCGGGCACGCCGCGACCCCGACAGCCCGCTCGTCTTCCACCGCGACGGCATCCCCGTCCGGCGCTGGCGCACGGCGTGGCGCACCGCCTGCCAGGCCGCTGGGGTGCCGACCCGCTTCCTCCACGATTGCCGGCGCACCGCCGCCCGCAACCTGATCCGCGCCAGCGTCCCCGAACGGATTGCCATGCTCCTCACCGGGCACAAGAGCCGCGCCATCTTCGACCGCTACAACATCATCCACGAGCAGGAACTGCTCGACGCCGGGGACCAACTCGTCGAGTATCTGGCGCAGCAGGCGCAGGCGGTACCAGCCCGGCGGCGGCCCCACCCGGTCCGCACCGCTGCCCCGCGCATCGCGCCGCCCCTCCGCCTCGTGCGACGCACCACCGCATAAGGGCGCGTGGTACGCCCGCGAGCCGGGCGGCGGGGGCCGGACACCGCCTGTCTGTGCGCCGCGGGTCGGTCTAGGCCCAACACCGTACGGGCTGGCCAGCGATCGTGGCACACGTGGCGACGGGGCGGGCCGGCGAGGTCGACAGGACTCATGCTGCTGCACGAGGGTCTGGCTGCGACAGGCGGGCGACGGCATGACTACTCACACACGATGCCGTCGTTGTCGGCGTCGCGCATGTAGGGATAGGCGGGGTGCCCGCGGCGCACAGGGGCGATCCCATGCCGGCGCGCTTCCGCGCAGGTAATCCGCCCGTTGCCGTTGTCGTCCCAGCGCGCGAGCGCCTCACTGACTGGTGGCGACAGCGCAGGCGGCGGCGTGGGTCTCTGGGTCGAGGCTGCGGACCGCGGCACCACGAGCATCGCGGTTGATCGGCACCCGACGAGCACGCGATCCAGCGCGGCCGCCTCGCGCGGATCGATCGTGAGGCCGAACTTGCGGCGTACGGCGACCACCCGATCCGCGAACCAGCACTGATTCAGATCCGGCAGCCACTCGGCCGCGTCCTTGTCGTTCTTGTGGGTGCGGTTCACGGCCGGACTCGCCAGCGTGAGGTTCAGGAGGTCGGACGCAAAGCGTCTCTGACTCGCGGCATCCGCCGCACACAACCCGCTGTCATGGGCCTCGGACCGGGCCACGATGTGTTCGATGTCGGTGTCGCGCGGGCTCGCGAACCAGCGGCCGGTATAGGACCCGTACACACCGCCCAGGGCAGCAACGATCCGAGCCTCGACAGATTGCGGATACCGATAGGCGTCTGCGTCATACGGCGCGCAGCGCACTTCGGGGGCCACCACCAGGCCCCGCCACAGCGTTTGGGCGGCGCCGTGGTCGTTCCCCCCAACCATGGCGAGCACGACAACCAGGACCACCCTGACCGTCACGCCTCGCTGCGCGAGGAGATCTTCGGCATCGCGGAAGCTGAGGCAGAACCGGTGAGTAGGCCGGGGGGGCTTTGTCAGGTTAACTCTCCGCGCGGCACAATGCCGGGATGCACATTCGACGATCCCGCTACCTTCGGCATCGCTTGCCGCCTGAAATCATCAGCCACGCCGTCTGGTTGTATCACAGATACTGCCTGAGCTTCCGGGATGTCGAGGATCTGCTGGCCGAACGCGGCATCATCGTGTCGTACGAAACGATTCGGCCATGGTGCGGGAAGTTCGGCCCCGATGACGCCCGGCGGTTGAAGCGCCGTCCAGGTCGACTCGGAGATACGTGGTTGCTGGACGCAGTCTTCGTCGCGATCAACGGTCAGCGCCAGTATCGGTGGCGCGCCGTGGACCAAGACGGTGACCTGATTGACCTGCTCGTCCAACCCCGTCGGGACGGGCGTGCGGCGCGGAGATTCTTCCGACAACTCTTGAAGAGTCCGCGACAGGAACCGGGTCGTCTCGTGACCGACAAGCTGGGCAGCTACCGTGTCGCCCAGCGGGACGTCATGCCCGGTGTCACCCACGACACGACCCAAGACGCGAACAATCGCGCCGACGTATCCCATCAGCCTACGCGCCAACAGGAGCGTCAGATGCGCGGCTTCACCTCACCTGCCCACGCCCAGCGGTTCTTGCACGTTCACGGTGTCATTCAGAATCTGTTTCGAGTGAGTCGGCACCTGCTCAGGTCGGTTCATCATCAGATGCTGCGAGCACGATCATTCACCGTGTGGGCCGAGGTGACCGCGGCCTGATCCTCTGATGAGTTCGCCTCATCCTGGTCCCGGACTCGTTAACTTGACTGTGAGCATGATCCCCCTGCCTGTCGGGGTCGCTTCGTGACACCGGTGGGTGCCGGTGAGCGGTGGCCTGACCCGTAACTTGACTGACCTTTGGTCCTGACTACTGATCTGTCGGTCATTGCCCACCGGCCACTCGTACGGCGGCCAGCTGACCGGATGGGCCGTGACCCCATAGGGGCCTGCTGCACCCACGGCCCGTCACAGTCCTGTCCGCCCACCCGGGCCAGCTCGGGCCGCAACCCGAGGAGGTATACCTGTGACCACCCGCATACCCACGCCGCCTGATGCGCGGACGGTGATCGTCGGCGTTGATACGCATACGCACGTCCACGTCGCGGTGGCGATCGACAGCTGGGGGATCCGTCTCCGCGATCACGCGTTCGTTGTTGATTCGGGCGGCTACCAGGCGCTGATCACGTGGGCCGAGACCCACGGGCGGATTGACGCGTTCGGCATCGACGGCACCGGCAGCGATGGCGCCGGCCTGGCCCGGGCGGTGCGCCGCGCGGGGCATCGGGTTGCAGCAGTGAATCGGGGCGACCGGCGCACGCGACGTGCCGCCGGCCAGTCCGACACCCTCGACGCGAAGGTCGCCGCGCGGTCCGTACTGGCGGGGCAGTCGACGGCCATCCCGCAGACCGCAGACGGTGCCGTCGAGATGATGCGCCAGCTGAAGATCACGCGGGACACCGCAGTGAAGGCGCGCACCACGGCGATGCACACGCTGCAGCAGATCGTCGGGCACGCCCCGCCGGCACTGCGAGAAGCCCTCCACGCCCTCACCGATCACGGCCTGCGCACGCGCGGCGCCGGACTCCGACCGGGCCCCATCGACACGCCCACCGCGTCCGCCCAGTACACCCTCCGGGCCCTCGCCCGCCGCTGGATGGCTCTCACCGAGGAAATGGCGCTACACGACCAGCACCTCGCGCGCCGCACGACCGAAACATCACCGACCCTCCGTGAGGGCTTTGGGGTGGGCGCCCACACCGCGGCCGAACTGCTGATCGTCTTCGGCGACCATCCCGACCGGATTCGTTCGGACGCCGCCGTCGCGACGCGCTGCGGTGCGTGTCCGCTCCCGGCCTCGTCCGGAAGAACCACCGGCCGGCACCGGCTCAATCGGGGCGGCCACCGCCACGCCAACGCCGCCCTTGATCGCGCCGTCATCGTCTGCATGCGGTACCATCAGCCGACCGTTGATGACGTCGCACGCCGCACGGCGGACGGCCGAACCAAACGGGAGATCATCCGGTGCCTGAAACGCTTCCTTGCGCGAGAGATCTACCAACGCGTCATGACAGACTTCCGCACACGCCAAGCCGTCACCCAGGCCGCTTAAAACGCGTGTCTTGACATATAGGGGCGTCAGTACCGCAAAGAAGGCATTGGCATCCTCGACATCCGACCGTCGTCGCATCAATCTCGATAGTCGTGCCACCCAGAGGCGCCGATAGCCATAGCGAATCCTCGCGTGGGCAACGTCGCGCATCCGTTGGCGAAGCGCGGTCAACGGATCGCGGATGCTCTGATACCGCAGGCTCGATCGCCAGCACCGTGCCGTACGAACAAGAACTTGCCCCGCACATCGCGGCTGTCCAGCGTGCCCTGCGGTGTGACAGTATAGGCGCGTTCATGCCTTCCCGCGACCCAGTTGAGCCGTCGCTTCACGTTTCAACTGCGAAAGGGACACCTTCCTCATGAATGCTCTCGACGACATTTTGAAAAGTGCCCACCGCGCCAGACTCATCCCGACCGTTGCCGATTCTCGCAAGGAAGAGCGGATCGTATCCGTTCTGCTTGCGACACTGTCCGTGGTACCTCCGTTTGCGGAACAATTCTTGGGGCGTTGTGGAGTGCGGATGGGGAAGACATCCGCCCTACGCAGTTATACAGAGGTCGAGTTTATGGCTGCCGATGGAAGCAGCACAGACCGGCCCGACGGTGTTTTGAGCCTCTTGACGCGCAAGGCTCGGTGGACCGCGCTTCTCGAAGCCAAAATTGACAACACTGAAATCAGCGAAGAGCAAGTGCACAAGTATGCAGAGATCGCACGCAACTACGAGATCGATGCCGTGATCACGCTGTCAAATCAACTAGCGTCGTTGCCATCGCATGTTCCGTATTCAGTCCCGAAGAGGCTGAGCAATCGTGTGCAATGTTTCCATATGTCGTGGATTAGCGTACTCACGCAAGCAGCTTTGATCCTGAGAGACAACGACGACGTTAGTCGAGAGCACGCGTTCATTCTTGAGGAGATGGCACGCTATTTCGAACACCCGAGTTCTGGCATCAAGCGCTTCGATCAGATGAACGCAGAATGGCGGCAGCTCGTTCTTGGAGTGCGGAATGATCAGCAGTTCAAGCGAATGTCACCCGAGATCGAGAATACCGTTGCGAGCTGGCATCAAGAAGAACGCGATGTATGTTTGATATTGAGCCGCCGTATCGGCGCACGGGTCGGTATCCGCCTTTCACGGAAGCACCAAAGAGATCCCGCACTGCGGCTCAGAGATGTATGCGATTCGTTGATCGCGTCGCAGGAGTTGCGCTGTGCCTTCAGTGTGCCGAATGCTGCCAGCGATCTCGACGTCACAGCCAATTTGCAACGTCGGACGATCTCCTGTTCCATGAAGCTCACGGCTCCTGGTGACAAGAAGTCAGCTGGCGCGAGGGTCAACTGGCTGGTTCGGCAGTTGCGGGGTGTTGAGGGCGACGATGTGATCGTTCGGGCGTTCTGGCTCGGGCGAGGGGGGCCAACGCAGGCGACATTGTCGGAACTCAAGACGGACCCCAAGTGTCTTGAAAGCGGGTATCCTGGTGCGGCACCGACAAGCTTCGAAGTTGTCATGATCCGAGATCTCGCGGGCCGGTTCTCTGGCCGACGAACATTCATAGAAGACTTGGAGAGTCTGATACCGGAGTTCTACGATCGTATCGGTCAGAAGTTACGGCCTTGGGCTCCACCACCTCCCCCGATCGATAGGCGCGACCCCATTAAGGACACCGAGACGGTCGACACCAGCGAAGAGCGCACTGGAGACGGCATCGCGCAGTCGGAGTCAGATCACTCTCGCGATCCGCAAGCACCAGGCGATGCGGGTGTGCCGCTAGCCGAAGAACGTAAGACGCTCGCGGCACTGCAAGAGCCGACCCCGCCGCCTACGCCCAGCGACGAGGAGGCCCCGTCCGCAGGCGCACCGCGCCTGAACGGCGAGGAGACTTGACAGCCACACTGGCAGACTGTTGAGGGTGCAAGAGCCGTTGCGTCTCGAGACGATCCTCACCACGCTCTCCGACGTCGTGTGGGGGCCACCGCTGCTCGCGCTGCTCGTCGGCACGGGCATTTTCCTTACGCTCCGCCTCCGGGGCGTGCAGTTCACCACACTTGTACCGAGTCTACGACTCGCGCTGGTCGTCCGCGACGAGACAGGCGGTACGGGTGATGTTTCCCACTATCAGGCGCTCATGACGGCCTTGGCGGCGACCGTCGGCACCGGCAACATCGCGGGCGTCGCCACCGCCCTCGCGGCCGGCGGCCCCGGCGCACTTTTCTGGATGTGGATGACCGGCCTGGTCGGGATGGCTACCAAGTTCGCTGAAGCGGTGCTGGCCGTGAAGTACCGTATCACCGACGATCGCCACGCCATGGCGGGTGGGCCTATGTACTACATCGAGCGGGGCCTCGGCTGGCGCTGGCTGGGGATCGTGTTTGCCGGCCTGACCACCGTGGCCGCCTTTGGCATCGGGAACCTGGTGCAGGCGAACTCCGTCGCCGACGCATTGCGTGCGACCTTCGGCGTGCCGCTCGTGGTCTCGGGGGCCATGGTCGCGCTGGCGACGGCGCTCGTCGTGCTGGGCGGCATTCAATTGATTGCGAAAACCGCGAGCGTGATCGTGCCCACGATGATCGTGTTCTATCTGGTCGGCGGACTGATCGTGCTCGCGCTCAACTGGCGGACGCTCCCAGACATCGCTTTCCACATATTCAGAGACGCATTCTCCGCGACCGCCGCAGTGGGCGGGTTTACCGGGGCAACCGTGACGCAAGGCATCCGATTCGGCATCGCCCGCGGCGTCTTCAGTAACGAGAGCGGACTGGGCTCAGGTGCCATCGCCGCAGCTGCGGCGCGGGCCCACCATCCGGTCGCCCAGGGGCTCGTGTCCATGACCCAGACCTTTATTGACACGATCGTCGTGTGCTCGATCACCGGCTTCACGATCATCGCCACCGGCGCGTGGCAGTCAGGGGATACTGGCGCCGCACTCACGACGCGAGCTTTTTCAACAGGGCTTCCGGGCACCTGGGGCGGCTCGATCGTCGCGCTGGCACTTGCGCTGTTCGCCTTCTCGACGATACTCGGCTGGAGCTACTACGGGGAGAAGGCTCTCGAGTACTTGGTCGGCAGCACTCGGTTCACCCGCCGCTATCGTATAGTCTGGGTGGCCGCGACGTTTGTCGGCGCCGTCACGAGCCTCGAGGTCGTCTGGGCTGTCGCTGACGTGTTCAACGGGGCGATGGCACTCCCGAATCTCATCGCGCTGGTCCTGCTGTCAGGAGTCGTTGTGCGTGAAACCAAGGACTATCTGGGCAGGCGGCGGGCGAACTCATCCTGAACACAACCGCTTGCGGACGGCCGCCTGAAGGGCGGCGTGCGGTGCGGCGTCACACGGGTGTCCCTCGGCGCGCGGTGCTTCCGCAATCAACTGTTGGCGCCCAGTCCCTAACCCACTTACATGCTATAGTTTGGGCCGACATTTGAGCGCCTCAGCACTCTCGTCGACAAGGCCCGCACAGTGAAGAAACGGCTTTGTCAGGTTAACTCTTCGCGCGGCACAATGCCGGGATGCACATTCGACGATCCCGCTACCTTCGGCATCGCTTTTCGCCTGGAATCATCAGCCACGCCGTCTGGTTGTATCACAGATACTGCCTGAGCTTCCGGGATGTCGAGGATCTGCTGGCCGAACGCGGCATCATCGTGTCGTACGAAACGATTCGGCCATGGTGCGGGAAGTTCGGCCCCGATGACGCCCGGCGGTTGAAGCGACGGCAAGGTCGACTCGGAGATACGTGGTTCCTGGATGAAGTCTTCGTCGCGATCAACGGGCAGCGCCAGTATCGGTGGCGCGCCGTGGACCAAGACGGTGACCTGATTGACCTGCTCGTCCAACCCCGTCGGGACGGGCGTGCGGCGCGGAGATTCTTCCGAACACTCTTAAAGAGTCAGCGACAGGAACCGTGTCGTCTCGTGACCGACAAGCTGGGCAGCTCCCGAGTGGCCCAGCGGGACGTCATGCCCGGTGTCACCCACGACACGACCCAATACGCGAACAATCGCGCCGACGTATCCCATCAGCCTACGCGCCAACAGGAGCGTCAGATGCGCGGCGTCACCTCACCTGCCCACGCCCAGCGGTTCTTGCACGTTCACGGTGTCATTCAGAATTTGTTTCGAGTGGGTCGGCACCTGCTCAGGTCGGTGCATCATCGGATGCTGCGAGCACGATCATTCACCGTGTGGGCCGAGGTGACCGCGGCCTGATCCTCTGATGAGTTCGCCTCATCCTGGTCCAGGCTCGTTAACTTGACTGTGAGCATGATCCCCCTGCCTGTCGGGGTCGCTTCGTGACACCGGTGGGTGCCGGTGAGCGGTGGCCTGACCCGTAACTTGACTGACCTTTGGTCCTGGCTACTGATCTGTCGGTCATCGCCCACCGGCCACTCGTACGGCGGCCAGCTGACCGGATGGGCTGTGACCCAATAGGGGCCTGCTGCACCCACGGCCCGTCACAGTCCTGTCCGCCCACCAGTACCCACCGCGGGACGGACGCCATACGGTGAGGCATTGCAATGCCCGTAGACCGGGCCTCAGGTCTTGCGTCCGACCAGGAGCGTGTGTGGGGGATCCTGCCAGATACATTCCGCCTGGAATGTGGCGTCGCGCATCGCCGCGAGTTCGTCGTCGACTGGAAAGTAGGTGTCCTCCGTCGCCCATGTGTCGAAGTGTGCATAGGCCCGCTGTTCATCAATACCGCACGACCCCAGATGGGTGACCCATCGACGGTACGTCTCCTCGCGCGCCACCGGATGCGCACTGATGGCCACGTCGGCGTTAACGAAGACGCCGCCGGGGTGGAGCGCCCGGTAAATCCGTGTATAGAGCGTGCGTTTGCGGGCCATGGTAGGCACGTGGTGCAGGGCTAGGGACGTGGCCACGGCGTCACACCAAGGGAGCGGCGCCTCGAATGACCCGCGGCGGACCCGCGCGCGGGTTCCAAATCGTGTGAGCCGGAGGCGCGCCTGGGCCAGCATCTCTGGATCAATGTCGAGGGCTTCAACGGCCCCGACGCGGTCATGTGCCAGCAGCGCTTCGGCTAAGGCACCCGTTCCCGTGCCGAGGTCCAGCACCAGGGTTGGACGGACACCGGCGATTTCGCTCGCGGCTCTGGTCAAGGCCTCTTCGTAGCCTGGGATGAACGTGCGGATGGCCGCATCGTACGCATCTATTTCAAGGCGCAGATGCTTGCGGACGACGTGGCTCATCTGATCGTCGGTCGATAGATCATGGACGCTCACATGCAGCGCTTCAACAGCTGGTACGTAGTCACCACCGTATCGTGAAACACGGCCTAATCGTCCTGGCCCCCCAGGAAGCCAGCCCGCATCAAAAAGTAGAGCAGGGTCAGGAGCGTACTGACCACAGCGGCCACGTAGGTGAGCGCGGCGGCGTTCAACACGCGGTCCATGCCCTCCCGCTCGCGCTCACTGATAATCCCGTACGCCACCACGAGTTTCTTGGCGCGGGCCGTGGCATCAAACTCCACGGGGAGCGTCACGACCTGGAAGAGGAGAACCGCGGAGAACAGGAGCGCGCCGATGCCCACCAGCGACTGCGACGCCATGAACAGCCCAATCATCATCACGACGTAGCCGATCGACGAGCCGATGTTGGCCGTGGGCACGAGGGTGCTCCGCAGCCAGAGCGGGGCGTAGTGGGCTGCATGCTGGATGGCGTGGCCCGCCTCGTGCGTCGCCACGCCAATTGCTGCAATCGAGGTGGCATCGTGCACGTCTTTCGACAGGGCCAAGCGGCGTGTCGCCGGGTTGTAATGGTCCGAGAGCAGGCCGTGTGACCGGCCGATGCCCACGTGGCGCAGCCCAGCGCGGTCGAGCATCAGGCGGGCAGCCTGGGCGCCCGTGAGCTGGCGCGCGCACGGCACCTTCGAGTAGGTGCGGAAGGCCGACTTGGTGCGGAAGCTCGCCCAGAGCGACAGCCCCACTCCCGGCAGGATGAACAGCAAATACGTCGGATCGAAGAAGAACATTGCTCGATGACTCCCTGGATGCGTGGGCCTGACCAGTGACGCCAGTCACTCAAATTATACGAGTCCGGCATCGAAGCCGTCACCCAGGCGGCCTGAACGCGTGTCTTGCCACATCGGGGCCTCAGTCCCGTAAGGTGCGTTTAATGGGCCGAGGTCCGGTCAGTGCTGGTCGAGTCTTCCAAGTAATCTCAGGCCATGCCGCCTGCGCTCCAGTTCCTCGTTCTCACGTTCGCTGGCTGGGTGAACCGCCCCCAAGACGATCTGATCGCGTATCTCCGGGAGGAGAATCGGGTCCTCCGGGAGCACCTGGGCCCTCGGCCGCTTCGCCGGACCGATGCCCAACGCCGTCGACGCGCCGTGCGCGGCCAGGCGTTGGTGCGCGGAAACAAGTGTTCGTCGCGGCCCTGGTCATCGTGACGGCCGAAGGGGCATGATCTCGACGTGAAGTCGAGAGTGCATCCCAGGTACACAACGAAATACCGCGTCGGAAACTGGCCGGCGTACGACCGAGCACTGGTCCAGCGCGGCGACGTCACCCTGTGGTTGACGCCGGAAGCGATCGCCACGTGGGAGGCCGTGGGCGTCGGCAAGCGCGGAGGGCAGCTGCAGTACTCCGAGGTTGCCATCGAAACCGCGCTGACGCTCCGCCTGATCTTTCACCTGCCCCTTCGTCAGACGGAGGGCTTTCTGAGGTCGATCTTCGGGATGCTGTGCCTCGACCTGTCCGCGCCCGATCACACGACTCTCTCACGGCGTGGTCAGCACCTCGACCTTGCACTTCGCCGCCTCCCCGCGGGCGCAGGCATACATCTCATCGTCGACAGTACCGGGCTCTCGACTGTGGGTGAAGGTGAATGGGCGGCCGTGAAACATGGCGGACGCGGGAGACGCGGCTGGAAGAAGCTTCATCTGGGCGTCGACGGATCGGGCGTGATCGTCGCTCACGCCCTGACCGGCGGGCATGTTGACGACGCGACGACAGCCCTCGATCTGATCGACAAGGTCGAAGGCGACGTCTCCTGCCTCACGGCGGACGCGGCCTACGACACGCGTGGCATCTACGAGGCTGCGGGTGCGCGTGGCGCGACGGTCGTCATTCCACCGACCAGGACAGCCACCGTGTCTGGACGGCGACCACGATCGCCCGCGCGCGACCGCACGATCCGACAGGTGCAGCAGGCTGGACGGCGACAGTGGAAGAAGGACTCGGGCTACCATCAGCAGGCCCGTATGGAGAACGCCTTCTTCCGGTACAAGGTGATCATCGGGGAGAGCCTTCGAGCGCGCAGTCGGGCGGGGCAAGAGACGGAGGCCATCCTCGCATGTAACATCCTCAATCAGATGACTCAGCTTGGTAGGCCGGCGTCGTACGCTATCGGTCGTTAACGGGTCTGTGGGTCGGGGGCGTTGCGGGTCAGTTTTCGAACCGCGCAACAACGCCGTGGCGAGCACTCGGCGCACCACGTCCTTGTCGATGTCGACCGCAAAGGCGAGCGCGATCTGTTGTGCGATCCGCGGACAGCCCCACCTGGGGTTGCGCCGCTTCATGTCGACGATGGCGTCGACTAGGTCTTTGGGCGGACCCTTGGGTCCTGTGCGGCGGCGCTTCGGTGAAAACAGCAGTCGGTATTTACGTTGGCGCAACGTTCGATGGAAGTTCAGGATCGTCGACGGTCTGAGCACGATCGCCGAGCGGAACACACGAGCCGGGCGCATGAACAGCGCACAGACACCGGCGAGGATCCGATCCGACACGCGGAGATTCGGCGCCCGGTGTCGCGAGCGATTGAGAATCAGCAGTTGATGCTTGACCAAGAGCGATTCGGCGACGACAGACCGTAGACCGCCGGGGCCCATGAGCCGCGCCAGGGTGGCGATCAGGTGCACCAGCAGGATGATCGGGTCGCGCATCGGGACATCTTAGCGACCACGCCCAGGATCACAAGACTTGATAATCTCAACGGATTGCGGGGCTGATTAGCAATTCGCCACCCACAGGCCTGTCACGCGCAACGCCCCGAGAAACGTCGTGGTGTGCCAGCGGCCATCCGGCGTGTGGTCTGGGACCCGAGCGCCGGATAGCCCGCGGCCATAGCGGCGAATCAGATCGGTCCGCACACCACTCTCATCGAGAAACACGAGGCGCGCGGGATCGAGCGTCGGCGCCGCGGCGCGCCAGGCCGTGCGGGCGAGGCGGACGTCAGCGCGATCGTGTTCCGACGCGTGCACCGTTTTTTTTAAACCGGAAGCCGAGCCGTTTGATCGTGCGGCACAGCGTGGGGAGACTCGCCGGCGTGCGCAGGGCCTCCTGTCATTCGGCCAGCGTGCGATCCGGCTGCTCGCGGATCAGGGCCGCCAGCTCCGCGAGCTGGGCTTGGAGGATCGGCGTGCGCCAGCGGGTTTGCTTGCGAGGCGCCACCTCGCCGGTTTCGCGCCGACGCTGCTTCAGCCGATCGACCCACGCGCGACTGACGGAGTACTTCTCGGCGAGCTCGTCCGACGGCAACCCCGCGTCCGCATCGCGCAGCACCCGGAGTCGTAGATCTATCGAGTACGCGGCCATGGCCACCTCCTGCGCCACAGGAGTACCACGACTGCGTACTACGTACAAGTGGAATTCGCTTTAGGAACAGCTGGACCCGGTTTGCTCCCCGCGAACCCACCGGGCCAGCATCTGCCATTCCGGGTCGTCACGACTCTGCCAGCGTCGCGGCCCGTTGTGCGTGTAGGCGCCGCCGCCGTCGGGATGAAGGGGCTTCAGCAGAAACCGGCTCTGCTCCGGGTTGCCGGGCGTGATCACGCGGGTGATTAGCCGATAGGCTCGCTGGGCTTCCTCGTCGCTCCACTCATCGCCACGTCCCGGTGCCGGCGCGAAGCCGATGAGCCCCCCGGAATGGCAGTTGCTGCAGCGGAGCTGCCCTTCGCGCGGATTCGCGAAAACGGGCTGAACGCACGCGCGGAAGAACTTGAAGTCGAGCTCGGGCTGCGGCGGAGGGACGAAGGCGTCATCCGGCATGCTTCGAATCCAGTCGAGCAGCGCAACGTACTCCGGGTCGTCCGTGGAGGTCCAGTAGAACCCCCCAGTGTGCGTCAGCCCGCCCGCATCGGGTGACAGCGGCTTCAAGAGCAGCCGGCTGCTCTCGGGGTCGGCCGTGTTGATAAGCTGGCTCACCACCTCGAAGTTGCGCATCGACTGCTCGCTGCTCCAGCCGGCATTGGAGTTCGGGGTCTCCAGGCTGAAGCGCACGCTCGTCTGCCACGTGTGACACATCACGCACGACGCATAGCCTCGAGTCGTGCCGCCGCGGTCCTCCATGAAGACGCTCTCGACGGTGCCGCGATACGTCTCCAACTCGCTAGTGCTTAGGGTCTGCGCGGCGACCGCCGCGGCCATCCCTGGCGGGAGCAGCGGTGCCACGGCCGCCACCGCAGCCAGACAGCAGAACAACCCCAGGCCAACTCTCGTCATCATGACGCCTACTCCTCCGACGACCGCATGTTGGTGCCCTTAGGATTCACGCGGTCGGGGGGCAGGATGACGGTGCTGATGCGGGCCGGCCGCGAGCCGGTCGTGATGCTGGCGACGACTTCGAGCTTCTCCAGATCGACCGCCAGCGTCTGGTCTGTCCCGGACACCGCGACGTACATGTATTTGCTGTCTGGTGTCGACGTCATCCAGTTGGCACTTGGTCCCACCTTGACGCTTCCGATGAACTCGAGGTCCGGCAGACTCCAGCCGTAGATGCGACTGTCGAGCCGGCTCGAGGCCCACACGGCGGAGCGATCCGGCAGCACCTCGAGACCGTGCATGTCACCGGTCTGGATCCCGTCGGCGTTCTTCTCCCACAAGGGCAGCTCGGGTGGCCACAGCATGTCGACGACCTCACGGCTCTCCCAGTCGATGACCCACACGGCGTTGATCCCGGTCGCCTGCGCGAAGATCCGTTTGGTCGACCCGTCGTCGTTCGCCTCGAAGGCCATCGGTCTCACCGTGTGGTGCGTCCGGCCGTATTGCTCGTATCCACTCAGCCCGAGCGACCAGGCCACCGTGTCGGTCTCGGGGTCAATCACCTGGATCGTAGGATCATCCGGGCCGGCCGCGCCGCTGAGACCGGCCACGATCCACCGCTCGTCAGGCGTCACGAAGACGTTGTGCACCGGATAGTGGACCTCGATGCTCTTGACGGTCTCGTGCGTATCGATGTCGATGACGTCGATGAGCGCCGGCGCCGGGCGGTTCGGGTCGACCTCGACCCCGGGGCCGAGCGGATTGGTCGACCGGCGTGCGATCCCGGCATAGATCTTCCGGTGCTTCTTGTTGACCGCGACCTTGTTCGGCCGCTGCGACAGCTCGATCTGCTCGACCAGCTCGAGCGTCTTCGTGTCGAACACGTCGACCGTATGGTCCTGCTCGTTCGCGCAGTAGTAGTAGAGCGCGTCGGGATGCACCGTCAGGTTGTGCGGATTCGGACACCCCCTGATCAGCCCTACGACCTCGTTCAACTCGGGGTCGATGACGTGCTGGATGGTGCCCGCGTTGTTGCTCTGCAGGATCCGCACGGCCACCCCGTCGTAGGAATCGAGCTGGGGCACCGCCTGTGCTGCCGCAGACGAGGCGAGAAGCAGACTGCCGACGATCGAGAGTGCGCGGCCGAAAAGTGAACCCGTCATCTGACCCTCCGTGTCATGGCCCATGGCGCACCGGATTGCCGCGGCGGCCGACGGCCCTGGTCCTGTCCGGACAAGCCTATGGTAGCGGAGACCGACGTCCGGAGTCTTGTGACGAACACGAAGAAGCGCCGTTGGTGTGCCTTGGTGCACAACTCCATTGAGGGCTGAGAGTCTCCCGTGACTCCGCCTGCCGGTCATCCGATCATCTCGCCATCGGGTATCCCGAGCGCCGTCATGGTGTTCAGGATCTTGCACCCCAACCTCACCTCGACTCTCTGGGACGCCAGTCCCCTCGCTCGCATCGCTGAGCCCAGGATGGCCTTGTAGCGGTGGAACGTCGTCTCCACCTTGCTTCGCCTGCTGTAGCCCGATGCGACGTACCACTTCCGTTTCCCAACACGTGATCGTGCTCGGATGTTACGATTCCGCTGTCGCGTGCCCGCGGAGTCGAGCGCGAGCTGAGCGCCCTTTCGTGGCGGTATCAGCACCTTCGGCGATCGATGAGCACGGTGATTCTCCAGCGTCTTATAGACGTCGCCGGTGTCGTACGCGGCGTCGGCCTTGGCCGAGGCGATGGGACGCTCGATCTGGCCGACGAGTGACGCCACCCGGGAAGCGTCTCGAGCCCGCTTGCTCGTGAGCTCGCAGGCGACCACGTCACTGGTTTGCTCATCCACAGCGAGGTGCAGCTTGCGGGAGTCCCTGGCTTTCGGCGGAGTGCGCAACTGGCCGACGTGCACTGAAAGACCGCTGCTGTCGATGCGGAGGTGGACGGGCTTCACGGTTCGCCTCTCGTAGGAAGCAACCTTCCCCAGCCTCGCCTTGCGCCTTGAGATCGTGCTGTGGTCGGGCACGTCGTTGTCCAGATTCAGGAGCGTCAGCAGCGAGCGCAGGAAGCCCTCAGTCTGCCTGGACGCCAGGCCAAACACCAAGCCCAAGGTGACCGTCGTCTCGATGGCGTGGTTCGAGTACTTGCGTTGTCGGCCTGGCTTCCTGCGCGTCGGCCTCGGCGAGTTCCAGTTGGCGAGCTTGCCATCGGTGAGTCCGAGCCAGACGGTCAGACTCCCGCGAGCGCGGAGACCCGTCTCGTACTCCCGCCAATTCCGGACACGGTAGGCCTTCTGGACGTACTTCCGCTGGGTGCGCTTGAAACTCGTCATGCGGGACCTCGGATCTCGGGGTGGAGGGCAATTATTGACCGAGATCGCGAGTTGTGCACCAAGGCCGGTTCTCGGTGGCCATCCGGACGATGAGCCGGCGGATCGTGTCCATGACCCGTGGGCGGCCCGGTCCGCGACGGCCGCGGCCGTCGTATGGCCTCGCGATCAGCTGTCGATGCCAGCGGAGGAGGGTATCGGGCGTGACCAGGGTGTGCCGGTCACGGCGTACCCGTCGCCCGAGGCGCGTGGCCTGTGCGGCCAGGCGCCGGCGCTGGGCGTCGGTGAACCGGAGACGGCCAGGACCGCGCGGCTCTCGGCGGACGCGATTCTCTTCCTGGAGAGAGTCAATGACGTCACGCGGCTGCGGGTTGATCCAGCCCGCGACGGCCACGACGAGGAACTGCAACACGTGGGGAACAGGCGACATACGGGGCGAGCCGAGCAGAGGCTCTCGGCGGTCACGACCGTCGCGACCCGGCGAGCGTCCAGCGTAGAATCAGCCCGTCGGACGGCGTCAATCAGGTTCTTGGACAATACGGGCGCATCGCCCGCGCTTGCTCAGCGACAATGGGCCCTGCTACATCTCGGGGCAGCTCGCGACCTATCTGGAGGCCCACGGGCTGCCGCACACGCGCAGCGCACCGTATCACCCGATGACCCAGGGGAAGATCGAGCGGTACCACCGCTCGCTGAAGAACGTCGTGAAACTCGAGCACTACTACACGTCGTGGGACGTGGAACGGGCGGTCGCCCATTTCGTGGAGGACTACAATCACCGGCGGTATCATGAGGCGCTGCAGAACGTGACGCCCGCCGACATGTTTCACGGACGGCAGGTCACCATCCTGGCGCGCCGGGCACGCATTAAACAGCGGACGCTGCAGCAACGGAAACGCGAGAACTTACACGGGCCGCATCACGCGGCCATTCGCTCGGATGTGTCTCTACGCAACGGCGCCGAAGTGTCCAACTTGGTCTGACGACGTACAGTGCCGGGAGGCTAGCGCCGACGTGACCTGCCTGGCGATTTTCGGACCAGCTGCAGCTTGAGAGAATGGCGACCTTGGAACAGCGAGGGAACCATGAAGAAGACGCGATTCACGGAAGAGCAGATGGTCACGATCCTCCGGGACCGCGCCGGCCACTAGCGCCGTGCTGCTGCTAAGACACCCGCCGTTGCCGCGAGTCTGTCTTGATGACCGGCCTGATCTCGTTTTTCGGAAAACGGCACAGAGCGTACCCTCGTCTGTATTCTGACGACAGCGGGCGATTGTCCTCCAGCAGGCGCAGGCGCGGTAAGGGCAACGGCTTGATCTCGCGTACGTTTTGCACGCTGAACCAAGTCACGGCCTTCAGGAAGGTGTAGGTCTCCTTGTCGATATTCCAATTCTTGAGCTGCGATGGAGTTTTGCTCATCGTGTCGCGCTGCAACCACAGGCGATCCTTAAGCCACGCACGTCGCGCGCGGTCGGTCGCGAGGTGATCGGCGACGAAATGAATCTCGACGAGGTCGGCGACGAAGCGGCAGGCCAAAACGGGTGTCGTCTCGTCTTGCTCTCGGAACAACACCGGCAGCGTGGGATGAGATGTCAGCAGCTGGTGTGCCTTCTTCCAGCGTTTGCCGCTGCGGAACCAAACCGGCGGCTTCTTCGGCGAGCAGCCCACCGCGGCACCAAGCCAGGGGCCGTGTTGCGTTGTGTACACGCATGGATCCATGAGAAAACATTGTAGCTCGACAGCCCCCACTCCCGTGTGTGTCCTTCCGCCAGAACGCACGCACGGAACATGGATATCCCGGTCCAGATCCACCCGCGCCGGGCCTGAAGCCCGGGGAGGAGCCTGACGTGGCGCGATCTCGAGACACCGACATTCTGCACCTGGGTGAGGGCGCGCCCGACGGCGCGACACCGCTCGGCCGGCCCATTTACACGTCCAGCACGTTCGTGTTCGCGAACGCCGCCTGCGACTGGCCCAACGCGATCCGGCATTCACGCAGCGTACGGGGCTCCACGACGTCACACCATGCCATCGGCGCCGGCCGTTGTGAAGCGCGGGGGTGGGGCTGGCCGTACTTCAGTCAGCCAATCTGTGGGGACGACCGGTCACTTTGTTCGCCTGTACCTTCGCCACCGGTGCCCAGGCAATGGGCACAATCAGCGAATTCTTTAGGAAAATGGCGCGCCCGGCAGGATTCGAACCTGCGACCCTCGGCTGAGAAGGCCGAAGATCATCGACCATCGCGGTGAAGATGCGTCCTACTTCGACACGATGGCTGCGAAGGCGTGGAGTTGCTGCTGCGGATCAGCAACCATGGTGATCGAACGGAGGACACGTTCGCTGATCGTCGGGCACCCCACCGTCCTTGGCATCGACAAGATGTGGTGCTGGATCTCGGGCGCGAGACGAAGCAGCCCCAGAATTTGGGTCACCCGGGCCCTGGTGAGGCCCTCGCCGGACTTGAGCAGCGCCCGCCACTCGAGGGCCTTGCGCAGCAGCTCAGCCACCCGGGGGGTCTTGGGCTCCTGCGGCCGCTTCGGCGTGCCCCGACCGGGCGGGACGGCGCTGACCACCCGGTCGGCGGGTACCCGGCGTGTCAGGGTGCCGATGTGGCCGTGTTCGAAGGTCCCCTTGGGCCCCAAGGCGATCTCGACCGTTTGGTTGTGGTCCCTGGCCTCCGGCCTCAAATCCCGGAGTTCCGGCGTGATATGCACGATCTTGAACCGGATCTCGGGCTCCGTGAGGCTGGCCCGGCGGATAGGAGACCGGGACATTTGGGGACCATTGAAGGAGTCGAATCTACGCCCGTTGGCTTCGATGCCCGCGCCCATTGGTGCAGAGACGACGCCGCGCCGGCCGTGAGCGCCAGTATCCGGCACGCGGTGTGCGCGTGTCGAGCATGGCCGACGAGCCGCTATCGTGCTGACCATAGACTGACCAATCGAGCCGTTGCGCTATATTGCATCTTGCTAAGTTATTGATAGTATTGGAGCCGGCGCGCGGACTCGAACCGCGGACCTGCTGATTACGAATCAGCTGCTCTACCAGCTGAGCTACGCCGGCTTTTGGCAGGTGCTAAGCAACTCATCCTAGCACGCGAAACAGGTTCACCGACCAAGTCAAGAAGAGCGAGTGGTGTTCGAACCTTATGCTGAGCGGCGCAGTAAGGCCGAATGCGATGTAGAAGGCTGCCGAGACCTTAACGTGTTTCTCCGTCGATTCCCTAGTATAAGATCGTTGGTTCTCGTTGCGACGAGAGACAGCTCCTATTAGCCGAGCGCCCCGCAAGTGTCCTTCGCACGAGATGGCTGGACATTGAGGGCATTTCCAGCGTCCGACTGGCAAGGCGTGAAGAGTTAGAAGACGGGAGTATTTGAGCAATGAATAACGCGGCCACGAGGGGTGTAGCACCGCCCGAACGGTTAGTTATTTTGTGGCCAGGATACTAGCTTGATGCTGGAGACCAGGACCACCTGCCAGAGTCAGATCACGGTACGTGGGGCGCGAACCCACAACCTGAAGAACATCGACCTGATCCTCCCGCACCAGCAGTTAATCGTTGTGACAGGAGTCAGTGGATCGGGTAAGTCCAGCTTGGCGTTCGATACCGTATATGCGGAGGGCCAGCGTCGGTATGTTGAGTCGCTCTCGGCCTACGCACGCCAGTTCCTCGAACGGATGGAAAAGCCGGACGTTGATGAGATTAGTGGGATCTGTCCAGCGATCGCCATCCGACAAAAGAACAGCCTTCGAAACCCACGTTCTACGGTTGGCACAACCACCGAGATCCACGACTACCTGAGGCTGCTCTACGCTCGCGTTGGCCGGACGATCTGTCGGTCGTGCGGCAGCGAGGTTTTCCGAGACACGGCCGAGGTCGCGGCCCGTCGGCTTGCGGCGCTTCCAGCGGATACGCGATTGCTGCTCGGTTTCGAGCTGCCGCTTTTACACACGGAGCTCGGCGACGATGAGACCGCACGTGGTTCCGAATCCACTGCGGCGAGCTCACTGCGATCTAGTGACAACGGTTCGGCATCGGCCGCCAGTGAATTTTCCGTCGCACGGGCGATCGACGGGTTACGCCGAAAAGGATTTCGGCGCATCATGGTCGACGGAGGGACTGTTTCGATTGATGACCTCGATCTTCAAGCTTTGGGAGGGCAGTCGGTCATCCGAGTCGTCGTCGACCGAGTCAAAGTCTCGCCGGATGCCCTCGGACGAATCACCGACTCGGTTGAGACGTGCTACTTCGAAGGCGCGGGTTCGGCGTTTGCCGTGGAGGTCGATAGCGGCGTCACCCATGCGTTCAGCGAGCTGTTTGAATGCGGTGACTGCGGGATTCAGTACGAAGTTCCGCAGCCAAGGCTTTTCTCCTTCAATAATCCCGTTGGCGCGTGTCCGACCTGCCACGGGTTTGGGAACATCATCGAGCTGGACATGTCCCTCGTCGTTCCGGATCCGACCAAATCCGTGAACCAGAACGCGATCGAGACGTGGAGCAAAACACACTATCGGTCCCAGTTGCTCAAGCTGAAGAAGGCCGCGCGTGATCGCGGCGTTCGGCTAGATGTGCCGTGGAGTGCCCTCAACGATGACGAGCTGGCGATCATTGTCGAGGGTGACGGCGATGGCTACACCGGGATCAAGGGTTTCTTCCGACGGCTCGAGCGCAAGAAGTACAAGGTTCACGTCAGGGTTTTCTTGAGCCGATATCGCGGCTACCTGGTCTGTCCCGATTGCAGCGGTTCCCGATTGCGACAGGAAGCGCGCGACGTTCGGATTGGTCAGCGTCGAATCGACGAGTTGTGTGGTCTGACGGTTTCGGAGACCCACGCATTCTTCGAAGCGCTCGCTCTAACTGAGAAAGAAGAGACGATCGCGGAACGGGTCATTGGTGAGATCAAGCGCCGTCTCTCGTTTCTCACCGACGTCGGGCTTGAATATTTGACGCTCGATCGCCTGTCCTCGACGTTGTCGGCAGGGGAGGCCCAGCGGATTAACCTGGCGACGTCATTGGGATCGGCGTTGGTTGGCACGCTGTACGTGCTGGACGAACCGTCAGTTGGACTACATCCTCGAGATAACGAGCGGTTGACGCGAATACTCAAGAAACTGCGTGACCAGGGGAACACCGTGCTGGTGGTCGAGCACGACGCCGACATGATTCGTGCTGGCGATTACGTGGTCGACCTTGGCCTTGGGGCCGGAACACGGGGTGGCACGGTGGTTTTCGCTGGTCCGTACGGGGACCTTCAAAATGAACGGACGTCACTCACCGCGAAGTATCTGCGCGGAGACCTGGCAATTCCGCTACCATCGACGCGCCGCAAGCGCCTGCCTCACACGCAGTTCCTGAAGGTGATCGGGGCAGCAGAGCACAATCTTCGCGACATTGATGTCGAGGTTCCGCTCAACATGCTGACTTGCGTGACGGGGGTGAGCGGGTCAGGGAAGTCGACGTTGGTGCATGACGTGCTCTACGCGGCTATCAAGCGGTCCAAGGGCGGATGGGACAAACGCGTCGGGAACCACGATCGGCTCGAAGGCTTAGAGCTGATCAATAACGTCGTCTTGGTCGACCAAGCTCCGATCGGGCGAACGCCCCGTTCGAATCCCATGACGTACCTGAAGGCGTTTGATCCCATTAGGGAGCTGTTCGCGTCGACCAAGGACGCCCGAGCAAACGGACTCAAGGCGAGTCATTTTTCGTTTAACGTCCCCAGCGGTCGGTGTGATGCCTGTGAAGGCGAGGGCAAGGTCCGCGTGGAGATGCAGTTCCTTGCGGATGTGTTCGTGCCCTGCGAGCACTGCGACGGCCGGCGCTTCCAGCCGCAAGTGCTTGAGGTCTTGTACCGGGGTCGCAGTATCCACGATGTGCTCGAGATGACCGTTCGCGAAGCGCTGGCATTCTTCAGCACCGTTTCGAGAGTGGTGCGCCGCCTGCAGGTTCTCGACGAGATCGGGCTCGGGTACCTAAGGCTCGGGCAGCCCGCGACAACGCTTTCGGGTGGGGAGGCTCAGCGGATCAAGATTGCCGCGCATCTCAGCGCACGCAGTGGAGACCGAACGCTCTACATTCTGGATGAGCCCACCACTGGCTTGCATTTCGATGATATTGCTAAGCTGCTGACCGCTTTCCACAAGCTACTCCAGGCCGGGCATACCGTCTTAGTTATCGAGCACAACTTGGACGTGATTAAGACAGCCGACTGGATCATCGATTTGGGCCCCGAAGGGGGTGCCGATGGTGGGCGTATCGTGGTGACGGGTCCGCCGGAGATGGTCGCTGCTCATGACCGGTCGCACACCGCAAGGTATCTCCGACCGGTGTTGGCCGCCGGTCGGACCCACGCCTACGCTGACGTGTGACGACCAAGCATGGCCTTACGAGCGTTACCTCGTGTCTTCTATGCCAGGCCGACACTCGATGTCGCCGCCGACTTGATAGGCAAGATCCTTATACACGTCACTCCGGTTGGGCCTTCGAGCGGTCGGATCGTCGAGGTTGAAGCCTATGTCGGCGAAAGTGACCCTGCGTGTCATGCAGCCGCTGGTCTCACCGAACGGAATGCACCCCTTTACGGCCGTCCTGGTCGAGCCTACGTGTACTTGAATTACGGGATGCACTTCTTGGTCAATGCAGTCACCGAATGCGAAGGGGTGCCTGGCGCGGTCCTCATTCGAGCGCTAGAGCCGCTGACTGGCGTCGCGTTGATGCGTCGGCGTCGCACGCGTGGGACGGATCTCCGCCATAATGCGCTGTGTCGCGGACCGGGCAACGTGAGCCGTGCGCTCGGGGTGTCGCTGGACCAGAATCGGGTTGACTTGTGTGGGTCGCGTCTCTTTATTACTCGGGGCGAGGTAGGCACCGGAAGCGGAGCACGCGTCTCGTGGAGTCCTCGAATTGGTATTCGTATGGGTACCGACCGCGAATGGCGATGTTATCTGGCTGACAGTCCGTGTGTGTCTATGGTGTAACCCACGCGGGAGATTATCTCACCTCGTGGGTGCCAGTGAGACCTCGACCTCGAATGAGATCCGGCGGCCGTTGCGGATGACTCCGAGGGTGACGGTGCTGCCAATCGCCGCGTCGGAGAGCAGCCTCGCGTAGTCCGACGGGTCCTCGACTGGCTTGGTGTTGAACGCCACGATAACGTCTCCCGGTTCCATGCCCGCCTGGGCCGCCGCCGAAGCCTGATGCATTCGCCAGATCACCACACCTCGCATGTCCGGCAGCCCGAACTCCCGCGTGAGCTGAGGCGTAAGCTGCCGCACGTCGACGTAGCCGAACGATCCGCGTCTCACCTCCCCATGCTCGATCAGGTCCTGCATGACACGGTTCGCGAGGTTGCTGGGGACTGCAAATCCCACTCCTTGTGATCCGCCGCTGTCGCTGAAAATGGCTGTGTTGATTCCGACGAGCTCGCCGCGCGCGTTGATTAGTGCGCCGCCCGAGTTTCCGGGATTAATGGCGGCGTCGGTTTGAATAAAGTCTTCGTACCGTGCGACACCGAGGTTGTCTCGCCCAACCGCACTGACGATCCCAAGGGTTACGGTCTGGCTGAGCTGGAACGGGTTGCCGATTGCAAGGACCCACTCGGCGACGCGGAGTAATGACGAATCACCCCACCGTATAGTCGGTAGGTTGTCCGCATCGATCTTGAGCAGCGCGATGTCAGTTGACTCGTCTCGACCGATCTGATCCGCTAAGAACTCGCGGTTATCCGATAGCGTGACAGTGATCTCGGCTGTCTGACGTCCGACGACGTGGGCGTTGGTCAGAATGTAGCCATCGTCACGGACGATGACGCCTGAGCCAAGACTCGGGTACTCCTGGTACCCGAACATGTCGGCGGAGTTGCCAAAGAAATACCGAAAGAACGGGTCGTTGCCGAACGCTGTCCGGCGTTGAACTATTTGCCGCGAGGAAATATTGGTCACGGCTGTGACCGTCGCCTCAGCGACCGCGCTGAAGTTCGGATACCCAGCGGTCGGTACGGCTTGGAGCACCGGCTGGCCGCCGCTGCTGGCAATTGTTTCGGACGGGGACGTCGCTAGTGTCTCGGTTTGGGCCTGACTCTCGGACTGAGTCTGAAGCTGTCCGGTCAGCACGATACCTACAGTCATGCCGCACACGAAGAGTATCGTTCCAATGATGATCACACCTGAGCGCATTGGTATAGCTCCCTGTCTCTAGGTCGTGATGTCATTGTAGCGCGAACGGATTACCCGGTCAGAAACCCGAGTCGGCAGCTATGGTACGATCTTCGGTCTTATGGGCTCGATCCAGGCCACACGGCTCCGAAAGGGCATGTTGATCAAGATGGGAGCGAACTTACTCCGAGTTCTCGACATCACCCATCTCACGCCAGGGAAGGGACACGGTTTCGTGCAGGCACGGCTCCGCAACATCCGGAGCGGCTCGCTGAATGACCACAAGTTTCGGTCTGAAGAGTCGGTCGAGCGGGCGATGCTTGACTCAAAAAAGATGCAGTTTCTCTATGCTGCCGGCGAGGCCCTTCACTTCATGGATACTGAGAGTTTCGAGCAAACGTACCTGACCGAGTCAACACTCGGCGAGGCGATCAGCTTCCTTCTTCCGGATGCCGTAATCACCGTGCAGTTCTTCGCGTCTGAACCAGTCGGCATCGAGCTTCCGCTGAGCGTTAATCTGAAGGTGACTGACACGACCCCGGCCATCAAGGGGGCGACGGTTAGTGCGCAGCTCAAGCCCGCCACCCTGGAGACCGGTCTGGTTGTTCAGGTGCCGCCATTCATTGAGACCGGCGATGCCATTCGTGTGAACACGGACACCGGCGAGTATCAAGGCCGGGTATAGGGCCACGCGCGCAGAGCGTCCGACGGTGACCGTTATCGACCTCTCGTATGTTCCCGGGCTAGCTCTTAGGGTCTTGGGCGCTGGGTTTCTTGTCGCCAATCTCCATCTCGTCTACCAGTTCATTCGCTTCTATCGTCTCCGCGCGACAGCGCTGGTCACCTGGCCTGGACGGAGGCCTGCCTACTACGGTTTCTTTCTCGGCCTCGGGGTCGTGTTCGGGATCCTGGTCTTCGTCGAGCTCATTATTTAAGAGCGTTTCCCCGGAGTCGCGTTCGGTGAAGGGATGATGCTGTTGTATTACGCGTACCTGCGGCTCATGAGTTTGCGCATCGGTCGGGGCTTATACGAAGACGGAATTTGGACCGAGTCCGCCTTTGTCTCGTACTCGGAGATCGGTGGTCTGAGCTGGCGGGAGGCTCGCGAGATCACGCTCGTCGTTATCTATCGCCTGCGAACCATCGCGCGTTCGCTCACTGTTCCGCACGCACGCTATGCCGAGGTTCGGCGTCTGCTACGCGATAGAATCGCGAGCCACGATATCCACTTTACGATGAAGGCGTTCGATTTGGGCGCCGACGAACGCGAAGTGGTTTGAGATCAGCCCGACTAGGATGCCAATTCACATAGCAAGCCGATCAGGCCAGGACCTTGAGCCATGGGATCTCCCAGCCATCCCGGCGGCGTTATCCACACGAACGTGAGAATCGCGATTACCATCAGGTCGTATTGCCAGGTTGCGCGCTCGAAGGTCCAGAACAGTCCATGCCAAACCGCCAGCGCGGGTAGGGCAAGGACTCGCTTGAATGTCATGCGTACGTCGGGGTGAAGTTCGGCGGGACCGGTTCGGAGTTCGCGCCACGTGAAGTAGATTCGGTCGATGACCGTAATGAAAGACAAAACGAGGATTACCCACAGAACGGCGGCCATTCGGTTCGTGAACGCACCAATCATAAATAGTACGATGCGTTCCGGTCGCTCCATGAAACCGACCTTGCAGTTGGCGATGACCGATTCGGCGCGGGCCCGCGTATAGCTGGTCATGACAGAAAACATCAAGGCCAATGCCGTGATAAGGACGTAGTCCGAGCGGTCGAACTCCGTATACAAGTGCAGTAGACCGATGAAGAGTAAGATGTCAGAGAACCGGTCAATCACCGAATCCCAGAATCCTCCGAAGTCCGACGCGCGTGCGGTCTGCTCAGCGACCTTTCCATCGATGAAATCGAAGATGTTAGCCAGGACCATCACGAGCCCGGCATTAAGGAAGGCCTCGGTCGCGAGTGCCCATGCCGCCGTCGCGTTGATCAATAGGCCAATGAAAGTGAGCAAGTTCGGGTGTGCTCCGGTGCGGACGCACAGGACGATGATTCCGCGCAGGGGGTACATACAGACTGCACCAATGGTGCCTGTGAAGGTCATTGAGTCACGCTATGGCACGGCGCTCGGTTTCGCCTTGAGCGTCGATCGGTACAATCGTTGGAGGAGTAAACGGGGCTCACGTTAACGCCCGAGGCTCCCCACGGACTCCAACGCCACGGAATCTGCAGTGTAGCCCATGCCAATTCAGGATCTCAAGGACCAGATTGCACGGTTGCCTACCCAGCCTGGGGTTTACCTCTATTTTGGTGCCAGCGGAGACACGATCTACGTAGGTCGAGCGCGGGTGTTGCGCGACCGGGTACGCAGCTACCTCAGCGCATACGGGTCAAACCCTAAGACGAAGGCCTTACTCGACGAGGTTGCCCGTCTCGAAATAATTGTCACCGATTCGCTTGTTGAGGCACTGGCGCTTGAGAACAACCTAATTAAACAACGGTTGCCGCGTTTTAATATCTTGCTCCGGGATGACAAGAACTATCCGTACTTGCAGCTGACGACGAACGAGGCCTTTCCGCGTGTGCTCGTGGCGAGGCAGGTAGCCTCGGACGGTGCGTACTACGCTGGTCCCTTTCTACCGGCGGCTTTTGCACGAAAAACCATGGCGTTGACCCATCGGCTCTTCGGTATCCGATCCTGCAACGAAGTAATTACCGGCAAGCGGGGTCGCGCATGCCTCGAGTACGACATCAAGCGATGTCTAGCGCCATGTGTCGACGAGCTGTGCAGTCGCGAGGAGTACTTACAGGCCGTCGACCGGACGCGGATGTTTTTGGGAGGACGGAACGACGAGCTCTTGACGGACCTGAGAATGCAGATGCAGGCCGCCTCGGCCACTCAGCGCTATGAGCACGCGGGGCACTTCCGCGACACGATTCGAACGGTCGAAATGTTGCGGGATCGGCAGCAGAAGATGGCAACCGCTCGGCTCGGGGAACACGATGCCTTTGGCTTTAAGCTTGGTTCATCAGGTGCCGTGATTCAGGTGTTTCAGGTCCGCCGCGGACGCGTGGTCGAGCGAATTGAGCTCGTGGCCGACGCCCTGGACGGGATCCAGATCAGCGAGGTGGATCTGGTTCGTGCCGGCGTCCAGCAGTTCTACGAGAGTCGCAAACCACCAGCTGAGGTTCATTTGCCAGTGGAGCTGGATGACCAGGACGACATTGAAGGGTGGCTATCGACTCGCGCCCGCCGGAAGGTCCGCGTACGGATTCCGAAACGTGGCGACAATCGCGGTTTGGTTGAGCTAGCGGGCCGGAATGCCGGTCTTGCTTATGCGGTCCGATACAGCGACGAAGCGCATTCCCAGGCAAGGGCACTCGATGAGCTACGGATGGTCCTGGGGATGCCGACGGTTCCCAGGCGTATTGAGTGCTTCGACATCTCGACGATTCAGGGTGCCGAGACCGTCGGCTCGCTCGTCGTTTGTGACGATGGCAGGATGCAGCGCCGCAAGTACCGGAAGTTTCACGTCCGTGGTCGTAGCGGGGAAGCTAAGACTGGGCCAGATGACTTTGCCGCGATGACCGAGGTCATCTTCCGCCGATATCGGCGGGTGCTTGAGCACGGGGGGCCGTTTCCAGATCTGGTTATTGTCGATGGCGGAGTCGGCCAGCTATCCGCGGCGTACGATGCGTTCGATCAGCTGGGTCTCTCGAACCTGTTCGCGATTGGGATTGCCAAGCAGGAGGAGTTGATCGTGACGCGCGCACAACGCGAGCCGATCGCGTTGCCGCGTGACAGTACTGCGTTGCTACTCGTCCAGCGTATCCGCGATGAGGCCCACCGCGTGGCGGTAACGTTTCATCGCCGCGCGCGAACCACGCGCGACTTTCGGTCGGAGCTTGACGAGATTCCAGGGATCGGTGCGAGACGCCGACGCGCGTTGCTCGAGCGATTTGGCAGCGTTGTCAACGTTGAACGTGCCACGCGAGAGGAGTTGGTGCCGGTCGTCGGGCCAAAGGCGGCGACCGCCGTCATCACACACTTCTCCAACAGGACTCGGGCACGCTGATCAGTGCTATCCTGGGGCACTTGTCATCATGCCCCCGTATGACCTGCTGTCGAGGTTGCTAGCAAAGTGAAGCCGCGAGTGGTGTCGGGTATGCGCCCGACCGGAAAACTCCATCTCGGACATTTGGCAGGGGCGCTCCGGAAGTGGATTGATCTGCAGTTGGAGTACGACTGCATGTACTTCGTCGCGGATTGGCACGCGCTCACCAGCGAGTATGCCGACACAAGCCACGTCATGGATCACGTGTACGACAATGTTGCGGACTGGATCGCAGCGGGCATAGACCCCGATCGGAGCACCATCTTCTCGCAGTCGCTGGTGCCGGAGCACGCCGAACTCTACCTCTTGTTATCGATGGTCGTGCCGATCCCCTGGCTGGAGCGGGTACCGACATACAAGGAGCAGATTGAACAGCTCAGTGACCGGGATCTCTCGACACTGGGGTTTATCGGCTATCCGCTCTTGCAGTGTGCAGACGTGATACTCTACCGAGCCAACTACGTGCCCGTTGGTGACGATCAGGTTCCGCACCTGGAGCTCTCTCGGGAGGTCGTGCGACGATTTCACCATTTCTTTGGGGAGTTGTTTCCGGAACCCCAGCCGCTATTGACCCACTTTCCGCGCTTACCCGGACTCGATAATCGAAAGATGAGCAAGAGTTACGGCAACACAATCGACATATCGGACGATGAACAGACCGTGCGCAAGAAGGTCATGCGAATGTATACGGATCCCAAACGAATCCGAGCGGACATCCCTGGGACGGTCGAAGGCAATCCGGTGTTCATGTATCACGATGCTTTCAACTCCGATATGGCTGAGGTCGACGATTTAAAGGCGCGCTATCGGAAGGGGTCCGTTGGCGACGTTGAGGTTAAGGACAAGTTGGTCGGGGCGGTCAACGCCGTCCTGGAACCGATGCGCGCTCGCCGATCTGAGCTCATGGGTGAGCCTGGTCGCCTTCGTGAGATCGTCCTGGACGGGTCGAGCAAGGCCCGGACGATCGCGCAGCGTACCATGCGCGATGTCCGCGAGGCGGTGGGGCTCGCGTATGGATAACGGTCGGGATACGTATTCGCGTGATTTCGAGTCAATCCTGCCGGACCACCCCGTGAGGTTGGCGAACTTCGAAGGACCGCTTGATCTACTACTGCACCTAATCAAGAAGAACGAAGTCAGCATCTACGACATCCCAATCGCGCTCATCACTGAGCAGTACCTCGAATACCTCGATTTCATGCAGGAACTGGATCTCGATGTCGCGGGCGAGTTTCTGATCATGGCGGCCACGCTGATTCACATCAAGTCGAAGATGCTGGTGCCGCGAATCGAAACGGAGGACGATGCTCATGAAGAGGAGGAAGCGCACGACGCGCTTGTGCGCCGTCTGCTCGAGCACCAGAAATACCGATCGGCAGCAGAGTTGCTTCACGAGCGGGAGACGGTTCGTAGCGCGCAGTGGACGCGTCCGAATGAGCGGATCGAAGACATCGCTGGAGTGCCGTTCGAGCGTGAGCTCGAGGTCGACATGTTTAGCCTGCTCCAGGCATTTCAGGCGGTACTAGCGAGATCGCACGCCCGTCGTCGGTTGGTGTTGCCAGCCGAGGTGGTGTCGATCGAAACGCGAATCGAGCAGCTGCTCGAGCGATTGTCCAAAACAGAGGCATGCGGGTTCGAGGACTTGTTTCTCGATGCATCGTCGCGTGCGGATCTCGTCACGTCGTTCCTTGCGCTTTTGGAGATGATTCGGCTCAAGCTGATCCGCGTGTATCAGGCCGACTTGTTCGGTCCGATCCGCGTGTACAAGCGGGCGCAACCGGTTGATGCCCCGATGCCCATAAATGGTCCGATCGGAGAACGCCGTGGCTGATAACCTAGGTGATTTGAAGGCGATCATCGAAGCATTGATTTTTGCGTCTCCTGATCCTGTCACGCCGAAAATGCTCGCCAAGATTCTCGACACCGAGCCGAAAGAACATGTCACCGAGGCGCTCGAGGCGCTCAAGCAGGACTGGGACCAGAGTCGTGGTCTTGAGCTGGTTGAGGTTGCGGGCGGCTACCAAATCGTCACTTGCTCGGAGTTGAACGAGTGGGTGCGCCGGTTGTTTCATGCCGACTCATCCCAACGGTTGTCGGTGCAAGCTCTCGAGACGCTGGCCGTGATTGCCTATCGTCAGCCGGCGACCGCACCCGAGGTTGCTGAAATTCGTGGGGTGAACGTGTCAGGGGTGATCGGGACACTGCTTGAGCGTCGTCTGATCAAGATCACCGGGCGAAAAGCGGTTATCGGCCGGCCTTTTCTCTATTCGACGACCCGGGAGTTCCTCGACCGATTTGGTCTCAAGGATTTGATGGACCTACCAAAAGTTGAGGACATGGCCGAGGCGTTGGGCATGGATGTGCCGGCTGGTTTGTCGGAGCCCCAGTCGGTTGACGAGGCGCTGTCGTTCGATGGCGTGCCACCCGCTCAGGACCTTTCTAAGGAACAGGTTCATTAGTGGACTAGATCCGTGTCGTCCGAAGTTCGGCTCCAGAAGATCCTATCGCTCGCAGGCATCGCGTCGCGGCGCTTGGCGGAACGGTTCATCGAAGCGGGCCGGGTGTCGGTGAATGGTCAGGTCGTGACCCGGCTGGGAACCCGCGCTGATCGCGATCGGGATGATGTTCGTGTCGATGGACGTCGGATTGGTCGCGCCGAGCGGCGCCGTTACCTGCTGGTCAACAAGCCCGCCGGATATGTGACGACACGTCACGACCCTCAACGGCGGCGAACCGTGTTGGATCTTGTGCCTTGGGTGCGCGAGTACGTCTACCCGGTTGGTCGTCTCGACTACGATTCGGAAGGCCTACTACTGTTAACAAATGATGGTGATCTGGCCGAGCGCCTGACCCACCCACGACACGGCCTCGAGCGCGTGTACGAGGCGGTGGTGCGTGGAGTGCCGAGTGCTGCCACGTTACAGCGTCTCGCGGGAGGTGTGGTCGTGAACGGGCGTAGAACTACTCCGGCTAATATCCGACTCATTGGAGGCCATACGTTGCGGCGCCAGAATCAGGCGCGCGTCCGAATTACACTACGCGAGGGACGGAACCGGCAGGTTAGGCGCATGTTCGAATCGATGGGTCACGAGGTCATGCGGCTCCGGCGCGTTCAACTCGGACCGATCCGCGCATCGGGTCTCAGATCGGGCGAGGCCCGTGATCTTTTACCGGCCGAGGTGCGGGCACTTCGGCGAGCGGTCGAGGCGGATAATGCCGAGCCCGTGAGGACACTACGATGACTCACGTCGTCGCCATTGACGGCCCGTCTGGGGCTGGCAAGGGGACGGTTGCCCGGGCGGTGGCTTTGGCCCTGGGGTGGGCACATATCGATACCGGGGCGATGTATCGAGCGGTGGCATGGCGCGTGCAACAGCGAGGACATTCACTCGACGACGAACACCAGGTTGCTGAGGTGGTCGCGACCGCTTCCTTCGTGCTCGAGTCAGACCGCGTCATGATCGATACTTACGACGTGACTTCAGCCATCCGCACGCCCGAGATGGACGTCGCTGCGGCAACGGTTGCTCGGATGCCAGCGGTGCGGGCAGCGCTCGTGGCACGCCAACGTGAGTACGCGACGTCTGGCCCGCTCGTTATGGAAGGGCGTGATATCAGCAACGTCGTTTTTCCCGACGCAATTGTGAAGATTTTTCTGGATGCCACACCCGAAGAGCGCGCCAGGCGTCGAGCCAAGGACCTGACCCATGGATTCTCGCAGACCGAAGGGATTGACGTCGCGGGTGCGCTTGCGACGCGCGACCGCCTAGACCGAACGCGGCACGCGTCACCGCTGACTCTGGCGCTTGACGCCGTTCTTATCGACACGACGGGTGTCCCGATCGTGGCCGTCGTCGATCGCGTTCTGAGCATCGTTCGCGAGAAGATTGGGGAGCATCCACGGTTCCGCACTGATTTATCCGATGCGAACCGCTAGCTTTTGTGGCGTGTGGGACCAACCTCACCGGTCAGGTGATCCACTATCCGTCTGAGCCGATCGCGAGAATCGACGGGCGTAGCCGCCTTGTTGGCTTTCGCCCCCATTTGGGGCTGCGCCAGTCGTTCGCGTTGGCCATCGCTTCGGGCAGGAAGCGGCGCGGTCGTTGGAGATGCGGTGCCGACTTTATTTTCTTCGACTTCTTCTTGGCCACCTTATGCTTTGCGAGAACCGTGGTGGGTTAAAGGGCTCTGAGATTTACTTCTGGGTTAACGTATTTAGAGCGTCGGCCGTGAGTTGACGAAAGCAGTTAAGTGTCATATAGTCTGGTGCTTATCAGAAATTAGGGGGCGTGTGTCTTGCCCGCTGAGTCAGATGGAGGAGACCCTCACCGCATGATGAATAGCGCCGACGACGTGGCCAAAACAGAGCCTGCAGACGGCAGCGACACCAAGCCGAAAATCGCTCCGCCGCCCTTTGCGGTATCCGTCGAGGATAACCCGACCGAAGATAGTATGGACCCGACCGAGTACGCCCGCCTTTTGGCGATGTATGAAGGCAGTTTCCGCAACCTCGCTGAAGGCGAGGTCATCAAGGGGACGATCCTCAAGGTGACATCCTCAGAGGTCATCGTCGACGTTGGATACAAATCCGAGGGGATCATCGCCCTATCGGAGTTTCTCGATGAGGCCGGGGAGGTGACCGTCCAGGCCGACGACACAGTCGACGTTTTGCTTGAGCGGACCGAGGATCGCGAGGGCCACATCATCTTGTCCCGGGAAAAAGCGGAGAAGATGAAGATTTGGGATGAGGTCGAGAGAGCCTACACAGACCGTAAGGTCGTCATCGGTCACGTAATCGAGCGGATCAAAGGCGGACTGGCGGTCGACATCGGGGTTCGCGCCTTCCTTCCTGGTTCCCAGATCGACGTGCGCCCCGTCCGCAATCTTGACTCATTGAAGGGGCAAGAGCTTCGGATGCGGGTCATCAAGGTCAACAAGAAGCGTGGCAACATTGTGCTATCGCGTAAGGTTCTGCTTGAAGAGGAGAACGCCGAGAAAAAGAAAGATACGCTGGCAAACCTCTCCGAAGGCAAGGTCATGCCCGGGGTCGTGAAGAACATCACCGACTACGGTGCATTTATTGATCTGGGAGGGATTGACGGACTACTCCACGTGACAGACATGTCATGGGCACGTGCACAGCACCCGTCCGAGTTGTTCAAGGTCAAGGATGAGGTTGAGGTGATTGTGCTGAAGTTTGACGCCGAAACTGAGCGTGTCTCCCTCGGGTACAAGCAGTTGCACGCAGATCCGTGGATCTCCGTGCCAGAGCGCTATCCGGTGGGCCAACGAGTGTCTGGAAAAGTGGTCAGCTTGGCCGACTACGGAGCTTTTATCGAGCTGGAGCCCGGCGTCGAAGGTCTGATCCATATCTCGGAAATGTCGTGGAGTAAGCGTGTTAAGCACCCATCGAAGCTCGTGACTGCTGGAGATACGCTTGAGGCTATGGTTCTCGGCGTAGACCAGGAGGCTCATCGCATTTCGCTGGGTCTGAAGCAGATCGAGGCAAACCCGTGGCAGGAGCTGGCCGAGCAGCACCCAATTGGATCGCACATTACAGGTAAAGTGCGGAACCTGACGGAGTTCGGCGCATTCGTTGAGGTCGCCGAGGGTATCGACGGCCTAATTCACATATCCGACATGTCGTGGATTAAGCGTCTCCAGCACCCATCGGAGATGCTGACGAAGGGCGATGAGGTTGAGGCAATAGTGTTGAACCTCGACGCCGAAAACCAGCGTTTGTCGCTTGGACTCAAGCAACTGGCGACGGACATCTGGGACGACTTCTTCGCGAATAACAAGGTTGGCGACATCGTCGAGGGTAAGGTGGTCCGTGTCACGAACTTTGGCGCGTTCGTTGAACTGGCTGACGGCATCGAGGGCTTGATCCATGTCTCCGAGTTTGACGACAACAAAGGTGATAAGGCAAAAATAGAGGTCGATAAAACGATCAAGATCCGGATTGTCAAACTTAGTTCAGACGATCGAAAGGTCGGGCTGAGTGTTCGGGCGATCAAGGCAGACAAATATGAGACTGACTGGCAAAGCTACGCGGCCAGCGAGTCTCCAGAGGCGACTCTCGGCGATCACTTTAAGCACAATCAGACGTCAGACTCATGAACCGTTCTGAATCGCTTGTTAGTGAGGGTGGGAACGCGGTTGGTGGTAGCATGACCAAGGCTACGCTCGTCGAAGAGGTGGCGCGGGTTACTGACCTCACTAAGAAACACTCCGAGATAATCGTCGACACGGTATTCCGCAGCATCGTTGATGCTCTGCATCGTGGCGAAAAGATTGAACTCCGCGGATTCGGGAGCTTTCGCCTAAGGCGCCGGCAGCCACGTAAGGGCCGAAACCCAAAGACGGGCGATAAGGTCGACGTGCCGTCGAAGCGGGTGCCCTACTTCAAGCCTGGGAAAGAGCTTAAAGAGCTAATCAAGAGCAACATGAACCCAGCTCCGGAGTCTGCCCAGGACGGATCGATATCGTCAAGCGACACGGCATCCACTCCGGAGCCACAGTTTCCGAGATTCTGAGTGAGGGGACTGTAGGAGGTGATAGGTAGAAACTAGAAGGTGGGAGTATGAAATGGGGAGGACGCAGCCGGCTAGGTGCCGATGGACCTCGGTTGTTCCTACCTCCTGTATTCTTTCCTTGTGCACCGCCTTTGGGCTCCGTGGAGGTTGGCCTACGTGAGCGCGGCGAACGACGCGACCGATACGCCGTGCGTGTTCTGCGCGGCGCCGGATCAGACAAAGGCTTCTTCGCTCTTACTGTTTCGAGGTTGGCAGTGCTTCGTGGTCCTCAACAAGTTTCCCTACAGTAACGGCCACCTCATGGTGGTGCCGCTTCGCCACGTGGGCTCACTGGCTGAGACGACTGAGACCGAGCTGAACGAGTTAATGGCGCTCACCCGGAAAGCCGAGATTGTACTCGACGAAGCCTACACGCCCCAAGGTCTCAACGTCGGTATGAATCTTGGCCGGCCGGCCGGCGCTGGCGTTCCAGGGCACTTGCACTTGCACGTCGTACCGCGATGGAACGGTGACACCAACTTCATGACCGTCACGGCAGAAACTCGTGTCGTGCCAGAGGATCCTGCCGAGACCGTTCGGCGTCTCCGACCGATCTTTGAGAGGCTCGCGTAGCTGAGCAAGACTGAAGCCGCGCACCAGATGGCCGACAAGGCCATGCAGACTCTTGCCTCGGCGGCGTTCGACCGTCGAGCGGTTGGCTAGGGACGCGCCAGCGACCGAGATTTATCCCAGGACCTTCGCGGTTCATCGGATGATCATCGTGTCGAATATTTTTGGCCAAGTGTAATCTGTCCTCTGGAGCACCCGTCGAACCGGATGGCCTATTGCCTCAACAGCTGTTTCGCGATGGTTTGAAGCTGTATGTTCGACGTGCCCTCGTAGATCTGGCCGATCTTGGCATCTCGATACAACTTTTCCACCGGATAGTCCTTTGTGTAGCCAACGCCGCCAAAAAGCTGTACCGCCAACGACGTGACGCGCTCGGCTACCTGTGACGAGAACAGCTTGGCCATGGCCGCTTCCGCGACCAATGGTTCTCGGGCGTCGCGGAGGCGAGCGGCGTTGTAGACGGTGAGGCGGGCGGCCTCGAGCTCGGTGGCTGCTTGGGCTAGCTGAAACTGAACCGCTTGGAAGTCCGCAATCGCTTGCTTGAACTGTCTCCGTTCGGTCACATAGTCCAAGGAGTGGTCGAGTGCTCCCTGTGCGAGGCCGACCATTTGTGCACCGATTCCGATACGTCCCTCGTTGAGGGTCTCGATCGCCACCTTGTATCCGTGGCCGACGTCGCCTAGCACGTTCGCTTTCGTGACGCGGCAATCATCGAGGAGTAGCTCGCAGGTGCTACTGGCACGAATGCCGAGCTTGTCCTCCTTCTTGCCAACCTCGATGCCGGGGTTCTTCCGTTCTACCACGAACGCTGTGACGCCTCGGTATCCGGCTTCTGGATCAATTGTGGCAAAGACGATGAAGAGGCCGGCCTCAGCAGCGTTGGTGATCCAGAGTTTCCGTCCCGAGATGACGTAGGTGTCGCCATCGTCGACCGCCCGCGTCGTCATGGCGAACGCATCGCTTCCGGAGCCGGCTTCCGATAACGCATAAGCACCGACGACGCCACCCGCCAGCGTTGGGAGCGTTCGGCGCTTGAGGTCCTCCGAGCCCCATCGGAGGATTGCATTGCTGACCAGCGTGTTTTGCACGTCCACGACGACCGCCACGGATGGATCAACCCGAGCGAACTCCTCCACTGCAATCACGGACAGAAAGAAACTGCCGCCGGCTCCACCGAAGGTCTCAGGAATTTCAATCGCCATGACGCCCAAGTCGAACAGCTGGTCGATGAGCGTACGCGGCATTTGTCCGGCTTCGTCCATTTGACGGACCAGCGGTCGAATTTCCGCGTTTGCGAATGCCCGCACGTTGGCTCGCAGGAGTTCTTCCTCCTCAGAAAGCTGGCTTAGCGGCGCGCGTCGTTCCGCCGTTTCGGGCATCGTGTCCGATGGTATCATTGAGTGTTCAGTTGCTAACACGCGAGGTCTTGAAGAATGCCGAATAGTTCCGCGCTCCAGCGCTTGGTTCTGTTGGCGATCGTGTTCGCCGCGTTCGTGGTCGTCGGTGAAGCCCAGCAGCAGGAGCCAGCCGAACCGACTGGACCGGAAGTTCCTGAAACTTCAGAGTCGGTTCTGACCGATACGAACAACTCTCAGCCCGACGGGCGTGAGGTGTTTCGATCCGGCATCAACTTCGTTCGTGTCGATGTGACCGTAACGGACGAAGATGGGAATCATGTGTCAGATCTCCAAGCATCGGACTTTGAGGTCTACGAGGATGGCGAACTCCAGTCGATCGAGAGCTTTGAACTGATCGAGATCACCGCGATTCCTGAACCGGGCGCCGAGCCGCCGCGTCGGGTTTCGACTCGCGACGACATTGTTCGGGAGGCAGCGCGCAGCGACGTACGGCTGATCGTTATTTTCTTCGACTACTATCACGTTCGGTTTGGTAACGGCAAACAAGCGGCCCTGCAAGTCGCCGAGTTTATCCAAAACAATCTGCTCCCGACTGACTTGGTGGCAGTAATGTATCCCCTGACACCCGTGACGGATCTGTACTTCACACGTAATCACGAGATGATCCAGGAGCAGGTCAATAATTGGCATGGGCGCAAATACGAGTACATTCCGGAGAACCGGTTTGAGGCTGAGTACTCCTACTACCCGACCGAGGTAGTAGAGCTTATTCGTAACCAGGTCACCTTCTCGGCGCTTCACGGTCTGATGATTCACCTGGGTGGCATACGCGACAGCCGAAAGTCCGTGCTGCTAGTCAGCGAGGGGTATACCAACTATCTTCCGCCGCAGCTGCGGGCTTTTAGCGCCGAGGATGGGCCAAACTCGAGAACCAATCCGTTGGTCGGCGATCCGTTCGCCGGAGAAAGTTCGTTCGAGCAAACGACCCAGATCTTTGCCGACGCGCAGATCTTGCATGATCTTCAGCGGATCTTTTCGATGGCCAATCGGTTCAACACGTCTATCTACCCTTTGGACCCACGGGGGTTGGCGGTCGGTGAGTACGACCTTAGCCAGCGGTCTATCGCGGGGGGGACCAACTCCCGGATGCTCCGCACAACGCAGGACACGTTACGTCGGATCGCCGAGGAGACGGATGGTCGGGCGATCGTCAACCAGAACAATTTCGAGGTCGGCCTGCAGCAGATGTTATATGACGCTTCCGCCTACTATCTCCTGGGCTACGATTCCTTGCAGGCGCCAACGGATGGTGAGTTCCACGAAATCGACGTTCGTGTACGGCGAGAAGGCGTTCGGGTTCGGAGTCGTCGCGGCTACTGGGCGGTGACCGAGCTCGATGTCGAGCGTGCGCTTGCTGGGCCGGCCAATGAGCCACCAAAGGCGATAAATACCGCGTTGTCGGCGCTGGCCGAACCTCGCCGCGGTTATCTCGTGAGAACGTGGATCGGAACTTCGCGGGGTGACGACGGACGGACACGCGTCACGTTTGTGTGGGAACCGACGCGAGGTCAGTCGACGCGGCCTGGTGATGACCCAGCCCGTGTCCTGCTCACGGCGATGGGCGATACTGGTGGTGCCTTCTTTCGGGGTCGTATTCCGGAGCGAGACGGCGCATCCGGCCGTGGACTCGCCAGAGGCGCAGGTGCGTCAGACCCACTGATGTCGTCTGCCACGTTCGATGTCGACCCTGGGACTCTGAAGTTGAGCATTGCCGTCGAAGCGGCCGGCGGCAACGTGCTAGACCGTGACCGACAGGAGCTCGAGATCCCGGACTTCACGAGTCCAGACCTGGTGTTGAGCACACCGGCGTTCTTGAGAGCTCGAAATAACCTTCAGTGGAGGCAGCTTGTGGAAGACTGGGATGCTGTTCCCACGCCGTCTCGTGAGTTCCGGCGAACCGAGCGCCTGCTGCTTCGGTTCGATGCGTATGCGCCTGGTACCGTCGTTCCCGACGTGTCGGCCTACCTGCTGAACCGCGTTGGCGATCGGATGTTCCCGTTAATCGTCCAGCCAAGCGAGAACGGCCACCCGTATCAGGTCGATATCCAGCCAGCTGCGCTCGCGTCGGGCGACTACGTCGTTGAGTTGACGGTGAGGACCTCCGCCGATGAGCTGACCCGACTCGTGGCGTTTCGGCTGACGTCGTGAGGTTTACTCGCGGCCCCGCCCTATAATTGCGTCCAGCGTGACGAAGCCAAGTTCGATGGCACGACCAGGAGGCTGTCTGACACGACGGCCGTCGAGATCCCATTCATGACGATTTCGGGTCAAGCCGTTGAAAGCGTATACGACGCCCGGTCAATCAGAGGTCTCGATCTTCCCGCGGCGATTGGAGCTCCAGGTGAGTTTCCTTTCACCCGAGGTATTCATCGAAACGGTTATAGCGGAAAGCTTTGGACTATGCGCCAATTCTCCGGCTTTGGGCTTCCAGAGGAGACCAACGTACGGTACAAGGCCTTGCTCGGAGCGGGTGGCAGCGGTCTCAGCGTTGCTTTCGATCTCCCGACGTTGATGGGACGTGACCCGGATCACCCGCTGTCAATGGGCGAAGTCGGCAAGTGCGGCGTAAGCATTACGACATTGGCCGACATGGAACGACTATTCGCGGGCATCCGACTCGATCAGGTGACGACGTCGATGACGATCAACTCACCCGCCGCCGTGTTGCTTGCAATGTATTTGGTCGTGGCGGAGCGGCAGGGGGTCGACTGGGCGCGCGTGTCGGGGACGATCCAGAACGATATCCTTAAGGAATTCATCGCGCAGAAGGAGTACATCTACCCACCGATGGCGTCTATGCGTCTCGTCGTCGACGTGTTCGGTTTCTGCTCGATGCACGTCCCGAGGTGGAATACGATTTCAGTCAGCGGTTACCACATCCGCGAGGCCGGCGCGACTGCCCTCCAAGAGCTTGCCTTCACGCTGCGTGACGGCATCGAGTACGTCCAGTATGGCGTTGACCGAGGTCTTCCGGTCGATCGCTTCGCGCCACGTATGTCCTTCTTCTTCAATGCGCACAACAACTTCTTCGAAGAGGTCGCCAAGTACCGGGCCGCGAGAAAACTCTGGGCTACGGTGATGCGCGAGCGTTTCAAGGCACGTGTAAAACGGTCGTGGACATTACGGTTCCATGCCCAAACCGCGGGTGTGTCATTGACAGCGCAACAGCCATACAACAACGTCGTTCGGACAGCCTTGCAAGCTATGGCCGCGGTACTCGGGGGCGCGAACTCACTCCACACAAACTCGCTCGACGAAGCGCTGGCGCTACCGACGGCCGAGGCCGCCTTGCTTGCCCTGCGAACCCAGCAGTTGATTGCTCATGAGACCGGCGTCACGTCGGCAATCGATCCATTGGGTGGGTCATACTACGTGGAGCGATTAACCCAGGACCTTGAGAACGGAGCGGTTGATTATTTCGACCGGATTGACCGGCTCGGGGGCATGATCCCCGCGATCGAACAAGGGTTCCCTCAGCGCGAGATTGCCGAGAGCGCGTATCAATACCAACGAGCCGTCGAGAACGGGAACCAGGTCGTCGTGGGCGTGAATCGGCACGAGGATGCGTCGGCATCCAATGTGCCGACGACCTACATCGACGAAACGGTTGCGGAGACGCAAGTAGAGCGTCTCCACGATGTTCGCGACCGGCGAGATGAGGACAGCGTCGTTCGGACCCTGGACGCGGTGCGGCGCGCTGCAGCTGGGACCGATAACCTGATGCCGTCACTACTTGACGCGGTGCGGGCCTACGCGTCGGTCGGTGAGGTATGCGACGCACTGCGCAGCGTTTGGGGAGAGTACGAGGAGTTGCCGGTTTTCTAGTGCACCGTATTAGCTGAATCGGGACCGGTCGATTGAGCACAGCGCACGGACGGCGATTCTGCTCTGCCGATACAGTCCACTAGCCATCGAATTGACCTGAGTAGTTCTCTTGGGTAGGCGTGAGAACGGCGAGCAACATTCTGCCATGCGAAAGATCAGAGTCGTTATTGCTAAACCTGGGTTAGATGGGCACGACCGCGGGGCCAAGGTGATCGCACGGGCCCTGCGCGACGTTGGGATGGAGGTTATCTACACTGGACTCCGCCAGACGCCCGAGCAGATCGTCGCGACGGCACTCCAGGAGGACGCGGATGTGGTTGGTCTCTCGATTCTCTCCGGCGCACACAACTACGTCTGTCCGCGACTGGTCGAGCTACTGAAGGCACAAGGGCTCGACGATGTTCTGGTCGTGATTGGGGGAATCATCCCGGACGACGACATTGCGGCGCTGAACGACCTTGGCATCACGGGTGTCTTCCAACCCGGCACATCGATGCAGACCATTGTCGATTTCATTAACGAGAACGTCCGCCGGTCACCGGCCGACGCGACTATCCCATAGTGGCTACGATGTCACGGACTGTGCTCGTCGCAGACGATAGTCTGATCATTCAAAAGGTCATTCGGCTCGCCCTCAAAGACGAAAACATCAGAGTGGTGACGGTCGCCAGCGGTGCCGAGGCCATCAAGCGGATCGATCAGGCGCCACCAGCGATGGTGCTTGCCGATACCCGGATGCCCGATGGAGACGGCTATGAGGTTGGTGAGTTCGTCAAAGCGGAACCTAAGCGGAGTCAGATTCCGGTCGTACTCATGACCGGCGCGTTTGAGCCGGTCGATGACACACGTGCACGGACGGTGTCCGACGCCATCCTGGTCAAACCGTTCGACCCCGATCGACTCGTTGCGACGGTTCGTAAATTGCTAGGCGGTGTTCCGGCTGTGAGGGACGTAGCGTCAGCTAGTCGCGATTCTTGCACGCAAACTGGCGAGCCGGCGGAGGATGTCTCGCGCGCGCTGGCCGCGGAGACAGCCGATGTGACGTTGCAGGTGGTTGACGAGGCGACCGTTCTGCGCGTACCGACAATGGTGACCAGCTCGCAACCGGCACGACAGCCGTCGGAGCCGGAGGGGCTATTGCCATCAGCTATTACCGACGAGCTGATCGATCGGCTAGCCGCGCGCGTGATCACAAGGCTTTCAGATCGCGTGGTCCGAGAAACGATGAGGCAGGTCGTCACCCAAGTTGCCGAGCGTTTGGTGAGTGAGGAGATTGAACGGCTCAAGGAGAAGCTACGGTAGCGGTCCGATGCGAGAGCTAACCAAGGTATTCGAGCACGCAACGGTGGATCCTAAGTGGTACGCCTACTGGGAGGAACTAGGCGCGTTTCGTGCGAGTCCAGCGTCTGATCGGCCGGTCTTCAGTATGGTCCTGCCACCCCCGAACGTCACGGGATGGCTCCACATCGGTCATGCGCTCAACCAGACGCTTCCCGACATCGTGGCCCGATGGAAGCGGATGCAGGGGTACGACGTATTGTGGCTGCCCGGCACGGACCATGCCGGCATTGCCACACAGAACGTCGTTGAAAAGCAGTTGGCAAAAGAGAACAAGACCCGTCACGACCTTGGACGTGAGGCTTTCGAAGCTCGCGTGTGGGAGTGGGTGAAGCAGAGCCACGGCACGATCACGAGTCAGATGCGCCAGCTTGGATCGTCAGTGGACTGGTCGAGAGAGCGCTTTACGCTTGATGAGAGCTTGTCACGCGCGGTCCGGCGCGTGTTCGTGACTCTTTATAAGGAAAGGCTCATCTATCGAGGGACGTACCTCGTCAGCTGGTGTCCGCGCTGCCGAACGGCGCTCTCGGATCTTGAGGTCGTTCACAAGGACACGGCCGGCAAGCTCTATCGAATTCGATATCCCTACGCCGATGGCGACGGGGGTGTCGTCGTAGCTACGACGCGCCCAGAGACGATGCTCGGCGATACCGCGGTCGCCGTGCATCCTGACGACGAACGGTACCGAGCGCTGAGCGAGCGAGTTATCCGGCTGCCGGTCATCGGTCGCGAAATCCGATTCATTCGGGATGAATTCGTCGACCCCGAATTCGGGACCGGTGCGGTCAAGGTAACTCCCGCGCATGACCCAAACGATTTTGAGATGGGTCGGCGCCACGAGCTTGCTGCGATCTCCGTGATCGATGAGGACGGAAAAATGACGGCGGAGGCCGGGCCCTACGTGGGACGGGACCGCTTCGATGCCAGACGCGCTCTGGTTGAGCAGCTTGACGCTGAGGGCTTACTGGTGGGCGTCGACGAACACATCCATTCCGTAGGGCACTGCCAGCGCTGTCGCGCCGTGGTGGAGCCGCTTCTCTCGACGCAATGGTTTGTCAAGATCAGACCGCTTGCCGATCGTGCACTGGAGGTCGTTGATCAGCAGAAGACCCGCTTTGTTCCCGCCAACTGGACGCGGACCTACAACGACTGGATGACGAACATTCACGACTGGTGCATTTCACGCCAGCTGTGGTGGGGACATCGTATTCCAGCTTGGTACTGCGATGACTGTAGCGAGATCGTCGTGTCGGAGGAGACCCCGTCGGCTTGCGCGTGCGGGGGATCTCTCCGTCAGGATACCGACGTCCTCGATACATGGTTCAGTTCCGGACTGTGGCCGTTCAGCACGATGGGTTGGCCCGATTCCACACGTGACCTAGCGCGGTACTACCCGACGACCCTATTGATCACGGCCCACGACATCATTTTTTTCTGGGTCGCGCGTATGATGATGTTGGGTGTAAGGTTCGCGGGTGACGTGCCGTTCAAGACGGTCTACATCACCTCGCTCGTTCGGGATGCGCACGGTCAGAAGATGAGTAAGTCGAAGGGGAACGTCGTCGACCCACTTAAACTCATCGGCGAGATTGGTGCGGACGCGTTTCGCTTTACGCTGGCCGCGCTTGCGTCACCGGGGATGGATATCTCGCTGTCGGAGGGCCGATTGTACGGATACCGACAGTTCATCAACAAAATCTGGAACGCGTCGCGGTTTGTCCTGATAAATCTACCCGAGACGCTCACCGAGAGACCGGCGGTGCCTCGCTCGGCCGGGCTCGACGTCATCCACCGGTGGATGCTGCATCGCGCGAGCGAATTGGCGGATGAAATTGGAACGGCGCTGGCAGAATTCAGATTCGACGTCGCAGCTGACCGGCTGTATCACGCGTTCTGGCACGAGTATGCCGATTGGTATATCGAGCTCGTCAAACCGCATCTGCAGGCCGAGGGGACTCGCCGTGACACGGCGATCGCGGTACTGCTCGAAGTACACGACCGTTTCCTTCGATTGCTGCATCCGTTCATTCCTTTCGTGACCGAGGAGATCTGGCAAGCATTGCCTCGACGGCCGGAGGACGGCCGGGCCGTTGACACCAGCCGGCAGACGATTACCCTGGCGCGTTTCCCTGAACCGGTATCAGAGTGGGACGACTCCGAGGCGGTTGATGTCGTTGAGCTCCTGCAAGAGGTGATCACGACGATTCGGACGGTTAGGTCAGAGTGGGGAGTGCCGCCGTCGCGGAAGGTAACGGTGGTCATCGAGGCTTCGTTCGAGTCCGAATGGGAGGTGCTTCGCACGAACGCTGACTCGATCACGCACCTGGCGAGTCTCGAGAGCCTCGAGTTCGCCGACCACGTGCCGCGGGATCCAGACACAGTCCGTCGGGTCGTTCGGAACTTTCAGGTGCACATACCGCTGGCCGGCATCGTCGATCGCAGCAAGGAGACGGAGCGTGTGCGGAAAAATCTCAATAAACTGGTGAAGCAGCGGGAGTCGCTTCGGTCGAGACTCTCGAATCGTGCATTCGTCGAGCGGGCCGCCCCGGCCGTCGTCGATGAGGCCCGTGCCAAGGAGCAGGCAATCGGTCAGCACCAGGTAAAGCTGGAGCAGATCTTGGCGGAGCTCGGCGGGTGAAGGTCGAGCCGTTTGGTCCGCTGGACCCGTCGGTCTATCGCGAGGTTGTCCAACGCGCGCTAGCGGAAGACCTGCGATCGGGCGATGTCACCACCGAAGCAACGATTTCTCCCGAGCAGCGCGCCGTCGGCGTGGTGGTTGTGGGATCACCGTGCGTCATTGCCGGGCTCGATGTTGCTGTAGAAACGTTCCAGCAGCTTGATCCCAACGTTGTGGTGACACGTCACCAGCAGGACGGCGAACGCTGTTGCGCGGACGACGTCGTTCTTCACATTGTTGGCGCCGCCGGGCCGCTTCTGACGGCTGAACGCACCGCACTAAACTTCCTTCAACACATGTCAGGGACGGCCACATTGACGCGTCGGTTTGTCGACATGGCGGCCGGGCGGACGCTCGTCTTGGACACGCGCAAGACCACACCGATGTTGCGGGCGCTAGAAAAGTACGCCGTGCGTGCGGGTGGCGGGGTCAATCACCGGATGGCGTTGGACGACGGCCTGTTAATTAAGGACAATCACATTCGACTCGTTGGGTCGGTTCCTGAAGCTGTCGAACGGGTGCGACACGTAACCCACGACATCCCGATCGAGGTCGAAGCCCAATCCCTCGATGAAGTGCGAGAGGCGATCGCAGCCAACGCTGATGTCGTGCTCGTCGACAATCTGTCGATAGACGGGGTACGGGAGGCCGTTCGGCTGACCCGGGGTCGTGTCAAGGTTGAGGTCTCTGGCGGGGTGACGCTGGACGGGCTGGATGACATTGCGGAGGCGGGGCCAGAATTCGTTTCCGTCGGAGCGCTGACGCATTCCGCGCCAGCTGTCGACTTTAGCTTCGACGTGCAGCCAGATGGATCGACTCCAGAATCTATCAGGCTTGTATGAACGACGCGATTCCTCCCGAGATCGGCCAGTCGTTCGCTGCCCCTGGCATCCGCGACCGGCTTGGCACTCTCGCGTCGGTCCTGGTTTACCGAGAGGTCGTCGGGTCGACCAATGACCTGGCTATGGAGCTGGTGACCTTAGATGCGGGTGACGGGACCATCGTAGTCGCGTCGGAGCAGTCGGCCGGTCGAGGTCGGCTCGGTCGCGCGTGGTTCTCGCCGCGGGGTGGTCTGTACATGTCGGTCGTTCTTCAGAAGACGACGTCTCCAACAGTCACGCTGCTGGCGGGCGTTGCTGCGGCCGAAGGCGTTCGAGCCGCGACCGGCGTGCCGGTCGACCTTGAATGGCCAAATGATCTGGTCGCTCCCGCCACGCACGCGTCCTCAACGTCGCCGCGGGCGAAGAAGCTAGGCGGGGTCCTGTGCGAGGCGACGGCCAACGACCTAGTCGTGGTAGGGATCGGTGTTAACCTGTCGCGCTCGGTGTATCCGTCTGAAATCGCTGGCCGTGCATCGTGCGTCGACGCCGAATATGATGGGCGCGCGAATCGGGGCGAAGTGCTCGTCGAGGTCTTGGCGTCGCTCGAACTCTGGCGCCAGCGGGTTCGGACGAGTGGCCCGCAGGCGATGTTTGCTCGCTGGCGAGAACTCTCTCCGTCGTGCGACGGCACGACGGTCGCATGGGATTCGCCGGACGGGCGCCGGTCGGGCGTGACCGCGGGAATTGATTCGAACGGAGCGCTGCGGGTTCGCTGCGACGGTCGCATAGAACGAATCATTGCGGGCACACTAGACTGGCACATGGAGCCCTCGACCAGTACGATTTCGTAACTGGCAGCGGGCTTGACCAAACGGGCTTAATGGATTCTGGTCAGTACTGTCGAGAAGTCGAATCGTATCTCTGTCGTAAGAACGACGGCCATTTGATCCGTGTGGTCGGTCCAGCGTTCGAGTTCGTGTGTGGTTGGGCAGATCGGGAGATTCCGCTTCGTGTGGTCTTTGGAGGCATCGACCGCGCATTCGAACGCTATCACTCCAAGGGTACGCGGAGACGTCCGCTTCGTGTCGAGTTCTGTGAGGCCGACGTGCTCGAGCTGTTCGATGGCTGGCGGCGGGCGGTAGGGGTTGGTGAGTTCAAGCGTGTGGCGGCGGACCGATCGCCGCGAGGTGCTGCTGCGCAGACGTCCTTAGCGGATCACATCACCCGAGTGGCAGAGCGGCTTGCGCGGTGGGTGGAGACTAGTCAGGTGCCTACTGGCGTGGCCGCGACCGCTAACCGGTTGATCGATGAGTTCGAGGCGGTCGCCGAGTCTGCGCTGACCGCGCGTGGATCAGTCCGGCGTCAACTCGTAGACCGACTTGCGGAGCATGAACAGCAACTGATGGCCGAGCTTCGTGAGAAGGTTGATCCGGCTCTCCAGACGCGTTGTTGTCAGGAAGCCGTGCGTGAGCTTGAACCGTTCCGGGCACGTATGCCACCAGAGCGGTTTCGAGAGGCGCTGGCCGCCGCCGCCCAGCAGCTTCTTGCCGATTACCTGAAAGTGCCGAGGGTTCGTTTCGAGTAGCCGAGAGTGGACCAAGCCGATTCGCCACGCTTCATCGAGGTTCGAGCGGAACGGCCGGTGACCGGTGGCGCCATGCTCGCGTACGACGACGGATGCGTCGTGTTGGTGACGGGTGCGATACCCGGTGAGCGTGTGCGCGTACGGGTTGATACTAGGCGTCATCATGTGATCCACGCGACGGTGGCTGAGATTATCGAACCCGACCGTGACCGGCGGGACACATCAGGCGACTCGGCATGCGGCGGCCAGCTTTATCGGCATATTCGTTACGAGCGACAGCTCACCCTCAAGTCGGAGATCGTCCGTGATGCACTTCACCGGATCGGTCGTTTCGAAGAGGTTGCCCCGGTACCGGTCATGGGCTCGCCGGAACGCGGGTATCGACTGCGAGCCCGCCTTCACGTAGGCCGGCGCGGTCTCGGGTTCCTTCGCACAGGAACCCGCGACATCTGCGAGGTGACAACTACGGGTCAGCTCCTCCCCGAAACCGAGCGGGTCGTTACGGAACTCGGTCAGCGGCTCGGTTGCGGTGGATCGGTCCGCACGAGCCTCTCGCATGTCGATATCGCGGAAAACGTGGTCGGCAACGAGCGCGTCGTTCACTACGCCTTGCGGCGCCGTCTCACGTACGGGTGTCTCGCGGAGGCAGCCAGCCTGCCTGGGATCACCGGCGTCACCGTGTGCCCGGCACGTGGTGGCATTGAGCGAATCGCGGGTTCGCCGACCGTTGGCGACCCGGTGAACGCCGTCATGGGTGGCGTCGGCTCAACCGGCGCAGTGCTGAGGCGCCACGCGGCTTCGTTCTTTCAGGCCAACCGCTATCTGATATCCGAGCTGGTGGGCACGGTCTGTCAACGCGTGTCACCGGGACCGGTACTCGACCTCTATGCCGGCGTGGGGTTGTTCTCCGTGTCGCTCGCCGCACGCGGAGAATCGGGGGTCACTGCTGTCGAGCGCGACCGCTTGGCGGTCACGGACTTGCGTCGAAACACGCGACCGTTTGGCACGCGGGTTGGTGTGGTCGGTGCGTCTGTCGAATCCTACCTTTCCCAACGGACGGATCGAATTATTGGGACGGTTGTGGCCGATCCGCCACGCGCCGGACTCGCGAGAGGGCTCATCGAACGTTTGGTGGATCTCCATGCACGCACCATCGTGTATGTCTCCTGCGACCCGGCCACGTTCGCGCGAGACCTTCGAAGGTTTCGCGAAGCAGGTTACGATGCGTCGGATATTCAGGCGTTCGATCAGTTTCCGAACACCGCACACATCGAGTTAGTCGCAACGTTGAGGCGGTAGCGTGGCCGGGTTGCTACATGCGCGGCGGCACGTCACATCCCATCAGGCTCAAGGCGTGGGTGAGCTGGGTTCGAAAATAGGCCACGCCGGCGGCACGCCACGCGCGAACCTCCGGATCGATTTCATTGACGACGGGATAGCGATGGTAGAAGGCGTTAAATGTCTGGGCGAGGCCGAAGCTGTACTTCGCCAGCGCGGATAGCTCGAGCGTACGAATAGCTTGTTCAGCGACCTCGTCGAGTCGTGAGGCTTCTAGGACAAGTGCCCAGAGGTCGGTGCCATCGGGGTCGTTGAGCGGTTCCGGAGCCAGACTCGGCAGCGCGTCAACGATACCCAGCTCGTCGATACCGATCTTCGTGTCGAGTTTGTGCAGGATGTTAGCCGCACGGACCGCCGCGTACTGCAGATACGGGCCGCTCTCTCCCTCGAAGCTCAGTGCCTCGTCCATGTCGAACGCGATCACTTTCCCCCGGGAGTACTTGATCATGAAATACCGGACTGCAGCCGCCGCGATCATGGTGGCGATCCGATTCGTTTCGGCCGTATCGAACTCTGGGTTTCGCGCCGCGACTTCTTTGGTCGCAGCGTCCGTCAAGCGGTCGAGCAGATCATCGGCCTTGACCCCAAGGCCCTTGCGCCCAGAGACCTCGACAAATGGCCGGTCACCAGCCTCACCGGTGTTGTACCCGAGAGCTTCAGCCGTGGTGTGTGACAGGGCGACCATTTCGTACGAGAAGTGCACGGAACGATCAGCCTCTCCGGAGTGTCCGAGTTCCGTTAGCGCTTGTTTGAGTAGCTGCTGGAGGTAGGACTGCCTGGTGTCGATCACGTTGTATACCGCGGCCGCTAGGCCAAAGGATGGAGCGTCCGACCGATTTTGCCCGTCGGCATCGGCCGTGGTGCTCCAAAGCGCGCGGCCTGAACGTTGCGTCGCGAATGGCTGGAATCCGAAATCTTTACCCAGTAGTCCGAACTTCCATAGCTGATAGGCAATGTCCTTACCGACGTAGGTGACTGTGCCATCTGACCGAACGATAACCTTGAGGCGCACGTCGTCCTGACCGCCGTTCGCGTCGGTCTCGGATTGGCCGTCGTCTATTTCCATCACCCAGCAGCCGGCTTGTGGACCGTCGTCTTTGAGGAACACCGCACCTGCCTGCTTGAGGATCTCAAAGGCTGTGGTCCAGAAGTCCAGCCGCAGGATGTCACCCTCCCAGCTCAGGAGGTCGTAGTCCACGTTAAGCCGATCCATGGTGGCGAGATGACTGCGGACGATCCGGCCCGCGATGAAACGAGCGATGGCCGATGAAGGGTTGTCGCCCTGCTCGAGATCGTGGAGCGTCGTCTTGCGGTGCTGCAGACGAGCCGGGTCGGCTTCGTACCACCGGGTGACCTGGGCGTAGAGATCCCAACAGTAGTAATCGAATCTCGTGTCGTCGGCGAGTCGACGAATGTCCTCGGGGCTACGCGACTCGAGCTGGCGAAACCCGACCACGACGTCGGCCACCTGCACGCCAGTATCGTCGATGTAGTTTTGCACCTCGACAGACTGACGTCGAAAGCGCAACAGCCGGACCAGGGTGTCGCCCAGCGAGGCGTTGCGAAGGTGACCGATGTGGGCGGCTTTATTCGGGTTGATTGCTGTGTGTTCGACGATGATCTTGCCCGTGTCGGATTCGCCGCTCAGTTCGGTGGATGGGCTCAAGGCGGCGCGTAAGAAATCTGCCCGAGCGAGGTGGAGGTTGACGTATCCGTTGGACGCGACCTCCGTCGTCGCGACACCGTCAATCGGTCCCAGTGCGTCGACGATTTCCTGGGCGATGACGCGCGGTGCTTTGCGCAGTGTGCGGACCAGTTCGAACGCGACGGTGACCGCGAGGTCGCCCAGTAAACGGTTGGGTGGGTACTGGATGACGATCGGAGGGCTCGTGTCGGGACCGAGTCCGTAGAGGTTGGACAGAACCGTGTGAATTCTCTCGCGCAGTCGATCGTGGAGGTCGAGGATCATGAATCTGCCTGCTGCCGGTTGGCGATGGCCAGACCTCGGGTATAGTCCTCGGCGGTATTGATGTTGAAGAACAGAGTACCGTTAGGATCGAACGCAGCAAACTCGTTGCTGCGGAGCTCGCGGACCCGTAGCTCGGGGAGGATGTCGGTAACCTTTAACGAACCAGCGTTGATGTGTCGTCGAATCACGGTGAGGCACCGTGGGTGATACACGGCACATAAGGGCTGATAACCGTCGTCAGAGCGCGGAATCGCGATGTCGATGTCATCGGCATCACGGCCGGCATTGATCAGATGGCGAAGAAACGCCGACGTGAGAAATGGCATATCGCCAGCGACGATAAGCGTCGCGCTGTCTGCGGCATGAGTCAACGCGGTCAAGATCCCCCCCAACGGTCCGACCCCGGGATGTAGGTCTGGCCACACCGGTACACCCAAATACATGTAGCGATCTCGGTCGTTTGCAACGATGGCCACGCTATTGACAACGGGTCGCAATGTGTTGATTTGTCGGTCGATGATGGGGCCATCGCCGAGCGTGAGGAGCGCCTTGTGCCGACCACCGAGTCGCCGACCACGTCCGCCGGCCAGCACCGCTGCCGTGCACATGGGACTACTTACCTTACCAGATCGTGTCACTGGCGTCGGTTCGTCATACGTTGACAGCCTGCAGCCACTCCGATACCGTTTGAGTGACACTCCTTGGCAGCCATGTCACCACGGTCATCGCCGCTTCGATTCGCTTTCGCGGTGTGCTGGGTGATGGCGTCATCGTTTACAGCGCTCGCCGCCGCGCGGCAGGATTCCCCGATTTCCGATCGGCCGCTCGTGTACGCGGCCGACGTTGACGCGCTCATCCATCCCGTGTCGGCCGAGTTCATCGCCCAGACGATCGAGCGCGCGAACGCGGACGAAGCCGAACTCGTTGTCCTGACGTTGCAGACACCGGGTGGCCTGGTTGATTCTACCCGGGCCATCAATACGAGCATCATTGAATCTGAGACGCCGGTCGTCGTCTATGTGGGTCCCAGTGGAACCCGCGCTACCTCGGCTGGGTTCCTGATTACGATCGCGGCCGACGTCGCCGTTATGGCGCCCGGCACCCACATCGGTGCTGCTCATCCCGTCTCCGGCACGGGGGCGTCCATGGACGAGGCCATGGCCGAGAAGGCGGTCTCGGACGTGGCGGCGTACGCCCGGTCGCTTGCGAACCAGCGGAACCGAAACGTTGAGCTCTCCGAACGCGCCGTAACCGAGAGCGAGTCGTTTACCGAGCGGGAGGCGCTCGATGCCGAGCCGGCCCTGATCGACTTCGTGGCGACCGATTTCGATGACCTGCTCTCCCAGCTCGATGGTCGTGAGGTGCAACGTTGGGATGGAACCATAACGGTTCTCGAGACGAGCGACGCGATCGTTGAGTTGGTGACAATGAATTGGCGGCAGAGATTCCTCAGCGCCATCGCGCACCCCCAGGTGTCTGTGCTCCTGTTCAGCCTCGGAACGCTAGGGTTGACAATCGAGCTGTGGAATCCGGGTGGGATCATCCCTGGCGTCGTCGGTGGGGTGTGTCTGCTGCTCGCATTCTTTGCGTTCCAGGTTTTGCCGATCAACTACGTGGGGTTGCTTTTGATCCTATTCGGCCTCGTGTTGCTTGCGGCGGAGGCAATGACCCCAACTTTTGGATTCCTCGCGGTGGGCGGAATTCTGAGTATGGTGCTCGGGGCGGTGATGCTAATCGATTCGCAGGTCCAGGAGCTCCAGCTCGGGTGGCCATTCCTCCTTTCCTCGATGCTGGCGCTGGGTGCGATCACGACGATATTGGCCCGACTCGGGATAAGCGCGCAGCGGAAACAGCCAGTGACTGGAAGAGCGGGTATGATTAACGCGCTTGGCGAGGTTCTTAGTTCTATCGACGCTGGTGGGTCGGGCCGCGTCGCTGCCCACGGGGAGATCTGGACCGCGACGGCCGACGAGGATGTCGCAGTCGGCGTCCAGGTTCAGATCGTCTCGATTGATGGGCTGAAGCTGACGGTACGGCAACTAACGGCACGTTCGTCCGGAGGAACCCACGCATGTCAATAAACCCTCTTCTGATTTTCGGGTTCATCATCGGCTTGTATCTCGTGAATTCGATCAAGATCCTGCCCGAGTACGAGCGCGGCGTCATTTTTCGTCTTGGGAAGCTCTTGCGCAAGCCAAAGGGACCGGGTGTAATTCTCGTGTTCGCACCGATCGATCGAATGGTCCGAGTGAGCCTACGGACGATTGTGATGGATGTGCCACCGCAGGACGTGATCACGAAAGACAACGTGTCGCTCAAGGTGAATGCGGTTGTGTACTTCCGCGTGATGGATCCGCTGCGCGCGATCGTTGAGGTGGAGAACTTCCACTACGCAACGTCGCAGTTAGCGCAAACAACTCTCCGTAGCGTGCTGGGTCAGGCGACGCTTGATGGTTTACTCTCGGAACGTGAGGGGCTCAATAAGGAGCTGCAGCAGATCCTCGATACACAGACCGATCCTTGGGGTGTCAAAGTGTCCGCGGTCGAGGTCAAGCACGTTGACTTACCGCCTGATATGCAGCGGGCGATGGCGCGTCAGGCTGAAGCGGAGCGAGAGAAGCGTGCTAAGATTATTCACGCCGAGGGCGAGTATAAGGCATCAGAGAAGCTGGCAATGGCCGCCGCTATCATCTCGAAGGAGCCATTGGCGGTGACGCTTCGTTACCTACAAACTGCGACCGAGATCGCCAGCGAGAAGAACTCAACGCTGGTCTTTCCGTTACCGATTGACCTGTTGAGCGGGCTGTTACCGAAGCGGGAGCCTGATTCATCCTAGTCTGGACACATCGAGACACTTAGCTCCGTTCCATGTCATCTGCAGCTTCTGGCGACGGCGCGCATAACGCAAAGCAGGTCGTCTTCCTCTTCATGGCAGCGACGGTGGTGGCCGTCGTGGTTTTCCTGTGTGGGGTTCTCGTGGGTCGTGGCGTTCCACTCACGGGGCGTGGTGCGACAGTTGTGACGACGGGGTTGGGTTATAGCGACGTCCCTTCAATAACCATCGGAATACCGCGGTCCGAGCCATCGGCGGCGTCGGCCGAGAGCGAAGATCTGAGCTACTACCGGCTCCTCACCAGTGACAAACCTCGCTTTGTTCCCGATCATGCCCTCAGCTCCAGCGAGCCGGCGACTTCGCCAGCGTCCGATCAGCAAGGGGCCGACTTCGGCGCTATCCAGGGTTCCGTCCCGCAGACGAGCGGGCGCCTAGAACTCCCCCTAGCAACGAGTCTAGAAGCGGCCGCCGTGACCGAGGCGATCGACACGGTCGACAGAGTGGCCATCGAAACCGTGTCGCCGCCAGCCGGCAACGGCTACTACGTGCAGGTCGTAGCGCTCAGTGATAAAGGTTCCGTGAGTGGAGTGGTGGAGCGCTTGCGCGCGAAGGGCCTGCCGGCGTTCGCAGTGACACCGGTCGCGGATGAGCCGATCGCGCTTCACCGTATTCGGGTTGGACCGTACGCGAACCGGGCTGAGGCTGAGCGTGTCCGCCAGCGTGTCGAGATCGAAGATGAATTCGCCCCGATCGTGACCCGCTAGGACACTAATGCTACTGGTGTCGCGAGCGTGAAGCTTGCCGTCATATCGGGTATCCTGCTCGTCCTGAGCTTTCCGGACGTCGGCCATCCCTTCTTTGCTTGGTTTGCGTTGGTGCCACTGTTGGTGACTATCGTTCGAGCACCGTCGGTAACGCTCGCAGTTGGTCACGGGCTCTTGACAGGCGTCCTGCACTTCGCGGGCATCATTTATTGGGTTCCCCGCGTCATGAGCGAGTACGGCGGGCTTTCGATCCCACTCTCGTGGGGTATTCATCTCTTGTTTATTTCCTACCTGGCGTTGTTTCCGGCCTTCTTCGCGGCGGTCATGTGGGAGCTCACACATCGACTCGGCATCGGCGCCTTGTTGATGACTCCGTGCGTCTGGGTTACCAGCGAGCTTGGCCGTATTTACTTGTTCACTGGCTTTCCGTGGGAGCTGCTCGGGTATAGTCAGACGCCGTTTATTCAGGTTGCCCAGGTGGCAAGTGTGTTCGGGGTGCTCGGCTTATCAGCCTTGGTGACGTGGGTTAATGGCGTGGTCACGCTAGTGTTAGTGGATACCCAGCGGCGTCGGTGGGTGGTGGCCGCGACCACGGCGTTGGTGCTGTTGGTCGTCGTCGTGCTCGGCCACCTCCGGGTGCGCTCGGGGGCGCTGACCAAATCCGGAGAGACTATCCGTGTCGCTGCGGTCCAGGGCAACGTGGGACAGGCCGAGAAGTGGAACCCGGCGCGGCGTGACGCGATTTTCGATAAGTATTTACGGCTTACGCATCGGGCTCTAGATGACGGCGCAAGGATCGTCGTATGGCCTGAGTCTGCAACACCGTTTTCGTTCAGGTTTGATCCCCGTGCTGATCAAATTCGAGAACTCGCCAGGGAGCAATCGGTACATCTGTTGTTCGGGAGCACCGACGTCGTGTGGAGTGATGAGCCGCAGTACTACAACGCGGCCATCATGGTTAATCCCAAGGGCGAGACGTCTGCGGTCTACCACAAACAGCACCTCGTGCCGTGGGGCGAGTACGTGCCGCTCCGGGATCTGTTGTTCTTCGTTTCACCGTTGGTTGAAAACATCGGTGGTTTTACCGCTGGCACGGAGGCGAGCACCTTTCCGGTTCATGATTATCAGGTTGCGACCGTCATTTGTTACGAGATCATCTATCCTGGTTTAGTTCGCGAGTTCGTGACCAATGGCAGCCAGCTGCTCACGACCGTCACGAATGACGCATGGTATGGTCGCTCATCGGCGCCCAACCAGCACTTCCAGATGGCGATCATGCGGGCGATTGAAAGCGGCCGATACCTCGTACGAGCGGCGAACACTGGGATCAGCGGTGTCATTGATCCTTATGGACGCGTTCTGGCGCGCACGTCTCTGTTCGAGGACGAGGTGGTGACGGTAGACGTTCGATTGATCGATCGCGCCACGGTCTATAACCGTATCGGTGACCTTGGGGCGTGGGTGTGCGCCGGTGTGACGTTCATCGCGCTCGTCGTGGCAGCGCGACGACAACCGATGCCACGTCGCGTGTGATCGACCATATTGCTGTTGAGTTAATGAATGGCGCGCCCGAATTGGGGCACAAAGGAGGCACGTGACTGTACCGTTGGAAGAACAGATTCGTCGATATCAGGACTTGCTCAAGCGCGCCGAGGACTTGCGGAGCTATCTTTGACGAAGCGAGTCCAGCGGAAGAAATTGCCGAGTTGGAGCGCCGCGCCGCGGAACCGGAGTTTTGGAGCGACGCAGAAGAGGCACAGCGTGTTCTTCAGCGCCGTCGTCGGCTGACGCAAGACCACGAGTTGGCCGAGTCCTTAAAACAGCAGGTCGACGACCTTGAGGTCTTGATCGACTGGGCGCAGCAGGGTGAGACTGTCGGTGACGACATCGCTCGCGCACTGGACACGCTGGGGGAGGAGGTCGAGACCGCCGAGATCAAGAAGATGCTTGGTGGAGAGCACGACCACTGCAACGCCATCTTCTCGATCCATCCCGGGGCTGGCGGCATGGAGTCGCAGGATTGGGCTGAGACACTGCTCCGAGCGTATCTGCGATGGGTGGAGCGCCACGAGTTTAAGCACGATATTATCGATTACCAACCGGGCGACGAAGCCGGCATCAAGGCTGCCACGATGACCGTGATCGGTGACTATGCCTACGGTTTGTTACTCGCCGAAGCGGGCGTACACCGTTTGGTTCGAATATCCCCATTCGACCAGGCCGCGCGCCGCCACACATCATTCGCCTCGGTGTTTGTCTGGCCGGAGTTACCTGATGACGTCGAGGTTGAAATCGAGGAGAAAGATCTTCGGATCGACACCTATCGCTCAAGTGGAGCCGGTGGACAGCATGTCAACGTTACGGATTCGGCGGTCCGGATTACACATCTCCAGACCGGGATCGTGGTGTCGTGTCAGAACGAACGTTCCCAGCATCGCAACCGCGATGCGGCTATGAAGGTACTGCGGGCCAGGCTTTACGAGCGCAAACGCGAAGAGCAGAAGGCGAAGCTTGATGAGCTCGGTGGCGAAAAGAAGGATATTGCTTTTGGGAATCAGATTCGGAGCTACGTTCTCCATCCCTATCGAATGGTCAAGGACCACCGCACGAAGCTCGAGATCGGGAACGTTGACCGGGTTCTCGACGGTGACCTCGACCCGTTCATCAAGCGCTATCTGATGCAGAAGGCCGGAAAGGGGACGACCAGGAGACAGGGAGCTGGGGAGTAAGGAGACCGGAGACAGCTCGCGGCTGGCGCGGCGTTATCGGTTGAACGTCGCGCCCGGCTCAGTTCCGACAATGAACGCTTCCTGTATCGCACCGGTCGACCACGGCGCTGCCAGCTTGCCGGTTCTTTGATCGACCGCCGTGAACACGATATTGGCTGGCGGCAAGAAGCCCTCGGGTGTGCCACGTTCCTCGATGTAGGCACGCATGAAATCGCGCCAGATCGGAACCGCGACGAGTGAGCCTTCCTCACCCTCACCGAGGGACTTCTTTTCGTCGTGGCCGACCCACACTCCCACGGAAATATCCGGATCGAAACCCACGAACCACGCGTCGGTGTAGTCGTCGACCGTGCCCGTTTTGCCGCCAATCGGCCACCTCAGCTGTAGCAGTCCCCGACCCGTGCCGCGCTGAATGACGCCACGCATCAGGTTTACCATGATGTACGCCGTGTCTGGGCGAATGGCGTTCTGCGGCTGAGGACGGCCCTCCTCAAGCACGTTACCCGAGTGGTCGACGATACGTTCAATCTGGTACGGGATCATCCGCGTTCCTCGGTTCGGGAACACGGAATACGCACTCGTTACTTCCATTAGGGTCGATTCGGCTGAGCCGAGCGCGACGGACAGGAACGGTGGAATCTTCGAGGTGAAGCCAAGGCGGCCGGCGAAGTCGACTACGTTCTGGGGACCGATCTGGTTCATTATCCAAACCGCCGGAACGTTCTTGGATTTTTCGAATGCGTGACGTAGGGTCACCGGACCCTCGTAGGTGTCATCATGATTCTCCGGGCTGTACAGATCCTGCTCGGGACCGACGTCGTAACTGGCCGGCTCGTCCGAAATGATGGTTACCGCGGTGTACCCTCGGTCGACAGCTGCGGCATAGAGCACGCCCTTGAACAGTGACCCAAGCTGTCGGTGTGCCTGGGTCGCCCGATTGAACTTGCTGCGATCGAAGTCGTAGCCGCCCACCATTGCCAAGACACGACCGGTGCGATTCTCGATGGCGATCAGCGCGGCCTCGGCGAGCGGCTCCTGTTCAAGGTCGGCCTCCACAACGGGCTGATCCAGCGGCTCTCCATCGGCGTCGACCGTCTCTAGGGTTGTGATCTTGATTTCAATCAAATCGCCGGATTTCACCAGTTGGTTCGCCGGGGTTCGGCCGATGCCACGAAAGCCATCGATTCTTCCGGACTGCAGCATTCTCATGCCCTTGGGCACGACCCGTGCGGTATACGGGCCGAACCGGACCTGCATCGTTTTCGCGTCGACTTCGGTCACGACGGCCGGCACAATGTCACCGGCATCCATCGCGAAGATCCAACGGTTGTCCTCGAACGCCCGTAAGACCATCTCGGGATCGACATTTCCGGCCTCGTGGTCGGCCGCTTCCGCCAGGATGTTCCGCGTCGCGGGACGGAAGCCGTACCGCTTGTCATGTGCCCGAAGTCCGGCTTCGACGGCCTCGTTAGCGACCGCCTGCAGTCGGGCGTCCAAGGTGGTATGGACGGTCAGGCCTTCTTCGTACAGTTGCCCGACGCCGTACTCGAACTCAAGATGCTGGCGCACTTCTTCGATGAAGTGCGGCGCGATCGTGTTGCTGCGAACCGTCCGACGGGCGAGGACGATCGGTTCAGCCATAGCCACGTTCGCCTCAGCCTGAGCAATGTAGCCTTCGGTTACCATCCGCTGCAGAGCGTAGTTCCGCCGGCTTCGGGCCAGCTCCATGTTGACGAGCGGGCTTTGTCGCGCGGGTGTTTGTGTGATTCCCGCGATGGTCGCGGCTTCCGCTAGGGTCAGGTCTCTCGCAGGTTTTCCGAAGTAGAGTCGGGAGGCGGCCTCGACCCCGTAGGCGCTATGAGTCGCCGTTCCCCAGTACATCTGGTTGGCGTAGAGCGTCAGGATTTCTCGCTTCGTGTAGCGCTTCTCAATGTGAAACGTGTAGTAGGCCTCACGCAGCTTCCGTTGCCATGTCTTTTCTTGCCCGAGCCTTCCGCCACTCAGCGTGATGTTCCGTGCCAACTGCATGGTAATCGTGCTGGCCCCGGCCGCCTTGAGGTTACCCTTCATGATGTTGCTGGCGATCGTGGCGATGAGCCTTGGGAAATTGAAGCCGATATGGTTGAAGAAGTTGCCGTCTTCAGCTGAGATAATTGCGTTTCGCAGGACCTCCGGGATCTCGTCGTAGGCGATGATCACTCGTCGTTCGGTCGCAAACTCACCGATGAGTTCGCCGCCACGCGCATAGAGTCGCGTGATCGTGCCGGGCCTATAGCTATCGAGCTCCGAGATCTGCGGCAGGTCTGGCGAATGGGCGAGAATAACGCCGGTCACAGCACCGATCAGAGCCAGGGTCGCGAATGTGGCAACCGCGATTATCGGGCGGACGTAGGGATTTCCACGGCGAGTGGTTCGCTTCTTCACTGTCATATCAGGAAATCACTCTATAGTATCGACGCCGGCTTCGAACAAATTACCATAATTCTTATGGCGTAAGGATGTTTTCGCTAGCCGATTCGTCGGCCAGAGATGTCGGTATCTCAGCGGCACTCACTGCGGAAGTCGTACCATGAAAAGCCAATAATATTATAATAAGTGACTCATATTTTATAACTATATAAGTTGCATATTATATGAGTGTTGTATACTATTTTGATCGTTATAAATGATAGCCTACAGTGTGGTGCGTCGTGCGACGCGCTGGCACATAATGAGCGGAGACATCAACGATGAGCAAAATAATCGGTATCGATCTTGGCACAACAAACTCGGTTGTTGCGGTGATGGAAGGAAGCGAACCGACCGTCATTACGAATCCTGAAGGCGGACGGTTGACGCCATCAGTAGTAGCGTTCGCTAAGGGCGACGAGCGTTTAGTGGGTCAAGTGGCCAAGCGGCAAGCGGTTACGAATCCGGAGAACACGATCTTTTCGATCAAGCGATTCACGGGACGTCGCTTCGACGAAGTCTCTGAAGAGATGAAGATGGTCCCCTACGAGGTAGTCAAGGCCTCCAACGGTGACGCTCGCGTCAATGCCGGAGGCAAGAAAAACTCCCCGCCGCAGATCTCCGCGATGATTCTGCAGAAGCTGAAGCAGGCGGCTGAGGCCTATCTTGGTCAGAAGGTCGAAAAGGCGGTCATTACAGTGCCGGCGTACTTCAACGACGCCCAGCGGCAGGCGACCAAGGATGCCGGCCAGATCGCCGGGCTCGAGGTCATGCGAATCGTTAACGAGCCGACTGCTGCCGCGCTTGCCTACGGTCTCGACAAGAAGAAGGACGAGACGATTGCCGTGTACGACTTCGGGGGCGGCACGTTCGACATCTCGATCCTTGAGGTGGGCCAAGGAGTCGTGGAGGTCAAGGCTACGAACGGTGATACCCATCTTGGTGGCGATAATCTCGACCAGCGAATCATGAACTGGATCGTCGAGTCGTTCAAGAAAGACCAGGGCATCGATCTCAGCAAGGATCGAATGGCGCTTCAGCGCATGAAGGAAGCGGCAGAAAAGGCAAAGATGGAACTGTCAACAGTAATGGAAACGGAGATCAACCTTCCGTTCGTCACAGCTGACCAGGCCGGACCGAAGCACCTGCAGATGAAGCTCACGCGCGCGAAGTTCGAACAGCTTGTCGACGACCTTCTGCAGCGGACCGTTGGACCTGTGAAACAGGCGTTGTCCGATGCAGGATTGGAGCCATCTCAGATCGACGAGGTGGTCTTGGTAGGTGGCTCCACGCGTGTACCAAAGGTGCAGGAGATCGTCAGCGACCTCTTCAGTCGGGAGCCCCACAAGGGTGTGAATCCAGACGAAGTCGTGGCGGTTGGTGCGGCTATTCAGGCAGGTGTGCTCTCGGGCGAGGTGAAGGATCTCCTGCTGCTCGATGTGACTCCGTTGTCGCTGGGTATCGAAACGCTGGGTGGCGTCATGACGGCTCTCTTGACCCGAAACACGACAATCCCAACGCGGAAGAGTGAGATCTTTTCAACTGCAGCTGAGAGCCAGACGAGTGTCGAGGTGCACGTGCTCCAAGGCGAGCGGCCGATGTCGAAGGACAATCGGACGCTCGGGAAATTCCATCTTGTGGGTATTCCGCCGGCGCCACGGGGCGTGCCCCAGATCGAAGTGACGTTCGATATTGATGCAAACGGCATCGTGAATGTGTCGGCAAAGGATCTCGGGACCGGGAAGGAACAGAAGATCACGATCACCGCGTCGAGTGGTCTCAGCAAGGATGAAGTTGATCGGATGATGAGCGAGGCGGAGTCCCACGCGGAGGAAGACAAGCAGCGGAAAGAAGAGGTCGAAACGCGCAACCGTTCCGACCAGGCCGTCTACGCCGCCGAGCGGATGCTCAAGGAGTCAGGTGACAAGCTGTCCACTGAGGCGAAGTACCCGATTGAAACGGCCATAGAAGCGTTGAAGAAGGCGAACGAAGAAACTGACGTGGCTGCAATCAATTCACTGCTCGAAGAGCTCAATTCAGCGCAGCACAAGGCCGCCGAGGAGCTGTACAAGCAAAGCGAGACCACGGGTTCGCCCCCGCCCGGTTCCGATGCGTCTGGGACCACCGGCGAAGCATCAGGGGGAGCCACGGCGGCCAATGGCGACGACGTCATCGATGCGGAAGTCGTCGAAGACGACAGCAAGTAGGACGGCGAGCATCCCCATGGACTTCTATGTGATTCTCGGGCTTGAGCGTGAGGCGTCGCTTCGTGACTTGAAGCGGGCGTACACACGTCTCGCGCGCCGGTATCACCCTGACCTCAACCCAGGCGATCGTGAAGCGGCGGCGTTTTACCAGCGTGCCACCGAAGCCTACGAGACACTGAGCGATCCCGAGCGGCGCCGGGTGTACGATACGGGCGGACTCAGTCCGCCGACGAATACCGAGCCTTCGGACGTACAGTTTCGCGGCTTCGACTTCTCCGTGCCAACTAGCGGAGCATCGGTCACATTCAGAGAACTTTTTGCGGAGGTCCGTGTTGGTGGCGAGTCCTTACAGCGAGCGGAAGAGCGGGGAAGCGATCTTTTCGGCGAGGTAGCACTGAGCTTTACGGAGGCGCTTGCCGGATCCGAGCGGAAACTCTCCGTGACTCGGCTCGAGACGTGCGGCTTCTGCCGAGGGACAGGTGTCAGACGCGGACCGGAAACGCGATGTTCCGGTTGCCAAGGAACCGGTGCCACGCGCTGGCGTCGCGGGCACATGCTGTTTTCTCGGGCTTGTGGAATGTGTTGCGCTACCGGCCGGCAGCATCAGCGACCGTGCTCCGAATGCAATGCTGATGGTCTCGCTAGCCAGATGAATAGGATTACGATTCAGGTTCCCGCAGGAGTTGCGAATGGTTCCCGAATGCGAATTTCAGGCAAGGGGAACGTAGGCAGGAACGGTGGACCACCAGGTGACCTCTACATCACAGCGAAGGTCGCTTCCCACCGACTGTTCCGGCGTCAGGGCAAAGATCTCCACGTCGAAGTTCCGATTGCCGTGCACGAAGCTGCGCTGGGATTAACGATTGACGTGCCGACGATCGATGGGGCGGCTCGTCTTACGATTCCGGCTGGTACGGAGGCAGGGCAGACTTTTCGGCTCAAGGGACGCGGTGTCCGATCGCCGCATGACGGTGATCGTGGTGATCTGATCGTGACCGTAAGGCTGGTCCTTCCGCGTGCCGACGACGAGCGGTCCAAGGCGCTGCTACGTGAGCTTGGCCAGCTGCATCAGGCCGACGTTCGACGCGACTTGTTTGTGGAGTAATAGCGATTGGCGACAAATGAGCCAGGTGAGGCCTACTTCATGATCAGCGTCGTAGCGAAGCGGTACAACATCCACCCTCAGACATTGCGTCTCTACGAACGAGAGGGGTTGCTGAAGCCCTCGCGGACCGAGGGAAATACTCGTTTGTATTCGACGGAGAACCTCGAGCAGCTTGAAACAATCTTGACGCTGACGCGGGATTTAGGCGTCAACTTGGCCGGTGTCGAAATCATCCTCAACATGCGGCACAAGATGGACCAGATGCAGCGTGAAGTTAACGAGTTTATGGCGTACGTTAAGGGTGAAATGACACGTGGGATCGATGACTGGGAACAACGTCTTGAAACCGCGCTCGTTAAGGCAAGTCCAACAACGCTGGTCCGCGCAGCTCCTCCCGTTGCGTCGGCGCCAAAGAGCGGCGCCGACGCAACGAAACGCACACGGAAGCGCTCATCGCGCTAGGCGTCTCAGAAGAGACGATTCGTTGACGTCCTCAATGTAGGTTCCCTCTTAGCCTCAGTCGGAGTATCCTGTATTCCTTCCTTAAGCGTCCCATGATTTGCGAGAGCTGCCATGGCACGGGCTGGCGTGCCTGTGATGTCGACAGTGTCCAGCGAGTTCAACGCTGCGAGTGCTGGCGCCAGCACATGGCGATGGGCTTGCTCAAGGACGCGAATATTCCATCTCGGTATAAGACGTGTGACTTTTCGTCGTTCGTCAGCTATCCGAACGAACTGTTACTTCGCGCCGTTAGCCGCTCGCGCGAGTTCGCGGCGTCGTTCCCGGTTGTCCAAAAGGGCCTGCTGTTTATCGGTCCTCCCGGCATCGGCAAGACTCATCTTGCCGTGGCGGTGCTGCGGGAGGTCATCATGCAGAAGAGCGTGCGCGGTCTGTACTACGATACTCGGTCGTTGCTCAGTACGATCCGAAGCACGTTCAATCCAGTAACCCGATTTTCCGAGGCGAATGTCCTTAAACGCGTCATGGCGGCTGAAGTGCTGGTCTTGGATGATCTCGGTTCAGAACGGCCTACCGATTGGGTTGAAGAGACGATGAATCTGATCGTTAATACGCGATACAACGAGCGTCGGCCGACGATCTTTACGACTAACTACGAGGATATTCCAGACAGCGATGATCTCGATTCACTCCTTGTCCGGGTCGGATTCAGGATGCATTCCCGGCTTCGTGAAATGTGCGAATTTCTCGAGTATTTAGGGCCCGACTACCGTGATTTTGAGTATCCACCGAGTTCCGACGACATCTTTCGTCGCTGGAAGGACCAGCAGCGGCAGCCTCGGCGTCGCTTGCCCAAGCGGACGTCGGTTCGGGCACGTGCACAGTTGAAGGAGAATGACGGCCAGCTTGAGCTCGGCTGGTTGGGGGGGAAGGTCAGTAGTTAGGTGAGGGGACCTCCTATACAAGAGCATGATTCCCCTCGGTCTCTACCTCCACATCCCATTCTGCGAGTCGATTTGTAACTACTGCAACTTCAACCGTGGCTTGCTCGATGACGACCTCAAGCGACGGTGCGTCCGAGCGCTTGGGCAGGAAATCCGGCAAGCCGGCGATGCTGCACCTGTGGATACGATCTACTTTGGGGGGGGGGACACCGTCACTACTCGAGGCTCATGAGGTTCTCGGACTACTCGAGGCTTGTCGGCATTCCTTCGATGTCTATCCGTCAGCAGAAGTCACCCTCGAGGTCAATCCCGAAACCGTTACTGCTTCGCGTCTCGATGGCTGGCTGACGGCCGGCATCAATAGACTGAGCTTCGGCGTTCAGTCGTTTTCCGACACGGAGCTCCAGCGACTTGGACGGCGCCATGGGGCCACCCGGGCTGCGCGCGCCATCCGTGACGCGCGCGTGGCCGGCTGTAATGACATCAGCGTCGACCTGATGCTCTGGCTCCCAGGGCAGTCCCGCGACGAGTCCTTGGCGTCGGTCGAGGTGATGGTCGAGCACGGTCCAGACCATGCCTCGCTGTACCTGCTGGAGCTCTATCCCAATGCACCGCTCAAGGAGGAAATGGCTCGAGTCGGATGGTCGCTGGCTCCGGACGATGCGGCTGCTGATATGTACCTGGCGGCCCTAGAGGTCACTGACGCGGCAGGCTATCAACAATACGAGATCTCGAACACTGCGCGTCCATCACGGCAATGTCGGCACAATCTGAAGTACTGGAGCGATGGGGAGTGGTTGGGTTTCGGCTGCGGCGCGCACTCGACGCGCGAGGGCGCTCGGTGGCGAAACGTCGCCGAAACAGGGCGTTACGTCGATCTCATCGACGCTGGTCGAGCGGTGTGCGGCGATCGAAGTGTATTGACGCACTCGGAGCGGATCGGTGATCGGTTATTTATGGGATTGCGCCTCGTGGCGGGCCTCGATCTTGACGCCATCGCCCGAGATCTCCAGGTCTCAGTGATGGAGGCCTACGGTGTCGAGCTTGAACCGTTTCTCGAGCAAAAGCTCCTCGCCTTGGACGGGAGTCGTCTTCACCTGACGCGACGAGGTATGCTAGTGTCGAACGAAGTCATGAGACTTTTCGTCTAGCGGGCACTATAACGGTATTGTATGCGGTCGTGTCGAGGAGGAGGAGGTTAGTAACATGCGGTTTGGTGATAGGCAGACGTCGGTGCGCCGACACGTGGGGGTAGGGTGCGCGATCATCGCGACGCTCGTGACGGGGATTGTGATGGGGATGACGTTCCATCTGGACACCGCCGAAGCCCAGTCGTCTCGATCGTTTTCAGGTGGTACTGGGCTGATAATGAACTACGTTAAGCCGGACGCCACGGAGGACTTTGAGGCCGTGATGCGGAAGTTAGGTGACGCCCTGCATCAAAGCGACAATCCTGAGCGTGTTCGGCAGGCAGAGGGTTGGAAGATCTACCGAGCGCAGGAGCCCGGTCCGAGCAACAGCGTCCTGTACGTTTGGTTCGTCGATCCGACCGTCTCTGGGGCGGATTACGCAGTGTCGCAGATCCTGAACGAGGCGTTCCCAGCAGAAGTTCAAGCGCTCTACGAGGCATTCAGCAATTCGTTCGCCGGCGGCCAGGCGATGGTCAACCTCGACCTCGTCGTCGGCTTTTAGTCGAAACTACGATCCGGAGCGACGATTCCGCGATGCGTGTCAATCACTCCGCGATTAGGGGTTGGTGATTCACCGTCTCGGAGTCATCATCGTGTCACTGTCCGTTTACCCTCGGACTTCGCTCGTCGAGTCAGGGAACAAGGTTTAATCCCACTTACACGCGGTTCGGCGTTCGCCGTTGCGTCGTGGCTCTGGGTGGTGACGTACTTGAACTCGAGGCCCACGATACCGATGCCGTCCCAGAAGTTGTCGGAAGGCGTGCTGGCTGGCGATCCCCGAGCGATCGCCCGTGCGATCTCCGCCCTGGAGAACGGATCGCGCGATGGCCCTAGGATCATTCGCGACGTGTTCGCGCGGTCGGGACGCGCCTGGGTCATCGGCGTTACGGGCGCGCCTGGCGTTGGGAAAAGCACGTTGGTAGACGGTCTTGTGTCGGTCTGGCGCAATGCCGGGCACACCGTTGCCGTGCTCGCTGTCGACCCGACGAGTCCGTTCAGCGGCGGCGCCATCCTGGGCGATCGGATCCGGATGCAATCGCACGCGGCTGATCACGGGGTGTTCGTCCGAAGCATGGCGACGCGTGGTCACCTCGGTGGGCTGGCGTACGCGACTGGCGACGCCGTGGACGTGCTCGATGCTGCGGGGATGGACGTCGTGGTAATCGAAACGGTTGGCGTGGGACAAGACGAAGTCGACATCGCTCTGACGGCGCACGTGTCGATTATCGTCACGGTTCCAGGAACCGGTGACGATGTTCAAGCGCTTAAGGCTGGAATTATGGAGATCGGCGACATTTTTGTCGTCAACAAGGCCGACCGAGATGGGGCGAATCGCGCCGTTGGCGAGATCGAGGCTGCGTTGGCCTTGCGCCACGATGATCCAGGCGAGTGGCATCCCCCGGTGCTTAAGACCAAGGCCGCGATGGGTGGCGGCATCGATGAGCTGGTCGCGAGGTTGGAAGCCTTTCGCGATCATCACCATCCGACCTGGGAGGCGCGTCGACGCGAGTGGGCGACTATGCGGCTACGCGAAACGCTGATGCGTCGAGTAACCGAGCGCGTTCAGAACCAGCCCAAGATGCAGGCCGCCATGACCGACGCGGTTGATCGGGTCGCGCGCCATGAGGTAGATCCGTACACCGTGGTCGACCAGATGTTGGAGCAGCTGTTATGAAGGTCGAGTTAGACCACATTGGGATCGCCGTCAGGAGTATCGACGAGGCGCTGTTGTTTTATCGGGACGCACTTGGTCTGGAGGTGACAACCAGGGAACACGTGCCCTCACAACAAGTACGGGCCCACTTCGTTCCGGTCGGGGGGATGGCGCTCGAGTTGCTCGAGGCCACAACCGCCGACTCGCCCATCGCACGGTTTACCGATCGCCGCGGTCCCGGTCTGCACCACATTACGCTCCGGGTCGATAATCTTGATGCCGCGTTGGCCCACCTTGAGGAGCGAGGCGTCAAGTTAATCGACCAGACGCCTCGGCCCGGAGCCGAGGGCTCGCGGGTTGCCTTTGTGCATCCGTCCAGTGCCCATGGGGTTCTCGTGGAACTCAAGGAAGGAAAACGGTGATCGACCGACAGGCTGTACCTATCGGCGTGATTGGCGGCAGCGGACTTTACGACATGGAGGCGCTCGTCGATCGCGAGGAGGTCGCGCTGTCAACGCCGTTCGGCGAGCCATCGGCCCCGTTTATCGTTGGAAGGTTAGATGGGCGTCAGGTGGCGTTCCTGGCACGGCACGGTGATGGGCACCACCTACTGCCTTCGGAGCTCAACTTTCGGGCCAATGTTTTTGGCTTCAAAACATTGGGCGTGGAGTGGATTATCTCGGCAAGCGCGGTCGGCAGTCTGCAAGAACGGTATCGGCCTTTGGATATCGTGGTGCCTGACCAGTTCTTGGATCGTACACGGGGTCGCCAGAGCACCTTCTTTGGCCGAGGTCTCGTTGCCCACATCACCTTTGCCCATCCGGTATGTCGAATTTTGAGCCGCTTGGCGGCAGAATCGATCAAGGCGGTCGACGCGACGACGCACGAGGGCGGAACCTACGTGTGCATGGAAGGACCGCAGTTCTCGACGCTGGCCGAATCAAATTTGTATCGTTCGTGGGGGATGGACATCATCGGAATGACTAACCTTCAGGAGGCCAAACTAGCCCGAGAGGCCGAGATCTGCTATGTGACACTAGCACTGGTTACTGACTACGACTGCTGGCACCCCGACCACGACCATGTCACGGTCGAGATGATTGTTAAGAACTTGACTCGGAATGCCGAAACGGCCCAGCGTGTGATTCGTCGCCTTGTGGCCGAGCTACCGGTTGAGCGCAGTTGTGAGTGTGCGACCGCGCTGTCGTCGGCCATCATCACCCAACTCGACGCGATCCCCGAACGCACACGAGCCGAGCTGGGGCCCATCATCGGGAAGTACCTGAACGCCTAACTCCTGCAGAGGACCCTGCTGCTATGGCTTCCATTCTCACCGTTGGATCGGTTGCGTTCGACTCTGTCAGAACGCCTTTTGGTAACGCATCACGGGTGGTTGCCGGTGCGGCGACCTACTTCAGCATTGCCGCCTCGTTCTTCACCGACGTCCGCCTTGTGGCGGTCGTTGGAGACGACTTCACCGATGAGCACATCGGCGTGTTTGACGGACGACGAATCGATCTGGCCGGCCTGCAGCGGGTGGCGGGCGAAACATTCCGCTGGTGCGGCGAGTACAGCTCCGACCTGAAGACGCGGGAGTCGATCTACACGCACCTGAACGTGTTCGAGAACTTTCACCCGGTGATTCCAGAGGCGTTTCGTGCCAGCCGGTTCGTGTTCCTCGCCAACATCCACCCGTCCCTGCAGCTTGATGTGCTAAACCAGGTGCAGAAGCCGGAGTTCGTGGCGTTGGACACGATGAACTACTGGATCGAGGGAACCCCTGAGGATCTCGCGCGGGTGCTTCGAAAGGTTCACGTGCTGGTCATCAACGACGAAGAGGCGTGTGAACTCAGCGGAGAAGCGAACCTTGTCAAGGCGGCGAGGGCCATTCGGAGCATGGGGCCAGAACGCCTCGTGATCAAGCGGGGTGAGTACGGCGTGCTGATGACGCGGGAGGATGGCTTTTTTGCCGTGCCTGGCTTTCCACTTGAAGACGTGTACGACCCAACGGGGGCTGGCGACACGTTCGCCGGCGGATTCATTGGATACCTCGCCGCCGCTCCCACGATGTCGGATGATGTCGTTGCGCGGGCTATCATTGCCGGTAGCAGCATGGCGTCTTTTGCCGTCGAGGATTTTGGTCTTAATCGCTTACTGCGACTAACAGATACAGAGGTCAAGCAGCGGTTCGCCCAGTTCAAGCAGTTGACCCACTTTGATGCGCTCTAGTTCCAGTCTCCGTCGAATCGCTTCAGGGCTAATCGTGCTTGCTGTTGGCAGTTGGGCGGTTCTTCTGATTGCGACCCCCTACGCCATTACCCACCACCCGGTGTCGAAAGTTCAGGGCGCAGTTGTCGCAGTTGTCTATGTGGGCGGGAGCTTTGTGTGCCACCAGGCGCCGGAGCGCGCTTTCCATTTCTGGGGAGGACAGACCCCGGTGTGTGCCCGCTGCGCCGCGCTCTACTGGTCCGCGCCATTCGGCTTGGTAGCCGCCCTGCAGTTTGCCCGAAGACGCCGGTCGACTGCCTCGACGTTGACGAGCAGCATGAGTCATGTGACGTTACGACGTACGCTGTTCCAGTCAGCGATTCCCACACTCGTGACCGCGGGGATCGAGGTGTTTGGAATGGCTCAGCCGTCTAATACGGTCCGCGCGGTCTCGGCGATACCCCTAGGCTTGTCCGTTGCCTGGGTGGTTGGAATGTTCCTCGCCGGAGCGATTCGGAGTTCAGCAGGCCCCTTGCCGGTGCTGAGCGAGAGGTAGGCAACGTGGCGCGACGCAAGACGCCCGAACCGACAGCGAACAACCTGGCGTTGTTCGTGTGCGTGATTGCCTGGGCCGTGCCTGGCGCTGGACATCTGTGGCTGGGGCGCACGCAGAAGGGCGTCGTTCTTCTGGCGGCGCTACCGCTCATGTTTGCTATCGGGTTATGGTTGGAGGGACAGATTTTTTCGGTCGATCTCTTCCAGCCCCTGGTGGCGCTAGCGGCACTCGCAGATTTGGGAATTGGCGTTGCCTGTCTGCTCGCACAAGGGATGGGCCTGGGTGAGGGTCGGGTCGTGGCGGTCACCTACGAGTACGGTAATACATTCCTCGTGGTCGCTGGGTTGTTGAATATGCTCGTCGTGCTCGATGCTTATGACATCGCGCGCGGGCGGGCATGACCAGCCACTTCGGGCTCTTGATTGTGTTCTCGGGGTTCGTTGCATTGACGTTCGCCGTTCTCATGCGAGATCAGCCGGTCAGTCAACTGCGGTTCGGGTTTACGCTGCTTGCCTGGTTGGTCGGTGTGGCTGTTGTGTTCGGTTGGCTGATGTACGCCTTTCCGTTGTAGCCCATTAGACGATACGGAATGGTTCGATGGTTATGGGTCTGGGGACCGGCCGGGTTCGTCATGGGCGCTATCTTCATTGCCTCATCACTGCCCGATATATCCCTAGCGATCGGCGGCCTGTCCGACGTGGAAGCTCACTCGCTTGCGTACGGTGTCCTTGGTATGACCATGGTTCGCGCCCTCGCTGATGCTACGTGGCAGGGTGTGACGGTCTCGAAAGTGGCCAGCGCAGTCCTCTTGTCTACGGCGTACGGGTTCACCGATGAAGTACATCAGTTGTTCGTTCCGGGACGGGTAGCGGAAATACGCGACCTGTTCGCAGATGCGGTCGGTGCCGCTGTTGGTGTGGGGTTAGTGTGGGCGTGGGGTATAGTTCTCGCGGCTTGGCGCCGCGCAATATGACGTTTGACAACCTGCTTCTCCAGATGGTGAACGCCGTTGCGGTCGTGACGGTCAACCGTCCCAAGCTGCTCAACGCACTAAACCTCAAGACGGTCGACGAGCTGGACGCGTGCATCGCAGAGCTCTCGACAGATGCCGGCGTACGCGCGATCGTGATCACGGGTGCAGGAGACCGAAGTTTTATTGCTGGCGCTGACATCTCGGAGGTCGCGCGAATGACCCCGACGATGGCGCACGATGCCGCTCAACGAGGGCAGGCGCTCTGCAGTCGAATCGAACGATGTAACAAGCCGGTCATCGCTGCGATCAATGGATTTGCGCTCGGAGGTGGCTGCGAGCTCGCGATGGCCTGTACGGTGCGGATTGCGGCCGACACAGCAAAACTCGGCCAGCCGGAGATTACTCTTGGCCTCCTGCCGGGATTCGGCGGGACGCAGCGGCTACCGCGTTTGGTTGGACCGGGGCGTGCGCTTGAGTTGATGCTCTCCGGAGATCTGATTGATGCGCAAGAGGCGTGGCGGCTTGGACTCGTTAACCGCGTGGTAGCTGCGGATCGTATCCGAGACGAGTCGCTCGCGCTCGCGAAGTCGTTTGCTGAGAGGGCCCCTGTTGCCGTGCGGTACATTCTGGGCGCGGTTCGAGACGGGATGCAGATGACACTGGACGAGGGGTGCGCGCATGAGGCGTCGTTGTTCGGCTTGGCCGCCGCGACGGCCGATATGCGGGAGGGGACTCAGGCGTTCTTGGAGAAGCGGCGCGCTGAGTTCAAGGGACAGTGAAAAGCGAATCCTCCCGCCGTGATGTTGGTGACGCGGCGGCGCTCCGTATTGCGCTCGTCGTGTCGGAGTATCACAACGCGGTGACGGACGGGCTTCGCGACGGCGCGATGGCGGTGCTGCGTGAGGCCGGTGCTCCCGACGACGAGGTAACAGTCCTGCACGTGCCCGGAGCCTTCGAGGTTCCGCTAGTCGCTCGTTTGGCTGCTGAGACGCATCGATTCGACGCAATTATCTGTCTCGGGTGTATCGTTCGTGGTGAGACGCCGCATTTCGAGTATCTCGCGTCTGTCGTCGCGCACGGAATCGCCGGGGCGTCCCAGGACACCGGTGTGCCGATGACCTTTGGAGTGCTCACGACGAACACGTACGAGGAAGCCGTCGCCCGCGCTGGAGATGGGCCTCAGAACAAGGGGCGAGAGGCTGCCAAGTCAGCCGTCCAGCTTGTTCACGTCGTCCGGGGGCTTACGGCCGACTAGCTGATGGCCGTTCGACCGGCAATCGATGCCAAGCCGATGACACACGAACAAAGTGGCGGCGAGCGTCATCGAGGGCGTGAAGCAGCGCTGCAGCTGTTGTATCAGTGGGAGATCGGCCGCCTGGATCGAGCACGCCTTGAGGAGGCGACCGACTTCTACTGGACCGTCCATCCTGGCTCGGCGGTTCGGCGTACGTTTGCTAATGCGCTGGTGACGGGGACAATCGGACATTTGAATGCAATCGACCCACTGCTCGAGTCGCATGCAGAAAACTGGCGGTTATCCAGGATGGTCGTCGTCGATCGGTTGATCATGCGGTTGGCAGTGTACGAGTTGATCTACAGCGACACACCAGCGGCGGTTGTTATCAACGAGGCCCTGGAATTGGCCAGAACGTTCGGAACTGATCAGACAGTTCCGTTCGTTAACGGCGTGCTCGATAGCGTCAACCGCGGGAGAGTAGACAGTGACCACTCGCATCCTAAAATCGACGAATGAGTGAACGAAAAACAGACCAGTTGCGACAGCGTCGCGAGAACCTGAAAGAGCTAGTAGCCATCGGGGTAAACCCCTACCCGTCATCGTTCGATCAGGCGGACACCGTCTCGAATCTGGTGAATACCTATCAGTCGTCGGACGCCGCGACGCTTGACGCCAGCCCGGCGCACGTCAGAACCGCAGGCCGGATCCTCGTCGTGCGAAGCTTTGGGAAGGCAAACTTCCTTGTCGTCTCTGATGGTTTGGCGCGGATCCAGATCTACGTGCGCGAAGATTCCATTTCCCAGCGCGACTCTTCCATCTTTCGCCTGCTGGATCTCGGCGATCTCATCGGCGTCGAGGGTCGCGTGTTCCGAACGCGCACACAGGAGCTGACCATCTGGGCGGAGAAGCTGTCGTTTCTGTCCAAGTGCCTGATGCCGCTTCCCGAGAAGTGGCATGGTTTGATTGATATCGAGACGCGGTACCGACAGCGGTATCTCGACTTAATCGTCAATCCTGATTCGCGACAGGTGTTCGAAGTGCGGAGCCAGGTGCTCACGGCGATTCGTTGTTTCTTGAACGCTCGAGGCTATCTGGAGGTCGAGACGCCGATGATGCAGGCAATGCCTGGCGGCGCGGTGGCACGGCCGTTCATCACCCATCACAACGCACTTGACCTGACGTTGTATCTCAGAATTGCGCCAGAACTCTATTTAAAGCGTCTCGTCGTCGGTGGAGTGGAACGCGTCTACGAGGTTAATCGTAGCTTCCGGAATGAGGGGATCTCGACCCAGCACAATCCCGAGTTCACGATGCTGGAGTTTTATGAGGCCTACAGCGATTACGAATCGCTCATGACCTTAACTGAAAGCCTACTGTCCGAAGTGGCAGCGGCGGTACTGGACGGTGGGAGTACAACGTTTCGATTCGGCGATCACCAGGTCTCCTTTGCTGCTCCCTACGAACGGATCCGACTTCGCGACGCCGTGTGCGCGGCTGCGACGGGACGTCTGGGTCGCGAGGTTTGTGACCGTGATCTTCGCGATCAAAACGCTGTGTCAGGTATTGCGGTGGAGCTGGGAATCGAGGCTGTGGATGGGTCTGGCGCTGGGCAGATTACGTTAGACCTCTTCGAGAACCTGTGCGAAGAAGAGTTGATTCAGCCGACCTTCGTCTACGACTTTCCAACCGAAGTCTCACCACTATCGAAGCAGCGTCCAGACGATCCCGAGACCGTCGAGCGCTTTGAGCTCTATATCGGAGGGATGGAGATTGCGAACGCCTTCAGCGAACTCAACGACCCAGTCGAACAGCGACGACGATTCGAGAATCAGCTTACCGCTCGGGAAGGGGGAGACCTCGAAGGGCATGTCATGGATGAGGATTATGTCCGAGCCCTCGAATACGGACTGCCACCAACGGGAGGTGCGGGAGTCGGAATCGACCGCCTGGTGATGCTGCTGACGAATAGCGCGTCGATCCGTGACGTAATCCTCTTCCCACTCCTGCGCCCGATTCGCGACTCCCAGAGTGCCTCGATATCGGGCGATGCATCGAAGAAGGATTCCTAGTGGCCGTCTCGTTCGAGCTGTACGTGGCGATACGCTACCTGCTGGCCCGTCGAAAGCAAGCGTTTATTTCGCTGATTTCGGTCATCTCGACACTTGGTCTCAGTGTCGGTGTCATGGCCACGATCGTTGCGTTGGCGCTGATGACCGGTCTTCAGCAGGAGATGCGTGACCGCATTCTCGGTGCGTCGGCGCACGTGTACGTTTGGAAGGTTGGCGACGATGGGTACCAAGACTACCGGTTGGAAGCCCAACGATTGAGCGAGCTGCCAAATGTCGTAGCTGCGGCGCCAGTAATGCTGGGTAAGGCGCTGGCAACCACGCGTCATGGTGAAGCCTTCATTACCATCAAGGGAATCGATCCCGAGTTCGAGCAGCACGTGACGGAGGTCGCCGCTGCCGTGACGAGCGGGAGCTTGTTCGATTTAGATCAGGTCTACGGATCCGTCCTCGGAGGGATTGTCCTCGGCGAGGGCGTGGCCGAGCGGCTCGGCGCGCACGTGGGCGACGAAGTGCTCCTCGTTACACCGACCGGCACCTTGTCTCCCATGGGCATGATACCGCGTCGTTATCGTCTCAAGATTGTTGGTCTGTTTAACCTCGGGTTGTACGAATTCGATACGGCGTACGGGTTCGTTACCCTCGATGTCACCAAACGGCTCTTGGCCGAGTCCCAGGTGGAGATGATGGAGCTTCGTCTCGACGATATCTACACGTCACGACAAACCGCCGCCGCCGTGAGTTCGGCGATGGGGCCCGCATACCTGACGATGGACTGGACCGAGATGAACCAATCACTATTCTCCGCCCTGTGGATCGAAAAAGTAGCGATCTCGATCACCATCGGTCTCATCGTTATAGTGGCGGCACTCAACATCGTGGCGTCACTAGTCATGCTGGTCATGGAGAAGAGCCGTGACATTGCGATTTTGAAGACGATGGGCGCCAGTCGGGTGAGCATTCGGCGGATCTTCATGCTCCAAGGGCTCATCATCGGCCTGGTCGGAACGGGTGTCGGTGTCGCGTGTGGTTACGCTATCTCGACCATCGCTGATCGATATCGACTCATTCAACTCGACATGGAGGTGTATCAAATCGCGTACGTGCCATTCACGATCGATATGGCCGATTTTATCCTGGTGATCATTAGTGCTCTCGTGGTTTGCTTTCTCGCCACCGTCTATCCGTCTCAGAAGGCCGCACGGTTGGACCCGGCCGAGGCGTTGAGGTACGAGTGATGGTGAACTGGGAGGTAGGAGATGGACATGACGAGCAGACACTTAGAGCCTCTTAGCGTCTTTGGCTTAGCGCATCAGGTCTTTCTTCTCCTTCTTAGCTTCTACCTTCTACCTCCTGCTTCCTCGCTCCTGCTCTTTCCATGACCATGCCATTCCTCCAAGTAATCCAGCTCTGCAAGTCCTATCCGTCGTCACGCGGACCCAACCTAGAGGTGCTGCGTAACCTCGACCTTGGGGTCGAGACGGGGGAAATGGTCGCGGTGACGGGTGCGTCGGGCGTGGGCAAGACAACCTTGATGCAGTCCATCGGTGGATTGGACCGAATCGACCGTGGGACGATTCGTGTCAGTGACACTGAGGTGAGCAGCCTTTCGGACGACGAACTGAGCAATTTCCGCAACCGACACGTTGGATTTGTGTTCCAGTTCCATCATCTCTTGCCCGAGTTCAACGCGCTCGAGAACATCGAGATGCCACTGAGGATTTCTGGGCTTGGCGCTGACGAAGCTCAGCACCGAGCCCGGCAGTTGCTCGACCAGGTTGGCCTTGCCGACCGGTGGACGCATCGTCCTGGCAAGCTCTCTGGCGGCGAGCAGCAGCGCGTTGCCGTTGCCCGTGCGCTGGTCATGCACCCCGCACTTCTCCTTGCCGATGAACCGACGGGTGATCTCGATGCGCGCACCGGCGAGTCGCTGCACCGGTTACTCCGGGAGATGCATGAGCAGCACGGTCTCACTTCCGTCATTGCCACTCACAATCCTCGACTGGCCAAGGCCTGTGACCGAGTGCTGAGTTTGGAGGACGGGCATCTCAACGCGAGATGACGGGAAGTCGTTTGTTGCTTCGGTCAAGCTAAGCACTTGACTATGGGCATGAGCCGCGATTGGCGCATCCCAAAGTTTGTCCTATAATGCAGCGAAATAGGCCTGTAACCTTTATTGAGGTGGTGACGGGCAGCAGCCGATGTTTGAGCGATACACCGAGCGGGCGAGGCGTGTATTGTTCTTCTCCCGCTACGAGGCTAGCCAGCTAGGCAGCATTTCCATCGAGACCGACCACCTCTTGCTTGGGCTCATCCGAGAGGGCAAGGGGCTTACGAGTCGGATCTTTGCACGCTCGCATCTCTCCGTCGAAAACATTCGCAGGGAGATCGAAGGGCGTACCGTATTTCGGGAAAAGGTATCGACATCCGTCGAGATCCCATTCAGCACCGAAACGAAGCGGGTCCTCCAGCACGCGGCTGAGGAAGCCGACCGTTTGTTGCATAACTACGTTGGCACCGAGCACCTGCTGCTCGGCATCCTGAGGGAAGAGCGATCGGTGGCTGCATCGATCCTTTCGGTAAAGGGGATGCGTCTCAACACGGTTCGGGAGGACATCGTTCAGCTGCTCAACGAGAAGACGACGTTAACACGTGTTGAAGCTCCGCTGCTGGAAGAGTTCAGCCGAAATCTAACCGACGGCGCCATGAAGAGTCAGCTTGATCCGCTCGTTGGGCGCGTCGACGAGCTCGATCGGTTGCAGCAGGTACTGTGCCGGCGGAGGAAGAATGATGCCGTTCTGATTGGCGAACCGGGTGTCGGGAAGACGGCGATCGTGGAGGGTCTCGCCCAGAAGATCGTCTGCGGCGACATTCCGCACTTCTTGGCGGACAAACAAATCCTCGCGCTTGACATCTCACTGATCGTTGCCGGGACGAAGTATCGAGGTCAGTTCGAAGAGCGGCTCAAGGCCATCATGAAAGAGCTGATCGAGAACCCGAATATTATCGTCTTTATCGACGAGCTGCATACCCTCGTGGGTGCGGGATCGGCCGAGGGCTCACTGGACGCCGCGAACATTCTCAAGCCAGCGCTGTCACGTGGGGAGATTCGCTGCATCGGGGCCACCACACCGGCCGAGTATCGTAAGTACATCGAAAAGGACCGTTCGCTAGAGCGGCGGTTCCAGGCGGTCAAGGTTGATCCACCCAGTGAGGTGGAGACGGTTGCGATCTTGATGGGAGTCAAGGACCGGTATGAGTCGTTCCACCGCGTGGCCTACACCAAGGAAGCCCTGGAAGCTGCGGTTCATCAGTCGAACCGCTACATCACGGATCGGTTCCTACCCGACAAGGCGATTGACCTGATTGATGAGGCGGGTGCACGGGCAAAGCTTTGCGAGGCTGGGTCCAGCGAGGAGTTCAGCAAAATCAATAAGAGCCTTCGCGTCGCCGTGGAGCAGATGGAGAGCGCAACGGCTCAGAAGGACTATGAGCGCGCGCAGTACTTCCGCGAACAGGAAGTGCTCGCGCGCGAAAACCTGAAGGTTGTGCGGGAGAAGTTCAATGTTAAGTCTGGCGCCCAACAGCTCGAAGTCAATAAGAACGACATCGATGAAATTGTGTCGAAATGGACCGGCGTACCGATTGTTTCCATCACCCAAGACGAGAGTACGAAGCTCCTGAACATGGAGGAGGAGCTACATCGACGTGTCATTAGCCAGCGGAAGGCCATCTCTGCCTTAGCGCGTGCGATCCGACGATCCCGTGCGGGGTTAACGTCGCCGGATCGACCGGTTGGTAGTTTCATCTTTCTTGGCCCAACCGGTGTCGGCAAGACCGAGTTGGCGTGCGCATTGACGAGCTTCTTGTTCGGGAGTGACACTGCACTCATTCGCTTCGACATGTCGGAGTACATGGAGAAGCACTCGGTATCGAAACTGATCGGTTCGCCGCCAGGTTACGTAGGCCACGAAGAGGGCGGACAGCTTACCGAGAAGGTCAAGCAACACCCGTACTCGGTGATTTTGCTCGATGAGATCGAGAAAGCACACCCAGACCTGTTCAACATCTTGCTACAGGTGTTCGAGAACGGTCATCTGACCGACGGTCTCGGTAATCGGGTTAACTTCAAGAATACAATCGTCATCATGACGTCAAATATCGGAGCGCGGTACATCCAGAAACAAGCGTCGCTTGGATTCCAGTCGGCCGACGTGATGGAGATCCGGCGCAGTATCTCCGATATGGTGCTCGGAGAGGTCAAGCGGACGTTTAATCCGGAGTTCATCAACCGCGTTGACGAGGTCATCGTGTTCGAAGCGCTTTCCGACGACGACCTGCGTCAGATTGTCAATATGCTCGTCGCGCAGCTGAATCAGAATCTGGTGGATCGAGAGCTGCAGATCTTGGTGTCGCCGGAAGTCGTCGACTGGATCATCGAGATGACGTGTCAGGATAGGTCCTACGGTGCACGTCCGCTTCGGCGCGCCATTCAGCGGCACATCGAGGATCCGCTATCTGAGGAGCTGATACGTGGGCGGCTCGAACGCGGTGAGGTCGAAGTCTACCTCGACGGTAGCGTACTGGCGTATCGGATGGCGAGCTCGTCGAAGGCTAGCCGCTGGCTTGACACCTCCAATATCTCGTAGACTAGGTTTTAGCTGTGTTGGTTTGGTGTAGTGGGTGAACGTTGAGCGATCGTACGGCGAAAACGTAGGAGTAGGTTTGACCCCGCGGTGACCATGATGACGATCTTTAGGCACATAGCGAAAGGTTACGTCGGAGCGGTTCTGGTAGTGGCCTGTCTGTTTGGTCCTGTTGCTCAGGCCGGGGCAGGCGAGGGTGAGCAGCAACAGGTCCTGCCACCGGAGGGTTCTCCGCCGCTCATGCGGACCGTTGAGTTGCAGTTCGGCTCTGAGGACGGAGGTTCGAGCATCAACTACGACACATATCTCTTTTACATGGAGATCACGAATCACATCAGCAGTTCGAGTCAGCAACGCTGGGTCCCCTATGACCAGGACACCGTGAAGATTCTTCGCGGGGACTTCTACCGGCTCTGGGACACGGGGTTTCTGGACGACTTATCGATCCAGGTTGTCGACGATCCGTATCCGAACGGCGTGATCGGGAAGCGTGCGATTTTCCACCTCGTCGAGCGTCCGCGAATCAGGATCGTGACCTTCGAAGGTTCCACTGCGGTGAAGCGAAAAGATATCGATACGGCGATGCAGGACATGAATGTGGAGATTCGCCTCGATTCGTTTCTCGATCTCCGAACGGTCAAGCGGGTCGAAACCCTCGTCGAGACCATGTTTTCGGCCAATGGGTACCAATTCTCTGATGTACGCCACGAAATCACATCGCTTGAAACCGGGACCAACGCGATCAAGCTCACGTTCTTCATGGAAGAGGGCCCGAAGGTTCAGGTTGAAAAGATCGACTTTATTGGAAACGAGGCCATTAGCGACGATATTCTCAAGAATCTGATGAAGCAGATCAAAGAGCGCTGGTGGCTATCGAAATTGACCGGCCGCGGAACGTATAAGGCAGCGCTCTTTGAGCAGGATGCCGATTTGATCGTGGCTCATTATCTCGATCAGGGGTATCTCGACGTGGCTGTGGGTACACCGGAAGCCGTGTATCTGGATGTGCAGGAAGATTTGGAGCCGGTAGAGTCTCTGTCTCAGCTGTCTGAGTTGGCGAAGTCGAACGAGCGTTACGCCGAGTTGGTCTTGAGAGTAGCACGAAATTTTGGAATGCCGAGTCGCTCATATCTCGCGCCTGGCGTACGGCAGGATAGGGCGATACGCTGGTTGTGGAAGGAAGCAACACAGACGGAGGATGGGACTGAGGAAGTAGTGGTTGAGGCGGTGAACGCTTTAAGCGATGCTCAAGGAGACGAACAGATACGCCTCATGCGGCTACGCATTCCGGTGGATGAGGGCGAGCGGTATCGAGTGGGCGAAGTGACGTTCGAGGGGCACGACGTGGTCACTGATTATGGGATCGAGTTATGGTTCGCCAGTCTCAGGCCTGGAGAGTACTACAGCCAGGCGGTTGTGACCGCAGGACTTGAGGGATCTCGTGAGATGTACGGCTCAATCGGATACACGGACATGACTATTTTCCCGGATCTCCAACGTCGGACGGCTCCGAATGCCGAAGTGGACCCCGCACTCGACGGTGAGGTCGACGGCGAGGTCGAGGTCAGCGCTCTCGGGAACGAGGGGGTGACTCAGGACGCCGATCCTGAGCGGCCCACCCACATCGATGGTGACCCGGTCGTCGACGTGATAATTCGGACTGAGGAGGGCGAGGCACAGTTGGTCAATCGAATCATCTTTGTCGGGAATCTGGCCACTCACGATGAAGTGCTCCGCCGCGAGATGCTCCTTGTCGAGAACGGCACATTGAGTACGGCCGCGCTGAAGAACAGCCTTCTTCGGATAAATCAGCTCGGCTACTTCCAACCACTCGAAGACGATGCCTTCGAGCTCGAGGACGTTGATGGCGATGTGAACAAAAAGGATCTTACGCTCAATCTCGTCGAAGCCAATCTTAACCAATTGTCGTTCGGCGCGGGAGCTTCGCAGTTCGATGGCTTCTTTGGACAGGTGTCGTACTTGACCTCCAATTTTCTTGGTCGTGGTGAGACGCTGCAGGTGAGTGTTTCGAACGGGTCTCGGCTTCGCAACATCAATCTGGGCTACACGAAGCCCTGGCTCTTTGACCGAAACATATCCGGAGGACTGAACGCCTTTAATCGGCGCATCGAGTGGATCGGTGCCTTTACCCAAGAATCTACTGGCGCCAGTGCGTCACTCGGATGGGGGCTGTCCACCTTCTCTCGGATGTTCATCACGTACAACATCGAGCAGACTGGGGTTTCTAACGTTAGTGAGTACATATTCCCGGTCGAAGGAGAGGCCGGCTTCGACGGCGCTCTGGGTAACGCCTACCTCTCACCGTTTATTACCGATGCGTTGTTGCTCCAAAGCGGTGGTTACCGCGCCGTGAGCAAGATCACTCCGTCGGTGCGTTACAGTACGGTCGATCATCCGATTTTCCCGAGTCGCGGGCAGACCTTCACGGCTTCCGTGGACCTTGCCGGCGTGGGCGGAACTACACGGTTCATTAAGCCTTTTCTCGAGGGGATCTGGTATAAGCGGCTTACATCGCGCACACTTATGGGTTTTCGAGCTCAGTACCAACACATCTTAAATGGCGATCCAAGCACGATTCCCGTGTTCGAACGGCTATGGCTTGGCGGCGAATACTCAATGCGCGGATTTGATTTACGCCGCGTGGGCCCAACGGTTTCAGACGTGGAGCCCAACATTAGTGCAGATTCGTACCAGGGTCGGACGATTATAGGTGGAAACAAGAGCGTGCTACTGAATGCCGAGTATCAGTTCTCGATCGCGCAGCCCGTGCGCATCATCTATTTTTTCGACATCGGGCAAGTCCAAGACTTCGGCCATAATTTCACGAGGAGCGGCTTCAAGTCATCGACCGGTGTCGAACTTCGATTCTTCATGCCGATGCTCAACATTCCCTTCCGTTTGATTTACGCCTGGAACCCGCAGCGCGATGGGGTGTACAACGACCGCCTCATGGAGCAGGAGAAGCTCGGATTTCGATTCGCTGTTGGCACTACGTTCTAGATGGGCGTGCGACCAGGTAATGATCAGTTACGTTCGATCCAACTAATGACCAAAGGATATTGTCCATGAGATCTATGATTGTTACTGCTTGCCGAGTTGCCGTCGTGAGTGTCTTGGTAATCGCTCAACATCAGAGCGCCGCTGCTCAGACGGCGGGCGCGCAGTTTGCCTTCGTCGATCTTACTCGCGTGACCACTGAGTCCGTTAGGGGGCAAGGCGCAAACGCGCAAATGCAGGAGTTCAGAGACCAGAAGCGGTCTGAGCTCCAGGCGCGGAATAGCCAGGCTCAAGGAGAGGTCAGCGCGCTCAACCAGAAGCTGCAAGATGCGCAGCAGAAGCTGCAACAGGGGCAAAACGTCCTGAGCGCAGACACGACTGCGGATCTGCAGCGGGATATCAGCCGACTCCAGGTGGACATCCAGCGAGCGACCCAAGACTCACAGGCGGATCTTGCGCGGCTGCAGGAGGATGCACAACTTGAGGAGCAGACGCTTGGGCTCGAGCTTCAGATCGAGTTCGAGAACGTGTTGACACCGATGATCGACGAGCTTGCGTCCCAAAAAGGGCTGGCGATGATCATTAATGTCCAGGGTCTCGTCTGGGCCAACCCGGCGTTGGATCTCACGCAAGAGCTGATCGACATGCTCGATAGTGCGGCCGAAACCACCCCGTAGGGTTCATTCACACGCGCCACTCCGATTCGGTCGGTGGACTGCGACTGTCGCGAGGCGCTACACTGAGGCCCGCTCGCCTGGGCGCGCGCCTGGGGTACGTATGCAGACTTCCCGAGACCCCCTGCCGCTCGACATTCCACGTGTTCTCGATCGTCTCTCTTATCGATACCCGTCGCTTCTTGTCGATGCCGTGATCGAGCACGTTCCAGGCGAGCGCATGTTGGCCGTCAAGAATGTGTCCGTGAACGAGGAGTACTTTCAAGGGCATTTTCCCGGCAGGCCACTCATGCCGGGTGTTATGACGATAGAGAGTCTGGCGCAGGTTGCGACGCTTCTGCTGCTTGCCGACGACAGCGCGGAGGGTTTGCCGAATACCCGTGCCGTTCTCCAAGGGGTGGACCACGCAAAGTTCCGGCGGCAGGTGATACCGGGAGATCAGCTTACACTTCAAGTGACCGTGAAGGAGCGACACAGGGACAGTGCGGTGGTGGAAGCGGTGGCGCGAACAGGCGACCACACTGTGGCCGAGGCCGATCTGTTAATCGGATTCGAGTATGGCGCCGCAGAGATCCACAAGACAGCGATCGTCCATCCGGCTGCGTCGATCGGACTGGGAACCATCGTTGGCCCACACGCCATCATAGGTTCTGGCGTTCGGATTGGCGAACGATGCTGGGTTGGTGCGTCGGCCGTCATCGATGGCGACACAAAAATCGGTAATGACTGCAAGTTCTTTGCGTTTGCCTCGATCGGGCTTATTCCGCAGGACTTAAAGTTCAAGGGTGAGCACACGCGGCTAGTCATTGGGCACCGTAATGTGTTTCGTGAAGGGGTGACGGTCCATCGGGGGACCCGTGGTGGCGGTGGACTCACGCTGATTGGCGACGATAATGTGTTCATGGCCTACGCTCATGTGGCGCACGACTGCATCGTTGGCAGCCGAAATATCCTGAGCAATGGAGCGACGCTGGGTGGACATGTGGTCGTTGAGGATGAGGCGGTCGTAAGCGCATACTCGGGTGTTCACCAATTCTGCCGTGTTGGCCGCCAAGCCTTTATCGGTGGCTACTCGGTGGTGACAAAGGATGCGCCACCCTACGGACGCACCGTCGGGAATCGGGCGCGAATCTACGGTTTGAACACCGTCGGTCTTAGTCGCCGTGAGAGTCCACCCGAAACGATTGCGCAGCTCAAGAACGCCTACCGGTATTTGATTCTATCGAAGCTCAACACGACTCAGGCCATTTGTCGGATCGAGGCCGACCCGTCATTGACGTGCCCTGAGGTGAAGTACTTGCTTGACTTCATACGGACCTCGAAGCGTGGCGTGAATCTGCGTCGTCCCCCTCGGCGCATGGAACCGATCGGCGCCGATGAGTAGTTCCATCTCATGACTGGTGTGGTTTCCCTGGGGTTCTCGCCAACCGGACGTCGTGACTCGAATCCCGCTATGAGAATGACAGGATTGCGGCTCTGAATCATCGAGTCTCGTCCAGAGGACTACGGCACGATGCGGATTGGCCTGATCGCTGGCAACGGACGGTTTCCGTTTCTCGTTCTTGATGCAGCTCGTAGTCTGGGGCACCACGTAATGGTCGTCGCGATTCGGGAGGAGGCGGATAGATCACTCGAGGCCGTGACAGCCGAGGCGGAGGGATGTGAGTTCCAGTGGGTGTCGCTTGGCCAGCTCGGCCGGTGTATATCCGTACTAAAGGACGCAGGTGTCACCCACGCGCTAATGGCAGGACAGGTCAAGCACAACAAGCTGTTTGCGGGGGTTATTCCGGATCTCACGCTTTTATCAGTGTTTAAGCGGTTACGGACACGCAACACGGACGCGCTAATTGCTGCGGTAGCGGAGGTCTTGACCGAGCATGGCATTGAACTCATTGATTCAACTAGTTTTCTGAGGCCCTTGCTGGCTGGCAGCGGCGCGCTGACGAAGCGCGTGCCCACCGATCACGAACAGCAAGATCTCGAGTTCGGATATGAAATGGCCGACACGGTGGCACGTCTGGACATCGGGCAAACCATCGTCGTGAAGGATCGAGCGGTCGTCGCGATCGAGGCTATGGAAGGAACCGACGAAGTCATTACCAGAGCTGCTCGCCTGGCAGGATCTGGCACCTGTGTAGTCAAGGTCGCAAAGCCGAAGCAAGATATGCGGTTCGATGTGCCCGTCGTCGGACTTCCGACGATCGAGGCTATGCGCAAGGCGGGTGCCACGCTACTGTCGGTCGATGCGGGTCGAACGCTGGTTTTCGACGGAGTTGACGTCTTTCGAATGGCTGACGCCGCGGGGATTGTTGTGGTCGGTCGTGCCAGACCAGCGGATCAGCCATGACGGAGCAGCCACTGCGGGTGGGGGTGGTCGGTGTCGGGCATCTCGGGCACCATCATGCGCGGATCCTCGCGGGTCTCAAGAATGCGACCCTCGCAGCCGTTGCCGATATCGATGTTGAGCGGGCAATGCGGGTCGCCACCGACCTCGGCACGCGTGCTGAGACGGACGCGGCGAGGTTGCTAGATCTCGTTGATGCAGTGACCGTTGCGGTTCCGACCGAGTCGCATGAGCGCGTGGCTACACCGTTTCTCAAGGCGGGCATTCCGGTCTTGGTCGAGAAGCCCATCGCTGCCTCAACCACCCAAGCCGATGCTATGGTTAGGGTCGCAGCCGAATCGGGAGCGATTCTCGCCGTCGGCCATTCCGAGCGCTATAATCCCGCGATCACGACGGCGCTTCCGCTCGTGTCGCGCCCTCGATTCGTCGAGGTGCATCGGCTCGCGGCGTTTCCGGAGCGAGGGCTTGATGTTGACGTGGTGTTCGATATGATGATCCACGATCTTGACGTGTTGCTTGCCCTGGTACACTCTGAGCCCGTGGCCATTGAAGCTGTTGGCGTGCCCGTGCTGAGCGATCGCGTGGACATTGCAAACGCGCGCGTTCGCTTCGAAAACGGCTGTCTCGCCAATCTCACGGCGAGTCGGATCAGTCACGATCGGGTTCGACGGCTGCGGTTTTTTCAGCCTGACTCTCTCATTATGATCGACTGCGCAACGCAACAGGTCGAAGCCTGGCACGTGACGCGAGCATCCGGTCAGGACCCTGTGATTGGCGGCGGACCGGTGGAGGTTCCTAAAGGCGAGCCGCTCGAGTTCGAGCTCGCCGACTTTGTATCGTCAGTTCGTAGTGAGAGAGCGCCGATCGTCGACGGACGCGCCGGTCGTCGGGCTCTTTCACTCGCGGAGCGGATCGCGGCGGCCATGGACGAAGAACAGCGCCGGTCCTCCCGTTGAATTCACGCTGGTACAATGACGGGTGAACTCGATCTGATCGCCGATAAGGTCGCCGCGTGCGAGCCGCTTACCCAAGAAGAAACCGAGCAGGTGATTGGAAGCGACGACCTCATTGGAATCGGTGCGATGGCCGACTGCTGCCGGCGGCGTAAGCATGGAAATGTGGTGACCTTCGTACGCGTCCAGACCGTTCCGTTGTTGCCTTTCCCCGAACCGGTGGAGGTCGCATCGGTGGCGGGCGAGCTTCGTCTGGTAGGCTCGCCAGAGAGCGTACGTGACGCGGTTGCGGTGACGGAGCGGGTGGTAGCCACCGCAGGTGGGGTGCCGGTCACCGGATTCACGTTGAGCGGGCTGGCCGCCGTCTGTGGCGGCGAGTGTACGCGGCTCATTCAACTGCTGACCGACCTTTCGGTTGCTGGTTTAGCCATGGTGTCAGAGGTCCGGGTGGACGACGACCGATGTTGGGAGTGGCTGAAAGCTGCCAGTGCTGCCGGCCTCGAGGTCGCCCACCTGACGCTTGGTTTTTTGGGTTCGGATTCCGACGACGTGGGCCAACTGCGCGCGGTCGCTGCGGCGGGCGGAGCGCTGGAGCCCGTGCGTACGCTGGCTCCCTTAGCCTCAGGCGCTGGGACGGCCCCCACGACTGGGTTTCGCGAGGTGCGTCGGGTTGCGTTGGCGCGACTGCTAGTTGACAATATCGATTCGATCCAGGTGGATTGGGGTCTAAACGGCCCGAAGCTCGGTCAGGTAGCATTGGCCTTCGGCGCCGATGATGTGGACGCCGTGTCGGTCGTGGATTCATCGGAGCATGGTTGGCGGAGAAGTCCGCTGGAGGAGATCACACGAAACATACGTGCGGCTTCGCTGGTGCCCAGCCAGCGAGATGGCCGATTCGATCGGCTTAATACATGAGTGTGATCCGAGTGAGCGCTGTGGAGTACCTCAACGCCAGGCCTTTAGTACATGGTCTGGATCAGCGATCCGATCTCTTTAGCGTGACGTACAACCTGCCTGCGAAGTGCGCGGGGGCGTTGCACGACAAGTCCGTCGACCTGAGTCTACTCCCGTCGATTGAGTATCTTCGTGGTACCGACTATCGGATTGTGCCAGACATCGCGGTTGCATCCAGAGGTCCCGTCGCGTCGGTTGCGCTATTTACGGATCGTCCGCCGACGGCGCTTCGTTCGATCGCGGTTGACGCGAGTTCGCGAACGGGTGTGGCGCTGCTGCGCGTACTGTGCGCTCAGTGGTTTGACATCGAGCCGACCTTCGTAACGCTTCGCCCGGATGTGTCGACTATGCTCAAGCGGTGTGACGCCGCACTGTTGATTGGTGATACCGCGCTCTATCAGGAGCACGAGGCTATTGGTCTGGACAAGATCGACCTCGGGGAAGAGTGGCAGGCGATGACAGGCCTCCCGTTCATCTGGGCATTCTGGGCTGGACGGCTAGGCGCGGTGGAATCTGAACACGTGAAGGCGTTGAAAGAGGCGCGTGACGCTGGATGCCGCGCCTTGGACGACATCGCGGTAAGATTCATGCCCGATGAGGAGGAGCACGAACAGATGGAGGTTGCGAAGGCGTATCTACGCAATAACGTCTTCTATACGCTTGACGAACGCGGACAGGCTGGCCTCAAGAAATTTTTCGACGCCGCCGCAGACATTCAAGTCGTGTCATCCGTCAGCTCACTAAGATTCTACTGATGGCATCGATGGCGTCCGACGCCGCGCTTCAGAGGGTGCTCGACGGTGGCCGCCTTTCGTCCGAAGAGGCTCTCCACCTGTACGAGCGTGCACCGCTCCACCTATTGGGGCGAGTCGCCGATGCCATTCGGGCCAAGAAGCATCCGGACAGGATCGTCACCTACATCATCGATCGGAATGTCAACTACACGAACGTGTGCGTGGCGCGTTGTAATTTCTGTGCGTTCTATCGTCCGGTTGGCTCGCCCGAGGGGTACGTTCTGAGTTTCGATGAGATCTTGAAAAAAATCGACGAGACCATCAAGGTCGGGGGGGGGCAGTTGTTGCTGCAAGGTGGACACAACCCCGATCTCCCCGTCGAGTGGTATGAAGATTTGTTCCGAGCGGTGAAGTCGCACTATCCCGACTTTAAGCTGCACGCCCTGTCACCGCCCGAGATCATTCACCTGTCGCGTGTTTCCCAGCAACCTCCCGAGCGGGTGGTCGATCGCCTCGTGAACGCTGGGATGGACAGCGTTCCTGGCGGCGGTGCGGAGATTCTGGTCGACCGGGTCCGTCACCTGCTGAACTGTTACGGGAAGGCGTCGGCGGACGAATGGCTTGACGTCATGCGGATAGTCCACCGCGCGGGTTTGAGGACGACAGCCACCATGATGTATGGGACCGTAGAGACCTTGGCAGAGCGGATCGAGCATCTCATGCGGCTGAGGGAACTCCAGGATAAAACTCAGGGGTTCACTGCCTTCATCACTTGGAGCTATCAGCCGCCCAACACTGAGCTTGGTGGTGTGGAAGCAACAGGTCTCGACTACCTCCGGACGCTGGCGATCGCTCGTCTAGTCTTGGACAACTTCGACAGTCTCCAGGCGTCCTGGGTCACCCAGGGCGGAAAGGTCGGCCAACTCAGCCTGGTCTTCGGGGCGAACGATATGGGCAGCATCATGATCGAGGAGAACGTCGTGCGGGCGGCTGGTGCTACCTATTGCATGGACGAGGTTGAGATCGTTCGAAATATTGAGGACGTTGGCTTCGTGCCGAAGCGGCGGAACATGCACTACGAGGTTCTGGGTGATCCGCTATTCTGGCAGCAGGAGATTCCGCGGAGGCTCAACCTGGCGGTCGCACGCGCCTCGGGACACGGTGGCATTGCCCCTGATGCAGAGCAGTATCCAGCCAGGAGTCGGCGCGAGAAGCTTCGTCGCGCGGCCGAGTAGGTTCGTCCGTCGGCCCTACCATTTGACCTTGCATTTCCACCAGGATGGTACATGACTCGGTATCTGGCCGAATGGGTTGTCCCTGTCGTTTCGCCGCCAATCTTCCAGGGGCACGTCGACGTCGTCGATGGATTTGTTCAGGCTGTTGGCGGGTCAGCTGAGGCTCACGCGCTTTCAGAGGGCGATCGACTCGTCGAGTTGCCCAGGCACATTGTGTGCCCCGCCCTCGTCAATACACATACCCACCTCGAGCTATCAGAGCTGCGGGGTCACGTCTCGCCCGCAGGCCGAATGGCAGAGTGGGCGCGAGACGTGATGTCGCGTTTGACGCGGGTTGTCCCCGACGCCGCCCCGATTCGCGCTGCGGTCGCTGAGGTTCATGCCAGTGGGACCGGTTTGGTTGGGGATGTCGCTAATACGCTGGCGAGCATCGATCCCCTCGTCGAAAGCGCGGTCGACGGCGTCGTGTTCAGAGAGCTTCTTGGATTCGACGTGCGGGACGCGGTTACGCTCGTTGAAAGCGAGTTCAGCAAGCTGGCGTCACTGCAGACGCGGGCGCACATCCGCCTCGCGTTGGCGGCGCACGCACCGTACTCGGTGTCTCCGGCGTTGTTCCGAGCCATTCGTAACATGACCGGCGACGGATCGCCAACGCCGTTGTCGGTGCATCTTGCAGAGTCACGCGACGAGCTTGAGTTCTTGCAGACGGGGAAAGGGGTGTGGCGAGAGATGCTTGAGTCCCGCGGGCGATGGGACGACACATGGCAGCCGTCCGACTCCGGGCCGCTCGCCTACCTGGAGCAGTTTGGTTGGCTAGTGCCGAATACCCTGGTTGTACATGGGGTTCATCTGACCGACGCTGAGCTTGGGCGCTTGGCCAAGGCGGGCTGCACGTTGGTCACGTGCCCGCGCAGCAACCAGTGGACCGGTGCGGGTAGCCCCCCCGTCGGAAAATTCTATCGATCTGGCGTGAAGGTCGCCGTCGGTACCGATAGTCTGGCCAGTGTGCCAGATCTCAATGTTTTCAACGAGATGGCCGAGCTTCGGAGACTTGGGCCTGACGTGCCGGCATCGGACATAGTTCGGAGCGCGACTCAGGTGGGTGCCCAAGCACTTGGATTCCCGGACCGTGGATCGATTGCGCCAGGGATGCGGGCAGGTCTGCTTGCCGTCCGACGTGCGGATCCGCTCGACGATGTGGAAGAATACCTGGTGAGTGGGATCGGTCCCGACCAGATCGCCTGGTTAGATTGACGTTCCATCGTGAATATGTTTACGAGAGTTCGCACCTACGCTTCGTTTGTACGGTTCAGCCACACGGTGTTCGCATTGCCGTTTGCGCTGACTGGTGCGCTGCTCGCCACCCGCTGGACTCCGTTGACCTGGTCGCGCGTTGGGTGGATCGTTGCGGCTATGGTGACTGCTCGAACGGCGGCCATGGGTTTCAATCGAATCGTGGACGAACGCTTCGATGCGCTCAACCCGCGCACCGCCGACCGCGCGTTGCCGCAGCGGCGGATGACACGACGAGAGGCGATTGGGATCGTCGTTGTATCCGCGGCGGCATTTGTTGGGGTGACGTCCAGGCTCGGACCATTGTGCTTCGCGCTGTCTCCAGTTGCTTTGAGTATCGTGTTCTGGTATTCACTTGCTAAACGATACACGAGCTACGCTCAACTGTTCTTGGGACTGGCGCTCGCCGTGGCACCAGTCGGTGGCTGGTTGGCTGCTGGCGGTGGAGCAGGCTGGGCTCCGTGGCTGCTTGCCCTAGGCACCGCCATGTGGGTCGCCGGCTTCGATATCTTGTACGCATGCGATGACATTGAGTTCGACCGGAGACACGGGCTCCGGTCGATTCCGGTACGCTATGGTGTGGCCACCGCACTCACCATATCGCGCGTGTTGCATCTCATTACTGTTGCGAGCTTGGCTGCCGTCGCCTGGGTCGTGCCTCTCGGCGTGCTGTATGTGGCGGGCGTCATCGGGGTCGCGCTGCTGCTGGCGTATGAACAGTCCATGGTTTGTTCTGACGATCTGTCGAAGGTTAAGCAGGCATTCGATCTTAACGGGTATGTCGGCATTCTGTATCTCATGAGCACTGCCGGGGCGATCTATGTCGGATAGACCGGGCAAGGCGATTGCCGTTGGCATCACCGGCGCGTCGGGCGCGCTCTACGCGGTGCGCACCGTGGCAGCGTTGCTTGAACGAGAGTGTCGCGTCGACCTGGTTGTGTCGGACTTCGGTCGGCGCCTGCTCCGCGACGAGTTAGGGTCAAATGCGGCGATCGAAACCCTCCCGTCGTATTTGCGCGCATCGTACGGAGACGACGTTGATCGGGGTACGCTTGTCGTGCACAACAATAGAGATGTGGGCGCGACCATTGCTAGCGGCAGTTACGAGTGCGACGGAATGGTGATTATCCCGTGTTCGATGAAGACACTTGCCGGCGTCGCGAACGGGCTTTCTCGAAACCTGATCGAACGGGCCGCCGATGTGATGCTGAAGGAGCATCGTCGACTGGTAATCGTGCCCCGAGAAACGCCGATGAGCCTCCCACAACTGCGGAACCTTGTGTCATGTGCGGAGGCGGGCGCCCTCGTCTTACCGGCCATGCCGGCGTTCTACCAGGCACCTCGAACACTCGAAGACCTCGCCGACTTCATGACCGGAAAGGTTCTGGCGTCGCTCGGGTTCAACCATCAGTTGTATCCAGCCTGGAAAGGCTAAAGAGTGGGCTCCCGCTCGTTGCTACCGCTCGACAAGGCTCCGCGGAAAATCGCGGACATGTTCGATGCAATCGCGGGCCGATACGATTTCCTCAATCGGGTGCTGAGTATCGGGTTCGATCGTAATTGGCGAGCGAGAGCCGTTCACTCCCTGAATCTTGGACCCGCGGACGTCGCGCTCGATCTGTGTACTGGCACGGCCGACCTCGCACTGGGGTTGCTGACGGTCGGACGGGTGGGACGGGTAATCGGCATCGACTTCGCGGCTGCGATGCTTCGGCATGCGCGAGCCAAAATTCGAGAAGCCGGTTTAGAAAATCGTATCGCACTCTTCCGAGGCGATGCGACACGCATACCGATGGGCGGGTCCGTAGTGGAGGGTGTTGCAATTGGGTTTGGTATACGGAACGTGGCCGAGCCCGTAGTGGCCCTGCGTGAGGCTCATCGCGTCCTTCGGCCGGGTGGTCGACTCGCCATCTTGGAGTTCGGATACCCGTCGTTTGCCCCGATTCGAGTTGTGTACTTGGCCTACTTTAAGCTGGTGCTACCGATGGTCGGGCGTCTAATCTCGGGACACCAGGGCGCCTACACCTATCTACCTGCGTCGGTGGGTAACTTCTACCCACCGGATACCTTCTGCGAACTGCTTCGGGAAGCGGGATTCGTTGAGGTACGAGCCATCCCTTTGACCGCTGGCGTCGTCTATCTCTACGAGGCCAGAAGGCCTGGCGAGGCCTGAGGGGCATTTCCGATGCTGGTTGGTTGATATAATCGACTAAGTTACTGATGTACTTTGACTTCGAAGATCGCAACTTTGATACGCCGACCGTCAAGTCGGCGGTTTCGTGGCGTGAACAGATTCTTGTCACCATGTTCGTGCACGTCCTAGTGGCGCTCTGTGTTCTCCTCGTGCCTCAACTGGATTTCTTCCGCGAAATGGCGGATCGGCGCGCAGAGCGCCTGGAAGAGCTCGCCAGAGAGCGCGCGGCTCTCGCGGATGAATCGGCGGATCAGTTGGCGATGATTCAGCCGTCCAACGACAACACCTTCGTGTTCGTCGCTCCTCGTGTCGATCGAAAGGCGAACGAGGCGCCGCGAGCCGATGCCGTGGCGTCAGATAAGGACCGCAGTGCGGAGTCACCCGATCGAACTTTTGACTCCAATAGTAGACTGCCGATCGCAGAGGGCAATTCGTTCAGGTTCGTCGAGCGTGACCTTCCCGACGAACCGGTTGATCCGCTGGTGCCACTCGAGCTCGAGGATGAGTCCAAAAACGTTCAGGGGGGTGACCAAGTGGGCGATGACGAGCGTGAGGCGACGCGACTTGCCGATGCGACCGCTGGGGATGGAGAGTTCCAGGAACTCTTGGACGTACTCTCCGACGAACCAGGGGAACGTCCCGACGACGTGCCCGGGCTGGGCAACCTTGCCGAGTCGCTTCTCAGAACACCCGGAACGGGGCCCGGCGATCCCGATGACCCAGCCGGTCGGCCTTATATTGTGGCGGACGGACTTCTCAGTCAGGCTAGCCGAGCGATCAATCGAAGTCTCCGGTGGGAGTCGTTCCACAATCTCAGCGGTGACACCGGACGTTTTGGTCCCGACCTTCAGTTCGACACCAAGGGAGTAGAGTTCGGTCCGTGGGTCCGTCGATTCACGGCCCAGGTCTATCGGAATTGGTTTTGGCCGTACCGCGTCATTACTGACAGCGGGCATGTCGTGCTGACATTCACCGTTTACAGGAACGGCAGCCTGATTGGGGTGCAGGTCATGAAGCCCTCGCTCGCTTCATTCAACCGTTCGGCGGCCAACGCCCTCAACATGTCTAACCCGACCGTGCCTCTTCCGCCTGAGTATCCGGAAGACGAGTTGTTTATCACCGCGACCTTCTACTACAACGAGGCCCCGTCGCCACCGCTACGCTAGCCTAGCCCGGCCGAAGGTTGGGACCACACGCCTCGGTATGCAGCATCCAACACAAACCAAGCAGATCTGGCGGCTGGTGTGACTGACCCTGCTTCTCGCTCTGGTAGGAGGTCGATGGGCGAACGTGGTATGAACGCCGACTCGCTGTCCCCGGCGCTGATCGCAGTTCTCGGACCCACGGCAACCGGGAAGAGCGCCCTCGGCTTGTCATTAGCGGAGCAGCTGGGTGGCGAGATTATCAGCTGTGACTCGACCGCTGTGTATCGCGGGTTCGATATCGGTACGGACAAGGTGCCGGTGGCGCGCCGTCGCGGCGTTCCCCATCATCTAATCGATGTCGTTGGCCCGTGCGAGCAGTATTCGGCGGCGCTGTACGTTCGCGACGCCATGGCGGCGATCCAGCGAGTCAGGGCGAGAAATCATCTCCCGATTCTCGTCGGGGGGACCGGGCTATATTACCGGGTGCTCACTCGGGGACTGTTCCGCGGACCGGGTCGCGACGAGCGCGTGCGGGAGAGACTAACCATGATTGCTCAGCTCCGTGGACCCGAACGGCTCCATCGGTGGCTAACAAGGATCGACCCAGAGTCGGCGCAACGTATCCAGCTACGCGACCAGAAGCGCCTAATTCGGGCGATCGAGGTTTTCCTCCTGACCCATCGACCGCTGACTGATCACTTCGCGGACACGACGTCTCCGCTCGCTGGTTATCGCGTGATGGCGTTCGGACTTCGCCTGGCGACGGAGGAGTTAGCTCGGCGTATCGTGCGGCGCGTCGATCGGCAGTTTGAAGAGGGATTGATCGGAGAGATTCGTGGTTTGCTTTCGAGCGGCGTACCACAGGACGTAAATCCATTTACAGGGCTCGTTTATCGACAGACTCTGGAGCATCTCAACGGTCTTCGGGGTGAGTCAGCGACGCGTGAACTCATCGTTCGTGAGAATCGGCGCTACGCGCGACGCCAGTTGACCTGGTTTCGCAAAGAGCCTAACCTACAGTGGATTGACCTTCCTGGCGAGCATCCTGAAGCAGCGAGCCTTATTGTCCGTTCGCTGGCCGGCCACCTGTAACAACACCCATGCCAAGTCAATTTAAAGGAACGTCGCCTAGCACGCACAATATCCAAGAGCTTTTCCTGAATGGCGCCCGTCGTGAGCGGCTGCCAGTGGCCGTTCAGCTTATGGACGGAAGCTGGCTGGATGGTACTACGGTCAAAAGTTTTGACCGGTTTTCCGTCGTGGTAGAACACGACGGAGTCGACCAGCTCGTCTTCAAGCACGCCATTGCGTATATCCGACCTGTGCTGTCCGAACCATGATTCGGATCGAGCTTGAGCAGCGTGAGCGAGAGACGCTGTCCCCAGCGGCCATTCGGAGTGCTGATAGTCGTGGCCGACTCAAACCAGAAGATGAGGATCCCATTCGGCCGGCGTTTCAGCGCGATCGCGATCGCATCGTTCATTCCAAGGCCTTTCGGCGCCTCAAACATAAGACCCAGGTGTTTCTGGCTCCAACGGGAGACCATTATCGCACGCGCCTGACCCACACCTTGGAGGTCTCGCAGATCGCGCGCACCGTCGCGAAGGTTCTCCGGCTCAACGAAGAGCTCACGGAGGCTATCGCACTCGGGCACGATCTCGGTCACACCCCATTCGGCCACGCGGGCGAACGGGTGCTCAGAGATCTGATTCCTGGTGGATTCAATCACTACGAACAAAGCCTGCGGGTCGTCGACGTCCTCGAGCACGATGGTGTCGGCCTCAACCTCACGTGGGAGGTTCGAAACGGGATTGCCAAGCACTCAAAGGGCAAGGACGGATCGCCTGTTGGCGCCGATAGGGCACTCCGGGCCGCAACACTTGAAGGCCAGGTTGCACGGATCGCCGACATAATCGCGTACGTGAATCACGACATCGATGATGCAATCCGAGCCGGAATTCTGAGCTCTGAACGTCTTCCGAAGGTCGCCGTTGCTGTTCTCGGGAACAGTTCGTCGGCCCGAATCGGACGGATGGTGGCAGACGTGGTCGCACAGAGTGTCACCGATGGTGACGAGGCGGAGATCAGGATGAGTGACGACGTACTGCAGGCGACACTAGACCTGCGCGCATTTCTCTTCGCCACCGTGTACGAAAACGACGTAGCAACGGCCGAGTTTAAGAAGGCCTGGGGGATCCTCGAAGGGCTCTGGATCAAGGTTCGCGACGCTCCGGAGCAGTTCCTCGACCGCCGTACGATCGAACAGGACGATGTTGATGTGGCCGCTCGCGACTTTCTTGCGGGAATGACGGACCGGTACGCCATCAGCCTTTACGAGGAGCTATTCGTGCCACGGCCGTGGGGGCGCTCCTTCTGAGCTGGGACTGAATCCTGCTAGTGCTATTATAATAATCGGTTCGGTCACGTCCTTTATCTTGAACCGGGCGCGCGACCACATGTCACTGCTATTGGATCTCAGAAAGATCCGTGAGTCTGAGGACCGGATTGAGCGCACACTTGGAGTCGGCGATTTTCCTGCGGAATCGGGCGATGACTACACGGTTGCGTCGGCAGTCGTGCTACGGCTTCGTGTGCTCAAGGACGGAGACAAGTATTGGCTGACTGGGAGCCTACACACGACACTGAGCTTGGCGTGTTGTCGATGCCTTGAGTCGTTCGGTATCCCGGTCGACGTGCCGATAGACCTACGGTACCTACCACAGCGTGAGAACGTTGGCGAGGGAGAGTTGGAGATCTTGGAGGGAGACTTCTCGACTGCGTTTTATCGCGACGAGCAGATTGATTTGGATCTGATGCTGCGTGAGCAGTTTCAACTGTTGTCGCCCATGAAGCCGCTTTGCCGCCAGGATTGTCGCGGTCTATGTCCGGCATGTGGGATGAATCTTAATAGCGAGCAGTGCTCGTGCGACACGAGTTGGCCTGATCCCCGACTCGCAGCACTTGCGATGTTGCTCGCTGACCGTCGAAAGGGTTAGGGACGAGATGGCGAATCCGAAGCGACGTCATTCCAAGGCGCGGAGAGGGAAGCGTCGCGCCCACGATGCCTTGGTACCAGTTGGCATGGGGGCATGTCCGCAGTGTCACGAGCCGAAGCTCCCGCATCGAGTATGTCCGCACTGCGGTTATTACCGGGGCCGACAGGTCAGACCGGTCAAAGACGTCTCGTGACCGGCCGTCGATTGTGGAGCGCTGCCGTTGGGCGCCATGCGTATCGCCGTTGACGCGGCAGGCGGTGATTTCGGACCACGTACGATTGTCGACGGTTCTTTGGTCGCGGCACGTCATCTCGGTTTCGGGCTGACGCTCGTCGGCGATGCGGCGACCTTGGACGAGGAGCTCGCGCGCCATCGTGACGCGACACTGGTTGACGTCGATGTCGTCGACGCTCCAGACGTGGTCGGGATGGGTGAATCGCCAGGGACGGCGCTCAGACGAAAGCCCGGTGCGTCGGTGTGTCGGGCGGTGGATGTGGTGGCGCGAGGTGACGCCGCGGCGTTGTTCAGCGCTGGGAATACGGGGGCCACGTTGCTGGCGGCGTGTGGAGCGTTCGGCATGCTGCCTGGTGTAGACCGGCCAGCCCTGGCGATTACAATTCCCACGCTGAAGCGTGGCGCCGTGTTGCTCGATGTGGGAGCGACCGTCGAATGCCGCGCGCACCACCTGTTACAGTTCGCCGTAATGGGGCAGGTTTATGCCCGTCTGTCGCTGAGCCTGACAACGCCGAAGGTGGGGCTGCTGTCGATCGGTGAAGAGGCGAGCAAGGGAAACGAGCTGACTCGAGAGGCACATCAGCAACTCCGTGAGAGCAGTCTGCATTTCGTCGGCAACGTCGAAGCTCGCGACGTGTACTTGGGTAACGCGGACGTGATCGTCTGCGATGGTTTTACCGGTAACGTCGCGCTGAAGATTAGTGAAGGCCTGGTCGAAGTGGTCGAAGAGTTGCTGCGGGCGGAATTTAAACGAACGTTCACGACCCGGGTCGGCTTGTTATTGTCGAGGCGGGCGTTTCGGCGATTTCGGCGACGCGTCGACTATTCGGAATATGGGGGAGCCCCGCTGCTGGGAGTTAACGGCTTGTGTATCGTAGGCCACGGACGATCCTCATCAAAGGCCGTTCGCAATGCCGTAGCCATGGCGTACCGCTTTGCGCGTAATGGGCTCACCGGGCGCATCGAGGAAGAAATCCGTCAAGAATCATGATTGCATTCGTTTTTCCGGGCCAGGGGTCTCAGCAGGTCGGTATGGGGGCAGAGCTTGCCGCGCAGTTTCCGGTTTGTCGTGAGACACTGGAGCAGGCTGACGAGGCACTTGGTGAGTCACTGAGCACGCTGTGCTTTGAGGGGCCCGAGGAAACACTCAAACTCACGGCGAACACGCAGCCAGCGGTACTCGCGGTCAGCGTGGCGGTCCATCGCCTGCTGGTCTCGCGAGGAGTTTCGCCGGAGCTTCTCGCCGGTCATAGCCTCGGAGAGTATTCTGCCCATGTGGTGGCCGGTACGCTGTCCTTTGCGGACGCCGTACGAACGGTTCGCCGCCGCGGACAATATATGCAGGAAGCGGTGCCCGTCGGTACTGGCGCCATGGCGGCGATCATGGGTCTCGACGCCTACGCGGTTGCTGAGGTGTGCGACGAGGTTGCGGACGGCGAAGTCGTCAGCCCGGCCAATCTGAATGCGCCTCAACAGGTTGTCATTGCTGGGACGCGTGCCGCCGTCGAACGGGCTGGCGTTCGCGCCAAAGAGCTCGGGGCACGGCGGGTTGTCCCGTTACCGGTCAGCGCTCCGTTTCACTGTGCGCTGATGACCCCGGCTGAGAGGCGACTCGCACCCGATCTCCGTAAGCTTGTCGTGTCAGATCCCAAGATTCCCGTGGTCGCGAACGTCGACGTCGAGCCGAAAGACGACGCCGTGGCAGCGGTTGAGGCGCTGATTCGCCAGGTGAGCGCCCCAGTTCGATGGGAGGCCGTCGTGCGGCGGCTCGTAGCGTTGGGCGTAGATACGTTCGTCGAAGTTGGACCAGGTACTGTGCTTAAAGGACTCATCAAGAAGATTAATCGAACGAGCCGTGTCGTGAGTGTCGGTGCCCCGTCAGATTTGGAGGAGTTGGATAGTATTCTCACGTAGTCGATCTTTGATTTTGAGCGGAACTCATGAAGAGTTTGGTTGACCGCGTCGTGGTTGTGACAGGAGCGTCGCGTGGTATCGGGCGAGCAGTGGCTGAGCGTTGCGCGCAATCGGGCGCTTTGGTCGTGGCGTGCGCACGTGAGGATCACGCGAATCCCGTCGTTGATCAGATCCTGTCGGCAGGTGGTGTCGCTCACGCGCAGTCACTGGATGTCACGGATTCCGAGAGCGTTAACGATGCCATTCAGACTATGCTGGTTCGCTTCAAGCGGATTGACGTTCTCGTCAACAACGCCGGTATCGTTCGTGACAAACTTTTGGTGCGGATGAAGCGCGGTGACTGGGATTCGGTGCTCGCGACGAACTTGACGGCGGCGTTCACGTGCACTCAAGCGGTTCTGCGTTCGATGATGAAGCAGCGGCGCGGCCGCATCATCAGCATTAGCTCAGTTGTCGGTCAGTCGGGAAATCCGGGTCAGACGAACTATGCGGCATCGAAGGCTGGGTTGGTAGGGTTCACGAAGTCGTTGGCCCGCGAGGTGGCATTGCGGGGCATTACGGTGAACATTGTGTCTCCAGGTATGATTGAAACGGACATGACGGCCGGTCTGACTGGCACGGTCCGGAAGTTGCTGGCGGATAAGATTCCGATGTTGCGCTTCGGCACCCCAGACGAGGTCGCGTCGGCCGTCTGCTTTCTTGCATCGGATGAAGCATCGTATATTACTGGGCAAGTACTGAGCGTCAATGGTGGGATGAACATGTAGGAGGCTTTGGAATGGCCGTCGCTGAAAAAGTTAAAAATATCATTGTCGAACAGCTTGGAGTGGACGAAGAGGAAGTTACGTCGGATGCGTCGTTCATCGACGATCTCGGGGCTGACTCACTTGACACGGTCGAGCTGGTCATGGCGTTCGAAGAGGAGTTCGGAATCGAGATTCCGGATGAGGACGCCGAGAAGATCACGAGGGTGAAGGAGGCCGTGGAATACATCGAGTCGCACGGAAAAAAGAAGTAGACGCCGGCACTCTTATTCAGAGAGAAGCGAAACTCATGTCGCAGCGCCGTGTGGTCTTGACGGGCGTTGGTTTGGTGTCGTCGTTGGGAATCGGCACCAAGCGGACCTGGGACGGTGTGTGCACGGGCCGCAGTGGCATCGGTCCGATTACTCACTTCGACAAAAGCGAGTTCTCCGCCCAAATTGCCGGGGAAGTCAAAGGGTTCAATCCTCTTGACTTCATGGCCAAGAAAGATGTCAAGAAGATGGACGTCTTTATCCAGTTCGCGTTGGCAGCGTCGGAGTTCGCGCTGTGCGATGCGGGTCTCAAGTCCGCGATTCCGCTGGGTCCGAACTACGGCGTATTTCTCGCTTCTGGCATTGGCGGGTTCAGCACGATAGAGCGGGAACATCGGGCGCTATTGGAGGGCGGGCCACGGAAGATCTCACCCTTCTTCATACCGTCCGCCATTATCAACTTGGCGGCCGGCCAGGTTTCGATCAGGTTCGGAGCCAAGGGGCCGAACTTAGCCGCGTGTACGGCATGCTCCGCCTCCGCCCACGCGATCGGTGACGCGTTCGAGATCATCAAGCGCGGTGTTGTCGACGTCATGATCGCTGGTGGCTCCGAGGCAGCTATTACGCCCTTGGGCGTTGGCGGGTTTGCCGCCATGCGAGCCCTGTCGACACGCAACGATGAGCCGGAGCGCGCAAGTCGTCCGTTCGATAAAGAGCGCGATGGGTTCATAATCGGCGAGGGCGCCGGTGTGCTAATTTTAGAGGAGCTGGAACGTGCGAAGAGTCGCGATGCCACCGTGTATGCCGAGATCGTGGGTTACGGCATGTCCGGCGACGCGCACCATGTGACGAGGCCGTCCAATGATGCTGACGGTGCCGTTCGCGTGATGCGGGCCGCCATAGACCAGGCCGGCATCGAACCCGAGGCGGTCGACTACGTGAACGCCCACGGTACTTCGACTCCGTACAATGACAAGCTAGAAACGTTGGCTATCAAGAAATGCTTTGGTGAGCACGCACGCGCACTCGCGATCTCATCGACGAAGTCGATGACGGGCCACTTGCTGGGAGCCGCTGGCGGGCTGGAGGCTGGGATCACCGCGCTCGCGATACAAAACCAGGTCATCCCCCCGACGATTAACCTAGAAACGGCGGATCCGGATTGCGACCTTGACTACGTCCCACACAAAAAGCGGTCTGCTTCCGTGACGTATGCGCTGTCGAATTCGTTCGGATTTGGTGGTACCAACGCGAGCCTACTGTTCAAGAAGTACGAGGCTTAGTGTAGTGGGCACAACAACTCCATATATGTGGTCGGCACTTCATCCTGTCTGGCGGAGTTGCTTGTCGCCTAAATATTACTGATGTGCCGCTCCTCGCACCTGGGCAGTTCGCCAGCCTCGGTGTATAGGTCTGTTGCACGCATCACACTAGTGTCTCATTGGCGCCTCGGCGCGCCCAACCACGATGAAGATTGCCGTTTGCATCAAGCAGGTCTTGACCCGTAACTGGCCGCTCCGTGTCGATGAATCGGCGGCGTGGGTTCGTGACCGTGACGCAAGTTTCGAGATGAACGAGCCAGATGCCTATGCCCTCGAAGAGGCACTGCGTCTTAAGGAACAACACGGCGGCGAAGTCGTCGTGTGTTCCGCCGGACCTGCCCGTGTCACGCAGGTATTACGTGAAGCACTCGCTCGAGGTGCCGACCGGTCGCTGCACGTGGAGAGTGACGAACTGGCCGTGGCCGATGCCCGTGGGGTAGCGGATGCACTGGCTACAGCACTCCGCCCTGAGGCCGCGGATCTCGTTCTGACGGGGCTGCAGTCTGATGATCAGGGATTTGGTCAAACTGGTGTAATTTTGGCCGAGCTACTCGGCATACCGAGCTCAACCATCATTATGGACGTGGAGGTTCACAAGTCGGGAGTTCATGTCAAGAGAGAGCTGGAAGGTGGATGGTTTCAGTGGGTTAGTATGTCAATCCCAGCCCTTCTTACGATTCAAAGCGGTATTCGTCAGCTTCGATACGCCACCCTGAAGGGGATTATGGCGGCGAAGAAGAAGGAGATCCGGAAGGTTAGACCGGGAGTTGTGCCTGACGCCGGGTACGCCATTGTGCAGCTGTATGTCCCGGAGAAAAGCAAGGCGGTCCAGTTTATTAAAGGATCATCCGGCGATGCGGCGAAGGCGTTGGTGCGGGCACTCAGGGAGGACGCGCGGGTCCTGTAGCGGACGCCGCCGTTAAGACAATGATTCTTGTGGTTGCTGAGCAACACGACGGGATGGTCAATCGTTCAAGTTGGGAGGTTGTCGCCGTCGCTCAGCAGATTGCTAGGTCCAAGAGTGACCCCATCAAGGTCGCCGTTGTCGGCGTCGACGTGGAGGCCGCGGCAACCGAGCTTACGAAAGCCGACGTCGCCGAAGTGCTAGTCGTTGAAAACGATCAGTTGGCCGTCTATACACCGGATGGTTTTGTGGAAGCCCTCACCGCGCTCGTACAGGCTGAATCTCCCCAGTTAGTCCTGTTTTCCCATACCTATCAGACTCGCGACTTTGCCCCGAAGCTGGCAACACGGCTAGGTCGAGCATTGGTGACCGACTGCATCTCATCGAAGATGACGCCCGATGGGCTTGTCCTTGTTCGGCCGATGTTTCAGGGGAAGTTCGTGGCTGATGTCTCGTTGCGTGGAGCCGCGCCGCATTTTGCGAGTTTTCAGATCGGCGCTGTTCGCGCCGATGCAGCGGCACTGGGAAAATCCACGGCACCGACTCGACGAATCGAGGTCGCCATCGACGGCATGGCCATTCGCCAGAAGCCCGAGGCTCCGTTTAAAGAGGCGAAACAGGCTGTCGATCTGACCCAAGCGGAGCGTATTCTCGCGGTTGGGCGTGGCATCAAGGGGCAAGAACACCTTTCGATGGTGCAGGAGCTGGCGAGGGCGTTGGATGCCGAAATTGCTGCATCGCGTCCGATCTGTGATGCTGGATGGTTGCCGATGGACCGACAGGTCGGAAGCTCCGGCCAGACCGTGGCTCCTAGGCTATATCTGGCGCTTGGAATCTCTGGAGCGATTCAGCACTTGGTTGGTATGAAAGGCTCGCGGACGATCGTGGCGGTCAACAGGGATGTCGATGCCCCTATCTTTGAGGTGGCTGACTACGGTATCGTCGGCGACCTGTTTGAGATTGTGCCCGCGTTGATCGCCGCCTTGGGAGAGTGATCTGCAACGCGAGATATTCGATGTCGACGTCCTAATCGTGGGCGGTGGCCCGGCCGGCTTATCTACCGCGATACACTTGGCAACCCTCCAAGCCAAACAGAGCGAAGAGTCACTGTCGATTGCCGTCCTGGAGAAGGCCCGTGAGAGCGGTGCGCACATGCTTTCCGGTGCGGTCATCGACCCGGCGGCTCTTAATGAACTTATCCCGAATTGGCGATCCCGTGGGGCGCCGCTCGAGACCCCGGTCCTTAGCGAGCAGATTCTTTTTCTGACGCCTCACGGCAAGGTGCGTTTCCCGGTTATCCCGCCTCCGCTCCGGAACCATGGAAACTACGTCATCTCGCTAAACCGGTTCGTGAAATGGCTGACTGGACAGGCGGAGGCGGCTGGCGTTGACGTCTTCGTTGGTTTCGCTGGAACAGAGGTATTGTTCGAGGGTGACCGGGTCGTAGGCGTCAGAACTGGCGACCGCGGGGTCGATCGAGAAGGCCGGCGTAAGGCGACCTTTGAGCCCGGCGTGGATATTAGGGCCCGCGTGACGGTCTTCGCCGATGGTGTCCGCGGCAATCTGACAAAGATGCTAGTTCGCAAGCTTTCGCTCGACGCCGATCGGCAGCCGCAAGTCTTTGCCGTTGGCATCAAGGAGTTGTGGGAGGTGCCCGGCGATCGTGTTCGAGCAGGCGACATCATCCACACGATGGGCTATCCCTTGCCCTTCAAGGAGTTCGGCGGCGGGTTTATCTACGCGTTGCCTGAGGGGCGGTTGTCAGTCGGCTTTGTTGTGGGACTCGACTATCGTAACCCGATGTTCGATCCACACATGGCGTTTCAGCGTTTTAAGCAGCACCCGTTCGTATCTGCACTCTTGGCGGACGGACAGCTCGTGCGATACGGTGCGAAGGCGCTTCCCGAGGGCGGGTGGTGCGCGATTCCGCGCTGTCACCTGTCGGGCGGTCTGATTGTTGGCGACGCGGCTGGGTTCCTGAATTCGTCGCGGCTCAAAGGGCTGCATCTGGCGATGCGCAGCGGAATGCATGCGGGCGAGGCGGCATTCGAGGCGCTCAAGGCGGGGGATGTGACGGCGGATGGGTTAGAGCGTTATGCGAGGCTCGTGGCGTCTGGGCCGATTCGTCGCGAGCTCTATCCTGTTCGGAATGTACGTCAGAGCTTTAGGTCGGGATTGTTCGCTGGACTTGCATATTCGCTTCTGTCGCTTGTTACTGGTGGGTGGTGGTTCCGTGACCCGATGCCGTTCCGCGCCGGGCATAAGCGCATGGAACCGGTTGGCCGTTCAACATCGTCAGGTCACGTTCCCGACGTGGCTATTGATCGCAGGCTTACCTTCGATAAGCTCACGAACGTTCACTACTCCGGAACGCGTCACGATGAAGACCAACCGTCGCACCTAATTGTGCACGATACCGACGTGTGCCGAACGACATGCTGGCAGGAGTACCGAAATCCATGTACGCGCTTCTGTCCGGCGAACGTGTACGAGATGATTGATGTCGGAAGCAAAGCTGGCAGGCGATTGCAGATCAACGCATCAAATTGCGTCCACTGCAAGACCTGCGACATCATGGACCCGTATCAGATTATCGACTGGGTCCCGCCCGAAGGCGGCGGCGGGCCGCAGTACGAAGGGATGTGACCAAGCGTCGCTTATCGCGCCGACAACTACGACGCGCGACAGCCATCGCCGCTATCGGATATCCGCTGGTTGCTCTGCTCGGGCGGACGTATCGCTGGGAGGTCGAAGGCTATGAGCACTACGCTGGACTCCGATGTTCTGGCCAACAGCCGATCTTTGCTTTTTGGCACAGCCGAATCCTTCCGGCAACCTACTTCTGGCGTGACCGAGGCATCGTCGTGATGACGTCGGAGAACTTCGATGGGGAGTGGATTGCGCGGATCATCCAGAAGTTTGGCTATGGGGTTGCTCGCGGTTCGACGTCGTACGGTGGACGTCGCGCCTTGGTCCAGTTGAGGCGTGACATGCGCGCTGGGAAACCAGCCGCGTTCACGTTGGATGGGCCTCGTGGCCCGGCGGTCGTCGTCCAGCCTGGCGCCGTGTGGTTGGCTGGCGCCACTGGAAACCCGATCCTCCCGTTTCACATTGAGGCGGAACGCTACTGGTTGGCCAATAGCTGGGATCGGACCCAGGTGCCAGCGCCGTTCTCCCGGGTGGCGATTGCCATCGGTGATCCGCGGCACGTCCCGAAAAAACCTTCCGACACGATGCTTGAAGACGAACGCCAGTCGCTGGAGCAGGTGCTGGCGTTGCTCGCTAAGCAGACCCGAGCGATGCTCGACGAGTAAGACTTTGGTTGAGAATTCCGGACAGTCGCATGGTACCGCAGACTGCAAACGCAACCGACGATGTGCTCCTGATTACCTCTGAGCGATTTGCGGCCCATAAACCGCCGCCTGGGCATCCAGAACGGGTCGAGCGTTCCCACGTTATGACGGCTGTCGCAAAGGTGTGGGCCGAGGGCGATGGCCGAGTGGCCGAACCGGTCATGGCGTCGACCGGCGCGCTGGCACGGGTCCATGCACCCGAGTATATCGAGTCGGTCGTTTCGACCGCTGGTCGCAATGTTCGGTTCGATTCCGATACCTACGCATCAGCCGATTCCGAAGATGTGGCACGGTATGCTGCCGGTGCGGCGATAGTTGCGGTGGATCACGCGCTCGGTTCCGGCCGTCGGTCGCTGGCGTTTGTGCGACCGCCCGGCCACCATGCCGAGGAGGGGCGGGCGATGGGCTTTTGTCTGTACAATAACATCGCTGTGGCGGCAGCTCATGCTCGTAGCCGTGGCATCGCGCGAGTAGCGATCGTGGACTACGATGTCCACCACGGCAATGGCACGCAGTGGATGTTCTATGACGATCCTGCGGTTTTGTTCATCTCGCTGCACCAGTATCCGTTCTACCCAGGCACCGGTGCTGCGGATGATGTCGGTACGGCAGATGGCATCGGGTTTACGGTTAACGTCCCGCTCGAGGCGGGCGCGGGTGACGCGGACTACGAGTTAGCCTTCGACCACGTCGTGTTGCCGGTATTGGAATCGTACGGCCCAGAGCTGCTGCTACTTTCGGCTGGATTCGATGCCCACCTGCGCGATCCGCTCGGTGGAATGAGGGTATCAACGGCCGGATACGCGGGCATGATGCGTCGTCTTCGTTCGTTTGCCGACCGTTGTTGCGCGGGGCGACTTGTTGGTGTTACCGAGGGGGGGTACGACCTCGCCGCACTCGAGGAGTGCTTGCGGGATTCCCTCGACGTGCTGGGTGGTCAGCAGGTCTCGAACCGCCCGACGGACGCCGGTGCAACGACGCGTGGGAACGCCGCGCTTAAGGCGGTGCGTCGTGCCCAGGCCAAGTTCTGGCCTGGGTTATAATTGGTCGATCTCTCTGACCCTCCGTGCGGACTTACGAACCCAAAATAATCGAGTGCAAATGGCAGCAACGCTGGCGCGAGACGCTAGCTTTTGAAGTCAACGAGGATCTGGATCGGAAGAAATTCTACTGCCTCGTGATGTTTGCTTACCCGTCAGGGCATGCGCACGTTGGCCACGTCCGCAACTACATGATTGGCGATGTGGTAGCCCGCACAAAGCGCATGCTTGGGTTCAACGTGTTGCATCCGTTCGGATGGGACGCGTTCGGATTGCCTGCTGAAAACGCCGCAATCGAGCACGGGACCCACCCGGAGACGTGGACTCGCGACAACATCGCCCACATGAAGGGGCAGTTGCAGCGTCTCGGTATTAGCTACGCGTGGGATCGCGAGTTCGCAACGTGCGATTCGGAATACTACCGGTGGAACCAGTGGCTCTTCCTCAAGATGTACGAGCGCGACCTCGCGTACCGACGCCGGTCCAAGGTCAACTGGTGTCCCTCCTGCCAGACGGTACTTGCCAACGAGCAGGTTGTTGACGGCGGATGCTGGCGTTGTAGCTCCGTTGTCGAAGAGCGTGAGCTCGATCAGTGGTTCCTTCGAATTACTCACTACGCACAGCAGCTACTGGATGGCATCGGGGAACTCGACGAGTGGCCGGCAAAGGTCCTCACGATGCAGCGGAACTGGATTGGCCGGTCGGATGGTGCGTTGGTCCAATTTGAGATCGTGTCGCTGTCTGACACTAACGAACCGATCGCTTCCGACAAACTCGATGTGTTTACGACCCGCATCGATACGATTTTTGGTGCGACCTTTATCCTGCTTGCACCCGAGCACCCGTTCGTCGACCGGATTGCGGAGACGAGCGAGACCCCAGCGCGTTTCCGAGAACAGATCAAGAAGTTTCGGATGCTTGACCGCACCGCTCGCATGACCGGCCAAATCGAAAAGGAGGGCCTTGAGACGGGTCGTCATGTGGTCAATCCGTTTACGGGAGAGCCGATTCCGATCTGGGTCGCCAATTTTGTACTGGCTGAATATGGGACCGGTGCCATTATGGCTGTTCCGGCGCACGACCAACGCGACTTCGAGTTTGCGCGAAAATACGCGTTGCCGGTCAGGGTGGTTATTCAACCGGATGATGCAGGGCGACACGATGGGGCCACGCTCAAGCAGGCGTCGGTTGAGCCTGGGCACCTGGTTGACTCAGGGGAGTTTTCGGGTCTGTCGAGTGCGAACGCGATTGTGAAAATGACACGGGCGGCCGAACAGCGCGGTATAGGACGAGCGCAGGTACAATTTCGGCTGAAAGACTGGGGAGTGTCACGTCAGCGTTACTGGGGCACCCCGATTCCGATCGTCTACTGCGACGCCTGCGGCACGAAGCCGGTGCCGTACGAGGACCTACCGGTTGAGCTCCCGAAAGTTGCCGAGTTTCACGGTAGTGGCACATCCCCGTTGGCGCAGGTGTCTGAGTTCGTTAACACAACGTGTCCAGCTTGCGGAGGCGCCGCAAAGCGGGAAACCGACACAATGGACACGTTTATGGATTCGTCATGGTACTTCTATCGCTATTGCGATTCGCGCAACGGCGAGGCTCCGTTCGACGTCGACAAGGTTAATTACTGGGCGCCGATCGACTTCTACAGCGGAGGTATTGAGCATGCGATCTTGCACTTAGTCTACTCGAGGTTTTTTTGTCGAGTCTTTGCGGATTTGGGTCTGGTGCTCCACACGGAGCCCTTTACTAGGCTACTGACCCAAGGCATGGTGCTTCGCGATGGGGCGGTTATGTCGAAGTCCAAGGGCAATGTGGTCGATCCCGATGAGATGTTGGCGACATACGGTGCCGACGCCCTGCGTCTCTACGAAATGTTCGTGGCTCCTCCCGAGAAAGAGATTGAATGGACCGACGCTGGCTTGGAGGGGAGTGCCAGATTCTTAGGTCGAGTGTGGCGGCTGGTTATGTCGGTCGCCGAGGCACTGGCCGAAAGCGATGCGGTCGTTATGGATGAGACGACATTGGATGATTGCGCGCGGTCACTGCGCCGGAAGACCCACCAGACGATCCGTCGGGTGTCGCAGGATATCGAACCGCGGGTTCATCTCAACACCGCGATCTCGGCGCTGATGGAGCTCGTCAACGAGGTGTACGGGTATCGCAAAGGAGACGCCGACGTGACCGTGATGAGCTTGGCTGTCCAGAAAGAAGCGGTCGAGGCGCTGGTGCTTATGCTGTCTCCCTTCACGCCGCATCTGTCGGAGGAGCTGTGGGAGGCACTCGGACATTCGGACGGTGTGGTAGCGGCGGGTTGGCCGGCGTTCGACCCGAACGTAGCCCGTGCCGACAAGCTCGTGGTGCCCGTGCAGGTGAACGGCCGGGTGCGGACTCGCTTGACGGTCGACGCCGAACTCTCCGTGGCCGAGCTTGAGCGTCAGGCCCTTGAGGATCCGCATGTCGTGGCTCACGTCTCCAGCAAGACCGTCGCTCGCGTTATCGTCATCGCTGGAAAGTTGGTCAATATCGTGGCACGATAGAGTAGTGAGGAAGACTGGCGTGGACCGTAGCTGGTACTGTCTTGGATTGCTTGCGTGCGTCGCCATGTCGACGGCCGCGTGCGGATATACGCTAGCTGGTCGCGGTGAGTTCCTTCCAGATTACGTCGAGACGATCGGTATTCCGATGTTCGAAAACAATACATCCGCGTTCGATGTCGAACAGCTGATCACCCAGCAAGTGCGCCAGGAGTTCATCGGCCGTGGATCGTATCGAGTGGTGGCAGAGACGACGGGAGTTGACGCGGTTCTCAGGGGCTCTATTGATGAGATTCGCATTCAACCGGCTAGCTTCACGGGTGACCAGCAGGTGTCGCGCTATCTCTTCACGCTGACCGCTAAGATCGAGTTTCGTGACATGATCGCCGACGTGGTCATCTGGCAGAACCCGGAACTGGTGTTTCGAGACGAGTACGAAGTGGCGTCGGCCGGTGATGTCGCGAACGTATCGGCGTTCTTCGGTCAACGGTCGAACGCGGTCGAACGCATCGCTGTGGACTTTTCGGAGACCGTCGTCAGCGCTATCCTTGAGGCGTTCTAGTCGACCATTTCACGCGTCGTGGTTAAGCCCTCAGCGGTACATCAACAGATCACATCAGGAACGCTCGAACCGGTCTATCTGCTACTCGGCGATGACGAGTACGAGAAGGACGAGTTCGTCGCGGAGTTTGAGGAAACGATTGACGCTGAGCTTCGGGCGTTCAATGTCGATCGATTCCACGGGAGCGATGCGTCGCTCGGCGATGTTTTGGCGGCCGCTCAAACGCTGCCCATGATGGCTCCACGACGGCTCGTCATCGTGTCACGGGCCGATCGACTCCTCAACCCGAAGCGGGAGAGCAATGCGACAACCAAAGACCTGGAGGCTCTGATCTCGTTCGTCGAGAATCCGCCCTCGCACGCGACACTAGTCTTGGGCGTCACCGATCTGGATAAGCGACCGGTGATGCAGAAGCTCCTAAAGAAGGCCATCGTGATCAAATGCGGCGATCTTCGCAAGGTAGGTGATGCGCAGCACTGGATTCGGGCACAGCTCAAGGTGGAAGGTCGGAGGATGGCGTCCGATGCGATACAGGGTCTGGCAGCGCGTGTCGGCCCGAACACGATGCGTTTACGGTCCGAGTTGGACCGGTTGCTACTCTTTGTACCGGTTGAATCGGAGATCACCGTGCAGGACGTCAACGATGTTGCTGGGGCTCCGGCTGGTCATGACGATTGGGCCATGACTAACGCTATTACAAGAAACGCTCCAAATGTGGCGTTGCGTGAGCTGGCGTTGCTCCTTGAAACCGGAATTAGACCGGAGATGGTTCTCGGCCAGTTGGCCTGGGTTGCGCGAACAAAGCTGCCCGCTACTCAAACCCAAACCGCAATCGAGGCGGTCTTCCGAACGGACCAAGCGCTTAAAGGTTCGGGCGGCAACCCTCGCGTGTTGCTGGAACGGTTGGTTGTTGAGCTGTGTGACCCGAAGAGAGGGTAAAGAACGGGATCACGCAGTTGGCCGAGACGCTAGCTCAGTCTCAGCTGCGGTACAACGGATCCGATTTGTTTAGTTGTTTCGTTAGTCTGGACTTGTAACGAGCAGCTGCATTCCTGTGGATGATTCCTTTGCCCGCCAGCTTGTCAATTAATGAGGTGGTATCCCGAAGTGCAGTTTTTGCCGCGTCATTTCCATTGCTGGGATCTGCTACCGCCGTGTCGATGGTGGTCCGAACTGACTTGAGTGAGTGACGCATCCGGCTTCGAAGGTCGCGGTTGTGTGCTCGTCGACGGATATTCTGCTTGCTGGCCTTGATGGCCGACTTGTGATTTGCCACGTAATTCCGGTCGGGACCGCGTTTTACCCTTTTCGGGAGCGACTCATTATATACGAAGCGGATCCGTACTGGTTATGGCTTTCGCTTGAAGCGTCGAAGTTCCCGGCGCGCGCGCTTGTCGGGCGACCTTGTTCGCTCGCCTACCCACGTTGGGCCCGCCCGCCGCAAGAGGTCACGGAGTTCCTTTTCTTCGGGCGTCGGAGGCGGAGTCACGTCCTCATAGAGTTCGGAGGCTTCCGTTTTGGGGACGTGAGTGTCGACCAGCTTCGTGACGGTCAGCACTCGTCGCCGCCCGCCCGGCGTGTTGATGGTCAGTGAATCGCTAGCGTGAAGATCTCGGTGGGGCTTCCCGCGCTGGCCGTTGACAAGAACTTTCCCGCCCTTGCAGGCGCGTTGGGCTTCGGAACGGGTCTTAAAGACGCACGCGATGTCCAACCAGACGTCTAACCTCACGGCAAATCACGTTCTCGAACTACCACCTCTGGATGAGATCGTCCTGACAATCCATTGTGTCAGAGATATCGTCACTCTTGGCCTTGCGCGTTAAGCATCCTACTCAGAATGGTACGGGCTTCGAGAAACACGTCATCGATCCTCTCGGGCAATCGGCCTCCCGCCTCAGCGAAGTCCTTCCGACCGCCGCCGCGGCCATCCACAATCGGTGCGAGCGTCTTAATGAGATCCCCGGCGTGGACCCGCTCAACCAGGTCCTTGGTTACGGATACGAGCAGCGATACCTTTTCACCGCTGTCGGCTGCTAGCACGACCACGCCGCTGTCCAGCTTATCTCGAAGCGAGTCGGCCAGCGCGCGTAGTTCCACCTTTTCAAGTCCGCTCACTCGTTTGGTCACGACCTTAACGCCACCGATGTCGGAGATCTCACCAACCCGGTCACCGCCGGTCTCGCTCATCGCGGCCTTGACCTTGAGCTGCTCAAGTTCACGGCCGAGGCTTTTCGTGTGGGTCTGCAGTCGGTGAATAGCCTCGACCGCTTGTTCCGATGGGACGCCGATGGTATCGACCAACGCGTCAAGGATCTGTCCTCGGGCGCGATGATATGTGACGGCTCCATCGCCGGTGAATGCCTCGATCCGACGTACACCGGCTGCCACTCCACTTTCTTGGGTGATAACGAATGGACCGATATCTCCGGTCGCCAGGCAGTGTGTTCCGCCGCACAGTTCCATTGAGATATTCGGGATCGAAACTACCCGTACGCGGTCGCCGTACTTTTCGCCGAACAGGGCTATGGCGCCGTCGGCAATCGCCTCGCTGGTGGTACGTACTTCAGTGTGAACGGTGTTGTTGGCGTACACCTCACGGTTGACACGTTGCTCGATTTCGGTTAGCTGAGCTGCTGTCATCGGTTCGAAGTGCGTGAAGTCAAAGCGCAGGCGGTCTGGGGCAACGAGCGACCCTGCCTGCTTGACATGGGTTCCCAGCACGATTCTGAGTCCCGCATGCAGCAGATGTGTCGCGGTGTGATTTCGACGGGTTGCGTCACGCAGCGCGGTATCGATCTCTGCGCTCACATGGTCTCGCTCGTGCAAGCAGCCTGACTCGATGCGGATCGAGTGCACCCGGGGACCCGATCCGCCCAGGCGTCCCATTGCGTCGACTCTTGCCCGGCCTACCCTTCCAACGATTCGCCCCGTGTCCGACACTTGCCCACCGGATTCCACGTAGAAAGGGGTGCGCTCGAGCATCGCATAGCCGGTGACTCCTTCCCTCAACTCCGATACCTGGCGGCGAGCGTCGTCGAATAGGCTCAGGATCGGAACGTCATCGACACGAACCGATGCATAACCCTCGAAGCGGTCTTCGGCCATCTGCAGTGTCCGGCGCCCTCCATCCGATGCGTAGTCAAAGTCGCTGGTGGTCGCCTCATTGAACGTTTGGGTCGCCCGTGATATTTTCCGTTGCTCCTCCATCGCACACTCGAAGCCCAAGCGGTCGAGTTGGAGTTGTCGTTCGTTAGCCATGTCTTCGATAAAGTCGAGCGGAAGGCCGTAGGTGTCATAGAGGCGGAAGACGTCGGCACCGTCGATCATACCGTTGTTCTGTTGGGTGTGGCTGAGAACCGCTTCGAGACGTGGCAGCCCATCGTTGAGGACCGCATCAAACCGTTGCTCTTCGCGCCGTACGACTTGAGCTACAGTATCCCGGCCTGTGCGAAGCTCCGGATAGGCCTGCCCCATTTCGTTAACCACTATATCCACCAGGCGGTGAAGGAATGGCTTGGTCATCCCGAGCTTCTTTCCGTGGCGCATGGCACGACGCATGATCTTCCGCAGCACGTAGCCCCGCCACTCGTTCGACGGTAGCACGCCGTCGGCAATGAGAAAGGTCATCGCCCGAAGATGATCCGCTACGACTCGCATCGAGACCGCGGTGGTGGTGCCGACGTCTTTCGCAGGCAGCGGGTCATACGTCGCGCCTGTGACGGTGCCGATTCCGGCGAGCAGAGGGATGAAGAGGTCTGTGTCGTAGTTGGAAACCGAACCTTGCAGCACGGCGACGATTCGCTCAAGGCCCATTCCAGTATCGATTGACGGAGCGGGCAGGGTTGTAAGTGAGCCGTCTGGGTGACGCTCGAATTCCATAAAAACGTTGTTCCAGATCTCCACGTACCGACTGCAGCTGCAATCGATCCCGCGGCAGATGGGCTCGGCGCACGGATACTGATCGCCACGGTGATAGTGAATCTCGGAACAGCGACCGCAGGGTCCGGTGTCACCAATGGCCCAGAAGTTCTCCACGAGACCAAGCTCGACGACTCGGTTGGCTGGCACAAGCTTTGCCCACGTCGAATGAGCCTCGTCGTCTCGTGGAATCTCCGAGTCACCTCCGAAGATCGTCGGATAGAGCCGTTCCTCCGGAATGCCCCAGACTTCGGTGAGCAGGGTCCATGCAAACGGAATCGCATCGGTCTTGAAGTAATCGCCGAATGAGAAGTTCCCCAACATCTCGAAGAATGTATGGTGGCGGAGCGACGGACCGACGTTGTTGAGGTCGTTGTGCTTACCACTCACGCGCATACACTTCTGGGAAGTAACAGCTCGTTCGTAGTCGCGCCGCTCATTGCCGAGGAATAGGTTTCTAAACTGATTCATTCCGGCGTTATTGAATAACAACGTCGGGTCATCAGTAGGCACCAACGACGAGCTGGGCACAATCGTGTGGCCCTTGTCGGCGAAGAACTGCAGAAAGCTGTGCCGAATTTCTGCCGAAGTCATGAGCAATATTCTTTCACAAGACCGACTTCGTGCTATTCGTCATCCGGTCTAACGCCGTCTGTCGCTCGCGCCTTGAGCACCGACACGATGGTGCTGTGATCGAAGCCTTGTCGCAGGAGCGCGTGATACAAACGGCGGAAGGCTTGAGTCGTTCGTATTCGTCCCGCGCCACGCCGGTCCAAAGAACGCTCCACGAGGTTGCGCTCCGCGACGTCGGCATAGACCTCGTCGACGGCGGCGCGCGCATTAGCGCGGCTGATGCCCAAGTGCTGTTGGATATCTCGGAGCACTCGTCGCTGGCCGCGCAGCTTCAGTTCGAGTGACTGGCGGGCGAACGCTGTTGCCGTTCGCCGGTCGTTTAGCGCTCCTTCGTCGTTAAGTCGCGTGATCGCCACCTCGATCAGATCCTCGGAGAAATTCCTGTTCCGCAAGCGGTCCTTCACTTGTGCGTTGGACAGCTCACGTCGCGCAAGCATCTTCAAGCCGGCGAGGAACGGGTCTGGATCAAGACGGCGGGGCACGCCTGACGATGCGAGCTAGCTACGGATGGGCGCTGCTGCTTCGGCCGATACCTTCTTCAGTTCGGCATCGGCGTACACATACGTGAGCCAATCATGCGTATCGGGCTCGTGACCTTGGACAATGTTAAAGAACCGCTGCTGAATTGCGGCTGTAATTGGTCCTCTTTTGCCGGTTCCGATAGTGATCTTATCGACCGAACGTATCGGTGCGATCTCGGCGGCCGTGCCGGTGAAGAATATTTCATCGGCAATATAGAGGGCCTCTCGCGGCTGTACTTCCTCACGAACCGGGATCCCGAGTTCGCCAGCCAGCGTCATTACGACGTCACGGGTAATGCCTGGTAGCGTGGACGTGGAGACCGGCGGCGTGGTAATTATGCCATCGCGAACGAGAAATAGATTCTGACCGCTTCCCTCGCTGATAAACCCGTTCGGATCCAGCGCGATGCCCTCAGAGTATCCGTTGACGATCGCTTCCATCTTGATGAGCTGAGCGTTGGCGTAGTTTGCCGTTGATTTTGCGAGTGATGGAAACCGGTTAACCGCGCCACGCCCCCACGAACTCACCTGAACGTCGACGCCGTTCTCAATGGAGTTTTCACCCAGGTATGCGCCCCACTCCCAAACTAAGATGGCCGCGTCGACCGGACACGAAAACGGGTTTACCCCAAGCGTTTCGTACCCGCGATACAGTAACGGGCGAATGTAGCAGGCCTTGTAGGCGTTCTCGCGGATGGTGTCGACGACCGCCGCAGTAAATTGGTGCTGCGGCATCTCGTACGCCATTCGGTAGATCTTGGCCGAGTCGTAGAGCCGCCGGATGTGTGCGTCGAGTCGAAAGCATGCGGATCCCTTGGCGGTGTTATAGCAGCGCGCACCTTCGAAGACGCCGCTGCCATAGTGGACAACGTGGGCACCGATGTGGATCTTGGCGTTGCCCCAATCAACGAACGTGCCGTTCATCCAGATCTTGCCGGATCCGAAGCTCATGAATGAAGTTTACATCACTGGATTTCGTTGCAAAAGGGGCACCGGTCGGTTCGGGCATGCAACGGCTTGTGACACTTCCAACAAAAACCGCCGAGCAGCGGATCACGCGCTTTGAGTCGGCTCTGAATACCGCGTATCTCGTCCGACGGACCAGGCGTTGTAGAAAGTCCAGCCGGCGACCGGGAATCGTCGGGGGATGGTTGGGGGGTCATGTTCTGGCAGGACTCGAGGTCGAGAAGAAAATCCGACGCGCGCTGGTAACGGTTGGACAGTTCTGGCGCCATGGCTGTCATCACCAAGTCGTTTACCGCTTTGGGTATCGCAGAGTTCCGGACCCGAGGCTGGCGCGTCAGCTCACCCCGACGGAGTCGGTCGAGGTCGGTCGGTGCTGGAGCCTCGTACGGCAGTTCCCCGGTCAGCATCTGGTACAGCGTGACGCCCAACGAATATAGATCGGAGGCAAAGACCGCCTTGCCGTCGAACTGTTCGGGGGGCATGTACTGAGGGCTGCCGATAACGGTTGTCCCGTGGGCCACGATCTCAAGAAAGCGGGACGTGCCGAAGTCGGCAACCTTCAGTTTGCCTGTCGCTGAGACTAAGACGTTCGGCGGGCGCAGGTCACGATGGATCACGCCCTGTCGATGGGCGTGTTCGACCGCAAGGCCGACTTGCTTCGCGTATGCAAGCGAGAGTTCGATGTCCAAGGGCCCCTGTTCCGCAATGATATCTTCGAGGTTTTTGCCTTCGACGTATTCCATTACGATGAAGAAGAGATTATCTTGCTTGTCTGCAGTCGTGATGGAGACGATGTTTGGATGGTCGAGCGCGGCCAGCAATCGCGGTTCCCGAAGCAGTTCGCTGAAGTTTAAGTTTTGCTTGTGCGGAACCTTGATCGCGACGTCCTTGTCGATCCAGGTATCGCGCGCAAGATAGACGGCGCCGAAGCCTCCGCTTCCCAGCGAAGCTTCGATCTTGTACTTGCCAAGCACTTGACCGCGAAACAGCATTCGGTGACGTCAGTATAGGCCGAAGCGGGGACCGACCTCCTTTCTCGACCGCTACAGCTCTCTCGAGAGAAAGAACAGCACTGAGAGCGCCGCGATTGGCATCGCGTCAGCGCGGAGCGTTCGGGCACCTAGCGTAATGGCAACGCAACCTGTCTCGGTCGCGAGTGCTATTTCTTCATCGCTCCATCCGCCTTCCGGTCCGACCATGAGGGTGGCCCGTTTGAGACAGGACGGATCGCTGAGAATCTGGATCTCCTGGCTTGCGTGGGCACTGGCTGGCTCAACGAAAATCAACTGCAGGTCATCGCTGGCGATCTGGAGGTAGTCAGTTAGCGATTTCGGCTGGTCCACCTTTGGCACGAAGGCGCGTCCAGATTGCTTGGCTGAGGCCACAGCGACTCGCTCCCAGCGAGTACGCACGCTCGGCTGAGTAGTGACTGACAAAGGAACATCCGTGTTTGCCGACAAAAGTGGATGGATCGCTGTAACACCGAGCATTGTCGCGTCCTTCACGAGCGCCTCGAAGCTCTTGCCCTTGAGCGCAACCTGAGCCAATGTGATCGCGATCTGGGTTTCGCGCGTTGGGACGACTTCTTCGAGCGTATCCACACCGACTTCGCCCCGAGTCCCAATTTCCAACCGTCCGAGGAATTCTCGGCCGTGTCCGTTGAAGACGCTAACCGTGGCACCGGCGGAGAGACGGAGGACGCGTGTCGCATGCGCAGCTTCGTCGTCAGGGAGCCGCGTGCGGTGATTGACGCCTGTCACCGACGGAACGTGGAACCGGTGAATGTTCATCCGTACACGTGAATAATTAGGCAGGCCCAGTCATCCTTGCATAAGCTACGGTGTACACGCGCGAGAGATGTGAAGGCGTTCTCGACGCGGTTTGTTTCTGCGGACGTGAACTACTCAGGATTAGTTGCGCCCGTAGTCGCGTAGGATGTGGCCGACTCAGTGATCTCGGTCAAGAGCTCGCCCGTGAGGTTTGCGGTCGTCAAATCGTTCGGGCGGTCGGTTGCGATATGTCGAATGTCGGCGGCCGCGATATGGACAGCGGAGGAGACGTGGTTGGCTGCTACGTCACCTGGGTGCATCCGAGCGCGTCGTGGTCTGAATCAAGTGCGAGGACCAACGTCGCTCCGAGCCTGGCCGCCGCGATCACCAACACACGCGATCCCGTGGCGAGGTCGAGCGCGGCTGCTCCGACAATCGGTTAATCCAGCAACGCTCGAAGGCAGAGGCGGGTCGTGGGGTGATGTCCAGTCCTAAAGCCCATGGCGGATGGATCACGATGACGGATGTGTCTGGCGTGTGAGCCGGGACATCCCACGGTGGCGCAACCACGAGTCGACACACGCGAACGGCGCGCAAGCTTGCCTGGCACCGCTCGGTCCAGTACCCGCCCTCGTCATCGACGTCCACACACTCGATATGTATAGCTTCGTGCCCCAGGCGCTTGACGGCGTAACTGGGTAGCATCGTGCTCCGACCGAGACGAGAAGTGCACTCGGATCACCTCGTGTCCGGCTGAAAGTCATCGATGAACGCTTCGATGCGGTCCATTTAGTTGGGGTTCGACCCTCGACAGGCGAAGGTCCAAGGCTGGACGACGATTAGCCAAGAATATCTCGAACGCGGTCGAAGAAAGGACGAGCGTCAGAGGTCTGCCGGTTGCTGGGTACCGACGACTTCTCGGGCATCGTCTTGTCCAACTTCTCGATCAACTCCTTCTGTTCGCGAGATAGCATGGTCGGAACCTCGGGCTGCACCGACACGTACAAGTCACCATGCCCGCGACCGGAGAGGCGCGGCATTCCCTTCCCTCGTACGCGAAATCGCGTGTTAGGTTGGGTGCCATTTGGCACATCGATGGTGGTATGGTTCCGGAGGGTCGGCACCTGGATAGTGCCTCCAAGAACAAGGGTCGGGAACGACACTGACACCTGACACCAGAGGTCGTCTTCTTCGCGGTGAAAAAACGGATGATCTTCGACCGACACCACGACGTATAGGTCACCGGGTGGTCCACCCGCAACGCCATGTTCACCCTCGCCCTGCAAGCGCAGCCGCTGACCGGTCGAGATGCCCGCGGGGATCTTTACCTTGAGTGTCCGTGCCCGCTCAATGCGTCCCTGGCCGTGACACTCATTGCATGGGCTGGCCACGACCTTTCCGCTACCTCGACAGCGTCCACAGGTTCGGGCGACGATCAAAACCCCCTGCTGATAGCGGACCTGACCGTGTCCTTCGCACTGTGGACAGGTCTCAGGACTTGTTCCCGGCTCGGCTTTTGTACCCCGGCAACTGGCACACTCCTCGAGCCGAGGTATCTGGAGGGTGGACTCTATCCCCGTCGCTCCTTCCGAGAATGCAATCGACAGGTTGTAACGTAGGTCTGCGCCTCGGGCTGGACCGGCACGGCTTCGGCCTCCAAACAGATCGCTAAATCCGAAGAGGTCTCCAAAACCACCGAAGACATCTCCGAAGTCGGCAAAAATCGTTGGATCTACGTCGGGACGTCCCGATGGGCCGCTCACACCGGCGTGACCAAACTGGTCGTAGCGTTCGCGCTTCTGGGGATCTGCGAGCACGGCGTACGCCTCCGCTGCTTCCTTGAAACGCTCTTCGGCGCTGGCATTACCAGGGTTTCGGTCGGGATGGTATTTCAGGGCGAGTTTGCGGTACGCGCTCTTGATCTCCGTCTCATCGGCAGATCGCGATACGGCGAGCACCTCGTAGTAGTCGCGTGTCGTCACGCCTTAGCCACCCTGACCATCGCGGGTCGGAGCAGTCGCCCGTGTAGCAGGTATCCCCGTCGGAACTCGTCGATTACTTCGCCGTCGCGACGTCCTTTGGCTGTATCGGTGGCCATGGCTTGGTGGAGTTGGGGATCGAAGTCTAGTCCGGACGACTCAATCGACGTGACGCCTCGCTTTTCGAGGACCTCGATGAGCTGTCGATGAATCAACTCGACCCCTTCCCGATAGGAGCTGGCCGTTGCAAAATCCGCGTCCGAGGTGAGCGCGCGCTCAAGGTCATCGACGAGCGGTAGCAGATCCTTGATAAGGTCGGTGGACGCAGCGTTCTTGAGCTCGCGCTGGTCGCGCTCTACACGCTTTCGGTAATTGTCGAGTTCGGCGGTCTTTCGTAGCAGCAGGTCGTAGTACTCGTCACGCTCTCGCTGGAGCTGGCTCGCTGAGTCCGGAGTGTCGGAGGTTGGCTGATCAGGAGCTGGGCTCTTGTTGTCGTCTGTCATGATCAGCTGAATCGTTCGGTCCGGTCGCTTGCCCAACGAGCACGCGCGTGACGGCATGCGACATACTGTCGACGGCCGCGATCGCCTTCGAGTAGCACATCCGTCTCGGTCCGATAACGCCGACGCTCCCAGTCTGGTTGCCATCGATATAAGTCGACATGACTAAGCTAAAGTCCTTCATCTCCGGCGACAGGTGCTCGGTTCCGATGACCACGGTGAGTCCCAGCCCATCGATGTACTCGCTCAACAGGCGCACGAGCTGGTCCTTTCGCTCAATCATGGTAAGCAATGCTCGGAGCGTGCCGAGCGGCACGCGTTCTTCATGGTCGTGCTGGATGGCATCGTCGAGTAGGAATCCGGCGCCCTCTAGGAAAAGGCTGTTTGGTGGCACCATGTCTTCGAGGGTCGAGCTGGCCAGCCGGAGCGCTCGTGACAGTAGTTGATCGTAGAGCATGCGTTGCTGACGCAGCTGCTCGGTCACGGCTGCCCGAACTTTCCAGAGCGGTAGTCCGGTGAACTCAGTATTGAGGTAATTGGAGCCGTGCTTGAGTTCCGAGGCTTCCACACGTTCACCGAGCTCGATGACCTTATGTTCGACTGTACCCTCGTCGGTTTCGACAACGACAAGAATCCTCGTGCCCTCAAGCAGGACGAACTCGATTTGTCGAAGGATACCGCTGGTCGGGGGCATCGTGGCGAACCCAAGCTGATGTGACGCTCGTGATAACTCGTGCGACACATTAGACAGCACGTCGCTGACAGTCCCGGCCTGGCGTAGCCTTGCCTCGACGGCAGTCGCGTCGTCGGCGGTCCGTCGTGCATTAAGGAGGACATCGACGTAGGCTCGATAGCCACGATCGGTCGGCACGCGACCCGCGGAAGTGTGCGGCTGGTGTACGTAGCCGAACTCCTCAAGCTTGGCCATGATGTTGCGGACGGTGGCAGAAGACCAGCCGAATCCTCCGTGCTGTGCCAGCCACAGCGATGATACCGGCTCACCCTGCTCAATGTACTGCTGGACGAGACCCGCCAGAATCTGTCGGGAGCGCTCGGGAAGGTCAACGTGCGACGTGCTGTCGGTCGCGGGCGTCATGCGAACTTCATTATAGCGGGCTACTTGTCGGCGCTGACTGGAGCCGGATTCAGCTCATCCGGCGTCCACCGCAATGACGCAATCCCAGACAACCCAGTTGGTCCCGTGACGCCGAGCTTGCCGTGCTTAACTGCGAGCAGTTCCGCAAGAATGCTAACCGCGATCTCCTGCGGCGATACGGCGCCGATATCGAGTCCCACCGGCGCATGTACATTCCGTAGGCGCTCGAGAGGAATCGATTCTTCTCGGAGTGCCGTATACAGGCGCGCGACCTTAGCGCGACTGCCGATGAGTCCCAGATACCGAAGGTCCCTTTGAGCGAGGGCACGCAGCGCATCCAGGTCATATCGATGACCTCGAGTCAGAATAACGACGTACGTGTTGGCAGGAAAAGTGGCTCGCTCGATCCACTCCGGGATTGTCTCAACCACAACCTCTTCGGCATTCGGGAACCGGTCCGTGTTAGCGAACTTCTCGCGGTCATCGAGGACATGGACCTTGAAGCCGACCGGCGCAGCTGCATGTGCAAGATGATAGGCGACGTGACCCGCCCCGACCAGGTACAGATGCGGTGCCGATTCGATCGGCTCGATGTATACCTCCATTTGCCCTCCGCAGATCAGTCCCGACTCCTCCGCTATGTCGTCAGCGAGTTCGTAGCGTGCGACCAGAGGTTTGCGAGTGTTAAGTGCCGTGCGAGCCTTCCAGAATGCATCGTTCTCGTAGCACCCACCGCCTATTGTACCCACGGTTTGTCCGTCGGCGAACACGAGCATCTTTGCGCCCACGCGCTGAGGGGTAGAGCCCTCCGTTCGGATAATCGTCACCAACGCCACTGGTTCGCCGCGTTGCAGCGCGTCACCGACCGCTTTGAAGATATCTTCGTTCATCGTCAGAGATAAACCTCAATCGTGCTTGCCGCTTTGAGCTCGTCGATAAACGAAGCGGTCAAGATTTGACGCTCTCGGTCGAGCAGGAGGAGGCGAATCGTGCTGCTTGCCTCGGCGAATGGAACCAGTCGCTTCGACTGTTGCTCGGGCGCCCGAATGATGTGGCATCCAAAGGACGACGGGACTACACCGCTGAGGGAGTCAGGCTGAAGAGGGAAGAGCGCTTCCTCGAACGGAGGCACCATCTGTCCTTGGACGACAAGGCTGATGTCACCCCCCGTTGTAACCATGGCCTCGTCATCGGAATGCGTTCGTGTGAGTTCGGCGAAGCTCGCCCCGCGGCAAACCTCGGCAAGCACACGTTCGGCGCGTTCCCGCGCTGCCTTGTAGGTGGAATCATCGACGTTTTCAGGGATACTGATGAGTGTGTGACTGGCTCGAATAGCCATCGGTTCGGTGAACTGATCTTGATGTTGTTCGTAGAAACCCCGGACCAACGGTTCGGTCAATGACAGCTTTGGATTGATTTCCAGCTCGATGACTTTGGCCACCACAAGGTCCTTTCGAGCTTCGTTAGGAAGCACGTCAATTGATGTCTGCCATGTGCTCAACTGTGCTTCGAAGTCGTTGTCCGTCGCGAACGTTGTACGAATGCGTTTGATCTCGTTCTTGATTTCTACTGGAGTTACGGCCACCTCTCGGGCGACCGATTCTTGAATCAAGAGGTAAAACGCGACGAGTTGGTCTAGGATTCGCCGATAGACCGCGTCGCGAAACTGTGGGGGAATCGGCTGTTCGGCCTGCAGCTCCTGCTCGCGGACGGCAGCACGTTCCAACTCGATCCGAGCGATTGGAGTGCCGTTGACCTGGGCGACAACCTCCGGAAGCTCATCACGAACTGCGTCTTTGGTCTCCGACTCGACAGTCAAACCGGTAGATAGGACAGCCGACTGGCATGCGAAGAAAACGCTACTCAGGATCGGGACGGCGATCCAGCAGTAAAACCGTCGCATAAACAGAGCAATTCCTTTTTTTGATTGGTGTTTGCTCGATTATACCGTCAGTAGCCAATGTTGGCCGACGACAAATGGGAGATTGTCTAGAAGCTGCTCCACCAGGTGAGGGCCATGACGATTCAGGAAGTAGACGAAGCTGACGGCTCGTTCCTGAGGCTGACCAGCTGGAAACGCCTGCGACCGTGCCCGATGGAATTGTCTTCGGAGTGTCGTGTCGCGTCGCTTTGCGGCCTGGACGACCTTGCTTCGCAGGGTCTTGAGGTCGCGCTTCATGTGACCGCGGGTCGTGTCGACTGCTCCGACGAGCGTCGGGTCAACGGCACTGACCTCCGCGGCGATCGCGGCAAGGTGCGCCGACACGTTCTGCTCGGCAGAGCTGAGGGACCGGCCAACAGCGTCAGGCAGCAAGCCGGTTAAGAGGCGGTTCAACAGGCTCTCGTCTTGAGCCTGTAGATCCGAAAAATCGACGTTAAATCGGTCAAGAAATTTCAAGGTTGCGCGGTCAACGATCGTGGCACTGACGCGCGGGTAGATGACAGGCATGGGCACGTCGAAGTGCTCGTAGACCGGCCGGAGCTGCGCGAGGTACGCAAGCTCGTTGGGGCCGGACACGTAGACACTGGTTGGAAACAGCGTGTCTTGCACGAGCGGACGCAGCAATACGCTGGGGCTGAAGGACTGCGGATGCTCGCTGACCGCGGCGCGGAGTTCCGTGGCCGAGATGGTTTGCTCGCCGATTCGGAAGATGTTACTTTCGGGAGGCTGGAAGCGAATCTGTCGCCGAGTCTCCCCAAGATGAAACATTGCGACTGCATCGGGTGCCGGGGTGACCTGCGCGTGGTATCCCAACTCTGAAAGGGCTTGGCCGGCGGCCGATGCCAGCCGAGAGGTTGTACCTGGCTTGTCGATCTCACGCGCGAACACCTCGCGCATCAGCGGCTTCGCGGCTGGGTCTGAAGCGTCGAAGACGACGAGCCCGGTCGGCCCGAGGACTAGGTCGAGCCATCGGCTGAATGCCTCGACCGCGCTTCTGCCAGGGCGATACGCGTCACTTAGTTGTTCGACGATGGCGTCGGTGAACTCCGTATTTGGGAGCATTCGGCGCAGTTCATCGATCGCAGTCATGATCGAGTTGTCGAGGATGACGTCCGATGCCGGCATTCCCGAATCGGTCGGATATGAAACACAGACGTGGTGAAGTGCCAAGTTCTCAGTCAGTATCCCGCAGCTCTGAATCTCGGCGAGGTTGTGGTCTTCGGCGTCGACCCAGAACACCGGCACCGCCGGAATTCCGTAGTGGTCTCTGATGTTGCGTGCGAGACGGACAGCCGTGAGCGCTTTGAACAGTGTGAACAGCGGGCCACCAAACAGACCAGCCTGTTGTCCAGTCACGATCGCGACCGACGTGGGGTCGCCGAGACGTTTAGCCGAATCGTGTGCTGCAGGTGGTGCGTGGCGAGCTGAAAGCTGCCTCAGTACAAGCTCCGTGATGTTCGCCCGAGACGTTCCCCTGTTCCGGCGAGCATCGATCGTAGCGCGAACACTCATCGCGTCACCCGGTGGGCCAGCAAAGAACGGTTCCAGTCGATCGGGGTCGTGGCAGTAATCACACGCTAGGCCAGTTGCCCAGGAAAGGCGTCGAAGGTCAACAAAGCGAAGAGGTGGAGTTGCGGTGGTGTTGGGCGAGTCCAATGTCACTGTCAACGTACTGTTTCAAACAGGTGTTCAGGCTGTCAAGACCGGTTGCCGGCGTTGGCTGGATAGTGTCTTCCGTGCTAGCATCCATCAGCCCGCTCTGCAGGAGTTCCTGAGCTGACCCGCGACAACGTTAGGCTGTTTTCAGCTCCCGGTGCATTCGGTCCATTTAGGATCATGCATCAGATCGGGGTTGGCGTCCTCGGTCCCGTTTACCGCACCTACGAATCCGCGGCTGACCGGCTGGTTGCGGTTAAGGCGTTTCATCTCGACATCACACCCGAACAGGCCCAGGCTCTGGTTGACGCACTGAACCGACTGGTTGCCTCGGATCTCTCGCATCGAGGCGTTGTTGCACCTCTGGCAGTTGGCCTCGAAGACGGCATACCCTACATGGCGCAGGAGTACGTCGCGGCGGAGTCGCTTGATGTGGCGATCCGTCACTACGCGCCAGCGTCGCTTGACGCGGCAATGCCGTTTATCACGGGTATCGCGGCGGCGGTGGATGCAGCGCACGAGCGCGGTGTCGTCCATGGTGCGCTACATCTGCGCGATATCTTCGTTAGCCCCGATGAGGTTCGGATAACCGGCTTTGGAGTTGCCACGGTGGTCGAGTCAATTGGGCTGGCCGTTTCCATCCGTCGCCCGTATACGGCACCGGAAGTCATCGCCGGCCGAGCTTGGAGAGGCGAAGCCGACCTGTACACGTTGGCGGCGGTTACCTACGAGCTACTGACGGGCCGTCGGATTGCCGGGTCCGGGGAACAGGTAACTGCGCGTTTACAGAGCGTCTCCGGCGTCGCCGATCCAGACGCGTTGCAGGCGGCGTTCGTTACCGCTCTGGCTGATGCGCCAGAGGAGCGTTACTCGAGTGGTGCTCGGTTCGCGGCGGCGCTAAGCGGTGCGGTTGGCGATAGATCGGAAGCCAGTGAGACGGATTTGGTTAAAGAAGCACCCGTCTTGCTTTCGGGCCACGCTGTGGTGCCGGACCTTCTGGCGGGGCTCGATCTTCGCCGGGACGAACCCGCAGCCGATGCTGAGCAACCCTCGGTCGAACCTGCGGCCGGGAATTCGCCGTTCGATGACGACGCAGTAGACGCGACGGTCAATCGAGTCATGGGAGCTCCCGATCAGACGGAGGTGGTCTCATTGGTCGAGCCGGATGAACCGGTTAGCGATTTAGGCGATGCGGAACAGTTAACCGATGACGCGGTGGGCGTTCGGGATGAGTACTCGTCGTTTGAGGTGACACGTAATGAGTCGAACCTTGAGTTTAAGCCGATCGAACTTTCCGCCGCTTCGGCCGGGTCTCACGAGTCGCCACATGAAACCGGATTGTTCAACGACTGGGAGGGCGAGACCGCCGAGCTTTACCCACGCGAGTTTAACCACCCTGTTGACGATGCGGGATCGACTGATGATTACGACGAAGAGTTCGTTGAGTCCGCGCCAGTTCAGGTGGTCGAGCCAAATGAAACGTCCGGGTTGCGAAGAATTGTGCCGTTTGGGGCTATGGCGCTGGTTATTGGAATGGTCGCTTATTTCATAGGGATGGGGTTTGGTCCAGAAGGCGAACCAGGCGACCGGGTCTTGGGCCAGGATGACTTCGTTGAAGCGCCCGCAACGGAACCTAGCTCGGAGCGTATCGAGTCCGGTGCCACCGGCCGAGATCGACTGCCGCCGTCGCGGGTAATGACTGTCAGCCCAGGGCCGCCAGCCACACTGACACCTGAGAAGGTGATCCCAGAAGAACCGATCGTGGCCGCATCGTCCTTGCCCAATCCTGCGCTGCCAGTGGGCGGCGCCCGGTCGACGCCGGCAGCGGCACGGTCGGCAGACGGCGGATGGCTTTTGTTCCGCACGGAACCGCCAGGTGCGACGGTCCTGGTTAACGGCGTCGTACGCGGTGTGACGCCACTGTCGATCCGCGACATACCGTTCGGGGAGCACGAGGTCGAGGTGAGACGCGAAGGGTTTGTGGCCGCGAAGCGCGAGGTTATCGTCCGTTCTGCTAACCTCGTGGTTCCGATTGCGTTTCAACTGCTTCTCGCAGACGAGCCGGTGCCGCGTGTTGTCGACGACATTGGATCGATCGCGTTCGAGTCCCGTCCACTGGGTGCTAGGGTCGTTGTCAATAACGAGGTGGTCGGCGTGACTCCGGTTGCAATACCAATTTCGCCGGGCCGGCATATTTTGCGGATGGAGCGGGACGGATACGAAGTGTGGTCCACAACGGTCGACGTCACTGAGGGCGAGCGGGTACAAGTGGCGGCGTCCCTGGAGCGGATTCCTCGGTGAGGACTCAGTGAACGCGGTACTTGCTCTTGAGAACGGCGTCTGGTTCCGAGGTCATGGCGCCGGTGCGGAAGGGCAAACCCGGGGAGAGGTCGTGTTCAATACCAACATGACAGGTTACCAGGAGGTGCTGACTGATCCGTCTTACTCTGGACAGATCGTGACCATGACCTGCCCCCAAATTGGTAACTACGGTGTTGTGGATGAGGACATCGAGTCGCGCCGACCACGGGTAGCCGGATTCGTTATGCGCGCCGAGTCGCCGATTGCGAGCAACTGGCGGGCGGACGGTACATTGCGGGAGTATCTCGAGCAACATGGCGTGGTGGCTATTTCCGGCATCGACACGCGTGCACTAACCCGGTTACTGCGTACCGCCGGTGTCATGCGCGGGATGATTGCAACGGGCCACGTCGATCCGGACGAACTCGTGACTGAGACTCGGTGTGCACCGGCCATGGAAGGGAGCGATCTCGTCCGTGGGGTGACGTGTGATGCTCCATTCGAGTGGACCGAGGGTCCGGGTCATGATGGTTCTGAGGACTTCAACATTCAACCCGGGCGGAGCCCCGTTCGCCCGATGCGGATCGCGGCCTACGATTACGGATTAAAGTGGAACATCCTTCGTCGCTTTGCGGCGTACGACTGCCGGGTTACCGTTTTTCCGGCCACGACCCCGGCTCGCGAACTGCTGGCGCTTAAACCCGACGGGGTCTTTCTGAGCAACGGACCAGGGGACCCGGCACCGTTGAGCTACGCTGTCGAGAACGCGCGCGTGGTGATCGACTCCGATGTGCCGACCTTTGGGATTTGTCTCGGACATCAGCTCCTCGCCTTGGCGATGGGCGCGAGCACATTTAAACTGAAGTTCGGTCACCGCGGTGGCAACCATCCCGTCAAGAATCTTGCCACGAACAAGATCGAAATTACCTCGCAGAATCACGGGTTCGCCGTCGACCCCGAGTCGGTACCAGACGATGTTGAGGTGACCCATGTCAACCTATATGACGGAACGGTTGAAGGGCTTCGGCACCGGCAGCATCCGGTCTTTTCTGTTCAGTACCACCCCGAAGCATCCCCCGGACCCCACGATGCCGACTATCTTTTCGGGCTCTTCTTGAACGCGATGGAACGGCGATCCGGTTCGTCGCTGCCCAGTCTGACCTCATCGTCGTAGTATGCCGCGTCGAAACGACCTCAATCGCGTACTGATCATTGGTTCGGGCCCCATCGTGATCGGCCAGGCGTGCGAATTTGACTACTCGGGAACGCAGGCCTGCAAGGCGCTACGGAGCGAGGGGGTTGAGGTCATCCTCGTTAACAGTAACCCGGCCACGATTATGACCGACCCCGAGTCGTCTGATCGGACCTACGTGGAGCCCCTGACGTGGGAGATCGTGCGTTCGGTGATCGAGCGTGAGCGACCTGATGCGATTCTGCCCACGGTTGGCGGACAGACGGCACTGAACCTGACCGTTAATCTCCAAGAGAACGGCGTACTAGATGAATTCGGTGTCAAGCTCATCGGTGCGTCGGTCGAGGCGATTCAAGTGGCCGAGGACCGTCTCAAGTTCCGTGAAGCGATGGATTCGATCGGTATTGACAGCCCTAAGAGCGAGTACGCACGTTCGTTGGAAGAGGCGCTGACCCACGTCGAATTACTTGGATTTCCAACGATTATCCGGCCGTCGTTCACGCTCGGCGGTGTTGGCGCCGGTATCGCGTACAACATTGAAGACTTTCGGGAGCTCGCAAGTCGCGGAATAGAAGTCAGCCCAGTGGGAGAAATACTGGTCGAAGAATCGGTCATCGGGTGGAAGGAGTTCGAGCTCGAAGTGATGCGCGATAGCGCTGACAACTTCGTTGTGGTGTGTTCGATCGAGAACGTCGACCCGATGGGCGTCCATACTGGCGACAGCATTACCGTGGCACCCGCGCTCACGCTGACCGACAAGGAGTATCAACGAATGCGTGACGCGGCACGTCGGATCATCAGCCGCGTCGGAGTCGAAACCGGCGGTTCGAACATCCAGTTTGCTGTCAATCCCGAGGACGGTCACATGGTCGTTATCGAGATGAATCCGCGTGTGTCGCGGTCGTCGGCACTTGCTTCAAAGGCCACCGGGTTTCCCATTGCCAAGATTGCGGCCAAGTTGGCGCTCGGCTATCGCTTGGACGAGATCCCGAACGACATCACGAAGCTGACTCCAGCGTCGTTCGAACCGACGATTGATTATGTCGTCGTGAAAATTCCGCGTTGGGCCTTTGAGAAGTTCCCGAAGGCCGACCGGAGGTTGACGACACAGATGAAATCGGTCGGGGAGGTGATGGCGATTGGCCGTACCTTCAAGGAAGCGTTCCTGAAGGGCATGAGGTCGCTCGAGCTCGGCCAGAGCGGACGCGTGTTTGGAGGCGGGGCGGGCCAGCCAGTTGATTCCGGTGAACTGCAGCGGCAGCTGGTGTCGCCGACAGATCGGCGGATTTGGTCGGTGTTTCAAGCGCTGGAACAGGGGTGGTCGGTGGAGCAGATCCACCAGGCAACCAGGATCGACCGGTGGTTTCTGACACAGTTTTCCGAGCTCGTTGAGCTCGCGCGGATGGCTGGGCTCGGCGATGTTCGCGAGATGTCGTTTGAATTATTGTCAGAGCTTAAACGCGCGGGATTTAGCGACAACGAACTTGGCGGGATCTCAGGGATATCAGCCAGCGTTTACGCTGAACGCCGCCATGAGCAGGGACTTCGGCCAGTCTACAAACGAATCGATACTTGTGCGGGCGAGTTTGAGTCGTTCACACCCTATCTCTACAGCACTTACGAGCGTGAGTGTGAGGCGGAGCCGAACGACCACCCCAAGGTTGTTATTCTCGGGAGTGGTCCGAACCGAATCGGCCAAGGGATTGAGTTTGACTATTGCTGTTGTCACGCGGCGTTTGCTCTGCGTAACGAGGGGTACGAGACCGTGATGGTTAACTGTAACCCCGAAACGGTCTCCACCGACTACGATTCGGTTGACCGACTGTATTTCGAGCCTTTGACGTTTGAGGATGTGCTCGAGATCGTTACCCGCGAGAAAAGTGCAGGCGCCGACGTATCTTGCATCGTTCAGTTTGGTGGTCAGACGCCGCTGAAGCTTGCCCTGGGATTGCAGTCAGCGGGTGTCACCATCGTTGGTACGTCGCCTGATTCCATCGATCTAGCTGAAGACCGCAAGCGGTTTGCTCGTCTCCTATGGGAGGTTGGCATTCCGCAGCCTCCAAACGGAATCGCCACCTCGCGTGACGAGGCCCGACAAGTGGCGGAGTCCATTGGATATCCACTTATTGTGAGGCCTTCGTACGTGCTGGGCGGACGAGCGATGGCGATCGTCTACGACAACGGCGCGCTCGATCACTATATGACCGAGGCTGTGGATGCTTCGCCCGAGCACCCGATTCTCGTCGACAAGTTCCTCGAAGATGCCTTCGAGCTCGACGTCGATGCTTTATCGGATACTACCGGGGCGGTTGTGATCGGCGGCATCATGGAGCACATTGAGGAGGCCGGCATTCACTCTGGTGATAGCTCGTGCGTTGTGCCGCCTTACTTGGTTGCCGAACGCCATCTCAGCGTCATGCGAGACTACACACGACGCGTCGCGAAGGCGCTCAAGGTGATCGGGTTGTTGAACATTCAGTTCGCGATCAAGGACGGCACCGTCCACATCCTTGAGGTGAATCCGCGAGCCTCACGAACGGTACCATACCTGTCGAAAGCAACCGGCGTGCCGTTGGCCAAGGTGGCGGCACAGCTCATAATTGGCAAGACCTTGGCCGATCTTGGATTTACCGATGATCTGGACGTATCAGGTGTGTTCGTCAAGACCCCCGTGTTTCCGTTTGCTCGGTTCCCTGGTGTGGATACGTTGCTTGGTCCTGAAATGAAGTCGACCGGCGAGGTCATGGGCGCTGCCGCGAATTTCGGAGCCGCCTACGCTAAGGCGCAGTTGGCCGCGGGGCAACGTCTACCGGACTCCGGTCGCGCGTTTATCAGCGTGAATGACGACGACAAGGCGAACGTTCTCCGTATCGCACGCGACCTAGCCGATCTTGGCTTTACTCTGCTGGCGTCGCGCGGAACGGCCGTATATTTGAGGGCGCACGGGCTCGAGGTTGAAGTGGTGTTCAAGATCAACGAAGGTCGCCCGCATGTTGGAGACAAGCTCCTGAATAAGGAGATCGATCTCGTGATCAATACGCCGCTCGGACGGGAGTCGTTTTTCGACGATCTCACCGTTCGGCGGATCGCGATGATGCATGGGATTCCCAGCGTCACCACGCTGACCGGCGCGACGGCGACCGTGAGCGCCATTCGGGCTTTGCGTTCCGAGAAACTAGATGTTCGACCGCTCCAGGAGTACCACGGCCGCGTCGTCCGTTGATTCGGCCGGAAGCCTGATCGGAGCGGTGACTCTTATTATCGTTATTTCTTGTCCCTCCAATTCTTTTACCATTGCGTTTCTTGAACTTCACTGGGACCGATCGCTGATCGCCCAAAGGTTGTACCGGGGTGCCGATTGCACGCCGGTTAAGTCGGTATTGATGTGCGACTCTGTCTTGTTGCCGCCATCACGCTCCTCACGTGCATCAAACTGGACACCGAAGTGGTCAGTGCTGGCCGTCGCTTCGGACATCCTGCTCCACAGTTCGTTGGTCGCTAAGCAGGCCTGGGTGCGCAGGTGATGACAACGGCTGAACTTGGCGCGGTCTCGATGTGCACGGACGGTTTTAAGGTAACGCTCAAGACGACTGGGCCGTGATCTTAATCCGGTTCCATTCCGCCTCCATTTCGTTTCGCGTCGCTTTCTCCAACGTGTGGCCACGAGCGGCCAGGCGCCGCTCCAGTTCCTGAAAACGACGCGCGAACTTTTCGTTGGCGCGTCGCAGCGCACCTTCAGGCTCGACGCCGTGATGACGGCCAAGATTCGCGACGGCGAGCAGTAGGTCGCCCAACTCTTCGGCTATTGCATCTGTTTTTCCGTTTCGAACCGCTGCTTCGAGTTCGGCGAGCTCCTCATGCACCTTGGCGACAACTTCGGGCGTGTGATCCCAGTCGAAGCCAACCGTTGCGGCGCGTCGGCCCATCCGGTAGGCTCGGAGCAAGGCCGGCAGAGCGGTGGGGAGCGACCCCAGAGCACTCGCTGTTTTGCCTATCGCCTTACGCTCGTGCGCCTTGATCGCTTCCCACCGCAGCCGGACGTCCGCTGTAGATTGGACGGGGTTTCCGGTCTGCGCATCTGTCTCGGCGTCAAACACGTGCGGATGACGACGGACCAGCTTGTCGCAGACTGCAGTCAGCGCGTCGGTGATCGTAAAGTATCCATCCTCAGCGCAGATTTGAGCTGCGAACACCACTTCGAGTAGAAGGTCTCCAAGCTCGTCGCGAAGCGCGCTGGTATCTAACGTTTCGATCGCCTCGAGCACTTCGTACGTTTCCTCGACGATGTACGGGCGAAGCGAGTCCAGCGTCTGCTCGCGATCCCAGGGGCACCCGTCTGGTGACCGGAGGATTCGCATGATCTCGACTAGACGGTTCATCTGGGAACCTGGTGAGGCAATGTCGGCTGGGTCTGGTGCATTGGGCATCGTGCCGTATGCTAGCATTCGACATGCCTGTAGAAGTGACGTTCAACGCATTCGTTGCTCCGCTTGCGACGACTGCTGCGGTGCACTTTGGTGACGTGGCCGGTCCGTCGTCAGGCGCAAAACCGCCGGCCAATATCGATGCGGCCGTTCACGCCATTGAGATGCTGTCGCTCCTGAATGAAAAGACTAAGGGCAATCTGACTGAAGACGAGAAATCCTTCCTGGTAAATGTGCTTTTGGAGCTGCGCATGCGGCTCGTTGAAGTCAGGAAGGCGACTGCGACCTCAGGGTAGTGCACATCACCTTCCTTGGCACCGGCACCTCAACCGGCGTTCCGGTTATCGGGTGCACGTGCGAGACGTGTCAGTCGTCAGACCCAAAGGACAAACGGTGGCGGCCATCGATCTATCTCCGTTTCGACTCCGGCTCGTCGGTGTTGGTCGATGCTTCCCCGGACCTGCGAGCGCAGGCCATCCGGTATAACGTCGATCGCGTGGACGCGATCCTGCTGACACACGGCCATGCCGACCACGTACTGGGACTTGATGACGTTCGCATCTACAACTTCCGTCAACAAACCGCGATTCCATGTCACGGTGACCCCGACACGCTCTCAGCGGTACGACGAATGTTCGCGTACATGTTTGACCCTTCGGTGCCAATGGGTGGGGGGCTGCCTCGGCTGATGCTACGGCCAATCGTCGGACCGTTTTGTTTCGAGCGTCGCACCGTCATCCCGGTTCGGCTCCGTCACGGAACTCTCCCGATCTTGGGATATCGGATTGGCGGTCTTGCCTATCTCACCGACTGCAGCGAGATTCCCGATCGCTCGTGGGGATGCCTTGATGACCTCGAAGTGCTCGTAATAGACGCCCTTCGCCGCCGACCGCACTCTACACACTTCAACCTCGACCAGGCGGTCGAGGCTGCCGCGCGAATTGGTGCCGGACGGACCTTGTTCACCCACATGTCTCACGACTTAGCGCATGGTGCGACTTGTGCCGCGCTGCCGCAGGGCATGAGGCTGGCGCACGATGGCCTCGAGCTAGCGGTCGGTGAGGTTACGCCTGAATCAGCCCTTCGGGCGGCGGCCATGGGCGTCGAGTAACATATTGATGAAAATTATTCACTACCCGGATGATCAGGCGTCGACTAGTTGGAGAGCCCCGGTACTCGCGCTCGGCAACTTCGACGGTTTCCATCGCGGCCACGCGAAGATTGTCGAGCGGGTGTGTCAGCGTGCGGAGGAGGTTGATCGCACGTCGGTTCTTTTGACGTTCGAACCTCATCCAACGCGGATCGTGAGGCCGGACAAGTTTCCCAATCTCTTGATGACCAAGGCGCAGAAGCTCGCATATATGTCCGACAGCGGTCTCCAAGGTGCTGCCATTGTTCGGTTTACGCCAGAGGTCTCGTGCTGGTTTCCGGAAGAGTTCGTCACTACCATTCTGTGCGAATGGCTCCACGTCTCGGAGGTGTGGGTTGGGACTAACTTTCGGTTCGGTCGTGACCGAAGCGGCAATTTCTCGAAGTTAAAGTCGCTTGGTGATCAATTCGGGTTCCGCGTGGAGAAGATAGAACCGGTACGTTACAAGGAATTCATCGTCAGCAGTACACGCATCCGACGACTGATCAGCGAAGGCAACCTTGACGAAGCCGGCGTGTTGCTTGGCCACCACTACACTATCGAAGGCGAGGTCGTCACCGGTTCCAGTCGCGGTCAGTCGCAGGGGTACCCGACAGCCAACCTTCGAACCGACAGCGAAACGATTCCGCCAAACGGCGTGTACGCGACCACGGCGACCGTAGACGGTGTGATCCACGCGTCGGTGACCAATATCGGGGTGCGGCCGACATTCGAGCAAGAGGGCCAGCGCGTTATCGAGACGCACCTGCTAGATTTCGAAGAAGACCTTTACGGGATGCGGATACGGCTGGCGTTCGTCCAGCGCTTGCGGTCAGAAATGGCGTTTGCTGGCTCGGACGCGTTGCGCCGTCAGATCGCCGATGATTGTGAGACGGTCCGCCGGTTGTTTGGCCGGATTTCGCTGTAAAATACTTGGTCCAAATGGCCGATGAGATCCCGTTTGACACGTGTAAAATCAGGTTCGAGACATTTCCGGACGAGCAGTAATCCTTTAAATCCCAACACGAGATAGTCGGTGCGTCTCTATAACACCCTGACGCGACAACTGGAGACATTCGTGCCTTCGTTGGATGGGACCGTCCGCATGTACGCGTGCGGTCTAACGGTCTACGATCGGGGTCACATTGGTAACTTTCGTACGTTCGTCTGTCTCGACGTGCTCCGCCGGACGCTGAAGTACGTAGCGGGATTCGGGATCCGGGAGGTCGTCAACTTCACCGACGTTGACGACAAGACGATTAGAGCGTCTCGAAAAGCCGGGGTTTCGTTGAGGGAATACACGGACCGTTACATTCGGACGTTTAATAACGACGCGGCAGCGCTCGGTCTTGAATCGGTCGAGGAATATCCGCGTGCAACCGACGAGGCCAACATCCGTGCGATGGTCGAGATGGTTCGCTCCTTGGAGGCTCACGGCCACACGTATCGGAGCGATGGGTCGATCTATTTTAAAATCGACACGTTCCCAGGTTACGGCAAGCTTGCGCGACTAGACCACGCCGGAATCAGGCCCGGGGCTCGGGTCGATAGCGACCAGTACGAAAAGCAGGACGCCCGCGATTTTGTTCTGTGGAAGGCTACAGGTGCGGATGAGCCAACCTGGGATTTTGGGATTGGACCAGGACGACCGGGTTGGCACATCGAGTGCTCGGCAATGGCCTTGCGGCTGCTCGGAGAGCCGCCGATCGACATTCATGCGGGTGGCGTCGATCTGGTCTTCCCTCATCACGAGAACGAGATCGCCCAGTCCGAAGGCGCGACCGGTAAACCGTTCGCACGATTTTGGGTTCATGTCGAGCACCTGCTCATCGATCAGGGCAATAAGATGGCGAAGTCGCTTGGCAACGTGTTCACGGTTCAGCAAATCATCGATCGGGGATACCGGGCGTCGGCGCTACGTTACGCGCTGATCTCGACGCACTACCGGAAGCAGCTACGGTTCACGTGGGACAGTTTGGCGCAGGCCGAAGAGGCGCTCACCCGGCTCATGGACTGTCTGGCTAGGTTCGACACTGTGTCGTCAGGCAGAGCGGAGCATCACGAAATCCGAGATAGGGTTAGGCGCGCGCGCGCGTCGTTCGGTGACCTGATGCAGGATGACCTCAACACGCCCGGTGCGCTCGGCGTCGTGTTCGAGCTTGTGCGTGACGTCAATGCCGCGATCGATGCCGACGAGCTCCATGCCGATGATGCGGTAGTTGTTCGCGAAGCGTTCGACTGGTTCGACCGGGTAATTGGTGTAATCCACCTCCGGCAAGCCGAAGAGGCAGAACCACCGGTACCGGTGGAGGAGATCGAACGACTCATCGCGGAACGGCGTGAGGCTCGTAGCAGTCGTGATTTTGATACAGCCGACCAGATCCGAGTTGACCTCGAGACGCGCGGGATCGTGCTCGAAGATTCGACCACGGGTACTCGCTGGAAGCGCAAGTAATTTCTTCACTGGTGGCTTTACGTTTGCACCAGCGTCTAGAACGTGCCGGGGCTAACCCTGGTCTTTCTTGATGAGATCCGAAACTGCGTGGTACGCTACCAAGGGCAATTGGGAGCGAGCGGGAATAACTCAGTGGTAGAGTGCGACCTTGCCAAGGTCGAAGTCGCGGGTTCGAATCCCGTTTCCCGCTCCATCTTTTCTCCAGTTCAGGCTATTCCTCAGACGGCGCCGTAGCCAAGTGGTAAGGCAGAGGTCTGCAAAACCTCCATCCCCGGTTCAAATCCGGGCGGCGCCTCCATTTTTTCCTCAGTAAAATCGCTCGTCACACCTGCGCCCGTCGCCGTGATCGGCCGGACTATGCCCGAAACTATGCCCACGGCGGCGTCGAGCTTAGATGCGGCCTCCCGCAAATCGCCGTCGCTCACGATGTTGTAACGCTCGAAGACGGAACGAGTCTTGTGCCCGGTCATCTGCATCGCGACTCGTTCAAGAATGCCAGCCCGAACCATGTTGCGGACCGCTGTGCGCCTGAGATCGTGAGGGATGCGTCCGGGGCAGCCGGCTTTGATGCACGCTGCCTGCCACGCCTTTCTGAGGCTTCTGATCGGCTTTCCGTCGCGATGGAAGACCCACGGGCAGATCTTCCCGTGCTCGTGCCTCAGGGCCCTCGTGACCTCCCACTGTGCTTCGAGCAGCGCTCGTAGCTCGGCTGTCATCAGAAAGACCCGGCCCTCCGAGTTCTTCGTGGTTCCTGGGTCGAGACGTACCTCACCAGCGGCGAAATCCACGTTTGGCCATTGAAGGGTCAGGGCTTCACTCGGGATTCGCCAGCCCGTGATGTACGCGAAGGCAACGACCGGACTGAGCGCAGGGGGGAGCTGTCGCGCAACTGCTTCAAACTGGTCGGGTTCAAAGAAACCGGTCCGCACGTTGTTCTCGACCAGCATGGGGATGTGCGGCTTGTGGATGAGCTTCCCGGCCTGGATCGCAAGGTTGAATGTCCGTTTGAGAAGCGTCAACTCGCGATTGATTTCCCCGTTCGAGACGGTCTTGCGCTCCTCGGGAACCGTCACCCAGCCAGCTTTGGTCCTGATGTCTCTTGCCTTTCGGACTCGAATCGTGTTGGCCTGGCGCTCACTCCTTGATAGTGGCGCCGATGTCGCTCTGCTACAGTACGTGGCGGTATCGACCGGGCTCGGCGGCGGCAGCCCCCGCAACGTCCCGAACCTGCTGGCGCCGGACGTGCGCTATCCGCGCACCGGGAACGCGCTCTACGTGTTCAAGCTGCGCGACCGGTAGGTCTAGTTTTTTGATGCTCTTCGGAGCTGTAGCTACTCCATAGAACACGGTAGTACCATCGTTGCGCGCCGGCGTCGGGCGTGCTTTACTTGTATCGTCAAGCGAACGTCCCGCGTCGGTGTCGAGTCCCTGAGGAGGGCTAAATGAGTGCCAAGCAGTCAAGTCGAAGAAAGTTCCTGCGGAACAGCGCTGCGCTAGCCGGGCTCGCTGCGACGCCTGCGGGATTGGCGGTCGCTCCACGTACCGCGAGCGGCCAGACCCGCGTGGCAGGCGCCGTGCCAGACATGAACGCGATGGAGTACGTGCTCTACGGCGCGCGCTCGCGGTTCGTGACCACCACGCGCATCCTGGAGGGGCACGGCCATTACGAGGACGACAGGCCGAAGCCCAACCCGTATCGCCCGAGCGCCGGCACGCCGATTCGCGACCTCGTTGGGATCATCACGCCGTCGTCGCTGCACTTCGCGACCCAGCACCACTACGGAATCCCCGAGATTAATCCCAGCGAGCACAGGCTGACCATCCACGGCATGGTCGATCGTCCGATGGTGTTCACGGTGGATGATCTCAAGCGATTTCCAGCCTCCTCGAAAATCTACTTCCTCGAGTGCCTTGGGAACCGGGCGCGGCCCACAGATAAGAACGTCAACGAGACGAACGGCCGCATGGCGTGCTCCGAATGGACCGGTGTGCCTCTCTCGATGCTCTTGAAGGAAGCGGGCGTCAAGAACGGCGCGAGCTGGATCGTCGCTGAGGCGGCCGAGGCTGGACATCACACGAAAAGCGTCCCGATGGCCAAGGTCATGGACGATGTGCTCGTGGCTTATGGGCAGAACGGCGAGCCGATCCGTCCGGACCACGGCTTCCCGTTGCGCCTCCTGGTCCCTGGTTTCGAGGGGATCTACAACGTGAAGTGGCTCAAGACGATCAAGGTGGTCGACCAGCCCTATAAGACGTTTCAGGAGCGGTCCCGGTTCATGGGTGCCGACCGGCGGTCGCGGCACTTCATCTACGAGCTCGGGCCGAAGTCGGTCATCACGTTCCCGTCCGGCGAAGACCATCTGCCGGAGCACGGCACCTACACGATTACCGGTTTGGCGTGGTCCGGCGGGGGTGCCGTCCGTCGGGTGGAGGTCTCTACCGACGGTGGGCAAACGTGGACAGACGCAAAGCTACGCGGGCCGGCGTTGAAACGCGCGTTCACCAGGTTCGACCTCGTCTGGAAGTGGAAAGGCGAGGAGGCGGTGCTCCAGTCGCGCTGCACCGATGAGCTGGATCAGGTACAGCCGTCGGTCGCCGAGTTCGCCAGATTCTGGAATAAGACGGAGTCGGAGTTTTTAAGAACCGGGGCCACCAGTTTTGGTCATGTCAACATCATCCAACCATGGAAGGTGGCCACCAATGGCTTGGTGCAGAACGGCCTGGAGACCTAGTCTTCTCGTTGCACTGCTGATGGCGGTCGTCACGGGTACTGCGGCGGGCCAGGAAGAATCCTTGTTCGGCTTCGGACGAGCCGCCACGCCCAGAGAAGTTCGCGAGGCGGATACCACGGTCGGGCCCGAAGGAAAGGAGCTTCCGCCCGGCAGCGGCAATACGGTTCAAGGTGCCGCCGTCTTCGCGCAGCGGGGATGCCCGCTGTGTCACGGGCCTAACCTTGTTGAGGGGCCGGGGCCAAAGCTCGTCGTCGAGGCTCTCGAGGGTCTCAGTACTACCTACTACCCGGTAAGCTACTGGCCGGATGCGCCACTCATCTTCGACTTTATCCGTCGTGCAATGCCCTACGACCGGGCCGGGATTCTCAGCGACGACGAGTCCTACGCGCTGACTGCGCTGCTCCTTCATCGCAACGGCCTGATCGAGGAAGAGGACGTGATGGATGCCGACAGCCTGCCCAGGGTGGTCATGCCGCATCGATCGCGTTACACCGAGCCGCCCGCAGATTGGCAGCCCGGGAGGCCGCGGCCCTGGACAACGCCGGTGCCGTAGAAATCAGCTGGCGCACACGCCCGCCGCGAGGACCGTCACTGCCTATCGATCCTTCGCCGCTGGGTGCTGGCGGCGACGACCGAGAGCGACGAAGTGTTCGTATATTCAGTCGATCGGACATCAGGCCTGCTGTGTCAGACGGGTCAACGACTACCGGTGACCCTGCCAACCTGCCTGCGATGATGGGCGTAAGACGCATACTGCCACTCGCGGGCGCGATGGGGATGCTCCTCAGCGTTGCCGACCTCGGTGTCGCACAGGACACTCTCCCACATACGCCTAGGGTGAGCGGCATGCCGCGCGGCGTGCCGTTGCTCTGCGCGAACGCCACTGTCGTGAGCGCCGGTAGCGGCGCGTGGTCGGATTCGAAAGTCTGGTCGACCGGCGCCGTTCCCGCCGCGGGCGACAAGGTCGCGATCGCGGCATCCCACAAGGTGACCTACGACGTTGTCGCCGACGCGACGTTGGACTGCGTCGAGGTGCGGGGGCATCTGGCCTTCGCGACTGACGCCGACACTCGCATGCGCGTCGGAACCCTGATGGTCCTCGAGGGTGGCCATCTCGAGATCGGCAGTTCAACACAACCGATCGGCCATCGGGTGACGGCTGAGGTTGCGATCACCGACCAGCCGATCGACCCTCGCACGGATCCGGGCCAGGTCGGGAACGGCCTAGTGGGCCTGGGAAAAGTGACCATGCATGGCGCGGAGAAGACCCCGACGTTCGTCCGGCTCAGCCGCGAGCCACGTGCGGGTCACACGACACTCGAGGTGGAGCAGCCCGTCTCCGGGTGGGCACCTGGCGACTACGTCGTCATCCCCGACACACGGCAGCTCCGCGCCGGCGAGAGCGGGGATCGATACCGGTCGCAGACAGAGAGGGTTCAGATCGCGGCGGTCTCCGGCACCACGGTCACGCTAGCCACGCCGCTCAGGTTTGACCACCGTGGGGCCCGCAGCGTGGGCGGCGAGCTGGAGCTGCTGCCGCACGTCGGCAATTTGAGCCGCAACGTGACGGTGCGCTCAGAAAACCCCGATGGCACGCGCGGGCACACCATATTCATCTCACGTGCCGATGTCGATCTTCGGTACGCGGCGTTCAGAGACCTCGGCCGCACGAAGAATGGCGCGGTCGATAGCACGCGCTTCGATACACGCGGCCAAGTGGGACGACTCGGGTCGAATCAGCTCGGCCGCTATGCCGTTCACTTCCACCACGCGTTCGGGCCACGGACAACGCCGACCAACGGCCACCAGTTCACGCTCATCGGCAACGCCGTCGTAGGTGCGCCCAAATGGGGTATCACAGTTCATCGCAGCCACTATGGCCTCATCCAGGACAACGTCGTTTACGACACCCGTGGCGCCGGCATCGCCACCGAGGATGGGAGCGAGAGCTTCAACGTGTTCGACCATAACTTCTCCCTCCAGTCGGCGGGACAGCGCAGCTCGGCGTCTAGTGCCGGGTACGCGGGGGCAACGAGAGGCATCGGCATCGAGGGCGCGGGCTTTTGGTTCCGCGGGCCGAACAACTACATCCGCAACAACGTCGCCGCCAGCGCCGCCACCTACGGGTTCGCACTGCCGGAGGGACTCCGCAGTGTCCGCACCCCGGCGTTCAAGGGAGCCGATACGAGCCAGGCGGATGAATGGGTCCGCGTCGACATGACCGCCGCAGCGGTGCTCGAGTTCACGAACAACGAAGCGTATGGCAGGTTCGAGACGGGCCTCGAGTGGGTCTGGAACGGCGCGGTCTCCAACTTCACGGTCTGGCACCCCTCGCACCACGGCTTCAACGGCATCCCGCCGGATCAGCTCACCCTCAGTGCAGTCACGGTCCGCGGCGACCTCGCAGTCCTCGACGACCCCGCGGAGAATCCTGTCGGTATCGCGATCGGCAACTACATCTCGAGACAGGTTGAGGTCACCGGCGCCGATGTGCAGGCCATGCGCGTCGGTGTCCTCAGTCCGTTCTTCTACGGCCAGACGCCGGCACCGGGACGAGGGGTCGGCTCATTGGTGGTCGAGAACGGGTATTTCGCGAGCCAGATCGGCGTCAGCATTGCGACGGCGTACACCTCCAACGCCGCCGGTGGGGCGCCGGTCAAGACCGCGGAAGTGCGAAGCTCCGTGTTCGAGACTTTTAGCCCACAGGCGGGGAACGATTGGCCCGCCGAGTCGATCTCGATGAATTGGGGGATGAGGCCTCGCGACACCCAGCCGCGTGATCCCATCGCCGTGTTCGACTACAACAAACAGGCCGGCAGTGACTTCAGGGTGTATTACTCGTACGACGTGCCAGCTGATAGCGCCCCGTGCGGCGAGACGCGTGAGGGGATCGGCGGCTGGGTCTGCGAGAAGTGAGCGGTCGCGGCGGTAAGATCGGCGTCTCTCGACATATGTTCAAGATCATTTCACAGATTAGCAACCATAACCATAAGGGTTAGTCTAAATCAGCAAAGACTATGTCCAGAACTATGCCCGCGAGGAGCCAACTCCTGCTCACTCTGGCTCACTCCAGCACCTGGTGTCGTTCGAGTTCGTTCAGAAACTAGCATTTTCTCGAACGTTTCTTGCGGGTGGCGAGGGACTGCAAAACCTCCATCCCCGGTTCAAATCCTGGCGGCGCCTCCATTTTTCATCAGCGTTTTCGACGGTTTTCGACGCCGGTGACCGGCTGAGAGGGTCACTGTGCCAGGAACTGTGCCCAGGGCGGGCCATCCGGTCCAAGGTGGCGCTTTTCAACTTTCCCTGGGCTTCTCAGTGCCGGTGGCTCGGCTGAGTGGTGGGCGGTGTTCGGAACTGTTCTCGCGACCAAACAGGTTCACTTTTTGAGCCGCCTCCCGGCGGGAGGTTTCGTCAACGATGGCATATCGGTGGTAGATGGACTCAGTCTTGTGTCCAACCATCGCCATAGCCGTGGAGCGTGGCACGCCGGCGCGTTCGAGATTTCGGACGGCTGTTCGCCGGAGGTCATGGGGGATGCGGCCCGGACAGCCGGCGGCCCTGCACGCGGATCGCCAGATCTTGATGAAGCTCTTGATTGGCTTACCGGCCCGATGGAACACGGACGGGCAGATCGTGCCCGAGCGTCTCAGTTCCTCGTGCCCGGCCCATCGCTCGCGCAGGAGGTCCCGAAGTTCGTCGGTGAACGGGAATACGCGGGGCTCTCCGCTCTTCGTCGTACCGGCCTCCAGGCGGATGCTCTCTCCGGTCCAATCGACGTTGGCCCATCGAAGGGCTAGGACCTCCGAGTTGACCCGCCACCCTGTGAGGTGGGCGAACCGCACCACCGCCGTAATAGGGGAGGGGAGATGCCGACACACCGCGTCCAGCTGTTCCCGCTCGAAGAACCCGGAACCGTGCCGGAGCCTCGGCTAGTAGCGGGATGTGGGGCTTCCGCGCCAGCTTCTTGGACTGGACAGCGAGGCTGGACATCCGCTTCAAGGTGGTCAGTTCCCGGTTGATCTGGCCGTTCGATGGTTGCCGTTTACGTTGGTGGTCACCCATGCCGGTCACGATGTACGAGCGTTGCCGGTGCACGATGTAAGCGCGGATGTCGCTGACTCGAACACCGGCCATTCGTCGGCCCTCGCCGAAGAAGGGCCGCAGGTGATTGATGCGCTGGCGCAGCACCCGAAGCGACTTCTTGCCGTTCGTTTCGTAGTCGTGGATCACGTCCTGGGCGGTCTCTTTAAACGTCAGCCGGTCCATGCGCGGGTTGACGGGAATGCCACGCTCGACGTCGCCCTCCCGGAGCCGCAGCATCCGCTTGGCGACGGTCTCCTTGGTGGTGCCAGTGCTCTCGCGAATCGCCCGGCCATTCTGGTGATACTTCAGCCACCAAGTTGGCCGCTCCCTGATCTCACCGTCCGAAGTCTTGTACGTCCTCTTGTAGAGACTGCCCATTACGGTTGCCCCCCTGGTGCCGTTCGGTGCCGGGTGAGGCCGGCGAGTCTGCGTGTGTGAGAAATACGCGGCAGGCTCGTCGGCAGTGCACGCTGCTGACGGGTTTAGGGGCGCGCGCGGGGTACCACCCGCGTGCGTCCCGTTTTCATGACCCCCTTCTTGCTCAGCCAGTCCCTGATCGCCCTCAGGACTTGCTCGCTCTCCGAGATTCCGTCGCGGGCCTTGACGGTCTTCAACCCCACAGCGAGGTCCGAATCGATCAGAAAGTTGTAGAGCTTTCTGGGGCTCATGTGACATGCAGATAATAAATAGACCTATTTATGTTATCAAGTGTTCCATGTCACGGCGTGGAGACAAACAGTTCGCCTGGATGTCTAGGCACAGCTTGGGCACACATCTCAAGGAACATGACTATATTGTTAAGCGTTTCCCGCTGCTCTGCCGGCGCTGAGGTTTCGACAACCTTCGCGCCTTCTTCCACGCCTCCCGTGTCTGGACTACCCGTTCCCGTTTTCCTTGTCTCGATGAAGGCGTCCAGATCACACTTGTCGATCAGTACCCTTCGCAGGCGCAGCCTTTTCCTGTCGCCGGTTCGAGGCCGCATGGGCGGAAGGTCGACCGATGGGATGTGACCGGCCAGGAGCCAGTCTCGGACCGTCCAGTAGCTGCAACCGAGGTATGCCGCCGCCCACCCACGTAACTAACCCCCGTCCCCGTTGAACCGCCCGGTGCGCCGCGGTAGGATCGGGTCGCTCGCCACCATAGTGGGAGCATGAGACGAAGCCAGTCTATCGCAATTAATGTCCTCGACTCTCTACTCGCACTCCCGGCTTTCCAGTTACGAAAACTGCCCGTTCCAGTACAAGTTGAGGTATGTGGACCAAGTCCAGGCACCCCTCGGCACCACCATCGAGGCATTTGTGGGGAGCAGGGTCCACGACGCTCTGGAATGGCTGTACAGGTTGGCACGCGACGGCCGCGTTGCGACCAAGGAAGAACTCGTGCAGAAGTACCAGGCGCTGTGGGAAGCGAAATGGGAAGACGAGATTCGCGTCATCAAGCAAGAGTTGGAGGTCGAGCACTACCGGTCGAACGGACAGAAGTGGGTCGAGCAGTACTGGGATCGCTATCAGCCGTTCGACCAGGGCATCACCATCGACCTGGAGTGCAAGGTCTTCATAGACCTGCCCGGTGGCGGGAAGGTGATGGGTTACATAGACCGTCTTGAGAAAGTCGGCAATAAACACTTCGTGATCCACGACTACAAGACCAGCGGCAAGTTACCTACGCCGAACGCAACCAAGAATGACCGGCAGTTGGCGCTCTACATGCTCGGAATCAAGCAGCGCTATCCCGACCTGAAGAAGATCGACCTGGTCTGGCATTTCGTGCGATTTGACGAGGATGTGTGGTCGCAGCGGACCGATGAACAGTTGCAGAACATGGCCGAACAGACCGCGAGTCTGATCGAGACCGTTGATGCTGCGGTGGCGAGAAGGAACCTACCGACGAAGACCAGCGCGCTCTGCGACTGGTGTGAATACCGTCCGCTGTGCCCAGAGTTCGCGAACCTCTACGAAATGGAGAACCAGGAGGAGACACTACTAGTCTCGGTCATCACCGCCTCCGAGGCGTCAGCGCTGGTGGATGAACTCGTGAGCCTGAGGGACGAGAAGCAGCGTATTACAGGTGAGATGGATGAACGGGCTGACGAGATACGGGAGAAGCTGACGGCGTACTCGGCCGAGACCGGCAATGCCTCGATCTACGGTGCTGAACACTACGCCACTGTCTCCACTACCACATCGGTTGACGTGCCAAAAGCAGGGAGCGAACCGCGGCTCGAGCTTGAGCGTGTCCTCAAGTCGATCGGACTCTGGGACCAAGTCGATCAGCTCTCATCGAGCAAACTGAAGAAGCTTGCCGACTCGGACGCCTGGCCGGATGACCAGCGGGAAGCAGTGAACAAGTATCTGGCGTACAGCGAACACGCTCGGGTGAAGCTGCGCAAGAGGAACTAGCGCAAACGAGGGCTCTTGAAGCACCCGCTAATGGGACGCCGCGCACCCGCGTGAGCCGTAACCCCCGTCCCCGTTGAACCGTCTTCCGCTTTTAAGGTACCGTGGTGGTGTCCTACGTTGATTCTCAGAACGCCTTTGGAGCCACCATATGAACCAATTTTTATTGCGAAACGAAGGGCTCTGGAGAGAATCCTGCCGATTGGACAATCACGAACTTCTTGATTGAATAGTAGGATTCGTGCCGGAGACAGACTGCGTGCTTACTCTTTACCGTGTGTGTCTGAATCGTATGCGAAAGCTAAGAGTATGAAGTGCTGGTGAATTCAATGGGTCGATGTACCAACGCCAACTCTGGGGTTCATGGCAGCGCCAGCGCGATCAATTCGGGCACGTCGCCGCCGATCGTCAGCGCGATGTACTGCTTGCCCTCGTGCAGATAGGTCATCGGCGTGCCGATGGCGCCGGCCGGCAGATCGACCGACCCCACGATCTCACCGGTGGTCTTGTCGCGGGCCACGAGCCGAGGACCACCGTCGCGGCCGCCAGCCGAGAGCGCGCTCACGAGCAGTGTCTTGGTGAGAACCGGTCCCCCGTGTCCCTCTCCGCCCAGCGGGGACAAGTCGAGATCCCGCAGCAGCGGATGATTCCGGTACCGGTCGCCGTTGCCGTTGGCCTGCATCCAAGCGTGCTGGCCTTCGTTCAGGTCGATCGCCGTCATTCGTGAGTACGGCGGCTTCAGCAGCGGCAGCCCCTGAGGCATCTGGGGCTGGGTCCCGGCCGCGAGTCCGCGCATCGTAAACCGGAGGTTCCCACCTCGGGCCAGATCGGGTGTGTAGTACTTGATTACCGAGAATCGGTTTTCCGATGGCACATAAAGCATGCCGGTTTCTGGATCGACTGCGGCGCCGGTCCAGCTTGCGCCACCTCCGACATGCGGGCGCTGAATGGTTCCCTGCAATTCACCCTCCACGCTAAGCATCGGCGGTGAGTAAAGCGGCCCGAGTCGGAACGCCTTCACCGCCTCAACGGCCATCGCCCGGATCTCGGGGGTGAAGTCGACCAGATCGTCGATGGTGACGCCCTGATACTCGAACGGCGGCGGCTTGGTCGGGAACGGCTGGGTCGGAGAGAGGACTTCACCCTCGAGGTTGGTGTCGGTTTCGACGGGACGCTCCTCGATCGGCCACACCGGTTCACCGGTCTGTCGGTCGACGACGTAGGTGAAGCCCTGCTTGCTGACCTGAGCGACCGCCTTGATGCGGCGACCGTCGACCACGATGTCGACGAGGTTCGGGGCGGCGGGAAAGTCGTAGTCCCAGACCCCATGGTGGACGGCCTGGAAGTGCCACATCCGCTGGCCGGTTTCGATGTCGAGGGCGACGACGCTCTGCGAGAACAGGTTGTCACCTGGTCGGTGGCCGCCGTAGTAGTCGCCGGTCGGGGCACCGGTCGGCAGGAAAACGTACCCAAGCTCGTTGTCGGCGCTCAACATCGTCCAGACGTTGGTATTCCCCGAGTATCGCCACGATTCGTTTAGCCAGGTCTCGACGCCGAAATCGTCCGCCTGTGGCACGGTGCGGAATATCCACTTGACCTCGCCGGTGCGAGCGTCGACGCCCTTCAGCCACCCGGGTGGCGCTTCCTTGCGGATCGCGCGATCGGAGATGATCGTTGGCGTGACGACGACGTCGCGCACCACGATCGGCGGCGAGGCGACCCCGACCAGGGTTCGCCCGTTGTGATTGGTTTCACCACGGGTGGCCCGCGGAATGTCCTCCATGAGATCGACGCGTCCGTCGTCTCCGAAGTCTCGAATTGGCTCTCCGGTGCGAGCATTGAGGGCCAGCAAGTAGCCCCCGTTGGTGCCGAAGAAGATCCGTGCATCGTCACCGTCGGCCCAGTACGCGACACCCCGCGAATTGTAGAAGTGAGTCGGCAGGCCCGCGAGGTAGGCCTCCGGATCGTGGACCCAGAGGGGCTCGCCGGTTCCGGCGTCGATCGCCGCCACCTGGTGCAGCGCCGTCGAGATATAGAGCACTCCGTCAATCATCAGCGGCGTAGCCTGGAACATCCGGATTCCGAATTGGCGCCCCGGGAGGCGGGAAGCCCCCAGGCGCGGTAGCTTCGCTCTGATCGCGTCCAGATCGAGCAGCCCGTCAGCCGACTGCCACCGCCATGCGGGTCGCAGGTCGCTGAAGTTGCCGGCGTCGATCTGGTCGAGCGGCGAGTACTTGGTGCTGCCCAGGTCACCGCCGTAGCTGCGCCACTCGCCATCGGTCGCGCCATATTGAGCCCAGGCCTGGCCAGGTGACAGCGTCACGACGCTGCACCAGACGAGAAAGACGAGCCATGGACGATGATCCACGCTAAAGCCTTTTTGAAAGGTCGACGAGTTGCGAGCCAACTGCTAGTGCCATGGCTTGTCAGGTTGAGATCGAGGGCATTGTATGCCGCGGGGCACTGTCAACTTGATCGAAGAAGGGCTCTTTTCTCCCCGATCGAGCCGGGCCTCCGCCGTCAGTCAGCAGGCACACGTCACCGCCTCCCATTCGACGAACGCTCGCGTGCGAAGCGAACGGTGATGCACCGACCGCAGCAAATGTCGACCGACCCGGAAGAGATTCTGTATGGCGCCGTGGACGGACGCGAAGCGTTGCAGATGGGTGGTCGACTTGAAGCGGCGCATCTGGCGTCCGCGCTGTCGAGTCGGTTGATGCGAGACTTCAGCGCGGTTATTGGCGTACTGGTCCGTGACGTGGACCACAGAAGGCATCACGATGCGGCGGGCTGCTGGGTAGCTCCGCAGCTTGTCCGTGACCAACCGGCGCGGGACACATCCCTGGCGCTTCAGCAGCTTCCGGAAGAATCGGACAGCGGCTCGCCGATTTCGTCGCGCTTGCACGAGGATGTCGAGGACGTCGCCGTCCTCATCGACGGCGCGCCACAGATACTGTCGGCGGCCTTGCAACGTCACGAACAGTTCGTCGAAATGCCACGTATCGCCGAGGTGGCCACGGCGTTTCCGGAGTCGTCGGGCGTAAGCACAACCGAATGTTCGACACCATTGACGAATGGTCTCGTAAGTGACCGTGATCCCGCGCTGGGCGAGGAGGTCTTCGACATTCCGGAAACTCAGGCTGAACCGAAAGTAGAGCCAGACGGCGTGGGCGATGATGGCGGCGGGGAATCGATATCCGTGGTAGCTGGAGGCGTCGCTGTCCATCCCACTACTCTGATCCCTTCGCCTTCAACCTGACAATACCGGGACGGGTGTTACGGCTCACGCGGGTGCGCGGCGATCCACTCCCGCACCAGCTTCTGGCCTTCGGCGCGTTGCTCCGGGGTGAGATGCTCGGCGACGGTGTCACGCGCCTCGGCGTGCTCTTCTCGTTGCGACGCGTCGGCATAGGTCGTCGCGAGGTTGAACCATTTGTATGCTTCGCCGAAGTCCTGCGGCACGCCCTCGCCGTTGACGTACATCACGCCAAGGCTGTACTGCGCGGCCGCATCCCCTTGCTCCGCGGCTTGGCGATACCACGCCGCCGCTTCGACGAAGTCCTCCGGCACGCCCCGGTCGGTGCGGTACGCCACGCCAAGGTTGTACTGCGCGTCCGCATCCCCTTGCTCCGCGGCTTGGCGATACCACGCCGCCGCTTCGACGAAGTCCTCCGGCACGCCCTCGCCGGTGGCGTACATCACGCCAAGGTTGTTCTGTGCCTCCGCATGGCCTTGCTCCGCGGCTTGGCGATACCACGCCGCCGCTTCGCCGAAGTCCTGCGGCACGCCCTCGCCGTTGACGTACATCACGCCAAGGTTGTACTGCGCGTCCGCATCCCCTTGCTCCGCGGCTTGGCGATACCACGCCGCCGCTTCGCCGAAGTCCTGCGGCACGCCCTCGCCGTTGGCGTACGCCACGCCAAGGTAGTACTGCGCGGCCGCATGCCCTTGCTCCGCGGCTTGGCGATACCACCCCGCCGTTTCGCCGAAGTCCTGCGGCACGCCCTCGCCGTTGGCGTACATCACGCCAAGGGTGTACTGCGCGGCCGCATCCCCTTGCTCCGCGGCTTGGCGATACCACGCCGCCGCTTCGACGTCGTCCTCCGGCACGCCCCGGCCGGTGCGGTACGCCACGCCAAGGTTGTACTGCGCGTCCGCATCCCCTTGCTCCGCGGCTTGGCGATACCACGCCGCTGCTTCGCCGAAGTCCTGCGGCACGCCCTCGCCGGTGGCGTACATCACGCCAAGGGTGTACTGCGCGTCCGCATCCCCTTGCTCCGCGGCTTGGCGATACCACGCCGCTGCTTCGCCGAAGTCCTGCGGCACGCCCTCGCCGTTGGCGTACATCACGCCAAGGGTGTACTGCGCGGCCGCAAACCCTTGCTCCGCGGCTTGGCGATACCACGCCGCCGCTTCGACGTCGTCTTCCGGCATGCCCCGGCCGGTGCGGTACGCCTCGCCAAGGTAGTACTGCGCGTCCGCATCCCCTTGCTCCGCGGCTTGGCGAAACCACGCCGCCGCTTCGCCGAAGTCCTGCGGTACGCCCTCGCCGTTGGCGTACATCACGCCAAGGGTGTACTGCGGGTCCGCATTCCCTTGCTCCGCGGATTGGCGAAACCACGCCGCCGCTTCGACGTGGTCCTGCGGTACATCCTCGCCGTGGTAGTACCTCATGCCAAGGAGGTACTGCGCCTCCCCGTCCCCGGCATTTGCAAGGATTCGGAGCGCCTTGACGTCGTCTTGAGCAGGTTCGGGCGTCTGGGCGAGCGGAGCGGCCCCCACCAGTAACGCGACCATCCAGGCGAGTGCCAACCGACGGAGTATTGAAGGAGCCATGCCGATCAGTTTACGGCTCCTTCGACGGGTTGTGTAGGGGGTTGACCGTGACGGGTGGATGCACCCCGTCGAGGATGAGGACGCACCCTCCCACTCGCAGACTGAGGGTGCGATCGGGGGTTGTTACCGACTTTTGTCCCCCGGTACAAAAGTAGCAGGTCAACGGGGACGGGAACGTCGTCGAAATTCCCACGGTGGCATCGGCGACGGCTGACTCCAAAGCCCTGTTCTGGTCGTTCGAGCCTGCACTTCCGCCCGTGCCAACACGGGGTCATCGGAATACCGGGTGTAGTGCCACGCGAGTCCCGCCGTCACCAACGCCACACTGAGGTCCTGGTCATCGATTTGCACCCGACTGACGAGCCGTCCGTACCGGTCTACATCACGCACATGCACAGTGACACGCTTATTGAGAACTTGCGCGGACGTAAAGGCACTCGCACGTGTCCCAAACGGCTGGTCGGATTCTGGTGTGTCGATCCCGTCGAGTCTGATGCGCACCGTTGCACCGTCACGCCGGACCGAGATCGTGTCGCCATCGGCCACACGGATAACCGCGCCAGAGAAGGTGTCGCCGACCTGGCCAGACACCAACTCCGGACACAGAAGTGCGACGAGCAGGAGATGGAGTTGTAGCCACAGAATGTGTCGGCACTGTTTGCGGGTGTGACGGATGTCCTGGTCCATACCGACAGCGACCGGTGAGGTGTGTAGCCTACCGCGGGACGGCGGGCGGTTCAATGGGGACGGGTGTTACGGCTCACGCGAGTGCGCGGCTGGCGGTTCAACGGCGACGGGGGTTACGAGTCGGCCAACTGAAGTACTTGGCGGTACGCGGCCTCAACATTTGGCTCAAAACACACGAGGTACACCTTTTCAATGCTCGGTTCCAGCCGCAAGAACCGGGACACCTCTCGCACCGCGATCCCGGCAGCCTCCTTCACCGGATAGCCGTAAATTCCACAACTGATCGCCGGAAATGCCACTGTTTTCAGGTTGTGCGTTCGCGCAATTTCAAGCGCCTGACGATAGCAGTCGGCTAGTAAACGAGACTCGTCACGTGTCCCACCGTGCCAACGTGGACCGACGGCATGAATCACGTGCCGCGCGGGGAGATCGTAGCCAGCCGTTATCTTCGCAGCTCCGGTAGCACACCCACCAAGCATTCGGCATTCAGCGAGCAAGGCTGGTCCAGCAGCTCTATGAATGGCACCATCGACGCCACCTCCACCAAGCAAGCTTTCATTCGCGGCATTCACAATGGCAGCAACCGTCAGTGTCGTAATGTCGTTAGTGATGATTTCGATGCGACTCATCGACTGTGCCTCAGACACACCGCTAGCCTAGCGCGCGGCGGCGGGCGGTTCAACGGGAACGGGGGTTACGCGGGTGCTGTGCCCAAGACTGTGCCCAACCCTGAGCCGTTGTCAGCCAAAACCAGCCCAACGTCAACCAAGTTAGGACGCGAGAACCTCAACAAAACACCCAAGTTTCCCTTTGTTTTCGGCCGGTGCTGAGCACTGCAAAACATCCATCCCCGGTTCAAATCCTGGCGCCGCCTCCATTTTTTCAAGTGCTTAGCGTAATCGTTTGAAGCAACGGTCCGTTTGCGCTACCCGGTAGGTCACCGTCACTCGAAAATCCTTGTCGACAATGATAGATTAGTAGCATGCGCATGCAGGATATCCAGTCCGCAGGCGTACTTGCGCTTTTGAGCACGGTGCAGATTGCACCGCTTTCGGGCCAGCAGCCTCTCTTTCGGGGTGGGACCGAAACGGTCGACCTCTACGTGACGGTGACTGACGACAATGGCCGACTCGTTGGCGACCTCGGTGAAGGCGACTTCCTCGTCTATGACGACGAGCGAAAGCAAGAACTAGTGTTGTTCGATAAGGAAACTCGCCCGATTTCTGTAGTCATCATGCTTGACACAAGCGTCAGCGTGACCAAGAGCGGCATCATGTCTTTGATTGTGGCTGGCGCCCAAAATTTCCTGAAATATATGTTGCCTGGCGATCGCGCGCGTATCGGGGCATTCCATGACACGGTTTCCCTAATGCCTTCCGTGTTCATCGATGATGTGTATTGGCTGAACCGCGCGCTCGCCCAGCTCACTTACGGGTGGTTCACGCGCCTGTTCGACGGGATATCGGTGGGCCTCGATGCGCTAGCGGAGGTGGGTGGGCGAAAGGTTATCTTGGTTCTGACCGATGGTCAGGACCACGGCAGTTTTAACGCGGGACCGGGGGATTTGCTCAAGCGTGCGATTGCAGATGAGGTAATGATCTACGTGATCGGACTAGAGGCAGATTATTTCGACGGCTTTCGCAGGGTACGGACAAGGCCGGATAGCCGCCTTCGGAGACTGGCCGAAGAGACGGGCGGTGGGTATTTTTTGCTCAAGAAAACTGATTTACTACTTCAGACGTTCCAACGGGTGTCAGAGGAGTTGCATAGCCAGTACGTACTGGCCTTCGCGGCGTCGCATCGTGATGGTGGGATACATGAAATTGATATCCGAGTCGTGCGTGAAGGTATGACAGCTCGAGCCAAACGGAGCTATATGGCGCCGTCGAACGCGGGAGAGTAGAATCGGTATGCTATGTGACGTTTTTTTGTGTCACATCGGCAGAGGACAACGACGAGATTATGGAGGTCCGATGAACGGTTCAATACTGCGACGGTTGATGGCGTGGACGCATGTGACACTGGTGGCCGGGGTGGCTCTGGCTGTGGCCAGCCTCAGCGCGTGTGGCCCGGCGCCGCAGGAGCGACCCCGCCTAAACAAGATTATCGAGGCGATCGAAGAAGGGCGGCCTGCGATCGCGGGCGAGGAATGGCGGTTCATCGATATGGAGCATTCGCCGTTCTCGGCGGAGCTGTTGGTAACGACGCTCGCTGAAATGGGAGAGAGCCGAGATCCGGACGGCCGACTCAGCGTGACGCCTGTAGTCCGCATTCCCCAGGAAGGTGACGAGGATTTCAGATGGGCCATCAAGCAGGTCTTGGATCAGGGCACTCTGGGCGTCGCGCTCACGCACGTCGACACTGGAGAAGAAGCTTGGAGGTTTGTGCGCGCCATGCGTTACCCGCAGACTCTGGACTCGGCGTACCCCGAGCCAAAAGGTGAACGGGGCTGGGGACCTGGGAGAGCGACCCGTTTGTGGCGCTTGGCGGACGACGTCGAATACCACAGCAAGGCTGATGTGTGGCCCCTAAATCCTGCCGGGGAGCTTTTCGCGGTGGCGATGATTGAATCGGTTGAAGCCGTCGAGAACATCCACGATATCCTCGCCGCGCCCATCAGTGCGATCCTGATGGTTCACAGCGATACAAGTATCTCTATGGGGCTCGGGCCTTTTGGCGATATTCAGACCCATCCGGAGGTTGAGGCCATGTACCAGGTGGTCCTTGAGGCGTGCAAGGCGCAAGACAAAGTCATGTGCGGAGCTGCGTATGCAAGGGATCTTCACCAGAGGCGACTCGACGAAGGATGGCAGTTCTTGTTACCACAAGGGTAGATTTTCGCCGGCGCCTAACCGTTCTGACTTTCCTGGAAACCGGACTTGATGGTTTTTTGGCGGCACCTCCATTTTTCTGACACTTAGTGCGTAGTCTAAGGGGCTATTCCCTTGCACTACCCGTTGTTCTCGTCTCACGCCGACGCCACTGTAAGAAGTGTGGCAGCCGAAGCGAGGGTCTTTCTGGGTAAATTGAGAAGAGACAATGACACTACGAGCCATGCTCTCGCGATTGATACTGGTCGTTGCGGTATCCGGTTCCTGGGGATGCTCTTCGACGGCGCTTGACGTGGCACCGATCCCACCGAACTTTATTATCGTTTTCGCCGATGACCAAGGGTACGGGGACCTTGGTGTGTTTGGCGCGACGGACTTTTCGACTCCCCGAATTGACCAAATGGCTCTCGAAGGAATTCGGTTCACCGACTTCTACGCTCAGCCCAAGTGTGGGCCGTCTCGGACAGCCCTCTTGACCGGAAGCTATCCGATTCGCGTTGGAGAGATCGGCAACGCGAAGAATAGTTTCCCGTACGTGCATAAAGAAGAGGTTTTACTGCCCGCGATCCTCCAGCAGGCCGGCTACGCTACGGGGATGATTGGCAAACTCGACATTACGAAACGCCTGGAGGGGTTTACGCCTGAGCTCAACCCCGTCCGGCGTGGCTTTGATTATTGGTTCGGCGTCGTTGGGGCAAATGACAGTGGTCAGGTTCACTGGGTGCATCGTAATGAAGACAAGATCGAAGAGTCGGCGGATGTTGACGACCTGACCCGGCGATACACCGACGAAGCACTGGCCTTTATCCGAAGGCACGAAGACGATCCCTTCTTTCTCTATATTGCGCATACCATGCCGCACGTAGCACTTGGTGCCACCGAGCCATTTAGGGGACGCTCAGACCGGGGTCTCTATGGCGACGTTATCGAAGAACTCGATGCCAGTACGGGCGAAATTGTCGACCTCATCCGAGAGCTTGGTCTCGACCAGAAGACAATCATTGTCTACACCTCAGACAACGGACCATGGAGCAATTACTGGCCAGGGTGGAGATCTGGGTCAGTGCCTCAATTCGACCCGTCGATAACGGAACGTGCCGGTTCGGCAGGCCCTTTGCGGAGCGCGAAAGGAACAACATGGGAGGGTGGCGTCCGTGTCCCCACCGTCATGTGGGGTCCCGGGTACATACCCGCTGGCACCGAGACGAGCGAAATCGCAACGACAATGGATCTCTTACCCACGTTCATTGCGATGGCCGGCGCGGACCTCCCCGCCGACCGTACGCTTGACGGCCGCGATATCTCGTCTCTGATGCTCGGCGATCCCGGGGCGACGAGTCCGCATGAGGCGTTCTACTACTACCAGGAAACCCATCTCGACGCCGTTCGCAGCGGTCCGTGGAAACTCGTTTTTCCGCGCCCGGGGCAGCACGAATCGCCGTGGCTACTCTCGCGTTTTGGCGCGTTCTTGGGGGAAATTCGCGAGCCGGTAAAGGAGCTTGAGCTCTACAATCTCGATACCGACATCGGTGAACAACGAAACGTTGCGAAACAACACCCAGAGGTCATCGACCGGCTAAGAGCGCTCGCTGATGCTGCTCGGAAGGAACTTGGTGACTACGATCGAATCGGAAGTGGAGTACGGTTCTTCGAGGACGGGCCGAAGTGGCCGCGTCGTCGGCAGTGGCTCAAGGAGTAGGTCAGGCCCACAATCCTTGATTACATGACAACCAGACTCCTTGTAACTAAGGGTCAATGCAACGTGCGTTGTCAGAGTAGTGCGCTCCCCAACTGTGTCGATGGGTCAATCGTGGTGTAGCTCACGACGTTGCCTGGGTTGGCATGGATAAGATTCCTGTGGATCCAGAATCCGAAATAAATAGTTCCACCGAAGCATATCGCCGGTTCGAGGTACTGGTCCTCTAGCGCCACCTCCGCATGCGGGCCTTCATCCGGGGTCGTTGGGTGTCGCTCACGAATGGGTCGACGATATCGCTTCGGGGAGTTGTCCTCTCTGACGGTCGGATGAAACGCTTTGGGCTTTCTGTTGCACTTGTGGCCCCAGGTGACAAAACCAAGCATATAATTCTCGTACTGACGTTAATAAGCTCAATATTGAGTGTTTAGAGGGAGAGACAACCTGACCAAGTCAGACGAAAAAAAGAAGGCGTTTACCACCCTTGGCATCGGTGGCGCCTCGGCCGAGAGTGGTGATGAAGCCGCCTCGGACGAAAGCCAAGAGGGAGAGCGGTTTACTACTTTGGGCATCGGCGGCGCATTGGCCCGGAGTGCTGATGAAGCCGACGTGAACGAAAACAAGGGAAGTGGGACCATCCACCGTCGGTCGCCGTCTATGGAGGGTAACCCTAAACCACCTCAGAGCGACCGTCTCCGAGAGCTGCGTGAGCGGCGAGACACGCAGATCAAGATGCACTTGGAGGAAGCCGAGTCGGCGCTTGCCGGCAACGATCTCGCGCAGGCCAGGGCCGCGATCGAGCAAGCCGTTGTCCTCAGTCCGGACGACCTAAAGGTCGTGTCACTGCTGGAGACGGTGGATCAAGCTGAGCAGGAGCGTCAGATCGTCCAGTCGCTTACGCTGGCCCGTCAGCGGCTGACGGAAGGCGCGCTGACCGAGGCGGCCACGTTAATCGAGCAGGTACTTGGGCAGCATCCTGCCCATGTCGAAGCGATGTCACTTCAGTCCGACGTACTAAAGCACGCCTTGCGGACCACCAGTGAAGCGAAATCGCCTAAAGGTCCGCCTCCGACGTTGCCGGAAGAGTCCACAGCGACCATTAGAGTCGCTGTTCCTCAGCCTAGGCCCGAAGAGGTGACAGACACACACAGAGCAAAAGGATCGGACAACTTTGGGGCGGTTTCCAAGGAAGGCAGTGGAGCCGCTAGTCTGCCCTTAGTTGACGATCACCCGAATGAGGGTCGTCGGTTCTCTGCCCTCTGGGACATCCGGCTACTCCTTGGTGTCGGTGCGATGGCTATTGTCGTGGGAATGCTGGGATTCTTCTTGGGCAGGGGGGCAGCACCGGAGGCCACCAGCAGTGAGTTGGTTTCACGAGCGGAGCCTATTCTCCCTCTGACAATCTTTGAACAGCCGCCGATTTCAACCCTAGGACCGGAGCCCGCGTCTGAGCCGACTACTGAAATAGAGGCACGAGCTTCGGCTATCGCGCCCGCACGCGGTGACTCTGTCCAAGTGGCGAGACCGGCTTCGCCTAGGGAGGAGGCTCCACCCGTCTTCCAGCCGGTATCGCGATCGGCGTCGCCTAGGGAGGAAGTTCCGCCTGTCTCCCCGCCTGTAGCCAGATCAGCGTCGCCTAGGGAGGAGGCTCCGCCCGCGTCTCAACCGGCAGCAAGGTCGGCGTCACCTAGGGAGGAGGCTCCACCTACATTTCGGCTGGCTGGCCCCGTACGGGTTGGGGGCGACGTTGTTCGACCAACAAGAACCACGGACGTGATTCCAACGTATCCGGAGGCCGCGCGTGGTGCACGTATCCAAGGTCTTGTCATTCTCGAGACCGTGATCAGCGCAACAGGTCTGGTTACTGACGTTAAAGTGTTGCGTTCCGTAGACCCGATCGTCGACCAGGCGGCGGTCGAAGCCGCACGCCAGTGGGTCTACACCCCGACGGTACTTGACGGAGTTGCGGTTCCCGTCATCATGACGGAGACCGTTAACTTCGTGATGCCTCAACCAGTCCGTGTCGCGGGCAACATTCCCCGACCAACAAGAACTCAGGATGTAGCTCCGACGTATCCGGAGGGCGCGCGTAATGCAAGTATTCAGGGCATTGTCATTCTCGAGACGGAACTCAGTGCAACCGGTCGGGTTACTGACGTTAAGGTGTTGCGTTCCGTAGACCCGCTCGTCGACCAGGCGGCGGTTGAAGCCGCACGCCAGTGGGTCTACACCCCGACGATGCTTGACGGCGTTGCCGTTCCCATCATCATGACGGAGACTGTGAATTTCATATTGACAGGGTCTATCCAAGGCGTTGATCCTGGCACGTTGGTCGGGCTGAATATGGAGCAGGTACGTGAAAGGGTTGGATCGCCGCAGCAGGAAGCGTTGGTGCCAGGGGCTGTGCCAGCGTTGACTATATGGACTTACGAGACTACGGACGGACGTGTCAGACTGACGTTCGAGAGTACAACAGCAGCCGGTTCGCCAACGGGTCAGGTGGTCACTAGCGTTCGGACCCGCTAGGGGGTTGTCACGCGTCCGCCTGACGAGGAGGTAATGGAGGTTCTCGCAACCTTCATCACGACTCGGGAATAGTCCTACCCACCTCGCCAGGTGCCAGCGTGAAGCACAGGGTTTTGCTAGCTTGAATCATTTCTCGGAAGCCGACGACATTCCCCTTCGCTGATTAACCTAACAGTTTCGTGATTACTCCGGTAGGGCCAAGGCGATCAGTTCTGGCACGGCGTTGCCACCTCCGCCTCCAACGGCCACCGCGATGTACTGCCTGCCTTCGTGCAGGTAGGTGATGGGGTTGCCGGACGGCACTGCGGGCAGTGTCACCGAGCCGAGATACTCACCATTCTCCTTGTGATAGGCGGTGATGGTGCGTGCTCCGGCTGCCGGGTCGGTGACGTACCGCCCGCCGGAATTGACGATCAATAGGGTCTTCGTCACGAGCGGGCCGCCACCGTGTCTGCCAATGTGGCCACCGAGCGCCGGTAGGTTCAGTTCACGTAACGCCGGGTGGTTTCTTGGGCCATCCCCGTGCGGGCTCATCCAGACATGGTCCCCAGAGTTCAGGTCAATGGCGGTGATCCGCTTGTACGGCGGCTTGACTAGCGGGAGCCCCCGCGGCCCAGGGACGGGGACTGCCCAGGGGTCGGTGAAGTAGCCGACCGTGGCGGGCGGTGGGTATTTGACGAGCTCCACGGCCCGTAGTCTGGTCTGTGAAGGTACGAACAGCCGTCCAGTCTCGGGGTCGGCCGCGGCGCCGGGCCAGTTCACACCGCCACCCGGTCCCGGCGACTGGATGATCGGTTTCCCTTGTCCTCGAACCTGGGGCGGCATGAAGATCGGACCCAGCTGTGCCCGTTCTGCGATCCTGAGTGCTGCTTCTCGAAGCTCGGGAGTGAAGTCGATCAAGTCATTGACCGTGATGCCCTGCAGATCGAATGGCGCCGGCTTCGTTGGAAACGGCTGCGTGGGCGAGTACCATTCGCCCGGAACGTTTCCCGCGGGCACTGGTTGCTCTTCGATTGGCCAGACCGGCTCACCGGTCGTTCGGTCGAAGACGTAGGTGAACGCCTGTTTGCTGGTCTGGGCGATCGCCTTGATTTCGCGTCCGTCGACCGTGATGTCGAGCAGATTCGCGGCGGTTGGGAAGTCGTAGTCCCACAGCCCGTGGTGCACCGCTTGGAAGTGCCAGACCCGCTGGCCGGTCTCGGCGTCGACACACACGATGCTCTCCGCGAACAGGTTGTCACCGGGGCGCATTCCGCCGTACCAGTCATTCGTGGGAGTGCTGATTGGCAGGTAGACGTAGCCGAGCTCCTCGTCGACGGCCATCGTTCCCCAGACGTTGGTGTGCCCGCTGTAGCGCCACGACTCGTTTTGCCAAGAGTCGACGCCGAAGTCGTCGCCCTGGGGAATGGTGTGGAAGATCCATTTCATGGCACCGGTGCGCGCGTCGAATCCGCGGACGTGTCCCGGCGGCGCCTCCCGGGTCGTGGTCTGATCTGTTAGGGTGCTGCCGACAACGACTATGTTGCGCACGACGGCAACCGGTGTCGAGTGGGTGATGCGCGAGCGGTCGATTGGACGCCCAAGCGTGCCGCTCAGGTCGACGATACCGTTGTCGCCGAAGCCTGGCTTCAAATCACCCGTCCGGGCGTCAAGGGCGATCAGGCGCAGATCATGGGTCGCGATGAAGATGCGGGCGTCATCGCTGCTGGCGTCGCTCCAGTAAGAGACCCCGCGGTGCTGCCAGCCAATGTTGGCCGGTCGTTCGAGACGGTCGTAGGCCCGTGGGTCGTAGGCCCAGACCTGCTTCCCCGTGCCGGCGTCGAGCGCCGCCACCTGCCCCAGTGCGGTGGCGATATAGACCAGCCGACCCACCATGAGTGGCGTGCCCTTGAAGAGACCAGGGACGATTCGCTCATGCTGGGTCGCCACCTCGGTCGAGATCGAGGTCCAGCGCCAGGCGATTTCCAGGTCGGTGAAGTTCGTGACCGTGATCTGATCGAGCGGTGAGTATTTCGTGTTGCTCGGGTCGGCGCCAAAGGCACGCCATTCCCCAACCTGGGCTGGTTGCGCCGTGGCGGTATTCGCTACGACGGCGATGACTATCAACCCACCGTGACCCAATATCAGGAACCTGCGGACTCCTCGCATATGGAATCTTGCTCTAACAATCTCGTAGCGACCCTCTGAAGGGTGGCTCATGGCCAAGCGTGACTAAGTTTCCGGCCATCATAAGGGATTTCACTCCAATCTTGTTCATGTGCTGAGTCACGTGGACCGACTGTAATACCTCCATCGCAGGTTCAAATCCGTACGCCGCTATAATTGCCTCTCAGATCGTTACGTCCTCAGGAGGAGATCTTGATGCAAATTCATCAACCAGCAGCTGCGGTTGGCATCATCCTGGTGTGCGCCGTTCCCGTGACGTCCCAGAACATCGCGAGCGAGGATGACTACGCGAAATCCATGACTGAAATTCGCTTTCTGATGGGCGATGCCAACCAGCACGTCGACGCGCGCTACTGGCCAGAGCTGGCCGATGATGTCCAGAAGCTGAGAACCCAGTTTGAGGCGGTCGAAGCATTCTGGACCGCGCGTGGCACCGATGCGGCCGCGGCGCTGGCGCGGGAGGCAATCGGCCAGCTCGAGCCCATCCTGGCTGCGGCCGACAACAAGGACCCGCAGGCTGCCGGCGCCGCCGTGAGCCTGATGCGCAGCACGTGCCAGTCGTGCCATGAGCAGTTCCGTGAGGAGACCGCCGACGGATTTCGGATTAAGCAGTGAGTCGCGCGATGACTTCATCGGTGCTCATGACATCGGCGAAGGTTTGTGCGAGAGCCGTTAGGCTAGCATTGTGATCAGCGTCAGCGAGAGCGGCGTTGCCATCGGTAACCATAACGACGTTAAAGTTTCGCATCATCGCATCGCGAGCCGATGACTCACAGCAGACGTTGGTTAGCGTCCCGCCAACCAATACCGTATCGATAGCGGCCTGTCGTAGCCGGAACTCAAGGTCACAGGCGCCCGGCAGAAAAGCACTGAAACGATTCTTACTCAACTGCCAGTCCCCATCGTGCACATCAAGTTCGGGCCAAAGGGCATGCGCATCCGTGCCGGCGCACAAGCTTGCAATCGTTACGTCGCCAAACTCGGTCGAATACACACCCCTGAACAGCACCGACCAGTCCTTGATGTTCGAAGGTGTGAACGTCGTATAGACCCACACCACGGTGCCACCCTGTTTGCGCAATGCTGCTGCCAGGCGATTGATATTGGGAACGATCTCACGGGCCACCGGTACCGCAGAGGGAAGTCCAGGTTGGACGAACGCGTTCTGCATGTCGATGACCACCAGGGCGGTACGCGAAGGATCAAGCTGATTGTGGATGTGCAAGTGGCCGCGTCGGCTCAAGATTCGGTCAATGACGTCCCGACGAATCTCTGTCTTGTGCATGACCCGATTTGTCCCACTATCCCGTGCGCCCAACGGCTAGCGCAGCGGGAGCGCCTGCACTTCGGGATTGGCCGCGCGATAGCTTTCGTACGCCAGCCGAAGGTCCTGGTCCTGCCATTCGATGACAGCCTGGTTTCGTAACGTCTGAAGCAGCGTGTTGTACATGTCAGTCCGACGGTTGCCGAAGACGCTGCCTGTAATTTCCTCGCGAAGTTCATCGAACGGACGTACATAGACCTCGACACTCAAGTCCAACATCACGATCTGATAGCCCTGCGCCGTCCGAATGGGGTCTGCGACGTCACCGACCTCAAGTTCGGCAATAAGCTCCTGGATTGCTTGGGAATATTCGGTCACCACAAGTGGTCCAACCCGACCTCCATTCGCTTTCGATGGGGAATCGGACAACTCGGCTGCGAGCACCGAAAAGTCTTCGCCATTGCGCAGTTGGACCACGGTTGTTTCTGCCAACATTCTTGCGTGATCCTCGGCTCGCGCGTCACCTTCCCCATTCGGCACTGCAATAAGGATCTCACGCAATGTCGCGGTTGCGGGCGTCGTGTACTCACTGATATGGGTGTTGTAGTACTCACGAGCTTCAGCCTCTGTCAGGCTGACCTGGTCCAGAATGTCGATCTGCATCGCTTGTTGGGCAAGCATCTGGCGCTCGATCATCCGGCGAATTTCCTGCGCTGTTATTCTTTCTGATTTCTGGATAGCCTTCAGGACTTCTTCATTGGTTTTGAAGTCTTCGGTTTGCCCCTGGAAGCGGAAGACGCCTCTTGCGTTCGAGAGAAACTGTTCAAACATGTCGTCGGTGAAGGCGTAGCCCAACACGCGGGCCCTCTGGGCCATGAGCGTTTCGTCGACGGCCGCGGCGATTGCGCCAGGAGTGACTTCCGAGATTACGCGCGCCAGCGCCGCGGTGGTCACCGGGGAGCGAGCACGTTGCCGAATTGCTTTTACCTGATAGGTCTGAAGGTCGCTTTCGGTGATGGTTTCGCTGTTGATCGTGACAAGGATGAGATCGATGACGGGTAGATTTACATCCGGTTGGTGCGCTCGGGCCTGTACGACGAGCATGACGAAAGCAACAACGCTAATACGGAACCCACCTCCACAAACTGCGTGACGTAGAGACTTGGCCAGAGATTCCATCGTGCCCACCGGATGATTACCTTATGACTACCTTTATACACCGATCGCAACTTTCTTACAGGAGCACTTGGAAATGCCGTGGCCGACTTTAATGTCAGCGGCATGTGGACTTGGGGCCAGGCACGAGTTTTCCACGCCGGTAAGATCCTCATCTCATCAATTGATGCACGATAGGACTTTGACATTTTGTGCCATTGTCTGATGCACCTCATGTGCTTCAAAACATGCCATCGGACTGTCCTACTCTCAGTAGACTAGGCGGGAGAGAAGGAGTTTGACGCCACTATGGTTCGAGTTCATCCGCCTATTCGTTCTGCAACTCATCAAGCGCCACGGAAGGGAATTCGTCCCAGTCGTTATGAGTGCCTTCGGCGGCTGAGCGTACTTTAGCCCGTGAACAGGAACAGGACCGAGTATCCTGCTTGACCTGCTGCTAACGTTAAGTGTCGCTGGTGTTCATATGGTCACCTGACTAGGGCAGTCCTAGTGGTCGCCGCTGCTACGTCTGGAAGCGGGTACGTTTGGATCCGTTCCGAGAAGAAGTTCGCTACTTCCAGCCACTTGACTTCCTGGTGAACCGCGCTGGCAACGCCGGATTACGGTCAGCTGCAGGTGCTGTAGGTTCCGGTTCCCCAGACGCGGCACTGATTTCTCGCTCGAGGTCTTCTTCGTTGGGTAGGCCTTCAAGCTGGTCCACGAACACGAGGGAGTGCTGCGACGGGATCTCGAATTTCTTACCGCACGTCTTGCACGTGACCGCGTCGTCTATGCGAAGCAGGTAGTCACGCAGCTTGTCGAACTTAGCCCGGTCGCCTCTATCAGTTCCCGCCGGCAGCCTGTCCTTCTTCGAGTGCCGCACCCACCGGATGCTGTAGTCGCCGTCCCGTCGGCACCTGGGGCACTGGTACCGTCCCAGTCGTATTTCTGATTTTTGCCTAAATAAAGCTTGCTCGTCGAGAGCCATGCGCTCATGGTAGCAGTGAACGGTGACACTTGGCTTTGCTTTCCCGTCGTGTCTCCGTTACCCTCGAAAGGTCAAGTTCTCGCCGCCGCAGAGCACCCGAACCGGGACCGACGAGTTTTGTTAGCCTCGCCTTTCCTTCTTTTAGGTGATCAAGCAGCGTAGAGCTGACGGCGTGCCCGTCGTTCTCGGCTAGATTTCGGTGGGCCCGGTTGATTAATCGCAAGTTGGATGTCGAAAAGACGACCGAGATGGCCGAACGTCGGATCGCCGTGAACGAAACGCGACCGAGTGCGTCGCGCGACAAACAGCCGCGGGTTCCGGTGAGCGGATGAAGTGCTGCCGCCGCTCGGTCGGGTCACGTAGACCGCACTCAACAGTTAAAGGAGGATGTTATTTCTGCAAAGATCTTTGTCGGTAAACTCAGCTTCAGCACTACACAGACGGAGCTTGAGACACTCTTTGCCCAGGTTGGCGACGTCAAGGAAGTGTTCCTTCCGATCGACCGCACGACGGGACAGCCGCGCGGGTTCGCGTTCGTTGAGTTTAACGATGCATCCGTCGTCCAGGAAGCGATCTCTCGGTTCGACGGCACCGAGTTGCAAGGTCGAACGCTGGCGGTCAACGAAGCACGGGAACGACCACCTAGGCCTAGGGGCAACTTTGGACCGCCTGGCGACGCCGCTCGGCCAACGTTCTCCAAGCCGAAAGGAAGCCGTCGGGGTATCCGGGGTCGCAAGCGCGGGTTCTGAGCCTCGGGCCGCTTCGAATCGTCTAGCGAGTAGGAGACCGCGCTGAGGAGTGCGACCGGTGAGCCGTCGAAAGATCGATCTGGTGTTTCCACGGTTCAAGCTGCTGTCGGGTGCCGAGCGTCTGATTCTCGAACTCGCCGGCGCGCTGGCGCGGCAGGGACATCGGTCCAGAGTTATTTGTCACTGCTTTGACGATTCCTGCAGGCCCTTGCTGTCTCCTGGTGTCGAGCTGGTAGAAAGTGGCACTAAGCTCGACTGGTTCACCAACCGATATTTCAACGCGGTCTTCGACTATGCGCGTGTCGGTGCCCTCCGCCGTTTGCTCGACCCATCGGCGGATGGTCACGTGCTCTTCGGCCCCGCCCTACGCTTGATCCGTGGCCAGCGGTTGAACGTGCCGCAGGTATATCACTGCTTTGAGCCACCGCGAGTTCTCTACCAAGATCGGGACGCGGTTTTGGCTCGAGCCGGTGCAGCGCGGTGGCCACTCACGGTTGCGCTGGCGGTGTACAAGAGTATCGACCGTCGGCTGGTTCAGCGCGTTCCGGCCATTACGACAGCCCCTGGGTCCTACGCAGCCCCTCGTTTCCAGGCCATCTACGGAAGGTCGGCCACCCCGATTTCTCACGGGCTGTCACGTGCCTTGCTTGACCGGCACAGCAGCGTCGAGCGCGACCCGGCGCGGCTGATTACTGTCAACTATCTGCATCCGCGCAAACGCGTCGATCTCGTCGTTCAGGCGTTCGCCAAGGTACCTGAGACGACGCCTGATGGGTTTCCCGTGACCCTCGAAGTGGTGGGTGACGGGCCCGAACGCGCCAGACTTGAGGAGCAGGCTGTTGCTCTGAAGGTGTCCGCGAGAGTAAGGTTCACTGGGTTCGTTGAAGATGAGCAGCTGTCTGCACATTATCGTGCGGCGAGCTGCTACGTACACGCCACACGCGAAGAGTCCTTCGGTCTATCGGTGATCGAGGCGGCCTACTGCGGTCTGCCAGTTGTAGCGGTGGCGGAAGGCGGTGTGGTCGACAATATCGTTGACGGTGAGACCGGCGTTCTGACGGACGCTGACGCCAGATCGCTGGCTAAAGCGATCGAGAAGGTGTTGTGGAGTGATGACGGCGGTCGTGCGATGGGAGAACGAGGCCGGGCCCGCGTCGACGAGCACCATTCCTGGGAGCGTGCCGCCGAAGATCTATTGAGGGTCATCGACAGCATGACACTCGCGCCGCTGTAGTTGTTTGGTTCAGCGGTCCGATAGGTCTCTGCGGGTAAACTGTCGAGTTCTCACGTTCAACACCTCTTTTCGTCATGAGCCCTTGACCCACACTCCTGGGCTCGTATGATTGGCGTGTACGCAAGGAGGCGTTAAATGAGCAATCAATTTACCCGGTCGTTCTGTGTGTACGCGGCAGTCGTCACAGTTGCCTTTTTGGCCGGGTTGCCGGCCTGCGTCCAGCCCCAGTCGGAGGGGGGAGCGGTACCGCGGACCGCGTGGGGGGATCCGGATCTACAGGGAATCTGGAACAACGCCACCATTACACCGCTCCAGCGTCCCGAGTCTCTCGGCGACAAGGCGTTCCTAACGGCCGAAGAAGTCGCCGAGACCGAGCAGCGAGCCGCTGACCGTCACAGCCAAGCGAATGCTCCCAGCGAAGTGAGGACGGAGCCGCTGCCGGTAGGTGGGGGGGTCGGTGCGTACAACAGCTTCTGGACGGAGCAGGGGACGGCGGTTGTTCAGACTCGACGCACGTCTTTGATCTCGGAACCGTCGAATGGTCGACTGCCGCCGTTAACCGCAGAGGCAGAGGATCGTATTGCATCGTCGGCGTACCATCGGCTTGCAGATGTCCCAGACGGGCGGGTGCCCGCGGATGGTCCGGAGGAGATGGGGCTGAGCGAGCGATGCCTGTGGTACCGCGGGATTGGTCATATCTCGCCCACCGGCTACAACAACAACTATCAGTTCTTCCAGACGCCCGACCACGTCGTCATTCTCCAGGAACATATCCACGATGTCCGCTATGTTCCGTTGGACGGGCGTCCTCACCTCCCGGCGACGATTCGCCAGTATGCGGGCGATTCTCGGGGTCATTGGGACGGGGACACGCTTGTCGTTGAGACCACCAATATCAGGGAGGCGTTTATCCGGCGGTGGAATCTACCCCAACACTCGATGGGACGGGGTAATCTCAGTGGCCAGGTGACGCTTGTCGAGCGTTTCACGCGCACGGGACCCGATACGCTGGACTACCAGTTCACTGTTGACGATCCTGGGACGTGGACCAGCCCGTGGGAGGGGGCTTTGCCGATGGCACGTACGGAGGGACCGGTTTACGAGTTCGCGTGTCACGAGGGGAACTATGGGATGATGAACATGCTCGCCGGATCCCGCGCTGACGAACGTGCCGTCGCGGCAGGGTGATAATCGGCTGGAGGCCATCGCTACGGCAGGCGGCCAGCACGCATGAGTATCGAACCGCTTCTTGACCCCGATCTAAGAGCGGTGCTCGCGCAGTTGCCAGAGTTCCCGAATATGGCTGCCGATCCACCAGTAACCCGAAAATGGCTGGCGAACTTAAGGAAGACGGCATCCGGCACTCTAAGTCAGCACGTCAACGTTACGAACCGAACCATCGATGGACCGGCGTCATCTCCACCGGTTCCGGTTCGGATCTACAGCCCCACTACTCGGACTAGCGGTCGCTCTGGTTGTCTCCTATGGATTCATGGAGGCGGCTTTATTCTTGGCGACCTCGATCAGAGTGACGCGCTCTGCGGACAGATTACTAGAAAGACTGGGTGCGTTGTTGTGTCGGTCGACTACCGGTTCGCTCCCGAGTCTCCGTTCCCGGCGGCTCCTGAGGATTGCTACGCAGCGCTCGAATGGATTCACGGGGCTGCGGATGAGCTTCAGGTCGATCCTGAATTGTTGGCGGTTGGCGGGGCGAGTGCTGGGGGGGGATTGGCTGCTGCGTTGGCGCTCATGGCCCGTGACCGACGGGGCCCGCGGTTAAACCTGCAACTTTTGATTTACCCGATGTTGGACGATCGCGACGAGCCGCCGTCGCGGTATAGCGTTACCGACCGCCGTCTGTTCTATCGGGACAATGTCACGGCGTGCTGGAATGCCTATCTGAGTGGAAAGACCGATGACGTGTCGCCGTACGCTGCGCCCTCAAGAGCAGAGGACTTATCGCATCTGCCACCCGCGTATGTCATGGTGGCGGAGCGTGACAACTTATTGGACGAAGACATCGATTACGCGCGTCGCTTGATTAGGGCAGATGTGAACACGGAGCTGCACATGTACCCTGGGGCCTTTCATGCCTTCGACATTATCGCCCCGACCGCACCCGTGAGCCTGAGAGCGACCGCCAACTACACCGACGCAATCAAAAGAGCGATCACTCGCCGCGACTGATGGACCTACCACGACTGGGTTTATGGCGACGCACGTTCGCCCCATGGACTGAAGAGAAGTAAGCATGCGTAGAGCACTACTGGCTGCCGTCGTAGTTTTCTTTGGATCAGTCTTAATTCTCGCTCAGCGTGACTACGCTGCTCCATTCCCGGCCCACCACGTCATCGATAACATTTACTTTGTAGGTACGGAGGCTCTCGCGACGTACTTGATTGCAACTTCGGAGGGTCACGTACTCATTAATACTGACTTTGAAGCGACGGTTCCGTCGATTCGTGCCGCCGTCGAGGAGTTGGGATTTGATTTCACCGCTATTGAGATCATCCTTGGCAGTCACGCTCATGCTGATCACATGGAAGGGGATGCGCTGACGAAGGAACTAACTAGCGCGACGGTAATGGTGATGCGGGAAGACGTCGAACGGCTACGTCGAATGCAACCGGGCGACAAAGTGCATCCCATTGACCGGATTCTGGATGACGGAGACCAAGTGACGCTCGGTGGTACCACCCTGGTCGCACATCACACACCGGGCCACACGAAAGGATGCACAAGTTGGGGCCTTGAGGTGACAGAAGACAACAAAAGCTACACCGCTTTGATCGTGTGCAGCTTTGGCGTCAACCCCGGCTACATACTCGTCGACAATCCGGACTATCCAAGTATTGCAGAGGACTACAGGTCGACGTTCGCGAAGGCTCGTTCACTCCCGGTTGACGTATTCCTCGGGGCTCACGGTAATTGGTACAACATGGCAACAAAATACGAGCGGTTACAACAGCGCAAGGACGGAGACCCGAATCCTTTCATCGATCGTGCTGGCTACCTCGCACATGTTGACATGCAAGAGCAGCGTTTCCAGGCGATGTTGCTGATGCAGCAGCAGGCGGCCGCCAGTCAGTAGCAGATTGTTGTATTCGTTAATTCCGGTCAAAGTCGGCGGAGTCGTCGAAACGGCGGCGTTCGACGTGGATGTAGCAGGCGCCGATGGATCGTGACGCACAGTCGGAGGGTGACGATGCTCGACCTCGCGTTGGCAGCTGGACTACCTGTCCGTAGCAGCTCTCTCCGGGTCCTGGGTGCGCGACCCGGCGAGGATATTCGTCAGGCCGTAGTTTCCCTCGTGACACGCGTACTCGAATAACGGACCCTGAATGCGTCTGTACGAAAGGGTGCCCGTCCAGGGTTTCGTCCAGGTCTTCGGATCGTTCACCGTGAACTGGTAGTCCAGCCTGTCTGGGCTGACACGCGTAAACCGTTCGACGACGTGCAAGGCCTTGCTGAGCACGCCATTGAACCTTCGAATAAAGGCCCGATCGTTGAAGTTGGTGGTCTCGACGATGAGTGAGTCACCGTCCCACCTGCCGCGTGAGTCTCCCGCATATTGACGGATGGCCGGCGTCAGATGTGGGCGATTGCCCAGGGAAATGAAGCGCACGTCGTGGATATGTTCTTGGAGGATTGCCACGTAATCAGGTGTCTGCACGAAGTGATAGTTATCGTTGTACCCGGTTGGAAACGTGGGGATGCCGCGGTACCAGATGCAGCGTACGCGTAGATCAAGCTCCTCCCATGAGGCGGCAGGGAGACGTCCGCGTCTGACATTCTCGATCCGCTGTGCCTCTGGTGAACTCATCCGTTCACGCATTTCGGGTGTTACAGGGGGGAGCCTGCCGTCTGGCGGATCCACGATAAACGACGTACGTCTCGTTGGAACGACCGTTGTTCCGCGTTCCCACCAAAGGTCGTTGAACGAGCCTGGTGCCCCGTCCACTCCTTGGTCCACGCTTCCGCCAACCACTGTACGCAGGGCAGCCCGATTTGCGAGGCGTATGCTTCGGTCAACGGCTGCCTGATGGAGCTCGGCCGCCTCTTCCACGCTTAGAAACTCTCGGTCGGCCTGTCTCGTAGGACGTTCGAGCGGCGTAAGGGTGGAATTGCTCCACATCCCCTGAAGCCGCGGATCACCCCATGCCGTTCGGAGCGGCAGCGATCCATTCGCTGTGGCCGTCTGGGCCTGCGATGCTACTGGGAGCGGTGCGAGCAATGTGCCCGCGAGCATCGCCATGAGAAGGCCCAGTGTTGTGAGGCGGGGATGATTCATCGAGAGCATCTCTGATTGCGCTGCCCGGATCGTGTCTATTCGGTTCGGAGCGGGGTGCCGCGCGCAATGAGACCAGCCTTCGTGACACTCACCGTGATTTCTTCGGGAGGAATGAGGGTGTTGGGCCGGGAGTAGACCACCAGATACTGATTACGCAGTTCGGCGACGATATCGTTCATCGCTTCTTCAATGCCCGTGCTCACCAACAGCTCTCGATGGTGTCCGCCGCTGTCGCCCGTTCCCCGCACGAACACGAGATCGCGCTCCATTTCTTGATCCCGAAACTGGCGGGTTGAGAAGTTCGCGCCGGCACCCAATCCGCCGGGCCGACCCCGTAGGAGGAGAGTGTAGACTGCTGATCCACTTTCATTGAGTCGTTCGAGGACTTGCCTTGAACTCGCATTGCTGCCCTCAAGGCCCTCCGTCGTCAACACCACTATAACAGGCCGGGCGACGCCTTGACGCGTGAAGCCTTCCGCGGCCTGAGACATCGCATCGAGCATGTACGCCGCTTGGCCGGGCAGCGCAAAGATTTCACCAACGGCATCTCGCAGCCGGTCGGCACTCGATGTCGACTCGACCCGAATACGAGGCGGTCCGCCGAATGTGATGAGCGAAATCTGATTTCCGTCGTGCATGCCGTCGACGAAGGCCGTCAGACCGCTCCGAAAATCGGAGAGTGCCCGCGTGGCCGCCGTGCTTGTGTCGACCAGCAATGCGATCTGTCGGTTCGCGCCGGCCGGCTCAATCCGGAGCACCTCGCGGATGGTTCCGTCCTCACGAATCTCAAAGTCAGGAATTTCGAGGTCGCCAACTGGTGCCCCATCGTCGTCGAGGACCGACACGATCATCTGACGTTCCGAGGATTGTGCATCAAGGCTTGTTGTTCCAGGCAGCCAGGTTACGGCCGTGAGCAGTAGAGCCATCTGGCTGTGACGTCGTAAAGCGGTGATATTCATTGTTCCTGCCTCAGGTGCCTTATGCACCTTCAATCCACCTAGGCCCACGATAATTTCGTTTAAACACAGACGTCCAGTTTTAGTAGCCGTCCTTGAGGGTCACGGCAGAATCTTGAACCCTCTCGGCGTTCCTGGTATCCAGGGTTCTGGGACCTGGTAGTCTGCCCGGTGCGGCAAAACCTGCGACGGCAGCACCCTTCTTCAGAAATCGGCGCCTGCTTGATTGCTTCGGGCTCATATCCCATCCTGCGCTAACCGACGAGTCCTGTGGTTGGTCCTCGCGACGCTCGCAGAAAGCCTGCCGCTTGTCAAGCGACGGTCGTGCGAATGGACCTCACCAACCTCAGGTCGGACAGCTCCACTCGCCGTTTTTCCGGGGTGGCTACTTTTGCGGGACGGTATTCCGACGGTTCACCACAGGCGCCAGGTCGCTGCCCGGTGTTCGTGCTTGCCGGGAAGGATAACAATCGGGGGTTCTCGCTGGCGGCAGCATGATCGCCGTGGCGATGCTCTTTATTGAACGGCTTCAGGTCACTAGTGAAGGATGTCGAAGAGGTGGCTGTACTTGATCGTCAGGGTCTGGCCTGCCCCGATTGGGTTCCGGCTCCCAAATCCCTGGATGTCGTTGTAGACGATGAACAGGCCGGTGTTGGCATCAGATAGCAGACCGAAGCGAACGTTCGACGACCAGAGGTCGGCCAAGTCGTTGTACTGGACTAATGCTTGCACGAACATCCGGGTCGAGAACGAATACGAGATTCGGATGCGACCAAGGTTAGTCACGAAGTTTCCTCCGGGTAGCCGGATGTCGTTGTAGCCCCATTCCACCTGTGCGCTAAGCGTTTCCCCTGTTCGAACCGACAGTGACGGGCGGAGTTCGGTGCGGTTACCGCCAAAGAAGCCGCCAATATATGTGCGCATCTCGAAACTCACAGGCGCTCCCTGATTGGTGTTAAAGCCGATCTGTGCCTCCTGATGGTCGTACCGCCCAGCAGGAACGGTGACGTTGGGAGAAATCGGGAAGGGTTCGAACACTCCCTCACGTGTGATGTTCATGCCTGTGCGAATCTCGTAGCCATTAGTCCATTCAATGTGGTTGTCGACGTGAGTTCGCTGGCTCTCGTGGAGGCCGGTCGTGAAGTCGAGCGTCGTGGTGTGGTTGACGTGCGGTCTGAACTCATGGATGCCGTGCGAGTTGTCCGGGCGAAAGAAAGTAAAGACGCTGGCGCTCATCTGCCGGTAGCCTTCGCGCGCCAGGAATCCGACCTCTGGCGTGAAGTTTGGCGCGACTTCCGTGTAACCGATCCTTAAGCGAGTTCGCTCGGAGTCGTGTCTGGCTGAGATCCCGTAGGCGTGAGTGTCTTGGGGTTCACCGCCGGGCGTCTCGGTTTGGGCGAGGAAACCAGAGACCGTTCCCCCCTGTCCGATACCAAGGAGCCCATCGACAGCAAAGACGCGGTTGGAATCCCGGTTCGGTGTGAGGTCACCCATCGCCTGTCGGTTGACCACAATCGCACCGATGTTGGAGCGATTCGCGAAATCCTGGCGTACGCGTGCCACACTAAAATTCTGCGACGGGGTTCCAGTTGAATCAACTGATCCGGTCTGCATGTTCAACACTCCTATATTCGTGTTTCCGATCTTGCCCGATAGCCGTCCGCCACCAAGAATCGGGATCTGTTCGCCGTTTTCTCCGAGCCCGATGCGGCGGCTGAAGAAGATCTCTACCTGCCCAGGTTCACCAACTGAAAACAGACCTGCATTCTCGAGGAAGAAAGGTCGCTTCTCGGGAAAGAACAGATTAAAGCGGTCCAGGTTGATCTGCTCGTCGTCCACCTCGACCTGCGCAAAGTCCGTGTTGTAAGTGGCATCGAGCGTTAGGCTGGGTGTAATGCTGTACTTGAAATCGGCGCCGACATTACCGACTTGTGTCGTTCGTAGTGTCTCCGTTCTGTGCATGGCTTCAGCCAGCACATACGGGGTGAATTTCATGTTGCGCTGTGTTGGAACCTCGAGGCCTCGCAGCTCGCCGGCGAGTGAAATACGGTTGAGATCGAACTGCCGCGGCAGCGGTGCCCAGTACGACCGCTCGTTCCGTTGCCGGATATTGCGCTGAAAATTGATGCCCCAGGTCTGTTTCTCACCCGTCGGATAGCGCAGTGTTCGGAACGGGATTGCGATCTCAGCAGTCCAACCGTAATCCAGCACTTTCGTGCTGACCTGCCACACGCCGTCCCAGTTAAGGTTAAAGCCTCCACCCGATCCCCGCTGCTGACGGCTGCCTCCGGTTCGGCGTCCGCCTCCTCTACCCCTGAAGCGACCGCTTCCTTGTCCCTCGTTTGTGACCTGACCGTCGTACTCGATTCCAGCCGGATTCGTACCGAAGACAAAGCCGTTTTGTTTGTCGAGATAAGTGTCAAGAATGATCTGAAAACTGTCTGTTTCGTTGAGCGACGAGTCGCGGCGGCTGTCTGCGATGATGATGGTGTTCGGGTCGCGCACGTAGCAGATCACGCCGAAAAAAATGGTGTCGTTGGTGTGGACGATCCGGACTTCGGTACGTTCGGACGCGGGGCGTCCTGCATCTGGCGTGTTCTGGAGAAATCCAGAAACCGGTCGCGCATTCGCGTACGCTGGGTCGTTCAGGATGGCGCCGTCGACTACAGGTGCGGTCGTCGTTCGCACGGAATGTGCGAGAGGAATTCCTGCCGGGGTCGTTGCGCGTGCCACTGTTTCTTGCTGAACTTGCAGCTCAGATTCCTGGGCGAAGCCTCGTGTCGAAAGAACGACGACGAGCGTGAAGGCGAAGAGCAGACGTGTCGACTGGAACGGAGTCGTCATGCGTTGTCAGGTTTCGAATTTATCCACATGACGATAGCTCGGATGGGGGTATAGGTGACAGCCAAGTCACAGCTGTAGCCCGGATGTAACTTGCTGTCTGTGAGATTATGAAGCACAAGAGTTCTCCAGATCTGCGGCCTCTACTAGGCGGCCGCGCGGAGGGATCTGGGCTCAGTAGAGCCGTGCATGACCCAGAAGGAGACTTTCATGCGAAACCATCCAGCACGGACGGGCCTTCATCGCAGCGCTCCTAGCATTGGGGGTGTCGTGGCGTTAAATACCCAGGGAAGCGCTTGACTGCCTGTCACTGATGCAATGCTCCAAAGCCCCGATCCTGCCGACTGGCTGAACTGGAGACGGACGCTCGATGGTTGGGGCTACAGTACGCTCGATCAGATCAACACTAATAACGCCCACCAGCTACAGCTCGCGTGGGCGTGGCAGATGGGTTCCGGTGTTAACGGCCCACTCCGCTTGTCTACGACGGCGTCATGTATCTTCCCAATCCCCGCTGTGGTGCAGGCGTTGGACGGGGCCACCGGGGATCGGTTCTGGGAGTACCAACGGGAGTTCGATGAGCTCACGGAATCGGTCTTGAGTCCGCGTAGCCGGTCCATCGCGATTTACGACGACAAGATCTACATGAACACCGCGGACGCCCACATCGTCGCTCCCGCTCGACGCGTGGACCGGAGAGGTCGTGTGGGACCAGGAGGTCGCTGACAACGCGTTCGGTTATCGATACACCAGCGGGCCGATCATCGCGAATGACAAGATCGTGGCTGGCATGACCGGGTGCGAGCGCTATAAGAACGACGTCTGCTTCATTTCCGCCCACGACGTCGAGTCTGGTACCGAACTGTGGCGGACGTCGACCATTGCGCGGCCAGGAGACCCCGGGGTGACACATGGGGTGACCTACCGTTGATGTTTTGTGCGTGTGGCGACGCGTGGATTCCCGGGAGCTACTATCCGGAAACCAACCTAACGTACTGGTCGACGTCGCAGGCGAAGCCGTGGGCCACCATCTCGCGAGGGAGCACGACACACCCAGATAGTCCGGATCATCGCGGGCACTTGATCGCGATGGACATCGGAACTGGTCGAATCCTGTGGTGCCACGCGATGGCTGCCACGTTGACAACAGGAGGAGTCCTATTACTCAGTTCAGATTCCGACAGAAATCTCTATATCCACGATGTGGTGACGGGTACGGTCTTGTTTTTATACGCGTTTGCCTGCTCCGGTGCAGGGCTTCCCGATTACTTACGCCGTCGCCGGCCGGCAGTAACTCGCGGTTCCGGTCAGGGGCGATCGAACGAACGCGATGTACGTCTTTACGCTGCCGCGACGTGCCGTGACCGGCGGTTGAAATTTCTTGGGTATAAGCTAGTGGCCGCTCCACGTGGTATCCAGGAGGTATCGGAATGAGCATGCGACAAATGGCTTTAGCGGTATTCGCGCTAAGCATTGCCTTCAATCCGAGTCACGCTGCGGCCCAGAGCAAGACAGACGGCTGGCCGGTCCCGCGCACCACGGAGGGTCGTCCCGATCTGTCGGGTGTATGGGATTTTCGGACGATGACACCGCTGCAGCGCCCCGAGGATCAAGACAAGGCCGTGCTGACCGAAGAGGAAGCCGCAGATCTTGAACTTCGGGCCGCCACAAGGGTGGCACGGGCAGACGCTCCTAGCGAGGTCCGAACCGAGACCCTGCCCGCCGGTCAGCCCGTGGGTGGTTATAACCGCTTCTGGCTCGACCGGGGTGCTCGGGTCGTCAATGATCGTCGTACATCGCTGATCATTGACCCGCCGACCGGTCGCGTTCCTGAGTTACAGCCAAATGTGCTCAGGCAGGTCGGGTCGCTTCTCGAGGACCTGCCTGGCGAGCGTCCGGTTCGCTACCGGACGGGCGGCATTGGCGCCGACGGTCCCGAGGACCGCGGAGTGGCGGAGCGTTGCATTCTGGGGTTCAATTCCGGACCTCCAATTCTGCCAGGCGCCTACAACCAGAACCTCCAGTTGTTCCAGACGCGAGATTATGTGGCCATCCTGACCGAGATGGTCCACGAAATTCGAATCATTCCCCTTGATGCACGCCCGCACATTACGGGTGTCGTACGCCAGTGGCTGGGAGATGGCCGGGGCTACTGGGATGGCGATACGTTGGTGATTGAGACGAGGAACTTCAGCGATCGGGTGCCAAGCTTTAATGCCGGATTCTTTGTCGCACTGGGTACCGGCACAACCCTACACTTGACGGAGCGGTTCACGATGGTGGACTTCGACACATTGCACTATGAGTTCACGGTAAAGGACCCCGAAACCTTCACTGAGCCGTTCACTGGCGCGCTGCAGATGCAGAAGGGGAAGGTGCCGATCTTCGAGTATGCATGTCACGAGGGTAATTACGGTATGGAAAACCTTCTGTCCGGTGCGCGGATGGCGGAGTTCGCTACGGGCTCCCAGCCGTGAGGGCCAGGTGAGAGGATCCTTTCGCGTTTCCCTCTGCGCAGTGGGATTACTTACATCGATTGCCCTACCACTCGCCTCCGTTGAGTCAGACAATTGGTCACAATTCCGTGGGTCCAAGAGAACTGGCGTTGTTCCAGATGACCCGCAGCTTCCCGAAACGTGGAGTGCGACCAATAATATTGCGTGGAGAACCGCTATTCCTGGGCGCGGGTGGTCGAGTCCGATCGTGTGGGGTGACCGCGTCTTCCTCACGTCGGTCATTTCCGACGAGGAATACGAGGACCCGAAGCCAGGGTTATGGTTGCCCGAGTCCGGTGCCTACGTTGAAGGGAAACCCCCGCCCGGACTCCACTCGTGGATGGTGTTTTGTCTGGACCTAGGGAGCGGTCAGTTACTCTGGCAAGGGACAGCGCACGCAGGACCGGCGCCGTCATCCATACACCCGAAGAACTCCTTCGCGTCCGCCACGCCGGCAACTGACGGCGAGCGAATTTTCGCGCTCTTCGAAAACCTCGGGCTCTTTGCCTACGATTACGACGGCATTTTGGTGTGGTCCCGCGAGTTGGAGCCCCGGTCGGACCGAGGGCACGTGGGCACCGGCTCCTCGCCAACGTTGCTCGATGATCAACTCCTTGTTCTGCACGACAACGACGACGAGTCGTATTTAGTGTCGTTTGATACGGCGACGGGGATCGAGAACTGGCGGGTGGCGCGGGACGAGGGTAGCGGGTTTTCGACACCAGTCGTGTGGAGGAACGACCTGCGAACCGAGATCATCACGGTCGGCCAGAACAAGGTGCGGTCTTACGATCCGTTGGGTAATCTGCTTTGGTTTTTCTCTGGACGAATGACCGAGGTGACGATTCCAACGCCGGTGCCGGGCGACGGGACTGTCTACGTGAGCTCGGGTTATGTGGGAGACAACCATCGTCCGGTGTACGCCGTGCTGCCCGGGGCCGAGGGCGACATTTCATTGAGGCCCAACCAGCGGGTCAATGAGTACATTCGCTGGTATCAGCCGCGCGTGGCGTCGTACAACCCCTCACCGCTCCTTTACCGAGGCATCTACTACACGCTGCATGACCGAGGATTCTTCACCGCACACGACGCGCGGACGGGGCAAACCATCTACGATCGAGTTCGGATCGAAACGGGCGCGACGTTTACCGCCTCGCCCTGGGCCTACAACGGTAAGATCTTCGCGCTTAGCGAACACGGCGACACCTACGTAATCGATGCCGGCCTCGACTACCGCTTGATCGGCAAGAATGTCATCGGGGAAATGTCACTCGCTTCGCCAGCGGTCGCCGGTTTGACACTTGTCTTGCGAACGGGTTCGCACGTCTACGGGATTCGCCGCCAAGCCAACTAGAACCGAGTCCGTCACTGTCTCTGGGTCTAGAATCAACCCATGCCATCGGCTCTCAAGCCTAAGTCAAGTCGTCGCGGTCACGGCCGGTCCGGTAGCGTGAAGACGTAGAGCGCGTTCCCGTTGCTGGGCTGGTAGATCTCGGGGCTGAGTATCCCAGTCAGTCCGCGAAAGATCCCGAGGCCACTGGGGACAGCGATGTACTGTTTTTCGCCGGCTGCGTACGAGATCGGAAACCCGTGGGCGGCGGCACCGAGACGGGTCTCCCAGAGCATGTCGCCCGTGCGGACGTCGAACGCCCGGAAGCGACGGTCGACATCACCGACAAAGGCTAGCCCACTCGCGGTTGTCAATACCGACGTCAGAAACACCGCGCGCTGTTCGCGGCTCCAAAGCTCCTCCATGGTGCGGACGTCGAAGGCTGCGAGCCTCCCAAGGTTGCCGTTCGTACCAGGCATCTCCCGAAGCACCGTTCGGCCGGCCTCGCCGCCTCCGCCCTCCACCATTTCGACGGGACGGCCAGTCAGGGTCATGCACGCCTGCACGAGCGGAATGATGAGTGCGCCGGTTTCAGGGCTGTATGAGGATGCTTGCCAGTTGTGTCCGCCAAGAAGACCCGGACAGGCCTCGACTGGATCGCCAACCCTGGCCTCGCGAATATCGGGCCGGTAAGTTACCCGTCCGGTCTCGCGGTCAATCGATTCGAAAACATTTTGGTAGACCGTCTCCGTGAGGTCGACGAACTTGCCCGTCTCGCGATCAAGCTTCCACAGGATGCCGTCCTTGCCGATCGTGAAGAGTAACTTCTGGTCGTCAATGTCGATTAGGACGCGCTCGTACACGATGTCCAGATCAAGCGTTTCGCCAGGCACATGCTGGAAATACCACTCGACCTGACCGGTGCGCGGATCCAGTGCAAGCGTCGAGTTGGTGTAGAGCGCCGCCTGTCGGGTTGACATGCCACGACTGGCCGCTACCCAGGGTTTAGCCTGTGCTGTGCCAATGTAGAAAAGGCCCAACTGAGGATCGAAGCTGCCTGGAATCCACATGTCGCCACCGGCGCGCAGGTGCGGTGCGACATCGCCCCAGGACGCATCGTTTGGGTCGCCGGGTAGCGCGATGGTCGACGTCCGCCACAGCTCCGCTCCAGTCTCGGGGTTGTGACCCGTGATGAAGCAGGTTTGGTCTTTGTACCGTTCGCACCCGTTGATTCCACTGACGACAACGCCATTCGCGACGATTGGGCCGCCCGCCTGCATGAACCCCTGGGTGTAGTCGGCCTTGACCGTCTTCCATAGCTCGTCGCCGGTTCGAGCGTCGAGGGCCACCAGTGCTGCGTCGTACGTTGTGAGGAAGACCTTGTCGTCATACAGTGCGATCGTGCGTGTCGCTCCACGAGCTCTCGCGTCGGCTGGGACGGGGTACCGGTACACCCAGATCACGTCGCCCGTGGCCGCGTCGAGTGCCTGTATCACGTTGCCGGGGTTGACGAGGAACATCACCCCGTCATGAACCAACGGCGTCGTCTGGTTATTGCCGTCGTGCATCGCCAGGACCCACGCGAGCCGTAACTCGCTGACGTTGTCCTTGGTAATCTGGCTCAGCGGAGTATGACCGTGGTTATCAAGCGTGCGTCGCCACGAGAGCCAATCTGCAGCCGGCGGTTGATGCAGAAGTACGTCCGTAACCGGCGCGTAGCTTGCGATCTTCGCATTGATGAAACGTGGTGCCCGCGATGGATCGAACTCAGCTTCCTCCGAGACCTTGACGTCAGCTGGAGCCGGCCCCGGATTTCCACTGGCCGGGTCGACGCTCACCGCGGAGGTTGCCTCAAGCGATCGAGAGCCAGACTGGTGACCATTGGATTGCAGAATGTGCGCGACGATGGTGAGGTAAGACTCGTCGGTTAGTGACCCCGCCAGTCCAGGCGGCATACTAGTTCGGATGTAGCCGAATAACTCGTTTATCGTGCGCGATTCCCACCGGTCGAGAAAGGGTGGACCGACGAGCTCCGCGCCGTGGGACGAACCTCGCAGGTCATCTCCGTGACACTCGGCACACGATCGTTCGTAGCCCTCGAGTCCACGAGTTGCCTGTTCGGCTGTGAATGCGCCATCGTCGGCACGTTGCTGTGCTTCGACGAGCATTCCAAACGCACCCAGACCACACACGGCACCGACCAGAACACATCGTGGGGCCGAACACATGCCAGAACTCGGCTACTGTGACTCAGGCGGCTTCGCGATGGCCACGCTATTGACGTCACGCTCGTGTTCCGTCGAGTAGACGCCATGCGTCTTCATGAGTTGGCGCAATAGCTCGGCGGTGTGATCGGCTCGCTTGACCGTTCCGGTGTAGTGCACCCCGTCAGCGATACGGAGCGGTGTCCATTGCTCACGTGTCTCGACGAGGAGATTGGCGCCGTTGTCGACCAGGAACTGCACGATCGGGTTGGCCCCGCGAAGCGTCGCACCGTGCAGCGCGGTGTAGCCTTTATCGCTGGTCCGGTTTATGTCTCGGTCGCCTAACTCGTAGGCGAGCTGCACGGCTTCGAACGCCTCCGCGTTGGTTCCGGCACTCTCACCGACGTTGAAAATACCCACGCCTGCCGCAACCATCAGCGGTGACGCGTTGCCCTCGGTCGGCTCCCGTGGGTCGGCCCCGCGAGCCGCCAGTAAGCGCATGAAGGGTAGGTCGGCGTGCTTGGCCGCGAGCAAGTACGGTGTCGCGCCGATCCGATTAAGGTTGTTTCGCTCGCCGTTGTTGAACCGTCCGGTCTGTCGCTGATTCGGATCGGCGCCATTTAGTAGGAGGAATTTGCCGAGCTCCAGTGAATCCAGTTGGTCGACTCGTTCGACCGGTGGCATTCCCTTGTCGGAGTTGGGTCGCCGAGTGTAGGCGAGTTGGTGGAGCGCCGTCCATCCCTGGCCCGCGGCGTTTGGGTCGGCTCCTTGCTCGACTAGGTGCTTAGCGAGCGAATAGTGGGCGTTGGTGACCGCGATGACCAAGGCGCTCGTTCCCGTGGCTTGGCCCCGTGGAGCTACGTCAGTTGCCTGCGACGATTCCGGGTTGTCGGCCGGTGCATGAATCGTGTCGTTCACGTCCGCCCCGGCCTCGAGCAACGCGCGCATGGCTTCGCTGTGGCCCGCCCGGACGGCGAACAGCAACGCGGACCAGCCGCCGGACGACCGTTCGTCGACGTTGGCACCAAGTTCAACGAGAGTATGGATTGCAGTCGGATGGTTTTCTGCCGCTGCCCACATCAGTGCGGTCTGGCCGTGCCAGTGTTCCCGCGCATCGAGGTTGGCGCCGCGGCCCACGAGCAGTCGTAAAACATCGACACTCCCTGTCCGTGCGGCGGTCATAAGGACCGTCTCGCCCTCTGGCAGGCTCGCGTTGGGTTCGGCTCCGGCCTCTAGGAGCGCATCGACGATCGTCGCATGTCCCCGACCGCACGCCAGCGACAGCGGTGTCACCGAATAGCGGTTGGAGATATCGGCGGTCGCACCGGCGCGGAGCAGCAATCGGACCGCTTCGAGGTCTCCCTTGTGAGACGCCCAATGTAGTGCGGTCGTGCCGTCTGCTTGCGCGGCGTCGATGTCGATCTGCTTGGAGATGAGTGCACGTACCGCAGTGTGGTTCCGGGCTTTGACGGCCTCGATGAGCGGAATGGCGTTTGTCTCCGCTTCGGCCTTGACGAAGACTCCAGTCAGCGCCGAAGTTTCACCGGGCAAGGCGACGGCCGACAGAATCGCGCTGATGCCGACGACCAGAGCGGACGCTTTGTGTAGCCGCAGTCGGGTCCGTTGTTTTCGCCACATCTCGTTTACGCTCGCCGTCGCGGCACACAGTCTGAAATTTCGGCTGGCCAATACCGTTTGTATGCTACCGCATCGTACGTTGACAACGTTATCCAAATCTATACGATTGGGTACGCTACGGCGATTGGGGATCTCATAATCGCCGCGGACGAAGATGATAGGTCAAGAAAGGCGAGGCGTCGGCCGATCGCGAAACGGCTCCTGGCTGGGGTTAGGATCTTTGACGATTCTTTTGTGCGTATCGGGACCCCTGATGACCGCTGGGGCCGAGCAGCGGAGCTTGACGACTGATCCGCCGAACGCAATTCTTGATCAATACTGCGTCACCTGCCACAACGACGAATTGCGGTCCAGGGGGACGGTTCCGGTCTCGCTCCAGTCGGTGGACCTGGCTAACATTCCAGCCGGAGCGGAGCTTTGGGAAACGGTTATCCGTAAACTTCGGACCGGTTCGATGCCCCCAGCCGGACGACCACGACCAACTTCGGCCGCGCTAGACGATCTGGCGTCCTGGTTAGAGGTTCGGATCGATCGTGCGGCCGCTGCACAGCCAAACCCAGGCCGTACGGTTCCGTTACATCGTCTTAACCGAACGGAGTATCAGAACGCCATTCGCGACCTGCTGACGCTCGATATTGATGTGTCGGCGCTGGTCCCCGCCGATGACCAGAGCTACGGCTTTGACAACATTGCGGGCGTTCTAAAGGTATCGCCCACGCTACTTGAGCGGTACATGAATGCGGCGCGAAAGATCAGCCGTTTGGCCGTGGGGGCATCGCCGATGGCACCAAGCGGTGAAACGTTTCGTGTCGTCTCCGATCTGTCGCAATACCAACATCGGGATGGGTTACCGTTTGGCACCCGCGGTGGCATGTCGGTGACGTACAACTTTCCGCGCGATGGCGAATACGATATCAAGATCCAGCTTCTCGACCTGTTCGCCGGTGCTCCGATCCGAGAACCGCACCAACTCGAGGTGAGCATCGATGGCGAGCGGACAACAGTTTTCAACCTCCGACCACCAGATTCGGAGAACGGCCAATCGTCTGTATACATCCGTGGACCGGATGACCTCGAGGTCCGCGTGCCCGTCGAAGCCGGTCCCCGCGACGTGACGGCGACATTCATTGAGAAAACCCACGCTTTACCCGAGAGTGTCCGTCAGCCATTCGCGAGACCACATGGTGAAGGCGACTACCTGATGTACCAGCCACACCTCGGGACGATGAGAATCACGGGGCCGTTCAGCCCGTCTGGAATTGGGGACACCCCCACCCGTCGCCGGATTTTTATCTGCACCCCCTCGAATCCATCCGAAGAGACGTCGTGCGCCAAGCAGGTGCTCGGTACGCTGGCACGCCGTGCCTACCGGCGGCCGATCACCGATGCGGATCTCGAAGAGCTGCTCACTTTCTACACGGAGGGTCGGGCGACGGGCAGCTTCGAGCAGGGCATCGAGCGAGGTCTCCGCGCGCTGCTCGTGAGCCCAGACTTTCTGTTTCGCGTGGTGTCCGATCCGTCCGATGCAACGCCGGGTACCACCTATCGGCTAGGCGATCTGGAGCTGGCATCGCGGGTCTCGTTTCTGCTGTGGAGCAGCATTCCTGATGACGAGCTATTGGCCGTGGCCGTGCAAGGGCAGCTTCGGGATCCAGCTATTCTTGAGCACCAGGTTCGACGAATGCTTGCGGATCCTCGGTCGGAGGCACTCGTAACGAACTTTGCCGGCCAATGGCTGCGTTTGCGCAACATCTCGGGAGTGCTGCCGTCTGACGTGATCTTTCCGCATTTCGGTGAGAGTCTTCGACAGGATTTTGTGCGCGAGACTGAACTGTTCTTCGATAGCATCCTGCGCGAGGACCGAAGCATTACCCAGCTCCTAACGGCGGACTACACGTTCCTGAACGAGCGGTTGGCCAAGCACTATGGCATTGAGGGTGTCTACGGTAGCGACTTTCGGCGGGTGGCACTCGCTGACGACATACGTCGGGGACTGCTGGGCCAGGGCAGCATCCTGACCGTCACTTCGTATCCCGATCGTACCTCACCTGTGGGCCGTGGTAAGTGGATACTGGAGAACGTTTTGGGGACACCACCACCACCACCACCACCCAACGTGCCGGAACTTGAGTCCGATGCCGACGCGGGTCGGGTGCTGGCGATGCGGGAGCGCATGGAACAGCATCGCGCGAATCCCGTGTGTGCCAGTTGTCACCGGATAATGGACCCGCTCGGCTTAGCACTTGAGAACTTCGATGCGGTGGGGCGATGGCGAGGGTACATGCCGGGAGGGACTCCTATCGATGCCTCCGGCACGATGCCTGATGGAACACCGTTTGATGGCCCGGCCGATTTGCGCGGGCTATTAGTGAGGAGTCCGGAACAGTTTGCTACGGTCGTGACTGAGAAGCTGTTGACTTATGGAGTTGGTCGAGGCCTGGAATACTATGATGCCCCAGCCGTTCGACAGATCACGCGGGAGGCCGCTGCAAGCGACTACGGCCTGGCGTCATTGATTGTCGGCGTCGTCAAGAGCACGCCGTTTCAGATGAGGCTAGCCGAGGCTGAGTAGGAGACGCTGTCATGTTCATCACCAAGAAGGCTCTACCACGTCGAACCTTTCTCCACGGCATGGGAGTAACAATGGCGTTGCCATTGCTGGACGCGATGGTGCCTGCGGCGTCGGCCCTCGCCAAGACGGCGGCGAAGCCGGTTCGTCGCCTTGGCTTTGTGTACATCCCAAACGGTGCCGTGATGTCCCACTGGCAGCCAGCCGGTGACGGTGCGATGGTCGAACTCTCACCGACATTGAGTCCACTCGCGCCGTTTCAGGACCAAGTCATCGTACCGATCGGCCTGAGCCAGAAACAGGCCGAGGCGCTCGGTGACGGCAACGGTGAGCACTCGCGCGCCGGAACTGTATGGCTGAGCGGTGTGCATCCGAAGGAGACCGAGGGCGCCGACGTGCAGAATGGCACCACGGCCGACCAGATTGCGGCTCAGCAGATTGGCGGTGACACCGCGTTGACGTCGCTAGAACTGGCCATGGAGCAGACCTATCTCATCGGTAACTGCGACAACGGCTATAGCTGCGTCTATACCAACAGTATCTCGTGGAGGACGGCCACGACGCCGAATCCGCACGAAACAAATCCGCGTGTCGTGTTCCAACGACTGTTTGGGGATGGTGGTCGGCCTGAAGAACGACTGGCTCGCATACGGGAGGATCGCAGCATTCTGGATTGGGTCACGGCCGACATTTCTCGCCTTAAGACACAGCTTAGTCCTGCGGATAAGAATAGTGTCAGCGAGTACTTTGACTCCGTGCGTGAGATTGAGCGCCGGCTCCAGGTCGCCGAGCGCCAGCATGGCGAGTCGACGCTTGAGCTACCCGACCGGCCGGTCGGTGTGCCCGAGTCCTATGACGAACACGCCAAGTTGATGTTCGACCTAGTGGCGCTTGCCTTTAAGGCTGATATCACACGGGTTTTCGTCTTCACACTCGGCAAGGAGCAAACCAATCGCGCCTATCCTGAGCTTGGTGTCGACGGGGCCCATCACGCGGTGTCACACCATCAGCATGACCCGGTTAAGTTCGAGCAGGGGCATAAGATTAACCAGTACCACATCACGCTGACCGCTCATTTTCTCGACAAATTAAAGGCGACACCAGACGGCGACGGTAGTCTGCTTGACCATTCGCTCGTGCTACATGGCGGGGGCATTAGTGACGCCAACGAACACTCGCATATCGACCTTCCGCTTGTGTTGGTCGGTGGCGCGGGTGGAGTCAGGGGCGGCCGCGTTCTTCGTCACTCGAAGGATACGCCGATGAATAATCTTTTGATGGCGATGTTAGAGCGGGTCGGCGTGAACACCGAGCGGTTCGGCGACGCCACCGGTGTGTTCCCGTTTGAGCCTCTTGCGGGCGTGTGATCCTTTGGTTCGCGCGTTCGGTAAATCTCTGAATCGGGAAAGAACCCCGGTCAGCCGTACCGGCACGCGATCACGGTGAGCAGTAGTTGGTCGCGGTTCTTGATTGCTCAGGCTGTCAGGCCGTCGTCGTTGCAGATGACCGTCACCATTTCCCCGCCGGCAGACAGCTGGACCGGCTCATTCGATCTGCAAACCGATCGGATCCGTCAAGATGCCGTAACGGATTATCATGAGCTTTTCCAGGCATGCTCGACGCTGTGACCGCCAGCACCCTATACATGTCTCGATCTCACGAGTCTTCTCACCAGCGTACGGTCGGGGTCGTCACAACTTCGCGCGCTGACTACAGTCATCTGCACTGGGTCCTACGAAGCCTTGAAGACGAACCGACGATTGATCTGCGGGTGATCGCACTCGGGGCTCAATTGACCGACGAGTTCGGGCGTGCTGAGCAAGAGATCGAGCGTGATGGGCTACCGGTCCACCACCGGGTCGAGTGCCTACTCAGCTCGGATACGGACGTAGGGATGGCCAAGACGATCGGAGTGGCCACGATGGGTCTGGCGGATCTACTCGGTCGTGAGCGTCCCGACATCCTGATGCTCGTCGCTGATCGGTATGAAGTGCTCGCTCCGGCTTCGGTGGCTTTGACCCTGCGGATCCCAATCGCACACATCGAAGGCGGTGAGATCAGCGAGGGCGCCGTTGACGACGCGGTTCGTAACGCCCTAACCAAGATGAGTCACCTTCACTTCACGTCGACGGTGCGCGCGCGCCGTCGTGTACTTGCGATGGGCGAGGAGGCGTGGCGTGTTCACTGTGTCGGTGCGCCCTCACTTGATCATCTGCGGCGATCGGAGCTACCTTCCGGAGTAGAGGTCTCGGCAGAGATCGGCTTTGACGTCACTTCGACTCCCGCGGTCGTCGTGTCCTACCATCCGGTTACCCTGGCCCGCGACACACTTCGGGAGGCCGCTGCCCTGTTCGGCGCACTCGAACAAACCAAAGCGCCGGTTGCGTTTTGTTTTCCGAACGCCGATGCGGGAAGCCGAGAGCTGATCCGCCGCGCGCGGATCTTCTGCGAGGCTCGACCCAACACAACCCTTTGTATCAACCTTCGGCCGACGATGTACTGGGCGCTGCTACAGAACGCCGCGGCCATGCTGGGTAACTCAAGCAGTGGGATCATGGAAACGCCGGCGCTCGCACTCCCCTGCGTCAACATCGGGATTCGGCAACAGGGCCGCGAACGAGCTCGCAACATCATCGATGTCGAGGCCGAGGTCGGCAGCATCCGATCGGGACTCAAACGTGCTGTCGATCCGGCGTTTTGCGAGTCGCTCGTTGGCATGGAGAATCCCTACGGCGATGGTCGTGCGGCAGAGCGTATCGTGAAGCTACTACGGGAAGTGCCTCTAGGAGAGAAGCTATTGGTGAAGCGGGCGGTACCGCTGTCGGTCGAGTCCGATGGATCCTGATCCTCAGGCAGGGCCGCGGATTCCTCTCTCTGCACCTGATATCGGTAAGCGCGAAGAGGCCGCGATATTGGGCTCGTTGCGTAGCGGTCGTCTGAGCTTGGGAACCAAGCTCGAGCAGTTCGAGCGCGCCGTGGCCGTCCGTTGTGGTGCCGCGCACGCAGTGGCGGTATCCTCCGGCACGGCGGGGTTACACCTCGCGTTGGAGGCCGCCGGCGTTGGACCCGGGGACGAGGTGATCACCTCGCCGTTCAGCTTCGTTGCGTCAGCCAACGGGATCGTTCACGCGGGTGCACGACCGGTATTCGTGGACATCGACCGGTACAGTCTAAATATTGATCCAGCACGAATCGAAGCAGCGGTCACAGCGCGGACCCGAGCGATCTTGCCGGTGCACGTCTTCGCGCACCCGGCCGCGATGAACTTGATCCTCGAGGTAGCCCGACGTCATCGCCTGCGCGTAGTCGAGGATGCCTGTGAATCGATCGGTGGCCGTTTGAACGGTCGCTGGCTTGGCACGCTGGGTGACGTTGGAGTCTTTTCCTTCTACCCAAACAAGCAGATTACAACGGGGGAGGGTGGCATGGTGGTGACCGACGATGCAACCGCTGCGATGCGGGTCGTCACGATGCGTAACCAGGGGCGCTCGCCAAGCGGATCATTTTCGGCCGACGGTCCGGGATACAACTACCGTCTGTCGGAGCTGCACTGTGCGTTGGGCGTGATCCAGTTCGAACGACTGGCCGCGATTCTTGAGCGTCGTCGGCAAGTGGCAGAGGACTACCGGGGCCGCCTAGCTGGCGCTCATGGGCTGATTCTGCCAGAAGCTGAGTCGGCTGGGTTGTCTCGGAGCTGGTTCGTCTACGTCGTTCGGTTCTCGGACGAACACGATGCGGGAACGGCGGACCGGGTCGCCACGCACATGCGCGAGCAGGGTATTGCCTGCGGTCGGTATTTCGCGCCGATTCATCTGTTGCCGTACTACCGACGGACGCTGGGTGGAGCAGTGGGTGACTATCCAGTGGCTGAGGACGCTTCGCTGCGCACGTTGGCACTCCCCTTCTTTAATGCGATCACCGAGGCGCAGCTCGACGAAGTGTGTAACCGGCTGCTGAGTTGGCTGTGAGATTCGAACCGATTATGTGACGAGACTAGGAGCCAGTCACGAAGCCACTCCTAATGTCTGAAGAGATACTGCAACTTGGTGAAGACGGCTCGGTTCGTACGCCTGAAATTTGTCAAAAAAAGAGGCGGTCATCGATCCCATTACCGTTCGTGTCGCGTTCGATACGGTCAGCTTGCTGATAGCGGTCATCATACCCAACGTAAAACACCGTTCCAGCATTGATCCGATAGGTGAGTAGGAAGTTTAAGTTGAGCCGTCGATCGAAGTTGTTGTACTCGCTAATATTTCGAATCAGGAACCGATCGGTGAACTGATAGCTGTTCAGCGCACGGATGATCTTGACGTTAAAGATCTGGGCGTCGTTGTTGCGAGAATCGACAAACCGGCTTGTGTTGAAGTTGACTCGTGCCCGCCATCGTGAGATCGCTCGAACACTAATAAAGGTGTCCCATGCGTTTTCGTAGCCAAGATAGGGGTTGATTGCATCAAAGAAGATCTGGTCACCACCGCTTACCCGAAGACCGATCGCGAAAAGGCGGGTTGAGATTACACCGGAGTTGTTGTATCGGGTTTTATGGAAGTTGATTCCTCCGAATCGTTCCATCTCCCGAATAATCGAGGACCTGAAATAGATATTGTTAGTAAACGAGAAGGTGAGACCCGTGCTTGCACGTTCATCTTCGAGAACTCGCTTAAAGTTGTAGCCTCGCATGTAGGAGACAGAGGGACCCCAGCTGACGAGCCAGTTTTCGGGCCACCAAGCGTACGAGAGTTGGCCATAGGTCACTTGCTGATCAGTGCGTCGCACGAAACCGACATCGGTCTTAAAATCCGGCGAAAGCGCGTAGTTCACTAAGGAGTAGCTCAGGTTTTGCCCGGCCTTTTGGATTGTCGTATTGAACAGATATCCGGATGTTTCGTGACCATCGAGATCGCGACTTTGAGATCCGACGACGCTGGCGCCGAACGAGTGCGTATCTCCTAAACGGAAGTTGGTGTCGAGACCACTAACTTGGTTGTAGCTGTCACCAAACTCTCGCCTGGTAAAAATGCCGCCGACGTACGACTCCGAATAAAGGTCATAGCGAACCCGGCCCACCAGTGTTTGGGCTGTGGGGCCCATGTCTAATCCAGATTGGTCAGCGAGTTCTTCCGGTGTTTCGTCGTTGGCATACATGACCCCGATGGTTGTCTTGCCTGTCTTGCCTGTCAGCTTTGCACCGTAGCGGGGATTGACAATGGTGCGAGTGTGCACCAGGTTGACCGGCGTGAGAGTCTGGAAGATCTCTGCGCCCTCAAGAAAAAACGGTTTCAGCTCGGGAAAGAACAACGGGAAACGCTCGTTTACATCGATTTGCGGCATGTCAGATTCGATCTGGGAGAAATCAGGATTAAAGGTCAGGTCAGCCGTTAGATTCGATGTAATCCCGTATTTGAAATTGATTCCCGCTTCGGGGCTCGTGTCCTTGTCAACAAAACTACCTGCATCGTTGAGGGACCCGAATTGCGACGCGGTGAATGTGGGCAAGATCTCAATATTTCGACTGGTCGAGAGATCAGTCATCCTTTCGAGGATTCCCATTTGAGTCAGAAATCCAGCCACTGCTCTCGACACGGGGGACCAAACGACCGTTTCGGCCTTCCCACGGATACGCCGTACAATCTGGAACCCCCAGCGCTGAGGAGCATCGTCCTTTGTCTTCGGATAGCGCAGGCTTTTCAAGGGAATCGCCATCTCTGCTGTGAATCCGTCTGGCACGAATTGTCCTCCCGTGGTGAACAGCGCATCCCAGGTGGCGTCACCGCGCGGGGCGCCCCAAAAACTACGGGATCCGCCGCCACTGCCGCTGAATCCGAAGCCCCTACGACTGCTTCCGAACCCCTGACTACTGCTTCTCTGTGCACTGAGAATCGAATCCGCCTGCACGCCGTAGGGATTTACGGTAAATACGTATGCACGTTGCTGGTCAAGAAAGGGATCGAGGTACACAGAGAAGGCATCGTCACCGCGTGCCTGATCCCGATCTGTTTGGTTCGCTCGGATAATGCTGGGATCGGCATAGTGTGCGTAGAAGCCAAGATAGATATGTGTGTCGTCGTAGGCGACATAAACTTCGGTCTCCTCCGTTCCTGGCGCACCATCGAGTGGGGCTAGTTGCACGAAGTCCGTGATGTGAAGGGCACTTGCCCACACGGGATCGTCCAGCCGGCCGTCGACGTTCGGAACAATCTGGGTCCGCGGCGGCCGTGCTACCAGCTGGCTGTTCAGCGCCCGGCTGGTGGTTGCGATGCTCTGTTGAGGGAGAGAATTTCCGAGAACTATTTCTCCTGTGATCTCGCTGGCTATACATTCGCTCGGTTGGCAAGCCGTTACAGGAGGTTCCGGTTGTTTGACCGCACGAGCTTCAAGCGACGTGTCGGGGACGGGTGGTGTTCTCGGCGTTGCCCGAAGCGGCCTACCTCGTGGCGGTATCGTGCCGGCGATAAGACCGGTACTCTCTTCTGAGCCCGAGTCCTTGCCAGCTGGACCGAGTGTGTTTACTGGCGGGTTGTTCGGCACGGTGGAGGCCTGGGTGGTCTCAGCGAATCCGTTGCCCAGCCCTTCGACAATCCGGTCCTGCAGAGCGAAGAGATCATCAAGCCTCCCATCGACCGTGATGGTTTGGGTCACAGTGGCGGTCTCGGCACTGATGACCCGGGCTGTGATTCGAAGCTGGCGGCCCACCCGCTGGAAGGCTCCGGTTACGACCCAGGACACGCCAAGATTTCGCGCCATGTCGAGGACGGCCTGGTTGTTAGGCTGGCCGTTGGGTCTGTGCAAGGTAGAACTCAGGAACGTGTCTCGCCACACGATAGGAAGGGTTGAAAATCGTTCAAGATTGGCGGTGATCGTTTCGGCAAAGCCTTGAGCCAGCCAGTCATCGTCGGGGTTTCCGGAGATGTTGGTAAAGGGCATTACCCACCACGGTGCGTGGGTGGAGTGGCGCCGATGCGAAACACGTCTCGCACTCCTGAGCTTCCCGAGACACAGCTTGCCCATGTGTCGTTCCACTAAACAAGGTGACGAGGAAACACGATGCCAAAAGAAGGGCATGGCCGTCCGAAATGAGTGTGGGATGGACAGGCAACCCGTCATTTTACCCCCTTGTAGTAATCAATGCCTGTGTCCTTACGAACGCATAAATCCTGTGCAGGTAGAGAGGGTTAATTTTTGGCTGCGGCCGAATGGCAATCGGTGGGGCGTTATAATCAAGATATTGCTAAACATTGTGTCAAATGAAGACAATCGTGAACAAAACGCTCCGTCCACTCAAGATCCCGCTATCCCGCGGGCGGGTCTTGCGTCTCGGTCCGCGTAAGGAAGGACAAATCGGCACCCAAGATGCTGACCGAGAGTCGGTCAAGTCCCTAGTCGCGAGTGGGGACGTCAAGGTCATCGATGACGTGTTCCACGCAGACGGGTCGAGGCCGGGACCCCAAGGTACTCGCAGGCTCTCTCAGGGGAGACGTGCGACGTTCTCAATCGCGAAGCGGGGAGATCGATAAGGTCCTATCCAGGACTCGATCTTTACTGGTGTCGTCTACCAGGGCATTTGTCGATTCGTATAGCGCCTGCCGTGGTCCGCGATCTCGGCTCCGCTTCCGCCGATGCGCACACCCTCGTCGATCCGCTGCTCGATGTTGTCGCGGCTCATTCCGTCGAGGAATCTGACCCCGGCTTGTTGCGTTGCGGCAAAGACCCGTGTTCGCGCGTCGGCGAGCACCTTGGGTAGCACGTCGACACCCCGTCCATCCGGCATGTTGAACGAAATTGACATGTCTGCCGTTCCCCACTCCGCAAACGTGACACCGGGTACGCTCGCCGTCGCCTCGGCGTTTTCAAGGGCGTGTCGGTCTTCGATCTTCAGTCCGATGATGATCTCTCCGTTCGGGTTGAGCGGCCAGGGGTCGGCCAGTCGCCGATACTCAACTTCAGAGACACCCCAGATGCTGGCGGCAAAAGCCTGTCCGCCATGGCCCCGGAGACCCTCCTTGATATCAGCCACTTGCGGATTGCTGTGCGGGTAACGCGCGGCCTGGACGAGGGTTTGGACAACCTCGGGAGACCGAGCGTGTGCGAGGAGAATGCCGTGAGCACCTGTGGCAAGGATGTGCTCGATCATCCAGTAGTTGGCCCACATCACCCGATCGTCAATACCTCCGAACGGTGGCACCACCACGACCGCTGGTGTGCGATGTCCGCTCTTGGTCGGTCCGCCGTCGACCAGTCCCTGCATGAACGCGCGCAGGTTGTCCATGTTGAAGGGGTTCTGTTCCAGGTCGTAGACAAGAAAGTCGGCCCACGTCTGGGCAAGCTCTTTCCCCTCCTCGTAGCCTCCACCTATGATCCGGGTGTAGTAGACGGGTTGGTCTTCCGCGAGTAGTTCCACCACCTTGTTGATCCGCTTGGGCGTATAGGTGTCATCCGACTGCCCAGCCGGGAGAAGCACGACGGCCACAACGACTGCGAGTGCCAGGACTGCAACGTATCTCATGATGTTCTCCCTCTTCTACAGACTCTCAGACAGGATATGCATCTCCAAGGCCGCGCCGAGCGCCAACGCAGCGCCACGGTCATCGGCACCGTTTACTGCGGTACGGTCGAGATAGTGTCTTAGCGTCGGTCCCGATCCGGTGCTAATGCAGACATCGACCAGCGTACCGTCATTGGCTACGTGGGCCAGCAGCGCGCGCCACGCGCGCTGAACGACCGGCACATACGAATCGTCGAGCCAGCCAAACCGAATCCCCCTGCCCATCGCGGTTAGCGTCAGCGCGGTCACGCTCGCCTCGCGGTAGCTCCCAGGCAGGTCGACCACCTGTCTCAACATACCATCAGGCGCTTGGTTGGCTCTCAACCCACGCATGTGGCGGCGATAAACGTCGAGAAGGGCGGGTCGATCGGGATCGTCCTGCGGTAGCGCCGTGAGCGTCTCCGCGAGACCCATGGCGGCAAAGCCGTTACCACGTCCCCAGGCCGTCCGCGCGTCAGATGCATGGTGAAACAAACCATTAGCTTGTTGCAGCCGATCGGCATATCTCAAAAGTAACCTAACATTCGCACTCAGCCCATCAGGGTCAGCTGCGTGTGCTGCGGCAACGGTACAGAGAAACATGTCGTCACTCCATCCGGACCCATGGCTCGGAACACCGGGGGCTCTTTCTTCGGCTGCCACAGAAAGACCATGGGCTGCGAGTTTGGCCGCTACCTCTTTCAGAAGGGTATTCGACCGAGCAATCTCGCTAAATACCATCGTGCCTGCAATCGTTGGACAGCCGGGAAAGTCACCGAATGTGGGTTCTTCACCATCCAACCAAAGGCGAACGTCTCGAAGTACTTTCGTCCGCAGGGTTTGGTCGTTCGTTAATGCGGCCATACGTAGTGTATTCACCCAGGCGACCCCAGGGATGTAGCTCATACGAGGTGTTTCAGGATAGCGGTGCGCGAGAACACGCGCGATGGTGATCGGGTCGCGTGCGAGTCGCTCCGCGATGGTCGCGCGAAGCGGCGACCGACGATCCGTTGTTCGCGCCAGCACCTCGCGCAGAACATTCGCACCATCGGTTGCGGGCGCGGTCACGAGCATGGTCTCGACCGGGCCGAGCCCACTACCGTTCATGGGGTCAGCTAGTGCATTTAAAAGCGAACCCCGCGCCAAATCATCGGATTGTCTCCCACTCGCATCGGTTGAGCGCTTGATCTGAAGCTCGGGCCCGACGCGCACCTCGACGACAAGGTCGGGTGCCTGATATGTGACCCAGCGCCAAACGTACCGGCTGTCGGGCCGGTCGGGGTCGTTGAAGAACCCGTCAGTAGGTGGAAAGGTGTCGGGTGGGTTACTGGCAATCGGATTAGCCAACGGCAACACGCTGACTGCCCACCGCGCACGCGTTTGGTCTGGAGCAGCCGTCTTGAACCAACGGACGGCGTCCAGGGCGATTCGCGCGCTCTCGGGGTTGCCGTCGAGTCCGGCCACGATCACTAGGCGACGTTCGAAGCCGGGTAAGTCGAAAGTCGAGGGGTTCTCAATGGTGATGAGCGGTATCTCGTCTCGTGTTAACCCAGCGGCACTGACAATCAGAGGCTCACCGCTCAGCGCCGCGACGGTCTCGATCTCAGTCAGCAGTTCGGCTAGGGGAGTGCCGTCTTGCGCGTTCAGCTGAGCGTTTGCAAGCGCCGGAGCCAGAGTAAATACGGTTATCGCCACCACCGCTGCGGCCGACGACGGGTGATGCATGACCCAAAGTCTACACCCTGCAGATCGAAATGTTTCCCGGCCACCGTTGAGATGCACCGCGACGGTGCAGTACCGCCGAATCCCAGTCCCTCTGCCAAGTCTTCAATAGGCTAGAGATACTCGACGGTTATCCCGAGTGGACCCGAGACCGCCGTTTCTTCCTGCGACCCAGCCCCTGTATCAAGGAGGGTCGACCCTTCTGGCTCTAGTGCGTCCAAATCGTCCGTGACCCAGGTGCCAGTGGTTTATCCTGTGAACTTGTTACTTCTTTCTTCACAATGACAACCACGTCAAGGCCGAGGCCGTATAACACGGAGGAGTAGAACGATGACACGTGGATTCATGTGGATCTTGGTGCTGGTCGCGCCGGTGGCGCTCGCGGAGTGCGCGGGAGCGCAGGGGCCGAACGCCGACGCTGGTCGGAGCAAAGAGGTGATGAACGAGGAGAGCCTTCGCGACTCATTTGCGGAGCGAATCCAGACGACCGAGCTTGTCACTGATTTTGTGTATGGTGGCGATGAGTTCCGGTTCACCGGTCCCGATGGCGAGGGCGGAACCATTGCCTGGCGTGTCGTGATCGATTCGTTACTCGTCGAGCCTCGCGTCTTCGACGAGGAGCAGCCTTATGAGGGCCGCGTGACTTCCACTTGGTACGCCAACGGAGAGATCGTCGAGTACTTGGGCAACATGACGGCGTTGCCCGAAGTGTACCAAGACCGAGGTTTAGCGCAAGACTGCTGGGCGTACTGGATGGAGGACGAGCGGAACTGGGACTGGTAGTGCTCTACGTTGGGCCGTAGTCCACGAGGTTCACTCGGTCACCGTAACCTCGAAGATGTTGCCGCCGCGTTGCACGAAGAATGTCGGATCCCCGCCGTCTAGGCGCGCGATTAGGGTCTGGCGCACGGTCGGTCGAGATCTTGGTTTCGTCCGACGCTAAACTGCATTTCGTCGAGCACGAAGAGCGGATGCAGGCGTCCAGCGGCCCGCTCTTTTGCTCGTGGTCCGTCGTTGCGCTACCGAGGGCGACCGGAGTGGCCGGCCCTAGGTGGAGATGCCCGAGTGTAGGCGAGGTAGCGGCCCCGCAGCACCGGACCAGGCCGTCCTTGAACCTACAGGATCTGGAAGACTCGATACGCTGCTTTGCCCGGCACCGGCCGCCCCACGCCAACGGCGATAATCCGGTTGAGCCACCCGTACTGCTCAGAGGCAGTTTCAAAGACTGGCGTGGTGCGCCAATAGGTCTCGCCGCTCTCGGGAGTGAAGATAATGCCGCGGTACCACAAGTAGATTAACTCATTGTCATCGGCCTGCAGAGTCGCGCGAACGTTGAGCTCGTTCGCACCGTCTGGCCTGCGGATGAGCCAGTCGCCTCCGCCCTCGAGTACGACACCCCGAAGTCGTGGGCCTTCGAAAGTGCCGCCGATTACCGGATGGATCTGACGCGAGCCGAGTGACTGCGCGGCACCGACGTCTAGCTCCAGGTTCATTAAGAATGCTGACCGAAGCCCGGTGCTCTCTGATTGTGCGGAGCTGACTGCGTGAACCGGAAGCATTGCCGCAGCACCGATGGAGGCGAACTCCCGCCGCGACACTCGGCGACGCACGACCGAACCCGTGGGCTCGGTCATTGCACGCTGAGCTTTACCTCTTCCCAGGTGAAGCTCGGAAACACGCTGCTGTAGAAGGGCACCTCGATCGGGACTGCGATCGGATACTTGTCGTCTGGCCCATCGTAGGATCGGACGACTAGGACAACAGTCCGTTCGACGATGCCGTAGGTGCCCTCGCCCTTGCCATCGGCTTCCGTGAACGTAAAGCTTCCATTTTGTTCGAAGGCGAACTTTGGGATTCCCCCTTCGGCCTCGTAGACACGCGTACCGCGAAATCGTTCCCCTGTAGGACTAACCTGGAGCACAATCTTGATGGTATTTGGATCGAAGCCGCGGGAGATTGTCAACATGTCGTCATTTGTTAAATACCCATCAGCCTCGTACGTGATTTCGTAGCTTCCTCCCAAGCGAAAGTCCCTGCCAAAGAACCATCCATCATCGTTGCTCGTCATTTCCCGCGGCTCGAGTTCGTCGTCGTCGAGACCTCGGCACTGTATATCTTGGTTCAGTATGATTACGGCTTTGACTTGAACATTGGGAATAGGGTTATCCCACTTATCCATAACCTGTCCGCGAACAACCCCCTGCGCGTATGCCGACGATGCGGCCGACAAGAGCACTGCAATTCCCACCACCATGAACGTTATGTGCCGCCGTCGAACCATCTATATCCTCCTCCTTAACCTCAACTTTTAGACGTGCTCACTTCTTCATGAGCGTCGCATCGCCCCAACTGAAACTCGTGAATCGATCGTTGGTAAAGCCTATGTTGAACGGTGCCATGATCGAGTATTTGTCGTCGGGTCCGTCGTAGTCTCGGACGGTTAACATTCCAGTCAGTTCAACCACGCCGTAGGTGCCCTCACCATCGCCCTCAACATCCTCGAATTTAAAGGTCCCATCTTCGTCGAAGGAGATTTTGGGCACTCCCCCATCGGCCTCAAAGGTCTGCTTCCCCCGGAGTTTGCCTCCGGGCGGAAGGGCGTCCATCTCGAAGTCTTGGCGGTGCGTAGTTGTTGAGTTGGCCCCGAACTGTGAGGTAGGCCTGACCCTGAAGCGGACCCCTTGATAGCCGGCTAAGCGGTACGTGATGAGATATTCAGTCGCGAACATTCCCGCTAGAACATATTGCCCTTTTTCGTCGGTCGTCGTTTCCTTGGGACGATCGTTGCGCCCGTCTTTATCATTAGAAACGGGCTCGGCAAGGACGCTAACATTGGCCAGGGTGTTGCCCCACTTGTCCATAAGCTTGCCACGTACGATCCCTTGCCCGTATGCCGCGGATGCAACTAACGACACGAGCACTGCCATTCCTAATGCTTTGCACGTAGTCTCTGATGCCTGAGGCATGTTTATCTCCCTAGGATTGCCGCTGTTCTTTGGTTGCTTGAAGAGCCTACACCGAATTATTTTGTCGCGCCAAGCGATTCCTCTAGATGCTGAGGACTTGAGCGATTGCCGACAGCATTGATGTCCGGTCGGGGTCTTTACGACGGTGATTTCAGCAGTGGCTCACCCCGTTAATTTCTAGGTTCGTCGTTCCGAGTCGGATCAGATGGTCGATCCGTTCGTGCTTCGTGTCGAATAGGGCGGGCCACAATCGAATGGAACCAAGATTGTAGGCCCTTGGCCGCCATTCGGGCTTCGTGCAATATCCGGAGGACTTGGCGCGTGGGCGTAACGAAGAAAACATTTGATCGAATGCTACTTCGCAGCAAGATGATGGTGCCTGACAGAAGACACGTCCGCTAGTCGGCGGCGCGTTTAACCCATACCGGGCTCGACCATGCCATGACGGCCCGGCCTCGGATGGTCCCACGTTGTCGCAGGCGAAGGTAGTAGACTGCGTCGTCACGGAAGTTCCCGTCGATTCCCGACCACTCGAAGTCGAGCGCGTTGGGCTCCAGATCGACGATGACCGTGAAGCCGCCGTCCGGCTCCGAGTAGCGCAGGATCTCGACTGACTCGATGACGTCGGTGCCGTGCGCAGACACCAGGAGGCGTGGTAGGCGGCTCGTCGGCCTGATTTTACCTATGGTTCCTGCTTGTGGCGCCTCACTGATGGCCACGGGCTCCTGCGACTCGGCGGTCGTCTCGGTGCCCATCGGCGCGTCGTTGACACGGAAGTCGAGCAGGATGCGTGCGCCGGTCGTGGCGTAGGTTCGTCGCTGATAGAGCCCGTCGAAAATTGCCTCGCGCGTCAACTCGGGCGCCGTGACCGCGGCGAGCCCGAAGTGGGGTTGGCCGGGGTGCGAACGGTGATCGTCTGATGATCCGATTGCGCTTAAGACCAGTCCGTCGATCCATGCATCCTGAGCGGAGAAGCCTGGGTAGGCGGAACTCGACGAGTTGGTGAAGACCACGTTCTCGGGAGCTAGCGGATGCGCCGGGTTATAGGCCTCGCTCAGCCCGTGTCCCGAGTAGATCTCGAAGTTCCGACGGAGTTCGGGATCGTGGGCCTCGCTCGTGACGCCTAAGGGGAACTTGCCCGTGTGGTGGGGGATGGTGAGGGCTTGGCCGGCTTCAAGCGCGGCCCACAGCTCGGGTAGCGAGGGCAAGGCGAGTGGTCCGGGCGCGGCGCTCCGAAAGAACACGTTGTGATGCCCATAGGGCGCACCAAACCCAGATTCATACGCATGCAAGGTGGCAAAGCTGCCAGGATCGTTGTGGGCGTCGGTTGCAGCCGTGTACTCTTCCCAGGCCCACGGTCCAAACCCGTGCGTGAACCCCTCTTGATCCCGTCGTCGGCCGAGGTGGTCGGTCACGGCGTAGAAATCGAGCCCCGAGACGTATCGCGCGTACTCAAATGCCGCATCGCCTACACCGACGGCGTCCCAGCTGTGCCTGGTGTGGGAGTGCAGATCCCCCCAGTAGATTCGATCCGTGGGAGGTACATCGAAGACCTGCATCGGATTGCCGCGTGCCCGCAGGAGCCCGTCCCGCGTATCGGCTTCCACGCGAATCAGCCCTGCGCTACGCGGCGTGAACTTGACCGTGCCGTGTCCACGGTCTTCAGTCAACCGAACCGTCGCCGGTAAGTCGACGTCACCTTGGATGACCCGGAGTGCGACGTTGTCCCGGAAGGACGTCACCGGGTTCGCGTAGACGTCGACGACCGCGATGTGAAGCACTGCCGGCTCACCGACGACGAGGGTCGACGGACCCACCACCAGGAGCTCAGTCGCCGTCGCGCTTCTTGAGATGAGCGTCGGACCATCGGGCAGCAGCTCGTAGTTTCCGCTGCCGTCGCGATCGACAGCCATGAGAATCGGCTCGGGGGTCGTGTTCACGATGGCCGCGCGCATCCCGCGACTGCCTCCGGACGTCTCGCCGTAGACGACGTCGATCGTGTCGCCCGTCGACAGGCTCCCTTCTTCGACCGTGACACGGACGACAAAGACATAGCGTTCTTGCCGCCGGTCAATGCTTCTGCGGTCCGACTTCACGAGAAAGTTCGGCGATTCATCCTCGACCTTGGTCCGGAGGCGCACGTCGGGTCGCGAGGCGTGGGCCGAGACGTAGTGATCGTCCTTGGCGTCGGTCGCCTGCAGGCGGTTTGCGGAGTTGCGCCCCGCCGCGTGCCACGTGTCCGGCAGCTGGACGCGGATTGATCCGCCAGGCTGTATGCCGCCGGACCCAACCTCGTACGTGACAGTCCACGTCCCGAAGTCACCCGCAATACCGAACGACGGTTCGACCCGAACCGAGTCAGGCTGTCCCGCGACTGCCAGAACAAGTACTAGAGGAATGAGAGAGCCGACTCGCAAGGCAGTGGTCCGCAAGGTCATGCACGGAGTTTACTTATTTGGACACTGGCTGGCGAAGCGAATAAATTGGTGATTCGTTGCACACAGAGAGGGATCTGCCGTATCTTTAAGACTCCGTTGTCCAGCGCCGCCGGCCCTAACTACCTGCAGCGGGGTCAGTTGTACTCACCAATGCCGAGGTAGCTCAGTCGGTAGAGCACGTGACTGAAAATCACGGTGTCGGCAGTTCGATTCTGCCCCTCGGCACCAATAATCCTCTCTTGGTTATTAGCTAGTCACGCGTCTCGCCACAGTGCGAGGTTCGGCGGGGGAATCACGTCGACCGATCCATTCATGCCGGGATCGTGCCGCGAACGGTAGAAGAGAGAGTGTGGATGTCTACGGGGCTTCCGGTAACGCAAAGACAAACAAGGTCTGGCCGGTGGTCGGAACTTGGATGTTCAACCGCCCGCGGTGGCCTCGGGCGACGAATGTGCCGCCGGGCGAGATCACCGCTACATACTGTCGACCGTCCACCGCATAGGAAATCGGCGCCATATCGCTCAGCCCGCTGAGAATGGTCTGCCAGAGGACTTCGCCGGTCCACTGGTCAAGGGCCTGAAAGCGCCGGTAAGTGTCCGCGGCGAAGACGAGACCACCGCCGGTGGTCAGCATGCCGTAAAGTGGAGCCTCACGGTCCAAACGCCAGAGTGTTTTCCCGGTAGTGACCTCTATGGCCTCCGGCCGCCCGAAGGTTGCGGACTCGGGGTTCACGTAACTCCTCAGAATCGAAAAGTTGTAGCCATCCTCAAGCGAGGGCGTCAGCGTGGTTGTTTGCAGGTCAGCACATCCGGCCCATAATGGTACGTAGTAGGCGTTCGTCAGCGGACTATAGGCACCCTGGGGGATCATGCGGTTCTCTTTACAGACTGACACGACGCGCGATAGGTCGGTCGTCATGAAAACTTCGGGGTTCATGACGTATGCTCCAGTTTCACCATCGTAGCGAACGATAGCGTTCTGCGGGGCCGTTTCCCGGGCGTAGACGAACTTTCCATCTGTTCTGTCATACGCGTAGAAGATCCCGTCCTTGGAGAACGCGCCGACGACCAAGGGTCGGGTCTCGCCCGGCTGGAGACTCGGGTTCCGACCCAGCCACGGAGCCTCAGTGTCGTATGGGTCCACCGGTACGTCGACGAGAATCCGGTCAAAGACCGAATCGTTATTGTGCATGTCAGACTGGTGCTGCGCCCACCACACCACCTCGCCTGTTTGGTAGTTCAGCGCGACAGTTGACCCGTGATATAGGCGGTCGGGCCACTCGCCGCTTGTGCCGACGATCTCGGGTTGCATCGGTGCAGACGATCCGATGCCAACGATGAACAGCCCGCGCTCGGCATCGACGGCTGGTGTCATCCAGGGAGAGGTGTTGAGCCGCGATTCACGCGCGTACTTCTGAGGGTCTTCTCCCCACGTATGGTGCAGGGGATCGTCTCGACCTGGCGACGTATACCATCGCCACAATCGTCGTCCCGTGTCGGTGTCGTAGGCGGACAAATGACAAGCAGCGGCCGACGCGTTGTTCGTGCAGTTGACGGGGACAGCGATGACCCCGTCGTATACGATCGGCGCGCCACTCGCTTGGTGTCTCGTCTCGAAGACATCGAACATCAGGGTTTCCCAGATAAGCTGACCGGTCCGAGCGTCAACGGCGTAGAGGAATCCGTCCGTCGAGAAGTTGATCAGCTTTTCCTCGTACAGCGCCAGACCTCGTCCCCTGTGGAGCGTGATTCCCCCGAGGCCAACAAGGTCGTCGGGGAACTGCCGGCGGTAGTCCCAAATGAGGTCGCCTGTCGTGGCGTCGTGTGCGGCAAGCAGTTCCGACGGGTGGCGTAGATAGAGGATGCCATCGTGGACGACGGGCTCGGTCTGCAGTCCTCTGTCGTAGGGAGCGAGCGCGTAGGACCAAACGAGCTGCAACTGGTTCACGTTGTCACGGTTGATCTGATCGAGCGGGCTGTATCCCCACCCGTTGTACGTCCGTCGCCACATGGGCCAATCCGCCGGGTCGGGATCGTTTAGTGCTTCTTGCGTGACCGGGCGGTAACGGTCTTGGACCTGCACCTGGGTTGAGGCGCCTCCCACGAGTAATAGCATCACAACGAAGAGCAATAACCTGAGTAATCTCATCTAGTCGTCATATGCCGTAAAGCTCGACGTCCATAGGCCCCTCAGAGTGTCTCCAGTGCAGTACGTTGTCGATCGAGACGGGCATCGCGTTCTCGCGCGAAGCGGGCGATTCCCTGGTAGATTGATTCCTCGTCGAGGTGGGATTCGGCAATAACGTCGGATTCCGTTCCTCCGCTTCTCCAGCGATCGTCGAAGTCCGCATAGAGCGAGTAGTCCTCGGTGACGGGTCCGAGGTTCGGAATCGGCGGAACGCGTTTGGTCATCGTACTAACGACCATGCAGTCGTAGCGCGACGAAGCTGGTAATAAGTTCTGCTGGTACTCTTGGGGCTGGTAGCCGAAGAGCTCGGTGCTGATGACCGACACGATGCGAACGTTGATACCGTCCTCGTCAAGCCGTGGAAAGATTTTTACGAGGTTCATCGTCGAACTCGAACCCTGCACGAATACCGTTCCCATTGGGGGCTTGGTATTGTCGTATTCTCGAATCAAGTAGAGGCCCTTGGACGCCGCTTTGAGGTCGGTGTCGGCGAAGGTTGAGCGATCGGATACCGGGAAGTCCGGTCGTGCCACATGGATGACGATGATGCCGATCTCCTTGATTTGGAGTGCTTTTTGGACGGCCGCAAAGTAGCCCGGAGCCACGTCATTATAGTCCCAGAAGTAGAGGTTGATGACCTGGCCGCGAGGGAGGAGCGTCCAGGCTTGCGGGGCAAAAATGCCAAAGTGTGTGCGGGCGTCAGCCGCGGTTTCCGGGCCGGAATGACCAGCTAGGATGTGCAACACTCCGAGCTTGAACGGACTGTCCTGATTCATCTGGGAAAAGACGCGCGCGGGCGTGTACATCAGCGGTGTGAAGGCTCCGTAGGTGCCGGATATACCCCACATGCCCGCGAATTGATCGGGATCGCTGGAGGCATTCTGACTAATCAGCCCGATGATTGTCGATGCGTTGCCGGCTTCTTGAATCGCGGCTTTGAGCCGCGTTCCATACGGATTGTCGACTGGGTCGTAGTGGCCAAGGATGTTGGCATTCTCGATGTTGATTGACCCCGACAGATCCGCAGCCATCGTCATGAAGCGGCCGTCTGTCACGTAGTTGAGCCAGGCTCCGATCTCGCTGATCGCACGTCGGGGGCCTTTCTTTAGGCCTGGTTCAAGGAACAGAGCAATTCGGCGTTTGACGTTTTCGCCGGAGTATGCGTTTTCGACGACGACGTCATACGGGTCGGTCGGAAGATTCTCGACCTTTAGACGATCATCGAGAAACGGGTTAGCTGTCGGATCGATTCTCAGGGAAGGCTTGCGATCAACCATTTCCGCGATGTCGATCACCTGCTCGGCGATCCATTCGCGTAGCCCATCGCGCTGGTCCATGACCGACATCAGTTTGTCGACGTTCGTCTTGAACTGGACCAGGCGGTCCGCGTCAGTCTTTGGGATTCCGTCACGGATGCCTTCAAACTCGATGCCGTACGTGCGCTCGAAGGACTCGGCCAAAGCGACGAAGTAATCGCTGTTCATCTTGAGCGCGTAGGGGTGAGATGGATAGCTGATGAGCTGGTCATGCCCACCGACCTTACCGTCCTCGGCGGTCGGCCACCACCCCTTCGTGGTCGATCCGATGAGGATCATCGGGCGACGATCACGGCCCGGCCATTCTTCCATCGTCTTGAAAGCGGCGATGATCTGGTCGAAGTCGTTTCCATTGTCGACGGTGAAAACGTTCCATCCCCACGACACCCATTGCTGAGCGATGTCGTAGTCCTTGTACTGTGGTTTGATCACGCCGCCGAGCAAAGTGTCATCGATCCCCGCATTGTTGAGCGACAGGATGACACGCAGGCGTTTGCCGACTTGCTGCGCAAGGGCGATGCTCTTGAGTTCTTGCGCGTGCCCTTCGGTTAATGCGAACTCCCCTTCGAGCGCGACCACCTTTGGGTTTGGTCCGGCTCCGACGTAATCCCAGAACACCGCCTTTCCTGCCGCTGTGGCGATCCCGATTCCTGAGGGGCCCCCATTGACATCGTTCGTTGCGTCGATCGATTCGGCGTGACCCGGCAATGACCGGATGCCGCGGATCTTGGCTTGCGCGAAGAGTGGATGGTCGGCGAGGCCGTTCGATTCGAGCAGTGTCGTAAGGGCTCCCGCGCCTCGGCGGAATCCCAGCGCGTCAATTGCCAGAATCGCTACGTTGGGGTCGACGGCGTAACGGTCATTCCCGGTCGCCTCATGCTGTTTCCGAAGCGCTTCATACAGGATCATCCACAGCGAGTAACAGGTCGGGACGCAGTGACCGCCCGCGAGCATGAACTTGTCCGAAAACGGAAACTTGGGCTCGCGGAGGTCGTACCGCAATCCTCCTAACGCCGGCCCCGCCAGGTGGCACGCGACGTTATAGGGCGTGTAGGCCAACGGCCCCCCGAAGTGACCGGTCTGGGCGTAGTTGCCCAGCAGGCACAGGTTCATGGCCGTCAGGAACGCGACGTCATCGAAACGTCGGCGTTCGTAGTCGGGAAGCTCGACGGTGTGGGCCTCGAATTTTTCTTCCGCAATGACGGAATGGAGTGTGACCGTCTGTCCAATGGGGGCGTCTATCGTCATTAATCACTTAACCTCGGGTGCAATTAGTTAATCGCGGTGCGAGTTCAGATACGGAAGTTGGAATGATATCCCCCGATTTGACTCCGCGCCACCGTTACGAGCAGGTCGTGTACCCGCCGGGCGGTTCTCTATTATGCCTTGGACCGGCTAGGAGGCCTCCTGACGCCCGGTGGGCGCAGCACTCACAAGACTCAGCCGCCCGCCTAGGCGTCTTCGGCAACAACACCCTGGCCTCAGCGTCGGTTGATTCCAGCGGATCATGGCTACGCGATGCGGAGTTGAATATAGACTCATCGTGGGCGATCATGTAAAGGTTGGAGTCAACAGGCATTTCATATAGGAGCGGTTGGATGAACCAGGTGAGCCATCGTTATTCATTGGTGCTCTCAATCCTAATCTTGATCGGAGGACTAGTACCCCCGACCATCTTCGGACAGGTGCACGCGCAGGACGCCGCGGCGGCAGAGTTGACGTGGACCGTGCCTCGTACTGCCGACGGTCGTCCGGACCTGCAAGGGTATTGGACGACTCAGACCTTCACCCCCCTCCAGCGACCGGAGCACCTGTCTGGTAAAGAGTTCTTTTCGGAAGAGGAGGCAACGTCGCTCCAGCGGCAGCTTACTGCCGAAGGCGTCGATCCACTCGCTCGAGATGCCATTAACTACGCCGATGACGAGGCAAGGGAGCAAAGGCTGTATCAGGACAACCGCGGGACGAATTACGTTCACTACGACAATGAGATCTGGCTGCGCACCCGTGTGCCGAAAGGTATTTCGAGTCGTCGCACATCGCTGATCACGGATCCACCGAACGGCAGAATTCCGCCCCTGACTCTAGAGGCTCGGGACCGGAGGGAAGCCGCGCGGCAGCGAGGGCGGCGAAGTGGGGCCTTCGACGGTTACGAGACTCGGCCCCTGAACGAGCGGTGTTACATCTGGCCGCATGAGGGTCCGCCTATGCTGCCACCGGCCTACAACGATATTCACCAGATCTTTCAAACACCGGATTACCTCGTTGTCTACACCGAGCTCAGCAACAACAGCCCGCGCATCATTCCATTGGACGGGCGTCCGCACATCCCCGATGAGATCCGTCGGCTCACTGGGGACTCGCGCGGACACTGGGAAGGCGACACGCTTGTCGTCGAGACCACGAACCTCACCGGTAAGACAGTCTTCCAAGGATCGAGCACGGCCCTGCACGTCGTCGAGCGCTTTACCCGAATCGATGCCGACACGGTGCTCTATAAATTCACTGTCGACGATTCAACCTACTGGACACGCCCGTGGAGTGTGGAAATTCCGATGATGAAGACGGAAGGTCCGATGTTCGAGTACGCGTGCCACGAGGGCAATCACGACATCCGGCACATCCTTGAGATTCACCGCAACCTCGAGAAGCAAGCGGCCAGTGACGCCTCGCCGCCAGACTCGAAATAGTGGCTCGCTCTCGTCAGATGATGATTGCAGACTGAGTTCAGGGTTCACCGACGGTCCACGCCACCGGTGAGTCGGCAGCGATGCAGTACAAGTACCGCTGCCCGCGTAAGTAGATCTCTCCGTCCGCGAGGGCAGGTGAGGCGTCGAAGCCATCTTCGAGCTGGTTGGCGGCGAGTACCTCGAATGTGGTCCCAGTCGCAATCACGGATGTGGTGCCCTCGCGACTCGGAATGTAGATGCGCCCATTGGCCGCAACCGGCGAGGCGTATACGGATCGAACCCCCGGCAATCGCTCTGGGCCGTAGTGGAGCTGTCCAGTTTCGGCATCATAGGCAGACAGGATGCCACTGTTGCTTTTAGTGAAGTAGAGGATGTTGGCGTGGAGCAGCGGTGACGGCACGTACGGGGTGTTCTTGTCGAGCGACCAAACCATGGCGCCCGTGTCGGTAATATTGCCTTGTGCCGCGTCGAGCTTGACCGCGTAGAGCTCGCTACTTCTGAATCCGCTGGTGAGATACACGACACCATTGCCGGCGACGGGGCTGGGAATTGCATTGAGCGTGACCCCTGGCCCGTTCCACAGGAGCATTCCGGTTTCGAGGTCATAACTTCTCACGCGATTAGTTCCGCTGGTTATGACCTGCACGCGACCGTTATGCTCGACGATGAGGGGCGTCGCCCAGGATGTCATCTCGTCGCGCTCGGCTCGCCATCGTTCTTCGCCCGTACGCTTATCGAGCGCCGTGATGAACGATTGACCCTCGTGATCCCAAACGACGACGATCGTTTCGCCGTGTAGTGCCGGCGACGCGCCTTCGCCGAACCCCATCCGGATGTTCATGTCGCCGAAGTCGCGGTCCCAGAGTGGGTGGCCGTTCATGTTATAGCAGTAGAGCCCACGCGATCCGAAGAACGCGCAGAGTACTTCGCCATCAGTTACGGCGGACGGTGAGGCCCAGCTGCCGGTGCGATGCCGGCCTTCATGAGGTGCTTCTTTTTGAGCGACCTGCTTCCACACGACCTGACCGTCGTGGCGGTCGATGGCCAGTACGGCGTATTGGTGAGTTTCGGTTGCGCCAACGGTGCCGAAGACTCGGCGTTTCAGGCCTCGAAAGAAGCCGTCACTTTGGTCGGACTTGCCAGCGGGGATCGCGGTGGTTACAAACACTCGGTCGTTCCAGACGAGCGGTGTGCCTGAACCGTGACCGGGAATTTCGACTTTCCAGCGGATGTTCTGGGATTCACTCCAGTGCAGCGGGGGGGTGGCTCCAGGCGCTTCACCCGTGGCAAGCGGGCCTCGCCACTGCGGCCACGCGTCACCTTCGGCTGAGTCTTCCTGGCTGACGACTGTCCGCGCAGTTCCGAACGTAAGTATCACTACACACACACCGACCCAAACAGGTCTAGTCATCGATATCGCTTCTGCTACGGGCACTTGACTCCTACCGGATGAGCACGAATTCTTCCGCCCAGTGTATACGACAGCAGCTGAACGGCGGATTGTATACTTTGGTTTGCATTCACCCGATTGCTTGCGCTCTGCGTGTTCGCGTCACTGGCGCGTGGAGGGTCGGCGCCTGAGAATTGGCATGGGACGATAAAGGAGGATGATCGTTGTCCACGATTACGGTTACCAAGGCGAGTGACACGGTCTATCGTGTGACTGTCACCGTTCGCGCCGGTCAGTCGGTTCACGACGTCACGGTTCTCCCGGAGAATGTCGAACGCTACGCATCGGGTGCGTCGCCTGAACGGTTCGTTGAGACGTCGTTCGAGTTCCTGCTCGCGCGGGAGCCGCAAGAATCGATCTTGTCGCGGTTTGAACTGCCGGTGATCGAGCGATACTTTCCGGATTACCCTCGTCGAATCCGCGAAACACTGAGAACTGCGTGATTTTTGGCGTGGAGGGCGATGTGCCGCGTGTGGTCTGAGCCTCTGGAAACCGGATAGACGATTTGCTTCACCCAGACCGTGTTCCTGGCATGCTTGCGAGGTCTATTTCGGAGGTGCGGCCCCTATCTCGACGTGGCCTTGGTTGGTGAACGCCGGTGGGTGCTCGCTCCGAACACCGGTTGGCCTCGACGCAAGACTTACTGCTTGGAGTGGCAAGAGGTTTCGGTTTTGACCTGGAGTCCGTCAACGATTTTTCGGTTCCCACCTAGCGGCACTCTTCAGTAACAGCGATTAGAATGTTCCACTTGACCGTGATCGAATATTGGCTATCAAGTGGAACCGCCCACGTTGCGATCCCAAGCGCAACGACCAGTAAAGTTCGTGTCGGTGAGTGTGGCGCATGCTGTCCCCCTAAACAATGTGCACCTGTTCATCTTACAGAGGTTTGCGCCGACAAGGACTTGACTCGGAGCGTTCGTTAGGGAAGCATCGTCGACAAGCATCTGTTCGGTGTATTGATCGATCGTGAAGCGAGCCCGGTGGGTTAGATAAGGTCAAGTGTGACGTTTATTGGATACCGTGGCACAACGCACGCGTACGCCTCAAGTTGGGAGGCACCGAAGCGTCGGTAGACGCCTCAAGCAAGCGAGTCTATGCCACGCTGCTACTGGTTGATGAAGTGTGAGCCGGCGGCTTACACGATCGACGACCTGGCCCGTGACGGGCACACGAGCTGGGAAGGAGTACGGAACTACCAGGCGCGGAACCTCATGCGCGATGAGATTAAGGTTGGCGACGGCGTTCTCTTTTATGCATCGAATGCCAATCCGTCAGGTGTGACTGGTCTCGCGAAGGTGTCGCGCGAGGGCCACCCGGACCATTACGCGTGGAAGAAGGGCCACAAGTACTTCGACAATCGGAGTACCGAACTGAAACCGGTCTGGTACATGGTTGAGATTGCTTTCGTCGAACGCTTCAAGGAGACCGTCTCGTTGACAACGCTCAAGGCGAGGAAGGGGCTCAAGCAGATGATGGTAACCAGGAAAGGGAGTCGGCTCTCGGTTCAGCCGGTTTTGAAGGCGGAATATGACATCGTGGCGGGCCTTGGTCGCTGTGCCGCGTCGTAGTCATTTCTGGTGAGAGCGAAACGCCGCATGATTACTCAAGCCTTGCGAAGTACCGGTGTCATCCTGCTCGCACTGTGGGCGGCAGTCCCAACCTGGGCACAGCCAGTGTCCGCTCAACCAAGCACCATAGTTTCAGCGCTGCCGGCGGACATCCCGTTGTTTCCGTTGCAGGATGTGATGCTCTTTCCGGATATCTCGCGTCGGTTGCATGTCTTCGAGCCCCGCTATCAAGTGATGGTTGCAGATGCGCTTATTAAAGGTGACCGCATTATCGGCATGGTGCTACTTGAAGCGGGGCACGAAGCGGAATACGAGGGGCGCCCTCCGACATACGCAATTGGGACGGCTGGTGTGATCACTGACGTGCAGATGTTTCCGGACGGTCGGTATGATATCGTCCTACGCGGCCTCGTCAGGTTCAGGATTATCTGGGAGGACCAGATTCGTTCCTATCGATTCGTCCACGTTGAAACGCTGCCTGAGCAATTCGACGAAGCTGACGGCGCCGCGCTTGGCTAGCTCCGCGCACAGCTTGTCTCAATTTTGGAGCGCAGAGCCCCGGGGACGCCAGAGCCACCGGCGGCGCTGTCGGACGTCGACTTCGTGAACGCGCTCTCGCAGGGCTTGGCCATGGAGCCGAGTGATCGCCAAGCGCTTCTGGAACGCGATGGTCCACTCGACCGTGCTCGGTTGCTGGTCGATCTTCTTGGAGTATTCGAGCACTAGAAGCGGTTCTGGAACTACGGCGTAATATCGATGTTCGAATACCGGTTCAGTTACGAAACCCGTTCTAGCTTGAACACGTGGACTGGCAGGTGTCTGACGACCTGACCGCCATTCTAGCGCCGTTCGCTGGGAAGATGATTTTGGGTTGCCCCCGGCGATTCGTACTTCGGTCAATTGCCTCCTTGACTCATCCTCAGAGCATCATCGGCACAAATATCGGTGTCGCGACTCACGTCGTTGCTGCGGTTGGCGACTCGGTCTTGGTGGTGTGGGTTGGGACGTGGGCGTTTTTCTTATACGCACGCCGCGACGGAACTTGGCGCCACACGGCGAACACGCCTGACGGTTTCCGCCGGAAGCTTACCGACCTCCAGATTTGGTGCCCATGCGGGCCTTTGTTGCGGTAGATCTGGCGCAGGCAACGCGTAAAGCTGTCGAAGGGTTTGTCACGGGCCTTCGCCGATATCCGGTCTTCGAAGAAATCAAGGTTGACTGGGTCAAAGCGGTAAACCTGCATGTCACTCTCAGGTTTCTCGGGGATATCGAGCCTACCCAGGCTGATAGCGTGATCTCAGCACTCGTCGAGCCATGGTCACTCGCTCCGTTCGACCTAGCCTTCGACAAGTGCGAAGTGTTCCCTCACCGGGGAACCCCGCGCGCGATCTACCTGGCGGCGGAAGAAGGTTCCGACAGGCTCATGGCACTGCAGGCGGAAGTGGTGCAGCGGCTTGCCAGGTTCGGTTTCGCGATGGAGTTACGGCGATTCCGGCCGCACATGACGATCGGACGTGTCCGTCGCGTTACCCAGCTCGTCGCGAATAGGATCCCTGACGTTTTGGGGGCCGCCACGGTTGACGTTCCGGCGTCTCCGATCGGTCAGCTGGTGCTCTACGAGAGCCGGCCGTTGCCGACTGGACTGTTTTACGACGCCGTGATACGCGTCCCGATCGGCGTTCAGGCCGGGGGTCGCGCCGAGCGCAACTGGCCTACCGGCAGATCCTCGCATCAATAAATGCTCGGAGCACGAGAACGGTGTTAGCTTCGTATCGTGCCTCGGGGTGGTCTTCGAGATAGCGCACGACGACACGGACCGCACGGCCGGTGTTCACGCCGTCGAGCGGGCAGTCGAGATCGGGATGGAAGTTGCTCGCTGATGTTGCCACTCCGCGGACCAGCCCGGCACAACAGCCCATGCCAAACGGGTCTTGAACGAACGCCTCGGTACGTCCGGCACCGGTTCGTCCAAGAAAGACGAAGTAGCGGGTGCAGTTCTGCAGGAGCTTGGCCCCGGTGCCAGGTCGTCGCTGGGTTTCTTGCGCGACTGGTGCGCAATGGGCAGTATAAAGACGACCAGCAAGGACGGGACCGCACGTTTTATGGTGACTCCCCTCGACTCAGTTGGTTCGCGGGCTTGACGACATGATAAGTCCCACGTGAGGAGATCGCTTGGTCTCGGCGAGTGATTATGCGACACTCGACTGGTCGAACTTTGTGGTAGGGCAGGTCCCTCGTTCAGAGAAAGACAGGAATATTGATGGTGCATCGTGGCCCAGGTTGGTTGCTCGTGTCGGTCCTTCTGCTGACCGTGACAACGGCAGCGGCGCAGGAGGTAGATGTCATTGAGCACAAGCTTGAGAACGGAATGAAGGTACTGATGGTGCCGCGGCCGGGCGACCCGAACATCGCTGCAGGATGGATTGCCCGGGTGGGCTCGGTCTACGAGCGACCCGGTATTACCGGCGTGGCCCACCTCTTTGAGCACATGATGTTTAAGGGAACTCACGCGATTGGAACCTCGAATATCGATGAGGATCTCCGCATCATTGAGCGACTGGACGCGGTCAAGGCTGACCTCGCGGTCGCAGAGGCGCGGTTGCAGCAGGCCTATCGTCTCGGGAAAATCGACAACCCTGATGATCCGTCAGATCGGTCGGCTCGCCATCAGGAGCTACTGGACAAGTTGGAGGCGCTCTTGGCGCAGCAGCAGGCGCTGCTGATCAAGGAGGACTTCAGCCGAACCTATACGGGGCAGGGGGCATCCGGCATGAACGCCGGCACGAGCTACGACTTCACGATTTACTTCGTCAACGTCCCCGCGAACAAGCTCGAGCTGTGGTTCTGGATGGAGTCAGATCGCTTACTCAATCCGGTCTTTCGCGAGTTCTACTCGGAACGCGATGTCGTTCACGAGGAGCGGCGACTTAGGACCGACAGCACGCCGATCGGAAAGTTCCAGGAGCAGTTCGACGCAATGTTCTGGGAATCGTCTCCGTATAGCTGGCCGGTCGTCGGTTGGCCAAGCGATCTCAAGGGGATCACGCGCGAGGAAGCACTGGCGTTCTTCGATCAGTACTACGCGCCCAACAACCTGACCGCGACCCTAGTGGGGGATTTTGCTCCCGAGGAGGCAGAGGTCCTGGCCGATCGGTATTTCGGGCGCATCCCGCGTGGCGAGCGACTCCCGATCGAACCTAGGACGCGCGAGATGCCGCAGCTGGCCGAGAAACGGATGGTGGCGTACGCTGACACCAACCCGCAGGTGGTCATCCGCTATCACTCAGTGCCGGACGGACATGTCGACGAACCGGCGCTGGTTGTGCTGGGACATTTATTGAGCGGGCGCACGGGTCGGCTGTACCGGGCACTGGTCGAAGACCAGAAGGTGGCGACGAACGCGTCGGGCAGCCAGGCGGGATTCAAGTTCGAGGGTATGTTCGAGTTGGCCGGGACTGCGGCACAGGAACGGACACCCGAGGAGGTTGAGCAGGCCATTTACACCGAGCTCGAGCAGATGAAGGTACAGCCGGCAGGATATCGTGAGCTCCAGAAGGTCAAGAATCAGAATGCCGCGAACTACTTTCGAGGTCTTGAGGGTAACTTCCAGTTGATGATGCAGCTGCTCATTCGCGAGAACAATCGCGGCTGGGCCACGATCAACACCGACCCGGCTCTATATGAAGAAGTGACGGCGGAAGATGTCATGCGAGTGGCGAATACGTACTTCACGCAAGAGAATCGTGCCGTGGCCATCTATTATCGGCAGTCGGGCGGCGAGTTCGACGATTCGCTGTTGGCAGGTCTCGACGACGAGGAACGGTAAAAGTTTCGCCAGACGATGACGATGATCGAAAAGTTTGACGAAGCCCGGTTACGCCAGTTTTTAGCGCAGGCCGAGCACATGCGCACGCAGGCTCCGGAAGAGAACCAAGACATGGTGGAGGCATTGGTTCAGTTGGTCCAGGGACGACTTGAAGAAATTGGGGGTGCTCGATGAGTTCGCCCAGACGGCGCTCGCGACTCACGGTGTCTCAAGGTCTCGTTCTCACCCTAGGACTCGCGGCTTGGTCAATGCCGGTGTGGGCCCAGGTACCGATCGCCTCCCACCCAAGCGGTCTGACGTTCGATTCCCTCGAATTCGAACCGCCGGTCGCTGACGAGTATCGGCACACGCTGTCGAACGGGGTCGTCGTGTTCGTCGTCGAGGACCACACGCTTCCGTTGGTGAACGTCGGGGTCACAATACGAACGGGGAGCTATCTCGAGCCGCCAGGCAAGACCGGCGTGGCCGGTCTCACAGGAGGTCAGCTGCGTGCGGGTGGGACGGCAAAGTTCACGGCGTCCGAATTCGACGACGAGGTGGCGTTTTTGGCTGCGCAGATCGGCAGCTCAATCGGCGGTACGTCCGGGAGCGCACGCTTTAACTGCCTGACGAAGGATCTCAATGTGACGCTCGAACTGTTCTTCAGTATGCTTCGCCACCCTCGATTCGAGCAGGCGCGGCTCGATCTCGCGAAGCGTCGAAGCTTGCAGGGGATGCAGCGGCGCAACGACAGCACGGCTGGCATTGAAAGACGCGAATGGGCCCGGCTCATGCGCGGCGAGCACTTTTCGACCGAGCCGACGACCCGTCAGTCGATCGAATCGATTACGCGCGAAGATCTGATTGCGTTTCATCGGCGCTACTACCATCCGGGCGGGTTCATCTTTGCCGTGTCGGGCGATGTCACCCCAGAAGAGATCCTTCCAGAGCTTGAGGCGTGGATGGCGGATTGGCCAGCCGAGACTGCGTCTGTGCCGCCGGTGCCTGTGCCGTCCGACGCCCCATCTCCAGGCATCTATCTCGTGGACAAAGCGGACGTGAACCAGGGTCGGGTCGCGATCGGGCACTTGGGTACGGGACGCGACAACCCAAACCGCCACGCGCTCATCATCATGAACGACATCCTCGGAGGCGGAGGGTTCAGTTCTCGTCTGATGTCCCGTATCCGGTCGGACGAAGGGCTGGCCTACAGCGTCTACACCCGCTTCGGACTCGGAACCTACTACGATGGGGTGTTTCGGACCGGTTTCCAGTCGCGCAGCGAAACCGTCGCGCGCGCGTCATCGATCGTAATCGAGGAGATCGAACGGATTCGATCGGAGCCGGTGTCAGAAGCGGAGCTGCGGATCTCGAAGACGTCGTTTATCGAGACGTTCACTCGGAACTTTTCGAGCACCTCATCGACCGCCAGCCTGTTTGTCGCCAACGAGTATACGGGCCGGGATTCAGAGTACTTGGCGCGATACCGGGATCGGATCAACGCTGTGAGCGGTGACGACGTACTCCGCGTGGCGCGGGAGTACTTGAAGCCTAACGAGCTCGTCATTCTCGTCGTTGGCGATCTGTCAACGATCGAGCAGGGCGATCCGGACAACCCGGAGTACTCGCTCGACAGTCTGTCGGATGGTCCCATCACCCGCATTCCGCTTCCAGACCCCTACACCATGGAGTACCCAGCGCAGCCTTGAGTCGTATACGGGTATGGCCGTTCTGCGGGACTGAGGGCGCCTACCCGGAGCGGTCTACCCCAGGGGTTTCGCCACCCCCTCTAACTGGCGTCTGCTTTTCGGGCGGTGGTACGCGGTCGTACGCCGCGACGCTCGGGCAGCTTCGAGGGCTGACCGAGTCGGGGCTTATGCCGCGGATCGGCTATGTATCCGCCGTATCTGGCTCAGCCTGGATCGTCGTGTCGTACTGCTACCATCCGGGCGACGTCGCCGACCGCGACATGCTCGGCGTGCATCGGGATCCAGAGCAGCTGACGGTCGGTCAGTTGGACACCCTTGAGTCCACCTCGTTGGGATGGGCGGCGACCCTTGACTTTGGGCGACACCTCGCCGAGTCCCGGCAGAGGCATGCCAACCAGCCGTCGGAGATCTGGAACGATGCGGTTGGGATGACCTTCTTGGAGCCGTACGGCCTCTACGATCCAAGCCGCCCCGAGGCGTTTACGTGGACGGATCAGACGGCTCTCGATATTCGGAGCCGGGTACCCAGCTTAAACAGCGTACCCCTTCGGGTGGTTTCCCGGTCGTCGTATCGTCCGTATCCGATCATTCACGCCACTCTAAATTGGCCCGAAGATGAGCCGAACCCATTGGCGACCAACCGGGTCGGCTTTGAGTTCGCTCCGCTGGGTATCGGGACGCCGAGTGCATTGACCCTCGGGTCGCCGCGACACCCGACCCATCGCGTCGGCGGAGGATTTATTGAGCCGTGTGGGTTTGGGAGTGATCTCCCGAAGGCTCGGCCGACCTCGAATGGTTTGGTCTCGGTCGATGTACCCCAGCAACCGTTCTCGCTGGCAGATGCGGTCGGGGCGAGCAGCGCGTTCAGCACCCCGGGTCGCGATCTTCGCGTTTATCCACATACGGCCTACTGGCCCGTCGACCGGGCCGGTCACGCTGCTCCAGGTCTCGCGACCTGCGAGGCGTTTAGCGACGGCGGTGATAGTGAGAACTATGGGCTGATTGCGCTGTTGCGGCGGCGTGTCCGGGCGATCGTCGTATTCATTAATAGCGCTTGGCCGCTCTCGCTGGAATACGAGCCGTCAAGGTGGCCCGAGGACACACCTGAGAGCGCCCCGCCCCATCGCGCACTCGATCCGTTCCTGCCGCCTCTATTTGGGGCACCGAATCCCAGTTTTCGCCACAACCAGGTGTTCGACCGGGCTGACTTCGCTTCGGTGATCGAAGGTTTACAGACGGCGAAGCGTCGTGGTGGGACGGTCTTGACGATCACCACCCATAGGGTGCGATCGAACACATGGTGGGGACTCGAGGGTGGGTGGGACGTGCGTGTGTGCTGGGTGTACAACGAGCACGTGGAACGGTGGAGCGTACGCCTTCCGCAGAAGATTCGCGGATCTATCGACGATGGTCAACCGCCTCGTCCAATCGGGCCTGTTGCTTACTTTCCTCACTTTTTAACGCAAGGACAGAATCCAGGAGGCCTGATTCGTCTGACCCCGATTCAGGTAAACCTATTGGCTCATCTATCCTGCTGGAATGTCGTCGACAACCAAAACCAACTCCGTCAGTTCCTTGAGACGAAATGAAAGTTTGGACTTGTACTCTGCGTCCGACTGCGTTATTCTTATGAACAGAGTGCAAATCTGTAACCCCTTGGTTGCGGGGTGGGTCGTCTTTGACAGCTTATGCTGTACGTGTTTTTACGGTGACCGAGCTAAAGCCCCTTAGCGCAGTTGCATCCGAGGTGGTCTTTCGGGCACCGCGTTCCCGTCGGCGTGCGACGCGCTTTCTCGTCGTACTTGTCGTCGTCGTGCTTTTTGGGAACGCTATAATCGGCGAGCGCGGGCTGGTGGCGCTATTCAGGGCGAACGGTGAGCTACAGGCCGTCTCGGCGCTGATCGAAACGCTGCGAGCCGTGAACGATGGCTTGCGAGACGAGGTGCGCGAACTCACCGAAGAGCCGCGTCGCATTGAGGAGATCGCGCGCAAGGAACTTGGGCTCATTCGCCCGGGCGAGCGCGTACTGATCATTCGAAAGGTACCAGCGCAAATCGCCCGTTCGTTCGGAGCGTCCGCTCGCTAGCGATTCCGGCCGATCACTCGGCTCTCGGGTGGAAGCCAAGTCATCGCGCTTATATCGTAGGGGCATCAACAACCCGAGTTCCGATGGATGTCCGGTATCGCCCGGCTAGGCCATGACTCCGATTCTAGTCGGACTGGGGAGCGTCCCCAGCGGGCGCGTGTCGCCCGTGACGAAAAATACGCGCTCGCCAGCCCCACGCTCAACCCACCCACGAGGTCTAGTGGGCAATGGATGCCTAGGTAGAGACGAAAGACTCCGACGGTCGCTGGCATTGCTATAGAAGCGGTGAGGCCGATACCCACGCTCGATTCCCGCCCCCCTGCGACCAAAAATCCACCGTCCTGGTTATCTGCAAGGACCGTCACCAATGCCGGCTGAAGCCATCAAGTCGAGCCGATGTCAACCGTGCTTGCCGTCATGACGAGCACCGCCACGACAGGTGGGGAAGACCGTTGGCCAGAGCAGAGTGACCGGTCGACAGCTAGAACCGGACTTGACGTCACGTACCGACCGTTCGGGTTATGCCCGAGTCCGATCGGGCTCTGGCGTGGCGTCAGGATGCTCCTCCGTACTTGGAACGAGCCCAAGTTCCTTGCGCACCCGGCTCTCGATCGACACGAAGACCTCAGGCTTACTTTTAAGCAGCCGCTTGACGTTTTCGCGGCCTTGCCCGAGGCGCTCTCCGTTATAGGAGAACCAGGTGCCGCTCTTCTCGATGATGTTATTGGCGACTGCGAGGTCAAGAAGGTCAGCTTCTCGGGAGATCCCCTCGCCGTACATAATGTCGAACTCTGCCTCTCGAAACGGTGGAGCCAGCTTGTTCTTTACGACCTTGACTCGGGTGCGTCCGCCGACGATACGGTCGGCATCCTTGATGGCGCCGATGCGTCGGATGTCGATTCGCACGGAGGAGTAGAACTTCAGCGCGCGGCCGCCAGTCGTGGTTTCAGGATTGCCAAACATCACGCCGATCTTCGCGCGGAGTTGATTGATGAAGATTAGACATGTGTGTGATTTCGAGACGACGCCAGTCAGCTTTCTGAGCGCTTGAGACATTAGACGTGCTTGCAGTCCGATTTGGGCATCGCCCATGTCACCCTCGATTTCGGTGCGAGGTACAAGGGCTGCTACGGAATCGACCACAATGACATCGACACCGCTCGATCGAACCAGGACTTCGACAATCTCGAGCGCCTGCTCACCGTGGTCGGGTTGCGATACCAGTAAGTTATCGAGGTCGACACCAAGCGCTTTCGAGTAGTTCGGGTCTAGCGCATGCTCAGCGTCCACGAACGCGGCGTTACCACCGAGACTCTGAGCCTGTGCAATGACTTGAAGGGCAAGCGTTGTCTTTCCAGACGCTTCCGGTCCGTAGATCTCTACGACCCGTCCCCGCGGGACACCTCCGATCCCCAAGGCATAGTCAATGCTGATCGATCCGGTCGAGATGCTAGGGATGGTATTGGATGCGCACTTCTGGCCAAGGCGCATGATCGAACCCTTGCCGAACTGTTTTTCGATTTGGCCGACGGCGATATCAACGGCTCGAGTACGTTCTTTGTTCCCGCGGTCACTGGTGGGCATGCGAGTTCCTAATTGTATGGGTGTTGACGTTTGAAGAAGATGACGGACCGCCTCAAGTGCGTGTCGTCACACCCGACGTCAAATTCTAGAAGTGGGACCGTGTCTTGTCAAGCGAAAATGATCTACAACTATTGAATATAATCACTTATTCCAATACTTTACAGTTGTCTAGACTTTCGCCTTATTGATCCGAAGGCGCAGGAGACGCTTGATAGTAACGACCTTCAGTTTCTTGTTTTTACCATTCACGCCGGTTGTTCGGAGTGGCTCGTTCGTTCCGTCGAGCACGGAGTTCAGGATGTGTCTGGGCGGTAGAATGAATTAGGCGTGTCATACCAGGGGACGTGTGGGGGTTAGTTAAGGTGAGGGTCTTATGGGTGCCGGTCCTTGCCGGCTTGGTCGTTGTCGCCGGTATGGTTGGTTATGGGCAGGAGCCGGACCGATCGCTCAAGCCGTTGCTGACGCTCGAGGTCGAACCGGGCGCGCTAACGTTGGCGGTAGGAGAGACTGAGGACCTCAAGGCGACAGTCAGGGACGCGAGCGGTGAAATCGTCAACGATGTATTGATTATCTATTTCTCTCGGTCACGCTCCAGCGTGAGCGTGAGTCGGTCCGGGGTCGTCGAGGCGTATCGGCCTGGCCAGTTTACGGTGGTAGCCCTAGTGCCGCGCGACGCGAACGACGGCCGTCGGTATCCGGATACGATGGTCCGAGTTGAAATATCGGTCACGGTACCCCCTCCACCAGTCGACCGGGTCGCCTTCGTCACAATTCCACCAAAGTTCTACGCTGGGACGCGACCGCAGTTTCACGTTGACGTCGTCGACACGCTCGGCACCGTCCGGCACGATGTCCCAGTCACATATTCGACCAGTGACGTTGCCATCGCTGAGATCGACCGATTCGGATACGCGACGCTTCGTAAGTCCGGCAGGATCGACGTGACAGCCCGCGTCGAGGGCGCCGAAGCGAGTCTGACCATTGACGTCGTGCAGAATCCAATTATCGCGCTTGAGCTCCAGTCGAGCACCGACTCGACGCAGACCGGTGATGTTGTTCGATTCACGGCGGTCGCGAAGGATTCGCGAGGACTCGTGGTTCGGAGTGTTCCCGTTCAGTTCGGTGTCACGGGCGAACCGACTCCGACGATCATTGCGGCGGGTGCGGCTGTACAGATCACCGCGGACGGCTGGTTCGTTGCCGAGCGTTCTGGGACGTATACCGTTGTCGCCAGCACCGGATCCCACTCGACAACTCGAACCGTGTCGGTGAAGTCGCGAGATGTCGGGCGACCGCTCGACGTCGTTGGACGGGGCAAGGTACAGGATCGCCACACTTCTGATTTGTGGATATGGGAGGGAGCCGACGGTCGCGACTACGCAATCACCGGTACCTGGGGCGCGGACGGGCACGCCTACGTCTGGGACGTCACCGATCCGGCCAATATCATCAAACTACACGAGGTGCAGGTTAATGCGCGGACGGTCAACGATGTCAAGGTGTCTGAGGCGGGTGATGTCGCGGTCATTAGTCGTGAGGGCGCGTCCGACAGGCGCAACGGCATCGTGGTACTTGGGGTGGGTAACCCTAAAGAAGGGGTTTCGGTGTTATCCGAGTTTACCGATCAGCTGACCGGTGGGGTTCACAACGTCTTCATCTCAGAAGCTTATGTCTTCGCGCTGAGCGCGGGCCGACGCTATGACGTCATCAGCATCGAGGATCCACGGAACCCTCGGCGAGTGGGTCGGTTCGAGCTCGATACGCCTGGGCACGGCGTTCATGATGTGTGGGTAAGTGAGGGCATCGCATTTTCGTCGAACTGGCGGGATGGCATTGTCGCGGTCGATGTCGGCGGTGGCGGGCGTGGAGGTAGCCCTGAGAACCCGGTCGAGATAGGTCGCTACAGCTATCCAAGCGGATGGAACCATATGGCGTTTCCGTACAAGAGTCGATCTACCGGCAAGTTTTACTTATTTGCCGGCGACGAGTGGTTCCCCTATGGGGGCTTCCACAGCAAGAGAGGGTCGACACCATCGCAAGCGGAAGGGTGGGTCCACATCATCGATTGGAGTGACTGGGAGAACCCACGTGAGGTGGCGCGGTATCAGGTGCCGGAGGCCGGTTCGCACAATCTGTGGGTCGAAGACGACATTATGTATGTTGGCTACTACAACGGCGGGCTGCGTGTCGTCGACGTGTCAGGCGAGCTATTCGGTGATCTCTACAAACAAGGTCGGGAGATCGCAAAGTTCGTGCCTTACGATCCTGACGGCTTTATTCCGAACTCCCCGTTTGTCTGGGGAGTCCAGCCGTACAAGGGCCATATCTTCTTCGCCGATTGGAACAGTGGGCTTTGGGCGGTGAGACTGCTACCAAAGGATGGACAGGCAGCGGTTGTAGGGGAGCCGCAGTAGACGATTTTTCTGACGAAAGTCGGTAACTGTGCAGCGAGTTTTGGTCCTTGCTCTGGAAGTGGTTGATGGGGTCATGCCTGGAGGCCCAAGCCAGATGTGGCTCAAAGTGGCTAGTTTAGCAACGACGTCGACCAGTTTTCTGGGTGAGCATGGTGTCCGCGCCCGCGTCACCACTCGAGCGCGTTTCAAAGATCGGGGAAATGACTTTTTTCGCTGCGCTTGAGGGTGACGCGACAGCGTGTGAAGGAGAGAAAACCTTGCACTCGGAACTCAGGTCGGGAAGTCGTGTCGCGCTCTATCTTCTTGCCGCAACGCTTGTATGCTCTGCGGTGGAAACCGAAGTAGGCTCAGCTGTCGTCCACGGACCACCGACTCTCAGCTACTTCGTGTACGTCTGCGCGGAGTCCGATGACGAAGTCGCCCTCGTGCGCTATGGCCCCGACGGGCTCAGCGTAGTAAAGACGATCACAGTCGGCAATTTTCCCGCCAAAACGGAAGGGCCTCACGGCATTACCGTCGACCCGAGCGGTCGCTACTGGTACGTCACGATCTCGCACGGGTTTCCCTTCGGCAGCGTCCATAAGTACGAAACGGAAACCGACCAGTTGATCAGTAAGGTCGGCTTGGGCATGTTTCCAGCGACGCTCGACATGTCAGTGTCCACAGGGCTGCTTTTCGTGGTGAACTTCGACCTGCATGGTCCAGTGAAGCCGAGCACCATTTCCGTGGTTGAAGCTGAGACGATGACAGAGGTCGATCGGATTCCGACCGGGATCATGCCGCACGGTTCACGATTTAGCCCAGATGGCATCCGCCACTACTCGGTGGGCATGATGAGCGACGAGCTCGTCGAGGTGGATGGACTTGAGTTCACCGTGCGGCGGACATTGGCGTTGTCACCGGACGCTGCTTATGCCCATGCCGGTGGATTGCCCCCCGACGGGGTAATTGGCGTCGTTCAGCCGACTTGGGTGACACGCCCGACCGGGGAAGGAAAGGTCTACGTTGCGGGCAACGCGGTCGACGAGATCTACGAGATTGATATCGACGAATGGCGCGTCACCCGTACGTTCGATGCGGGACCAGGCCCCTACAATCTCGATGTCACCGCTGACGGATCGACGCTGGTGGCGACCTACAAGAAGGGTGCGGCCGTTGGGTTTTGGGACCTGGAATCAGGGCGTGAGCGTGTCCGCACTTCGACGAGCCGAACCATTCCGCACGGGATCGTGCTGACGCCGGACGGGCGCTTCGCGTTCGTGACTCTCGAGGGTGTGGGCAGCGAGCCAGGAACTATCGAGGTCTACGAGGTAACGACCGGCGACCGAGTCGGCGCCGTCGACGTAGGTAAGCAAGCTGGCGGGATCGCGTTCTGGAAGGCTGAGCCATAGCCGCCCAGCCCCGTGGTCTTTCGGTTCGCCGACCGATCGCCGTGCCGCCCGGCGAACGCGCTACAAAAGAATCGGGGAAACGATTCTCTTCGCTGCGCTTGCGGGTCAGCGCGGCAGCCGGAAACAGGACGTCAGATGATTCCGCGAATCGTTCTCAGTTCAGCTCGACCGCCAGCGCAACGGCGTTTCCGCCGCCGAGGCATAGCGTCGCGATGCCTCGCTTCAGGTCGCGGTTCTTGAGGGTGTAGAGCAAGGTGGTCAGGACGCGCGCACCGCTCGCGCCAATCGGGTGGCCGAGGGCCACCGCACCGCCGTTCACGTTGACCTTGGCCGGGTCGACACCGAGCTCACGGATGACCGCGAGCACCTGCGCGGAAAACGCCTCGTTGAGTTCCATGAGGTCGACGTCGTCGAGCGTCCAGTCAACCTTTTTCAGCAGTTTCTGCACCGCCTGCACCGGCGTCATCAGAATCCACTTGGGTGGGAGGCCGCTAACGGCCTGTCCAACGATTCGTGCCATCGGCGTTACGCCAAGCGCTTTGGCGCGCTCAGCGGCCATTACGACCACTGCGGCGGCGCCGTCGTTTACACCCGGTGCATTACCCGCAGTGACCGTGCCATCCTTTTTGAACGCTGGCTTCAGGCGCGCTAGCGCCTCGGCCGTACTGTCGGGGCGAACGGGCTCGTCGTACTCGAGAAGAATAGGGTTGCCTTTCCGTTGGGGAATTTCAACCGGAAGCAGTTCGTCCTTGAAGCGGCGCTCGCGAATGGCCGCGGCGGCTTTTTGGTGGCTAGCCGCCGCGAAGGCGTCTTGATCCACTCGGCTGACGTTGTACTTGTCGACGACCGCCTCGCATGCCAGTCCCATCGACCAGTTCTCCAGCGAGCACCACAGCCCATCGTGAATCATCGAGTCGATCGCCTCGGCGTTTCCCATACGCATCCCCTCTCGCGCGGCGGGGAGGAGGTACGGGCAGTTACTCATCGATTCCATTCCACCGGCAACGGCAACATCGATGTCGCCGGTGGCGATACCCTGGGCTGCCAGCATCACGGCTTTGAGACCCGATCCGCACACCTTGTTGATCGTGAGCGCGGCGACGTGTTCGGGGAGGCCTCCGTGGAGCGCTGCCTGCCTGGCTGGAGCCTGGCCTAGGCCGGCCGGGACGACGTTACCCATGATGCACTCGTCGACGATCGCCGGGTCGATGCTGGCGCGGGTGACCGCTTCGCGAATGACGCGTGAGCCTAGATCCGTCGCCGGGAGGCTCTTCAGTGCACCCAGGAACTTTCCGGTGGGCACACGAACAGCGCTGACGATGACCGATTCCCTCATGATGATGGTCTCCGTTGTATCGAGAGGCGCTTGCACGCACGGCGGCCGAGGAGATCGGCAAGTCGTTGCTTAATGACCACGTGAGACCGCGCGACCTCGTGGCTCCAGTGCTCGGAGTTTGTCGTGACGTGCAGGGTGCCGTCGGAGTCGAGGTTAACATCGGTAGTGCGCGCAATCGCCATTCCGACTGACGACTCCCATGCGAATCTCACCTTGGCCGCCGACATCGGCTGGTTCCGCAGGATCTCTCCGAGCGATGAGACGATGAGCTCGCGCGCGGGAATCATCGGTTTCCTGACCTGTAACTCCTAGCTTCTTCTGTATCCTTCCCCAAGTGTATCACTCACCCTTGCAGCCAGCGCGACTCGTGCTGGCGTCGGCATCACCACGTCGTCGCGAACTCTTGGCACGTGCCGGCTACGATTTCGTCATTATGCCGGCAGATGTTGACGAGCGGCGACTGGATGGCGAGACACCTAGCGATTACGTTTCGCGCCTTGCGCTCAGTAAGGCTGAGGTTGTGGCGGGCGGATCGGCTGATAGCGAGGATCGAATTGTGCTCGGAGCAGATACGATTGTTGTCGTCGATGAGGACATCCTCGCCAAACCAGAAGACACCCAAGATGCGCGCGGCATGCTTAAACGCTTGTCCGGGCGGTCCCACGATGTGCTGACCGGAGTTGCACTGATTCATGGACCGGAACGTCGAGGGTCGGTTGAGCGAACCCAAGTCACAATGATCGAGCTTGATGACGAGACCATCGAATGGTATCTTGCGACCGGTGAGTCGAGAGACAAGGCCGGTGCTTACGGCGTGCAGGGAATCGCATCACGTTTCATCGAGCGCATCGAAGGCTCGTACAGTAATGTCGTGGGGATTCCGATGACCCTGGTCGACCGCCTACTGAGCGACATTTGTTTAGGCCGTATTTGATCGACTTAAACTGTTTAGTGTAAATAGTTTAGGTCTTTGTCGTAAAGAAACAGGACCGGATTGACTGCTGGTCGCTACGGCGATATTCTTACAGGTGCGAGGGGGAGGAAAGCCCAGATTATGTCGCAAGGCTTTAAGGTATTGATCACGGCCGTCGTTCTAATCTCTGCATTCACCGGGTTGATGTGGACGTCGATGCAGGATGGCACGGCTTACTACAAGCATGTGGACGAGGTGATGGTCGACCCGGCAGCGTGGGCTGGGAAACGGCTTCAAGTTCATGGGTACGTCTCGAATATCTCTTGGAAACCGAGTACGCTGGACTACCGCTTCGAGATCGAGAACAACGATCAGGTGGTCAGCGCCGAATACACCGGTGTCGTTCCAGACACCTTCCAAGAAGCAGCTGAAGTTGTCGTAACGGGGCGTCTCGATGGACACATGCTCATGGTTGAGCCAAACGGCATTATGGCGAAGTGCCCGTCGAAGTACGAAGCCAAACCGACGCTCGGTGCCGCCGTCGACGGGAGCGCAGCGGAGGCTGAAACAAACGGCTCGGACAGTTAGGATGCGGGTCGTCGCGTTGCAGCACCGACCGTCCCCACGATAGTGGGGTCGCGTCCTGTGACGTGTCGGATTACCGCGAGAGTCTGAGGTCATGCCCACACTCGGTTCCTACACACTACTTGCCGCCTTTGTGGTGTGTGCCTATGCGATTGCCGCGTCTGTGGTTGGGGCTCGTCAACGCTCGCTGCGTCTGATTGAGAGCGGAGTTGGCGCCTTTTACGTCCTTACCTCGCTCATGACGCTGGCGTCGTCGATTATCCTTCACGCCTTCGTCACTGAGAATTACGCGATTCGATACGTCAATCAGTACTCGGATTCCGTGCAGCCACTCTTCTACAAGTTGACGTCCTACTGGGGAGGACTCGACGGGTCAATCATGTTCTGGGTGTTCCTGCTGTCGGTATTCGGGACGATCGCCATCAAGACGAATCGTACCAGGCAGCGTGAGCTCATTCCGTACGTTGTGGCGATCATCAGCGCGGTGCAGCTTTTCTTCCTGTTCGTGATGATTGTGCATAAGGATCCCTTCGCTGTTTATCTGACGGAGACGCCCACGGACGGACGCGGTTTAAACCCGCTGCTCCAGAACTTCTACATGGCGATTCATCCACCGTCGCTTTACACCGGGTTCGTGGGGATGACTATCCCCTTTGCCTTCGGGATGGCCGCGCTGATTACTGGATATCTGGACGACTCCTGGCTCCGGGCGGTTCGACGATGGACTATGTTTTCCTGGTTTTTCCTGTCGCTCGGTCTCACCCTTGGCATGATCTGGGCGTATGAGGAGCTCGGGTGGGGTGGGTTTTGGGGCTGGGATCCGGTCGAGAACGCCGGAGCCTTACCGTGGTTTACCGCGACGGCGTTCTTGCACTCTGTAATGGTTCAGGAGCGCCGGAGCATGTTGAGGGTGTGGAACATGGTGCTCGTGATCCTCACGTTTTTTCTCACGATCTTCGGTACGTTCATGACTCGTAGCGGCATCGTCCAATCAGTGCACGCGTTCGGCGAGGATCCGCAGCTGACGATTCTATTCAGCATCTTTATGGCGGTCATTGCGATTTTTAGTTTTGGGTGGGTTATCTACCGGTTGCCGCTGCTGCGTGCACGGAGCGAATTTGAGTCCTGGGCGTCGCGAGAGGCCGCGTTCTTGCTGAACAACTGGGTTTTATTGTTCTCGGCTTTCTTCATCTTGTTCGCGACGATGTTTCCCACTATCAGCGAAGCATTCACGGGCGAGCGGATTACGGTCGGGCCGCCGTTCTTCAACACCTGGATGGTTCCGATCGGCTTGGTGCTGCTATTTCTCACCGGCGTCGGCCCGTTGCTGGCGTGGCGGCGGTCAAGTCCAAGCAACCTGGTCTACCAGTTCGCGTGGCCGGTCGGGCTGTCGGTCGCGACGGGAACAGGTCTCTACGCACTTGGTTTCCACGTCTGGGTGTCGGGGCTTTGCTTCGCGTTTTGCGCTTTTGTTCTCGGCACGCTCGGCCAAGAGTTTGTCCGTGGCGCCCAGGTCCGTCGGGGTTCCACTGGCACTGATCTACTCACGGCTCTAGTGGGGTTGGTTATGCGTTCCCGTCGTCGCTATGGCGGCTACATCGTGCACGTAGGGATCGTGCTGATGTTCCTAGGCTTCGCTGGTGCCGGATACAAGTTGGAGCGACAGGTCCAGGTCCATCCGGGTGACGAGGTTGAGGTTGGACGCTTTACCGTACGGTACGAGCGGTTGAGCGAAACCGATGACGGGCAGAAGCAGATGATCACGGCCCATATGACCGTGCGTAAAGATGGAGAGCCGGCTGGATCGCTATATCCCGCGCGCTGGTTCTATCGAAATCACGAGACGGAGCCGACGACGGAGGTCGCGCTACGGCGTGCGATTTCGGAGGATCTCTACGTTACGCTGGTAAACTACACGGTGGCCGATCAGTCGGCGGCGCTGGAGATCACTGTGAACCCGCTGGTCAACTGGATTTGGTTCGGGTTCACGATTTTGGCATTCGGGACAGGAATTGCCTTGTTACCGGAGAGTCGCTTCGCGTTCCTAGCGGCGAAGGTACCAGACGATGCCGCTACGACCACAGTTCTTGTTCTTTTGTTCCTGCTCGGCGGTTGTGGCGTTGCGGAGGGCCAATATCCGGTGCCCGACGGGGCTGAGCTGGCACCACAGCAGCAGGCGCTAGAGGCTGAGCTCCAGGCGGAGCTTGTGTGCGTATGCGGTGGCTGCTCGCATCTCCAGCTGTCCACCTGCACCTGTTCGACCGCAGATACTATGCGTCTACAGCTCAACGAACAGCTGGCGATGGGGAAGGGCCGAGACGAGGTTTATCGGTCCTTTATTGACTACTATGGCAGCCAGGAGCCGCTCGGGTCGCCGATTGGCGCGTTCAATCAGCTCGCGTGGTTGCTACCGATGTTTGTTGGGACTGCGGGTCTCGTGGGGATCGGATTTGTTGCCATCCGATGGTCGAGGCGCGATTTCCGACATAACGAGTTATCCAGCTCGCAGCTTGCCGATGCCCGGGATGCACAGCTGGAGACCCGTTTGGACGATGAGCTCCGCAACCTCGACTGACGCCAACACCTTTCGCCCTTGGCACCTTTTCGTTCTTGCCGGTCTTCTTGCGTCGACCGTGGCGATTCTGGTGGTTCGCCCTGGCGACCCTGTTGTGCTTGCGCTTCTGGTGGCGGCCATCGGATCTGCGTGTGCTGTTGGCTTGGCTTTCTACCGGATGCTCTGGCCGTTGACGGCGACCGATGTTTACGAGAAGTCCCAGATCATCGGCGGACGGACACGGGCCGCGCTCGAGCGGGAGAAGACGCTCGTGCTCCGGTCAATTAAGGAGCTCGAGTTCGACTGGGCCATGGGCAAGGTGTCTGATGAGGATTTCGGTGAGATGGCCGGTCGGCTGCGTACACAGGCGCTCGGTTTGATGCAACAGCTCGACGTAGAGGCTCCGGCGTATCAGGACGTAATCGAGAAGGAGCTTGCCCAGCGACTTAACTTCGATCTGGAGGACGAGCCCGCCGTATCTGAGATCATCCAGAGCGCAGTCGAGCGTTCCGGAAGCCATTCCGATTTAGTCGGCTTGGGATGCAAATCCTGCGGCACCGAGAATGACAGCGATGCGCGATTCTGCAAGGGTTGCGGGGCATCCTTTAAGGCATCGGTATGATGTCGGGTCGTCGTGGGTGCCGAGTGTTTGTGCGGTCGATTGGTGCGGTGCTTGGTGCACTCCTTGTTCTTGGGCTCTCGGTTGAGTCCCTCGCGCAGCCCCCGCTCGGACAGATGTCCGGTATCCCGTTGCCCGATCCGGAGCTGCCGGACGGCACAATCACCGTGCGCGTGATCCGGGGACAGGTGACCAATAACGTGGTTAACCAGGAAGTGGAGCTGCACCAGGGTGATAACGTCACGATGGCGCTCACCGACGCAAACGGCCGCGCTACGTTTTCGATGCTCAGTCCAGGCGCACAGGTCCAAGCGTTCACTGAGCTTGACGGCCAATCCCTTAAGTCGCAACCGTTCACCGCTCCTGGTCGCGGGGGCATTCGCGTCATGCTGGTCGGGTTCGATTCGGATGCGCCGAAACTTTCGGTTCGTTCCGGCATCGTGACGTTCGGTTCCGATTCGTGGATTCAAGTCGAACTCGTGGAAGAGAGTGTCGAGGTCTATTTCTTTCTAGAGCTCGTCAATCTTAATGATTCACCAGTAGAGCCAGCGGTGCCGATCGTCTTCGACCTTCCCAGCGGCGCCCAAGGAACTTCGGTTCTACGTTCTTCAACACCACAGGCGGTGGCCAACGGCCCACGTATTGAGGTCCAGGGTCCGTTCGATTCAGGAACTACCCCAGTGCATTTTGCCTACATCCTGCCCTACACCGACGAGAGCTTGACGATCTCCCAGACGCTGCCGGCGGATCTAGATTCCCTGCTTGTCTCGGTCGAGAAGTGGGGCATGATGGATTTCGTTTCGTCACAGGTGCAGCGTCGTATGGAGGTTCCGCCCGAGGGTCCGAACTTAAGCCCCTACATCGTTGGCAGGGGTCCGGGGATTCCTGCCGGACAGCCATGGATGATCGAGTTGATGGGTTTGCCACATCGAGACAACTTGCCGAGTTCAGTTGCGGTGGTTGTGGCGCTGGGGATCTTCGGCTTTGGGATTTGGGGTGCGATCGCATCTCCCGATACACCTATAGTGGCCAAGCAGCGCCGATTGCTGGAAGCCCGGAAGGAGAAGCTGTTTACCGAGCTCGTCAAGGTTGAACGGCAATATCGCGGTGAGAAGATCGGTTCGACCAAGCACATGTCGAGGCGACAAGAGCTGGTAGTGAGGTTAGAACGTGTATACCACGATCTCGACGAGCAGCTGACCTCCGTATTGCTCAGCTCGCGGCCGGTCGCCAGCAGGTCCCATGTCGAGCACCACTCCGGAACAGGGTCGTAGGGTCGCCGTGTCCACACATCAACTGGCTGGGATGCGCGGCAAAGTCCCTCCGCCCGAACTTGATTTCAACCACCTTTCCATTGAGGACGTATCGCGTCATTACGGGCGGAGGCGAGCGCTCAGTCACGTATCGCTGACCCTTGCGAGAGGCGATCTGGTGGCTCTGTTGGGACCGAACGGGGCGGGTAAGTCGACGCTCCTGAGTTTACTAGCGACGCTGATTATGCCCTCATCGGGCGTGGTGCGATACGGTGGCCATACCGTTGCTGATGGCGGTATCGCGCTGCGGCGACAGGTCGGTCTCTTGTCGCATGACCTGCAGTTGTATTCCGAGCTGACAGCTCGCGAGAATCTTGAGTTCTTCGGCGCGCTGTATAGCCTTGATGATCCGGTTCGCTGTGCAAGTGAAGCGCTTGAGCGCGCGGGGTTGGACAGTCGCAGTGACGATCTGGTTGAGAGCTTCTCACGCGGAATGCGCCAGCGTCTGGCGCTGGAGCGGACGCTACTTCATCGTCCTCGCCTTGTGTTGTTGGACGAGCCATTTACCGGTCTTGACGAGAGATCCGCTAGAGCTTTGGTTGAGCGACTTCGAACAATTCAAGTGGAACAGCGGATCGTGATCCTCGCGACTCATGACCTCGAGCTGGTCGATGGTCTGGTCGACCGCGCTGTGTTGCTGCAGCGCGGCCGAATGACGGAACTCAACGGCGTATGCGGGTCGCTTCGAGAGCGGTATCGCGAGGAGTTAGGGAAGGAGATAGTCCTTCTACCTCCGAGACAGTGATTCATGCGTAGTTTTCTCCGAATCGCCTGGCTCGTGACGCGGAAAGACCTTCGGGTCGAGACCCGCTCTTGGGAGATGCTCTCGACAACCACCTTTTTTGCCGTGGCGTCTGTACTCGTGTTCGCCTTTGCGTTCGTTCGACAGGGGCGTTCGGTTGAGGGGGCGGCGCCTGGCATTCTGTGGATCGCTATTGCGTTCACCGGAACGTTGGCGCTCGGTCGTGCGTTCGAGCGAGAGCGGTACCAAGACGCGTTTCGCGGGCTGCTCATGGCTCCAGTCGAGCGGTCGGCAATTTACCTCGGAAAGTTGCTCGGGATCATTCTCCTGCTGGCCGCTGTTGAGGTGGTAGTCGTGCTGGCCATCGGGCTGACCTTTCAGGCACCGATTCTCAGGCATCCGTTCTATCTCGTCATGCTGTTGGCGGCAGGGACTATCGGTTTCGCCGCCGTGGGGACCCTGTTCGCCGCGATGCTGCTTCGCACGCGGAGTAGAGGGGTTCTGCTTCCCATTTTGTTGTACCCGGTGACCTTTCCAGTCTTGATTGCCGGCGTGGGCGGGACAGTAGCGCTGATGCAGTCAGAGCCGAACCTCGACCTTGCTCGGTTTTGGGCGTCGCTACTAGGGTTTTTTGACGCAGTCTTTTTAACCCTTGCCCTATGGACATTCGAGCCTGTCATGACAGAATAATTTGGGCTTCGAGGCCGGGACAACAATGAAGCAACAACAGTTCGGTGCTCTACTGGTGCTCACGGCGGTGATGTTCGTGCTGGCGCCGGTCATGATTGCGCGCGCGCCATACGAATCAACGATGGGATTGGTCCAGAAGATCTTCTATTTTCACGTCCCAGCCTGGTTCGGCATGTTTTTGGCGATCTTCGTGTGCGGTATCGCGAGCGCGCTTCACTTATTCAAGGAAAAGCGGGTCGCCGACCGCCTCGCATTGGCGTCGGCCGAGCTGGCCACGTTGTTTGGCGTGATCGGGTTGGTTACGGGTCCGCTCTGGGGGCGGAAGTCGTGGGGTGTGTGGTGGCAGTGGGACGCGCGCTTGACTATGGCGATCATTCTCGAACTGATCTTTGTCGCGTACCTGCTGCTTAGGAAGTACGGTGGTCCGGGTTCGGACAAGCTCGCGGGCGGGTTGGCACTGTTCGGGATGGCGAACGTGCCGTTCCTGTACATCTCGGTCAATGTATGGCGGACGATTCATCCGAGGACGAGTGTGGTGCCCACGCTTGTCCCCGGAATGTTTGGTGCGTTCTGGTGGTGTGTGGCTGCATTTATCCTCTTGTTCGTGGTAGTTGTAACCGCCCGCATCCGGCTCGAGGAGCAGCGCGCTGAACTCGACCGCCTCCATCTGGCACTGGAGGATGGGTGAGGAGTTCTGGGTACTGGTTTGTCGTGTTGGTAGTGGTTTTGATTGCTGGTGCAGCCGGCGACGTGCATTCACTGGGCTTCACGCAACCCCAGCCGCCGGCGCAAGACGAGTTTATCCCTCTGGATCAAGTGCCGCCAGAGGATCAGTTGCCAGCAGCGCCGCTGCTGATCACGGCCTACGCGTTCGTCTGGGTGTCTGTGTTCGGCTATCTCTGGTCGATCTGGCGTCGCCTGTCGACGGTCGAGAAGGAGTTGTCCGAGCTTTCGCGGCGAAACGAGGAGTGATCGCGCATGTGGGACATGACAGCCGGGCACTTTATCTTCATCCCTTCTGTTCTCCTGTTTGGCTTGGTTATTGGTTGGATTCTCGGGTCGCGGGCGGCGGCCGATGCGTATGCTGCAGAGCTCAAGCGTCGTGACGAGCGCGCTCGGCGCAAGGCGGACCGCCACGAGTAAGCGCAAGGGTCGGCACACCATGTCGGTCCTGTCGGTCGAGTGCTGACTGTCATGCTGGCAACTTACCTCAGTGCGTGTGGAGTCGGCACCCCGCCATCGGATGAATTCACGGATGGCTCCACGCTCGACACCATAGAGATTCAACGGCAGCTGTTCGAGCTCGACTCAATTACGATCGAAGCGTTGGTCGCCGGGAATCCAGATGCAGATGACGTCATCGTGTTGCTCGCGAATCACGGTTGTGGCGCCATGTGCTTCTTGGATTTTCAGCCTTGATTGGCGAACGCCGGCCATGCTCGGTTGCTCGAACAACCCGAAGACATCGTTTAGGCGATCGTCGAGGTAGTTCGGAGGGCTCGTCACTGACGGGCGATCTGGACCGCTACCGTCTCACGCCGAGGCGGCGCAACAGGCTCGGCGGCAACCCTTCGGCGGCAATTGCTTTATTGTTTACGTGGACGTCGCTGATAATCAAGAGGCGCATCGACTGCCGAATCTACGCCAGTCGGTCGATAATTCGTCTGACCAGTTCGCCAATAGGCACGGTGTCGGTGTCTAATCGGAGATGCGCCAGGCTATACGCTGCGCGCCGTTCGGTCCATAGTGATTGCATGGAATCTCGGTCCGCCGCGAGCGGACGACGGCCGTCAGGTGGAATACGCTCGACCACCGTTTTAAAAGATGCATCAAGCCAGATCGAAACGCCGTCGCGATTAATCGTTGATTGGTTGAGCCGGTCGACGAAGGTGCCGCCGCCGGTTGCCACGACCGTGTGTCGGTGGCCTAGGATCTCGAGAAGCACCATGCGCTCGACCTTCCGAAAGTATGCTTCACCCTCTTTCGCATAGATCTGGGCAATTGACCGACCCTCACGATTCTCGATGCGCTGGTCGACATCCTCGATTCTCCAGCCGATGCAGTGTCCCAGCACATCGGCTACCGATGACTTGCCGGCGCCCATGAACCCAACGAGGTAGATTTTGTCCGTTTGCACGAAAAACGCCGTCCGTCTTAGATCAATGTCGAAGCGTGGTTAGGTTGTCGAAGAACCGTGGGTAGGACACGGACACAACCTCATGATCCATGATGGTCGTCGGTCCAGTGCCACCGAGCGCGGCGATAGCAAACGCCATTACCATACGGTGGTCGCCACCGGCATCTACGGTGCCACCCGACGGCCGCGTCGAGTCATGGATCCGAAAACCGTCGGGATACTCGTCCACCCGAGCGCCCATCTGACGAAGACCGGCCACTAAAACCGCGATACGGTCACTTTCCTTCGCGCGCAGATCTACGGCACCGCGGACGACCAGGCCTCCTCCGTACACCCCAAGTACTGCCAGTGCTGGAAGCTCGTCGATCAACGAAGGTACATCTCGAGGCGAGATCTCCAACGGTCGAAGGTTGGACGACGTGATTCGGACCGTTCCAACCGGCTCTGTGCGTGTGTCCGTCGACGTATCCAGCGAGACCTCGACCTTGGCCCCGGCGTCATGCAGTATTTCTAGCACTCGGGTCCGACTCGGATTGAGACCCACGTCGGTCACTTCGATTGACGACCCTTGAAGTACTGCCGCGGCGACAAACCAGAAAACCGCGGACGAGAAATCTCCTGGCACTACGACATCGGTCCCATGAAGACGATCCCCGCCGCACACCCCAACGCGGTCGGTTTCGTGTCTGAGCGGAACACCGAATGCGCCAAGCGCGCGTTCGGTGTGATCACGCGTTGGAAATCGTTCACGGACCCAGGTCTCGCCGCTAGCGTGGAGACCGGCCAGGAGCACCGCGCTCTTGACCTGTGCGCTCGCCACCGTTGGCTCGTAGCGCACGCTGCTCAGACGGCCGCCGGTGATGACGAGCGGCGGTCGGCCGTCGTCGGTTCGGACCGTCGCTCCCATTCGCTCCAGCGGCTCGACGACCCGGTGCATCGGTCGCCGTCGAAGGGAGTCGTCACCGGTGATGGTCGTAATCATGTTGTGTCCAGCCAGCACGCCGGCCAAAAGGCGCATCGTAGTACCGGAATTTCCGGCATCCAATGGTTGTTCGGGGGGCTGCAGTCCCCCAAGTCCCATGCCGTCGACCGTGACGAGCCCCTCCGACCCAGGGCCCCCTACAGATACCGCGAGTTTATCCAGACAGCGAAGTGTTGAAGCACAGTCTGCGCCGGGCGCGTAGTTACGAATCGTCGAGCGACCATCAGCCAGTGCAGCTAGGATAGCGTAGCGGTGAGAGATCGACTTGTCGCCTGGTACACAAATCGTGCCACGGACGTAACTCGCTGGTTCAACGGTGGTTGCCGTCGATATGGTATCGCGCATGCGCGAACTATATATCAATGGAATCACTGTTCTCAGGACTCGGCATTGCTTGCGCGTGCAACTGCCGCCCGGGTATGGTACGAACGAATTGGCTGAAATCGGGCACATCGTTCGTCTCGGATTTATCAGCCACTTCGACATGCTGAATGTCGCGTAGATCCTGAGCGACCACATAGGCCGGATCGGGCACCTCAACTAGAATTCGACGTACTGGGTGGGCGTGGGGGTGCACGAGTCGGTTATCAACGCCATCTAACACGGCAATGGCCAGGACGAAGAGAAGCGCGTTGTTGTCGAATTCGGATTTGAGCCGACTCAGCTCGTGGTTCGAGTGGTAGACCAGGGGAAGGAATTTTACCCAGGCAAGGTAGTCGACCCGCTTGCCCAAAAAAACTTGTTCAAGCCGAGCGGGTGGGGCGTTTTCTTCGTGCGGAGCTTCATGGATGACCTGACGCTCCAACCAGGGCCGGAGGGTGGCACTGAGGTACGGATGGCTGAAAGTTTACCACCATGGCTGCCTGATGTCGGTTGACCCTGCTTTTCTCCAGACAGCGCTCGAGATCGCTAGCCGAGCCGGGGCGATTCAGCAGACCCGCCGTAGTGATGACGTGCGTGTCGACAAGAAGAGTCCGATCGATCTGGTAACCCAGGTTGATGTTGAGATCGAGACCTTCTGCCGCGAGCTGATTGCCGAACGGTTCCCAGACCACGCCGTCCTGGCCGAAGAGTTACCCAATCGTGCCGAGACGGCACACGGGGCGTCCGACTGCTGTTGGATCATAGACCCGATCGACGGGACGGTGAACTACGCTCACGGCCTGCCGATTTATTGCTGTTCGGTGGCCCTGGAGGTCGCGGGACAGCTTGAGATCGGCGTTGTGTTCGACCCGAATCGTGATGAACTATTCGTGGCGGAGCGTGGCGCAGGTGCTCGGTTGAACGGGTCACCGATCGCCGTATCGTCGAAGAACCAGATGATCGATGCGATGCTGTGCACAGGTTTTCCCTACGATGTCCATAGCACGATCGACGAGGTGGTTGGGCTCTTTGGCGCCTTTGTGGCGCGGGCGCGCGCGGTCCGACGACTGGGATCGGCGGCGCTCGATCTGTGCTACTTGGCTGCCGGGCGGTTCGATGGCTTCTGGGAGCAGCGACTGCATCCATGGGATACAGCTGCTGGAGTACTGATGATAAAGGAAGCGGGCGGCCGGGTGACCGGTCTGGAGGGGAACCCATTTGCCGTTCGTGATGAAAACATCCTTGCCTCGAACGGCCCGCTTCACGACTCGATGCTAATGGTCGCCCGTGAGTTCGATCGTCGCCGTTCGGGAAAACGGACGGACTGACAACGCGCACGGACTCCCCCGGTCTTCTACCATAAACGGATCTTGTTGAAGTGCGGTTGAGGACGGCACGACGGTGAAGTAGGCCTATATACTCTCTCTCACGATATGTCCGGCATCGTCGGGTGGGTGCAGGCCTTCGCGTCGTCGATCGGTGGTCCCGGTCTTTTCTTTATAGCGTTCCTTGATTCGTCATTCCTCTCCCTGCCCGAGATTAACGACATTCTTATCATCGTCACTGTGATCGAGAACCCGGAGCTGATGCCGTACTACGCGTTCATGGCGACGACCGGATCGATTGCTGGCTGTCTTGTGCTGTATGTGATCGGTGGTCGCGGTGGCAAGGTGCTGCTCAAGCGACGGTTTGCCGACCGCCGCCTCGAGCGGGCGATGAGGTTCTCAAAGAAGTACGGCGTGCTGGCCGTCGTCATTCCCGCGATTCTTCCGCCGCCGGCGCCGTTCAAGGTGTTCGTGCTGTTGGCTGGCGTCACGCGGGTGCCGCTGTCCCAGTTCGCTACCGCGGTGACGGTCGGTCGTGGGGTTCGATACTTCGGGGAAGGCTGGTTAGCGGTTCGGTACGGTGAGCAGGCTATCCACTTACTCGATGAGAATAGCCGAACCCTGTCCCTTGTGGTCGGACTCGCGGTCCTCGTCATCGGTATTGCCTACTACGTGGCTCGTCGAAAGAAGGTGTTCCAAGATGGTAGCTAAACTGCTGGTTCAATGGGAGTTGTATTGATCGGTCGGGGATCGATCTCTATAATTTTATCGCGTCTGTAATGTCACCCAACATCTCGGTCGTTATCCCTTTGTACAACGAGGCTCCGAACATCGCCGAGCTCTACGATGAGCTGACGGCAACCCTAGAATCGGCCGGACTCTTGTACGAACTGATTTTGGTGGACGACGGAAGCAGCGACACCACGCACCAGATTCTGAGTCAGCTGCATGCCAAGGACCGACGGGTATGCGTCGTCCGATTGAGGCGTAACTTCGGTCAGACGGCCGCGTTTGCCGCTGGTTTCAGCCGAGTGCGCGGGCACTTCGTCGTCACGTTGGACGGTGATCTTCAGAATGACCCACGCGACATCCCGACGATGCTCGATCGGCTTGAAGAAGGCTACGACATTGTCTGCGGCTGGCGGCGTGACCGCAAGGATCCATGGCTGATGCGCCGAGTGCCGTCGATGATGGCCAACTGGCTGATCTCGGTAACAACCGGCGTGAAACTTCACGACTACGGGTGCTCGCTGAAGGCGTTTCGGGCTGAGGTCGTCACACCGTTGAGGCTTTACGGCGAGATGCATCGATTCCTACCCGCAATTGCCAGCGAGCAAGGCGTGCGAATCGACGAGATGGTCGTCAACCACCGTTCGCGGAGGTCCGGCCGATCGAAGTACGGACTGTCTCGAACGATCCGCGTGGTGTTCGATCTCGTGACGGTAAAGTTTCTCCTGAGCTACTCGACGCGCCCGTTGCAGATGTTCGGTCCGCCAGGGCTCGTGCTTGGCGTCGCCGGATTGCTCATCACGGGGTACTTAGGCTTCATTCGCCTATTCGCCGGGAGTGCCATCGGCGACCGTCCGATGCTGCTCCTCGCCATTCTGATGGTTTTCACGGGCATACAGCTCATCACGATTGGATTGCTTGCTGAGCTTCAGGCTCGGACCTACCACGAGTCGCAAGGGAAGCAAATCTACGTCATTCGCGACGTTTTGGAGAGCACGGCGGTGGCGAACGAGACGCCCGTCACAGCTGTTAAGGGCTAGAGCTGGGGCTATACGAGAGAAACGGCCAGGGTGCCGGGTCAGTCTGACGGCAGGGCCTGACGAATGATCTTTACTATCGTTCGTACCGAGACTTCCGAGAGCTCCGGGTAGATCGGCAGCGAAAGCTCTTTCGTCGCGATCGCTTCAGCGACCGGAAAGACACCGGTGGAATAACCGAGGTCTTTGTAGCGGTCTTGCAAGTGCACGGGTTGTGGATAATGTACGGCGGACGCAATGCCGCCCGCCCTGAGTGCCGCAGCGATGCGATCCCGCTGGGTCGAACGCACGGCGTAGACGTTGAAAACGTGCGCGGCGTAGGGCATCGTGGTTGGAGGTTCGAGCCCACTGTCGGTCAGCAACTCGCCGTAGAGGGAAGCGACGGTCTGTCGCTTTGTCGTCCACTCGCCAAGACGGGGTAGCTTAACCCTCAAGACTGCTGCTTCGATCGCCGACAAGCGGAAGTTTCCGGCTCCGGCAATAGGCCCCCAACTTCGTAGCTGCCGCGCAGCCTCCGCGAGTGCCTCGTTGTTGGTTACGATGATGCCGCCCTCGCCGACAGTCGAAAGATTCTTCGAGGGATAGAAACTAAAACACGCGAGGTCGCCGAAACTCCCAACCGGTTGGTCTTTGTACAATGCACCGTGGGCCTGGCACGCATCTTCGATCACCACCAAGCCATGACGTCTGGCTACGTCGAGGATTGGATCCATGTCAGCTGGCTGGCCGAACAGATGGACTGGGATGAGTGCCTTCGTTAGATCGGTAATCTGGGCTTCGATGCCGGTCGGGTCCATGGTGAGGGAACGAGGGTCGATATCGACGAATCGGACCAGTGCGCCGACGGACTGTATGGCCGCGACAGTGGCTTCGAAGGTGAACGGGACGGTGATGACCTCGTCGCCCAGCCCAACTCCGGCTGCACGAAGCGACAAGTACAGCGCACTTGTCCCAGAGTTGACACCGACGGCATGACGGACGGCACACACCTGAGCGAATTCCTTCTCAAAGGCATCGACCTCAGGTCCGAGCACATATCGGCCGCTGCTCAGAACCCTCACGACGGCTGTGTCAATTGCGTCTTTGACCTGCGCGTATTGGGCAGGCAAATCGATCATCGGAATCACGATGGGAGAGAGGGTAGCACGGCGCCGCTTAAGGGAACGGGCGTGGGCGTTCGCGGGCGGTAACGAGGTCGAAGTGTAAGAGTCGGGCGTCAAGTAGATCTACCTCGGTGGCCTCATCAAAACGAGATTCCAGCCCGAACTTGCTCGTGGGAGTCCGCGGTGAGCCCTTCGAGATCGGTTTGACGATCAAGGATGAGCCGCGTGGTAGATTTCATCCGGTGTGACCTTTTCGTTCCACTTGGGTTAGGTCGAATCGCGGAAAGCATTGGGTGAGGATGGACGTGGGTGATGAGGTCACGGCGATGTACTAGACGAGTGTGAGGTAATGCCGGCGAGACGGACGCGTACGCCAAGGTACCTGAGATCAATCGATTGACCGAATGGGTCATGATAAGCGGGCACGAAACCATTTTCGGTCGTAATTCTCAGCACGAAGTTCTGGGTTCCCTTGGAAAGGACCCCGTTGATCGGTGCTCGCATCGTGACCGGCCTCTTCGACGTCAGTTCGACTCGATGGGACGAGCCGTCGACCGTGAGTGTCGCCGTATTGTTGATCGGTGACCAGACCGTGATTTCAAGCTCAGAGATAGGTTGTTTGAATCGAACTATTACGTCGGCCGTTGCCTGGCCCGCGACCCAGATCGCTGATTCTTCAGGGTGCCACGCGTTATCGTCCAGGTAGTAGAGGCGAGGCTGTGGGACTGGGCCGAATGGTGCTACCGTTCGATTCACGTTTGCAAGCTGCACCGGCAGGTCATCAACCATAGTGAGCTCAACCGGAAGCATCCGAAACAGTCCCTGTTCGCTGTTTTGCCAGGGGCGCTTGGCGGCGACGAACGGGTTCACCAGGATCTGGGCCACGAATAGCGCGCCACCTACCCACATGACAATGCCAGGCAGCAGCGTTCGGATGGCCGGGATCAGGAAGAAGAAGGCCGGGTAGATGCTGAGGAAATAGCGGTTGGCCGGTGGGCCCCCACCGCCCGACCACGTATGGGGCAGCAAGAACAAGAGGACCATCGCGGTGCCGACGATCGCGACAGCGACCAGAGCATGCTGGGCCCTGAGCTCGCGCCAACGTCGTAGGGCCGAGATAATGACAACGATCGCCGGAAAGAAATACGGCAGCAACCCAAAATGGCGTCCGAACAGAAAGTACACTGTGTTACGGCCCAGGTGTTGCCAACCTTCGAACTCAAGGCTTTCTGTCGTGACCTCAATGCCGAGGTTCTCGAAGGTTGCGGTGTCGTTCTGAAACGGATACTCGCCGTAGAACGTCTTTCGGTCGCCGCCCTGGTAGTTAAGCTCACCCGAGATCAGGCCGTTCGTGCCAAATCCAGCCGCCACGACCAGCGCAAACACCACCCCGACCTGAAACCCGTGGCTGAACCGTCGCCGCCAGCAGGCCAGGGCAATCGGCGGCAAGATAAGCAGGAGGTTGGACAGCTTCGAGAACGTTGCAAGCCCAAGCAAGACCGCGGTCATGAGATCGGAACGGGATCCTAAGAACAAGCGTTTCGTGGCTCCGGCGTTCGTTCGCGCCGTGACCTCTTTGTACAGCCAACAGAAGTAGCCGCACCCAACAAGGGCCATGTTAAACGTCTCAGGCATCATCCAAACGCTGAACAGCGGTGTGATGGAGGCGCCCAGAAATCCCGTCGAGACCAGCAGGGCCACTGTCGGTGTCATACGCGCCACGGCGTACACGTAGAGGCAGAGGAAGGTAATCGCGAGCAGTAGCACGTTTAGCACGAGGAAGCCGTTCAAACCGGCGAGCCGAATGAAGGGTGCGGCGACGAGCGGATAGATGAAGGCTTTCCCGAAGTAGAGTCGGTCGTGAGGCCAGGAACCCCGTTTGAGGAAGATGCCTTCTGGACCGCCTTGCTGCTCGTAGTCGCGGTACACCTGCCGGAATCGGTCCAGGTCGCGACGTTGGAAGACAAGGTCTGCATCGTGGGCGATGCTTAAGGCCATCGTCACATACGTGGCCTCGTCCGATTTGAGTCCGTAGGTGGTTCGGGTGGGGTTGATTAAAAGTGCGGCGACGGCGAGGAACCCAAAGAGGAGCAGAACAATAAGGAGGCCTGTATCGGGCGACCTCGACACTGACACAGGATACTATATACCCCATCGTGGCTGACTGTTCGACGACGACGGAGAGCCGCGGGGCCATGCAATGCGACGCAATCCGACGGCGTTCCACGACAGGACGTTCGACGTTGTTGTCGTCGGTGGTGGTATTACTGGCGCGTGTCTCGCTCACGATGCCACGCTCCGCGGCCTGTCGGTTGCGTTGATCGACCGCCGCGATTTTGGGTCGGCGACTTCATCGGCATCCTCGAAGCTGCTGCACGGTGGCATTCGATATCTTCAGCAAGCCCGCTTCTACAAGGTGCGTGAATCGGCCCGCGAGCGCGCGTGTTTCCTGCGCATTGCGCCGCACTTGTCGCGCTGGGTACCCTTTCTCGTACCGACACATCCTGGCATGCTTCGCGGTCGACGATTGCTTGGGATCGGGATCGAATGCTACGAGTGGCTCACCAGAGGCGTGGACCGGACCGTGACGGATCTGGCGAAACGCGTCCCGCCGAGCCGGTTCTACCCCCGGAGTGAGTTGTTGCATCTTGTCCCTCGGTTGGCGGGGCGCGACGATGTGACCGGTGCCCAGATGGTGCACGAGTTACACCTGCACAGCTCGGAACGGATGACACTGTCCTTTCTCAAGAGCGCTGTTCGAGGTGGCGCCGTGATTGCGAATTACATGAATGTGGATGGTCTCGTGAAAGCGGGGGGACGGCTCGAAGGGGTGAGCGTCGTTGACGAGCTGGGTGGAGAGCGGTTCGACATCCGTGCACGGGTCGTAGCTAATGCCACCGGACCGTGGATCACTGGACTGAACGAGCGTCTCCGGTCCGGACACCTCAGGAGGCCGATCAGCGGGTTCTCTAGAGGTGCCCACATTGTGACTCGTCAGCTGGTCGACAACTTTGCGCTGGCGTTGCCAACTGAGCGACGGTCGGGCACGATGCTCGATCGCGGTGGGCGGCATGTATTCGTGATTCCATGGCGCGGCTGTTCACTGATCGGGACAACGGATCGGCCCTACACTGAGCCGTTAGACGACGTCGGTCCGACAGAGAATGATGTTGCTGACCTATTGAGCGATGTGAGGGCTGTCCTGCCTGGCATCGGCCTGGATCGATCCGATGTATTTCATGCCTTTGCCGGCCTGTATCCGTTGACTACGCGGGATATTCGGCCGGACGTGTATCAGGGAACTGGGGACTATCAGATCATTGATCATGGCCGTGAAGGCGGTTGTGACGGGATCGTGTCGGTGTTCGGCGCAAAGTATACGACGGCTCGACAGGTAGCGGAGCGCGCGACCACTGTGATTTGTGACCGTCTTCGCCGAGGGGCGGTCCCGTGCCAGACAGGCGGGACACCGCTAGTTGGAGGAGCCATTCCTGATCTCGATCGATTTACGAGCGATGCTGTGGCACGCCATGCTGAGACGCTCGGTCATGACACGGTCGAGCATCTCGTCCGTCATTACGGAACGGAGGTGGACGCGGTAATCGCGGCGGGGCAGACCGAGAAGACGGACACGGCGCTGTTGGAACCGCTGTCAGGGGCGCGTGAATCGATCGGCGCGGAGGTGCGGTTCGCGGTCGAGGAGGAGATGGCGGTCACACTTTCGGATGTCGTGTTCCGTCGGACTGGTCTCGGAACTGTCGGTGACCCTGGGCAAGACTGTCTCCGCCGGTGCGCGGAGATCATGGGAACGTGTCTGGGATGGAACGAGGTGCGCGCGAACGACGAAACGCAGCGGACTCAGGCGCGGTTTGAGGTGCGTGAATCCTGAACTGTCTGTGGTCGGGCTCGACACGCGCGGTGCAAGGCCACTTCGCGTTTTGATGATTGCCCCGACCCCATTCTTTGGGGACCGAGGGTGCCACGTCAGGATTTACGAGGAGGTTCGGTCGCTCGCGCAGCTTGGGGTCGAATGTTCGGTCGTAACCTATGCTGCCGGTCGCGACTTGACGGATGTTCGGACCGTCCGCGCCCGGACGATACCTGGTATCGACGGGGCACCCATGGGCTTCAGTCCGGGGCGTGGGTTCCTCGACTGCTCGGTTCTGTTAGCGGCTCACCAAGAGATCGAACGGTTTCGACCCCACCTACTGCACGCACATCTTCACGAGGGGGTCGCCATCGGAACCGTGCTGCGCCTCCGCCACCGATTGCCGCTTATTGCCGACCTTCAGGGCAGTCTCACAGGGGAATTGGTCGACCAGGGTGCTCTTCGTGAGGGTGGGGTCGCGGCCCGCCTGATGGGCGTGGTTGAGCGTTGGTTGGTACGGCAGCCAGATCGGACTCTGATCAGTTCGGGTGAAAGTCTGCCGATGTTGAGGTCCCTGGGTGTTAATCCAACCCGAGTGACGGTACTACCAGACGGAGTCGATGTCGAGATGTTTCATCCTGAATCGCCTGACCTGGCGCTCGTTGCTCGGTTGGGCCTAGCCGGAAAACGTGTAGTCGTCTTTTTGGGTGTCCTGACTGACTATCAGGGGGTCGACCTGCTGCTTGACGTTGCCGACGTCTTGTTGCGAGCTGGCCCAAACGTTCACTTTCTGGTATTGGGATACCCAAACGAGGAGCGGTACCGAGCCATGGCGCAGGCACGTGGCCTGGACGCGGGCATGACCTTTCCGGGTCGGGTGCCATACAGCGACGCACCCCGTTGGTTATCGGTCGGAGAGGTGGCGGTGTCACCGAAGCGGTCGGTGACCGAGGCCAACGGCAAGCTGCTCAACTACATGGCGTGCGGGCTGCCGGTTGTGGCATCAGATACGCCGGTTAACCGCCGGTTACTGGGGGATGCAGGCGTCTTCGCCCCCGTCGACGATGCCGATGCGTTCGCCTCAAGGATTCGCGAACTACTTGGCGATCGATCACTTGCCGCGACCGTTGGTGCTACGCTTCGACAGCGAGCGGAAGCGAAGTTCGCGTGGCCGGCGATCGCGAAGCGACTCGAGGTGACGTATCGGGAGATGCTGGTAGCTGCTTCCCGGTCGCGCCGGACGGATTGATAGACTGAATAGATGATACTTGGCCGACTCCGGTTTGGGGCGTCCGTGCTCCTCATTGTCACCATTGTCACCATTATTGGGGTCACCAAGACCGATCAAGGCCAGGAATTCTTTGGCCAGCTGCCGTCGGCCGAGCGTTTCTATACCCGCTGGATCCCACCAGAGCCGCCGGTTGTCGATGACCAGATCAACCCCCGCGAGGTTGAGTCACTGGAGCAACTTGGCCGCGAGGTAACGGGACGACTCGTGTGGTCTTCAAACCGCGGGGGCAACCATGATTTGTATCTGGCCGACTTGTCGACCGGGTCAGTCAGGCAGCTGACTGACCATCCGCACGTCGACTATCTGTCGAGGTTTTCGCCAGACGGCGTTCAGATTTCGTTTCTTCGTAGTCGACGCCCGTGGGTGTCATTTCGTGAAGAGAACGCGTGGGACCTGTTCATTATGGACGCCGACGGTTCCGACGTCCGACGCCTGGTTGAGCACGCGTATCACCCGACGTGGGACCCTGACGGTTCGGGTCTCGTGTTCCTCCGGAAGAACAGGATTCTACGCGTGGATCTCTTGACCGGCGATGAGCGAGTGCTCCACGATGGCAGGTTAGCGCCGCTTGAGGGGCGGATCGGGGATCCTGAGCTCGCCCCAGACGGTCGGTTGGCGGTGACGGTTAGGCGTCGGAATCAGCGGGTCGGGGTACTCGGAGCCGATCGCGGGACTTGGACGGCCGTCTCAGGAATCCAGGCCTGTCACATTACCTGGGTGCCAGGTGAGGATCGCGTGGTCTGGGTCAGAGGTAAGCAGGGCCGGGGAGGAAACCTGATCATGCACGGTAGACCGGGCGCCGGGGACGCGGAGGTGTTAATCGACCTACCTGGTTCACACAGCCATGAGTACTTTCCTCGTGTTACTAATGACTCGCAATGGCTCGTATGGGGTGCGACAGCGCACGGACACGAGCACGATCGTGCCGATTATGAGATCTTCGTGTGGCGGATCAGAACGCCATGGGCGTCGGCGCTTCGCGTAACGCATTCGACGGCTAACGATCAGTGGCCTGATCTTTACGTTGATGGAAATCAGTGAGGCAGGAGACAGCAGTCACGAGAAGCGGATGCGAAATCCGCCACCGCCCTGAATTCCACCCACGGTAAAGTTGCCCCACCCCGGAACATCGATACTCCCGGTCGCGTACCTCACGAAGCCGCCGATACCCAACCTATCAGTCAGGAAGTAGACGACGTCGACGCCGGCATGTCCGCCCCATCCGGCGGTCATCGTTTCGGTCGCGCCAACCCGAACTGTGAGATCGGTGAACGGTAAGCCCGTCTCGGTGATAGAGATATTTGTCGGCGCCGATCGCGTGAGGTGAAAGTAGGAGGGGCCGCCGAAAAGTTTGATCGCTAGTTGGTCGTCGCCTGAAACTGGAACGACCCAAGCGATCGGAATATGGATCACCTGTTCTCTGTGCCGAAGAACGAGATCTTGAGGGACGATCGAGCGTTGGCTATGGAAGACGAACGGATGAGGCACCGCTCCGGTCAGCTCCGCGCTGCTCGACGAATTGAAGTTCGTGTACAACGCGCCAATCGACAGCTGCCGCCAAACGCGCAGCGATCCCCCGACGTCGATGATTGGTCCAGACTCGGTCTGTTGCTCGGTCTGAATCTGCCCTTCCTCGTCGTAGACGGTGAACAAGACAACCGACCGCAACTTCTTGGAGCTGCTCTGGAAGCCGCCGTTCAGGTGCAGCGAGAGTCGGCTCGCGAGTGCGTTGCCCTGCGCATTGGCCGTCCCGCCGGCGAGCACCAGGCAGACCGTGACCATGACAAGCATCCGCAGGGGCTGTCGTTCAAGGCTGATATGCACGAATCCTCCATGAGCGCGTGAGCGAAAAGCACCATCAACGTTGGTCCAGTCGCGCCCGGTTTACCATGGCTTGCGGATAACACTCCAGCGAGAGTGTATACCGCTCGATAATCTCCCAAGCTCAAACGGCTGGTCTAGCTGCGTGACCTGACTGAGGCTGTCTGGAGTTACGTCCGGGTGGCGCGCGGGCGCATGACATACAGCAGCGCGCAGCCACCGAGGCTGTATTCAACGACTTGTGAGGTCGCATGGGCAAGGATGCCAGACAGAATGGCATCTTCGGTGGAGAAGCCAAGCTGCGAGAAGCTGAGAGCCCATGCCGCCTCGAATGTTCCGAATCCGCCGATTCCATGGATTGGGAACACCGCCACAAGTTCGGCCGAAACCACGCCGAGAAAGACCCGAAAGAATCCGAGGCTCTCGGGCGTGTATCCGAGCGGTCCCATGATAGCGAGTACTAAGAAGTAGTAACTACCGAACTTACACAACCTGACGACCATCGAAATGAGTAAGACCTGCCCGAAGACGTGCCGACGCTCGACATCGTGAAGTGCTGACACCGTATGCGCGATGAATCGAAGGCCCTTGGATTGCCACGAACTAGGTCGTGTGGACGATTGGGAAAGCAGGTCCACGATCGACCCGCCGATCGGGACTGCCGCTTTCATGAGCCCGAACGCAACCAGGCCGATCACGATGGCCGCGGCCGCCAAGGTGGGAGCCGAGATGTTCTCGCCGCTACCCACGACGAGCACCGCCACGAGCAGCAGCGGTGCGATCGCCACCACATCAAACAAGACCGATAGGAACATACTGGTGAGGCCGTCTTCAGCGGGACGCCCAGCACGGTTGGTGAGGAGATACACGTACGAGAGCTCTCCGAGGCGAGCCGGCAGCAGGTCGATGAACAGGTTGCGCGCCATCACGATGAGCGTGAGCAGGGTGAGCGGAACGGTGCGGCCGAGGAGCAACCAGAAGCGCGTGGCTCGGGCCACCACTCCGGCGAGTAGAAGGACCACGAACACCCAGAGATGGCGTGGTTGCATAGACACGGCCGTGTCTATGAGGTTCGCCGGGTCGATCTGCGAGAGGAGATACCAGAAGATGCTACCAGTAACGGCGAGCGCGGCCAGCCATGGGCCCCAGCAACGCATGGCCGATAGGAGGGTCACGACCCCGACGCGGTAACCGCCTCGCGCACTCTCCTCACGATGGCCGGAGACCCGGTCGCGACCGCGTAATCCTCAAGGTCCTTCGTGACGACCGAATTTGCACCGATGACGACATCGCGCCCGACCGTGACGCCGTCGAGGATCGTCACCCCAGCGCCGATCCAGCCATTCGGACCGATCGCGATGCCGGACGATGGACGATCTCGATTGATGACGGCCACGTCAGTGCTTGTCATGTCGTGACCACCGCCGACGAGGTAGGTATAGGCGGCGATCAACGTGTTGGCGCCTACGCGGACATGGCTGCCCGAAAACACGGTGCAAAACGCGCTGATGTTGACACCATCGTCGAGGGTGATGTCCCCATCCTTCGTATTGATGCTGGTTTGGCGGCCGAGAAACACACTGTCGCCGATCGTGATGCCCGTGTTCGACGTGCCTTTGGCGTCGAGCACGCACCCATCATCGACCACGACGTTGTTGCCGATCCGGATCTTGTGTGGATGCCGGAGTGTGATGTCGGTACCGAAGAATACGTTGCGCCCACACGCGCCGAGGATTCGAGGATAAAGCTTCGATCGTAGAAACAGGCCCAGCGATCCGGGGAGCTTGGACGCGAGGGTGATGATGACTTCGTAGCGAAGGAGGGAGACCCAGCCAACTTGGCCGACAACGAGGTCTTGATACTTCCTTCGTTTACTTTTCGATGCGTCGAAGACTTCACGCGGGACGTTGTCGATCTTCTGGTCCACGTTGTCCAAAGCGCTTATGTCAGATTATAGCACCATGCCTACTGCTCACCGCTATGCTTTACTGCCTGGCGTCGGAGCGTGAGCATCGACGTTTCGAAGGCCGAAGGTAGGAGGGCAATTAACATGGCGATGTCCGCAATCAGCATGATCGTCAGCGCGTTAGTGCTCGACACCCCGACTAGACCAGCCAGGAAGACGAACGAGGCTTCCTGAACGCCGAAGCCGCCCAGTGAGATAGGTAGACGTGCCGACGCGAGGGCGATCGGGATGGTGGCCACTAGCACGTAGAGCGGGAGCGGTACGCCAAGGCCGATGGCGACGACGTAGGCGATAACTGCCGAGAGGAGACTCTCCCCGACCGACAGCAGGTAGAAGACCGTCAAGAGCACCGGGTGGCGTCGGTAGTGTCCGTACGCTTCCACCGCCTTCCTAATCAGAGATGGGGCAGCCGCGGGCGACCGCGTTGTGGTCCATCGGTCGGCGAGCCAGAGCGAGGCCGTGAACAGCGCAGTACCGGCGATCATCGCGACCGTTAACCAAAGTGCAAGCGATCGTACTTCCACCTCGATCATCGCGCGCGCGAGCAGTAGACAACTGAGCAGCCCCACCGTGCCCATGGCGATGACGCCGAGGCTGCGCTCGATCACGATCGAGGCGGTGATCTCCATCATCCCGAGGTTACGGAACGCCAGTACGCGTACCGCATCGGCGCCGACCGTGACTGGGAGCACGAGGCCGTAGAGTGACGATGCCAAGTAGCAGCGGACTGCCATCCAGAGGGTTACAGTGAGCTCGCGGGCCCGCAGCAGCAGCCACCACTTGTAGGCCATGATGATCCGGTCTAGGAAGCTCAGCAAGATGGCACCAATCATCGCAGGCAGGCCAACGTTGGTGATGAGCGTCCACACTTCGCGTGGGTCGGCGACGAGGAAGACCAGAATGAGGAGGAGGCCAACTGTGACAGCCAGTCGCATCGCCATGGTTGTCGTACTGCTTGCCATGGTGTCAGGCCGCCTGGGCGGCGCGACCTTCGATGAAGCGTCGATGCCAGAGCGCGAGGTTCATGAGGGCCCAGAGCGTATGGTTGTGGTTCTTGAGGTGACGTTGATGTTCGTCGATCAGTTGATTGATATAGGGCACGTGCATGTGCGTCTGGAGGAACGGCGAATTATTGAGGAGAGTCGTCATATAGTCTCGAAGCTCTCCGCGTAGCCAGGTCTTGAGCGGTAGACTGTACCCCTGCTTGGTCCGCTCTAGGATGAACGCCGGCAGCACATTGGTCATCGCCTTGCGGTAGATTGCCCTCGTCCGGAGGCCCGGGAATCGACGCGAAGATGGGATCCGCGCGGCAAACTCGACCAAGTGATGATCGAGAAACGGCACCCGGACCTCCAGGCTGGCCGCCATTGACATTTTATCGACCTTCATTAGGACAGAATCTGGCATCGTAAGCCGTAGATCGACGTAGGACTCGCGCGACAGCCGGTCGACCTCACCGGCTGAGCTAGCATGTCGGCGGATGGGTTCGAACGCGTCTTGGACCACCCGATCGAGGAAGGCGTCGGTGAAGAGCCGGCGGTCTTGCTCAGCGGACGAGAAGTACTGCCACCGCATGTGCTCACCATCGGATGGCAGGGCTGCACCTTCCACGAAACGCTTCAGGAGGTTGATTGCCCCCTTCTTTTGAGGCCGGTCTGGCAGCCAGTCTACGACAGGCTTAATTAAATGACGACGCGCGAAATTCGGCAAACGGCCATACGCGAGATGGTTAAGCTTGGAGGCCACGAAGCGATCATAGCCGGCGAACACCTCATCACCGCCTTCTCCGGACAGGCAGACAGTGACATGTTGCCGAGCGTTTCGCGAGAGCACGTGAAACGGCAGCGATGACAGATCAGTCATGGGTTCGTCTAGGTGCCATACCGCGTGCTCGATCGCCTCGGGGGTGATTGGATCGATCATGATTTCGTGATGCTCGGTGCCATAGTGGCGCGCCGCGCGCCGCGCGTGCTCCCATTCGCTGAACGTCTTGTCCGCGTAGCCGATAGTGAATGTTGGGAGCGGCTGGTCGGTTGCCTCACGAGCGAAAGCCAGTACCGCTGTTGAATCGAGTCCGCCAGAGAGAAAGACGCCGAGCGGGACGTCAGACATCAACCGCCGTTCAACGGCTTCGCGAAGGTGTTGGCGAATCGTTCGAGCGCACTCCTCTTCAGAGAGGTCCTCGGGAACGAACTGCACGTCCCAGTACGGCTCGACGGTGAGCGTCCCATCGTGCACGAGCAACCGGTGGCCGGCCGGCAGTTTGTGGATGCCGCGGAACATCGTGGCTGGTGCGGGGACGAACTCGTAGCCGATGTAGTGATAAACCGACTGTAGGTCGACCTCGCGAGGCACGAGATCGGAGGCGAGTAACCCCTTGATTTCAGAGCCGAACACCAGCCGTTGGCCGTCCCAGCTGTAGTAGAGCGGCTTGATGCCGAGGCGGTCTCGGGCGAGCATCAGCGTGCGTGTTGTTTTGTCCCAAATCGCAAAGCTAAACTGACCGTCGAGGTCGTGAACGCAATCGGCGCGTCGTTCTTCCCATGCGTGGACGATGACTTCGGTGTCACACCGGCTCTGGAACCGGTGTCCGCAGGCCGTGAGCTCTTGACGCCGTGTCGCGTGGTTGAAGATCTCGCCGTTGAAGACGACCCAGGCGCTGCCGTCCTCGTTGGACATCGGCTGATGACCACCGTAGAGATCGATGATCTTCAGCCTCCGGGTCCCGAGTCCGACTTGACCGCCATCGTAGAGTCCACTGTCGTCCGGACCCCGGTGAGTGATGGCGTCGAGCATCCGGCTTATGGTCGCGGGGGGGACCCGTGCGTCAGGTCGACTGTCTAACACTCCGACGATTCCACACATTGCTCGCTCTTGCTCCTACCTGCGTCCTCCAGCCTTCCTAGCAGCACTCACAAATACCCCTCCGCCCGATACCATTCTGCAGTTCGCGCGAGCCCAGTCGCCAGATCAACTTTTGGCTGATAGTCGAGTCCTTGACGTGCCTTGTTAATGCTGAACGCACGATTCTGCCGAAACCAGTCAGCCCGCCGACGAAACAACGGTGGCTCGATGTTCAGCGGTCTACAGATGAACTCACAGGCAGTCGACGCCCACCAGAGTGGCCGGAAGGGCAGGTGGATAATCCGCACTTCCATATTCATGCTGGTTGCCACCGCACGAACTAGGTCGTTTAGCGAGTAGTAGTCGGCGTCGCCGATAAGATAGACCTCTCCCGTACCAGGCCGTGCGGCAGCAAGCTCGAAGGCATCCACTAGGTTGTCGATGTAGAGGGGGTGATATAGGGTCTCACCCCTGCCAAACATCAGAAATCGACCGCGGCGGATCGCCCGGAAGAGGAAGAGAAAGCGTGCGGGGTCACCTGGACCGAAGATCGCCATCGGCCGCAATGTAGTGGCGGGCAGTCCCCGATCGACCAGCGCTGCGATCTCTTGCTCGCCCTCGTACTTCGTCTGCTGGTAGTAGTCCTCCGGCTTGATGGGCGAGTCCTCGTTTCCCGGTGGTTCTTTGATGTCGCCGTGAACTCCCTGGGTCGAGCAGTAAACGAATGAATACACGCCGTGCCGCAGTGCAGCTTCCCCAACAACTCGGGTTCCGATGGCGTTAACCTCGTGGTAAGCGTGATCTGGCATATTGATCTGACGAAAGACTGCGGCGACATGAAACACTTGATCTACGCCGGTCATGATCCGATCGACGATGGGGTCGTCCGTAACATTACCCAACGTGATATCGGCACCGCGGTCGCGTAACTCGTCGGCAAACAGGCCAGGGGCATTGTCGAGCACACGCACCCCGTCGCCGCGCTCGAGCAACCTTCGGACAAGGTGTGAGCCGGTAAATCCTGTGCCGCCGGTTACGAGAGTCTGCATCGGTGGTTGCCGGTCGTGCAGTGCATGGCGTGCTTCTTGCCTTTCAGTCATAATACCCCGACCATCGATAGTAACCCTTGGGTGTTGGCGGACCTCGGAGGCATCTTGTTTCACGTTAATGGAGCATTGCCACTGAATAGTTGGACACCCCAATTGGGTGAGATGGTCGGTACGCCCGCGCAGTTTGGGCCAGCCGGACCGACGCAAGAGCGCACGAACATCGTCCTCGTACGGTGGCCGTAGGCGTGGCCCGCATTACGGTTGCCACGTCACATCCCCCATTTGCCCAGGGCGGTCATCTGGTGATCGGAAACGCGTTGGTCACGGCGCTGCGCGAGCGTGGCCACGAAGCGGCGCTGTTACTGACTCCGCAGAATCGTTTCGGCCGACAGGCGTCTGCGTATCTCGCCACCTGGATGACCGATGTCGGCGTTGCGCATGACGGGAAGCCGGTCGATCAGGTTCTGAGCCTACGGTTTCCCAGCTACGCGATTCGACATCCGGTCCACGTGTGTTGGCTGAACCACCGAATGCGCGAGTACTACGATCAGTGGCCGCAGTTTGCCGAGTCCCTGTCGGCGCGGGCGCGGATCAAGGAACACGTGCGCCGGCGCTTCATTCACGTTTCCGATGCCTATTTGCTTACCCGCAATGTGGGGAGACTGTTCGCGCAGTCGCGCACCATCCAGAGTCGCTTAAAGAAATGGGGCAACATCGACTCGTCTGTCATCCATCCGCCACCGCCACCACGACCCTATCGGTGTGACGACTACGCCGACTTTATTCTCGTGGTTTCCCGTTTGACACCGCTCAAACGGATTGGACTGGTTGTCGAGGCGTTGGCGCAGTCCAACGCTGCCGGCGTGCGCCTCGTCGTTGTTGGTGACGGTGACGAGCTTCCGGTGCTCCGTCGAAAGGCCGCTGACTTAGGTGTCGAATCCCGTGTGTCGTTCTTAGGTGCCGTCGGCGACGACGAACTGTTGACGAAGTTGGCGACGTGCCGAGCGGTGTGCTTTCCAGCATGTGCCGAGGACTATGGCATGGTGACCGTCGAGGCCTTTGCGTCGGCGAAATGCGTCATAACCTGTCTCGACAGCGGGGGACCAGCCGAGATCGTTAGCGACGGCGAGACTGGGTTTGTGACCGAGCCCACCGCCGCAGCTCTCGGGTCCCGGCTGGCGTTGCTCTCAGATCGGGCGCTGGCCGAACGACTTGGTTCCGCCGCGTTGGAATATGTCGCCGACATGACCTGGGATCGCACCATCGATCGACTACTGGTGTCCCGCGCATGAAGTGCTATTCCGTGCACGGGAGACTAGTGGGGGAGTAGGAGGATGGCCTACAGCTCCAAACTCGAAGTGCGTCTAGCGCGGAAGGTCACCAAAGCCATCAAGACCTTCGACCTCTTCGAAGAAGGCGTTCATGTAATGGTCGGGTTGTCGGGTGGCAAGGATAGTTGGACGCTCATGCAGGTGTTGGAGGTTCTCAGGCGACACGCCTCAATCAACTTCTCGCTTATCGCCGTGAACGTGGACTCCTGGCACGAAGAGTACACAAGCACCATGAGATCTCATACGCCTGTGTCGAGCGCGGTTGGGAACATCGTATCGAGCACACGTAGATCGGAGAGATAATGGACGACGTCCTCGACGACGGCACAACCCCCTGTTCGTTGTGCGCGAAGCTGCGACGGGGTGTGTTGTATCGTCTGGTGGCCGATGTTGGCGCGACCAAGATCACCTTCGGGCATCATGCCGATGACTTCGTCGAGACGCTATGCTCAGCCTCTTTTTTGCAGGAAGTCTCAAGGCTATGCCAGCGAAGCTCCTATCCGACAATCGCCGCCACGTAGTGATCCGGCCGCTCGTCTACGTCACGGAAGACGAAGCCCGCGTGTACACCCGCGAAAACAGGCTTCCGGTGATCGGGTGTTGTTGCCACGTGTGTGGCCACTTGAGCCTTGAGTGCCAACGGCTCAAGTGGCTGCTCATCGATTTTGAGACCGAACATCCTGGTGTGAAGAACTCGATGCTCAAGGCCTTGGGCAACATCGCTCCACGCCATTTGCTCGACGCGCGTCTAAATCCTACCGCGGAGCTTCCGTCACAGGTTGCCGAGTTCGTCTCTTAACGGGGCTTGGCAATGAAGGTCGTCCTGCAGCGAGTTACATCTGCCCGCGTGTCGGTCGACGGCGACGAGTTCGGACAGATCGGACGTGGATTGGTAGTCTTCGTGGGTGTGGGACGCTATGACGGCCGGAAGGACGTCGACTACATCGTGAGCAAGATTCAGCACCTCCGTGTGTTCGAGGACGAGGACGGTCGAATGGGTAGTTCTGTTTTAGACATCGGGGGTGGTCTGCTCGTGGTGTCTCAGTTCACGTTGTACGGGAACTGCCGTCGTGGACGACGTCCGTCGTTCGATGCTGCCGCCAGGCCGGATCGAGCGCGGGTGGTGTACGACGTGTTGGTTGAACGGCTGAAAACGACCGGCTTGCTGGTGGCAACCGGTCAGTTTCAAGCCCTCATGTCTGTCGAACTCGTCAATGACGGACCGTTCACGTTGATTCTTGATTCCGGTGAAAGCCGTGTCGCTCGTCTGGCTAGCGCTACTGGGTGAGGGGGTGCTCGTCGCCTTGGCTCTTGCCTGGGCGCGTTTGCGAGGGGTCCCGCTCGAGCCTGGCAGCATCCAGTCCGGAGTGCTCATTGGCGGCGTTGCGGCCGGTGTGCTCGGTCTGGCGAATATCTATCTGCTGTGCCGTGCCCCAGGGAGTGCTCCGGTGAGGTCAATACGACGCCTCTATGCCGAGGTCTTCAAACCGCTTTTTAGTGGCATCAGTATCACGGCGCTGGTCGTGATCAGTGTGGCCGCCGGTCTCGGCGAGGAGCTCTTCTTCCGCGGGGTGTTGCAAACAGAGCTCGGACTGGTACCGGCCAGCGTCATTTTCGGAGTTGCGCACATGGGCGGAACCGGGACGCTGACGTTCGGATGCTGGGTCAGTGTGATCGGCATCGCGCTCGGTGGGCTCGCAATCTGGACTGACGGTCTGATAGCCCCAATCGTGGCGCACACCGTGTACGATGCAGCCGCGATGAGCTACATCCGTTGGTCAAAGGATTGTCCAGCCGTGGCCCTTGAAGCGGCGCAATTGGAGTCCGAAGCGAGGCAGGTGTGATCGCTCGGCTGTGGTTTCTGTGTTGTGCGTTGGCGAGTGCCCTTGTGGTTGTTTCAGCCCTTCCTGGGTCTGCACAGCCACGGCCGCTTCGAACTGAGGATCCCGAGTCGATTGGAGCTGGGAAGATTGCGGTTCAGGTTGGTATTGACTATCTGAGGAACCAGTCGTTCCCTGTATCGGGGCTTCGTGGTCACCTTGCAAATGTTCCGAATCTCGGACTCCGGTTTGGTTTCGGTGACGTGGCCGAGTTTCAGATCGAGCATGCATCTCGTCAGCATCTTCGGGTAACAGAAAGGTCACCGGCGCCGCGATCGGCAGACCTGAATTTTACTGGCAGTACCACCTCAGACTTTGACGACCTTGTGATCGGGGCTAAGGCGCGCATGTTATCCGAAACATCCAGACGACCGTCGATCGGATTTCATTTTTCGACGCGGCTACCGAATGCGAACTCTCGCAACGGTCTCGGCCCGAACACGCTGGCGTTCCACAACTCGGTGCTAATCGGGAAGTCCTTTGGTCGGGTGCGGGTCGTGGGAAACACGGGGCTTGGTATCTTGGGCGACCCGACTAGCGGCACTCGACAGAACGACGTTGTGTTGTACGGTCTCTCGCTGACCAGTGACTTAACCGATGCTATTCAAGCCGTTTTTGAGATTAATGGGCACCTCAATCGACGTATTCGTAACGTGCCGCCTGGCACCTCGACGTCCGGCTTTGGGCTGAGCGGTATTCGTTATCGTCGGAGTGCCGTACAGTTCGACGCATCCGTGGTGTTCGGGTTGCATGATCGAGATGCAACGATTGGTCTGACGACTGGCATCACGCTGATCTTGTCCGGGTTTGCCGACTGAGATTAGGTGCAGAGGCAGGACGCTAGAGTTTTCATGGCGGTCAAGTTCATTAAAGCCCACGCATACGGAAACGATTTTCTGTTTATGCGAGAGTCGGAGGTATCCGCCGATGAAGCAGCGGACATCGCACGAGCCGTTTGCGAACGCCATACGGGTATCGGTGCCGACGGTTTGATTCTCTTTAAGAGCACCCCAGAAGGAGCGTCGATGAAGTTGTTCAACGCCGACGGTTCCAAGGCCGAGGTGTCAGGCAACGGCATTCGGTGTCTCGCGGCCATTTTGGTCGGTCAGGTATCTGAAAGATACAGCCAAAAACAAACTGGGCTGGTGTCGAAGCCGGAGCCGGGTGAGCAGACAGTGATTGAAACGGATGGCGGCATCAAGACACTGGCGCTACTCGACGAGGCTGCTCCGCGTTACACGTTTAGGGCCTTTATGGGCGAGCCCGAGGGGGTCCGTCGAGTGGACCTCAACGTATTGGGTGAGTCGGTTCGTGTCATTGTGCTGTCAGTGGGCAATCCGCAGTGTATCGTGTTGACTGATCGACTCGACGAAACCCAGTTCCGGAGATTCGCTCCAGAGCTTGCTGTTCATGAGGCGTTCCCTGATGGGACCAACGTGGAGTTTGTCAAGGTTGAACGTCCGGATCGCATTCGAGTCTTGATCTGGGAGCGAGGCGTCGGGCCGACAACGGCATCGGGTACAGGTGCGTGTGCTTCGGCTGTCGCAGCGGTGGCACATGGCGGGGCCGCGCGATCGATGGATGTCGTGTCGCCGGGCGGTTCACAGTACGTCGAGTGGAAGGATGACGGGATCTACGTGACCGGGTGGGCCGAAATCGTTGCTCGAGGGGAGTGGGGAGGGTTCTGAGTTCGCCTGTTCGGAGTACTCCAGTATTCAGAGAATGGGGGGCATGAGAGGGTGACGATCCTCTATTTTGACTGTTTCTCAGGCGCCTCGGGCGACATGATTCTCGGTGCACTTATCGATGCCGGGTTGTCGCTGGACGAGCTGCGTGAGGCGCTCGGAAGTCTGACACTTGGGAACGTGCGTCTTAAAGCCGAGCGTGTTTCGAGGTCCGGAGTCGGTGCAACGAGCTTTCGAGTTGAAGAAGGAAACGGGACGGGGCGCGGCCACGCTGATTCTCACGATGATAATGAGCATCATGAGCACAACCATGGCCATCATCACCACCGTGGTTTCAGCGAAATCTGCAGGATGTTGGACGGGTCGGTACTTTCGTCTGAGGTCAAGGAACGCTCGAAGCAGCTCTTTCGTCGCTTGGCCGAGGTCGAGGCCGACATCCACCAGATGCCGGTTGAAGATGTTCAGCTGCACGAGGTGGGCGCAATCGATTCGATTATCGACATTACCGGTTCGGTCTACGGATTGGAGCGGCTTGGTGCCGATCGGATCGTCTCGTCGCCTCTGAACGTCGGTTCGGGAATGGTTCGTTGCGAGCACGGCGTGATGCCCGTGCCGGCACCGGCGACCGTTCGCCTGATCGAAGGGGTCCCGGCCTACGCAAAGGGCCCAGCGGTAGAGCTGCTGACCCCGACTGGTGCGCTGATCCTTTCGGAGTACGTCGACGAGTTCGGCTCCATGCCCGCGATGCGGGTTCGTCAGAGCGGCTACGGCGCCGGCGATCGCGACTTCCCCGACTATCCGAATCTGCTTCGGCTCTTGGTCGGTGAGGCCGAGCCGGGCCAGGCCATTCAGAAGGTTGTGGTCATCGAATGTGAGATCGACGACATGAACCCGCAGATCTTTGGCGTGCTGATGGAAAAGCTCTATGCCGCGGGGGCGCTCGACGTCTTCTATGCGCCGATCCAGATGAAGAAGAGTCGTCCGGGGACGCTCGTTACGGTCATAGCGAAGCCTGAGCAGCGTGACATTTTGAGCCGCGTCGTGTTCAACGAGACGACTACGATCGGCCTTCGCTTTCGTGAAGCGGAGCGAGAATGCCTCGAGCGAGAATATGTAGAGGTCGACACACCGCTTGGCCGCGTGCGCTTTAAGATCGCGCGGCGTGTCGGCGCGCCGCAGGTGCTTAACGCGATGCCCGAGTTCGACGACTGTGTTCGAGTCGCTGAGGAAAAAGGGCTCACCGTTAAGGAGGTTCAGGCTGTCTTGACTAAGGCCTATCTCGATCGTGGCAAGCCCTGACTGAGGAAATTCGGACCAATGTCTCGCTTTTATATCACCACGGCCATCGATTACGTCAACAGTCGACCACATCTCGGGACGGCCTACGAGAAGATCACGGCTGACGTTATCGCCCGGTACAAGCGGCTGTCTGGAGTTGACACGCGCTTTCTTATGGGCAACGACGAGCACTCGCACAATGTCTATCAGCGTGCGCGAGACAAGGGACTCGACCCGCTAGAATTCTGCGACCAGATGGAGCAGGTGTTTCGTGACGTGTGGAAGCGACTTGATATTTCGTTCGACGATTTCATTCGGACCAGCGAGGAGCGGCACCGGCGCGCGGTGACGAAGCTTATGCAGCGGATTTCCGACGCGGGGGATTTGTATGAGGGATCCTACGAGGGGTGGTACTGCGTCTCCTGCGAGGCGTTCAAACAGGAGAAGGACCTCGAGGTTGGGCTTTGCCCAGTCCACAGTAGGAAGCCGGAGTGGATCAAGGAGAAGAACCACTTTTTCCGGCTGTCTGGTTATCGACAGGCACTGCTCGACCATTACGCGGCGCAGCCGACCTTCTTGCAGCCCGAGACCCGGCGAAACGAGATCCTCCGTTTCCTGGAATCGGGGCCCGATGATGTCTCGATGAGTCGAACTGGGCAGGCGTGGGGCATTCCTCTGCCTAACGATCCCGATAGCGTCGTGTATGTCTGGGCCGATGCGTTGATTAACTACATCGCAGCTGTCGGGTATGGCGCTGACGACGACCTATGCGAGCGGTGGTGGCCGGCCGACCTTCACGTAATTGGGAAGGACATCACCCGTTTTCATTGCGTGATCTGGCCAGCCATGCTGATGAGCGCCGGGCTATCGCTCCCAAGGCAGGTCTTCGGGCACGGGTGGGTTCACTGGAAGGGCCAGAAAATGAGCAAGTCGGTCGGCACGGTTGTAGACCCTCTCGAAGCCGCCGATCGACTTGGGCCAGACCCGCTCCGACTCTACCTGACTAAGGAGATTACTTACGGCAGCGACGGCGACTTTTCATGGGAACGTTTCGAAAATATCTACAACACGGATCTCGCAAACAATTTTGGTAACCTCGTCAGTCGGCTCACCTCGATGGCGCATCGCTACCGAAACGGTCGACTCAGACCGTCTGGCGCACCAGGCCCACTTGCTGAGCGTGCCACCGCTATTGTGTCCAGCTACAGGCAGGCTATGGATAGGCTTGCGATCCACCGGGGCGCGGCGGTAGCGTTCGAATTGATCGATGCTACAAACGAGTACATCGCTGAAGTGCAACCCTGGAGTGTAGCGAAGGACGCGTCGAGAGGTACCGAGCTCGACCAGCAGCTGTTCGACATTGCCGAAGCCGTTCGCGTTGCCGGCGTGTTACTGCTTCCCGTTATGCCTGGTTCCGCCGCGGAGGTACTTCACCGAGTCGGTGAAACTCGTGATGCCCAGACTCTACGCCTCGACCCCGACGCCGAATGGTCCGGTGGGGAGCGGGTAATTAGCCAAGGCGACCCATTGTGGCCGCGACTCGAGTGAAAGCAGAAAGAACTTAACATGGAGAAACCAAAGGCCGAAACCCACACCGAATCACCAGCGGCTCAGACGCTAACCCCGTCAAGCTCTTCCACCCTTAGTGTGGCGGCCACGGCAGCAAGCTCCGCGGCCGAGACTGCGCTCGGCTCGTCGATGATTTCGATCGACGACTTCTTTAAGCTCGACCTACGCGTTGCCCGAATTTTGTCAGCTGAGGTCGTGCCAAAGTCGCGGAAGTTGATCAAGGTCCAGCTCGACACCGGTGGAGCGCAGCGCCAAGTGCTCGCTGGGCTCCTCGGCGCTTACGAGCCAGAATCGCTCGTGGGCAAGACGGTCATTTTCTTGGCCAATTTGAAACCGGCGAAGCTTGCTGGCCTCGAGTCAAACGGCATGATTCTGGCCTCGTCTTCCGATAACGGACCTCCGGTTTTACTGAGTGTCGAAGACCCCGAGCTAGCGCCATCCGGATCAAAGGTCAGCTGAGCTACAAGAGGTGCCCTGGCTGCGATGATTGATTCCCACTGTCATTTGGCGGATGACGCGTTCGTGCCAGACCTTGAGGATGTTGTCGGCCGGGCGAGGTTGGCGGGACTCTCGTCGGCGCTGTGCATTCTCGAGCAGACAGCCCCGGTCGAGCGGGAGCGGTTCGACCGCGTGGTAAAGCTGTGGCCTGGCGTTACATGCGCGATCGGGATCCATCCGCACCAAGCGGGCAAGTTCCATGATTGTGTCAATGACGTTGAGGACGCTATGGTCGCAGCGATTGGCACCTGTCCTCAGGCACGCGCGATCGGTGAAATTGGGCTCGACTACCACTACGACTTCGCGCCTCACGACCTCCAGCAAGAAGTCTTCCGTCGTCAGTTGTGGCTTGCCAGAGAGCGTGATCTCCCCGTGGTGATCCACACGCGCGAGGCAGAGGCCGACACTATCGAGATTCTGCGGACCGAGGGGCAAGGTCAGGTGCGCGGGGTGTTTCATTGCTTCACTGGTGATACGGCGCTCGCTCGACAGGTGCTCGACTTAAGCTTCCATGTCTCTTTTTCGGGAATTGTTACTTTCAGCCGCGCCGACGAAATTCGGGAAGCCGCGAAGCTAGTTCCTAACGATCGATTGCTGGCGGAAACCGATTCTCCCTATCTTGCTCCGACACCGTATCGCGGCAAGCGGAACGAGCCTGCGTGGGTCGCACGCGTTGTCGAGGTGCTGGCTAAGACGCGAAGCCAGTCTCCTACCGACGTGTCAGCCGCAACCTCTGCCTCTTTCGTTTCACTCTTTGGAGAAATAGAGGTGTGAACAAATACTGCTAAAGGCTTGGTACGTTGACACTTGCGAGGAAAATATGGTCTGATCAAAGCACATTTATGCAAACTGTTCAGTCGGCTACTCTCTCCGAGCTTATTCGTATCTTCGAGCCAATTCAGGATCAATTGGATGGGGTCGAGGAGGCGTACGCACACCACATCCAGTCGCGCGTCCAGCTAATCCCTGAAATCGGACACTACATCCAGTCGAGTGGTGGGAAACGGGTGCGTCCGGCAGTCCTGCTCATGTCGGCGCGGTTGTCCGGGTATTCCGGTGATCAGGCGGTGAACTATGCCTCCGTCGTCGAGTTCATCCACACGGCTACGCTCGTTCACGACGACATCATTGACAACGCCGACCTGCGGCGCGGTAGGGCAGCGGTGCATTCGCGATGGGGCAACGACGTTAGCGTGCTGCTCGGCGACTACCTCTACATCAAATCGATGGGGATGGCTCTGACCTACGACTCGCTCGAGCTCGTGCGACTGCTCTGCGACGTCACGCTCCGGATGATCGAGGGCGAGCTTTACCAGCTGACAAAGACCGGCGACGTCGATATTACCGAAGACGAGCATCTGGAGATTATCCGGCGTAAGACCGCGTATCTATTTGGCGGTTGTGGCGAGATCGGTGGGATGCTTGGAGAGGTGACGCCGGATCAGCGAAAAGCGCTCCGTGAATACGGCTTTAAGCTGGGGATGGCGTTTCAGCTGGTTGACGACCTGCTCGACTACACAGCAGACAAGACGGCACTGGGTAAGCCTATCGGCGGTGATTTGAGAGAGGGCAAGGTAACACTACCCGTGATTCTGTTGTTGCAGCGTGACCGTGGTCGTTCGAGCGAGCTCATCCGATCGGCTGTCAACGACAGGACCATCTCCCTGGATGCATGGAACGAGCTAAAAGTGCTCTTACATGAACATCGAGCTGTTGAGCACGCGTACGACCGGGCGGTCGAGTACACCACGAGTGCTAAACGCTGTCTCGACGTATTTCCTCCGTCACCCGAGCGCGATTCATTGGATGCGTTACCCGACTACGTGCTGGCGAGAGACAGATAGTCTGACTTTCTGTTCGCGACCCTTTTCGTGACTACGAACGCCGAACAGATCGAACTGCTCCGCGATCGTATCCGCTATCACGAAGAACGGTATTACGTCCTCGATGACCCTGAAATCTCAGACGCTGAGTTTGATGCGCTGATGCGTCGGCTCGATGAGTTGGAAGCGATTCATCTCGATCTCATCACGCCTGACTCACCGACCCAGCGGGTGGCAGGACGTCCTGTCGAAGGTTTCGAATCGGTCGAGCATGCGAGCCCGATGCTCAGCCTTGATAACGCGTACAGCGAAGACGAGATGCGTGCGTTTGACGAGCGGGTGCGCAAGAGTCTCGAAGGGGCAAGTGGTGGAGAGTTAGTAGATGACCTGATTCCATACGTTGCTGAGCTCAAGGTCGACGGTTTGAGCATTGCGTTGACGTATCGTCACGGGCTGCTCACTCGAGGTGTAACCCGTGGCGACGGTGTACGCGGGGAGGACGTGACTTCAAACGTTCGTGCAATTCGCGCGATTCCGCTAAAACTTAAGACCGACTTGCCAGTCGGGCTTGAAATCCGTGGTGAAGTCTATCTGCCGCGTCGCATATTTAACCGAATCAATCGGGAGAGAGAGGAAATAGGAGAGCCGCTCTTCGCTAACCCACGCAACGCAGCAGCGGGAACCATTCGGAATCTCGACCCTAGGCTTGTTAAGGAGCGCGGTCTCAGCGTCTTTTTTTATCAGGCGGTGCAGATTGACTCAGAGGCGGCACCGCTGATCCAGCTGAGGAGTCACGATCGGATGCTGGCCCAGCTCCGCGAATGGGGTCTTCCGGTCGAGTCGAATTGGCGGTCCTGTTCGGGGATTGACGAGGTCCTAGCGTTCTGTGCTGAGTGGGCCGACAAACGTCAGAGCCTAGGCTTCGAGACCGACGGCGTTGTCGCCAAAGTGTCCGAACGCCAGCTTCGAGACGAGCTTGGGTCGACATCGAAGTTTCCTCGGTGGGCCATTGCATTTAAGTTTCCAGCCGAGCAGGCGACCACGCGGCTCATCAAAATCGAAGTAAACGTAGGACGGACCGGCGCTGTGACGCCGTACGCGGTCCTTGAGCCGGTCCGCCTTGCGGGATCAACAATCTCAATGGCTACGCTGCACAACGCCGATGAGGTTGCCCGTAAGGATTTTCGCGTGGGCGACATCGTGCTGATTGAAAAGGGTGGGGACGTCATACCGAAGGTCATTAAGCCGGTCCTCGGTCGGCGTGCCACCGGGTCGGATGCGCCGCGGCGGTTCGTCATGCCAACTTGGTGTCCCGTGTGTGAGACGGCGCTTGAGCGGGCCGGAGATGAGGTCGTGTGGCGCTGTCCAAACGTTACGTGTCCCGCCAAGATCAGGCGGGCGCTGCAGCACTTTGCGGCTCGTGGTGCGATGAACATCGAGGGAATGGGCGAATCACTAATCGACCAATTGATCGAAAAGGGGCTGGTTATTGATTGCGCTGACCTGTACTCGTTGACCGCGGAGACACTGGAAGGTTTGGAGCGGATGGGTAAGAAGTCGGCGGCCAACGTGATGGGCCAGCTCGAGCGGAGCAAGGTGAATGAGTTGTGGCGCCTGCTCTTTGGGGTCGGAATTCGTCACGTCGGTGTGAGCGCAGCCCGAGTTCTTACCGAGAGGTTTGGGAGCTTGGACGCCCTGATTGGTGCCTCACTAGATGAGCTCGAGGCGGTTCCGGATGTTGGGCCGGTGGTGGCTGCTTCGGTACGGTCATTCTTTGACGAGCCTAGCAATCGTCGTCTGTTCGAACGAATGCGCAAGGTGGGTTTCCGTCTTGAGGAACCTAACGCGGTGGGCGGCGAAATGACGAATGAAGCGAGGCTGGCAGGCCAGACTTTCGTCTTTACGGGAAGACTCGAATCACAGTCGAGAGACGAGGCGCGACGGGCTATCGAATCACGCGGTGGAAAAGTTGTCTCGTCGGTCAGCAGGAAGACGAGTGGCGTGGTGGCTGGTACCGACCCCGGGAACACGCTAGCTAACGCCGAGACACTTGGCGTTAAGGTTCTAACCGAAGCGGATTTTCTGGAGCTGCTCTCGTAACATAGTGAATAGATGGATTAGGCGACATGGGTCTGGCTTCAAAGACCGGGGAAACGGTGCTGTTGGCTGAGCCCTTGATCACCACCTTCTCTTTCAGTCATGAAGTCTAGGATTCTCGTTATCGACGACGATGCCTCTGTTCGGGCCTCCCTTAAGATGATTCTTGAATACGACGGCTACGAGTGTCAACTGGCTCGAAGCGGGCAAGAGGGGGTTGATAGAGTTGAGCACGACAGTCCGGACTTGGTGTTCTTGGACGTTAAGATGCCGGGCATGGATGGGCTCGACGTGCTTCGCAAGGTTCGCGAGTACGACGAGGCCGTTCCGGTCGTGATGATCTCTGGACACGGCACCGTAACGACGGCGGTCGAGGCGACCAAGCTGGGGGCCTTCGATTTTCTCGAGAAGCCGCTATCAACGGAACGGGTCAAGGTCACCATTCGAAATGCCCTCGACCAGCGGAAGTTACGTGACGAGAACCGGAACTGGCAGAAAGCCGATCAAGTCCGGCACGAAATGGTCGGCGAGAGTGGTGCGCTCGCTAAGGTAATGGAGGAGATCCAGCGTGCCGCGCCGGTTCGGAGCACCGTCCTGATTCAAGGTGAGAGCGGTGTCGGCAAGGAGCTCGTTGCCCGAGCCATTCATCGTCACAGTCCGCGTACCAAGGAACGCTTCGTTCAGGTCAACTGCGCTGCGATTCCGGACGATCTGATCGAGTCGGAGCTGTTCGGCCACGAAAAGGGTTCCTTTACCGGTGCGACCAAGAAGCAGATCGGAAAATTTGAGCAGGCTGACCGCGGGACCATTTTCCTTGACGAAGTTGGCGACATGAGCCTCAAGACCCAGGCCAAGGTGCTGCGGGTTTTGCAGGAGGGAGAAGTCGAGCGGCTTGGATCATCGAGAACGATCAAGGTGGACGTTCGGGTGTTGGCAGCGACGAATCAGGATCTCGATCAGGCGATCGCGGATAGTGAGTTCCGCGAGGACCTGTACTTTCGGCTCAGCGTCATCCCGGTCAAGGTACCCCCGCTCCGCGAGCGCGCAGAGGACATTCCGGGGCTTATCCGTCACTTCTCAGGTATTTTCGCGCGCGAGAACAACTTCAAGGCGAAGCGTTTTACTGATTCGGCGTTGGAAACGCTATCGCGGCTTCGATGGCGGGGCAACGTTCGTGAACTCAGGAATTCAGTCGAGCGCCTGCTCGTTATGACCGGCGGAGATGCCGTCGACCTGCCGGAAGTCCAAAGTGTGCTCCGCGTCGACGAAAAGCCGGGTTTATCGCGTACCGTCGCTACGAATCTTCGGGGGCTCCGCGAGTTCAAGGAGATCACGGAACGAGCGTTCTTGGTGAGAAAACTTCGGGATTTGGGTTGGAATATCTCCAAGACGGCTAAGGAGATTGATACCCCCCGTAGTAATCTCTATAAGAAGCTCGAGCAGTACAACATTTCCCGAGAGACCGACGGGTAGCGTAGTCGTTCTTTGACATTCCGCCGCAGTCGGCCAGACGACCGCCGTTCCCGTTCGCTTAGGCGGATGGGTTGGGAGGAAAGTCCGAACTCCGAAGGACAGTGCGCCGGGTAATTCCCGGTCGGGGCGATCCGAAGGAAAGTGGCACAGAAAACATACCGCTCGCCGAAGCCCGTTAGGGCGGAGACGAGTAAGGGTGAAAAGGTGCGGTAAGAGCGCACCGCGTTCACCGTAAGGTGAGTGGCAGGCTAAACCCCGCACGGAGCAAGACCAAATAGGGAGGCGTTTGAGGGTGGTCCGCCCGAAGCTTCCGGGTAGGTCGCATGATCCCGCCAGTGATGGCGGGGCTAGAGGAATGGTCGTCATCAGTTTGGTGCGAGTGATCGTTGCTTAGCTGGATACAGAATTCGGCTTACGGCCGCACTGCGGCGGAACCTTTTGTAGACTTGAGGCGTTCATGTTTAAACGCGTAGTTTTCGTTGTGATTGCTGTCGCGGTGATCGGTGCAGCGGTCGGTTTTCTTGCGGCAACTCCAGAGGCGCAGCGGTCGTTCCAGCGGCGTGCGGACGAACCAGCGCTAACCGTCGAGGAGTACACACCGCGTTCGACTCTCGTTGTCGACGAGAACCCAGTCCAGCGGGCAAGGTTCCCAGTCATCGACGTCCACAGCCACCATTGGAGGATTTCCGAAGATCAGTGGGCTCAGACCGTTTCAGAGATGGACGATCTCAACTTGCAGGTGTTGGTCAACTTGAGCGGTGGTTCGGGTTCCAACCTGGCGAAGAAGATTGAGACGATCAGAAGGAGTCCAGCGCCTGAGCGGATGGTCCACTTTGCCAATCTCGATTTCAGTCGGGGTGTTTACTCTGGGTTCGGCGAGCAAGCAGCCCAACAGCTGGAGCGCGACGTCGTGACCGGCGCCGTGGGGCTGAAGTTCTTCAAGAACTTCGGGATCGATGTCCGTAATGAGAACGGCAATCGAGTGTCCGTCGACGATCCAGAGCTCGATCCGGTGTTCGAGGCCTGTGCTCGGCTCGACATCCCTGTCCTAATCCATGTTGGTGAGCCGTCGGAGTTTTACCAGCCGGTTGACGAATTCAATGAGCGATGGCTTGAGCTGACGCTCCTGCCGGACCGCCGAATGCCGGCTTTCCGTGTTCCCAGTTTCGACGAGATGATGGCCGAGCGAGACCGACTCTTCACCAAGCACCCGAACACGAGGTTCATCTTGGCACATTTCGGCTGGCACGCTAACAACTTGGACCGACTGGGTGAGCTACTCGATCGTCTACCCAACGTTTATCCGGAGACGGCTGCCATCTTGTATGAGTTGGGTCGGCAGCCGAGAACGGCTCACAAGTTTTTCGTCGAGTATCAGGATCGGATTCTCTTTGGGAAGGACTCATATCGCCCCGAGGAGTTTCCATTTTACTGGCGGACGTTAGAGACGGCTGACGAGTATTTCGACTACTATCGTCGGTACCACGCCTTCTGGAACTCTACGGGATGGACTTGCCTGACGACGTCCTCCGGAAGGTGTACTACGTGAACGCTCTCAAGGTTATTCCCGGGATTAGACAGGAGCAGTTCCCGATGTGAGCGTGGCCCGCTCTAAGTCCAACCTGCGCTGTCGCAGTTGAAATCGTGTTTGCCTGAATGTTCATGCGTGGGCAAGTAACCGAACCTTTACTGGCCTGTTTCCTGCTGCCTCTCCAGAAGCACATTGCCTCCTTGTTGTATGAGTTCTCTCTGGTGACAGCATGCCTCTGCAACAGAATTTAGACGTGGAGAGAAAAAAGTTCTCAATGAATGCAGCAAACTTCACTGGCGACTGACAGTTCAGAGCGTGGACACGAATGGTGACTGCTCTGCACACTTGGAATGACCTGAAGACGTCGTCGATCTTGGGTCCGGCCCTTTATCCCCCCGCCCTCCCTCGAGTATCCTTCCGGACTACCTCAAAGGCCACCAAACAGGTAGGACCAGTGCCGCAACGACGACCATGATCGTCGTCAGCGGCAGTCCGACTCGTGCAAAATCACTGAAACGGTATCCACCCATCGCGTACACCATCGTATTGGTCTGATAACCGATTGGTGAGAGGAAGGACGCCGAGGCGCCGAGCGCCACTGCGATGGCAAACGCTCGAGGTTCGAGACCACTTTGGCTCGCGGTGGCTAGCGCGATCGGAAACATAAGTACAGCCGCGGCGTTGTTGGTAATGAATTCGGTCATACAGATCGTGGCGACCAACACGCCGAGCAAGAGGGCCGTGTCACCCCATTTGGCTAAGGGAACGATAAAGATGCTGGCGATATACTGGTCAAGACCGCTTACCGTGAGTGCTGCGCCAAGGCCAAAGCTCCCAGCGATGACGATCAGCACGTTGATGTCGATAGCACGTCGAGCTTCCGATGGACTCAGCACGCGAAGTGCGACCATCGCAATGGCCGCGGCCAATGACGCGCGAACGATGTCTAAGATTTGTAGTCCGACCGCCAAAAGCAGGCCGGCGATGACCATGGCGACGACGGTTTGTTTTTCGCGTCGAGGAGGTGTCTCCTCACCAAGTGGTGCCACGACAAGAAAGTCGCGGTAGTTGCGGGATCGTTCTCGAAACTTGTAGTCAGCGAGAACGACCAGTAGATCGCCGGGATGCAAGACGACTTTGCCGAGCTTGACGCCGATTCGCTCGCCAGCTCGGTGAATGGCAATGACTGCCGCTCCATACCTCGCGCGGAAACCGACCTCTTTCAGCGTCGAGTAGGCGAGTGGAGAACCTTCAGCTACAACGGCTTCGAAGAACAGCCGCTGGAGGCTGCTGTCGCTACTCGGAAAATGCCGCTCTTCTGGCGACTTGAGGCCGGGAATACGTTGGAGGTCAAGGATCCGGCCAATGTTGCCGACGAACGTGAGGCGGTCGGCTTCTTCGAGCGGCTCGTTCGGCGAGACCGGAGCCAGCCGGTGTCCGCACCTTTCGAGTTCCACGAGAAAGACGCCCTCGAGGTTCCGTAGTCCACCGGAGCTAATGGTTCTGCCAATAAGGGGGCTCTGCGGCGACACCATCATCTCAATCGTGAACTCACGGGCGTCGGCGTCTAGGTCTTGCCCGGGCGCGCGCCGTTCGGGTAAGAGTCGCGGACTGAAGAGAATCAGGTACGCAAGTCCAACAACAGCAACCGGCAACCCCACGCGGCCGATCTCCAGCAAGCCCATTGGTGCGTGACCTGTGGCTTCTAGCAGGCCGGAGACAACGAGGTTGGTCGATGTGCCAACCAAAGTGAGTAATCCACCCAAGATAGCAGCGAAGCTAATTGGGATGAGGAACTTGGATGGGGAATGACCGGTTCTTCGGGCCCAAGCCAGAACGGTGGGTGCCAACATGGCGACAATCGGGGTGTTATTGAGGACTGACGAAGAGACGGCCGTAGGTGCCAGCAATCGCAAGAGCTGTCTCCTGGTGCCAATTTGCTTCGAGCCCAGGAGGTTCGGCAGACGATCAAGCGTTCCGGTCTTGTTGGCTGCGGCCGCGAGAACATAGAGCGCCGCGACGGCGATGGGTGCCGGATTTGAAAACCCCGAAAAGGCTTCCTGTGTATTGAGGACGCCTGCCACGAGTAGAACGGTGGTCGCGGTCAGGATCACGTACGGAGCTGGCGCACGTTCGGTCGTCATCACGGCGACGGCGGTCATGACTACCACAAGCGTTAACCACGCGTCTGGGCTCATGGGATCTATCGGATAGGGCCTAGCTCTATAGGGTCACGATGAATGAAGATAAAATCATTTAAACCGAAGAGTAAAACCGTAAGGTCCAAAGGGCCTCACGACGGAGTCATGTCTGCCATGTTGTTCGCATGCGAACTTGTGATCGATGCAGCGCAAAGGTCGCTAACTGTATATTGTTTAGAGGATTGAGAGTGCAAGTATCGGCCCGACAATTGTCGCTTGCGGAAAGAACCTCAGGCGTGTCACGTCGAGAGTTTAACCGAGAACACAGTCTGCGCGACTCAAGAGATCGGCGGATCCGTTCGCGTCCTCGGTCAGGATTGATTCTTGGTTCGTATAGCAGACTCCTGGCTTCCCTGTTCGTGCTATGCCTCGTTATTTAGTCACTGGCGGCGGCGGCTTCATCGGGTCCCATGTCGTTGATGCACTTGTGAGAGCCGGTGAGAACGTTCGGGTGGTTGACGACTTGTCGTCCGGTCATCGTCACAACCTTATGCAGCATGCCAACAGCGCGATCGAGTTTATCGAAGCCGATCTGGTCGACCCAGACACTGCCGCGGCGGCGGTTGACGGTGCCGACTACGTTCTTCACATCGCGGCCGTCCCGTCGGTTCCACGATCGATCGAGGATCCGGTCACGAGTCACCGAGCGAATGTCGACGCGACGCTGTTGTTGCTGTCGGCTGCGCGCCAGGCGAAAGTTAGACGTTTCGTGTTTGCGAGTTCTTCTTCTGTCTACGGTAACTCGCCGACACTGCCTAAGCATGAGCAGATGTCGCCGAATCCAATCTCTCCCTATGCGCTCCAGAAACTGATTGGTGAGAAGTATTCGTGTTTGTTTCACGCTCTATACGAACTTGATACAGTTGCACTACGTTTTTTTAACGTCTTTGGACCCAGACAAGATCCCTGCTCGCCCTATTCCGGCGTCATTTCCTTGTTTACGGCTGCGCTAAGCGAAGGCAGACAGCCGGTCATTCATGGAGACGGCGAGCAGACTCGTGATTTTACCTACGTTTCGGACGTTGCAGATGGGGTACTTGCAGCGGCGACCGCACCAGGGGTTGCCGGCATGACCATGAATCTCGCTCGGGGGGGATGCATTTCGTTGAATCGGCTCTTTGAGATTCTTCGTGAGATCATCGGTATCTCGGTCGATCCGGTCTATGGACCCCCGCGAGCGGGCGACGTACGGGACTCGCAGGCAGACAGTGCCCTTGCAAAGAAGCACCTGGGGTTTGCCCCGAAGGTCTCTATTGAGGAGGGATTAAGGCGGACGGTAGAGTGGTGGAGAGCCAGTCGTGAGTTAACATAGGATGTTTTCGGACTAGGTGCCCCCACGAGGAGCAGATGTCGTTGTCGGTGTCACTACTAGCGTCGATCCATCGATACCAGTAATCACCACCGGTTCTTTAGCCTCAACCGTTCGCCCGTTACTCTCCGTACGAGCGAGCCAGAGTTCGCCGCGCACGCGGATGTACCCGGTTGGAGACAGTGTTTCGATCGCATTACCTGTATGCCCGATCATCCGCTCGATCTGTAAGCGATGGTCGATCTGGTATGCGCTCCGTAAGAATGGGTAGAGAGCGTAATCCTTGATCACCCAAAAGACAAGGACGCCCATCGCGAGCCACAGCGACACGTTGAACCAGTAATGAATAAACCAGCCACCGGCTGTAGCAATGATCCAGCCGGGCACCTGAAAGGCCGTGTAGCGCCAGAACGATGAGCGAAGGGCCAATATTTTCGTTAGCCTGAGCGAGTGAGCTTGACCTATGGACGGGCGTCAACCGTGTTGAAAGTCGGGGGGGCTCCACGCCCACCAACGACCATAGCGCTTCTCAAGGTGCAGGTGCAGCCCGAAACAGTCAGAGAGTCGCTCTGGTGTCAAAGCATGATCGATAGGTCCGGCGCTTAGGATGTGCCCATCGCGAAGAAGCATCGCGTGTGTGAAGCCGGGAGGAATTTCATCTACGTGTTGTGTGACTAAAACCGTCGCTGGCGCTGCTTGATCAGTGGCAAGCTCGGACAGCAGCATAAGGAGGTCCTCTCGGCCGCCGAGGTCGAGTCCAGCGGTGGGCTCGTCCAACACGAGCAATAACGGGTCGCGCATAAGCGTTCGAGCGAGTAGCACGCGCTGACGTTCGCCCGACGACAGATTTCCAAGCGTCGATGAGTTGAGGCCGTCGCAGCCGAACCTCTTGAGCAGCATGTCAGCCTTGGCATAGTCATCATCGGTATAGGTATGCCAGTGCGGTGCCAGCGCAGCATGCTTCCCGGTCATGACAGCGTCGGCGACATTGAGGCTAGGTAGAAGCAAGTTGGCCAAGGCTGCGCTGGTGAACCCAACTTTCTTTCGAAGCTCACGCGTATCAACTCGGCCCAAGCGTTCTCCCAGCACGTCAATCTTGCCACTAGAGGGGTGAAGATAGAGACTCCCAAGGCGGCAGAGTGTCGTTTTCCCCGATCCGTTCGGGCCCAGCACCACCCACCGTTCGTCAGACTGGACTCGCCAGTTAATCGTGTTCAGGATGGTACGCTTGCCGCGAACAAAGTTGACATCGGTAAGATGGAGGACGGTAGTCACAACAAGAACCGTTGGATTCAGAGCGCGAAATGTCTCTGCGTACTCGGAACACTAGCGTGTTGGAGTGTTTTCCCGCAAGATCGGGACAGGTGTTTGAGTTCGCTTCGCTGTCGCTCGTTCGTGTCAAACACCCCTCGAAGACCTGCCCGTCATGTTCGTTCGGGTCGACCCGTGAGGTTTCCGGCAGCTGTACGTGACGTCAGCTTCGACATTCTACGAGGTGAGCCCTTCGGGCTCGGCGGACGTTCGGGGTTTGGAGAGTCCGCGAACGGCCGAACCATCCTGTTTCTCAACGGTCCAACTGCTTGTCGAGCAGCATCCAGAAATCCAGAGCCTAGTCGAATCGGTCCGTTTCCGGCGTAGTATCATCCCGTGACGGATCGTTCTGTGGACGTTGGGTCGGTGCGTGAACGAGCTGCCGCTGCCAGCAAAGTTCTGGTGCGCCTGCCGAATTGGTTAGGCGATATCATGATGGCGTTGCCGGCGCTTCAGGCGCTTCGCGCGGCTCTGCCGAATGCTGAGATCGTCGCGATGGTTCGGCCGGACCATGTCGAACTTGTTGGTCGAGTCACGGGCTTGAACGGGGTTATCGTTGCCGCTGCCAGGAACGGTTCCGACCGATATCGTACCGGACTGGCGGTAATCCGCGAGCTACGGAATGGCGGCTTTGATACGGCTGTTGTCTTGGCGCCGTCATTTGAGGCGGCCCTGACGGTGTGGCGGGCCGGCATAAAGGTTCGCGTCGGACATGACACGGACTATCGTGGCATTTTCTTGAACCGAGTCGTTGCCATGAGGGATGTGCATCAATCCGATGCCTTTCTCGATGTTGTGGCCGAGCTGGCCGCTAATACGAAACGACTAAGCGTGCCTGCCGGTGTTTTTGGAGGTGGCTCCGCGGACCAGGTCTGTAGATTCGTGTGTGCGCCTGAAGAGCGGGACTGGGCGGATCGGTTTTTCTCTGAAGCTGATTTTTCTTCAGAGACGAGACCGGTCTTCATTAATCCTGCTGCGGCCAAACGTCCGCGGGCGTGGTCGGCCGAAAAGTTCGTCAAGTTGGTAGACATTCTGGCCGCGCACCATCCGAAGCTTCCAGTTATTGTCCATCACCATCATCCATTTGAGTTGCCCGATGGTTGGCCAGGGCGAACCTCGGCACACATCCTTTCTGGCGCCAGCCTGATGGAGTTAGCAGCGGTAGTAGAACGCTGTCGTCTTTACGTCGGCAACAACAGTGGCCCGATGCACGTGGCTGCCGCTCTGGGTGTGCCGACCATCGCGGTTTACGGATCGACGAGTCCGGCATTGACTTCGCCGCGCGGCGCAGAAGGGGCGCGACATGTGTCGGTTTCGGCGAATTTTAACTGTTCACCGTGTCGTGAGCGATTCTTCGAGGAATGTCCGTCGCCGCCGAGCGCTGACGAACGGCCGCCCTGCTTGAACGCCATTTCGATCGAGACGGTCGTCGAGGCGGTCGAGGACATTCTGGCTACTGATGGACCGACTTAGGCAGAAGGCGGGGTTTCCATGGTTCGACGTGGTCTCGACGTCTCGCTAGACAAAGGTCAGCGGTTGGAAAGGATTTCCCGTGGGAACTTTGCAGGAGCCCGAACGTCACTTAGCAAGGAGCTAATCAACCGAGGCTTCGAGCTTTGATCGAAGTTCGTCGAGTTCCCCGCGGAGGCGTTTGACCTCCTCGGCCATCTTCGGTAGACGGCTGAGGTGAGCCTGTTGAAGTTTGACGTCCTTAAGCGGGCGAGCTGGCGTTCCCCAGTAGGCTTCATCCGGCGGGATTCTTTTCCGACTCGGCACACCGCACTGGGCGCCGACAATCCCATGGTCGTCGATACGGCAGTAATCGGCGATGCCGACCTGTCCGCCGATCGTAGCCTGAGTACCGATGGTCGAGCTTCCCGCGATCCCAGTTTGCGAGGAAATGGTAGTGTGGTTCCCGATCTGCACGTTGTGACCAACTTGGCACAGGTTGTCGATCTTAACGCCTTCACCTAGTTCGGTGTCGTCCAAGGCGCCGCGGTCGATGCACGTGTTCGCACCGATCTCGACGTTGGAGTCCACGTGGAGACGGCCGACCTGTGGTACCTTGATCTGTCTGGTCCCGTCAAACACAAACCCGAATCCGTCGCTTCCGAGAACGGCACCGGAGTGCAACGTGACACGGTCGGCGATCTCGACGCCGGGGTAGAGCACGACTAGCGGATATACAATGCAGTCCCTTCCGATTTGACAGTCACATCCGATGTAGCAACCGGGAAAGATCACGGTTCCGCTATCGATCTTAACGCCCGACTCGATGACGGTCCAGGCACCCACCGCAACATCGGCGGCTAGGACTGCCTTATCGTTGACGACCGCCGTGGTGTGAACGCCGTCGAACGGTCTCTGCTGGGGAAACAGCCAGTTCGCGACGTGGGCAAACGCGACACGCGGTTGTTTGACCACGATGACGGTCTGGCCAGGGAAGTCACCTTGGGGGACGAGGACGCACGACGCACCCGTCTGCGGGATGGCGTCGAGATACCTCTGTTCTGCGTAGGCGATTGCCCCGAGCTGGGCGTGCTCGAGACTGCCGACGGTGTGAATCTCCGTCGTGCCATCACCTCGAAGGGTTCCGCCTAAAAAATCCGCGATCTCTTGAACTGTCTTCATGAGGGTGCCTCCTGGTCCGGACGATCATACCCGCCGAACGAAGGCTGGCGTTCGAACGGTTTGGTCTGGATGAGGGTTCTTTGCCTCAGTTCCAGTTTCGAGTGCGACCGTCGTCAAGGCTGTGTTTTCGGAACCGATACCCGGATCCGCTTGGCACGTTTGCGGTTTTGGACAGCTTGACGCCAAACCTGTCACCTGAGGCGTTGCCAGGTGGAGGCGACGTTCCAGGGGGCGTGGGGCGATCAGCAATGTTAAAGGTTGAGATGTCGACCCGGACGGTCATCTAAGCAGATTCAGACCTCGCCGATACATCGTTTCCTTGGTAGGACGTCCGGAGCACGTGTGCCCTGATGGGTGGGCCGGCGCTGACTGCGGCATCGTTATCCGACCAGGCCACAAGATGGCGCGGCCCGGACGAAGCAGGGTGCCGGAGCCTGGTCAAGCCGCACTTTCGCCCGCGCTTCGACTCATATCAATGCTTCCACGGAACGTAGCACCATCGGCAATCGCAACCGTCGGCGAGACGATGTCGCCCGCCACCGTGCCGGTGGGGCGAATCTCGACTTTGCTGCTGGCGGTGATGTTACCGTCCACATTACCGAATACGATAACGTCCTTCGCTGATATTTTGGCTTTGGCTGTTCCGTTCGCACCGATTGTGACCATGTGCTTCTTCGACTCGATTATCCCCTCGACTCGGCCTTCGATCGTGAGGTCTTCGTTTCCCTTGAGTTCCCCGATGATGACGACCGATTGGTCGACAGTGGTCGACCCATGCACGGACGACTGCAGGGCGCTCGTTCTCGATGGCGCGACCGACGCTATGGAAGGAGACGTGTTGGGTTTGGTGATGTCGTCCAGGCCTGAGTCAAGTCGTTTCCACATGTGATGGTTTATCGGGTTATTCGCGGTTCGTGTTTAGGGATCCGCGCAGGTCAACGGAGAAGAAAGATTACAGTCCGGCAACGTGGTTACGAAGGCGTAGATACACGCTACCTCCGATGCAAGGGCCCGGCTTAAACGACAGCTGGCTGGGCCAAATCCGCCAGGCTGTCGTTGTTGGTATTGGCACCTGCTTTACGTGCGTTAGACGCGAGATGCCTTTGAGAGTTCAGATAGCTCTTGGAGGCGTTCGCCGGTGCTGTCACCGAACACTTCCGTGGGAATGCCCATCGCGTTCAGCAGCGTTAGCTGCAGATTCGTCAGGCGCTGAGTACCTTTCTGGTACTTGATGTGTCGGCCACTCTGGATGCGTCTTCCGCCACGGCCCGCCAGTAGGATTGGGAGGTTTCTGATGTCGTGTCGGTGGCTATCGCTGATGGAGCTACCGTACATAACCACAACGTTGTCAAGGAGCGTGCCCGTGCCGTCGGGGATTGACGCGAGCCGTTCGAGGAAATAGGCGAATAGAGAGGCGTGGTAGGTATTTATCTTTACCAGGCTCGCGATCTTGTTCTTGTCGCCACCGTGATGCGAAATCGGGTGATGTGAATCGGACACGCCGATCTGCGGGTAGGTTGCACCGCTCTGCTCCCGCCCGACCTGGAACGTAATAACCCGAGTCGTGTCGGTTTGAAGCGCGAGCGTCTGCATGTCGAACATCAACCTCGCATGTTCGTCGTAGCTGACCGGGATGCCTGCCGGGGATTCGACGAGCGGCAACTGGCGACCGTTTGTCTCGGCGTTCTGGATACGCCGTTCGATTTCACGCACGGAGTCCAGGTACTCGCCGAGCTTTGCGCGGTCACGCTGGCCGAGACGCTTCTCTAATCCGTGGACTTTATTGAGAACCGAATCGATGATGCTACTCTGTCGGCGTAGACGGGCCTTCCGTGCAGCTGGGTCGGTGCTATCGATATTGCCGAACAACCGTTCAAACACGACGCGGGGGTTGGCTTCCACTGGCAGCGGGGTGGAGGGGCTACTCCATGCCATCGTGTTCTGGTAGGCGCAGCTGAAGCCTTGATCGCACGTCAAGACGCCGTTGACCGTATCTGTTCCCTCCAGTCCTAGCTCCAGCGACGGCAGCGGCGTTTCTTGACCAACTGCTTTTGCGATGATCTGATCCATCGAAACGCCGAGGTCCAGCCTGGAGCTGCTGGTCGTTTGTAGCGGCTCAATGCCTGTCATGAATGCACCGGCGGCACGCGCGTGGCCACCACCACCTCCCGTGCGAGACATGGCGCCGGTGTTGTCGAGTCCACTCAGCACGAGCAGGCGATCACGAAAGGGCTCCAGCGGCTTCAGAATGGGTGTGAACTCGAAGTCCTTTCCCTCGGTAGCAGGAGTCCAGTACTCCATCATGATTCCGTTCGGCACATAGATCGCACACATCCGTGCAATCGGATGTGCTGCAGTCTTGGCGAGTGCCGTCAACGCTGGGACCATTCCGTCGAGGAAGGGCAACGCAAGCGTGGCACCGAGTCCGCGCAATAGCGTTCGGCGAGGAAGGGCTTTCTTAGTGATGATCATGAGTCTGACCTCCGCATAAGGAACGGCGTACTCTTTACGATCCCAGAAATTAGAGACGACCATGTGAGGCCGTCGGTCCCAGATTCTCGGCTGATTTTTCGGACCACCGGCATATCCTGGTGCTCAAGTGTACGACCCACAGCGTACGTAAGCAGTTTCTCGGTGATTGTCTGTAAGAATTGCTCTTCACGGTCCAGGATGGCGTTCCGTAGGCCGGCAAGGCCGTGAATCTCGGTGCCGTCTATAAGGGTACTGGAGGCATCAATCGGGATGCCACTATCGAACGGCGTGCCACCCCCAACGGTGGTTCGGCGTCTACCAATCGCATCAAATTCTTCTAAGGCGAATCCGAGTGGGTCGATGGTATTGTGGCAGCTAGCACACACTGCGTTCTCCCTGTGTAGTTCCATTTGTGCACGGATGGACCGTGGCGTGTCACCGGCCTCACGTGTGCTTGAGAGGCTTGGAACATCCGCTGGTGGCGGTGACGGCGGTGTTCCAAGGAAGTTTTCCAATAACCAGACCCCGCGCACGACTGGTGATGTCCGGTTTGCATAGGACGTGATAGTAAGAATACTGGCGTGACCCAGCAGTCCTGCCCGTGTGTCATCGGGATAGGCCACACGCCGAAACTGCACTCCGTGAACATCCGGGATTCCGTAGTGCCGTGCCAAGCGCTCGTTGGCGAAGGTGTAGTCTGCGCGCAGAAGGTTGACGATGGGGTGGTCCTCTCGGAGTTCATGCTCGAGGAACAGCTGCGTTTCACGCCACATCGCATCGCGCAGGTTTTCGTCAAAGGCCGTGTAGGTGGCGATGTCTGGCGCGGCGTTCCGGAGCTTTCGGAGCTGCAACCACTGGGCGCCGAAGTTCTCGACCAACGCTTGTGATCGAGAGTCGGCGAGCATGCGTCGAATCTGTCGATCAAGCACATCCGGGTTGCGAAGGTCCCCGCGGGTCGCGGTGTCGAGGAGCTCATCGTCGGGAATACTGCTCCACAGGAAAAACGATAAGCGGGATGCCAGCTCGAGATCACTGATCCGATACGCCGTGCCAGGCGGCACTTCGGGTGGATCGGTTTCGATGCGAAACAGGAACTCCGGATCCACGAGGAGTCGCTCGATCGCCGCTTGAATACCGGCATCGAAACTACCGAGGGTGCGACCCTCCTCGTAGAACGTCAGGAGCGCCTGAACGTCGTCGTTGGTCGCTGGTCGGCGGTACGCCCGACGGGCTAGCGTCGAGAGGATTAATTTTGCGCAGCCTTCTTCCGAAGTAAGTTCGTCGTCCGGATGGCACACGAACAGCTGCTTGCGACTCGGCAGCTCGGAGGCTCCAGATGGGTTGAAGGGACCGATGATCTGGATTACCGAGACCGCCGGATTGCCCTGTTGCATTTCGTCTTGTCCGTGCGAGTAAGACGACCGGTCGATGGGTTGTCGAAGGAATCCTTCAGGGACTACCGGTCGGCGATCAAAGGAAATACCGACGAGGTGAGGCCCGCCTTTCACAGTTGTACGGACATCGAGGCCTTCGTGGGCGTGGAGTGCGTACGCCTCCCACTCTGGGAATGAACTCGAATCGTACACCTCGTCGAACTTGCCCGCATATCCCATCGGCGGCAGTTGTCCAGGCTCCCACTCGCGACCGACCGTAAACGTGCCGACGCGGGCGCCGTCAATTCGCACGTCAAGCTGATGCGGTTGACCTAGGCCACGCACGTAACTGTACTCTTGCTTCCGGAGGTCCAGACGGATGATGTAGTCGCCGTCGACTGGGAAGTTGTGCTCGATGGCAATCCCGCCGCGCGAGCCGAACGGGAGGTCAATACTGACCGCATCGTTCTGGTCAAAGGCTCCGGGAATCGAATAAGTCTGGGCCTTCGGCCGGCGGTTCATGTCACCTACTGCCAGCTGACTGATTCGCTGCGCCGCGGCAAGATAGCGTTCAATCAGGGTCGGCGAGATGGACAGGACCTCACCAATGTTGTCAAAACCGTGGTGCTCGTTGTCGGCCGGCAGTAGCGCGTTGACGTCGACTTCTAGACCGAGCAGGTCACGGATGGCGTTTGCGTACTCGACCCGATTGAGTCGGTGGAGAGTTGGGCGTCCCGGATCGGGCATGGCCAGCGCCGAGCGGTCGAGCTCCGACTCCAGCCAAGAAACGAATGTACGGGAGGTGGCGGCATCGGGTCGAGGCATTCCGGCCGGGGGCATCGCGTTCGCGCGAAGCTTCCGGATCACGCGCTCCCAGATTGCTGTGCCCTCCCCAACCTGAGAGACATTCATCACGTCAAGGGTTAGACCTGCGGTTCGGGTGCGCTCGTTGTGACACGTGACGCAGTAGGAGTCGAGCAGCGCACGAGCATCTGCCGCCGCTAGTCCAGTTGAAGTAGTAGAGGACTGTTCCGCCTGAAGATGAAATTGATCGGCGTTCGTCAGTAGCAAGGCTGTCAACCCGACGCCGATTAGTGTAAACCGTGACATTCTTCAGTCTCCTGACGGATTCCCCGCACTTTTCGCGCGACGTTCCAGGATCGTTCTGGGCGTCATGCCCTTCTTGTTCTCGATGTTCAGATCGCTACCGTGGTCGACCAGGAACTCAACGACCGTTTTGAATCCGTCACGCGCGGCGCCGTGCAGCGCGGTGTCGCCCGCCCGATTCGCGACGTTGATGGTGGGGACTGCACCGGCCTCAATGGCCACTCGGATACTGTCCAGTACCGGGGCCTCCTTCTTCCACTTGGTGGCGACGAGTTCTGGCGCGAGCGTCCGATTACGGCGGGTCGTGTACCGATTTACGCGCAATCCTGCCGCGGCCATTAGAGCGGTCGTCCCGTCTTCAAAGGTGACCAATGGATCGGCGCCGCCCGCGCTGAGAATCCGCATGATCTCGGGCTCGAGGTACTTTGCTGCGAGCAGAAACGGAGTCGCACCTTTTTCTTTATGCGTGAAGACGTAATCGAACGTATAACGAGGTATGGGTGTGCCTCTGACAAGCCGGGCGTTGGGGTTTGCGCCGCTGGTTAGGAGCGCTGTCACTAATTCAGGACGGGACCAGAGGACCGCAGCATGCAGAGCCGTGTACCCCGCACCATCCGCGTTGAGATCGGCGCCCCTGTCGACCAGGAACTTGGCCAGCCGCCCGTGGCCGCTCATAGTCGCGACGACCAACGCACTATTGCCATCCGCCGCGGTCTCGTGCAGGTTCGCCCCAGCGTCGAGCAGCAGCCGAGCGGATTCGCCATCGCCGCTACTGGCCGCAAACAGAAGAGGCGTGAAGCCGCCAGCGTTGAAGAACTCGGCGCCCGCTGGGCTCGTTGTGCTCTGCATTCCGCTGCCTTGCAAATGTCGGAGTGTCGTCGTGCGGACGTTGACGGGGGCACCGTACTCGAGCAACACGCGAGTTATCTCGGGATGAGCAGTGGCCGCGGACCACATCAAGGCAGTCTGTCCTCTAGACGGCTCACGGAAGCTGACATTCGCACCATTTCTAGCCAAAGCCCGAACAGCTGAGGCATCGCCAGTATGGACGCATCGCATGAGGATGCTCTCCCCCGATCGAAGCCCAAGGTTGGGATTCGCATCGGATGCGAGCAGTTGTTCGACAATTCCGGTATGCCGACTTGCGCATGCGCACCACAGGGGCGTTGCACCGTAGTCGTTCTGAACGTCGACGTTTGCTCCCGTGTTAACCAGGAGCTTTACCGCATCGAGATTGTTCCAAAACGCGGCCCAATGGAGCGCCGTCGCACCATCGGCCTGAGCGGTATTGACGTCGACGCGCTGGTCGAGCAGGGTGCTGACAGTTTCCCAATTCTGATTTTTAGCCGCTTCCACGAGCTGGAGATCGGCTTCGGTAGCGGCCAGACTAACGGTGCATAGCCCAGACAGTATCGAGGCCCAGGCGATGGGCTGGATGCGAGCGTTTCTCACCGACGGCCCCGATACCAAGAATCCCCTACTATTAACCGGACCATAAAATAACACTATACACCCTGGCCGAATGAAACTCCGGCTCGATCAGGCTACTCGGGTGTGCTGTATCGACGGGGATGAAGAGAACGTTCGTAGACTCGTCCCGATTGCAGAAGAACACGAACGTCATCAACGTAGGACTCGAGTCGTGACGGATAAAACGGAAAATGGTCTCGGAGTTGCTCGAAGTCGGCCAGCGGATCGGGGACCAGCCGACTGGTTCGACGCCCTGCTCGCAGAGCCTTGCCGTCCAGTATTGTGAGCGATTTTTCACTCACACCCTGACCACACTGGACTTAGTTTTAGGAGTTCCACCCGGAGGTTCTCGGAAGGGAGGTATGCCGTCGGTAGACTTACCGGTCACCAGCACACGGACACTGCGCTGGAAACACGCCTCAGTTTCGCCGATTCGGACTAAAAGTTTGCGGTATTCCAGTTCGACTCGCGGCGGCCGTGGGTAGTCACAGACCAAATTCCTGGCCTTCCTTAACGGTGTGACGGTGAAGGGGGGACGTTCTTAGCCCACATAGTGCCAGTAGGAGCGTTCGCGCTGTGCCCATTTAGGCAAGTCCTAACTTGCGCCGTCGCTAGACCGTCTAGCTCCCAAAGTATCATTCACCTTAGCACCGAGGATGGTCGGGTCCAAGCTCAACTTTCTTGTTGCAGACTTTACTCAGGCGGCATAACCATATGGCGAGATATTTGAGGTGTAACTGGAGGGCCCATGAGACTATCTTTGTCTTTTGTATCGTTACTGGCAGTGTTTTGTTTCCTGGGGTTGGCTCGATTGAACGAGGCGCAATGTGATCCGGTGGATGGTGTGCAGTTCGTGTGCGGACCGGTTAGTCCGGAAGATCTCGTTGCCGTCCCCGATCTGCCGTGGGTCATTTCGGCTGGCATGGAGAACAACGGATATCTGTATGCGACCGACACTCGCGACCATCGCACGATAGTGCTCTTTCCGGCCGATGGAATTGAATCGCGACCGGTCGGAGCTTTTGCCGGCTGCACAAACCCCCGTGTTGATGCGTTTCGACCTCACGGTCTGAGTCTGCGCGCTGGGGACGGCCGCCGTCACACGTTGTATGTCGTTCGGCACGGTGCGCGGGAATCGATCGAGGTCTTTGAGGTCGACGTCCGAGGTGCGGCCCCATCAGTGACGTGGTTGGGTTGCGCGTTGGCACCCGAGGGCGTGGTCTTTAACTCGGTCACAGCGCTTCCCGGGGATGGATTCGCCGCGACGCATTTTAGCCGCCCAACGGGGGAGCTCTGGGAGTGGCAGCCTGATACGGGCTGGATTAAGGTACCCGGCAGCGATACCGGAGTGCCCAACGGGCTCGTGGTGTCGCCGGATGGTCGATGGTTCTATATCGGTGGGTATGATTCGAAATCTGTGATTCGACTGTCACGCGGGCAGACACCAGTTCAGATGAGCTCGGTCGAGGTCAGCTTTAACGTCGACAATATCCGCTGGTCGCCGGACGGGTCGTTGCTGGCTGCTGGGCACCTCGCCAGCGATCCGGACTCGTTCAGCCGGTGTTGGGGTGAGCGTCAGTGCGACGGCGTGACATCCCACGTTGCCAGGGTCGACCCAGATCGGCTCACCGCGGAGGAGATCATCCGGTACCCCTCGAACGCGTACTTCTTTTTAGGTACTGTCGCCCTGCAAGTCGGGGACGAGATCTGGCTTGGCGGAGTGGTTGGCTCTGACCGGATCGCCCGGTTCCCGGCGCCGTGACTTATAGATGGCAAAAGCTACGCTGACCACGCTTCGACAGGTCCTGTTGGCACTCTTCGTGATCGGTGTCGTAGGTACCGGGCTCGAGCTGGTGTTGCTCGGCCACACCGAGGACCTCTGGCAGCTGGCTCCGCTCGTGCTGATGGCTCTCAGTCTCGTCGTGCTCTGCTGGTGCCTGACGGACCGGCGAGCCGTTTGCCTGCGCTGGTTCCAGGCGACGATGGTCATGTTGGTGCTGAGTGGGTTTGTGGGGCTGTGGCTACATTACCAGGGCAACACGGAGTTTGAACGAGAGATGTATCCGACGCTGAATGGCTTCGAGCTTTTTCGGGAGTCATTGACCGGGGCTACGCCGACGTTGGCTCCAGGAACCATGTTGGAACTTGGGTTCCTGGGGCTGGCGTACACCTACCGGCATCCGAACCTGCGAGGCGGGACTGAGGAAATATGAGGTTGTTTTAGATGGCGAGAGGGGTTTGGCGAGCGCTGTTGGTGCTGACGGTTGGACTGGGGCTGTCCGGGGTCGCGCGCGCGCAGGTTGGCAACCCTGGGTCGGTGGTTAATCCGAATCTCGCAAGCGCTGAGGAGTTGCGTCGGTTGCCGCACTTAACCGAAGCGGTCGTGGATTGTCTGATGGAGCAGCGACCGTTCCTTAGGATGGCCGACCTCGATGCAGCTCTCACCAGTACTCTAACGGCGAGTCAGCTTTCCGAGGTCTACACTCGCCTCTTCGTGCCAATCAACCTGAACACGGCGTCGAGGGGGGAGATTCTGCTGGTACCCGGCGTAGGTAATCGGATGGCGCACGAGTTCGAGGAGTACCGTCCGTATAGGGCACTAGCGCAGTTCCGTCGCGAGATCGGAAAGTATGTCGACGACGAAGAAGTCGCCCGGTTCGAGAGCTACGTCTTCGTGCCGATTAGTCTCAATTTGGGCAGCGACGAGGCGATCCTGAGCATTCCCGGCGTCGGTCGACGACTCTTGCACGAGTTCAAGGAGTATCGACCCTACCGAAGTATCGCCGAGTTCGAGCGCGAGATTGGCAAGTACGTCGATGATGACGAGGTCGCCCGGCTTGAACGGTATATTGTTGTCGAGTAAATGTCCGGACCGACAGAGTCTTGATTCAAGTGGTATGTCCGGTGGTTCCGTCGTAAACTTTGAACCAGTTTGATCGTCGGGGTCGGTAAAATAGGGATATACGGAAAGCGAGGACGTTGATGAGACCTGCTCAACAGCTTGGGATGGCAGCGTTTTTTTGCGGTAGCGTAGCCATCGTCGCATGCGGAACGTCGGTCACGGTCGATGAGGAAGTCGGACCAGCGACGGACGCCATGGACTCGATGGCCACAGCCGGGGACGGCACGAGCTTCGAGTTTGATCCCACTTGGCCGAAACCGCTCCCTGACAACTGGATTCTTGGTAATGTGGTTGGTGTCGCCGTGGACGCGAATAATCACATCTGGATTGTCCACCGTCCTACTAGCTTGACGTTTGAGGAGGCAGGCGCTGACGCGGCACCGCCACTTGCTGAGTGTTGTCGGCCAGCCCCGCCCGTGATTGAGTTTAACCAGGATGGGGACGTCGTGCAGGCGTGGGGTGGGCCGGGCGATGGGTACGAGTGGCCGCAGTCGGAACACGGCATCTTCATTGACCACATGGACAACGTGTGGATCGGATCGAACGGGGGCCCGGATGCCCACATCCTGAAGTTCACGAAGAGTGGGGTCTTCCTGTTGCAGATCGGAGCGCAAGGGCAGACCGGGGGCAGCAATGACACCGCCAACTTTGGCAAGCCCGCCGAGATCGACGTCGATCCAGAGACGAACGAGGTGTATATCGCTGACGGGTACGGAAATCGGCGCGTGGCGGTGTTCGACGCCGACAGTGGTGAGTATAAGCGCCACTGGGGCGGGTACGGCAATGTGCCAACCGATGATCCCTACACTTATGATCCTGACGCACCGCTATCTCAGCAGTTCGGTCGCCCAGTGCACTGTGCCACGTTGGCGAACGACGGGCTCTTGTATGTGTGCGATCGTGCAAACAATCGAATTCAGGTGTTCGAGAGGGATGGCACGTTCATCAATGAAGTGGTCTTTGCCGAACGGACACTTCATTTCGGTGCGGCATTTGATATCGATTTCTCGTCAGATGCCGATCAGAAGTTCTTGTACAACATCGACGGATCGAACCAGAAGATCTGGGTGTTTTTACGGGATGACCTGTCGATCGTTGATTCCTTCGGTTTTGGTGGGCACAGCGCGGGTGGGTTCACGGCGGCGCATAGCCTCGCGGTCGATATGAATGGAAACATCTACGTCGGGGAGACGCTCGAAGGAAAGCGGGTCCAGCGGTTCCTCCTGCGGTGAGCGGCCTGATCTTAGTCTCTGGCATAACGCGGATTGAGGGTGCACTGGCTGGGACGGACCGCGATCTCTGGTCCAGGGCTGGATTGTCAGTTCCAGGAACGGAGCGGAAGCTTGATTCTGTTTCGTGGGGGCGGCGTTGGGTAGGCATGGCCATTGAGAACCTTCAAGGCAAGTCGCACTCTGCGGCCTCTTGGGATCGGCTGATACAATCTCCCTAAGAGGAGCGTATTTGGCGAAGACTGATCTCATCGATGTACAGGGTATAGTCACGGCCGTGCATAGCGGTGGGCTGTATCGGGTGAAGTGTGAGGAAGGCCACGAAGTGCTGGCGCAGCTGAGCGGTAGGATGCGACGGTTTCGGATCAAAGTCGTTCCAGGTGACCACGTCACGGTTGGTGTATCACCATACGATCTGACACGCGGCCTCATCACCTTCCGAACGAAGTAGAAAATCCCATTACGAGTTACCGGAGGAATGGGGATAGCCGAAGGATGACTGAGAGGAATTCCAACCAGTGCAATTGGGCCCTCCCGGTTTCTATCGGCCTTTCGCTTTGTCCAATGTTTGGCATGTAGGTCCGTTCATCATTCTCTCCGTGAAAGACACGTAAGACAGTTTGGAAACACCGCCGACGAACAACCGTTCAGGATGGTGGTTAAGATTTGGATATGGGACGCCGCATACCCGTCTGAACCGCTCGCCGCTGAAATCGAACAGGTCAACGCCGTTCTTCGAGCTTGGCTAACCACCGGCAGATCTCGAAGGAGCCTGTTTCGTTTATTTCGGCAGGGCCATCGTCAGGGGCGGATGGTCGGCAGAAAGTGGCCTCCGCGATAGCCTGGCGCCACGGGACAGCGGTAAGTCCGGTGTCCCGAATGGCGTGTACGAACTTAAGCGTGCGAAAGGCATCGAACCAGTCGTGGATCCATTTTTGGCGAACCGTAGTTGCCGGGCTCTGCGCGGCAGCTTCGTTGAGTGCCTTCGGAGCGCCGATGGCGAGCAAGGCCGTGCTGAGACGGTCGCGGTCGATGGGCTCGAGGGTCGCGCCAGCTTGCCGATACACCGCATCGTATGCTTGAGTAGGGGAGGCACCATCGAGAGCAGTGAGAGCGTCAATCCAAACCTTTACGAAATCGAAAATCCGCGGGGCGTAGATTCGGTATGCGTCGGCGTTTTGCGCGATGTCATGGGTTGCTCGACCTGTGCCGAAAGGGACGCGCAGTGAGGTACGCGCTCGTATCATGATCGGCAAACCGGTCGCCGTATGAATACAACCGAGCTTGGCGAGCTTGTTTAACAGGTAGAAATCTTCACCGGCTTGCCGTTTAGGAACGCCGCGCGCACTGGCGTATGTTGCGGGCACGGTAGCGATGCAACTTCCAATGGTGTGAAAGGCGTAAGGCGAGCCCGCGTGCCGAAGGCCCAAGATGTAGTAGCGAAGATAGGCTTCGTAGCGGGCGTGAGCTTCGTCGAGCGCGGGCTCACCGGACGGTTCGTGGAAGAAACGGTAAATGACGGCCGCGCTCGACGTTGGCACGGTCACGTCGAAGTAGTCGCTGGGTAGCCGAACGTCGCAGTCGCTCGTGTGGATTAGCTGGGCTCGATTCGAGCCCGCTTGGATGGCAGCCAGCGCGAGATCGCATCCGATTTTTCGGGCCAAGCCGACGCCTTCGCGTCGGGGCAAGCGATGGCCCTCGCGGTTTCGATCAAGCACGACGAGGTCGAAGGCATCGGCCTTGACATACCAGCAAGGTGTTTCGTCTCGATCGTGCAACGGAACGACTGGTGCGTGGGTTTTGAGCGCCTCGACCAGCGCTTCGTTGCGCGTATGTACGCCTGCGTCATGCGCGTCGGTGGCGTTGACGACCACAATGCACAGAGTGCGACCGCCTCGTGCACTGACGGTGCTCAAGGCAGGCTGAATCCCGTCCAGGAAAGAGGGGGATTCGTCTTGCGCAGGGATCACCAAGACGTGCTCGGTGGGCCGGTTGAGCCGTCGTCCAAGAGTGGACTCTGGCTCAGCGTAGCGCTCGAGATACTTGGTAACGACTTCTTTTACTCTCAACAATTAGAGTGGCTTTGAAGGCTCCCCGATCAGCGGGGTATCCGGAAGCTTCAACGGCGTTCGATGACAAGAGACAAGCTATTACGAGTGTCAAGCTTAGCGCGGGCCGCTGGTCGGTTCAACGCGGACGGGTTTATGGCTTACGCGGATGCCCAGCGGTCCATTTATCGGTAATCTTAGATTACGCTCAACGCAGGTATCGTTCGCTAAAGTCCATGAAGAGATCTATTTTCGTGACTAACCGTCACAGGGAATCAAAGGAATCGAGATGTCCGTTACCATGTTCGTAGCCCCAATCTTGCCAGGGAAGACCGAAGTCTAGAAGCAAGCATGTCAAGAGTTGAACGGACTACGCAAGAGCGAGTGCGCGGACTCGCTTCGCCGTTTGGCCATCACGAGGCAGGTTGTAAGTCTTCAGTTGACACCTCAGGGAGACTTCGCTGTTGTCTTTTTGGAGGGGGATGATCCGGACGGTTTCATCCTAAAAGTATTTCAGTTCCGATGATCGGTTCGATCGCTGGTTCGCGGAGACGATTCTTGGCAGGGTTCACGGTATGAACCCGTCGCGACAACCACCCCCGTCAAATCAGGTGTTTCTAGACTGGAAGGGATGGAACGAATTGGCGTCGCTAAGCATTCCGAGTTGGAACCAGCCCTTAGGTGGCTGAAGGACATGCACGTGCTTCGGGGATCTATAGAACATACGGCGCAGGCTGGGATTCTTCAGTATTCCAACCTGTTAGAGTCTGCTTTTGTTGGTTTCTGCCTGTATCGGAGTCACGTAGTACTGGGGTTGAACCGCTAGTCGGTCGCCTCGCGCTAGGCTAGACACTGCACCGTTCGTCGTCGTAGTCAGAGGCAGTTTATGACCGGTCGCTACGCATATCTCACAATCAACGTCGCTAGGGTGGTTTTTGGTCTTGCTGCGTTCAGTGCGCTGGTTACAGCGCAGCAGGAACCGACGCCAGTATCACCTCCTACGGCGTTGGAGATTCTTGTAGAGACACTTGGGGGTAGGTTGAGCCAAGACCAACAGGGACGGGTTGCGCGCGTGGATCTCTATGGTACCCAGATCACCGACGCGGGTCTGACCCACCTCACGGGGTTGCCTGCGCTGCAGTTTCTCGGTCTCGGTAGCACCGAGGTCGCCGACGCGGGCCTGACGCATCTTATGGGGTTGCCCGCGCTGGAGACTCTGAATCTCGACGGCACCCAGGTCACCGACGTGGGCCTGACGCACCTCACGGGGTTGACTGGGCTGAAGACTCTCTATCTCTACGGCACCCAGGTCACTGACGCGGGCCTGACGCACCTCACGAGATTGACGGCGTTGGAGACTCTCAGTCTCGCTGTTACCCAGGTTGCCGGCACGGGCCTGTCGCACCTCAAGGGGTTGCCTGAACTGAAGCATCTCATTCTCGCTGGCACCCAGGTCACCGATGCGGGCTTGACGCACCTCAAGGGGTTGCCTGGGCTGAAGACTCTTTTTCTCGCTGGCACCCAGGTCACTGACGTGGGCCTGACGCACCTCACGGGATTGACGGCGTTGGAGACTCTCAATCTCGCTGGTACCCAGGTCACCGATATGGGCCTGGCGCATCTCATAGGTTTGACTGCGCTGAAGTTTCTCGATCTTGATGGTACCAAGGTCACCGACGCGGGCCTGACGCATCTCACGGGGTTGACGGAGCTGGAGACTCTCGGTCTCGGTGGCACCCAGGTCGCCGGCGCGGGCCTGGCCCATCTCACGGGATTGAAGGCGCTAGAGCGTCTCAACCTCGATGGTACCCAGGTCACCGACGTGGGCCTGGCACACCTCACTGGTTTGACTGGGCTGGAGTACCTCTATCTCACTAGCACCCAGGTCACCGATGCGGGCGTAGCCGAACTACTGGAGGCGTCACCGTCCTGCTGTGCGAATCTGCAGCCGGGTTACCTCGGAGGTAGGTATAGGATTCGCCGGTAGTCGTGTGCCGTCAGCCCCGTTTCGTTGAACGGCCCGTCGTCCCGCGCTACGCTAGATGTCTAGCTGTTGGTTGTTGTGGTCGGAAGGTGTCATAGATGGCATCAATTGCAGGAAAGAAGTTGACGGGTTGGTAAAGTTCTGTGAGGCATATGGCGAAACAGTTTATCTAGTGGACGAAACGACACAGTAATTCAAGTCAACTGAATCGCGGGTCTTTGGCACAATGCTGATCATGGACATATTTATGGTGGTCGGTTTATTCATTACATTTTGGTCTCTAGGAAAACATGAGCAATAAGAATAGTTCGGTTGAGAAAGCCCCGTGGATCACGTACCGGCCAGAGTTGAAGGTGCTGGATTGCACAATTCGTGACGGTGGTCTAATCAATGCCCATCAGTTTGGGGACGAGTTTGTCCGAGCGGTGTACGACACATGCATCGCGGCTGGCGTGGATACCATGGAGATAGGCTACAAGAACTCGGAGCAGTTATTCCCGAAAGACCGATTCGGCGCGTGGCGTCATTGCAATGAAGAGGACATGCGGCGCATCGTCGGCGATCACGATGCTGAGAATACCGGCTTGACGCTTTCAGCTATGGCCGATGCCGGTAAGAGCGATTGGGAGACTAGCATCGGTCCAGCCGCCGATAGCGTGCTGGGTATGATCCGCGTCGCATTCTATGCCCATCAGGTCTCTGAGGCGGTGGACATGATGCACCACGCCAGCGAGCAGGGTTATGAGACCATGGCCAACCTGATGGCCGTATCAAGTATTACCGAGGAAGAGATCGACACGGTTCTGGAAGCTGTCACATCTACACCGATCGGCACGATGGTGATCGTAGACAGCTTTGGTCATCTCTATCGTGAACAGATCGACCGGCTATACCATAAGTACGCCGAGGCCCTAAAGGGTACTGGCAAGGAGATTGGTGTTCACGCACACAACAACATGCAGCTTGCATTTGCAAACACTATCGAGGCAATTGTTCTCGGTTCGAATCGGGTGGACGCAACGATGGCTGGGCTTGGACGTGGCGCCGGCAATTGTCCAATGGAGCTCTTACTCGGCTTTCTTCGCAATCCGAAATTCAAGCTACGACCGGTAATCCGATTGGTACAGGAGCACATGCCGAAGATAAGGGAGACTGTCGAATGGGGTCCCCTGATCCCCTACAACATTACTGGTCAGATGAATCGCCACCCGCGGGCAGCCATCGAATTTCGAGCAGGAGAGCATCGCGAGGACTTCGTGGCCTTCTACGACGAGATTGTGTACGACACGTCCTCACAGACCTGAACCGGCGGAGAATGGGGCACGTGAGCAAGATTAGCCTTAGGCGTTCGTGTGTCGCGTCCGGAAGGTGTTACGTCGAAGCCAGCACTGGTCCCATACCGGCGGAGGATGGGATGAGGGGATATTTCGGTACGGCGAAGAGTCGTTAGTTTGGCAGTGCAAAGACGACAAGCCGAAGGTCATCCCCGACAGACAGGGCGATATACCGCCTGCCATAAACCATGTGGGTCGTCGGTGTGTCGATTGCGCCGAACGGTAGATTGACCTGACACTAGTTCAGTTCCCGAATCCTTTGCGTAGGCGACCATTTGCGGACCACCGGTTGTCCCACCAGTCGTCAAGCAATAAGGCAACGCCGTCTTGGATTGGTGGTGAACAGCAGGATGTGAGGATTACCCGTGGGGAATGAATTAAAGGGAGTATGAGTATGGAGGGGCGTCTATTTGTTGTCGTGGGGATCGTCGTGGCGCTATTACAAGTGGGTACGGATTGCGCGTTGGCGCAGGAACCTGGGAGCACTGTCGTAGTCGATTCGAGGCTCCAAGATCTTACCTACACCTTTGACGAAACCGGAGCGGAGATGCCGTACGCACTCTTTGTGCCGTCACACTATGACGCCTCACGCGAGTGGCCGCTCATCGTCGGTCTCCACGGACTTGGTCGACCATACGATTGGGTTATGAGCTACGAAGGTTACGTCGACATGGCCGAGCGCGACGGGTACATTCTGGTGACGCCCAAGGGATATCACCCCCGTGCGTGGTATGGCAGCCGAGGGGCTGGAATTCCGCCGATGCGAGCTGAGGACGACACGAGCTGGCTGCCAAAGAATCTCGGCATGCTTGCCGAGCAGGACGTGATGAACGTGCTTCAGTTGGTCGTCAACGAATTCAATATCGACGCTAACCGTATTTATCTATGGGGGCATTCGATGGGAGGGGCTGGCACATATCACTTGGCGGCGAACTACCCGCACGTGTGGGCTGCGCTTGGTGTCGCCGCGCCCGCACCGCACGTTAGTCCGGATCAGCTTGCATCGTTTCGACACATCCCGATCATTGTTCTCCAGGGAGATATGGATATGGCGGTTCCGGTCGCACGGACACGCGAATGGGTTGCTAAGATGCGGGAATTGGGTATGGAACACGTCTACGTTGAGGTTGAGGGCGGAGATCACTCGACGTTCATTAACGCCAACGCCGCCATGATCTCGAAGCTATATTCGTTCTTCGATATTGTCAGGAAATCCGAGCGCTCGGAACTCAACTGACACTGGTTGCCTGCGCCGAGCCGCCACCGGGTCTAATGAGGATGCTGGGTGCCTGGGCGTGGTTGTGGAGAGAACGACGATGACCGGAAGTTATGTTCAACTTTTTGCGAGTGCGGCTGTAGTCGCGGCGGTCAATGTCTCCATCGATGCACAGGTTGTAATGGATGGCGAGGACTCGTACCAGACTCGTTGTGCGCTTTGCCATGGTGGTGACGGTGCTGGCACGGACCGGGTTGGTTCGATTCTCCCGATACTCCACGCGAGAGGGGATGACCAACTAGCAACGATCGTTACCGATGGTGTCCTCTCAAGGGGAATGCCGGCGTTTGAGATGCCTGAGGAAGAGCTGCAGGCGCTTATCAGACACCTACGGCAACTTGCAGATGCCGTCTCTCCGGTCGGTCGTGACCCGAATGCGCCACAGACAAGAACGGGCTCTGTGCGTCTCGTTGATGGTGATGTGCTGAGCGGCATCATCCTTAACGAGAGTGGTTTCGACTTACAGATTCGCACGGCTGACGGAAAGATCCATTTGCTACGCTGGGAGGGTCATGAGTATAGAGAGGCAACGACTGAGCCCTATGTGGACTGGTCATCCTATAACGGTAGCGACACCGCGAATCGTCACAGCTTTCTAGCTCAAATCAATCGGAGCAATGTCAAGCAGTTGACAGCTCAGTGGTTTTTTCCGATCCAAGAGCTGCGCATAATTGAGGGCACTCCGGTTGTGATTGCCGGTGTCATGTACGTGACGGCGGTGAATCAGGTGTATGCCCTTGACGCGGAAACGGGACGTGAGATCTGGCGGTACTCGCAACCTCGCACCGAGGGTCTTGTAGGAGATCCGGCCATCGGGCTCAATCGCGGTGTTGCGATCCGTGAAGATCTTCTGTTTACCGTCACGGATCATGCGCACGTCATCGCCCTGAATCGGTTCACCGGCGCGCTAGTATGGGACGTTGAGATGGCCGATTATCGCGATCACTATGGTGCCGTTGCGGCGCCGTTAGTCGTTGACGACCTTGTAGTCGCGGGCATAAGCGCTGGAGACACCGGACTTCGCGGATTCTTGGACGCCTTTCACGCGTCTACCGGCGAACGTGAGTGGCGCTTTTGGACGATTCCAGCTCCTGGAGAACCGGGGTCGGAAACGTGGGGTGACCCTGACGTTCTTCGGCGAGGATGTGGCGCAACTTGGTTGACTGGAAGCTACGACGCTGAGTTGGAGTTGCTCTATTGGGCGACAGGTAATCCCTGTCCGGACCTAAATGGTGATAGGCGGCCAGGTGACAACCTGTACACGAACTCGGTTGTGGCGCTGAGGCCAAGAACGGGGAAGCTTGAGTGGTATTTCCAGTTCACGCCTCACGACACCCATGATTGGGACGCACAGGAACCGTTGCTGCTGATTGATGAGGAATTTCGGGGCCGCCCACGTAAGTTGCTGGTGCAGGGGAATCGGAACGGCTTTCTCTATGTGTTGGATCGAACTAATGGAGAATTCCTACTTGGCGAGCCCTTTGTGGAACAGACGTGGGCCAAGGGCATCGACGAAACAGGTAGACCGATTGTGCTTCCAGGCAGCGACCCGACAGAAGAGGGGGTGGACGTATGTCCAGCCATTAGGGGCGCGACTAATTGGTGGGCGACGAGTTACCACCCAGGGACAAAGTTATTCTACTTACTCGTGCATGAGTCGTGCGCGACCTATACTAAAGATGATCGCGACTGGCAGCGTGGTCGTAGCTGGTTAGGTGGACGTGTTCGGTTAGCCGAGGGATCGCCAAACCAGAAATATATCCGTGCACTCGACATTCAAACAGGGCGTACGGTGTGGAGTTACGCGCAAACGGGAAAGGCCCAAACCTCTTCAGGTGTACTCTCGACAGACGGTGATTTAGTGTTTTTTGGTGAAGATAGCGGTGCGTTTGCCGCGCTTGACGCTCACAACGGTAGTCCACTGTGGCACTTTCAGGCCAACCAGGACTGGAAGGCTTCGCCTATGACTTATCTGGTTGGTGGGCGACAGTATATTGCGATTGCGTCGGGTTTGGGATTTTGGGCGTTTGCGCTGCCCGAATAGAGGAACCGGCTGGCTCGCTGTTAATGTCCGCCGTCTGGCACTACACTAGAGATCTGGCCTTATGCTGTTGTCTCGAGCAGGGAGTATGCGGCAATACTATGGCTGTTTTTTGCAGTTGTCATAGTCCTACTTGTGGTCCTACCGGGCGCTGGTATCGCACAGGTGTCTACGGGTAGTCAGTCAGAGGCCTATAGCCAGGTAGTATCGGCGAATCCGTTTGGGGCGATCTTGCTGCCGTGGTACAACGGGGAGTACGAGCGAAGGATTACAGAAAGCATCACTCTAGGTCTATCTGGATCGAGACTTCCGTGGGGTGATGGCGGCGGATTTTATAGTGTCGGGGCCGCATTGCGGTATTACCCGAATGCCACTGCGTTCAGAGGATTCTTTCTGGGACCGAGGATCGGAATGTACTGGGTGGTACAAGACCAGGACGTTGAGGTTGAGAGCAGAGAGCAGTGGGTGGACGTGGACCAAGACGATTCAGGGCAGCCTCGGTATCGGTTTCGAACTGGGAAAGGCCTGGCTCCTTGGGTCCGAACGCCACCTCAGCATTAGCATCGGCTTTGGCGCGACAAGGGTCCTGAATGGCCCGATAATTCCTGTGCTTCGGCTCGTCAATGTCGGGTGGGCCTTCTGACAAAGTCAACGACACCCATCAGCGACTTAAGGCCGAAGCTCGATCTTCGGCACGCCCGGCGCGCAAGCTGTTTTCGAGTTCGGTAACTAGCGTATAGTCGGGGTGTGTTATTTTTGAAGAACCAATCCGACGATTAGCGCGAGCACGATGGGCATCAATTGCTCGCTCCAATCCAGTACAGGCAGCCGGGCCCTGCGCCATCACCCATCGGTATTTCGTGTGTGACCTCAAGTGTATTTAGATCGACCACCGCAACGCGATCAGCGGCTCTTAACCCAAGATACGCACGTGTGCCGTCCGGTGCAACGAGGACGGCGCCGTCCCCAGTGTCTGACTGGGCTAGTGTGACTCGCTTGATCTCTTTGCGTGAGGCCGCGTCGATCAACACCAGGGAAGCTGCCTCGCCGTCGATGATGAAATACTTCTTAACCCCCGGCGAAGAGCACGTCGTGCGTTGCGCTACCTGGGCCTGGGTCGACCCGGCGGATTTCCTTTTGGGCGGTTAATGTCGATGACCGAAATTCCATCGACCGTACTCGCGACAAACGCAAATCGACCGTCAGTTGACGCCGTGACTTCGCGAGGATCCCAGCCGGTCGGTACTCGTCCCAGGACCGTTCGCCTGGCGGGGTCGACGATCGCGAGGGCATTGGCATCCCTGAGTAAGACAAGCAGTCGGCCAGAAGAAGGCGTCTGGGCGCTGGCGATGCTGGAATCAGACAGTAAGGGGTTACTGCAGCACTAGCTACTCCCAAATAGGAGACGAGCCGCGGTCAGTAATCGCTCGGTCGGTAGCACTCGTTTCGCGTTACGAGAACTATGAACAGGAGTAACGATGAGCGCGCGGAATATTTAGATCGTTAGGGCTGGATTTGACAAGTTCTTTGCTGGAGACATTCCAGGGTTCCTTGAGTTGCTGGCCGACGATATCTATTGGGATCACCGTGGGCCGGAGATTGTGCCGGTTAATCGATTGTACGAAGGACCCGAGAACGTCGGTGAGTTCTTTAAGGTATTGAACGAAACGCAGGAGGCTAGTATTTTCGAGCCGCGTGAGTTCTTCGCTGATGAGGATCGTGTCGTGTGTTTGGGGTTTTTTCGATACAAGGTTCATTCGACGAACAAAGAATGGGAGTCGGAGTTTGCCATGGTCTTCACGGTTCGGAACGAGAAAATTGCCCGCTGGAGCATCATTTGTGACAGGGGAGCCGAAGCCACCGCGTGCCAGTCTTAGGCCCTGTCTGTCTGTATAGCTCGCTGAGCAAGCGCCGGTATCCGAACGTGGCGGTGGAGGACACCGGGCGGTCACGTTTTGGGCGGGACCTGAACGTGCTGCTTCGTAGGCCGGTCCGCGTTGAATCAGTCTCGGTCCTGCGCTACGCTAGTCACGGCAATCTGTCCGTTAAGGAGAATCAGATGATTTATCGATCGTTCACTGTTGTGTTTGTCGTGATGATGGTTATGGCGCTGATGCCAATGTTTGTATCGGCGCAGGTAACGAACGAACCGCTGCCCCGAACAGTCTGGGGCCAGCCGGATCTCGGGGGCGTGTGGGAGTTCAAGACGCGCACCCGGTTGCAACGTCCCGAACGGTACGGCGACCGAGAGTTTTTAACCACAGAAGAGGCTGACCAGATTGAGCGAAGCCAGCTTGAGCAGACTCAAGAATATGAGAGTCGGCCTGCTCAGCGAACTGAGGTGATCCCGGGTGCGAGTTCCCGCCCCGGAAAGTGGTTGGATCAACCAGACCATGAAAGTCTTAAGGGGCAGCCAGGCTCCTACAATTATTTCTGGTTTGATTGGGGGACAAAAGCCGTCGGCACGAGACGGACATCACTGGTTGTAGATCCACCAAATGGACGCCTACCTGCCAAGACGGAGGCTGGGCGACAGAGGGGGGCACGGATGAGTGCAAGCTCGTCTTTCAGCGATACGGCTGCTGACTCACACCTCGACCTCAGCAATTCTGATCGCTGTCTTATGAGTGGTAACGCGGGGCCACCTATGCTCCCGGGTGTGTACAACAACAACATGCAGTTGTTTCAGACACCGGATTACGTCGCTATTCTTGTCGAGATGATTCATACCGTTCGCATCATTCCGCTCGACGGTCGTCCCGGCCTGAGCGCCGATGTACGCCAGTTCACGGGTGATTCACGTGGTTACTGGGAGGGCGATACGTTGGTTGTTGAGACGGAGAACTTTAACGACGACACCGCCTATCTTACCTGGCGAAGTACCAGTCAAAATATGACGTTGGTGGAACGTTTTACCCGAGTGGATGCGGATACGCTGGAATATCGATTCACGGTGACTGACCCGGACACCTGGGAGAGTTCGTGGACGGCCGAGCTGCCTATGGTGCGTAGTGATCTTGCGGTCTACGAGTTTGCTTGTCACGAAGGGAACTACGGCCTTCCCAACATTCTCGCTGGTAATCGCATTCAAGAGGCCGCCGCGGACGACGTGACACAAGAATCGAGATAAAGTCAGACTGGCTCACGTTCGTTAGACGCTTTCGGCAACTAGTGAAGTGGCGTCCCTAAGGATTCCGAGCTGGAATCAGGTGCTCGGGTGGCTAAGAGAGATGGACACCGCTCGCTCAACCTTCTGATTAAGGGTGTCCCGCGTTCGATCCGCAGGAGGCCAACCACTTTTCCCTAAGAAAAAGGTCGATCTTTCGATCGGCCCTTTGTATTTTTTCGAGTTTGACTGCTTAACTGATCGCTACAGGACTACGCTATCGTGCGGTCGAAGCTACACGTGGCCTGTACGCTCCCTGAGCGTATTGATGATCCACATTCCGACCGTGCAACCGATCGCGGTGAGAAATGCGAGTCACCAGGACTCCCCATTGAATGCAAAGCCCACGGTTAACCAGAGGCTGACGGGTGTGCCGACGAGGAAGATAGGAAGGAATGAGACGACAGTAATAGGCTGCGGTGTCTCTCTTGATGCGGGGGCTGTATCTGATCTTTACCTCCTTGCATCCCGCTAGGCTAGACTTCTCGTTGTTCGTTACTGGTTATGGTCTTAACATAGTTTGCCGTCTACGTCTGCCTACGCCGCGGGTATGGAATAATCGGCTTGTCACTTATATTGGTGACCGGGAGCAATCGATCGATGACAACTAACCGCCACATTTCCATCGCTAGCACCTTCGTACTTGCGCTTGCCATCACTGGATGTCAGGTCTCGGACAGCGCCGGGCCGGTCGCCGAAGTGCGGACTCAGACTCAGCCGGAACCCATCGCTCCACATCCGTTCACGCAGCTACCCGAAAACCTCGTCATCCACGAACAGATGCTCGAGTGGGAGCAGGAGATGAAGAACTGGGGCCGTTGGGGGCCGGACGATCACCGGGGAACGTTGAATCTGATCACACCAGAGAAGACCCAGGCCGCGGTGAGTCTGGTTAAGGAGGGCGTTTCCGTTTCCCTCTATCACTTCCCAGATCCACTCAATCTGTCAGAGCCTGTCATCGACACGTCGAACATGAGGGTTCTGAACCGGCATTGGATGCCCGGGCTCGATCCGGAGACGGGTGAGGTCAGGGGCGCTCTTGACGCTATCAGCTTCGCGATTCACGATGGCGGGAATGCTCACATCGATGCGATCTGTCATTACGTCGTGCAGAGCGATAGCGACAACCCGACCATCTACAACGGGCGTCCGCAGAACCTGACTGCGAACGGCTGTGAAGGGGGATCTTCGATCGATAAAATGGGTTCGGGTTACGTCACGCGCGGCGTTCTCATCGACATACCGTTGCTCAAGGGTGTTGAGTACCTCGAGAAGCGCTTGCCGATCTTCGTTGAAGACCTCGAGGCGTGGGAGGAGTTCGCGGGCGTCAGGATCGAGACTGGCGACGCGGTGTTCCTTCGGACTGGTCGATGGGCGCGGCGTGAAAAGGATGGTCCGTGGGACTATGCGCGTGAGTCACCTGGGTTGCACGCGTCGGTCTTGCCCTGGTTAAAGGAGCGAGACATCGCCATCCTTGGTAGCGATGCCGTCGCTGACGTGCAGCCATCCGGTGTTGAGGGGTTCTGGCGGCGACCGATTCACGACATCTTGATCCCTATTTGGGGAACGGCCACCATTGACAACGGCTACTTCAAGGATCTCGCCGAGGTAGCGGCGCGCTTCGAGCGATGGGAGTTCATGGTTTCCTGGACGGTGATGCAGGTGCCGAATGGTACCGCCAGCCCGTTCATGGGTCTCGCCACCTTCTAGGGTGGTCGAGATCCTGCGACTGGAGCGACGTTTGTCTTCTTGGCGAGACAGGCTACTGGGGCTTGACTTCGACGAGGATGGTGACCGCGTCACGATCGAGCTCGGGATCTTCGGTGCCGCCGGTCGGGGACACCGACCGGGGCACCTCACGTGGGCGTTCAGCGAATGGGACCGCGTGAGCCGTAAGTATCGCTGAGGAAAGTGGCCTCCCCAGGAGGAAAGGACTCGGCGAAACGGTGTCGGGCAGTGAGATGGTGAGCCTGCGGAGATTGTGCGAGCGGTCGGCTCCTGCCTCGCCGATTAAGACGTGACCGCCCACTCCTTTTCTTCGGATAAAATTTACACTTCCACCCCGTGGTCCTTTGGCCGTTCGACAGGATAATATGCGTGGAGTACATTTCTGGGAGATTTAGGAGATTCTGACTTTGCCACGATTCACAGAACGCTGTTGCCCGGTCGTACTGTTATGCGCCGTCGTGATGTTGGGGCCCAGCCCCGCCACCGCGCAGAACCAGGGCCGTCTCTACGTGGCCGTGGCCGACCAGGCCGGTGCGCCGGTGCTCGATCTGTCGGGCGACGACTTCGAACTCACTCTGGGTGGCGCCCCTCTGACCCTGGCGTCCGTCGAGCTCGACAACGTCCCGCCTCGCATCGCGATACTGATCGATACCGGCGGGAAGATTCGGGAGCTCAATGCGGAGAACCAGCTGCGTGACGGGCTCGAGAGTTTCCTGCGCACCCTGGCGCCCCACCACGAAGTCAGCCTCGTTACGCTTGCGCCCAACCTTCAGCGGCGTGAGGACTTCACGACCGACCGCCGAAAGCTGATCGACAAGGCCACCGGGCTCTTTTCCGAGGGCGGTTTTCCGAGAATGATGGACGGTCTGCGCGAGACCTCGGAGCGTCTGGAAACCTGGGAGCGTGGTTTTGAGGTCCGAGATCCGTGGTCGGTCATCGTGCTGGTCGTCGCGAATGGTGCCGATGGCAGCAGTTTCATCAACCCGGGGCAATACAGCGACTTCGTCAACGACTTGGTCAAGAGGCAAGCCACCGTGCACGCGGTCGTGCTGATGGGCGAAGGGACCATGCAGGCCACGACTCAGACGGGCGCCTCACTAGCCCGGCCTGAGCCTATAGCCGTGCCAGATCTTCTGCCGGATCCCCTGGCAGGGGGTGGGACGATCGGGACCATCTCAGCTGCTGGTGGGGGGGCGCTGGGTGGAGGTGGATTCCCCGAAGGGTCCCTTTCCCAACGGTCGGAGACCACGCAAGATACGGTCTTTCAGATCGCGAAGAACATTACGGAACGCACCCGGGGTCACTTTGTGTCGATTAACTCCGCGAGCGGATTGAGCGATGCGCTCACCGAGCTGGCGGAGCAGATGAATGAACAGGCCGCTCAGGTGTCGACACGCTACCGAATTCTCTACCAGGTTCCTGAGAATCCGGGCAACGGACAGCTCCAGTTGCAAGTCCGTTCGTATGAAGACCGCGGGCCCGTGACCGTGCAGCCATTCACGGATCGGAGCCTGGTGTTGACGACCGAGAGTGTCGAGGCTGAAGCCTTTCGCCGGGAGGCCGATGGGGGGAGTGTCCAGGCGATGCGCAACCTCGCGGAGCTGTATCTCACCGGAGGCGGGCTCAGGCGAGATCCCGAGCAGGCGGTACGGTGGCTTCGGCTCGCCGCCGATCGTGGCGATGCCGCTGCCCAAAACGACCTTGGGTTTCTGAGTAGCGAGGGCCAGGGCGTTGAGCAGGACCAGGCCGAGGCCGTTCGTTGGTTCCGCCTGTCGGCCGACCAGGGAGAGGCGACTGCGCAGTTCAATCTGGGACTCAGATACGACAAAGGCGATGGCGTCGCCCAGGATCTTGCCGAGGCCGCTGAACTATATCGGCAAGCCGGGGAACAAGGGCATGCCGGCGCCCAGTTCCAACTGGGGGGGATGTACGACGAGGGTCGTGGCGTCGCGCAAGACATTGTGCGTTCGATGCGCTGGTACCGTCTGGCCGCGCAACAGGGTCATGCTCACGCACAGTTCAATCTCGGCGCCGTCTACGCCGAGGGACTCGGTGATCCCGCCCAGGCCGCAGGGTGGTATCGGCTCGCGGGGAGACAGGGGCACCCCGCCGCGCAGAATAATCTCGGCCTGATGTACAGCCAAGGACTGGGCGTGCGCCCGAGCCACGTTGAAGCTGTGGGTTGGTACCGGCTCGCGGCTGAGCAAGGCGACTCGGACGCGCAGTTCAACCTTGGGGCGATGTACGCAGAGGGCAGAGGCGTGCCGCAGGACTTCCTGACGGCCTACGCGTGGATTATCCATGCCATCGAAGGTGCCTCAGCTGATGCCATCGACCGGTACCAAACGGCGAGAGACGCCATTAACGAACAAATGACCGCTGAGCAGCGCGAGGAGGCCGAGAACCTCGCCCGTCTGTTGCCATCCCCAAGACCAGCATCGCCGTAGCTGTTCCCGCCCTCCAACCCAGCCGACCCCGACCGTCACAGCTGCTGGCGAGGTGCCGCCGCAGGCGTACGTACGCCTCCTCGGGGTCGTTCCATAGATCGTCTAGACCAGGCTGTTCCAGGTGGCTAGGATTACCTCGATCTCCGCCTGACAGCTCATGGCGCGCGACGTCGGCTTCCGACTCGGCCATTACGACATTACTGGCTTCATTGGCGAAGGCGGCTCGGTCCGCGAAACTGGCGAGACGATGGGTCGAGATCCTGTAGGCTGACGCCGGGAGGCGTGCTTATGAAGCGACGCGTCGGGATCGGTTGGTGCCTACTGCTTGCGTTCGGCGTGGTGTCCGGCTCGACTGAGGACGAACGTTATTGGCCGCAGTTCCGCGGCTCCGAGGCGGGCGTCGTGCCAGATGATCCCACGCTGCCAGACAGATGGAGCGAGACTGAGAACGTCGTGTGGGTCACAGATATTCCCGGCTTGGGATGGAGCTCGCCCATCGTGTGGGGTGACCACCTCTTCGTGACCACGGCGGTGCGCAAGGGGACGGAGCCGGCGGAGGTAGGGTCCCCTGATTCCACAGATGGGAGCGGCGGAATCCGAACAACGGCGTCCGTTCGATGGGTCGTGTTTGACCTCGACGTTGACACCGGCTCCGTGAGGTGGGAGCGCACGCTGCACACCGGAATCCCGCCAATGGCAAGGCAAGTCCGCAACACCTACGCAACAGAAACGGCGGTCACTGATGGGAAGCGTGTCTATGTCTCGTTCGGCGCGATCGGGCTACTTGCCGCGCTGGACCTCGATGGGAAACTCGTCTGGACGAACGAGATCGGGGTTTTCGAGCGGTTTCAGCCTTGGGGGGTGGCGAGCTCACCGGCGCTGCACGGGAACCGGCTCTACGTTGTCAACGACAACAACGAGGAGTCGTACATTGCCGCCTTCGACACCGAGACAGGTGGCGAAGTTTGGAGGACCGAACGCCCGGAGATCGAGAACTGGTCGACGCCCATCGTCTGGGCGCACGACCAACGCACCGAGATCGTCGCGGCGGGCGAACAACGAGTCCGCTCCTACGACCTCGATGGCGCCCTGCTGTGGGAGCTCGGCGGCATGACGGTGGGCGGACCGATCGGCTCACCGTTCGTCAAGGACGGGCTTCTCTACGTCAGCTCGGGCCACCGAATGAGCCAACAGCGGCCGGTCTTCGCGGTGCGGCCTGGTGCTTCGGGTGACATCTCGCTCGCACCAGGTGAGACCAGCAATGACTACGTCGCCTGGTTGCAGCCACGTCTCGGCAGCTACCAAACGTCCGGACTGGTGTACGACGGATATCACTATACGCTACTCGACCGCGGGTTTCTGCTGTGCCACGACGCACGGACAGGTGTAGAGCAGTACGGCCGCACCCGAATTGAAGTCGGGAGCGCCTTCGCGGCGTCCCCGTGGGCCTACAACGGCAAGATCTTCGCGCTGAGCGAGGCGGGTGATACCTACGTGATTCAGGCGGGACCCGAGTTCAAGCTGCTCGGTAAGAACTCTCTCAACGACGTTGCGATGGCCACGCCAGCGGTGGCGAAGGGCAGCGTGTTCATTCGGACCAAGTCGAAGTTGTATCGAATCACCAGCGGCGGGTAATTGACCCCGTCCTTAAGGAGACGCGCCCCACCGTATCAGGCTGGGTCAGTGGCGTTCGGTTTTGAATTCCCAGCACGGGTTTTTCAAGGAGTCGTTTATCGGCGAGATGACCTATGCTGCAGGTAAGAACCCATATTTCTTCCGACACGAGCTCTTGAGCGATCGACCGCGCTTTCGTGCCGCCCTTGACCGAGTCGCCGCCATGGCAGATTGGGGCGGTCCACTACCCGAAGGTGAAGGACGTGGAATCGCGATCGTCGAAATCGTTGGTTCTATTGTTGCCCAGGTCGCCCATGTGGCCGTAACTTCGGACGCGAAACTCCGTGTACGCATTGTTTTTGCGGTCGTGGATTGTGGGGATATCGTGAACACCGATACCGCTGCGGCACAGGTCGAGGGCGGCATCATCTTCGGTTCATCGGCCGCGATGGTTGGTGAGATATCCATCGCGCAGGGACGTGTCGTCGAAAGCGACTTTCGGGACCACCAGATGATTCATCTGTCCGATGCATCCCGAATCAGCGTTGACTTCATCCGGTCCGATACACATCTAGGTGGGGTGGGTGAGCCCTGTGTGCCACCGATCGCCCCCGCCGTCACCAATGCCATATTCGCTGCGACAGGACGCCGGGGTCCGTGCTCTCCCGATCAAGAATCAGGATCTCTCATGCCGTTCCAACACCGCGTAAACCGTAAACCCCGTCCCCGTTGAACCGCCCGCCACCCAGCGCGTCAGGCCGCTTTCCTCGACACGGTGTTGCCGATTTCGATTCGGCGCGGCTTGGCTGCCTCGCTGACCGGTAGCGTCAGCTCGAGCATCCCGTTCTCGAAGTTAGCATTCACCTTCTCGGCGGCGACGTTCTCGGGAAGGGTAAAGCTCCGTTCGAACCGGCCATAAGCAATCTCCGACACGTGCGGCTCGGTTTTCTTCTCATTCAGCGTGCGCTCGCCGATGACTGTCAACACGTTGTGGTAGAGATCAACGTGAACGTCCTTCAAATCGACACCGGGCAACGCCATTCGAACCGTCCAGCCCTTCTTCCCCGAGGAGATGTCGGTCGCTGGCGTCCAGGACCACTGCTTCCAGGCCGGGTAATCACCCCACGACCGGCCCAACACACGCTCCATTTCACTGTGCAGGCTGGTCAGTTCCTCGAACGGATTCCAGCGAGTCATTCTTAACATCTTTCTACCTCCTTATTTTTGTCCTCTCTCAAGGTATCGATATTATAATATGTTACATAGTTAATATCAAGTAATATGAGTTTATTGTAATCATATTATTACTTACATCCATATCTAGCCTGATACCCACTGGCTTTATTGAAGATAAGGAGGCAAGGGGAACGGCTTCCCGTCCCACACCAGGATCTGATCATATGAGCCGACGGTTATCTGGTGGTACTCGGGAGGCGTGTGCGGTAGATATTCAGGCCTCGCGTAACCGTCCGAGGTCTCTGCGAGTGCCTCGTACAGCGGCTGAGAACAAACTTTCGGCGGGCGATGGACGTCGGTGTATGTCACGTTAAGGACATGTCGTGCCGTAACAGCAAGGAGACCGACTCACTCGAGCTCGTCGCTGGCGGTACGGGAGGCGTTGGAAGACTCGTCGTCAAGTGCTTGGTTCAATTAGGACTGGTGTGCGTGTCTTGACGCGCGCGCGGCAGCGCACGGCGGATCTCGGTGCGCAATCGGTCATCGAAGGCGACGCGCTCGATCTAGCTTCGTGTATCGAGGCCGTGTCTGGTTGCGGGTCGATCATTTGTACAATCGGCGACCGGCGTCCCCCCAAGGATCGCCCTATCATTGACGGTGTCGGTTTTATCCAGATAATCGATGCAGCAGTGGAGCCGCGAACCCGCCGTTTCGTGCTGGTCTCTAGGCTTGGGGTTAGCGAGACCTGGAACTGGATGCCCTTTCCAGTTCGCTGGTTCTTTAGCTGCTCCGGACTGCGGCCTATTCTTAAGGTGAAAGAGAAGAGGGAAAACCATCTTATGGACAGTGGGCTCGATTGGGATCGTCTTACGCCAGGCTGAGCTCACCGGAAGGAAGATGAAAGCTGGACCTGTCGTCACCACTGGTCGAGCTTGGGGGTTACTGTGAGGCAGGCTGTCGCTGATGTCGCAGTGCGGGCGCTCAGCTCGCAAGAGCCGGTAAGGCATTGCTGCTGCGTCGTCGACCGCAGCATGCGTTTCACGGTCCAAGGAGCCGAACTTGAACTCGGTACACCGTGGGAGCCGCGGCATACCTGAGTGAGAGGTCGTGTTGGCGGGGAGCGGTCGAAACTAACGCTTCGGCCGAGAATGTAACGTCGTGCCCCCGCGTGAGCCGTAACCCCCGTCCCCGTTGAACCGTTCGGCGTCCCGCGGTAGACTAGATGCCTCCCCGGTTCTTATTGGGGTCGGAAGAGCCCATGACCGGTCGCTATGCACGTCTTATCGCGGTCGCCATTGCCATGACGACACTGAGTGTTCCGATCTAGACGCAGCACGAACCGATACCCGCAGAGGTGGCCGAATTCCGAGCGCGTGCCGATTCAGTAGTCGCTGTTTTGTGGAAGCACTCCCGAAATCAAAGAGGTAAGGAATTATGTTGTGGGTGAAGCGTATAGTTGGATGCGCAATGGTTCTTATTGCGACGGTTGCCACTGTTTCCGCTCAGGCAACCGATAGGTTTACGGCCACAACGGTGAACATGGATCCCGCCGGGGAAGATCTCGCGATTGATCTTCTGCGGTGGTCCACCGATGAGGATCGGCGAGCGGTACTCGACGTCATCATGAATCACGCAACGGAAGATGGTGAAGACGCCGAACTCAGTGAGCTTATTGACCTACCCACCCTCGGTTACGTGTGGCCTAGTAGCAGTGGGCTCGGTTACTCGCTGAAGTATGCCCATCGCATTGAGATGTCCGACGGTGGTGAGCATATTACACTGGTCACAAATCGGCGTCTTGGTACCTACGGTCGTGCGCCCTGGAAACCGACGGACATGACGGATACGCTATCGATCAGACCGTTTACCGTAATCGAGCTGCGTCTGGACAGCACTGGCAAGGGTGAAGGAAAGTTCTCAGCGGCCACTGATATCGTCTTCGACATGAAGAGCGGAACGGTGGCGCTTGAGGACTATGATGCCTCACCAGTGTTGCTCGAGTCTGTCTCACGACGGGCACAACCGTATTCAGGCAGATAGATATACGCGAGATGCCAATGACGACCAACAACAACGTGCTCGTCCGGGTGCGCGATCTGCGCAAGTTGTATGGTCAGATAGATATACGCGAGATGCCAATGACGACCAACAACAACGTGCTCGTCCGGGTGCGCGATCTGCGCAAGTTGTATGGTCAGATTGGCCGGCGAGGCTACGAGCCGGGCAACATCGCCGACCATTTAAGCATCACGTTCTAGCACTACTCTCCACTCGAAGATGCTCACACCGCGGCGCTGGTGCTTCTGCGAGCCATTGAGAAGACTGGTGTCGCTGTTGAGGAGTAGCATGCACGCACGCAATGAAGGACGCCCTCTTTCCGTCCTTAGTCAGGTGGCCCGGTGCGCTCACGAAGCGCGAAATGGACGATCTAGTGGAATACCGCACACCCACACCCGCGCGAACCCTAAGTATTTCTGAGGAAAGTGGCGTTCCTCAGCATTCCGAGTTGGAACCAAGTGCTCAGGTGGCTCAAAGCGATAGACGGGCTGCGGAAAGCTACCGAAATTGCAGCGTAGAACCTGATTTTCTTATCATTTCGGCCGTTAGAACCTTCCGTGTTTTGTTCCTGTCGGTATTGGGATCATTAAGTAGTCCATCGTTGAATCCTGCGCTATCCCGCGCTAGGCTAGTCATCTCGTTCTTCGGTATCGTAAAGTTCTTGGATTCAATGCGTCTGCATAGGCCCTTAATTTGGCCGACAAGAACCTGAAATTCGGCAGCCAGCGCTTCAAAGTTTCTGTTCCCGCACCGTTTCCATCAGGTCCGCTGCACACGCCGCCCCCCGAGGACGGTCTCGTGCGGGAACAGTCGCTGGCCGCCAACCCGTAGGTTCTCGTAGTTGTCGACGAATTCGAACGTTCCCTCCCGAAGCTCGAGCACCGCGACGTCGGCGAGCGCGCCGACGTTGAGGGTGCCGCGGTCACGAAACAGTGGGTAGACTCGCGAGGCGTTGAGCGTGGCACGAGCCACCACCTGATCGATCGTCATGCCAAAATTCAGGAACTTCGACATGACGTTGGGGAAATCAATGACGCTGGCCGCGTTTCGGCTCGTGGTGTTGCCATCGGTGGAGATCGTGTCTGGCCAGAATCCGGCTTGCATGATGCGGTCGAATGTGTCCCACAGCAGGTGTCCGGTTCGACCGTTGGCGACGTCGAACCACACTCCTCGCCGCCTGGCAGCGAGAACTGCGGGGAAGATACGCCCGTTGTCATCGATGATGGCGTTCGGCGCCGGCGCGAACATGTGGGTGACGATATCGCCCGGTTTGAGCTGATCGACCAGCAACGAAAACGGGGACGCGGTTTGGCCCATGTGAATCATCAGCGGCAGACCGAAGAACGTGGCCACTTCCTGCGCGCGCCGCAGTACCTCGACGTCGTCCACCGCGACTCCATCGGTCAGACGCGCTTTGACACCAATCACATAGTCACGATTTCGTGCGATGGCCGCTTTAGCGGCGTCGACATCGGCGAGCGCGAGATCGTGAGTGTCACCGTCGGGCAGGATCCCCTCGCGACCGATGTTGAGCAAGACGCGCGCCGGCTGTGGTGCCGACCGGGCTATCGCCACCATGTCGTCGATCTGGTCCGCCCCTTCTGATCCCGCATCCACCCAGCCCGTTACCCCGTCGGACAGGCAGATGCGTGGTCCCTCGTCGTCTCGGGCGTAGTGGGAATGAACATCGAGGAGCCCAGGTACGACCAGCTTGCCGGTCGCATCGATCACCTCCGCAGCGTCGGCGTCGATGTTCGTGTCGACCGACGTGATACGGCTACCCGCGATCGCCACGTCGAGGATAGCGTTGACGTGAAGGGACGGATCGATAACTCGCCCTCCCTTGATGATGAGGTCGTATTCTGCGGCGAACGCCGCCGATCCGCGGGCAAGGGCCACGACACTTACCGCGGCGCTATAGACAAACTGACGTCGATTCACCATCGTCTGGTCCCTCTCGGCTCAATTTCCGAGGACATACAGAGATGCTGTGCAAAAAGCGTTTACATGTCAACACGCGCTAGCAGACTCCATCCATCGGTTCTGATGCCATTGATGGCGTACGCCTAATTTCTGAGGAAAGTGGCGTCCCTAAGCATTCCGAGTTGGAACCAGATGCTGGGGGAGTTGAAAGAAATGGACGCGCTGTGGAAAGCCACAGAACTGACCGCGTAGAAGTTAGAAACCTCAAGTAGTTCTGGCTGTTCGTGTCTGCCGTTGTTACTCCCTGTTGGTATTGGAATCAGGGAGTAACCCGACGCTTCAAATTATGTTTGCGCCGAGAAGTTGACCTTTCGCGTCAGGTACATGATGGTTGCGATGACGACGAAGAGTCCGATCGAACCAATTAGTAGGGCGTAGTCCTTATTTTTCAGCAAGATGTAGAGATACCCGTAAAGAACCGTCGTAATGACTCCGTCGATTAACGCTCTCGTGGGGCTCTTGAGCACGACCGTGGAGTGGCATGCCGCGCACCCGCGTAACTAGCCCGCCCCGTTGAACCGCTTGCCGGGCCCCGGTAGACTAGGCCTACATTGGACACGTCGTAGACCGTGTTCACAAAGGAGGATGTATGGCCAGTCGCGCTTGCCTGTGGTCGTTGGTGGTGGGAGTGATGGTAACGCTTCTCAGTGGAGGCATTGCTTCAGGCCAGAACGCAGCCGCTGGAGACGCGTGGCAGGTGCCTCGCACACCGGATGGCCGACCGGACCTACAGGGCGTCTGGACGAACGCGACCATTACCCCCTTCGAACGGGGCACGAACTTCGCATACTCGGGCATTTCCGTGCCCGAGTCAGCAGCCGACAAAACGGTCTTCACCGAAGAAGAGGGTGCCCTATTTGCGACGCTCACGGCCGAGAATCGCGAAGCTAACTTTGGCTATATCAACCGGTCACTAGATGCAGGCACGCACTTGCTCTCGACACGTCAAACTTCCCTGGTCGTTGACCCACCGACTGGACGGGTGCCTGTGAAAGCCTGGGCCGAGGCGGACCGAGATAATAACCGTGCGCGTGAACGTGATGACTACCGACACATGAGTGTCTGGGACCGGTGCATGACACGCGGTATCCCTGGGTCGATGTTTCCAGCCGGCTATAACAACGCCTACCGCATCATACAGATGCCTGACGTTGTCGTAATTCTGTACGAAATGATTCATGACGTGCGCGTCATCCAGATGGATGATCGCCCCCACCTTCATGACAGGGTACGTCAATGGATGGGTGATGCCAGGGGACACTGGGAGGACGACACGCTCGTCGTCATAACAACGAATTATAACGACCGGGGCATGATTGCATCGAGTGGTGGTGGTGGACGCATCAAAGGGGTTCCCGTGAGTGAAGCGTTACATGTCGTCGAACGTTTCACGCGTACATCCGCGGATGAAATCCTCTGGGAAGTTACCATTAAAGATCCTGAAGTGTATGAGGGGCCGTGGACGGTCTCCATGCCACTTACGCGGAACCCGGATTACGTCATGTTCGAATACGCCTGCCACGAGGGTAATCGAGACGTGCCGCTTTTATTAGAAGGTCGGATCGCAGAGGAATCATCTGAGTAGCCGCATCGACTGGTTGACGTCAAGAACACGCGGAGGCGGTGGGTGCTGCCGGTCGAACGGGTCAACGTGCTGCCGGGTGCGACGGGCATCTTTCCCCGTTAAACCGCCCGCCGCACCGCGTTAGGCTAGGAGCCTCATAGTTCATCGTCGTGGTCGGAGGAGGAGTTTATGAGTGTTGCGGACGACGAGGTCTTGAGAGATCATGGTCGCATTGCGGACAACGACGGCAGTCTCGTAGGGAGGATTGAGATGCACCATCGTCTTCGAACGGTCGCCACTATGCTGGCTGTCGGCGTGCTGGCGCCTGTTCTGGCATTCGGACAGAGTCAATCTCACAGCGACCTGGACGCGGACCCGGGCTGGGAGATACCCCGCCTGCCGAACGGCCAGCCCGACCTGCAGGGCTACTGGACCACCCAGACCTTCACGCCGATGGAGCGCCCCGAGTATTTGGGCGACCAGGCGTTCTACAGCGAGGAGGAGTGGGCTCAGCTCCAGGCGCAGCTTACCGTCGACGGTGCCGACCCGCTAGCCCGCCACGTCATCACCATTGCTGACCCCGAGGAACGCGCGCGGGTCCTCGATCAGAATTACCGCGACGAGACCTACGTCCACTACGACAATGCCATCTGGCTGGCGACGCGTGTGCCCAAGGGGTTGTCGACCCGGCGAACCTCGCTGATCACCGACCCGCCCGACGGTCGGATCCCACCGCGCAATGCCAAGGCCCAGGCGCGGGCCACGGCGCGGCGCGCGGCGCGTGGCAACCGCGGGGCCTTCGACGGTTATGAACTTCGCCCACTCAGCGAGCGCTGCATCTCCTACCGTTACAACGGTCCTCCGCTACAAAACCCCTCCTACAACGATATTCACCAGATTCTCCAAACCGCGGACCATGTGGTGCTTTTCACCGAGCAGAACACCAATCCACCGCGGATTATCCCGCTCGACGGACGACCTCTCATCTCGGAGAACATCCGTCAGTATCCGGGTGACTCGCGCGGACACTGGGAGGGCGACACCCTGGTCATCGAGAGCAGTCACTTCAACGACTGGACCGCCTGGCAAGGCTCGAGCCGCGACCTCAAGGTGGTGGAGCGGTTCACTCGCGTGTCCGACGACCGGATCCACTACGAGTTCACCGTCGAGGACCAGGTCACCTGGAATCAGCCGTGGAGCGCCGAGATTCCGATGATGGCCACCGAAGGTCCGATGTACGAGTACGCCTGCCATGAGGGCAATCACGACCTCCAGCATATCCAGGAGGTCTATCGCAACATCGAGCGGCAGGAAGCCGAAGGGACGCATTGACCGAGGCGTAACGAGACGACAGGTGTGACCGGACCGTCGCAGTAGCGCGCCGCGCACCCGCGTGAGCCGTAACCCCCGTCCCCGTTGAAAGCCCGCTGGGCGGTGGTACCGTGAGGCTGGTGATTGGTAGGAGTTCTTCGTAAGCTTCTTCGCGGGTAACCGCATCCTCCGTGTGGGCCTGGACTGAGGGCTTGGTGACACGCTGAACCTGGCTTCAGTACTTGAGTTGGTAGAATCCATCCGGTGACGAACGACTTTACCCAGAAGGTTCCTCTCGGGAAGACAGGTCTAATGGTGAACCGACTCGGGATCGGTTCAAGCTATGGGGTACCGACCAGCGTCATCGAGGAAGCTGTCGAGCGGTGTGTCAACTTCCTCTATTGGGGAACTGTCCGGCGTCCCGCTTTCGGCCTGGCGATGCGCAATCTGGCACGGCGAAACCGTGAAAAGCTCGTGCTTACCGTGCAGTCTTACTCCAGGATTCCGAGGCTGATCGGCCCCTCGGTGGAGGTTGCCCTGAGGCGAGCGGGCCTCGACTACTTCGATATTTTATTGCTCGGCATGCGCAATGAGCGGCCCGGCCCAGCGTACATTGATGCCTTCGAGCGCCTTCACGAACAGGAGAAGGTACGATTCCTTGCGCTTAGTACTCACAACCGGCCCTTGCTGCGTTCGCTCTTCGATGAGTATCGGGAGGGGAAGAGCCCGTACGATGTTTTCATGTTGCGCTACAACGCTGTGCATCGAGGAGCGGAACGCGATACCTTCCCCTACGTTTCCGCTAGTCCGCGCCCGGGCATGATTGCGTACACCGCGACGCGGTGGGGAGATCTCCTTGACCCGGGGAAAATGCCAGTTGGCGAGTCACCGCCCACTGCCAGTGAGTGCTACCGATTCGTATTGCACCAGCCCGCAGTGGATCTAGTGTTCTGCGGACCTTCGGATCGCGGCCAGATGCAGGAGGCTCTACGTGCCCTCGAACGAGGGCCGTTGTTGCCCTATGAGGTCCAGCGCATGCAGCGGATCGGCGACCACATCTACGGCTGTTACAAGCCCAAGTTTAAGGAAGCAGGCGACGCAAAAGTATTGTCGCTTTGATGCTCATGCGGGCGACAGGCTTCTTGCACTGTTCTTGTCCGGAGTCGTCGAGTGTTATGCGAGAGACGGAATCGCTCGTTCACGAAAAAGATGGTGCAGGATCGGGTGCGGTGGGCAGAGCGGCGTGAATCGTTGATGAGTTCTCTAACGATCACTTGGCTGCTAATCCCCTCTAATTCCTTCCCGCTGAGCGCTCGCGCCAGGGCCAGTCACTCGTCCAGCCGTCGGCCGTAACCCCGTCTCCGTTGAACCGCCAGCCGGGTCGCGGTAGGCCAAGCATCTGGCCGTTCTCGGCGGTCTGTCAGCTTGTGTCATCGCTGCCCCTGAGCGCTCTTGTTCTGCGCCATTCTTGCCGCATAGAATCACGGCCGTGGAAGCATTGTTCTCCTGGGTGCCCGAATGGCTGAGGCAGCCCGTGGCCCTGGCGCTGATCATCGCTGCGGCCGCTGTGGCTTTGGCCAAGCTCGTCGAACTGCTGCTGTGCGGAGTTCTGGCCCGCCTGGCCCGGCGCACGCAGACCGACTTCGACGAGAAACTGATCGAAACGCTGCACCGCCCGATCTTCCTCAGCGTCTTTTTGATCGGCGTGCGGATGGCGGTGCTGATCCTCGGTCCGCCCGGGGCCGTGATGAATTGGACGGACAGCATCGTCCAGACGGTGGCGATCTTAGTGTGGACGGTCGCCGGCCTTCGGGTCGTTTCGCTGGTGTACGGGAGCATGGGCGGCGCGGTTCGCCGGAGCGGGTGGATCGACGAGCGTACGTTGCCGCTGTTCGACAACCTGGCCCGGCTGGTCCTACTGGGCGCGGCAGCCTACTTCCTGCTCCTGGCCTGGAATCTGAACATCACCGGCTGGCTCGCCTCGGCTGGTATCGCCGGTCTAGCGCTCGGGCTGGCGGCGCAGGACACGCTGTCCAACATCTTCGGGGGACTGTCGATCATCGCCGACGCGCCCTACAAGATCGGGGACTGGGTCAATCTCGACGGCGGCGAGCGGGGGCGTGTGACCAAGATCGGGCTGCGGAGCACGCGGATGATGACCCGCGACGATGTCGAGATCACAGTGCCCAACGCGGCTATCGCCAGCGGGAAGATCATCAACGAGTCGGGTGGGCCTTCGAAGAGGTCAAGGGTGAGCGTCCAAGTAGGAGTGGCCTACGGCTCCGACGTTGATCAGGTGCGCGAAGTCCTTCTGCGCGCGGCGAAGGGCGTCGAATTCGTCGTGGAAGATCCCGAGCCGCGCATCCGGTTCACCGAGATGGCCGATTCCGCGCTCGTGTTTAGCGTGCTCTGCTGAATCGAGTTTCCCGAGCTACGCGGTCAGTGTGTGGACGGTCTCAACACGGCCATCTACAAGGCGCTGAACGCCGAGAGGATCACGATCCCGTTTCCGCAGCGGGACGTGCATCTCTACCCGGACACAGCCTCGACTCCGACCCGAAGCTAGACCTTCTCCGTCCACGACTTGTACCAAGTCGTATTCTAAAGGCGCCGATTCTGAGCACCGGCACGCTGGCTAAGCTCCTCAGGGGAATCGTGCCTCCAAAGGGTATGGCGTCGCCAAGGGGGACCGCATTTATCTGGACACTGAAACTCCAGGGAAAAGCGCTGATTATCGCCTAAACTGGACCCGGCCTCTAGACATTGAGCCGTAACCCTCGTCCCCGTTGAAGCGCCCGCCGACCCGAGTTAGTCTAGACCTCTCGCCGTTCGTCGTCGTGCTTGGGGGGTTGTACTCTCTAACGGTCGCGTGCTACGCTCTGAACTTCCTGTCATTATGGCTCGATCAGATTCACCGGATTTACTTTTCCAGAACGCCGAGCAGCTCGCGTCAGACTTTTCGTTGTTCCCACGCTCGAGCAATCCGTCAGTACCGCACAACCTCAAAGGATTGGTTTCCGATCGGCGGGTTCGCGAGCGGCTGCGCGTCTTGCGCCAGCTTGGAGTTGACGAGTACGTCAGCGAGACCGTCGCACCAGCAGAAGACCTGAACCGACCGGGAATCCGAATCACGCTTAAGCGTCTCGGGTGGCAAATTCGGCGCGAAGCAACATACGGACCGCTGTACACCGGGGAAGTTGTCCTCGAGATTGGCGGCGAGAAGCGGTGGGTCGGGCTCCTGGCGCAGGACCGGAGCCGGAACAACGGCGCGTGGATGCCCGAGCATCATCTGCAAGCCGTACAAGTCGTTCGAAGACTCGCGCTCCAGCTCACACCGATTGTCACCTTCATCGACACGCCTGGCGCGGTCGCTGACGAAGATGCCAACCGCGCTAATCAGGCCCACGCTATCTCGCGTCTAATCGCAGAAATGGCCCAGCTCCACGTACCGACAGTCGGGATAATCTACGGCAACGGCTACTCGGGCGGCGCCATCCCACTGGCGACGACCAACATCCTCCTCTCGACTGTCGACGGAGTCTTTAACACTATCCAACCGCGAGGCCTAGCGAACATCGCCAGGAAGTACAACCTCTCTTGGCAGGAGTGCGCCAAGGCGGTTGGCGTGTCGGCCTACGAGCTCTACGAGCAGGGTTACCTCGATGGTGTCATCGACTACTCGCCGCTCTGGGGGGAGCATGGAATCGAAAACCTTGAACAGGCGATCCGTTCCAGCATTGCAACCATCGAAGACCTCGCCCGCCACTTCGCCGGCACGAACGAAGCGGTTTTCGAGCACTACCAGCGGACCGTTCGGCGCTACCTGGAAACGCCGGACGGAAATCGGCCACTTGGATCGGGTCAAGTACTGTCGACAATTGATAACCCCACGCAACAACCGAACATTTACGGGGTCTCATACCGCTATCTCCGCTACCTCGGACTCCGTCGGCGAGTGAGTTCGACGACAGCGGAAGCGTACGGGCGGCTGTCGATAGACGAGATTCCCAGCGGAGACCTCGGCGAGCGAATCGCTACAGAGCATCGTCAGGCCTTCCAGCGCTGGGTCGAGAGTCCGCTGAAGATCAGGTACGACGTAACGTTGAGCGACGCATGGCGGAGGTTTTGCGATCGTCGGGCTGCGCTTGGCCACGGTCGCGGTGCCGTCGCCGCCTTCCTCTTCGGTTCGCACGAGCACAACTTTGAGACGGCGCGCTCCTGCCTGCTGCTCGAGGTGGGATTTCACCTCTACAACCACTGGAAGAGCGGCGCACCTGACAACCTCGGGCTGCTGGTGGACTACCTGAACGAACGGCGAGATTCGCCGGAGCGCGAAGAAGGCGACCTCGATGTGATGGATATTCTGCTCGACCCCGACCTGCGTGAAGACCTTAAGGACGAATGCCGACAACTCATCGTCTTCGATTCCTTGTACGACCAGATTATCGCAGAACTCAAGGCCGTGGCCTTCAAGGCGATGGAGACCAACCGCATCTCGCACGACTCGGTCGGGGCCCTCCTGGAGGCCGCTCTCGCCAAGGTCTTACCCGCATCGGCGGGAGACACAACCGGAATGGACAGTTTGCCCGAAGAAACACGTGCGGTCAGCTTCGATCACTGGGTCCGGCGCCTGAGCACATACCGCCGTCGGGGCGCATTGATGAAATCAGTCGCACACTGGAAGAAGGCCGCCTTCCCGACCGTTTCCGAGCCGCTCTTCGGACTCATTACCTTTTTCTTCGATCATCTCCTGCCGAGCTACTACGACACGGAACGTGGGAGTCGATACGACGGTCGAATCCGACCGCGAAACATCGGTATTAAAGACTTCTGGAACCGACTCGACCGGGCTTACAAGGACCTCTTGATCCAAGAAGTTCTCATTGAGGTCAAGCGCCGCGAGACGATGACGCCGACACGCATCTTCGAGGAGTTCTTTACGGAAATCGACGAGCTCGACAGAACGATGATGACCGCTGATCCGATCTCCTTCCCGGGGTTCCGGATCTCCATCGAGCAGGCACTCGATCGTGGCGTGGTGCCGTGCGGCACGGTCACGGCGCTCGCCAACTTCGAGCGCAACGGACGTACCCAGCGAGTCGGCGTCATGGTGTCGAATCTTGGGTTTCAGGCCGGCTCGTTCGATATGGCGAGCGGCGTCAAGGTCTGTCGGCTTCTCCTCCGTTGCGCAAACGAGAAATTACCTGTCATCTGTTTCGTCTCATCCGGTGGTATGCAGACAAAGGAGGGCGCAGGAGCGTTGTTCTCGATGGCGATCGTCAACGATCGCATCACCCGCTTCGTGCGTGAGAACGAGCTCCCGGTGCTGGTTTTCGGATTCGGGGACTGTACGGGAGGCGCGCAGGCCAGTCTTGTGACGCACCCCCTGATCGACACGTTTTACGTTTCTGGCGCATCGATACCGTTTGCGGGTCAGATCGTCGTGCCGTCCCACCTGCCCATGACCTCGACCCTGTCGAACTACTTGTCCGAGGTATCCGGCGCCATGATGGGACTCGTCTGGCACCCGTTCGCTAGCGACCTCGACGACCGACTGCGGGCGATCGACCCCAATATCCCGTTGCCGACGGTAAGCGTCGCCGAGGTGATCGACAACGTTCTTGGAGGAAAGGTACATTGCGAGACGATCGAGGGCCAGCGGCGTCGACCGTGGCGCAAGCTCTACCGGCCCGTCTCCAAGGTGCTCCTGCACGCACGAGGTTGCACGGCGGTCAAGCTCATCGAGGGTGCCCACGAGCACGGGCTCGACATCGTTCTCGTGCAGTCCGACCCCGACATGGAGTCGGTCGCGACCAAGCGCCTTTCCGAATCCGATACGCTGGTCTGTCTTGGCGGATCGACACCCGATGAGAGCTACCTCAACGCGCACTCCGTCATTCGCATTGCCGAAACCGAGGGGTGTGACGCGGTCCATCCGGGTATCGGCTTTCTCTCCGAGAGTTCCGCCTTCGCCGCTCTCTGCGATCAGCACGGTCTCAACTTCATTGGGCCTGCCGAGCGAAGCATGGAACGCATGAGCAACAAGTCGAACGCTGTTCAGGCAGCGCAGCGCCTCGGCATTCCTGTGGTGCCTGGCAGTCACGGCGTCGTAACCAGTCCAGGAGCCGCCGTCGGTATCGCGAACGACATCGGATATCCCGTCGTGTTGAAAGCGGTTCACGGTGGTGGCGGCCGCGGCATCGAGATCGTTCGAGAGCCTACGCAGCTGGAGTATGTATTCCTTCGCATGGCGGCCGAGGCCCGGAGTGTCTTCGGAAGCAGTGACCTCTACCTCGAGAAGTTCATCGAGCGGTTTCGTCATGTGGAAATTCAGGTGCTCTGCGACCGGCACGGGCACACCCGCGGGCTGGGACTACGTGACTGCAGCGTTCAGCGGAACCAACAGAAGATCATCGAGGAGTCAGGGTCGATCCTACTCTCCGATGAGCTTCGTACCGCAGCCTTCGAGCACGCCCGCAATCTCGTCGCCGACGTCGGCTACGTCGGGGCCGGTACGGTCGAGTTCATCTTCGACCTCGAGGCCCAGCAGATCTATTTCATGGAGGTAAACGCTCGACTTCAAGTGGAGCATCCTGTCACGGAAGCCGTCACCGGCATCGACATCGTGCGAGAACAATTCCGGGTCGCAGCTGGCGAGTCGATCGAGAATCTGGAGGTCACCGAGCAGGGCTATGCCATCGAACTCCGTATCAACGCCGAGCATCTCCGGTTCGACGCGGAGAAAGGACTGCGCATCTTGCCCGACCCCGGGACCGTTCGCGCATGCGTGTTCCCGGAAACAGACGACGTGGACCTCATTGCGACGATCGATACCGGAAGCGTCGTTTCTCCGTTTTACGATAACCTGCTGGCGCAAGTGGTCGCCCGGGGCAAGAGTCGCGCCGAGGCTATTCAAGTCCTCAGGACTTGGCTCTCGGAGGTCCAGGTCGAAGGCATCGGCACCAACGTCCCACTCTTGCGGCTCATCCTGGAGGACAAGGAGTTCATAGACGGGCGGCACGACACGGGCTACATGGAGCGGTTCTTGGAGCGCGTGAACGTCGGCAGCCTCATTGTCCAGGTCGAGGCGCTTCGCGGTCCTCGTGCCACGCTCGACCGGTCTAGCGTTGTGATCGAAGATAGCGATGAACTGAAGGTTGTCGCGCCAGTGCCATGTGTCTTCTACTCTGCGCCGGGACCAGACCAAGCCGATTTCGTCGCAGTAGGCGACCGGATTCAAGTCGACACGACGGTTTGCCTAGTAGAAGCAATGAAGATGTTCGAGGAATTCTCCATTGAGCGCTACAACGCAGATGAAGAAGTCTACCCGCCCGACATGGACTACGAGGTCGTCCGAATCAACGCACAAAATGGACAACTCGTGACGGAGGGCGAACTCTTGTTCGTGCTGCGACCGATCCCGCCAGACGCATCGCCCTAGCCTAGGACGACGGGCCAGCCTGACGCGAATGCTCTACTAGCCGCCTCCCCGTTGAGCCGCCCGCCTGGCTGCGGTAGGCTAGACCTTGTTGTCGTTCGCTCGGCATCAAGGGATGACTGTCCAGAAACCAGGGCCTCTGATCATCGCCGGAAATGTGGTCTTATGTGGCGCCGCTACAGGTACATTAGTCGGCTTGTGCCTAGCCACCGTTATTCGGGTTGCTAATCCGATGTGCTACTTGTGGTCCACCCTCATGACATTTTGGGGCGCCCCAGGGTTTTCTTGGACACTTGATTGCGAGAGAGTTCTCGTAGGAGGAGTGTCGAGATGGAGAAGCACGATCAGGAGTCGGCGGTGGCGGAGGGAGGCCGGAGGGCGACCGGAGGGGGCCGGTTTTCAGTCGGTCGCAAGAGCGCCGTGGTGATGTGCTTGCTGCGCGGGGAGGATCTCGAGTCCGTGTCGCGGGAGTGGAGGATCACGGCGGCGCGGGCGTCGCAGTGGCGCGATCAGTTTCTGGCCGCGGGCCAGGCGGGCCTGAAGAGCCGAGCGACGGATGCCCGGGGTGAAGACAACCGTCGGCTGCGGGCCAAGGTCGGCGAGCTGCTGATGGAGAACGAACTGCTCTACGCGAAGGTGGACCAGCTGGAGGCCGGCTCCCCTTTGGCCCGGAGGAGGTCGACGCGATGAGTGGCGCCCATTCGATCTCCACCCGTCGGGCGTACGGCGTGCAGCGGATCTGCCGCGTGTGGGAGCGGGCGCGGTCCAGCGTCTACGCGAGGCGTCACGCGACGAGGTCACGCGCGCCGTGGTGTCGCCGCGGGCCGGTCGGTGCCGCCCCGGACGAGGTGCTGGTCGGCCACATCCGCCGGGTACTCGAAGCCTCGCCGTTTCATGGCGAGGGGTACCGCAAAGCCTGGGCGAAGCTGCGGGTCGCGGGGATCCGCACCTCGAAGGAGCGGGTGCGGCGGTTGATGCGGGAGCACGACCTCCAGGCCCCGCACCGCGCGGGGCACGCGCACGGCCCGAAGGCGCATGACGGCACGATCACCACGGAGGCCCCCGATGTGATGTGGGGAACGGACATGTCGGCCACGGTGACGGTCGGCGAGGGGGCGGCGTTCGTGTTCGTGGCTGTCGATCACTGTACGACCGAGTGCATCGGCCTCCATGCGGCCAAGAGCGGGAGCCGGTTCGAGGCCCTGGAGCCGATCCGCCAGGGCGTCCGGGAACGCTTCGGCGCCATCGCCAAAGGTGTCGCCAGCGGGCTTCGTCTTCGTCACGACCACGGATCGAACTACCTGGCCGATGACTTCCAACGGGAGATCAAGTTCTTTGGTATCGAGAGCTCACCGAGCTTCGTGCGGGAGCCCGAAGGGAATGGCGTCGCTGAGCGCTTCATCCGCACACTGAAGGAGAACGTCTTGTGGGTACGGAGCTTCGAAACGATCGAGGAGCTCCGCCTCGCCTTGCTTGAGTTCAAGCGGACATACAACGAACAGTGGATGCTTGAGAAGTACGACTATCGAAGCCCAGCCCAGGTGCGACGCGACCGGGTCGGGCTAGACGCGGCAGCATAGAAGTGATTACCTTCAAACCACTGTCCAAGAACCCTGGGGCGGTACAATTTATGGCTATACCCGTAGCGTCTGCGTTTCTGACGCGACACGCTGCGAGCAGGATGTTGCACTTCACGCTCTCAGGTTGGTCCCTAATTCTGGTTGCTTGTCTTACTTTAATCATCCCGGTGCTTGGTCCGGTCTTTGGTGGGACCGGCAGCTGGGGCGAGGTTCCACTCATTACGCTCTTAGGGGTAGTAGGGGGTGGCGTCTGGAGTGTGCCATTCGCCGGTGTATTCGTCCGCTCGTCTCGAACGCGACACCATTCTTAATGCGCTGAAAGGTGTGTCGGATGCGGAATAGCCTTTTGTTTAGGTGAACGTCAGACTATTGATGCCGGGTAATTCCTGATGACGAGTCACACACCCGTAACCCCCGGCCCCGTTGCCCCCCCCCCCCCCCCCCCCCCGGATTGTCCTCCCTGCAAGCCAGCGGTAGGATCGGCGTCTACACCCGCAGCGTTGGGGTCGGAGAGAGCTGATCGAAGGCGCTGACGCTTATCGTCTCGCATCGGAGAGGGCAGGCCATCATGGATTCACTAGCGATCATCTGCATCGTGCCTGGAATTGGCAGCATTGTCGAATCCTTACCACTGGTATATACGCCGAGTGCGGCACTACGTTTCTACGACCGAGTGTTTTTCTCGACCAACACCCGATGTCGAGCACTCAGTGTCGTGATGGCAACATTCGCGATGGCACTCATCCTTCTCCCCTTGGGCGAGGGGGCGCTGGCCAGTTTGCTCTACGCCTTCGGATGGATCACGGCGGCCGAGGCCCTCTGGGTCGTGGTGCTGCCTGACAGCGCGCGGCGAGTCGGAAGCGCCATATACAGCTTCTTGGAGAACTCAGTGTCTGCTCCAGTCTTCAGCGTCCTTAGGGTGCTGGCCGGAATAGGCTTTGTCTACCTCGGGGTCTACGTCGTCTAAACACCCGCGCGTGGGACGCCGCGCATCCGCGTGAACGATCGGTATTTCTGAGCGAAGTGGCGTACCTAAGGGTTCCGAATTGGAATCAAGTGCTTGGGTAGTTGAAAGAGATGGACGCGTTTCGAAACTCCGAAAGATACGCAGCGTAGGAGGACGTTTACACCGAGAAGTCGACCTTTGCGGTAGACCTACGGAACGAAGACGTCTTAGATGCAAGATCTCGTAGCGTAGAGGACGGTAGCCAGATCGGACCACGCGGTCTACTGGGATTTGACTTAGCCCCACCAGAGCGGGCATCCTCGGCACGACGTATCCAGTTCATCGTTTAAGGAGCAGACAATGATTTGTTTAAGGTTAGGAATTGTGGCAGTCATCGTGTCGATCCTGGCGGGCATCAGTCTGCAGGCGGCCGTTCCGGGGACGGCGAGTGTTTCTGGGATGGTCACATCCGCCGAGCCGTTCAAGGCCGCGCAGGTCTATCTGCGGAACGTCGACAAGGGGATCGTGTACATGGTGTACACGAGCGCGGGCCGGTTTCGTGCCGTGGCCTTGTTTCCTGGCACTTATGAGATCAGTGCCAGCACGAAGCATCTTGTATCGGATGTGCAAACTCTTTCGCTGAAGGCCGGCGATACCGCCGAGGCGAGCCTCACGATGCGCGCTCTCGAAGGCGATGCGCCACCCCTTGTTATTCCGACCGGCCGAACAGCCATGGCCAACAGGTCGGCGGGATCCGTTGAATACCAGAGCTACGACGAGATCTATCCGCCCGGCCCGGGTAAAGAAGTCGCAGAGCAGGTATGCATGGTATGCCACGGCGAAAACTTCTTTCCCTCTCGTCCAGGAACTGAGGGACAGTGGAAATCTCGCATCGACCACATGGTCGGTAGCACTCTCTCGGACGTCGATCCCACAAGGTACGGCCAGGGCTTGCTGTCCTTCCGGGCGTCGATATTCCGCTTTGGCCGGCAGGATCGGGACGACTTGTTGTCCTATGCGGTCAAACACTTCGGACCCGACAGTAAACCTCGCCACGTCCGGATCGAGCAGCAGACGCCCATCGATGAAGAGGCCCTCGGCAAGGCTATGTACATCGAGTACTACCTACCGACGGACCCTCCTGGGGAGGGAATAAATGATCCCCGGTGGGCCAAGGATCGGGTCAGCCGCTACGGCCAAGACCCTCGTTTTGATGCAGATGGAAACGTGTGGCTCGTAGATCGCGGAGTTCCCCATCGGCTAGTCAAGCTGGATCCCCGCACGGGTAAACAGAAGGAGTATCTCTATCCCGATCCCAGGAATGGCAACCACGAGATCCTCATCGATCCGTCCGGCATGATCTGGCTTCCTGAGCACCGGGGCCGGACGGGCGACAAGGAGAAGCGGCTCCTTGGATTCAATCCGAAGACGGAGAAGTTCGAGTACCAAATCCCGATGGACCCCGACAACGTGGTACGCAATCCGACAAAGTTCCTCCAGTCACTGGCGATGGACTCGAAGGGAAACATCTATGTTGGCTGGATCATGGGGGGAGCCCTGAGCAAATGGGAGCGCGCCACAGGTAAGGTATCCGTGCATCGGATCCCCACCCCTCACGCCATTCCCTACGGTGTCGTGGCGGACCGCAACGACAACATCTGGATCGCCCTTTGGAGCGGCGGGAAGATCGTCAAGTTCGATACGTCCAACAATTCCTGGACCGAGTTCACGCCGCCGACCTACCCGGCTCACACTCGGCGCCTGAACGTGGATGCAGAGAACAACATCTGGTGGGCCATTTATTCCGCCGGCAAGCGCTCGGGGAAACTGGTCAAGTTGGACCAGTCCACGGGAAAGATGACCGAACGGACGATCCCGCAGCAGAACGCGCAACCCTACGACGTCAACCCAGATTCGCAAGGTAACGTCTGGGCCGCCGACGCAGGGCAGACCACTGACGGAGAGTATGGGGCCTCGATATGGAAGTTCGATACGCGTAGTCAGAAGTTTACGTTCTATCCGAAACCGCAGCGACACGCCGACTCGCCCAAGATCCAAGTCACCCGAGATGGCGCTGTCTGGTACTCGCCGCGTGGAAGCCGTGAGGCACCCGCCTTCGGGGTGCTGTATCCGAACATGGACAAGATCGACTCCCTAGCGGCGTTCTACAAGTACGGACCACCGGGGTATCCGTTCGAGGTGTCGGTGCCAGGCACCTCAACGGCTGGGCAGTGAGGCGGTCCGGGTCGCGGCCACGCAGTACCACGACACCGCCACGTCCATGGATTCCGACACCGGCGCCGCCCACGTCGAGCGATTTTCGTGTTGCGGGGAATTGGCGGAAGGTCCAGAAGAGGATGACGAGCCAACACGTCCGTGCGCTGCTGGGCGAATCGATCCTCACTGCATCTTATGGCAATCGGTTTATTTACGAAGCGAAAGCTGGCAACTTCGGAAGGATGCGGGGTTGGGTGTGGGTTTCAGGAGAGGACGGGGCGAGTTCGGTCCATGCTCAGGCCTTCATGCCGCTGCTGAAATGACTCGCCGAACCGCAACGCCTCGCCCGCGAATGGACGCCACGCACCCGCGTGAACGGTGGGTATTTATGAGGAAAGTGGCGTGCCTAGGAGAATCGCACTTATGTGGACGCTGAGACTTAAGGGCAAAGTGAAGGTTGCCGCCTGAACTTGTGGCGGACTTGACCCAGTTCAAACAGATTTGCATGATCTAGCTTGTTGATATCCTGAAACCTCTCGGTATAGATGGATCTAGGCGGTGTTTAATGCAACGTGCCACACTCAGGTTGTTCGTGTTTGCGATCACTGTATTAGGTTTGTTCGGCGTCGCGACTGCTCGGGCGGCTGACGATGTTCCAACGTTCGCCAAGGATGTCGTACCGATCTTCCAGCAGTCGTGCCAAGTTTGCCATCGGCCCGACAACATGGCGCCTATGTCTCTGATGACCTATCAGGAGAGCCGACCCTGGGCGCGCTCGATTAAGAATAAGGTGCTCGCGCGCGAAATGCCGCCCTGGCACATCGACCAGAAGGTCGGGGTGCAGCGAATCAAGGGTGACCGGTCTCTGAGCGATCAGCAGATCGATACGATCGTGCGGTGGGTGGATGGCGGTGCACCGTTGGGTAACCCTGCCGACATGCCGGATCCGGTGCATTTTCCTGATTTTGGCGCTTGGACAATTGAGCCCGACTGGATTGTGACGTCGCTACCGCACACGGTTCTACCAGAGGCCGGCGATTGGTGGGGCGACTACATTGTGCCATCTGGATTAGCCGAAGACCGCTACATCAAGTCGATCCAGACCAAGGCCGGAGATTTGCGTGTCGTTCATCACGCGCTGACCTACGCGGTGACTGACCCGGACGCACCGGCGCAGGATAGCTCGAATGATTTCTTTCTCAACGAGTACGCTGTCGGTAAGAACGCCGATACCTATCCGGACGGGACGGGCAAGCTTCTCGAAGGAGGGTCGCGCATTCGGTTCAACTTCCACTACCACTCGATCGGCGAGGAAGTAATTGACCAGACTGACCTCGGCCTTAAGTTCTACCCAGCTGGGACGACGCCGGAGCGCATTCTGTATTCCAAGCAGCTGGGTCAGGCGGGCGAGCTCGATATTCCTGCCGGTCAGATCACGCGTCACGATGGTTATGCGACGATGTATTTGCCGGGCCGACTTACCGGATTCCAGCCGCATATGCACTCCCTCGGGAAACGGCAGTGCCTCGAGTTGATCTATCCGGATTCGACGACCGAGATGGTCAGCTGCGCCAATTTCGACTTCAACTGGCATATCGTCTACAACTACGAGGACGATGTGCAGCCGATCTATCCGGCTAGAACCAAGTTGCACGTCATCAGTTATCACGATAACTCGGCAGGTCACCGCGGTAACGTGGACGCTAACAACTGGGCCGGTGGCGGCAACCGTACGATAGACGAGATGGCGTTCGCCTGGGTCAGCTGGTATGACCTGACCGAAGAGGACTATGAGGCTGAGCTTGAGGCGAGGAAGGTAAAGAGCTCGACCAACGATTAGGTCAATTGACGCATTGGGTAACCAATAGGCCCTCTGTGGATTGATTCCGCAGAGGGCCTTTCGATTCGAGGTCGCCATAGATCTGGATGCGCGGAGGCAAAGAACCATGAGGTTCTTCTGTTTGAGACCGATAATCGGTTCGGTGTGCGTGTGTCTTCTCGGGCTGGGTGGGGCCGGGTGGGCTGCTGTGCAGGTTAACCCGAGGGATGTGCCACTCGTTGCCCAGCCGCAACAGCGGTTCGATGCGGGTCAGGACGTCCAACCAATTTATGAAGGGTGGATACGCAACGACGACGGCAGCTTTACGTTGCACTTCGGCTACCTCAACCGGAATTACCGCGAGCAGCCTTCTATCCCCATCGGTCCCAACAACTTTTTCTCACCGGAAACACAGGACCGTGGACAGCCGACCTACTTCTACCCTAGAACGCAGCACTCCCAGTTCGAGGTCAGAGTTCCCGCGACAATGGGGACGTCTTTCGGGGATGCCGTGATCTGGACACTCGACCACAACGGCAGTGAGCAGAAGGCGTATGGATGGTTGCAGCCGGAGTGGGAGATCGACGTGCAGACGATTACGTCGAACCAGGGTATGGGGCGAGGCCACACTCAGGAAATACTCTACGCCAACACCGCGCCTACGGTCACTGCCGAGGCGTCGTCGACCAGTGTCCGGGTTGGGCAGCCGGTCACACTTACCGCTAGTCTGGCTGATGATGACCTGCCGCCGGTCTTACCAAAACGCGATCGGCCGGAGCCACTGCCAACCCTTAGGCGCCCCGATAACCTTCCCACTATTCCAGACAATATCCAGTGGTATCGTCGCCCCCATCCGCCGCGTAATGGTCTGTCACTGGTTTGGGTGGTTTACCGTGGGCCGACCGATGCAGTCTTTAATCCGGGTGGGTATCAGCGTGCCCTGGAGGAGGAAGGGTCCGAACGTGCCCCGTCGGGCCGGCTCGGAGCGACGACGGCGGCCGCTAGTAAATCGACTAGTCTAGAGGGCGATGGTCTCACTTCGGCGGTTTTTGAAGCAACGGTCACGTTCGATGAGCCCGGGACGTACACGGTGCGCGCGTGGGCTACGGACTCGATGCTAAAGATCCCAGGGGACATCACTATAACCGTGACGAGGTGACCTGATTAATTTCTTGGCTTCCCTCGGTCTGACTGCTGGGCAACACTGATCCTGGGTCTGGCGCGCGCCGTTAGGTAGACCGCGACCCCAAGTAGGGCAGCCCCAATGGGTGCCGGCACACTCACGGGCTTATTGTCGGGAGTGCTTCGACATTAAGTGGCGTCCCCAAGGGGAATGGAGGCCCTTTGGATACCGCCGATTCGCACGCGGGTTAAGGCTGCGTGAAGTCGTATCGGCACTGTGACGTTGACGTTGAACGAACCGGCGCACCCGCGTTAGCCGTAACCCCCGTCCCCGTTGAAAACCGCCCGACCTGGCGGCGGTAGGTTAGTTATGTGACAACTCGACGTGACGTTCTCGTTCGGCGACGCGTTCCGTATGCCGTAATGCGCCAAGCGGCCGTGGGTGGGAACTGTCCGATCACTGCGTGATTGGTTGTTCGATACATGGATTGGTTAGGAATAGGAGAATAAGTAGTGGAATTCATGGATCGAGTGTGGCTGGTCATCGTGGCGTTTGCGATTGGAGGACTCGTGTCGAGCGATGCCTTCGCCCAGTCGTTCGAAGCGGAGGTGACGCCCCTCGTCGAGACGTCGTGCCTCAGTTGCCACGGCGACCGCACGGTGACCCCGCTCAACCTGAATCGCCTGGGCTTCGACCTGACTGATCGGGAGACGTTTCAGACGTGGGCCCGCATTGTTGAGCGGGTCGAGCAGGGGGAAATGCCACCGCCAGCGATGCCGCGGCCCGACGCGGCGGTGGTCGAGAGGGCCCTTGGAGCGGTGAAGTCCGCGTTGGTGGACGCGAATCTGGTCGCCCGAGCGGGGCAGCGGACGCCTCTTCGTCGGCTGACGCGGCTGGAATACCAGTACACCATCCAGGACTTACTGGGGATTGACCCTGCCCTGGCGCTGGAGTTTAGTCAGTTGTTACCAGCGGAAGCCGATTCGGGTGGGTTCGATACGGTGGCGGCACATCAGGGGTTTTCGGCGCTGCACGTGCGGAGCTATCTAGACGTGGCCGACAGGGCTCTTGATGCGGCGATTATGCTCGGCCCCCGTCCGGCGACCGTCCGACACGAGATCGATTACGCAAAATCTCAGTATCTCTATTTTATCAGCAGAGCGAAAGCCCTGGGCCTTGGGATCGTCAAGCAGTTGGACGACTCCTATGTGGCGTTCTTCGACTTTGGCTCGACGTATACATTTCATTCCGAGCAAGAAGGGTTCCACGTGCCTGCTCCAGGCCGCTATCACGTCACGCTCGACGCTTATCCCTACCAGGCGTACACGCCGGTGACGGTGAGTCTGTACCGCGGCATCAAGGCGGGCGCGGCTGCGTCCTTGGATGAATTACTCGGGTCGTTTGACCTGGTGGGTGACGTGCCCCGGACGGTCGAGGTCACCCCGTTTCTCCGTCCGGGCGACCTCATCAGTCCCTCGGTGGCCGACCTGGATCTGGCGCCGGGGATTGCAACGTTCCCCTTTCCGATAGATTCGACCCAGGGCTTCGCCGATGTGGTCAAGGACTACAAGGGCGAAGGCGTTGCGATGCAGTCACTGACTATTGAGGGGCCGCTGTTTGATGCGTGGCCCCCGGAGAGCACCCGACAGCTGCTCACCGGCGTCGAGTTCGACGACGCTGATGCGATCCACCTCACGAAGGACCCTTACGACCATATGGTCGACATTGTGGCCGCGGTTGCCCCGCGCGCATTCCGCCGGCCGCTGGAGGCGGGTGAGCTGGAGTTTTATACCAGTCTGGCCGAGCCACTACTGGTCGAGGGGCGGCCGTTCCTGGACGCAGTCCGTGTCCCACTCCGCGCAATTCTCAGTGCGCGGGCGTTTCTCTTTCAGGCGGGTGCGCCTGGCCAGCTTGACAACTTTGCGCTGGCATCACGGTTGTCCTACTTCCTGTGGCGGAGTATGCCGGATGCTGAATTATTGGAGGTGGCTCGGGCGGGTCAGCTGTCGGACGCGACGGTACTCCGGCAGCAGGTCGACCGGATGCTGGACGATGCGAAAAGTGCGCGATTTGTCGAGGATTTTGCGGGGCAAGCATTTCGACTTTATGAGCTGCGGGCAACGGCGCCCGACAGGGGTCTGTATCCCGAGTACAGTGACCGGTTGGGGCAGGCGATGGAACGCGAGACCGAGTTGTTCTTGGCCGAGCTGATTGCCGAGGACCGTGGCGTGGAGCACCTGATCAGTGCCGACTTTACGTTTGTGAATCGGTCGTTGGCGGAGCACTACGATCTGCCGGGTGTCGAGGGACAGCACATGCGGAAGGTGACGTTACCGGCCGACAGTCCGCGCGGGGGGCTCCTAACCCAAGCGAGCGTGCTCAAGATCACCGCCAACGGAACGACGACGTCCCCGGTGCCGCGAGGGAACTTTGTGCTGGCCAATTTATTGGGGCAGCCGGTGCCGCCGGCGCCGGGGAATGTGGCGGGGTTGGAGCCGGACACGCGGGGAACGACGACAATTCGTGAGCAGCTGGAGGCGCATCGCTCGAGTCCGGTGTGTGCGAGTTGTCATCGGGCGATTGACCCGCCGGGGTTTGCCCTTGAGTCGTTTAACCCGATTGGTGGCTTCCGCACGACCTATCGGGTCTCGGGTGGCGAGATCGAGGTGGACGGACGTACGAAACCCGCGCCCTACACCGAAGGGCCGGCAGTCGACCCGAGCGGCGTCACGTCGGCGGGCGACGCCTTCGCCGGCATCGAGGAGTACAAGCGGTTGTTGCTTGAGCACGAAGTTGAGCAGGTGGCGCGGCACTTCACCTCGCAGTTGCTCGTCTATGCGACTGGGGCAGAGATTGAGTTTACAGACCGGGACGAAGTGGAGCGGATTGTGACGGAGTTGAGCGACAGCGGATATCCCGTCCGGACAATGATTCATCAGGTCGTGCAGAGCGACCTGTTTCGAAACCGTTAATCCCAACATTGATCCGGTTGATCCATTGAACAAGCGTTTCTCGAAAATCCAGCGGATGATGCTAATTTAGGTGACCTAGTACTGGCACGTTTCTGCTACGAAATTATGGTCCGAGGTGGCTCGTCACGTCCTCTTCTCATCAACTTGACAGTGCCGGCTGCGTGGTTGCTAGCCTGACAATACCTCCGACCTCAAGTACATGGTTCAATGAAGATTCCCTTTGACAACACCTACGCCAAGCTACCAGAACGTTTCTTCGCGAAACAGAAACCCGCCTGTGTTCCGGAACCGAAGCTCATCCGCCTCAACCGCGAACTAGCGGTAAAGCTTTCGATCGACACCGACTGGCTGAAATCAGCTGACGGCGTCGCGATGCTCGCGGGCAACGCGATTCCCGAGGGTGCCGAGCCGATTGCACAAGCCTACGCTGGCCACCAGTTCGGTGGATTCGCGCCACAACTTGGAGACGGCCGAGCCATTCTGATCGGCGAAGTCATCGACACCGACGGCGTACGTTACGATCTGCAGTTGAAGGGCTCAGGGCGCACTCCATTCTCACGTGGTGGCGATGGAAAATCTGCGCTCGGCCCGGTGATCCGCGAATACATTGTCAGCGAAGCCATGGTCGCGCTCGGGGTTCCCACGACCCGGGCGCTCGCCGCTGTTACCACCGGCGAAAGAGTAATGCGCCAAGAAGGATCGCTCCTCGGCGCTGTGTTCACCCGCGTTGCTGCAAGTCACATTCGCGTCGGGACTTTTCAGTATTTTCTAGCACGCAACGATATCGATGCCCTGCGACTGCTCGCCGATCATGCCATTGCCCGGCACTACCCGAACGCCGGCGAAGCGCCAGATTCTTATGTGGCTTTGTTAGAGTCGGTCGCGGTTGCCCAAGCGGATCTGATTGCCCAGTGGATGTCTCTCGGCTTCATCCACGGTGTAATGAACACGGACAATACCGCCATTTCTGGGGAAACGATCGACTATGGCCCGTGCGCGTTCATGGACGCCTTCCACTCTCAGTGCGTCTTCAGTTCCATCGACTTGGGTGCGCGCTATGCCTGGGGTAACCAGCCTGACATCGGGCTCTGGAACCTTACCCGTTTCGCGGAAACCCTGCTGCCATTGTTGTCTGAAGATCCTGGAAAATCGACCAAGATCGCCGAAGCCGCTCTCTCTAGATATCCTGAGCGATTCGACGGCCAATACATCGCACGCTTCAGCGCCAAGTTCGGCCTCCCACCTGAGGGACCAGTCGAGCTCATCAAGGAGTGTCTCGATCTACTGGGCGCCCAAGAGGTCGATTTCACTCTCTTTTTCCGCAACCTCACACGTGTCGCCGGCGGAGAGGACTCTAAAACGCTTACTGCGATGTTTTCCAGCAGTGAGCCTTTTAAGGAATGGTTCGTTAAATGGCGTAGCGAAGCCGACCCCACCAAGCACCTCGCCGACATGTGCGCTGCCAACCCGATCTTAATCCCGCGCAATCACCGCGTCGAGCAAGCCATACAGAGCGCCTATGGTGGCAACTTTGCCCCATTCCACCGTCTCGTCGATGCGCTAGCTGCGCCCTACGCTGACCAGGCCGAATACGCTGATCTCGAAACGCCACCGCGACCAGAAGAAATCGTCCATGAAACTTTCTGCGGCACCTAGCCCGAGCTTAGGCATTGTCAACTTGAGCCTGCGCGAGGGACGCCTCCAACCCGCGTGACTAACCCCCGTCCCCGTTGAGCTGCCGGTGACTCGAACCTCAAACCCGCAGATTAAGAATCATGTGAAATCACTAGCCACAGATGGTCACGCCCTGTCTTTATTGACAGAAAGTGTCCTGCGTGGTCACACGTACGCACGGATGACCCAATCATTGGACTGAATTGGAACATACCCATAGCGTGTCTGTCTTAGGGGATGTCCCGGCCGCTGTTGGAATTCGGCGGCGGCTCGGGTGAGATTCTACGCGACCTGCTGCACCTCCGTAGCGTCTCCGAGGCCGAGGCGCTGATCTCGGGCGCGGAGGGCCGCGATCAGTTGCGGCATATCAGCACGTCCCTTCAGGCGCCGGAACCCCTTGGCCGCTTCGAGGACGCCGGCGGCGACCCAGCGCAGCATCATCTGGCCGCCCCGCCAGCGCTTCACGTTGCGTTTGACGTGGCGGGTCCTGCTGATGAGGCTCTCGGCGGCGTTGGTCGTGGCCAGCGAGCGCTGGAGACGCGGCGAGAGGCCAAGCGTCAGCACGGTCACCGTCTCCTCGAGCCCTTCGCGCACACTGGCCGCCGCGCAGGGATGCTCCTGGTCGAGACGGCGGGCGAGGTGTCGCAGCAACCGCGTCGCGGTCTTGACGTCCTCGCTCTGATAGGCGCGCTTGAGGATCGCCAGTACCCAGGGCCGCTGACGCTCCGGCAGATGGTCGAGGATGTTGCGGGTCTTGTGGATTTGGCAGCGCTGCACCAGCGCGGCACGCCCGAACACCGCCGTGACCGCCGCCCGTAGCGCCTTCGACCCATCGAGCATCACGAGGATGCTCCGATCGGTGCGCAGGCCACGACTCTGGAGGTTGGCGAGCAGGCTCTGACAGACGGTCGCGTTCTCCGTCGAACCTTCCCAGAGCCCGAGGGCGTGCTTTGTGCCGTCGACGCCGATCCCCAACGCGACGACCACACAGTGCTCGCCGATGTGGACACCGTCGAGCAGGAGACCGACCAGATCCAGCTCGTCGAGGGGCGTCGCCTGCCACGCGGCCAGCTGCGAGGCGGTCTTGGCGACAAACCGGCGGCTGACGGCGCTCTTACTCACACTGCGGCTGGGGATGTCGGCCGGAAGCGGCTCCAGACTCCGGGCATAGCCTCGGGTGCTCACGCCGACCAACAGCTGCTCGACGGTGCGCCGCCGCAGTGGATCGGTCTGGGCCATCGTCTGGAAGGTCGGGAGCGGCACCTCCTGGCGCCCCGAGCGGACCCGGGGGCGGCGGATCGATACCTTCCGCCCCCCGAGGACGACGGTACTGGCCACCGTCCCGGCCCGCGACGCCGTGCGGTCGGCTTGGTGCGCGTAGCGCGGCCCGCAGATCGCCGTCCGATCCTCCTCGAGCATGGCGTCCAGGACCTGCAATCCCGACCGCACCGCAAGGTCGAACAGCTCCGCTTCGGTGTCAATCAGCAACTCGACGAGCGGCAGCCGACGCGTGGTCGGAGATTCAACACCGGCGGTCGGACGGACTGTGCGAGACTTCTTCATGGCGGCTCCTTTGCTGTGAGGCGTGTCGCCTCGGGTTGCCCACCACTCGTGTATCACGAGCAGTGAGGAGCCGCCGCTTCAATTTTCAACAGTCAGTGGGACATCCCCCTGTCTTACGTTTTTCGTGATACTAGGTTGCGGAATTACTACGAAGAGGAGTGCCGCTCGATAGCATCCTTAATTGTGTCGGCGGTGACACGGAAGTGAGAAGCCTCCCACACCACACGTCCTTTTTGAATTAATAGTGCCTGCGGTGTTTCATGCCTCACATTCAAGCGCGTTGCCACTGCATCTGAAACATCCTGATGGGTCTGCACGGTGACGATGGCGTGTTGGGTGGCGTGTCTGCCTTCACTGAGATGTGCCACAAGTTCATCGTGGGCTTGCGCACTGGTGCCGCACGTTACACTGTGCTTGAACAACAAGATTAAGCGTTCCTCTGATGCCACGATGACACGTTCGAGTGCATCAACGCTGTCGAGAACAATCAAATCCGAGAGCATGCCATAAGTGTAGCAATGGTGGCCCAGAACGGATGTCACACATGGGTCACAGAATGACCTACGGTGCCTGTTGAATCACCCGCTGTTCGTCGGTAGGCTACGGCATCGTTGATCGGTGTGGGTAGTCACTTCCCAACAGAGGCGATATTGCACCCTACTTGCACCTTGTAAAGAGAAAGGGTTAAACCTAATTATCGGGTTAACCATTTATTAAAAGGTGTAGCCATGTCTCAAAACCGCTGGTTTGAAGACTATGTGCCGGGCGCCGTTCACGATCTCGGTTCGGTGGTGGTAGATGAGCAGGAGGTTATCGCGTTCGCGCGGCAATTTGATCCCCAACCTTTTCATCTTGATAAAGAACGGGCTGAAAAATCAGCATTCGGGGGCCTGATCGCAAGCGGCTGGCATACGGCCTGCATGGCCATGCGTTTGACCGTCGATCACTATCTTTCGGAGGTCTCTAGCGAAGGTTCACCAGGCATTGATGACCTTCGCTGGTTGCGGCCAGTGCGCCCGGGTGATCAACTTACAGTGAGAATTACGATCCTTGACGCCAGACGCTCTCGGTCCCGTCCTGAGCGCGGTATTGTCCGCTCTCAAACAGAAACGCTGAATCAAGATGGGGAAGTCGTCATGCACTTGACGTCTACCATTTTCATCCGATGCCGAAACCAGAAGGATACCGTGTAACGACTAATTCAACAGCGGGTCCGGCTACGTTGAACCGCCCGCCGGGCTGCGGTAGGCTAGACCTCTCGGCATTCGTTAGGAGCGTGGGCGCATTTCGGCACGTGTTGCGGAGATGGCCAAATCATGGATTCGCTCTCGATCATCTGCATCGTGATTGGAATTCTCGCCATTGTCATTCGTGGGCCGCTGATATTCGCGCCGAGGGCGACATTGCGTTTCTACGACAGATTGATCCTCTCGAGCAATGCCCGAGTTCGAGCAGTCGGTGTCGCGAACGCGATATTGGCGATAGCACTCCTCCTTCTCCCCTCCTTGAACGAGGGGGCGCTGGCCAGTTTGTTCTACGCTTTTGGATGGATCGTGGCGGACATCGCCCTCTGGATCTTGGTTCTACCAGACGGGTTCCGGATATTTTCCCGCGCCATATTCAACTTCTTCGAGCCCTCAGGGGGCGACGCTGTCTTGCGCGTCATTGGCCTACTTTAAGGTGGTGCTCGGAGTGGTCCTGATCTACGTCGGGGTCTACGTCGTCTAAGGGCCCGCGAGTGGGACGCCGCGCACCCGCCCCCTAACCCTCGTCCCCGTTGAACCTCCCGCCGCTGCGCTGCGCTGCGGTAGGCTAGGCACACGGTGGTGCCTCCGCTGGTCGCCTTCCTGGAGGAAGGCGTAGGTGCGTCGCATTAGGAACGCAGCCTCTCGTCCTACCTAACGCCGGTTATGAGTTTAGTGGGGTGGGAACGCTGATTGGCCTGCTGTCAGGTATCGTTCCATATAAGGTAGCGTGCCTAAGGGTTCCGAGTTGGAACCAAGTGCTGGGGTGGCTCAAAGAGTATGGACGCGCTGCGGAAAGTTACTAAAACCACGGCGTAGAGCCTGATTCTCTTGGCATTTCGGTCCGTTTGACCCCGCTGGCCTCGAGATCGGTTACACGAGAAGATGGTTTGCATGAAGGTCGACACACTCAGGTTTTACGGTCACCCATTTAGTGATGCCGAAGGCTCCTGGCCAAAGGATGTCAAACGGCGCATGAACAAAAAGGTTAGGAAGACCGTTGCGGGTCATCTTGGTCCGTTTCAGTAGCTGTGTTTTCTTTGGCGATTCTTTTTTGCTCGTTGGCATGCCCGTGGTATCGACTTAACCAAATGCCGAAAGCGCGGGGATGTCCCGGCCGCTGTTGGAATTCGGCGGCGGCTCGGGTGAGATTCTACGCGACCTGCTGCACCTCCGTAGCGTCTCCGAGGCCGAGGCGCTGATCTCGGGCGCGGAGGGCCGCGATCAGTTGCGGCATATCAGCACGTCCCTTCAGGCGCCGGAACCCCTTGGCCGCTTCGAGGACGCCGGCGGCGACCCAGCGCAGCATCATCTGGCCGCCCCGCCAGCGCTTCACGTTGCGTTTGACGTGGCGGGTCCTGCTGATGAGGCTCTCGGCGGCGTTGGTCGTGGCCAGCGAGCGCTGGAGACGCGGCGAGAGGCCAAGCGTCAGCACGGTCACCGTCTCCTCGAGCCCTTCGCGCACACTGGCCGCCGCGCAGGGATGCTCCTGGTCGAGACGGCGGGCGAGGTGTCGCAGCAACCGCGTCGCGGTCTTGACGTCCTCGCTCTGATAGGCGCGCTTGAGGATCGCCAGTACCCAGGGCCGCTGACGCTCCGGCAGATGGTCGAGGATGTTGCGGGTCTTGTGGATTTGGCAGCGCTGCACCAGCGCGGCACGCCCGAACACCGCCGTGACCGCCGCCCGTAGCGCCTTCGACCCATCGAGCATCACGAGGATGCTCCGATCGGTGCGCAGGCCACGACTCTGGAGGTTGGCGAGCAGGCTCTGACAGACGGTCGCGTTCTCCGTCGAACCTTCCCAGAGCCCGAGGGCGTGTTTTGTGCCGTCGACGCCGATCCCCAACGCGACGACCACACAGTGCTCGCCGATGTGGACACCGTCGAGCAGGAGACCGACCAGATCCAGCTCGTCGAGGGGCGTCGCCTGCCACGCGGCCAGCTGCGAGGCGGTCTTGGCGACAAACCGGCGGCTGACGGCGCTCTTACTCACACTGCGGCTGGGGATGTCGGCCGGAAGCGGCTCCAGACTCCGGGCATAGCCTCGGGTGCTCACGCCGACCAACAGCTGCTCGACGGTGCGCCGCCGCAGTGGATCGGTCTGGGCCATCGTCTGGAAGGTCGGGAGCGGCACCTCCTGGCGCCCCGAGCGGACCCGGGGGCGGCGGATCGATACCTTCCGCCCCCCGAGGACGACGGTACTGGCCACCGTCCCGGCCCGCGACGCCGTGCGGTCGGCTTGGTGCGCGTAGCGCGGCCCGCAGATCGCCGTCCGATCCTCCTCGAGCATGGCGTCCAGGACCTGCAATCCCGACCGCACCGCAAGGTCGAACAGCTCCGCTGCGGTGTCAATCAGCAACTCGACGAGCGGCAGCCGACGCGTGGTCGGAGATTCAACACCGGCGGTCGGACGGACTGTGCGAGACTTCTTCATGGCGGCTCCTTTGCTGTGAGGCGTGTCGCCTCGGGTTGCCCACCACTCGTGTATCACGAGCAGTGAGGAGCCGCCGCTTCAATTTTCAACAGTCAGTGGGACATCCCCGAAAGCGCGGTCTGAAGAACGAACGCTTTATCAAGACACAATTAAACTACCTTGCGTTTTTCGTGACGTTAAAAGAGATAACGAACACTGAACGGGCGATCGAAATAGCTAATGACGTAATGGAGAAAACGGAAAGGGAACCGTTCCCTCTGTGCCTACCACCGCAAGACGATGTTCGCGCAGCCGGAGCCCCTTTTGAGGCATTTCTGAAATATCTACGTGCGGTACCAGCTGCGGCGTGTTTCGGTGGCTACCACAAAATAAAAATATCCGAAGACACGCCCGATACCTTTCAGTTCGATGTGACTTGGTGTGTATGGCTAGAACTTGCGCGTGCTATGGGTGTTCCAGAGGTATGCCTACCCAATTGCAGCGATGACTTAGTTTTTCCGGAATATTTCGGTGCTCTTGGAATCAAATACAAACGAACACAGACCCTTGCTGGAGGCGGACGATGCTGTGATTTTCGTTTCGAGCGGTCGTTCTGAGCACAAAATTAATCCCACCGTCTCGGGGTAATGAGACACGTGCAACGGTTGGAAGCAGAATAGGAAGTAAAGTGGTGTCCCCAAGGGGAATCGAATTTACGTGGAAGCCGAAACTCCAGGGAAAAGCGCTGATTGCTGCCTGGTTTACGATCACACCACGATTTAAGAACGGGTTCGTGTTAGGACCCGGAAGAGGGACAGATGAAGTCGATGACGACAGTGCTGGTCGCTGGATCTTTTGTCGTCGGATTTGGTCTCGGGTGGGCTGCCAATGGTGATGAAGCGGTGGTTTCAGCTCAGACCTACAAGCCCTTCATGATGAAACGGATCTATACGGGAGACGATGGCCTGTCGCATGTGGAACAGGTCGAGCTCAACGCGCAGTCCGTGTTGGAGAAAGTTACCGGAGCGGTCGTACGTGTGTCGCAATCGGGTTCCTTCAGCGATTGGCATGTCGGCCCCACGCGGCGGTACATCATCAATCTTACGGGTGGTGGGCAGCTTGAGGTTGCGGAAGGTAAAGTCGATCTGCCCCCAGGCACGATCGAGTACATCGATGACCTGACAGGCAAGGGGCACACGACCGCGAACGTGGGTCAGGAGCCTCGCGTGTCAATTCATTTGCAGTTTGAGGACCAGCAACAGATTATCGGGCCGATCGGTCAGAAATAGGACCACGCCACGCCCCTCATAAAGTCGATCTTGATGTGCCCGTCGTCAAAGGCGGCGTCCTTAAGTTTGATTTGCCTGAAAAGGAAAGTGGCGTCCCTAAACACTCCGAGTTGGAACCAGGTTGCTACGTGGTTTTACGAGGTTGAAGATTTACCCAAATCGAGCTTGTTGGTGTAATTAGAGGCCTGACGTTGACCTAGATGTTGGGCTTTGTAGGATCCCTCACATCCGATTAGAACTACTTGCATCAGTGCATGCGTCTTTACGGCGTGTGGACCGAATAACAGGGGAGAAATTCATGATTAATTAAGTTATGCAATTAATGAGAGACACCGACTGTCGCTGCAAACAACATTCCGAGAACGATGCCCTTCCAACCCGGCCAATCAGGTAATCCCATCGGACGACCCAAGGGGTCACGCAATAAGACTAGGCTTGCCGTGCGGGAGTGGGCCACGAGCATCGTGGAAGATCCGCAGGTGCAAGCACGCTTACTTACCGATGCGCGGGTGGGTAAACTCCATCCATCGATCCTGACGGCGTTAATGGTGTGCGCCTACGGTAAACCGCGGGATAGAATGACATCAGAGCCGATGATTCCGATGTCAGAGATTGAGGATGCGCGTCAGAGCCTAGATGTCAAGCTCTAGCGTATCAGCGATTCACTTGAATTCCATTGAACAGCCCACCCCGCCGCGGTAGGCTAGAGGCTTCCTCTGATAGCGGCAGCTTATACTGAAGTCCTAGGATGAAATTACTCAGCCGTCTCGCATTCGCGGCGTTCAAGAACTGGCACATAATCCTGAGGCGCGTGCCAAGGTCGCGCAAGGACTGACGAAGACGTCGCGTAAGCTAAACGAAGACCTTTAATCACGCGCCAGACGGGCATGGCAAGGAGCTTAACCTGGCATTGAGTCCGCCAAGCCTGGGCTTAAACGTTTCGTTTAAGAGGTGAGCGAGGAATACCGCAAGAGGCGTAACGGCGAGTAGTTCGCACGGCCCCTGCCAGATGCCTCCTGAATTTGACAATGCCGCCGGTGTTGTAGGACTCTGATCGATGGGCGATTCCCCTACCCGAACCACCGGCGCGAAGGACGGCCGCGCGACGTTTCTCGATTCGCCAATCGAAGAGGCTCTAAGTCTCCATGCCCAGCGGGATCCCGCGGAGCAGGAGGAGGACTTCGGGTATCGGTTCTACGTCGACGTGCTCGGCCTTGAGCACGTGCACTATGGTCTCTGGGCAGGCGAGGAACTGACCCTCGCGGGCTTCAGAGTCGCACAGCAGCGTTACACCGAAGCACTCGCCGACCTGTTCCCGGAGGGTTTCGCCTCGGTACTCGACGTGGGTTGTGGCACCGGAGGAAACGCGGCCAGATTCGAGGCTCTGGGCTACGAGGTGGAAGGGCTGTCGCCGGATTCGTTTCACGGACGTCTATTCCGCGAGGCGACCAATCTGCCTTTTCACGAGTGCAAGTTCGAGGAGTTCCGCTCGGCGCGACGGTACGATGTGATCTGCATGAGCGAGTCATCCCAGTACGTACCGCTCGATCGGCTCTTCAAAACGGCCGTTCACGTCCTCGAGCCAGGCGGCTATCTGGTCCTGAGCGATTACTTTGCTCTCGTCAAGGACGGCAGTCCCGCCACGAGGAGCGGTCACCTGCTGTCGGCTTTCCTCGCGGCGGCCGAGAAGAGCGGCATGCAGATGGAGTACGAGCGCGACGTGACGGAGGAGACGGCTCCGACGCTGGACCTGAGTTGTCAATTGCTCGATCGGTACATCGTACCGACGGTTCGTCTGATCATGCAACAGTGGCGGTCGCGACACCAGCGCCTCCTGAGCATCGGCCTGTGGTTGGCGAGAAGGTACCTGGAGAATATTGAAACGCGAAAGGAAACTCTCGACAGCCGTGCCTTTCGCAAGAAGAAGACTTACAGGATGTATCGCTTCCGTGCGCCAGGCTGTGGCTCAAGCCGCATCCGCTCAACCGAGGCGTCCGAGCGCCGCAGCGGCAGATGACTCCAGGAGTGGGACATCCCACACCCTCGTAAGTCTTAGTTTTTTCGGAGGGAAAGTGGCGTCCCCAAGGGGACCTACCTTCCACTGACGCTGGATCGGCTATGCTACCCGCGACACGGCGCTGTTGCGTCGGTTGCACACAACACGAAACCGAAGGAGATCCCATGCGTGACTCGACCCTCCCTCCGATGACTGTCTCGACCCGTCCGGTCCAGGCGGTCGCAGTGATGTTCGCCTTCGTCACTCTTGGTCTCTGGCCTGCCACCGGGGCGCAGGCGCAAGCGCAGACGCGGCTGAACAAGATCATCGAAACGATCGAAGCGGGGCAGCCGGCCATCGCCGGTGAGGTATGGCGGTGGATCGGGATGGAGCACGCCCCGTTCTCGGTCGAGCGGCTGGCAACGATGCTCGACGAGATGGACAACGACCGCGACGCGGACGGACGTCTGCAGCTCACGCCCATCGTTCGCATTCCCCAGGATGGCGACGAGGACTTCAAGTGGGCGATCAAGCAGGTCTTGGACATGGGCATCTTTGGCGTCGTCGTTCCGCACGTCGACACTAAGGCGGAAGCCATGCGTTTCGTGCAAGCCATGCGGTATCCGCAGACGAAGGACTCGGCGTACCAGGAGCCCGAAGGCCTTCGCGGCTGGGGACCCGGTCGGGCGGCACGTCTTTGGACCGAGGGCAATTCATCCGAGTACCACGCGAAAGCTGACGTCTGGCCCCTCAATCCCGATGGTGAGCTCTTCGCGGTGGCCATCATCGAGTCGGTCGAGGCAATTGAGAACATTGACGCGATCCTCGAGGCACCCCTCAGCGCGATCCTGATGGTGCCTGGCGACACGAGCCTCTCGATGGGCCTCGGGCCGTTCGGCACCGTTGAGACCCATCCGGAAGTCGACGACATGTACGCACGCGTGCTCGAGGCGTGCCAGGCGCAGGACAAGGTCATCTGCGGATGCGCGTCGGCATCGAACCTTCAGCAGCGGCGGCTCGATGAGGGGTGGCAGTTCTTCCTGCCGCTGGGTCTGGGTCCTGCGCCAGACTGAGTGCACCAGGCTATGCCTGGATTCGACGATTGAAATCTGGCCACACGCGTGCTTTCGCTCGCGCTGGGTGTCATTCTGGCGGCGTGGCCGTCGGCCGAGCGAGGGACCATGCTGCGCGACGTGCCCGAGCTGAAGGACGCCCGAACCCTCGTGTGCAGCTTGTGCACGACGGAGTGGCCGATCGGACTGTCCACCTGTCCGCAATTGCGGCGAGATGGAGCTCGAGAAGCTCGAAACACCACATCGCCGAATCGTGGCCGCACCTACGCGTCGAGGAGTGCCGCACCTGTCGGGTTTACCTGAAGGCCGTCGATCTGAGACTCGACGGTTCCGCTCAGTCGCTCGTGGATGAACTGGCTTCGGTGGAGTTGGGCTTGTGGGCGCACGAGCGAGGGCTTGACAAGCTCGAGCGCAATCTTCTGGGGTTGTGAGTCTCCGTCTCCTAGTGTGCCAACGGGTCCGGCCTCACCTGGAACTTGATGAGGCTCCCCTTGGTTCCTTTACCACCCTCGATGTGCCAAGCAGCGGTGGTCCCGTAGTGGCCCATACGCCTCGGCCCTTCCATCCGCCGTCCGGATCGTCGATCCGCCCGTCGAGACTCCTCGAATAAAACCCGAGCGGGTACGGAACACGCATCACGACGTACTCTTCCTCGTTTGGAAGGAAGGCGAGCAACGAGTCTGACGTCGACCCGGTCGCAATCGGAACGTTCGGTCCGAGCCCCAGCGTGCCAAACTGGTCCACCCAGGTGTAGTAGTGGAAGTCGGCGCTCCCGTGGTCATCGACCCCCGCCATCTGTGGGCCCCGGGGTCGCATACAGCGTCCATCCCTGCGGACACTGCTGGCCGGTCGCGGTCGGGCCGTCGAAGACGTCGCACTTGCTGCGGTCGCATTTCGCCATGTGGCCGCTGCCGGACAGCGCGGTCTAGACGATCCCGTCGGTGGTGATATCGACGCCTCGCGGCGAGTAGCCCTGGATCGGCGCCTTCGGATTCTCGAACGGCGGCTCGCAGTACTCCGTCCTGCAGGTTTCGGGAGGGTTGTTTCCGAGTGACATCCTGATGATCGATCCGGGCACGCCGTCTGGGATTGACCACCCGGACGCGGCCCCACACGACCCTCTCGACGGTGGGATCCGGGACGATGCCATACCACCAGTGCCCGAGCTGAGTATCTCTCGTCGGATCGAGCTCCTCGTTCAGCCCGACCCAGTCGGTGATCTTGCCGTCCCCGTTCGTGTCCACGACGGGCGGACACCCCCCTTGCGCCTGTTCGGCATCGCCTGTCTCGTCGTAGACCCGTGTGTTGATCCAGCCGATGACGTCGCTCACCGAGCTCAGATAGAGCATGTCGTCGTCGTCGAACCTGAACTGCAGGTGATGCGTGTTGAAGCAGGTGTCGATCAGCTCGACCTCTTCGGTCGCGGGATCGAAATACGCCAGCTGTCAGGCGGCGTCCAAGCCTCGGAACTCAATGTTTAACCATGGTGCGTCCCCAAGGGGCATCGCACTTATGTGGACGCCGAAACTGAAGGTAAAAGCGCTGATTGCGGCCTGAACTGGCCCTGGCCTTTAGACAGCGAGCTGTAACCCCCGTCCCCGTTGAACCGCCCGCCGCCCTTCGCTACGCTCGTCGGTCATGCCGTACAATGTCGGTATGTCCAAACTGACCGTGGAAGGATATGGGACCTTCGATGTCCCTGATGATAAAAGACTTGTGCTGGCAATCGAGCAGGATGCCAAAGTCGACGTCTTACATGCCTGCGGTGGCAACGCACGATGTACAACCTGCCGCGTGGAGTTCATCGACGGAGAACCGACAAAGATAACAGGCGCGGAAAAATCTCGGCTTGAGGCTAGGGGCCTGACCGGCGTGCGTCTGTCGTGCCAGATACTCTGCGACCAGGACATGACCATCCGGGCGGTCAGCCGACTCGAAGGCAGCGGTCGACCCGACCCAGGAGGTACTCCAGCCGAGATGATCACCCCGCCGCCGGACTGGCAGTAAACCGCGACTCACCACTGGGGCCACCCTGCTCGTCCCCACCGCGCACCCGCGTGACTAACCCCCGTCCCCGTTGAACCGCCAGCCGTCACGCGCTAGGCTAGAGACCGCGCCCTTTAACTACAAGCAACATGTTCCAGAGCGACGCATGAGCAAGTCCCTCGACGAACGCCCCACTCGTGCTGAGCAGGACCAAGCCTAGGCGACCCAGTTGTACCGGCTCGCAGTAGAGCAAGGCATCGCGGGTGCGCAGTCCCGACTCGGTGTCATGTATGCCGAGGGCCAGGGGGTAGTACAGGACGACCGGGAATCGGTGCGATGGTTTCGGCTGGCGGCTGAGCAGGGCGATGCGGAGGCGCAGGCCGGCCGCGGACTGGCTTACGGCGCTGGGCGCGGTGTCCTGCAGGACTTCGTGGCCGCGCATATGTGGATGACCTCTTTGCCGCACAGCTAACTGGTGTGACGCTAAACGGCGCTCTGAAGTTTAGCGATACTATTGCGGCGGCGATGCCCCCCGAGCAAATCGCCGAAGCCCAGCACCTCGCCAGCGAGTGGGACGCCGCGCACCCGCGCTAATCGCATTGAACCCCTTGCCAGCCAGCGGTAGGACCGGGATCTACACCCGTAGGGTTGTGGTCGAAGCTAGCCGATGGCGAGTGCCCTGGCGAGCGAATTATAGTTAATCCGCATAGGCCGGGAGCGTGGTGAGCCGAGTGTCTTCGACCGCACCGCCGACTGTGAAGTGGTACAGGTCCTGATAGGTGGTGTCCTCAAGGCCAAGGATTTCATGCATCGCATCGTCGAAATAACAACCGATTCCGGTGCTCCGGATCCCGGCGGCTTCGGCTTCCAGATAGAGCACCTGACCTACCGCGCCTGCCTCCCAGAACAGACGGGGGTAGAACCAGGCGCCGTAGTGATTCAGCGGACGCTCAAACTCCGCCACCATCCCGAGACTGAAACACCCGTCACTTGCGATGTCTTGGGTGCAGGAGACCGCCTGCGCGGTGCGCCTCGTATCTGATTGACTGAGACACCATAGGTCGACTTCTTCAGGGCAGCCAGGAGCGCGTACCCACGACGCGGCGCGAGTACAGGCCGCCTCCAGCCCAGACCGCTGTGTTTTGTCGCGTACTAACATGTATAACCCAGGGGGTAGGCCGTCTACGCGGTGCACGAAGATCGCCAGGTGGATGTACGTGGTCCAAGGCAACGTGCTAAAGGGGACCTGGTCCTGGCTAGCGACCGTTCTGTGGAGCATGCGATAGAACAGGTCTCGGTCTATTTTGGTCTGCCCATCCATCGCTACCGCGCTCCGGCGCTGACGGATGACGGACCGGAGCGGGACGGGGCGAGTCGGCAATGAGCCAGGTGGTCCCGACTCTTGCGTGCGTGTGCTCGGACTTGGCCCGCGGGGTTTCCTGGCTGCGGTCGCCGGCGCGTCCATACCCCAGTCCAGATGATTCGGGCTGAGGACGTTGGGCGTGCCAAGCCATTCCAGTTTCGCGAAGTGCTGCACCGGGTCCTCGGGCAGGGTGCGCACGGTGATCCCCCTCACGCCAGGGCCTACGGCGATCAGCACATCCGCCTCCTCCGGTTCGGCGGCATTCTTCCGTTCGGTGCCGAGGAGGCGCGCCAGTTCAGCCGTGCTCAGGTCATCCATCAATCTCGTTTGCCACCCCAGTCCAGCGGCGGCGATAGCGACCGCGGCGACTGCGTGCCCGAGGTCATGCTGGCAATAGCGATAGGCGCGTTGGCCGTATTTCCACGCTTCTCGCCAGTGGACGGAGGTAAACCCGACGAAGATTGTTTCGGGCGGACATTGTTGGCATAGCGTCTCCCATAACCCCAGGCCAACCTTCGCCCTAACTTCGAGCGCATGTTCCTTGGGCGCATAGTGGCAGACAACCGGAACCGCGCAGAGACCATCCACCGGACCACAGAGCAGGTAGCCCTCTGTCGGGTGTAGGTTGCCGCTCGACGGGTTGACCCGGAGCGCCCATCGAGAGCCACTCGTACTCTTCCACGCCGAGATCGCCAGGCTGTCGAAGAAGAGTTGTGAGATACCCCGCCGGTTCAGCAGAACCGGTGAATGTCGCCCCTCGACAAACGCCTCATCGTAACGTGGCTCCCCCGTCGGTGGGATCTTATCCAGCCCGATCAGGGGCGCACCGTCGTAGCGGCGAAACGGGTCCGGCTGGGTGTCCCAGTCCAGGTGGCCCGGTCCGGGCGCGAATCGATGGACGTGATGCTTGGTAACCTGGTGATATCGGCGGACCGTCTCTAGCGTTTCCTTCGAGGTCTGGTTCACTCATCTGCTCCGGTGATTGGTGCACTCATTATGAGAGAGTTGGACATTGTTTGAGTTCCTGAATCGGTCTATTTTCCCAGTTTTCCACTTCCGACGTTCAATGCCTCGCCCGCGAGTGGGACGCCGGTGAACGAGGGAGGAGACGTCGTGGTCGCTGCGATCTACGCGCGCAAGAGCACGGAGCAGACCTGCGTCAGCGACCAGGAGAAGTCGGTCACCCGACAGGTCAACCACGCTACGGCCTACGCGGCGGGGAAGGGGTGGACGGTCGACACCGATCACATCTACAGCGACGACGGCATCTCGGGGGCGGAGCCTACGGCTCGCTCGGCTCCGTAGCCTGTCACCTGCGGGCGCGGTCTTGGCTTTTGGTAATCTGATCTACCGTCAGCTGTTTCTCTACGGTCGGGGAAAGACTGACGGCTAAGCACGAGCGCCGCACCAGCGTCCGGCGGACGGAGTTTCCACCCATTGACGAGGATACCCACGATCAGGCCATGGGTGAGGAGGCCCATCACGACCATGGCATAAAACGGGCACCTCGCCAGTCCGCCACAGCACATCACGAGCAGCCGCAGGTCGCGGCGCTTCAACCGATTGAGCACGTTGTCGGGGTAAGGAACGCCGTGGGTGAGAGCGAACTCCTTCGTCGAGTAGCTCGCCAACAGAAACCCTGTGCTCGCCGCCAGCCCACCAAGCCAGGGAAGCACGCCCGGGTGTCCAGCCGCATACCCCAGCGTGATGGCCATGACGATGGCCGTGTCCGCGTACCGGTCGAGCATCGTGTCGACCCAGGCGCCGCGCGATGTTACTAGGTGTCGGAGGCGGGCCACTTCGCCATCGCACCCGTCGATCACGGACGAGAGCTGCACTAGACACGCCGCAACGATGCTGGCCCAAAGCTGATCGACGGTGAAGAATGCCGCTCCCACCAGCGCAATGAAGAAACTGCCCAGCGAAATTTGGGTCGGGGTGACGGGTGTGCGCACCAGCAGAGCCGAGAGCGGGACGGATAAACGGCGGTTGACATGGGTCGAGATAAAGCCATCGGCGCCGTTCTTGCCCAGGGACCCGAGGAGGCGGCGTTGCGCCTCCTGGAAGCTGTCCGGCGTGTCGACGTCCAGCCACGGCTGCCCGGTGACGTCTACCGCGCGCGCCTGACCGACTTCGACGAGCTCCTCGATCCCGTGGCTGAGCGCTTACCGGCCCTGCGCGGCGGCGCCGGCGAGGGCGCCGAAGAGTGCCGGAGTTGCCAAGAAGACGCCAGTATCGATGGCATTCCACACGTTGAGATGTTTGCCAATGCACGCAATCATGCTGTGTTCGATCTGAACTTTGGTGGCGTCATCCAGATCAAATACCCGTGCGGCATCTTGATCGACGGCCAGGCACACCTCCCGATCGCCAAGCGCGGTATGCAACACCTTTTGGATGAGCGTGGCCGAGACCAAGTGGTCAGCCATGACCAGCAGAAAGCGGTCGTCCGTGATGGAATCCCTGGCCGCGAGGGCGCTTATGCCGTTGCCGAGGTGCCAGTCGGCGGCCACCACGAATTCGACGGCGCACCCTCGTCGCATCGACACCTGTTCGAAGTGGGCTCGTACGGCTTCCGCCTGAGAGCCGAGTACGACGAGGAATCGGTTCACGCCGGCTGCCATGCAGGCCAGGATGGTCCGTTCGCCAAGCGAGAGTCCAAGAACCTCGTGCGTGGGCTTAGGGCCCTTCTCCGGCATTGACAACCGCCGACCTGCTCCTGCCGCGAGAATGATGCAGCACGGCACGTTAGTTGTGGGACCGTGATTATTCGACCAGAGCATCTACGACCTCTTGGGCCAGCTCCGTCGTGGCGGCTGCGATTAGATTTGTTTTGGAGATCAGCGAGTCGATCTGCTGAAGAGGTTGCCCGTCCGGGTTTACGATACATCCTCCAGATTCTTCGAGAATGAGGGCCGCCGCCAAGAAGTTCTCCGGGGTCAGTCGGCCACGGAGATCCACGTGCACGTCGAGCGCGCCGGTGGCTACCATCGTTATAGCCTGCGAGGCGCAGCCATAGGGCGCGCACGCCCCGTGCGCGCTGCAGGAGTCCGCCGACCGATGCCGGTGGATCAAAATGATTGAGCTCACACGACAGAAAGGCGGTAGACAGCGTCTGCACTCCGGAGGTGCGGATTCGCCGGGACCCATGGTACCCGCCGTAACCGCGGCGGGCCGTAAGCGGGAGTCGTTCGCGTAAGTCGCCGACCATGGCCCAGCAGACGCGGGCTGGCGTGATGGGACTGTCCGCGGGAAGGACGGCGACGCTCACCGCAGAGAGCGGCAGTCCACGCCCCCAGTTATCGGACCCATCCACCGGGTCGACGACAAAGCGATAGAGAGGACGTCCATCCCCAAATCGGATCTCGCCCGTTTCCTCGGACCACAGAATTCCGCTACCAGCATGCTTCTCCAGGACGCGTAGGATGGTGGCATCAGCGACGACATCATAGGGCTGCTGGGCATCCCCCTTCGCGTTCTTTCGCAGCGGGAGGTGAGTTCGGATTGCCCCGTTACGCAGACGGTCGTGTACGCTCTCGTGAATGTGAAGCAACATGCGTGGCACATCATCAACCCGGGCATCCATCTCACGCGGTTCCATGAGCTTAAACATGAATTCTCAATTCCTAATTCCCGGGAACGAGGCGATGGAAACCAAACCACCCACGATCACGGGACAAATGGCGGCGGACGGGGGGTTCCCCTCAGGCTGTCCGCGTTCACTGACTTCGCCCTGCGCATAGGGATCTCTTCCCCTTTGGGGGCCAGAGTCTCCCCTGTTTCAGAGCCTTACGTGGTCCACAAAGGCCCGAACCTCTGCAGTTGAACCACGTAAGCCGAGGCGGCTGCGTCGAAGCTTTACGGAGCAGTTTCAGGCGGGCGCCGTACGGCTGGTGCTCGAGGACGCGACCACGGTCGGTCGCGTCGCGTGGTCCTTAACGTTTCTTATTATACTCGGAAAGTCGAATCGCCGTACGTCCGCTCATCCACGTGTGGTGGAGGTCCGTTATGACGCCCATTATCATTCCTGTGATCGTGCTTGTTCTTGTTGTCGCGCTGGCCGCGATGGTGACGGGTATCTTCAACAAGCTCGTCACGTATAGGAATCGCTACAAGGACGCGTTCGCGCAGATCGAGGTCCAGCTCAAGCGGCGTTACGATCTAATTCCGAAACTCGTGGAAACCGGCAAGGGCTACATAAAATATGAGCGCGAGACGCTCGAAGCGGTGATCAGTGCCGGAAATCAGGCTGTTGGTTGTCTGCAGAAAGCCGCCCAGGATCCCGGCAACGCGGAGGCGATCCGGGGGCTGGCCGACGCCAAGCGTCTCGCCCGCGAGTGGGACACCGCGCAACTAACCCCCGTTGACCCGCTATTTTTGTAACGGGTTACAAAAGAGGATGCTCGCACATCGCTAGGAAAGTGGCGTCCCCAACGGGATGATGATGAACCACTGGATGCCCACCCCACGACCGAGGGCACCGGCTTCGACTTCCCGCGGATCCTCAAGCCGCTTGAGCCGTTCCGCCAATCGATCCGCGTGCTCTCGGGGATGCGCGGCGTGGATGGTGAAGGACCGCATTCGCGCTCGGCAACCGGCTTCCTCACCGGCGTGACGGCGCGGCCGGACAATGGCTCCAATCTCCGCGCTGGCGTGTCCATGGATCGGATCGCGGGACGTGTACTCGGTCGCGAGACCCAGCTTGCGAAGACGTTGAAAACACAGCCGTTATCGAACCATGGAAAAAGTGGTATGTCCCCAAGGGGAGTTTTACCCTTTACCATGCGGGGCGCCGTGACGCCGACCGGCGCCTGAGTTGCCAGTGGCGTCCCCAAGGGGAATCGAACCCCTGTTACCGGGATGAAAACCCGGTGTCCTGGGCCACTAGACGATGGGGACCTTTGGTTAGGGTGACCAACCAGTATAGCGCAGTGTAAACCTTCTCCTTCGCTTAGGGTTCGCAGAGAGATCCGTCATGGCGATTAGTTTCGGTGCCCGATAAGATATCCGTCATACCGGGATTTCGACACGACGTTTAGTGCGCTTGGTATCTTCCTTAATAGGTATCGGTTGCCTATCGGGGGGCAAGAATCATACATGGCGACAGAAACAGTACTAGTGAACGGCGAACGATGATGGGTCGTGTCTGGTTGGGTGGGCGAGTCGCCGCAGTCGCGGTCGGCGTGCTCACGTCGGTTGGTTGCGGGGATGGAAGTGCCCAGTTCACCTTCAGACAAACGGGCGGGCTTGGCCAAGTGAGGTCGTTCGTAGCTGTCACTTCGGCTCCCGAGGTGATCGCCATAGCGCGTGAAGAACTCGCACGTCCGATGAGTGCCAGGAGTCTTTTTATTCAGGGACCGGTGACTGAGGGCGACGGTGGTTTCAATGACGGTTGGGACTGGCACTTTGTGCCGGATAAATGGGCACTGGTCCGTGAGAGTCCAGACATCTGCGATGCCGATCCGGAGTTTATCGACTCGACACTTCAGGATTGGGTGCAAAAGATTGGATACTACTGTCCACGAACGGCCCGGCTGAAGGAAGAACGCTAGCAGGCATCCCCGAGGTCGTTTGTTGTCATCGCCTGACCGATGTTGGCACATGTCTGTCTTGGCACGTTAATCCTCGCTCATAAAGAAGCAGAGAAGACGAAGAACATGTGACGGTGTGAGATTACGGATACGTGTACGTCGCTGACAACCCCAGCGGGACTCCCAGCCCCCAGTATGCCAGTAAGAATAACGTCCACGTGCCGAGCAAGGCAGCCGAATAGGGAAGCATCAGTGACGTGATTGTCCCGATGCCCGTGTTCTTTACCCATCGCTGCGAAAATGCGACTACGAGTGGGAAGTATGGCATCAAGGGAGTCACAATGTTCGTGCTCGAATCGCCGATGCGGTAGGCGGCTTGCGTCAGTTCCGGCGAGAGCCCGACTTGCATCAGCACTGGTACGAAGATCGGCGCTAGGAGGGCCCACTTGCCGGAGGCCGATCCAACGACGAGATTCACCGCAGTTGCCAGTAGGATGATGCCGACGATCGTGATGCCACCCGGTAGTCCAAGGAACTGGAGGAAGTCAGCACCAAGCACGGCTAGGAGCGCACCGAGGTTCGAGCGGCCAAATGCAGCCGTAAATTGTGCGCAGAAGAAAATCATGACGAGGTAGTAACTCATTGTCTCCATCGATTTGGTCATGCCTTTGATGATGTCGCGATGGCTCGTGACCGTCCCGGCAACATATCCGTAGATGGTTCCGGGGACGACGAAGAGGACAAAAATAAGTGGAATGATCGACTGCATTAACGGCGCGCTAAAGGCGGTAATTTCGCCGTCGGGAGACCGCAGCGGAGACTGGATTGGGAAGACGGCCAGTACGAGGGCGACCAGGAGAAATGCGATTGCCCCGACAGCGGTCCAGAGCGCTTTGACCTCTTGGGTGGTGTTCGGCTCAAGGGTCGTCAGCTTTACCTCGTCACCATCGACGGGAGTCGATTGGAGTCGCGGCTCGATGACACGGTCGGTGATGTACCAACCGACCAGAATGACCAACAAACTCGAAGCACTGGTAAAGGCCCAGTTGCAGAGCGGGTTTACTTCGCGATTGGCGTCGATGATCTGTGCGGCCTGTTGAGTGAATCCCTGAAGTAGGGGGTCAATGCCTGATGGGATAAAGTTAGCGCTAAATCCCCCTGACACCCCGGCAAAGGCGCATGCAATACCCGCCAGAGGATGGCGACCTGCAGCGTAGAAAATGACGCCGCCGAGTGGGATAACTAGGACGTAGCCTGCGTCAGCCGCAGTGTGGCTCACGATCGCGACGAGGAGCAGCATTGGTGACAGGAGGCTCCGCTTGGTCACTCCGAGCAGTGCTTTGAGCAGTGCGTTGATGAGGCCGGTGTGCTCGGCGACACCGACCCCGAGCAATGCCACGAGCACGACCCCAAGCGGGGCAAAGCCTGTGAAGGTTGTAACCATGCCTGCAAGGAAGCTCGTTAAACTTTTACCCGACAGCTGGTTCTGGATTTGGAGCATCTGCACGCCATCGGTCGACGGAACATAGAACTCGTAGTCCGCCAACCATGCCGAGGTTATCCAGACCACAGCCAACGCGATGACGAAGAGCGCTGCTGGGTCTGGCAAATGATTCCCGACCTGCTCAATCCAAACGAGAAAGCGGTAGACGATTCCAGAGGGTTTTTGATTGGTGGGGGTAGGGGAGTATCCGGCGTCGTTCATGGTTACCTCCGGAGCAGTACGTTACTCTGATTTGTCGTCGGATATGCCTGGGGTCGTTTCGTATCCAGCGAAGATGGGTCGCTGGTATGCTGACGCTGATTCTGATTGGACGAACGATGGAAGATAGAAGGATTCAGATAGACGTACACGGACTAACCGTCGTTGCGTCGCTTAACGACTCAAAGACAGCGGACTCATTGTGGGAGGAGCTGCCCATTACCGGGGAAGTTCAAACCTGGGGCGATGAAATCTACTTTTCGATTCTGGTCGAGGTGGCCGAAACACCCGATGCTCAGGCGACGGTCGATAAGGGGGCGGTTGGGTACTGGCCACCCGGTAGCGCCCTGTGTTTCTTTTGGGGACCCACTCCAATGAGTCGCGGCGACGAAATTCGTCCTGCGAGCGCAGTGAACGTTGTCGGCCAGATCGAGGGTGATCCGGAAATACTGGGCGAGGTGCCGAGCGGGGCTGAGATCACGGTTTCGCAGGCTAATGGGTAGTCGGTGGGTAGAACGAATAAGGCCTAGATTATGAGGCGTGTGGTCATACTCTACTCGCTAGCTCTAGCCCTTGCTGGGGTGGCATCAGGGAGGGCACGGGCACCTTGCAGAATCGACGATGGACCCCGGTCAACGGAGCCTTGTCCGTCCGGATAAATACCGCGAATGGAGCTTCCTGAGCTCGGGGCTAGGTATTAGGTATGACGTATGAGGCCGATAGCGGGGCGGTGTCCGGTAGGCCGGAGTTGTTTCAGAACGTGTTCGTCAATCCATCCTCCTATCAGTTCTTTATGAAAACGGGACGCTGGCCTGATCGAACGGTCTTCGTGCTCGAGCTTCGGCAAGCCTTAACTGATCGGTCGATTAACCAGGCTGGACGGTTTCAAGGACCTCTCTACGCACTTGAGGCCGAGGTTAAGGACACGAGGTTCAAGGATGAATGGGCCTTCTTCGATTTTGGACGAGCCGGTGCGCTTCTCGATAGGGCCGAGCCATTCTCGGGAGACCGTGTGGATCGGTGTGTCGAGTGCCACACGAAGCACACCGCGGTCGAGCGAACATTTGTCCAATTTTACCCTACGTTGTACGACGTTGCCCTGCAGAAGAAGACCCTGAAGCCAGGATTCTAGCGCGACGAGAAAGTGAACAAGAGTTTCCCTCAATGTCGGCTCGAAGGTCGTGTCCCTCTGTGAGCAGGGCCTTGCTCAATTGCCCTGGTGGTTCTTGTTCCCTTTCTTGAGCCGCCACGGGCTTGACGTAGTCGGCACGTCGTTAGACGGCCGACAGAAGATATGGTGTGTAGCCGTTCCGATCGGGCCGATCGGACGGAAAGGAGGCGTGAGTCGATGAGACAAGTTATGAGCGGAGTCTCTCTCTGTTTTTTTCTGTTGCTGCTTCCCGCGGCTATCGCCGCTCAGACGACCAACGATGAGAAGGTCCAAATTGCCGAAGCGGTATTGGCTGCGCCAGAGGCACTTCGTAACGGCGCGGCGGTGATCGTGCGTGACGCGAACGGCACACCCAGCGTGGTCAGAGAGGGAACGAACGGCCTGGTCTGCGAGCCTGACGGGCCAGGCCCCGGCTTCGCGGTGGAGTGCTATCACAAGAGTTTTCAAGGCGTTGCAGACTGGATTCACCAGCGCATCGCGGCCGGCGCGCGAAGTTTCGAAGACATGTTCGTGGACGGCGGTCCACGAACCGAGGTCAGTCCGGGGGCCATGCAATACGGTCTCGTTGGTCCAACGCGGCAGGATGCGGTTCAGAAGGTATCGATTCACCTTCCGTATGCGACCAGTGGATCAACCGGTCTGTCAATCGAGGAACGGAGCGACGGTCCTTGGCTCATGTGGAGCGGTACCCGTGCGGCTCACATTATGTTCGGCGAACGTCCAGATGGCATTCCAGCTGAGTATCCCACCCAGTAGTCAGAGGACTTGGCGATCGACCAATCGGCTAAGAGCGTGAAGGCTTGGTGCTTGAGTAGGCTTTGAGTATCATCCGAACACGAACCGACACGTGGTTTCGCCTGCGTGTTACGTCCTCTTGGAGGTATTACGTGAGAATGTCACCAGTCGTTCGTTTCATCTTCATCTTGGCCGTTGCGGCCGCGACACTCTTCCCGATCATGGCGTTCGCTCAGTCCGCCCCGGATGGTTGGATGGTGCTACGGACAGCAGATGGTCGGCCCGATCTGCAGGGCGTTTGGGCTAATAACAATACGACTCCGCTTCAACGACCGGAGGCGTGGGCGGGAAAAGAGCGGCTGAACTCCGAGGAGCTTGCGGAATTAAAGATTGCCGCACAGCACGCCGTCGATGACGGCGACGCGCTTTTTGGCGACCAGCTCGTTCTTGCTGCGATCGAGCGAACACAAGCAACGTCCTACGATCCGACGACCGGGAACTACAACCAGTTTTGGGTTGCCGACAGGACGTTCAACACGGACCGAACATCGCTCGTGGTTGATCCGCCAAATGGACGGATTCCTGGCCGGACGCCCGCGTCGCAGGCGTCACGCCGTGAGTTAGAGGTGCGTCGTGATGAGCACCCAGCCGACAGCTATTCCGATCGGCCGCTTCCCGAGCGATGCGTCACGTATGGCGTGCCTCGAATCGAGTCTGGGTACAACAGTTACATCCAGATCTTTCAGGGCAAGGATCATGTCGTTGTATATCAAGAAATGATTCACGACGCGCGGGTCGTTCCGATTGGCGATCGACCTCATCTGAACGAGTCGATTCGTCAATTACACGGAGACTCCCGCGGGCATTGGCAAGGGGACACGCTAGTCATTGAGACGACCAACTATCTGACTGGTGCTCGGCCGTACCAGGGCACCGGCAAGGATCTGCACGTGACCGAGCGATTCACCCGTGTCAGCGATGAGATCTTGAACTACGAGGTCACCTTCAGCGACCCGGGCAACTGGACCGAACGCTGGACGGTGTCGATCCCGCTCAGGTACAGCCAAGAGCCGGTCTTCGAGTACGCCTGCCACGAGGGTAATATCGGCATGGAGGGCATCCTTTCAGGGCATCGCGCGCAAGAGCGGGCCGAAATTGCCCGCGCTGCGCGGTGAGTCACCGAGTGTTCCTGATCTCGCGGTCACTGCGACGCTAAGTCGGGGATGCCGACAGCGAGTCTGGGCTCGGTATCGGTCTTGGGGACGAATTTCTGGGTTCGGCCCATCCTCTTGTCGACGGCGTAGAGGTTGCCATCGGAGTCGACCGACATCTGATGGAGCTCGCGGAACTGACCCGGACCCTCACCGTCCATGTTCCACGAGTAAAGGAAATTCCCGTTCAGGTCGAACTTGATTATCCTGACCGGATCGTTAGCGATGACCCAGGTGTCGTAGCCGCTCACGATCATGTCCAATGGCTTCTGATGGATTGGCCAGATCGCGATCGGTGAGATGTTGGGGTGATACCAGACCGCCGCTCTCGTCGTCTGATTGAAGACCTGAACGCGGTCGTTGTCCCTGTCGGCCACGTAGATTCGGCCTTCGCTGTCGGTCGTGATCCCATGGACGCCGTTGAAGTATCCCCGTCGGTTGCCGTGTTGTCCGAAATGGGTCACGTAGTTCCCCTCGGCGTCGAACCAGACGATTCGCGAGTTCTCGAGCCCGTCCGCGACCAGGATTGAGCCGTCGGCAAGGAAGGCGACATCCTGTGGGCGACCGAAGTGTAACTCGTCGTCTCCGGCGACGTCCTTCTCGCCCAGCGTCATGACGAGTTCGCTCCCGTCGTTCGAGAACACGAGGATCTGGTGCGCTGTCGCGTTAACCACAAACACGTGGCGCTCAGGGTCGTACGGGTTGATCTTGATCTTAGTCGGTCCGTTAGAGCCTTCGCCTTCGAACAGGTGATCCCACTGGTTCCACGTCTCAACGAGGTTGCCATCGCCGTCGACGATGAAGATACAGTTCCGCCACACGCGCAGTCCCTCTTCGGGTTCAGTCGCATCGATGCCGATGGAGCCGACGAAACCGGCCCATCCCGTCGGAACGGGATCGGGCAACCGCAATTCGCCACGTTGGGTGACGAAGATACGGTCGGGTGACTCGGCGAAGACGCCGGTGTGTGCCCCCCAGGCGTACCCGTCTTCGGCAAACGGTTTCATCCAGTCATCGACAAGGTCGTATGGAATCGGGCCCATCGGCCCAAGATCCTGAAGCGACACGGGGGCTGCGAGGAGGCCAATGGCAACGGTGGCAGCAAGTGCAAGAACAGTGGTGCGCATGATTAACCTCCAGAAGTCCCTTCTTCAGCCGAACATCTTATCCTCATCTTGAAATCCGAGATAACAGAGAGGCCGTTGGCAGAGTCATTGTTCTCGGGTTAAGAGGCCAGTCATCGCGTATACATCGTTGGTTATGAACAATATTGGGGAGTTTCACTCGAGTCCAGCTGGATGTCCGCTGCCGCCTAGCATCCCGAACATTTTGTGCATGGGAGTTTAGCGGTGGGAGATTGGGTCGGTGAGGTACGAACGAAGCTCGCGCCTCCACCAATTGCCCGTTTCAGCCTTTTCATCGGGCGTCGTGAAGTGGTACTGGTAGAGTGCCAGGCGCACAAATCGGGGAGGGGCGTTGGGGAATGGGTCTTCGTCGAGCAGATCTCGGACGGCTGGTGTTCCGTCGAGTAGATGATCGACGAGGGTCGCGAGCCAGTGCTGGTGCGAAAGTGGGTCGAGCGCTGCGAACCACATCAGCCAATCGAGTCGTGGCATGTGAGGCTGCACGAAGCCTGGTCGTCGGTCCACATTTCCCGGCTTCGATCGGAATGCGTACTCCGTCCACGTCACGCCGTCGGAGGATCCTTCGACGACAATCTCGGGCCGTTCGGTCGTCATCGTTCGGAACAGCCCATATCCGTTGATAGACCGGAACGGTTGGACGTACCCTATGAGCCGATTCGACCACTCAGGGTGAGGACGCGTGTAGGTCATCTCATGCCAGAGCGAAAGTGTGGTCATAAGTAGGATGGTGCTGCCGGCGCCCAGCACGAGAATTCTCCAGCTTCGTGGTTCGGGACGCCCAGACCGTATGGCTCGTGGCCGCTCGGCTATGCTCGCGAGAAGGATGCCACTTATGTGGCGATCGTCGAGTAGAGCGAGGTAGAGCACTATTGTGAGTAGATTGAAAAACCCGTAGTTTCCGGTGAGTCCGATGCCGACTTGCAGGAGACACATCAGCGCGCAAGCTCCGGCTCGCACACGTCGGAACCTGATGGGCGCCAGAGCAGCGAACGGAACCACGAGTTCGATAACGAACATGGTCAGGACCGAGGCCATCTGAATCCAGTCGGGCATATGATGCGCAAACCAACTAGTCCACGCAGGAATCGGCTGTGTCTCGTAGTGAAACATGAGCGCGGTCAGCGCACGCCATGTGTCGTCGCCGCTGACCAGCTTGGTGACGCCCGATAGGAAGGTCACCTTGAACGCGAGCACCCAGATCAGCCAGCGTAGGAGTGGGGGAGGTCGCCTCTCGCTCGACAGTCGTGGCCACCAACCCAGCGGGGCGTACAGACACGCCAGTAGTCCAACTTCAAGCAGCAGTACGTCCCACTGAAACGATAAGAACGTCTGGCCGGCGACGGTGAGCGACAGGTAGACGGCCCAGAGCACTGCAAACGTTAGGGTTGGCGCGCCACCAACGAGGGCCAGCAGCGACAGCAGGACACCGCTCCAGCACAGCATCAAGAGAGCATTCGAGCTCGGGGAGAACCAGAGCAATGTCGGCAGGAGAAGATAGGCATCGGCGTTGTAGAACTCGTGGGCGCGGTCGAGGAACTGATCGACGGGAAGGAGACCCTCGCGGCCGATCAGGCCTACAACCTGCGGTGCCAACGAGGCGAAGGCCAGCAGGTACACGAATGCCAGAAGACGAAGAAACAGCCAGCGCGAGAGGTGGAACTCCGGTGTAGGGGTCATCCGCACGTCAGGATGGAGTTGGGATTCGGTTGGTGTCAAGAGGGTGGTTGTCGGATATACAATGCTTGGCACGTTTGAGTCGCCTCAGATATGAGCCGCTGTTGGTCCCTCGTCGTTGCCGCGCTTGTTTGTTCGAGCACGCCCGCGGCAGCCCATCCTGCGCCGTTTAGTTTTATCGACGTTCGCGTGCAGTCCTCGAGTGTCGAGGTGACCGTCGTCCTTCACGCCTGGGATTTAGCCCACGAGCTTGGGATTGACCTGCCGGAGCGGGTCCTCGACCTGAGTCTGTTGGCCTCTCGGTCGGACAGAGTGGCTGCGCTCCTCCGCGGTCGCCTTAGGGTGGAGGTCGACGGTCAGGTTCTGGCGATCGACCGGTGGTCGCGACCGACGCCGATTCCGGAGCGACAATCGGTGGAACTCCGCGCGCATCACGACCTCGGTAAACGGCCGGCGGTCGTCACGGTTGACGCCAACCTATTTCCGTATGATCCACAACATCAGACATTCCTGAACTTCTATTCTGATGAGACGCTTACGTCCCAAGCAATCCTCGACGGAGAGCATACTAAGCACGAATATTTCGTCGGATCGTTTCAGGGACGGCTGGCGGTGGTGAAGAAGTTTGTGCCGGCTGGAGTTCAGCACATTCTTATCGGTCATGACCATCTCCTTTTCTTAGTCGGCCTGCTCTTACTCGGCGGATCGGTGAGACGGCTGGCGCTTGTGGTGACTGGTTTTACGGTGGCGCATAGCATTACGCTGTCGGTCGCCGTGCTGGGGGTGGTTGCACCCCCAATCCGCATCGTGGAGTCGATCATTGCGCTCAGTATCGTGTACGTTGGTGTCGATAACCTGCTGGCGCAGGGCGGGCGCGATATGCGGGTGTGGATCGCTGTGGTGTTTGGCTTTATCCATGGGTTTGGCTTCGCGAGCGTCCTTCAGGAGATGGGACTGGTTCGGGAAGCGCTTGGGTGGTCGCTCTTCTCGTTTAATCTAGGGGTCGAGTTTGGCCAACTGGGGGTCGTCGTTTTGGTTGCAACCGCGCTAGCCTTGGTCAGGTCGTGGAGCGATCTCGCGGCACAGCGGGTCGTGTATATAGGGTCTGTTGGAGTGATTGCGGCGGGGACGTTCTGGTTTGTGGAAATAGTATTTCTATCAGGAGGCATGGCATGAAGAGATGGCTCATTCTGGGCATTCTAGTTACGGTCGGGGTAGCGTCGTTGGCGGTGACGGCAAATTCGCAGCAAGACGAAATGGTCGTCGAGGTCGAGCAGGTACGAAAGAACCTGTACGTCCTCAGAGGTGGCGGGGGCAATTCAGCAGCGTTCGTCACGGCGCGCGGAGTCATGCTGGTCGATACTAAGGTCGCGGGCTGGGGGCAGTCGCTTCTTGATGCGATTGAGGGATTCACGAATAACCCGGTAACGACGATCATCAATACTCACACGCATTTTGACCATGTCAGCGGCAACGTAGAGTTCCCGCCGACGGTTGAGATCGTCGCCCACGAGAACACCGAGCAACTCATGGGTGAGTGGAATCCGGTGACCGGTCTTGGCCGTTCGCCGACTGAGAGTATTTTCGATGCCAATGAGGATCGAGGGATGCCAACACAAACGTTTACCGACCGGATGACGCTGGGGAGTGGCCTTGATCGCGTGGACCTTTACTACTTCGGGCGTGGACACACTGGTGGCGACGCTTGGGTGGTGTTTCCATCGCTCCGAGCAATGCACGCCGGCGATATGTTTCCAGCTCAGATGCTACCGATTATGGATGCGAACAACGGCGGGAGCGGTATCAACTATCCGACGACACTCTGGAACGCCTACGCGGGAATCCAGGACGTCGACACGATCATCACTGGTCACAGCGGATTAATGACGAGAGATGACTTGCGCGATTACGCATCGTACGTGGGTGGATTCGTGACGGCGGTGCGACAGGCGAAAGCCAGAGGGTTGTCCGCCGAGGACTTCGCTAATAGCTGGCAGGTGCCGCCACGATTTCGTGGCTATGTGAAAGGGGATCTCGCGCGAGTCATCGCCTATACGCAGGTAATCTACGACGAACTTGCCGCGGCGGCTATGTAGTCCTACGAGGCGCGCGCCAGTGAACACAATATAGGCCGACGGTTATCGCTGAGCCCTGAGGAGGGTCGATCATGAAACTGTGTATTACAAGGTTATTTCCTATAGTCGCTTTCATTGGTATGCTCGCCACACCGGCTGTGGCCCAACTTGCAGTCCCAAACGAAAACGGCATCACCTACGGACATGTGCACCTAAACGTTTCCGACATCGAAGCCAGCAAGAAGCTCTGGGTTGACTTCTTTGGCGGCGTTGTCGTGCAGAAGGGGTCGCTCACGGCAATCCGGCTGCCGAATATGTTGGTGGCGCTCACCGAACGTGAACCGACCGGTGGATCGCGGGGTTCGGTGATGAACCATTTTGGGTTCAAGGTTCGTGATACCACCGAATTCGTCGAACGGTGGGAGGCAGCCGGCATGGAGGTCTTCCCGTTTTTTACTGGTGCGGAAGGTATGTTGAACTCGTATGTTATGACGCCGGATGGTGCCTACATAGAGTTGCAGGAGGATCCATCGTTGCACGTTCCACTGATGGGTTATCACATCCACTATGTTTCGCCGGATTTTGAAACACTCCTCGACTGGTACACGGAGGTGTTTTCACTCGAACGTCGTCCTCGAGGGAAGATCACATCGACGACTGACGTCCCGGGCATGAACATGAGCTTTGGTAATGCCGATGGGTCGCCAGCTTCAACGAAGGGGCGGGCAATCGATCACATCGGGTTCGAGGTGGAGAATCTTGAAGCGTTCTGTGAGATGCTCGAAGCGAAGGGCATCGAGTTCGACATTGCGTATCGTGAAGTCGAAAGCATCGAGCTCAAGATTGCATTCTTGACCGATCCATCGGGCACCTACATTGAATTGACAGAGGGTTACGACGCGTACTGAGCGATCTGGGGTGAGCGGAGCCGAGTCTGAACACTGAATGCGCCACACCGTAAACTGACGCGTCATCATCACGGTTGTCCGTTCGGCGACCTCTTTTCCCGCCACTGGTTGTTGCGGTCCCCGTGTGAGCTCGTGGTTTAAGAGGTGCGCGCCATCATGATGATGAGAGACTCGCTGTTGGCACTGGTTGTGGTCTGTGCGTTGGGGATCGGGTGCGCCGAAGAAGAAGTGAATCCCCCTGGTAAGGTTTCGGACGCTGACGTCATCATGGATGGCACGAACCCCTTCTTTACGGAGAGTCCGTTACCGTTCGGATTTCCTCCTTTTGATCGGATCGATGAAACGGTCTTTCGTCCGGCCTTCGAACGCGGGATGGCCGAGCATCTTGCCGAGGTGCGGGTGGTTACGACCCTCGCGGATCGTCCCACGTTTGAGAACACTGTCGTGGCCCTGGAGCGATTGGGACGGATGCTCGAGCGCGTTCAGCTCGTGTTTTTCAATCTCGTTTCGGCGAACACGAGCGAGGCACTGGATGAGATCCGCAGTGAGATGGCGCCGCTCCTGTCGGCGCATTTCGACGCGATTCTGCTCGACGACGATCTCTTCGCTCGGGTCAAAGTGGTCTACGACAGTCGTTTGGCGTTGGACCTAGACGAGGAATCGTGTCGATTGATCGAGGAGTACTACACAGACTTCGTTCGGGCTGGGGCGCTCTTGTCTGACACCGACAAGGATCGGATGCAGGCGATCAATGCCGATTTGGCGGCTCTCGAGACGGCCTTCAGTCAGAACGTGCTTGGAGAAGTCAATGCGGCTGCTGTGGTGCTGGAGTCTCGGGACGATCTTTCCGGTCTATCCGACGACCAGATAGCCGCAGCCACTGAGGCGGGAAAGGCGCGGGGACTCGATGGGCAGTACGTGCTGGTTCTACGCAACACGAGTGGTCAGCCCGCATTGGCATCGCTCAATAATCGCGGTCTGCGCCAGCGGATCATGGAAACCTCGCTGGCGCGGGGAAGTCAAGGGGGAGAGTTCGACAATCGCGAAGCGATCACGCGAATCGTGAGGCTACGGGCGGAGCGAGCCGTGCTATTGGGCTATCCGACACATGCGGCCTACGTTCTCGAACGAGAGACCGCACAAACCGTTGACGCCGTTAATAAGCGGCTCGCTGGTTTGGTGCCGCCCGCCGTTGCCAACGCCAGACGCGAAAGAGACGACCTCCAGCGCATGATCGATGCGCACGCCGATCGATTTGAGCTGACGGCGTGGGACTGGGCCTACTACACGGAGAAAGTTAGGGCTGATCGGTTCGCCTTTGATGTGTCACAGCTGCGCCCATACTTCGAGCTCGAGGGCGTGCTCAAGAACGGCGTGTTCTATGCGGCCAACCGCCTCTATGGCCTCACGTTCCGGGAGCGAACGGACCTGCCGGTCTACCACCCAGATGTTCGAGTGTTTGACGTGATTGACGCCGACGGTGGACCGCTGGGCCTGTTCATTGGTGATTACTACGCACGACCGTCGAAGAGGGGCGGTGCGTGGATGAACACCTACGTGTCTCAATCGGACTTACTCGGGAGTCAGGCCGTTGTCGCTAATTTCGTAAACCTTCAGCAACCGCCACCAGGTGAGCCGACGCTTCTGACCTTCGAGGAGGTTCAGACGATGTTTCACGAGTTCGGGCACGCGCTCCACGGGCTATTCTCATCGGTACGCTACCCCTACTTCTCGGGAACTCAGGTGCCGCGGGACTTCGTCGAGTATCCCTCCCAGGTCAACGAGATGTGGGCAACGTGGCCAGAGGTCTTGGAGAACTACGCCGTGCATCACGAAACGGGTCAGCCTATGCCGTCGGAGCTGATCGAAAAGATTCGGGTCGCCGAAACGTTCAACCAGGGGTTCGCGACGACCGAGTACCTAGCCGCCGCGCTGCTCGATCAGGCGTGGCACCAAATCACACCAGCGCAGGTACCGGATTCCGGTGGGCTCGCGGCATTCGAGGTGGCGGCACTGGAGCAAGCTGGCCTGGTGCTCGCCTCGGTGCCGCCGCGATACCGGAGCGCCTACTTTTCCCACATCTTCAGTGGCGGATACGCCGCTGGGTACTATTCGTACATCTGGAGCGAGGTTTTGGACGCCGACACGGTGGAGTGGTTCAAGGAGAACGGGGGACTACGCCGCGACAACGGCGACCATTTCCGGAGGACGTTACTCTCGAAGGGTGGCAGTCGCGATGCGATGACGCTGTTTCGAGACTTTCGCGGACGCGACCCTGACATTGTCCCGCTCCTCGTTCGGCGAGGGCTCACACTTCACTAGTGACGTCAGCGGCCGTGGCCCATGGGGTCGTGGTTCCCCCTAGGCAAAGGATACAGAATGAACGGTGAAAGTCACCTCGGCTTGTTCTGCGACTTCGAAAACATCGCGCTGGGTGTACGCGACGCAAACTACGCTAAGTTCGAGATCTAGCGGGTGCTCGAGCAGCTCTTGCTCAAGGGGAGTATCGTAGCGAAGATGGCATACTGCGACTGGGACCGTTACAAGAGCTTCAAGCCAACCATGCACGAAGCGGCGTTCGAGCTAATCGAAGCGCCACACGCACGGCAGGCTGGAAAGAACTCCGCTGACATCAGGATGGTCGTAGACGTGCTCAACCTCTGCTATACCAAAGAGCACATCGACACGTTCGTGATCATTTCGGGCGATTCGAATTTTTCACCGCTAGTGAGTAAGCTCAGCGAGAACGCGAAGTAGTTGATCGGAGTGGGGGGCAAGAACTCGACGTCGGATCTACTGATTAGCAGCTGCGATGAGTTCATCTTCTATGACGATTTTGTCGCCGACTGTCATCCGGGCCGCTGCCCGGGAAAGGACCGAGCCAAGGGAGCGAAATCGGAGCGACGGGGCAAAACCAAGCAGTTGTCTTCTTTGGATGACCCGTCCCAGCAGGCGGTCGACCTGGTCGTGGAGACCGCTGAAGCCCTCTATGCGGAGCGCGGCGAGCGAGCGAAGCTCTGGGCCTCAATGATCAAGCAGACGCTGAAACGCCAGCGCCTGGGATTCACGGAGTCGCATCACGGCTTTAGCTCGTTCAACGACCTCCCAGAGGAAGCGCAGTCGTGCGGTCAGATGACGCTCGAGTCGGCCGAGCGGTCAGACGGATACGTCGCACGGCTGGCAAGTCGGGAGTAGGCCCGCGCGTCTTGTCCATGGGTTTACCTCGTCCTCCCGCCGGTCGCCAGTAGCCCCTCATAATGTCAGAGCGCTCGGTCCCGTCGTCGCCAGATCAACGACGCAACATCGCGATCATCGCGCACGTCGACCATGGCAAGACAACCCTCGTTGACGCGATGCTCCACCAGAGTGGCGTGTTCCGCGAGCACGAGCAGGTCGTCGAGCGAGCCATGGACAACATCGACATCGAGCGGGAGCGCGGTATCACGATCATGGCGAAGAACACCGCGGTCCGATACGAAGATATGGTCATTAACATCGTTGACACGCCCGGTCACGCCGACTTTGGCGGGGAGGTCGAACGGACGCTCTCGATGGTGGACGGTGTCATCCTTCTCGTTGATGCGTCTGAGGGACCACTCCCGCAAACGCGCTTCGTTCTAAGAAAGGCGCTGGAGCGAGGTTTGCCGCCGGTCGTGGTCATCAACAAGATCGATCGTCGGGATGCCCGGGTTGCCGATGTTCTTAGCGAGCTTTTCGACCTGTTCATCGATCTGGATGCGAGTGACGACCAAATTGACTTTCCGGTCCTGTACGCCAACGCAAAGGCGGGCACGGCGACACGTGATCCAACCCAACCCGGCGAGACCCTGCGACCGTTATTTGAGAGTATTCTGGCCCATGTTCCGCCACCTGGCGGCGATCCGGCGGCTTCGCTCCAGCTGCTCGTAGCCAACCTCGATGCCAGCGACTACCTCGGGCGGATTGCGATTGGTCGGATCTTTAACGGTACTGTTCGCATCGGGGACAAGGTCGCCGTGTCGAAGCTCGATGGCGACGTACAGTCCACCCGCGTGACTAAGCTCTACGCATTTAACGGTCTTGAGCGCGTAGAAATCGTCGAGGCTACCGCCGGTGACATCGTTTGTCTCGCGGGCATCAGCAACATTGCGATCGGCGAGACGATCACCGGCCCGGATGATCGCGTGCCGATACCGCCGGTTCACATCGACGAGCCAACCGTTTCGATGGTATTCGGTGTGAACACGTCACCGATGGCCGGGCTCGATGGTACTTACATGACCTCGCGGAAGTTACGAGAGCGTCTCGATCGGGAGCTGGTCGGTAACGTCTCGATTCGGGTGGATGGAACCCAGTCGGCAGAGCAGTTCAAAGTCGTGGGACGCGGTGAACTACAACTTTCGATCCTGATCGAAATGATGCGGCGCGAGGGGTACGAGCTTCAGGTGTCGCGGCCGGAGATCGTGACCCGGGACGTCAACGGGCAGACCGAGGAGCCAGTGGAACAGCTAGTGATCGATGTTGCCGAAGAGTATCAGGGTGTCGTTATCGTGCAGCTGGGAACACGCCGCGCTACGATGACGAAAATGGTCAATCACGGAAGTGGACGCGTGCGACTAGAGTTTCAGGTCCCGACGCGCGGTCTGATTGGGTTCCGTTCGCAGTTCCTGACCGACACCCGTGGTACCGGGATCATGAACTATCTCTTCGCGGGCTGGGAGACGTGGCATGGGCCGATTGCCGGGCGGCCGACGGGGGCCCTCGTCGCCGACCGATCGGGGCACAGCACGGCGTACGCCATGTACAACCTTCAGGAGCGGGGTGAACTCTTCATTGAACCTGCGACGCCGGTGTATGAGGGGATGGTCATTGGCGAGAACGCGAGACCCATCGACATGGACGTCAACGTGACGAGGGAGAAGAAGCTCACGAACATGCGGGCGTCGACGGCGGATGAAGCCATTCGGCTCGTGCCCCCACGACGGCTCAATCTCGAGCAGGCGATCGAGTTTATTGCCGACGACGAGCTGGTCGAGATAACGCCGGAGACGATCCGGTTGCGCAAGCGGGTGCTCGCAGCCAATCGGCGGCGAAGTGCCAAGGTCTAAGGTTGGTTCTAGGCCCGCTACGTTTGGTCACTTTCGGGGTGCAAAGGGAATCACTCGGCTGAGCGGTGTCGTGGTGGGATCATGGTCGCTCTTGCGGCGACGGGGACGTGGTATATCTGGTATGAGTTTATAGAGCGACGCGCCGTTCCGCAGTCCGAACCTGGTTGCGATGCGGTCGAGGGCTCGCCACTGGGTCGGCTTCACCTCTTCAACATCGGGGCCACGACGTTCGAGCGTAGTAATCACGGCACGACTGACGCCCGTGCTTTTGGCAAGGGTGGATGTCGTCAGGTTGTGCTGTTCGCGCAGCTTGCGGATGACGTCACCAACGTGCCAGGGTCTCAGCACCATCAAATGATCTCTCCGGTGTTAGGTGAGAGGTGCCGCCGGATCAGCGGGCGGTGGCAAGTGGTCACCGTCTCTCGAGCGATGTATCGGGCCTGCTCGAAAGATGCTGCATCACAGCAGCGCTATAATCTGCACGATATGACCTTAAGAATTTGGACAGGATGGTGTTGCATCGCAGTGGTCGTCGTCATCCTCATACCTTCTGCGTCGCTCGGTCAGGATTGGCCACAGTGGCGCGGCGTCAATCGAGACGGTGGGGCGAGCAGTTTCGACCGTCCGCAAACCTGGCCTGAGAGCCTTACCAAGCAATGGGTGGTCGACGTGGGACTAGGGTATGCGTCGCCGCTCATTGTGGGCAATCGTGTGTACGTGTTTGCACGTCAAGGTGACGACGAAGTGATGATGTGCCTAGACCCTCAAACCGCCGAGCAAATCTGGCGGACGGCCTACCCCGTCCCGTTCACGATGAACCCGGCAACTGCTCGACACCTGGAAGGTCCGAAGTCGACTCCGACTTACGCTGATGGTCGGATTTTTTCCTTTGGGATCAGCGGAATCTTGACCGCGTTCGATGCCGATACCGGTCGCGAACTCTGGCAGTACCCTGCCTGGCCGGTTGAGCCGCTCTACCACACGTCGATGTCTCCCCTGGTTGACGGCGACCTCATGATTCTGCACGTTGGCGGACACGATGACGGGGCGTTGACCGCCTTTGACGTCGCCACCGGTGACATCCGCTGGACCTGGACAGGTGACGGGCCGGCCTACGGGTCACCGATGATCGTTGAGTTCGAGAGAGAGCGACAGGTGGTCACATTCACCCAGGAGCACTTTGTGGGTGTGTCCGCTGAGACCGGTGCGCTGCTTTGGCAACGCCCATTCACGACCAGGTCGACGACCACGTCCCAGACACCACTCTTCTTTGGCGACACAGTGATCCAGGCGGGTCGAGGTAATGGGATTACCGCGTTCCGCGTCCTCCGCGAAGGCAATGCGTGGGAGACCGAAGATGTATGGCACACCGATGAGGTGTCGCTGCATATGGCCAACGCGGTTGTGACGGAAGGAGTTTTGTTCGGTCTGTCGCACTTGAACAGTGGTCAGTACTTTGGTCTCGATCTTACGACTGGAACGGTCCTTTGGACGAGCGCGCCAAGGCAGGCTTCTCACGCGTCGATCGTGCGTGCGGACAACACGATTTTCTCGCTCGAAGACGACGCCGAGCTGCTGGTGCTTGAGCACAATCGAACGTCGTTCGCCCCCATTAAGCGGTACGACGTGGGCGAAAACGAAACGTGGAGCCAGCCGTCGGTCTCGGGTAACCGGTTATTCGTGAAGGATGTGAGTACCCTGGCGCTCTGGACAATCGACTAGTGAAGTCCACGCCTCCACTAAACGCGTTCACAGATCCCCTAAGGAGAGCACCTACGCTTCCTGCATAAATGGGTACCGATAGTCGCGCGCCGGCGTGAAGGTTTCCTTCGTAGTTCGGCTGCTTACCCAGCGGATTAGATTTAGGTAACTCCCTGCCTTGTCGTTCGTGCCGGACGCCCGCGATCCCCCAAATGGCTGCTGCCCGACGACCGCAGCCGTTGGTTTGTCGTTGATGCAAAAGTTGCCGGCTGCGTGCTGGAGTTTTGTGTGGGCGAGATTGATCGCCGCACGATCGGTCGCAAAGATTGATCCGGTAAGGGCGTAGGGCGACGTCGCGTCACACAGATCGAGGGTCGCCTCGTAATCGGTGTCCTTGTAGACGTGCACCGTCAGCACTGGTCCGAACAACTCCGTCTCCATCGTTCGATAGTGTGGGTCGTGTGCTTGGATCACCGTGGGCTCGATGAAATAGCCGGTCCGGTCAGCACACGTCCCGCCGTAGACGACGTCCGCATCGGCGTCCGTCTTTGCTTTCTCGATATGGCCCTTTAGTGAATCGAATGATGGTCGGTCGATGATGGCGCCCATGAAGTTAGTGAAGTCAGAGATGTCGCCGTAAGTGATCGACGAAACATTCGAGAGAAAATCGTCGCGGAACGTGTCCCAGAGGCTTTCCGGGATGTAGGCTCGGCTCGCCGCGCTGCACTTCTGACCCTGGTACTCGAAGGCGCCGCGTATCAACGCAGTCGCGAGCTCGTCAGGATGGGCCGAATGGTGTGCGAAGACGAAATCCTTTCCGCCGGTCTCACCAACAATGCGCGGATAACTTTTGTAGTTGGCAATGTTAGCACCGATGGTTCGCCACATTCCCTGAAACACCGTGGTGCTACCGGTGAAGTGCACACCACCCAGGTCAGGATGGTTCATGGCCGGATCTCCGATGGTTCCACCATCGCCGGGCACCATATTGATGACGCCGTCCGGGAGTCCGGCTTCCTTGAGGAGCTCCATGAGGAAATGCGCAGCATAGACGGCCGTGGACGCTGGCTTCCAGACGACGGTATTACCCATGAGCGCCGGACTCGTCGGGAGATTGCCGGCGATCGAGGTGAAATTAAACGGCGTGACGGCAAAGACAAAGCCCTCGAGTGGCCGGTACTCCACGACGTTCCACATCCCGAGGGCGCTGTTCGGCTGCTGCTCGAAGATCTGTTGCATGAAGTGTGCGTTGAAGCGCCAGAAATCGATCAACTCGCAGGCGGCGTCGATCTCGGACTGAAAGACGGTCTTGCTCTGATTGAGCATCGTCGCTGCATTGACCACGGCTCGATAGCGCCCGCTAAGGAGGTCGGCGGCTTTGAGGAAGATGGCGGCTCGTGATTCCCAGTCCATGGCCACCCATGCGGGCCGCGCCGCGGCTGCCGCGGCGATTGCTTGGGCAACGGTCTTGGCATTGCCCTTATGGTAGCTTGCCAGCACTTTCGCGTGATTGTGGGGTTGGATGCACGTCCCAGTGTCACCCGTCGTCACCGCCTGTCCACCGATGACGATTGGAATCTCGATGGTCTCAGCGGCGCGGCGCTCCAGTTCTGCCTTGAGTGTGGCCTTCTCGGGTGAGCCCGGTCCATAGCCGAAGATCGGTTCGTTAGCCGGTGTGGGGACATTGACTCTCGCGTTGATCATGCGGGTGGCTCCTTAGGTTCCTCGTTTCGTACACAGCCGCTGGGAGGCGGTTGCGTTCGCTCACGCAGATCCTAGTGTCCCGCGCATGAAATAACTAGCAACCAGTCGATCAGTATCGCGAACGATGGTGGGAGATGTGCTGGAAGCCGGCGCTGAACGTTACGGGTACTGCTCCATATATTTATCACAGTTGGGCCGCTCGGTCTGAGTGATGTACTCTCTGGTTGGTATACGGAGGAGCCATGCGACCGGGGATTTTGGCGGTGACGATATGCGCGTTCGTTGGTGGGTGTGGGGGGAAAGTTGAGGGTCCACCCTTCGATTCGACCGCGACGGTCAGCGAACTGATGGCGATGATGGTCGATCCGGCAGCCGATCTGGTGTGGAACGCAGTCGGCACAGTGATTACGGCCGAGGGGGTCGACCACTGGGAGCCCAGAACCGACGAAGAGTGGTTATCCGTCCAGTTCGGGGCGATGGCCATCATCGAGGCGGGAAACCTGCTCATGATGGAGAACCGAGCCCGGGACCAGGAAACCTGGATGCGGATGTCCCAGGGTCTCATCGATGCCGGCCGCTTGGCCCTCGTGGCTGCGAAAGCCAGGGATGCCGAGGCGGTGTTCGACATCGGCGAAGCCGTGTACAACGCGTGCGACCGTTGTCACAACTTGTACTGGGTGGGCGATACGGACCGGGGCCGGCTCGGCGAGGAGAACCGTAGGCTTCCTGGTCCTTAGCCGGCCATGCCCGCAGCGCGTTCCGAGGTAAATTCGGACGAGGGCCGGGTGCTCACCTTCGGGAGGGTGATCTGGAACACGCTGCCTCCCCCGACGGCGTTCCCGTACGCCAGTTCGCCGTAGTTCGCTTCGACGGCCCATTTCGCGAGCGCAATCCCAGTCCAGCGCCGGTGCTGGCCGTGGACTGGTCAGGCCCGCCGCGCCCCGCTTCGGCCACGCTGAGTGGTAGGTCAAGCACCAGGACTAAGAGCAGCTCGCGAAGCTCTTGCTGCATGGCCGCTTCGGACCATCCAACCTAAATCACCAACGGGCGTTCGGAAATCGTCACCTCGTCCGTCAGAATCAGAAATCGCTCAGTGGGAGTTGTTACCGACACGATCCGGTCGTCGGGGTGACGGGCCAGCGTTTCGCTTGCCGGGACCGGCAACCTGCTGGCGAGCGTAGTGCTGAAGACCGACTGGCCGTCTTGACTCCACACCTGCAGCCATGAACTCTCGAAGTTCTCATCGCCATCCCACCACACGAGCGTGCCGTCCGGTTGCTGCTCCGCCATCGACGTTGCCCACCGGAAGTCGCCCCGCAGGCGCTCGTCGAGCGCGTTCGAGACATTGAATCTGACGAGGGTGTAGACGGTGGCGGCGTACACGCCCAGCACCAGCAGCATCGCCGCGACGTGCAGGAGCGTAAGACGCGCGCGAACGGTTCGCATTTTGGGCTACCTCGTCACGTTCAGTTCGGAGGACTAAGCCAACGCCTCGCACGGTATGTAGCAGCTGCGGGCGATGCTTCTGGCCAAGCTTGCGACGGACCAGTGACACGTGGACGTCGATGACGTTGTCTAATGTCGGGCTTCGCAACGACTCTTTCCAGATCTCGCGCGCGAGCGCATCCCGTGAGACGACCTGTCCTTCGGAGCGGGCGAGGTATTCGAGGATGTCAAACTCCTTGGCCGTGAGGGAAACCTCCTGACCGCCGTACTGGATCTGACGGCTTGTCGGGTCGAGGGTCAAGCTACCGATCGAGATGGGACCGGTTGACGCTCCGCGGCCTCGACGCAGGATGGCTGCAATCCTCGCCAGCACCTCTGTGAGCGCGAACGGCTTGGCGAGGTAGTCGTCGGCCCCGCTGTTGAGACCCTGAACACGATCTACCACGGCATCTCGTGCAGTCAGGATTATGATCGGCGTATAGTTCCCGCGTCGCCGAAGGCCGCTCATAATCTCGAGGCCGTCACGTTCCGGGAGCCCCAGGTCGAGCAGGATCAAGTCGAACTTTTCTTGATTCGTTCGAAAGAATGCCGATTCTCCGGTTTCCTCGATGCAGACCTCGTAACCTTCGTTCTCAAGACCTTCCCGCAGCGCCCGGGCACCTTGTGCTCGTTCTCGACGACGAGTACACGAGTGGATTCTGATGAGTCTGGGATTGGTCCGGGGGCGTCACCAGTCATCACTTCATCACTTAGCTCAAGAATCTAGTCTAATGAGTGACGCGCAGCCGTGCATAACGGTCAGGCATGATGCTAATCTGAAGGTGGATTCAGGAACTCTTAAGGTGCTTATCGTTCCCGTTCCAATCATAGTGAAATATGCACGGATCCGCTGAAAGGGACACTCCATGGCACTCAAGAAGGTGATCCGGATCGTCGGGTTGTCGGTTATCTTGGTCGCCCCGTTGGCCGCACATCACGCGGTGGCGACGGTCTACGACCTCCAGCGAACCACTACAATTCAGGGCGTCGCGAATCGCATCGTCGTGCGCCGTCCTCATCCTGTCGTCCATCTCGTCGTGCAGGGTGTGGGCGGAATCTCGCGCACATGGGTTGTGGAGTTCGATGATCCCGACACACGCAGGGCCTAGGTCGGCGTGTCTGCCTTGCAGCCGGGCGATCGTGTGGCCGTCTGCGGAAACCCGGGTCGGGATCCGGGGGAGTTCAGCCTGCGTATGCTTGCGCTCGAGCGTCGAGCAGACGGTTTGTCGATCGCCGGTGATATCGATTTTGAGGATGCGCAGTGTGCGGGGCAGTGGCCTGGCTGAGCGGAGGCGATGAGGGATATAGATTGATTGTTAGGGAAGCGAAGAGTATCGGCGAGCTCACGACGTGGGGGCTTATCGTCACGTTTTTTTTTGTTGGGGCGGGTAATCCGAGCGTCGTTCGGACCCAATCAGACGCTGGCTCGATCCGGGGAGTCGTCGTCGACCAGCTCGGAGGGCGACTGCCTGCGACCGTCGCGCTCGTCCGAGACGGGCGATCTGTAGCCACGACAGAGACTGACGCAACCGGAGAATTCGAATTCGCCGAACTCGTTTCCGGCCGATACCGGGTGCAGGCGGCGGCGGCTGGATTCCAGACGGCGCTGTCGGAAGCGGTCTACGTAGGGATGGGCCAGGTTGAGATTGAGCTTGCCTTGTACCTGGGGCCGCTCAAACAACACGTCGTGGTGACCGCGAATGCCGCCGCGACAACCCAGTCCCGAGTTGGTACTCCTGTGACGGTGATCGACAGGGCGGACCTCGACGCCATCGGCAAGCTTGACGTGCTCGAGGCGCTAAGGACCGTTCCGGGTATCCAGGTGCTACAAACTGGTCAGCGCGGTGGCACGGCGGCCCTCTTCGTGAGGGGCGGCGCTGCGGATTTCAACAAGGTCCTGGTCGATGGCATCCCGGCCAACGATATCGGCGGGGCCTTCGACTTTGGTAGCCTGTCGGCTGCCGGTGTGGAGAGCGTCGAGGTGCTCCGCACTACCAACAGCGTCCAGCACGGGTCCGACGCACTGAGCGCCGTGATCAACGTGACGACGCGACGAGGCCGTACGCGAATCCCTGAATTGTCGTACTCGATTGATGGGGGGAATCTCGGTTCGTTTCGTCAGGAACTAGCCGTCGGAGGCGTCGTCGGGCGCTTCGACTACTTTCTCGACGTGTCGCGTTTTGATACCGACAACGATTTACCGAATAACGCGTTCCGCAACAATACGGTCGCGGGTAGGTTCGGAGTAGCCCTGGGCTCCGCTACCGACCTGAGCGTCACGGTGCGGCGGATCGATAGCACCGTGGGCTTGCCGGGGGCGATTCTGTTTAATGGATTGGTTGACGATTCGTCACAGGACGCTGAGCTCACGTTCGTCGGCGTCACCGCCACGTCGCAGTTCAACGACCGCTTGCAGATGACGGTTCGCTTCGCCTCGAACGACCAGAGCTTGCACTTCGTCAACGAGTCGCCGACCGGAGAACCGTTCGATCCGTTCGGCTTTGGCGCGAATTTTTTGGGTGATCCTGTCACGATAACAGGCGCGAATGGGTTTACGACCGGTGGCCGGGCCATCATGGATTTCGGCGGTCTCTATCCATCGGTGTTCGACTCTGGCACGTCACGGCGTTCAGTGTCCGGGCAGGTGGACTATCGGCTCACGGACATGCTTGACGTGTCGAGCGGCGCCAGATTCGAACGGGAGAAGGGCACCCAGGATGGCAGCTTTGGTGGGTCGTCCACCGAACGCACGAATGTCGGCTCGTTCTTCGAGGCCAGAGCCAGTCTCGGGAACCGGGTGTACCTAATCGGAGGCTCGGGGTTCGAGGACAACGAGATCTTCGGTTTTGCGGTAACGCCACGTGTGTCGGCAACTGTCTACCTGCGACAGCCCTCGCCTGAGCCGAGTATGTTTGGCGACACGAAGGTAACCTTCAACGCCGGCCGTGGCATCAAGGCTCCGGTCGTGTTCGAGGAGCTCAACTCGTTGTTCGTGTTGCTCGACGGGTTATCAGGCGGCACCGCCGTTATTACGGATGCCGGTATCGAACCGATCGGGCCCGAGTGGAGCAAGAGTATCGATGTCGGCGTCGAGCAGGGTCTCTGGAATAACCAGGTTCGTGCGCGGGTCACGTTCTTTCACAGCGAGTTCAACGACCTGATCGAGTTTGTCAGCAACTTCGCGCTGCCCGAGCTCGGCGTGCTTCCCAGCGCCGCGTTTGCGGTGCCGTTTGGTGCCACGGTTAATGCCTCGTCGTATCGCGCTCGAGGCATAGAAACCTCGGGAGACGTGGTTATCGGCGATGCGTTACGGGTCGCCGCCTCGTACATGTTTCTGGATACGACCGTGACCGAGTCGTTCTCCGGCAGTGCGCTGTTTCCGAGCATCAACCCGGCTTTCCCTGGTGTCGAGATCGGTCAATTCTCTCCGCTGGTTGGTGCGCGGCCATTCCGTCGTCCCACCCACTCTGGTAACCTGTTGATCAGTTACGCGGGAGGACCGGCTCACGCCGCGCTGATCGTGACCTTCGTGGGCAAGTCGGACGACAGCACGTTTCTTTCAGACGCGTTTTTTGGTAATTCGCTCCTGTTGCCAAATTGGAACCTCACCGACGGTTACCAGAAGGTGGACGTGAGTGGGTCTTATGAGCTTCATCCGCGATTGCGCTGGTATCTTAGTATCGAGAACCTGCTCGACCAGAACTACATTGCCGCTGTGGGCTTTCCCGCGCTCCCGAGAACCTTCCGGACCGGCTTCACGGTAAAATTGGGAGGAGAGTCGGCTGCCATCCCCTGACGTGATAGAAAACGCCTTGGTGGTACTGTGTGCGCTTGGCGCGGCCACGTTCGCCACGGCCGCCGCTGGGTGGTGGGCTATTCCAGCTGGGGTGGCAGGTTTCCTGACCGCGGCCGTCTGGCTTCAGCCGGACCCAGTCTGGACAGGCACAACAATCGCCTTCGTGTCGGTGCTGCTGTTGGCTCGTCCGCAGACCTTGGCCGTTGCGGCGGTAATCGCAGGCTGCCTGGGCGGACTCTGGGCGTCGTCGCTCCAGGACCAGGGGCTTCCCGTTGCGGCAGCCTGGGGCCTTTCCGCAGCGGTCCCCGCCGCGTCAGCCTGGATGACGAGAGTGCATGAGGACTTCGCTCCTCGGCATCTACGAGAGGAAGCGATGTTACTGATCGGTGGGTTCGGTCTGTTGGTAGCCATAGGTCCCGACGTGCTCGCAGGCTGGCGCGCGGCGACCGCTATGAACCTTGAGCCGGGTAGCGGGTACAAGGGTGCCTTCGAGGTCTGGGTCGTGCTGTTGGCCGTTGTCGCGTCGCTGGGTGGCGGTGTCCACTCTCTCTGGAGGCGGCGATGAATGTGCTTGGAGTACTGGAGAATGGTCTCTTCGCGCTGAGCCAGGTCCTGCGGCTTCCAGTCATCGTCATGCTGTGGGTCTGCGTTGCGATGACTGTATTCATGGCGGCAGGCTGTGGGGTCGAGTTCCTTGCACGGCGGCGTGAACGAATGGACTTCAATTTGAAAGCCTGGATCGAGGATGGTCCCGTGCTTGGCCCCGCGAAGTCTGGGCGCGGTTTGCTGCCCGCGCCGCTGCAAGCGTTCCTCCGCGACGTCAGGGACGCGGACAAGGTCTCGCTGGAAAACGGCGGTCTTGAGCATCTCGTCTTGGAACGGGAGGAGCGGGCCCGCCGCGCACTCAACGGGTCGCGGCTGCTAGTGAAGGTGGGGCCCAGTCTGGGACTCTTGGGTACCCTGATTCCCATGGGGACCGCGCTGGCTTCACTCACGGCCGGAAACCTCGAGGCGATGGCCGGACAGATGGTGGTGGCGTTCACGACAACGATCGTGGGTCTGTCGACGGGCACTGTGGCCTATGTCATCCAGATGGCACGGCATGGCTGGGTGCACGAGACAATTCGAGAGCAGCGTTTCCTCGCCGAGCGCGTTGCCGGTGAGCTGGCAAGGGGCGAATAAGCCCTTGAGGTGGCCATGTCGCATTTTCTGCACCTACCCGCGCCCGACGAAGGCATTGACGAGGATCCCCTTGCGGGAGTCGCGAACATTTTCGACGTGTCGGTCGTGTTCATCGTTGGGTTGATGATCACGCTTTTCTCGGTCTATCGCATGGGCGATCTCATCGACCCGGAGAGCGAGGTGACGCTCGTCAAGACCGACGCGGACGGGTTGAGTGAGATCATCGTCAAGCGGGGCACGGAGATCTCGGCCTACGAGCTAACAGGTCAGACATTGGGGGGAGAAGGCGAGCGGCTTGGCACGGCCTATCGTCTGACGAACGGCCAGATCATCTATGTGCCTGACTAGGGTGAGTCGTTTGGGTCGGAAAATATTGGAGCGCGACGTCGGGGGATCCCAGGGGTCGTCGTTGGGAGATCGTGGTACGCGAGGTCGGGGGCTGGAGTTCAGTGTCGAAGGACCGTGGGGCTCGCGTGTCACGACAGCTTCTCGTGTGATGACCTCGGAACCATAGCACCATGCCGAGCAGAGTGAACCGCGTGTCCCGCATCGCGATCGCGACCTTCACGCTGTGCGTTCTCACGCAGGCGGTCTCGGCGCAGCCCGCCCGAGTCGCATACCTCTTTTCTGACGGAAATCTTCCCGGTGTACTTCAGGCATACAAGGCCTTGCTCGCGGAACGGCCGGACCTTCGGGGCCAGGTATCGGTCAGTTTCCTCACGGAATCGCTCTTCGACGATGTTGACCGAGACGCGATCGGCGGCGCGGATGTTCTCGTCCTCGACATCATGAACCAGCAGATACTCGACCGTTTCAACACGACGCATGGCACCGACCTCGTCGGTAGGGTCGCAGAACATGGCATGGTGCTTGCGGTTGGCGAAGGGTTGATGTCGCGGGAACAGTATGTCGAGAAGGGCGCGGTTTGGGACGAGCGCGCTCGAGCATTCTGGGCCAACTGGGGCTTTGCGAATCAACTTGGTCTGCTCAAACAGTGTCTCAGCATAGCCGGCGTTCCGGATCTGGTAGTGCCGGACCCACAACCCAGCTTGGAGGCGGGCTACTACTATTCCGACGGCGGGGCCGGTCGTGTGTTCGCGACCTGGCATGCATTCGATGCGTGGCGGACGGCTAATGGGAAACGGCGGCCAGGCGCGACGAGGGTGGCCGTTGGGTTCTACAAGTCGACCTACTACTCGGGTGACACGGCGCTTCTCGACGCGATCATCGCCGAGATCGAAGTGCAGGGCGCTGAGGCGGTTCCGGTCTTCGGTTACCCAGGCGCGCTCGCGTTCGAGAATCTCCTGTTGGATGCTGACGGCGTCGCGCGCGCGGACGTGGCATTGGCGTTTCTTTTCCGCTTCGCGAATTTCGAAGCGTCCAAGCCACTCCAGAACATCGATATCCCGGTTCTCAGCCTCGTCAGCCTATATGGAAGGACCGAAGCTGAGTGGCGGGCGTCTTCACAGGGACTGTCAGTGTTCGAAGGGACATTCCAGGTCGCAGTGCCCGAGCTTGCAGGGTTGGTGGCGCCGACGGTCGTCGGGAGTCGCGAGCGTCTTGAGGATCCGGAAACGGGCCTCTCCATCGTGGTTAGGAGACCGATCGAGTCCCGGGTTACGCTCGCGGTTCAGCGTGCGCTCCGATACGCCGCGTTGGCTGGGAAAGCAAACGCGGAGAAGCGCCTAGCATTGATCTTCTATAACTATCCGCCCGGCAAGGCGACGATCGGCGCGAGCTATCTGAACGTCGCGGAGTCGCTTGCTAACATTTTGCAGCGGTTAAAACGCGAGGGATACGACGTTGGAAGTGGTGAACTCTCCGCTGACAGCGTGCTGAACGAGATCACCACGAAGGCACGCAACGTTGGCGGATATGCGCCAGGAGAACTCAAGGAGCTTCGGGCTGAGGGCTCAGTCGTCCTTGTTGGTCTGGACGACTATCAGAGTTGGCTCGATGAATATGCGCCAGCATTGGCTCAAAAAATCGTAGACGACTGGGGTCCGCCGGCGGAGACAACGGTCATGGCCGTCGCGGAGGGATACGGGCGTGCGTTGGTTATTCCGGTCGTTCGATACGGCAACGTGGTGGTCATGCCGCAGCCAGCCCGAGGGTGGGGTGAGGACGATGGAAAGCTTTACCACGCCGACGATCTGGCACCGCACCACCAATATGTGGCGACCTATGCCTGGCTTCGCAACGACTTCCGCGCAGATGCGGTCGTTCATGTCGGCACCCACGGCACGTTGGAATGGCTCGATGGAAAGGACGTCGGCCTCTCATCGGAGGACGCACCCGACGCGTTGATTGCCGACCTTCCAGACCTGTACGTCTACAACGTGGACGTCGTCGGCGAAGGTTTAGTTGCGCGGCGTCGTGGGATGGCGACCCTCGTCGATCACATGGTGCCGCCGTTCCAGAAGGGTGGGCCTTTGCCGGATCTGGCGAGGCTAAGTGAAAGCATCAATGACTACCATGGAAGTCTCTACAGCAACGCTAAGTTGGCCCAGGCGTTTCTCGGGCAGATCCGCGAGCAGGTGATCGAGCTCGGCATCACCAAGGACCTGGACCTCGATCTCCCAGATATCGCCAGCCTCGACCAGGACACCTTGCACGAGATCGAGAAGTACATGGCCGAGTTGCGTGACCAGAACATCCCATACGGTCTCCACGCGTTCGGTCGAGTACCTGCGCCGCCACACCGAGCATCGACAGTCGATGCAATCGTGTCGACCGACCGCAGCCTGCTACCGGAGGAGGCCGTTGTGCTAGCTGACGAGCTCGACCGGCGCATTGTCGAGTCGGGTGATCGGGAGCTCGAGAGCCTGGTCCGCTCCCTTCGAGGCGGTTTTGTGCCAGCGGGGAGCGGTGGCGATCCGATTCGGAATCCCGATGCGTACCCGACCGGGAAGAACTTCTATGGGATCGATCCGGACAAAGTACCCAAGTCCGCCGCGTGGGACATGGGAGTCCAGCTGGCGGATCAGTTGCTGGCCGATCACGTTGAGGCCAATGGCCGGTATCCCGAGAAGGTCTCGTTCGTGATCTGGGGTGATGAAACGATGCGTCACCAGGGCGTCCTCGAATCTCAGATCTTCCATTTACTCGGTACCCGCCCGGTGTGGGACGTCAGGGGCAAGGTTATCGATGTCGAGGTTGTCCCGGAGGCGGCGCTGGGCCGTCCAAGGGTGGATATCGTGATTGCCTCGGCGGCGGAAGGCATGTTCTACAACGTGACCCGTCTCATGGACCTGGCGGTGCAGCGGGTCAAGGTGATCGAGGAAGCCGAGAACTATGTCCGTCGGCACTACCTGCGAACGAAGGCCATTCTGATTGACCGGGGCTACACCGAGGAGGAGGCTGACCGTCGCGCCGGCGTCAGAATATTCGACGAGGCGCCGGGAACATTCAACCTCAATACTGCAGGTATCGTGACGGCCAGCGGAACCTGGGATGTGGATCGGGGGATGGCTGACGAGTACCTGTCAAAGATGGGGCATGGTTTTGGGAACGGTTTTTGGGGCGAGCCCATGGAGGATGTGTTCCGCATGGCGTTGTCGGGCACCGAGAAGGTCGTGCACAGCAGCTCCACGATGCTCTACGGGGCTCTCGATAACGACGATTTCTATATGTACATGGGAGGCCTTGCAACCGCCGTCCGGAACATCGACGGCACCACTCCGGAATTGGTCGTGAGCAACACGCGGGACCCTGGTCGTCCTGAAATTACAACGATCGACAAGTTTATCGGAACCGAGTTCAGGTCCCGTTACGTGAACCCCACGTGGATTGAGGGCATGCAGCGCGAAGGATACGCCGGAGCCGGAGAGATGCGCGCGTTCGTCGAGCATCTCTGGGGGTGGGACGCCACCGTGACCGAGGTCGTCGACGACGCGATGTGGCAGGAGTCGTTTGCCGTCTACGTCGAGGACAAGCATGAACTCGGGATGAAGGCGTTCTTCGAGACCCATTCGCCGTTCGCGTTCCAGGATATGGCCGGCCGGATGGTGGAAACGATTCGAAAAGGGTACTGGAAGGCTGATCGCGAGACGCTTGACCGGCTGCTCAACGAGTATGTGGAGAGCGTGAACACGCACGGCGTTGGCTGTGCTGAGCACACGTGCGGAAATCCTCGGTTACTGGTGTATCTGCTCGACCAAGCGCGGATCGCCGAGATTCCAGTCGCCGCTCTCGAGGCTTTCCAGCGGGAGCTTGAGCGCGCCCTCGGCATCGACATCAGAATCGCGGCCCGGGCGGCCGAAGAGTTCGTCCGTCGCAACGAGGCGGAGACGACGGTAACCGAGAGCCTGCAGGGCTTTCGGTTGGAGGTGTCGGTCTCGGAGCGCGAGGCTCCTGCTCCTGCAGTGCCCCTTCCGGACAGCCTGGGAGATGGCGAGCGCGCTGCTTTGTGGGTCGGGTTGCCCGTCTTGGGACTTCTGGTAGCCTGGCGGTTCTGGCAGCATCGTGGTAGCCGGAACACATGAGCCAACCTCCCGAGTCCTGAGAGCTAGAGGTGTGACCTGGGTCAATGGTGGTCCCCTCGTTGTTCTTGTCGCGTTTCTGGTTCTGACCGGTTGTGGGCCCGTGCCTCGGCAGGTCCCCCGAAGCGGTAAGGGTGCCTACGAAGCTAGCAGCCTGTCGGACTTGGGCGTGGCAAACGCGCGCGGAAGCGACTTGGCACCTGTGTGAACGACGCCCTGTGTCTCTGTGCCGGGAGGGCCGCTTCGACCGAAACGGGGACTGTATTCCTGGCCATCGGTCGCTGACGGCGCCTGGAGGCCTTTCTGACGCCTCTGGTGGGTCGCGAACACGCCAAGTTCCGCTCCTTATAGCCCCGTCATGCCAGCCTGAGGTTGTGCAAGCGTCGGCAGTTATACGCCAGCGTTACCAAGGCCCATTCGCCCTCCACTTTCTCGAGACCCCGCAGCAGAAACTGCCGGAAGCCCATCGCCTGCTTCACGATCCCGAACACCGGCTCCACCGTCTGCTTGCGCAAACGGTAATGCGCCCGGTGCTCCGGCAGTGCCATCTTCTGCTGCATCGACTTGATCCAGTCCGCCTGCGGCTCCTTCGCCAGCGGGTGCGGCGGCTCCGGTCGGAAGTCGTGCTGGCGCCGTTGGCCTTCCGCCCCCGTCGCCACCAACACCTCCACACCGCGACCTGCCAGTTGCGACACCTCGCTGCCCGTCGCGTAGCCGCTGTCCGCCAGTACCCGATCCGCCGCGCCCAACGCCGCCGGGATCGCATCCACATCCGCCACCAACTCGTTGCGGTCGCTCGCGCACACGCTCACCCTAGCCCCCAACACCAACTGACTGCCGTCGGCATCCACCGCCGCCTGCGCGTTGTACGCCTGGCGGTACTCATGGCGCCGGCTCTTGCGCATCAGCGCACTGTCCGCGTCCGTCAGGTTGATCTGCTCCTCCGCCTCCGGCGCTTCCGTCGGCGGTTTGATGTGCCGACCCTTGCGCGATCCCGTACGCCGCTCCCGCGCCGCCACCTTGCGCTCGTACTCCGCCCGCTCCGAGTCCGCACGCGCCTGCGCACGCCGTTCCAACTCCGCGCACGCACGGTCCAGCTTCACCCGCAGCTTGTCCCGCCGCGACAACTCCTCCGGCAGACCCTGCGGGTCCGGCGCGGCGTCCGTGTCGGCGTGCTCCGCCTGATCCAACAACCCCTCGATCTCGCCTCGCAACTGCTCGCGCAACGCCCCCGCCCGGTCGTAGCGGAGGCTGTTGCGCTTATTCGCGTTCGCGTCCACCTTCGTCCCGTCCACGCTCACCGTCCCAACACGCAGCAGCTGCAGCTCCTTCGCCAGCAGCAGTACCTGCAGGAACGCCTCCGCTACCGCATCGAAGTTGCTGCGCCGGAACGTGCAGATCGTGTCGTGGTCCGGGTGACAGTTCGCCGCCACGTACCGAACGCCAATGTCCCGATACGTCGCCCGCTCGATCCGACGCGAGCCGAAGATCCCGTTCGCGTAGCAGTACACCAGCAACGCCAGCATCATCCGCGGGTGATACTGCGCCGATCCGGTGCCCCGTTCGTTTACCTGGAACCGCTCCAGCGGCACCCGTTCCACCGCCTCAACCACGAAGTGCGCCAGATCGTCCTCCGGCAGCCAATCGCGCAGGTCCGGCGGCAGCAAATACAGCTGCGACTGGTGCCGCTGTACGAACTTCGGCATCTACTTCGACCTCCTCGACTCGACAAGCCCTATTATAAAACCCGGGCCTAAGTCCGACAGGCTGCTAGCCTCCAGACGACGCGCAGCGGCTTCGTCGTTGCATGGCATGACTACCGTGACGGCAACGCCGATATTTACGCCAGGGTCCTAGACTTTTACGGCCGTGCTGTAGGCCCGGAGCTTCGGCTGACAAGAAGCCCAGCCCTTTCGTTAGAGGCCGACGTCGATGCCGCTGATGACGAATATCGTCGTTACGTGGCACGAGCGGCCATCTAAAGGACCCCGAGAGGCCCGTGTTGGTCGTTGGACGCGGTCGGATGAGGTTCGGGTGGGAGAGGGGCGGCTGTTGACGCCAGGGAATGACGGCGAGGAATCCCCTCGTTCGAGTTGCCGGCGATGCGCTGTTCTGCGCCTGGTTGGAGGTCGTCGACGGCGAGACAGGGGTTTGGACTCGGGGGTTCGACCTTGCGGGCGAACCGTTGGGGGAGCGAACGCGTGTCGCGACAGCAGGGCCAACGACGTGGACCTTGAATGCGGTGCTTCCCTCCGATGGGCGGGCGTGGATCGTATTCGACGCAGTCGTGGGGACGACGACCGAAGAGCTCTTCCTGGTTGAGGTCGACCAAACGGTGCCGTCCGGTCCCCCGGATTCGATTCGCCTGACGGAAGATGACGGCTTTCTGTCGAAGTATTCAAATATCGATGTCGACGTCGGTGCCAGCCACGTTGCGCTGACCTGGTTCGACGAGCTCGATGGAAACCGGGAGGTGTGGTGTACCTCACGGTAGTCTCGGAAGAAGTTTTGGTGTCAGGTCAGGCCGAGGCCAAGCGGGTGCGGGTGACTGATACGTCCGGAGAGTCCATCGGTCCCTATTTTAAGTGGAATCGCGACCAGATCTGGCTCACCTGGCCGGACGAGGTGAGCGGGCAGTACGAGGTCTTCTTTAAACTGTTCGACTCCGCTGGACAACCGCTCCGAGAGGCGGGCGTCTCACCGCCAATCTGATGGCGTCGTTGATACCAGCGGTCACGCCGTGGGCGGAAGGATTCGCGTTGGTGTGAAACGAAGACGTTATCGAGGACCGGGGAACCCACAAAACGGGCGGGAGCTCCGAGATCGTTTTTTCTCTGGTGCGCTGAGTTGTCAGACGGGGAGGCGGTTGTGGCCGACTAGAGACGAACGATCATCTACACGCTTGATCCGTAGGGGAGCTGTGGCACTCATGGAGGACAGGTAAACGATCGTGAATCGCTGGTTGCATAGCCTCGATTTTCCGTTCCTCGACAACGGACGACCCGAAGTGATGGTTATCGACCGGTGCATCGGGGCCTTATGTGTGTGCTGAGCATCACGCCGCTCGGCTAATCCTGCTATCGTTTTGCCGGTAGGGGCACCGAATTGTCGTGGTTGGCCGTTAAAAATATAATTTCGGAGGTTGGTGCTTGACATCCACGAGCCGTCAGGCGTAAATATCCATCGTAATTAATCGTATTGGTATGTGTTTGTAGGTTTGGAGGAGAATCTCCTGATGAAATTTTGCACACGAGGACTTTTTAGGTATGGGCTGGTTACGTTGGCCGTGGCTGCGGTTGGACTGTTCGCGACCGTTTCTGTGGAACCGGTTGTTGGTCAGACCGAGGACTACGAGCCAATGCGTACGCCAGACGGTAACCCTGATTTGAACGGTATCTGGCAGGCTATTGGTGCCCATCATCATGACATTGAACCGCATGCGGCGCGCATGGGACCGGTGGTTGAGTACGGCGCTCTTGGAGCCATTGGTGGTGGGCTAGGTGTCGTTGAGGGTGGCGAGATTCCCTACAAGCCAGAGGCTCGTGCCAAGCAACAAGAGAACCTCGAGTACTGGCTGGACCGTGACCCGGCGACGAAGTGCTACATGCCGGGAATTCCGCGGGCAACCTATATGCCGTACCCATTTCAGATTGTGCAGACCGCTGAGTACATCCTGATCGCCTATGAATTCGCGAGTTCGAGCCGGATCGTTTATATGAACCGGCCCGACATGGAAGCTCCGGTGAATACCTGGATGGGGCATTCACGGGGACGCTGGGAAGGGAACACCCTCGTGATCGATGTCGCCGACCAGGTTGCTGAGACTTGGCTGGATAGGTCTGGTAACCATCATAGCGATCAGATTCATGTGGTCGAACGCTACACGGCAGTTAGCGCGGATCACGTTATCTATGAGGCGACGATTGAAGATTCTGAGGTGTATACGCGGCCGTGGACAATTCGGTTGCCGCTCTATCGTCGGATTGATGACAACGTGCAGTTGCTTGAGTACAAATGCGTTGAGTTCGCCGAGGAGAAGATGTATGGGCACCTACGGAAAGATCCGGATCTGACCCCGAGTTATCGCGCTAGTGGCTATGGGTCAAATCGCGATTCGATTCCGGAGCCGCCACAGTAGTGGTTCGTTGATAATGGGCTAGATCGGGTTAATTTGGTGTAAACTTATGTTACTTTTTGGTGAGAATGAATTTCTTACTTAGGGAGGAGGCGAGACCGATGCGAACAAGACTACTCGTTGCGGCCGCGAGTGTGGCACTGCTAGCTGCTACGTTTTCGGTGACCGCGGTGGCCCACCACGCATTCTCAGCGGAGTTCGACTCGAACCGCCCGCTCCACATGGAAGGTAAGGTCGTCAAGATGGAGTGGATTAATCCCCACGCCTGGGTTCATCTGGAAGTGATGAACGAGGATGGGTCCTCAACCGTCTGGATGGTCGAGGGTGGAACGCCGAACACTTTGTTCCGTCGTGGCTTTACCCAAGATTCACTTGCCATCGGCACGGAGATTATCGTTGATGGGTATCAGGCCAAGGACGGTTCGGACAAGATGAATGGTCGAGACCTTACCTTTTTGGATGGTCGGAAACTGTTTATGGGTTCCTCGGGTACAGGGGCCCCAACGGACGGTCGCGATCCGACTGAGCCTGGTCAGTAAACGGAAGCAACAAATAGAGATCTAGAAGCCCCCCTTCGGAGGCACCTGTGAGGTGTGTCCGAAGGGGGGCTTCTTTTTGTGGCATTGCCTCTCAATATCGGGCAGTTCGGGTATCGCGTTACCACTTCAGCACTCCAATATTTGGGAAGAATTGTCTCCCTTGTTCGCTTACGGCCAACCTGACAGCACGTGGAGGCGAGACAAAGTGATGTTCACCAATCGCCGATCTTTACTCATTGGTACGATTGCAGGAGGAGCAGACAGCGTATGTTCAGGGGGTGGGCGTTAGTAGCCGGATTCGGTGCGCTTCGCTGTCGGCAACGAGCAGCCCTCCGTCCCCCTGCACAAAAACGCCATGCGGGCGATTAAGCTTGCACGACAGGGGGTTCGACTCGGGCCCGTCGCCCCGTTCGCCTGTTCCCAGCACGGTCACGATAATGCCAGTTGCGGTGTCGATCTCACGGATAACGTGGTTCTCAGTGTCGGCGACGTATAGCCGGCCGTCGCGATAGGCCAGCCCTTTCGGGCCGGCAAGTGTCGCCTGGGTAGCCGGTCCACCGTCCCCGGTATAGCCTTGCTCACCGGTGCCGGCAACATGGTGAATCGTTCCGGTGTTGAGGTCGATCCGGTAGATAGCGTTGCCCTCTCGCAGGGCTAGATACAGACGACCTGCTGGATCGAACGCCATCGAACGCGGACCATTTAGGGGTGTTCCCTCAAGCGCTGCGCCGTCCGGTGTGGGCTCGCGGTCGCCCGTACCAGCAAACGTCTCGATCGTACCGCTCGACCGGTCGACCCGCCGAACACGATGGTTGCCGATGTCACAGATCAACAGCCCGCCGGAGGGGTCGAACGCGATACTGTGAGGAGTCCGAAGCTGAGCCGACGTAGCCGGCCCGCCGTCACCGGTGAACCCTGCGTCGCCTGTGCCCGCCACGGTCGATATGCGACCGGTCCGCATATCGACCGTACGGACCACGTGGCTGTCTCGTTCAACGATAAAAAGATCGCCCGTGGCATCGAAGAGAATCTCATGCGGCATATTGAGACTAGCTTCGATGGCCGGCCCGCCGTCACCGCTGTAACCCCGCTCGCCGTTGCCTGCGATCGTGGTGGTTCTGCCGGTACGGCGATCAAGACGTCGAATACGCTGGTTATCGAGGTCGCAGAAATAGACGGCACCATCGGGTCCGACCACGACGCCGTACGGATTGGCCACCTCTTGGTCGGAGAGACCGGGCTCACCGGTACCGATGATGGTTTCGACGGTGGCTGGTGGACCGCTATGGAGTCCGATCGTGGCCGAGGCGAGGCATGTGAGCGCCAGACCGGCACGCACGAGGCGCCGATACGACGACTCACGAGGGGTAATCCACACGTATCGGATCACGATGTTGACTCCTTTGCGCACCCGACGACCATTCGGTTCGAGCCGGCCATGTAACGTTGGATATACGCTCGTCTGGAAGGCATGTCAAGCCCCTGCCATCCTATTGGCCCAAGTTGCGCGGTGAAGACGGCTGTTGTACATTAAGCCCCGTTCTTGGGGTGCGCGCGTGAGTCGCAGACGTGCCCATGCATGTTTACAGCCAGGGAGGGACTGGAAATGCGGGTATTCAGCGTCGTTGTCGCGTTGCTCGTTGTGGTCGGGGTAGCACAGGCTCAGGCACCGTCGGGCCAACCCACCGGTACTCTGGCTCAGGTCATGCGGGGCATCTTGTTCCCCAATTCAAACCTCATCTTTGACGTTCAGACGCACGACCCCGACGCACCGCCCGAGTCCACCGGCGACGATTCGACAAGTGCGAGGTTTTCAAGCATCTACACAGGGTGGCCGGTTGTCGAGAACGCCGCGATTGCCCTCGCCGAGGGCGCCAACCTGATCACGGTGGTGGGGCGGCGGTGCGAGAACGGCCGCGCGGTTCCCTTGGCGGATGAGGATTTCGTTCAGTACGCCCGCGAGTTAGAAGAGGCCGGCCGCGGCGCGCTGGAAGTGGCGAAGACGCGCGACCGCGAGGCTATGATCGAGGCAACGAATAGTCTCGCTGGAGCTTGCGAGAACTGCCACTCCGTCTATCGCCGATACCCGGAAGAAAATCGCTGCCAGAAGCCGTAGCCGGACCAGGCAAACGCGAGGACACGGAACGAGAGACGGGTGACAGGCCGGGCTATTTTTGAGTGGGTCGACGCGATGCCGAGCAGCATCGCGTTGCGTGAGTCGTTCAACGCGTATCCGATTCTCCTGACACTGCACCTCGTGAGTATGGCGATGTTCGCGGGGCTCATCATGCTCTGGGACATGCGACTCGTCGGTATTTCACTTAAACCCGTTCCAGTCTCGAAGATGGCGAGTCACGACTTTCCGTTCTTCCCCTGGTCTGTTGTTGGGTTTCTCGTGAGTACTGTCACCGGCTTGCTGCTGTTCTACAGTCAGCCGATGCGGTACTTCGACAACTTCTACTTCTGGATCAAGATGGGCCTTCTAGCCTTGGCCGGCTTGAACGCGCTGGCGTTCCACCTTACGACCATGCACAACGTTCACGACTGGGAGAACAGATTCCCGACGCCCAGGGCGGCACGCATCGCCGGTATCGCCTCACTCGCGCTGTGGGCAGGAATCATCGCCACCGGACGGCTGACTGCCTACAGCGGGCTGGTGCCGGATTGGTGGGTCGCGCTGTACACGCAGTAGGAGGAGGATTCGCACACCATGTCATCTCTGCTGCCCTTCTTTCAGTGGATGCAAGAGCTAACAATCAGCGCTTTCTTCCTTGGCAATACGTGGGCGACACCGATCATTCAGTGCATTCACCTTGTCACGGTCGCGGTCTTCGTGGGTGCCGTGCTGGTGGTCGACATGCGAATGCTGGGTGGCGGGTTAACCCAGACCCCGCTGGCCAAGCTGGCGCGTGATGCCGAGCCGTGGCTGGTCTGGTCGTTCGTAATTCTCCTCATCACGGGACTTCCTCAGCTGACTTCTACCGCTCTCAAGCAGTACTACAGCCCCTTTTTTTGGTGGAAAATGGAGGCCATGCTGTTTGCGCTCATTATTACGCTCACCGTTCGCCGTCGGATCTCCCGGATGGATGATTCGGTTCTCGGCACCTTTTGGCCGAAAATTGTCGGGCTGGTATCGTTGTCGCTCTGGACGAGTGTGGTGACCGGCGCGCGGCTCATTGGCCTGCTGTCTTAGAGACCCCTTTTCTGCGCTTGGTAGCAACTATAGCGATCACTTAAGGGTATTCCACTGCTCCTGAGACGAGTCACGTCGTCTTCTAGCGCAGGTGGATAAACGTTTTCGATGCTCTCCACTTGGCTGTCGGTGATACACCGGATGTGGTAGATCTTCGCGGTCGACGAGAAAGCACGCGGTCTAAAAAGTATCCCGTGAGCTTACTTAAAAGGTACGGGTGATCGGGAACGGATCCCTTCCGTCCGTGATTAATTAGCGCCGGAACTGATTTTACGCTACGGGCAGACGTCGCCGAGGAAATCGCTGCCGCCGCAGTAGTTCACGTCTTGAAGCTGGATGCGAATGCCGTCCGGGTCGGTAAAGTACAGCTCCGGGGTTCCGCCAGGCGCGCCACCGCGGTCCTCCATCCGCATTGCTACATTCGAGCGAAGTGGACCGGGCGTGCCGTCTGTTGGCGTGATGCCAAACTCCTCAAGGGTCGCAATGATGCGCTCAGGGTCGAAGTTCTCAACCGTCAGACAGGCGTGATGAATATTAGCGGCGGTTCCGCTGGGGCCGCCGCTTCCGAGAGCGATGAACTGATTCTCTCCTCCCACAGACAAGAGCGGTGTTGACCCTTGGTAGGTCTTGGCGGGCATTCCGAACAACTGCTGGTAGAAGGACAACGAACGATCGACATCGGAGACGAAGATGGTAAAGTGGTTGTACCCACGAACCGCTAAGAGCCCGGGAGTAGGCGACGACTCAGTGGCAGTGAGGCATTCGCCAAGGACACCCGATCCGCCGCAGTAGCTTGCATCCTGGAGCTGAACGACAATTCCGTCTGGATCGCTGAGATATAGCTCAGGAGTGCCCTGAGGGGCACCTCCGAAGTCCGGGCCGCGCATCCGCACGCGGACGTGCCTAGGGCGCCCATTTAGGCTTGGAGCGCCAGATGAAACCGACTGGAGACCGTTCTCTCTCAGCAACTGCACGAGTTCGTTAACAACAAAGCCTTCGACGTTTAAACAGAGGTGGTCGATCTTTGGCGTCGCGTTGGCTTCGCCACCTCCCAACGCCAGAAACTGCGGACCATCACCCACGCGCAAGATGGGCGTGGAGGCCTGCCACGCCTGAATCGGCATCCCGAAGAGGCCCTGATAGAACTCAAGGGACCGCTGAACGTCCGAGACAGTGAGCGTCATGTGATTGATGCCCACGACCGGAATGGGCAGCCGATTCGACTGGGCGAACGCACGAGAGGCAGCGACCGACCCACCCATGGCTGCGAAGAAGGTCCGGCGAGTGACAGAAGACATAGCTTGGCTATACGTCCGCCAGAAACGAGATGTCGAGTGGGTCTCGGTAGTGCCTGGTGGCCAGTCTACACGTCAGATAAAAGCTCGATCGTTCCAGCTTGATTCCTCATCTGATCGATCGGAGCACCCATCTTGTCGAGGAGTGTCATGAGCAGGTTACTCGCGGAGCCCTCCGTGAACTCAAGGTGACGTCCGCCCGTAAAGAGGCTGTCGCCTCCGACCATCATTAGAGGGAGCCCATTGCTGTCGTGCCGATTGCTATCAGACATTCCGGCACCGTATAAGAGGATTATATGGTCAAGTAGTGAGCCATCACCATCTGGCGTTGCCTGAAGTTTGTCGAGGTAGTACCCGAATAGCGAGATATGGAACTCATTAATCTTGGTGATCTTTTCATAGAGGTCCGGGTTGTCACGATGGTGCGAGGTCGGATGATGCGAGTCGGGGACACCGATCTCGGAGTAGGTCCGGCCGCTGAGCTCACGACCCAACATAAAGGTGATGACGCGAGTTAGGTCGGTCTGATAGGCGAGCACCTGCAGGTCGAACATCAATTTGGCGTGATCTTCATAGACGCGCGGAATTCCAACGGGCTGGGGCACTTCCGGAAGTTCGCGGTCGCTTTGTTCCTCGGCCTTCTGGATTCGTCGTTCAACATCGCGAACTGCCTCAAGGTATTGGTCGATCTTCTGACGGTCACCCGTATCGATCTCGCGGGTCAGAGTAGCCACCTTGTCCGTCACTGAATCGAGGATGCTTCGTTCTCGTCTGAGCTGGGCGAGTCGTGTCGCTTTGTCGGTCGTTCCAGTATCCCCGAACAGTCGTTCGAAGATGGCCCGCGGATTAGGTTCCATCGGCAATGGCGTCGCTTTGTTACGCCAGGCGATTGTGCTGGTATATTGGCAGCTGAATCCAACATCGCACGAACCTGATACATCTCTGGGATCAAGTGCCAGCTCAAGCGATGCAAGCTGCGTTTCTTTACCAGACTCCCTGGCGATGAGTTGATCGACCGACACAGCACCCTGAAGGTTCGATTCGGAACGTGCCGGCGTCACGCCAGTCAGGAACCGTGTTGCTGCACTGGCGTGGACACCGGAATTACTCGGCACCGCATTGAGACCGCTCAGCACGAGCATGCGATCCTGGTGCTGCGCAACGCCAGAAAGGATTCGGCTCACTTCGAAGCCCGCACCTGTTGTCGCTGGCGTCCAGTGCTTCATCGCCATTCCGTTCGGCACATAGACGACACCGAAGCGTCTTGCTGGCTGCGTAATGAGATTTCGAGCCGATGCTAATGCCGGGACCATACCGTCCAGTAACGGCAGTGCGAGTGAGGCTCCAAGGCCTCGGAGAATGGTCCGGCGAGGAATAGACTTCTTAGTGATGATCATCAGTCAGATCTCCGCATCTGAAACGGTGTGCTCTCAACGATTCCCATAATAATAGCCGACCAGCGGAAATTGTTTAACGTGGCGTTTCCAACGATCTCACGCACTGTTGGGGCGTCATAGTGCTCGAGTCCCCGCCCGAGTGCATAATTCAGCATTTTCTCGGTAACAGTGCCAACAAAGTCGTTGGGTCGGCTAAGCAGCAGATCCCGTAGCCCAGACGGACCGTCGAATGAGCTTCCGTCTGGAAGCGTTCCCGAGGCATCGATCGTTTTTCCGGCGTAGGACGGACGCCACATGCCGATGGCGTCGTAATTTTCGAGCGCGAAGCCAATTGGATCCATTGGTGCATGGCACCCGCGACATGCCGGATTCTCACGATGTTGCACCATCGCTTCACGCATCGTGAGGGTTCGTCCGTCCCGCTTTTGCTCAAGCGTCGGCACGTTTGGCGGGGGTTCTGGCGGTGGCGCACCCAACAGATTTTCAAGCACGAATTTACCACGTAAAACGGGGGACGTTCGGTTCGGGTATGAGGTTACCGTCATCAGGCTCCCGTGGCCAAGGAGGCCACCTCGGCCAGGGGTTTTGTTGTCAAAGTCGACTCGTCGGAACCTGCTGCCGTAGATATTGGAGATGCCGTAATGTCGCGCGAGTCGCTCATTGACAAAACTGTAGTTGGCACTGAGAAGCTCGAGAATACTCCGGTCTTCTTGTAGTTGATACTGAATGAAGAGCTCGGTCTCACGCTGCAACGCGTCGCGCAGATTATCATCGAATTCAGGGAAGACGTGGGGGTCGGGATAGACAGACCGCATGTTTCTCAGAAAGAGCCACTGTCCAACGAAGTTATCGACAAGGGCTTTCGATCGTGGGTCGTTAAGCATTCGGTGGACTTGGTTTCTCAGGGCGCGTGGTTCGCGGAGGCTTCCATCTTCCGCTAGTGCGAGGAGCTCGTCGTCCGGAATGCTACTCCACAAGAAAAACGACAAACGTGACGCTAGCTCAACCAAATTTACGAGATAGGGCGTTCTTGGCAACGCATCGACTGGGTCCCGTTCAATTCTAAATACAAAGTCGGGATCGGCGAGCAAACGCTCCAGTGCGAACTGAATACCGGTGTCAAAGGTTCCGTTGCGCCGGCCAATTTCAAAAAACTCAATTAGTGAATCGACGTCGTCGGGCGTAAGTGTTCGTCGATACGCCAGCCTGCCCAGACGTGCAAGGATGTCGCGTGCACACGATGTCTGGACCGCCGCAGATTCACGTTCTGGGTAACAGCTGAAGATTTGGCGTCGGCTCGGCGTGTCTCCGGGCCCCGTGACGTTATACGGCCCGGTAATGTCAATGCTCCCAAGTCGCGGATTGGAGTCGGGCATCTCGTTGACGGCGAGCGCGAATCCCACCTGCCGTGGTTGGAGGACGCCTTCGGTCTCCCACATTTCTCTCGGGAAGGCAACAGAAATTAGTCGAGAACCGGCTCGGACAGGGACCCGAACCTCGAGCCCTTCGTCCGCGTGAAGCATGTAGTCTTCCCACTCAATGTCTCCGCGAACATTACCAGCGTAACTGAGCGGTGATGGCATACCGGGGGCTTTACCACCGAAGGTGAAATTGGCGATGCGACGACCGTCGAGGCGGATCTCCAAATCATGCATTTCGTCGATGCCACGCACGTAGCCGACGTAGTTCGTTTGCAGGCGCGCACGAATCGAATAGTCACCGTCAACAGGAAAGGTGTGCCGGATGGCAGCGCCACCCCTCGAACCGAAGGGAAGATCTTCACTCAGTTGATCATCCTGCATTAAGTTGAGTGGGACATCGTAGGTGTTGATTGCCGCACCGGGTGGCGTTGTTCCGACGGCGAGCCGGCTGATCTTGCGAGCTGCCGAGACGTAACGCTCGAGTAAGGCTGGCGAGATGGAGAGCACCTCGGCGTTGTTGTCGAAACCATGCTGATCGGGCGCGTCTGCAGGCAACAATTCACCCACGTTGATTTGAAGGTCGAGAAGGTCCCGGATAGCGTTGCCATACTCGGTTCGGTTTAGTCGGTGAAAGGTCTCCGTTCGACCGGGATTGGGACTCGCTGATGCGACGAGGTCGAGCTGGGTTTCCAGGTATTTTCGGAAGCTATCGGAGGCTGCCTGATTTGGTCTCGGTCTGGGTGGTGGCGGCATCGCGCCTACACGGAGCTTCCGGACAACGCTTTCCCAGAGCTCTGGATTGGAGGCGATGTCTGTGACGTCGACGTCATCGAGCGTCAACCCTAGAAGGCGCAGTTGCGCAATAAGCGTCGATGGGTCCTCATCGTTAGCCGAACCCTTGACAAGTTCTTGACTGTGACAGGTCACACAATATTGGTTAAGGAGGGCACGATGCGCGGTCACGTTCGGTGATGGGGTCTGAGCGGTAGAGCCAACAGGCCGAGGTTCCTGCCCGGAGATGCCCTGGAGATATGCCGCGGCTGTTACGACCGCAAGCAGAGCGACGACCCATGTGCTCTGGAGTTGTCTCAGTGCCATCGATCGAATGTCCTTGCTTGCGAAGCGCAAACCTCAAGTAAGCACATAACGACACAATAGTTTGGCTCGATCTAGCATTGTTGTCAACGATGTCGAGCTGCGGTACCATGTGACATTCGACCTAAATTGATGCAGTTCATGACCATCCGAACATCCGTGCTCTCGGAGTTTTGTATGCGAGCTTTGTGCTTTGGGATCGCTCTCATAATTTTTCTAGTACTAAACCTGGTTCCTGTGGCAGAGGGACAGGAAATTGAGTCAGCACTTCAGTTGATCGACGCGATTAAGAGTCAGGACTTGGACCGCGCTCGGATTCTATTGGACGAAGGGGTAAACGTTGATGGGAGGCAGGCAGACGGTGCGACCGCGTTGCATTGGGCCACCTATCGGGAGGACGTAGAGGCGGTCGAGTTGCTTCTTGAAGCTGGAGCAGATCTCGCTGTTGCCAATGAGCTTGGCGCCACGCCGTTATGGGTTGCCAGTGTTAGTGGGAACGAGTCAGTTGTTGAGCGTTTGCTCTCCGCTGGAGGAAATCCCAATATTCGACTTCTTCATGGCGAAACCGTCTTACTGACGGCAGCTCGCTCAGGCAATGTCGCCGTTGTGAAGCTTTTGCTGGCCAAGGGAGCCGACCCGAATGCGAGGGAGGGGAAGCGTAACCAAACCGCATTGATGTGGGCGGTCGCTCAGGGTCACACTGAGGTGGTACAGGCGTTGATCGATGGTGGAGCAGACGTCAGCGCCCGTTCGAAGATACGAGCGCGATTGCTTTTCGCCGACGCGATTAGAAGACAGGGGGGCCAGTATGACCAGGGTGTTGAAGTCGCCAAGGGCGGATATACCCCGCTACTGTTTTGCGCCCGTCACGGTCACGTTGAGGCAGCTAAGATTCTTCTCGGCGCCGGCGCCGACGTCAATGACAGAGGGCCGGATGGCGTTAGTGTCCTCGTCATTGCAGCACATAGCGGGCATGTCGAACTCGTTGAGCATCTATTGAAAGCCGGGGCCGACGTTAATGCGATGGATGCCGGGTACGCAGCGCTTCACGCGGCGGTCCTGAGAGGTGAGCTTCTGATGGTCCGTGCGTTGTTGGCGCATGGTGCGAATCCAAACGCACGACTTAAAAAAGGGACCCCACTCAGACGCGCCGGCATGGATTGGGCACTGAGGCCAGCATTTGTAAGCGCGACGCCAGTTTGGTTGGCCGCCCGGTATCGCGAACCGGAAATCATGCGGGCGTTGATTGATGAAGGGGGCGATCCGTCGCTCACTACTCTCGAGCGCCTCGTGCCCGTCAAGGCTCGGGCGGGTGGCGTTGGTCCCCCGCGCATCGAGGGTGGTCTCGAACCTCCTCTCATAGCTGCAGTTAAAGGACGAAACGATCGGGAGCGGCGATTCCTGCTTGACGGTCGGTTTAACGATCGAGATGGCGAAGAACGGCTTGCGCTCGAAACGGTCTCCCTGGCTATCGATCTCGGGGCTGACGTTAATGGGGTTGATGGTGGAGGCAATACCGCCCTGCATAGTGCGGCCTCGATCAACTTTATTCCGCTCGTGAGGTTACTGGTTGAACGAGGCGCCAATCTCGAAATAAGAAACAGGGGCGGACAGACGCCACTGGCAGCAGCCGAGGCAGCCGAGAAACGTCGGGGTAGGCGCTCAGATACCGTCGAGTCCGGGCCGAGCACCGCAGATGTGCTCCGTGAACTCGGGGCGACCCAATAGCCAACCCGCGGTTCCCTAGTACTGCGCGCGGTAGCCGGCAAGGCTCTCAATTACCTTACGACATCTGAGGTGCTCATGAAGAATCGAGTGGTCGTCAGCTTGGCTCTTGCGTTCGTGCTCGCCGTCTCCGTGTTGTCGGCCCAAGAATGGAATAGATCGTATCGTCCGGTGACGGATGCCATGCTCCAGGATCCCGAACCGGCAGATTGGCTCAACTGGCGGCGAACCCTCGACGGATGGGGCTACAGTCCTCTGGATCAGATCACCCGCGAGAACGTCGACGACCTGCGCCTCGTCTGGAGCTGGGCACTGTCCGAGGGAGCACAGCAGACAACGCCGTTGGTGCATGACGGCATCATGTATGTCGCGAATCCAGGAGCGATCGTTCAGGCACTCGACGCGGCGATGGGCGACCTCATATGGGAGTATCGTCGGGCTAACCTCGCCGAGCATCGCGACCTCGGCAGCGTGATTTCCGGCCAAAAGCACCGCAACATCGCGATCTACGGGGACAAGATCATCCTGAACACGTCCGACGCGTGGATCGTCGCGATCGATGCGCGAACCGGTGAGGAAGTGTGGGAAACCGATGTCGGTTCGGCCGCGGGTTATCAGTTCTCGAGTGGATCGATCATCGCGGATGGGACGGTCGTGTCAGGGCTTGCGGGATGCGGTATCTATCGGGATGACACCTGCTACATCGTCGGGCTCGACGCCGAGACTGGTCACGAGAAATGGCGTACGTCGACAGTGGCTCGCCCGGGCGAGCGGGGTGGTGACAGCTGGGGCGACCTGCCGGTGATGTTCCGTGCCGGCAGTGATGCTTGGATCCCGGGTAGCTACGATCCGCGGAGCCGGACCATTTTAATCGGAACATCCCAAGCCAAACCGTGGCATCGGCAGGCGCGCGGCACCGACGGCGACGCGCTCTACACTAACTCAACACTAGCCCTTGATCCTGACACCGGTGCGCTCAAGTGGTATTACCAGCACCTGCCGGCCGAAACGCACGATATGGACGAGACCTTCGAACGGATCGTGATTGACGTCGACGGTCAGCCATCGGTGTTCAGCATGGGAAAGATTGGCGTGTTATGGCAACTGGACCTGATCAGCGGAGAATTTCAGGCCGCGCACGACCTTGGATATCAGACGCTGCTTGATGTCGACTCGTCGACGGGGGCGATCACCTATCGCGATGGCATGCTCAAGGATCTTGGCGAAGAGATTTTCTGGTGCCCGACGACCTCGGGTTTCAAGAGCTGGCGGGCCATGGCCTACCACCCGGACACGGAGGCGCTGTATATCCCACTCATCCTGAACTGTGAGACCGGGGTGTTTGGCCCGGTCGAGAAACGCCTTGGCGGCGGCGGACCGGGACCGGTGCGTCGGACTAATCATTTTCATCCACAGAGTCCCGATCATCTCGGTGAATTCGTAGCCATGAGCGTCCGGACCGGAGAGGTGCTCTGGAGTCATCGCTATCGGACGCCGATCAATAGTGCGGCGCTCACGACCGGGGGCGGGTTGGCGTTTGCCGGTGACTGGGATCGTCACATCTACGCTTACGACGTTGCGAATGGTGAGGTCGTCTGGGAGACGCGACTGCCACAATCGATCCAGGGATTTCCGATTACCTACGCCGTGGATGGGAAGCAGTATCTTGTGATTCCAACGGGAACCGGTAGCGCCAGCTGGGGGACGATGCCGGTGCAGCTCACACCGGAGAAGCGCCGGCCCACCGGAGGGAACGGGATCTTTGTGTTTGCGTTAGGGGAATGAAGCTAACTTCTGCCTCCGTTTGCTACTCCCCCAGGAGTTCGTCGTAAAGCGCCTGAACGGCGCCTGCTCGAAACGGCCAGTTGAGGTCGTCGGTTTGTAGTCGATCCGCAATCGCATCGCGATCGACGCCGGACTCGATCAGGTTGTGCATCCGGTCGAGTAGCGTCTGAAACCGTTGCCGGAATGCGCGGACATCGCTCTTGGTCATCACCGGACCGTGGCCAGGGATGACCGTGTCGAAATCGAGTTCGAGCACGCGATCGAGGCTGTCAACCCATTCCGACCCGTCACCGCCGTTTCCATAATCAATAAACGGCGACAGGGTAGTGCCGTTGAGACGTTCAGCAAAGATGAAGAGATCGCCGGTGTGGACTGTCCGGAGGTCGGGAAAGTAGATCACGGAGTCGCCGTTCGTGTGACCACGTCCCACGTGATGAGCCTGAACCTCTATGCCGCCGAGAAAGACTGAGGTGTGGTCGGAGAAGACCACCTCTGCCGGGCCTGGAAGCTCGTTCCGGACGGTGTTTTTCCGCGCATTCTGATGTGCGATGAGGGTGGCTTCAGTCGAAAAGTCAGCGTTACTTCCCGAGTGGTCAAAATGATGGTGTGTGTTCAATACGTAACGAATCGGTTGGGACGTCACTGTCGCAACTTGACGGGTGATCTCCGCATGGCTGTACTCGTACTTGTTGTCGACGATCAGCACGCCATGGCTGGTAATTCGAACAGCGACGTTACCGCCGGACAACGCGCCATCAAATCCAGGGATCACGTAGAGCCCGTCCTTTGACTTGACAGGTTGAATCTGTAGTCGCGCCTGTTGCGCCGGGGTTAACTGAGGTGGCTCTTGTTGGCCGTTTACCACGCGGATGGCGGCGGCTCCAATGACAATTACCGACATCGCCAGGATAATCTTAATCTCTCGCATAGGTCCTCGTTGTTCGCTAGGAACTTCGTTGACAATGGGTTCAGTTGGGGATGATCGCAACACCCCAGGGGCGTTCACCGACGGACACGGTTGCCTCAACGGTCATAGTCTGGGTGTCGACAATCGACACGTCGTTGGATGGGCCGTTCGCGGTATAGAGATAACGTCCGTCCGGGCTGAGGGCGATGCCCCACGGACGATCCCCGACTGTCGCCGTTCCTCGTACTACGCCTTCGACGGCGTCCATTGCGACGATGGTTCGACCGCGGCCGGTCGAGATGTAGATGATTTCACCATTGGGAGAAACCACGACGCCCATCGGGCGGGAAGGCTCGCCGGGCACTTCGAATGTGGCGATGACCGTGTGCGATGAGGTGTCGACGATTGAGACGGTTCCGCCGTTTTCGGACGTGACGTACGCGCGGCTGCTGTCAGGGGAGAATGCCGATGACCGTGGGCGTGGACCGACCTCGAACTGTTCGATGACCTCGTTGGATGAAGTGTCAATGACTGAGACTTGGTTGTCGGTTTCCGACGTGACGTAGACAAATCGGCCATCTGGGCTGGTCGTCATTCCTTCAGGTTCGCCACCGACCGGCAGGGTCGTGAGAACCTCTCCCGACTCGATATCAAGGATGCTGGCTGTTGAGGCATCCTCATTCGCGACGTAGACGCGGGTGGCATCAGCGTTGAGGGCGACTTGCTCGGGATCGGTTCCACCCCGGAGAACTCTGATCACCGCGAGGTGCTCGACATGGATGATCCCGATGCCATCCGCCGACCGATCGGGCGGGGGCAGCGTCGATTCGTCAATCCCTGGTGGGGCGGGTGGTGAGCCGCTTAGCGCGACGAACAACCGGGTGCCATCGGGGCTCGCCTTGATGCCACGGGGACGTTTGCCTAGTGGTACGGTTTGGACAACGGTGTGGGTTCCCCCGGCAATCACCGTGAGATCTCCGGATGTTTCATTGGTGACGTAGACGTGGTACGCCGGCGCGAAAGCCTCGGACTCGGGCACTGGAGCTACGGGGGCAGTCGGGTCACGACCGCAGGCCAACGCCAGTACAACGAGAACAGGAGCTATCGAGCAGGCAAGAGATCTATTCATGTTCCTAAGGCTCGACGAAGACCTGGCCCATGGCCCATGGATGATCTTCGCAATGGTAGGTAAAGGTGCCGGGTTCATCAAAGGTTACATACGCAGATTGAGCCATCTTTAATCGTCCGGCACTCCATAGTTGATCGACGGCCGAGATGGTGTGGGTCAGTCGTCCGCTGTTGGTGAACGTGACGACCGTCCCAACAGGAACACGAATCTGCGAGGGGTTAAACGCATGCTCATCGGTTGTGTAACGCAGCCCAACACCGCGTTCTGCGCTCTGTACGAGTGTCGTCGTTTGGACCTGGGTGGCCTCGCGACCGGCCGTACGTCGAACGGCCGGTCGCGATATTACGTCACGCTCAGACTCGGTGCCGCCAAGCTTGAACGCCCATAACTCTGGTCCCATCGCTAGTGCGACATACTGTGCTCCGTTGACCGCATACGTGGCAGCTGGACCGCGTGAACTTCGAACGCCAGTCTGAAAATGCCACAGACGTTCACCCGAAGCCGCGGCGTAGGCCTCGAAGTAACCATCTCCCGATCCTCGAAACATCAGACCTCCGGCGGTTGTGAGAGGGCCACTCGTGCCAAGAATTCCGATCGGAACCTCGTGCCTCCAGACGATGCGATTGGTTCGGCTATTGATGGCCGCGACAATGCCGATAGGCGCAGGAATTGTCGAATAGGTGCGTGCGCTTCCACGGAACCACGGGTCGTCGCTAATGCGGCGAGCTCGTCCTATGTGCCCGCGTCCCTGGGCGTAGAGATATCCAGTCTGAGGACTGTAGGACATCGGAGCGACTCGGACTTGAGGGATCGGCGCTCCGGGAGCCACGACGTCGTGTCGGTTCAGGTACGGGGGTGTAAAGCTGCTGCAGCTGAGTACCCACGGCTCGGGTACCTTGTCGCGCCACCACTCGCAATCAGGAACTATCGAGTCGGCGCCGGTCGGAAACGGCTGGCTGGGAACCGTGTTGTTGAACGGGTCCTGCGGAACCGGACGTTGTTCGATCGGATGGATCGGCTGGCCCGTGGCCCGATCGAGCAGAAAGATGTAGCCATCGGCGCGTAGGGCAGCGAGTGCTTTTCTGGAGCCGGTTGGGGTGTTTGCGTTGTAGAGCAGGGGTGCAATGGCGATGTCGGCATCCCATAGATCGTGTCGGACGACCTGGTAGTGCCAGCGCAGTTCACCGGTCCGAATATCGTTGGCGAGGATTGACGCCGTGTACAAGTTGTCACCCTCTCGAGCCTCGCCTCCGAACATCGGAACGGCGTTACCAGTGACGAAGTAGACGAGACCAAGCTCTGGATCGATGTTGCCAATGTGCCACACACCGGCACCGCCCTGAGCCCACACGTCCTGGAACTCACCCTGCTGAGGCCAACTCTCATGTCCGGGTTCTCCAGGTCCTGGAATGGTCCAGAAACTCCAGAGCACCTCGCCGGTCTCGGCATCCAGTGCGACCACCTTCCCTCGAAATGCCCAGTCACCGTTGGCGAGACCAGTGAAAACGACACCGTTTGCGTAAATTGGAGCCCCTGAGACAGCCTGGCCGGTCTTCGGGGGAGTGTATCCAATCTGGGTCGTCCAAATGAATGCCCCGGTTTCCTGATCCACAGCTGCGACGCGGCCATCCATCAAGCCAATGAAGACCTTGCCATCCCCAAGTGCAACGCCAGGTGGAGATGGAATAGCCCGTCCGGCGTTGAGAATATCGCCGATGCTGGCGGAGTCGAGATCAGCAGGGGCGTCCTGGTCAGGTCGGACGGTCCAGATAATCTCACCGGTAGCTGCATCAATTGCGTACAGACGTGTGCCAGCGCCGAGGAACATGATGCCGTCCTTCACGACCGGTGTGGCGCGGGTGCTGGCTCCCCCCGCGAATGGGAGGCGCCAGGCGGCACCCAAATTGGCGATCGTCTCGGTATTGATCTGGTCGAGGGTTGAGTACCGGGAGTTAGTCCAGTCTCCGCCGACGAACGGCCAGTCGTTTCCAGCGAAAGTGCTGCCATCGAGTACGTCAGTTTGTGAGCCAACGACCACTGGTAGGGCAACCATGATGCAGAGAACCTGTGCGCCAATTGAGGCTATTCGAGCATTCATCGACGAGATGGTCTCCCGGAAAAAGTGAGGGCAGGACTGAAGTCCTGCCCTCAACTTGTGTGTTGCACTGGCGCTGACACGGCCACTATCTAGTCGTGTCGACGAAATGACTGCCCTTTAGTGAGCTAGCGGATCTGGTCGAAGCTGGAAGTGTACCATTTTACTTTTGGTACCCTTTCCGCCTTCCGTATGCCAAACATAGTTAGATCCGTAATTTGCCCACAAACCGCGACCCTTCCACCCAGCGTTCGGGTCATCGATTCGACCGTCGAGTCCTCGTGAATAGAATGCCATTGGGTACGGCACACGCAGGATGATCCACTCACCGCTCTCCGGATCAAGTGCTAGGAGCGAGTCAGACGTGGACCCGTCGGCGATCGGAATATTTTCACCGAGGCCCAGAGTGTTGTACTGGTCAACCCAGCTGTAGTAATGAAAGTCTGCGGTGCCAGGCGTCTCAACGCCTTTCATCTGCGGGCCCGGCATCGGATAGAGTGTCCAGCCTTCCGGACAGTGTTGCCCCGTCGCACTTGGACCGCTCAGAGTATTGCACTTCGTGCGATCGAAGCTGGCCATCTGGCTGCTACCCGAAAGAGCGGCCCAGATAACGCCGTTACGGTCGACGTCGATACCGCGTGGGGCAAAGCCAGTCTTCGTGGGGTCGACGTTCGGATTCTCGATAGATGGCGGCTCGTAGACCTCGGCAATGCAGGTCTCGGGCGGGTTATCGCCTCGGTCGAGACGAACGATTCGTCCAGGAAATGGTCCGGTTCGTGTGATCCAGATTGAATCGTCGATTGGGCTTGCGATGATCCCATAACCGAATCCGATAGTTCGGGTGTCCATACTCGGGTCACTTTCGACTTCACCACGACGGTTTGGTTCATTCCACGGTTTCGTGATTTTGCCGTCGCCATTCGTGTCGATGACGGTCGGGCACCACCCCTGCGAGTAGCGTTCGTCACCCGTGTCGTCGTACACCTTAGTGTCGATCCACCCGATCGAAGTCCCATCGCCACTGAACCAGAGAGTGTTGTTCTTGTCCTCGGCGAACTGCAGGTGGTGTGTACCGAAACAAGTATCGATCAACACGAATTCTTCGGTGGCCGGATCATAGTACGAGGCTTGGCGACCGCTCGTCGCAATTGGCCAGTACTCTGCGAAAGCGTTATCCGATCCCTCCTTACACCAGTCGGGATTCGGCCGAGCACGGACCGTTGAGGTCATCCAGACGCGTCCCTTCTGGTCCATCATTGGGTTATGTGGATCCGCCGAATTTTCCTGACCATCAAGACCACCCCTTCCCCAGAGTAACTGGTCGCCCCAGTAATAGGACGGCTGCAGCTGCGACTGTGGGAATCGCGACGGCACGCTGTTTGGATCCGCGGGCCGTACCGGAATGGGTAGTTCAACGGAAGTGTTGGTGACCGGGTTGACAACGGTCAAGCTTCCATGACCGGCTGACACACCGTAAACCGGCCCATGTCCATTTACCGTCGGGTTACGTTTATCAGTCGTGATTTCATCGTGGATGAAGGAGGAATCAGTTCCCCAGTCCCACAGCGTTACGACCACATTGCGCTCTTTACCGCTGGGTCGAGGTGGACGTGGGGGTGTCTCACCCGCAGCGATACGGTCGGTCCAGTCCGCGAACATTGTGAGGGCTCGGTCTCGGCCGAAACGGTTCATCGCTCCGTTCATCCCTGTGCCGCGTTGGCCGGTTTGCACGCGATGGTCCCAGGCCGCCACGGTTGAGTCGAACTCGTCACGGTGCTGAACGACGCGCGTCGCTGTGTTCCCGAGCTGGTGGCAGAGCTGGCAGCCTTGCTTCATGATGTCGAGCCAGGCAGCCTGGCTATGAAGACCCGGCGAAATGCCGTTGCCATCGGGGCCGGTTCCAGGGAACTCACTTGCCGGCGGTGGTTCAATCAGTGAGTACCAGTAGTTACCGGGATAGTACTGTGCGGCCGCCTCTTCGTTTGGTGCAATCACAGCAGTAAGACTAATGTCATCTATGGAGGGTGATAGTTTTATTTTTTCGGAGTCAACGAGACCGTAACCACGAACCCAAACGTCGTAGGTCGCTTCAGGAAGCTCTGGGAGTACGAACCGCCCATCGTCATCGGTAACAACAATCTTGGCAAATTTTGTCTCGAGTTCATCGGTTTCTGCGATGACCCACACGCCAGCCTCTGTCCCGGAACTGCTATTCACGACACCGCTGATGTGTCCATCGGGAAGCGCCGACTGCTGGGCGGAACCAGTCACCATAAAAGCGACCATAACCACGGTGAGTGCTACGCCCATCAGGGCGGGGCGTAGCAACCTTCGAGCATGTTGTTCGAGACTTACGGTGCTCATGACGTCTATTCTCCTTGGTGTGTCCGATATCAGCGAACGTCCGACAATGTTGATGCGGAAACGTCTCGTTCACGGGGATTCCGGTCCTCTCGGCAACGATTCCCTAGATAGTCTGAAACAAACTCTCCGAGAGGTCAATCTGGTCCGGGTGAGCTTTTTCGAGACAGTGAGCAGGCGTCGCGATTCCGCTTGCGCCTGCGCCCGTTCGGTGGCACCCTTCGGCAGAATCAAACGGCCCGACAGAGGAGGATAAATCATGACCAATCTTGAACCCTGGCAGCGCCGCCTGCTCGCAGGCATCACTTTTATAGCCATCGTTGCTCTTGGTTTCGGTCAATCTCTTGTCAACGACGTGCCAGTTGCCCAAGCTCAGGCAAAGCAGGCGCCAATGTTTGAGGTGGATCCCTTCTGGCCTCGACCGTTGCCGAACCATTGGGTACTGGGGTCAGCAATCGGGGTTGGTGTCGATTCCCAGGACCATGTGTGGATCGTACACCGCGGCTCGACGCTTGCGGTCAACGAGATCCCTGTGGCGGCTGATCCGCCGTTCGCAGATGCCTGCTGTATACCCGCCCCGCCCGTGATTGAGTTCGATACAGCCGGCAACGTTGTCGAAAGCTGGGGTGGTCCTGGAGACGGGTACACGTGGCCGTCGTCGAATCACGGAATCACGATCGATCACATGGACAACGTGTGGATTGGGGGCAATGGCCAGCTTGATTCGCACGTATTAAAGTTCTCCAGGGACGGGCGTTTCCTCCTTCAGGTCGGCGAAGCCGGTCAGGGAGTCGATAGCAACAGCCGGACGCATTACTCTCGCGTTGCGAAGATTTCGATTGAACCTAACAACAAGGAAGCGTACCTGGCAGACGGGTACGGAAATCGTCGCGTCGCGGTCGTCGACATCGATACCGGTGAACTCAAGCGATACTGGGGTGCCTATGGTAACCGGCCTGACGACGGGGATTTTGGCCGGTATGATCCGAGCGCCGCACCGCCACAACAGTTCGGCAATCCGGTGCACTGTGCGGAGGTGTCGAACGATGGCATGGTGTATGTGTGTGACCGCGCGCAGGATCGTATCCAGGTTTTTCAGCAGGATGGCACGTTCGTTAAAGAGCAGTTCATCGCGCGCAACACACGGGGAGCGGGCTCCGTGTGGGATATCGCGTTCTCCCCGGATCCGACTCAACGGTTTCTCTACGCAATAGATGGTGTCAACGAAAAGGTGTACGTCATTGAGCGACAATCACTTGAGCTACTGACGAGCTTCGGAGATGGAGGTCGTCAAACCGGTGCGTTCTACGGGGCTCACAGCATCGCGACCGACTCGGTGGGTAACATCTACACTACCGAAACATATGAGGGGAAGCGACTCCAGAAGTTCGTCTACAAGGGAGTAGGACCAGTCACGACGCTGGATCAGGGGTTGGCGTGGCCACGGAATTGACGGCGTCCGTTTAGAGTCGGGCGCCTTATTGAAAGCGATTGTGCGTCTCTGGAATCTCTGGATCTTACTGGTCACTGTCATCGGGAAGCTGGCAACGACGTTCTAAGAGCGCTGAAGGGTCATGGCTATCTGGCAATGACAGGATATGTCGGCCAACCGATGAGCCAGATGCTCGATGAAGTCGTTAATCGGTGCGGGATATGATCCGGTGAAGTTTGGGTTCCAGGTCCCGTAACCAGTGCAGACGCGATAGAATCATTGAGACTTATGCTCGGAACCATTCGTCTGACATGCTGGTCAGGCGTGTTCGTGGCGGTGGCGAGTGTATCGGTTCTGGCTCACTTGACGCCGACGAAGAGCCTGCCAGAGGCGGATGCCGTGCTGAGGGATTCTCCGGAGCATGTGCAGGTGTGGTTTACTCAGGATCCGGATCCAGCAGTGAGTCTATTGACGCTCGATGGACCGACAGGCGCCATCGAGATCGGCGAGGTAGAGATTGCCGCCGGTAAGTCTCTGAAGGCTGCTGTCTTGCGCCAGCTGGCTCCGGGAAGCTACACACTCAAGTGGCGAACCGCCGGTGACGACGGGCACATTAGGCGCGGCGGCGTCGCGTTTAGTGTGCGTGCCGCGGACTAGGACTACCGCTCCTTACCTCGCCTTGCGCGCGCCTTGGTATGTCGGCCGAAACCCTGGTTCTCTTCTACCTTTCAGTAGGCAAACTCATCACGTATCTTGGGTTCTTTGGTCTGACAGGGGCTGTCGCGGTGCGGATTGTTGTCGTCAGGCGGGCTCGAAGTCTCGGCGGACTGGAGGCCGGGCACGAAGTGAGAGTGTGTCGGCAGACTCGGCGCGTTGCTGTGTTTGCGGCGGGTCTTCTTTTATTTTCCGTGATCGCCCGCGTCTACGCTCAAACCTACTCGGCATTTGGTCTCGACGAACCGGTGACGAAGGAGTTGCTCGGCGTGGTCGCCTTCGAGACCAGGTGGGGGCATCGGTGGTTGCTGCAGGTATTGGCCACGGTCTTGGTTGTTTTGTCGGCGGCGCTGACGTTCGTGATGCCCAAGGTTGGGTGGTGGCTGACTGCTGTTGGGGTTGGAGCGGTTGCAATCACACTACCGGTCACAGGGCACGCGATGTCACATTCGGCTGCCACGACCTTGCCATGGATGCTCCAGGTCGCACACGTTTTAGCTGGTGGGTTGTGGCTCGGCACATTGGCGACGCTCATCGTTGCGATCGCGCCGGAACGACAGTCGATGGGGAAGGACGTCGCGACAGCGTCGTTGATCGAAGCATTTTCGCCAGTGGCGGTCGGAGCCGTCACGGTGGTTGTGGTTACAGGGGCGGCTACGGCGGTGGTCTATCTCGACCACTGGAGTCAGTTGTGGCGGACGATCTACGGACAGGTCATTGTGGCCAAGGTTATCTTGATGCTCGCGACGGGAGCAGTCGGTGCCTACAATTGGAGGTTTCTGAAACCGAGGATTACCACTTTGAAGATTAGCAACTTGCTGGTACGGTCAAGCGTCGCGGAGCTCACGCTGGGGGGGCTATTGCTCGTCGTAACGGCGATCTTGGTTCACTTGCCAATGCCCGGGGAATAGCTCCGAGACTTCGGAGGTTCAGATGCGAGCGGCGGAGGCTAATGACGCTGGGGTCGGGATGTCCAAATGGGAGCTCGACACACCGGTGTTGTGCGTCGATCTCAATGCCCTGGAATCGAATTTAACCACGATGCGACGGACGATGGCACAGAACGGGATTTCAAGCCGGCCGCACAGCAAGACACACAAGTGCCCGGCTATTGCGAAGCTGCAGATTCAAAGCGGGTCGATCGGGATTTGCACGGCCAAAGTAGGAGAGGCTCAGTCGATGTTTGAGCATGGTATCGATCGGATCCTCATGACCACAATCAGCGCTACGCCCTTCAAGATCCGCCGTGCGATGCGCCTACGTGCTTCGTGCTCTGGCTTTGTGCAGGCGACTGACACGCCGGAGAACGCAAGACTCCTGTCGGAGGCGGCCCGAGCTGCTGGCGTTATGGCCGATGTTGTGGTCGACATTGACTCCGGCCTTCATCGAACTGGTGTCGGGGCCGGCGACCCAGCCGTTCAGCTCGCTGAGATTGTTGATACGCTTCCCGGACTGAAGCTGCGGGGCGTCCTCTGTTATGACGGTGAGGTTCAACACGTGAAGAGTTTCACTGTGCGCCGAGCGCGATCGTTGGAGCGGCTTACGCCTGCCGCAGAGACGGTCGAGCGGATGCAACGCTCTGGCCTGAATACGGAGATCTTCAGCGGCGGGGGCACGGGAACCTACAACATCGACCATGCTACGCTTGGACTAACAGATATTCAGGTTGGTAGCTACGTGTTTATGGACGCGCAGTATCTGGCAATCGGCGGTGAGTCAGACGCGGATACCTACTCGGATTTTAAGCCGTCACTCACCATACTCACGACCGTACTTAACGCGCAGCATGCAGGCCAGGTTACGACCGACGCAGGCGCGAAGGCATGCACGCTCAATCAGCCGTGGCCGATTGTGAAAGGGGAGCGCGGAATGACATACCGGTCTGAATCAGATGAGTTCGGGACGATCCGATATGTAGACCCGAGCCGAATGTATCACGTCGGTGACAAGCTTGAGCTCATTGTTTCCCACTGCGATCCGGTTGTTAATCTCTATAACCAGATGTACGCGACTCGGAGGGATCGAGTTGAGGCGGTCTGGCCGATCGCGGCGCGGGGGATGTCCAGCTAGCTGATTGGACTACTGGGTTGCTACAGAGGACTTCGGAGCAACGCCTACCTCTTTCTCAATGGTGCCGAGCACGTCCTCCCAATCGAGCATGTTGATTGCATCGTAGTCGGCCGGACAACCGAAGTCGCGCGGCTGGGGAGCCGTGGGGTTCCCGAGCGTGACACAGAGGCCACAACCGATGCATTTGTCAATGCGCACGGCGCAAACCCACCTGTCATTGGCATCCTTTTCCTCGACGATGCAGTCCTCAACGGGACAGGCGGCCTGACAGATCGAACACGAGAATGCCCCAAAACAGCTATCCGGGTCGATGACTGCAATCTGTTTAGGCGTCCTCTTGCGAGGGTTATCCATCATCTTCGTCCACATGACCCGCCTATTATACTTGGTCGGGTTCGCGTAGTTTGACTAGTCAGCGCCCCTGCTGGACAGGTTCACCCTGACGCGCGATAAAGGAGGTGTCGTTGGGATGGACGGCTGACGGAACCAGGGTGGTCGATTACCAGCCGCAGCAGTCGGTCTTGTAACCGCAGGAGGGGCAGCGCCACACTGCGTGCATCCGAAACATTTCGGCTCCACAGCGTTCGCATGCCACAGCATCGTTGGTGGTGCGAGGAGATGGCGTTGAGGGTGAAGTTTGTGTTCGCTTTGGCGGGCGGGCCATTTGTTGATGACCGTGCTTGGGATGGGCGATTATACCGCCCGCGAGGCAGGTCATTACAATGCTCGGTAATGGAACGCGTAGATCCGACGATCGCGGCGGCAAAACGGCTACATATGGTCGAGACGCAGCTGCGGCGGCGTGGCATTTGCAGTCCCCGTGTGCTGGCTGCGATGGAGGCCGTACCTCGTCACGAGTTCGTACCGGTGACTGAGCAAGCCGACGCGTATGCTGATTGTCCGCTTTCTATCGGACATGGGCAGACGATCTCACAGCCCTACATCGTCGCCGCGATGACCGAGCTCCTCGACACGCAGTCTGGTGACAGCGTACTCGAGGTGGGCACGGGCTCGGGCTATCAGGCAGCTATCCTGGCGAACCTCGGAGCTCACGTGACGTCATTCGAGTGGGTGCCGGAACTTGCGGAGGCGGCCAGGCTCACGTTCGAGCGACTTGGGATCGATACCGTAACAGTAGTCCCCGCTGACGGAACGTGTGGGCTCCCTGGGAGATCGTTTGAGTGCATCATAGTTACTGCCGGTGCCGGGATCGTACCGACATCGCTCATCGATAAGCTGGCTGACGGCGGCCGACTGGTGATGCCTCGCGGAACCCGTTGGCACCAAATGCTTACCCTCATTCGACGAAGTGGGACGGCTTTCGAGGAGGAAGTACATGAGGCGTGCGTGTTCGTACCACTCAGAGGTCAGTTCGGGTGGGATGTCTAACGTCAGGGTTGTGTGTCGTTCAATTGGTGTTGGACTGGGCGTTTGGTTGCTCGTGCTTACCATGCCGGCGGCTGCATACGCGGACGGTATCTTTATCCCGTTCATCGGGATGTCTGCGAAGAACGATCAGACAGAAAAGGTCACGACGTACGGAGTTTCTCTGGCTGGTATGGCTGCCGGAATTTTCGGCTTTGAACTGGATTTCGGACAGACATCTGTCGCGAAGACCGACAGCGTCTTCGTACAGGACAGCACGGTGACAACGTTGAACGGAAACGTGATCATCGGTCTACCGCTTGGTCGCCTTCGTCCCTACGCGGTCGGCGGCCTGGGGTGGCTCCGCAACGAAATTACGAGTGAAATAGACGTCGAGAACTTTAAGGATGAAGGCCTCGGCATCGATATGGGCGGCGGTATCATGGGATTCTTCGGTGATCACGTTGGTGCGCGCATCGACCTGCGCTATTTTCGGGGGGTCAGCGCTGGCGAAGCGGTGCTGGACTTCAAGTTCAAGAGCTTCAGCTTTTGGCGATTCTCGAGTGGCCTAGTGCTGCGGTTCTGAGGACCATAAACCGGCCTTGGTGGACTAGGCTGGGTGTATGATCGCTATGGAGGTCGCTGTGGTGGACGAACGAACACAGGTACTTGCGGCGACGATGCTCGGTGCCGTCGCAGGATGCGTTTTTGGCAGTTTGTATTTAACCGAGCGTGGGCGTGAGGTTCGAGAACAGATTGAGCCTTTCTTCGATTCGGTCATCGACGAGTTTCAGCGGGCTCGTCAGACGGTCGACAAGGCGCGCGATGCGGCCAGAGAAGGACAGCGGATGCTCGACGACGTGCTTCGCCCTCCGGCGTGACCGGCGGCTGTTGACGATCAATCTCTTATAGTAAATTCGGGTTTCGTGCGCTGCCCGTTGGGCGACTGATAGGCTCGGACGCGGAACCGGGTCTGCAAAAGAGGCTCTCCTCCGACTCGTTGAGAGTGACGCTGTTTCCTGCATTTCGTGTATTGCGTACGACTGCTGATGCTCGTTTTCCATTCTTGGTGCGCAAGATTTTCCTACTTGGGCGAGCAGCCGATTTTGATGAAAGCGATCGGAGGTCGGTTCACTGATGACCTTCGTTACGTTCCTACTCTGGCTCTACGTATTGGTCTTGATATCCCCAGTCAGGGTGGAATTTTCGATAGCGCGGGTGCGGCTCCGGTAAGCTGATCGAAGCGGCGCTGTATTCTTAGAGCAAGATGCGGATCGCATTTCAAGGTGTTTCGGGCGCGTACAGCGAGGCAGCGGCTTTACGGTTAAACGAAACAGCCGATGTCCTTCCATGCCACACGTTTGAGGATGTTTTCGCCGCGGTCGAAGAGGGTAGGGCAACACACGGAATTCTTCCGATCGAGAACACGATCGGCGGTACGATCCATCGCAACTACGACTTACTGCTGGAGCACGAGTTGGTGATTGTCGCTGAGGTAAAGCTACCAGTTGTGCATCACCTGATCGTTAACCCCGGCACGATGCTGGCGGAAGTGCGGCGTGTATACTCTCATCCCCAAGGGCTCGCACAGTGCGAACGTTTCCTGCGCACTCTTGAGGGCGTGGAGATCGTGGCGACGTACGACACTGCCGGGAGCGCGAAGATGCTCAAGGAGCAGGCGTTGACTGATAGCGCTGCGATCGCGTCCGATCGCGCCGCTAAGAATTTCAACCTAGAAATCCTTCAGTCCGGTATTCAGGATTTTGCCGATAATCTCACGCGCTTTTTGGCTGTGAGCGCCGAAGGCACTCCGCTAGGCCCGCCCGACAAGACCACCATCGTCTTTTCGCTGGCGAACGAGGCGGGCGCGCTGTTCAAGGCTCTCAGCGTATTTGCGCTTCGCGATATTGATTTAACAAAGTTGGAGTCGCGGCCGATTCCAAATCGGCCGTTCGAATATCTCTTTTATGCGGATCTGAAGGCGAACCGGGACGAGATGCGAACCTCTCGTGCCCTGATGCACCTGGCCGAGTTCGCGCCGTCCCTACGGACGCTGGGTTCGTACCCGGCATGGAAGGACCCCACTCCGCGTTCGGGTTGACCGAACGTCGATTCCCTGCACTCCGCCGGCACGAACAATCTCGCGCGTGAGCTGAGTCCGTATTTGTTGCAGCATGCGGAAAACCCGATGACGGAGTCCGACGCGCTCGATGGGCAGCTAGGGTCTCCCTATGACATTTAAGATAGAGGTGCTTCTCAAGGGTACGGACAAGGTCGTTGACGAGGTCATTGAACGCGATGGTCCCGAGCCGGCCGACTGGACGGATGACGACGTACGCGACGTGCTCGAGTTGACCTTACTGAGCTTCGATCGTGTGCAGAACCCTGATGCAGAAAGTCGAACAGTGTCACTTCGAGGGTTTAGCTGGGTCGTGACCCCAGTCGACGAGGGCGTAGCGATTGCGATTGAGATTCCGAGCGGGGCTGTGGTCGCTGGGCCGTTCGCCACGGACGCCGACAGGTTGACCCAGGCGGTGCAGCGGGCGCTCGCGACGCCAAGCGACTCAAGCTTGACGGTACACTGAGGACCAGCTGGCGTTGGCGTGGCGTTCTTGTTACTGACTTGACGGTCCGGCTGTGTGGGCGCGCCACGTAGCGGGAGCGCTACGTCCCGGTTCATCCTTACGGCTTAACCGTAATTTCTCCAATCGCCCAGGGGTGGTCCGGACAGTGATAGAGGAAGGTACCGGACTGGTCGAAGGTTACGTAGGCCCACATTGCTGGCTCGAGGGGGCCGGTGGTCCAGCTGCCGTCTCGCGCCGTGACCGTGTGCACCATCTCACCGTTGTTGAGAAATCGTACGCGGACACCGGCGGTCACCTGTGCCCGAACCGGGTTGAACGTGTGTTCTTCGATCGCGTTCCGCCTTCCGCCGAGCGACCAGAAGGGATTCTCGATGAGGGTTGCGGTTTCAATCTTGTCAGTTTCAGCCGGGGCAGTAGCGGACGAACGTACTAGGTCTTCCACGAGACCGAAGGCAGCCTCACCTCGCGCGGGCACGGGACCATCCAGCGTGAACGCCCAGAGTTCACCGCCCATCGGGATAGTGATGAACTGTTCACCGTCGATTTCGTACGTGGCTGCCGGTCCGGGTCGTAGGTGTGCCTCTGCGGGACTGGTCCGGAACGTCCACACTCGCTCACCGGTCTCGGCGTCATATGCTTCGACCTGACCATTGGCCGAGCCCCAGAACATCAGGCCGCCAGCGGTCGTGAGCGGACCACTCGTGGCGAGTCGCGCCCAGGGAAGCTCCTTCCTCCAGGCCACGGTGCCGGTCCGTGTGTCGACGGCGGCAAGGATGCCGACGGGCTCGGGGAGCGTGAGGGGCCGGCCGCCGGAATTTGAGAGCCACGGGTCCTTGAAGCGTCGAGCGCGTCCCACATGTCCTCGGCCCTGGGCATAGATGTAGCCGGTCTGCGGGCTGTATGACATCGGCGTGACCCGAACCATCGGAATCGGTACGCCCGGTGCCACGACGGTATGTTGATTTAACGATGGCGGTGTGAAGCTACTGCAGTTCAGTTCAAATGGTGGTGGCACCTTGTCGCGCCAAAAGGAGCAATCGGGCAGGATGCTCTTAAGGCCCACCGGGAAGGGCTGCGTGGGTACTGTGTGCAGGAACTCGTCCTGCGGCACCGCCCGTTCTTCGATTGGCATGAGCGGCTCGCCCGTCTCTCGATCGAACAGGAAGAGGTAGCCGTCGGCTCGCATCGCCGCGAGTGCCTTGCGCGGCTGTCCCGCGACTTCGGTCTCGTAGAGTAACAGCGGGGTGGCGATATCTGCATCCCAAATGTCATGGCGGACTACCTGATAATGCCACTGCCGTTCACCGGTCTCCATGTTGATAGCCAGAACCGAGGCTGTGAACAGGTTATCGCCTTGCCGGATCTCGCCGCCGAACATCGGGACGGGATTACCAGTAGCGAAGTAGACCATCCCGAGGTCAGGGTCGACCGTACCGTTCAGCCAAACGCCGCCGCCACCGAGCTCCCACGCATACGTGTCTTGCGGCCACGTTTCGTGGCCAAACTCCCCCAGACGTGGCACGACAAAAAATGTCCACTGCGTTTCGCCGGTCGTCGCATCGAGGGCGATGATTCGCCCTTGTCCACCCCAATCGCCGCTGCCCAGCCCCACGAACACCTTACCCCGCGCATACAACGGTGCTGTGGTAACCATTTCGCCGATATAGTGCGGAATGGCGCCCAATGAGGCGACCCACACAAGTTCACCTGTGTCCTGCCTGAGCGCCACCACCTCTGCGCTCCTCAATCCGATAAAGACGAGTCCGGCACCCAGACCAACTCCCTGCCAGGACGGGACCATTTGTGCTTCGGTGTTGGCCGGCTGCCAGCGCCAAACCGTCTCGCCGGTTCTGGCGTCGATCGCAAAGGCATTCGCCCCGGCCGTCAGGTACAGGACGCCATCTTTGACAACAGGGGTTGCTCGTGACGACGCACCGCCTTCGAGACGCGTCACCCATGCTCCGGTGAGGCGGTCGATCGTATCGGTCGTGATGTCGGTGAGGGTCGAGTAACGCGAATTCGACCAATCCCCACCAACGAGCGGCCAATCCTGGGCTGGGTAGCCACGCCCACTATCGGGGACTTGTCCCTCCAAGTCTCCCGTTAGGGCAGCGACGCACGCTGCGATTGCGATCACGAGTCCGCGCATTTCGATCCGACCTCTCTGTGAGATATTTCGTATTGTCAAGTTCCGCTGTTGGAATCAATCCGCGCACACAGACGCGCAAGCCGTGCGTAAGGCTGGTTTTACGGCTCACGCGGGTACGCGGAATGATGTTTCCACGATCCGGGCAGGCGTGTCTGCCGCAAATTGTTATTCCAACCTGCAGCGGCGTTCTCGCAAGTATTGGTAGAGCAGCTCAAGGTAATCTTGCCTCACGGCTCGACCGTGATCTCGCCAATTGCCCAGGGGTGCTCTGTGCAGTGGAAAAGAAATGTACCCGGTTGGTCAAACATGACGTAGCCCCACACCGCTGGTTCAAGTGAACCGGTAGTCCAACTACCGTCCCGTGCAGCGATGATGTGCACCATCTCGCCGTTGTTTAGAAATCTCACACGCGTGCCAGCGGTGACCTTTGCGCGAAGCGGGTTGAAGGCATGTTCGTCAAGCGCGTTCCGTTTGCCACCCGTCGACCAGGATGGATTCTCGACAAGGGTAGCCGTTTCAATCTCGTCCGTTTCCCGGGGAGGGGGACCGATCCAGCGAACAAGGTCGTCCAAGAGATCGGGGTCCGGTGTACCTCGTGCAGTCAGGGGACCGTCCAGTGTGAACGCCCAGAGTTCATTCCCCATCGCCATGACGATGAACTGTTCATCATCAACCTCGTACATAGCAGCGGATCCCGGTCGTTGGCGGACTCCAGGCGGACCAATTTGGAATGCCCAAACCTGTTCCCCAGTTCGGGCATCGAAGGCCTGAATCTGACCGTCAGCAGAACCCCAGAACATTAAATTTCCGGCGGTTGTGAGAGGGCCACTCGTGGCAAGTTGAGCGCCACGAAATTCATTCTTCCAAGCGATGGTGTTGGTTCGGGTATCGATGGCGGCAAGAATTCCGGTCGATTCGGGAAGGGTGAGTCGAATATATCCGCTACCGCGGTTATCGGAAATCCACGGGTCCTCGAAACGTTGTGCGCGCCCGACGTGTCCGCGTCCCTGGGCATATATGAAACCGGTTTGGGGACTGAAGGCCATTGGGGTAACCCGAACCATGGGGATTGGGACACTGGGGGCCACCACGGTATGTTGATTCAACGATGGAGGGGTGTAACTACTGCAGTGGAGTTCGAACGGTGGCGGCACCTTGTCACGCCAGTAGGCACAGTCAGGCAGAATGCTCTCCAGTCCGACGGGAAATGGCTGCGTGGCCGCCGTGTGGAGAAAGTTATCCTGTGGAACCGGTCGGTCTTCGATAGGAGTTAACGGTTCGCCAGTTTCCCGGTCGAAGAGAAAAAGGTAACCGTCAGCCCGCATGGCTGCTAGGGCTTTACGTGGCTGTCCCTCCACCACTGTCTCATAAAGGAGGACTGGGGTTGCGATGTCGGCATCCCAGATGTCGTGCCGAACGACTTGATAATGCCACCGCCGTTCACCGGTCTCGATGTCTAGAGCGAGAACAGCTGCCGTGAAGAGGTTGTCGCCTTTTCGGATATCGCCACCGAACATCGGCACCGGATTACCCGTTGAGAAATAGACTAGGCCGAGATCTGGGTCGACTGCTCCGTTGAGCCACACCCCGCCGCCCCCGAGTTTCCAGATGTTTGTGTCTTGTGGCCACGTGTCATGGCCGAACTCGCCAGGCCGAGGCACCACGAAGAAGGACCAGAGTTTTACACCAGTGGTGGCATTAAGTGCGATGATCTGGCCCTGTCCACCGGAATCGCCATTTGCGAGTCCCAAGAAGAGCTTTCCGCGATTGTACATGGGTGCCGTTGTGACTTTCTCTCCATATTGCGACGGGACACTTCCCACAGGCTCGACCCACACGAGCTCGCCGGTATCCTGCCGGAGTGCTGCGACCTCTGCACTTCCTAATCCCAGAAAAACCAAACCGGCACCAAGGCTGACCCCCTGCCAGGTTGGGACCATTTCCGCATTAGGCGGCTGCCAACGCCAGATCGTCTCACCGTTTTTGGCGTTGATCGCGAACACGTTTGCTCCAGCGGTGAGAAAAAGAACGCCGTCCTTAACAACTGGTGTCGCACGTGATGCACCACCCTCGAGCCGTGTCACCCAGCCGCCACCAAGCCGGTCGATTGTGTCGGTAGTTATATCCGTCAGGGTTGAGTAACGAGAACTTGACCAATTACCCCCGACGAAGAGCCAATCCTCGCCGGGGTAACTTCCCACAGCATCGTTGACTTGGGCCTTCAACCCAGCAGTGAGCGCGATGACTCCGCCTACGAGGACGAGGGCAACGTTATTCTGTGAATTCTTCATTTGGGTGCCAACTCTCCGCGAGACAACTTACGTTGTCAAGGTGAGCCGTGAGTGTCCTTACATGCAGACGGTGGAGAACTCATCTCAGGCGAATCGTGCGGCGGGTTAGGTGATGCCTAAAGATTTCATTGGCATTGACCGTTAGGCCTTTGGTGCTAATTCATGTGCGCCGTTGGAAGAGTGTGCCAGAAAACTACATTCTCTGGGCTAGAGTGGTAATGTGGCTTCGTGCCGAGGTGGCGAAACTGGCAGACGCACAGGACTTAAAATCCTGTGGGCGCAAGCCCGTCCGGGTTCGATTCCCGGCCTCGGCACCACCTTTTACCCCTATGTTTGTTGGGTTGCATGATTCGGTAGTCTACCTCTAATGCAACGGCTCAGACGGTTTGACATCTACCGTGACAGCTACCGGAGGGGATGTCCCACTGACTGTTGAAAATTGAAGCGGCGGCTCCTCACTGCTCGTGATACACGAGTGGTGGGCAACCCGAGGCGACACGCCTCACAGCAAAGGAGCCGCCATGAAGAAGTCTCGCACAGTCCGTCCGACCGCCGGTGTTGAATCTCCGACCACGCGTTGGCTGCCGCTCGTCGAGTTGCTGATTGACACCGCAGCGGAGCTGTTCGACCTTGCGGTGCGGTCGGGATTGCAGGTCCTGGACGCCATGCTCGAGGAGGATCGGACGGCGATCTGCGGGCCGCGCTACGCGCACCAAGCCGACCGCACGGCGTCGCGGGCCGGGACGGTGGCCAGTACCGTCGTCCTCGGGGGGCGGAAGGTATCGATCCGCCGCCCCCGGGTCCGCTCGGGGCGCCAGGAGGTGCCGCTCCCGACCTTCCAGACGATGGCCCAGACCGATCCACTGCGGCGGCGCACCGTCGAGCAGCTGTTGGTCGGCGTGAGCACCCGAGGCTATGCCCGGAGTCTGGAGCCGCTTCCGGCCGACATCCCCAGCCGCAGTGTGAGTAAGAGCGCCGTCAGCCGCCGGTTTGTCGCCAAGACCGCCTCGCAGCTGGCCGCGTGGCAGGCGACGCCCCTCGACGAGCTGGATCTGGTCGGTCTCCTGCTCGACGGTGTCCACATCGGCGAGCACTGTGTGGTCGTCGCGTTGGGGATCGGCGTCGACGGCACAAAGCACGCCCTCGGGCTCTGGGAAGGTTCGACGGAGAACGCGACCGTCTGTCAGAGCCTGCTCGCCAACCTCCAGAGTCGTGGCCTGCGCACCGATCGGAGCATCCTCGTGATGCTCGATGGGTCGAAGGCGCTACGGGCGGCGGTCACGGCGGTGTTCGGGCGTGCCGCGCTGGTGCAGCGCTGCCAAATCCACAAGACCCGCAACATCCTCGACCATCTGCCGGAGCGTCAGCGGCCCTGGGTACTGGCGATCCTCAAGCGCGCCTATCAGAGCGAGGACGTCAAGACCGCGACGCGGTTGCTGCGACACCTCGCCCGCCGTCTCGACCAGGAGCATCCCTGCGCGGCGGCCAGTGTGCGCGAAGGGCTCGAGGAGACGGTGACCGTGCTGACGCTTGGCCTCTCGCCGCGTCTCCAGCGCTCGCTGGCCACGACCAACGCCGCCGAGAGCCTCATCAGCAGGACCCGCCACGTCAAACGCAACGTGAAGCGCTGGCGGGGCGGCCAGATGATGCTGCGCTGGGTCGCCGCCGGCGTCCTCGAAGCGGCCAAGGGGTTCCGGCGCCTGAAGGGACGTGCTGATATGCCGCAACTGATCGCGGCCCTCCGCGCCCGAGATCAGCGCCTCGGCCTCGGAGACGCTACGGAGGTGCAGCAGGTCGCGTAGAATCTCACCCGAGCCGCCGCCGAATTCCAACAGCGGCCGGGACATCCCCCTACCGGATTGGGAATGGTGGTTGGGCTACGTGTTGATGTGACCTGGGCGCCAGCTGGGGTTCCGAAGGTGAACCCCACTAGCCGTCCGATATTATCCGCCGCACGTGACACTATCGACGCTGATAATGTCGTAGCCGCAGCTGATAATGTCGTAGCCGCACATGACACTATCGACGCTGATAATGTCGATGGCCCAACGTCGACCCCGGTCATCCGTTTTTCGTCGGGGAATTCACCAGGGATCTGAAAACCGCGAGCGATCTCTATATATCTATATGCCCGACCGGAGCGCATATCCGCCATTTTTCGTTTCAATGAAGGTGACCCCACGAAGATAGAGGACCCCATGGATCAAACCACATCACGCGATCCGCGCCGATGTCAGGCAACCAGCAAGCGCAGTCAGGAACCGTGCGGGAAGTGGGCGATGAGAGGTGGGGTCGTCTGTGCGGCGCACGGCGGCAAATCACCGCAGGCGATGCAGAAGGCCCAGGAGGCTCTAGAACTCGCCGAGTTAAAGCTCCGCAACCTCGCGCCAACTGCGGTCAGTCAGCTTGAGCGCCTCTGCACCACTGCCACTTCAGAAGCGGTGCGTTTGGGTGCGTCGAATAGCTTGGTCGATCGATCGGTCGGGCGAGCCACCGAACGCATTCAGGTCGCGGCGGCGATCACGGTGAAGCGGCCCTGGTAATGGGGCGGGTGCGCCTCGGTGGCCTGCTCAGCTTCTATTATCGAGACGCCGCATGAGTGGTCGGCCCATTAACTGCACCATACGCGGTCAGAGTTTGGCTACAATCGGCCCCATGAGGCTTCCAAGACTCGCCCTGACGCCTGTCGCCGTCGTTGCGACGGTTTGGCTAGGAGGCTGCCAAGAATCTCCGATGCCAGAACCCGAGTCCGAGCGTTCGGCGCCGACGGGCGTTGGCGACACCCTCACGATCGCCCAGGCCGCGGATGGCACCTATATTTCCTGGCGGGAGCACATCGTCGATGACGTAGCCGTCGGCGGCGTTCCCATCGATGGGAGCGACGGCTTGACGGGCGGTGACCTCGACGGCGACGGGATCATGGACGTCGTCTCGGTTCATGAGTCCGACACGACCTCGGCTGAAAGCTACAAAGGACAGTACGACGACGTCGCTGACGGGTATATCCGGTTGGCGTTCGGCTCCGAGGATCCCGACCAGTGGACCCTCGTGACTCTTGCGGAAGGACGTGAGGCAGCAGCACCCGAGGACGCCGATATCGCCGACGTCAATGGCGACGGCTACCCGGACATCATCGTCGCCTGCGAACTGGCGCACCTCATCTATTTCCAGAACCCTGGCAAGGACGCACGAACGGCGAGGTGGGATCGGCTCATCCTCCCCGTCAGTTTGAACCGAGGGTCGTTTATTCGAGTCTTCTTTGCGGACTTGAATGGTGACGGCAAGCCCGAGGCGATCGCGGCCAATAAGGGCGGGCAGAACCCGGGCCTCGAGACGGAACAACTGGACGCTATTTCGTGGTTCGAGGTCACGGGCGATCCACTTGAGGGCGACTCATGGGTCGAGCACGTGATCACGAGAGTCCGCATCCCGATCAACTCGCGACCGGTCGACCTCGACCAGGACGGCGACATCGACGTGCTGGGCGGCTCACGGGGCGAGCGTCGGATCTTCTTTCTCGAGAACACCGGCGGAGAGACGATCGAGTTCAACGAACATCCGATTGAGATCTCTGGCACGACGGTGCCGGACGAGATGCGCACGCGGCGACCTCGCGACGGCGAGCCGCTCATCACGGGATTCAATTTCGAGTTTGGCGACCTGAACCAGGACGGTCGGCTTGACGTCGTTCTTCAGGAATCCTCGAATCTGATCTGGCTCGAGCAACCCACCGACCTCTCGCAGACGTGGACCGCTCGCGTGATCGGCAGCTTCTATCCGGACACCATGACGGGGTTCCGCTTCGCCGATATCAACCAAGATGGCCGCGACGATTTGATGGCCGGCTCCTATAGCCAGTCTCCCCGCGACCACGATGGAGTCGATGTCACCCGCGACGGACGTCTCGGGCGGCTTGCCTGGTTCGAGCAGCCCATGAACCCCACGACCGAGTGGGCTCGTCACGATATCTCGCGACGCAAGCGCGGAATGTTTGACAAGTTCCTCGCGAAGGACATGGACGGCGACGGAGATATCGACTTCATCGGGACGCGGGGGAACTCCGTGCCATGGGACGGGGTCTACTGGCTCGAGCAGGTGCGAACGGCAGAGCCGGCGAAGTCCTTCCAGCGAGCGCGAGACGAAGACAGCGTCGAGATGCCGCTTCCGTCCGAGCCCGCACCGTGATGGGCAGGCCTAGCGGCAGGGATAGGCGCTGGCCAGGGCGGCAAGAATAAGGGAGGTGTCCGCCTGAGTCGACCCTGGGACCATGATTCTGGATCATCGGTTGCATCTTTCTGGATCACCGGGGCGGGCCGGACTTCCGGATATCAGACTTCACGATCTGCGGCATACAGCCGCGACGCGGATGATGGAGGGCGGCATGCATATGAACATAGCCAAAGAACAGCTGGGCCATTCCACGATCAGCATTACGATGGACCTATACAGCCACGTGACCGAGAGCCTCCAAGAGGACGCTGTTGCTGAACTGGACAGGGTTTTCTGGTCACAGGGCTGATGCCCACTCTTGATGCCCAAGAGGATGGACGCATGCGGGAGGTTCAGGTCTGTATGGACAGACTGTCGCTTGTTGCTTGAGAGAACACTTCAGAAAACAACGCAACAGCACGGTATGGATGAGCGCGATCGGAACTTAAAATCCTGTGGTTCTAACGGACCGTGCGGGTTCGATTCCCGCCCTCGGCACCATTCTTACCCTATGGTTATTGGGTTGAATGGCTCGGTCGTCTAACCCTCAATTCTTGAGCGGTTGGAGAATATAGCCACCGGACTGAGAAGGGGAGTAATCGACCCCGGTAAGCCGACCCCCGGTCGACCGTTTTTACTGGCGCGGTTTTGTCAGGATCCAAAAACCGCGAGCGATCTCTATATATATGTGTACTTGACCGACATGTATACGCGCCGTTTTTGGGTCCGACTGGCGGGTATCAATGCGATCATCAGTGTTGGATGAAGAGTACCGCCCCGACCGCCGAACATACCCGCCGATTTTCGGTTCGGTTTCGACAGCTTAAATCCTCCCAGGGGCGGGGAGATATTCATTCCCTTGCCTTGTCCTGCCTTGTCTTGTCTTCCCTTGGCTTGACTATTAGTAGAAGTAGAAGGGAAGTAGAAGTAAGAGTAAGAGAGCAGTAGGAGTAGGCATTAGTCGTAGCTGTATTTGTTAACGGTCTAGTCATTTTTCATTCTGAAAAGACAGGCTGGTTAAGGGATTGAATGCCGCGTGAGTACTTGTGGTTGCGGTGCAGACTCAGGCCTGGTAAAAAGGCGCCTATGGTACGGAGGAGGAACACATGATTGATCGCACACGGTTAACCCGCAGCCGTAGATTATGAGATCTCAGGAACCCGTGGAGTATATCGACGAGAGGAGCGGACCGCCGACCGTGCTGATTGTCATCCAGGGCCTTGTCGAGCTGTTGGGGGTTATGTACCGCCCCAGGGTTCTTGGACAGTGGTTTGAAGGTAATCACTTCTATGCTGCCGCGTCTAGCCCGACCCGGTCGCGTCGCACCTGGGCTGGGCTTCGATAGTCGTACTTCTCAAGCATCCACTGTTCGTTGTATGTCCGCTTGAACTCAAGCAAGGCGAGGCGGAGCTCCTCGATCGTTTCGAAGCTCCGTACCCACAAGACGTTCTCCTTCAGTGTGCGGATGAAGCGCTCAGCGACGCCATTCCCTTCGGGCTCCCGCACGAAGCTCGGTGAGCTCTCGATACCAAAGAACTTGATCTCCCGTTGGAAGTCATCGGCCAGGTAGTTCGATCCGTGGTCGTGACGAAGACGAAGCCCGCTGGCGACACCTTTGGCGATGGCGCCGAAGCGTTCCCGGACGCCCTGGCGGATCGGCTCCAGGGCCTCGAACCGGCTCCCGCTCTTGGCCGCATGGAGGCCGATGCACTCGGTCGTACAGTGATCGACAGCCACGAACACGAACGCCGCCCCCTCGCCGACCGTCACCGTGGCCGACATGTCCGTTCCCCACATCACATCGGGGGCCTCCGTGGTGATCGTGCCGTCATGCGCCTTCGGGCCGTGCGCGTGCCCCGCGCGGTGCGGGGCCTGGAGGTCGTGCTCCCGCATCAACCGCCGCACCCGCTCCTTCGAGGTGCGGATCCCCGCGACCCGCAGCTTCGCCCAGGCTTTGCGGTACCCCTCGCCATGAAACGGCGAGGCTTCGAGTACCCGGCGGATGTGGCCGACCAGCACCTCGTCCGGGGCGGCACCGACCGGCGCGCGGCGACACCACGGCGCGCGTGACCTCGTCGCGTGACGCCTCGCGTAGACGCTGGACCGCGCCCGCTCCCACACGCGGTAGATCCGCTGCACGCCGTACGCCCGACGGGTGGAGATCGAATGGGCGCCACTCATCGCGTCGACCTCCTCCGGGCCAAAGGGGAGCCGGCCTCCAGCTGGTCCACCTTCGCGTAGAGCAGTTCGTTCTCCATCAGCAGCTCGCCGACCTTGGCCCGCAGCCGACGGTTGTCTTCACCCCGGGCATCCGTCGCTCGGCTCTTCAGGCCCGCCTGGCCCGCGGCCAGAAACTGATCGCGCCACTGCGACGCCCGCGCCGCCGTGATCCTCCACTCCCGCGACACGGACTCGAGATCCTCCCCGCGCAGCAAGCACATCACCACGGCGCTCTTGCGACCGACTGAAAACCGGCCCCCTCCGGTCGCCCTCCGGCCTCCCTCCGCCACCGCCGACTCCTGATCGTGCTTCTCCATCTCGACACTCCTCCTACGAGAACTCTCTCGCAATCAAGTGTCCAAGAAAACCCTGGGGCGCCCCAGGCCAAACTTGCCGGTTTGGATGCCCCGCTTGGCTCTTAATCTAAAACGGGTAGAAAAGAGAAAGCGGTAGTAGAATGAAAGACGGGTGAGCCTTGAGGTCTTCTCGAAAGGTCGAATATCGATAGTTTCCGAATACTTCGATAGCCCCAGTGCTCGGAATAGGCTTGCGTGATTGCCCTCAGCGCCGCCCAAATCCAGGTGGGTTTCCCAAGGACCTGAAATACCCAACTCATCAAACCAGTCCAGAAAGAATGCGAAATGGTGGACATCTCCGATGAAACTGCGGTACTCGACGGGATTGGGTTGGGCTAAATCATAACTACCTGGACCCTTGCCTGCGAGTCGCTTTTTGTGAACTTCGCGAGATAGCCGGGGATAATTCGTTCATATACCTTAGTCATAGTACTCCCTGACTATCCCTTCGATGAACCCCCACGACCAAAGATTCCACGAACCCCATCCGCGCATCGCCGCAACGGAGCGGTGATGCGCCAGCTCGTCGAATTGTGAAGACTCCGAATCTTATTGCGGAGATCCGCTATCCGGATTTGAGAACGCCGCGTCTCGTACTCTGCCACAGCCACCGCTTCCGAAGATTGCTTCAACAGCTAGGTCCACGCCTCGGTCCCGAGGGGAGCCGTGTAACGAAACATCGCGAGCGGCTATTCGGTGGCTCTGCCTTCATGCGCAATCGGTGTAAAACAGTCACTGATTGCCTCAACGACGTGCTGCTGGCAGTGGTCCTTGGGCGCTCCCGTCTTCCGCCACCGATAAAAGTCCATCAACGTTACCCGATCGGATTATCTACGTTACCCATATCGCATCGTCTACGCTGACCCACCTTGGGAATATCGAGACACCTCCGACCGCTGCGCGAGCGACGACGTCTTCTTGTCGATGCCCATCTCGGCGAGGGTGGGCGCATCAGAAAAAGCCGGTCCCGCTTGAGTACCGGCTTTTCCGCGTCCAGGCCCTGACCGTCCCCGTCGCCTTCGGAGTCTGCTTGAGCAACGCGCCCAGACCGGCCAATGCCGCAATCGCGGGCGGTTCAACGGGGAAAGATGCCCGTCGCACCCGGCAGCACGTTGACCCGTTCGACCGGCAGCACCCACCGCCTCCGCGTGTTCTTGACGTCAACCAGTCGATGCGGCTACTCAGATGATTCCTCTGCGATCCGACCTTCTAACAAAAGCGGCACGTCTCGATTACCCTCGTGGCAGGCGTATTCGAACATGACGTAATCCGGGTTCCGCGTAAGTGGCATGGAGACCGTCCACGGCCCCTCATACACTTCAGGATCTTTGATGGTAACTTCCCAGAGGATTTCATCCGCGGATGTACGCGTGAAACGTTCGACGACATGTAACGCTTCACTCACGGGAACCCCTTTGATGCGTCCACCACCACCACTCGATGCAATCATGCCCCGGTCGTTATAATTCGTTGTTATGACGACGAGCGTGTCGTCCTCCCAGTGTCCCCTGGTGTCAACGGTCATTCAAAATTCCCCCACCTGCGGTCATCGAAAACTCCCCCACCCCTGGTTGAAGATAGCGACGAGACGAATGCCGGTGGTCGCTGTGGGCAGGCCGTCTGCGGCCTGTCCAAGTCGTTGTGGGCGCGTGTGCGCGTCCACAGCGACGGCGGCGTCCACGGGCCTCTCATCGCTCACGTTCCCGCCATCGTCGGCTTGACCACCCCCGACTTCAGCTTGTCCTTCAATCGGTACGAATCGCCCCGGATGCTGATGGTTGTCGCGTGATGCAGGATCCGGTCGAGGATCGCGCTGGCGATCACCCGGTCGCCGAAGACGTCGCCCCAGCTGCCGAAGCTCTGGTTGCTGGTCAGAATCATCGGCCCGCGCTCGTAGCGGCGGCTGATGAGCTGGAAGAACAGCGTCGCCGCCTGCCGGTCGATCGGCAGATACCCGATCTCGTCGATGATGAGCAGGCGCGGGATCGTGAAGACCTTCAGCTTGTCGTCGAATCGGCCCTCGCTCAGCGCCTTGGTCAGCGTGGTCAGCATCGCCGCGGCCGTCGTGAACAGCACGCGGTAGCCGTGCTCGATCGCCTTGAGCCCGAGGCCCACGGCCAAATGCGTCTTCCCGACCCCGGGTGGACCGAGCAGCACCAGGTTGTCCCCGTGCTCGACGAAGTGACACAGGCTCAGCTTCTGGATCTGCTTCCGGTCGACCGAGGGCTGGTAGCGGAAGTCGAAGCTGTCGAGCCCCTTGATGAACGGGAACCGGGCCAGGTTCGTTCGCATCGTGACGTGCTTGGCGGTCTTCATTGACACCTCTTCGCTCAGCAGTCCGTCGAGGAAGTCGGCATACGACAGCTCCTTCTCCGCCGCCTCCTGGAGCAGGGCTTCGAGCCGCTCTCGCACCGTGTGCAGGCGCAGCCGCTGCAGGTGCTCGTCGAGCCGCGCCATTTGCAGTGACATCATTGCTCGCCCCCGACGCCGCAAGCCGCCTCGTAGCAGGCGAGGTCGCGGACCTCGACCTCGAGCGGGACCGCCTCGGTGGAACACCCCCCCGTCGAGTAGCGCACACGGGCATTACGAGCGATCGGTCCCGGCCCATGCTCGGGCAGGATCCGGAGCTGGCACCGGCCTTCGAGCACCGGATGCGTGGCCACCACCCGACCGCGGTGCCGCATCTGCAGGGAGCCGTCGCGACGGAGTACTTCGACCGGCTGGCCGATCAGCGTGAACGGCACCGAGTAGCGATTCGTGTCGACGCTGACCAGGTAGTCGGTCGCCACCACCCGCGTCAGCGGCGCCTCGAGTCGGAACGCCCGGCCCGGCGGCACCGAAACGAGAGCGTCACGCTCCCGCGCGAAGCGGTCGATTGGCCGCTCGTGCGTCGTCCCGTGCACGCGTACGTCGGCGACCGTCGCCATCCACTCCTGCAACTGCTCGTTGAAATCGAGGTCGTCGCCGAACCGCCGGCCCACCAGGAAATTTCGCTTGAAATACTTCACACCCGACTCGACCTTCCCCTTCGTCTGGGCCCGGTACGGCCGGCACAGCCGTGGCTCGAAGCCCCAGAAGTCGGCGAACGCCTTGAACGTCGTGTTCCATCGCACGCCGTTGGTCCCGCTCGGTGCGCACACCGTCCGCGGTCGGTCGTAGAGATGCTCCTGGGTGTGGCCGCCGAAGTGCGCGAACGCCTGCTCGTGCGCATCGAGCAGCTCGCCGAGCGCCTCGCTCAGACACGGCACGTAGAAGCTCCGCCGCGAGAAGCCGAGCGTCAGCACGAAAATGTGCCGCAACTCCAACCGGGCGCCGAGCCGCACCTGGGCCTGTCCCCAGTCAATCTGGCTCTGCAACCCCGGGGGCGTCTCGAACCGCGTCCGCGTCACCGCCGCGTGCAACCGGGTCTCGCGCAACGGGCGCACGAACCGCTTCACCGTCTCGTAGCTGCCGTGATACTGCCGGTGCTGCAGCTCCTGGAACAGCACCTGCGCCGAGTAGCCGACCTCGGCTGCTCGCCGCCGCAAGTAGTCCGCATGCGTCGTCAACAGTGTGTCCGAGCGCGCCGCCCGCTGGTACGGCCTCCACTCCGCTTGGCGCAGGCACCGACGCACCGTCTTACGGTCGAGCTCCAGCTCGCGAGCAATCGCTCGAATCGATACCCCTGCTCTCGCCCGACGATGAATCTCTTCCCACCGCTCCTGTCCGACCATCTCGACCTCCCCGAGCATCACTCGCTCGGGGTCGATCATCGTGGCTGTCGTCGACATCTGCTCCTCCCCTCAGTCATCGAGGTGAGGAGTTTTCAGTGACCACGGCTGGGGATTATTGCGTGACCGGTGACACCCTGGCATCACCCATCCATTGACGTACCCTGTCATGAAGGTGGGGGCGATCATCCATCTGGATGACGCGCACGTCATGAATCATTTCGTACAGAATTACGACAACGTCAGGCATCTGTATGATGCGGTAGGCGTTGTTATAGCCGGCTGGAAACATCGACCCAGGGATACCGCGTGTCATGCACCGGTCCCAGACACTCATGTGTCGGTAGTCATCACGTTCACGCGCACGGTTATTATCTCGGTCCGCCTCGGCCCAGGCTTTCACAGGCACCCGTCCAGTCGGTGGGTCAACGACCAGGGAAGTTTGACGTGTCGAGAGCAAGTGCGTGCTTGCATCTAGTTGTTGGGCACGCCCTATATAGCCAAAGTTAGCTTCGCGATTCTCGGCCGTGAGCGTCGCAAATAGGGCACCCTCTTCTTCGGTGAAGACCACTTTGTCGGCTGCTGACTCGGGCACGGAAATGCCCGAGTATGCGAGGTTCGTGCCCCGTTCGAAGGGGGTAATGGTTGCGTTCGTCCAGACGCCCTGTAGGTCCGGTCGGCCATCCGGTGTGCGAGGCACCTGCCACGCGTCTCCAGCGGCTGCGTTCTGGCCTGAAGCAATGCCTCCGCTGAGAAGCGTTACCATCACTCCCATCACCAACGACCACAGGCAAGCGCGACTGGCCATACATCCTCCTTTGTAAACACGGTCTACGACGTGTCCAATGTAGGCCTAGTCTAACGGGGCCCGGTAAGCGGTTCAACGGGAAGGGCTTGGATGCACCGCGTAGCGGACAAGGACGCACCCTACCCCTAGCTTGGTGCCGCAAATAGCTTGGTGGACCGGAGTGTCGGGCGAGCCACCGAACGTATTCAGGTCGCGGCGGCGATCACGGTGAAGCGGCCCTGGTGAACTAGTGATAAACGGTCATCATATGGCTGATATAACCGGTCAGTCATGGCTGATAAACGGTCATCATATGGCTGTGATAACCGGTCGTCATATCGGCACCGCCTGGTCACAGAACTCGCTTAGGGCCGCGAGCGTTGCGTTGGGTGAGCCGAAGGGGTTCAGGGCCGGCCGTCGTAGGTGAACTGAATAATCGCCCCTGGGTGTTCCAACGCCTGGGTCATCTCGTCGCCGGGCCCCGTCGTGCGACCGGCGTTGTCGGTAGCGACGTAGATCGTTCGCCCGCTCGGGTGCAAGGCGATGTCGCGATAGCGATTGGCGGTCCGGAACAGCTCAACCGGTTCGCCGGCGGCAGCCGTGCCATCGGTCGACAGCGGTTGTCGATACATCCGGCCTTTGATCAGCCCGGGCACCAGCAGTGAATCGGCCCAACCGGGAATGCCATCCTCGCGGGTCGTGTAGATCGCCAGACTCGACGGCGCGATCGTGGCCCCGCCCTGGGTGCGGAAGTCGTAGTCGGTTGGCACAGTGAACAGGGTCTGAAGAGGCGGCTGAAAGTCCGGATGGCTCCAGGCGGTCTCCGTCTCCTGCGGCACCGACACCGGGCGGTCACTCTGGCTGAACCTCAACGATCCACAGGACTCAGGACGAGCGGCTGACCAGTTGGCGTAGACATACGACTGGTCGTCTTGATAGCCGGCGACCTGTGGCCAGCCATAGTTCCCGCCGGCGTGAATGAGATTCAGCTCATCGTCGGTGCTCGGACCGTGCTCCGAGGCGTACAGCCGACCGTCACCTCCGAACGCGAGTCCCTGAGGGTTGCGGTGGCCGTAGGACAGGATGTGGCTGCGAACCCCGCCAATCATCGGATTGTCGCGCGGTATCGAACCATCGAGATTCAGCCGCAGGATCTTGCCCTCGTAAGTCGTCCAGTCGCGGGCCCGTACGTCGGCCGCGGCAGGCAGGTCCTGCGCCACGTTGGGATTGCAGTAGTTCTGGAGCCAGTTGCCGCCCTGGTCACCGATGGTCAGATACAACTTTTCATCTGGTCCGATCGCCAACCGCCCACCGAGATGGTCGTCGTGGGCAGGGAGGCTCGTGATGACGTCGACGGGACGCTCGAGCACGCCGGTGGCGGGGTGGTACGAGTAGCGCCGGATCTTGAGCCGAACGCGGGACCCGTCCTGGTAGGTGAACGCCACGTAGACGTACCCTTCACCCGTCCCCTGCATCAGCCTCGGGTGCAACGCCAGACCCAGCAGTCCGTCTTGCGCGACGCTTTGGAACACGTCGGGGATCGTGACGGCCACATGGTGGGTGCCCCCGTTCGGATTCACCCGGGTGACACGCTTGGCCGTTCGCTCAGTCACCCACAGATAATCGTCAGGACCCCAAGTGATCTCCCAGGGATGCTCGAGCCCGGTTGTCAGCACGCTGAGCGTGAACTCCTCCTGAGCCCGGCTCTGGGTCGACGACAGCATCAGGAGACCGAGCACCGTGAGCAGTCGCGCCGTCGACCGGTATCGTGGCATCTATTTCCTTGACCGTGCCCTTCTGGCGATCGGAAGAAGTGGCCCCAAGTGGTTCCGACGCGTTTCTGCCTTCAGTCTCTGCAGTTCCTCCCTCGTCCGAAACTCGAGTTTCGCCACCTTTCCGGCACCGAGGTAGCCCATCCCGATCTCAGTACGACCATTCACCGTCACCGCTTGTAACCCGTGTGTCTTGGTCCCGATGGTTGGCAGGAAGTAACTCGTCCACTGTTCAGTGGTTGGATCGAACTTCGCGATCGAGTCGCCGTGCGTAAAGGGCATCCACACCATGCCGTCCTTATCCACCGATGTTTCGTAGCAATTCCCGTCCTCGTGCTCGGGTGGGAAGGGATACACCGTTGCAAGGTGCGAGCGAGTGTCGAGCTTCACCATGCCGCCACCATACCACGAGCATCCCCAGAAAGCCGTGCTCCGCGGATCAGCGCCTGGCTTGCGAATCGCACGGTCGTCGGTGATCGTCAGACGAGCCGTGGGTCCGACCAGGAGGCGGCCGGTTTGGGCGTCGATCTTCACCACCATGCCGGTGTCTTCGAGCCGCCACAGCAGCTGGAGGGCGGGGACGCTGACCAGTAATCCGGATTTCATCGTCACGCTGAACACTTACTCGCACGCGAGTCCGACGATGCAGGACGATGCGGCGGCTCAGATGGATGCGGTGTTGGGTGCAGCTCGTTGACCACCAGTCTGACCACCAATGCGATGGAGCTATATGGAAGATTCACGTCTCTATGGATAGACCGTCGCTTGTTAGTTGAGAGAACACCGCAGGAAACAACGCAACAACACGGTATAAAAGAGAGCGTCCGAATCTTAAAATCCTGTGGTTCTAACGGACCGTGCGGGTTCGATTCCCGCCCTCGGCACCATTCTTACCTTATGGTTATTGGGTTGAATGGTTGGGTCGTCTAACCCTGATACGACGGCTTATCTCGTTTGACTGCCAATCTGACTGCCAATCGAATTGAAAAAGGGGATGATCGGCCCTCGGTGAAGGGGAGTAATCGACCCCGGTAAGCCGACCCCCGGTCGACCGTTTTCTCTGGCGCGGTTTTGTCAGGATCCAAAAATCGCGAGCGATCTCTATATATCTATATGCCCGACCGCCGAACATACTCGCCATTTTCCGTCCAGCGTCTCGGTGAAGACGTCATCGGCTACGCCCACGCGCTCAAGGTCGAGGCGCTTGCCGGTCTGGGTGAATTGCTGAAGCAGACACCAAAGGCCAAGGGGACTGATCGCGGTGGTCGTTCATCGAAGTTAGATGGTTCCAGAGTGGTACCATCTAACTCTCCACCTACGCTTGCCGAGATGGGCATCGACAAGAAGACCTCATCACTCGCGCAGCGCCTGGCAGGTCTGTCAGACGCTGAGCTTGACACCATCGCCTCCAGAGAGAAGACGCTTGCCGAAGTCACGCGCACAAAAACAGCCGAAGCACGATCAGTGCGTCTCTCATTGCCGGATGCCAAGTATCGCATCGTCTACGCTGACCCACCCTGGGAATATCGAGACACCGCCGACGTTGGCGCGGTGCAGGCCAGTGGCGCGGCGATGAAGTATCCGACGACGTGCTGGACTTTCTCCAACGGACGACAGAACGCGTGCCCGTCTGCGTTGAGACATGTCACCGTACCTCGGGTGGAGATGATTAAGGTCAGGATAGAGAGGGAGGTGCAATGATGGATTCACGTAGACGGCCACTGATCCCAGCCGATGTGCTGGATGAGCTGGATGGTCGCACTATGGTCTGGCTCTCCGCCGCGCTACTGCGATACGAGGGGCTCAACGTCAGTGACACATCGCTCGGCATGTATAGGCGCAATGAACGGATGCCGACACAGCGGGTACTTTCCTCGATCGAGCAGATCTTGTCGCAAAAACAGAACGACGCGCGAAAGAAACATCGGAAGCAAAAACGTGCGGCAGCGGCGAAGGAGCGAGCGGTAGCGGTAGGCTCATGGTACAAACAGCTTCGATTAAGGTGACCCATGAATGAACCCGACCCCATGGAAGTCACAAGCCTTGAGCAACGTGACCCTCGCCTCTGCACCGCTCACAACCGCGCAGGAGGCTGAGATGAACATTCGAGTGTTTGTATTGAGTGGTCTGGCGATCACGGTGGCTATGGTTGGGATCGTCTGGATCGTACCAGCCGATGCGCAATCCGCCGTGCCGCGGACAGCGTGGGGAGAACCCGATCTTCAAGGGATCTGGGATTTCCGGACCATCACGCCGCTGCAGCGTCCAAAAGAGCTGGCCGATCAAGAGTTCTTGACCGAGGATGAAGCGTCGAGCCGGGAACAGGTAGTAGTTGACCGTAACGCAGAATTGCTTAATGCGCCGCCGCGACGAACGGAGGCCGGTAAGAATGTTGGTGCGTACAACAACTTTTGGATGGACCGCGGTACCACGGTTGTCGGCACCAGACGCACATCGTTGATCGTGGATCCGCCGAACGGGCGGCTTCCCTCCATGACGGAGTCCGGGAAGGGCAGGGCGGACGCCGGGCGCGGATCCAACAGCGACGATGCCGCCTGGTCATACACGGATCTCACTACTGCCGACCGTTGCATTCTGGGGTTCAATGCCGGTCCTCCCATCACCCCGGCCGGCTACAACCAGAACATGCAGCTCTTTCAGACGTCCGACTACGTGGTGATCCTGAACGAGATGGTCCACAATGCCCGGATCATTCCGCTGGACGGACGTCCCCGGCTGGACGACGGCATTCCGCAATGGTCCGGCGATTCCCGTGGCCATTGGGAAGGCAACACACTGGTCATCGAGACGACGACGTTCAACGACCAGCGACAGTGGCGGGGTCCGCCGAGCCTCGGCCTCGGCGCGGCGACCAGCCAGAACATGAAGGTGGTGGAGCGCCTCACCCGCGTCGATGCAGACACGCTAGAATATCGATTCACGGTGATTGATCCGGAGACCTGGGCCAGCTCGTGGACCGCGTCCGTGCCGATGCGACGGACCGACCAGCTGATGTACGAGTTTGCCTGCCATGAAGGGAACTACGGTCTCACCAACATGCTCGCCGGGGCACGTGCCGAAGAAGCTGCGTCGGAAGCCGTGACCCAGTGATCGAGGTAGGTTGACAGGCGGACGAACGACCATGCGACTTGTCCTTGCGGCACTGGCCGTGCTCGCGGCACTCGGCCCTGACCTCAGCGAGAGCCAAACCGTCGAGTGGCTGAGCTACGCACACGATTTGGCCGGCACGAAGTACTCACCGCTCGACCAGATCGACGCGTCCAATTTCAGCAACCTCGAAATCGTGTGGCGGCAGCTGGTGATTCCCGATGCCATCCGCACGCCGGACACGTCACGCGGCCCCAACAACTCCCAGAACACGCCGTTGATGGCGGGCGGACTGCTCTACGTGAGCACCGGTCTCGGTGCCGTGGCGGCACACTCGATCCGACCACAGGAGCGCTCGTTTGGCACGACCTCGAACACTAGCAGCCTGTCGGACTTGGGCGTGGCAAACGCGCGCGGAAGCGACTTGGCACCTGTGTGAACGACGCCCTGTGTCTCTGTGCCGGGAGGGCCGCTTCGACCGAAACGGGGACTGTATTCCTGGCCATCGGTCGCTGACGGCGCCTGGAGGCCTTTCTGACGCCTCTGGTGGGTCGCGAACACGCCAAGTTCCGCTCCTTATAGCCCCGTCATGCCAGCCTGAGGTTGTGCAAGCGTCGGCAGTTATACGCCAGCGTTACCAAGGCCCATTCGCCCTCCACCTTCTCGAGACCCCGCAGCAGAAACTGCCGGAAGCCCATCGCCTGCTTCACGATCCCGAACACCGGCTCCACCGTCTGCTTGCGCAAACGGTAATGCGCCCGGTGCTCCGGCAGTGCCATCTTCTGCTGCATCGACTTGATCCAGTCCGCCTGCGGCTCCTTCGCCAGCGGGTGCGGCGGCTCCGGTCGGAAGTCGTGCTGGCGCCGTTGGCCTTCCGCCCCCGTCGCCACCAACACCTCCACACCGCGACCTGCCAGTTGCGACACCTCGCTGCCCGTCGCGTAGCCGCTGTCCGCCAGTACCCGATCCGCCGCGCCCAACGCCGCCGGGATCGCATCCACATCCGCCACCAACTCGTTGCGGTCGCTCGCGCACACGCTCACCCTAGCCCCCAACACCAACTGACTGCCGTCGGCATCCACCGCCGCCTGCGCGTTGTACGCCTGGCGGTACTCATGGCGCCGGCTCTTGCGCATCAGCGCACTGTCCGCGTCCGTCAGGTTGATCTGCTCCTCCGCCTCCGGCGCTTCCGTCGGCGGTTTGATGTGCCGACCCTTGCGCGATCCCGTACGCCGCTCCCGCGCCGCCACCTTGCGCTCGTACTCCGCCCGCTCCGAGTCCGCACGCGCCTGCGCACGCCGTTCCAACTCCGCGCACGCACGGTCCAGCTTCACCCGCAGCTTGTCCCGCCGCGACAACTCCTCCGGCAGACCCTGCGGGTCCGGCGCGGCGTCCGTGTCGGCGTGCTCCGCCTGATCCAACAACCCCTCGATCTCGCCTCGCAACTGCTCGCGCAACGCCCCCGCCCGGTCGTAGCGGAGGCTGTTGCGCTTATTCGCGTTCGCGTCCACCTTCGTCCCGTCCACGCTCACCGTCCCAACACGCAGCAGCTGCAGCTCCTTCGCCAGCAGCAGTACCTGCAGGAACGCCTCCGCTACCGCATCGAAGTTGCTGCGCCGGAACGTGCAGATCGTGTCGTGGTCCGGGTGACAGTTCGCCGCCACGTACCGAACGCCAATGTCCCGATACGTCGCCCGCTCGATCCGACGCGAGCCGAAGATCCCGTTCGCGTAGCAGTACACCAGCAACGCCAGCATCATCCGCGGGTGATACTGCGCCGATCCGGTGCCCCGTTCGTTTACCTGGAACCGCTCCAGCGGCACCCGTTCCACCGCCTCAACCACGAAGTGCGCCAGATCGTCCTCCGGCAGCCAATCGCGCAGGTCCGGCGGCAGCAAATACAGCTGCGACTGGTGCCGCTGTACGAACTTCGGCATCTACTTCGACCTCCTCGACTCGACAAGCCCTATTATAAAACCCGGGCCTAAGTCCGACAGGCTGCTAGGGCAAGAAACCGTGTGCGCGAAACCATTGAGGAGTACGTTGATATCTTCAGCAACGACTACCTCACGGTTAACCCGCAGCCGTAGATTATGAGATCTCAGGAACCCGTGGACCCGAAACCGGCAGCGCCACAAGTGGCGGACGCACCAGCGCGTCATCACCGTAATGCACGCTACCGTCGGGGAAATATGTACTGTGGTGTTTGAACCTCGGTGACTACCCGGCCGTTGGCTCCGGTGTTCTTGACGTCAACCAGTCGATGCGGCTACTCAGATGATTCCTCTGCGATCCGACCTTCTAACAAAAGCGGCACGTCTCGATTACCCTCGTGGCAGGCGTATTCGAACATGACGTAATCCGGGTTCCGCGTAAGTGGCATGGAGACCGTCCACGGCCCCTCATACACTTCAGGATCTTTGATGGTAACTTCCCAGAGGATTTCATCCGCGGATGTACGCGTGAAACGTTCGACGACATGTAACGCTTCACTCACGGGAACCCCTTTGATGCGTCCACCACCACCACTCGATGCAATCATGCCCCGGTCGTTATAATTCGTTGTTATGACGACGAGCGTGTCGTCCTCCCAGTGTCCCCTGGCATCACCCATCCATTGACGTACCCTGTCATGAAGGTGGGGGCGATCATCCATCTGGATGACGCGCACGTCATGAATCATTTCGTACAGAATTACGACAACGTCAGGCATCTGTATGATGCGGTAGGCGTTGTTATAGCCGGCTGGAAACATCGACCCAGGGATACCGCGTGTCATGCACCGGTCCCAGACACTCATGTGTCGGTAGTCATCACGTTCACGCGCACGGTTATTATCTCGGTCCGCCTCGGCCCAGGCTTTCACAGGCACCCGTCCAGTCGGTGGGTCAACGACCAGGGAAGTTTGACGTGTCGAGAGCAAGTGCGTGCTTGCATCTAGTTGTTGGGCACGCCCTATATAGCCAAAGTTAGCTTCGCGATTCTCGGCCGTGAGCGTCGCAAATAGGGCACCCTCTTCTTCGGTGAAGACCACTTTGTCGGCTGCTGACTCGGGCACGGAAATGCCCGAGTATGCGAGGTTCGTGCCCCGTTCGAAGGGGGTAATGGTTGCGTTCGTCCAGACGCCCTGTAGGTCCGGTCGGCCATCCGGTGTGCGAGGCACCTGCCACGCGTCTCCAGCGGCTGCGTTCTGGCCTGAAGCAATGCCTCCGCTGAGAAGCGTTACCATCACTCCCATCACCAACGACCACAGGCAAGCGCGACTGGCCATACATTCTCCTTTGTAAACACGGTCTACGACGTGTCCAATGTAGGCCTAGTCAGTCTACCGGGGCTCGGCAAGCGGTTCAACGGGAAGGGCTTGGATGCACCGCGTAGCGGACAAGGACGCACCCTACCCCTAGCTTGGTGCCGCAAATAGCTTGGTGGACCGGAGTGTCGGGCGAGCCACCGAACGTATTCAGGTCGCGGCGGCGATCACGGTCAAACGGCCGTGGTAGACCTCGGCTAAGCCGACTCATGTCGCCACCACGTTTCGGCAGTACCGCACCAATGTCACGAGTTCACCTCTGTGCCGAGAGACGGCACGGTGGGGGGCGCGGTCGGTACGTCGACGTGCCGCTATCGTTATCGTCTTACGCCAGCAACTTCGTGACGATGTTCCCGTGGACATCGGTTAGGCGGAAATCTCGGCCCTGGAATCGATAGGTCAGCTTGGTGTGGTCGAAGCCGAGCAGGTGCAGGATCGTGGCGTGCAGGTCGTGCACGTGTACGAGGTCCTCGACGACGTTGAAGCCGAAATCGTCGGTTGCCCCGACGGTGATGCCGGGCTTGATGCCGCCGCCAGCTAGCCACATCGTAAAAGCGTTGGGATGATGATCGCGGCCATTATCGTCGTGACCCTGAACCATGGGAGTGCGGCCGAATTCGCCGCCCCAAATGACAAGCGTGTCGTCGAGCATGCCTGGTCGGTGTCCTGACAATTCTTCTGGATGTCCTCCACCAGGTTTCCGTGCTGGTCCCAGGCCTCGTGAAAGAGCTGAACGAATCGCACGCCGCGTTCCACCAAACGGCGCGCGAGCAAGCAGTTATTGGCGAAGGACGGTCTTCCGGGCTCAGCGCCGTACATCTCTAGAACCGACTCCGGCTCGGCGGTAATGTCCATGAGCTCCGGAGCGCTCGTTTGCATGCGAAACGCCATCTCGAACGAGTTGATGCGGGTGGTGATCTCCGGGTCACCTACGACGTCGAGGTGCATCTGATTGAGGCGCCGAATCGAATCGAGCGAGTCGCGCTGTAGCTCTGCGTCCACCCCGGCTGGATTTGACAGATAGAGTATCGGATCGCCGCTGCCGCGGAACTGCACGCCCTGGTAGACCGTCGGCAAAAAGCCGCTACCCCAGTTGGAGTTCCCGCCGCTCGGCCCTCTGATCCCTGAACTGAACACGACAAAGCCCGGGAGTTCCCGTGATTCGCTGCCCAGCCCGTAGGTCAGCCAGGCGCCCATGCTGGGCCGGCCGAACTGCGGTGACCCCGTGTTCATGAGAATCTGACCGAGAGCGTGGTTGAAAGCGTCGGTGGTAATCGACTTGACGATGGCGATGTCGTCCACCACCTCAGCCAGATAAGGCAGTAACTCCGAGAGCTCGGTCCCGCTCTGGCCGTGCTTGGAAAACGTGAACTTCGGCCCGAGCAGCTTGGAACTCGGATTGATGAAGGCCGCGCGGTAGCCCTCCAGCAATTCCGGCGGCGGGAGCGTGCCGTCGAATTTGGCGAGCTGCGGCTTGAAATCAAACATCTCCAGATGGCTGGGCGCTCCGGCCATAAAGAGAAAGATGACGTTCTTTGCCCGCTGGACAAAGTGCGGCTGCCTCGGCGCCATTGGGTCGCTGGCGGCATCTTGCCCAGGTGCGGCGTAGCCGGTGTCGCCCAGTAGTTGTCCGAGGGCCATCGCACCGAGTCCGACACCGCATTGTTCAAAGAACCAGCGGCGCGTGACCTGTTGAGGGTTGGCATTCCGGTATAGATGGTCGTGGCAACTCATGGCCTCACCCTATTGTTTGGTAATCGTTTCATCGAGATTGAGCAGAACGCGCGACACGGCCGTCCACGCCGCGAGCTCAACGGGGGTCGTTCCCGTAGGCAGGGCGCTTGTCTGCGCTTCGTCGAGCCCGGCCAAACCCCAAACATCGAGCCATCCCGCGGAGAGGCGCAGTTTCTGGTTCTCGAGCAGCGACAGCAGCTCAGACGATTCCGCCTCTACCGGCTTCCTCGACAGAGCGCGGCGAAACGCGTAGACCAATCGTTCCTGATCGAAGTTGTCGGCCTCGACGAGAGTCTTGAGTGCCAGTGCGCGGGCGCATTCCACAAAAAGCGATTCGTTGAGCGTGGTGAGGGCTTGCAGGGGTGTATTCGAGTGCTCACGCCGCACGTGGGACGTCTCGCCGTTCGGCGCGTCAAAGACTTGTAGCACCGGGTAGGGAACGGACCGATACCGGAAGGTGTATAGCGCGCGGCGATAGCGGTCGGTGCCGTTCTGCGCATTCCACGTCTTTGTCCCGAAACTGACCGGCGGCACAAAGAGAAATTCGGGAGCGGGCGGGTATACGCTGGGTCCGCCCAGTGTCGGATCCAGCAAGCCGCTTGCTGCGAGTGCGATATCTCGCACGACTTCCGCCTCGACCCTTACGCGCGGACCCCTGGCGAGCAGACGGTTGTAAGGATCGCGCTCGTACAACTCCGATGTCACCCGGGATGATTGGCGGTACGTAGCTGGGGTTACGATGGTGCGGTGCATCTACTTCCGGCTCCAGCCGCGTTCATGAATTCGACCGCCAACCAATCGAGCAGTGCTTGATGCGAGGGCGGCTCAGCTTGAGTGCCCAGATTCTCGCTCGTGCTCACGATGCCCCGGCCGAAATACGATTGCCAGATGCGATTGACCGCCGCGCGTGCGGTGGTAGGCGAGCGCTCGTCGACCAGCCACTCCGCAAACGTCAGGCGGGTCGGCGGCGCGTCCTCCGGTAGCGGGTGCAGAAAGCTGGGAACACCGGGAGCCACTTCTTGCTTCAGCTGGAGGAAATCGCCGCGCTCGAGAACGTTCGTCGCCCGTGAATCTTGCCGCTCCTGCAGAACGAACTGTGAAGTCGGTTCCGGATGTCTGGCCCACAGCTCGTCGATCTTTGCGTTGGCCTGGCGCCAATCGGCGACGGTCGTTCGCCAATAGCGGAAGACGGTCTGAGTTTGCGCGAGCGTCCGCTGGCCTTGGGGCACCGCCAGAATCTCCCGTACAAGCTGGGGCAGCGGGTCGGCGACCGCGTTCGTTGCCGTGGTAACGGAGAGCCGGATCCGCCCAAGATTGTGGCTCTGGTGTCTCTGACTCAGGTAGAACGTCAGGATGGTGCCGCTGTCGTGCGAAATCGGAGATTCCAGGAGGAAGACTGCCTTCCGCGCCCGGTTCCGTCTACCCGGACCCGCATCGATGCCCCAAGCAGTCTTCTCCTTTCCATCGATCGCGAATCCGATCGGGCCGGTGACCCGATTCGTGTCAGTCTTGTCGTGGAAGATGGGGTCGAGCTCTCTCTCGGAGAGGATGATGTCGGCGGTCGCGCTGGAGATCCTGACTGGGGTTAGGCTGTCAGGGTCATCCGCCGGAGCAGCCTCGACTTCGAACTCGGTAAGCGCGCCGGTCCCTTTGATCGAACGGCCAGGCCCGCCGAACGGCAAGTTCGGATCGGTCAGCAACTCCAGCCGAAAGGCTGTGATCTCCTGCAGATCGGTTTCGACCGCGATCTGGACCCGATGCTTCGGCGGTGAATAACCTTGGGCCAAGAGCGAACCGTCCCCCTGTAACAGATACTTGTTCCGCCGGTCGAGATCTCCTCCACGGTGGGACGCACGACGATCCATTCGGGTTGATCGTTGCTGACCTCCGCTTCCCAGGTAGCCATCCGCTTCCGCCAGTCGGGGTTGCGGTGGCGCAACTCGTCCTCGATCTCGCCGATCTCGCGGAAGATCGCCGCGCGCTGCATGTGCTCGTCTGGCCTGTACACAGCCACGCTGCCTTCATGGGAGCTATTCAGGAAGGCGAACATGCGGTAGTACTCTTCCTGGGTGAGCGGGTCGTACTTATGGTTGTGGCACTGCGCGCACTGAATCGTCACACCGAGGATGCTCTTTCCGACCGCATCCATCCGGTCAAACATCGCCTCCATCCGGAACTGTTCGGGATCGATTCCGCCTTCCTTGTTGATCATCGAATTTCGCAGGAATCCTGTGGCGACGCGCTGGTCCTGGGTCGCGTTGGGCAGTAGATCACCGGCGAGTTGCTCCACCACGAACCGGTCATACGGCAGGTCGCGATTCAAGGCGTTGACGACCCAATCTCGGTAGAACCACACCTGGCGGGGCTTGTCTTTCTCGAAGCCGTCGGAATCGGCATATCGGGCTGCATCGAGCCAATGGCGCCCCCAGCGCTCCCCATAGTGCGGCGAAGCCAGGAGGCGCTCGACCTGCGTCTCGTACGCGTGCGGGCTGGGATCTGCCAGGAACGCATCAATCTGGTTGATCGTCGGTGGTAGGCCGATCAGATCCAGGCTTAGACGCCGCAGCAGCGTGACCCGGTCCGCCTCGTCGGAAGGAGACAGCCCCTCTTCCTCTATCCGGGCAAGAACAAAGTGGTCGATGGCATTCCGGGGCCACGTCGTGTCCTTCGTCGCAGGCAACGGTGGGCGCAGGGGAGCGACAAACGGCCAGTGCCGCCTGATCTCCGCGCCCTCGGCGTCACGTCCTTCAGGCCACTCGGCCCCTTGCTGGATCCAGCGCCGGATGATATCGATCTGGGCCGGCGGGAGTTCGCCGCCCATCGGCATCCGTGCCTGGTCACTCGTGCCGGCGACTCGCAGGTAGAGCTCGCTTGCCGAGGGATCGCCGGGCAGAATGACTGAGCCTGACTGGCCGCCGTCCAGGGCAAGCCGCTTCGAATCCAGCCTGAGCTGGCCCATCTGTTCCTCGGGTCCGTGGCAGCTGTGGCACGAAGCCTCTAGGATGGGCAGAACATCCTGGGCGAAGACAACTTTTGGGCCGCTCTCAGATTGTCCGCGGGCGGGACTTCCACCGTAGATCAGGCAGGCGGCGGTCGCGACGGCGATCACCAGAACCAGCGACGGCCGCCTCTCTCGAGACCGTCTCCGGCCGCCGGCAATCTCATCCCTAGCTCGTTGTGCGGAGAATGCGCCAGCCATCAAATCACCTCAACATAGACCTACGCCCCCCGAGTTGTGCCTTACGTCACATCATTTTAGTCAATCCAGAACCGGTTTCAAAACCTCCCACGTGCCAGCGCGGGCGCCTCTCGCTCAAAGCGCGCCAGCCTGTCCGGATCGTCCATGAAGGCTAGCGGGAGGACTTTCAGCGCAACGTCTCGGTCGAGCTTGGTGTCCCGCGCGCGATACACCTCGCCCATGCCGCCTTCGCCGATCTTGGCGGTGACGCTGATACGGGCCGAGGGTATGTCGGGTTGTAGAACATGATCAGCTAGACGCACCCGTGGTTATGGCCAGGGGTGACGTCGTAGTACCCGAGGCGGTCACCGACGGTTAGAGGCATGGGTTGCGTTAGGCGACCGGGATGAGCCACATACTACCAATCTGCGCCGATGGTGTCCGCCGGGAAGGGAAACACGCCTACCGGCAGGCCGTGCTCCACTCCCCGCAATCGCTCGGCTCGGTGCCCTTGATCTCGACGAAGATCGAAATGGGGATCGCGTTCGGATCCGGAGTCAGCTCCACGTGCGGCCCCAGTCCCGCTCGCGAGTAGCTGAGCGTTGTGTCCCCGCGTCGGTAGATGTGCTCCGTGAACCCACTGGGTCCGCTGGCCGGCTCGAGGTTGGGCCCCGTCACCTCGACCTTCCCGGGCTCCACCCCGAAGGTCAGGATGTCCCGGATATGCCGGTGCGCGAACGGCTCCTGCGGTCGCCCGACTTGCTCCCAGACGATCACGTGGTCGTTCTCGAAGAGCTTGGTGGCTCCCTCGCGGGGAAACTGTGGCGGCCACCTGGTCGGCGCCGTCTGCGCGGCCAGGAACCCTCCGCCGAGCAATACAGAAACCATACCCGCGCCGGCCAGCACGCTCAGCACACCCACATGCCATCGCTTCACACGGTGCATTGCGCGCTTCATCATCACACCCCCTAGAAACAAGCCACCAGGATTGCAAACGGCTCCGCTTCCTCAACACCGTAGATTGTAGCAATGCCCGGGTGGTTCAGGCTGGCGAGCACCTGCGCCTCTCGCTGGAACCTCGCAAGCCGATCAGGATCGGTCGCAAACGCCTCGGGCAGGATCTTCAGCGCCACCTGCCGGTTGAGCTTCGTATCGGTGGATTGATAGACCTGTCCCATGCCACCCTCGCCAATGAGGGCGGTCACATCGTAGTGGCCGAGTCGGGAGTCGACGGAAAGGGCCATAAATTGTCCAGGCTGAGTTCGAGGTCATTCTACGCTCAAGGCGCGAATGGTTGCAGCCGCTGCACAGAAATGCCTGTACAAGGCGCACGTACGCATTCTGCGGGGCTTCAGCAGCCTCGAAGGTCGTCAGTCGTCTTGGCGGCCAGCTTGACGTACCGCGATCACGGTTGCCCGACTGCTGCTTTCTCTTCCAGGCGGCGCCCACCCAGCATCACGGGCATCGAGTAGTTCCCCTCGTGGCAGGCATACTCGAACATCGGCTCTGTGTTCTTCCGCATGGGCACTTCAGCAGTCCACGCGCTCGTCCACGTCTCGGGGTCAGTCACCGTGAACACATACAACAGCGTCTCGGCGTCGACGCGGCTGATCCGTTCAACCAGATGCGCGCTGTTCGTCGTGTTTCTCCACTGCTGCTTGGCGTCGAAATTCTCCGTTTCGATCACCAGCGTATCTCCTTCCCAGTGGCCACGAGAGTCGCCCGACCACTGACGGATGTCGGAGTCGATGTGAGGACGCTCGTCAAGCGCGACCACTCGCGAGGTGTTGACCATCTCCGTCACGAGGACGACGTAGTCCTCCGTTTGAAACAACTGCATGTTGTTTTTGTATGCGCTCGGGTTCATGGGCGGCCCAGCGTTGAAACCCAGGATGCAGCGCACACCCGAACTGAACGACGTCACCCAACAGCTGTGCGGACGGTGGGCGATGCGTGGTCAAACCGTCTGCATGATGCACGGCGGCAAGTCCAAGCAGGCGCTGGCCAAGGCGAAAAAATGGTGCAGCTGGTCGAACTGCGTTTGCGTGGCCTCGCGCCACGTGCGGTCGAGGTGCTCGAACGCCTGCTCACGGCCGAGTCCGAAAGCGTGGCTCTTGGTGCCGCGAATAGTTTGGTGGACCGGAGTGTCGGGCGAGCCACCGAACGTATTCAGGTCGCGGCGGCGATCACGGTGAAGCGGCCCTGGTGAACTAGGCCTTAACCGGTCGTCATACAACCACTCGGACATCTCTCCTCGGGAGTGGTTCTACTAGATTACTAGAGTTTGAACCGTCGGCGATCCGGCAGTAGGATGGAGCGTACACTTTCGTCTACTGAGGTGATGGAGTGGCTGGGCTAGCAAAGGGGTTATCGATGAGTTGTCGATGTTTTGCGTCATCGGATGGGCAGGGTGCGCGTGTCACCCTGATGCTGATCCTGTCACTCGTCTTGCTGTCGGGCGTGGTGTGGGCTCAGACAGCAGAATCGGAGAGTTCACGATCCCCGCGGACGTCGTGGGGTGATCCGGACCTTGGGGGAATCTGGAACAATGCCACCCTGACGCCGCTTGAGCGTCCCGAAACGCAGGCCGACCAAGAATTTCTCAGTCCGGACGAAGCGGCTGCTCTTGAGCAACAGGCTGTCGACCGCAACAACCGCGCGAACGAACCTAGCGTGGTAAGAACCGAGCCGTTGCCTGCTGGTGGAAATGTCGGTTCCTATAACAATTTCTGGTCGGATCTAGCCACAACAATCGTTTCGACGCGGCGCACGTCGATCATTGTGGACCCGCCGGATGGTCGGCTTCCTTCCCTGACACCGGATGCGCAACGGCTGATCACGTCGTCTGAGATGCAGCGGCGCAACGATGTCAGGCAAGGGCGTCTGCCGACCGATTCATATGATCAGCTAGAAATGAGCGACCGGTGCATCTGGTACCGTGGCATCCCGTCTTTTCCAGCGGGTTACAACAATAACTATCACATTATGCAGACGCCCAATGTCGTCGCCATTCTCCAGGAGCACATCCACGACGTCCGGTTCATTCCCTTGGATGGTCGTCCGCATGTCGATCAAACCATCCGCCAGTATGGGGGGGATTCGCGTGGTTACTGGGAGGGCGATACACTCACCATCGAAACGTCCAATTTTAGTGACCGGGCCTTCATCCGACGATTTAGTCTAGATCTCACCGAAGCCTTGCATGTGGTTGAACGCTTCACCCGCATCGGACCGGACACGCTCGACTATCACTTCACGGTCGAAGACCGGAACATCTGGACGAGACCATGGAAGGGCACGCTTCCGATGGTCCGAAGTGGCGGTCCGATGTTCGAGTACGCGTGCCACGAGGGTAATTACGGAATGACGAACATTCTCGCCGGGTCACGTGCCTTGGAGAGATCTGCCCAGTAATGCTCGGTCGTGTGGTGTCAGCGCGTGGCGTGGCTCGACGGACAACGCACTGGTAATCCTCGGCCAAGCCCACTCATGTCACCACCACGTTTCGGCAGTACCGCACCAATGTCACGAGTTCACCTCTATGCCGAGAGACGGCACGCCGCTCATCCGTCGTAAGCGCCTCGTCGTTCACAATTCGTTTGGCCTCGTCGAGATGTGCGAGTAGGACACGCTGCAACACGACACGGTCACGCCCGGGAATTATGACTTCACCGCCAGGCTCAGGAGTACCAGTCACCACCGATACACCTCGCATCCGAAGGCTTACACTTCTCTCGTGGCATTTGAGCAGACGTTCAAGAACCTCGACGATGTGCTGTGGAAGGAAGCCGGGTGTAGTTCCGAGCTGGACTACACCGAGCAGACCTCCTGGCTGCTGTTCCTGAAGTATCTCGATGACTTGGAGCAGGAGCGGGTGACACCGCGTTTCGACGACACGAGGATTCCTGACGACATCCAGCATCCCCCCCCAGCACCACCCGCAGCATTTCGCTGAAATTTCCCCCGCTTCCTGCTACTGTCTGCTTATGTTGAATCTGCGGAGGTGCGTGGTTGGGGTTGTGGCGGTGCTGCTGATGGGTGCGGCTGGCTGTTCGTCGCCGTCACAAACGGAGACTCCCGCAGTAGTGGCTTCGACGCCGACCAGTCTCAAGACAGGCACATACGTCATCAATCCGCAGTTCGACGACACGGGCTCATTCAGCGACGGACTCGCCGCCGTGCGCATCGGTGACGCGTGGGGCTTCATCGACAAGACGGGGTCATACGTTATCAATCCGCAGTTCGACTACACAGGCTCATTCAGCGACGGACTCGCCGCCGTGCGCATCGGTGACGCGTGGGGCTTCATCGACAAGACGGGGTCAGTCGTCATCAATCCGCAGTTCGACTACCCGGGGGAATTCAGCGACGGACTCCCTGAACGGAACTCCTAGCGACACGTCACTGCGAAGTGACATCCCCGGTCGGGCGAGCCACTGAACGTATTCAAGTCGCGGCGGCGATCACGGTGAAAAGGCCGTGGTAGTGCTTTTCGCTAACTAGCCTTTGCGCGAGCGATGAGATCTTCTTGTCAATTGCGCGTCCTGGCATTCGAGAAACCTAGGGATTCCTGCGTGGGATGTTTGAGATCAGGTATTCCATGACCGTACCACGCTTCGACGGCTCCGAATTAATGGCTCGTCTGGCTGGCACCTTGTGCGCCTTCAGTCCTACCGCAGTCGCTTCGGCGTTACCGTCATATAGCCGGGTGATGTCAGACGCCGTGGAGTTGCTTAGCAGCACCCAGCACCCCCTCGCCGCCAACTGAATCACTACTTGCTGTAGTCGTTCCTGAGCTTCCAGCTGGAATCCCCCTGGCGTGTATGAGGTGAACCGTGCGGTCCGACTCAGCGGCATAAAGGGTGGATCGAAATAAACGAAATCCCCAGACTTCGCATGAGTCAGGACGGTCTCAAAGTTGTCGTCTTTGAGAGTCACGTTATAGCGAAGGGCAGCCGCTACGGCTCGGAGGTTCTTCGCATCGCATATCAGTGGATTTTTGTAACGGCCCAACGGCACGTTGAAGCCGCCTCTCGAATTCAGCCGAAACAAGCCATTGAACCCGGTGCGGTTCAGATAGATAAGCATGGCGGCCAACGACGCCGAGTAGCGCTGGCAGTCAAGACCTTCGGGGTCGGATATCCACACCCTGCCGGGATTAAAGCGACCATCTCGCACCCGGTAATAATGCTCACTGGGGTTCTTTCTGTATGCTGTGGCCAAACGCTTCAGACTGCGGATCACAGCCTCCGTGTCATCACGAACGACGGTGTAGCAGCCGATCAGGTCATGGTTGCTATCAAGCAGTAGAGAGTGGCGGCTTTCCAGCAGCCCGTGGCTGTATAGGTCGAAGAAGACGGCTCCGCTGCCAACGAACGGTTCAAGGTAGTCCCCAAACGTCGCGGGATAGAACTGGCGGATTTTGGGCAGCAGTTGCCGCTTCCCCCCCGCCCACTTCAGGAGCGGCTTGACCACCACAGTAGTACTCGTTTGGGCCTTGGTAGACAGGTGGGTGGGAAGGGACTGCGGTTGCGTCACTGACGATACTGTCTATGCCGAGATCGGCAAGCGTGGGTGGAGCGTTAGATGGTACCACTCTGAAACCATCTAACTTCGATGAACGACCACCGCGATCAGTCCCCTTGGCCTTTGGTGTCTGCTTCAGCAATTCACCAAGACCGGTAAGCGCCTCGACCTTGAGCGTGTGCGCGTAGCCAATAACGTCTTCACCGAGACGCTGACGTGTCGAGAAGACTTCCTGCGCAGCGGCGATGTCTGCGACGAGCTTGTGCTGGGGGATCGTTACGACGATCGCCAGCCCACGGCCGGAGCTACGCCGGTCGGCACCTCACCCCCGCATTGAACCCCCTGCCCGCCAGCGGTAGGATCGGCATCTACACCCGCGTCGTCGTGGTCAGAGGTAGCCGATGACGAATTGCACCCGTGCGGTCACCCTTTCCGCTGTCCTGAGCCGCGTCAATCAATCGCAAAGCAGTAAAACAGCCCGACGCCGCCGGTGCTGACCAGGTCGTCCTGGCTGCAACCTCGAAAGGCGTGCTCCGAGTTCCAGGAGTTGACGCCGTCCCCCCGGCCCATCCGGTCGTGATGGCCCACCTGGGCGCGTCCATCGCCGCTTGACGTCCAGTTCCCACAGGTCATGTCGTCCGTGCCGCTGAACGCTGTCCCATCCGGCTGAGACCCGGTCAGGATGTCGTGTCGGTTCGGGTCATCTCCAACGCCATTCACCGGATCGAGCCGCTCGGTGGTCGCCCGTTCTTTGTTCACCTTGTTGTCGTTGCCGTGCAGCGTCTCGACGTTGGCGGCGATCAGCAGCGCCTCGGCGTTGTACCAGGGACCGGCTCCGATCCGGTCGCGGGCATGCACCGCCGACTCGGTGTCAGTGGCCATGGTGCTCAGGTAGGCGCGCCACGTGTGGTCACCGGCGTATTCCGCCTCGGCAAGCGCCTGACAGTGCGTGTCAGCTCCGGTGAGACCACCCAGGTCACCACCATTTTCCGGTCCGACGCTGGTGATGAAGAAGGTCGTCACAGACTTGGCGCCGCCCATCTCGATCATGTCCGGAACCGTCTCGACGGGCGCGGGCTCGGCGATAGTGTTAGGCTCGGCCGTCTCCAATGGCGGTGCGCTGTTCCCGGCGCAGCCGACGGCGAAGAGCACGGCTCCCATCGTGATGATGCCAGGAGCGGTGGCGTGGGCGCGTCCACTAGACTCCGTGAACAACGTGCATCGGGACAGTTGCGTCAGGTTGTGCTCGTGTTTTTCCGCTCTCATCATGCAAATGCTGACCAGTGGTCGATTTGTCGTCAAGTCCCGCCCGTGGCGTGCGGGTGCGCGGCGAAAAACTCGCGTGCGCGGCGTTGCGCGTCGGTGCGTAGCTCAGGGGTGAGACGCTCACCGGCGGCGTCACGCCGCTCGGCGAATTGTTCTCGTTGCTCTGCGTCGGCATAGGTCGCCGCGAGGTTGTACCACTTGTACGCCTCAACGTCATCCTGCGGGACGCCCCGGCCGGTGCGGTACATCACGCCAAGGTTGAACTGCGCGGTCGCATCCCCCTGCTCAGCAAGTGTGCGATACAACGCAATCGCTTCGGCATCATTCTGCTGTGCGCCTTTAGCGGGCAAGCGACTGCTCACTTGTGGTGAGCTCTCAATGACTTCACGTTCGCCGGACTCCTGGATGACTTCGTTCCGCGATAAGCGCCTCGAAGCCCGTGACACTCAATAGTCAGCCCGTACGTCCTTAATTAGGTTAGACACTAAATTATTAACCGATGGCGTAACAAGACCACTCCCGTGTGCTCGATACGAGGCGAGCAGTTCACCGGTGTTGGCATCGATAAATTCAAGCTGTGCCTCGTCCGCAATCCACCCACCAATAGGGTTAAGCCTGGGATTTAGTGTGAGATCGACATACATGGTTGCATCCGAAGGGGAATCCATAACCCTAAACCCTATCCGCAGGAGTTCGAATTGCACCCGCCGTGCTGCGACCAGGACCGTGTCCCCTCCGGGCAGAATCTGTATGGCGGTAATACCTGCGACAGTACTTCCTGATATTGAGGTGGCACCTGCTCCCGTTGTCACGCGCACGTGGACAGTCGCTCGACGAAGACGGTTACTGAAGTCCGGAATCTTGAAGGACTGCACCGCTGAGGTACAGGCCAGCCCCCCCACCAGTAGCGCCACCACGCTCACACCGGCTAACCAACGGAGATGCGATGTCGTCATGTGGGCAGTTTATGCCTCTTGCAATCAGATTTCTAGACGGTCACAAACCTGCGCAAGTCGCGGCCCAAGTCGCGGTCACGAAGCCTTGGTAGACCTCGGCTAGGCCTCAACGAGATGCGCCGCGTCCCACCTATCCCCACACCCGCACCCTTCCGCTGACACTCTCCCCGCTTCCTGCTACTCTCTGCGCCTGTGCTGAAGAAGAACTCAACGGTACCGATTGAGATAACCGCTTGATGTAGGAGAAGAAGATGCGGGGGATGGAGAATCTAAGCAACCCGAGTGTGAGATGGTTCGTGCGCGGAGTGCTTGTAGGGATCGCGGTGACGTTGGCACTTCAGTTCGTGCTCTAGGTTACGTGGCTTAATCCAAGAGAGTTGTAATTTCCTCATACGTGACCCGACCGATCCGCTGTGGGTCGATGATGCATTCCTTTTCGTGGTCAAACACGCAGGGCACTTCGTCGCCATCTTGGGCCCCAAAGTAGGCGATCACGTCCTGGCGCGACACGGTCGCGGACCCGAGACAGCTGATAATTCGTGACCCTTCAGAAAGCTGTCGTCCCACCTTGGCAAAGTCGAGCGCCACAGCCCGATCGGTCGTCCACGCTAAGCCCTTTCGGACATCCCGCTGGACTCTACGCCACAGGCTGGCGTGAGACATGATGTTGTGGCCAAACTCGGCGCGCACTTCGTCGCCGAGGTCTATGACGTACCTCCCACGGTAGACGGTGATCGCCGTGGGCCATGACTTAGGAATGGTCGACTTCAGTCCAGGCGCAGCCTGCTGAAACAACTTGAGGGCACGCCCTCGGTAGCTGCACTCCTTCAGATGCACCCACACGTATGACAGACACGCGGCTTTCTCCTCGTCCGAGAGGAGCGGAAAGGCGCGCCTCAAAAACAGAATGTGGTCATCGCCGCACCAGAGCTTCCACGCGAGCAAGTCGAACGCACGTATGAACTCGCGGTGCAGCACCGCCTGTCGGATCTCGGCGACGTGCTTTTTATCGTCGGTTGAGAGGGACGATGCATCATCGACAAGTCGGCGACGATAGAGGCCCGCCGCGTAGTTGGCGAGGGCGCGAAGATCGGCCACGTCTGTGGGCAACCTATCACGTCCGTTGCGCGAGTGATGATGTCTTCTTGTCGATACCCATCTCGGCGAGCGTGGGTGGAGCATTAAAAGGCGGTACCACATGGGCACCGCCTTTTCCGCGGGTTCCGGCACGTGGGGTACGGCTGCGTCGCCGACTACTCGGGAGGGTGTCCGGCCGGCTGAGGCGGTTTGGCGACTCTAGTAGTACAAGTGGCAGTACAGGCGCCGACGCATAGCTCACCCGATCAGGCTAGGAAATCCAGCGATGATGTTCCTCTTCCCGTCATCCGAGATCGGATCCTCACCGAGGTAGACGTCGAACAGCGCCCGGCATAAGGCCCGCGAGTCGATGGGCGGGCGCTCGTCTCCTCCAACCGAGGTAGCCAAGCGTCCCACAGGACCGCAGGAGAAAATGATCTCCGTGCCAATTCTTACTTCGTCCACGTCTAAGTAGCCGCGGAACCTCTCCAGCACCGCCAGATCGCCGGAGGTGTTTGTGTCCGTCACGGCCCTGGTCATCCGGGGCCTCAAGGCGTCGTCGAAGGCCTCGGCCATGTCGTTGCCGTCGACGGTACGTGTCATGACTAGCCGAAGCGTCATCGCGAAGTCCAGATCGAGGAGGTGCCGGTAGAAACTCTCGTCGCGCTCGAGCGTCGACGCCGGTCGGCCTGCGAACCGAGAGAGAGATGCGCGAGCACCCTCTGGATCGACATAAAGTCCGAACGCATAAATCTTCACCCTGAAAATCGTGCGCTGCCGGATCCCCGTGCCCATGATCCAGTGCGGCGTCGTGTCGCCAGGCGGGGTCAGCGAGACTGGGAACGACGTGCCGCTGCGAGGTTCGTTGAACGTGTCCAGAGCGGTCGATTGGGCCACGGCGAAAGCCGACACGGTCACAAACAGGACGATCGCCAGGATGGACCGCGTCATCTCACTCGTGGCCCGATTGCCATAGTTACCACAGACCGGGAACCCACGGCCCCGCCGACCCGCTCGACAACGCCTGGTCTTGTCCCGTGATGTGCCAGTCTGGCCGCAGGTCTCGCCCCCTATGCGGGGCATCGCCGAGCGCACCGACCTCGAAACGCCCGCTGGACTGATTGAGCACCGGGGGGTCCGCAGGCGGCGGCGCAGTGTCGATCATGGGATACAGCCAAGAGTACTCCAGTCCCGCGTGTCGGTCGCCGTACCGGGACGGAATGTCCTGTGTCCAATTGCTCGGAATCGTCAGGCAGAACGCCAGCAGGCATATGAAGGCGATGCGCTGGGAGGCCAACGGCACCGCGTCGAACGACCCGCCAGGGAATGGACTGGTCGCCAAACTATTCTTGAGGAGACCTAGCCTTCGCAAGCGCGAGCGATACAACAGTGCAGCGCCGAGCAGGGCCATCACTATGTTAAGCGTCTGCCCGGTCCCGAGGACGAGCAGGTGAGTCGGATAGTCTCTGAAGAGGTCGATGAAGAAGCGAGGAAACGCGTACCAGAACACAAAGCGGGCCCCGGCCGCGCCAGGCGTCGTGTTCATTCGTCTCACGCGCATCAGGTAGGCCATCAGCAGCAGGTTCTTCGCACCGTCGTACAGCACCACCGGGTGACGAAACCCATCCGCGTCCGGAAACTGGACCGCCCACCACACGTCCGTCACGGCACCGACGATCTGGCCGTCGATGAAGTTCCCGAGTCGCCCGATCCCCATGAGGAACGCCGCTGGAATAACGAGAGTGTCGGCAAGGAGCAGGAACGACTTCCGGTACCGGAGTGCAAACAGTCCCGAGCCGACCGCGCCACCGAGCATGAGTCCGTGTGTAGCCATCCCGCCCAGCCAGTAGGCGGGAATCAGCCCGAGATGCTCACGGTAGAACGACCATTCGTCGAACGCTATCTCGACGGCGCGGCCGCCGACGAGGACGCCGATGACCACGAACAAGCTTAGGCTCCAGACCTCCCGGAGTGACAGGTGCATCTGGCCATGACGGCGTCTCAGAAAGAGATGAATCTCGAGAAACCCGAGAGCAAAGCCCAGCCCGTACCACCAGAGATGCACACCGCCGATGTCGAACAGGATCGGGTCGATCTGGTGGACGTAGGGTCCGAACATGCGTTTCTCTATACGAATCCTAACAGTAGGAAGGTTCGAGCCTGTATGGGCTGTAGGACAGACTGTCTCTTGTTGGTTGAGAGAACACCGCAGGAAACAACGCAACGATGCGGTATGGAAGAGAGTGGCGGATTCTTAAAATCCTGTGGTTCTAACGGACCGTGCGGGTTCGATTCCCGCCCTCGGAACCATTTGACTCCTATGTTTATTGTGTTGAATGGTTGGGTCGTCTAACCCTGATACGACGGCTTAGAAGGTTTGACGGCTACCGGACTGAGAAGGGGAGTGATTGACCCTCGGGGAAGGGAGTAATCGACCCCGGTAAGCCGACCTCCCTCGGATTGTTTTGCTCGGTCGATTTCCTCAGGATCCAAAAACCGCAGGGGGGGTCGCTAATATCTTATATAGGTGCCCGGATCACACACCCGCCAATTTTCGGTTTCGGTTCGGGGGTCTATTTGGCGATTGAATGCGGCCCTCATGTTTGGTACTTTGAGCGCCGCACGCATGAGGTCCGTTCTACGTGACCCCCGTGGTAACGTCAAAACGGAACGAAAGACACCACGAAGGAAGACCAATGACGACGTATCGATTCGCAGTTCTCTTCGCGTGCCTGGCGCTCGTGGCCGCGCTCACCATGATCAGTCCGTCGGTGGCCAGCGGGCAGCCGTCAACGACGCCGTGGGGCGACCCGGATCTCCAAGGGATCTGGACGAACTTCGATCTGGGCGAAGGGTTCAGTCTGGAAGCGCCGGCTCCTCCCGGGACGAGGGCCACTCGCCAGTTGATCGGCACGGGGACCTGTGTCCCATCGGATGAGTCCCTGCCCGAGAGCAACCCCGCGGCGGTGATTGGCGGTATCCCCGCACACTGGTTCGAAACGGCCACGGACGTGGCGAAGGTGAGATCGAGCCTCATTTCGGAACCGGCGCACGGCAGGCTGCCGGCCCTGACGGAGACTGGAAGCAAGCGGATCGACAACGTCTGCCGCAAGGCGTTCGACTCGTACGCCTACCTCGATCCGTGGGTGCGCTGCATCACCCGAGGCGTTCCGGCCTCGACGTTTCCATCTCTCTACAACAACGCCTACCAGATTCTTCAGGTTCCGAGATACGTCGTCATCCGGTACGAGATGATCCACGACGCACGCATCATTCCGCTATCGGACGGGCCTCTGCCCGAATCGGACATCCGGCTCTGGATGGGCCGGTCCCGGGGATACTTCGACGGCAACACGCTGGTCGTGGAGACGACGAACTTCACGGACAGAAGTGCGATCCGAGGCAACGCGCACACCGACCAGCTGACGGTCACCGAGCGATTCACACCGACCGGCGAAGACTCGCTCGACTACGAAGCGATCGTCGGCGATCCCGAAACCTGGGTGACACCGTGGAAGGCAGGCATCGGTCTATCGCGCTTCGACGAGTACTCCATGTACGAGTATGCCTGTCACGAGGGGAACAAGCACGCGATGACGAGCATGCTGAGCGGCGCACGAGCCGACGAGAGGCGCGAAGCCGGAGGCCAGGACTAGCGCGCTTATTGATACTCGGAAATCTCGACGAGGTTGTCGTCCCGTGCCTCATGGGTCAACACATCCCCATGCATCAAACCGAAGAGCGTCCTCCACACCCTCGTCAATGCACCGCGAAGAGCAAGCGGTCTGGTCAGCGATGCGGCAAGTACGCGATGAAGGCGCAGCGGACGTGTCATATGCATGGCGCCAAATCGCCATTGGCGTTAGCTCGCGCTCAGCGGGCTGTAGAAGCTGCTGACCTCAAGATTCGAGGGACTCACGCCCGATGCCGTTGAGGTGCTTGAGAAGCTGCTGCACGCGAACTCAGAGGCGGTGGTCCTTGGCGCGGTTAAGGACATCCTCGATCGCGGAGGGTTAAAGGCCGCCGACCGCATCGAAGTCGATACAAAGATCACAGTGCTTAGACCCTGGTAGGCGACACCCTGGTCAGAGGCCTTCTCCGGCTGGGTGACTTCAGGGGCTGATCGGGTGGGTGATCGGGGCTTACGCGCCGTTCGTGCGCTTTTCGGTGAGATAGCTCAGTGCAACGTGTTGCAGGTCATGACGCGACCTCTCCCGCCTCGTCTGTTTCCTTCATCTCGGACAGGCACGACTCAAGGGCTTGGGTGAGCCGTCCTTGGCACACCCCGCAGATCTCCAAGTCTTGACTGCCGCCGCCAACGGACAAGCGCCATGCACAGTCGCGCCTGAGCCTGCCAGTACTGATGGCGCCGCCAGCTGAGATGGTTCGGACGTCCTGCTTGTCTGCACCATCCGCTTTTGTGAGCTCTTCACGGTGGCAGAGGTCACACTTCAGGATCTTCATTGGTTAGCATGCCTCACGCTTTCATGTTGAAGGCCTTCCGGAGAATCGATACGGGCGTCTGGTGGTGATGGTGTCGATGCGAACGTGGTGCAGATTCATCCCGTCGGCCCTTTCGCGGACCGTAGCTCACTCGACAGATCAGAGCTGATTATATGGTGTTGACCCGCAGACCAGGGAAAGAGTGTTCGCCTTTCGTGTGCAACAGGGAATAGATATTTCTCTCCCTATTAAGCTCGTTGATTTTTTGGTCAGTAAGAACACCTTTTTCCCTAATGTCCAGTTCAAGAGACACAGCCGGGGTCGGGGCGATGCCTTAAGCGCCGACGAGCACGGCCGACTCTTCGGTCCGCCGCTGTCGTAGCTCGGCGTAGCCGCACTGATGGTCAACGAGACCTTCGTCGGTAATCTCGATAACCCTGTCGGTCAACGACTCGATCAACTCGACGTCATGAGACCCAAAAATCAGAGTGCCGCTGCGTTTGCTCAGGGCGTTGTTCAGGACGTTGATCGACTCCAGGTCGAGATGGTTCGTCGGACCGTCTAGAATGAGGCACTGAGGGTTCTCGAGCATCAAACGCGCGAGCATGCAGCGCACCTTCTCCCCCCCCGAGAGGACGGTGACCGATTTCTTGGATTCCTCGCCGGTAAACAGCATGCGGCCCAGGAACTGCCGGATGAAGTCCTCATCCGGATCCTCGCTGAACTGCCGCAACCAGTCGATGACGCTGAGATCGACGTCGAACAGGTGGCCGTACTCTTTTGGCAGAAACGAGCGCCGCACCGACGCCCCCCACCGGACACTGCCAGTGTCGGGCTCCTGCGTACCCGCGACGACCTCCAGAAACGTCGACGTTGCCACAGAGTCTCGCGAGACCACCACCACCCGCTCTCCGTTAGCGATCGTGAGGTTGACCCCTTTGAAGATACTCTGCCCGCCGACGGACTTCGACACATCCGTGAGGCTGAGCATCTCCTTGCTATGGACCTTCTCTGAACTGAAGACGATGTGCGGAGCCTTCCGAGACGACGGAGCAATCGCCTCAACGTCGAGTTGCCCTAGCATCTTCTTGCGAGAGGTGGCTTGCCGGGATTTGGATGCGTTGGCGCTGAAGCGGGCAATGAACTCCCTAAGCTCCTGGGCCCGGTCCTCGTTCTTCTCTTTCCGCGCTTGCCTATGCCGGAGCGCCATTTCGCTGGCCTGGCGCCAGAAGTCATAGTTCCCGGTGTACAACTTCACTTTATGGTAGTCGATGTCTGCAGTGTGCGTGCTCACTCGGTTGAGGAAGTGGCGGTCGTGCGACACGACGATCACGGTGTTCTGAAAGGACAGCAGGAAGTCCTCAAGCCACAAAATCGACTCAACGTCCAAATGATTCGTCGGTTCGTCCATTAACAGAACGTCAGGGTCGCCAAACACCGCTTGAGCTAGAAGGACGCGAACCTTATCACCGTCGTCGAGTTCCCTAACGAGGAGTCCATGCCGAGATACCGGGATACCCAGCCCGCCTAGCAGCTCGCCTGCCTGCGCCTCGGCCTCCCAGCCATTCAGCCCGCCGAACTCAGCCTCCAGCTCCGCCGCGCGCATGCCGTCAGACTCGTCGAAGTCCCGCTTCAAGTAGAGGGCGTCCTTCTCCTGCATAATGGCGAACAGACGACCATGCCCCATTAACACCGTGGTGAGCGCGTCGAACTCGTTGAATTCGAAGTGATCCTGCTTGAGAACCGCGACTCGCAGACCTTGGTCGATCACCACGGAACCTGAGTGCGGTTCAGTCTCGCCAGACAAAACTTTGAGAAGCGTCGACTTTCCTGCGCCGTTAGGTCCGATCAAGCCGTAGCAATTACCCTTAGCGAACTTGATCGCAACGTCCTCGAACAGAACACGTTCGCCGAACTGAACAGACAGACCTTGTGTACGAATCATGATTCTCGTTTCGTTACAGTGAGCGGAATTGTGGCCCAGGTTCGTGGATTCAGAAGCTACCTTGGCCTGACGACGGTATCCCAGTGTAACAGGCATTGCTCCGCTTCTCAGCGGACCGAGACCTGTTACCCACGCCGGAATGGGTCGTGTATCTATATAGGTAATGGAGAGGAACACATGATTGATCGCACCACGAAGGCTGCGTCTAGTTCCTGTTGATGCCCAGTCTTGATGCCCAGAAGGTGTCAAACGCCACTCTAGGGGTGGGTTCAGCACACCCCGGCCGGACTTTTTTGATCGCCCGATTTCCTCAGATCCAAAAATCGCGAGCGGGCGATGAGGTCCGACCCTCGCAGATGAAAATCCGCCCCGGCCGCGCCGGATATCGGGCGATGAACGGCAGGGCGCTCATGACATAGGCCAGGAGCAGCGCTGCTCCGTCCCAGCGCCCGTGGAACCGGCCGTAGTCGACAATCTTGCACCGGGAGAATACCTTGCCCAGCATCTCCACGATTTCCGCAAGATACGCCTGGCTGTTGTGGCCGACATTAAAAAGCAGCGTACCGCCTGGCCGGGTCGCGTCGACCATCTTCGCGACCGCCTCGACCGTGTGCTCCGGCTTGAAAAACTTGTTGACGCCGATGCACTGAAGACAAAAGACCATGTCGCCGGTGATGTCGTCGGGCAGACTCTCGATCGTCGAGGAAATGGCCCGGGCGCTGGGGTGGCGGGCGATGCCTTCACGCAGCCGGTCCTCGTCGATATCGACGCCGATGTACTGCCTGGCCATGACCTTGTCGGCGCTGAGCATCCTTCCACAGGCCAGGTCGAGCGCGACATCGACCTCCGGTGCATACTTCAGAAAGCGGCCGACGATCAGATAGAGGAGTTACTTGTGCGGCCTAGAGGACGTCGTGACAGCTACGCTCATTGGGTTCTTTGGCGAAGGCGATCGGCGCATCATAGCCGACTTGGGGTATCCCCTTGACTCCAATCAAACGGCGCGGCGAAGTCCGGTCAGTGCTTCGACCTGAGGTCGTCGGAGCAAGGTGGAATCGGCGTGCGGGTTGTGCCCGGGTAACGACGTGGGTGGGATATAAGATATGGCGGAGGGACTGGGAGTCGCATTGTTACTAGAAGTCATACCTAATGCATGACTTCTGTTTCCACAACCTAGAGCGTTACCCCCAAACCTTCTGGTTGCCCTCGGATGTTCCTGGTTTCGACGGGGGTTTCAGTACCCCGGTCGTCCCTTTTCTCTGGCGCGGTTTTGTCAGATCCAAAACCGTGAGCGACTTCCTTATATGTATATAGGCAACCAAAATTTACAGCCGCCAATTTTCGTTTCGATGGGCGTGGGGGTCATGTCGCTGCCCAGGGTTCCGCGAGCGTTCTGCCTGAACTCGCCCGCGAACATCAACTACTCGACGGAAGAGCCACTGACTTCACTCTCTGAGAAGGTAGTGAGCTCCTGGTGACCTAGGCGGACTTCTGCCGGTAACGCCTCGGCGACTTCGGTCATCCGTTTGGCGAGAACTTCGAACGACTGCGGATGGGCCGCGACACAAAGGCTGGCAAACATCTGGTCTTCTGACTCTTGGACCGCAGTAGGCTCACCTCGGTCTCGAAGTGTCTCCAGCACACCCTCGCGCTCTTCCTCGCCCGCGAAGCGCCGCTGCGGCATCCGAATCGGAAGTTGACCGAATCGATAGCCGTGCTCGGCAAAGGACTCCGCGATGGGTTCCGGGTCAAAGAGTTCAAGCACCGACATGATGGCTACTGGCCCTAACGGGCCTCGGACATCGTTACCAAACTCGTCCAAGATGGGACTGACGGTCTTCTCGGTGACATACCCTAAGACGCCGGTGCTAAGGAGCACATCGCACTGTCGAATAAGGCTTCTCTCATCTTCCGTCAGTTCGGACTCGTTCTCCTCAAGGTCGCGTGTGATGCCCTTATCTATCATCCGAGAAGCCGTAGCGAATCTGATAGCCTCCGCCGAACGATCGAACCCGACGACCTCTACGTCTTCTCGCGCTACGTGTGATTCCAGCCAACGCTTAGACTCGGTGACGCACGACGAGTATTCCGAACTCGCCTCGTGCAGGAAAAACTTCGCCAACTCCTGATACGAGCAATCCGTCTTGAGCAGTACTCCGGACACGCCATAGGAGCACCCCAGGTCCAAGATCCAGACAGGGCGCTGCGGGGGGGGGGGGACACGGAAGCGTCAACGACGGCGGTGAGAAAGGGGTTCATGTAGTCAGCCATCCGGTAATCGACGGCGGTCATGTTGTGAAGGTATCGGTGCGGGGTCAGTGCGGTATACGCTGCATCGAAGGACGCTTTGACACGGTTTTGTTCGTCGTAGTTGCTTTGGCTCATAGGCTCCCCACCCTGGGCAGACGGTGAATTTCGACGAGCCGTCAGTCGTCGAGTAGCCGGTCGGACCTGTGGCTGACCACCCTTTTGAGGTGAGAAGTAGATGATACTACGCTCGCCGCATCCGCTCAGGCGATGATTGACACGCCGCCAAGATAAGGTGACCCATCAAGGAGGAGACCAGCGTCGAGCCGCGTCACCCGCGCAAATGCAAGGCGACCAACCGCAGTGGAGCGCCCTGCGAGAAGTTTTCAATGAAAGGACAGAATGTCTGTCGGAATCACGGCGGGGCCAGCCCACAGGCACAGGCCAAAGCGGCTGAGATGGTCGAGCTAGCTGAGCTGAGACTCCGCAACCTCGCGCCACGTGCGTTCGAGGTGCTCGACGCCTGCTCGCGGCCGAGTCCGAAAGCGTGGCCCTGGGTGCCGCGAATTCTTTGGTCGACCGGTCGGTCGGGCGAACCACCGAACGTATTCAGGTCGCGGCGGCGATCACGGTCAAAAGGCCGTGGTAGACCTCTGGCTAATATCCGTTCTCAGGTCGATTAGGGTGGAGTGAAGAATCGACAAGCGATTTATGTTTAGGGATTATGCATGCTGATCAGTCAGTTACTCAGATTTTACTCGTACATCGTGCTGGCCTCCATGGTCCTCACATGGCTCCCCGTGAATGACACCACCCGCTCGCTGACGAGACTGGTGGATGCTTTCACCGAGCCATTACTCCGGCCCCTTCGCAAAGCGCTTCCGCCGGGGGGTCAGAATTGGGCAACGGCGGTGCTCTACTTCGGGCTGGTGGCTCTCAGTCGCCTGATTTAAACTATTCCCACACCCGCATACGTGACCCGACCGATCCGCTGTGGGTCGATGATGCATTCCTTTTCGTGCTCCAGGTAACATTCCGTTTCGTCGCCCTCTGGGATCAAAAAAATGTCGAATCACGTCCTGGCGAGACACGATCGGGGACCCGAAACAGCCGATAATTCATGACCCTGTAGGACCCTGCCGGAGTAGGCGAACGTATCGCAGCAGGTACTCTTCGGCCATACCAATCGTGGACGAACCGAGCGCGAAGAGCGTCATTATTCCGGCAATCAGCATCGCCGGGCGACCACCCAAATACCGCATGGCAGAAGCGATAAGCGCGTCGATGGCACCTGTCGCACGGATGACGGCAATCACGCCACCCACGATGAAAACGAAGAAGATGATGTCTTCTTGTCGATGCCCATCTCAGCGAGCGTAGGCGGCATGTTAGGTAGGTCCTGTCGGGACCCACCTAACTTCGACCTCCGGCCAGCGTTGTTATTGGCGGGTCCGTTGAGGACCCGCCAATAACTCCACGCCCTTTCATGGGTAAAGTGGGGTACCCCTCCGGTACCCCACTCTTGTCGATGCCCATCTCGGCGAGGGTCGGGACGGTCTCATCGGGCGGTTCCAATGGGGTACTACCGCCCGATGTTCCTTTTCGGCTTCCCTCCATTGTCCATCTCGTTCCCTTCTCCTTCGGTGTCTGCTTCAGCAATTCACCCAGACCGTCAAGCGTGGGTGGAGCGTTGAGTAGCGGTTCCCGACTGGTACCGCTACTTCCCCCACCCTTCTTATCAGGCGGTGCTGGATCGGAACCGCCAGCTGTTCCTTATCGCGTTTTCGCCTATCGGCGGTAGGCGCTGAGGAAAATCACAGTCAGCGCACGAACCAGAGGCAAGCCGGTTCAATTTACCCCGAGGAGCTCCACTTCAAAGATTAAAGTCGCGTTGGGAGGAATGAGTCCGCCCCCCGCACCCTGCGTGCCATAGGCAAGTGCAGGGGGAATGACGAGCCGTCGCCGACCCCCGACCTTCATGCCTACCAATCCTTGGTCCCAACCAGCGATGACCTGGCCGGCACCGAGAACGAACGAGAACGGCGATTCGGCACTGGTCTGGTCGAACTGGGTTCCCTTGTTGTCGGCCGCGCCTTCTTCATAGAGCCAACCGGTATAGGCGACTGTCACGGTTTGGCCCGTCGAGGCCGTCGCGCCTGAGCCCACGACGAGATCGGTGGTGCTGAAAGGCACGTTTACGGTCGGAGCGGCTGGATTATCGCCGCAGGCGACGACCGAACTGAGAGCGAGCCCGACACTGACCAAGAGGGCGTCGATTCTTGTGTTCAACGTATTTCCTCCAAGTTACCGACAAGCGATGTAGTCACCGACGACAAACTCCCCGGCGTGAATCGTGAACAGTGGCCTCATTGATTAGCGATCAGGTGAGCCCACGGTCTACTCGCTTTCGTTTCGTCATCCGTTGTCGGTGTAGATGCCAATCCTACAGTTGGCTGGCAGGGGGGGGGCAACGGTGACGGGGGAGCTCGACGCGGGTTCGAGAGCTTCGCTTGGGGGGCGGGGCGCCTCTAATAGCGTCTATCGTCGGGCGGGGAGTCTTGGAGATCGGGGTGCTCTAATATCGTCCATCGTCGGGCGGCCTTCGGGTGTATAAGGGAGTCTTCCGGGGCAGGCGAATCGGAAAACACAGGTCAGGTAAGGAGGCCGTATGCGTCTGATATGTGCATTGGTGGTACTGAGTGCAGCGATGATAGCTATGTCGCCGACTGGTGCAGCCGAACGAGCGGAGCGAATTCAGGCGGTGAGCGAAGCCATGGAGCCATTTCGCGTCATAGGCAATATCTACTATGTCGGCGGCCAATATGGCTCCTACCTCATCACCACACCGGAGGGCCACATTCTCCACGACACGGGTAGCGCCGACATGCATGAGCTCATCGTCTCGAACGTAGAGAAACTCGGGTTCAACGTCCGGGACATCCGGATCATGATCTCGAGCCATGCGCATTGGGACCACATCGAGGGACACGCGGCTATGAAGCGAGTGACCGGAGCACAGGTTGTTGCGCTCGGCGGCGACGCTGTGGCGCTTCAATCAGGCCAGGACAACTCGGCTATCGGGGCCAGAGACTGGGAGCCTGTCACGGTGGATCGCGTGGTCGAGGACGGTGACACGGTCACGCTGGGTGGGGTGACGTTGCGCGCCCTGTGGACGGGGGGCCACACGCAAGGAGCAACGATGTGGATGACAACTGTCCAGGAGGGCGGGCAGACGTTTGACGTTGCCTTTCGTGGCGGCGAGATCCCGAACGACGGAGCCCCACTCGTCGACAACCCGAGGCACCCAACCGTCGTGGAAGATACGCAACGAACCCTGCGCCGGCTGAAGGAGCTCGCGCCGCCCGATCTTTTCTTACACAATCACGCGCGGGAGACATACTCCGAGCTGAACCCGGATCTCCCCGTCAACCCGAACTGTGCGAGCTGCCTCGACGCTGAGGGATGGATGGCGATGGTGGCAAGCGCCGAAGCAAGATTTCAGTCTATGCTGACGGAACGGTAGACTGCGGCTAAAGTCTTGACCGATCCAGAGGCTGAAACTACGCTCGGTGTGTTGTTGAAGTCTCGAAGTCTTCTTGTCTAGCTCGTGAGCCTTGCGCTTCTTCTCTACGTGCTTATCGTAGCTGGAGGCATCAACGTGCTCGCTACGGTCAGTGCCGGCTCAGATATCGTCTGTACCTGCACCCACGGAACGGATCACGGTTCCTGTCCGATGCACCGAACACCGGCAGATTCGACACGCTGCCGCCTGCAGGGCACACAGCTGGACATGGACCTGATGTCGATGTTCGGGCCGCTCATGTTGCCGGTTACGTCATCCACCGTGATCATGGATGAGCCTTCGCTCGGGGCACTCGGTCACGTGTCACTCCTGCCCTCTAACTGGATCGTCCCCCCAGAACATCGACCACCTCGCAGGTAGCCTCGCTCTTGAGCGGTCTCGCAGAAGAATTAGATTCTGGCCATCGCATGGCAGTGCTCGGCGATGGCGTGCGTGGTAACGAAGAGTGTGGCAGGTGGAGATCAGAAGGATATGGGTGGGAGACGGTCGGGTTGTTTCTTTAAGGTGTCGGTGTGGCTCGTGTGCGTGGTGACGTCCACAAGTGCGGGAGCGCAGTCCTGGTCAGCCTCGCGAGCTGATAGCCACGCTCCACTCGGCGTGATGGGCGATCATGCCCACGAAGCCGGCGAGTGGATGTTCTCGTTTCGTTATATGCGCATGACCATGGACGGCAATCGAGATGGCGTTGATCGACTGAACGCTGACGAGGTGCTCACCCGTTTTCCGGTCACACCACTTCGCATGCCGATGAACATGTTTATGCCGGCTGTGATGTATGCCCCGAGCGACCGGGTTACGTTGATGGGGATGGTTTCCGGCCTAGGCCTCTCAATGGATCACCGCACGCGTACTGGTGTGCACTTCACGACCGAGACTGTGGGGATTGGCGATGTGAAGCTTTCCGCGCTCGTAGGAGTAGCCGAATCGGACCGCCAGCGCTGGCACCTGAATCTTGGTGTCAGTCTGCCCACTGGTCAGATTGATGAGCGCGGCGACACGCCCGTTTCCGCAGATGTTCAACTTCCGTATCCGATGCAGTTGGGTAGTGGGACGTTGGACCTGATGCCCGGGGTTACGTGGCTCGGCCAAGGTGACCGCTGGTCGTGGGGTGCTCAGGCAATTGGTACAGTGCGGATCGGCACCAACGAACGTAACTATGCACTCGGGAACCGTATCGCTGCAACGACATGGGGATCTTGGTTGCTGAGTGACAAGGCCAGCGTGGCGCTTCGGCTAGGCATGGACTCCTGGGGTAATATTGACGGAGCGGACTCCGTGCTGAATCCTGCGATGACGCCAACAGCGAATCCAGTTCTCCGTGCAGGCACTCGACTAAACGCCGGCGTCGGTCTAAACCTGTATGGTCGAGGGGACATTGTAGGAGGGCATCGCCTCGCCTTGGAATTTCTGCTGCCCGTATACCAGCACCTTGACGGACCACAGCTCGAGACTGATTGGACAGTTATGTTCGGTTGACAGAAATCATTCGCAGGCCGTTGAGCGAGTCTTCTGTCGGAGCCGTTACGCGGGGTGCGTTTAGCCCCCCTTCCTTTCTACCATGTCGGCTAGGACTTCTTAAAACGTTATAAATAAAGGTAAATTAAAGAGTTATAGTCTTACACTGTTCATATATACCATTGTTTATCCTACAATATTCGCCGGATTCTATGAGCCTCTGCTGGACACTTTGACTCGCAGTCTGGGCTAGGAAACGCATCACCGTGGGACGCCTCCTCATTCTCTTCATTGCGGTGCCGGTCGTCGAGCTCGTCCTGCTCATCGAGATCGGACAGCGTGTCGGCACCTTCGCCACGGTCGGCCTCATCATAGGCACCGGGATCGTCGGCGCGTCGCTGGCCCGGCAACAGGGCATCAGTACGCTGGCGCGCCTGCGCAACGATCTCGACGGCGGCCAGCTGCCCGCCGAGCCGATCGTTGACGGTGTGCTGATCCTTCTCGCGGCGGCGGTGCTCATCACGCCCGGCGTGTTGACCGACCTCGTCGGTTTCCTCTGCCTCGTCCCGGCCTGCCGGCGGCGGCTGAAGCGCTTCCTGAAGCGGCGGTTCGAGCGCGCCGTCCAGGAGGCCACCGTCGGCGTGACCATGGCGTCCGTCGTAGCGGGCGACCGGTCACGCCAACCGCCAATGAAGGACGTGACCCCGGGCCGACCCGCCGGTTCGCGCAGCTAATCGGCAAGCGGTGTCCGTGGCGGACCTTGAACGCCTGGAGCACTGGCTCGACGGCCACCTTTGTGACACGGAAGGGCGTGAGGTGGCCAAGTGGCACGAGGCATCGTGCAGACCTACGTCGACCGGACCGGGGACTCACCACCGAACTCAACGGTGGGTGGAAGCTCCTGCTTGCAGGACAGGCAAAGGTGTTCGCATCGTTACCGATGCAAAGATCGTGTGCAAGTACTCCTGAGCTAGACCTCGCGGGTTAGCTCATCCAGGGGCCCTGTGTACGCGCTCACGGCGACGACATCCGCCAATAACCGCCGTGACATCCAACACAGGTCTCATAGATCGCGCCTCCGGCTTCGAAGACCTGCTCAGCATTCTTAGACTCTATGGCTTCAAGGGTTAACGTGGCGGAATCGACGACTGCTTGAGACCATCTCAGCCAATCCTTATCGCCCTCTCCCTGAGGAGCTTTCTTGAGAAGACGCCCACCCTCAGCGAGGAGGTTGGCTGCATTTCGTAGGTCGGTCCATTCACTCTCATTCTGCGGAGCTTTCTCTTCAGTTCCTTGAGAAGTTACAGTGGTCGAAACGGACCTCCAGATAAAGTTGGCTGCGGGATCTACCATGCTTGCCATGATTTCTCGTGGTCCTGACCTCTGTATAGCCAGTCCCAGGAATATCGGGACGGCCACAATTAGGGCAAGCTGATGCGATCCCATCACGGGAACGACTTTAGTCTGTTTTGGTAATCGGATCACTCAGGTGGGAGTCTGGGGAGAAGGTAAAGAGGCGAGCTGGTCTTTTTGTAACCCTTTTTAAGATTGGCGGTTCAACGGGGACGGGGGTGAGTAAGGCAGGGGGGGCAGGGCTATAATCGGCCTATGCTCACAGGGTCACGAGACGGGCTCCTCCGCAAGATCCAGCCGATCAGCATTCACGGCCAGGTTTCATGGGAGGTCTACTACACCGATGCTGACGATCCCGAAGGGCCGGTGGCGACAGCGCGCGTGGGCCCAGAATCGATGGACCGCAGTCTCAAACCCGGTGACCGGATCCGGTTGCACTTCGTGCTCAGTGCAGTGACGGACATCCCGCGAGCCGACGATCCCGCCGCTTGAAGCCAGCTGACGCCTGACACCACTTGTTGTCTACAGCGCAGCTGAACCGCATTCACGTCGCTGCGGCGATCATGGTGAAGCGTCCGTGGTAGGTGACGGCTCCAAAGCGGGAGAGGTGGTACACGAGGACAGCGGTGGAACTTACTGCGTTTGGTTTCCGTCTGCCTATCTGGAGGTAACTATGCGGATTGGACAACGAACGGCGGCGGTGGTGGCCATAGCGGGGCTGACGGTGGGTTGGGCCTGGGCGGCCCAGGGGCGGTCGCTCGAGGTGGTCGTAACCTATCAGGGGGGCGGCGAGGTCAGTTCGGCCAACGCCATCTACGTGTCGCTCTTCGATTCCCCGACCTTTGATAACAAGCCGCTCGCGTTTCAGGTCGTCTCGGAGAACGGTGGGACGGTGTCGTTCTCCAACCTCACCGCCTCACCGGTGTATGTGACGGCGCTCTATGACGAGCAGGGTGGGTTTGATTGGGTTACCGTTCTCTCCGGCACGCCGGCCGGTACCATCTTGGACGCGTCATACGCTCCCATGGCGATCGAACTGACCGAGGGGGAGACCGCGACGGCGGAGCTCACTTTCGATGACACCTTCAGGATGCCCTGAACGGTCGTTATTGCCCTAGACCTTCAGGTCGCGGCGGCGATCACGGTAAAGCGGCCGTGGTAGCGTAACGGGGACGGGCACTACTCAGGCGGGTGCGCGGCGTCCCAGTGCCCCGCTCGTTCTATTTGTTCGCCACGACCAGAGACCGGCAGAGAATGCCTTCATCGATCCCCTGCAGCATCGCGTTCTTCTGGCGCCGTTCTTCTTCGTAGAAGTCGTCGCCTTCGTCGGCGCGCAGCTCGTCTTCCAGATCTCTACGGGCAGCGACGAGCGCCGCGCATGTCGCGCGGAATGCATCCGTGACGTCCTCCTTGACCACGGCGGTTAGTCCGGCGGCCTGAGTAAGCACTTCAGGTGAAGTCGAGGCCCTAACGTCGGATGGTCCCAAGTCTGCCGCTCGACGCTCTTGGGCGTCGGTGAGGCCGGTCGGGATGTGGATGACGTATCCAGCGATGCACCCCCCTGACTTGAGGACCCGGTTACACTCTCGCAGCACGGAGAGCTTGTCCGTAATTCAACATAGCACGTCGGCGTGGACGATGGCGTCGAAGCTGTCACCACGAAAAGGAAGCGAGCCGCCACGGGCCTGGACTACAGCGGTCTCGCGCCGAAGCTGGGCCACAAGCAACGCTTCCCAGGGAATGTCGGTAGAGACGAGGTGACAACCGGTCATCTCGGCGACGTGTGAGCCGGGCCAGCCTGGGCCCGCCCCGACGTCCAGCAGCGTGGTCCTGGCTTTGAGACCCAGGTGCTCGCATAGTGTCTGAGCTTCGGCTGTGGTCGTGTAGCCGTTCAGGCCGACGGTCTCGTCCAACGCGGCTTCCTCGACACGGCGAGCGGCTCTTGCCCGAGCGGCGGCATACTTCAATTCGACGAACTCAAAGTTATCTTCCATCGCAACGCTATGCCAGAACGCCCTTCACCACATTGCCGAAGACGTCGGTGAGGCGGAAATCGCGCCCCTGGTACTTGCGAGTCAGCCGCGTATGGTCGATACCCAGGAGGTGAAGGACCGTGGCGTGTCGATCGTGAATGCTGACGGGGTCCTTCACCGTGTTGTAGTTGAAGTCGTCGGTTTCGCCGTACGAGATGCCCGGCTTGATGCCGCCGCCAGCCATCCATACTGTGTAGCAGCGCACGTGGTGATCGCGCCCATAGCTCGTGGTGCTGGAGGGCACTTGGCCAGGGCGAGAGGTCTGTCCGTACACCGTTCGTCCAAACTCGCCGCCCCACATCACAAGCGTGTCCTCGAGCATCCCCCTCTGTTTCAGGTCCTGGATCAACGCCGCCGATCCCTGGTCGACGTCGTGGGCACAAGCAGTGATCAGATTGGGCAGGTCGTTATGGTGATCCCAGCCTCCATGCGTCAGCTGAATGAACCGCACGCCTCGTTCAGCCAGCCGCCGAGCCAGCAGGCAATTGCGAGTGAAGGTTCCAGGCGTGCGAGACTCCTCCCCGTAGAGTTCGAAGGTGCTGTCTGGCTCCTTATCTGGTGACAGGTCCATCAGCTCGGGCACGGAGGTTTGCATCCTCGCCGCCAGCTCGTACTGCTCGATTCGATTCGCAATCTCCGGGTCACCGAACTCGTCCAGGGAGTTCTGATTCAGCGCCGCCAGACCGTCCAGGAACCGCCGGCGGTCGGCCGGTTCGAAACCCTCGGGATCGGACAGGTACAGGACGGGGTCCTTGCTGGCCCCGAACTTGACCCCGCCGTATCTGGGTGGCAGGAAGCCGGAGCCCCACATGCGGTCATGAGCCACCAACGATGGCGCCGTGCCCCGCGAGAAAAACGAGATGAAGCCCGGGAGGTTCTCATTCTCGCTGCCGAGCGCATAGTTCAACCACGCACCGAGAGTGGGTCTGCCGGCCAGCTGAAACCCGGTGAGCAGCAGCGAAATGGCGGGATCGTGATTGATCTGCTCGTTGAACATCGTCCTGATGAAGCAGAGGTCGTCGACGACCTTCGCTGTGTGGGGCATCAGTTCACTCACCCACTGTCCCGATTGTCCGTGCTGCGTGAAGTTGAACTGCGAGGGGACGATAGGCAGCGTCGCCTGGTTCGCGGTAAAGCCGGTGAGCCGCTGGCCCCCGCGCACTGAATCCGGCAGATTCGTTCCGGCCAGATCCTTCAGCATCGGCTTGTAATCCCACAGATCAAGATTCGAAGGTGCCCCAAGCATGTGAAGGTAGATGACCCGTTTTGCCCTGGGCGCAAAGTGCGGAAGGCCCTCCAGACCCCCGATCGCGGGGGCTCCGGCCCCCGCGATCGTGAGATCGTTGCCGAGTAGCGACCACAGCGCAGCGAGACCGATGCCGCCGGTGCCGACCCTCATGAACGAGCGCCGGTTCATCAGCCGGGCATGTTCGATTCGCGGATCCATAATTGACGCTCCTCAAAATAAACGCGAAGTCTCCTGCCGCTACTCTCTCGTGACAACCTGGTCGAGATTGAGAATCAAACTCGCCACAACGGCATGGGCTGCCAACTCGGAAACGTCGAGGGTCTCGTTGCGCGGGTGTTCGCCCTGACTCAACACCTTCAGCGCGGCTTCTTCGTCCGTGCGATATCGTTCACGGAACGACTGCAACTCCTCCAGGAGCACGGTGAACTGGGTCTCGTTAGGCTCGCGGGCCGTTGCCAGCCGGAACGCGTAAGCGATGCGGTCCTGGTCCGTCGTCCCGCCCTCGGTCAGTATCCGCTCGGCAAACATGCGTGCGGCCTCTAGGTAGGTGACGTCATTCATCAGGGCCAGTGCCTGAAGCGGCGTGTTGGTCCGGTTGTGGACGACCGCTGGGTTATCTCGCTCGGCCACATCGAACATCGCTAGCGAAGGGGGGGCAACCGAGCGCTTCCAGTACGTATACAGACTCCGGCGATAGAGGTCTTCTCCATGACCCGGGTCATACGTGTTGTTCGTCACATCCCACAATCCCTCCGGCTGATAGGGCTTCACCGAGGGCCCGCCGATCGTGGGCGACAGCAGGCCGGCGATTGCCAAGGCCTGATCGCGCACCATCTCGCCCGGCAGACGGAAGCGGGCCGCACGCGCCAGCAGACGGTTGTCGTGGTCCCGCTCCAGCAAAGCCGGCGTGACACGAGATGCCTGCCGGTATGTGGCGCTGGTCACGATCAGCTTCTGCATGCCTTTAACGTCCCAGTTGACCCGCTGGTACTCGGTGGCCAGCCAGTCCAGCAGCTCCGGATGCGAGGGCTGGTCTCCTCGCGAACCGAAGTTGTCCGTGCTCTTGACCAGGCCGGTTCCGAAGTACTTTTCCCAATACCTATTCACGACGACGCGCGCCGTGAGCGGGTTGGACGGATCCATCAGCCACTGGGCGAGCCCCAACCGGTTCCTGGGCGCACCGGCCGGCATTGGCGGCAGCCACGAGGGGGTTCCCGGGTCCACCTTCTCGCCAGGTGTCTCCCAATTCCCGCGAAGTAAGATATGCGCCTGCCGCGGCTCCGGGAGTTCCTGCATGACCATCACCGTCGGCAAGGTGTCTTCGAACGCTTCTTTCTCTCGCCGAGCGTCCTTCACAGCCGCCAAGGACCTCTCCAGGGTAACCTTGGCGGTTTCCCTCTGGCGGCGCCGCTGCTGGTTCTGTCGACCCGTCCGCCGGACTCTGTCGACTAGCCCGATCGCCTGGTTCTCGAGGAAGTACGCGTCGATCTTGCCGGCCTGCGCGTTGGTCCGCTGCGTCGGATCAATCGCAGCGATCTCGGCGATGGTTGTCGGCTCTGCGAGCGCGACAATCTCCGCCGGCGACAGAGGAACATCGTAGAGACGTACGTCGCTGATCGACCCGCGGAACCGTTCGGGGCCGCCTCCCGCGCCGATACGCAGCGGATCCGCGGGGAGCTCAAGTGACGGATACCCCATCGCGTTGAACAGAAGGTTCAACGGGACCTGCTTTCCGTCAACGTAGACTCGGACCCCCCAAACCTGGTACGACCCGTTGTAGGTCGCCGCTACGTGATGGCGGCCGCTCAACGCCACCGGTTCCTTGGTCTCTACGTGGATCGCCTCATCCATCCAGTAACCCGTCGCGAGGTTGAGCTGCAGCTTGCCGTCCTTGAGCATGAACTGGTAGCCGCGGAGCTTCGCGTTCATCGACGTCCGCGTCAGGATCGGACCGCTTGGAGCGTCTGGCTCGATCCACGCCGCCATGGTGAACGCGTTCTTGGGACCGAGACGATTGATCGTGCCGCCTTCCACAAAGCGCTTCCCGTCGAAGCGATTTTCAGCCTCGGATGACAGCGGGAAGAATGCGACCAGGTTGTCGCTCATCGCCCCAACAACCGGATTTCCGTCCTCGAGCGATCGCTCCCACGCCCGCTGAGCCTTCTCGATTTCTGGACGGAAATTGGCCACCTGCTCCTCGGCGGCCGTAACCTTGTCCTCGAACTCCTTCAATCTGGCCTGCTGCTCGGGAGTCGGTGCGGCCATGACGGGTGGCGAGTTGCCGCCTTTCAACCCCACACCCGATTCGGCGTTGTTGTTGAAGAACGAATAGAACTGGTAAACGTCCTTCTGCGCGATGGGATCGTACTTGTGGTCGTGGCAGCGTGCGCACCCCAGCGTCAGCCCGAGCCAGGCCGTACCCATCGTCGTCGTTCGATCGAGAACGTTCTCCACCCAATACTCGTCCGGATTCGAGCCGGTCTCCGCCATCAGGCGATGAAGGCGATTGAACCCGGTGGCGGTTATCTGGTCCTGCGTCGCGTTGGGCAGCAAGTCTCCTGCCAGCTGTTCGGTGGTGAACTGGTCGAACGGCAGGTTCCGGTTATAGGCACCGATCACCCAGTCGCGCCAGCGATGCATGTCCCGCGCGTAATCCGCTTGGTAGCCGATGGTGTCCGCGAAGCGAGCCACGGCCATCCATGTCGCCGCCATCCGCTCGCCGTAATGGGGCGAGGCCAGCAGGCGATCCACCACTTTCTCGTACGCGTCTGGGGACTGGTCGGCCAGAAACGCGTCCACTTCGGCCGGCGTCGGCGGAAGTCCCGTCAGATCCAGGGTCACCCGTCGGATGATCGTGGTGCGGTCGGCTTCGGGCGAAGGCCTGAGGCCTTCCTTCTCCAACCGATCCAGGATGAAGTAGTCGATCTCGTTCTTCGGCCACGACGCGTCCTTGACCGTCGGGAGTTGCGCGCGCACCGGCGCGGCGAACGACCACCACGGCTCGTACTCCGCGCCCTGCTCGATCCATCTCGTGAGGATCTTGACGTCGCGCTCGCTCAGCGCCTCGCCCTGGCGCGGCATGCGGCGCCGCGTGTCGGTCGAGGTGATGCGCTGAATGACCAGGCTGTGCTCGGGATCGCCCGGCACGATCACCTTGGCTTTCGCGGCCGCTTCATCGTCGAGGCGCAGATTCGCGCGTCGCCCGGTTGAACTCGGACCGTGACACGTGAAACACTTGTCCGACAGGATCGGCCGGATGTCACGGTTGAATCGGACCGTCTCAGGAATGGGAGCATCAGGCGCGTTTTGCGCGCGCAGAGAACTCCAGGTCAAGCACACCAGCACCAGGGTGCCAACCACCCCGACTCGCCAAAAACAAACGCGTGAGGGAAGAAATCGACGCATAGTCCTCGGCCCCCCTCCTAGTAAGGTTGGGTAACCGCCAGAACGAGCCTCCGACGTTTGGGAGACATTGTAGCGCGCTTGAACGGTCATCAGGGGCACTGGATGACCTGACGGTCCATTCTCGTGGGAGTCACGGCGTCAGGACGCGGACCGTGGCACAAATGTGTGCCCGTGGTGGCAAGGTAATTCACCTAGAATCTGGCTGTCTGGCGCACCAAGAAAATCGTGAATCGTTGTTTGGTAATAAGCTCTCTGCATAAGACCAAAACGCCAGTAAACCTAAGTGTCAGTTGCAATGATCAACATTGTGAATACTAAGGGCTTAGGGTAGCGCCCTGACCGGTAGTCAGGGGGTCGCTGCCGCCGCTCGCATGGACGCGGTTCTGGGTTGGAATCGCTGATAGCCACGTGTATAGCCACGGCGATGAACGTATGTGGAGAGTTCAGGTCTAGATGAATAGACTTGGTCTCGTTGGTTAAGAGAACACCACAGGAAACAAGGAATAACACTCGATGAACGAGTGCATAGCAAACTTAAAATCCTGTGAAGCGAAAGCTCCGTGTGGGTTCGATCCCCTCCCTCGGTACCACCTAATCCACGCCCGACCAGCCAGTTAGGGAGTTGGGTCGTACGACCCTGATCCGGCCTGGATCGCCATCTGACAGCTACCGTGACAGCTACCAGTGCGGCGTGAGCATCGACACAGCTTGCGCCGACCGTTGTTCTGGTGCCGCTTCGTCATCTCTCCTCCTTCGCCTTGAGACTCTCGTTGGACAGAGTGCGCGTTCTCATGGAGGATTCTCCTGCGGATTGGATCCGCGAGTGGGCCATCGGATTGTGGATTGATTCTGGATAGAATCGTCGGCAGGCCGTCGACCGCTGATACCGGTTGACGTGATCAGGGGCGTCGGTTCGTGTATCAGTACGACCGGCGCTCCGGCTATTCTATTATGGCGGGCGATGATCCCGAGAGGAGCAGAGTGATAGTCAGATCGCGACTCGCGATCGCCGTCGTGTTCGGCGCAACGGTCCTGCTGCACGGGGTGGTCGATCCTGTCGCTGCGCAGAATCACGGTACGGTGCGCGGTACGGTGACACTTCTCGACACTGGAGCAGCCGTCCACGGAGCCACCGTTTTGATCATCGGGCCTGGCCTCGTCGCCGCCACCGCCGAGGACGGGCAGTTCGAGATCGTGAACGTGCCGCCCGGCACCTACGAGATCCTAGCGCAGCGGGAGCACCTCACCGCGACCCGTCAGACGATCACAGTCCACGCCGCGCAGGTGGCGGAGGTGGACTTCGCGTTGAGCCTATCGCCGGTACACGAGGAGATCACGGTCACCGCGAATCCCAGCGGAAGCGGTGCCGCGTTCGAGGCCTTCAACGCGGTGTCCACGCTCGATTCGTTCGACCTCGTGACAGGCTCCCACGGGACGCTTGGCGAGGCGCTGGAGAACCAGCCCGGCATCGCGAAGCGAGGCTTCGGACCGGGCTCGAGCCGTCCGATCATCCGAGGCTTCGACGGCGACCGCGTCCTCATGATGCAGGACGGCATCAGCACCGGTGACCTATCCAGCCAGTCGGGCGACCACGGCGTGACGGTCGACCCCAACGGCCTCGAACGCGTTGAAGTCGTCAGCGGTCCGGCAACCCTGCTCTACAGCTCGAACGCGGTGGGCGGTCTCGTGAACGCGATCACGCCGCACGAGAGCTACCGGGAGTCGCTGACGGCCGGGACGCGCGGACAGATCAGTGCCGATGGGGGGAGTGCCAATCGGCAAGCCGGGACCAACGGTAGCGTGCAACACGCCCAAGACCACCTGCTGCTCTGGGCCGGCGGCGGCGCGAGGCGAACAGCCGATTACGACACGCCGGAAGGCACGATAAAGAACTCAGCGACACGTCTGTTGAGCAGCAGCGCCGGCGTGGGCTACTTCGGGGATCGCGTCTTCGCGAGCGGCGGGTTCCAGGTCGAGAATGGCCGCTACGGTGTTCCCTTCGCCGGCGCGCTTCACGGGGACGGCGACGCAGAGGTCTTCGTCGACATCGATTCGAGGCGACGCGTCTGGCGATTCGATGTTGGGACTCAGAACCTCAGCAACCGTCTGATCGACTCGGTCCGCGTGGTGTTCAACGTCGCCGACTGGCAGCACGACGAGGTGGAGACTGCCGAGGGCATGGAGAGCCTCGGCACCGAGTTCGAGAACCGGACGTACGTGGTCCGTGCCGAGCTGAATCAGCGTCAGACCGGCGCGCTCAAGGGGACGTTCGGTGTCTGGACCAAGGTCCGCGACTACCTCGCCAGGGGAGACGAGGCCCTGACGCCTCCGACCGAACAGACCGCGTTCGCAGCCTTCGTGTACGAGGAGCTGAGCCTCGCGCGGTATCGGGTGCAGTTCAGTGGCCGCGTGGAGCGCAACGCCTATGCTGTCCAGGGCAGGGACGCTGTCGACGTCGGCGACGAGAGTAGCCTGGAGCCGCCGACCGTTCGGGACCGGAACTTCACGGGAGCGTCAGCGTCCGTCGGTGTCCAGGGCGATCTCGGTAGCCGCACGTCCTTCGTCGCGAACCTCACCCGATTCTATCGGGCTCCTGCGCTCGAAGAGCTGTACACCTTCGGCCCACACGTCGGCAACCTGATCTTAGAGGTCGGCAATCCCGATCTCGAGCGTGAGTCGACACTGGGACTCGACCTGAGTCTCCGTCATCAATCCACGCGGGTGCGCGGCAACTTCAACATCTACCTCTACGACATCGACGACTTCATCTTCGCGGCGGTCACTGACGAGGTGGTCGACGGGCTGCGGGTCGCGCCGTACCTCCAGGGCGACAGCCGCTTCCTCGGGTTCGAGGCGGAAGGCAGTGTTCGCGCCGGGGACACCACCTGGGTGAATCTCGGGATCGGCTACGTCAACGCTCAGCTGACCACCACAGACGAGGCACTGCCCAGAATCCCGCCTCTCCGTGGCCAGCTGAGCGTCGACCTTGCGTACCGAGGGCTGACGATCAGTCCCGAGTGGATTGTTGCCGCCGAACAGGAACAGCTATTCAGAGGCGAGACCGAGACTGCCGGCTACTCAGTGCTCAACGTAAGAGGCTCCTACGTGTGGCCCGGGCAGCACGTAGTCCACATCCTCAGCGTCACTGGCTACAACTTGACCGACGCCCTGTACCGGAACCACACGTCGTTCATCAAGGATCTCGCGCCGGAGATCGGCCGCGGTATCAGGTTCGGCTACTCGATGCGATTCTTCTGAAGCGGTTCATGGGCTGAGCCCAACGCTGGTCTGCGAAGGCGCGGCAGTTTAGTTTGGGGCGGAGGAGGTTTAGGGTTTCTTCGGATTCACAGAGAGGTAATCGTTGGAGAATTCGTCGACCATTTCAAGAAGCACCTCTGTCACGTGATTGCGATGCCCGGAAAAAGAACTGCCAATAAGGTTGCCATTATTCCAAATGGTCGCTTTAAACGCTGTTTTCAGAGTCGACTCAACCGTAACAGTGGTGTGAAGTTCCAAGTCTAAATTCGCCATCAAGAGATTACCTGCTTCTACGGACTTCACGTCTACATATAGGGTTGCCCGCGCCATAGACGGGTTAGTCTCTCTTGCCGAAATACCATTCCGACGCAGACGCAACAAAACTTGCCTCTTTAGGTACAGTGTTGTCAGCCCTGCTTCCTCGTCGATGTCTCTTAGGTCTTCAACCGATACCTTAAGGTTGTCGAGTCCTTCTAGGGCCTCATCCCGAAATGATTGTCCACTCGCCGAAACTGCACATGCCACCGCAACTATCACCGCGAAACCGATGGTTGTTGTTCGTCGCATAGGTTTCTCCGTTGTCCGTATGACGGCGTAAATCTGGCCGTAGATTACCACTCGCTGGTTTCCGAAGGACAGGAACGCAGGTGGACCGATGCGGACGCGTTGAAACCCGCCCGGGATCTCGTTAGTCTAGCGTGGCGGTGTCGGCACCAGCTTGCGGATCCAGCCGTCCCCTTTGGTCAGCAGGTAGAGCTCGTCGGCCGAGTCGGTCCCCAGGCGGAGGTCGACCCGGTTGCCGGGGGCGTAGGTGTTCGGGAACCCGGCCACGTCGATTAGATCCTGCTCGCGGTCCCCGATCACCAATCGGATCTCAATGATCTCGACCGGCTGTTCGGTATCGAGGGCGTCCGTGTCAATGGCGAGTAATCGCCCTCGCGGGAAGTCGGCGAAGACGTATTTGCTTCGTAGCTCGGGAATCGCCCGCCCTCGATAGACGAACCCTCCGCCGACGGCGTTGCCCTCGTCGTGGTCGTACTGCGCCACCGGATAGACGAACTCGCGGTCATCCGTCGATGGTCGGGGAAAGGCTGGTCCCGGGCCCCGTCCCACGGCGTAGCCGGTCGCGAACGTTCCCTCGCGAAGCCGCCAGCCGTAGTTGGCGCCGGGCATGCCGAGATTGACCTCCTCGATCTGATTCTGGCCGATGTCGCCGATGAACATCTGGTTGTCCGTGTCCCACGAAAAGTGCTGGGGATGACGGAGTCCGTAGGCCCAGATCTCGGGCGCGACGCCGGCGCTGCCGACGAACGGATTGTCCGGTGGAATCCTGTAGCCCTTGGTGCCGTCTCCGCCGAGCGGGTCAATGCGGATAATCGCGCCTTGCGGGACGGCGAGTGATTGGCCGTAGTCACGCGGGTCGTGTGCCCCGCCGCCGTCGCCCAGGCACGCGTAGAGCATGCCGTAGTCCGCCGACCCGGCTTCGGCGTGGGGATTGAACGCAATTGTGCCGATGTTATGGTTCGGGGCGAACTGGCCAATCCGGAAGACCTCGCGCGAGGTGCCGCTGAAGAGGTCGGCGCTCGGATCGGTCACCGTCCACTCGCGAATCACACTTTCGTGGCTTTCCGCATCGTCATCCAGATAGTCGGCGATACCGGTGTCCGAGCCGGCGCTGTACGCGGTGTAGAACTTGCCGAACCCGGGCGTCCCTTCGCGGCCGAACTGTGGATGGAAGGCAACGCTGACGAGACCGGTTTCGTTTGGAAACATCGAGTCGTCGAAGCCGACGTCCTGGTCGCGAAGGTCCAGAAAGACGGTCGGAGTTCTCCCGCGTTCGTCGGTTAGGTACAGCGGCCCGCGTAGGTCGTTCAGCGCGAGTCGGCCGGAGCCGTCTCCCACGGGCACCAGATACTGGATGCGGGCGTACGCGAGGTTGGTTTGGCCTCCCTCGCTCGAGTCTGACGTCCGCGGGACCCGTACGAACTTCTCGGCGGCGACGACCAAGTCGCCCTTCCGAATGGTCTCCTGGATCGGGTCCTCTAGTCGTTCCGATTGGGTGCCTGCCGCGAAGATCGAGGGGAGAATGGCCAGGGAGGTTACGAGGCTGAGAGGTCTTGTCAGGCGCATGCGGGTAAAGTATGGATCATGGCAGCGGCACCCTGCCAGTCAGCACCAGCTTTTGCGCCCGGTGTCCTTCTTACGCCTCAGCTGTAGAAAGGGTGCCCTGGCTGTCGGTCGCGATGTGGTGGACGCCTACGGCAAACCACTGGACAGCATGACATCAGAACCGGTGATCTCGATGTTAGAGATTAAGGACAGGGCTGAAGTGTCTTGGCCCTATCGATCCAGCTGGTGCACCGTTCGGATCTGGGTAGCGAACACGGCGGGGTCAGTCGTGGGGAGATCGCAGAGGCGGTTCTCGCACACGTAGGCGGTGGGCTTGTTGTCACGCGCCACTTTCCCCTCCAGCAAAGGAATGAGGGTTGCGTGGGTGTTCAATTCGTCCCCCGCAGCGACGACGATCAGGATCCGGCTGGGCAGGAAGGTCGTTCTGAACTCGTCAAGCAACGGTTGGGCCTCCTCACGCGCATGCGGGACCACAAGGACGATCTCTTTCGGGGTATCCAGGTGAAAATCGACCGCCAGGAGCATCTCGGAGACCATCATGGGACTCTGAGCGAGCACGTCGGAAAACGCTTTAAATGCTCTCTCGGCGCGCTGGCGGTACCGATCGTCGGTGGTGAACTCGTGTAGCCGCAGCAGGTTGAGGATCTGGACTGAATTACCCGAGGGTTCGGCGCCGTCGGAGAATGGCTTCTCACGAGTGATAAGCGATTCGTGATCTTCGGCGGTCCGGAAGAAGCCCCCCGCGGCCGTGTCCTCGTAGTGCCGCTCCAGGATGCCGTCAAGAGCTTGCGCCTCCTCTAGCCACCTTAGTTCGCTTGTCGCCTCGTACAGGTCGAGGAGGGCAGCAATCAGAAACGCGTAATCCGCGAGATATGCCGCTTGCTGGGTCTGACCGTTCAAAGCGGCGCGTTGCAATCGGCCATCATGCCGCAGGTGTGTGAGCAGATAGTCCGCCGCCTGCGTCGCACGCGCCACGTAGGCGGGCTCGTTCATCACCAGGGCCGCTTGCGCGAACGCCGAGATCATCAGGCCGTTCCAGGCGGTCAGGATCTTTTCGTCGCGCAGCGGCCGCGGCCGCTGCGCCCGTGCCGTGTACAGCAGCTCGCGAGCCCCGTCGACCGTGCGCCGGAGTGCGTCGGCAGACATCCCGAGCTCCGCAGCTACATCGGTCAGGGGCCTGGGCACGTTGAGAATAGTGCGTCCCTCGAAGTTTCCCGACTCGGTCACACCAAAAAACGCCGCGACCGCGCCTCCGGGTTCGGCCCCGAGCACCACGTTGAGCTCGTCGGGAGTCCAGGTAAAGAACCACCCCTCTTCTCGTTCTCCGCTTGGTCCCGGGCTGTCGGCATCGGTAGCCGAGTAGAAGGCGCCGTCCGGTGAGGTCATGTCTCGCTCGACGTAGCGGAGGATGGCGCGAACCACCTGCGCGAAGTCCTCACGACCGGTCACCTGATATGCCTCGAGGAAGGAGGACGCCAGCAAGGCGTTGTCGTAGAGCATCTTCTCGAAATGCGGAACGATCCACTCTGGGTCGGTGGCGTACCGATGGAAGCCGCCGCCCACCTGATCGTGGATGCCGCCGGACGCCATGTGCTCGAGCGTTCGCGTTGCCATCGTTAACGACTGTTCATCGCCCGTGCGTCTGTAGTGTCTCAAGAGAAACCGGATCGAGAGGCTGCTCGGGAACTTCATCTGGCTCCTCAGCCCCCCATGTATTGCGTCGAAGCGTTCCCGGTAAGAGGCTGCCGCGGCCTGGAGCGGTGCCGCGGTCGGAAGCGATCCGCCACCGGCCCCAGGGGCCAGCATGTCGCGCACCCGTTTCGCCACCTGAGACGAGACCTTGGTCACCCGATCTGGCTGCTCGTCATACGCTTCCTTTAACTGTTGCAGCAGAGTAAGGAACCCGACCGACACCCCGCGGTCCCCGTCACGTGCCGGGAAGTAGGAACCCCCGCTGAAGGGCTCGCGATCGGGTGTAAGCCAGACCGTCATTGGCCACCCGCCTCGTCCCTGGAGGAACAGCTGAACCGCGCTCATGTAGATCGCATCGAGGTCTGGGCGTACCTCGCGGTCAACCTTGATTGCGATGTAGTGCTCGTTCAGGTAACGAGCGATCTCCTCGTCGTCGAACGACTCTTCCTCCATCACGTGACACCAATGGCACGTGGAGTACCCAATGGAAAGCAGTACCGGACGTCCAAGCGCCCGGGCCAGTTCGAACGCTTCGTCACTCCACGGAAACCAGTTGAGAGGGTTGTGAGCGTGCTGCCGGAGGTAAGGACTCGACTCGAGGAACAGGCGGTTGATGTATTTCGGCGACCCGTCGGGTCGCAGGTGCTGTGTGCGCGGTACGTAGTCGGCCGTGCGGGCGGCCCACGCGGTCGCGAGACGTTCTTTGAGCGCTTCGTTAACCGGAGACGCTCCAGGCGCATCATCAAAGGTCCACATCAAGCCGGTGCCGTGCCCGAGACTGCATCCTACGAGCACGAGCACAAAACACAGAACTCCTCGTCGCACGGGTCAGATCCTCATTCGTGGAGTTTTAGATTTCGGTGGTGACTAGTGTCCTCTAACCAGTGCTATCGTATACCGCAGTCTAGGAGACCGTGGGGTCTCGGTGAACGATCAGGCTGTCTTCACCTCGGCGTTCGGCGCCACGTGAGTGATCTTAGCCCGTGCGGCGTGGACCACGGTCGTCCACGCTAGTCGGGAATTGTAAAGTTTCGGAACGTTCGCATCAGGCTACTGTAGGAGAGTGAAGGTCGAGCCATGGCCCGTGTCATCGTCACCCTCTCAATTTGCGTCCTCCCAGCATTGGTCCTTGTCCAGCCGAGAGCCGAGACGGGCGTCCCTCGGACAACGTGGGGAGCCCCCGACCTTCGCGGCGTATGGGACTATCGAACGATGACCCCATTGGAGCGCTCTGCCGAATTCGCCGAGAAGGAGGTCCTGTCGGATAAAGAGGCAGCCGTTTACGAGCGGCAGGCGCTTGAACGACGGGGGAGGCGACCGCTGACGCCGGGGACTACTCATGCCCAATGGTGGCTGGACCTGGGAACGGCGCTCACCGATGACCACAGAACGTCGCTGATCCTGGACCCGCCCGATGGGAGGATTCCTCTACTGACAACGGCCGCGGAGGATTGGCATGCGACTCGGCACGGGCAACACCCGGTTCGGGACCGGCAAGTGTCGGATTCAGCTAGGGAAGGACCCGAAGACCTGGGCCTCGCCGAGCGCTGCCTGGTCGGGTTCAGCACGGGGCCGCCGGTCGTGCCAAGCGGGTACAACAACAACATTCAGCTATTCCAGACACCCGGCTATGTGGCGATCTTGATGGAGATGGTGCACGACGTCCGCATCGTCCCTCTGGACGAACGGCCGCATCTCTCACCAAACATTCGGCAATGGCTGGGGGATGCGCGTGGTCACTGGGAGGGCGATACGCTGGTCGTTGACAGCACCAACTTCAGTGATAAGACGGGAAGCTTTGACGCGAATCTCCGCGAGGCGTATGGATCGGGAAAGACGCTGCACCTGATCGAGCGGTTTACCCGCACGGGCGACAACACCCTCCGCTACGAATTTACTATCGACGACCCTTTAACCTTCACACGGACGTTTACCGCGGCCGTGCCGATGCGACAGAGCGAAGGGGCAATCTACGAATATGCCTGCCACGAAGGTAACTATTCAATGGTTAACGGCTTGGGGACTGCGCGCAAAGAGGAGAAGGCACGTGGGCGTTCGCAGTTGCCGTGAAATAGAGTACCGGAAGGATTTCTAGCTGAGTTCACTGCGCGTGAATCGCACCGTCAGACTTTCTTGGACGCTCGATTGGGAGTATCCCTATCTTTTGTTGACTCCAATGCCGAACCGCGCGGCACGCGATACCCTTACAATATCGCGAACGGGGTCACCGGTTTCGATCACGTTGCCTGCCAGGAAGAATTCTCTGTCCTGGGGATTGTTTCCCTGGCTATACCGAGCGTAGAGTCGTTATTTCCCGATAGTCCTGACCGGTCAGCGCGCCGGATTCCCCACCTCGTCGCTGTGCTGATACCCATCCGAATCTCATAGTCGAGACAACGACGGCACGGCCAACACTCGAATGTTCAACATGATTACTTTTCCTGTAATGACACAATCGTATTAAATACCAATGTTCTATTTTTCTCGGTACGGTCAATCCGTGCTTTTACATCGGAGGGTAGTAGATGGACAGGCAATGTATTGTGGCGTTCGTAGCGGCGCTGGTGGCCATGGCGACGATGCCTGTAGTCGTGGCTGGACAGGCTCCAGACGGGTGGACGGTTCCGCGTACGTCGGATGGTCGGCCCGATCTGCAAGGTACTTGGTCTAGTGACTCGGCAACACCGCTGCAACGGCCGGAAGCGTTGGCCGCAAGGGTAACGCTCTCCGACGACGAGGTGGCGGCGTTGCAGGCGCACGCAACTGAATCCCTCAATGGCGGGGGCGACGCGGTGTTTGGCGATACTGTCTTTCTGCGGGCGCTGGCCTCTCTGGAGGAGCCTGCCGAGGACCAGCAGGTTCGGGTCAGGGCGCCGTTCTGGAGCTACGACCAGCAGTGGATGTCCGGCCGCTGGTTCGACAACCGCACGTCGCTGATTGTCGATCCTCCGAATGGCCGCTTGCCGTCGCGAACGCCCGAGGCGGAGGAGCGAGCGAAACGTCGGAGGGCTGCGCGGGACGCGGCGACGCGAACAATACCCCAGACGGTCGACGAAGAGCTGGGTCGACTGGACCCAGGAGTCCGCTGTCGTGGTGGAGGGGTGTTATTGGATAGTCGTGGCTATAACAGCAACTATCACATCTTCCAGGCGGTTGACTACGTTGGCATTCAGCAGGAGATGTATCACGACACTCGCTTGATACCGATTAGTGAAGTAGCGCCAAGCCAGTTTGTCCCACGGAGCGCGATGGGCAGCTCACGTGGGTATTGGGAAGGGGACACGCTGATGGTCGAGACCACTAATCTTTCGCGTGGGGTCGGCGGATCGACGTTGGATGTCCGCGTCGCCGAGCGGTTTAACCGAGTGGGTCCCGAGACGTTGCAATACGAGTACACGCTGGATGATCCGTCCACTTGGACGCAGCCGTGGACCGCGCGCATTCTTATGCGACCGACTCCCGGAACCGGCGTCATGTATGAGTATGCGTGCCACGAGGGCAATTATGCGGCCGAACTTGTGCTGCGGTCGGCGCGGGCGGAGGAACTGGGAAAGAGTGAATAGGGCCTGGTCCTGTCCCACGACCAGCCCGGAGGAGTCAGGGCTGGGGCACAATCGGTACGGCGGGCTCCCTGAGGCCGGGGTGACCGGCGTCGATTCGTTGCCGTGAGACGAGTGCGGAAGCATCCAGGGCTAGTTGCTCGTCAGCTCGGGCGCCCTTTAGCAGATTAAGCATGCTGCGGTTGCCCTCATGACACGCGTATTCGAAGAGGTGATTGAGTGGATTACTCGTGTCACGCCGAGTCATCGGGATTGCCACGGTGTAGGGTCGCGTAAATATTTTCGGATCGTCAACGGTAAACTCATAGTCGATCCGGTTCGCATCGATCAACTCGAAACGTTCTACTAGGCGAAGGGTTCCCCCGGGTCCCCGGTGTGTTGTCTGGATGATGTGCGAGGGCAGATGGTCGCCGCCGTCGAGGCGATTGTGGAATCGTGTCGTCTCGACCACCAATGTATTACCCTCCCATCGGCCCCGGCTGTCGCCTAGCCACTGGCGGACCTCATCAGAGACGTGCGGGCCTCTTTTTAACGGAATGATGCGTGTTTCGTGGATCATCTCCATGACGATCGCGACGTAGTCGTCCGTCTGAAAGATCTGGTAATTCGCGTTGTAGAGGTTTGGAATCATCGCGATCGGCAGCGTGCGGGAGATACATCGTTCCCAGCTGTTTCGGTCGAGCCAAGAATCGCCTTCTCCTCGGCCTTGACGCGCGTTTTCGCGGTCGACCAGTCTTTGTATCGCCTCGGGGTGAAGCGCTGGGATTCGACCATCTGGCGGGTCGATAATCAACGCTTCGCGTTTGAGCCCGCCGGCCTGCTCGATCCATGTTGCACTGGTGCCGGCCGTGGCGCGCCGTACAGGCTCCCGGGCTAGTCTCCCGCTCTCACGCTCGGTGTCCGTCAACCGTTCGAGAGGCGTCGTGGTTGAGTTGTTCCACACGCCATTGAGATCGGGGTGGCCCCACGCGGTGCGCGGTGCCTCCTCTGGATCGGCCTTGTCAAGCCGGCCACCCAGCTCGGTCGATGCTCCTGACGAGCTCGAAAGTTCCTGCTCGGCGTTTGCCACGGCTATGGAAAGTATGAATCCGACCATAGTCCATGACACCACAAGACATCGGTTTATCATCTCAACCTCCTTAACTCTTTTTCGATGCGAGCATCACGTCTGAGCAACATCCGTCACGGCTGCGTAATACGTGCAATAGTCACAATCCGATGTCAGGGGTGGGATCTTGTTGCTTGTAAGGCACGTGTGCGCGTCTAGGATGGTGCCCTCGACCCAGTCATCGTTGCCAACGTAGGGAATAATCGAGATATCGAAATCTAAATGATTGTCAAAGCGAGGTTCGCTACGCCGTCCGTTGCAGTATACGAAATAGGTCGTATCTGACACGGTGAGACCATTTCCACGAAGAAGCCACTGGTAAATCTCCATCTGCCGTTTGTAGGCGTCCTGCCACGGTGCATCAATTGTCACGCGTTGGTCCTTGCTCGTCGCCTTGTAGTCCACCACGACATACTGATGCTTGGGTGTGACCCAGAGGTCGTCAATGGCTCCGGTAATCAATAGATTAGTCTTCTCGTGATGAACCTGCACGCCCGTAAAGTTTGTCCGCCACTGATCTAGCTTTTTATTCCGACATGGAATCGCATCAATTCCAGCGTCGCGCATCAGTGGATGTGGCTGCCCGGACTGGCGATATTCATCGAATTCCTTCTTTAGCAGGTGATCGATAGCGACATTGATATTGAAGGGAAAGCCTGGTGGTTGACCCACGCCTAAGCGCCGATCGATGTAGAAACAACGCGGACAGTTGACGAAGAGATCGAGTTTCGAGCGCGACAGTTTAAAGGGTATTGTCGCTCCTGGGCGAAAGAGATTCTTCGTGCGCTTACCGGTGTAGTACTGGGACATGGGTAACCGTCTCATGCATAGGGTAATAGTGATAGCAAGAAGACGTGCGCGGCAATTAGTGACAGTCTCTTTGGGACACGACCTCAACCGGCGAGAACCCTAGCCTAGCGAAGAGCGGAGGGCGGTTCAACGGGTGGATGAAATGGAGATTAGCTTGACACCGTCTTCGGAGGCACGTGATCGAGGCTGACACCGAGCGGATGGAAGGCCTCCGACTGATTGTCGCTGGATAACCACCATAAGGGACTCGTCTAGGGTAGGGTAATGAGAGTCACCGTCGAGCCCAATTCTTGCGTGCTGAGGAAAAATGCTCGCCGCGGCGCCTAAGCCGGGAGGTTTAAAGATGCGACGTTCGTCATATATTTCCAAGACACTTCGAATTGCCGGACTCGGGGTTGTCGTGAGCCTCATGTGGCAGGTCTCATACCAACGGGCTCAGGGGGTCATCATTCCCCCACCCGATTTCAAGGTAGCCATTATCGGTGATTCAGGCTACGGTCCCAGAGCTGACGCGGTTCTGGAATTGATCAGCGAACAGGGCGCTCAACTCGTCCTGCATCAGGGCGATCTTGGCTACGACGAAGAAAATCCTGAGAGCGCGGTGAAGTGGCACTCAGGCGTAGAACGAATATTGGATTCCTCCGTCGAAGGCTTCTTCCCCTACCTCTACTCGGTCGGAAATCATGACCTGAAATACTGGGACCAGGTGGAGCCCAAGGGTTACAGCCGGATACTGCGCGAACGCACTGAGCAGACGCACGGCCTGGAGTGCCAAGGTGAGCTTGGGGTAAATTCTTCCTGCAGCTACCAGGGGCTCTTCGTTGTTCTGTCGGGCGCAGGTACCAAGGGGGAAAATCACCAGGAGTTTATGGCTCGTGCCCTGAACGAAAACCAGGATTACCTTTGGAGGATCTCCTCGTGGCACAAGAACCAGAACGACATGCAGGCGGGGGGTAAGCCCGATGAATCGGGATGGGAAGTGTATCAAGAGTCTCAGCTGGGCGGGTCCATCATCGTCACCGGTCACGAACACTCCTATTCGCGCAGTTACACCTTGACGGACCTGGGTAACGAAGCCGGTGGGCACGGTGCAACAGGGGATGCGGATCGAATGGAAATAGGGAGAGGGAAGACCTTCGTCCTTGTGAGTGGTCTAGGGGGCAAGAGCGGAAGGGATTACGAGTGCGAGTTACATGAGGACGACACCTGGTGGGCGTCGGTTTTCACTCGGAACTACTGGCTTAGGAATGGTGACGTAATGGAGAAGAACTGTTCCAGGCTGGACGAGGAAGACACGGAGAGCAAGCAATTCGTTCGGACAGTAGAGGAGTACGGCGACGGAGCCCTCTTCATCACCTTCTATGTAGAAGGTAACCCCTACTTGGCTCGTGGGGAGTTCCTCACAGTGGATGGCCACCAGATCGACCAGTTTGAAATCGTGAACCAGAGGGAATAGCGATGCATGCTAAGGAGTCGGAAGCCGCGCATGAGTAGGCTGGACGGGTCGACGGGGACCGAGCTTACGGCTCACGCGGGTGCGTGGTGGACTACTCGCCGTTACGCCCCTTGCGGTATTCCGCGCTCAGCTTATTAACGAATCGTTTCAGTTCACGCTTGGCGGACTCAATTCCAGGTTGAGCTTCTTGCCATGCCCGCTTGGCGCGTGGTTTAAGGTCTTCGTTTAGCTTACGCGACGTCTTCGTCAGTCCTTGGGCGATCTTGGCACGCGCCTCTGGATTGCGTGCTAGTTCTTGAGCAGCTCGAACGGCGAGACGGCTTAGTATTCTCATCCTTGGAACCCAGTATAGGCCGCGTCTATTCTACGAAAACACCAACCATTTTTGGATCGGCGCATTGTTCCTGACATTATTTCTGTTACCTCTCACGGATGCGCCGAATCTGCAATATCTAAAAGAGATTGCGGCGCCCCTGGAGTTGGACCGGCTGCATGCAGTCTAACGAATCGTGAGCAATGTTGTTGAGGTAGGTGCTTACCGGGATGGCTTCCATCGCCGACGCTGGATACGGTTTGCACAGCCGATTAAGGGCGTGTACGCCTATTTCAGGCATCAACCATTCCTCACGATGTTGACGATTGAGGATGACAGGCATACGGTCGTGAATCGTTCTAACCAATGGATTCGCGGTTGTCGTCAGAATGGCAAAGCTCTCGAGAACGGAGCCGGTCGGACCTTGCCAACGATCCCATAGTCCCGCAAACCCGAATGGTGCGCCTGTCACGAGACGGAGGAGATACGGTTGCTTCCCGCTGAGCAGTTTGTGCCATTCGTAGAACCCATCAGCTGGGATGATACATCGACGTTCGCGAAAGCTTTCTCGGAAGGCCTCCTTGTCTGCTACCGTCTCTGCCCGAGCGTTAATCATTCTGTAGCCGATATCAGGGCTGTTGGCCCAACGCGGCAATAGTCCCCAACGCATGTGGGCAAGACTGCGTGCTCCATTCTGATCAGCGAGAACGACCGGTACGGTTTGGGTCGGTGCGACGTTGTAGCGTGCCTTGAGTTCAGGACAATTCTCATTGTCCAGAACCTCGCGCAAGATCGCTCGAGGCTTGGAGAGGGTATAGCGACCACACACGTCGAGAGGATATCAAGAGAGCGGTTAGAGTAGCAGGCCGGACGGTCCATCAGTTCCCAGAACCGGAGTCTGCCGAATATGCGGCGTTCTATTTGCTGGCGGCTGCCTTTTTGGTATTCACCTCGTTGAACATCAGTCCCATAAAATATTATGAAAAATGTTTCGGAAAGTCGAAATCCTCCAGATGCGATGAAACTGTGCAAGAGTCGGTGACTTCGTCTACGGTTTTACCAGCTCTTCATGCCCGTGAAAATATGCGTTTCCAGATTCTTGTAAAATTCCGCATACCGAACAAGGTTGTTTCACGGATAGGTCTCGACGTGCCCAGAAATGATGGTGTCCACGTCTTTAAGGCCGGCTACCGCATTGCAATCGTTTTAGCATAGCCAAGCGCAGTACATCCGTTTGACGTGTCAATAAACGGAGTGCTTTTGCCCCGAATAAATTGCCACCGAACGCGATACGGATTTCAGGAAACACAATCCATGCATCTCCGTTAGTGTGTCCAGGCCCGAAGTGGTAGAGATCTATTTTGGCCTGGCCGAGGTGAGATTTGGGGCGCCCCAGGGTTTTCTTGGACACTTGATTGCGAGAGAGTTCTCGTAGGAGGAGTGTCGAGATGGAGAAGCACGATCAGGAGTCGGCGGTGGCGGAGGGAGGCCGGAGGGCGACCGGAGGGGGCCGGTTTTCAGTCGGTCGCAAGAGCGCCGTGGTGATGTGCTTGCTGCGCGGGGAGGATCTCGAGTCCGTGTCGCGGGAGTGGAGGATCACGGCGGCGCGGGCGTCGCAGTGGCGCGATCAGTTTCTGGCCGCGGGCCAGGCGGGCCTGAAGAGCCGAGCGACGGATGCCCGGGGTGAAGACAACCGTCGGCTGCGGGCCAAGGTCGGCGAGCTGCTGATGGAGAACGAACTGCTCTACGCGAAGGTGGACCAGCTGGAGGCCGGCTCCCCTTTGGCCCGGAGGAGGTCGACGCGATGAGTGGCGCCCATTCGATCTCCACCCGTCGGGCGTACGGCGTGCAGCGGATCTACCGCGTGTGGGAGCGGGCGCGGTCCAGCGTCTACGCGAGGCGTCACGCGACGAGGTCACGCGCGCCGTGGTGTCGCCGCGGGCCGGTCGGTGCCGCCCCGGACGAGGTGCTGGTCGGCCACATCCGCCGGGTACTCGAAGCCTCGCCGTTTCATGGCGAGGGGTACCGCAAAGCCTGGGCGAAGCTGCGGGTCGCGGGGATCCGCACCTCGAAGGAGCGGGTGCGGCGGTTGATGCGGGAGCACGACCTCCAGGCCCCGCACCGCGCGGGGCACGCGCACGGCCCGAAGGCGCATGACGGCACGATCACCACGGAGGCCCCCGATGTGATGTGGGGAACGGACATGTCGGCCACGGTGACGGTCGGCGAGGGGGCGGCGTTCGTGTTCGTGGCTGTCGATCACTGTACGACCGAGTGCATCGGCCTCCATGCGGCCAAGAGCGGGAGCCGGTTCGAGGCCCTGGAGCCGATCCGCCAGGGCGTCCGGGAACGCTTCGGCGCCATCGCCAAAGGTGTCGCCAGCGGGCTTCGTCTTCGTCACGACCACGGATCGAACTACCTGGCCGATGACTTCCAACGGGAGATCAAGTTCTTTGGTATCGAGAGCTCACCGAGCTTCGTGCGGGAGCCCGAAGGGAATGGCGTCGCTGAGCGCTTCATCCGCACACTGAAGGAGAACGTCTTGTGGGTACGGAGCTTCGAAACGATCGAGGAGCTCCGCCTCGCCTTGCTTGAGTTCAAGCGGACATACAACGAACAGTGGATGCTTGAGAAATACGACTATCGAAGCCCAGCCCAGGTGCGACGCGACCGGGTCGGGCTAGACGCGGCAGCATAGAAGTGATTACCTTCAAACCACTGTCCAAGAACCCTGGGGCGGTACAGTGGCACTGTTGTCTCCAAATAGGTCAACCGCAGCCTGACACAGCACACTTGCCGTTATCGAGAGCGGCAAGGCCCCTGGCATCAGTTCGGTTACGGCTCGAAAGAAGACGCGCTCAATTTGATCGCGATTCGCCGCAGCGACACCATTAACGCTGATGCCAGAAGTGCCGTTCTGGCCACCTTCTACGGCCAAATAGAAGGCATGACTGAGAATTGTAGAGTTCCAATGCACTCCGCCAAAGTCAGTTCCCCGGAGTTCAAGGAACCGAGTGCCGTCGAAAGCTAAGGGGTAGATAGTGTAGAGGTTGTCTTCTAGGATCAGAACGGCAAAGCGTAGGCGGCGACTGTAGTGATCAGGATAACGTGCCGTCCTGGTGGTATCGACAAAGTAGGACGACTTACTAACGACCGGGGGGTAAATTCCGGAATGTCTTCACCCATCAGATAGTCACCCATCAGAGGGCCGCTACCTTCATTCTGAAAAAAGAACTCTGTGCTTGTTCCGAATAGATCGGCGAATGCTTCGTGTGTCGTGCCGCCGTGGTTGGCGGCGAGTACAAATCTCCCATCGGAACAGAGATAGGAGAGCCGAGTTCCATCCGACAAAACCAACCTCAGCTTGGAACATGGGACTGGTTGGCCATCAAGAACGAAGCTTGACGGGCCTAAGCCATCGGTGTGTAGGAAGGATTCAAGCCCGTGGGGGTTTCTTTGTCTAACGCCGAATTCTGTGACGCCGTGCATCAATTCGTGCCCAACAATATCCAGCGTAGTCACCGGTGTTCCTTCGGACGTTGTTCCGAACGCCACAAGTCCTAGGCCTGCAGGACCGAACGGGGGTGACAGAAAGAAGGCGTTGTTCGGTAGCACGTTCGAGGGGGCGCGAACACCGTGTAAGATTCCGTTCTGACCATCAAGTCCTGGCCAGGAGTGGCGCTTTAAGAAGTAGTCGTATGTCCATCCCATATGAACATGCGTGTCTACGATTCCTTCAATATCCAACCAGACATTGTCTGCGTCAGTGGCGATGTCACCGGGCAGCACTGTTCCGAGTTCAATGCGAGCTAGGTCTTCCTCATTCACTACCGTGAGTGTCAGAATTTCAGCAGGTCTAAGCTGGTCCCGTGCCTCGAACGCCCCTCCAGCCCGAGTTGCACTTATCTTCTTCACGTCGCCCAAGACTCCACGTCCTTCACCGACTTGGCTTTGGCTACGTTTGTTGGCGCTCTTCATTAAGACGTGTCCACCATGGGCGTCAATGAAGTACGTCATGGCGTTACTGGCAGTCATCCGGTACGTCAGAGCGTAGCCTCCCTCTAGCGTGGGCAGAATCGTCAACGCTTGGGTCTCGTGGAGCGCTGTTGCACCAAAACTCTCCTCAATCACGGTGACCGCAACGCTTGGGTCTCGTGGAGCGCTGTTGCACCAAAACTCTCCTCAATCACGGTGACCGCATCACCAAGGGATAGAAATGAATTAAGACTAACGTCGATGTCGGTGAAAATAGTGCCGAAGATGGACACAGTTGTTCCGCTTTCAGTCTGTTTGGACAGGCTTGCTCCGTGTACCGGGATCCCACTGTAGTACTGACTGAATCCTTCATGGCGGCGACCAGGGCGCTGATTGTCACCGTGCGCTGCCATAAGCATGAGTTGGCCGTCTCGTGTCATGCGTTCGATGAGCGCCTCTGCTGCTTCCACTTCCGCCGAGTCTGACCCTGAACCGATGGATAGCGTGATGAGTTCTGGGTGGCCCTGCGCGAGCACAACACCCGCGAATGCAAGACTGACGATTACTACAATCACGAATACTGGAGAAAACCGATCCTTGAAGCGCACTGCCACCCCTGTGTTGTCGAAGGAAACCGACAATTACACACTTGATCTAGCGATGCAATGTTGGAAAACTTCGAACATTCCACATATTATGGTTAGCCAATACGGGTTGTTGTAGTCGAGCAAGCTATATTATGAATTATTCTAGATTTGGGTTCGTCAATGGGGATGGGGTTGCGGTTCACGACTGATTCCGAATCCTAACGCCTTAACACTCAATGCGCTGGAACGGCTAGTCCGAGAAGGAACACTGCCGCGTGAATTTTTCCGCTCTGAACTTCATGTCATTTGAGAGCCGTGCCAAACACCCGGCCTCGAACCTGTGGTTTGCGTTATTCATCGCTCTGCAACTTGGAGTGCTCTTTGCAGTTGTGCGGTTCTTTTTCAAGTGGACTTGGGATCAACACGTAGCATCGGGCATCGGGGCGATCATTCTCACGTGCCTCATCTGCAATCTTGTCATGTGCTTTGGAGAGTATTTCTTCCACCGCTATTTACTTCATATGGAGACCGTGAGATTCCTCGCCCCTCTCACCGCAAGTCATCGCACGCACCACAAGCTGACCCCGATCGGCTTTGATAATGTAGAGAAGACTGTCCGCAGTGCGTATCAAATTTCCAGCGTGCCCCAAGACGATCAAGGCACGTTTCCTCCCTGGGCGCTGATCCCGTTTTGGGTAACCTTCACGCCGTTCTTCGCACCCTTGGCATTCTCATTCCCAGAAATTCCGATTCTCATTAGTGGGTACGCCTCACTTGCCATCGCCCATTTCTTGTACGAAACGATTCACGTTGCGCATCACGAGTCATACGAGCGCTGGTGGAAGCCAAAACTGAACAACCGGATATTCGGCGTGGTATGGCGCAAGCTATACGGATTCCATCAAGCCCATCACGCGAACTACTTTTGCAACATGAACATCGCCGGATTTTTTGGCATTCCGCTCGCTGATTTGGTGTTCGGCACCTACCTCCAGCCGGACGAACTCCTCCTGGATGGTGTGCCAGGTACGAAAGAAGTCGCCCGTAGACTCACACCTCAACCACACTGGCCGGTCGCTTGGCTCGACAGAGTGGTGCTCAAGAGACGGCGACGAATGTTGTCTCTCGACTGAGATCCGGTTCAGACCATGCTTCACCTGGCACTTGACCGACACGTGCGGGATCGACGACCGCCGTGTCGTGTCGCAGAGCGGGGCAGCTGGTAGTTCAACAGGGCCGGGCGTGGGCTGACCCGGGTACGCCGCGTTCCACCCGTGGCCGAGGTGTTTCGTTTCGGCGTGTCGACTTGGTGGGGCGACAGGGTTTCGGTTAGGTCGTTGTACTCGATCGAACTGTCCAGAACTTCCCCCGCATTGGCCGCTCAGACATAACGATAAAGCATATGTATGCAGTCATATATCAAGTTGGATACCACCGGTCTATGGCAATCGACGCTCGCACGTTCAATGTCTTGAGGTCGTTCGGAACACTTGCCGTCGAAGGACGGGAACTGGAAGAATATACGGCCGGTCGGTATAGTCAACACTGCGCTATGGATTAACGTTTGGGGAGATCAAGATGAGACGAAGTATCTGCTTGGGCATTATAGCGGTCGTCGGGATGTTCGGTACGATGACGACCTACGAAGGGCGGCAGGAACGCACGAGCCTCGCGGTGCACGACCTCGGCAACAACCTCTACATGTTGGCTAACGCCCCTGGCGTGCAAGGCATGGGCGGGGGCGGTAACACCGCGATCTTTGTGACCGACGACGGCGTAGTGCTTGTCGACACGAAGATCAAAGGTTACGGTCAGGACATTCTCGGCCACGTCCGTGAGATCACCGATAAGCCGGTCACGACGATCATCAACACCCACACGCATTGGGACCACTCGGGCGCGAATACGGAGTTCCCCGACACGGTCGAGTTTGTGGTGCACGAGAACACGCGCGGGCATTTGGCGAGCAACAAGTGCGATGACGGGCAAGGGTTCGAGGGCGGCTCAATCAAGAACTGCGGTGCCTTTCAAGGTGCGAATGCGAAGTACCTACCCAAGACGACCTTCTCTGACACGATGACCCTTTTCAGTGGGGCTGACCAGATTAATCTCCATTACTTTGGTCGAGGTCACACCGACGGCGACACGTTCGTTGTTTTTCCTGCCGCCCGCGCGATGCACACAGGCGACCTATTCCAGGGTTTTGGCCTTCCATTCGTCGACGTTGCTAATACAAACGGAAGCCGCATTGAGTTCGGTCCAACGCTCAAGAAAGCCATGGCCGGCATTTCGGACGTTGACACGGTCATCACCGGACACACCTCCAGGCCGCTCACCTGGAACGATTTCGTTAACTACACCGGCTTCTACAACGATGTGCTGATGCAGGCAAGAGAAGGGAAGGTGGCTGGCCGAACGGTGGATGATATCGTCGGCTCGTATAACGTACCGAGTCAGTACAGCGACTTCTCGGCGTCGAAGAACTGGTTGCACGCGACGGTGCAGGACGTCTTTGATGGACAGTAGGTTCAGGCGGAGCAGGCTTCCTGTGATTCAAACGGGGCACTGGTTCAAGTCCAGTTCTCCCGACCAATTTTCCTGAGCAAAGAGCCGATCATCTGATCGGCTCTTTGCTTATTTGGCGTTTGACAGCCAAATAGCCGATTACCATCAGACAGGTCGTCCGAGGAGTTACCCACTTTCGCCGGCAGCCCCCAGTGACGGTGGGTGGGCAGTCTGGCTTAGGGTAGTGCGAACGAGATCCATTCGCTTTGGGCATCACTCAACCCGATGACGTCGGTGCCGATTCGGCGGACTGATGGGCAGATGGGCGAATATGTCCGTCACGAAGACGATTAAGGCTTCTATAACATGCTCGCGAGTGCGGAGGCTGACGAGGCCGCGCCGAAATCGGCACATAAGGGTCGAGATGAGTGTTGACTTGTTTGGCTTAATTAGGGGGGAAAGTCATGAGTGAGCGACAATCTCGTGGTGCGATTCGTAGCGTGGCACTGATAGGTCTCGTAGCCGTACCGGTTGCCGCCTTCCTGTATTGGTTCTTCACGTGTCCGTGCGATCGAACGCCTGGCGGCTACTTACTAGGTACTGAGGCTGAAGAACAAGTTGCCGATTGGTCGTTTGCCAACGAAGTTCCGCTCTGTCAGATTCAGATTAGCGCGGGTTTTCTGCCCCACTCGATTAACCTGAACTGCATGTCGACGAGCGCCGGAGACCTCTATCTCAGCTGTTCCCGGTGCGATAGTAAACGCTGGTCCAATGCGGCACTTGGTAACGGCAGTGCCCGACTGCGGCTGAACGATATGGTCTACCCGGTCAACGTGACCCGGGTCATGGATCCTGACGAACTCGACCGAGCCTGGCGTGCTCGAGTCGCCAAGCTACACAAGGTCAGCGCGCCTGACCCACCACCGATTGGCACGCCACGCCCGGATCATTGGTGGTCCTTCCGTGTGGTGTCTCGGTAGATAGTGAGTGGCTCGGTTGTGTAATGACCGCGGCATTGGTTGGTTGGGTACACGGATACTGCTGGTCGGGCACATGAACCTCTAAGGCCAAGACACTCGAGACTCCAGCAGTTTCTGCTATTTAGTCATGTTTTGTCTTGGCGCGAGCGCTCGGTCCACAATAGACACAATCGTGGAGACCACCAGCCCGTAGCTGAGCGTACCCACCGTCAGCGTCAAGAGCGACCTGGCATTCCCAGCCGGCCCTAGTCGGGAAACGGATATGACGAGGAGCAGTGCGAAGTAGAGGATTCCATTCGAACGTCCAATCAAGCTCATCCGTAATCGCTTCCGCTGGTGCAGCAAATAGGAGTCCAACACGTATTGGCCAAAGGCAATGATGACCAAGGCAGGGAGGATGGGTGTCACAAGCTCAGCCATGGCGGCACCGGTCAGCGCAGCCGTAACGAACACGAAATCCGTGCTGTGGTCAAACAGTTGGCCTTTTACTGAGGTCCGTCCCTTCATTCGCGCTACTTGTCCATCCCAATAGTCGGTTGCGATGGCCACACACAGAAGAAACACCAAGACGCTGGGTTCTAGCGACTCTGGTCGTGCAAAGGCTACAGCAACCGGCGCAACCAGCAGTAGTCGTGCAATGGTGAGCGTATGTGCCATTACCGTCCGAATAGCTCGCGTTGAGCCCGAGGCCAGAACATCACGCCAATCAGTGCGTTGAATAAGATAAAGAAGTTGTGCTGCACGAATCCAAAAGCCGCCATCTGTCCTTCGTTCTCCGGAAAAAGAATGACCCAGAAGGTAATAGCCGTCGCTCGCATGGGCGTCGGTACGGCTGCCGCAAAAAATATGACCGGCAAGTAACCCAATAGCGATAGGAAGGACGCCTTCACGCCAAATAGGGTCAACGCAAGCGCGTAGACAAGAACCGCCGCTAGTAATGCCGGTGACCGGAACAGAAAAAACAATCCGTAGTGTTTGAGTGTTGCCATCTTAAAGGCATGGACGATCTTCCGGTCCCGAAACTTGTTATTGGCAAAGACTTCCCCTCGAAAATAGAGAATCCACACGACGAATGCCATAGCGCCACCCAAGGCAATGTAGGGAATAAGACCGAACACCTCGGGGAGCGAATCTCTGCTCAGCGCGAAGCCGATGGTGGCCCAGGTGAGTAGATAGAGGATTTCGCAGAACATGATGAATAACATTGCGGATGCCACTTGCCATCCCGGCACCTGGTCACGCTTGTTTAGGTAAAAGGCCATCGCACCTTTGCCTATCTGTTCGTTAAAGATGGAGAGTATGTAGGCGCTTGCGCGAATCGGCAGGATATCCCGGTAGCGGATCGGTCTGATAAACCAGTTGAGAACCCTCGTCAGGACCAGTGTATCAACGAAGAAATAGAAGCTGGAGTACGTCATCATCAGTGCCAACCAGGGCAGCCATCTCACATTGGCAAATACCTGCGTCATGTACTCGAAAAGTAATAATCCTTCGCGAGTAGCGGCGCCATTCAGGAGGTAGTACAAGAAGGTGAAACACGCGGCGGTGATACCCAGGAAAACAACGCGACCCAGTGAACTTGAGCTGCCGGATGCACCCGATTTACGCGTGAATTTTGTCACTGGCGGCGGGTCTTCTCGGGCAGGAGTTTTTCCAGGGTCACCGAGAGTGGTGTGAGTGTTACCCTCAGGTCGACATCTGCATTCGTTTGCACGGTTTCGTCAGCGGTGATTACTTCGATCACCGTTGCTGTCATATCGCCACCGCGGATCCAATTGGCCATAGTCGCACCCAGCTTGGCGGTCCAGATTGGGATGGAGGCGATCGACACACTGTGACCCATCAGCTGCCCGGCCATGGAAATCAGAGCGCGATGAGTCGTAGGTTCTGGTCCGACGAGCTCATGGACGGCTACGCCGTTCGCTCGCTTCCGGCAGCAGTGCAGAATAGCGTTGCTCAGGTCGTCTACATCCAGCGGGCGTAGCGAGTGGTTTCCTCTCCCCAGCACTGTTACCGATGTTCGTGATGCCCGCCAGACAAGTGACTGTGCTCCGGCAGTGCCAGGGCCTAACAGGATGGAAGTTCGGATGATGGTGGCAGAGATACCGGAATGTGCGACGATTTGTTCGGCCACACCCTTGGAGCGGAAATAGGAGTTTCTCGAGTTGATGTCTGCCCCAAGGGCACTGATGAGCACGATGTGATCAACATTGGCGTGTTGACATGCGTCCACAATGGCCTGAGTCACGTCCACGTTAGCAGTCTGATAACTGGAGTGTTTGTTCTCAATGAGAATACCGGCGAGATGGACGAGACAGCGGACTCCATCGAGCAGAGCCGCCAGTGTGTCCCTATCACCATAGTGAATCAAATATGGAGTGATTCTTGGATTGCGTGGCAGGGTTGCTACAGCCTGTTGCGTGCGAACGCCGGCTTGAGCCCGAAGGTCATCCTGATCTGCGATATGCCTCAACAAGACTCTTCCTACGCTGCTGTTAGCTCCAGTAATTGCAATGTGCATGGGTCGAGGCGGACCGTCGATTGGCGAGCGGCTGTGTAGAATCATCCTACGATAAGTTACGCGATTGGTTGCTAATGTGCGAGACCGTCGTGTCTCGACCGGTTGGTCGGTGTGATATGAGTCCAGTTCTCTCATAGGAGCTGGTCCCACCTTGGGGGCTAGGCAACACTGGGATGAGGAGCATGGAAGACAAGACATATGTGCGGCCGTCCTGTGACGAAGCGCAGAGTCTGGTGCGCGAATCCGATTTGCCAAAGCTCATGGATAGGGCGTCGACACTGAGAGATGTAGGGTTTGGGAACGTCGTGACTTACTCGAGGAAAGTATTTATTCCTCTAACTCAAGTATGCCGTGACGTTTGTCACTACTGCACGTTCGCTCAACCGCCCAAGACGGGTGTGCGGGCCTATATGACAATCGATGAAATGGTCGGCATTGCTCAAGAGGGCTCGAGTTCCGGTTGCCGTGAGGCCCTCTTTACTCTCGGAGACAAGCCGGAACTGAGATATTCACAGGCTCGACAAGAGCTGGCTGAGTTGGGATATTCGACGACGATTGCATATCTCCTTGCCGCTGCCAAAGCTGTCTTCGATGCCACCGGTCTATTCCCTCACGCGAACCCTGGAGTCGTCACACGCGATGAACTTATCGCACTGAAGGAAACCTGCTTGTCGCAGGGCATGATGCTAGAAGATGTATCGAGGCGTCTGCTTGAGCGAGGCGAAGCACATTTCGGCTCACCTGATAAGGACCCAGGTGCGAGGCTTGAGACCATGAGGACAGCTGGTGAACTCAGGATTCCCTATACGTCAGGCATCCTGATTGGCATTGGTGAGACGCGTGAAGAGCGAATTGAATCGTTTGTTGTACTGCGTGATCTCAACGACACATTTGGTCATATACAGGAAATCATCATTCAGAACTTCAGGGCGAAGGAAGGTACCTTAATGGCATCGTCTCCCGAACCCGAGCTAAATGAACTCTTGTGGACGATTGCCAGCGCCAGGATTGTTTTTGGTCCTCATATGGCGATTCAGGCTCCGCCAAACTTGAGTCCGGGAACGTTCGGAGCCTTGATCCGAGCCGGAATCAATGATTGGGGAGGTGTGTCCCCAGTCACCCCTGACCACGTAAATCCAGAGGCACCATGGCCGAACCTTGAGCTTCTTGCCAGGAAGACTGAAGAAGAGGGAAAGGTCCTCGTAGAACGACTCACTGCATATCCTCAATATGTAAGAGATGCAGGCACCTGGGTCGCAGAGAATCTGAGGCCAGCATTAGTGCGGGGATCGGATGCCGAAGGATTTGCGCGAGAAGATTCATGGTCTCCTGGTGATGGGGATGCTCGATTGCCTGAAAAGCTGTTGCATCGCATTGGAACAACGTCCGCTCTGAATCTATCAACGAGGATTGAGGAACTGTGTGCCAAGACGAGCAACGGTCTCGCACTTACAGAGTGTGAGATTGCGGAACTATTCGCAGCCAGAGGCGATGATGTTGTTGGAGTCTTGAGGGCTGCCGATAAACTGCGCCAACAGATTAATGGCGATGAGGTGACTTACGTCGTTAATCGGAATATCAACTATACGAACGTGTGCTATTTCCGGTGTAAGTTCTGTGCATTCTCCAAAGGTAAGCTCAGTGAAAATCTACGAGGTTCTCCCTATAACCTTGACCTGGTTGAGATCAGCCGGAGGACTATCGAGGCCTGGGAGCGAGGCGGCACTGAGGTCTGCATGCAAGGGGGAATCCACCCGGAATATACGGGGAAGACGTATCTAGGAATTTGTCGAACAGTGAAGTCAGCTGTGCCAGAGATGCATGTTCATGCATTTTCGCCGTTAGAAGTATGGCAGGGCGCTGAAACTCTTGAGATGTCACTTAGGGAATTCTTAATGCAGTTGAAGGATGCAGGACTAGGCACATTGCCTGGCACTGCTGCGGAAGTGTTGGATGACGAAGTCAGAAAAGAATTATGTCCTGACAAACTATCCACTGATCAGTGGTTCGAGGTAATAGAAACAGCACATCAGGTTGGGTTGCAGACCACTGCTACCATTATGTATGGGCATATAGACCGCCCCATAAACTGGGGCAGACACCTAAAGAGAATAAGGGAACTGCAAGTGAAGACGGGTGGGTTTACAGAATTTGTGCCATTGCCGTTTGTACACATGGAAGCACCGATCTATTTGAAGGGTAGAGCCCGCAAAGGTCCCACTTTCAGGGAATCACTTCTGATGCATGCGGTCGCGAGAGTGGCTCTACATCCGGTAGTTCCGAATATTCAGGCGTCGTGGGTGAAAATGGGACCTCGCGGTGTAGCCGAGTGCCTAAATGCCGGAGTAAACGACCTGGGTGGCACCTTGATGAATGAAAGTATTACCAGGGCTGCTGGCGCGTCTTTTGGTCAGGAACTTTCACCCGAGCAGATGGAGTCGGTCATTTTATACGTGAATCGAGTTCCAAGGCAGCGTTCAACAGCATATGGTGAACCGTCGGAACAACAAGTGAGACGATCATTTGGTGCTGCAGAGCTGTCACCGATCATCCAAACACCTCCTATCAAAGGGGCTCGATCCGATTCGGTGGATTAGGTGTTATCGTGCCGCACGTTTCGTGACCCAGTACTCGAAGCCAGGTTCGCTCGTGCCGTGACTGCGGTCAGCGCGGATCTCTACGATCTGACCGTCGCAGCCTTCCACTAAGTCCACGACGGTCTCTCGAGCCATTCCGAACATCTCCATGTGGGGCACGACGCTCCGATACACGTGGTACTTTACCTGGCGGTACGAGTGAACCAGCCAGCCAGGCAGACTTAGCTTGAGCTGTCCGCCGAGCACGGGTGCGTTGCAAAACGCTTGCCTAGGGTCGTTAATTGCAGTGGGGAGCTGGAACACGAACAGGCCGCCTGGCGCTAGCAGCCTCAGGAGTTCTTGGATGTATCGTTTTATTTGTGTCGGCGGAATGTGCTGAAGCACCAGACGGCTATACACGAGATCGAACGTGTTTCCGGTGAACCGCCGAAGGTGCGGTCTGCGATTGATGACGAACTCGCACTTCGCAGATGAACGGTCGTATTCCTGCGCGAGTGCGATCATCGAAGCTGCCCTATCGACGCCAATGACTTCATCGAAGTGGCTCTTGAGGGCCTGGGTGAGGCGTCCGACGCCGCAGCCGAAGTCGAGGGCTCGGCGTTTTGGTAATGATGGCATCAGGCGTTCGATATCTGCCATGAGTCGTTCGATATCCGCCCTACCTGTCTCAAAGAAGCCATCCAGATCCCAGCTGGTGTCATCGCCGGCAAGCGTAAGGATAGATTTCAGGGCATCATTTTGTGCCAGTGAGTTCCAATGCCTGCCGCACAGCCTCGGTCCGAAGCCTTCTCCAGTTGGAACCTCAAGTAGAAGGTCACCGCCGGTTACAAGAAACCGATCTATGAGATCACGAAACCGCCTGGTTCGAGACATCGGTGCAAGAAGTCCGTGTTGTTGGACCGCCATCGGGCCCACGGTTCGCTGCAACGATTCGGCCATTGAGTACGGGGTCATGTATAGGGTTGTCGGTGACTCCGTGCACAGTCTTTAGTTTTGAAGCGATGATTCTGAATGTGACGGGCTGGACTATTAATCTTTTTGGGTACGTTGAGTTCCGCTAAGTGCCGCGGACTATTGCTACGCGAGCTATTGTCAAATTTTGTGTATGAGGTCCGATCAGGCGGCCTCTTTCTGAACGCCGTCGACGAAATGAACTCCTCGAACGACGTCTGCGATCAGCTGCGCTCCGTTTAATGCTCTCCACCGTTTTTGTGCGGTAACCGCCAGCTTGAACACCATGGTCAAGGACGCGAGCCGACTGCCCGCCCCCTTCGTTTTCCGCGTACGCAAACGGACGGTGGCGAAGGTCGATTCGATCGGGTTCGTGGTCCGGATGTGTGTCCAGTGGTCCGCGGGGAAGTCATAGAAGGTTAGCAACACGTCCCGGTCTTTCTCTAGGCACGTCGTGGCGCCGGGATACTTGCGGCTGAACGTCTCGAGGAACAAAGCGAAGGCCTGCTCCGCGTCGACCTTGGTCGCCGCCATCCAGATCTCGTGGAGCATCGACTTGGCCTTGGGCTGGATCGACCGCGGCATTTTGTTGAGCACGTTCGCGGTCTTGTGAACCCAACAGCGCTGCTCGCGGGCGGAGGAGTACACCTGGCGCAGGGCCGCCCAGAAGCCGAGCCCGCCATCGCCGACCGCGAGCCTGGGCGCCAGTTCCAGTCCCCGGGCTCGGACGCTCAACAGCAGCTCGCGCCAGGACTGCTCGCTCTCGCGATACCCATCGCTCACCGCGATCAGCTCCTTCCGGCCTTCCGGGGTCGCCCCCATCAAGACCAGGATGCATTGCCGCGCGTTCGCCGCGTCCTCGAGCCGGACGTTGAAATACACACCGTCAGCCCAGACATAGGCGTATCGCTGGCCCGCCAGGGACCGTGTCGACCAGTCCCGATACTCCTGCTCCCAGGCCGTTTTCAGTCGCGTAATCGTCGTGGCGGAGAGTCCCTGGGCGTCGGGGCCGAGCAGCGCCGCGAGAGCGGCGCTGAAGTCGTTCGTGCTGATGCCTTTGAGGTACAGCCACGGCAACAGCTCCTCCATCGACTTGGTCCGCCTCAGATACCGCGGCAAGATGGACGAGTCGAACACCTCTTGCGCGTCCGCGGGCCGTCGATCGCGAACCCGCGGTTTCTTGACGGGGACGTCGCCCAGCCCCGTCTGGACTCGCCGTTCCGGGAGATACCCGTTGCGAACCACAAGCTGCCGCTCCGCCTCGTCTCGCAGGTCCGCTCGTTCGCGCAAGTAGTCCGTCACTTCCTGTTCGATCGCACCGGCCAACAGGTTCCGCGCTCCCTTGCGGAGGATTTCCGTCAGCACATCCCCGGATGATTCCGATGGAAACTCGACGACGTTGTCGCTACTCTGAGTCATGGTGGCGTACTCCTTTGCCCCTGCCAGGGCGATTGGGGTGTTGCGATTTCACACCCAGGGTACGCCGCCTTTCTCTAGACCGTCATACACAACTCTTGGTTATAACTCTTGCTACGAGAAGAGGAATCGATCGAATGGTCGGCCCTATGCTGTAACTAGTTAATCTTGGCAAGGTAGGAGTAGATGGGTAGGCTGATTGACTGGTACAAGCGGCACATCGATGGGTTTAAGGGCCTATTGGGGATATCCGACTATGGAGTTATTTGGCTATCTTTCTTTAAGTATGGGATTTGTAATAGCGCTCTTATTGCTGTGACTGCTCGGCGACCAGTCATGTTCTATCAAGCATCGAATCGAAATTTGGCATGGAAAACCAGTTCCAGATTCAACGGCCGAGAGTAGTCATCCATAGGAATCCGTGACTCGTCGCATACCTGAGTGTTCTCGAGGCTTATGCAGCGGCACACTCTCTGCCGACGGTGGCAATCCATTGGACCCTCGCCCGAACAGGTAACCTGTCGCCTTACGCTACGAGAGTAGCGACGGCATCCCCGACAGCCTGGGTGGTCGCGTTGCCGCCGAGGTCCGGGGTGACGACCGTGCCCTCAGCGAGGAGTTTTAGGACGGCCGCCTGAACTGCTGCGGCCGCCGCGGTCTCACCAAGGTGGCTGAGCATCACGGCAGCAGTGAGAATCTGGGCCATCGGGTTTGCGATATCTTTGCCCGCGATATCCGGAGCCGATCCGTGCGTCGGCTCAAACATCGAGGGGACGGAGCGGTCGGGGTTGATGTTACCGCTGGATGCTAGGCCGATGCTGCCGGTGATAATTGCGCCGATGTCCGTTAGGATGTCCCCGAAGAGATTTGGGGCCACGATGACATCGAACGCTTCCGGCCGTCGAATGAGATCCATACAGGCGGCATCAACGAGCAGGGAGTTTCCCTCGATCTCGGGGTACTGTTCACCTACGAACTCGAAGGTTCGGTCCCATAGCGTCATATAGCCCAACGCGTTTGTCTTTGTGACCGAGGTGACAATCTTCTTCTTGGTCCGCTCACGAGCTAGATCGAATGCATAACGGATCACTCGTTCGCAGCCTCGGCGCGTGAAGAGTGCGGTTTGAACTGCGACCTCGTTCGGTGTTTGGTGGTACGCGAAGCCACCGATATTCAAGTACTCCCCTTCGGTGTTTTCGCGAATGATGACAAGGTCGATGTCGAAGGGAGCCTTTCCGGAAAGGGGTGATTCGACTCCCGGGTACAACACTGACGGGCGCAAGCACACGTACTGGTCGAAGTGGCGCCGGATCGGTAGCAACAGCCCGTTCAACGTGATGTTGTCCTGGATGTCAGGATGGCCGATGGCGCCCAGAAATATCCCATCAAATGGAGTCAGGGTCTTAAGTGACGAAGAGGGCATCATTCCCCCGTGAGTTTGGTAGTAATTCGAGCCCCACGGGAACTCAGTGAATGCCCAAGTGATTCCGTGGCGCACGGCGAGTGCATTCAGCACTTTCAGGCCTTCGTTGACGACGTCGACGCCGATGCCGTCGCCTTTGATGACAGCGATCTTGTATTCGGACATTGTGGGATCCTTGCTTGAGCAGATTTCTCTCAGTCTATAATCTAAACAATTCTGGCGTTCCACGTAGCGGTAGCTGGAATCGATAGGTGTGGAACCCGCCGACCTTAAGGAGTAGCTATGGCGAAAGTCACCAGGCGAGAGGCGATCGGAGCAATTGGCGCGGCGACCGTAGGAGTGCGGGTAGCGGCGGGCGGCCTCGTGCCGCTTGAAGCGGCCACGTTGCCTGCCGGACAACTGGTTCAGTCGGTGTGTCGGTGGTGTTACCAGGACATCCCGTTAGCCGACTTCTTTCGTCAGGTCGGCAGCCTCGGTCTGACAGCCGTTGACCTGCTTGAGAGGGACGAGTGGGTGATTGCCAGTGACTATGGGTTGAGCTGCTCCACTGGCTATGGCGGTGGAGGGACAGTTAAGCATGGCATCAATGATCGCTCTAACCACGACGAGATCGTATCTAACCTTGAGGAGAGTCTCCCGCGGGCCGCTCGGGCCGGTGTGTCTCAGATCATTGTCTTCGTTGGTAACCGACGGGGTATGAGCGATGTCCAAGGAATCGATAACTGTACGGCTGCTCTCCAGCGAATCGTGCCGGCTGCAGAGAGTGAAGGGGTGACGGTGCTTGTCGAGCTACTCAATAGTCGGGTCAACTATCCCGACTATCACGGTGATCGGACAGCGTTCGGCATCGAGATAATTAAGCGGGTGGGCTCGCCAAGAGTGAAGCTGCTCTACGACATTTACCACATGCAGGTCATGGAGGGTGACATCATCCGGACAATCCGTGAGAACAGCGAATACATCGGGCACTATCACACCGGTGGGGTCCCAGGTCGTCGTGAGCTCGGCTCCGATCAAGAGCTTAATTGGCCCGTTGTCTGTCGCGCTATTGCCGAGACGGGATACCAAGGGTACATTGCCCACGAATTTGTTCCGACGCGAGAGCCAATGATGTCGCTCGGTGAGGCGGTGCGGTTATGTACCGTGTAGAGCGACGTTAGGGGTCCGTCTGCCTATTTATCGAAGCTGATCAGCGCGTAGAGTGATGGTTGCGCGGTGTTTATCAATTCACGATCAGTGCAAGCGGTTATCGGCAGTTGTTGTAGTTCTTTAAGACACTTCCGTCAGTCATGATGAAATCTTCACCCGTGCTGAGAGGTGAGATCTGGTTTCCGATAGTCGGTCCGGCTGGCCATTAGGGTGCCACGGGCGACCGGAGATCGGTGTTCAAGAGCTCACCCCACGCCGCGTCGAAGGGGTGCACTTCCTCGACGGGCGAACCGTCCCTGTAGACAGGCCGGCCCTCGTTGGCCCAGGCGAAGATCGAGCCTTGCAGATTCACGGCGTTCTCGATGCCGCGTCTTCTTAGCGCCTCTACCATCGCTGCCGATCGGTAGCCGACGGAACAATATGCCACGATGAGCCCGTTGGCTGCCGACTCTGCGATGAGCGACGTCGCATCCGCGGGGGAGTCTACGCGGTGGGCACCTTTGAGATGGCTGACCGCAAATTCTTGAGGCTCTCGCACGTCAAGCAGCACGACCGGTTGTTCACCGTTGCGTATCGCAGCGGCGAGATCGGCCGTGGTAACGCTTGGCACATCCGGGAACTCCTCGGCGATGAGCGCGTCGACCGACGCCCAATCAAGCGGTTCGGGCTGTAATGTGCACTGGACGACCGGGAAGAGTAGAAGAAGAAGCGGGAAGTGTTGCCAGCGCTCGACTAGGCTGACCATCGTCTATTCCTTTTCTGTCATGGCCTCTCTTTAGCGACACGACAAAAAACGTAGTGCCGTCGCGACAGGCGCGTGCTAGGGTCAACCAGGTCGCCGGTGTCGGCTCGAACTCGTGTGCGATGCCGGTACTCTTCGACGTTCGCAATCTCGTTGAGGAACGGAATGGTCGATATATCCTCGATGTGCAGGGTGGCGGACGAGCTGGACGGCCGAAAGCGTCTGAGATGTGGGTCCTGGTGGTCGCACGTTTCTACGAGTCCTCGTCGCCTTGCTGTCTGAGACGGTAGCAACCGACGGCCATGACGGTTTCAGTTAGGGTGGGGTCAACGACGCCGTTAAAATGCGCCCCTTCGTTGATGATTAGTGTGGCCGCCACGATCCGTCCTTGAACGCGACCGCTCTTGAGCAGCTCCACCCGTTCCGTTGCCGTCAGCTTGCCGTCGACCTGTCCGAGGACGGTAATCGTCCTTGCTAGGATCTCGGAGGTCACGCGTCCATGGGCCCCGACCGCCAGACCGTGTTTGGGTACCATGATTCGACCGTCGACCTGTCCTTCGACGATCAAGTGCTCGTCGGCCCGGACTTCTCCCTTAATGACGATCGTGCGCCCAATCAACGTAACGCCATCGGGGACGTTAACACCCGGCATGGGAACGAGCTGGTCATCGGAGAAAGCCAAGGACGGTCCTTCGCGGTAGCACGGCGATCATAGCGGAAGCGCTCGGTTAACATCGACTATCTTAGCCAGAAATTCGAAGCATTCCTTCCTCCGCGATTCCGAGCTGAATCCGACATTTGCTGGGTGTGTGTTGAGTACAATACAAGGCAGGCGACCGAGACTCGAGCGGGAGTAACTCAGTGGTAGAGTGTCAGCTTCCCAAGCTGATGGTCGCGGGTTCGAATCCCGTCTCCCGCTCCATTATTTTCAACCACTTAGGTGAAGGTAAGGGAGTCTTACCCCCCCCCCCCCCCACTGCCACGGGGTACTGCCACGAATTTCTGTTTCATTGATCAGCCCGGTGTCGGGGTTTATGAGTGGTATGACCGCATGCAACGGGGCTATTCCACCCGCGTGAGTAACCCCCGTCCCCGTTGAACCACCCGCCGTCCCGCGGAGCGAGCAAGTTACGCCCGAAGGCAGACCTGCCAGATCCAGTTGACCGCCGCGTGACTCATGACCGCCGCGAACAGGCCCCCATACCGGAACGACAGCCCGTAGCCCAGGCCGGCGACGCTCGCGAGCGCGCAGTAGATCACCTTCTCCTCGAGGTCCGGCCGGTTGTTCCAGTGCATGAGGCCGAACGCGAGCGAAGCTATCACCAGGCCGAGCCACCGCCGCCCGGTCCAGCGCTCACACCAGGTCTGGAGGAGACTGCGGAAGAACAGCTCTTCTGGAAGCGCGACGGTGAGCGCGAGCCCGCCAAACAGACCCGCACCTTGGAGGAGGGCGGGAGGGGCCGGATTCCAGTGCAGAAACCCCGTGGACAGCCCCGGAGGAATCAAGAGCGCAGCGAGAGTCAGGAGCGCGCCCAGAGAAACCAAAACGTCACGAGTCCGCGGCACGCGAATCCCGAGCGTAGGCGAGCGACGGCAGAGACCCCAGCCCAGGAGCGCGACCCCGGTGACGTACACCGCCCAGACCTCGTAGCCATACTGGCCACCAGGACCGGCGTAGAGCTCGTTCCACCACCTCAGGTCAAACGGGATCCACAATAGCAGCCACGCGAGTACATCCGTGGCGCCGGGCGCGGTTCGCCGGGCACCACGAAGCGCCTTGAGGACAGCGAGCGCAGTACAAAGTGCTATGACCAACGCGTAGGGATCTAAGGACGTCCGGACCATCAACGCAGTCGCTCCGGAACGGAAGGATGCAAGCTAAGCAACCTTGGTGGGGCCACGTTCGCGAGCCATTTCACAACGGCATAAGTCTCGCACAAAGCGCGACGGGTTTTTGGGTTAAAAGAAACGGTAGTTGCGACCTCAGCAGATGCCCGTGAGCCGTAACCCCGGTCCCCGTTGAACCGCCCGCCGCGGCGCAGTAGGTGAGACCTGCTATGACCCGACGCTACCTTCGCCTGCTCGCGGTCGTCATTCTCGTGTCGGCATGAAATTCGTCGGTCGGTGCTCAGCAGGAGACGCTCACCGAGGTGCTGGCGAAGCCGGAGCCAGGGGATGCTGAGGCGCAGGTCAACTTCGCGCGGGCATATGCCTTTGGTGAAGGTGTGTCCAAGGATGATGCGGAAGCGGTATGGTAGTTCCGAAAGGTGGAGTTCTAGTATGCACAAGTTGTTCTCGTTCAGCGTCCTCATCATCACTGCAATTGCTTCGCTCTCGACTGTCGTGCCTGGGGCACAGGCACAGCAGGGGCCCGCTACTGGCCCCTGGCAAACCTACGACACGTCGAACGGCGAATGGCGGAGCTACGCGGGGGACATCGGTGGGAAGAAGTACTCCCCGCTTGACCAGATCAACGCCAATAACTTTACGAACCTAGAAATTGCCTGGGAGTGGACGTCGGTCGACACGCTGATCAGCCGATCAACCCCCGGCGGTGGTGAGTGGTCAGCGCCACTCGACACCATCGTCGAATCGCTCGTCGAAGAAAACCCCGAGCTCTACAGACCCGGTCACCCGCCGCTTGCATCACGCCTACAGGCCACGCCGCTCATGGTCGGTGGCGTCCTCTATTTCAACACGCCCCTCGGGCAAGGAGTCGCGGTCGACGCGACGACCGGCGAGACGCTCTGGGTCTTCAATCCGAAGGGGTACGAGGAAGGGACGCCGCCGATGAGCAATCCCTGGACGGCGCGCGGGGTCGCCTATTGGACCGACGGCGTGGACGACGAACGGATCCTCTGGGGCACCGGGGCCGGATACCTCGTCTGTGTCGAGGCGAAGACCGGTCAGCCGTGCTCCGACTTCGGTCCTAACGGCAGTGGCATGGTCGACACGACCCTCGGTCTTCCGCGGGCCAATCGGGCGGATCGCGACTATCTGAACGCCATGCTCTGGGGCATCTTCTCTGCGCCGATCGTCGTCCGGGACAAAGTCATCCACGGGTCGCAGGTCGCCGACCGCCGCATCACGAAGGAAGCGGTGCCCGGCTGGGTTCGTGCCTGGGACGTCCGAACCGGTGAGCACGCCTGGGACTTTCACACCGTCCCGAACGGCACCGACGAATTCGGTGTCGAGACCTGGCTCAACGACTCGTGGCGCTACTCGGGGAATGCGAACGTCTGGGGGATGCTCGGCGGAGACAATGAGCTCGGACATGTATACCTGCCGACCGGAACGACCACGAACGACTTCATCGGGTCCGATCGGATTGGGGACAACCTCTTTTCGGAGACGCTGATCGCCGTCGACGTCGAGACCGGCCAGCGGCTGTGGCATTTCCAGGCTGTCCACCATGGGCTCTGGGACTACGACTTCGCGACCCATCCGAATTTGGTCGACGTCACCGTCGACGGACGGGAGATCAAGGCGATCGCCCAGGTCAGCAAGCAAGGCTTCGTCTACGCGTTCGACCGGGTCACGGGCGAACCCATCTGGCCAATCGAGGAACGACCCGTTCCGCAAGAGACCAACATCCCAGGTGACGTGCCGGCACCCACGCAACCGTTTCCGACAAAACCGGCGCCGTTCGACTACCAGGGAGTCATGCTTGACGACCTAGTCGATTTCACGCCGGAGATTCGCGAAATGGCGGTGAAGGCGGTCGAAGGGTTCCGACTGGGTCCGCTCTTCACACCGCTGGATCGTCCGGTCGAGGGCGTAACGCGAGGCACGGTCATGCGTCCGCCGACCGGGGGCACGGTCGGTTGGGGCGGTGCCGCGATGGACCCGGAAAGCGGCATCCTCTACATCCCGTCGCGTAACCGAGCCCAGGTCGTGGGGATATACACGCCCGACCCGGCGCTCGGAGCCACCGTCGACTACACGCACGGCGCACCCGAGGCGGACATACTGGCTGGGCATCCTGCTTTCGGATCGGTCCCGCAATTGCCTCAGGGGTTACCTTTGCTTAAGCCGCCGTACTCACGGATAACCGCGATTGACATGAACACCGGTGAGCATCTCTGGTGGGTGCCGACCGGTAAAGGGAATCGCTACCGTAACCACCCGCGACTACGGGGCCTGAATCTGCCACCGCTCGGCGGCGACAATGCCAACAATGGCCCACTCTTGACCAAGAGTCTTTTGATCTACTGTCTGACGGTTGGAGGGACGACCGACGGGCCGCGGATGGTCGCCTACGACAAGGCAGACGGGACTGAACTGGCGTCCGTCGACCTGCCAAGCGGGGCCATCGGGACGCCGATGACGTACATGGTCGACGACCGCCAGTACATCGCGCTCACGATCGGCGGCGGTCCACGGCTCGTCGCCTTTGCGCTGCCAGACTAAAGACTCTTGGCGCCTCCTGGTGTGGGAGAACGCTATGACTGCCGGCCGTTTTGTGGTCCGAGGTGGCTCTTAACGCCCTCTTGTGACCTCTATGTCGATACATCAAGTAGGGAAGTGGTGAGGTGAGAAAATCCTGGGAGTATGGTTGTGAATGATGGCATGATTTTTTCGAGGTGAGGCTATGAGGAAGATGGTGCCGATATGGGCGGTGATTGTAGTATTGGTGGCAGCGCTAGGATTATGGGTGGCGTTATCCGACGTTAAGGTAAAGCTGTCCGTACAGATAGGCCAAGAAGAGCAAAAGTAGACGCAATAGTACTGCCACGTGTACTGCCACGAATTGCTGTCCCGTGGTGGCTCTTAGTGTCCCGTTCTGACCTCTTGGGTATGTCAGGAAGTACCCGTTTTATTAATTTCTTTGCAGATTGGCGTTTACGTTTCCTGCTTTCCAAGCTAAAGGTCGCTGGTTCGAGCCCCGTTTCCCGCTCCATTATTTTCAACCACTTAGGCAGCGCAAACTCATGGCCGGTCTTCATGTGGTTTCGGCAGTAACGAAGAAGCCATGTGATGTACTGGTTGCTGCAGATACATCTTCGAACTTAGGTAAGGCCACGAAAGCTCATAAATATGGCATTCCCGTCATTTCCATTGAGGAATGTGTCGATCGTATTGAGAGGTGACCAGATCGCAAAATCGTTAGTGCGATGACTTTAACCTGGGGTGTATGGAATCCCGATCGGCGGCAGAAGATGACATGGACGGAACAGCGGCATAGCGTAGAACTAGGACCGGGGTCTACGTCGTTTAAGTGCCCGCAAGTGGGACGCCGCGCGGCCGCGTCATTATCTCCCCCCTTCCCGGTTGAACCGGCCGTCGCGCCGCGATAGGATCGCTTTTGACTTAGGTTCCGTGGCACCGGGCGTGGACACCGGGGCGAAGTTGTTTGAACCTTCAGGTCTCAAAGCCGGTGGCAAGTTAGTGCAAAAACATCCGTCATCGAACGTCGTTGAAGTCTCCGGACTCAGGAGTCCCCAGATGACTCAGTCGTTTCTTGTCGCGGCATATGTTCTGGTTGCCACGATCGTGATGGTGTCACAGACGTCGGCTCCGATCGCCGTCAAGGCCCAGTCCGCTGCCGACTTCGTCCCGGTCACCGACGCGACGCTCCAGAATCCGGCGCCGGAAGATTGGCTGATGTGGCGTCGCACGCTCGACGGCTGGGGCTACAGCCCGCTGGACCAGATTACCCGGGAGAACGTGGATCAGCTCCGATTGGTCTGGTCGAGAGCCCTCGCGACTGGCACGCAGGAGGGCACGCCGCTGGCATACGGCGGCGTCCTGTATGTGCCACAGACGAGCGATGTCATTTCAGCGCTCGATGCCGTGACGGGTGACTTGAAGTGGGAATATCGCCGTGACCTTCCGGATGATGTCTACGAGTACGTGGGCGGCAATGCCCGTAACAGTCGGAATATCGCAATTTACGATCAGTTCATCATCAACACCAGCAATGATACTTACGTGTTTGGGCTCGACGCCACGACCGGAAAGATCGCCTGGGAGACGAAGATCTTCGACTACCAAGTGAACCCGGCTGGGCATAGTTCGGGTCCAATCATTGCCGATGGCAAGGTGATATCAGGCCGGAGCTGCCGCCCACGCGGTGGTCCCGAGTCATGCGTTATTGTGGCTCACGATGCAAGCACTGGTACAGAGCTGTGGCGTACGTCGACCGTTGCTCGACCGGGTGAGCCAGGCGACGAGACCTGGGGCGGTGTACCGTTCGAGAAACGGGTGCATGTCGGCAGCTGGATGCCGGCAAGCTATGACCCCGACCTGCGTTTAATTTACCAAGGTACCTCGGTTACCTCGCCGGCCCCGAAGGTCATGCTCGGCGGTGTCGACAACACGCACCTCTACCACAACTCGACGCTGGCGCTCGACGTCGACACCGGCGAGATCCGGTGGTACTACCAGCACCTCAACGACCACTGGGACCTCGACCATCCCTTTGAACGCATCCTCATCGACATCGCCGTCGCGCCAGACCCCGAAGCCGTGAGCTGGATCAACCCGCGGCTTCAACCGGGCGAAGTCCGAAAGGTGATGACCGGGATCCCGGGCAAGACCGGCATCGTCTATACGCTGGACCGCGAAACAGGCGAGTTTCTCTGGGCGACCCCCACGGTTGCGCAGAATGTGATCAGCGACATCGACGGCGCCACCGGTGCGGTGACCGAAAACTCAGAGGTCGTCTTCAACGCCGTGGGTCAGGAAGTGCTCGTCTGCCCCACCTGGGCCGGTGGGAAGGACTGGGAAGCCGGCGCCTATAGCCCGCTGACGAACACGATGTACTTTCCGCTGCGCAACACCTGCGCGCGCATGCTGGCCACCGACAACGTCCAGGGCGAGCGGGAGAGAGCGCTGACGGCCGGTGGGCAGGCCCCCCTCGCGATTTACGCGCTGGCCGCCCGCCACCAGCTGGCCCCAGGGACGGACCAGCTCGGGACGGTTCGAGCGGTCTCGGCGGAGACGGGCGAGACGGTGTGGCTCTATGAACAGCGGGCGGCCACGCATTCACTGGTGGCCACCGGCGGCGGGCTCATCTTCGGTGGCGATGGCAACGGGCGCTTCCGGGCCTTCGACCACGAGACTGGCGAGGTGCTCTGGGAGATCAACCTCGGCTCACCGGTCATGGGGTTTCCAATCACCTATGCCGTCGACGGACGCCAGTACGTTGCCGTCAACACCGGCCCGGGCCGCAGCACCAACTTCGGCATGACAGCCGAGCTCCGCCCGAGCTTCGGGAGCAACCTGTTCGTGTTCGCACTGCCGGACGAGGACTGAATCGCCCGCCGTCTGACGTAGGTCGCTTCGATCGGTAGCGCGACGGTGTTACGTACCCCAGTCGGTTGCCTTTGACTCGTGTAAGCAGCTGGTGTCGTGAAACAGGGAAGTGCGAGCCTAGCAAATCCTGGGAGTATCGTTGTGAATGATGGCATGACTTTCTACGAGGAGAGGCTATGAGGAGGAATTAAGCATCATAACTAGTAGCACCATCGTGGCGATCGTAACATTCATTGTGCGACGGAAAGTCGCGCCCAAGGAGCCCTGACATGGGATGGGTTTAGCTTGGAATCAAGAAGGTGGTACCGATATGGGCGGTGATTGTAATACTGGTAGCGGTGTCAGGAATTGGGGTGGCGTTGTTCGAAATTAAGGTAGACCTGTCCGTACAGATCAGCCAAGAAGAGGAAGAGAAGTTAACGCAATAGTAATGTCACGTTTATTGCCACGAATTTATGGTCCGAGGTGGCTCGTAACGCCCTCTTCTGACCTCTTGCGTCTGTCAGGAAGTGCCTGTTTTTGTTGATTTCTTTACAGATTGGCGTTTATGCTTCCTGTTTCCCAAGCTGAAGGTTGCGGGTTCGATCCCCGTCTCCCGCTCCATTATTTCCATTAGCTCAATAGATTGCAGTCTGAAACGGGGGCCGCGTGATCATGCACGATGGGCGGGGAGTGGAGGCCTCCTGTCGGGTCCTGACTTCACACAATCGGTGATCTAACTAACTACGAATAAGTGCCAGGACTTCGTCTCGTTTCTCTTCCATCAGCTCTTGGCTCGTCGCCTCCAAGTTGAGCCGAATCAGTGGTTCCGTATTCGATGGACGCACGTTGAAGTGCCACGTCGGATACTCAACCGACACCCCGTCCATCCGGTACGTGTGTCCATCATGGTACTGGCTGCCGAGAGTGTCGATCATCGCGTCGACCGCGTTCGTGTCGGGCATGTCCATGTTGATTTCACCGGAGATAAAGTACTTCTCGCGGAGAGGAGCCAGTAAGTCGCTGAGTGTCATATTTCTTACTGACATTAGTTCCAGGATTAACAGTGCGGGAATAAAGCCGTTGTCTGCGAAGAAGTTGTCGCGGAAATAGTAGTGTCCGGTCACTTCGCCACCGAACACTGCATCCTCCTCGCGCATCCGTTTCTTAAAGAAAGCGTGTCCGACTCGGTTCATGAGCGCGCGTCCGCCGTGATGCTGCACTATTTCCTTTACCGCGTAACTGGCGCGGACGTCGTAGATGATGGTGGCTCCGGGCTCCTTGAGTAGGAACGCTTCTGCGAGCAGCGCGGTAACAAAGTCGCCGGCAATGAATTCGCCCCGCCCATCGACAAAGAAGCATCGGTCAGCATCCCCGTCCCAAGCTATTCCCGCGTCAGCATGGTCAATGCGGACCTGCTGCACAAGGTCTTGTCGGTTTTCCTCGATTAGTGGGTTCGCCTGATGATTGGGAAAGGTTCCGTCGATGTCAAAACAGAGACGTGTTGTCTGGCACGGCAGCTGGTCGAAGAGCTGGGGCGCAACGAGCCCTCCCATGCCGCTGCCGGCGTCGAGCACGAGTCGAAACGGTCGGAGGACGCTCGGGTCGATGAATGACATGACGTGCCGAATGTAGTCGTCGACGACCCTTTGTTCCGTGAGTGTCCCCCTCAAGGTGGGTGGCGGGACCTGATCGCCGAGGATCATCTCGCGGATGTCCGAAATGCCAGCGTCACTGCTCAGTGGTAGCGCCTGTCGCCGCACGAGCTTCATCCCGTTGTACTGTTTCGGGTTGTGTGACGCTGTGATCATCGCTCCACCATCAAACTCGTCCCTGGCGACGGCGTAGTAGAGCATGTCGGTACCGAGCATCCCGAAGTCGACGACGTCGGCACCTTGGTCGCGAGCGCCATCGATGAATGCGGCAGCAAGAGCGGGGGAGGAGAGCCGCATGTCGCGGGCCACGGCGATGCGCCGGGCGTTAAGGTAGACGGCGAACGCGCGGCCGATATTACGTGCGATGTCCTCCTGAAACTCGTTCGGATAGACGCCGCGGATGTCGTATGCCTTGAAGATGGCTGGGTCAACGGCAGACATACGCTTGATGGGTCACTTCTGGAATTATTATGTGTGGTTTATGCGTGTTACGACAGACGGCTGTAGCGTGTAATCACCGAGCGATCGCCAATAACGGTTCCGGGACCAATTCGAGCGTGAGCGTCTATACGAACATCGTGCCCGAGAATTGCATCGGTCAGGACCGCTCCATGTCCAACCGTCGCCCCCGGCCACAAGATACCGGCATCGATGACCGCGTCAGTACCGACCACGCATCCCTGACCGATTACTGTATGGGCGGAGATTCGTGCCCCGGCCTCGATGCGAGCGCCGCTCGAAACAAAGCACGGCGCTTCAAGCTTTGCTTTTGAGCTCACGGTTGCGTCAGGCGCTACGAGTGAATCTCGAGAGTGCCGGTCGAAGAACGGGTAGGCCTGACACCGTCCGGTCATGATGTCGCGATGTGCCTGAATGTATTTCTCAGGCGTACCGATATCTAGCCAGTAACCTCGGTTCACGTGCGCAACGAACGTTTCGTTGCGGTCAACTAGCGAGGGAAAGAACTGGCGTTCGACCGACCAGTTGGTGTCGTCGGGAATGCGGTCGAACGTATCGGTTTCGAGGACATAGATGCCGGCGTTGATCGTGTCGCAGGTGACCTCGTCTGGGTTCGGCTTTTCCAGGAACCGCGTAACGTTGCAGCGGCCGTCTGTTTCGACGAGTCCGTATGCCCAGGGGTTGTCGACCGGCGTCAGCACGATCGTCGCGTAGGCGGAGCGCTCTCGGTGCAGTTCCACCACGGCCTGCAAGTCGGTGTCGGTCAGGACGTCGCCATTGAAGATAACGACCGTGCCCTTGATGTTGCGACAGGCGTACTTGATTGCTCCGCCCGTGCCAAGTGGTGTCGGCTCGACAATATGTCGGATTGGGATTCCGAGGGTTGAGCCGTCACCGACGACTCGTTCAATCGCTTCGGGTTGGTAGTTGAGGCTCAGAATGATTTCGTCGATGTCGGGGAGCTTCCGCAGGAGATCGATCTGCTGATACAAAAACGGCCGATCGAAGATCGGGACGATCGGTTTTGGTGTATTCAACGTTAGTGGACGGAGTCGTGTACCCAAGCCACCAGCGAGCACCACCGCCTTCATAATCGGCCGATCATAGCCTACAGCGACCGCACGTGAAGGCGTCTTGCCCGGGTGGTGAGAGTTACGGTACGCTCGGTGAGGGTTCGGACAGTCTTTGGAGTACCCGAATGAACCTGCCCAATGCACTGACCTTGGCGCGCATCTTCCTCGTTCCCTTCCTTGTCGTCGTTCTGTTGACGCGCTTCGAGGCCCTGCTGATCTTCGGTGTGCCAAAGGAAGTCGTCGGGGCGGCAATTTTTGGTGTGGCGGCATTTACCGATTGGCTCGATGGCTATCTGGCTCGCCGTCGCGGTCAGATCACGACCCTCGGACAGATGATGGACCCGCTCGCCGACAAGCTCCTGATTACGGCGGCGTTGGTGTCTCTCGTGTGGATGGAGCTTGCGGCCGCGTGGATGGTCTGGGTGATCCTGTGCAGAGAGCTGGCGATTACGGTCCTTCGCAGCTTGCTCCACACGCGCGGGGTAAGCATCCCCGCATCGAGGTTAGGCAAGGTGAAGATGGTGGTCCAGGTCGTGGCCATCCTGCTGTTGATGCTCGGTAACCAGGTATGGTTGTTCTACATCCTTGGAACCATCGCACTCTGGTTCGTGTTGGTCGTGGCGGTAGTGTCAGCCGTCGGCTATTATCGTCGCTACAGTCAGCTCTTAGTGGATACGAGGGGCACAGACTTTGAGGCGGCCAGGGTGTTGCCGGCTAGGTATCCGCCGCAGCCGGAACGAGGAACACCACGACGAGTAGGATAACTCGGCTAAGACTACAAGGGGTGTGCGGCTGTCGATTCACCCTGAGGGGATGTGTTGCTGGATTGGTTGCTCTTGCCATTAGCTGGATCCGCCAAATTTGGGTTCTCGGCTTGGGCTGCCCCAGCTCGGTCCGAAGCTCTCTGACCGCGGTCGCGGCAGCAGGAGCGAATTCCGCTTCCGGGAATTCGTCAACCAAGCGTTCCAGAAACAGCAATGCCTCCTCTTGAGCCGCAATGCGTTTATTCAAGGCTTCAGTAGCTTCATCCAGTGCTTGTGTGCGCGCTTCTTGAGCAGCTTTCGACTGGAATTGTGCGGCAGCGTGGCGGGCCAATTCTTCTGCTCGCCCAAGATCCTCGCCTTCCCGTCGCAGTGCGGAGCCCAGGTAGTAATACAGTCTGTCCCGACCAGAAAACGCCGGGTCCGTGTCGAGTATAAAGCGGAACCGCTCGATTGCACCGGGCCACCATTTTCGTCGGTAGTAGAAGGTTCCGACGAGATACTCTGACTCGGACACGCGGTCCCGGGCTTGACGGAGGAACTCTCGGGCTTGGCTTACGAGATCACTGTCCGGGTGGCGTTGGATGAGGTCCTCGAACTCACGTATCGCTTCTCGGGTAGAGCTTTGGTCGAGTTCCGGACCACGCATTTGCTTGAAGTGCACCATCCCGAGCTTGAAGCGGGCGTAGTCCATGCGTGGGTTGGTTGGGAACAGTGAGAGGAACTCCTCAAACTCGGCCTTGGCTGAGAAGTAGCCCTCTATCTGTCCCTGTCCCAGGAACGAATCACCGACCCCCAGTCGCGCGTCCGCTCTCAGCGGACTCTGCGGGTAGTTGTCGCGAATCTCAACGAAGTATTCGCGCGCACGGACCCAGTCGCCCTCTTCGAGGGCGGCGGTTCCGCGCGCGTAAAGCAATTTGTCTGCGTCAATGGTGCCAAGAGTAATCTCAGCTTCTTTCGGACCGCACCCAGACAGTGTAATCAGGATCACTGCGGTCACGATCCAGGTTTGCGTAAGGTGGGGTATCACGATGCCAGCTACTTCGCCAATTCCGGAAGGTTTGTGAGCCATTCGTACTCGGCCTTAATACCGTCTAGCAGATTCACCGACGGGATGAATCCCAGGTCGTGTCGAGCCAGGCTGGTGTCAGCATAGGTGTCGTGCATGTCACCTATTTGAATCGGCTCATGGCTCACTCGCGGGACCAGACCAGTACAGTCCGCCATCAACTCCAGCACGTGGTTCATCGAAACGCGCGAGCCACCACCAACATTATAGACGCCGTCCGGATTGCCTTGGTTTGCCGCCGCGATAGTCGCGCCCACCGCATCGGCGATGTAGGTGAAGTCACGGGTTTGCTCACCGTCCCCATACAGTGTGAGATCGAGTCCCTGATCGATCGCCTTAAGAAAACGGTGAAACGCCATGTCCGGGCGCTGACGGGGACCGTAAACCGTAAAATATCGAAGCGACACCGTGGGAACTCGGTGGTTGATCCAGTAAAGATGACACAGATGTTCGGCGGCGAGCTTTGTGACGCCGTACGGTGAGACGGGCTGGGGATGGGCGTCCTCACGCATTGGGATGGCGACGGCGTCACCATAGACCGACGAGCTCGACGAATACACGAAACGCTGGATGTCCGACCGAACGCAAGCCTCTAGCAGGGTCTGGGTCGCATCGACGTTGCAGGCGGTGTAGATCGAGAACTCGGTGCCCCAGCTCCGGCGCACGCCGGCTTGCGCCGCCAGGTGGAACACATGGGTGACGCCTAAGAGTAGCGTGCCGAAGTCTGCATCTTGAATCGTGGTCTCGACGAAACGAAATCCGGTGGAGTCGTACAACCCCTGGAGGTTATATTCCTTTATGGGACGCGGATAATAGTCAGTGAAACAGTCTATTCCGACAACCTCCGAGCCCGTGCCAAGCAACCGGTCGGCCAGATGTGACCCGACGAACCCTGCCACTCCCGTGATGAGTGCCTTCATTCCAGAACCGCCTGCACGTCCTTCGGGAGTCGACGAGGGCGACCGGAGGAATCGACAGCCGCATGCATCGTCCGACCGCTTGCGAGAAGCGTTCCATCGGACCGACGCCATACGTCGTATCGAAACTCGACCCGTACCGGCGATAGCAGTAATCCGGTCGTGGACACTTCGAGATCATCGTCGTATCGCGCCGAATCGCGATACTGGCAGTGCGCTTCGATCACCGGAAGCATCACGCCGGCGCTCTCGAGGTCGCCATAGGTGTGCCCCAACGAGTGGAGTAGTTCCGAGCGGCCGACCTCGAACCACACGAAGTAATTCGCGTAGTACGCCACTCCCATTGTATCCGTTTCTGCGTACCGAACCCGCACTTGGGAGGCGTGGGCGGACATTAACGCGATTCCACCGAGGCCACCGCAGCATCATGGAGAGTTCGCGTAGCGGATTCCGGATCGCCGGACTTAAAGATGGCCGATGCTGCAACCAGAATTTCGGCTCCGGCTGCCACGAGGTCGGCGGCATTTGCAGGGCTTACGCCACCATCGATCTCGATAGGCGCAGGGTTGCCCAAGCGATCGAGCAGAGATCGGACTGCGCTGACTTTACCCGTGCTCTCGGGAATGAAAGGCTGCGATGAAGAACCAGGATTAACCGACATCACCACGACGTAATCGAGTAGGTGCGCAACCGACTCCACCGCGGACACCGACGTGCCTGGGTTCAGTACCGCGCCTGCCTTTATACCCAGGTCCTTGATGGTTCCCAGGGTTCGATGTAGGTGCGGCGACACCTCAACGTGAACGGAGATCATCGAGGCACCGGCCGCGTGAAAGGCCAGCAGGTGTCGTTCGGGCTCGAGGACCATCAGGTGTACATCGAGTGGCACTGAGGCAACCGCGTGTATCGCCTCTATCACTGGGACGCCGATTGAGACGTTCGGAACGAATCGTCCGTCCATGACATCGACATGGATGAGGTCGGCGCCCCCACGTTCGACCGCCGCAACGTCGCGCGCGAGATGCCCAAGGTCGGCGGCAATGATCGACGGGGCGATGCGTAGCGTCACTGGCTGACCTCAAGGGATATTGGCTCACCGGGCGCAACCTGGAACCCCGACTCGGGCAATTGACGAAGCACCACACCCGGCGGCACACCCGGGTAGGGATGGTCGCCAACCACCGTGACCCGAAACCCGTGCCTGCGTAGCACATCTGACGCGGTTTCACTGTCGACGCCGATGAGATCGGGCATGACATAGGTTAAGTCGCGCTCGCTCCTGTTGATGAGTAGTGATACGCGCTGGCCGTCACCGTCAGGCCGCTGATGTTGAGCGACGACGGCGTCGACCGGATATTGGTTCGACCGAATCTCTGCCATTTGTTCCAGGGTGAAGGAGTTTTCCTCTAGGTGGCGCATGGCCGCACGTTCCGAGGCCCCGAGGAGCATCGGCAAGGTTCCGGGAGTCGGTCCCGAGCTGAGCCAGACCTTGACGCTCCGGCGCCGACGAGTTGCGAGCCCTACACTAGGATCCTGCTCGGCGATTCGCCCGGATGAGATGGTTTGGTGGACTCGGCGTATCGGGTTTATCTGCATGGTAAGGCCAGCTTCCGCGAGTACCGTCTCGGCTTCGTCGGGTGTCAGGCCATGCACGCTAGGAACGGGGACTTCGCGATTCTTTAGGGATATCTGCAGCGCCATGACGGCGAACAAGACAAATATGACGCCCGATGCCCCAAGCAGCAGGGCCACTATGCTTGCCCTCAGGACCCACTTTCCGAGCCCAACACGTGCCACCATCCCAAACTTTGATTCTAGTGCAACTGACTATTCGTCACAATGTTCAGCGGGACTTTCGCCGAAGGATTACCGCGAAGAACCCTTCGAGTCCATCGCGGTGTGGCAACGTCCTAAAGGACCCATCTCGGTCAACGAAGCGAGCGAGGTGCGCAGCGTCCGGCGGCTCCTGGCTGAAACTCGGATGAGCAGCGAGGAAGCGCTCGACCACTTCGTCATTTTCTTCGGGTTCACTTGAGCAAGTTGCATAAAGGAGTCGACCGCCGGGGCGCACGACAGCGCTGGCGCCGTCGAGAAGACGCGATTGCTGCTCTGCCATGCTTTCGAGGTCGCTTTCGTGTCTTCGCCACTTAATGTCGGGGTCACGCCTAAGGGTGCCGAGACCCGAGCAGGGCGCGTCGACGACAACCCAATCGAGAGCCGCGCGCAGCGGCGGATACCGGATGTCCAATCTAAGCACATTCGCACACGTAGACCCTGCGTCTTTCAGCGTTCGGTTCAAGAGGCGGATTCGAGGCCCGCGCAGGTCCGCAGCGACCAGCATTCCGCGATCATCCATCCTTTCCATGACGATGAGCGACTTTCCACCTGGCGCAGCGCACGCATCCAGCACGCGCTCGCCCGGCTTGACATCGACCAGCTCAGCGACGAGTTGGGACGCTTCGTCCTGGGCCCAGAACAAGCCATTGCCTGCGAGGCTGGACCTCAGCGGGTTGCCGGACGTTGCGATCAAAGCGCTCCTGCTCCACCGGCTCGCACGGACCATGATGTTCTCGGTAGCGAGATCTGCGACAAGTTGTTCGGTCGATATTCGGCGGGCGTTGGCACGAATGGTTACGGGTGCCACCTCGTTGTTGAACTGGGTCCACCGCTCGGTCGCATCAAGTCCGTAACGGGCGAGCCATCGCTCGACGAGCCACCGTGGATGCGACTGCGTGACGCTTAGATAGGTAACAGCCGCGTCCTGCTCAGCCGGCGTGGTCTCTTCGCCTGATGCCGGTTTGGGGGGGCACGGGATCGACGTTGTCGCCAGCGTACGCAAAACTGCGTTGACAAATGGTGCCGCGCCCGACTTGCCCACTTCACGGGTTAGCTCGACGGCATCGTAGATGACTGCGTGGGGGGGGGTCCTTTCGAGATACAGGAGTTGGTAGGTTCCCAGCCTGAGGATGTCCAGGATGGCCGGTTCGATTCGTTCGAGGGCGCGTGACGACGCGTGTCCGATCGCGTGGTCAAGGCGAGCCCTCCATCGGAGGGTACCGGTCGCGATTTGCATCGCCAACGCCCGGTCTCGTGGGTCGCTGAGACCGGAACGGACCCTTGATTGCGCGTGTGACAGGTTCGTGCGTTCGCCATGAACGTCGCGAATTACCTTGAATGCCGCCCACCGAGCCGGCGCCGTCATGTGGAGCTGGAGCGAAATATACTGGTGGGTAGGAGCCGATGGCCGGCGAGGAAGGCACGTGTCACCATCGGTTTTCGGCCCTCGACTTGGAGTTCGTGGATGGCGAGCACCATGTCATCAGTCGCGAGGACTTGGTCATCACCGGTCGCAACGATGAGCCGGTCCTTGACCGCTTCTAACACGGTGCCCCTGGGACATCGTCTGGCGGTGCGCAGATGTAAGGGACATTCGATGGCCGTCGTCCTTAAAACGAGGTAGCGCGTACTGCCAATGTAGCTGAACGCATGGGGCCACGGATGTAGGCCTCGGACTTGATTGTGGACCGTCGAAGCGGGCGCGTTCCAGTTGATGTTGCCGTCCTCTCGGGTAACGCGCGGCGCGAAGGTGGCTTGATCGGGACTCTGCGGGTGCTTCACCGAGCATCCGGCTTCAATGTCGTCGATGGCCGCTACGAGCAGATCGGAGCCGAGTACGGCTAAAGCGCGCTCGACGCGATCACTGGTTTCGTTTGGGTCGATCGCGCGGCTTGCCCATCGCAGCATCGGACCGGCGTCTATCTCGCGGATGAGCTGGATGATCGTGACGCCGGTCTTGGTTTCGCCAGCCATGATAGCCCGATGGATCGGGGCCGCACCACGGTATTTCGGTAGTAACGAGGCATGGACGTTAATCATCCCGAATCGTGGAAGCTTAAGGACGGTATCGGGGAGTAGCTTGCCATACGCTACGACGACGCCGATGTCGGGCTGAACTTTCCGGAGATCGGCCACGAACGACTCATCTCGCAGTCGATCCGGTTGCAAAAGTCGAAGGTCATACCGATCGGCCAGCTGCTTCACCGGCGCGGCGGACACTCGGTGCCCGCGGCCACGTCGTCGGTCGGGCTGGGTTATGACAGTGACCACCTTGTGAGGCGACTCCAACAGGCGGTCGAGGGTCGGAACGGAAAAGTGGGGCGTGCCGAAGAATGCAATCTTCACCAATCACCCGTTCGTCGCAGCTTCTTGACTCTTTTTTGAATCAGTTCTCGCTTCAGGCCGCTTAAGTGATCGAGAAATAGCGATCCATCGAGGTGATCGAGCTCGTGTTGAAAGATCCGGGCCAGGAGACCCCGGCCCTCTATCTCGTGGGGGGAGCCGTTCCGGTCGAGACCTCGGACGATAGCCCTGATCGGCCGCGGCACGGTTGCTTCAAATCCGGGAAGGCTCAGACAGCCTTCGTGCTCGGCCTGGACGCCTTCGTGTTCGACAAGCTCGGGGTTAATCATGACGACGAGGTTGTCGGCGCTGCGACCGCATGACGGGTCCGAGACGAAAATGCGGACCGCGACGCCAATCTGCGACGCGGCGAGGCCAACACCCGGCGCGGCATACATCGTGTCGATCATGTTGTCGATCAATGTGTGGATCTTCGGCGTAACCTCTTTAACGACCGTCGCAGGGTGCACGAGGACGGGGTCGCCGTACTTCACGATCGGTCGAATCATCAAGATGATCTTATTCGTAAACGTTACTCATCCCGGCACGTGCGGTATGTTCAATTCAGCCTCCAGTGACGGCCGCCTCACCAACGAGCATGGCTGGTTAGTTCGGTCCGGTCGCCCAATCAGCGTTCTTGCAAGCTTGGGATTTCACCACTCATTGCCATTCTGATGGCTATAGCTCTCTCGACACATCGCCCTGAGGACCGCCGACCGTACGCCGGAGATGATCGCCTGTAAGCTCCCGGAATATTGTCTTTTTGGTCAGGTGTGGTTCGGGCGAGCGGGTATCATGTGTGTATTGGCGCACGAACGTATCCACGCATTCGTCCGTCCCCCTCTATAATCCGAGTGGAGAGATCCAGTTTCATCCGTAGCCAGTGGGGATGGGCATCAGTACCAGGCTTGAGCGGGACGAGGTGCAGTAGCTTCTACGTTCCCTGCTTCAGGACTGCGTATTGAGTACGAATGTGCCTTCGACCTGCAAGGAGGTTTTGAGATGAGTTATCGGCAACTCCGTTTATTGGCTGTTCCGGTCACGGTGTTCGTTGTTGTTATCTTGACAGTAACTCTGGGCGCGGGACAATCCACGGCCCGCACGGCCTGGGGCGACCCTGACCTCCAAGGCACCTGGTCGTCGTCTGGGGCTACACCGATGGAGCGTCCAGATGAGTATGAAGGGCGAGCAACACTGAGTGATAAAGAGGTGAGTCAGATTCGAGGAGCAACTGAGAAGCGGAACGAACAGCTTCTCCGTGCCGCTGCTCGTCGGACTGTAGCGGGGTCGAATGTTGGTGCCTACAACAACTTCTGGATGGAGCGGGGAGCACGATCAAATCGGACGTCGATGATCGTGGATCCGCCAGACGGTCGATTTCCGCCACTGACAGCTGCCGGTGAGCACGCCACCAAAACCCGGCTCAAGGCTCCCCAGGGAGTGGAGCTTGACGACACCTGGCAGGACCGCCACATTTGGGAGCGCTGCGTCACCCGCGGTGGCATGCCGAATGCGATGTTCCCACGCTCTTACAACAACAACATGCAGATCTTTCAGGCCCCCGGATATGTGGTGATGCTCCTCGAACAGGTGCATGAGCCGCGCGTCGTGCCGTTGGATGGACGCCAGCAGGTCTCCGACCGGGTTACCCAGTGGAACGGACTGTCCCGGGGTCACTGGGAGGGTGACACGCTGGTCGTAGAAACCGCGAACATCGATTCCCGTGTCACCGCCCTACAGCCCTGGTCGAGCTTCAGCTCCCACGTAGGCTCCGGCGAAGGCCTAACCCTCGTTGAGCGTTTTACCCGGCTTGGCGTTGATCGGCTTGAGTACGAGATTGAGGTGAATGATCCCCAAATGTATACGAGGCCGTGGACGGTAGCGTTTCCCTTTGAAAGAGGTTCTCACTTGCTCTATGAATACGCCTGTCACGAAGGCAACATCGGCATGTTCGGTATTTTGAGCGGCGGGCGAGCTGAAGACGTCGCCGAGCAAGCAAGGTAGGGTAATGCCCAATACCGAGAGAGGCTTAGATGACACGACGAATTTCTTTGGGCTCATTGAAGGCCATAGTGCTCGTGGTACTTGTGTTGGTTCCTTTGGCTGCGCAGACGGACCTGCCCCGTACCTCCTGGGGCGATTCTGATCTTCAGGGCGTCTGGGACTACCGTACGATTACCCCGATGCAGCGGCCGTCGGGGCAGGCTGGCCGAGAGTTCCTGACTGACGAAGAGGCGGCAAGCCGGCATCAGGCGGCCGTCGATCGTCTCGATCGGCTAGATCGCAAGAAGGCCGACGCTGCCGAGGTTGGCGGCATCTTGGATCGTGGGCGAGGCGAGGACGGGGAGCCCGGTTCCTATAACCAGTTTTGGTTTGATCGTGGCACCTCCGTGATCTCGACCAAACGCACATCGTTGATTATCGATCCACCGAATGGCCGGATGCCGCCGTTGACACCAGCAGAAGAGCAGCGGCGCGCGGTGCTCGCCGAGGCTCGAAAAGACGTTGCAGATCACGAGCCAACAGCTGGCGGATGGGTCGAAAATATTGGCCGCGCTGGTCTTCAGGCACGATGCATGATGGGATTCAATGCTGGTCCCCCGATGACGCCGGGTTCCTACAACAACAACATGCAGTTGTTCCAGACCCAGGACACCGTGGTCATCCTCAACGAGATGGTGCACAGTGCCCGGATCATTCCGTTGAATGGGGGTCATCATGGGGAACTTCTTCAGTATTCAGGCGATTCCCGAGCGCACTGGGACGGCGATACGCTCGTCGTCAGTACAGCCCACTTCCTGCACCCAACCATGTTTCTGCGTGGGCGGTCTAGCCGTGATCTGCAATTAACGGAGCGCTTCACACGTATGTCGCCTGATATTCTTCGCTACCAGGCCGAAATTGACGACCCAATAACCTGGACCCGTCCCTGGAAGTACGAAGTGCCGATGCAGATCAGTGTGGATCCGCTTTACGAGTATGCCTGCCACGAGGGGAACTACGGCCTCTATAACATCCTCGCCGCCGCAGCTGTGAGGGATCGGAAAGCTGAGGGCGTATCACGCTAGTACCGCCAGTGCTGGTTGAAGATCGTTGACCCATTCTGCTGCGCGATTGACGCTACTCAGCTGGCTCATCGCAGTCGTCCCCATATGGGCGAGTGACGACTTGTCGCTTGTGCGGAAAGCGCGCGTCTTCGACGTTGACATCGCCGAGCGGTTCCTTGCTATGGATGGGCAGGTTCGGCCGCGACGGCGGTTACCGACAGCCGATCACGCCTATGTGACCTACAACATGGCGGATACCGCCTACATGACTGGTATCTACTGTGCGGCGCAAACGTGGCGTCATGTGTCGACGGGGGACGCTGAGGCAGCTCAGAACGCACGTGCGGCGATCGCGGCGCTGCGTCATCTGGTCAGGGTCTCGGGACGTCGCGGAGTTCTGGCGCGTGGCTCTGTGCCGATTGACGCCCCTTGGTTTGATGACGGTATCTGGCGAGAAAGTCCTGACGGTCAGCATCGATGGCGCGGCAACGTGAGTTCAGACCAGGTCGACGCGTTAATGTTCGGCAGCTTTGTCTATTCGACGCACCTTGCGGATAAAAGAGAACGAGACACCATTGCTCAGATGGTGTCTGAGATTGTCGACCCTATTGTCGAGAACGGCTACCGCATTATTGGTTACGACGGAGAGCCGACGCGGTGGGGTCATTACGAGCATGACTATGTCTCGGCCAAGGAGCCTATGAACGCGCTTCTATTACTCCAAATGGTCAAGATCGCGGCCGTTTTGACAGGAGAGGATCGCTATTCGCGAGAGTACGACGGCTTGGTATCGAGAGGGTACGCACGCATCGGCGAGCGGGCCCGACCTGATGATCCTCCACTTGAGGCTAACCACTCCGATGATGTGCTGATCGCGTTGGCACTGTTTCCATTGCTAGAGTTGGAAGACGATCCAGCGATTCGCGGGCACTATCTCAACGCCGCGCGTCGGTGGTTTCGAGGTGGTGTGAATCCAGGTGTTGATGTTGAGAGCAACCCACTGGCGAATTTCTTGTGGCGCCATTGGACGGGGCAGCGCGGTTACGCCCTGCAAGCTATAGAGACCTTGCGGCACGTGCCACTCGATATGAAGTGGAACCGCGCCACAATCGCTATGTACGCGGCGCGATTCGGATTCACGTTCATACCGGATCCGATAGTGGCGTCCGACGATGAATCGATACCGTTTCCGATTGGGCAGCGGGGTCGGACATGGAACTTTCTGGTCCAGAATCCGTATCTCAAAGCTGGGGATCGGCTCACGCACGCCCCATTTGAGACGACGGGGTTAGATTATCTCGTGAGCTACTGGTTTGGTCGAGCGCACGGGATGATGAATGCTGTTCAGTGACGGTGGCGAACAGGCTGGCTTAAGTTAGTGCCAGTGCGACGGGGTATCGCTCTACCCGATGGCGACGACGATGTACTGTCGGCCGTTGACCATATAGGTCATTGGTGCGCCACTCGTCCCACCAGGAAGCTCAATTTCGCTGACGATCTCACCGGTCAGCTTGTCGTACGCTCGGAACATCCGACCGCCGGGTTCATCCCAGAACTGCGTCAACGATGCCAGCCCGACATTGGGTCCCTCATCCGCAAACACGAGTGTTGAAGTGACCAATACCGAGGCCCGAACCGGTTGACCGAGCCAGGGTAACGCGAGGTCATCAATTGCCGGATGGTCCCGGGGGCTTTTTCCGTTCGGTATCTGCCAGAGGATTTCGCCCCTGTTTAGGTCGAGTGCCGTAATGTGTCCGTAAGCTGGTTTGAAGAGTGGTAATCCCTGTGGCCCAATGACTGGTGTGTGCCTTCCCTCGCGTAGCGGACATCGGCGCGTGGATGGTGTGACCGGGTCAACCCGATGATGTTTTGAGCGTCGGCGGACGTCACGTAGAGAATGCCGCTCTTGGGATCGACGCCTGCCCCCTGCAAGCTGGCCCCGCCAGCGGTGCCAAGACTGAGGATGGTGCCATTTTTGGCTCCTGGAGCGGGGTCGATCAAGGGCAGCGGTGTTTGGCGCCAGCGGTCCGTTGACGACCGGCTGGTGGCCTAATGTTTCGCGGCTCGGTCGAAGGTCAGGTGGAGCCGTACCATGCTCAAACTGGTGAGTAGCTGTGGGTTATCCAGATGGTCCTGCGGTTCAACCAACCAATCAGGTCGAGACTTCGACGCTCGTCGAGAGTCGCTTTGGAACAGTTGGCGGCAAGCGATATGGCATCGAGGAACATACGTTCAACCCGATTCGCGCACAGGTGAGCGTTGGTGCGCGTGTGCGATTCCTGAACAATGGTGAGGTCTCGCACACGCTTGCGGCGCGAGACGGCAGCTGGACGACCGGTTCCTTGAGCCAGCGATGTTTGCGTACGTGACGTTCGACCAGTCTGGAATGATCATTTATCACTGCCCGGACCACCCATGGGCGATTGGGGAAGTGACGGTCGAGGCCATAAGGCCATGAGGCGGTCGTTGGGCAGGTTTCAGAACGGCTGAGGCCATGGCGTTCGCCGCATGTTAGGATGCTGGCCATCATGCAAATGAAGGCGAACACGATCATCGCCATAGCATTGCTCGCAGTCCTTACTAGTTGTGGGGAGAGTTCGGCGCCTTCGATGGAGTCCGCAGCCGTAGATACCGTGGCGATTGTCGGAGCTCGTTTGATCGATGGCACCGGTGCGGAGCCAATCGTCGACTCGACCGTAGTGATTCATGGCGATCGTATTCAGGTCGCCGGTCCGCGCGAGAGCACGGCCGTTCCGGACGGCGCTGAGGTCATCGACGGAACGGGAAAAACCATCATCCCAGGGCTCGTCGACATGCATAACCACTATACCGTCGGCGATCTGTCTGTTGTGGACCGGCGGCTGAGGACGCAGCTGTATTTTGGCGTCACCACCGCGCGAAGCATGGGCAGCGACCCGCCCGAAAAAGTCGCCAGGATGCTCGAAGCCCACGCCGGCCTGGCGGTAGGACCACGTATGTATACCGCGGGTCGTGGGTTCACCCATCCGAATGGTTTTCCACCGGGCAACACGAACAACCAACCAACCACGGAAGACGAGGCCCGTGAGATGGTCCGCGACCTTGCTGGCCAGGGGGTCCACTTCGTCAAGATGTGGGTCAACAAGATGCAGGAGCCGAACCTCAAGATCACGCCGGAGATGCGCGCCGCGATTGTCGACGAGGCAATCAAGAATAATCTTGTTCCGGTTGCCCATATCGACGAGGAGGCCGACGTCCGCCAGCTCATCAACGTTGGCGTAAAAGATTTCCTACACACGGTTACTGACACCGAGGTGGGAAATGGATTCCTTCAGCTTTGTCTCGACAACGGAGTCACATTTTCACCCACGCTATCAATTGTCCAGGCTGGCTGGTTGTACGCGGCACAGCCCGAGCTCCTGCAGGACCCAGATATTCGCGCCGCGTTCGATCCTGAAGTTTTGGTCAGCTGGGATGACCCGGAGGTCCGGGCAAAGATTCTGGAGAGTCCGAACTTCGAGGGGCGAAAGGAGTTCTTCCAGCACAGATTGGCGTTCGTCAAGAAGATCTCAGACGCGGGCATTTCGGTGGCCGTTGGAACCGACAGCGGGACCCGAAACGTCCCCATGGGTTGGGCGACGCACCATGAGATGCAGTTATTCGTTGAGGCTGGATTGACGCCGATGCAGGCGATCGTAGCCGCTACGCAAACCGGCTCCGAGCTGATGGCCCGGGCCGATGGAGCCGGGTTTGGCACGCTCGAGGGCGGGAAGATCGCTGACCTGATCGTACTGAATGCCGATCCCCTAACCGACATTCGGAACACCCTTGAGATCGACCAGGTTATGCAGTCCGGCACCTGGGTAGATCGTTCGGGACTGTTACCAACGCCGTAGCGTCCGGCTCGGGTGGCGTCCCGTTGGACACTAAGGGTGTGCTACTCCTACTCCGGCAATCGGAACGCGATGAGTTCGCCCGGCAGACCACCGCCGCTAATCGCGAGCACGATGTACTGCCGCCCGTTCTGCATGTAGGTCATTGGGGCCCCGGAGACCCCTGCTGGCATGTAGACCGCTCCGACCTCATCGCCGCTCCGCTTGTCATACGCTCGGAGCATGGCTCCTCGATCTCCGGTTGGCATCGTTACCATCCCGGCTTCGCCGGCGATGACGAGCGTTTTTGTCACAACCGTTCCCACGCGGCCGATCCGGCCGGTCTTTGGAATCTCGAGACCTTGGAGTAGAGGGTGGTTGCGAATGTGGTCCGGGGTGTCCCCGTGTGGAATTTGCCAGAGAATCGATCCGCGGTTCAGGTCGATAGCGGTAATGCGTCCCCACGGGGGCTTAATGATCGGGATGCCGTCGACGTTGAGCGCGGTTCGAGCAGGGTTGACGCCCCGAGGCACGCCCCGGATGAAGTCCATATCTGACTGCTCGGGATCGTGAACAAGGCCGATTGCCGTCACCACTGTCTGCGAGTACAGGTAGGCGATCCCGGTTTCGGGGTCAAGCGATCCGCCCGGCCAATTACTGCCACCGGCGACGTTGGGCAGCATCAGGGTTCCCAAGGTGCTGTTAGCTCGTGAAACCGACGGCGGTGTAAAGATCGGGCCAATCCGGTAGTTCGAAACAATCTCCTCGGCTCGCCGCCGAATGTCTGGCGTGAAATCAACTAGGTCGTCGAGGCTGACGCCTTGGCGGTCGTATGCAGGGGGCTTCGTCGGAAAGGGCTGGGTGTCCGCGAGGTGCTCGCCAGGAACGTTCGAGGCCTCCACTGGTCGTTCCTCGATCGGCCACACTGGCTCACCAGTAACCCTGTCGAACACGTACAGCCAGCCTTGTTTCGTCGGCTGTGCGACCGCCTTGATTGCTCGGCCATCGACGGTGATGTCGGCAAGAATGGGGGCGCAGGGAATGTCCCAGTCCCACACGTCGTGATGGATGAACTGAAAATGCCAGATCCGTTCTCCGGTCTCAATGTCAACCGCCACGAGACTGTCTGAGAATAGGTTATCGCCGTGGCGATGCCCGCCGTAGTAGTCATTCGTGGGCATTTCGATCGGCAGATAGACGATGCCAAGTTCGGTATCGATACTCATCTGACCCCAGACGCCAGTGTTCCCGGTGTAGCGCCAGGAGTCATTGAGCCAGGTGTCATTGCCGAACTCGTCAACTCCTGGGATCGTGTGAAAGATCCACGTTCGCTCGCCGGTCCTTACGTCAAAGCCCCGGATGTATCCCTTCGCATTCGTCATGGATCGTGGCGCCCCACCCGGTAGGTGTGCCGCGCCTACGATGATGGTGTTGCCCGCGACGATGGGGGCGGCGTGCAGGCCAACTTCCCCTGTAATCGGATCGAGCTCCTGATCCATATTCTGCTTCAGGTCGACGATGCCGTCGGTGCCGAATCCGTTAACCCGCGTGCCTGTTGCGGCCTCGAGCGCAACGAGTTGGTAGCCTGGCGTTACGTAGATCACTCGGCCCCTCCCGTCGCCGTCCCAATAGGCGAGCCCCCGTCCTGAGAGGCGGCGAGGAGCCGCCGCTCCGCGTTCCCCCTCGTCTAGTCGGTGCATCCAGAGTAGCTCACCGGTGCCGGCGTCGGCGGCCACGACTGCACGTCTGGATCCGACGGTCGAAAAGATGACACCGTCGACCATGAGTGGTGTTGATTCGAAGTTATATTCAGGCTGCGGGCCGAAATTTTCGGTCTTGAGACGCCAGGCGACTTCCAGGTCGTCGAAGTTATCGGCAGTGATTTGATCGAGCGGCGAGTAGCGCGTGCCCGCAACATTCATCGCATAGGATCTCCACTCACCATTTCTGGTGCCCTCCTGTTCGGAGCCGGATGGCTTGATGAGCACAGAGGCTATTACCAGGGTGACGAACGTCACGAAAACACGGGGCCTCACGGGACGCTCATGATGACACCGGGTGGGGGGACGTGCAAGCGGGCGCTGCCGGAGCACGCTATACTCGCCCCATCTTAACGCTTTCCTCATGCTAGGTTCGTCAAGTTTGTGGGGGTCATATGACGCATTCAGGCATCATTGGGTGTGGGTTGATTGGAGCCGTCGTTGTCGGTCCTCAGCCTGTCTCTAACGCGGCGGTTCAGAACGACGCCGCTGGATGGACCACCCTGTTCGATGGCTCGAGCCTTGACGGCTGGGACGTCATCGGTGACGCCAATTGGGTTCTTACGAACGGTACGGTCCAAGCCGATAGCGGAAGCGGTTTTCTTGTAACCAGTGACTCTTATGGCGACTTCGAGCTACTGGTTGAGTTCTGGGTGGATGAGTTCTCGAATAGTGGTGTCTTTATTCGCTGTGGGGAATGGCGGCGGCAGTGGCAGGAGTGTATCGGACCGCCAGGCGTTCGTGATGCGACCTCGTATGAGGTGAATATTTTCGACACGCGCGCTGATCAGACCTATCGAACCGGTGGGATCGTCAATGTCGCTTCCCCTATGAGCACGATCAACGCAGGGGGCCGCTGGAATACGTTCGAGATCACCGCGCAGGCCCAACGCCTGACGGTTGTGCTCAACGGTACTCGCATGGTCGACACGGAAGACGGGCAGTACGCGGTAGGTCCGATCGCATTGCAGAAGGGTGAAGAACCTGGCACCGTGAAGTTTCGGGATGTTCGTATCAGAACTCAGTAGTTGTCACGAAGACACGTGGAGGGCGTAATGAGAATACTGGTCAGGCTCCTGCTGTTTCTGGCAATCGCGGCCAGCGCGCCGTCAGCGCAATCCGAGGTCGAAGACACGCTGCGCATCTATCTGGTTGACGTCGAAGGCGGCAACGCGACACTTTTTGTCTCACCGTCAAACGAGTCGCTGTTAATCGACAGCGGCAACGGCGGTGCGAACGCAGATCGGGATGTTGGACGCATCATGGAGGCGGCGACGGATGCTGGGCTACGACAGATCGATCACTTAATCACGACCCACTGGCATAGTGACCATTTCGGTGGGATGGTCGAACTGGCCAAACGGATTCCGATACGTCACTTCATCGATCATGGTCCAAGCGTTGAGGACAATCCTCAGACCGTAGCCTTTGTCGAAGGGGGCTATCGTGACCTGTACACGGCAGCCCGCCGAACGGTGGCGAAGCCCGCCGACGCCATTTCTCTCGGAGGCGTAACATTCACGGTCATGGCTTCTGGGGGCGAGCGTCTCGAGCGACCGCTATCGGGCGCTGGTATGTCCAATCCCCATTGTGCGAATTTCGAGCGTCAGGCGGAGGATACTGGGGAAAACGCACAGTCGGTCGGCGTCCACTTCACGCTGGGGCGATTTCGAGGGTTGCACCTCGGGGATTTAACCATAAATAAGGAATTCGACTTGATGTGCCCAGAGAATCCGATCGGCACCGTAGATCTCTACATCGTGTCCCACCACGGGCTGGGCACGTCGAACTCAGCCCCACTCGTCCATGCGATCGAGCCGCGGGTGGCCATCATGAACAACGGCACGCGAAAAGGGGGAAATCCCCGGCCTATGACGACCTTGTACTCAGCACCAGGCCTCGAAGACCTCTGGCAGCTCCACTTCTCGTTGCTGAGCGGGCAGGAGTATACGGTGCCCGGATTGTTCGTTGCGAACCACGTTGACGAGCAGCCTGGAGAAGTTCCGCTCTTACCCCTTCAACGTGGCTCCAATGCCGGTCAGCCACCAGCGCATAATGGCCCGGCGCACTGGCTCAGGGTGGATGCCCGCCGGGACGGGAGCTTCACCGTCACGAACGGTCGGAATGGGTTCAGCAAGGCTTATTAGACTGGATGTAGCGCGCTTGACACGATCTCTGAGGCGACGATAATCGGTCTAACGTGAACTTGACGATGTCGAAAGGCCTCGCACAATAAGGAGAACCAGCATGGGCATGAACAGGCGTAGTTTTCTTCACGACTCAAGTATGGTAGCGGCCGGCATCGGTGCCGGCATGGCGGCCACGCCTCAGGTGGCAGTTGGTGCAGCCCAAGCTGCGAACGCGCCGGGTCTCAAGATTACCGGGTACAAGACGATTCTCCTCGACAACATCGACCCTCCGATTGGGCATCGCAAGTGGCTGTTTCTCCAGCTCTTTACCGACCAAGGCATCGTTGGATTGGGCGAGCGAACGACGGGTGGGTCAACCAATCTGAAATCGCAGATCGCCCTGTTGAGCGACATGTGCGAGCGGCACATCGTTGGCCAGAGCCCGTTTAATATCGAGCGGATTTGGCAGAGTCTCTTCACCACTCCCCACGACTATCGACATCCATCTCTCGAAAGAACACCGGCTATATCCGCGATTGAAATGGCTTGTTGGGACCTCATTGGTAAAGCGACGAATCAGCCGATTTACAACTTACTCGGTGGCAGGTTTCACGAGCGGCTTCGGGGCTATGCCTACCTGGAAATCGCCGGTGTCTGGGAAAATCCGGAGATCGCTGGCGAACGCGCTGCAGAACTAGTTGAGCGTGGGATCACGTGCTGTAAATTGGATCCGTTCCAGCCGATCACAGGTGGTCCCCGGGATTACTCGCTCAGTTTCATCAAGCACGTCGCCAAGATCTTTCGTGCGATGCGTGACGCGGTCGGGGATGAACTTGAGATCGGGATCGGGACTCATGGTCAGTTCAGCACCTCTGGTGCGATTCGGGTCGCGAGTATTCTTGAAGAATTCAATCCCTTCTTCTTTGAAGAGCCGGTGTCTCCGGAGAACGTTGATGCCATGGCCCAGGTGGCAGCACACACGAGCATTCCGATTGCGAGCGGGGAGCGCTTGGTGACGAAGTTCGAGTTTAGGGAGCTACTCGAAAAGCGAGCCGCTAACATCATTCAGCTCGATGTCGGTCAGTGTGGTGGGATCTTGGAGTCCAAGAAGATCGCCAGCATGGCTGAATCCCATTACGCGATGATCGCACCACATATGTACTGTGGTCCGATCGCGGCCGCGGCGGCCATTCAGCTTGATACCTGTTCTCCCAACTTCCTAATTCAAGAGTACAACTCGAATGATCTGCACCGTGACATCTTTGTGGAGCCGATCATTTTTGCGAACGGGTTTATCGATCCGCCGACCACGCCCGGTTTGGGTGTCGAGCTCGACGAGGCGGTTGTCAAGAGGCAGCTATCTACCTGAGGCCTCTATAGTCGTTCCAGCTAAGAGAATGAGTCGAAGCCCTCACAGTAAGTGAGGACTTCGGTTTGCCCATTTCCTCGGAGTGTGAGATGCGCCGGTCGATACTCGCTGTGACCACGGCTCTCCAAATAGCGTTCGTGTCGCTGTCGGCGCAATCATCCGATCGGATTGAGGCCGATGGCGGGAATATCATTATTAGCCCGATCATTCATTCCAGCGTTCAGGTTGAGCACGCCGGAAAGGTTATCCAGGTCGATCCATGGAGTGTCGGTGATCTGTCTCAAGCCAAACCCGCTGATCTGATTCTCGTGACCGATGATCCCGGTCATCACTTGGACCCAGCGGCGATCGCCAAGCTCCGCAAACCGGGTGCACCTGTTGTGTTGACGGAGGCAGCTCACGCGAAGTTCTCTGACGGTAGCGTGCTTGCAAACGGCCAGACAGGCATTTTTGCTGGTATGCTCGTCGAAGCCGTTCCGGCCTACGACATGACTCCTGGACAACCGTGGCATCCCAAGGGCGAGGCGAACGGGTACGTCATCACGCTCGGTGGTCGTCGGATCCTATTTGCAGGGGTGGGGGAGTGCGTTCCCGAACTTCAAGCACTCCGCAACATCGACCTGGCGTTTCTACCGATGAATCTTCCGCTTGACCGTATGCGACCAATTCAGGCGGCCGAGTGCGTTAAGACCTTCAAGCCAAAGGTCGTTTACCTGCATCACTACGACCAGAGCTACGCCAGGTGGCTGGCGAACCCGCAGCCGTCACGGCCGCGGAGCACACAAGACACCGCCGCTACGCTTCAGATGTTTCGCGAAGCCTTGTCGGGCGAATCGGTCGAGTTTCGGGATGCCGAGTGGTATCCGACGGTTTCCCGTTAGCGCGCGGCTTCTCTTGCGATCCCCTGTTCGGTTACTTGGCGATCGAGAGTCCGCGCCACTTCAAAAATGTGACGGATATCGTAGTTGCCTTCGTGACACGCGTATTCGTAGAGTGGCTCGTTGCACTTCATTAGCGGGCATTAAGAGCTCTACGGGCGGTCCCAGACCGCGTGATCATCAACAGTAAATTCGTAACGGATTGTCTCGTTGTCGACGCGAGTGGCTCGTTCAATCACATGCCGCGCCTCGGTTGATCCATTGAAGTGAATCTTGTCGTTGAAATTTATTGTTTCGACGATGAGCGTGTTGCCGTCCCAACGCCCGCGCGAGTCGCCAGACCACTGGCGCAACGCGGCCGGGAGGTTCGGGCGATCATCGAACGGGATGATCCTTGGCGCGTTGTTCCGCATTTCCTGTGCAAGCACGATGTAGTGTTCGGTCTGAAAAATATCCAAGAGATCGTTGTACGACGCCGGGAGCATAGGAGGGCCCTCGTGCCGCCAGACCAGACAGCGTTCCTGAAGCGTTCGGGTCGCGTAGCTGTCAAAGGATTGTAGAGAGATGTTGTAGACGAGCCAACGGCTTGCGTCCCGACGCATAGCCTCGCGCTGCTTCGCCTCTGGGCTGAGTAAGGGAATTCTACCAGTTGGTGGATCAACGATCAGCGACGTGCGCTTGGTAGTGAGCCGTCTCGGTCGCTGCTCAGTCAACCAGAGCGCGTTGTCGTAGTGGATGTTCTCCCGGGTCTGTAATGTCACCTTTCGCCGCTCGGTCTCACTATCGGCCGACAGGATCCGACGCGCACGCAACGGGTCGACACCGTCAGTTGTTAGAAGCACATTCAGCTCGGCCAACTCGTTTTCCGTTAAGAACTCGCGATCGGCAAGGCTGTCAGGACGTTCCAGCGGCGTGTAGGTCGAGCTCGTTCAGATACCCTACAAATCGGGATCGCCCCATGGTGTTCGAGGTTCGACCGGATCCGCTGGTTGCCCAAGAATTTGAACCGGCCAAGCCAGGATCAGCGCGATGCCCAGCACAACGGTGACAAGAGCTGTTTGTTGACGCAGTGCACCATCCAGAACTGCTAGTTCGGGTTCTTCTGCATGCGCGCACCACGGAGAATATTCAGTAGGCCGTAATTGCCTTCGTGGCACGCGTACTCGTACATCGGCCCCGTCGTCACGCCGCGGGAGGCGTGGTTCGTTGTCATTGGTACCACCGCGGTCCACGATTGAGTGAACATATCGGGGTCGGTCATCGTGAACTCGTACTCGATCGTTTCCTCGTCCACGCGAGTGAACCGTTCGACGAGGTGGAGGCCGGGTCTAGCCCCCCGCCAAGTTGCCCGCCATAAGTAATGAGTCTTATCAGCAAAGTTCGTTGTTTCGACGACGAGCATGTCACCTTCCCAGCGACCTCGGGCATCGCCCATCCACTGTCCGATAAGGCTGGACACATGGGTGCGGGCATCCGTTGGAATCAGGCGATACTCGTGGAACATCTCGGTAAGGATCGCCACCCATCCTGGAGACTGCAGGATGTGGTAGTTCATGTTGTAGCCCTGGAGCGGCACGAATGGGAGCCCATCAGTTAGACACCGTTCACCGTTATCGGTATCGTCCCAGGAGTCAAAGGGGCCGACGCCGTACTTGGTTAAGTCGATTTCGTACCGCTCTCGTCCAGCTGGGCTCCATGGAATCTTTCCATTCGGAGGGTGGACAACGAGGGAGGTTCGCCGAGTACCGACAACCGTCGTTCCCCGGTCCATCCAAAAATTGTTGTATGCGCCCACGTTCTTACCGGCCTCAGCCTTTTTGGGAGCCGCATTCCAGAGTCGTATGTCGCGGTCAATTGCGTCTTGTTTACGGCGAGCTGCTTCTTCTGCTGTCAGTACAGCTGAATCCGGTGACGAATCGGGTCGTTCAACTGGTGTCAGTGTGGCGTTGGTCCAAATTCCCTGGAGGTCCGGTCGGCCGTCGGCCATCCGTGGGACTTCCCACTCGGTGGATTGGGCGGCGAGCGTCGTCGAGAGCAGGAGAACCCCAGCAACCCAAATTACGATACGGGACACAATCAAGCAACGCGTCATCGGTTCTCTCCTTCTAGCTATGCGAATGCGGTCGTGTGCGAAACGTTTTGGGAGAATCACAGGTGCTCAGGTTGGCTCACGGCACGACGGCGAAGTCGGCTGACCACTTGTGGGGACCCCAATGAATTACGAGTCTACCTGTATCGATACCTGTGAGAATGAGTGCAGCCCCGAGTGGTCGGGTTGAGGACTCATTTTGTGAGTATGCCAATTCAATCTCCGTCGCGTCGAACTGGGGATCGTGCTGCGTTCCCCACGAGTCAGCCTCATGGTTAAAGACGAGTCGCCACTTGTGACCTGATCGCTTGAGCCAGAGGCCGTACAGGCCTGGATAATCCGGAGCCAGGTTGCCAGTGGGAATCGTGACGTGACCGAACCGTAGTGCGACCGAATTCTTCAGGCGAATAACACCCGCCTCAGTAAGCTCTATAAGATCGCCGTCTGTTGCGGTTGCAACCCCGTTGAAGTCACCGTGCTCGGCACTGATGTTCCTCCAAAACAATACGCTGATACGCGTCTCATTAGGCAGCTCAATTGCGGTCTCGTGCCGCTCACCAAGACGGGTCTGCCGGTAGCTGTCACTGGTATCCGCATCGAACGCCTGGCGTGTCACGTTGTTTGTGTTCTGTGGTGCCTCTCCGGCCTGGGTCTTGAGGGATTCTGACGGTTCGGCAAAATGAAAATCTGCGACCCACTGGTGGACTCCCCATCGCAGGGCGAGATGACCTGCGTCTTCGGCGGTTGGGATGAATGATGCCGATAGGGTGGAAACCGATTCGTCTACCAGCACGTGCGATAGTGGAATCACGGCAGCGGCACGTGCGGTGTTACCAACTTCGAGCTGCCAACCTTCTTGGGTATTTGCGAGCCACAGATTGTACGTTCGGGAGTTCTTCCCGCTGTTGGCATTCGCATTGTCTCTCTCTGGCATGTTCCCGTCGAGTGTGCCGATACGCAGCCTCGTCGACCCAGCGAGTCCTCCAATGTGCACCGGTGAAGCTAACGACGTCTTCGAAGAAGACAGAAGTTGACGGTGTTCCGGTTTACTCGCGTCTAACGTCGGGAAGTAGGAAACGGAAACAGGCAAGGTGCCCAGCGTTAGCTGAGAGCGAACTTGGTCCGCTGGGGACGCGTCCGAAGGCTGTAGGGATTGGACGGTGATTGAGGCAACGAGAGATCCGCCGAGACCCAGGGCAAGAAGGTTAACGGCTGGGGAACGCATGACAGACCTCGTTGTTAGACCAAGAAGCACGTCGACGGATCGCGCGCTCCCCTTGCCATAGAGGGTCTGCGGAGACCGCCTAATCCACCTAATTCTGGTTCGTCGTGGTGGCGTCGTCTTCAAGTTCCACGTAGGTGATGAATCCGAGCGCCATTTCGTCGTTCGTTCGTGAGGCGAACCCCACACTCAGGTCGTTGTCGAAGCCGCGGTGCGCGCCACGTTTGGCGGTGTTGTCGTACCAGAAGTTCGCTTCGATACGAGTCCCCTTTGGGAGCAGCTTCGGTTCCTTGTATTTATATGTCAACTGCCAGTTCTGATCGTAGTTTGGAACGTCGAGCAGTAGCTCCTCACGACCATCGGGGTAGAAGCCGGTGTAACGCACGGCTGTCGCACGTAGGTGCGCATGCGGCCAGTAGTCCAACACCAGGGTGTCTTTTTTGAGTGTCCGAGCCATTCCGATCCGGTAGTTCGGATGATTCGGCGGTATCTCGAAACCCATATTGCCCAGCGTGTCGTTGATTACTTCGTGTTTGACCGGTCCTGTCTCAACAAAATACCCGATAGACGCCTGACTCGTGAAGGATGTATCCGGTCCAGGCTCCTTATTGAAGTGCATGTTGAAATTAACGATTGACCCCTTCTTCAGGCGGAGGGCGTAGCCCTCTGGAAGCATGCCTGACTCGGCGCCTTCAGCAATACAACTCAACAATCCGCCGAGGGGAACCGCGGACTGGTCCGATCTTTCCGCGAAGAACTTTTTATCTTTCGGTTGTACGAACGCGCACATATGATGCACGCCGCTTCCCTCGGTGCCAGTCTTGAGTTCCCACCCACGTATCCAGACATTTTCTGGGAGCACATCTTCGGTCAACGGCACGTTGAACTGGGCCTGGACGTCATAGTCGTCATCCTTAACGACGAAAGGTTCCTTCATCGTGACCACGAAGTCGGGAACGCCGTGCGACCATCCATTGTTCGATTTCTCCGCGAAGTGCCGTGCAGGGGGAGCATCTACTTTGTCGCCCGCTGGCGCACCTGCTTTAACCCAGCTCAGAATGATCTGAATCTCATGCGCGGTCAGTAAGCGTTCGTTCTCGAATACGCCCGTTGGCGCGGACGCGAACCAGGGCGGCATCTCGCGTGTTTCCACCTTGCGTGCAATTGCTCGCGCCCAGGGACGGGTCTCCTTGTAACTCATGAACGACATTGGTGCGACCAGGCCGCTGATGTTGTAGCCGGATGGACGGTGGCAGGTTTGGCAATTCTCTTGGACAATCGGCAGGACGTCCTTATAGAACGTTACGTCCCCGTCGTTCCCCGCGAATCCATGAATCGCGGCCAGCAACACACTCAGGAACGCGATTAAGGGTATTCGCAAACGCATGTCTCTCTCCTTTAGCTCACTGACGTCAGAGTTACGCTAAGTCTCAGCAAGCAATAGAGTAGCGCGAACGTTTCTGGACAGCAAATGTATTCTGTTCGGCTCTGCGGATCTGATATTTTGCGTTTAGACGACATGGCAAATGGGGGTCCGGGACGTGTTACGCTCCACGTGTTGTTCTGAGGGATGTGGCTGAGTCGTTCCCTATTGTGAGGAGCTGGAATTGCAGAACAGAGCTTTCGTGAGGGTGTGGTCCCTGGCTGTTGTACTGGCTGGATTGCTTCTGTCTCAAGTCGTTAGCGCTGAAGACTGGCCCCAGTGGCGGGGTTTTGACCGCCAGGCGGTCTGGAACGAGAGCCGCATCGTCGAGACCTTGCCCCCAGAGCTCATGGTGAACTGGCGGGTGCCCATCCGGTCCGGTTATTCCGGGCCGGCCGTGTCGGCCGGCCGGGTGTTCGTCACCGATTGGCAGGAGGACCCCGACTCACGCACGATGGACGGGACCGAGCGTCTCCTAGCGCTGGACGAGAGGACCGGCGAGGTGCTGTGGACGCACGAGTGGGCGACGAGCTATCGGATGCTCATGGCGTCATATGCGGTTGGTCCCCGCGCGACACCGACGGTTGACAATGATCGCGTGTACGTCGTCGGAGCTACCGGTGTTCTGTCTTGCCTCGAGGTCGAGACCGGTCAGGTCGTCTGGCGCAAGCGCTACATGGAGCACTACGACACCAGCGTGCCGACGTGGGGGATTGCGAGCTCGCCGTTGGTCGACGGCGATCGTTTGATCGCCGTGGTTGGGGGCGAGCCCGACGCGCTCGTCGTCGCGTTTGACAAGCACACCGGCGACGAGCTCTGGCGCGCTGTCGAGGTAGAGGGGGAGATGGGCTACGGGCAGCCGGTAATCTACGATGCCGGTGGTGCCCGGCAGCTGATCGTATGGCACGCTGCCGCCCTCGTGTCTCTCGACCCTGAGACCGGCGACGTGAACTGGAGCGAGCGGTGGGAAGCCGGGAGCGGCATGTCCGTGGCGACGCCGGTCAAAAGTGGTGACTACTTACTGGTCACGCAGTTCTACGGTGGATCGATGATGATGCGGCTGAGTCCGGACCGTCCCACGGCGACACTCATGTGGAGAGGCAGCAGCCGTAGCGAGATGCCGGATGAGACCGACGGACTCCATTCCCTGATCACCACACCGATCATCATTGGTGACTATTTTTTTGGTGTGGGCAGCTACGGTGAACTACGGGGACTCGACGCGCGGACTGGGAAGCGGCTGTGGATGAGTGGCGAGATGACGGCTCAGGCTCGTTGGGGCACCGCGTTCATGGTGCGTCACGGCGACCGCTACTTCGTTAATAACGACGACGGCGACCTTATCATCGCGCAGTTCACGCCCGAAGGGTACGTCGAGCTCTCGAGAACGCGTCTAATCGAGCCAACGTCAAGTTCCGGCATCGGCGCGAGCCGTCGCTGGGACCGCATGGTTAACTGGTCACATCCTGCCTATGCCAACCGGCATATCGTGCACCGAAACGACCGTGAGATCATCCGGGCGTCGCTGGCGGCACAGGACTACGAGTAGTCTGACGTGGTTCAGTGGAGTCAGGTGGTCCTGCTGGATTACCGTGGTCGTCGTGCTCGGCTTGTGTGAGACGCTTGGACACAAGGGGCGACCCCAAACATACGGGTAGTGATGTGCGCCTTAACTGTTATCGGGAGCCAATCTTGGGCGTGAACGTGACGTCGCCTGCCGCGGTATCCTCAGGCTCTAGAACGATCATCCCGGTATCCGTACGTCCGGCTTCGGCAAGGTTGAAGGCGTCGATGCAATTAGTGGCTGGTTCGACGCAGAAGAAATCACGGCCCGCCGGTGTGTAGACGACGAGACATGCGTAGGCTGGATCGGCGGCCATCTCGAGGCGCGCGTTCCACTCAGGCCACTCAATTGCCACCCGTCCGGCGAATCCAACAAAATTATTATCAAGTGGAGTCGCGTTAGGATTCAGACCGGCCATGCCGAAGGCGAGATCGGATGGTGGGGTAACGAGATCAGCGGGCATCGAGTTGGCATCGGTGCGCCACATTTGGTTTACCGCAGCATGAATCCGAACGCCCGGTGTACGGATAAAGTACGGGTGCAGACCGAAGCCAACCGGCATCGGGTCCTTTGCCTCGTTGGTGACCGAGAATCGCAGCGTCAGGGTCGAGGGTGTGAGGATGATTGTTTGCTCGGCACGATACGACCAAGGCCATGAATCGGACGCGTGACGGTACTCTAGAACCAGGCGCGACTCAGAGGCAGAAACGACTTCCCAGGGGGTTCGCCAGGCATGTCCGTGTATCGCATGGGGTTCGGGTCCGAAACGCTACGGCAGTTGAATCACGCGGCCGCGAAACCGAAAGACCGCGTCGCGGATCCGGTTCGAGAACGGTACCATCGGAAAGTTCGACGTATTGCCAGCGCGGCGGTCTCGCACCGCATTCGGCAGTGCCGGACGCATCCACTCGAATGTTCTCCCTGCTTGTTTGGTCGCGTACCGGGTGATCGATCCACCGGCGACCGGCGAAACGGTCAGTTGTGCGGTTCCAGCGCGGAGGTCGACAACGTCGGCGGTCGCTTGCGGCATGAACACACTATTCTACGATGTCCGAAAGCTGGATCACGCAGTACCCAATCCAACGCGCAACCTCTGGTATTAGAATCGTTGGGCCTGAGGCTGGGCGACTGGGAGGAGTGAGAATTATGAGATCGACAATGATCATGGCGGTGCGGTGGCCAGTGATGGTGGGTGGGGCGTTGGTCGTAGCAGGGTTGCTATTGCCGCCAGCGATGGCTGCTGAAGACTTAGTCGTGACCGATCCGGAGTCGGTGGGTATGTCTGCCGATCGACTGCAGCGACTCAGCTCGTTCGTTCAGGAGTACATCGATACCGATCGGATTGCTGGGGCAGTGACACTGGTGGGAAGGAGGGGCAAGGTTGTCCACTTTGAGGCGCAGGGTTGGCGCGACAAAGAGAACGATGTGCCGATGACGCGCGACACGCTCTTCACCATGATGTCGATGACCAAGCCGATTGTCTCGACGGCGTTGATGATGCTGTTCGAGGAAGGACGACTCCTGCTCGACGATCCGATCGCGAAGTGGCTGCCGGAGTACGCCAACCATCAGGTTCGTATCACCGTCGAGGGGATACGCTCGCAGCTTGCACCCGAAGCGCGGCCAGTGACGGTGCGGCATGTGTTGACTCACACCTCCGGCCTCACGCTTAATCCGGACCGGAAGGGGTTAAGCCAAGACCAGCTTGCCGCTGTGACCAATCAGGGTAAGGGTTGGCCGACACTCGCAGAACAGGTGGTTCATGCCGCGACCATTCCAGGGGCGTTTCATCCTGGCGATCAATGGCAGTACGGAGACTCAACCGATTATGTCGCGGTGTTGGTAGAGAAGATCTCCGGCCAGTCGCTTGATGATTTCCTGCGTGAGCGCATTTTTGAACCGCTCGGTATGGCCGACACGTACTATCATGTGCCTTCGGACAAAGATGCGCGTGTGGCGGCCGTGTATCAACCAGATGATGACGGGAGAATTATTCCACGGGAAGGCCCGGTGTATCGCTTGGGACCGACGATGTTCCGAGGTGTGGCCGGATTACGGTCGACAGCGGGCGACTATTATCGGTTCGCGCAGATGATCGCGAACGGCGGTAAGTTCAACGGTTCGCGATTGCTCGGACGGATGACCGTTGACAATATGATTACCAATCACATCGGCAGTAAGTCGGTCTACATTCGAGGAGGGGGCTACGGCTTCGGTCTCGGGTTTGGAGTGTTGACCAACCCAGCCGAGGCACAAGACGCGCTCTCGATTGGGAGCTACACGTGGGGTGGCGCCTACGGCACGCTCTACTGGTCTGACCCGGTTGAAGATCTCATCGGGATTCTGTTGATCCAGATCCAACCCTACAACCATCTCAGCATTCGACCGTTGTTCTCGAACGTGGTGACGCAAGCGGTGGTGGACAGCCTAGCTGATCAGAAGCCCAAAATCATCGGATACGCTACACCGCATTAGGCCCCAATTAGTTCCCGTCGAGCATGTGATGATTACCGAAAGTGCGCTGGTCGCCATTGCCGGTCTGATCGCCGTCGTTGCCCTGCTGTTCCTATTGATTACCCGTTTCAGTTGGCACGTCTTCATCGCGCTCCTCGTCCCGATCGTCCTGTTCGCGCTAATTCCAGGAATCGATCGCGAAGCTTTTATCGACGCGTTCGAGCATGGGTTCGGACGCACGATTCAAAGTATTGCCGTGGTGATTGTGCTCGGCTCGGTGTTGGCTGAGGTGCTCAAACACACTGGAGGGATCGAGCGGATCACGCTCTCAATGATTCGACTGGTTGGTGAGTCGCGGATGCCGCTTGCATTGACGCTGAGCGGGTTTGTCATTGGCCTGGCGATCTTTTCTGACGTTGGGTATCTCATTCTGAATCCACTGGTGCATTCGGCGGCGCTAAAGAGTGGTCTGAGTATGAGCGTGATGGCGACCGGTCTTGTGGGCGCAATGCAGCTCACCCATGCCATGGTGCCGCCGACGCCGGGACCGTTAGCGGCGGTGGCGCTGGTCGGAGCGGACCTCGGGCGCGTCATCATGTACGGAGGATTGGTTACTCTCATTGCGTCGCTCGCCGGCTGGGTGTACGCGACCCTCGCGGGGCCGTACATCGAATCGCCGCCGTCCAAGGAGTTCATAGGGCAGTCGTTCACCGAACGTGGCCTGGAATCCGAGCTGCCATCCACCTGGAGGGCCTATACACCGATTCTCATTCCACTTGGTTTGATCGCCGGGCAGAGTGTGACGGCGCTGGCCCTTCCAGCCCAGCATCCGATCAACCTGGCGATGCTCTACCTCGGCTGGCCGGTCGTTGCGTTGGGAATCGGCGTTCTCCTCGCCTACCGGAACAGCACGGCCGATCAGGCTAAGGACTGCAGAGGGAAGTGGATCGAAGATGCACTACGCGCGTCGGCGATGATCATCATGGTCACCGGACTAGGTGGTGCGCTCAGTCAGATTCTCCGCGAGACGCCCGCCGTCGATGCCATAGCCGAAGCGGCCGCCGCCACCGGATTGCCCGCGATCTTCTTGCCCTTTGTGCTTGGGGTGGTCGGTAATATGGTCACGGGTTCGACCACGGTCGGCGTAATTACGGCCGCCTCAATTGCCGCACCGATGATGGATACGTTAAATCTGAGCCCGGAGGCTACGATGCTTGCGGGCGCGGCTGGATCGATGATCATTAAGTACGTGAACTCGAGCTATTTTTGGGTATGCGCATCGCTATCGCGTATGTCGCTCAAGGCGGCACTGTTGTCGTACGGGGGTGTCACGTTTGTGAACGGAGTAACGGCCATGGCGGTCGTCTACGTGTTGTGGGCCATCGGGAAGATCTAGCGAAATGTTTCATTTTCTCGACATCGGATCGGTTACAGGAGTATCCTGCAGGCCAGGCCAGGGACGGTCGAGATTGGCACGTGTGTGGTGTGAGATGCGAGCAACTTATGAGAAAGTTTGGATGAGTAGTCGAGTGTTTGTATTGAGTGGTCTGGCGATCACGGTGGCTATGGTTGGGATCGTCTGGATCGTACCAGCCGATGCGCAATCCGCCGTGCCGCGGACAGCGTGGGGAGAACCCGATCTGCAAGGGATTTGGGATTTCCGGACCATCACGCCGCTGCAGCGTCCAAAAGAGCTGGCCGATCAAGAGTTCTTGACCGAGGATGAAGCGTCGAGCCGGGAACAGGTAGTAGTTGACCGTAACGCAGAATTGCTTAATGCGCCGCCGCGACGAACGGAGGCCGGTAAGAATGTTGGTGCGTACAACAACTTTTGGATGGACCGCGGTACCACGGTTGTCGGCACCAGACGCACATCGTTGATCGTGGATCCGCCGAACGGGCGGCTTCCCTCCATGACGGAGTCCGGGAAGGGCAGGGCGGACGCCGGGCGCGGATCCAACAGCGACGATGCCGCCTGGTCATACACGGATCTCAGTACTGCCGACCGTTGCATTATGGGATTCAATGCTGGACCGCCCATCACCCCGGGCGGCTACAACCAGAACATGCAGCTCTTTCAGACACCCGATTACGTGGTGGTGCTCAACGAGATGGTCCACAATGCTCGGATCGTTCCGTTGGACGGTCGTCCTGAACTGGATGGCGGTATTTTTCAGTGGTCAGGAGATTCGCGTGGCCATTGGGAGGGCGATACGCTGGTAATTGAGACGGTCAACTTCAACGATCACAACTTATATAACACTTGGCGGGGTTCCAGTCAGAACATGAGATTGCTGGAGCGCTTTACCCGCGTTGATGTGAACACTCTGGAGTACCAATTTACGGTAACTGATCCGGAGACCTGGACGAGTTCTTGGACGGCGGCTGTGCCGATGAAACGGACCGACGTCCCCATGTACGAGTATGCTTGTCACGAAGGCAACTACAGCCTATCAAATATTCTCGCGGGCGCGCGGATTGAAGAGTTAGCAGTAGCTACCAAGTAGCGTCGGTCCGAGCATCTCGGCTCAACGGTTGGGAAGCAGCAGAGACGGGATGTCCCCTCTGAGCCGACGTGCACTTCTGCAGGCGCTGCTGGCTCAGACAGTGCCGTCTGGCACCGTAACGCCGCAGTCGGTTCTCCACCGTGAACCGACGCCGCTGGCACCCACTGCGGTAACCCAGAGTTGGACCTCATTCCTGGGGCCCTCGCACAACGCGGTTTCACTTGAGACTCCTCTCCGGAAAAATTTACCTCCTCCTCTCGTTTGGGAGCTAAATAAGGGCGCAGGCTACACCTCGCCCGCTATCGCCGGTGATCGGCTGTTCTTCCTCCACCGTCTTGGCGACGAAGAAGTAGTTGAGTGCCTGCACTCCGAAACAGGAGCTCAGCGTTGGCGGTTCAGCTATCCAACCTCTTACCGGGATCGATACGGATACAACAACGGGCCGCGGTCGAGTCCGGTTGTTAACGGAAAACGAATTTACACGCTTGGTGCTGAGGGTCAGCTCCACTGTCTTGCACTTGAGTCCGGCGATGTCGTCTGGAGGCACGACCTTCGGACTGAGTATCAAGCAGTGCAGGATTTCTTCGGCACGGCGTCGACACCACTAGTTGAAAGCGCCGTACTGATAGTGAATGTCGGTGGGCCGCGAAAGGCGTGTGTCGTGGCCTTCGATTTACCGACGGGTCGGGAGGCGTGGCGAGCTGGGAGTTGGGGGCCGAGTTACGCGTCACCTATTCCAGGGACGGTTCATGGCCGACGCCGTGTCTTCGTCTTTGCCGGTGGGGAATCAAGGCCAGCCGTTGGAGGGTTGCTTTCGATCGACCCAGCTAACGGTGCCGTCGATTTCGAGGTGGCCCACAGAAGCCGCACCTACGAATCGGTCAATGCCTCGTGTCCTGTGGTAATCGGAAACGCGGTGTTCGTTTCGGCGAGCTATCGGACCGGTGGGATGCTAGTCGAGGTACAACCAGACTTCACGCACCGAGTCCTGTGGGAATCACAGGACTTTGCGCTACATTTCAACACTGCGATTCACCACGATGGCTATCTCTACGGCTTCGACGGACGGAATCAGGGTGATGCTTCGTTGGCCTGCATCGAAGTGGCATCCGGCCGGGTAGTATGGCGTGAAGTTCCGACCTGGACAGAAACGTTTACCCAGAACGGGCGGACACACGAGGTAAAACTCGGGACCGCGCGTGGGTCACTGCTTGCCGCCGATGGGCGGTTCCTGTGTCTCGGTGAGTTCGGTCACTTGCTCTGGATGGATCTCACGCCGGATGGCTACATTGAGGTGTCAAGAACATGGCTCTTTAATGCCCGCGAGTCCTGGACGTTACCGGTATTGAGCCGAGGGTTGTTGTATGTCACCCAGAATACGAGGGACATCGTGAAGGGCGATCCTCCGAGGCTGCTCTGCTATGACTTGAGGGCGACGTAAGGGTTTCAGTTTTCCGGAGTGCGAGCGTCGTATGAAGCATTTGGGAGTGAGTTCCAGTGATGTAGGTTCGCAGGCAAACTGAAGTGTCGATTGGCGATCAGGCCTAAAGAATATAAGGGTCGGACATGCCACAACAACAGGCAGTTCGAAGGTGGTTTCCGATAGCCGTGGAATTATGGGAGTTCGGCTGTTTGCAGGAAACGAGGCGGGCGACGACTTTGGGTTAGCTGTTCGAACGCGAATGCGAGGCGGATGAGTACGGGTTCGCTCCACGCACGTCCGAAGAACGACAATCCTACCGGCATGCCAAACACGTCGCCTGCGGGAACTGTGATGTTTGGATATCCAGCAGTCGCTGCTGGCCGAGAGCTGCTCCCAGAAAAGTGGTCACCGTTGATGGGGTCGGTTGTCCAGGCGGGTCCGCCGGTTGGTGCAACGAGTGCGTCGAGGTTATATCGATCCATCATCAGGTCGATTCCGTCCTCTCGAGCCAATCGCCTGTTTGCGCCGAGGGCAGCAAGGTACTGCGGTTCGCTTAACGGACCTTTTTCGGCTGCTTGGTAAAAGAGCTCTTGACCGAAGAATGCCATTTCTTGGTCTCGATTTTGCTCGTTGAAAGCGATGACTTCGTCGAGTGATCGCACTGGAACATCGGGTCCACGCGCGTTTAGATACGCGTTGAGATCGGTCTTGAATTCATAGAGAAGGACTTCATGTTCAGTGGCGTTCCAGGCCGGAGCCGACGGCCACTCCACGGGATCGACGACGATACCGCCCGCGTCGCGAATTACATTCAGCGCTTCTTCGATAACCCGGTCGGTGTTCCGGTGAAAGTCAAAAAAGCGGCGCGCCACGCCGACTCGCGCACCGCGAAGCCCTTCCGGGTCGAGACTCGTTAGGTAGGTGTCATCGAGGCTCGCCGCCTGGTTCCCTGTTGCCCCGTGCCACACGTCGGCTCTGCCGATCGCCGCGAGAGTCAGCGCCGCATCGCGGACCGTTCGAGCCATCGGTCCTGCGGTGTCTTGACTGTGGGCGATCGGAACGATGCCCTCTTGGCTTACAAGGCCGACCGTGGGCTTGATGCCGACGATGCCGTTGGCCGATGCCGGACAGACAATCGAGCCATCGGTCTCGGTGCCGATGGCTACCATGGTGAGGTTGGCTGCGACAGCGACGGCCGATCCTGAACTCGACCCGCATGGATTTCGATCCAGTGCGTATAGATTGCGACACTGGCCACCTCGCGCGCTCCATCCGCTGGACGATTGCGTGGAACGAAAATTAGCCCATTCGCTCAAGTTCGCTTTTCCCAACAGAACCGCTCCCGCGGCACGCAGGCGTCGCACGACGGCGGCGTCCGATCGTGCGATTGATCCAGCTAGGGCTAAGGATCCGGCGGTCGTGGTCATATGATCGGCCGTGTCGATATTGTCCTTCAGCAGAACCGGGATTCCGTGCAGTAGGCCCCGCGGTTCCGACTCACGCCGCTCGCGGTCGAGCTCGTCCGCAATCGTTATTGCGTCGGGATTGATTTCGATGACCGATCGCAACCCCGGCCCTTGAATATCCAGCTCATCGATTCGAGCGAGGTACACTTCGGCCACGGTCCGGGCGCTCCAGATACCGGCTTGCATAGCGACTTGGAGCTGTTCGATGGTGTACTCCTCAAGTGGGAATGGAGTGGAGACGAGCGGGGGAATGGTCTGGCCCGAATACTCGACTGGTCCACAGCCGAGGCTCACCCCGACGACCACCGCACTACCCGTTCGTAGCAGGTCCCGCCGTGTTACCGATGGTTGGTGCATGGCGTAGTGGTTAGACATCGACTCCTTCCTCAGTAGGCAGAGCTTGCTGCCGCCCTGGTATCGGGCGGGCCGTATAATCGATCGAGCGCATCTTATTTGAATTAGGAGACCGATGGTCTGCGCACAAATGTTCCTTTCGGGAAACCCAGCGCTGAGTGAGAGGTCATTTTTTGTATTTCCTATCATCTGTGACGACTCGGCGGCAATGACCCTCAGCGGAACCGTCAACAAGACGGCGTTCTCGCTGGTTATCTTGTCGGCGACGGCGAGTTATGTCTGGAATCGTGGTCCGGCGGACCCCTTGATGGGCGTGTTGAAGATCGCGGGCATGTTCGGAGGCTTCGTCGTCGCCATGGTCACGGTCTTCAAGCAGTCGTGGGCGCCAGTGTGAACCTCTATATAATCGCTTGGGTTACGTCACGAGCATAACCCGTCAGGAGGAACTGTGTCCGACACATCACCTAAGAGCGCCGTCGAATTGGCGATGGAGAAACTGAAGCGACTTGATGCCGAGGGGGGTGTCGAAGCTCGCGTACTGACCGATGACCAAAAAGCAGCCATTGCCGACGCGCGCCGTGACTACGAAGCGGGGACAGCCGAGTGTCGAATCCTCTACGAATCATCTCGGCTCGCCGCTACCGATCCAAAGTCGCAGGAAGAGCTTGAGCCAAATTACCGGCGCGACCTGGCTCGGCTGGTCAACACGCGGGATAAGAAGATTCGCGAGATTACGGGATAGCCCTCCCCTGATGGAGGGAACCATCGCCCCGACAGAAAGTCGATGATGAACCCACCCCGGCGATGCGCTCGATCACAGAGTGGTTTTCGAAGTCGATGTCCGTTGCATAGATGTAGTCGGAGGTGAGCGTCTCAGCGAGGGCCAAGGTTGAATACCCGTTGCTTATGCGGAGGTCTCCCGGCTTCCGGAATCGAGCCGGATCACCTCGACCATGGCGATGTTCTCACGAGCCGTCTGCTACTGCTGGAGCTTTGAGAATAGGCAACCTCCAATACCGGCCAGCAACAGCGTCAGGCCGATAACGAACAGCCACCGGTGCCGGTCGGCAATCCGTATGCCTGATCGTGCGGCGTCTGCGAGTGAGACTTGGAGTCTATAATCCGGTGATTTGCCAGACTTCGGTAGCGGACTCGTTTACTACGTCGTCTTTCTGTTTTCAACCACGCTCCATGAGGCGGGGCATGCCTGGGTAGCGATGCGCGGGGGCGACCCGACGGCATACCTCGGCGGCCAGGTCTCACTGGATCCCCGTCCACATGTACGGCGGGAACCGTGCGGGATGGTCGTGCTACCGTTAATCTCGATGGCGCTGTCCGGGTGGCCATTTGGTTTTGCGAGTGTGCCATACGATCCCCATTGGGCCAGGCGTTACCCGAGTCGAGCGGCGTGGATGGCCCTGGCCGGGCCGGGCGCCAACCTTGTCCTCGTGGTCGTCGCGGCCACCGTAATCCGCGTCGGCATTGCGTTCGGTGTCTTTGGGGCACCGGACGCAGTGAGCTTTAGCGAGGTTGTCATCGCTCACTTACCGGGACTGTGGCGGGGCGTAGCGTTCATGGTTAGTGTCGTCTTTTCGCTCAATCTGCTCCTGGCGATCTTTAATCTCATTCCCGTTCCCCCGTTGGACGGGAGCGGTGCGGTACCGCTGCTTCTGGACGACCGGACGGTCGCCCGCTATCAGCAGTTTATTTGGGGACAGCCCGCGCTGGCATGGGTCGGGATCCTCATCGCTTGGCAGGTGCTTCCATTGGTGTTTCAGCCTGTGTGGTTGTTCGCCGTTAATCTCCTCCATCCCGGTGTGGCCTACGGGTAACATGCGATACGAGGGGCCAGCGAAATCTGAGATCAGTGTAGAGGGCTGGGTGGTTGGATTCAGTCGGTCCGACAATCGAGAAGCTTTGCACGATGACTCCCGGAGATACGAGGTGTTGGTTGATCAGGATTCCAAGCAAAGTTGACGCACAATACCAAGGCAGTTCAAGTGCCCAGTACGCTCCGGTGAAATGGGTACAACCACGGCGACCGCAAAGACGATGATTAACGCGGTCAGGGTGCTAACCCGAGCCGTCGTGACCGACGCACATGGATCTAGAGTATCCCCGTTGGAGAGTCATCCCAGGAGACCCGTACTTACTTTGCGTCTGGGTCGATTGCAGACAGACCTTTAGGTGTGTGGCCGCCTAGGGTGCATGGGTTGAGCACGGGACGAGCACTGTCGGTCCTCAGCCATACATGAGGTTCACAATGAATGTTGCTGCCAGGATACCGGCTATATCGGCTAGGAGGCAGGCGGGCACCGTGTGGCGTGTCGTCTTGACACCGATAGCCCCGAAGTAGATGGCTAACGTGTAGAACGTTGTTTCAGTACTGCCCTGGTAGGTACTGACCATGTAGCCGATCAAAGAATCGGGCCCGTGCGTCGTCATGGTGTCGGCAGCTACGCCCAAGGCGCCCGACCCACTAAGTGGTCGGAGTAATGCCATTGGCAATGCCTCGGCAGGCATGCCTATGAGTGCGGTCAATGGTGAGATGAGTTGGACGATCAGCTGGAGGCCACCAGATGCACGAAACATCCCAATGACCACCAGGATTGCGACGAGGAAGGGAATAATCCGAAGCGCGATTTGGAACCCCTCTTTCCCCCCCTCGACGACGGATTCGTAAACGTGCACCTTTCTTGCCCACCCGTAGAGTACGACAGCGCCGACAAGTGCCGGCAGCATCCAGAAAGAGACCATGTTGCGGGCAATGTCCCCGGCGGCCTCGTTCGTCACTCGCATCATAAAATCGCGGGCCGCGAGCCCAGCGAAGACCAACCAGAAGAGGTGGCCCAGCCAACGCCGAGCGGGTACGACCGGCGGTGAATCATTGGGGCTGGGTGACGAAAGGTCTGGCGCCTCGGAATCGAACCTTCGGGGCAGTGGTTCGACCGGCGGAGGCTCGTTCGACCGATACCGCGGTAGCTTCGAAAGTAGGATGGCCGCCGTGATACCCATCATCGTCGCGCATCCGCTAGCGAACCATGTGGGAAACCAAATTCCTGCAGCATCGGCTGACCCGAGAGCGGCACGAACACCGATCACACCAGACGGTAAAATGGCGAGGCCGGCGGTATTGATTGCCAGAAATAACGCCATCGCATTCGTGGCCGTCCCCTTGTTCGAGTTATACCGGTCGAGTTCCTCGATTGCCTTGATTCCGAATGGGGTCGCTGCATTCCCGAGACCGAGCATGTTGGCAGAGATGTTCAACACCATTGCACTCATCGCTGGGCTGCCCGCTGGAATCGACGGAAACAGTAGCCGCATGAAAGGGCTCACGAAGCGGGAGATAGTCGTGGTGAGCCCTCCATCCTGCGCGACGCGCATTAGACCGAGAAAGAATGCCATGACGCCGATGAGACCGATTGCGAGATTAACGGCGCTTCGTGCCGACTCGAGCATGGCGTCGGTGACCGCCTGCATGTGGCCGGCATATGCACCAAGGAGAACCGAAGCGAGCGCAACTGCAATGAACAGGCCGTTGAGCATGGGCCCCGTGTTTCAGCCGGTGGGTGGGGCTAGCGCTCGGCCGGGAGGATTAGTGAGGATTCGATGCCGCTGTCTGAGTTGTCTGGTGGCTTCCCGGTTGTGGGCCTTCGCTTCAAGTTGAGCGAGGTGAAGAAACGCGGCTGGTGCGATCGGATAGCGGGAGATGGCAAGCTGAAGAATGCGTCGCGCCTCGTCTGAGTCCCCGCTCAAGCGTAGTGCGCGCGCGAGGAGGGTAAGAGTTTCACTCGTGGCTGAGTCCAACGGGACTGCCAGTAGGGCTTCGAGCGCTTTACTCAGTGCGACATTATCTTCGTCGATTTCAGCAATCTCGATCCACACCTGTCCGAGCGCAGCGGACAGTTCAGGTCGGTCCGGGTGCTGCTCGCCAGTTCCATTTAATGCCAGGACGGCCTTCTCCGATCGCCCGGCACGGGCATAGGCAAGTGCTCTCGCGATATGCCGCTCTGGGTTCGCTCCATCCAGTGCCGCCAGAGCATCGAGTTGCTGTAGTTCCTCACGGTGGTTACCTTCGGCGCGGTGGATCGTAACGAGTGATTCCCGTGCCTGCAGAAAATCGGGCGAAAGCTCGACAGCGCGCTCGAGAGACGAACGCGCCTCAACCATTCGGCCCTGCTCCCGTAGACAGAGTCCGAGCAGATAATGCGCCTCGACAAATGATTGGTTCAGGGCGATGGCACGTCGGAGAAGTGGTACCGCACGGGCAACGCGACCGGAGTGTTCACGAGCCAGGGCCAGCTTGTAGAGCACGTCAGGGTTCTGGTCGTCCAGTCTAATGAACTGGTCGTAATGTTCGACAGCGTCCTCGTATATCTTCAGTGCCATCGATACATCTCCGAGACGTTCATGCGGACGAGTTGCCGAGGGATCGAGCCGCGCCGCCATCAACAGGTCACGCCGAGCGGCCTGAAGGTTACCGTGTGCTTGATAGGTTTCGCCTCTCTTGAGGTGGACGGCCATTGAATCGGGATTTAGAGCCAGTGCGCCGCTATACGCCTCGACTGCAATGAAGGTTTGACCGGCCGTGCTTGCACGGTCACCAGTGGTAATGAGACGTCGAAACTCCTGCTCGTTGGCGACGCCGTTGTAAACAAAGACCCCGCCTATCCCGACGAGGAACACCATGCCTACAAGGATCGGTCGACGCATATGCCCAATGGTAGCAGGAAACATTTAGGTAATCGTTGTGCTCTCGCCTGACTACCGGCTCGATGCGGTCGAGGTATTGCCCATGGTGTCGGTAGCTCGAAGGATCAGGCGGTCGGCGTTGGCGGTGGATGTTCGAAGTTCAAACCGTTCCGTTTGAGAATCTGGAATTCCGTCAACTGGGTACACCACCTGCCAACGTACCATGTCGAATGAGAACTCCACACGTCGTATGGGCGAGTGCTGGTCGGCGACGACGAACGTCGTCACGCGTTGCCCGTCCTCGGCACGAGACGCGTCAAAACGGATCGTGGGCGCCGAGTTATCGATCGCGAATGGCGTGCTGTCATGTGAGCCCGTCAGCGCTGCTCCAGGTTCGTTAGAAGGAGCATCAGAGGCCACGATCCGAACGATGTACGTGCCATCAGGAGCCGAGGTTGTGTCCCAGGTAAAGATCGTCTCGCGCTGTCGAGTGGTGAGTTGGTGCCAGGCGTCGTCGAGTTCCGTCCGATACAGTACCTCGTACTCGAGGTCGTCCTCGTTGCCATCCTCCGCCGTCCACACGAAGGTCCGGAGTCCCTTTCGAAATACGCGACGTCCGAGCGAGTTTCTGGAGTCGGCTCCATTTTCCGTTGATGATGCGCGCGCCTCGGCACTGTCACCAAGTCCGGCAATCGGTGGATCCGTTCCAGAGAAGGGCTGCTGGAAGACCACGCCGGGGTGGTGAACGGTAAGCTCGGTGAGCTGTGGTCGAAGATTGCGAGGGAGATAGGCTGTAGTTACCGAGCGGAGCGCCAGCGTGTCCTCGACCCCGCTGAGCTCGGCCTTCCACTGGATGTAACGGGCTTTTGGACTCGTGATCTGTGAGTTGGCGGGGTCGTCATAAGCTTCGGACCACTGGCTCCAGGTTTCGTTCGGCGTATCAGTGTTACCGGTGCGTGTGAATAGTCGAATCTTGCTCCCCGCCCCAGTCGTCGCATGCCACCGTAGCGCTCCCCACGTTGACACAGTTGAAGCGTCGTGGACATTCGACATATAGGTCCCGCGCGTAGCGTGCTTCGGTGAAAGTCGGAACAGTTTTCCAGGATTGGCGGTTACGTAGTACTTGGATCCGTCGGGTCCATCCATAAACGCTGTAACCTGCTTGGCTTGAGCGCGCGCGAGCAGCACGACACGCTGGGGTTCCTGAACGACGTGAAAGATCTTGCCGTCGTCACCGGTGGCAATGAGGATTCCACCGGCATCACTGTCGACGAGGGTGACGTCGTACGGTATGTCAGTCGATGATCGCCAGACGATGTCCCAGATCCCGTCTGACTGGATGTGGTATACGGCCCCGGCCGCCGAGCTTGAGCCGCTCGTGGCAGATGATGCAGTTGTTGAAGCAGAGGCTGTAGTCGAGTTGGTCGCCGTTGCCACGACCGTTGCCGATGTTGAGGTCGTGCTCGAAAATGACGCCGATGAGGAGGTTGTCGTCGACTCTCCGCTAATTGGCGACTGGGCGACTGCGGCGGCGTAGTAGCTGCCGTCTGTCGCGGTTCGGATCGCTCGGATCTCGTCGAATTCGCTGTTCAGCACGACGAACGCTTGGCCGTCTGGCGCGATTCGAAAAACCTGTCCGGGGGATCCGGTCCCAGCGAGAAGATTGCCGCCTGTGTCGAATGCTAGTGCCATCACATGGGTTGTCTGCGTGTCATAGAACAAGGACGACTCGCCGTCGTCGCTAAGACGGTAGATGCGCCCTGGGTCGCCCGTGCCTAAGAAGAGGTCACCGCCAAACGCGCCGTCTGGCGGGCTTTGGACGATTGCCCAGATGTATTTCTCGTCCGGATCGAAAACTCTGGTGCTCGACGGGGGAGATCCCACGACAATGCGAAACACCGCACCGTCGGGCGATGTGCCGACGTAGGCCGAACCACCGCCACCAGGGGCGACGGCGTGCACGTTGAGCTCGTTCGCATCGAACACCTCGGCACTGTTGCCGTCCTTCGTAACGTAAAAAACACGCCCATCGTTGCCGCTTCCGATCCACACGCCCCCCGCGTCTTCCATAGCTGTCCAGAGGAATGGTGCAGTGGTTTCGTAGATCACCTCGGTTTGGGGACCGAGCCGAATCTGGCCGGTGGTATCAATCGAAACGTTCTCAACTTCTCCCCTTAGGAACTCGTCCTGCGTTGAGACGCGCCAAAACGTTGGTGATGCCGCATTGAGAAAAACGAGAAGACCAGTGGTGCCAATGACCGTAAGCAACAGGCGAAGGAAGATTGGCGAATGATCCAATTGGGTCATCGTGCAAGCTCGATCGTCAGGCGGCGCGAGCCCGAGACCGAGTGGTCGGTCACGATCTCCCATTCTCCAAGTGTAGCTTCGGCAAGTCTGCTGAGCTCCCCACTAGTCCGGTTGCTTTCGAGAACGGCGAGAACCGAACCTGGTAATGCTGGCAGCGGCTCACCCTTATCAATCGCGCCGGCATCCGCTCGAACCAATCGGACATAGAGCCGATTGTTGCGCCGAGTGGAGTTCAAGTTTCGAATAAGCTGGGAGATCGAATTGGCAGTGGCCGGCGAGCGGCCTTCGCGTTGATCCTGCCGTGTTAGCGTTGGCGCGTCGGAGACCTGAATCGTCAGCACCCCAGACGCATGTGCTGGAATATCAACCATGAGTGTCTCGACGAGTTTGGTTCCTCGGTAGCTACGAGAGACCACCTTGAGCGGCACGCGATCCCCGGGGCGAGGACGCGAGGTGTCAATCCAAGCACGTTCGAGGGTCGCGGTTCGGGCCTCATCGATTGCCGAGATTTGAATCTCGATACTCTCGATTTGGACCGGTTCAAACTCGTTACTCAAGAGCGTAGTCAGTGGACCCATCAGTGCCACGGATGCGGCGGCTGAGGCCACGTTACCGGTATAGACGTCACCAATTGAAACCGGCGGCAGATCTTGAAGCCGGATGGTCCCGCTGAGGATATAGGTTCTGGACCCTTGCTCACGTGTCCAGGCAAACAGCGTGTTGAGGGTTGTCGTGTAAGCCAGGACCGGCGTGAAGACAGGGTCATCGATGATCTCGAAGTTGAAGGTAGTGGTGATCTTTCGACCTTCCTCGTCAAGGCGAATACGCACCGGGATCATGTTCGGGCCGACGCCAAGATTCCCAAAGATACCGGTGGACCGATCCTGGTCGATCGTACCAACGACGTCGCCGATGGTGACGATCTTGGATGAAACCGCCAAACTTGGGAGCAAGGTCGTCACTTGTGCACGGGTCATTGGCATTTGAACGGGGCCAAGGTTGTAGAAGGGATGACCAAACGCATAGACGCGGTTGTCCTCGATCATCGTGACGGTACCGGTTCCGGCCATTGTGAGATCACCCTGAACGAGGCTTACGCCCACACCATCCCCCGGTTGGAGCGGTGTGTTTGAGACTTCGCGTTGTGCCTCTGCCGACATAACGCCCCCCACCGTTGTGACGAAACCACTTCCGGTGACGGCGGTAGACCACAGGTTGTAAACCTCAGGTCCGAAACCATTCAGCACCAGCGGCGTGGCGATCGGACGCATGAGGGTTCCGAGGTGGGACGCTTCCGCGGCAGGAATGTCCCTTGCACCCACATCGCCAGGCCGATGAGCGAAGGGTGCATCGCCTGCGAAGGCGTGGCTGATTATGCGGACTAGGTCGGGCATCGTGGCTGGTAGTGACAATGGTTTTGGGATGCGTCGTTCGGCACTGACGGGATACGAGTCCGCCTTGATCATTTCGTCGATCGGTGTGATACCAACGATCGTATCCTTCGAGAACGAGCCCAGCGAGTACGAGACGGCGCCGAACAAGCGACCGTCGAGATATACCGGGCTTCCGCTCATACCCTGAATAACCCCAGTTATTGCAAGTGGGCCACCCGACAGTCGCGCTATGACGATGTTGCGTTGTGGGCCCATCACGTTCTTGAGAACGCCCAGGACGTTCACGTCGAATTCTTCGCGGCGAGAACCATCGAAGACTGTGATTCCGATGCCGCGCATGCCGGCTCGAACATCGTCGATCGGCATCCGAATAGTTTTCGCAGGAAGCTGCACGAGGCACAGAGTTCCGAGGAGGGCGCAAGCAAGAAGCGCGATGGTTCTCATGTGTTCGGAGATAAGTCTCTCTCTTATATCGGACTAAATGCTTGACGGTCAAGGAGAAGGCGCGGAATCCATTGACAGTTGGTTGAAGGGTCTGATAGCGTATAAAATTTAACATGGTAGTCTTCAAGTTTCAGCTAAGTAAGCTCTTCACGTCTCGGCTCACGCTTTCATACTGGTGGTGGTATCACTGGTTTGCCGGGGCTGCAGGAGGGGCTGTCACGAAGCACGGGTAGGCACCCGAGAGACACAAGCGAGAACAGATGAGCCTCTTCAGCCCCAGCGGTTGAAGAGGCTTTTTTTGTGGGTGAAACGCAGCATGAACGGCAAGCTCTGCGCCACGGTGACGGGTTCAAGTACCGAGGAGCTTCGAACAAGGCGAGACAAAGCCGTCGAGGCCGATATGGTCGAGCTACGTCTCGATTATGCGCGGAACGTCGACGTGGCGGGGGTCTTAGCTGATCGGCAGCGACCGGTAGTGGTGACGTGTCGGCCGACGTGGGAGGGCGGGCGGTTCGATGGCTCGGAAGAGGAGCGGCAACGATTGCTTGCGCAGGCGTTGGAGTTGGGGGCCGATTATGTGGATATCGAGTGGCGTGGCGGTGGCGAAACGCTAATCAACACCTACGGAGGTCGGCGGATCGTCCTCTCCACGCACGACTTCGACCAGGTTCCCTTGGACCTTGAGGCACGATATCGGGCGATGCGCGCGACAGGAGCGGAGGTCGTGAAGGTCGCGGTCCAGGTTGAGTGCCTTGCGGACCTGGTGAGGTTGCGGGATATCGACGCGGGCGTCGGTGTCGGAGACGGGCCGCGGCGCGTCCTCATCGGGATGGGGCCAGTGGGTGTTCCATCGCGAGTGGTGCCCGACAAGTTCGGGTCGTGTTGGACTTACGCCGGCAACGCCGTAGCGCCCGGGCAGGTTGATCTGGGGAGGATGGTCACCGAGTTCCGGTTTCACGACGTGGGACCGACGGCTGAGCTGTACGGGGTAATTGGTTCCCCGCTGTCTCACTCACTGTCGCCCGCGATGCACAACGTTGGATTTGGCGAGCTGGGACGTGACGCGGTGTACCTACCGCTGGAGGCGAGCGACGTTGATGACTTTACGACGTTTGCCCATGCCTTCGGAGTAGTCGGGGTCAGCGTGACAGCACCGTATAAGGAGTCAGTCATATCGCTTGTTGATAGCGGAGACGATCTAAGTCGGCAAGTGGGTGCTGTCAATACTTTGCGAGCGGACGGTGCTAAGTGGGAGTGTCAAAACACCGACGTCGCTGGGTTTCTCCAACCTCTTCTCGAGGACGGTGATATTGAGCTGACGGACTGTCGAGCCGTGGTGGTGGGCGCTGGCGGTGCCGCCCGTGGCGTGGCGGTTGGTTTAGCCCAAGAGGGCGCGAAGGTGACGATCTGCGCAAGGCGTCGTGAGGCGGCGGGTCGAGTGGCGGCGCTGGTGGATGGCGCGGTCGGTGAATGGCCGCCGCAATCAGGGACGTGGGAGTTACTAGTCAACACGACGCCGATTGGTACCTACCCGAACGTCGCTGCCAGTCCACTGCCTGATGCGGCGCTGGATGGGGCCATCGTCTACGACTTGGTCTACAACCCACGGGTTACGCAACTGATGGCTGATGCATCGGCCCAGGGTTGTCGAACGATCGGGGGGTTGGGCATGCTCGTGGCCCAAGCTGAGCGACAGTTTGAGTGGTGGACTGGCACTCGACCCACGCCCGGTTTGTTTCGGGCCGTAGCGGAGCGCCAGCTTGAGCAAGTGAGCGAACGATGAACGACACCACATTTGACAAGTTTGTCGAGCTCTCGCATCACGGCAACTTCGTACCGGTCTGCAGAGAGGTCATGGCCGACCTGCTCACACCGGTCTCGGCGTTCCTCAAGGTGGCCGAGTACGCAGATCACGCCTTCCTGTTCGAAAGTGTAGAAGGGGGCGAGCGACTGGCAAGGTACTCGTTTCTCGGAAAGGATCCCTTCATGGTGCTGCGGGCACGCGGCGCTCACACGACGGTTAAACAGGGGGAGGAGTGCATCGTTCGTGACGAGCCGTTCATGAACGTCTTTCGCGAGGTCATGGCCAACTATCGCTCTCCAGCGGTGGTTGAGTTGCCCCGATTCACCGGTGGTGCGGTTGGATTTTTCGGCTACGAAGCGTCGGTGTGGTTCGAACCGTCGTTGGCTGCGCGCTGGAAGCGGTTCGGAAAGGGGACCGTTTCGAGTCACGAGGCGCAGGGGACGAACGACGCCGGAGTCATGCTCTTCGACACGGTGTTGGCCTTTGACCACGTCAAGCATCGGATCTTGATCATCGCCAACGCGCATCTGGAAGAGGGTGCCGACCTCCGGTGGAAGTATGACCTGGCGCAGGCCAAAATCAAGTTCTTGGAACGTGAGCTAAATCGCATGCTTTCGTCGAGCGGCGAGGTCAACACGACGCCGCTGGTGTGGCGGTCTAACACGACTCAGGAGGCCTACGAGGCGTCAGTCAAGCGAGGGCAGGAATATATTCGCGCTGGAGACATCTACCAGGTCGTGCTGTCGCAGCGATTCGAGACCAACGTCACCGTCGATCCGTTCACGGTCTATCGGACGCTTCGCTACGTGAACCCGTCCCCTTACATGTACTTCATGAAGATCGCGGGGTTGTCTATCGTTGGTTCGTCTCCTGAGATGCTCGTGCGGGTGGAGGGACAGGCGGTCGAAACCCATCCGATTGCGGGCACAAGACCACGTGGCGGCACTGTCGAGCAGGACGACCGGCTCGCAGAGGAGTTGAAGGACAACGAGAAGGAGCGCGCCGAGCACGTGATGCTCGTCGATCTCGGTCGTAACGATTTGGGGCGCGTCTGCGAGTACGGATCAGTCCGCGTTCCTCAGTACATGGGGCTCGAGCGCTACTCACACGTCATGCACCTTGTGTCGCGTGTGGAAGGTCGACTTTCACCGGACCTAGACCGTCTGGATGCGCTCGCGGCGTGCTTTCCGGCTGGCACTGTTTCGGGCGCGCCCAAGATCCGTGCCATGGAGATCATCGCTGAGCTTGAGCCGACGCCTCGCGGAATCTACGCTGGTGCTGTTGGATATGTCGATTGCGCAGGGCATCTCGACTGTTGCATCACCATTCGAACGATCGCGATGCATGACGGGAAGGCCTTTGTTCAGGCCGGTGCGGGAATTGTGGCGGATTCCGACCCGGCAGCGGAGTATCAGGAGACCCGGGACAAGGCGTCGGCGTTAATCCGGGCGCTGGAGATAGCGCAGAGTGGACGAGGTCCACGCGGGGTAGGCTAAGTTAACACCAGAAATCATGTTACTGGTCATCGATAACTACGATTCGTTTACGTACAACCTGGTCCAGTACTTGGGGGAGCTTGGTGCGGAGATCGTCGTACGACGAAACGACGAGATTACGGTCGATGGGGTACACGCCATGAAGCCCGAGCGAATCGTGATCTCCCCTGGTCCAGGTCGTCCAGAGGATGCGGGGGTCACTGTTGAGGCGATCCGACACTGCGGCACGTCGATTCCGATGCTGGGTGTTTGCCTCGGACACCAAGCGATCGGATGTGCTTTCGGCGCGACGATTATACCGGCGCCGGCCCTTTTGCACGGTAAGTGCTCCGACGTTGAGCATGACGGACACGGAGTATTTCAGGGGTTAGCTAATCCGTTCAGTGCGGGACGCTATCACTCTTTGGCGGTTGCCGCTGATCCGTGGCCATCGGTGCTCGAGGTTTGTGCCCGGACGGTCGATGGGACGACGGTCATGGGATTGCGACATCGGACCCGGCCCATACACGGGGTGCAGTTCCATCCGGAGAGTGTGCTGACCGACGTGGGATACAGCCTGCTCAAGAATTTTCTGGAGTGCTGATGTTAAAGAAGTTCATCGATAAACTGCATCGCCGAGAGGACCTGACCGAGGCAGAGTCATCGGCGGCTATGGTCGAGATCATGGAGGGGAGGGCTACATCTGCGCAGATCGCAGGGATGTTGATCGCCCTTGCGATGAAAGGGGAGAGACCCTCTGAAATCGTTGGCTTTGCCCGGACCATGCGCGCCAGGGCTGTTCGGGTAACGTCGACCTTTGATGACGTATTCGACACCTGTGGTACCGGTGGTGACCGGTTGAACACGTTCAACGTGTCGTCAATCAGTGCCCTGACGGTCGCGGCATGCGGCGTACGTGTCGCCAAGCATGGCAACCGGTCGGTCTCGAGTGCCTGCGGTAGCGCGGATCTCTTCGAGGCATTGGGTGTCGACGTTTCGGCTTCGCCCGCTGTGGTCGGGCAGTGTCTCGAGGAAGCTGGGATCGCGTTCTTCTTCGCGCCGGTCTTCCATCCCTCGATGCGCCATGCGGGACCCGCCCGCCGCGATCTTGGCGTCCGGACGGCGTTCAACCTGCTCGGTCCCCTGACGAATCCAGCCGGGGCGACTCGACAGATCATCGGGGTGCCTCGGCCCGAGCATACCGACTTGCTGGCGCGCGCATTGGGTTTACTGGGGTCGGAACACGCCTGGGTCGTGCACGGTGCCGACGGTCTCGATGAGATCTCGATCACCGGATACACCAAGGTTTCAGAATGTCGGCGTGGCGTGCTGCGGACGTTTTACTTGCACCCGTCTGATTTCGGTCTCGATCTTACCTCGATCGATGCACTCAGTGTATCGGGTCTCGACGAGAGCGTCTCCGTAGCGAAGGAGGTTTTGTCAGGCGTCCTTGGTCCGGCGCGGGATTTTGTACTCGTGAATGCTGGCGCGAGTCTGGTGGTTGCAGGCCGGGTTGGCTCACTCGCGGAAGGAGTGAGCCTGGCGGGATCGGCACTCGACGAAGGTCGCGTCGATCAAACCTTGGAGCGTCTAGTTCGTCACTCACGCCAAGGGGATGAATCATGACGAGCGGTCCTCGCGAATCGCAGACATCGTCAGCCCCGCGGGCGGACCTACTGGAGGCTATCGTCGCGGCGACGCGACACGCCGTTCGCTGCCGAGAGCGGGAACGGCCCCGCGCGGATCTCGAGCGCGAGTCTCAGAGACATACTCCGCGCGGTGATGCCTTCAAAGATGCGCTGGCTGGCGCGGCGCAAGTTCGGGTGATCGCTGAGTGCAAGCGGCGATCCCCGTCGCGAGGTGTCTTACGATCGCGGTACCTGGCCGATGAGATTTCGCTATCGTACGAGAACGCCGGCGCGGTGGCCATTTCGGTCCTCACAGAGCCTACGTTCTTCGACGGTAGTCGAGAAGATCTCAGCCGTGTGCGAGAGGCCGTAACGGTGCCGGTGTTGTGCAAGGATTTCGTGGTGACCGAGTATCAGGTTGTCGAGGCCCGCGCGATCGGAGCGGACGCGGTCCTCCTTATTGCCGCTGCTCTGGACTGGGTGACGCTGTGCGCGCTGCTAGAGATCACGCGCTCACTGGGTCTTGCTGCGTTGGTGGAGGTGCATTCTGAGTCAGAGCTGTCTGCCGCGATCGAGAGTGGTGCTGAGATCGTTGGAGTGAACAACCGGAACCTGCGCACGCTGGAAGTAGACCTCGATGTATCGTTTTCGCTTATCGAAGGCATCCCCGATGATGTCGTCGCGGTTGCCGAGAGCGGATTACGAAACAGCAGGGATCTGATCGCGCTCCGGCGGGTAGGATATGACGCCTTCTTGATCGGTGAGTCGCTGATAACCCAACCGGACCCAGGTCATGTCCTGCGAGTGCTGATCGAAGAGACGGATAAGCTGTCTCGATCGAGACGTACGGACTCGTAGTGATGGTTAGAGTCAAGGTGTGTGGGATCACGAGGTTGGAGGATGCACTGCTGGCGTGTGAGCTCGGGACGTCGGCGGTCGGCTTCGTGTTCTGGAATAAGAGCTCGCGGTACATCGAACCGTCGCGCGCACGCGAGATCGCATTGGCGCTTCCCGCGCACGTGATCCGGGTTGGGGTGTTCGTCAACCCGTCAGAGTCGGAGGTGCGGTCGGTGGCGGATGGCGTGGGCCTCGAGGCCATCCAGTTGCACGGGGAAGAGACGATCGATTTGTGCAAACGGTTGCCATATCAGGTCGTGAAGGCCGTTGCGCTTCGGGATTCGGAGAGTGTCGAGAGGGCCTGTCAGTTTCCCGACGCGGTCACGGTGCTCCTGGATGTGCACGATCCGGTTAACCGAGGGGGCACTGGGCAGACAGTGGACTGGACGCTGGCCGCACTGGTGGCGAGGCGACGTCGGGTTTTTCTGGCCGGCGGGTTGAAACCGGGCAACGTCGGGGACGCCGTTCGGACCGTCCGGCCATATGGGGTCGACGTCTCGTCTAGTGTCGAGACGTCGCCTGGGGTGAAAGATCCCGCAGCGGTAAGGGAGTTCTTTCGGGCGGTACAGGCACTGAGTGACGGCGGAGGATAGCGGATGACGATAGGACGATGGCTGTGACGGTACCCGTGTTTGGTAGACGTGATCCCGATGCCCGAGGCTACTTTGGTGCGTACGGAGGGCGATTCGTACCGGAAACACTAGTCGAGCCCGTCGAACAATTGGAGCGCGCTTATCGAGAGGCACGTGCAGATCCAACCTTTGCCGCGGAGTTAGCTGGACTCTTCACACACTATGTCGGTCGGGAAACGCCGCTTTACGAGGCAAAGCGGCTCACGGCCGAAGCGCGCGGCGCTCGCATTTTCTTAAAGCGTGAGGACTTGGCCCACACTGGGGCCCACAAGATCAACAACGCTCTGGGGCAAGGCCTACTGGCGCGGAGGATGGGCAAGCGGCGGGTCGTGGCTGAGACCGGCGCAGGTCAGCATGGCGTCGCGAGCGCGACGGTCTGTGCTCTCCTGGGTCTCGAGTGCGACGTGTACATGGGAACCGAGGACATGCGCCGGCAGGCCTCAAACGTCGTTCGCATGGATCTTCTCGGTGCGACGGTGAAGGCTGTTGACGCTGGAAGCCGAACGCTCAAGGACGCGATCAACGAGGCGATGCGTGACTGGGTTACAAATGTCGAGGATACGTACTATCTCCTGGGGTCGGTCCTTGGCCCGCATCCTTATCCCCTCATGGTTCGCGAGTTCCAGTCAGTGATCGGACAAGAGGCGCGTCGGCAGATACTCAAGGCTATTGGGCGACTTCCCGACGTGGTCGTGGCCTGCGTGGGCGGCGGGAGCAATGCGATCGGTTTGTTTGATGGGTTTATCGATGACGATGCCGTTCGGCTCATCGGGGTTGAGGCCGGGGGTGAAGCGCTGGTGGCCGGGAAGCACGCGGCGCGATTTGCGGGAGGCACGGCCGGCGTGCTGCAGGGGACGCGGAGCTTCGTCCTTCAGGATGTCGATGGGAACATAGAGTCGACTCACTCGATTTCCGCTGGTCTTGACTACGCGGCGGTGGGCCCCGAGCACGCATGGCTTCGTGACCTCGGGCGCGCCGAATATACAAGTGTGTCCGATGTTGATGCCCTTGACGCGTTTCTAATTCTCAGTCGCCTCGAGGGAATTCTTCCGGCGCTGGAGTCGGCGCACGCCGTGGCCTACGCGCGCCGACTCGCGCGCGAGCTGGGCCCTGAGAAGATCGTGTTGGTCAATTTGTCAGGGCGCGGCGACAAGGATGTGGAGACGATTCAGGACCGGGAAGGCGAGAATGTCACGTCTCGATGAGACATTCGATCGGCTCCGGTCCGAGTCCCGCACAGGTCTTGTTACCTACGTTACAGCTGGTGACCCTGATGAAAGGCGGTCTGAAGTGGTCTTGCGAACGCTGGATCGGTCTGGCGCGGACGTTATCGAGGTTGGCATCCCGTTCTCCGACCCACTGGCTGATGGACCGGTTATTCAACGCGCCTCGGAGCGTGCGCTGGCATCCGGGATGACGCTTCGCTCAAGTCTCGGGCTGGTTGGGCGGGTGCGATCTGAGATCGTGGCGCCGATTGTTTTATTTACCTATGCTAACCCATTGCTTGCTATGGGGATGCAGCGATTCATGGACCGCGCGGCCGAGGTTGGGGTCGACGGAGTGCTTGTGCTCGATCTGCCGATTGAGGAAGCGGGAGGCCTTCGGGACGCGGCCGTCAAGGTGGGAATCGATCCGATTTTTCTTCTGAGCCCTACCACGACCGAGCCGAGAATGCGCGTCGCGGCCAAGCTGGGAAGAGGGTTTCTCTATGCGATCTCAAGGTTGGGTGTGACCGGCGAGCGCGATACGATTTCGGAAAACGCCCGACACATGGTGGACCGCATCCGTCACGTCACGGACATGCCGATAGCCATTGGGTTCGGCATTTCCCACCCCGAGCACGTTGCCGAAGTTGGTCTTTGGGCCGACGCTGCGGTGGTTGGAAGCGGCCTCGTGAACACTATCGCTAAGGCGAGTCACGGGGAGAATCTGGAGGATGAGGTAGGAGCGTACGTCCGATGGCTCAAGAGTGGTCTAGATGAGACGGTACCAGACGGTTCCAAGGCCTAATTGAGAGACGAGGGAATGGAGGACCGAGGAGACGACGCGTCTCGGGCGCCGCAGTTGGCACAAGAGTTGGTAGACCGGATGGCGGAGCTGCGAAAGCGGATCGACTTGCTCGATGAGCAGATCGTTCAGCTGCTGAACGAGCGCGCGCGTTGTGCAATGGGACTTGGCTCGATTAAGGAATCAGTAGGATTGAAAGTCTATCAGTCCGATCGAGAGACCGCCGTGCTTGAACACGCACGAAGGGTCAATAAAGGCCCGCTGGAAGGCAGTGCTATTACACGTCTCTTTGAGCGGATTATTGATGAGAATCGTCGGCTGGAACGTCTCTCTTACAGCCGGGAGCAGGAGGCAGATCCTGAATCGTAACGACTCCGGTAGAAATGGAGGCAGTAGCCATGGTCGTGGTAATGGAAGAGCGTGCATCCGAAGACGAGATTCAATATGTAATCGCGACGTTGGTTGACAAGGGGTTTGACGTGCATCGATCAACGGGTGCACTGAAGAGCGTTCTTGGCGCTGTGGGAGGTAGGCGCGGCTTTGATACACGTCTGATCGAGGTGATGGACGGAGTTCATGAGGTGCTGCGAATCACTGAGCCGTACAAGCTAGCGAGTCGTACCTTCAGGCCGGAAAAGACAGTCGTGTCGATCGGTGACCTTCGCATCGGTGGCGATGAGGTTATCGTGATGGCCGGACCCTGCTCTGCTGAAACTGAGGAGCAGGTTGAGGCCGCCGCGACGGCGGTCAGCAAGGCCGGTGCAAAGATTCTACGTGGCGGTGCTTTCAAGCCTCGGAGTTCGCCATATAGCTTCCAGGGTCTCGGCGAGGAGGGGCTGCGCTGGCTGCGTGAGGCGGCCGACCGCCACAACCTTAAGCTGGTCTCGGAGGTGATGGATCTAAGTCAGATCGAGATGATGTCGAAGTACGTCGACATGCTACAGGTGGGTGCACGGAATATGCAGAACTTTACACTGTTGCGTGAGCTTGGAGAGGCACGGACGCCGGTGCTGCTTAAACGGGGCATCTCGGCCACGATCGAGGAGTGGTTGTTGTCGGCGGAATATGTCTTGTCGGGTGGTAACGCCGACGTCGTGCTGTGTGAACGGGGCATCCGCACATTCGAAAATTACACGCGAAATACGATGGATATTTCGGCGATTCCGGTGATCCACAAGCTCAGTCATCTTCCAATCGTGGCAGACCCGAGTCATGGCATTGGCATTCGGGATAAGGTCGCGCCTATGGCGCGGGCGGCCGTAGCGGCAGGTGCAGACGGGTTGATTATCGAGGTTCATCCCGATCCGGATCACGCGCTCAGCGACGGTGCACAGTCCCTGTTTCCAGAGCAGTTCGAACGGCTAATGTCGGAGGTCCGAATCATTGCGCCGGCGATCGGTCGCAGCATTTGTGTTGAGCCGGTCCCGGTCCCGGGCCGCCGGTGGGGAACCTGACGGGACATTTGCCGGACGATACGACATGTCAGAGGGCAGCCGACAGCTACCGGTGATCCAGCCTGGTGCTGATACCACTACTCCGCCAGTCTTCGATAAGGTCGCTGTTGTCGGACTCGGACTGATCGGTGGATCGATCGCGTTGGCGACCAAGCAGTTGTGGCCAAGCAGTTTAGTGATCGGCGTCGACAGCAAGGACGTTCTCGAGCGCGCGATGGTACACCACGCTATCGACGTGGCCGCTGACGATCTGGGCGTCATTGCTGAGGCAGAGCTGGTGGTACTGGCGGCACCGGTCAGGCAGAACATCGCGCTTTTGGAGCAGCTCGACGAACATGTCGCGGGTTCAGCCGTCGTCACGGACGTCGGCAGCACTAAGTATGAGATCACGGAGCGTTCTCGCGTACTGCCGGCCCGCCTGGCCTTCGTCGGCGGCCATCCTCTCGCTGGTGCGCCGGTGGGTGGGATCGACTACGCTCGGGCTGACCTGTTTAAAGGCCGTCCATGGCTGTTCACACCGTCAGACGATTCCACCGGTGAGGCGCTCGAACGACTGGAACTATTTGTTCAGGCGCTCGGTGCCGAGGCGCATGTCATATCGCCGGGTGAGCATGACCGTCTGCTCGCCTACCTGTCGCACGTTCCGCAACTGACAGTCTCGGCGTTGATGCACGTGGTTGGCGAGTCGGCTGGAGCTAGCGGCCTGTCGCTAACTGGGCAAGGACTTGCGGATACGACTCGTCTCGCATCAAGCCCGGCGACAATTTGGCGCGACATTTGCTCAACCAATGGTGAGGAAATTAGGTCGGCGCTCAACGCTTTGATCTCGGAGTTGGAAACGTTGCGGGACGGGCTCGATGATGCCTCGAAGATCAATCGAGTCTTTGACTCGGCCGTCACGTGGCGTGCGGTACTCGCAGAGCGTGCTAAAGACCGCAAGTTACGCTCACCTCCCGGTTGCTAGTTTTCGGTTTGCCACAAAACATGGAGATTCGGTCGGCCGTCCTGGATGCAATTCTAGAGCACGCGCTCCAGGAGTTGCCGGTCGAGTGCTGTGGCTTGCTGGTGGGTTCGAGTCTGCGGATCGAATGTGCCGTACGTGCACGGAATACGGTAGCCAGTCCAACACGTTACGAGGTTGACCCGGTCGGTCACTTCGCTGCGATTCGTAGAGCGAGAGCCGACGGTCTTCGGGTCGTGGGCGCGTACCATTCGCACCCGAAGGGACCGCCAATTCCTTCCGAAACGGACTTGGCCAAGGTCACGTATACGGACTATCTCCATCTGATCGTGAGCCCGGCGGGAGGGCGGGTTGGAACGGAATGCTTCGGCGTGTACTGTCTTGGACAGGATCGGTTCGAGCGCATAAGCCTGGCGGTGATCTAGAAACGTCCCCGAATTTGGACGGGAACCTGTGCGGTGGCGACCACATCGTCTCGCTGTTTGAACCGGACGCGGATGTTGTATCGGCCACCGATATCAAACTTGTGCCTGACGGTGTAACGTCGTTGAATCTTGCTCACGCCTGGCTCGTACGGATCGCAGTCTGGCGTGGTTGCGGACCGGGTTTCGTCGTCCCAGTCCCACTCGATCGTGACGCAGTAAAGGTCGCGATAGTCATCGTCACCACCACGCAGCTCGGCGACGAACAATATGCTCGCGTTGGCGAAGGCGACGCTCGGGTTTGCCCTGAGGCGCAGCTTGGGTTCCTCAGGTTGTTTACCGGCGAGGTGAAGCGGCAGCACGAGCAACAGACTGAATACGGCCAGGACTCTGCGTACCCGAACGAAGCGGCGACCAAGAAAAATACTCATAGCTGACCTCTTACTATTTATCTTAGTCGTTCAGGTGAGTCGAGCCCAACTAGGCACGCACGTATAATCTACTGCATGACCGATCCAGCCTCCCTGCCCGAGATTCGGATATTGACAGTCGATCCGTCAGAGGTTGATACCGAGCTCGTCGTCGTGCCGGTGTTTGGGGACAGCGACGAGTTGTCCGACTTATCTGGAATCGATGCGGCGGTCTGTGGGGAGATTTCACGAGCCAGAGAGTGCGCGGAGTTTCGGACGACGGGATCTTCGGTGTTTGTGACACCGCTGATAGGGGATAGTTGGCGCGCAGGTCGAGTGGCGCTAGTTGGTGTCGATCCCGCGGAGGGTGAGCTGGTCAACCAGCTACGGACGGCGACGGCACTTGCGGTAGGCGAGGCTCGGCGGCGGCGCGTTGAGCGCATAGCCGTCATCCTTCGGGGTGACGTGTTGCCGTGCCCTGCGGCCCAGGCGGTTACCGAGGGAGTGCTGATCGGTGGGTTCGAGAACCGACGATACAAATCGTCGAGCGATGACGCACCACCTCCCACCTCACTTCTGGAGGCGATTATCGTCGCGGGTACAGACCACGAGGCGTCGGCCAGGACGGGCGTGGACAAGGGTGTCATCCTCGGTGTGTCGTGCAATCTGGCACGTGAGCTGATCAACGAGCCGGCAAATATTCTGACCCCTACGGCTTTCGCCAATCGCGCCCTCGCAATGGTTGGCGAGCAGGGTGTCCAGGTCGAGGTGTTAGGGGAGGACGCCATTCGGGACCTCGGGATGGGGTTTTTGCTCGGGGTAGCTCGCGGGAGCCGTGAGCTGCCGCGGCTCGTGGTGATGCGGCACACCCCAGCTGAGGCGCCGATAGACCGGGTCTTCGGCTTCGTGGGCAAGGGTGTCACATTCGACACGGGTGGGATCTCGATCAAGCCGGCTGATGAAATGGACCTAATGAAGCGTGACATGGCGGGTGGGGCCGCCGTCGTGGGCGCGCTGCGCGCGGTCGCAGCGCTCCAGCTTCCGATACGCGTCATGGGCATTGTTCCGATGACGGAGAACATGCCAGGAGGGCGCGCCATTAAGCCGGGCGATATTCTGACCGGCGCGAGCGGGAAGACGGTCGAAGTTCTCAACACTGATGCCGAGGGTCGTCTGATTCTCGCTGATGCGCTCTGGTATGCGCAGCAGCTCGGCGCTACCCACCTAGTCGATGTCGCAACGCTTACGGGCTCTTGTGTGGTGGCGCTTGGAAAGGTTGCAAGTGGGTTGTTCGGCCAGCCCGCCGAATGGGTGGAGAGGGTGTCCGCCGCGGGTCAGCAAGCAGGTGAACGACTTTGGCAATTGCCGCTCTATAAAGAGTACCGTGAGCAATTGCGGTCGGAAATGGCTGACCTCTCCAACATTGGCGGCCGTTCCGCCGGCGCGTGCACCGCGGCTACGTTCCTTCGGGCCTTCGTCGAGGATGTGCCGTGGGCGCACGTCGACATCGCCGGGACCGCGTGGTCAGACGACGAAGGCAGTCATCTCGTAAAGGGGGCTACAGGGGTGATGGTTAGGACGCTGGCCGAGTTGGCCTGTGGGAGTTCTAGCTACTAGGCCCATACGAAGAGCGCGTGGTGCACTGATGGTGGAACAGCCGCTGACGATTTATGAGACCGTTCAACGATCGACTCCACAAACAACGATTACCGATGTCCTATTGGGAGCCGTCTGGGTCGTCATTGGCTTGGCGATGGTCGCTGTGGCACTGGGGCTGATCTACGCTGGCGTGCTTATCGGGATTCGGCGAATCAGCGGTTCCAGGAGCGTGGCCGACGCTAGCGTACTGACCCGGCTCGGGCTTAACTCGTCATCGAGATTTCCTGGTAGCTGAGGTCGGAGTCAGCTCTCTAGAGATCGCTATTCACGGTCGTAGTTCTCGACTGCACGCCGAGTGACTCCTGGTAGCGCACGATGCCCTTTAGGAGGGCGTCGGCGACGTGGTCACGGTACGTCTTGGACGCGAGGAGCGATGCGTCCCGCGTGTTAGTTAGGAATGCAATTTCCGACAGAACGCTTGGCATCCGTGCACCGATAAGAACGACGAAGGGGGCCTGCTTGACGCCTAAGTTTGATAGACCTGGATCGATCGGCTGAAGATGTTCGACCATCGCCGCTTGCACGGCTTTGGCAAAGTCGCGGGACTCGTTGATCTTTGTATTGGTGGCTATCGCCTCGACGAGTGTTTCGAGGTTTCGCATAGTGGCATGCCCCGATATGTTTTCCCGGGCCGCGACTGCCTCTACCTCGAGGTTGGTCGAGAAGTTAAGGAAGTAGGTTTCAACGCCGCGGATGGCATGATTCAGGCTCGCGTTGGCGTGAATTGAGAGGAAGAGGTCCGCTCCTGCGTCGTTGGCGAAGGCCGTCCGATTCTCGAGTGAGACGTAAATATCACTACGCCGCGTGAGCATGACCTCGATCTCGGGCAGGGTGACCGCGAGTCGTTGCTGGAGTCGAAGCGCCACATCGAGGACCAGGTCGGCCTCGGTTAGTCCGTCCCGACGGGTACCGGAGTCGTGGCCGCCGTGGCCGGGGTCGATCACGATTCTCGAAATACCGAGACCCAGCTGTCGCGCGACCGAAAAGGCTCCACTGGAATTCGTCAAAGGCACAGTCGACGGAACCGACGAGGGGATCGCGTCGAGAGGGCGAGACGTGATGGCCTCGGCCTCGGGGATTGCTGGGGCCGCCAAAAACAGACCGGTTGGGGTTCCCAGTTCCTGAGGCGAAATGAGATAGGGCCCGGCGATTAGTTTCGTGTCTGCGGTGGGTTTCGCGGTTTGTCGTTGACAGTCGACGACGAGACGAAATGGGTCGTAAAGCGTAAAAGAGTGGCATTTAGCGGCACTGTCCGTCCGTAGATCGAGGACGACCCGAGTGATCTGTTTCGGATGTCGTTCTAGTCGGATCTTGCTGATGACCTGATCATCATCGAATCCTAGCGTTGTGTTCCGAAAAGGCAAAGCCGCTTCGGTTTCGCGGAAGTCGAAGAAGAGGCTACTCGGATCCTCAAGCCGCTCAGCGGCGAAGCTCACCTCGCGGTCAAGCGATACGATGATGCGCGTACCGAGCGGTAGCGTCTCGTGACTTATATCGTTCAGCCACGCAACGGCCGTGAGCGCGTCGAGTTGCTCTAGGCGCTCAGAGACACGGGCGGCCAAGGGGCTTCTGGGATGTTGATGCCTCAGGAGACGGAGTAATCGCGAGGCGGTCTCGAAGTCCTGCGGCTGACGGTAGAGGCTGTAGGCCTCAATGGCCAGACCGGCGCCTTGCCATAGCGAATGATCTCGGAGGTCGCTTTGCGGGTACTGTCGAGTGATCACCTCGTAACCAATTATGGCTGTCCTGAGCTCGTCCAACGTCGCGTACCTGCCTGGGGCCCGCAATCCACGCTCTCGCGTCAGCGTCGCCGCGTACAGGGAATCGGCGAGATCGTCGGTAGCCTGGGCGGGTAAGGTCAGTCCTGCAATGAGGAGGACCGCGATGCTGAGCCAACGTCGTCGCCCGTCACGGTCTCGGGAGAGTGATGTTGGTCGGTTCATAACGAAATCCTGATTGCAGTGCCCTCGGTCTTCGTATCGTCCTCAATCGACAAAAACATTATCGAAGTTAAAGATCGAGCTCTTTGAAGTAGTCCGGCTTAACGAGCACCTCTCGCGGCTTGCCCGTTTTGCCCGACGAGACTAATCCATCGGTCTCCATCATGTCGACGAGTCGGGCCGCTCGACTGAACCCGATGCGGAGGCGTCGCTGGAGATAAGAAATGGACGCCTGACCGCTGGAGACGGCGATTCGAGCCGCTTGGTCGTAGAGGTCATCGGGCTCGAAATCAATCGTGTCGGCCATCTTTTCGTCGGCCGTGATCGTTTCGTTGTAGCCAGGCTTGCCCTGCTTGCGAAGAAAGCTGGCGACACGCGCCGTTTCTTGCTCCGAGATGTACGGGCCGTGCAGTCGAATTGATCGCGCCGATGCCGGCGGAAGATAAAGCATGTCGCCCTTGCCCAGCAGCTGCTCGGCGCCATTCGAGTCGAGAATCGTTCGCGAGTCGACTTTCGATGAGACGCGGAAAGCGATTCGAGATGGCAGGTTGGCCTTGATAAGGCCAGTGATTACATCGACGGATGGGCGCTGTGTGGCTAGGATGAGATGGATACCGACAGCCCGCGCCATTTGAGCCAAACGGACAATCGATTCCTCGACGTCACTGCTGGCAGCCATAATCAGGTCAGCGAGTTCGTCGATGGCCAGAACGACGTACGGCAGCTGTCGTGGGGCATCGGCATCCGAGGAGTCGCCGCCGGTACCCAAGATTGGCTTTCCGCCTCGGGTTCTCTCACGCAGGAGCTCGGCGGCGTTACGGTTGTACTGTTCGATGTTTCGAACCCCTTCGGCAGCCAGCTGCTTGTAGCGTTCTTCCATTTCGTGCACTGCCCAGCGTAGTGCGTTTGCGGCCTTCTTGGGGTCGACGACAACAGGTGTGAGGAGATGCGGGATGTCCTCGTACATCCCGAGCTCCAAACGCTTCGGATCGATCAAGATCAGCCGAACGTCGTCGGGCGTGGCACGATAGAGAATACTCATCAGAATCGCGTTCATTGCGACCGATTTCCCGGAACCTGTTGCGCCGGCAATCAGCAGATGGGGCATCTTTGTGAGGTCGCTCATGAAGGCTTCGCCATGGATGGTCTTGCCAAGGGCTAGCGTCAGTTTTGATGCGGACCGACGGTAAAGGTCGGATTCGAGGAGCTCGCGAAGTGAAATCCCATTTCGAACTTGATTCGGGATCTGGATGCCGACGGTTGATTTTCCAAGGATCCGCTCGATCAAAACCGACTCGGCCTGCATCGCCAAGCATAAATCGTCAGCGAGACCCGTGACCTTGCTGTACTTGACCCCCGCGTTGGGCTTAAACTCGAACGTGGTCACGACCGGGCCTGGATGAATCTGGACAACCGATCCCTCGACGGCGAATTCGCGACACTTCTCCTCAAGAAGTTTGGCGTGCTCCATCAAGAGTCGCTCATCGAATTTTTGCACGGCCTTGGGCGAATCAAGCAACGCTGCGGGCGGTAACGTAAACGCTCCCCGGCGGCGTTCGGCTGGGGCACGGACCACGAGGTCCGGTAACGGGAGCTGTGGCGCATTCGAGGAGTCTACTGGCGTCGTACCCGTATCGGTCAGAGCTGGTGCCCGTGACTTGGACTTGCCTGAAGCCTGCCCCCGCGGGTTCGCAGGTACCTTAGTTCGCGTCCGTTTCAGGACCTCCTCACGATCAACTACCGAACCAGTTCTCTGTATGTGCTTACGAAGAACTCCCTGACGGTTTTTCTCTCGACGGCGGCTGATCCACCAATCGCGGATATTGTTCAGGAAGCGAACGAAAAAAATCCTCAATTGGCGGCCGATCCGACCGAAGAATCGTCCGAACGAAAATTGGGTCGACAAAACAACCGAGAGAAAGAGTAACGTGAGAACAACAATGATCGACCCGGTACGATTGAGGTACTGCGCTAGGGTGGCAGCGAACAACTCGCCGATGAAACCGCCGGCGCGGAATGTCTTCCCTGAGACGTCTAGGCTGTGGAACGCAAGACTCAAGAACGTGGCCGTACAGCCGAACATCAGAAAGAGTCCGGTTAGCTTCGTGTACGCCGCATCGATCGGACGGCACCAGAAGTAGTGCCACCCGAGGATTACGAGAAGAAACGGTATGAGAAACGACGCGTACCCGAACACTTGATAGGAGATCTCGGAGAGGAATGCCCCGACCTGACCGACAAAGTTCGCCGGGGGTACGTGACCGCCGGTGTTGAAGTACCACACGGCGTCGGCCGCGTCGAAGGTGGTGAGCGCGATCAGCCAAACGAGTGCACCGGCGAAGAGTGCGACGCCCACAAACTCGCTCACTCGGTGCGATACAGCAGTGATTGCCATCTAGATCTCCATGACGATCGGGAGTGCGAGCAGGCGCCGACCCGAGCGTTTGAACCGGTACTCTCCATGTATCGGCACGAAATAGTCTGGACTGATCAGCGATAGCATCATTTTCACGCCGAACTTGCCAAGTCTGCCGAGCGGGACGATTTCAAGAATCGCCGCTTGTACAACACTCATCGTGCTGCTATCAATGGTTACCGATTCCTCACCGGGTGAGCTCCCGGCTCCTCAGTGGCACGCGCCTAGGGTGCGTCTGCCTGGGAAGGAAAAAACCGTGAAATTATATCACAGCTCAGCGTGGTGCTGTAGCCAAAACTTCAGACAGCTCAGCAAGTTCCGTCAATCCAAGATCGGCTGGACGACATCGGGGATCTATACCGGCTTGTTCAAGGATGCGCTCGGCTGGCAGCGAGGTGATTTGAGAGAGGATGGGGCGGAGCGCATTGGACACCTGCTTTCGTCGCTGTGTAAACATGGCGCGAACGATCTGGTCCAGGAGTACCGGATTACGCACGGCGACTGGCGGGGGACGGAATCGAAGCCTGATGAGAGCGGAACGTACAGTAGGCATCGGCCGGAACGCGCCGGGGGGTATTGTGAGGACTCGTGAAGCCTGAGCCTTGAGCGCGGTGTACACGGCTAGGGGCCCCCAATCACGAGTGCCTGGAACCGCGGTGATTCGATCGGCAACCTCACGCTGGAGCATCAGCGTCGCGTCGAGGAGTCGCCCGCCTAAAGCACTGGCGGCTAGGAGCTTAAGGACGATCGTCGACCCGATGTAGTATGGGAGGTTCCCAGCTATGCGGATGCCTGGAACGGAAAGTTTTGTCACAGAGTCCAAATCGAGGGTCAAGAAATCAGCGGCGAGCACCGTCACGTTGACTGGCATCTGCCGCCGAAGTTTCACGGCCAGCTTGCGGTCGATTTCAACGGCGACGACACGCGCTGCCTGCGCTGCCAGTTGTTTCGTCAGTGCGCCGCGCCCGGCGCCTATCTCTAGGAAGGTCTCATCCGGCTTAGGTGCGATGATCTCGACGACTTTATCGACCCATGCCGATTCGAGGAAGTGTTGACCGAAGCGATGTTTGGCTGGTGTGAGCACGCGTGTTCAGGGAATCTAGGCGTACCAGTAGCGAGTCTTAATTTCTTGGATCTCGCAATTGCTGTGGCCGAAGTAGTGTCCGAACTCGTGGATGACTGTCTTACCGATGAACCAGACGTTCCCAGCGTTTCGCATTTGGTCGTGGAACCGTCGTGAAATCCAATCCAGATTTTCAGTCGCGAGTTTCTCGAACTCGGTACGTGTCATTGTGGACTCGGAGTCGTCGTGGTCTTACGTTGTCGCGGGGTGGATCGGTTGACTTCCTGTCGACCCGGACAATCGCCGAGGGCCAGGCATCGGTCGCACAGAGGCTTTGACTTGCAGACCCGTCGGCCGTGAAGAATCAGCGTGTCAGACACGCGTGTCCAATTGTCTGGTGGCATCGACGCGCACAGCTGCGGCTCGACCAGTTCGGGATCGTCGTCTTGGGTAATACCAAAACAGTTTGCGACCCGGAGTACGTGGCGGTCCACTGGGAAGCCGTGAACGCCAAGAGCATGTCCCAATAATACGTTGGCGGTCTTTCGTCCCACGCCAGGAAGCCTGACAAGATCTTCCATTCGGGCCGGCACCTGTCCGGCGTGGGACTCGGTCACCGCGTTTGCCATGCCGATCAGCGAGCAGGCCTTCGACCGAAAGAATCCGGTCGATTTGATTTGGTGTTCGAGGTCCACCGTGCTCGCGCGAGCCAATGACGCTGGATCAGGGTAGCGAGCTAAGAGATTTGGTGTAACGGCATTCACCCGCTCGTCCGTGCATTGTGCGGATAGGGTCGTTGCCACAAGTAGTCCGTAAGCGTTCTTGAAATTGAGCTCTGTGTCAGTGTCGAGGTGCTGGCGCTGAAGCGTGCGAATAATACGACTGATGACCGCAGTTGAACGAGGTGGCCTTGTGCGGGCGACGCGCTTCGACTTGGCCACAGCCGATCGGGTCCGCTCAGTGGATAGGACCCTTTGGCCCAGGTTTCGTATCGGTCTGAATACCATCCTGAAGTCCGATTTTCGGTGTTACCTCACCGAACGCTCGAAGGTGCTCTTGTAGGGCCGAGATTAAGTTAGGTACGAACTGGATCGGCACCACAATTCGCGAGCGTACCGGTGCTCGGAGAACATGATTGGACGCCGCTTGGCGGACTTCTTTTTCCGACGGTGGCAATACCTCACAGAAGGTCAGCGTGAAATCGAAGGGTGTATGTGAAATCGCGCAAAAATTTGCGTAGGTCCGAGGTGCGTCGCTTGACTCGTCGGGTGCGATGGTGAAGTTGATCTGTTTGCGTTCGGTCATGGTTTTGTCGTTTCTACCTCGTCTTCTCTCGACGACGCACTAGTATCTTCTCATGACGGCAACCACGACGCCCTGAATTTGGACCTGACTGGCGTCGACGACGAGCGGCTTCAAGCTTTCATTCGCCGGCTGAAGCTTTACGCAGCCATTGTCACGATAGAACCTCTTAAGGGTGACGTCTAGGCCGTGAAGGAGCGCAATGACCATTTCTCCGTTATCGGCAGTCCTGCGGTCTTCGACGATCACCAGGTCACCGTCTCGGATTTGCTCGTCGATCATTGAGTTGCCCCGTACGCGGAGAACGTAGGTATCACCTCGCCCCACGAGATCCTCAGGAACGGCAACGGTTTCGGCACTGATCACGGCCTCGATCGGTGCCCCTGCTGAAACGTTGCCCAGTAGTGGTAAATCGATCGCGCGTCGCCCCGCTCTGCTCGGCACGATTTCCAGTGAGCGGCTTCTATTCCACGCGCGTTTGATGAAGCCCTTCTCTTGGAGATTGGTCAGGTGCTTGTGCACCGTGGCAAGAGACGACAGGTTAAAGCGGCGTCCGATCTCCTCAAGGCTCGGGGCGTAGCCATTGCGCTCGATGAACTCACGGAGGTAATCGAGGATTTCCCGTTGGCGTTTGGTTAGTGGCTGCACACACCCTCCTAATAAACAAGAACACTTTATGCAAACAAAAAGCGAAAATCAAATAGACAGTTCAGTAGGATAGTGACGTGCGTATTCGCGTCCAGCCGAAGCCGCCAGGCTCGCAACCCTTCGACGCCGTCGGCTTTGGCCTGAATATGACGGACCTTCTTGCGGTGGTTGATGGCCAGCCGGTGCCGGGTTCGAAGGTGCCGATTAATACTTTGCGCATCCGGCCGGGAGGGCAGGCGGCGACGGCCATGACCGCGGTGCGTCGTCTGGGGTGGACGGCCCGCTACGTCGGACGTTTCGGGGGTGATAGCAACGGGGAGGCGGGTCGCCAGAGTCTAATTCGCGCCGGTGTGGACGTTTCGGTATGTAAGATTGTGGTCGGTGCGACCAATGGTCTTTCCGTCATTCTGGTCGACGGGAAATCGGGCCAGCGGACGGTATTGTGGTCTCGGCATCCTGGGCTCAAGATGACCGTACATGACGTGGACCGAGATGCCGTTTGTTCGGGGCGGGTGCTCCTTGTTGACTGTCACGAAACGGAGGCCGCGACGGCTGCTGCCCGATACGCACGAGGGGCTGGCATTCCCACGCTCATCGATGTGGAGAAGGTCCGTCCCGGGATCAACCAGCTGTTGCGCGAAATCGACGTTATCATTACCGCTCAGGACTTTCCGATGCGGCTGACTGGGATTGGGGATCCAGGCGCAGCGTTGAGAGCGGTTTATCGAGCGTACCGCCCGGCGCTCGTCTGCGCGACTCTCGGACCAGAGGGGAGCCTGACCGTAGCTGGTGATGAGGAAATTCATAGCACTGGCTTTTCGGTGGACGCGGTAGACACCACCGGCGCGGGTGACGTCTTCCGAGGGGCTTTCATCGCGGGATGGTTTCGGGGCGGGACCAATGCGGATCTGGTCGAAGTGCTGCGCTACGCCAACGCCGCCGCTGCGCTCAAGTGCCGGTGGCTGGGGGCTCGCGACGGAATCCCCGAAAGTGCAGATGTTGACATCTTGCTCGGGTAAATCCTTTCCTGGTTAATCGGGTCTTACGGTACGATGGTAGAGGCCATAAAGGCCGATTTGATATTGGCGACGACACCGAGATACGTACCCGCTACTAAGTATATGGACCCTTGCCGGTCTCACCGCATTACCACTACATTCGGGATTGAGTCTCTGTGATTTTGACGCGCAGTGCCGCAGCGCAGCGGCTGGCAGCCTGTTTCTTGGTGCTGTCCTGCCTGTTTATGGTTGCATTCGCGGTTGTGCCCGCGACGCAAGACGCTGCGCCGGCAGTCAAGGGCACGCAAGGCTTAGAGCGGAAACTGGTCGAGATCCTCCAGAACGCCGCCTCGGCCGAGCAACAGGTTCCAGCGGTCGTGGTGTCGGAGCGGGAAGCCAATGCGTACCTCCAGAACGAAGGTTTCGCTAATATTCCAAGCGGAATCACTGATGCGAGGGTCGTCTTCGAGGAGAGCGGTCGCATTTCGATGTTCGCGACGGTCGACCTCGCAGTGGTGAGTGCCAGTTCTACTCGCGGCGCCCTGGACCCACTGGGGTATCTGACGGGGAGTGTTCCAGTCACGGTGGCGGGGTTCCTCCATACAAATGAGGGGACCGGTCGACTCGAAGTCGAGGAGGTAACGGTGGCCGGCCTTGCCGTACCGTATTCAGTAATAAGAGACATTGTCCGGGAGTACTCGAAGAGCGACGTCCACCCGAATGGCGTCGAACTCGCTGAACCCTTCGAATTGCCGTACCGGATTCGCGAGGTACAGGTTGGGCTGGCAGAGCTTGTCGTCGAGCAATGACGCTACCTGTCACGGTAACCTGCGTACTTGAGACCCCTCTCCAGTTCGTGAAGGGCGTCGGACCGCGGCGGTCCGCCGAGTTGGCTGCCGCTGGTCTCCACGTAGTCGAAGACCTGCTGTTGCGGTTGCCGATCCGATACGAAGACCGGTCACGGTTCCAACTGATTGCCGAAGTTCAACCTGGCGAGACCGTCTCGGTGTGTGGAGAGGTGGCTCGCTGCAGTCTTCGCCAAACGCGGCGGCGCGGCTTCACTTTTTTCAATCTATTAATAGGCGACCACTCAGGCCAAATCCGGGCGATTTTCTTTAATCAGCCGTTCCTCAAAGATGTCTTCGTCGCTCATCAGCATGTCGTGTTGTACGGCAAGGTCGAACGTCGACGAGAGGGGATACAGTTGACTAACCCCCAGTACGAACTACTCGAAGGCGAGGGTTCAGCCGATGAGGGGGAGCTAATACACACGTCTCGAATTGTTCCGGTCTATGAGCGGGTGGGCACTGTGAGCTCAAAGATGATTCGCCGGATTGCCCACGCGGCGCTTGAGCGATTGCCGGAAACTCTTAATGACCCGATACCCGAGTCTATACGACGCGAGTTCGGGTTGGGCCAGCGGCGTGAGGCGCTTGAGCACGCACACTTTCCGCTCGAAGACACGTCGTTGGCAGCGCTCAATCGGTTTAGAACGGCAGCGCAGCGGCGGCTTATTTTTGAGGAGTGCTTCTTCTTTCAGGTCGGGCTCGCGGTGCGCCGTCGTGAAATGGATGCCATGCAGAAACCGCATGTCGTTCGGGTCGACGAGCGAATTCGACGTGCTGCACTTGAGGTTTTGCCGTTTCGCCTCACCGATGACCAGAAGCAGGCGCTTCGAGAGATCGTGGCTGATTTGGAGCGGGCCCGGCCGATGAACCGGCTCCTTCAAGGGGATGTAGGCTCTGGAAAAACGATTATAGCCCTGCTCGCCGCATTGGTGGCCATGGAGAACGGACTGCAGGTTGCGGTTATGGCCCCGACCGAACTCCTAGCGGAGCAGCATTTCTTCGGCCTGTCGCGTCTGCTCGAAGCGTCACGGTTTAGAGTGGTACGCGTAGTCGGGGGGCAAGGGACGAAAGCGCGCCGCGAGGCCTGGGACGCTCTGTCGTCGGGCCGTGCGCACTTGGCCATTGGGACCCACGCGCTGGTTCAAAACGCCGTGTGCTTTCGAAAGCTTGGCCTCGTTGTCATCGATGAGCAGCACCGCTTCGGGGTCATGCAGAGGGCGACACTCCGGCAAAAGGGCCTGAACCCAGATGTTCTAGTTATGACTGCGACACCGATCCCGCGAACCCTTGCACTGACTGTATACGGCGATTTGGATACGTCAGTGATTCGCGAACTCCCCCCTGGACGTCACCCGGTGACAACGAGTGTGAAGGCCGAGGTAAGCCGGGGAGAGGTATATCACTTCGTCCGGGACCAACTGGCTACCGGGCGACAAGCCTACGTCGTCTATCCGCTCGTCGAGGAGTCCGAGAAGCTCGATCTCAAGGCAGCGACCAGCACGGCCGATGAGCTGCAGGCAGGCATCTTTCGAGATCATCGGGTGGGCTTAGTGCACGGTCGGATGAAGTCGGCTGAGCGAGAAGAGGTCATGGGTCGTTTCGTCGACCACGACATCGACGTGTTGGTGGCGACGACGGTCATCGAGGTTGGGGTCGACGTGTCAAATGCGTCGGTTATGGTGGTCGAGCATGCGGAGCGGTTTGGACTGGCACAGTTACATCAGCTGCGCGGACGAGTGGGACGAGGTCCGCATCATTCCCATTGCATCTTGATCCACACGGAGGCACTGTCGGAGCTAGCCGCCGCTCGCCTAAACGCGCTCAAAGCGACGACCGACGGCTTCGAGCTGTCCGAATGGGATCTCGAACTTCGTGGACCAGGTGATTTCTTCGGTACCCGACAATCCGGTATTCCCTTATTGGAAGTTGGCGACTTGATTAGAGACCATCAGATCATGGTCGACGCCCGCCGGGCCGCACTAGCGTGGGTTGGTGACGGTGGTGTGTCGCAGGCAGCTCTTGGCTTCGTTCGGTTAGCCTGGGCAGAGCGCTTCGGTCTGGTAGGTGTGGGATAGTGTGCGAATAGTCGCAGGTACGCTCAAAGGTCGCCGTCTTGAGTCACCGAGTTGGTCTGGGGTCCGTCCGACCTCCGATCGAGTGCGCGAGACCTTGTTCGATGTGCTCGGATACCACGTGGAGGGCGCGCGTTTCCTGGATGCCTGCGCCGGCACTGGTGCTGTCGGCATCGAGGCGGTAAGCCGGGGCGCGGCCCACACCGTGTTCATCGACCGTGATCAGCGATCGGCGGAGCTCGTCGAGAAGAACCTTGCTGGATGCGGCGTGTCCGACCGAGCTGTCGTGGTGTGGGCGGCGTTGCCCGATGGAGCGACGCGGCGCGAGTTGTCCGATCCGTTCGATGTCATCGTGGCTGACCCTCCCTACGGCGACCCGCGGGTCAATGGCATACTGTGTGCTTTGGGCAGCCGGCTGGCCGACAAGGGACTGCTGGTCCTTGAGCGGGCTGTGCGAACACCGGCGCCGGGTCTCCCCGGGCTAAAGATCATCCGCACGGTGACAGCCGGTGACACGGCGTTGGATTTTCTTCGGCGTGAGGTCGCCGAAGGTGACGGGACGGTGAGATAGTGACGCGACAGAATCCACGACTGGCCGTATACCCGGGATCGTTCGACCCACTGACGAACGGTCATGTCGACATCATCGAACGAGGTGCGAAGCTTTTCGACCGGACCGTCGTGGCGATTCTCGTGAACCGCGATAAGTCTCCTCTGTTTTCTGCGGATGAACGGGTCGACATGGCGCGAGAGGTGTTCAAGAATCAATTAAGTGTTGAGGTGGAGACCTTTGAAGGTCTTCTTGTCGACTATGCGCAACGCCGGAAGGCGAGCGTTATTGTCAGGGGGTTACGTGCCGTTTCGGATTTCGAGTACGAAACGCAGATGGCACTGATGAATCAACGACTCAACGCTGCGATCGAGACGGTGTTCATGATGCCGGCCGAGCCGTACACCTATGTTAGCTCGCGCCTGGTGAAGGAAGTGTTTGCGCTCGGAGGGTCGATTGAGGGACTCGTGCCACCGCCGATCGAAATGCGACTACGCGAAAAACACACCGTTTCCTCGGTTAAGGTCTTGACCGGACGCTAGCCGGTGTCAACCAGCGTTATCGTGCCGTCGTGAGGGATCGTACCGAGTTCTCGGAGCGCAGCCGTCTGGTCGCATCGTCTCCAACGCAACGGGTTGCGGTCGAGGCCGACACGTTGCGGCGACGAGGGGTTGACGTCGTTGACCTTGGGGCGGGCGAGCCAGACTTTCCGACGCCGGATCACGTGAAGGACGCGGGTCGCATGGCGATCCGTAAAGGATTCACGAAGTACACGCCAAACGCGGGAATTCCTGAACTCAGGCAGGCGATCTGCTCGCGCTACGAAGCCGATTACGGTATCAAGTTCGAGCCTGATCAAGTGATCGTGACGGCTGGCGGTAAGCAGGCACTGTTCAACGTCGCGATGGCGCTGCTCGATCCAGGTGACGAGGTGATTACCCACTCCCCAGGCTGGCCCACGATTGTTGACCAAGTCATGCTCGCCGATGGACGACCGGTAATCGTTCGGACGCACGCAGAGGATCGCTTTCGAGTGAACGCCGACGCAATGATCGACGCCGTTGGTCCTCGAGCACGGGCGATCGTGATCAACTCCCCTGGGAACCCAACGGGTGGCCTTATCGACGAAGATGATCTGGCCGCGATCGCGCGCGCAGTAACCAAGCAGGGCATCTGGATTGTGCTCGACCTGTGCTACGAACAGTTAATACACGACAATATTTCGCACAATTTGCCGAAGGTACTTCAGGAAGCCGCACCGAACCGATTCGCATTGGTCGGAAGCCTGTCCAAGAGCTACGCCATGACCGGTTGGCGCTGCGGATGGGCAATCGGCCCCGAGTCACTCATCGCGGCCTGCAACAACATTCAGAGCCACTGCACGTCGAATGTGTCAAGCGTCACCCAGCACGCCGGTGTGACGGCACTTACCGGGTCACAGACGTGCGTCGCCGAGATGCGTTCGGCGTATCGTGAGCGTCGGGATGCAGTCTTGGGCTGGTTGAAGAAGGAGCCTCGGCTCCGCTGCGTTCGACCTGCCGGCGCCTTCTACCTATTTCCAGACGTGACCGAGCTTCTGTCGCCCGACACCGTTCGAACGACTGTAGATTTTGCTGCCGAGCTGCTTCGGCGAAACCATGTGGCCCTCACGCCAGGTGAGGCCTTCGACGCGCCTGGATTCATCAGATTATCCTATGCGGCTTCGCTGGGGCAACTTGAGGAGGGGGTCAATCGGATACTTGATTTCGTTGCGGCGATCGATCGTGGCGAGGTGCGGGCAGCAGGATCGGACATCAGGTGAGCGCGTGGAGGGTGAGGGATCGGAGGTTGAGCGTCGTAGCCTATGGTAGTCAGTCCGAAGGCTTGGACTAATTCGGATCGGGAAAGATCTTTCCTGGATTCAGAATGCCGTTTGGGTCGAAGGCCAACTTTACACGCCGCATGAGGTTGATGGTCTCCACCGTCAATTCCAGCCCAAGGAATTGAGCCTTCGAGTAGCCGATGCCATGCTCACCGCTGATGGAGCCCTCAAGTGCTACCACTGCTTCGAACAGCTGGCGTTCAGCGCGGTTAGCGCGACGCATCATTTCCTTGTTTGACGGGTCGACGAGAATGTTGACATGTATGTTGCCGTCACCGGCATGCCCAAAGGCGGGAATGAGCAGACTGTACTCTAAGCGCAGTTGCTCGATAACGTCGAACAGTTCCGGGATGCGTCCCTTGGGAACGACGACGTCGTGATTGATCTTGAGCGGTGCTAGCGCTCGCAGCGCGAGTGATAGGTCGCGGCGCTCGGACCACAGTACATCGCGTTCGGTGTCGGTTGTCGCACGTTTTACGGAAGTCGCTTCGGCATGGTGGCACGCCGCTTCGACACGGGCCGCTTCCGATTCGACAGCGGCGAACTGGCCGTCTAGCTCGATCAGGAGTACGGTGCCCGACTCAGTCGCTTCGCCGTGATGACCACGGTATCGCTGGACCGCCGCGCGCGACTGGGTGTCGATAAGCTCGAGGGCGGCGGGCACGATACCCTTGGCGGCCAGGTCGGCCACGGCCGAGACGGCTGCAGTAATTCCAGGAAAGATCGCGTGAATTGTTGCGCGTTCCTGAGGCTTAGCGATAAGACGAAGGATGATTTCGGTGACGATGGCAAGTGTGCCCTCAGACCCAACGAGCAGTTGGGTCAGGTTGTAACCGACGACGTTCTTGACTGACTTTCCCCCCGTTCGGATGAGGTCTCCAGTGGGCAGAACCGCTTCGAGGCCAAGCACATATCGCTTCGTTGTGCCGTACTTGAAGGCGCGAGGCCCTCCGGCGCACTCGGCGACATTGCCACCGATCACCGACTGATTGAGGCTGGCCGGATCAGGTGGATAGAACAACCCGATTCGTTCGACGGTTCGCTGGAACTCGGCGGTGACAACATTGGGCTGCACGACGGCTAGGAGGCTGGCGGGGTCGATTTCGAGAATCTGGTCAAGACGTTCAAGCGACACGACTACGCCGCCAGCGGTCGGGACAGCGCCTCCAGAGTAGCCGGTTCCAGCGCCGCGGGGCGTTAGCGGTACCCGATGGCAATTACACAGCCGTGCAATTTGTGAAATTTCATCGGTCGAAGCTGGCAGCGCAACGAGGTCGGCCAGTTGTGTTGCGCGTAGTGCGTCGGTACCGTAGGTCACGAGTGACTCTTGATCGGTACGGACATGGTTCGCGCCGAGAATCGCGGTGATCGCGTCTAGAAAACCGTCAGGGAGCATCGCTACTGGTTGGTCACGAGGGCGATACGGCGAACGTAGTGTTTGGGATCGGGGTTGAGCAGGACGCGGGGCGTGAGATTGCCCGTGTTCAAGTATCGTACCTCGCCCAGCGATCGGATACTGACCCCAGCGGCGTGCAGGCGAGCGATTTCTTTCACCGGCATCACACACAGCACACGATCAGGATCGGCGAGGTAATCGCGCATTGCCTGCTCAATCGGAAGCTCGACGAACGGCGCCCGCACGTAGAAAATCAGGTTCCGGTGGAAGGTCGCGTAGCGGCCATATCTTTCACCGGCGCTTCGTTCGGCTGCGAGCAGTGCGGCGACCCGTTCAACTGGCGTCACCCCTGGTGATGCTAGCACGATCGAGTGGACCGCGAGTGTGACCACGATGGCAGACACGACCAATGCTCCGGGAACCCACTGTGGGTGCCGTAGACATGCAAGCACCATGCATCCAGATACGACAATCGCGCCAGCCGCGAGGTAAACCAACAGCGCATCCCATTCGACGAGGAGGGGCTGTGCGCGGTAGATAAGCACGCCAATGGCTCCTAGCACAATACCCGCAATGGTGACCGACGCGGAAAACAGTCGGCCGGCTACGCGTGTAGTGAGCTGGCCTTGGATGGCATGCGCAAGGAGGATAGCAAGCGGGGGCAGAATCGGGAGAATGTATCTTGGCTGCTTACCTATCGCCAGCGTGTAGAAGGCGAGGGGTGCCACGGCCCACCAGACCAGCTGCCATCCGGCGGCAGCGCTACCGATCCGTTGAGTGAGCGCACGACGGACCATTGGGCCCCAGAGGAGCATTAGTGGAGACCAGGGCAGCAGTCCGCCTGCAATGATGGGAAGGTAATACCACACCGGCCGCGGGTCGTTGTAACGAGACGTTGCGAAACGGTCGAGGTTTTCGCCGATAAAGAAGCGATCGAGATACGGAAGCCCGTGCTCGAGGGTCATCGCGAGATACCACGGTGCGGCAATTACGAGAAAGACCCCTGTCCCAGCGGCTAGGTCCGACAGTCGGATCTGTAGAGGTATTCTCCGTATCCACCCGTGCCAAGCCAGAAGCGGTCCAACGACGAGGGCCGGCAGCGCGAGACCGACGGGGCCCTTTGTGAGGAAGGCACCGGCCGCTCCCAACGCTGCCACCATGACCCAGGCGGTTCGGATGGCCGGGTTGCGGCGGGGTTCTTCGGCCATCTCGACTGTGTCGAGCCATGCGACCAACAACGCCCACGTTGTGAGCGTGATGAAGAATGCGAGCGTGAGGTCTGGAAGAGCTTGGCGAGCCATCGCCACACACCCGAAGCTGGAGGCCGTAATGAGGCTCGCCAAAAAAGCGGTGGGTTTGTTGAAGTACCGCCGAGCCGCGCCAAATGTGATCAGTGTGAGACCGAGGCCTGATAGTGCCGAGGGGAAGCGGGCTGTTGCTTCGCTGATGCCGGCGACAGCGTATGTGGTCGCCACCAACCAGTAATACAGAATCGGCTTCTCGAAGCGATAGAGGTAGTTAAAGTGGGGGGTCAGCCAGTCACCGAGCTCGACCATCTCACGGGCACTCTCCGCATAGAACGCCTCGTCCGAGTCGGCGATAGCCGGGGTACCCAGACCCGCGAAAAATGTCAGAAGGCAAACGCCGATGAGTGCGATTGCATAACCCCTCACCTAAAAGAAATTCTACAAGCTATACTGACAAGATGAAGACGGTTGCCGTGATCGGTGCGTCTCGGGATCGAACGAAGTTCGGTAATCGAGCGGTACGGGGATTCCTGAGACAAGGGTACACGGTCGTGCCGGTCAATCCACACGAGGAAACGATCGAGGGACTTCACGCTTACGGATCAGTGCTGGATGTACCGCAGTTCATCGACATGGCAACCGTCTACGTCCGACCAGCCGAGGCCGTTATGGTTGTCGATGAAGTCGCGAAAAAGGGGATCCCGGAACTCTGGCTTAATCCCGGTACCGACGCCCCTTTGGTGGTGGAACGCGCCCGGGAGCTTGGTCTGGATCCGATTGTATCATGCAGCTTGATGGCAATCGGCGAGTTGCCCGAGGCCGTTTGACACGCTTGGATAAGGTGCCTATACTGAGAGTGACGTTATAGGTCAGGGTTCCTCCAACCAGCCATTCTCGTTTCAGCACATTACACATCTAGCGGGCGACACTCCCGCGAATCCCAGCCGTTTGGCTGATCACTCCCTAACACTTAGCACGATGAAACCTCATGCCAACTAATCAGAAACACACCCCGCAATCTTCCGCCGATCACTCGGACATGCCCGACTCGCTAGCCGCCGTTGACACGGCAAAGCCGCCAGGTCCCAAGCAAGGCGGTGGGAAGCCCACCCAGAAACGCTCGGGCAATACACTGAACATTGGCGAGCTCAAAGACATGAGCATCGCGAAGCTGACCCAAATCGCTAAGGATCTCAACGTGGCCGGCGCGACAGGCATGCGCAAGCAGGATCTCATCTTCCAAATCCTGAAGGCACAGACGGAGCAGAGCGGGTTCATCTTCTCCGAAGGGGTCCTGGAGGTGTTGCCTGACGGGTTTGGGTTCCTGAGGGCTCCAGATTACAACTATCTCCCGGGACCAGACGACATTTACGTGTCGCCTTCGCAGATCCGGAAGTTCGATCTTCAGACCGGCGATACCGTTTCGGGTCAAATCCGGCCGCCGAAGGAGGGCGAGCGCTATTTCGCGCTGATCAAAGTCGAGGCTGTCAACTTCGAGTCGCCTGATCAGGCGCGTGACAAGGTCTTCTTTGAGAATCTCACGCCCCTGTACCCACAGGAACGTATCACGCTCGAGAGTGCCAGTACCAATCTGTCGGCCCGTGTCATGGACTTGATGACCCCGATTGGAAAAGGACAGCGCGGCGTGATTGTCGCCGCGCCGCGGACGGGCAAGACAATGTTGCTGCAGAATATCGCACAGTCGATCTCCAAAAACCACTCTGAGATATATTTAATCGTCCTCCTGATTGACGAACGCCCGGAGGAGGTGACCGACATGCAGCGATCGGTCGACGGCGAGGTGATCTCGTCGACGTTTGACGAACCGGCGCAGCGTCACGTGCAGGTGGCTGAAATGGTGATCGAGAAGGCGAAGCGTCTGGTGGAGCATCGGAAGGACGTCGTGATTCTGCTCGACTCGATCACGCGCCTCGCTCGTGCCTATAACACCGTCATTCCACCGTCTGGGAAGGTACTGTCGGGCGGGCTCGATTCCAACGCCTTGCAGAAGCCGAAGCGTTTCTTTGGCGCGGCGCGAAACATCGAGGAAGGAGGCTCACTAACGATTATGGCGACTGCCCTCGTCGATACCGGGTCGCGCATGGACGACGTTATCTTCGAGGAGTTCAAGGGCACCGGTAATATGGAGATTCACCTTGAGCGGAAGCTTGTCGATAAACGCGTGTTCCCGGCGATCGATATCCAGAAGAGCGGGACGCGAAAGGAAGAGCTGCTTCTGAATTCGGACGACCTAAATCGCGTGTGGGTTCTCAGGAAGGTCTTAAACGGTCTCTCGTCAGTCGAAGCTATGGAGCTACTACTCGACAAGATGCGTAAGACGAAATCGAACGCGGACTTCCTGGGTTCAATGCAGAAAATGGGATGACGAATGACTAAGATCCGAGTTCGTGATAACGGCCCGCTACTGTCGATGCCGACGACGCCTCCATTGTCGATGCGGAAGGCGGAGAGTTTACCATCTCTGGCCGACCGTTAGCGCTCTGTCGGTGCGGCGCGTCGAACAACAAGCCCTTCTGCGACGGGTCACACCGGCAGATCGAATTCGAGGCTGCCGATCGGGCCCAGATCAGCAGCTAGTGGTCTAGTATTCCTTTACGCGGTTACCGGTTGTTCCTTCGTGAAGCAGAGCTCTCGATTGACGGCGTCCACGACCACCCGATCGCCCTCTTCAAACTCATCCTGTAGGATGCGCATGGCCAACGGGTCGAGGACCCGTCGCTGGATCATTCGCTTTAGTGGCCGTGCGCCGTAAGTCGGGTCGAACCCCTCGTCGACGATGAGCGCTTTGGCAACGTCGGTCAGTTCGAGGGCGATCTTTCGCTCCTCGAGCCGGTAGGCGACCTGCCGCAGCTGAATGTCAATGATCGAGTCCAGGTGTGTGCGCCCAAGTGAGTGGAAGAAGATGATTTCATCGATCCGGTTAAGAAAATCCGGTCGGAAGTGTGCCCGTAGCGCGTCGTTGACCTGGCGGCGGACGTCCTGAGTTATGTCACCATCGCCGCTGTCGGGGGGAGCGTGTTGGGCGATGTACTCACTCCCAAGGTTTGACGTCATAATCACAACCGCATTCTTGAAGTCAACCGTTCGACCCTTGCTGTCTGTGAGGCGACCGTCGTCGAGGAGTTGGAGCATGACGTTGAGCACTTCAGGGTGCGCTTTTTCGATCTCGTCGAAGAGGACAACCGCATAGGGCCGTCGACGCACCGCCTCGGTCAACTGTCCAGCCTCGTCGTACCCTACATACCCCGGCGGGGCGCCAATTAAGCGCGAGACTGTGTGCTTTTCCTGGTACTCGGACATGTCGATCCGGATCATTGCTTGCTCATCGTCGAAGAGAAACTCTGCCAACGCTCGTCCAAGCTCGGTTTTACCCACGCCAGTTGGGCCCAAGAAAACAAAGCTTCCGAGCGGCCGATCAGGGTCCTGAAGGCCGGCCCGCGCCCGGCGAATTGCATTCGCCACAGCCACCACAGCATCGTTCTGACCGACGACACGCTGCCGTAGGCGGTCCTTCATGTGGATGAGCTTTTCGATCTCACCCTCAAGTAGCTTGCTGATCGGAATATAGGTCCACTTGCTAACGACCTCGGCTATGTCATTCTCGTCGACCTTCTCTTTGAGAATCCGCTTTTGCTGGGGAGTGTCGCGGAGACGGCTCTCCTGGGCGGCTAGGCGCTGCTCAATCTTCGGTAACCGACCGTACTGCAGCTCCGAGGCCGTGGCGTAATCGCCGTTCCGCTGGGCAAGCTCGATCTCGTGGCGGACCGCATCAAACTCGCTCTTGAGTTGGCTTGAACTTTGGATTGACTCCTTCTCTCGTTCCCACTGCGTCAGTAACTCGTTACAGTTCTTCTTACGATCGGCGAGATTCTTCTCGAGTTTGGCTAGGCGCTCCTTCGAGGCCGAGTCCATCTCTTTGCGTAGCGCTTCGCGCTCGATCTCAAGCTGCATGATTCGGCGTTGCGCCTCGTCAAGCTCAACAGGCACCGAGTCGATTTCGGTGCGCAGCTTTGACGCCGCCTCATCGATAAGATCAATTGCCTTGTCGGGCAGGAAGCGGTCACTGATGTAGCGATGGGATAGGACGGCGGCAGCCACGAGGGCTGCATCCTTGAAGGTCACGCCGTGATGAATCTCGTAGCGTTCGCGGAGGCCTCGTAGCACGCTGATCGTATCCTCCACCGTTGGCTCGGATACGAGGACTGGCTGAAAGCGACGTTCAAGAGCCGCGTCCTTCTCGATGTACTTACGGTACTCATCGAGTGTCGTCGCGCCAATCATGTGGAGCTCGCCTTTCGCAAGCATCGGCTTCAGCATGTTCGAGGCGTCGATCGCCCCTTCGGCCGCTCCAGCCCCAACAACCGTGTGAAGTTCATCGAGAAACAACACGACCGAGCCATCGGCGTCGCTGATTTCTTTAAGCACCGCCTTGAGTCGTTCCTCGAACTCGCCACGAAACTTGGCACCGGCGACGAGCGCCCCCATGTCGAGGGCGACGATGCGCTTCTCCTTGAGCCCTTCGGGGACGTCGCCTCGGACGATACGCTGGGCTAGTCCTTCGACGATCGCGGTCTTGCCAACACCTGGTTCGCCGATGAGAACCGGGTTGTTTTTCGTACGCCTGGAGAGGACCTGAACGACCCGGCGGATCTCCTCGTCACGCCCGATAACCGGATCCAGCTTTCCTTGACGACTGAACTGAGTCAGGTCGCGCCCGTAGCGTTCTAGCGCTTCGTACTTGCCTTCGGGGTTTTGGTCAGTCACCCGCTGAGAACCGCGGATCGATGTGAGTGCCTCGAAAATCCGCTCGCGAGTGATCCCGAGTTCAACCAGGAGTTTGGCAGCAGGAGATCGACCTTCTTCGAACGTGATAGCGACCAACAGGTGTTCAGTGCTGATGAACTCATCCTTGAGATGTTCCGCGTCGACTTTCGCGCGAACACCCAGATCGCTGAGCCTCGGGGACAGATTTGGCACTTCCCCGCCAGTGGTCTTAGGCAACGGCTAAGCTCGGCGCGGGCGGCGTCGAGCACGTGTCGGGGATTGATGCCCATCTTCTGGATCACGTTTGGAACGATGCCGTCATCTTGGTCGACGAGAGTGACGAGCAGATGTTCCGGCTCAATCTGGGGATGACCCGTCTCTTGAGCCAACTCCTGCGCTGCAAGAAGGGCCTCCTGCGCCTTTTCCGTCATCTGTTTCAGGTTCATCTCACCTCCTTGACGCGCCGCTCTCCCTGGCGGTGGTACCCGTCTTTCGTGTGTTCGAGGTGGTCGTCTCATCAAGAGTAGCTAGCGCTTCGTAGTGTGCCTTCACTTCTGGCGTCAGCGTTTTCGGCAACATCACTTGAATTGTCGCGTGAAGATGCCCCCGTCGAACGCCGCGCGACTGTCCTGGCATTCCTTTGCCTTTGACCCTCAGGACTTGTCCCGCCTGCGTCATCGGTGGGATCTTGAGCCGAACCGGGGTGCCGTCGATCGTTGGCACTTCGACGTCGCCGCCTAACACGGCGGTTGTGATTGGTACGGTGGTCTGGACGTAGAGATGCTGGCCCTTTCGCTCAAAGACCGGGTGTGGTGCGAGACGTATGAGTAGATAGAGGTCGCCGCTTGCAGCCCTTCCCGACCCCGGCTCGCCTTTCCCCGGCACCCGGACTCGAGAACGATCGTTGACGCCGGCGGGAATCCTCACCTGAACCGTGCGAGGCGTTCCAACGGGGCGATCATTAATTAACAGGCGCTGGGTGACGCCGTGAAACGCCTGTTCGAGCGAGAGCTCAAGGGTGTGCTCGATGTTCCGACCGCGGCTGGATTGACCCGCTCCACGAGATCTCGAGGGGCCAGCGCCTCGGCCAAAGAAGGTTTGAAAGAAGTCGGAGAACGGCTTCTCGCCGAACATGTCTCGGACGTCGTTGTCGGACATTGTGCGTCCGTCTGGTCCGCTGCCCATGTTGACGTTCCAGTGGACACCGTCGCTCGGGTCTCGACCGAATCCAGCAACTGGGCTGCCCGCGGCGAACGGGGTGCCACCAGATGGAACGTTTTCGTACTGTTTCCAGTTGGCGCCAAGCATGTCGTACTTCTGACGAGTTTTTGGGTTTCTGAGAACCTCATGGGCTTCATTCAGTTCCTTGAAACGAGTCTCGGCTAACTTGTCGCCCTGGTTAACGTCGGGGTGATACTTGCGCGCTAGCTTGCGGAACGCAGTCTTGATCTCGTCCGTGCTCGCGGCGTTCTTAACGCCGAGAACCCTGTAGTAATTTCTGAACTTCATTGTGGTTACAGCCCCAGTAGACGAGTCAACCGGTCCATCTCTCGCTGCAGCGCCTGTTGGCGGTCGGAAAGTTCCGATGCATCGTTGGGGTGTTCCACCAGCGCGCGCATGCGGTTGACGACCTCTCCAACCGACAGGAGCTTCTGAACCCCTGCAAGGTTGATTCCCAACCCGTCCACCAACCTCTTAATTACACGAAGTCGGTCGATTTCCTCGGGCGTATACATCCGCATGCTGCCGATCGTGCGCGTAGGTTGGATGAGACCCAGCCGCTCATACTTACGGAGCGTTTGAGGGTGCATCCCCAGTTCGCGGGCGGCCATGCTTATGAAAATGACTTCAGACGCCATAAGGCCTCGCTTAAGACTTGCGTCGCATCAACTATATAAGTTGATACGATCCGTGTCAAGTTAGAGTGCAGTCTAATGAATTCCTGCGGTCTATAGTGATTGCCGGGTTGAGCGCCCCATATGGCAGGTCGAGAGCTGTTTTCGTCGCGTAGCGCAATCATTCTTGCTGGTCTTGGCATGGCTGTTGGAACTGGGAACATTTGGCGCTTTCCACGGATAGCGGCGCAGAACGGTGGTCTCGCATTCCTGATCCCGTGGATGATTTTCCTGGTTACTTGGTCGCTCCCGCTGTTGATCGCTGAGTTCGGGCTGGGGCGTTATGGACGTCGTGGTCCGATCGGCGCCTTCACCACGCTCCTGGGCCGTCGTTTCGCGTGGATGGGTGGGTTCATTGCCGTAACGACGATCATGATCATGTTTTATTACTCGGTCGTTACCGGCTGGACGTTGAAGTATGTCGTGGTGAGCGCGTTCCAGGTCGTACCGCAGGACTCTGAGGGCTATTGGAGGGCCTACAGCTCATCTATATGGCAGCCTGTGGGCTTCCATATTGTTTCTGTTTTAATCGCGACCATTATTGTGTCGCGTGGAGTTGTTGGTGGCATCGAGCGGGCCAATAAAATGCTCATTCCAATGCTCTTTATTCTTCTGCTTGTGGCGGTCGGGCGAGCCGTGACGCTTGAGGGAGCTGGGGCCGGCTTGAGCTTCCTTTTCCGGGCTGACCTCGCTCCGCTCGCCAATTATCGAACTTGGCTTGAGGCGCTCACACAGTCTGCTTGGTCGACCGGTGCCGGCTGGGGACTGATTCTGACCTACGCGATTTATGTCGACCGTAACGAGGATATCGTTGTCAACTCCGCAGCGATTGGCTTGGGAAACAATGTGGCGTCGCTCCTTGCCGGAATGGCAATTCTACCGACCGCGTTCGCCATCCTGTCGACGGCGGATGCGGAGACGGCAATGGCATCGGGAAACACCGGTCTCACGTTTATCTGGATCCCGCAGCTGTTCGAGCGGGTGCCAGGTGGAGCAGTCATCCTACCGATGTTCTTTCTTGCTTTGTTCTGCGCTGCGCTGTCATCACTGATTGCAATGGTCGAACTCGCTGCCAGGGTGTTGATCGACACGGGGATGTCGAGGACGGTGGCGGTACGACTTGTGGGAGCGGCGACGATCGTCTGTGGCGTCCCGGCGGCGACCAGTATGGCGGTATTCGAGAACCAGGACTGGGTCTGGGGACTCGCGCTGATGCTGAGCGGGCTCTTCATTTCTATTGCCGTGACCCGTTACGGTCGAGAGCGGTTCCGCAACGACTTGATCAACGCGGCGCCGGGCGTTACGAGGCTCGGGCCAGCCTTCGAGTGGGTAGTGACGTTCGGGATACCGGTGCAATTCGTCTTAATGTTCGGCTGGTGGATGTATCAAGCCGTCTCGGTGTACGACCCCGATAATTGGTTCAATCCGATTCGTCTATACAGCCTCGGAACCTGTTTGGCGCAGTGGGGAATTGCGCTTAGTCTTTTGTGGATATTCAACGATCGGCTAGCAAGGGGGAGCCTTCACACACCGGCCGACTCTAGCTGAGCTGGCAGCGAGCTATGCTACGCTTGAGGATAGAATTAAGGGAAAGGAAAAGCTATGTATCCAGAGTTTTTGATTGCTCCGATGAGAGACGAGTTGACCAGGCTGGGTGTGATCGAATTGCGAACGGCTGACGAAGTTGATGCGATCGTGAAGAAGGACGGGACGGTAATGATGGTCGTTAACTCGGTCTGCGGCTGTGCTGCAGGCAAGGCGCGTCCTGGTGTGGCCTTAGCCCTTCAGCATTCGCTCAAGCCAGACATCGTTGCGACGGTGTTTGCTGGAGCCGATATTGAGGCTACGGAGCGAGCTCGCAGCTACTTTACCGGATATCCGCCATCGTCTCCGTCGGTCGCACTGCTTCGTGATGGCAAGCTTATCTACATAATGGAGCGTCATCAGATCGAGAATCAAGAAGCCACAAGTATCGCTGGTGACCTGACGGCGGCGTTCGATAAACACTGCGCGACGGTGACGGCCGGCTAGTCTACCTCTTTTTGTCGCTGTGTCGCCCTGGAACACGCGAGGAGAATCGGAGAAACGACTTTCTCTGCTGCGATAGAGGGGGGAGCAGTTGTTCCGCTCTTGAGAATACTTTCCACCGCGAGGAATAAAGCGTCCTACCCTCGACTCAAATGAGGTCAAGACTAGCGCGCCGGTGGTGGTGGCTCCGTGCGCGACGGCGGTACCGTTGGCACTATCGGCAGTGGTGTGCCGGTGGCGTAACGTTGGCAAGTCGTACGGATGACATCGGCCAGCATATCGAGGAAGACCGGCTCGTCGTTGACCGAGGCAGCCCGACTCATCGCCACACCTACATGGCGACAGGTTTTCGCCGCCTCTTGGTCGAGATCGTACAGAACCTCGATGTGGTCGGCAACGAAGCCGATCGGGCTTACCACGATGGCGTCGAGACCGTGTTCTCGCTCCGCGCGAATGTAATCGCAGATGTCCGGTTCGAGCCATGGGTCCTGGGGTGATCCACTGCGGCTCTGAAAAACCAGTGCCCAGTCGTCCCGACCCAATCGCTTCGCGATGAGAACTGCGGACTCGCGAAGCTCCGCCACATAGCGGGACTCCGCTGCCATCGAGTCTGGAATACTGTGGGCCGTGAATACGAGCCGAGCGGCCGGTTGGAGTTGTGAGGGTAGTTCGACGAGCGCTCGTTCGATCTGACGCACATTGGCCTCGATGAACCCTGGATGCTCGTGCCAGCCAGCGACATAGGTGACGGCGATGTCCGCATGGCTGGTCTGGTGGATGGCATCGCGCGCTTGGGTAACATTCTGCTTGTACTGGCCACAGCTGGAGTAGCTGTGCTGGGCCGAGAGTGTCAGTGCTAGTGCATGACGCATCCCCGTGTTGGACATCTCCTTCAGCGTGTCTTCCAAGAAAGGGTGCCAGTTTCGCATGCCGACGTACACAGGAAGGCGGTCACGCGTCAGGCGCTCGCGGAGGCCATCTGCCTGTCGCATCGTGATCGCCGTGAGCGGAGAGACGCCATTAAACATCTCATAGTGATGAACAACGGCGTCGAGACGGGCTGGCGGAACGGACCGACCGCGTAGTACGTTAGCTAGAAACGGGCGAATCTCATCTCGAGATTGCGGGCCGCCGAAGCTAACAAGAAGGACGGCGTCGAACGGGCGATGAGGCGACACGATCGCTGATCATGTCACAGGGGGTAGGTCAGTGGTAGGATAGCGATATGCCCAAGCTAGCAGCCAGTGTGGCGATGATGTTTAACGAGGTTGAGTTGCTCGACCGATTTGAGCAGGCCGCCGCCGTCGGCTTCGCGGGAGTTGAGATTCAGGCGCCCTATGGGGAATCGAAGGAGGACATCGCCGGACGGGTTCGGCGACATAATTTAACCCCGGCGTTGATGAATCTGCCGATGGCGGTGGCCGCGATACCAGGCGAAGAGGACGCGTTTCGTGAGGTACTGACGCGGGGTCTCGACTATGCCAACGAGGCCGGATGCAAACAACTCCACTGCTTGGCCGGCCGGACGTCGGACCCTGCTGCCGAGGCTACCTTCGTATCCAACCTTCGGTGGGGAGCCGAGCAAGCCCGGCCCCACGGCGTGCGTTTGCTCTTGGAGCCGCTCAACACACTGGACAATCCCGGTTACTTTCTCACAGGTAGTCAGCAGGCTCGAAGGATCATCGAGCAGGTGGGAGCCGATAACGTGCGCCTTCAGTACGACTTCTACCACATGCAGATCATGGAAGGCTATCTAGCGGAAACGGTCCGGGAGAACCTAGACATCATTAGTCATTTTCAGATCGGCGGGGTGCCTGGGCGAAACGAGCCAGACGAGACTCAGGAGATCAACTATTCCTATCTTTTAGACTTTGTTGATGATCTGGGATTCGAGGGATGGGTCGGCTGTGAGTATCGGCCCCGCGCGGGAACTGTCGAGGGACTGGGATGGGCCGCACCGTACGGCATTCGGTCGCGATAGTTGCGGTCGTGGCGATCACCAAGCGTTGCTAGAGGTCTCGGCGATTCAGGCGGGGACAGCGAGGCGCTTGGCGCTAATGGTCGGCAGTGCTGTTAGAAGCGATTCGCTGTTCTAACTGTCCACGGCTGTCGTCTTCCATGAGGCCTTCGGTCTTTTCGGGCGTTCGTTTGATCCTCGCCGAGACGTAGCTATTTCTCGGTCTGTCCGACATAGGCGATATTTCCTAGCGATAAACGAGAAGATCTGGGTGCTGGCCAGGAAGAGCTTGGGTATGCGGAGTGCCCTCAATCTCAGGTCATTGGACGAGTAGATGTTGATATGACTGAATCGTTCGGTCAGTAGACTTGCACGGACTGAGAAGTTCTCTTGAGATTGTCGATGGTTGTTTCCCCTTTTGTTTGTCGTAGTGCCATCGGTTTTTGCCGTAAGAATCGGTTGGGCTGGATGTAAGACGGTTGCTTCAAGTTATATCAAGTGTTGGTTTCCATGCGGAGTTAACCCACGGTGCTCTCCGCGAGAACGAGACCGAATTGTGACGCGTGTAAGTTGTGAGACCGGAGATGATGTAGCTGGTTTCAAGGATTAAGGGAGGAGTTGCGTTTGAAGGTACAATACGCAATTGTCGGGGCGTGGCTCAGCCTGGTAGAGCACTCGGTTCGGGACCGAGGGGTCGGAGGTTCAAATCCTCTCGCCCCGACCAATTTCTGGCCCAGTAATCTCCCCGAAAATCCTGATGGAGTAAACGTCTGCGACCAGCCCGCAGGTTCTTCGGTTAGAAGTGACTTCTCCGGTCTAATCTACGAGCAGGCCAGCATTTTTTGGAGGGAACGAGCGTTGTCTAATAGTTCGCGTTCCCCCGGTGAAGGGTCGTCTACCGGAGTTCCTCTCATTGCGTTCTGAAACGTTGCGACACTGGCATGCTTTGCGGTTCCGGCATCATCGCAGGCGCTAATAGTGTGGCTAACTGGCGGCTGGAAGTTCATCCTCGTTGGAGGGAGCCGAAGAAGGTCAGTTCTGCGATGTAGATATTCTGCGGAGCCTTCACCAGATCCCGAACAGTTTCTTGTGAGATATTGGGAAGCGAAGCGTTACGGTCGGTAACGCGAGGTGCTATCCAACTAGTTTGGGGTGGAGGGTCGGCTATAATCAACGGTCTCGTGAGAGCGATCCTTTGATCATCGCTCGACGGTTCTTGGTTCATGGTCAGGTCCAAGGCGTCGGATTTCGGTTCTTTGCGGAGGACGTGGCACGGCGAGATGGGCTCGTGGGCTTCGTGCGAAACCTCACGGATGGAAGTGTCGAAGTAGTAGCCGAGGGCGAGGATGAAGCGGTCAGTCGCTTTGAGCGTTCACTTTACTCGGGGCCACTGCTCGCGCGCGTAGAGAACGTTGAGGTTAAAGAGCGACTCCCTGACGGGTCCATGACAAGCTTTCGCATACGTGCGTGACCTGGAAGAAGCATAAAGACTGCCATGGAGGAATTGAAAAAGCTAATTCGAAACGTTCCAGACTATCCGAAGCCGGGCATTCTGTTCTATGACATCACTACACTCTTGAAGGACGGGACGGGCCTGAAACAGGCGATTCAGGCTATGACGGGCCCGTTTCGCGATTCAAGCGTCGACGTGGTCGTGGGGATCGAGTCACGAGGATTCATCTTCGGTGCGGCAGTTGCTGATCGTCTCGGCGTCGGCTTTGTTCCGATTCGGAAACCCGGCAAGCTCCCTTCGAAGACGGTGAGCGCGTCCTATGAACTCGAGTACGGTGTTGACTCAATCGAGATGCACAAGGACGCTCTTGAGCTTGGTCAGCGCGTCTTGGTCGTCGATGACCTACTGGCCACGGGTGGCACCGCGAACGCCACTGTAGGGTTGGTGAAGCGGAGTGGAGCAGACGTCGTCGGCGTCAGCTTTCTCATTGAGCTCGTTGGACTCGCTGGTCGCGCGAAACTCGACGGCGAGCATATTCACGCTGTCCTTCAGTACTGAAGGCTTGCGCGCGCGACACGCTTCAATGATTCTGGCAACCTCCTTTATTGCCCTGGTCGTCGCAGTTGGCGTGGCGTTGTTGTTACGGGAGATGCGCCACCGGCACCGAGACTCGACTGTCCTCAAACTGATCGGCATCTTCGGACCCAGCATCGCTCGGGTTCAAGTCGAGCCGAGGGAGCTTCCGGCCTGGGCCGGCGTCGCGCGGTCGGCGCGGAGGGTCTTTCCTGAAGCCTTTAGTCGGCTTGATGCCGCTGGACGTGGCTCATTTCCGTTCTCGTCCCAGTTCATCGAAGGCGCGCACGCGCGTTGGACGGCGGTGTGGCTTGCCTGGGAGCGAGAGCACGATCTGACCTACAAACGACTTGCTAGCGAGGTCGAGGTAGAGCTTGCACAGGCATCCAGCGAGCAGGCTTGTCTCCTTGAGGCACGGTTCGGCGAGATTGAGCAGGAGAAGCTACAGCGATACCAGGAACGATACGAAGAGTACGTGCGGATCGGAAAAGCATTCGCTGCACTCGAACAGTCAAGCGGGGACGCTCGTTGATCGTAACGGTCTCCAGGACGATTTAGTAGGTCCCGGTGGTCTCCGTGTCGCATACTATTGAATGTTTAGTTGCAGCGTTCTGCCTAGTAGCGGGACATGGACACAAGTGCGAAAGCCTTAGACGCTGAATAGAGCGTCGAGGTTGATCTTGATACCGATGGGCAAGAGGTCGGATGCCGTCATTCCAAACGTGGGTACGGGTTGGGCTGGCATCTTTGTCGGGTCTGATTCTTCCATTGTCGTTGTTTACAGATTGTCACCACCGGCAGTCCTACACAAGGGAAGAGGAGCGCATGAACGCCTACATCCGTGAGTGTCTCGACCGCGAGCGAAACTGACCGGACGGTTGACGTGTTTCGAGTCTGCTCTATGGCCTGGGTCGGATGACGCTCGCGGAAACGGTGACGCGTACGGTGTTAGTGAATCAGCCCGTACATCATGTAGTTCACGCCAAGCCTGAAGCCCAGGCCGAGCGACTCAAAGCTCCAAAAGTCCAAGCCTTCAGCCTGCCAGTACTCCCCGAGGTTCGTGTTGTAGTTGGCGATCGCCATGAGCCGACGTTTGGGGTCGTTGTCCTCGAAGAGACCGAAGTACTCGGGTCGGAGACCGAAGAGATGATGATGCATTGGATTTGGGGTGTCGAGACCGCTGATGCTAAAGAACGCATGGAAGATGGGATGGGTGTCATCCAAAGGGAGCCATCGAGCACGGGGTAGGACCCGCCTTACTTGAGCTTCGAAGTTGCGCCACTGGTTTCCCTCGAAGTCGTTGAAGATCACGAATCCTCCCTTGAGTAGGTAGGCGCGAAGGCGCTCGGCCTGCTCGTCGGTCATTACCCAGAATCCCGGTTCCCACATGGTGACGATCGGGTGCTTGAAGAGCTCGGGGTCGTCGAGAGTCAGCACTAGGCTGCCGTCGGTCTTGGCGTTGATGTTCGTGACATCGTGGACCACTGCCATCAGGTTTTGCTCGGCTCTGGGGAACTCGTGGAGCCAGAAATTAATACCCATGCCAGCGACGGGGGCGCCGTAGGAGCCAGCCGTCCAGCGGAGCCGCGCGAATGTAAGCCGACCGTCATAGGGGTGATCGGGTCGACCCCAGCCGCCCAATGACGGCTGGGCGGAGACCGTCGTGACGCTGAGCGCAATCAACACGAGCGTTCGTAAGCTTCTAGACATGTATCGTTAGGTCGGCGCTCAGGATATTCGACACTAGAGCTTAAGGAGCAGCTGACACATCGGTCACCTCTGTGAGGATAACCTTTTTGCCGACCGAGCTACTTGGCGTGTACTTGTGTGCAAGAATGGTAATTTCGGCGTGGTCGGCCTCGAGGAGTAAGACGGCAAGGTGGATGCCGAACGTTGCCACGGGTGTTACCGACCAGTGTACCGCCCCAGGGTTCTTGGACAGTGGTTTGAAGGTAATCACTTCTATGCTGCCGCGTCTAGCCCGACCCGGTCGCGTCGCACCTGGGCTGGGCTTCGATAGTCGTACTTCTCAAGCATCCACTGTTCGTTGTATGTCCGCTTGAACTCAAGCAAGGCGAGGCGGAGCTCCTCGATCGTTTCGAAGCTCCGTACCCACAAGACGTTCTCCTTCAGTGTGCGGATGAAGCGCTCAGCGACGCCATTCCCTTCGGGCTCCCGCACGAAGCTCGGTGAGCTCTCGATACCAAAGAACTTGATCTCCCGTTGGAAGTCATCGGCCAGGTAGTTCGATCCGTGGTCGTGACGAAGACGAAGCCCGCTGGCGACACCTTTGGCGATGGCGCCGAAGCGTTCCCGGACGCCCTGGCGGATCGGCTCCAGGGCCTCGAACCGGCTCCCGCTCTTGGCCGCATGGAGGCCGATGCACTCGGTCGTACAGTGATCGACAGCCACGAACACGAACGCCGCCCCCTCGCCGACCGTCACCGTGGCCGACATGTCCGTTCCCCACATCACATCGGGGGCCTCCGTGGTGATCGTGCCGTCATGCGCCTTCGGGCCGTGCGCGTGCCCCGCGCGGTGCGGGGCCTGGAGGTCGTGCTCCCGCATCAACCGCCGCACCCGCTCCTTCGAGGTGCGGATCCCCGCGACCCGCAGCTTCGCCCAGGCTTTGCGGTACCCCTCGCCATGAAACGGCGAGGCTTCGAGTACCCGGCGGATGTGGCCGACCAGCACCTCGTCCGGGGCGGCACCGACCGGCCCGCGGCGACACCACGGCGCGCGTGACCTCGTCGCGTGACGCCTCGCGTAGACGCTGGACCGCGCCCGCTCCCACACGCGGTAGATCCGCTGCACGCCGTACGCCCGACGGGTGGAGATCGAATGGGCGCCACTCATCGCGTCGACCTCCTCCGGGCCAAAGGGGAGCCGGCCTCCAGCTGGTCCACCTTCGCGTAGAGCAGTTCGTTCTCCATCAGCAGCTCGCCGACCTTGGCCCGCAGCCGACGGTTGTCTTCACCCCGGGCATCCGTCGCTCGGCTCTTCAGGCCCGCCTGGCCCGCGGCCAGAAACTGATCGCGCCACTGCGACGCCCGCGCCGCCGTGATCCTCCACTCCCGCGACACGGACTCGAGATCCTCCCCGCGCAGCAAGCACATCACCACGGCGCTCTTGCGACCGACTGAAAACCGGCCCCCTCCGGTCGCCCTCCGGCCTCCCTCCGCCACCGCCGACTCCTGATCGTGCTTCTCCATCTCGACACTCCTCCTACGAGAACTCTCTCGCAATCAAGTGTCCAAGAAAACCCTGGGGCGCCCCACCAGTCAGGTTGTCTTTCCCACCGTCTTCAGTGAGGATCAGGCGATATGGAATCGGGATCGTTCGGGAGCCGTAATTGAGACCAAGGTTAGGGGCAATGTTATGACGACACGACGTCTCGTTCTCGGAGTGATTATGGCAGTTGGCACACTGTCGGTGAGTCTTAGTGGCCTTCCAACCCTCCAGACGGCCGCGCTAGAAGCGACCCAAATAGAGCAGGTAAAGGGAAACCTGTACGTCATCACGGGTTCAAGCACAACTGATCGCGCCGCGTTTAGTGGTGGCAATACTGGTGTTTTCATTGCAGAGCATGGCGTCATCATTGTCGATACGAAACTCCCTGGCTGGGGGCAGGTGCTACTAGAACGGATTCGAAGTGTTACTGACAAGCCGGTGGTCACCGTTATCAACACCCACACTCACGGGGACCATACTGGCAGCAACAACTTCTTTCCAAAGATCGTGGAAATTGTGGCGCAAGATAACACCAAGACGAACATGGAGAGAATGGATGCATTTGAGGGCGAGAACGCTAAGTACTTACCCAGTCGAACCTACCAGGACCATATGATCCTTGGCGAAGGTCGGGACCGGATCGAGCTGTACTATTTTGGATCGGGACATACAGATGGTGACAGCTTCATCGTGTACCCGGCGCTTGGCGTCATGCAGACCGGAGACATGTTCCCGTGGCGCGACGCGCCGTTTCTCGATCGCAGCAATGGCGGAAGCGGGGTGGAATTTCCGAACACGCTTTCGAAGGTTCTGGCTGGCATCGACGCCGTTGACACAGTCCTTCCTGGTCACATCCCGGTCACGACCTGGGACGATCTTGAGGAGTACCAGCGGTTTACGGCCGACCTGCTGACTGCTGTCAAGGATATCGTAGACGCTGGTGGGAGCGTCGACGAAGCGGTGTCCTCGATTGACCTCACGACGAGGTATCCTGGATATGCATCAAATCGGATGGATGCGGCGATTCGAGCCATTTACGAGGAGTTGGAGTAGTCGGTTCGATATTGAGCAGAAGGACGATGTTTATGCAGTTCTCCGATGCTTTAAAGGTGAGGGTACGCTCTCAGTTCGGTGGGGTCGCAGATCAATACGCTACCAGTGAGATTCATGTGAGTGGTGCCAGCCTGAGTCTTCTACTCGAAGGTGCCAGACCACAGCCAGAATGGACGGTTTTAGATGTGGCGACTGGGGCCGGACACACGGCTCTTACCTTTGCGCCGCATGTCGATCGCGTTATCGGCTTAGACTTCACCAAGGCGATGGTCCGGAAGACCTCTGAGATCGCTGTGGTCAGGGGCCTTGAAAACATTCGAGTGGTAGCCGGAGACGCCGAGCGGCTTCCGGTCGCGACCGGGTCTATCAATTTGGTTACCTGCGGTCTCGCCTTTCATCACTTTCCGAACGCGACGATTGCGTTGTCAGAGTTCAGACGGGTGCTCAGGCCTGACGGTTTTTTGGCTTGACGGATAGCATCACGGTCGACGACCGTCCGGCGGCCGAGTACTACAACACGTTTGAGAAAGTCCGTGATCCATCTCATCACTGTGTCCATTCGCTCGACACGCTTGAGAAGCTTCCAACCAGCGCCGGTTTTGAGATTGAAGCGACGCGTCGGTTGAGCAAAGAGGTTAAGTTCGAGAAATGGGCCGACCGCCAGCGAGTTTCGAGGCGCGGAAAGTCCAACCTGCTGAACCTGATTTGCCAAGCATCCGACGCTCTCCGGTCGATGCTCGAGTCACGTTGGGTCGCCGGCATCCTGCATTTTACACTTTGGGAAGCCGTCATTCTTGCTCGCCCGTCCTAGGGAGTGGCGGTCTATGTCCCGCTGGTTAGTCGTCTGGATCGCGGGTGTAGGCTGTCTCGCACTACTTGGGCTAGTGACGCTGGTTATCTTAGCCGAGCCCGAAGACCCTCCCAGAATACCGATACTCGTCGAGCTCTTCACGTCAGAGGGGTGCGCGAGTTGTCCGCCTGCCGATGAACTCTTGATTAGGCTTCACCAGGAGCAATATATTCCCGGAGTGTTGGTTATTCCACTTAGCGAGCACGTCGAGTACTGGAACGGAAACTGGCGGGATCCCTTTTCTTTGAGTGTGTTCACCGACCGACAACGAAGCTACCACAAGATTCTCGGTTCGCGTTTGCTCTATACGCCGGAGATGGTTGTTGACGGTCGAAGGCAATTCGTTGGAAGTCAACGCATGATGGCCGAGCATGCAATTTTGCACGCAGCCAGGATGCCGAAAGCTGCGGTGGAACTTGCGATCGAACCAGATGCACCTGCTGAGGGAGTCGTTGTGCAGATCACTGTGTCGGACGTTCTTCAGCTTGGCGTTAGTGGCCCGATCGATCTGATGCTGGCTGTGACGGAGGATGGGCTCGAGACCGACGTTCAGTTCGGGGAAAACGCGCGACGCCGCCTTCGACATGCTGCCGTGGTTCGGCATCTAGAGCGGATCGAGACGTTCGATGTTCCGGGGGTAGGTCGCTTCGCAGCGTCAGCTGAGGTTATCCTTCGACCCGAATGGCAACGGTTGAACCTTCGCATAGTGGTGTTTCTCCAGGAGTCGACGAGTCGCCATGTCTTCGGAGCAGCTCAAATTGAGGTTAACTGAGTTACTTTCCCAGACGATGACATCGATAGTAGCCGTGGCTGACACGGTGTCGTTTTGCAACGAACGTTGTGTTTGCTTGACAATGATGGAGGAAGTGCCGCTTGTGTGGTCCTAAGAAGGCACCGTTCTGAGGGGAGAGACAATGTCTACTATTCGGTCGATTGCGCTGATTGGAGTCGGATGCCTCGTCGCAGTGAACGCGAGTGCGCAACCCCGAGATGACCTCCCCCGCACCCGGTGGGGCGATCCAGACCTGCAGGGAGTGTGGTCATACGCAAGCCTGACGCCGCTGCAGAGACCTACCTCAATGGGAGAGAGGGAGTTCTATACCCCCGAAGAGGCAGCGGAGCGAAACGCATCCGTCCTTCGCGAACGCCCGGCGCAGCCGGGAAGCGTAGGCAGCTACAATATTCACTGGTTCGACCGTGGCAAAGTCTCACCGGATCTCCGAACGTCGCTGATCGTGGATCCGCCGAACGGTCGGCTGCCACTCACAGAGGCCGCGCGGCAGCGACAGGCCGCCCAGCAGACCTATCGAAGTGAACACCCTGCAGACTCTTGGCTCGACTTGACCAATTGGGACCGATGCATCACGTATCATGGAGTTCCCCCGATGTCGACTGGCTACAACAACACGTACCACATTGTGCAGACCGAGGACTACGTCGCGATTTTCGTCGAGAATATCCACGACGTTCGGATTATTCCTCTTAACGACCGTGCACCCTTGTCCGACGCCATTCGCCAGTGGAACGGCGACTCACGTGCGCACTGGGAGGGCGACACGCTCGTGGTCGAAACGGCAAATTATAGTGACCAGACCCGGCATCGCTTTCCCTCCTCGCGGAACACACGTGCCGTCGAGCGCTTCAGGCGAGTAAGCGTTGACAAGATCGATCACCAATTTATGATCGAGGACCCCGGGGTCTATACCCAGCGTTGGACGGCGGTGCGCCCGATGCCGCGACTGCCAGGTTACCGGATCTATGAATACTCTTGCCACGAGGGGAACTACGGGCTCGTTGGCATTCTGGGTGGTGCCAGGGCTGAAGAGCGGGCGTCGGTACAGGGTCTGGGTTCGCCCTAGGACACATCAAATAATGTGTCCGGTCCAACGGCCCGCGAGGATGATGGCCACCCATAAGACGAGTGAGGCGGCGCCCGTGGCTTTGGCTGGAAGCGGAATCGACACGGCATGATCCCAGTTTCTTACTCGACGAAACGTACGGAACTGAAAGAGTGCCATGTTGACGAAAGCAAGCAGTAGAAAGAGAAACTTCAGTTGGAATGCGGGGTTCTCCACATACGCCGTGGCCCGCGTGACGAACATCCCAAAGCCGGTCACGCTCGCCGCGACAACCGCACCCCACGTCCAGGGGGTGAGTTCTCGGACCATTCGGCTAACCGGGTAACTGAGCGCTGTTACTCCGAGTAGTCTAAGGTCGACCATCAGGATCGAACCGACGACGAGCCCGATGGCTAGGACGTGGATGGATTCTAGAAATGGAAACCAGGCGGTGAAGCCGATGTACTGAGAGGTGGGGTGGCCCTGTAACCACTCCCAGAGTTCAATAAATGGGATCGAGAGGTCCTCATTCATAGTAGTAGAGGTAATCAGAATAGGCGATCCAGCGACCGGCCATGATGACCCCGATCCATAAGAGCAGTGACGTGATAGCGATGAGTCGTCCAGAAATATGCCGTCCGAATGACTGCTCCCAGTACCTCTGCTCCCGTAAGTTAAACCTGTGAACAATGAGGGCCAAAACGATCACGGGCACGAGAAAAGTGAACTTCCATGCAAAAACTGGGTTGTAGAAGTAGCGAAGCGGGTTGGCGATGACGAACACCGAACCGGTTATCGCATTGAGCAGAAGCGCCCACCACATCCATGGCATCAGGCGACGAATCATCTCACTGATGTTCTGGCTCGGAACGGCGATGCCAATAAAGCGCAGGTCCACCATGACGATTGACGCCATTACCACCGCAATACCAAGGATGTGAAATGACTGCACGATGGGAGGAAACCCAGGAACGTTGCCAAGCAAGTGGACCATAACCTCACGGGCCTGGCTCTCTACGAGCGCATTGGCTAAGCTGTCTCTCCAATCCATAGACCAGACGGCGCAAGTATGACGTGCGGGCCATTCGTAGCATACCCTCGGGCGGCGAGGAAGGCTATCGTCGACTAGGGGCCGCGATTATTCGGCGCAGCCGAGCCGGAATGTGCGTAAAATAACTCAGGCCTAATCTGATCTCGCTTGGATGAAATTGGCAAATGAAATTGCCCGGCATCGTGTTTCGAACCGCTCTTATTGCGATGTTGGTTGCTGGATGTCTTGCGTCTTTTATAGCGGTGCCGTCGTTAGTCGCACAAAGTCCCGCCCAACCCTGGGAGTCACCTCGTACCCGTAACAATTTACCCGATCTCCAAGGGGTGTGGTTGTCCAATACCGCGACACCCTTGCAGCGTCCTGAGGCCCTGGCCGACCGGGCGTTTCTGACGGAAGACGAAGTGGTAACGCTCCGTGTAAGGGTGGAGCGGATATTCCGGAACGGAAGAAGTGCGTTCACCACGCCAGAAGGTGCGTTTTTCGCCGCCCTCAACGATGTGGAGACCTACGAGGCTTGGTCGACCAGTAGCTCCGTCGGTATGGTCGACGTAGAGATTACCGACCGCACGTCGCTTGTCATCGATCCACCGGATGGACGGATACCGCAGCTGACGCGAGAGGCCCGCGTCCGCGAAGAAGCGGTGGTCACGGGGTGGAAGTTAAAGAAAGGCCCCGAGGATCTCAATAACGTGCACCGGTGCGTGACGACTGGGGTGCCACGTCTGGGAGGGAACTTCGGAGCCGGGCCCTATACCTTTTATCAACTGGTGCAGACGCCCGGCTACGTAGTGTTTGTCAGCGAGGCGTTCCACGACGCGCGAATCATTCCGCTCGACGGTCGGCCCCACCTACCTGAGTCTATACGGCAGTGGAACGGGGATTCGCGGGGGTACTGGGAAGGGGACACTCTCGTCGTTGAGACGCGAAACTTCTCCACCAACAGCTACTATCGCGGTGCTGCAGAAAGGCTACATTTGGTCGAGCGATTCACCCGAAGTGCCACGGGCACTATAATTTACCGGATGACGTTCACGGATCCATCCACCTGGGCCACGCCTTGGACGGCAGAGTTTCCTCTCAAACGTCGTGACCAGCCGATCTACGAGTTTGCTTGCCATGAGGGGAACTATTCGATTGCCGGCATGCTCACCACGGCACGGCTTACCGAGGCCACCGCGACACGACGCTAGATTTTTTTTGCTTCGTGGTCGAGTGGCACTGGACGTCCATCGGGACTCCGGCGAAGCTCTCACCGGTTCGGCTCAGCAATACCGCTGGCGCGCGCACGCTCAACGATTCTCTTGGCATCGACCGGTAGAAGGAACCGTTCTTCGACAAGTTGAGTCGCAGCCGTCGAGACCGCATCAACGTAGGCCTGATGGTTCGGGTATCGCTCAGCGAGCGAGCGCCGTGGGTCGCTCGAAGCTTTCCGATCGGCGGCGCTAAGGGCGAACGGGATAAACGAACCCATGCCGCCGCATTGCGCTCCTTCAGCGAATCCGGTACTCCGAAGATTCCAGCCGGTGTAGGTGCCGATTGGTGCTGCGAGATTCGGGTGTCTGATTCCAGCCGTCATGTTGCCATCGGTATCCATGGCTGGCAGAAGGACCTCGTACGCGTCCCCCGGCTCTGGCGGGATTGTGGTGTGATCGTGAAGACGCAGTGGGTTGTAGGAGCCCGAGTAACTCACACCTGGAATATCCGGAAATTGAGAATTAGCGGGACTCACGAGTCCACCATTGGCGACGGTAGGAAAACGGCTCGGTGGTGGCTCCACAGCCTCTGCGACCCACTCGTGTAACGCTACGTTCAGCGCCAGCCGAATATCACGAAGAGGAAGCGGATTGCCGAAGTTCTGGCACAGTCCACGCGCCGGCGTCTCGGCATGTACGCCGCCGCCGCCACCGTGCTGGGTTCCCGCCATCAAGTAGACACGGACGTTGTCAGGAAGCTCGATGTGCCTGCCGTTGGAATCGGTAACCACGAGTGATGCTCGACCCTGCCAGAGCTCGGCCTCACCGTCACTATGGATGATCTTCGGACAGGTGTTCGTTGCGGTGCAGCGTTTGAGCAGGCCGTCGCTCCGGCCACTGATTGTGTCAGTAAGGCTCGCGTAGGTGAAAGGGAATTGGTCGCCGGGATAGAAGTGGTCCTCATGCTGTTTCTGCCAGCGGCCTGGTTGGCCGAATGCATAGTTCGTGAACGTTTTGCGGGAACCGGCAATGTTCGGGTGGATTCCATCGAACACGATGCGACCCTCAACGTCCTCGTTGAACCCCTGATAGAGGAAGTCGCGGAGAACGCGGCCGCTCTGTGAAATTCCCAATGAAATCGCAGTACGTGGAAGACCGTTAAAAGCCAGTGGGTTTGGATTACCCTCGCGATCGGTGTGCTCATACCGCAGAAAAGAGATGGTGTCGCGTATCGGCGCAAACCCTAAACCCATAACGATCGGATCTTTCGCTTGGTAGACGAATTCGTAGATGGCGCCGCCATCGAAGCCGGTGGGACGAGTGATCTCGATCTGGCTTAGGTTCAGGTACTTCCACTTGAGGTGCGGCGGCGTCAGTCGTTCGGCTGTCTGAGTACGCCGCACCGTCAACATCGCTTGTACCGGATTATTCGATGCAGAGGGGTACGTTAGCGTTCCGCGAGACACGCTGGCCGAATCGTCAAAGATGAACTCCTCTAGCGCAGGACCCTCGATGGCCGAGTTGTCAGAACGAGTCGCGACGGGAAGAGAAGCCACTATATTGCGATCGGTCGGATCGATATCTCCCTGCCATCCAACCCAGACGAGTGCGAGGCCGAGTTCAAGCAGTGTCGGCTCGACCTCGCCGAGCCGTCCTCGTCGGCTCGACCTCGCCGAGCCGTCCTCGGTTCGGAACCGTGTGGTGAATGGATGCCGGTTCCATCGATGCCGCCCGTTGAATGCATATCGACGGGCCGATAGATTTCTACGGTCGCGGTGTATTCGACGCGCCCGGACTCGTTTCGTGGGGCGTGTTCGAGATTCACGATTGCTTGGTGCCTTGGATCGGCGGGGTCAACTTCTCCATAGACGATGCCGCGCAGCTGTTCGTAGGGTCCAACTTGGCCGAAATGCCGCCCGTTGAATGCCGGTGACTCTACTACCGCGATGTCGACGCGCGTGATCTGCGCCGACGCGCTGGCGGTCGGGTGAAGCTGGACGCATGGGATCGCGCAAGGGTCGGCAGCCGACGGAAGCGCCGGAGGCGGAGGAGCAGATCAACCTGACGGACGCGGACAGTGCGCTGATGCGCAAGAGCCGGCGCCATGAGTACCCCGCAGGCGGCGGTGGAATACGGCAGCTGTTGGGGGCTGGTGTGCGCCGACCGCAACGAGTTGGTGGCGGTGGACGACCCGGCGGCGTTGGGCGCGGCGGAACTCGGACAGCGGCTCGGCTTCGCTTCATACCGGAGGAGAGGGTCTGGATAAGAATCGGTAACCGGATTGTGCTCTGATAGACTGTTGGTGGCATACGGGGGCGGAAGGCCAACGGCGCCAGCACGACTTCCGTCCTCAGATGTGATCCCCATCATACGCCTTGGGCTCGGAGAGGGTCTGGATAAGAATCGGTAACCGGATTGTGCTCTGATAGACTTCGAACGCTAGCACGCCAAGATCGTGGAACAAAAGAAGTTACTTCAACTTGCAGGCACGCTCGCGGTCGGTGTGATTCTGTGGTTCACCCCGCCGCCTGATGGTGTCGACATCCGTGCCTGGCATCTGCTCGCTATCTTCGTCGCAACCATCGTGGGTATTGTCACGAGCCCATTCCCAATGGGTGCGGTCGCCATTTTCGGGATCGCTGCGACTAGCCTCACCGGGACGTTAACAATTGAGCAGTCGGTGAGCGGTTTTGGGGAGAGGGTCATCTGGCTCATCGTGATAGCGTTCTTCGTGTCTCGCGGCTTCATTAAAACTGGACTTGGAGCGCGGATTGCATATCTGTTCATGGCTGCTGTCGGCCAGACGTCACTCGGCCTGGCCTATAGCCTCGTAGCGGCGGATCTGACGTTGGCGCCGGCCATGCCCAGTAACACCGCGCGAGCTGGCGGTGTGATCTTTCCGATCGTGTGCTCGATCGCTCAGTCATACGGGAGTCTCCCACATGACCAAACGGCGCGTAAGATCGGCGCTTTCCTGATCAAGACCGCCTATCAAGGGACGGTGATCACAAGCGCAATGTTCCTCACGGCCATGGCAGCAAATCCAATCATCGTCAGGTTGTCTGCTGACGCCGGAGTTTCGATCACATGGGGTGGTTGGGCCCTGGCGGCGATCGTGCCAGGGTTGGTGAGTTTAATGGTGATGCCGTGGTTCCTGTACAAGGTCTACCCGCCAGACATTCGAGAGACGCCTGGTGCGCGCCAAATCGCCCGTGACCACCTTCGGGAAATGGGCGCACTGAAGTCCAGCGAATGGACGATGCTCGGAACGTTCTTCTTGTTGCTGTTCTTATGGATCTTTGGTGCTCGGCTGGGTCTTGACGGCACCGGTACGACAGCCGCGTTCGTTGGCCTGACCGTTTTACTGCTGAGTGGCACACTGACGTGGGATGACATCCTTAAGGAGACGGGAGCGTGGAACACGCTTGTCTGGATTTCAACGTTGGTGATGATGGCGAACTATCTCAATGAACTGGGTCTGGTTCCGTGGTTTGCAATGACGATGGGCAGGGTTGTCGAGGGCGCTGGCTGGGTGCCGGCCTTTCTCATATTGAGCATGGTTTATTTCTACAGTCACTACTTTTTTGCCAGCAATACTGCCCACGTCGTGGCGATGTATGCTGCGTTTTTGACCATCGCCATTGCTGCCGGCGTCCCACCAGTCTTGGCGGCTCTGGTGTTTGCGTTCTTCAGTAATTTGTTTGCGGGCTTGACCCACTACGGGACGGGACCGGCGCCGGTGTTTTTCGGGTCGGGTTATCTTGAGATGGGAGCGTGGTGGAGACTCGGCGGGCTGTTGAGCGTCGTCAATATCTTCATCTGGATGGTGATTGGCGGGTTGTGGTGGAGAGTCATAGGCCTGTGGTAAAGGCAACGATGGATTACCAGCTGAGCAGATGCACTACTATCGTGTCACCGGCCGGGATGGGGCTTATGAGGACAAAGCCGGCAGGGTGCGGGCTGGCCACTGCTAAACTAGCCTGTTCACTCCAAGGGCGCGTGTAGCTCAGTTGGATAGAGCGACGGCCTCCCAAGCACGGTTCGTTTGTTGAACGGTCTTATTTCGCCAGTTTTTATGAGGTATTTTTGGCCACGGTGCTGCAATTTCAGTAACTCTGTGGCCTGGTGTACTGCACGAATTACATCAAAATTACATCACACCTCGACGTCAGCGTCTCTCGCCCGCTGCACTCGTCGACGCGTACCCCGGTTCGGAGTAGCGTAGCGGGTTGGCGCCGGGCGGTTCAACGGGGACGCGGGTTAGTCGCGCGGGTGCGCTTCGTCCCATTCGCAGCCGAAGCGCCTAGAATTTAGACCTTCTGAATCCTCTGTACATCCATCTAGCAAGCCGGCCCATGACCAGCAGAACGACCAGCGGGCCTAACGCGACACCGAGATATAGTTACACGTGGGGCGCCCCAGGGTTTTCTTGGACACTTGATTGCGAGAGAGTTCTCGTAGGAGGAGTGTCGAGATGGAGAAGCACGATCAGGAGTCGGCGGTGGCGGAGGGAGGCCGGAGGGCGACCGGAGGGGGCCGGTTTTCAGTCGGTCGCAAGAGCGCCGTGGTGATGTGCTTGCTGCGCGGGGAGGATCTCGAGTCCGTGTCGCGGGAGTGGAGGATCACGGCGGCGCGGGCGTCGCAGTGGCGCGATCAGTTTCTGGCCGCGGGCCAGGCGGGCCTGAAGAGCCGAGCGACGGATGCCCGGGGTGAAGACAACCGTCGGCTGCGGGCCAAGGTCGGCGAGCTGCTGATGGAGAACGAACTGCTCTACGCGAAGGTGGACCAGCTGGAGGCCGGCTCCCCTTTGGCCCGGAGGAGGTCGACGCGATGAGTGGCGCCCATTCGATCTCCACCCGTCGGGCGTACGGCGTGCAGCGGATCTACCGCGTGTGGGAGCGGGCGCGGTCCAGCGTCTACGCGAGGCGTCACGCGACGAGGTCACGCGCGCCGTGGTGTCGCCGCGGGCCGGTCGGTGCCGCCCCGGACGAGGTGCTGGTCGGCCACATCCGCCGGGTACTCGAAGCCTCGCCGTTTCATGGCGAGGGGTACCGCAAAGCCTGGGCGAAGCTGCGGGTCGCGGGGATCCGCACCTCGAAGGAGCGGGTGCGGCGGTTGATGCGGGAGCACGACCTCCAGGCCCCGCACCGCGCGGGGCACGCGCACGGCCCGAAGGCGCATGACGGCACGATCACCACGGAGGCCCCCGATGTGATGTGGGGAACGGACATGTCGGCCACGGTGACGGTCGGCGAGGGGGCGGCGTTCGTGTTCGTGGCTGTCGATCACTGTACGACCGAGTGCATCGGCCTCCATGCGGCCAAGAGCGGGAGCCGGTTCGAGGCCCTGGAGCCGATCCGCCAGGGCGTCCGGGAACGCTTCGGCGCCATCGCCAAAGGTGTCGCCAGCGGGCTTCGTCTTCGTCACGACCACGGATCGAACTACCTGGCCGATGACTTCCAACGGGAGATCAAGTTCTTTGGTATCGAGAGCTCACCGAGCTTCGTGCGGGAGCCCGAAGGGAATGGCGTCGCTGAGCGCTTCATCCGCACACTGAAGGAGAACGTCTTGTGGGTACGGAGCTTCGAAACGATCGAGGAGCTCCGCCTCGCCTTGCTTGAGTTCAAGCGGACATACAACGAACAGTGGATGCTTGAGAAGTACGACTATCGAAGCCCAGCCCAGGTGCGACGCGACCGGGTCGGGCTAGACGCGGCAGCATAGAAGTGATTACCTTCAAACCACTGTCCAAGAACCCTGGGGCGGTACACACGTTCTCTAAATAAAACCGATCATAAAAGGTGAGAGTCAGTCCAAATGCCGTAAGCGAGAAACGCCCACACCGGCACGCTCACCGCGATGCAGAACCTAGTCCATCCAGCAAGTTTCATAAGTCAATCGGCCACTGAACGTCAACTCCTTACACCTTCACGCCAGTCTCCCTGACTAGCTGTCACCACGCATCGAGCCGCGGCGGGAATGGCTGACAGCGCGGTGACAACGAACACTGAGAACAATTCTGCGAGACATCGATGGCTCATCTGATCCTCCGCCTTTATTCTCTCGGCGCTCACCAATTACGCCCATGATGGACCCGCACGCAACTCTGCGCAAGAACTTCGGGACACCCAGCCTGGATGGCCGAGGATGACCGGACGGGTGCCGGCCACTGGTCAAAGCCAATCGGGCACACAAGCGGTACGGATGATGTTTTCGGTAGCTACAAACCCAGGACGGACCCCCTAGTCGAGGCGCTTGCGAAAGCGTAGCGTCGCCAACGCCATCGTGATGAGGAAGAAGATGCCCAGAGCCTGAACGTGAGGTAGCAGATCCCCGAGGTCGGCGCCGCGCAGCACCACGCCGCGAACGATGGCGATAAAGTGGGTCAGCGGCAAAATGTTGCCGATGTGTTGCGCCAGCAGCGGCATGCCGTCGAAGGGAAACATGAAGCCCGACAACAGCATTTGTGGCAGAAAGGTGAAGAAGGTCAGCTGCATGGCTTGAAACTGCGTCTTGGCGAAGGTCGAGATGGCCAGCCCGAGCCCCAGCGCGGCGGCGATGAACACTAGGCTGCCGCAATACAGGTCAACGACATCACCGCGAATAGGCACGTCGAAGAGAAAGCGGCCCACCAACACGATGATGGTCACTTGAACGAGGCCGATGATGACGTAGGGGATGATCTTACCGACCATCAGTTCGAGGTTGCGTATCGGCGTGGTGATGAGCAGCTCGAGGTTGCCGCGTTCGCGCTCGCGCACGATCGACACGGCGGTGAAAAGCACCATGGTCAGGGTCAGGATGACGCCGATGAGTGCCGGCACGATCTGTACGGCCGAGCGACGTTCTGGGTTGTAGTAGTTACGCGGCTCGAAGACGCGCGCCGGCGATGGCACTGGTCCCCGACGAAGTTCGAACGGCATGCGCGCCACGTTGGCGGCGATGTTGGCGACGACGGGATCGGAACCGTCGACGAGCAGTTGCGCCGCCGGACGCGCAGGGTCACGGACGCGGCGCTCGAAGTCGGGCGGAATCAAGATACCGATGGTGATCTCGCCACGGCGCAGCAAATCCTCGAGTTCCACTACCGTGCGCACGTAGTGTACGACGTCGATCACCTGCGTCGCTTCGGTGTCAGCGACGAGCTTGCGCGAGAGCTGCGTGCCCACCTGGTCGGCCACGCCCGCGCTCAAGTGGCGCACGTCGAGGTTGATGGCGTAGCCGAACAGCAGGATTTGCATCAGCGGGATGCCAACGATCATGCCGAACGTGAGGCGATCGCGAGAAAGCTGACGCACCTCCTTGCCGAGAATCGCACCGATGCGCAGCAGCGACCTCATGGTTTCACTTCTTCCCGCGGCGGCGGTCGCTTTTCGTTCTTGGAGGCGCCTGCTACGGCTGCGGCCGACCAGTCTCGCGACACCCCCGCTTTATCGCGCCCATCGAAACCCGTTGCCACGACGAATACATCCTCGAGGTTGGCAACGATGCGCTCGACGCGGCCAGCGACTTCAGCGGCGGCGAAGGTCGATTGAACCTGCTGTTCCGGATCCTCGGCGGCGCGGTCGACCATGACGTGCAATCGGTGCCCGAGCTGCGTAACGGCGTACACGATGGAAAGGCCGCGCAGCGCCGCGCGGGCCCGGCGCGGAAGGTCAGTCTCGATCTCGAGCACTACGGCATCGATCTCAGTAGAGAGATGGCGCGGCACACCCTCGGCCACCAGGCGCCCATCTGCCAGGATGGCAAGCCGGTGGCAGCGCTCCGCCTCGTCCATGAAATGGGTAGATACCAGGATCGTCGTTCCCGCCTCGGCGAGTTCGAACAAGCCGTCCCAGAAATCCCGGCGGCTCTTTGGATCAACGGCGCTGGTGGGCTCGTCGAGCAGCAACAACTCCGGTTCGTGCAGGGTCACTGCGGCCAGCGCCAGTCGTTGTTTCTGTCCGCCGCTGAGTGTGCCGGCACGCTGGTTCGGGCGGTCATCCAACATGTACTTGACCAGGTTGGCATCGATCCGCTGCCGCCGGCGACGGCGCCGCATCGAATAGATGCGCGCTATAAAGTCGAGGTTCTCCCGCACCGACAGATCCTCGTAAAGGGAGAACTTCTGCGTCATGTAGCCGATGCGCGGCCGTACCTTCTCGGCGTCGCGGGGTAACTGCATGCCGAGCACCTCGACGCTGCCGTCTGTAGGCTTGAGCAAGCCGCATAGCATGCGAATGGTGGTCGTCTTCCCCGAGCCGTTGGGACCAAGGAAGCCGTAGATCTTCCCCCTGGGAATGGTCAGGTCGACGTCGTCGACAGCAACTAGTTTCCCGAAGCGGCGCGTCACCCCGCGGGAAACGATCGCCGCGTCGTTCATTGCGAGACCGTCCTGGGTGCCGGCCGCAGGCTGGGGAAGTCGACTTCAACCGGAACACCGGTGGGCAGGTCGCGGGCGCGTGGCTCGGTAAGGGTGACCTCGGCTACGTAGGTCAAGCGGCTACGGTCACGCTGTGTCAGAGCAAAATAGGGCGTAAACGACGGATCTGACGAGACGTAGCGCACGCTTCCCACAAAAAGGCCGTCGACGCCGTCGACGACGACCTCGGCTTCGAGGCCAGGAGTAACGCGAGCGCGCAGCGGCTCTGGCACGTACACTCGAGCATACGGTTCGCCTTCGGCGAGCATCACGATCACAGTGGCACCCGGTGGCGGACGCTCGCCGAGCTTGTAGGGAATGGCATCGATGGTCCCGCCTCGCGGTGCGCGGATCACCAGCCGTTCGGCGAGCAGCTGGACGCTACCGACGCTGGCTTCTGCCTCCGCCACCGATGCCCTGGCCTGTGCCAGCTCCTCACGGGTGGTACCGTCTATCAAATCAGCGAGGCGCGCCGCCGCCGCCTCTACGTTCGCCGCCGCCACCTTCACCGAGCCATCGATACGATCGAGATCGGCTTCGGGAATGATTTTGCGCTGCACGAGGGTCTCCACACGCGCGTACTCGAGACGCTGGGTGTTGAGCTCGTTGACCCGGGCGTCGAGTTCAGCGCGAGCCGACTCTACTTGCTGGGTGCGCGGGCCACGGATGAGCTCAGCCAGGAACTGCTCCGCGCGGTCTAGGCTCGCTCGCACTTGCGCTAGGTCCGACTCGTACAGGCTCTGGTCGAGCCGCATCAGAACCTGGCCCTCCTCGATAGCTTCAGCCTCGGTGACCAGAACTTCGACAATGCGCTCGCGCGCTTCCGCCACCAGCTCGAGACGATCGCGCTCCAGTGTCCCGACGACCGGCAGCGGGCTCGGATTCGGCTCACAAGCACCGGTGAGCGCCGCCATCAGCGCGAAGCACGTGATCCGGTAGTTCATCTCGATATCTTGTCGGTATCGAGGCTAAGCCGTCGGCCGAACTTATGCAAATTCCAGGGCAGTTGTCCGGTCGACTGATGCGGGTGGTACGACTTAAGGGGTATAGGTGTACTGACATCGACACCGACCGAAGCTAACCACCGGATCGACGGTTTTGTTAGGAAAATGGTGCTGATGGCGCGGGTCGAACCAGAATGGCCCTAGGGCCACAGGATTTTAGGTTAAATACACGCCCGATTACTCGTATATCTCACAACAGCAGTCACGGCCGTCTTCGTTGACGTCATGCGCATAACGCCGATATTTGCTCAGCGCTCTGCGAGGTTTCGGTCGGTACACGGTAGTCCGTCGCTGTCCGGACCGTTTTAGCGTATCGCGCTCGTTCACGATCCTCTGTTGGTCAATTGTTGGTCAGAAAAGATGGTGCTCGAAGTGAGTGCCCTGCTTGGTGAGTGAGACGGTTGACGTGTAAGGAATACGCCGCAATGTTTCTTGTGCGCTACAGCCAGGCACGAGGCAAGAAGACGTGGCGTGATGACCAGTACCGGCTGGGCCGAATTTTAGTGTTTACATCGAACCGAGGTCGGCGCATGGGATCTTGGCAGGTCGACACGGTCACTGAAGATGACGTTGAGGCATTTATGCAGCAGTTGAGAGTGCAGGGAAGGGCAGCCTCGACGCAAAACAAGTTCTTTCAAAATTTTTGGTAATGTCGAACTGGGGATACCGAAAGAGCAAACTGGCAGCACCGATGGATCGACTCCGGAACCGACCTCAAGAGGTCTAAGCATGCACAGAGGGAGAGGCGTCTAGACGACTCCGATGAGGCCAACTTGCTTAAGGCGCAGGCCCACGGCTACAGCGGCTCATCGTGGCCGCCCTTGAAACGGAATGCCGTCAGGGTGAACTACTACGGCTCCGGTGGCGGGATGTAGATCTATTTCGGATGGAGCTAACGATCAGAGCCGAGAACACGAAGACCGCGACAGGGCGCGTAATCCCGTTGACTAAACGCCTACGAGCCATCCTTGAAATAGCACAACGATCCAGCCGGCCATCAGTTGCCACGCGAGGTTTATGTCTTTGGAGACGAGGTGGACGACCGGTGGAAAGTTAAAAGAAGGCCTGGCAAACGGCAGCTCTGAAGGCTCACGAGCAGATGATGGTGTGGGTAAAAAGTTCACTCTCCCGGCTGTCGCGGAAAGTCTACGCTTCGAAAAAGCTGCGTTTTCACGACCTCCGGAACGAGTCCGGAAGCCGGTTGCTCGAAGCAGGCATGCCTCTGCATCACGTCAAGGAACTGCTCGGGCACGCGAGTATTGCAACGACCGATACGTACCTGAATGCGGGACGTATCCACCTCAAGGAATCGATGCAGAAAGTCTAGGAAGAACACGCACGAATTACATCAAAATTACATCAGGAGGCTTTTAGACAGCCGGAGGCAGCCACCATCATTAACCAGGAAGGAGAGGCTAACTCTCTGCTACACTGAGGCTTCCACTTATTTGCGCGTGTAGCTCAGTTGGATAGAGCAACGGCCTCCTAAGCCGTAGGCCGCAGGTTCGAATCCTGCCACGCGCGCCATTAAACTTATCCGTCTATTCCCAGACAGTCCCTTAAACAGCTATAGATACGGTAGATAGTGTCCGTGTAGCGTCCCAGAGGTTCCCGGCCTAATCCTGCTTGTTCCCACGTTTCATGTGGTATATTACGTGGTAGACGATTCGAATTGCAGATGAGGGAAAAGGGGAATCGAACTCATGGGACGGCTGACAGTCCGGATGGTGAAGGCCTTGAAGGAACCGGGCCGGTACGGCGACGGCGGGACGCTGTACCTCGTTGTCGCTCCGCGCGGCAGCAAGAGCTGGGTGCAGCGGTTCACCGTCAACGGCAAACGCCGCGATCACGGCCTGGGGGGGTTCCCACTCGTGACGCTCGCCGAAGCGCGCGAGCAGGCATTCGAGAATCGCAGGCACGCACACCGGGGCCGTGACCCGCTCGCCCACAAGCGGCGGGCGATGACGCCGACCTTCGAGCAGGCCGCCCAGCGCGCGTTGGAGGCGAACCGGGCGCGCTGGCGCAGCACCAAGACCGCGACCAATTGAACCGAGTCGATGACGAAGTATGCCTATCCCGTCTTCGGCGACCGGCACGTGGACCAGATCGGCCGTGAAGACGTGCTCCGTATCTTGACGCCGATCTGGACATCCAAGCCAGAGATCGCCCGCAAGGTGCGCCAGCGCATCCGCGCCACCTTCGCGTGGTGCCAAGCGCACGGCTACGTCGAGCACAATGTCGCGGGGGAGGCCATCGACGGCGCACTGCCCGCCATGCCAGCCGTTGTGGCGCACTTCCGGGCGCTGCCCTATGGGGAGGTTGGGGAGGCTCTGGAGGTCATCGAAGAGTCCCGAGCGTCACTGTCGGCGAAGGCGTGCCTTCGGTTCGTGGCGCTCACCGCCTGTCGGTCGGGCGAGGCGCGGGGCGCAACCTGGGACGAGGTCGACCTTGACGCCCGCGAGTGGCGCATCCCGGCGTCGAGGATGAAGACGGGCGGTGAGCATCGCGTCCCGCTCTCTGACGCGGCGCTGGCCGTGCTGGAGCTGGTCCGGCCGCAGCGCGGGGAGTCCGATCTGCTGTTCCCCTCACCACTGCGGCGCGGCAAGCCGCTATCCGACATGACGCTGACGAAGATCCTGCGGGACACCGGGCTGGCCGACCGCGCGACCGTGCACGGGTTTCGCACGTCGTTCAGGACCTGGGCCAGCGAGCGGACCAGCGTCCCGCACGCCGTCGCGGAAGCAGCGTTGGCGCACCAGGTGGGATCGGCCGTGGAGCGGAGCTACGCGAGGAGCGACCTGTTCGAGAAGCGCTGCGGGCTGATGGCCGACTGGGCGAGGTACGTGACGGGCGGGGGCGCGAAGGTGGTGCGGATGCGTGGAAGTGTGGTATAGTGCCCCAGAAAGGGGTCTATAATGCCACAGATAAGAATCACGCTCGGGGCTCGTATGCGGCTCCAGGCGCTGGCCGAACGGGCGCCAGGCGGGCGCAGCGTGAGCGATCTGATCGACCTGCTGAGCCACGCCGAGCCGCACCACCTCGCCGACATCATGACGGCCGCTACGGCAGCGGAAGAGGAACGCGAAGAGGAACGTCGCCGCATCGAGTGGGCCAAGCGCGTCGAGGAAGCGAAGGAGCTCGCGCCGCACATTATTGATGGCTTGGAGGCCGCCGGGACCCACGTCGACCGATGGCTTGTCGAGGGAAAGCACGACGGCGGGCCACTGATGGGTGAAGTGATCCGGCTCTGGCGCGAACGCCGCGAGGCGGGGGGTGCTGGTGAGTGATCGACTCCTGACCCGCGCAGAAGTTGAGGCGCGCACCGGCTTGGGGCGAAGCGCCCTCTATCGTGCGATGCGCGAGGGACGGTTCCCTGAGCCACTGCGAGTCGGACCAAAGAGTGTACGCTGGCTGCTGTCCGAAGTAGAGCAGTGGATCGTTGATCTCCCACGCTCCCACGGCGACGGCATCCACCGGGCCAGCAAGGCGGTTTGAGCTGGTGCAATGACTGGGCCGCGTGACACCCTGCTGCACAATCTGGAAGCTGAGGCAGCCACGCTCGGAGCGTGCCTGATTCGACCGTCTAACGTGCCTGAGGTCGCCCGTATCCTCAATGCTGGCGACTACTATCGGGACGCTCACACAAAGATCTGGCAGGCCATCACACGGCTGCATGCTGCCGGTCAGATTGTTGACCTTGTCACTGTCAAAAACGAACTCGTCAGGTCTAACACGCTTGACGCTGTCGGCGGTGCCGCATACTTGGCTGGTCTCTGCGACGGTGTTCCACGCGGATTAAACGCTCGGGCGTACGCGGCGATCGTCGTCGAGCTGGCCGGTAAGCGTCGTCTTAAAAGGGCGCTCGATCGTGGTTCGTCTATTCGTGAGTTGTCCGCGCTTATCGAGCGGATTCCAGACGGGCCCGAAGGACACACGGCGGATGATAGGGTGTGGGATCTGTTCTCTGCATGGAAGAAGAGCAGCGACGATACACCGCCAGCGGTTCTGGTCGAAGGGATCGCATGGGAAGGTCGCGTGACGTTGCTTCATGCGCGGGCCGGATGCGGAAAATCGACCCTCTTGGCTCACGCTGCGGCGCAGGTCACACGCGACGGTGGCGCGGTCATCTGGATCGGTTCGGACGATCCTTCAGTCCGTACGCGCCATGTGCAATTCGGTGGCGACGCCGAGAAGTTTTACTACACATCGGCGGCTGAAGTCGTGGCCTTGGGCGACGTGAAAGCGATCGGTGAAGTCGTCAAGCCGAGGTTGATTGTCATCGATACCGCGACGGAGCACATCAGCGCCAGCGGTGGCGACATTAACCACGCCGGAAACGTCGATTTAGCGTTGAGGCCGTGGGCGACCGCGGCGAGGGCGGCGAGCGGTGGCCACGCGGTTGTCATCCTGCATCATCAGGGATGGTCCGAGGCGCGGTCGAGAAACTCGTCGGCGTTTGTGGACCTGTGTGACGTGTCGCTCGGGATGTCCCGTATCGAAAACACGGTAACGCTCAAGGCTGACAAAATCCGGTTCCAGCTAGAAGATGTGTTCCCGATTCACTTTGAGCTATGCGGAGAGGGGTACATACGGCGGGATACTCCCCCTGTGGCCTCTGAGGATGACCAGGGTGGACTCGAACACGGCTGGTCTGATGATGACGAGCTGGCCGCTCGGGGGTGGCTCATGGCGAATCCTGGCGCGACGTGGTCGGCGTTCAGAAAAGGGGTGCCGGTTCGGAAACGACACGAGACACTGCGAAAGCTATTCGCCGTCGTGTCGGGGGCTGTTCCGCCTGTTCCCAGCCCTGTTCCGGGAACAGCGGGAACAGTGACGAAAGTCGAGGCGAAAGCTGTTCCCGATGATGCTGTCTTGTTCCGAGGACAAACAGCAGAAAACCTTAATGATTTGCCCTGTTCCGCCTGTTCCCAGCCCTATAAGATAGGGTCCGGGAAGAGCCAAAACGGGAACAGCCCAGGTTCAGGTGCTAGTAACTGCCCGCGCTGCTTCGGGACCGGCGATCTGGCGTCTGGTGAACCATGCGATCATGGAGGCGAGGTAAGCAGCATGAACGAACCCATCAGTGTTGAACAGAGAATCGCGATCGAGCAGACGTTTGTCTCTGACCTGCCGCTGCTACTGGCCCACTTCGATGGGCCGCTCCCATCGTCACCGGCCCAACTAGCGGATGTGCTGGCCCGTGAACTGCTAGGGGCTGGTGAGACGTGGCCCACTCTGAGGCAGAAGGCCGAGACTATCCCGCCTGAGATGTGGCAGTTGGCTACCCATGCAGCAGCGGGACTTCAGCAGATCGGGGGACAGCCATGACCCGCGAACAGGTGCTCGGGCTAGTGGATAGACTGAAAGGCGCTACTGAGTTAAGCGACGCGCCAGTAACACTAGCTCCGTCTGAGGCCGTCATGCTCACCCGCGTCCTGGAAGAACTCCATCAGGCAAACAGGGAGCTCACCGGGGCGATGTATGCAACGGCTGAGGCGTTACAACGCGCGCGCCTTCAGGTCGTCCATAACCAAGCCAGCGACGGGACAGTGATTTACAATCTGCAACCGAGGCCCGTATCGTCGGAGCAGACACACTAGGGGGGGATATGCAAGGGAGTGAGGACGAGGACGCGATCATAGAGGCGTGTCAGAACAAGCAAGAGGACATGACCGTCGCAGTGCTTCGCGCACTGTCGAACGGTGCAAGCGAAGTCGGGAACGATAAGCTCGCGCGAGTAATTGATCGTGCGATAGACGAAATCGAGCAACCCGGAAGGGCGCAAGGGAACCCATCAGGTTCATGAGGAATCAGCGCCTGACCGTAGGTGTGGGCATCCTGTCCTAGTTATGACGCCTGCGCTTTTGCCTTTTCAGAGGCGTTTTCTCCGGGCTGCGTTCGCGCCTGGAATCGAGATTGCGGCGCTGTGTCTCCCGAGAGCGCAGGGCAAGAGTACCCTCGCGGCGCACCTTCTGGCCCGGTCCCTGACACCCGGCGATTCACTGTTTCATGCCGGGGCCGACAACAAATTGATCGCCGGTTCGTTCGCACAAGCGCGCGTCGTATTTCGCGTGCTGCGGGCCGAACTAGGCGAGGCCGGGTATCGGTTTGAGAACTCGAATCAGAGCATCAAGGCGGAACACAACACGACCCGGACGCGCGTGACCGTGCACGGCGCGAACGCTCGAACGCTGTACGGGTTTCTCGGCGTCCGGCTCCTAGTGGTCGATGAACCGGCAGCGGTCACCGACGATATGTGGGCGGCGATTGCGACCAGCGCAGGGAAGACGCGGATGCTTATCCTGTGCGTGGGCACCATCGCGCCAGCGTCCAAGCCACACTGGTGGCCCGAACTGATAGCGCGCGGCTGTCGACTTGGGGTGCACGTGAGTCTCTTACAGGGCGACCGGGCGACGTGGGACCGGTGGCCGACCATCCGGCGCGCGAATCCGCTTGTGGCCGTGAATCCGATACTCCGGCAGACGCTCCTACGCGAGCGGGACGCAGCGCGCCGCGACGAACGGCTCCGGGCCCGGTTCTTGTCGCTTCGATTGAACCTTCCCACGGGCGACGCGGAGACGGAGTTGATCGCCACGCATGAATGGGAGCGGATGTTATCGCGGGCGGTACTGCCACGCGACGGCGCGGCGGTGCTTGGGATCGACTTGGGCGCGTCTCGCTCATGGTCGGCGGCGACGCTCATGTGGCGCAACGGGCGAACAGAGTGTTACGCCAGCGTCCCCGGCGTCCCGTCGCTCGCGGACCAAGAGCGGCGTGACGGACTCCCGGGCGGCATCCTACAGGAACTTGTCGACACGGGCGTCCTGGCGGTTGCCCAAGGCCAGCGCGTCGCTGATATCGACGTACTCCTGGACCGCCTTCCCGACGTGGCGTACGAGGCGGTGGTCGCTGACAGATTCGCGCTCATGACGCTCTCGGATGCGGTTGCGGCGCGCGGGTTGCCCGACCCGGAGTTTCTGACAAACCAGTGGTCGACGGCTTCTGAGGCTATCGCGGCGTTCCGACGGGCCGTGTTAGATGGGCCGATGACGCTGGCGACGGGCCGGTTGCTGGCGACTCTCTCTGTGAGCCATGCGCGCGTCGAACCGGACACGAGCGGTAACGTGCGCATGCGGAAGCAACATCGGCGCAACCGAGACGACGTGGCGCAAAGCCTGGTACTCGCGGCGCTGATTGTGGCGCGCTGGCGTCGCGTGCCCGAACCAACCGGCCGGGTGTGGACGCTTGACATGCCGACAGGCGAGCCAGCGACCGCGTAAGGGCTGAAACGGCTTGCGAGGTTGCGCCGTGCTGCACGTCGACGCCTGGCCCCTTACCTTACCCTCCACGTATAGCGCGTCCCGTACAGCCCCGTCAGAGGGTTTCCACAGTCTGTTTACTATCACCATTTCTTATGATGATATAATTCCTGCTTATGACTCTGACGCAACGTTTGACGATACGCACCTCTGAGCAACGCTCCCGGCTGGCAGAATTGGCCGGACTGGACGAACTCACCGACGAACAACGCGCCGAACTCGGCACGCTCGGCACTGAGCACCAAGACACCGAGGCGCAGCTACGGGCGGCGATTGCCAGCGCGCCCGACGCGGACCCGGCCATCGTCCCCACGGTCGACCCCGAGGTCCGAGAGCGGTTGGAATTGCGCGGGCGCGCGTCGCTCGGCCGGTACCTGGCTGCGATGCTCACCGGCCAGTCTGTGACCGGGCCAGAGGCCGAGTATCAAGCGGCGTGCAAGGTTCCAGGTATCCCGATTGACCTGTTCGAGCAAGACCGGCCGGAAACTCGGGACGTGGCGAGCGGCGTCCCGGCGACCGGGGCCGGGGCGACGCTCGCACCGATTCAGCCGTTCGTGTTCGCGCAAAGTATCGCGCCGATACTCGGGATCGAAATGCCGTCTGTCGGCAGCGGTTCCTACAGCGAAATGACGATCTCGACGGCGCTCACAGCCGCGGCGAAAACCAAGGCGACGGCGCAAGAGTCAACCGCGGCGGTCATGACACCCGCGACCGCGACACCACGGTCAATTCGGGGACGGCTCACGCTGAATCTTGAGGACATCGCGGCCATCGGGCAGGCGAACTTTGAGTCTGCCCTGAGACAGAACGCGCAAGCGGTGGTGTCCGATGCGCTCGACACGCAAGTCATCACCGGCAACGGCACGGCTCCGAATCTCGACGGGCTGATTCACCAGCTCACCGACCCGTCCAACCCCGGCACGACCGCGAACTTCGATGCGTTCGTGGCGGCGTTTGCGGATGCCATCGACGGGTTGTGGGCCCCGACCATGATGGATCTCGGCATGGTCGTGAACGTCGACGCCTACAAGCTCGCGGCGAAGTCGTACCGCGACCGCGTGATTGACTCGGGCAACCGGGGCGGCGTGTCCCTGGGGGGCAAGACCGCAGCCGATTATCTCCGGGCGTACACCGGGGGATTCTGGACCAACAAGCGCATGCCCGCGACGGACTCGACCATCGCGCGCGGCATCGTGCATCGAAAGGGCCGGATGGGGCTCCGTACCGCGTGTCTCCCGACGTGGGGCAGCATCGCGGTTGACGACATCTACAGCGACGCGCAGAGCGGACAGCGACACTTCACGTTGAACATTCTTGTCGGCTCCAAGGTGCTGCTCGTACAGCCGGACGCCTACAAGCTAATCGAACTGAAGGTCAGCTAAGGGTGAACCGTGGCGCTCACGGTGTGGCAATCTCCCGGGTGCGCGGATCTCATTGCTGACGATCTGCAAGAGATTGTGAACGATGGCGGCGTTGTGATCGACGCGGGCCGGATTGCAGAATCGCTCGGCTGGAATCCGACGGACCCCGACCGCAACATGGATCTCTTGCGCGTCGCGCTTGGGATGCGGACCACGGCCATCAAGATCGCGACCGAGCGGGGCCTAAACGGTGTGGTCCGAACGTCGACCACCAATCCGGCAGCGGTCGCACGGTTGACGGCGCAAACGGGCGGGACCGTTCGTACGATCGACATGACGCGCGCCGAAGCGTGCCGACGCATACGGAAGGTCTTCCCGAACAGCCGCGACCGGCAAGCGATGTGTGAGGAAGGTCTAGATCGGTATTACGGCAATGAGTGACCGCGAGTACCACGACACGCCGATACCGCTTGAATGTCGAGACGAGACCGGCTCACCCGGTCGGCTCGTGGGTGTCATCCTGCCAGCGGGCCGCGTGGCGGGCGATAGAAAAGAGATCATCGTCGGCTCGGGAATCCAAACACCGAGTGCTGGCATGGTGCTGTTGCCTGAGCATCGCAGCACGACAACGATCATGACGTTCGATCCGGTACGCGACCCGGACGGCACGTTGCGGATTGACCATCGGCTCCCGAACTCCGTCGAAGGGCGCGCGGCCGCCGACGCGGTACGGACCGGCCGGACACCCGCACTCTCAGCCGAGTTTCACGCGCTCGATGATGGGTGGGTGTCCGGGGTGCGCGAGGTGCGCCAGTCTCTCGTGTCGGCAGCGGCGCTCGTGCCCGCTGGCGCGTACAACCAAGCAACCGCTGAAGTGCGCGCGAAGGGAAACCATCGGCGGGTGCTAACGTGGCTGTGACGGCGCTCGTGCGGCGTGTGCTCGGGTTGCCTGAAGCGCGCGCGGCCGGCGACTACACCGACGCGGTGCTCGCGTCGTTCTTTGGCGCGGCGACCGGGCAGGTACTCGCGGCGGCGACGGCGGGCGTACAGGCGGCGGCGGGCATCGTGGGGCGTGCGCTCGCGTCCGCCACGATTGACGGCGACGGCGGGGCGGTCGACCCGCACCTACTGGAAGGCATCGGGACGGACCTGGTACGGGCGGGCCGGTTTCTCGGACGGCTCACCGTCGGCGCGGATGGGCGCGCGCGGATTCTCCGGGCGGGCGCTGTGGCGTCTGTGGTCTACGGCGACGCGGACCCGGAGAGTTGGCGCTATTCGTTGCAAATGCCCGGACCGAGTTCCGCGCGTACGGTGTGGGCTGAAGCGGCCGAAGTCGTCAACGTTCGAATCAACGCGGACTCCTATCGGCCGTGGGAGGGGATCGCGCCACTCAGTAGGGCGGCGGCGAGCGGCGAGCTCTACGCGCGGCTGTCTGAATCGTTGCGCGATGAGGCGAGCGTCGCGGTCGTGCGGCTCATTCCGCTGGCGCAAGGCGGCAACACGGTCACAGACAATATCCGGGCGGCGCTGACAGGCAAGCTCCCCGGCCGCGTGGCGTTTCCAGAAACACAGGCCGGTGGTGCCGGGGCCGGAAGATCGTCCGCGCCGTTGCGAGACTGGGCCGCGACGCGACTGGGCTATGAGGCGGACGCACCTCCGGGCACGCTCTACGCGCACCTGTTCTCGGAATGTGCGGAGTGTTGCGGCGTACCGGCGGCGCTCGTGAATCCGGCCAGCGCGGGACCGGCCGCGCGCGAAGCCTGGCGACGGTTGACGGTCGGGACGCTGGAACCGTACGCGCGTCTTATCGAGGCCGAACTATCGCGCGTTCTCGAGACCGGCGTCGTGCTGAAGCTCAGACGACTCGGAGGCGTCGACGCGGCGGGCCGCGCGCGGGCGCTGCATGTGCTGACGACTGCCGGGTTTGACAAAGACGAAGCGGCGGATCTCTTGGGGTGGGATTGACGCTCATCCGCCGTCAGTTCGCGCATCTGCCCGTTGAAGCGGGTGTCCAGTGTGCCGACGCGTGGTAGCGAGCGTGGTATAGCGGGACATGGCTGTCGTGTAACATGCTGAATACATTGTATTTATCGTTACAATTATAGTCCTGCCACGCGCGCCAATTTATTCAACAACTTAGCTGGAAATGGGAGAACCTGATCCCTCGATTGCCACGAGGTACTGCCACGAATTTCTCTCTCATTTACGCTTACAATGACTTTCTGAAGTACCTCTGGCACCGCCGTACGTAACGTGTGGTGGTCGATGACTGCGTATGGCGCATCAGTTGTTGGACAACGAGGATGTCGTCAGTCTGTCGACACATCTCACAGCTAAACGTATGCCGAAGGTCATACGCGCGCCTGTCTGGGATACCGACCTTTTGTAGGCGCGCCTGAAGGTTCTGTTTAATGAGGCGGTCAAAAACGCAGCCCAACAGTCCAAGTCTGCAAATTCCTTGAGAGCTTGCATGCCCCGTTGGGTAACCGGAAGTAATTGCGCTGATGACCCGGGGCCTTTATGCCAAGCGGGTGCCATGACCGCCGACCGGTCCCACAAGATGTCGCGGGGTTTGAGTTGCTTCAATTCCCGCTGAGTGAAACCCGTAAAAGCGATAACAGCGAGTCGAACTTTCGACTTGGATGCTGTGCCGACCATCGCGACACACTCCGGAGCAGACCGCTTAGCTGGGCCGCCACGGGATACGTTGTCTTCAGTGCCTCGACTCAATGCAAGACGGCACTTCTCACCTAAGCACTTGATTTCGATCCTACCGTTCGTAACCCGAACCTGGTATGACGTAACGCTTTCCTGAGCCGGTGGTCCTTGGACTTCACCATTGCGCACACAGAAACGGGCACGGTGCCACGGGCAGGTCACGACATCGTTTTCGAGGGTGCCTTCCGAGAGAAATCCGGCGCGATGGGTGCAGGTGTGCTGATGGCATAGCACGTCCCGTCAACGTTGAAGAGCGCAACCCGCTCGTCTCCAGCCTCGACCAGCTTTGCCTGGCCGGGCTGTAGGTCATCTGCGTTCGCGACTTTGACATACGCTGCCATGAGGTCCTCCTTGGATAATTTGTGGGTTCGATACCTTCGGCCTAACTAACGCGGGTCGTCACGCCCCAGTCCCGCATATGGTGCACTGCCACGCAGTTTCGTATCTCCGTGGGATCGCGTACGGTACTCGCTGAGCGTTGGGAGTGAACAGCCTCGACGGGTTCCCGCATTCGGGACACGGGTCTGGCTTGTTGTTACCACTCAGTATTTCGCTCTCTTGGCTCTGCTTCATCGGTCAGGTGCCCCCATCATGCAGCTGTACAACTGTCGCGTAATGTGCATTCCACCTCTCTGGAAGCGCTTCCGGCCGATCTCGATATTTCGCGAGGCATAGTACGCAGGGAACTGTGACGAGTCAACGCAAACAGAGGCCTGTGCCTAGTTCGGTGAGGAAGACTCAGGACCAGCGACCGAAGGTCAGTAGGCGGATGCAACCATCGGACAAAAAAGTCAGAGGGGATTCCATGCGGTAGATGCGGACACTCTCTGGAAGAAGTTGGCTCGCAGAACGTACCGGCGAGTGGAGTGAGGTTGAGTCCTAGTGAAAGGAAAGCGGGAGTGCGGGGGGTCATGACGAAGGTCCGTGGGAAGACAGACTCTACGGTCGACAACACGATTCTCTCGTCACCGCATGTGGCGCGGCATGTGCCCGGCTTGGCACCATGGACGCTCCGCGCTAGAATTCGGACCAGTGGCTGATGTAGACCTTCAGATGCGCTGCCAACGGTGCGGGGCACTCATGGATCTCACAGATCCAGCTGCTGGGGAAGCCTGGACGTTCGATCAGTTCTGGACCTGCCTGGAATGCGGCCGCCACTTTTGGACGACGTATCCCTCCCCGAAAACGGCCTACGCCATCCTCCGGCCCAGCGGCGTAAGGGAACGCTATCCTCGCGACGATACCTAAAGCGTCATGTCTCTCAGTGCCCCAGGTCCTTAGTCTGGCGGGACCGCTCTTCCAGCTGGTCCGAGGCGTCCTGTTCGGTGGGGTGTTCTACCTGCCTCGTGTTTTATTTCTTGGCACGAAGCACGGGTGAGTGACTGATGTGGGTCGTCCTGGTCGTCGTTGGGATCCTTTCGACATTTGGGGTCGTACCTGACTCGGTGGAGGGATTGATCTATACGACCATACCGGTCAGTCTCCAATTAGGCGGCGGTCTCCTGGAAGTATTGGTGCAATTCCTGCTGTTGTCCTTTGGGGTGTTCTATTGCGTGACCCATCCTGTATAAGCGATAGCTAACCTGGGGGCTTGGGGTGGTCTTCGTGATCGTGTTGGCTCTGCCAGCGCTAGGCTTGCTCGTGGGACAGGCGGCAGTATTCGAGTTATCAACCGCGCTGAACCGATCGCCAACATCACCACCACGTCGCGGTACCACGGAGTGCGTCAACGAGAATCGCTGACGCACTGACGCGGATGGAAGCCGATCAGCGGCAAGGGTTTCCGGAAAAGTTACACAGAGATCATACCCTTGCTCGGCGGCTAACTCCTACCACCGCACCGCTTCTGTATCATCCTGTGGGACGCCTCGGACTAGGACATACGCTCGCGCGTGGGGCGCCGTGCACCCGCGTAACTAACCCTCGTTCCAGTTGGACCGCCCGCCGTCTGACGCAGGTCGCTTCGATCGGTTCGCACCGCGTTACGTACCCCCGTCGGTTGCCTTGTGAGTCGTGTGAGCAGCTTGTGTCGTGAAGAAGGGAGGAAGGCCTTGTGAGTCGTGTGAGCAGCTTGTGTCGTGAAGAAGTGGCGAACTCAGAGAATGCTCGGAAATGAACGTGACCGATGGCATGATTCCTTACGAGGAAGAGTCATGACGAAATCATTAAGTGTTATTTATAGGCGCTGATGACAGTTATTAATCTCTATTCTCTTGGTCATTTTCTTCAATGGTTCTTTATTGGAAGATTCTTATTGAGGAGTTGGTACATTTTCCTAGTCCTATCGGTCGGCTGGAAATTTCTTGAGTTTCTTATTCCATATGAATTTACAAGGGAGACCGCGCTAAATAAGTGTGGAGATGTCTTGGTAAATTGTATGAATTTCTTATTGGCAATAAGTTCAGAGAAAACGGGAACGCTTAGAACAAGAGGAGCAAGAGCAGACGTAATAGTACTGCCACGTTTGCAGTCACGAATTTATGGCTCGAGGTGGCTCGTAACGCCCTCTTATTGCCCCTTTCGTCTGTCAGGAAGTGTCCGTCTTTGTTGATTTCTTTACAGATTGGCGTTTACAGATTGGCGTTTACGCTTTCCGCCTCCTAAGGCGTAGTGGGGCGCCCCAGGGTTTTCTTGGACACTTGATTGCGAGAGAGTTCTCGTAGGAGGAGTGTCGAGATGGAGAAGCACGATCAGGAGTCGGCGGTGGCGGAGGGAGGCCGGAGGGCGACCGGAGGGGGCCGGTTTTCAGTCGGTCGCAAGAGCGCCGTGGTGATGTGCTTGCTGCGCGGGGAGGATCTCGAGTCCGTGTCGCGGGAGTGGAGGATCACGGCGGCGCGGGCGTCGCAGTGGCGCGATCAGTTTCTGGCCGCGGGCCAGGCGGGCCTGAAGAGCCGAGCGACGGATGCCCGGGGTGAAGACAACCGTCGGCTGCGGGCCAAGGTCGGCGAGCTGCTGATGGAGAACGAACTGCTCTACGCGAAGGTGGACCAGCTGGAGGCCGGCTCCCCTTTGGCCCGGAGGAGGTCGACGCGATGAGTGGCGCCCATTCGATCTCCACCCGTCGGGCGTACGGCGTGCAGCGGATCTGCCGCGTGTGGGAGCGGGCGCGGTCCAGCGTCTACGCGAGGCGTCACGCGACGAGGTCACGCGCGCCGTGGTGTCGCCGCGGGCCGGTCGGTGCCGCCCCGGACGAGGTGCTGGTCGGCCACATCCGCCGGGTACTCGAAGCCTCGCCGTTTCATGGCGAGGGGTACCGCAAAGCCTGGGCGAAGCTGCGGGTCGCGGGGATCCGCACCTCGAAGGAGCGGGTGCGGCGGTTGATGCGGGAGCACGACCTCCAGGCCCCGCACCGCGCGGGGCACGCGCACGGCCCGAAGGCGCATGACGGCACGATCACCACGGAGGCCCCCGATGTGATGTGGGGAACGGACATGTCGGCCACGGTGACGGTCGGCGAGGGGGCGGCGTTCGTGTTCGTGGCTGTCGATCACTGTACGACCGAGTGCATCGGCCTCCATGCGGCCAAGAGCGGGAGCCGGTTCGAGGCCCTGGAGCCGATCCGCCAGGGCGTCCGGGAACGCTTCGGCGCCATCGCCAAAGGTGTCGCCAGCGGGCTTCGTCTTCGTCACGACCACGGATCGAACTACCTGGCCGATGACTTCCAACGGGAGATCAAGTTCTTTGGTATCGAGAGCTCACCGAGCTTCGTGCGGGAGCCCGAAGGGAATGGCGTCGCTGAGCGCTTCATCCGCACACTGAAGGAGAACGTCTTGTGGGTACGGAGCTTCGAAACGATCGAGGAGCTCCGCCTCGCCTTGCTTGAGTTCAAGCGGACATACAACGAACAGTGGATGCTTGAGAAGTACGACTATCGAAGCCCAGCCCAGGTGCGACGCGACCGGGTCGGGCTAGACGCGGCAGCATAGAAGTGATTACCTTCAAACCACTGTCCAAGAACCCTGGGGCGATACAGATTGCGTTTATCTTCAAAGGTAACGTTTGGTAGAAAATTCTCATTTTCACCTTTAAAGGCGTCGCAGTTGGCGAGCCGACCACAACTTGACTTCATGAGACTGGCTTTGACGTTTTCGTGCGCCACAATTTAATCGACTGAACCGAGCTCTGCATTACTTCCAGTGTGGTCGTAATGCGTGTGAGTATTAATGATCATGGCAATCGGCTTATCCGTCACCGTTCGGAGTTGTTCGAGAATGGCATCGCCCTATGCGGCTATTTTGGTATCAACCATCACGACACCGGCATTGGTAACGTAGAAGGGTGTGTTGCCGCACATACATCCGGTAGAAGTTGTCCTTGAGCTGCTTAAGTCTGTGTGGGACCGACGCAGGTCGAGTACCGCGCTGCGCGGTGATGACCATGGATAGGGCGCCAGTAACCAGTAGCAACAACAAAAGGCAGACTCTGCGCATGAGCATTAATCCATCACTAGGTTAGACCGCTATGGCGGACTAGTCACGTTACTGACCGGCGGTGGCTGCGAGGTGTCACCGCGTCATCGATCCGGCTAGCTTCCTGTTCGACTTGTTCGATCTGATTCACAGATTTCCGACGCGATATCGCTCGATGAAAGGGGTTCGGATTCGTAACCTGGGAGGAAGTAAAACCGTCGTTACGGCGTTCTTGGATAACGGCTATTTTCTCCAAACTACAATTTACCGAGTCGTGAAGAGAGGTTTGTTAGAGAACCGATAGTGAGGATTAGACTTCTACAGTGAGACTGACCCACGTTCTTCTCGACGAGGTTGATCTAATTTCTGTAGACGCCGTGCGTTCACGAAGCGGAGGACTATGGGAGTCATGCGGGCGATGCGCCATAGCGCAGGCTGGATCGCCGGGCTGACCCTCGCGAGCGTCGTCGCGGTGGTTGCCTGGTCGTACGGGAGCGGTGGCCTGGTGGCCGTGATGCTCTCACCCGATATCGAGGGTGCCGCGAAGGTGCAGACCATCCAGGAGTTTTTTCTCGCTTGGGGCAGTGCTGCGCCATTGATCTACATGGCTGTCGTTATCGTCGAGGTAGTCGTGGCGCCGATTCCTGGCACCATGGTGTACCTGCCGGGGGGACTTGTGTTCGGCTGGAAGATCGGCGGCCTGGTGGCGCTGCTTGGCAACGTGGTTGGCGCTGGTCTCTGTTGCTTGATCGCACGAGCGCTCGGCCGTCTCTATGCGGAGCGCTTCTTTCGATTGAAATCGCTGACCAAGTACGACGTGATGCTGAACCGGAATGCCATTTGGGTCATTTTGCTCCTTCGCTTGAATCCGGTGACCTCGTCGGACCTGGTGTCATACGCGGCCGGATTGACGTCGATGGCAACGTGGCGTGTCGTGGTCGGGACGCTGCTGGGAATGGCACCACTCTCTTTTGTACAAGCGTACTTTGCGGAAGATCTCTTTACGCGCTTTCCAGCGCTGTTCTACCCCTTGCTGGTCGTGGCCGTCCTGTATATCGCCTTCGTTATGTGGACTCTGGCACGGCTCAAGCCGATACCGTTTCCGCAGGGTGAGCGGGGGGAGCAATAGGTGTCGCTGAGTGCCGGGTGATTCAACGTGCACGGAACCATGAGCCTTCGACGAAGCGGATGGGGTACCGACGGTCGATCTCTCTCACACGGGTTGGCGATACACCTTCGACGTCTGCAGCGCCAGTAGAGACAGGATCCTATAAAGGCTTGATCACGATTGCACTCGCCACGGGGCTATCTGTTCTCGATTCCTCTGTAACCAACTGGCAGTATTCTTCGAAGGCCCCCCATTGCGAGTCGGACCAGTGACGCCGGTGAGTGCGGGGCTGGGCAGCGAGGTTGGCACCGTCGGTTCCTTGATAGAAGGGAACAGCGGTTCTCTTCATGGCGCGCTTGCTGGCGACGCGTGCCTCAAGTGGAACCGGTTCGGTGACTTCATGCGAGGGGAGGGGAACCGAAACATACTCGATCCCGTACTTATCACGATAAACAACTGTCATTGAGGATCAACCAAAAGCTCGCCGTCTCAGCCTCGTCTATTCTAATACTTGTTACGCGTAGTACTCCTCGATATAACCATCATGATATCGAAAACAAATTAAATAAGTGGAGGAACGTTAACTGCATGGCCGATCTCATAAGGGGCTCTGAAGTCGCAGGGGTGTGAGCCTACTGCATGCGAGCGACGCCACCTCAGCCTAACCCCTCGAGCCTTAACCCGAAGAAGGCTTGGCTCTATTCCGCTGTGCAGTCTGATATGGCGGTTATCTCACAATGCAGAGTCTTGGTTCACCTATAGGGAATCGACGCTGATGTTGGAGAGCACGACGGTCGACAGAAGCTCCATGTTCCCGGTGACATACTCCGGCGAGAGTATGTCGACGGAAAGATGGATTCCATCGATCGCGTAGTTCTCCTGCGTGGAGAAGAGAATTCCGCCGACGCGATCGAACTCGACGGCCTTCCGGTACCGCAGTCCGGTGTCAAAGTCGTACCCAAATTGCTCGACGCGTCCCGAATCCGGGTCGAACCAGAACATGTAGGAGTCATCGGCGTCGTTGCTGGTTCCTGGGTTAAACGTGACCTTCACCTTGTGGAGATCGCGACCATGCCAGGTGTCGAGACCAAGATCCTCGAAACGGATGTCACCACCACTAAGCGAGTACGGTAACAGCGGAAAGAATACGCGGGCGTTGACGTGTGCTCGCGCGAGGCGCTCGCCCTCCTCGTCGAGTTCGAGCGAGGAGCCATCTTGCCACTCCTGAACGGTGTCGTTGGTGAGACGGACCCGACGCTCAGTCTGACGAGGCCCGACCGTGCCGACCACCACTTGCTCGAAGCGGCCACCGTCTCGGGTGGCCTCAATACGAAAACTTCCCGACAGCGATGTGATAGTCATCGTGATCTTGGAGTTGTGGTAGGCTGCGCCGCCGTGGAACTCGATAGCTTTGGCGATGATTGTCGGTGCGCCAGGAGAGACAGTCCCAGACAGAACCTCCGTCGATGTTACCGATGAATTGGGTGTATCGCAGGCGCTGAGTGCGATGGCCAGCGGGAGTACCGTCAGAACTGCTGCGCCACTCGTTCTCATTCGCTTACCTGGCAGGTGGAAGAGTCGAGATCATGAGCTCGGATCTCGACTTGGAGAGGCAGGCGAAGACTGTGACGACCAAGTTATCGGAGGCATGAGCGCGAGGAGTGAGGAGTAATGACCTCGCTTCCAGTGAGGATATAGGAATTTTGTTTTCGTTGGATCATCAACCTCTCGACCAGCTTCGGGACGAGACTCCGTTCCGGTTGAACCGGCAGCCGTGCCGCGATACGCTAGACACCTGACCGTTCGCCTTGTAATCGGAGGAAGCCTATGAGAGGAAGCCTATGACCGGACGCTCTGTACGGTTCGTTACCCTCAGTGTTGGGTTTGTTCTGTTGGCCACCGGGGCTGCTGCCCAGGGCGACGCGCCCCGAACGTCGTGGGGCCAGCCGGACCTCCGGGGGGTGTGGGACTTTCGTACGATCACTCCCATGCAACGGCCCGAGAGTCTGGCGGATAACGAGTTCTTGACGGAGGCAGAAGCCACGAGCCTCGATCAGGCAGCTGTCGACCGCAACAACCGCGCGAACGAACCTAGCGTGGTAAGAACCGAGCCGTTGCCTGCTGGTGGAAATATCGGTTCCTATAACAGTTTCTGGATGGACTCGGGCACGAGGACGGTGGAGACCAAGCGTACGTCATTGATCGTCGATCCACCGAATGGAAGGATGCCATCCTTGACGGCAGATAGGGAGCAGCGTGCGGAGGCGAGACAAAAGCGTCGTCGGGAGTCCGTCGCCGATTCCTGGCTGGACTTTAATCCGTACGATCGGTGCATCTTGGGCTTCAACGCCGGGCCACCCATGACTCCAAGTGCGTACAACAACAACATGCAACTGTTCCAGACGGCGGACCACGTCGTGCTTGTCACCGAGATGGTTCATACCGTTCGCATCGTTCCTCTCGACGGGCGTGTCGGCCTTACCCTAGACGTTCGCCAGTGGTCTGGGGACTCGCGGGGCTACTGGGATGGCGAGACGCTTGTCATCGAGACCCAAAACTTCGCTGAGAAGCGACGGTGGAGAGGGACGACCGAGAGCATGCATTTAGTGGAGCGGTTGACCCGGGTTGACGCTGACACACTCCTCTATGAGTTCACAGTAACCGATCCAGAGATCTGGACGACTTCTTGGACAGTCGAGGTTCCCATGCGGCTAAATAGCCAGCCGATGTATGAGTACGCCTGTCACGAAGGTCACTACTCGATGGCGCTAATGCTGGCTGGACGACGCTTGGAAGAGAAGGCGGCAGCCGAGCGACCCTAACTACGCTAGGGCGGTCGCCCGTTCTATTGAACTGCCAGCTGGTGGAAGAGGAGGGACGCAAACTCCTATGCAGTTCATGTCCGATGTGGGTTTGTGCCCTAGCCTTGGCACTATTGTTCTCTGGATAACACGAAAGTGAGCCTTAAGCAGCTAATACAGACAAGATCGCCGGTAGCATTGATCGGATGAGCGGATTTGATACATGCTAGGTCGATTGCTGCGATCTAAGCTAGGAGGAAGTTATGCGGAATCTACTGATGGTGGTAGCGATGGTGGTGGCGGTGGCGGTTCCTTCGGTCGTTGGAGGCCAGACAGGAGGTAATGAAGCTACCGGATGGGAGACAAGGCTCGATTACGGCACTGACCCGAGCGGTGTACTCCATTTCAGGACGATGGGGAGCGGGGTCCACGCGTCGACGGCTGGAAGAGGTGCGGCGATCTTCTGGCGGTCGGAGAGCATGGCGAAGGAGACCTTCACCATCAGCGCGTCGTTTGCGCAGACCGAACCATCGGGTCACCCTAACGCCTATGGGCTCTTTTGGGGCGGGTCTAAACTTTCCAGTCCAGACCAGCAGTACTCGTACTTTGTTATTCGGCAAGGCGGTATGTACCTCATCAAGAAACGAATGGGCAGCGAGACGCCAACGCTTATCGACTGGACCTCCGCCCCAGCGATTAACGACCTGGACTCGGAGGGACGGTCAACAAATAAACTGACAGTCGAGGTTGGGAGTTCGCAGGTTCGCTTTCTGGTGAACGACACGGAGGTGGCAACGCTACCGCGCTCGGAGGTCGATACCGACGGGATCACCGGACTGCGGGTCACACACTTGCTGGACGTGCACATTGGCGAGTTAATGCTTGGGATGTAGCGTGAGTGGCGGTCGACTATTGATGGCCGCTGGGTTGCGCCCAAACTGGATAAGCGTAACGGCATAAGATAGTTTCGCGTCACGCTAGAGGTCGCGCGGTTTGTCGCAAGTGGGAGGAGGGACCTCTTGATTTATTGTTTGGCCCGTCTAGTCGCGGTTGTCGTTGCCATCGCGGCGTTCAGTCTGCCGATCTGCGCGCAGCAGAGGGAAGTCGATGGGGCCAATGCGGTGATGCCGTGGGCTTTTGTGCTTAACGACCCACCGCAAGGGAACGCGAACGTACCCGATCCCGACGAAATGGTGACCGTCCCCGGATCGAGCGTGTCGATGCCGCGTTCAGCGATCAATATTGCCAATGGCCCGCCAGATTGGCACCCGGAGGACCATCCACCCATGCCTGATCTTGTAGCCATCGGTGGCGGCGACGGAGTGGTTGCATGCGGCTACTGCCATCTACCGAATGGACAGGGCAAGCCGGAGAACGCCAGTCTCGCTGGGCAGCCTTACGATTACATCGTGCAGTAGATGGCTGATTGGCGCAATGGCCTGCGCAAGACGGGTGAGCCGAGGATGGGCCCGCCGGCCTTCATGGAACGGATTGGGTTGGCCGCAACTGATGAGCAGGCCCGGATGGCGGCGGAGTACTTCTCGTCGATTACCTTTAAGTCGTGGGTTCGCGTGGTGGAGAGCAACATGGTGCCCCAGACCCGGTTTGCTGGGTGGATCCACAAGGTAGTGGAGGGTGGCGGAATGGAGCCGATCGGTACGCGGGTGGTCGAGACGCCGGAGGATCTCCACCGAACCGAACTGCGTGATGACGCTTCAGGCTTCATCGCCTACGTACCCATCGGCGCCGTGGCACGAGGAGAGAATCTGGTGACGACTGGCGGAAACGGCAAGACAGAGGCATGTTCCGTCTGTCATGGCCCCAGGTTGGGAGGGATAGGCCCAGTACCAGCGCTCGCAGGTCGCTCTCCTAGCTACATTGCACGCCAGCTCTACGATTTTCAGACGGGTGTGCGGAACGGTGCGTGGTCAGATCTGATGGATTCGACAGTCGAACACCTCACCATTGAGGATATCGTGAACATAGCGGCGTACACCGCTAGCATCGAACCGTAATGTTCACCGCATGACGCACTGCATAAGTCGGTTTCCACAGGGGGCGTGTTTCGACCGCCGAATTTGGATTTCAATCAGAGAGTCATAACGTGACGAGCTTTACAGAGCGGATGATCGGAGCAGCGAGACTTGATGTGCAGGTCTATGAAGAAGTGGAAGCTGATACCGGTGCCACCAGGCAAGCGATGGTAGTCGTTCTTCTCTCCAGTCTAGCTGGTGGGATCGGGACGGTTGGCTTGGGTTCTGGTCTGAGTGTAGTCCTACTAGCCGTTAGCCTATCGCTGGTCGCCTGGGTCACTTGGGCGGCCTTGACCTACTTTATTGGAACGCGGTTACTGCCTGAACCTCAAACCAGCGCAGACGTAGGCGAATTGATACGAACGACAGGATTCGCTCAGTCACCAGGCTTGTTACGAATCGTAGGTATGTTTCTCCCCGGCGTAGGTCCATTCGTTGTTAATATCGTCTCGATCTGGATGTTGGTAACCATGACGATTGCAGTTCGGCAGGCTTTGGACTACACGAGTACCATGCGAGCAGTGGGTGTGGTTCTTGTGGGGTGGCTAACTTACCTGCTTTTGTTCCTGGTGTTGCTCGCGGTTGCGTGATCGAGCAAGAGTTCAGTACGCGACCGCCACACCGGCCATCTCTATCGTCGATTCACTATTGTGGCACTGTGGAGTTTGGTCTGGCGATGACTACCGGTTTCACGATGGCCATGAGTATCACCGCCGGGGATGGGTCTAATTCTGCGCGAATAGTTCCTCGAGCTTCTGGATGTGTTGAAGCGTAGCGCGGTACTGTTGGCGGTTGGTCAGATAGCAGTAGAGGCACAGGTTCTTTTGGTCTGGAGCCAGGACCTCCGTGGAGAGATCGCGGTCGCGCATGACGTCGCGGAGCAGGTCCGCCGTTTCCGGCGACTTCGACAGCCGGGTTATGTAATACACGCCACTGGCGACGGCGAGTGGCGTCAGTCCACGTGTGTCGACAGCGTCGAGCTTGGCGCCGTTGTCGATGAGAATTGTGGCGACCTCGGGTATGCCTCGATAGGCGGCACCGTGAAGTGCGGTATTGCCGACATCATTGACCGCATTAACCTCGATTCCAAAGTCGAGACACATCTTGACGGTCTTGAGAATGTCGCCAGCCTTGCCCCGATCTTCGAAACGGCGGTAACTGCCTCGGTAGCTGTGTAAACCAGCGGCCACCATCAATGACGTCGTACCATCGAAGGTTGGTATCGTCGGGTCGGCTCCCGCGGCGAGCAGAACTTCCATCAGTTCCAGGTCGGCCTCTTTAGCGGCCAGCAAGAACGCAGTCGCTCCGACGTAAATGAGTGTGTCCTGGTTATTAATGAACCGTTGGTCTTTGAGGGCGTCCTTCGCCATCCGTGCATCCACATTCAAGCCCTTGGCGATCATCTTCTTCACCAGGTCAAGAATAGTATCGAGGGAGCCAATCGGGACGACGAGTCCTTGGTCGAAGACCACACCCTGAACGATCGGTCGGAGGACGGTGAGCCGATGGAGTGCGGTATATCCCGCGTCAACTTGATTGGGATCCGCACCGAGATCGAGTAGCAGGTCGGCCAGTCCCCAATGCGTGTTCACGAGTGCGAGGTCGAGCACGCTCTCGCCGCTTACGAGCGTCCCGTTCACGTTTGCTCCCGCATCGATCAACTCTTCGGCAGCCGCGTTCCGTCCGCCCCGCACTGCAAACATCAAGGCGTCGAGACCGCCCTCCGTACGGACGTGAACGTCGGCGCCACGAACAACCAGCGCCGCAATGGCACTAGGGTTATTGGCGGCGGCGGCCCACATGAGCGCGGTCTGACCAGCTGCGTCGGTCGCGTCGGTATCGGCACCCGCCATAAGGAGAACACCTACCGCGTCCGGGTTCCCGGTGCGAGCAGCCGTCATCAGCACGGTTTCTCCCCCAGGAACCGACGTATTCGGGTCTGCTCCAGCCCGAATGAGACTCGACAGCACAGTGGCGCTGCCGTTAATAGCAGCTAAGGCGATGGGTGGAAAGCCGTAGCGATTTAGCGCCTCGACGTTTGCGCGAGCGTGAATCAGCAGGTCCACCATGGTCAGGTCATCCCGATTGACTGCCCAGTGGAGTGCGGTGGTTCCGTCCACTCCGATCTGATGGACAACAGTCGGATTGCGTTGCAGGAGCGCTTCGACCGATGCGTGGTCACCGGCTTTCGCCGCATCAATTAAACGGTTGTCGCTGGTAGCCGCGATCGACAGAGGGAGCATTGCCCCCGCAATGACGCCCAACGCCATGAACAGCGGAACGGTTGCCCGTTGGTAACACTTCATACCGGAAGCTCTCCCGCTTGCGTGAATCAGAGGTTGCTAAGACGCCCGGTGCTGTCACCGATGCTGTCAAGGTGTACGCCGACCTTATCTAGCAATGTTAGCCCGGCGTTCATCAATGGCGTGTCCGACGAATACTTCAGGTGGCGTCCGCCCTTGAGGTTTCCTACACCCCCTCCTGCCACGACGAGGGGGAGGTTGCTCATGCTATGGATGTTGCCGTCCCCGAGGCCGCTTCCGTAGACGAGGATGGAATGGTCGAGGAGAGAGCCGTCACCGTCTGGCGTGTCTCGCATTTTCTGGATGAAATCGCGGAAGAGCGACACGTGATAGGTGTCGATCTTGACCACATTCGCGATCTTGACGGGATCGTGACCATGATGGGTGATGCCATGGTGTCCGCTGTTGACGCCGATCCAGGGATACGTCCTCGCGCTGTTCTCCCGGGAGAGCTGAGTGCAGCTAACGCGGGTTATATCACCCTGGTAGGCGACCCACAACAGGTCGAATAGGAGTTGTACGTGTTCCCGAAAATCATCGGGAATGCCGACGGGCTGCATGAAATTTGCAGCCACCGCATTTTCTTGATTTCCTTCGATTCTCTGAATGCGAACCTCGACATCGCGAATCGAGCTCATGTAGTCGTTGACCATGCGTTGGTCGCCGATACCGAGGCGGCGTTGCAGCCGTGTCATTTCCTCGCTGACCGCATCCAAAATGCTCCGGTCGTTCGCGAGCTCTCGCGCCCGGGCAGCCGGGGTGGCTTCGCTCCCGAAGAGGCGTTCGAATACCAAACGTGGATTGTTTTCGTGCGGAAGCGGCGTGGTGGGCGTAAGCCACGATGTCGAGTTTCGATACGTGCAGCTATATCCAAGTTCGCAGAGACCAGCGACGATGCTCGATTCGGTCGTGAGTTCTAGTGAACGTAGGATGGTGGCGGCGCCAAGGGTGTCCGCCGCGTACTGATCGAGCGTTTTCCCAGCACTGATATCGGAACCCTCAGTTTTTTTCGATGGCGTGCCGTTAAGCCACCCCGAATTTCCAGTCGTATGACCTCCACCACCGGTGTTGAGATTGCAAAGGCCGGACAGGACGGTGACATGTTCACGGACCGGTTCCAACGGGAGCAGCACGGGCGAAAAAGTAAAGTTGGTACCACCATTGCCGGCTGGGTGAAAATCTGGCGGGTAGATTCCATTCGGTACATAGAAAAAGCCGAGGCGTGGCACCGGCTTGGCGGCAGTAGCCCCGTTCAAGGCTGGGACCATCGCATCCAGAAAGGGCAGTGCAATCGTGGCTCCGACACCTCGCAGGAATGTCCGTCGCGCGAGTGACTTCTTCGTGATGATCATCAATCAGCTCCCGTCCTAGATTGCACCTATTGCCCGCTGCGCGTTACGAATGGATAGCTCTTTGCCACGTTCACGATCAATGACTGGATGCGATATCCGTCCTTTGCCGACTCCGATACGATCTTTCGAACACTCGGCGCATCATAGTGCTCAAGTCCGCGGCCGAGTGCGTAGGTGAGAAGCCGCTCCACGACCGTGGTCGCAAAGCGTTCCGGTTTATGGACGAGCGCCTCTTTCAGGTCTTCAACTCCCCCGATCTCCGTTCCGTCCGGCAACACCGCTGAGCTATCGATCGTATTCCAGGAGTCGTCGCGATCGCGCCAACGCCCGATCGCGTCGAAGTGCTCAAGCGCGAATCCAGGCGGATCGATCATAGTATGACAGCTCGCACAAGCCGGGTTGGCACGGTGTGCGCTTAACTGCTCGCGTAGCGTCGGCGCTTTCACGAACGGTTCCTCATCCTCGAGGGCTGGAATATTTGGTGGCGGTGGTGAGGGGGGAGTGCCGAACAGGTTCGTCATCACCCACTTTCCGCGAAGGACCGGCGACGTGCGGTCCGGGTGAGATGTAATGGCGAGTAGGCTTCCGTGCCCGAGCAACCCACCACGTGGACTGTCCGCTGGAAGATCGACACGCCGAAGGTCTGGGTGCTGCACGCCCGAAATACCGTAATGGTCTGCCAAGCGTTTGTTTAGGAAGGTGTATCGTGCCGTGAGCAGTTCGGAAACAGGTCGGTCTTTCCTGATGACATAGTCGAAAAACAGCTCGGTCTCGCGCTGCAGACTGTCTCGAAGTGACTCATCGTAGAAAAAGCTGAGCGGTTCGCTAGGTTTGTAGAACGCGAGGCTGCGCAGTTCCAGCCATTGGCTTGCAAAATTTGATGTTAAGGCTTGCGAGCGAGAGTCAGCGAGCATTCGCCGAACTTGGCGCTCAATTTCCTGTGGTGCCTGGAGCCGACCCTGCTCGGCGGCAGTTAACAGCGGTTCGTCCGGAATGCTGCTCCACAAAAAGAAGGAAAGCCGCGACGCCATCTCAATATCGCTTACCGAACGCGGGCCGGGAATCAACGATTTCGGATCGGCCTCAATGCGGAAGAGAAAGTTTGGGCTGACGAGCAGCCTTCGAATGGCGAACTCGATACCGGCTTCAAAGGTGCCGCTGTCGGTGCGAGCTTGGGTATACGAGTGGAGGAGCGACTGGACGTCTTCGTTGGTTCCGGTGCCGCGAAATGCGCGTCGAGCCAGCCTCGAAAGAATCGTATGCGCACACGATTCGTCCTGGGCTGGCGATTCCGGCTCACAGACCAAGATCTCGCGCCGACTGGGCGTATCGCCGGGACGGTCTGCGTTATAGGGGCCTTCGATCACGAGGGACGATAAGCGGGGTACTGATCCGCTCGACCCAGGGATATCGCCCTCTCCGCGTTGGTTTACGAGCGGTTCCCGGATGCCGCCGACGAGATTCAGCGGCATTTTGTAGAAGCGCGCGGCGACCGTGCGTTCGCCGCCGGTTACCGGAGCCCGGATCTGGAACTTCGGAGGGTCCGTCATCCCACGTTCTGGCTTCCCGACCGTGAAGAGTCCGACCTGTTCGCCGTCAATGGTGATTTCCAACTGGCGTTCTATGTGTACGACCTTGGTTCGCAGGGCTCCAGGTCGATTCGTCCGCTCAAGTGAAACCGTCACCTCGTACTCGCCTTTTGTCGGGAAATAATGACGAATCGCGGTTCCGCCTTCGGCCCCCAGCGGGATTACCGTAGTTCGGACGCGACGCTCTGCCTCGGTACCCACGTAATAGATCCGGCTGTCAAATGATGGCGTGTTCCCAATGGCCAAGCGACTGATGGTTTTTGCGGCCGCCAGATAACGCTCCATCAGCAATGGGGACACGCGTAACGTGCCCGCCATATTGTCGAAACCATGACTCGAATCGTCGGCCGGGAGAAAACGTGCGGCGTCGATATCGACGCGGAGAAGATCGCGAACGGCGTTTTGATATTCGTTGCGATTGAGGCGATGGAAGAACGGGGTAGATCCAGGATTAGGATCCTCGACTGCCGCACGGTCCAGCTCACCCGATAGCCAAATCCGAAACCCGTCGTAGGACGAGTCATCGGGCCTTCGGGCACCGACGGGAGGCATCAAGCCCGTCCGTATTTTCATAACCACTTTTTCCCAGATTTGAGTATCAGCGCCGACGTCGGCAAGGTCGAGACCCTCCAACACAAGGCCTCCACGTCTCAAACGATTGCTGTGGCAACTGGTGCAGTACTGCTTGACGAAAATTTCTCCATCAGCCAAGCTCAGAGGATCAGTGTGGGTGGGTTGTTGGGCCAGCGGGCGTCCAGCGGCAGTCCAGGACAAGAGCATGACGAACAGGCCGATGCTCGCGATCTGTGTCGAACGGCCTCCCCGCTTATAGGTCCGCAACGCCGTTATAGCCATAGTCCCGTGCAGTGGAGATAAGATACCTCAAATCCTCGATTCGCCCGACTGGTTCGATTTAATTAGACTCTTGCGTGACGTTTCTGACCCTATAACGCTTTCTGAGGAGGGTGTACATGGTAGTTCGTTATCTCGCAGGCTCATTGATGGTCACGGTATTCGCAATATTAGCTCAAATCTCGATTTTCGCGCAGGAGGACGTGCCGCGGACCGCCTGGGGCAAGCCGGATCTGCAGGGTGTCTGGGATTTTCGGAGGGGCGTCACGCCATTAAATAGACCGGACGATCTTGGCGACCGAGAGTTTTTGACTAAGGAAGAGGCGGCAGAACTCGAACAGGCACGGATTGACCGGCAGACTGAGATCAATAATCGACCCTCTCGGCGGACAGAGGTTGATCCCAGTGGGAATGTGGATCGGGGTGTTGACGGAGGTCCAGGGTCCTTTAATCGTCACTTGTTCGACCAGGGAACTTCAGCGGTCCCGACCCTCCGCACTTCGCTCGTTATCGATCCACCGAACGGGCGAAGGCCACCGATGAAGCTGGAAGCCAAGAGTAAATGGGACGGGGAGAATCAGGCCCGGAAAGACTTAGGCCTCCAGAACCATGAGCCTACCCCTGGCGGATGGGTCGAAAATATGGGCCACAACAGTCTCCAGGCGCGTTGCATTGCGGGTTTCAATGCCGGGCCGCCGATATTTCCGGGTGGGTACAACAACAACATGCAACTGTTTCAGACCCCAGACACGGTGGTCATTTTTACCGAGATGGTTCATGACTTTCGCGTTGTGCCACTCGATGGACGCCCACACCTCGACATACGTCAATTGGCCGGTGACTCACGTGGCTACTGGGAGGGTGACACGCTCGTTGTCAAGACGACAAATTTCCGTCGTGAAACGACCTTTATGGGCGGGCGGACGACTCCCGAGATGCAGTTGACAGAACGTTTCATTCGGGCGTCACCAGATGTCCTAATTTATCGAGTTACCGTCCACGACCCGGGTATGTGGACCCAACCGTGGACGTACGAACTACCGATGCGGCTGAACCCATACCTGATCTACGAATTTGCCTGTCATGAGGGGAACTACAGTCTGCCCATCATTCTCGCCGCCGCGGCGATCAGGGACTCTCTGGCCGATGACACAGTGCCCTAGGGCGCCAGTGGTCTTGGTGTGGTTTTCGCTTTTGGTTAGTTGAGCTACTGAGAGGACCGGAAAGGAAGGAGCTTTGCTATGCGGACTTCTTTTGCCCGTTGGCTACTCACGATTACTGGTTTTATCGTGACGTGCGCAATTGCAATTGTCCCGACGGCAGTTGCGCAGGTCGAACGTGTCATTGACCCTAACTGGACCATGCCGCTTACGTCGGACGGACACCCGGACCTGCAGGGCATGTGGGGCAACAAGACTATTACACCGATGGAGCGTCCCGAGTCGGCCGCAGGGAAAGCGTTCCTCTCGGTGGAGGAGATCTCGAGGCTGGAGTCCCAACGGGCTGAGCGGACTGTGAGGGCTAATGCACCGAGTAAAATCCGAGTCGAGTCGTTACCGGTCGGTGGATCGATTGGTGGTTACAACTCCCACTGGCTCGATTCTGGGGACACTGTGCTCTCAACTGGGCAAACTTCATTGATCGTAGACCCGCCTGGCGGCAGGGCTCGAATCAAGAAATGGGCGATTGCGGCCAAGCAGTACAACCTTGAGCGGAACGGTGACAACTATCTGAACATGAGCGTGTGGGATCGTTGTCTGTCACGAGGAGTTCCCGGGTCTATGCTTCAGGCCGGTTATAACAATGCTTATCGAATTGTGCAGAGTTCGGATCATGTCGCTATTCACCACGAGATGATTCATGATGTTCGAATTATTCCGTTGTCCGATCGGTCGTTCGTTGATCCCTCCATCAAGTTGTGGATGGGCGACGCGCGGGCGCATTGGGAAGGCGACACACTTGTGGTTGAAACGAAGAACTTCACGAATCGCGGTTGGATTGCCTCAAGTTCGGCCGGCAGGAGGCTTAAAGGTATCCCTACGAGCGAACGGCTCCACGTTGTCGAACGATACCAGCGGGTTTCTGAGGACACAATTCTGTGGCGAGTCACGGTCACCGATCCAAACGTGTTCACGGAACCGTTTACGATTCAAATGCCCTTAACGCGGTATCCCGATTACGAGATTTACGAATACGCCTGTCACGAGGGGAACTGGGCGGTACGAAACGCGCTTAGCGGTGAACGTGTGCTTGATGCCCGAGAGGCATTGCAACAGGCGCCTTAGGGCTGCTTCGATTTAGGGACGGCGAAGAATGTCGTGGTTTAATACCGTTTTGCAGAGAGCTCTTGACCGGTTTAAGGTTCTTGACAGCGGACTGGCGTTCTGATGACCAACTGAGGTAAACGTTTCTCGCACGCGTCGTCTCGCCAGCTAACTGGCGTGTAGCACGGAAATCTGACACCCACTTCCGGTAGCATGCTTTAGGGTGTCACGGCTCTCGCGGGTGCGTGCCGCGCCATTCTGCTGCCAAGCGTTCCGCTTCGGCTCGTTGGCTTTCGGTTAGTCGCTTCGAGACGACATCTCGGGCAGCGAGCGCGTCCTCGCTCACGTCACTGGATACAGAGGCGGCAACGTCGAACCAGAGGTGGGCGGCGATGTCGTTCTTTCCAATACCCCGGCCATCCGCATATAGAACGCCGAGGTTGTACTGCGCGCGCGCGTTTCCCTGATTCGCTGACAGGCGAAACCAGCGGACTGCCTCCGTGGCGTCCTGGGGAACACCCCGGCCTTCGAGGTACATAAGCGCGAGGTTTGTCTGCGCAGTGGCGTTCCCGTCCTCAGCTGCCAGGCGATTCCAGGAGGCCGCTTCCGTGTCGTCCGCGGGGATGGCTCGGCCTTCCCTATACATGCCCTGAAGGTTGTACTCTGCGATTGGATCGCCCTGTTCTGCCGCGAGGCGTAGCCAGCGGACCGCTTCCGCATCATCCCGCTGGATACCCCGGCCCTGGGCGTACATGTACCCGAGGTCTCCTTGAGCGACGGTGTCGCCCTGCTCTGCTCCAAGGCGATACCAGTGGACGGCTTCGACATCATCCTGTGGGACACCGCGGCCCTCGGCATACATGCCGCCGAGGCTTGCCTGCGCAGGTGGGTACCCTTGTTGCGCCGAGAGGTGATACCACCGGACCGCCTCCGTATCGTCCTCGGGGACACCTCGGCCTTCAAGGTACATGCTCCCGAGGCTCGCTTGCGCAATGGCGTTCCCTTGCTCTGCGGCAGACCGATGCCAGCGAACCGCTTCCGCGTCGTCCTGTGGGACACCGAGGCCGTCGGCGTACATGCTCCCGAGGCTCGTTTGTGCGAAGGCGTTTCCTTGCTCCGCTGCGAGTCGATACCAATGAACTGCTTCGGCGTGGTCTGGCGGGACACCGTCGCCGTCACGGTACATAATCCCGAGGTTAATCTGAGCAACGCCGTTGCCTTGCTCGGCCGCCAGCCGATACCAACGGATCGCCTCGGTGTCGTCCGCAGGGACACCAAGTCCGTCACGATACATGCTCGCGAGAGCTATTTGCGCAGCAACGTTTCCTTGCTCCGCCGCGAGCCGATACCAAGAAGCTGCTACCGTGTCGTCCTGGAGGACACCGCGGCCATCGAGGTACATGAAGCCGAGGCTAACCTGCGCAAGTGAGTCTCCTTGATTCGCGGCGAGGCGGAACCAGCGGACCGCCTCCTCGTTGTCCTGCGGAAGTTCTTGGCCCTCGCGGTACATGACCCCAAGGCTTCTCTGCGCGACAGCATTCCCCCTCTCGGCCTTGAGTCTGATCCGGCGCACAACTTCGGTCTTGTGTACCGGAACGGTGCTAGGTTCGACTGACAGGTCTTCGAGGCTAGTTCGTGCGGTAGAGTCGCCTTGAGCCGCCGCAAGACGAAGCCAGCGGACTGCCTCGGTGGTACTCTGTGGGACACCCCGGCCGTCGCGGTACATGAGCCCAAGGCCTCTTTGTGCGAGAGCGTACCCTTGATCCGCCGCAAGACGGAGCCAGCGAATTGCTTCGGAGAGGTCGACTTCGATGCCGCGGCCCTGTGCATAGAATCCGGCGAGGCTGTACTGCGCCACGACTTCGCCCTGGTCCGCCGCTACGAGATACCAGCGTATCGCTTCCTCGTCGTCCTTCGGAACCCCCCGGCCCTCGGCGTACAGTCCCGCAAAGATCGTCTGCGCGATCGGGTTGTCTTGCTCCGCCGCTAGTTGAAGCCAGCGGACTGCTTGCGCGTCATCCTGCAGGACCCCTCGGCCATCGACGTACATCACCCCGAGACTGAGCTGCCCGAGGGCGTGGCCCTGGTTGGCCGCGCGACGAAACCATCGAGCGGCTTCAGTGAAGTCTTGGGAAAGTTCATCAACGCCCATCTCGTACAGGGTTCCGAGACGCCACTGATTATCGGCATCACCTTGTTCTGCCTGCGCTTGAACGGTAGCAATGTCCAGGTCAGCCTGACCTGACACCTGAAGAGGCGACGACTCCAGTCCGTAGGGGACGACGAGCCACCCCAAGATCCCGACTGATATCAAAAAGAGGTCGTGCATGCTCAGATAATCAGCATACCGCACGTGGACGCTACGGTCCCCCTGGTGGGCCAGGTCCGTCCTTGGTGACAGGTATAATGCCGGGTCACATGCCAGGCAAAGCTTTTCGAGCAGTGCTGGTCGGCATGTTCGCCGTCCATCTGATAGCCCAGTCTGCCTCAGCCCAAGAGGACGTGAGGCTTCGGACGGACGTGACGCTCTATGGAGACAATACGGAGTTCTTTAATCCGTTCCGCGATGGCGAGACGCTGTTTGGGGCAGCCGCCACTATCGCCCTAGATGTAGACCTCAATGACGCGGTGACCTTTTCCGGTGGTGTGTTCGTAAATCACCGTTTCGGGTCTGAGCAATTTGCCGAGACGGTTCGGCCCGTGTTCTCGTTGATTCTGCGCGGTGACCACCAACAGTTTGTCATTGGAACGCTCGACACGAACGAACGACTTGCCGATCTGGGGCTTGACGGGGCTGGACCTCATGGCTTATTGCCACCGCTACAGACGGAGACGTTGGCGTTCACGCGACCCTACGAGGCTGGACTGCAGTGGACGGTGAATTACCCAGGATTCAAGCAAGACTGGTGGATCAACTGGCAGGATCTAAACACGGCCAGTCATCGCGAGCGGTTCGACGGTGGGCTGAATGGACGAGCGTCGATTCGATCGGGTTCGCCAATATCGGTAGCATATCAAGTTCACTTCGTGCACGAGGGCGGTCAGCTGTTCGCCAGCGGGCCGGTCCGTGACAGTTGGGCGGCTGGCCCGGGGATCGTATTCGAACCGTCGTTGGGATTCTTCGACCGGACAGCAATTGAAGGCTACGCGCTGTTTGCACGTAATGTCCCTAACCGAGACGACCTTGGCGCCACGCGACATGGGCATGGGGTATTTGCTCGGCTCTCCGCTGAGAAGCGTGGGTGGCGAGGTCATTTCATTTTCTGGGGCGCCGGCGACTGGATCAAGGACGAGGGTGACGAAAACTACGGCTCTTTAAGAGAGGATGGCACCCTCTTTACTAACACGCGTCACTACGGGGAACTCGGACTGACGAAGCGCTTCTATTCGGCCGATGGCGTCGAAGTGGAAGGATCCGCACGCTTGCATCGGGTGGAGAAGGACTTTGATTACTCGTATCGGGTGTTAGCACACGTGGAACTGGATGTTCTTGTGTGGCGCCGGTAGTAGGCGTTAAGGTCTTCGTCGTCGTCGCGCTCGACGCCGTCGAAGAGTGTCGTTTTCTTGGTGGGGGTGCCCCCCAGCTTCACCGTCGTCGTCAGTCCGAGCACCGAGTGGCTCGGTGGCACCAGGGCGGTATTGCACGACGTCCTCCAGTGCCCTCGCTCGCCGCTCGTTAAAGTCCAGCCGTGCCTCGAGTGATTCGATTCGCATCTGGTGGTTCTTGGTCTCGATCGCGAGCCGTGTCATTTCGACAACGAGGTTGTGGAGTAGTTCGTAGTGAAGCGCGTTGATCTGACCTTGCTTTCCGATGAGTCCGGTCAGGAATCCAGGTAGGTCATTGAAGAAGAGCTTCAATATCGGGCGGCATACTCGGCGCAGGCGAGAGATCAGCCGGCCCCTGAGAGTCGGCGACGAGGAATAGAGCGCATCTTTGATGAGGGCGAAGTACGCAACCGGGGATTGAGACCCGTCATCGCCCGATTCATATAGTCGCCGGTAGTGTTCGAGGAGGTCGGACCGCACATTTTTCGGATCGAGGAACCGTTCAAGCGTTACCGACGCAAGTTCTCGGATTTGGACTTCGGTGTAATCGACACCGCGCTTTTCCTGGAGTCGGGCTCGAATTTCGTCCATGATCTGCGTAACGTCAATGGAATCCGAGCGAACCGAAAAATCTGTCATAAATTCACAGAAGAAAGTCGGGAGATCGGAACGGGTGCTGTCAACGCGGTCTACCGTGGGCCAGTCGGAAGGAGGTGTCTGGGGCGTGCCGCCTTTGGCTTAAGATTGTGTTATCGGAGGAAATCACGAATAGCCCCGTATGTCCGGACGTACTCATCGCTAGTGAATCCACCGTGCCGACCGTCCGGTATTGTGAATGGCTTGTTTGGAACGGCGACCCTGACCCAGCGCTTGATGTAAGCGAACGCCCTGTGAATACGGAACAGTCGGATCGGCATCGCCATGGATCATGAGGACCGGTGGAAGCCCTTCGCGCACATACGTGAGTGGGGAGATTCGCCCAGCGACGTCGTCGCGATCGACCTCATTGCCCAGCCAGGCGACAGTATATGCTCCGGTTGGTCCAGAGGAGCTGTGTAAGAGATCGAGCACGTCGCTCATACCGTACCAGTCAATGATGGCCGCGACCGTGAGTTCGTCGGTGGAGGTAACGCCAGTTGACCAGTTTTGGCAGCGGTCGCCGGGATATTGATGATCCAAGGCAGCCGATCCGGGAAGTATCCAGTCGTGAACGAAAGATGTCCACCGGCCGAGTTACCGGTTGCCACGATTCGATCGAGATCGAAGTTGTATTGCTCCGCGTTGCGGTAGATCCATCGAAGAGCGCATCGGCAATCCTCGACCGCCGCGGGAGCATGCGAGACATCGGCTAGCCGATACTCCACGTTAACGACGATCCACCCCATTTCGAGGTACGGCAGGAAGGTGAGGTCAGAACTCTCCTTGTTTCCGTTAGTCCACCCGCCGCCGTGAATGTGGACGATGGTGGGATTGAGGTCCGCCAATCCACGCCGTTGATACACATTGAGTTTAAGGTCCTGTCCGCTGGCACGTAAATACGTGATGTTGGGCACTAAACGGTACTCGTTGGGAACTTTAACGAACGCCGTCTTGACGTCTGGACGTTTCGCAGTTGCAGGCCATGAGGCACCTAGCGACACGAGCAGTACGACAATTATCAAGGGAAGGATGGGACCTCTCACGCAAGTCACGTTCTTGCTCGTTTGGGGCAAGTCACGACGATGTATGCATCGTGTCACCGGCTCCCGCGGGATGTCAACCACCGTCGTCCGGATTCCACACATGCAGAATCCATATGAACTGAGCTCGCATGCCGTGGACGCGTGTCGTGGGATGCAAGGTGCGTGTTCGTGCTCGGCACGAAGCGTTGAGCAACGGTGGGCGGGAAAATCTCTCCGCGGAAGGCGATCTGTACCGCCCCAGGGTTCTTGGACAGTGGTTTGAAGGTAATCACTTCTATGCTGCCGCGTCTAGCCCGACCCGGTCGCGTCGCACCTGGGCTGGGCTTCGATAGTCGTACTTCTCAAGCATCCACTGTTCGTTGTATGTCCGCTTGAACTCAAGCAAGGCGAGGCGGAGCTCCTCGATCGTTTCGAAGCTCCGTACCCACAAGACGTTCTCCTTCAGTGTGCGGATGAAGCGCTCAGCGACGCCATTCCCTTCGGGCTCCCGCACGAAGCTCGGTGAGCTCTCGATACCAAAGAACTTGATCTCCCGTTGGAAGTCATCGGCCAGGTAGTTCGATCCGTGGTCGTGACGAAGACGAAGCCCGCTGGCGACACCTTTGGCGATGGCGCCGAAGCGTTCCCGGACGCCCTGGCGGATCGGCTCCAGGGCCTCGAACCGGCTCCCGCTCTTGGCCGCATGGAGGCCGATGCACTCGGTCGTACAGTGATCGACAGCCACGAACACGAACGCCGCCCCCTCGCCGACCGTCACCGTGGCCGACATGTCCGTTCCCCACATCACATCGGGGGCCTCCGTGGTGATCGTGCCGTCATGCGCCTTCGGGCCGTGCGCGTGCCCCGCGCGGTGCGGGGCCTGGAGGTCGTGCTCCCGCATCAACCGCCGCACCCGCTCCTTCGAGGTGCGGATCCCCGCGACCCGCAGCTTCGCCCAGGCTTTGCGGTACCCCTCGCCATGAAACGGCGAGGCTTCGAGTACCCGGCGGATGTGGCCGACCAGCACCTCGTCCGGGGCGGCACCGACCGGCCCGCGGCGACACCACGGCGCGCGTGACCTCGTCGCGTGACGCCTCGCGTAGACGCTGGACCGCGCCCGCTCCCACACGCGGTAGATCCGCTGCACGCCGTACGCCCGACGGGTGGAGATCGAATGGGCGCCACTCATCGCGTCGACCTCCTCCGGGCCAAAGGGGAGCCGGCCTCCAGCTGGTCCACCTTCGCGTAGAGCAGTTCGTTCTCCATCAGCAGCTCGCCGACCTTGGCCCGCAGCCGACGGTTGTCTTCACCCCGGGCATCCGTCGCTCGGCTCTTCAGGCCCGCCTGGCCCGCGGCCAGAAACTGATCGCGCCACTGCGACGCCCGCGCCGCCGTGATCCTCCACTCCCGCGACACGGACTCGAGATCCTCCCCGCGCAGCAAGCACATCACCACGGCGCTCTTGCGACCGACTGAAAACCGGCCCCCTCCGGTCGCCCTCCGGCCTCCCTCCGCCACCGCCGACTCCTGATCGTGCTTCTCCATCTCGACACTCCTCCTACGAAAACTCTCTCGCAATCAAGTGTCCAAGAAAACCCTGGGGCGCCCCAACCCGGGTGAGCCATAAGCCCCATCTGAATCGACCGCCGTCCAGCGCAGCTGGGCCTGTGCCTCCAGTAAACAAGAAAACTCAGTAATTCGGGGTCAGCGAGAAGCTTCTCGATTTCGACGGAGATTACCCGACGTAGACACTACGGAGCCGTCCATTCTTGTTAAGAACAGTGGTTTATTGGTGCAAAAGAACAGTTCGGCTGACGTATGACAGCCATGAAGTCGGTCGTCTGCAAAACTTAAGTCATGAGCAAGACGTTAGATCATATGTTCGTCGCCAGTCACCAGCGATCAGGGTTGATGCCACGCTTTGCTTCGATGGCCGTATGATTGCCTTGGCTCATTCCGTTGAGGCCACAGGAGGACCATAAATCTTAGTGTTTGTCGGAGCATTGGGATTGAATGTTTCTGCCTGCGAAGGGTATGTATATCTTGGACACAGCGGGCGGTCTTCGTCTCGGTGTTGGTTTGTCCGCTTGTAGGTACGCTTGCGCAGATTGTCAACGATGTGTTACCTCGAACGTCGTGGGGTAATCCCGATCTACAAGGGAAGGGGGATTATGACGGCAACCGTGCGAACTTCCTCGCGAAACTGGCTTGTACTTCCTGTAATGCTCGCCATCGTGTCTTGTGAGTCCGGACCGGTCAGCGCACCGTCGACCCAACGTTTGGTCGATTTGTTTGATCAAGACAAAACTCAGGTTGTTGGGACTCCCGCGATCCACACGGATCCGCGTGCGGCATGGCGGTTTACCGATGTATCGGATACTGCTTCGTTCTTGGGATGGACGGCAGATAGCGGCGTGACCGATCTGCACATCGCCGAGGGGGCCCTGACGGGAGTCACGACCAGCGCCCGCCCGATCCTTCACGTCGAGTGGGAGGGATCCGCCGGTCCCGATGATCACCTTCGATCGGTGGAGGTCGATCTGCGCATCAACTCAGGCGCGAATCTCGAGGTCGAGCTACGAGATGCCGATGACCTACTCGAGAACCTACAGACCGAAGAGTGGAGCTTGAGTACGCCCGTCGTTTCGGGTGGGGAGTCAAGGACGTACAGTATCTCGAACAACAGCGATATTAATGCTTCTGATGTCAGGCATGTGTTCATCCGACCAACCGATGAAATTGGTGCGGAATTCGCCATCACGGCTGTTCGGCTGCTGTTCGAGCGCGAGTATCTGGCAGAGACAGCGACCGGTATCGGATGGCAAGGTTTGGCTGAGATCTACCATGAATCTCTGGTGGCTAAGGCACCGGAGACAATCAACATTCTGCTGATGCTTCCTGAGCGTCCCTGGCTTGATTTGTCGATTGGCACGCTTGAGGAAGGAGCTGTGACGTTCGAGGTTAGCGTCAAGTCAGTAGACGGCAAAGAAACGCCGATACTGGTACGCACGCTCACAACACCGAATCGTTGGCACGCGGTTCCGTTACAGCTAGATGACTTTGCCGGTCAGGTCGTTACCGTTTCACTGAGTTTAGACTCGCCACGCCAGGGTGCGATCGGGTTGTGGGGATCTCCAGCGATCAGGAACCATGGCGCGGTGCCCATTGGGCAGCCATCAGGGCTTGTCTCAACTGCTGCGCAAGGTGTCATCCTGATCATGGCCGACACGATCCGGTCAGACCATCTAAGCGCATACGGGTACGCGCGCGAAACGACACCCGTCCTGAATCGACTCGCGGCCGAGGGTAGCCTGTTTCGAGATGCGATCTCCCAGGCTACATGGACAAAGGTGTCCACCCCGTCGATACTGACATCTCTCTATCCCACCTCGCACACGGTCAAGAACGTTCCTGACCGGCTTCCTAGTTCCGCGACAACTATAGCCGAGATCTTCCGTGAAGCCGGATACGCAACGTTGTCGTTCTCGTCGGTCACCTTCACCGGACAATCTACGAATCTTCACCAGGGCTTCGAGGTGGTGCACGAGGCTGGGTCCCGGATGGCGGCCAAGCCCTGGAAATCGGCACGGGAGTACGTCGACCGCCTCGTACCCTGGCTTGAAGCGCACCGTGACGTTCCGTTCTTCGTTTTTTTGCATGTGTTCGACCCTCATAGCCCGTTCGAGCCCCGCCCGCCGTACGACACGATGTGGGCGAACCCAGCCAAACGCGAGAAGCACCTAGAACAATTGGCTAAGGTGCGCGAGCACATCCCGGATCCATCGATGCGTAATCGAGGTATGGCAAGTCGCGAAGAGCTCGCTGCTGCCGAGGTTAATGAAGATGAATTCATCTCCTACTACCGCGACTGGTACGACGGGTCCATTCGAGGAATGGACGCGGAACTCGGTCGAGTGCTGGAGCAGCTTGATGAACTCGAACTCGCGGACCGCACGTTAGTGGCGTTTGTCGGTGACCATGGTGAGGAGTTCCTTGAGCATGGTCGGACCTGGCATGGCCACACTGTTTATGGTGAATTAACGAACGTTCCGCTGATTCTCCGCCAGCCAGGGGTTATTCCTGCACACTGGGAAGTAGACGTCACGGTTCGGACTATCGATCTCATGCCAACGATTTTGGAGCTGAGTGGGTTGACTGTTCCTGACGCCGTGCAGGGACAGACGCTGACGCCCCTATTGATGGGCTCGGGCTCAGAGGATGCGGTGTCAAGTGACTGGGTAGTCCGACCGGCCGTTGCTGAAGAACACGCGCGCGGCGGAGGTGACGAGCATGCATCGTTCGCCCTCGTGCTCGATGGGTGGCGTCTCGTCCACAACACTAAGACACCTGAAGAAGTCACCGGTCCTGAGTACGAACTCTACAACCATAAGACCGATCCGCTCAGCCTACACGATGTTTCGGATCAGCATGCGGGGCTCGTTGAGCGGCTTGCGGCAGACCTCAATCGCTGGGAACAGCGCGCCGAAGTTGCGCGTCTACCGTCAGATGAGAACATATCGTCGACCCTGTCGACCGATGAGCTTAAGCGGTTGCGTAGTCTTGGGTACGTGCGATAGTCGGAGTCATCAAGGCGTTGCGTTCCGTGCGGGATCCCAGGCTCCTACCTGCACGAATGGAGACGATACATTTCAACCGGATCACTGTCGAGCCGATGGAAGACGGCTGACAGAAGTGCCACTAGTCCAGCAGCGACAAGAATAGCGGCGAATGAGATGCCTTCAGATTACCTGCGAAGCTAGTGACACCGACCCGCGGGCGGTTCAATAGGGAGGCTTCCGGCCGTCGTGCGTGGGCCAACTCAGCAAGGAGGGTGAGAGGCCGCGCGCTCAAATTGAATCGTCAATGCTCTTGAGTAGCGTTTTGGTGATAATTTCGAACCGCCAGCCTCGAAATTTCATCGGGATGCTGCCTTGATCTTGCGTCACGCTGATCAGGAGTTCCTTGAGCGCCCGACGGTTTGCGAGTAGTTCGGTAGGTAAGTGGTGTGCGTCGGCCTTTTTCTGAGTGATCTCTTTCAGACGTTTTATCTGGTCTTTGTATGGCTGTAGATTGACGAGCATGTCCATATCAGGGGCCGTTTTGGTTCGCGCCGCGCTAATGCACGTCATTAGTGCCTGCCCGTAGCGTGTTCTTCTGCGTTCGGATAATCCTCGGATGTTCTTCAATGACGAGGCGTCGAGTTCGGGATCCGATGCCAGTCTGAGCAATATCTCGTCGCCTAACAGGTGCCTGCGGGGTATGTCACGGGCCATCGCCTCAGTCTCGCGCCATTGGCATAACGCGTGCAGCACCGTACGTTGTGCGGGTGGTAATGCGCCACGTCCCCGAATCCGTAAATAGGCCGCCTCCAGAAGTTTGTCGGCCGAGCGTGCACGGCGCCGGTGTGCAAACTCTTCTTTGAACCAGGCTGATCGGCCAAGCGCCGACATTTCCTTTGAGAGCCGTTCGTGCATGGGTAAGAGATACGCCACATCCGACGCGGCATAACACAGTTGCGACGATGAGAGTGGACGCCTGAGCCAGTCGGAACGGGTTTCACCCTTATCTAGAACCACTTCCAGAAGTACTTCCGCCAGATCCTGATATCCGAGTGAGAAACCGTATCCCGTAAACGCCGCGGCAAGCTGCGTGTCAAAGACATTTCGCACCGTAACGCCGGTGAGGAGTTTTAGAACCTCCAGGTCCTCGTCGCAGGCATGTATTAGTTTGACGATTGACGGGTCGGTCAATACGGCTTTCAGTGGACTGAAATCTGAGATGCCGAGTGGGTCAACCATCACTACGCCATGGTTATCCGCTACTTGGATAAGCGCCGGGCGTGGATTGTAGGTTCGCTCGCGCTCGAATTCGGTATCAACACCGATAATCCTAGCGACGGACCATCGTTCACAGGCAGCGGTTAGTTCTCCATAGCTGGTAATCAGCGACCAGATATCCAGCGAGTTACGATCTGTGGAGATCATGGGACTAAAGCATATCGCTCGAGTATTCGGTCGATGCCGAGTTTTGTTTAGACACCGTCCCACGGTAGGCTAGAGCACTTGTCGTTAGGTGTTGAGGTGCACGAATACGCCCAACGCAATAGCAGTGGATTAGCGTTAATTAGACCGCTGCCATTGCACCTACTGCTTGTTGCGCTCCTGTTTCCGATGGTGGCATCCGGACAGGTCGGCGACACCTTCTCGGGCCTGGTCGTCCGTGTTTCGGATGACGACACGATTTCGGTCATGCGTGATGGTGCGACCGTTTCGGCCCAGCAAGACGAAGCTGACGTGCGTGCACCAGCTACCGTCATCGATGGTCCCTCACCGCCAGTCGCGCCCGAAACCATCTCGCGTGACGCCGCCGGGCGAGCCACCGTTCGAGCGGTGCGCGTTACTGAACCGTTTCAACTCGATGGGGCGCTGAACGAGAGAGCGTATAGCGAGGTGACCTCGTTCAGCGGGTTCATCCAGCAGCTACCCAATGCAGGCGATGCCTCGACGGAACAGACCGAAGTGTGGGTCTTCTACAACGGTGACAATGTTTACATTGGGGCCCGTGTTTGGGACTCCGCTCCGGAATCGGAGTGGATCGCCAACGAGATGCAGCGCGACTCCTTCCAGATTATCAGCAACGATGCTTTGATGGTGGCGTTCGACACCTTCTATGACCGCCGGAACGGCGTCGTCTTTATGGTGAACCCGATCGGGGGGTTCTATGACTACCAGATCACAGACGAGGGAAGTCCGAACCGCGACTGGAACCCCGTCTGGGATGTTAGGACTGGCCGGTTCAACGGCGGCTGGACAGTCGAAATGGCGATTCCCTTCAGGTCTCTCCGCTACCCGCCGACACCATCGCAGGTCTGGGGCTTTCAGGTAGGACGCCGTATTCGGCACAAGAACGAACGAACGTTCTTGACGGCGGTGCCGATTTCTGCCGGTCCCGGGATGTTCCGATTGTCGGCTGCCGCTACGTTGACCGAGATCGAGGTGCCACAGACAGCGCGGAATGTGGAGGTTAAGCCGTATGGCATCGGTTCGTTGGCGTCTGATTTTGGGGCGAGCCCGCCTCTGTTGAATGACGGTGAGGGTTACGCGGGCGTCGACGTGAAATACGGTGTCACTAAAAATTTAACGGCTGACTTCACCTACAACACTGACTTTGCTCAAGTCGAAGTCGACGAGCAACAGGTGAATTTGACGCGGTTTAACTTGTTCTTTCCCGAGAAGCGTGAGTTCTTTCTCGAGGGACGAGGCATATTCGACTTCGGCCGCGGGGCACGCGGTCTCGGTGGTGTAAGTCTAGGTGGGGGCGGACGTGGGGGCAGCGGTGGTTTCTTTGGCGGTGGCGATATGCCCACCGTCTTTTTCAGTCGGCGGATTGGTTTGAGTCGCGGACAGACCGTGCCAATCATCGCGGGCGGTCGACTGACTGGAAAAGTTGGCGATTACAGTATCGGCGCACTGAACATTCAGACCGATGACGAGCCGTCTGTCGGTTCGGTCGGAACGAATTTTACGGTGTTCCGTATCAAACGCGACATCCTGCGTCGGAGTCGTATCGGGGCTATTTACACGGGTCGGTCCGTGTCGACGGTTGGCGATGGCTCCAATGAAGCCTACGGTATTGACACCGCCTTTTCCTTCTATGACAACGTCGACATCACCGGGTACTATGCACGCACACGAACACCCGGTCTAGAGGGTAACGACGCGAGCTATCAGGCCGCGTTTACGTACAACGGCGATTTGTACGGTGTGCAGGTAGACCATCTGTTGGTTGGCGAAAATTTTAATCCCGAAATTGGATTCCTTAGACGAACCGATTTCCGGCGAACCTTCTTGTCGGCTCAATATAGTCCAAGGCCTAGCTCAATTAAGGCTGTGCGGCAGTTCACCTGGGGCGCCAGCCTCGACTATATCGTGAACGGTTCCGGTCAGCTTGAAACACGGACTGCCCAGCTTCGATTCAATACCGAGTTCGAAAACAGTGACCGTTTGAACCTCGACGTTCAGCAAAATTACGAGTTACTGATCGAACCCTTCAATATTTCATCCGATGCCATCATTCCGATTGGTGCCTACGGTTTTCGGGACGCGTACGTGTCATATTACCTGGGACCGCAACGCAGGGTATCCGGGGCACTGTCTCTTCAACGTGGGGAGTTCTTTGATGGAGACATCACGGCAGTGGGATATTCCAGAGGACGCATCGAAGTGACGAAGCAGGTGTCGGTCGAGCCCAGCATTGGAGTCAATTGGATTGAGCTTCCGCAGGGTTCGTTCACGGCGAATTTGATCGCGAGCCGTGTGGCATACACTCTAACCCCGCGGATGTTCTTCAGCGGCCTGCTCCAATACAATTCCAGCACTAACTCACTCAGCTCGAATTTCAGGGTTCGCTGGGAGTATCAACCGGGGAGTGAATTATTTGTGGTCTATAACGACCAGCGGGACACTTATTTTCGCGGCCCGCCGATTCTTGAGAATCGAGCATTCATCGTGAAGTTCACGCGACTGTTTCAGTTCTGAAGATCGAGTGTAGTGTCCCCAGTAGAGCACCGGCACCAGTAGGGTCAGTCAGACTATGTCTCCGCCGCTTCTTGGAGTCCTTATCGCCGCGCATTTGCGTAGGGCTCGTCCTTTTTGGCAGCATACAGTGAGATGCCAGCGGACAGGATGGCTTGGCGTGGATTGCAACTCGCTGCCGTTCTTCAGGAAACCCGCACGAGTAGAGATATTGGGACATTCTCCAGCTAACCTGGGGGACAAGGAGGCACTGGTTCACATTCAGTCATCCTGACCAATGGGTATTTGGCATGCCTTGTTCTAGAATGTCCACCGATGTTGTCATTTTGACACGCGCCCCTTCTAGGGTGATTGGCGGGGTAATGACATACGGTGAACGGGAGTAGGGACCGTATGGATGTCCAACACGTCAGGTTCTAGCTTCGCCCATTAACTGGGACAAGAAGATGAACAAAGATGAACAATCCAATGGTCCGAAAACACGGGCTAGCAGCCTGTCGGACTTAGGCCCGGGTTTTATAATAGGGCTTGTCGAGTCGAGGAGGTCGAAGTAGATGCCGAAGTTCGTACAGCGGCACCAGTCGCAGCTGTATTTGCTGCCGCCGGACCTGCGCGATTGGCTGCCGGAGGACGATCTGGCGCACTTCGTGGTTGAGGCGGTGGAACGGGTGCCGCTGGAGCGGTTCCAGGTAAACGAACGGGGCACCGGATCGGCGCAGTATCACCCGCGGATGATGCTGGCGTTGCTGGTGTACTGCTACGCGAACGGGATCTTCGGCTCGCGTCGGATCGAGCGGGCGACGTATCGGGACATTGGCGTTCGGTACGTGGCGGCGAACTGTCACCCGGACCACGACACGATCTGCACGTTCCGGCGCAGCAACTTCGATGCGGTAGCGGAGGCGTTCCTGCAGGTACTGCTGCTGGCGAAGGAGCTGCAGCTGCTGCGTGTTGGGACGGTGAGCGTGGACGGGACGAAGGTGGACGCGAACGCGAATAAGCGCAACAGCCTCCGCTACGACCGGGCGGGGGCGTTGCGCGAGCAGTTGCGAGGCGAGATCGAGGGGTTGTTGGATCAGGCGGAGCACGCCGACACGGACGCCGCGCCGGACCCGCAGGGTCTGCCGGAGGAGTTGTCGCGGCGGGACAAGCTGCGGGTGAAGCTGGACCGTGCGTGCGCGGAGTTGGAACGGCGTGCGCAGGCGCGTGCGGACTCGGAGCGGGCGGAGTACGAGCGCAAGGTGGCGGCGCGGGAGCGGCGTACGGGATCGCGCAAGGGTCGGCACATCAAACCGCCGACGGAAGCGCCGGAGGCGGAGGAGCAGATCAACCTGACGGACGCGGACAGTGCGCTGATGCGCAAGAGCCGGCGCCATGAGTACCGCCAGGCGTACAACGCGCAGGCGGCGGTGGATGCCGACGGCAGTCAGTTGGTGTTGGGGGCTAGGGTGAGCGTGTGCGCGAGCGACCGCAACGAGTTGGTGGCGGATGTGGATGCGATCCCGGCGGCGTTGGGCGCGGCGGATCGGGTACTGGCGGACAGCGGCTACGCGACGGGCAGCGAGGTGTCGCAACTGGCAGGTCGCGGTGTGGAGGTGTTGGTGGCGACGGGGGCGGAAGGCCAACGGCGCCAGCACGACTTCCGACCGGAGCCGCCGCACCCGCTGGCGAAGGAGCCGCAGGCGGACTGGATCAAGTCGATGCAGCAGAAGATGGCACTGCCGGAGCACCGGGCGCATTACCGTTTGCGCAAGCAGACGGTGGAGCCGGTGTTCGGGATCGTGAAGCAGGCGATGGGCTTCCGGCAGTTTCTGCTGCGGGGTCTCGAGAAAGTGGAGGGCGAATGGGCCTTGGTAACGCTGGCGTATAACTGCCGACGCTTGCACAACCTCAGGCTGGCATGACGGGGCTATAAGGAGCGGAACTTGGCGTGTTCGCGACCCACCAGAGGCGTCAGAAAGGCCTCCAGGCGCCGTCAGCGACCGATGGCCAGGAATACAGTCCCCGTTTCGGTCGAAGCGGCCCTCCCGGCACAGAGACACAGGGCGTCGTTCACACAGGTGCCAAGTCGCTTCCGCGCGCGTTTGCCACGCCCAAGTCCGACAGGCTGCTAGCCTGGGGATTGGACAAGTGCTGGTCATCCTTGGTCTGATCCTCGTGTACGGCGTGGGCGGGTATTGGCTCATTTGCGACGTATTCCAAGATCCGGAGGCGCCGTGGTTCGTGAAATTTGGTGTACCGGCGATCGTAGTCGGGCTGACGATTCTGTTTTTTACCGTATTGGCACAACGCTTAAGAGCGGCGAAGTCCGACAAATACGTCGACATTGAGGACTGACTTATGCCTACACAGGACATTTTTTTGGTGACCAGTCCGAACATTCCTGGTAAGAGGATCGTTAGCACGCTCGGCCTAGTAGCCGGAAACACCATCCGGGCACGCCACATTGGTAAGGACATCATGGCCGTTTTCCGCAGCATCGTTGGCGGTGAGGTCACCGAATACGCCAAGCTCTTGTCCGAAAGCCGCGAGCAGGCCCTAGATCGCATGAAGGGCAAGGCCGAAACCCTCGGTGCCAATGCGGTGATCAGTCTGCAGTTCCAGACTTCCGTCATCATGGGCGGTGCCGCGGAAATGATGGCCTACGGGACGGCAGTCGTGGTGGAGGATCAGTAGAGGGTGGCGAACGTTGGTGAAATGTTCGGAGAGATCGCGGATCCAACCGTCAGGATTGGAACGCAGAGATGGTATACGGTTCCACTTTCGATTCTCGTCCACGTAGTTGTGGTCGCTGGTGTTGTGATCGTTCCGGTGATGGCAGTCGATGCGCTGCCGGCGCCGTCGTCGGTGATGGCGTTCGTAGTTGTGCCACCCTATCTTCCGCCTCCGCCTCCACCTCCACCTCCGCCTTCGCCTCCGCTTCAGGGTTCGGGTGCGTTAGAAAAGAGTCGCTCTGAACCGAACTTTGACCCCAATAGCGTTGACGGCATTGAGGCAGGTGTCGTGAGTGGTGTCGCCTGGGGTATCGTTGGCGGTCTTCTGGGAGCACCATCACCACCACTACCGCCCCCAGCCGGGACCACGGTGCGCGTTGGTGGCAACATTTCGCGTCCAATTAAGGTGTTGGATGTGATACCTGTATATCCACCAGATGCTGAGGCAGTAGGCGTTCAGGGTGTCGTCATACTCCAAGCCATCATCGGTGAAAGCGGAGAGGTCACCCAGGTGACGGTGCTTCGGTCAATTCCGCTACTCGATGAGGCCGCTATCAGAGCTGTGCGGTTGTGGGTGTATAGACCGACGTTGCTGAACGGCGTTCCAGTCGCAGTCGTCATGACGGTGATCGTGAACTTCACTTTACAGTAGGCAGCGTGGCGGTGTTCGACTCGACACTCTTAGCGGGATAGCCTCGTGTGGAACGGTAGGTGCTTCAATAGGAGTCTGCTCTGGGGCAAGACTCGGACGAGCTAGGAGAGGCTGCGCAGCGTTGGTGGGGGTATGCGGAAGGAACTCCTTCCAACGTTACGGGCCCGGAAGCTACTACGATCAAACAGTTGACTGCCTAGAAGCGTACCCGTAGTCCGCCCGTCGTCTGTAGGCCTCCGATGTTAGCGGATGTGGCATCACCGTCTGGCAAGGTGAACTCGACAGAGGCTCGGCTAAAACGCACGAGTCCTCCCACTCCCACATGCTTCGAGAAGTAGAAGCTCACATCGACCCCAACGTTGAACCCCAGAATCGAGCCAGAGTCCGTGGTTGTGGACATGCCTGTGAACTGCGCAGTATCGAATGGAAACACTTCTGAGAACTCGACTCTGGTTGTAAGGTCTTGGTTCACAGTCACGAATGAGGGTCCACCAAAAATGACGACATCAAGTTCATTGTTGAGCGGCATTATCCACAGTGCCTGAATATGGATGGCGACCTCACTTCGAGCAAGATTCTCTGTAGTGCCAGACACGGTCCGGTCTCGATCAAAATAAATGGGTGTGGGAGACGTGCGGAAATGCTTGCTGTGGCGCCCTTGTTGAACGAGTTATAACCAAGAGTTGTGTATGACGGTCTAGAGAAAGGCGGCGTACCCTGGGTGTGAAATCGCAACACCCCAATCGCCCTGGCAGGGGCAAAGGAGTACGCCACCATGACTCAGAGTAGCGACAACGTCGTCGAGTTTCCATCGGAATCATCCGGGGATGTGCTGACGGAAATCCTCCGCAAGGGAGCACGGAACCTGTTGGCCGGTGCGATCGAACAGGAAGTGACGGACTACTTGCGCGAACGAGCGGACCTGCGAGACGAGGCGGGGCGGCAGCTTGTGGTTCGCAACGGGTATCTCCCGGAACGGCGAGTCCAGACGGGGCTGGGCGACGTCCCCGTCAAGAAACCGCGGGTTCGCGATCGACGGCCCGCGGACGCGCAAGAGGTGTTCGACTCGTCCATCTTGCCGCGGTATCTGAGGCGGACCAAGTCGATGGAGGAGCTGTTGCCGTGGCTGTACCTCAAAGGCATCAGCACGAACGACTTCAGCGCCGCTCTCGCGGCGCTGCTCGGCCCCGACGCCCAGGGACTCTCCGCCACGACGATTACGCGACTGAAAACGGCCTGGGAGCAGGAGTATCGGGACTGGTCGACACGGTCCCTGGCGGGCCAGCGATACGCCTATGTCTGGGCTGACGGTGTGTATTTCAACGTCCGGCTCGAGGACGCGGCGAACGCGCGGCAATGCATCCTGGTCTTGATGGGGGCGACCCCGGAAGGCCGGAAGGAGCTGATCGCGGTGAGCGATGGGTATCGCGAGAGCGAGCAGTCCTGGCGCGAGCTGCTGTTGAGCGTCCGAGCCCGGGGACTGGAACTGGCGCCCAGGCTCGCGGTCGGCGATGGCGGGCTCGGCTTCTGGGCGGCCCTGCGCCAGGTGTACTCCTCCGCCCGCGAGCAGCGCTGTTGGGTTCACAAGACCGCGAACGTGCTCAACAAAATGCCGCGGTCGATCCAGCCCAAGGCCAAGTCGATGCTCCACGAGATCTGGATGGCGGCGACCAAGGTCGACGCGGAGCAGGCCTTCGCTTTGTTCCTCGAGACGTTCAGCCGCAAGTATCCCGGCGCCACGACGTGCCTAGAGAAAGACCGGGACGTGTTGCTAACCTTCTATGACTTCCCCGCGGACCACTGGACACACATCCGGACCACGAACCCGATCGAATCGACCTTCGCCACCGTCCGTTTGCGTACGCGGAAAACGAAGGGGGCGGGCAGTCGGCTCGCGTCCTTGACCATGGTGTTCAAGCTGGCGGTTACCGCACAAAAACGGTGGAGAGCATTAAACGGAGCGCAGCTGATCGCAGACGTCGTTCGAGGAGTTCATTTCGTCGACGGCGTTCAGAAAGAGGCCGCCTGATCGGACCTCATACACAAAATTTGACAATAGCTCTTGTTGAACACGGACACAGCGCAGCCTAGCGCCAGGTTCCGCCAGATCGGAACTCCACCCTGGATGTCAAAGACTGGGACCGTCCCGAATTGATAGTGAGCATTAAAGTCACCTTCTTCGATAAACAGTGTGAACCTGACGTTGTCCGTAAAGTCATTCGACGTTACCCGAACGCCGGCATTTATAGAAAGGAAACCATGAGGTTCAGGAGTAGTTTGCTGGGCATCGACAGATACGGGCAGACTAGCGACGGCACAGCTCATGACGGCGGTCATCAGAGTTAAATGAACGGAAGTCACTGTGCCATCCTGTGGTGTCGTTAAAGGGATGCTCTGGTTAGGTTCCGCATTGGGATTCCGGACGAAGCCCAACCGCATACAAGGCTTGGCCTACCGCCATCGTGGCGGTGGGGCGCCCCAGGGTTTTCTTGGACACTTGATTGCGAGAGAGTTCTCGTAGGAGGAGTGTCGAGATGGAGAAGCACGATCAGGAGTCGGCGGTGGCGGAGGGAGGCCGGAGGGCGACCGGAGGGGGCCGGTTTTCAGTCGGTCGCAAGAGCGCCGTGGTGATGTGCTTGCTGCGCGGGGAGGATCTCGAGTCCGTGTCGCGGGAGTGGAGGATCACGGCGGCGCGGGCGTCGCAGTGGCGCGATCAGTTTCTGGCCGCGGGCCAGGCGGGCCTGAAGAGCCGAGCGACGGATGCCCGGGGTGAAGACAACCGTCGGCTGCGGGCCAAGGTCGGCGAGCTGCTGATGGAGAACGAACTGCTCTACGCGAAGGTGGACCAGCTGGAGGCCGGCTCCCCTTTGGCCCGGAGGAGGTCGACGCGATGAGTGGCGCCCATTCGATCTCCACCCGTCGGGCGTACGGCGTGCAGCGGATCTACCGCGTGTGGGAGCGGGCGCGGTCCAGCGTCTACGCGAGGCGTCACGCGACGAGGTCACGCGCGCCGTGGTGTCGCCGCGGGCCGGTCGGTGCCGCCCCGGACGAGGTGCTGGTCGGCCACATCCGCCGGGTACTCGAAGCCTCGCCGTTTCATGGCGAGGGGTACCGCAAAGCCTGGGCGAAGCTGCGGGTCGCGGGGATCCGCACCTCGAAGGAGCGGGTGCGGCGGTTGATGCGGGAGCACGACCTCCAGGCCCCGCACCGCGCGGGGCACGCGCACGGCCCGAAGGCGCATGACGGCACGATCACCACGGAGGCCCCCGATGTGATGTGGGGAACGGACATGTCGGCCACGGTGACGGTCGGCGAGGGGGCGGCGTTCGTGTTCGTGGCTGTCGATCACTGTACGACCGAGTGCATCGGCCTCCATGCGGCCAAGAGCGGGAGCCGGTTCGAGGCCCTGGAGCCGATCCGCCAGGGCGTCCGGGAACGCTTCGGCGCCATCGCCAAAGGTGTCGCCAGCGGGCTTCGTCTTCGTCACGACCACGGATCGAACTACCTGGCCGATGACTTCCAACGGGAGATCAAGTTCTTTGGTATCGAGAGCTCACCGAGCTTCGTGCGGGAGCCCGAAGGGAATGGCGTCGCTGAGCGCTTCATCCGCACACTGAAGGAGAACGTCTTGTGGGTACGGAGCTTCGAAACGATCGAGGAGCTCCGCCTCGCCTTGCTTGAGTTCAAGCGGACATACAACGAACAGTGGATGCTTGAGAAGTACGACTATCGAAGCCCAGCCCAGGTGCGACGCGACCGGGTCGGGCTAGACGCGGCAGCATAGAAGTGATTACCTTCAAACCACTGTCCAAGAACCCTGGGGCGGTACAGTAGGCCGAAGGTTTCGAATCCTGCCCCGCCCGCCAAATTTTCAGGAAATTAAACTATGTTGCGAGTCGCATAGTGATTCCAACCGAACCGTTGTTTGATCGCCATCACAAGGTCAAATCCTGACTGGACGACCCGTTCAAGCGAGTGATTGAACGAGAAGGGAAACACCGCGTGGCCTTCGAATTCTTCATTCCACGAACCAACTGTATAAACAGGAGTTGGAAGCTCAGCTGTTCCGAGGGCGTAGGTCCAGTTGAGGTCAATGTACTGCTCCATGTGCGTCCTTTCCATGGTTCGCATGAAGGTCGCGTAACGATCTCGTCCGACTCGTAGCGTCGGCAGTCCCGGCTTGGCGAATCCTGCCGCGAGGCTGGGAATGATCAAGATTTGGTGGCCGGTGTAACGGTTTCGGATTGGTCTGAGTGCTTGGTAGGAATTGTTCAGAATACCCACCTGGTTAGCAAGATAGCTGGGCGTGAGGTCAAGAGACGTCACCGAGGTCCCTTCGGCCGATATAGAGAGCGACTTGAGATTCGATGCGTGATGGTAGTTGTAGATGGCATCGAAGCTCGTCGAACGCCGTTTTCGGTCTGGTGCAAAAAGACCATTGGCTGAGAGAAACATCTCCTCACCAACGACGTACGGAAAACGACCGTAGACGCGTCGAAACGATTCGCGTGCTGCGTCGAATGCTAGCTCGATGGCTCTGTAGGGTGGTTCTAAGTCGGGCAATGGAATCACGCCCCAGGTATGCGAGGCGAAGATGAAGATAACGGGGCGGTCGTCGAGCAGAAAAACTCTTCCCGGGGTGTTATCACGAACGTTAACCAGAAAGTCAGCCATGCGCTCGAAGTGGTTGACGAAAAGCGGAGGGACCGCCGGGTTCTCAAAATCAACTCGCCCGCCGATGGTTGGGAGGACGATCGTGCTCTCGTAGAGGAGCGCGACACAGCGAGTACTCAGATTCTCTGCCCGAAGATAACCTCGTCTATAGTTGTGCAGGAGGTCGAGGTTGTGGTCTTCGGAGATCCAGCTCAACGCATCGACGGTAATGCCGAACTCGTTCTTTTGGTCGTTAAAAATGGCCTCGACGATCGGATTAGAGGAGGCGTAGTCTCCGCCCAGGAACTTCGCTGTCTGCATGCCTGGAACACGTTGGTGATTGTTGTACCACCCGTAGTGCCAAGCTACCGTGATCGGACGTCGTGCGAAAGCCGCTGGGGTGCCAGATAATTCACGGACGGCGCGTTGCACGACGGCGAGCGTAAAATCGTCGACCGTTGCTCGGCCGAGGACGTCGGCACGGGTATCGAAGTTTGACGAGGGTAGGAGCCCTCGACCACGACGTAAGTACAGATTGTTTCGCGCGATGGCCTCATCGGCGCTGTCGACAACCCCGTTGCCGTCAATGTCGGCACGGTGTGCCGAAAGAAGGCGAGGAGGTTGCGCGGTCGCCTCACGGGGAACCGTCGTTGCGCTGGCTGCACCAGCCAAGGCGAGGGCACTCTGTCTCAGGAAGGCCCGGCGTGAGGAGTCGCAAGTCATCCAGGAGTGTGTCAGCTGCTGTAGGTACGAACGTAAATATGTCGAGAAATTGAACTTTGGAACATCAGCACAGAACAAAATCCTACGTGAATTCTAACTATTGGTCACGTCCACTCACGCGTGAAGTGCTCGTCCGGCTAAGAACTGAAGACTCAGCCAGGCCGTGGTTTGAATCGGTTTCATGGATACGGCGCAGTATCGATACCTCAGCACCGGTGCAACTGTGAGACCGGTTATGGACTCGGAGGGGTCGGGGTCTGCTAGAATCAGGCGCTTAGAACATGCGAAGAAAAGAGCGTCGTCACCTGAAGGAAAACGTGCTGGCGGTGTTTCTGTCGGACCTACAGGAATCGCTCAGCGAGCGCCGAAGAAGCATAGTCATCCTCTGCGGTACTCTTGTTGTGGGCGTTGCTGGGGTCGGAACTTACGCCGCTTGGCAGGACACGCAGCGGCAGCGAGCCGGCGACCTGCTTGCGCGGGCCTTGACGGTGCTCGAGGCCGAAGTGGTTCCGTCACCGGACGATCCGGTCGCATCCGGATCGGGCGGGATGCCGCCAGACACCTATCCCACCTGGGAGGTGAAATTCGAAGCGGCGCTACCGAGACTCCAGGAAGTGGCTGATGCGTATCCGGAAACGGTGCAGGGATTGGCGGCTCGGTACCAGGCCGCCGCCGTACTGACTGGGCTCGGTCGCGATGGCGAGGCGGCCGCCGAGTACGAGCGGGTCGCCGATATCGCGGGCGATCAACTCTACGGGCAGATGGGCCGCTTGGGGCTCGCCGAGGCACACCTGAGCGTCGGTCGATACACCGACGCCATCGCTGTGTTGGATTCGCAGATGAGCGTAGTCGACTCGGTCGTGCCGGTCGATGCGGTCCTCATGAGGTTGGGGCACGCATACCGCGAGGTCGGTCGGTCAGACGATGCACTTGCCGCCTTTACACGGGTGACGGAAGAGTTCCCCGCGTCGGTGTATTGGCTGGATGCTCAGGTGCAGGCTGATGCCCTGCGCCAGGGCGATGGATAACGCGGCTGGCGGAACAGTTGTCCATGACTAACGAGGCGAGGTTCTCGGTCGGCCTCGTGCAGACAAGCTGTGGTTCGGATTTTGCCGCGAACGCCGAGGTGACGATTGCCGGTGTGCGGAGGGCCGCTGAACGTGGAGCACAGGTCATCTGCCTCCAGGAGCTTTTTCGAACCCCCTACTTTTGCCAGGTTGAGGATAGCCGTAACTTTGATCTCGCCGAGACGATTCCGGGTCCAACAACTAAACGGTTCGAGGTATTAGCAAGGGAACTGGACGTTGTCTTAATAGTACCCGTCTTCGAGCGTCGGGCACCGGGTCTCTTTTATAACTCTACGGCGGTCATCGATGCCAGCGGGGAGTTATTGGGCATCTATCGAAAAATGCACGTTCCAGACGATCCCCAGTACTATGAGAAGTTCTACTTTACTCCAGGTGATTTAGGCTACCGCGTTTTCGAGACCAGGTTCGCACGGATCGGCGCGTTGATCTGCTGGGATCAGTGGTATCCAGAGGCGGCCCGACTGACTGCGCTGGGTGGCGCTGAACTTATCTGTTATCCCACGGCAATTGGGTGGCTTGCTGGGGATCGCGGAACGCTGGGTTCGATCCAGCACGACGCCTGGATGACCGTTCAGCGCGGTCACGCGATTGCGAACGGTGTGTATGTGGCGGCGGTAAACCGAGTTGGCCATGAGCCGGGCCCGTCGGGTGGACTGCAGTTTTGGGGCCGCTCGTTCGTTTGCAATCCCCAAGGGCGGGTTCTCGGCGAGGCGTCGGATTCAACCGATGACGTGTTGGTCGTTTCGTGCGAACGTGAGCTAATGGAAGAGCAACGCCGAAATTGGCCGTTTCTTCGCGACCGGCGTATCGACAGCTACGACAAGATGACGCAACGATACCTCGACTCGGCGGTCGATGGCGATCCGGCGTCTCGATGACACGCACCCCCTTGAAGAGGACGCGGTCGCAAGGCGACGCGTCACCGGCGGCTCTTGGGTTTCGGATGCCGGCGGAGTGGGAACCCCACCGCGCCACTTGGTTGGTCTGGCCGCATAACCGGGCCGACTGGAAGGTCAAGATGTCGGCGATCGACTGGTGTTTTACCGAGATTGTCAGGCACCTGGCGGAGGGCGAACGAGTTGCGGTGTTGTTCCAGAACGGCCGGGTTGAGCAACGGGCGATGCGGGCCCTTACGCGGGCCGGTGTCGATCTACGATCCGTTAAATCCCACCGTGTGCGTACCAACCGATCGTGGATCCGCGACTCAGGCCCGATCTTTGTGGTTCGCGGCGGTCGGAACCGGATCGAGGTGGCTCTAACTGACTGGCACTTCAATGGATGGGCTCGATATCGAGCGTGGAAGGATGACGACGCGGTTCCATCTCGGCTTGCGCGTTGTCTCGGCATGCGCCGATTCGCGGTCTATTGTGACGAGCCTAGTTGCCGCCGTCGGGTTGTGCTGGAAGGGGGCAGCATTGATGTCAACGGGCAGGGCCTGCTCCTGACCACCGAGGAGTGTCTGCTGAGTCCGGTCCAAGTGCGCAATCCGGGGATGTCGAAGGCTGAACTCGAAGCGGTCTTCGCACGTAACCTTGGGGTGCGCCGGGTTCTGTGGTTGCGAGGAGGGATCGCCGGTGACGATACCCATGGCCACGTCGACGATGTTGCGAGGTTCGTGTCAGCCCGGACAGTCGCAGCCGCAATGGAGTCTGACCGAACCGACGAAAATTTCGAGGTACTCCGAGAGAATTTCGAGCGACTGCGGTCGATGCGCGATCTTTCCGGGCGGCCCCTGACGATTCTAAGGCTGCCTATGCCGCGAGCACTGTACTTCGAGGGCCAGCGTCTGCCTGCCAGCTACCTGAACTTCTACATCGGAAATCGAAGGGTGTTAGTGCCAACCTTTAATGATCGGAACGATCGGTTGGCCCTGGACCGTTTGCGCCGAGCGTTTCCGGGACGTGAGGTCGTTGGGATCCACGCGGCAGAACTGGTACTGGGACTGGGAGCTGTGCACTGCCTTACGCAGCAAGAACCAGGAGCGCCTGACGACTTGAACTAAGCGGCGTAGCTGACAGGTTTAACGACGGCCGCTTCGGCAAGGTGACGGGATTATTGTCGAAGATCGATCTGAAGGGACTCTGGCTAGACGATGCTCGTTGAGCGCGTCGACTAGGCTGGTCGGGTTGCGACAGGTGATGATTTGCTATCAGTTCGGTGGATCGGAAGGATCAAGCAAGGATCTAAATGCCGTCACCGATCATCGGACACGGCGTAACCCGATACCGGGAAGAGTTTACCATCGACCGACATTCGGGGGCCATCAAGCACGAATTTCGGGGCTCGTCGCTTGGAGATGGTCTCACGGGCACTGCGGGCTAGCCCGGTCACGAGGAAGGGCAATGCCACGGTGGCGTCGGTGTGAACTGTTACGTGATGTGCGTCAGTCGATAACTTGCCCCAGCTTTTGGCCTCAGTTAGCGTCGATCCTGATGCTCCTCCGAAGTGAGGTACGTCGACGGTGATCTGAATCGCGTAGCGATGGCCACCCGAACCCGGGCTGTAGAAGTCCGCCTGCACGCTCGCCTGGTTTATGAAGTTCTTCGGCGTTCCACCGCCCAATACGATCGACGCGGTGACCGGTCGGTGTATGACGAGATTTGATGATTCGGCGATATCGCCGATCACATCGACCTGTCCCCGTGTCGGGTCTTGCATCCGCGCCTGCGACAATCCCATACCGATCGACGAATCCGCAATCGCGGGGCAAAAGACAGGCACGTTGGATCGATACGCAGCCGTCAAGATCCCGTCACCACCGGTTTCGTTCCATAAGTGTTTCCCTAGCTCATACAGAAACTCTCGGCTGGAGTAGGGTCGCGAGCTGAGAGTCGTGACGAATTCGGCAATCCAAGCGTCGTTGTCGATGAACTCTGTTTCGTCGACCAGTGTGTCGTAGACACGATCAATGTGGTGAGCTTGGAGGTCCTGATCGTCGGCTTGGTGGGATCCGATATAGTGACGGCGACCCCGAGTTTCGTGAAGGTCATGGTACAAATTAGCGCCAGTCGCCACGACACAGTCCACGAACCGGTTCGAGACGAGGTGAGCTAGGATCAACCGAAGACCTCCAGCGCTTAGAGCGCCGGCGACGCCGAGAAAAATAATGACGTCATCCTGGAGCATTTGGTTCCACACACGGTGGGCGACACCCAGATTTCGCCCCTGGAACGAGACGTGCTCTAGGCGCTTGAGAATGTGATCGACTGTGGAGTCCGGCTCGATACGGAACGGTTCAACCGGTGTCTTCAGATAGTCTAACTTTTTCGTCATGGGGTCCGGTCACGACTCGGGGGTTCGAGTTCCGTTTTGAGCTCGTTGAGGAGGGTCAGCGCATCGAAGGGGGTCATTCGATCGACGTCGGCGGCTTGGAGCCGCTCCAGGATTCGCGTGTGCGCACTTGGATGCGGTCGGAATAGGCCAAGCTGAACGGAATCATCATCCGATGGTGGCGGAGATTTTCCACTGAACGACGGGTGCCCCCCCCGCGAGAGTTCGTCGCTCTCTAGTCCGCTAAGAATATCTTTTGCGCGTTGAATCGTTTGGGTCGGAAGTCCGGCTAGTCGCGCCACTTGAATGCCATAGCTTCGGTCGGAGCGTCCGGCTTCGACCTTTCGGAGGAAGAGGATATCGTCCTTCCATTCGCGCGCCACCAAGTGATAGTTCTGCACGCCCGGGGTCGAATCGGCCAGATCAGTTAGCTCGTGATAATGGGTTGCGAACAGAGTCTTTGGCCGGGTATGTGGATCGGTCGCAAGCGATTCGGCAACGGCCCAGGCGATGCTCAGGCCGTCGAATGTGGCGGTTCCTCTTCCGATTTCATCCAGAAGAACGAGACTTCGGGACGTCGAGAGGCGCAGTATGTTTGCCGTTTCTTGCATTTCCAGCATGAAGGTCGACTGACCGCGTGCGATCTTGTCGCGAGCCCCAACCCGAGCAAACAGTCGATCGACGATCGGAATCTTGGCGCGCTTGGCCGGAACGAACGAGCCCGCGTGCGCGAGAAGTGTGATGACCGCAACCTGCCGTAGGTACGTTGACTTGCCGCCCATATTGGGGCCGGTCAGGATAATGACCTGTTGCGAGGTGGCGTTAAGGAGCGTGTCGTTGGGGACGAACGGGTCTTTGCAATGGCGCTCAACGACCGGGTGGCGTCCGTCCGTAATAGCCAGCTCATCGCCGTCATGCATGTGTGGTTTCGTATAGTTATGGGCACCCGCCGCGTCGGCGAACGAGGCGAGAACGTCGAGGCTAGCCAAGGCTCGGGCCGTTCCTTGAATGCGAGGAGCTTCGCTCGCGACGTCGTTCCTGAGCGCCTCGAAGAGCACTGCTTCTCGGTCCAGAATCTTTTCGTCGGCACCGAGGGCCTTCTGCTCGTACTCTTTTAGCGCAGGCGTGATAAATCGTTCACCGGTGGCTATGGTTTGCTTACGAAGATAGTCGTCGGGCACGGCGTGCAAGTTCGACTTCGATACCTCGATGTAGTACCCAAAGACGCGGTTGTAACGAACCTTGAGAGAGGCGATCCCCGTTCGATCTTGTTCGGTCCGCTCCATCTCGGCAATGTATTGTTTGGCGTTTCGACTAATCGAACGCATTTCGTCGATCTTGGGGTCGCAGCCATCGCGGATGTAGCCGCCGTCCCGTCCAGTTCCTGGGGGCTCGTCGACGAGAGTACGCTCGATCTTGTCTCGGACATCTAACACGTCATCGAGTTCTGCGACGAGGCTTCGGACCAGCGGAGCGCGCAGCTCGCTCAAGAGACCACGCACGGGGGGCACAACCGCAAGCGACAGTCTGAGCCCGACGAGATCGCGTGGACTAGCCCGCCCAAGCGCGACCCGGGCGATCAACCGTTCCAAGTCCCGAACCTCCTTAAGTGCCTCCTGTAACTTCGAGCGTTCGGTGGTCTGAAACGTAAACTCCTCGACGGCATCCAGGCGATTCTGGATTCGTTCGCAGGCGTGGAGAGGGCGTTGTAGCCAATCTCTGAGTCGCCGTCCTCCCATGGAGGTCACCGTTCGATCGATCTCGGCGAGCAAAGAATCACTCGGTCCACCGGAGGCGCCTTCAACGATCTCAAGATGTGCGAAGGTCGATGGGTCGATGAGCAGATGATCTGCCAGCGAGCGATAGGCGATCGCACGCACGTGTTCGAGTACGACCTTCTGGGTATCGCGTAGATACTGAAGAAGTGCACCCGCCGCCATGGTAGCCATTGGACGACCCTCGAGACCGAATCCATCGAGTGAGGCTGCACGGAACTGGTCGCAAAGGACGCGATTGGCGTGGTCGAGGCCAAACGCCCAGGGGTCGATCGGAGTGACGGTCGGCGGCTCGTCTCCCGGTGGAAGCAGTACCTCGAGTTCGGTACCCACGGCGACGATGATCTCTCGAGGTCGAAGGATCGACACCTCGTCAACCAGCGCCTGTCTGCCATCGGTCCCGGAATATTCTGTGGTGCTGAACTCGCCCGTCGAAACGTCGATGAGAGCCGCGCCGTACCTGCCTTCCTTCTGGTTCATAGCCATGAGGAAGGTCGGCTCTTTCGCGTCAAGGTAGCTCGCTGAAGTAAGCGTGCCTGGTGAAACGATCCGAACGACTTCACGTCTGAGCAGCTTCTTGGTCTTTGATTTGTGTGGATCTTCGACTTGCTCGAAGAGGGCGACTCGAAAGCCACGTGTGACGAGCCGCGTCAAGTACTCTTCAGCGGCGTGGTGGGGTACGCCGCACATGGGGATCGGGCTTCCGCCAGCATCCTTCGAGCGCGAGGTGAGCGTGATTTCGAGTACGCGCGCTGCTGTCAGCGCGTCTTCATAGAACATCTCGTAAAAATCACCCATCCGAAAAAAGATAATGGCGTTGGGGTGCTCACGCTTAGCCTCCAGGTACTGTCGCATGGCCGGGGTCGGAGACGCGTGTGGCGAGTTGGGACTCTGAGATGGTGGGCTCACGTCGACGGTCAGGATACACTAGCTAGAACGTACAGGGTTCGACGGTTATCGCATGGTCATTCTGGCGCTGGACACGACGACACGCGAGGGAAGTGTGGCGGTTCGACGCAGCGGTCAGCTGCTCGTTAGCCGGTCTGGCGATCCGATGCGGACTCACGGAGAGCGGCTGCCGAGTGAACTGCTTGCCGCGCTGGACGAGGCAGACGTCACCTTGGAGGAGGTCGATCTATTTGCGGTTGCCTCGGGTCCTGGATCGTTTACTGGACTACGGGTGGGCATGGCCACCGTTCAGGGACTGGCACTCAGCCAGCAGCGTCTCGTTAACGGGATCCCAACCCTCGATGCGATTGCCCACGCTGGGCTCTGGTCGCTCTCTGACGATCAAGAACGTCCCGCGCTGGTCGTTCCATGGATGAACGCGCACCGTGGGGAGGTGTTTTCGGCTGTGTACGAGGTACGAGATGCTGACCATCTCGTCGAGCGTCGTCTAGCCTCGGTCGGGTCACCGGAGCGGTTGGTGCATGATTGGGATGTGGCTGAAGGTGGGCAGAAGAGCCTAGTCATTGGCGACGCGGTGGAGAGCACCAGGCGGCTTCTGGAAGGTAGGTTGGCACACGCCCGTCTGGTCGCGGAGATGCCGTCACTGGCACCGGCCGTGGCTCGACTCGCCGACGAGGCTGGAGTGACCGGCGCAATTCGTCCGCACGCGGTTCGGCCGGTCTACGTTCGAAGGCCCGATGCGGAGTTGGCCCGTGAACGACAGCAACACCGTCAGTAGGGTGATCTCGGGCTCAAGTGGGTGGCCGGTCGAGTTGATCGATCCACGACGCGATCTTGAGTTGATTCATGTGGTCGATCAGGGCTCGTTCTTTCAGACTTGGACCAACGATACGTTAGTGCGGGAGTTGAAGAAGTACCCTTTCAGCCGCATCTATGTCATTCGCGTCGCCGGGGTTGGTGCGCTTGGCTACTGCGCGGCGCGGCGGCTATAGGAGGTCTCGGGATTTACGGTGACGGTGACTCGATCCGGGTAGTACTTGAGTCCAGTGAATGACGCGCTGATCCTGTGGTGAAATCTTGAATCGGCTCAAACTGTGTGATACCGTCGGCTCGCATGTCCGCGATGCATTGTCCACGGACTCGCACCCCCGTAGCAATCCCTATAGATACTATCGAGGAGGCGGAATGATTCGTTCCGAGCAGTTTCGCGAGAGTCTGTTGCGCTCCGATAACGATTTTCGTCAGCTTGCTGAGCAGCATGAGATGTTGGACAACCGCCTCACTGAACTTTCCAGTCAGTTGTATCGGTCCAATAGCGAAGAAGGGGAGCGGTTGACGCTCAAGAAACGTAAGCTTCAGCTGAAGGATCGAATGGAGGAGATGCTCCGCCGTCACCGGACGCTGGCAAAAGAGTAGCCCGCTTCGGCGCTGCAACAGCAGACACGCGGCTGACTCGGTCCGGGGGTGAAGGGTTCTTCCGAGTCGATTTGCAACTGGGCCAGAACTTATAGATGCGGATTGATGATGCTGGCTACCCGTTCGTTCTAGGGGCCCTCGTTCCCGCTGCGACCTTTTTCGCCCTGCGACATCCGGTCTGGGCACTCTCGTTTGTTGCGCTGGCCAGCGCTTTGGGGTTCTTTTTTCGAGACCCGGATCGCGACATTCCTGACGGCGCTCAGCTAGTTGTTGCACCGGCCGACGGGCGTATCATGTATGCCGGTCCTGCCGAACTGTCGGTCACTCCAGATGGTGACTGGCTTCAGGTGAGCGTGTTTCTGTCGCCACTTGACGTTCACGTAAACCGAACGCCGGTCGCGGGGCGGGTCGTTGAGGTAGAGTATCGTCCGGGCCGTTTTCTTCCTGCGTACCGAGCTGAGTCGGCGAGTGAAAACGAACGAAGCGAGATTCGAATCGACCATGCCGGCCAAGCGGTCATCGTTCGGCAAATCGTGGGGGTGTTGGCGAGGCGCGTGGTGTGCCGGTTGACTCCAGACATGTATGTTGAGCGCGGCGATCGTTTGGGTATCATAAAATTCGGGTCTCGTGTGGACGTATTCCTTCCGCTCGGGAGCGTGCTCCGAGTGGACGTCCATGCACGTGTGCGTGGAGGCGAGACGGTTATCGCCGAGTTATTACCCTCGGTCGATCCGGCAGCCGGAGAGGAATAGGATGCCAAGGGCAATTTCGGCTCTTCGTCACCGGCGAAAGACTCCTCGGCTACAACGCGGTGTCTATTTACTCCCCAGCCTACTGACTATAGCCAACATATTTTGTGGTTGGGGGTGCGTCGTCTATGCCATGCGTGGTGACTACGCGACAGCGGCGCCGCTCGTTGGTTTTGCCATGGTCCTCGACATGTTGGACGGCCGCATTGCCCGCCTGACCGGAGCGACCAGCGAGTTCGGCAAGGAAATTGATTCACTAGCCGACGTCATCTCGTTTGGTGTGGCGCCAGCGACGCTCGTTTTCGCATGGGGACTCGGACCGATCGGGCGAATTGGGTGGGCCGTCGCATTCCTGTACATCATCGCCACAGCCATGCGGATCGGCCGCTTCAACATCTACGGTAAGGGTGGCGACAAGCGCTTCTTTGTCGGACTCCCTAGTCCGCCAGCGGCGGGGGTCTTAGTGGCATCGGTCTTCGCGTACCCTGTCGGACTCACGAGTGTTCGGGAGGCGCTTGTGGCCTTGATTATTGTACTTGTGCCGGCGGTGCTCATGGTGAGCCGGATCAAATTCAGGAGTATTAGCTCAATGATTCCTGAGGGTCGTCGGTCCTCGCTGAATCTCTTCGTGATCGCAACCATAATAGCTGGTATAGCTGTGCACCCACAGGGCGTGCTTCTCGGCATGGCCTACGTCTACCTGGCTTCGGGTGTAGTTGGTGGTTTCGTTGCGCGATTGCGGTACCGCTCGGGCTCGGATGCTGGTGCGAACCGCGGCGACGAATCGTTTGAGGCCGACCAGCGTTCCGCGTAGCGGCGACCTCCTAGCTTCACCGGTCTAGTTTCGTGAGAGCGTTTCGTAGAGGGAAGGTCAGTGAGACTGTGGTACCTCTACCCGGTTCGCTCTTAACGGCAATCGTACCGCCGTTGAGCTCCACGTTACGCTTAGCGATAGCCATTCCAAGTCCGGTCCCTGTAACCTTGGTCGAGAAATAGGGCTCGAAGATTCGCTGGCGGGTCTCGCGATCGAGTCCGACGCCACTGTCGGTCACCGTGACCGTCACACCGCGGGGACTCTCGAAGGCGTGTACCGCGAGGGTTCCCTTGCCAGGCATGGCATGGAGCGAGTTTTCGACGATGTTGGTCACCGCGCGTCCGACGAGCGTTTGATCGATTTCAAGTGGTGGTAGTGAGTCCGGCACGTCGATCTCGAACACGAGCCGGTTTTCGAGACCCACGACGTACGGGTCGAGGACCTCCTTCACGAGATCGCAGACGGAGGTGACCTTAGGGATCACCTGCGGAGACGTGCCATAGTTGGAGAATTCCAACGAGATCTGCCGGAGTAGGCGGACCTGGGTGAGGATGGTATCCACGCAGTTTCGGAGCACCGGTCCGAGCGGTTCTCCGCGATCCGTGTGAATCTGCAGCAAGTGCTCCGCGGATAGCTGAACCGGGGTAAGCGGGTTCTTTATTTCGTGGGCGACTTGCCGAGCCATGTCCGCCCATGCTTCGAGACGATGGTTCTTTTCGAGTTGAGCTTGTTGACGTTTCAGGTCTACCGCCATCTTGTTGAACGACGCGACCAGCCGCTGCAGTTCATCGGCGGAACGTACAGTGACTAGGGTATCGAAGTTGCCTCGAGCGATCTGGCCGGTGGCGCGGGTGAGACGCTGAACGGGATCGGCGATCCGCTCGGCCATGTACAACCCTCCACCGGCTCCGACGAGAATGAAGAGGGCGACTCCCAGTAGAATTCCTCGGTCGAGATCCTCAATTTGACGTTCGATATCTTGCTGTTGTGAGGCAAGCGGTACTGTGAGCACTGCATCGGCTCCGGCGGATCGAATTGGTGTAGCCGCGACGAGATACCGAAACGATCCCACCGAATCTTCCATGACATAGCTGTGTTGACGATTAAGGACGACGGACGAAAAGACGACGTCGGGTGTTCTAGTTGGCAGGCCCCCGGAGGCGAAGAGATCTCGTTCGCTCGTCGCAACAAGGTGGGAGCCAGTGAAGATGTTGACGTCTTGATCGAGGATCTGGCTGATTCGAACGAGAAGCTGGTCATTAATGAGCGCCGTGCCCGCCTCCCCGGTCTGCTGCAGTACGAGCGATTCATCGATCACACGCTGAGCCACCGCCGCCGTTCGGGCAGCTCCAGCTTCGATCCCGGCCCGTAACTGGGTTGTGAAATAACCCCGGATCACGAACGCGAGGACCAAGACGGGGATGACCGTTGCGGCGATGAAGGCCAGGAGGAGTCGTCGATAGAAACTCGTTCGAATCTCGCGCAGGAGCGCTCGCCCGAACCGATAGCGGTTGGGGGTTAGCCAGCTACCCAGACCGGTAGCGAGCGTAAGCAACACGAAGAGTAGGCCGACGATGGTCGATATTTCAGCGAGGTGAACGAGATGATCAAACGTGGCGAACACTGGATACCCGAGAGCGTAGATTCCTTCACGGTTGTTCACCAGGTAGGTTGAATACTCTTGGTTGCCCTTTCGCAATGTAGTCCAGAATGGGTCTCGCGACCCATAAATGCGCTCAAAGAGGGAATCGGAGAGTGACCAAGCATCTTGGTTGGACGAGAAAAGGGTCTGAAGCCCCCACCCATAGATGACGAGCTCAACGTCACGGCCGGTGCGGCCGGCCGAGCGAGGGAGTGTAGGCGATCGCAGTAGTTGGGAGTAGGGATTCTTGGACGAGATGAATGGAAGTGTGTTGTAGTCAAGGGCGATGTGCACTACCACTGATCCGGTGTCGGTGCGATCAAGATTGACCTGGGAATCCTCGGATGGGCACAACGCACGCTCCGCGTGAAGTACCCGTCGCTCTTCGGATCCAAACGGCGCGATCTCGCCAAAAACGTCCCACTGGCAGAGTGTGACCCGGCGATCAAACGGAACGCCCAAGTACTCCGGAAAATTGAGCGCAAAGCGACTGATCAGGCGTCCGTCTGGGTCGTACAGTTCAATCGCTGAGGTCACGCGAAGTCGAGAGAGCTCTGTTTGCCGCCATATTAGGAAAGCTCGATCGGTGTTGGGCACACTGACCAAGTCGGTCTCCTGGTTCGTTATTCTTTGGAGGCCGTCGATTTGCTCAAGGGAACGTTCGAGCACACGCTGGAGCTCTTGGGGGTGTGTCGCTGCACTTGGCGCCTGATTCTCGACGAAACCCCGCTTCGTTGCTGCTCCGTAGTGGAGGAGCGACGGGTAGGCTAGCAGAGAAGGAATTAGGAGCGACAGAAACAGAGTCAGCATTCGTATGGCATGGGATGCATGTCGAAAACGAGGTCTGACGAACGGCACAGCGACGGCAACAGCGACCGATCCAGCCAAGAGTGTAAGGAATCCTGTGGGCGACACTGGTTGCACCATGGCCACGAGGGTCCCGGGTACCATCCACACGACGACCGGCACCATCGTCTGTGAAATCCGTCGGTGGTTCAGCCGCCAACTAAGCTGCGAAGCCACGAGCAACGTCGCGCCGCCCCAGAGCGTAGCGGCGCTTAGCAGGAGAAGACCGGCTAGCATCGTGATCCGGGAAACGTCCCACGGCTGAATCGACAAGTGGAGGAGGTCGACGCTTGAGTTCTCGAACGTATCCCTGGCGACTGCGTCGAAGCTCAGCACGATGCCTGCCAGACCCACGCCGGCACCCCCCCGCCGCACAAGCAGGCCACTGTCGAAGGGTCCACGCGGGCGGCTTCTCTTCTCGTGTTTGTAGAGTCGAGCCTGTTCAATGAAGAAAGCCGCGACGAGGACGAGCCCGGCCGCTAACAAGCCAAGGAGCACAATGTCAGCCGGCATTCGAAGAAGACCCGAGAGGGCGGGCGACCGATAAACGGTCGGATCGAAGAGAGATAGCGACGTGGCACCTAGACTGAAGGCGCTCCGTAGGAGCCCGTACGCCACTAGGCATCCCACAGTGGCGGCGAGTCCGTGAATGATCACTCGGTGGGCAGGCCCGCGACGTGGCCGGACGAGCAGCGTGGCGACGCCCACGACGAGTGCGAACGCGATGCCGACCATCGTCACGAACCACACGAGCCGCCTCCATGCACCGCGGGCAGCCACGAGATCCGCCTCGAAGACATAGGCCTTCAATAGTGGATCCCCATCGGGCGACTCAAGCACGAACCTCAGCGTCCCTGGCATTGTGTCGGGGTCCTCAGTGAGCGTTCGCAGTTGGGCGTTGGCGATGGGTGCTGTCACCTGATAGGTATTCCGAGATGGAACGTGCAATCCGATGGCAGGCGAGATTACTTGTTCACTGGCGACTGAGCCGATTCGTCGTATATCGGATTTCGAGTCGACTAGAATCGGTTCGACGTAGATGAGGCGCAGCCCGAGTGGGCCTGATGCCAAGAAATACGCCCGCTCACCGAGTATTCGCTCAACGGGTATTTCTGATGGGCGCCCCGCCCACGCTTGTGCGGTACCAGTACTGTCGTAAATCGTGATCGATAGTTCTGACTCTGCCGAGCGGTTTACGAGCCCCCGACTAAGCTCAAACAAACGGGGACGCGCGGTTGACTCAATGATGTCGGCGGAGACATCCGGATGAAGGGCGATAGCATGTGTCGTCTCAAGGAGTGCCAAGGCTTGCTGATCAAAGGAATGGCGAACAGCGCGCTCGACTCGAGAGAACGCCGATTCGACGGTCGGTCCGAACCACAACATTTCCGCTGTCCACCCCACGACTATGATCGCGACGGTAGTGACAAGCGCGACCATTACTGCTCGACGCAGCTGGTCGAAGCTGTTGGTCATGGTTTCCGTTTGGGGTCTACGGTGCTGGCGGAACCGCTATCTCGAGTTTATTAGGCAGTGCGGGAGGTTCCGGTGGGTTCAGACCACCCAACCCGGTGGGAAGAATCTCACCACTTGCTGGCGGCGACTCGGGCAGCGGCTCAAATGGCAGCACTTCTGCTGGTTTGAAACGCTCAGGTGCGGGCAGTAGTGGGGCCGGTGGGAATGTTATCGAGAACGTCGGGGGTCCGAGCGCTCGGAATATCGCAAGAAGTCGCCGGTCGCCTGTGGCGGCGATGATCCCAGGGCCCGCAGGAGAGGAGAGGTTGAGCACGTGTGGCGGAACGAAAAAGTCGGCCCCCACGGCGAGGGTTCCAGTGGGAAGACCGGTTTTAGTGTCGAATGCGAGGATACTTGGGGCAACTCCAGCGACTAGCACTACGTTTCCAACGATGGTCGGACCGGCGGTAGGACGACCGGCTAGAGGACGCCTCCACTGTTGTACACCGCTTTTCCTGTCGAGCGCGCGGAGCACGTTATCGAGCGATACGAATAATACCTGACGGGCGTTAGTCGCGGGGCGTCCAATTATGTCTGCGCCTGTTCTCCATCGCCACAACCATTCGCCGTTGTGTCGTGAAAGACGATAGAAGAAGTTGTCCGTTGACCCGACGAAGAGGTCGTCCGTCGCCAAGATCTCGCGTGGACTCCCGCCCACCGTGTGTTCCCAGACCTGATCGCCCGTGACCAGGTCCAATGCGACGATGCGGCCATCGGCAACAGGTACGAACAGGTTTCTACCACCCACGGATGGCTCGATAACTAGGCTTCCCGACAACTGGCGACGCCAGAACTCCTGGCCGTCTTGGGCTCGAAGTACGACGACCTCTCCGTTCTCGAGGACCGCGATCAACCACCCATTATTCCATACAGGCGCCGCTGAAACTGTTGAGCCGACGTCAGACGTCCAGAGTTTCAGTCCGTCAGAGGATCGAATGCCAACCAGCGTATGATCGGAAGCCGCGACAAGGACGTCGGCACCGACTGCCAGTCGATGTTGAGTCTCACATTCTGCCGACCAGATCACCTCCCCGTCGACGAGGCGAACGGCGGAGAGTGAGCCATCGCGGAGTGGTACATACACATACAAAAGATCGAAGGCAGGAGCTGCGGCTAGGGGTGTATCGAGTTCAATCACCCAACGTGTCTCTAGTGGAAAGACTGGTGATGGAGAAATCTTGGAGTCGGTAGCGGTGAGGGTGCTGCTAAAGAGAGCACCTACGATCACCGCGACGATTGTCCTACAAGATGTTGTGGTGTCGTAAACGCACACAATCTATAATAGCGGTATTTTATTGGGGTAGGTGCGTATTCTGATCACTCCTTTATAGTACGAGCGTACGGTCACTGGTGGCCCATCAGACGATTCTTGTTCTGGACTTTGGTTCACAGTACACGCAGTTGATCGCGCGGCGCCTCCGCGAGCTGTCCGTGTACTCTGAGATCCTTCCCTTCGACACGCCGGCCGATGTTATCCGTTCACGGGAGGTGGCTGGGCTCATCTTGTCGGGTGGGCCAGCCAGTGTGTCCGACGAGGATGCACCGCAGTGCGATACGGCTCTGTTCGAACTCGGTTTGCCGATTCTCGGAATCTGCTATGGAATGCAGATCATGACCGCCGCTCTCGGTGGAGAGGTTGCCTGTGCGCCGGAGCGGGAATATGGGCACGCCTTGGTGACGATAGATGAGGAGAGCCGGCTCTTGCCGAGTGGTCCTAGCGAGCTTCGTGTGTGGGCTAGCCACGGAGATTTTATCAAAGCAGCTCCAACCGGATTCGTGGTCCGGGCCAGCAGTGCAAACGCTCCGGTCGCGGCCATGGAAGATTCCTCGCGTCGGCTGTATGGGTTGTTATTCCATCCTGAAGTGGCACACACCGACCGTGGAAATGAGATCTTGCATGCCTACGCATACGATGTGTGCGGATGTACGGGAGACTGGACGATGGCCTCGTTCGTGGCCAAGGCAACTGAGCAAATCCGAGTGACTGTGGGAGCTACGGGTCGGGTCGTGTGTGGACTCAGCGGCGGCGTCGACTCAACGGTGACGGCGGTGCTGGTTCACGAGGCCATCGGTGACCGGCTAACGTGCATCTTCGTCGACAACGGTGTCTTACGCCTTGATGAAGCGAATCAGATTCGATGCCGCTATGCGGAGAAACTTCACTTGCCGGTTGTGGTTAAAGACGCTAGCGAGCTCTTCCTGAATCGGCTGAAGGGCGTGACCGACCCAGAGCAAAAACGTAAACTGATCGGTCGAACCTTCATCGATGTTTTTAAACAAGTTTCGGAATCGCTGGGTGAGGTTAAATTTCTGGCGCAAGGCACGTTGTATCCGGACGTTATTGAGTCGGTCTCAGTCGTCGGTCCATCGTCCGCAATCAAGAGTCATCACAATGTTGGTGGGCTGCCTGAGAACCTGCGCTTTTCTCTCATTGAACCCCTTCGGGAGCTGTTCAAGGATGAGGTTCGAGAGCTTGGCGCTGAACTTGGGATTGACGCTGAGTTGATCTGGCGCCAGCCTTTTCCAGGGCCTGGGCTCGCGGTGAGAATCGTTGGGGAGGTGACCCGCCAGCGAATCGCTCTACTTCAACGCGCGGATGCCATCGTCGCGGAGGAGGTAAAGCGTGCGGGGTTGTATCGTGAACTCTGGCAGTCGTTTGCGGTTCTGCTGCCGGTACGGAGCGTCGGTGTTATGGGCGACGAGCGGACCTACGAGAATACGATTGCCATACGTGCGATTGAAAGCCGAGACGGTATGACAGCCGATTGGGCACGCTTACCGCACGAGTTGCTGGCCGTTATGTCTTCGCGGATTGTCAACGAAGTGAAGGGCATCAACCGAGTAGTCTACGACATCAGCTCGAAGCCACCCTCAACCATCGAGTGGGAATGAATCAGGACTTCGTTCACCTTCACCTGCATACGGAGTTTTCGTTGCTTGACGGTGCGTGTCGTATCGAAGAGCTCCTTGACCAAGTGGCGCAGCTTGGCATGCCGGCGGTTGCCGTCACTGAGCACGGGAACATGTTCTCGGCGGTGACGTTCCACGATGAAGCCCGAAAGCGTGGGGTTAAGCCGATTCTCGGATGCGAAGTCTACGTGGCAAATGGAAGTCGACTAACGAAGAGTGGCGTGCCCGGAGAGACCGCCAATCATCTTGTTGTCCTGGCTAGCAGCCAGAAAGGGTTTCAGAACCTCATTAAGCTGGTTTCTGCTGGCTACACGGAAGGCTTCTACTATAAACCTCGAATCGATAAAGATCTTCTCGCAGAGTACGCGGATGGTCTCATTGGGTTGAGCAGCTGCCTGAAGGGCGAGGTGGCAACCCATTTGCGGTTGGAGCAGTCGAGTAGAGCTCGTTCCGCCGCTGGGACATTCCGTGACATTTTCGGTGGCGGTAACTTTTTTCTCGAGATGCAGTACCAAGGTATAGATGAGCAACAGATCGTTAACACCGGCTTGTTACCGATTGCCCGCGACCTCGGCATACCGCTTGTTTGTACGAATGATGTCCACTATCTCCGCCAGAGTGATCATCGACCCCACGACGTCTTGCTGTGCATCGGGACTGGAAAAAACGTCAGCGACAAGCAACGGCTTCGGTATCACGGCGATCAGTTCTTCTTAAAGACCGCCTCGGAAATGGCAAGTGTGTTCGGTGAATTTCCCGAAGCGATCGAGAACACGGTCCGCATTGCCGAGCGGTGCGATGTCGATATGTCGGGGAGCGAGAGTCACTTGCCGAATTTCGAGGTCCCAGGTGAACTCACGCTCGATGGCTACTTTGAGCAGGTTGTACGTGATGGGTTCGACGGGCGGTTGATCCGCCTCAGAGGTCTCGAGGAGCGCGGAGCACTTCTGCATCCGATCGAGGCGTATGAGGCACGGCTGTCGTACGAGATCGAAGTTATTCGCCGCATGAATTACCCGGGCTACTTCCTGATCGTCTGGGATTTCATTCGGTACGCACGGGAGCGGGGGATTCCGGTGGGTCCTGGGCGCGGCTCAGCGGCTGGAAGTCTCGTTGCGTATTGTCTTCGGATCACGGATGTGGATCCTCTGAAGTTTGGCCTAATCTTTGAGCGTTTCTTGAATCCGGAACGCGTCTCACTTCCTGATATTGACATCGATTTCTGCGAACGGCGTCGTGGGGAAGTCATCGAGTACGTAACTCGTAAATACGGACGAGAGAACGTTGCACAGATCATCACATTCGGGACAATGAAGGCTCGCGCGGTGGTCCGCGACGTCGGGCGAACGCTTGGGATGTCGTACGCGGATGTCGATCGAGTGGCGAAGCAAATCCCGCCGGTACTCGACATGACGCTCGATAAGGCCATTGCTGAAAACCCGACGCTGAAGGAAATGTGGCAAGGGGAGAAGCAGGTCAAAGAGCTGATTGATGTTGCCAAGCGCCTCGAGGGGGTTACACGCCACGCCTCGGTACATGCCGCGGGCGTTGTGATTGCACCAAAACCGATTACGGAGTTTGCGCCTCTGTACAAGACCCAGAAAGACGAAATCACGACCCAGTGGGCCATGAAGCAGATCGAGCGCGTAGGTCTCCTAAAGATGGATTTTCTGGGCCTGAGTACGTTGACTCTATTGCATGATACCGTGGCCCAAATCAAATCAACTAGAGGAATCAAGGTAGATCTTGAGGAGCTTCCGCTCAACGACAAGAAGACGTACGAACTCTTTAGCGGGGGACACACGCTAGGGATTTTTCAGTTCGAGAGCTCCGGCATGCGCGAGACCTTACGCAAGGCCAAGCCCCAGCGATTCGAGGATCTGATCGCACTTAACGCGCTATATCGCCCGGGTCCGTTGCGTGGCGGCGTAGTCGACGACTTCATCGGTCGCCGACACGGGAAGGTAGAGATTTCGTACGAGGTGCCAGAGCTGCAGCCGATTCTCGAAGAGTCATATGGCGTAATCGCGTATCAAGAACAGGTCATGCGAATTGCGAGTGACCTAGCTGGGTTTACGATGGGAGAGGCCGACGTTCTTCGGAAGGCGATGGGGAAGAAGGATGCGGCCGTCATGGAGGCTCAGCGGGAGCGTTTCGTGAGTGGAGCCGAAGCGCGAAAGATTAGCCGGAAGCAGGCAACGAAAATATTTGATTTGATTGAATACTTTGCTGGCTACGGATTCAACAAGAGCCACTCGACGGCATATGCGCTACTCGCGTATCAGACGGCCTACCTGAAGGCTAACTACCCATGGCACTTTATGTCCGCGCTCCTGACGATTGAGCGTCAGAACTCCGATAAATTGGCGTTGTACCTTAGCGAGTGTCGTGAGATGGAGTTAACGATACTGGCTCCGGACGTCAATACCAGCGACATGTATTTTGCCGTGACCGACAAGGGCATTCGGTTCGGCCTAGCTGCCATCAAAAACGTCGGTGAGAGCGCGATAGCATCGGTCCTGGCTTGTCGGGCCCGACACGGCCGGCTGACGTCATTGAATCACCTGTGTGAGGACGTTGACCTTCTGGTGGTCAATAAGCGGGTACTCGAGAGTTTCGTGAAAGCTGGCGCGTTAGATTCGATGCTGAGGGACGCGTCAATCGATTCTATTGCGGACGGACGGGCTCGACTCCTGGCTGCGGTTGACCAAGCCATTAGGTATGGAAACCGACGACAGCGCGATCGGGAGCAGGGGCAGCATCAGCTGTTCGACGAATCGAATGGTTCGGGGGGCGACTCCGAGTTTGAACTGCCTGCGGCTAAGTCCCTGACCGAAGCCGAGCAACTGGCCTATGAGAAAGAGGCATTGGGTCTTTACCTGAGTGGGCACCCTGTCGATAGATTCGCGACGACACTAGCCGCCGCGGGCGTGGCGGGCGTGGAGCGGATCCAAGATCTGGCAGGAAGTAAGTCGTCTGTTTCGGTCGTGGCCGTCATTACCCAGATTCGTTCGCTCACGACTCGTAAGGGTGCCCCGATGGCTGTCGTTACGCTGGAAGATCGGGTCGGTAGTCTTGAGGCGGTAGTGTTTCCTAAACCGTACGCGAAGCATAGAACGCTCTTGGAAACTGACAGTGTCGTGGTGATAACGGGCAAGCTTGAAATGGACGATGAATCGGCGCGCCTCATCGTTTCCGAGGTTCAGACCATTGAGACCGTTTCGGATAGCACCGCTCGGACCATGGTGATACGACTAACGACACCGCCCCACGACCGAGGAACAATCGAGGCACTCGCTGAGCTCATTGGACGGCATCAAGGCGCGGGTCGCGTGCTGCTTGAAATTGACATTCGTCGGGGAGAGCAACCGCTGCGCGTGAAGGCCGACTTATCGAACATCCGTATTCGTCCATCGGAAGCTCTTGTCGAAGAGGTCGAGCAGCTTTGTGGCAAGGGTGCCGTGTCGTGGTCGTAGAGGGGTGAGCAATACCCTAAGCTGATGCGAATTCCAGCGGTGTGGAAACACGAGTCGATTGCCGACCGCGAGTCAATGGCGGTCGAGTTGTGTCGAGAGCTGAATCTGCACCCCGTGATCGCTCGGTTGCTCGTGTTGCGTGGTTTCGACGAACCGGACGCTGCTTCGCGCTTCCTAAGACCTTCACTCGACCATCTCCACGATCCGTTCCTCGCTGCCGATCTCCGGGTTGGCGTGGAACGGGTTCTGGCAGCGATCGATCAGGGTGAGCTCATTGCGATCCACGGCGACTATGACGTCGATGGTGTCACCTCGACGGTTATGTTGCGGCGGATGATCGAGCTTCTAGGTGGTCAGGTCGTCCATTTTATCCCCGAGCGACTGACCGACGGGTACGGACTACAGGCTGATGGTATCGATCGTCTCAAGGCGATGGGGGTTCACGTCATCGTGTCGGTCGACTGCGGCATCCGAAGTCGAGAGGCTTCCGCCCGCGCACGGGAGGTCGGGGTCGATCTGGTCATCACCGATCATCACGAGCCAGACGCCGAGTTACCCAGGGCTCTGGCAGTTATTAACCCGCGCCGGTTGGATTGTGGTTATCCGGACAAGGATCTGTCAGGCGCTGGCGTCACCTTTAAGTTTGTGCAGGCACTTTGTCTGCGATCCGAGCGTACGAACTGGCTCCCGGCGTTCCTCAAATTGGCTGCGCTAGGAACCCTTGCTGACGTCGTGCCACTGCGCGGAGAGAATCGGGTGATCGCGAGGCTTGGCTTGGACGGGTTGAGCCAGGGTCCGCACACTGTCGGCCTCCAGGCGCTGATCGACGTGTGCGGGCTCGCCGGAAAGACGATCGGAAGTTACGAGGTGGGATTTATTTTAGCTCCGCGGATCAATGCGGCGGGGCGTATGAGTAGCCCCGACCTGGCCGCCCGGTTGCTCCTCGCTGTCGAGCCGTCGCAGGCTGATGAGGCGGCGGATTTGGCCCACCAGCTCGAGGCGGAGAACGACCGACGACGAATGGAAGAGGCCGACATTTTTAATGTCGCGCGGCGGCAAGTCGAAATAGATCCAGAAGTCAGTGCCCACAATGTACTGGTCGTGTGGGGTGAGGGCTGGCATCGTGGCGTGATCGGGATCGTCGCCTCGAAACTGGTTGAGCGGTACTGCAAGCCAACAATCGTGCTCTCGGTCGACGGTAAAATGGCCTACGGTTCGGGTCGTAGCATTCCAGGCTTCAATCTGTTAGGTGCGCTTGAGACATGCACCGACGTCTTTGAGAGGTTCGGTGGGCATCGGCAGGCGGCTGGCATGGAACTTCAAACGAAGAGATTAGGTGAGCTTCGTGGGCGCCTTGCAGCGCATGGTGACGAACAACTTGCCCCGGAAGACCTTGTGCCACGACTTAATATCGATGCGGAACTTGAGCTAACGGCCATCGATGAAGCCCTAGTTCAGGGGTTAAAGGCTCTCGAACCCTTTGGTCCTGGTAACCCGCGACCGCTGTTTCATGCACGTCCGGTTGAAATAGTCGACGGTCCGCATACCGTAAAAGAGCGTCACCTTCGCATGACGGTCCGGCAAGGTTGCCGACGGTTCAGGGCGATTGCCTGGCGCGCCGCGGAGCGAGAGTCTTTTTTTGTCGAGCGACGTAACGCTTTGAATCTGGCGTTTTCACTGACAGAGAACACGTTTCGAGGCGAGACCTTTATTGAGCTGAACGTTGCTGATGTAAAGTGACCTATGGCGACTTGGCGGCAACCTCTACGAATTGTGCTTATCGTGTTGGTGCTCGGAGTTGGTGCGGCTGTGATATTCGGGCTTCGCCAGCGCGCGGAGCCTGCTCGAGCCTCCGTCGTGGAGCGAGTTGATCCAGATGCCGTCATCCAGACGCGTGGCAGCCGTTTAGTTCAGGCCGATGCCGCGGGTGAGAACCTACGTGTCGTGTCTGACCTGCAGTCTACCTATCCCGATGGACGACTGCGTCTGCTCGGCCATGTCAAGGTAATTTTGGCTGAACGCGCTGATCGCGAAGGGTTCGTCCTCACAGGTGACGAGGCTACCCTCAATTCCGATCAGACCAGGATCGAGCTGACCGGCATAGTCCGGATGAAGGCGGGTGACGGCCTGCGGGCGGAGACGGAAGAAGCGTCGTACGATGATAGCGACGGAATTGTCCGGATGCCCGGGCCGACCACATTTCATGATGTGGGGTTGAATGCAACTGGCGAGAGGGCGGAGTATGACCGCCGCCAGACGGTGGTGCGTTTGCGTTCGTCGGCCCAAGTGGATCTCGTTGGCAATGGAGACCCTACTCGCATCCGATCAGAGGCGGCCACCTTGGCGCGGGCCGAATCGTACATGGAGTTCGACCGGGACGTGGCGGTAGAAACTCGAACGCTTCGGATGGCGGCCGATGGAGCACGCGCCGTGTTTTTAGAGGAGAACTCGGAGCTTGAGAGCCTCGAACTCCAGCGAAATGCACGTATCGTGGCAATTGAGCCTTCGCCAGGAGGGCTTCGAGATCTTGGTAGCGACAGGGTGCGCTTGAGTTACGTTGCTGGAGAACAGGGGCGTCGTCTCGATCAGGCCGTGTTAATTGGCGACGCCCAGGCCGCGGTGTACTCGTCCGACGGAGAACCCGGTAGCCAAATTTACGGGCAGTCGATGCAGCTGGATTTTTTCGAGGACGGTTCGTTACGGGCGCTTGTGGCGCAAGATGAAGTCAAACTTAGGCTGCCAAATTACGACTCCCGTGATGGCGGATTCGGGAGCGAGGTCAGAGGGCAGTTGGTTCGACTGGAGTTCTCCGCCGACGGTGCGTTGCGGGCGCTTGTTGCGCGCGATGAGGTCAAATTTAGATTGCCCGACAGTGATTCGGGTCCGAGCCAGGTGGTGACTGCGAACAAGCTAACCGCGACAGGCCACGGAGACCAGGGATTAGATTCGACGTTATTTGAAGGGAATGTGGTTTACGTAGAGGTTTCCAGAACATCGGACGGCAGTAAGGGATCGAGACGGACAGAAGCCGATCGGATGGAGGCCGATCTGGCACCGGGCCTGACGAATCTGCAGGTGGCCCGTTTTATTGGTCACGTTCGATTCGATGACGGCGAGCGTGTGGGTGAGTCGGACGAGGCGCTGTATTCGGTGGAGTCGGGGAGCGTGACCCTATTGACGAGTGAGCCAGCCAATAGGGCGCCACGAGTTATCGATCATCGTGGATCGATTCAAGGGACGACGATTACTCTTCAGCTTGACGGTGGTCGAATCGAGGCGGTCGAGGAAGTCAAGAGTGTACTCACGAAAACCGAAGGGCCGTTTATGGAGGCATCCGGTGAAGCTGTGCGCCGGCCAAGCTTGTTAGACACCAACGAAGAAGTGAGTGTTGTCGCCAGTGCTCTGGTTTACAATCGCGAGACTGCTGTTGCGACGTATTCCGGGGACGCGCGCTTGTGGCAGACCGATACTGCCTTCGCGGGTGACGAGATTATTCTGAATGAAACAAACGGAAACATCAGTGCTACGGGTGAGGTCCGGACACGGTCACTGGTCAACCAGATCGACGACGTGACTGGCTTACACGAGGACCAGGTAACGACGGGGGAGGCCACTCAGTTCGTGTACGACGAGGCGCTGCATCGCGCAACGTACACCGAGCTTGCTAGATTGACGGGACCACAGATCGACTTGCGCGCGAATCTGATTACGCTGTTCCTGCAAACGGATAGTCGTACACTTGAGCGCATCGAAGCCATCGGCGGCGTTGACCTCTTGATGTCCGGACGCCGAGTGACGGGAGAGTCGCTCGTCTACCACGATGCCGATGGCCGATACGAGATGGAGGGGGTCCCGGTTCGCATGACTGAGGAGGTTGAGTCGGGCTGTCGAGACACTACTGGCCGGAGGCTGGTCTTCTTCGTGGCAAAGGATGCGTTCTCGGTTAACGGTGAGTCCGAAGTCCGGACTGAGACGACGATCACGGGGGATTGCCAGGAGCTGGGCCGCTAACGAACGGGCATGGCTAACCTTCGTACCAATAAGCTAGTCAAGTCGTACAGCGGTCGTACCGTCGTGCGCGATGTCAGCCTTGAGGTCGATTCCGGCGAGGTGGTTGGGCTTCTGGGTCCGAATGGCGCCGGTAAAACCACGACCTTCTACATGACGGTTGGCTTGACATCACCTGACTCCGGGTCGGTGGTGCTTAATGGGGAGGAGGTCACGAATGATCCCATGTACGTGCGGGCTCGAAAAGGCATCGGCTATCTCCCGCAAGAGCCGTCTATCTTCCGAGGGCTCACCGTCGAACAGAACATTCTCGCGATCGTGGAGACGTTAGGTTTGAGCCGAGCCAAGCGCCGGGAACGAGTCGATGAATTACTCGAAGAGCTCAAGCTTACGCCACTAGCCAAGTCGCCGGCCCATACCCTCTCAGGGGGCGAAAGGCGGCGAGTCGAGATTACTCGAGCACTGGTCGTCTCGCCGTCATTTATCTTATTGGACGAACCCTTTGCAGGCATTGACCCGATTGCGGTTACAGATATTCAGGCCATCATCTTTCATCTTAAGGAGCGAAGCATCGGCGTTCTCATTACGGACCACAACGTTCGGGAGACATTGAAGATCACCGACCGGACGTACATCATGCATGATGGCGCAGTATTTCGTAACGGCACGCCAGGCGATCTCGCAAACGATGAAGAAGTCAAGCGTATCTATTTGGGTGCCGATTTTCGCTTGGACTAGAGCTTTGGCTAAGATTCAAGAACTCGCTCAAAGAGGTCGATTTAGTTGGCGAAGCCAATCGTCTAATTCGAAATGGAGATTACGCAGAGACTAGAGATCAGGCTATCGCAGAAGCTAATTCTGACGCCTTCGCTACAGCAGGCGATCAAACTTTTGCCGATGTCTACACTGGAGCTTGTCGATATGTTGAATCAGGAAGTGGTGGAGAACCCGCTTCTTGAAGAAGCGACGACTGATGAGATTCAGCAGGCCGATGGGAACGCACAGGTCGAGAAGCCTGAACCAGATTCGGAGTCCGCTAACGAGAAGCAGGAAACCTGGGACGATGTCGACTACGAGTACTTCTTTGGGGATTATCTCGATGAGGGGTATCGTCCACGTGCCCCACGCGAGATTAGAGAGCTGCCGCCGATCGAAAACACCCTGTCGACATCGACGTCGCTTTCAGATCACATGATGTGGCAGCTTTCGCTCGTCACCGACGACGAACTAGTTCGAAACATCGGTGCAGCGATTGTGGGTAACCTTAACGACGACGGGTATTTTGCGGCCTCCATTGATGAGATCGTGGCCATGGGCGACTGGTCCGAGTCGGAGGTGGAGCGGGTACTAAAGGTCGTGCAGGCGTTCGATCCGATCGGAGTTGCGGCGCGGGACCTGCGCGAATGTCTCTTACTACAACTCAGGCATCTGGGTTTAGATGACATGCCGACCGCTACTATCGTGCGCGATCATATCGGTTTCCTGCAGCGACACAAGCTACCGGAGCTCGCCCGATGCCTCATGATGTCGCTCGACGATGTCAAGGAACATGTTGAGATCATCCGTCATCTCGATCCGAAACCTGGCCTGCGCTATAACCCTTCTCAGTCACAGTACGTGATTCCAGACGTCTACGTAGTTAAGGTTGAAGGCCAGTATGTCGCGATGCTCAACGATGAAGGACTTCCACAACTTCGAATCAGTTCCGTGTATCGGCGCATGTTGAACAAGAACAGTAAGAACAGCGACGAGACCCGTTCGTATGTTAAAGAGAGGTTCCGTTCGGCGTTGGGGCTTATTAGAGCCGTCGACCAGCGACAGAAGACTATCCACAAGGTGGCGACAAGTATTATCAACTTTCAACGAGAATTTCTTGATTCCGGGATCGAACAGTTGCGGCCGCTCGTGCTTCGCGATGTTGCGGACGATATTCAGATGCACGAGTCAACGGTAAGCCGCATCGTGAACAATAAGTACATGCATACCCCGCAAGGGGTTGTCGAGATGAAGTACTTCTTCCACAGCGGGATTCACAGCGCGTTTGGGGAGAGCGTGTCCTCCGTCACTATCAAGCAGCGAATCAAGAAGATCGTCGAGCACGAAGATCCTCAGAAACCGCTGAGCGACTCGCGAATCGTTGGCATGTTGCGGGAGGCGGGCCTAATCTTGGCACGTCGGACAATCGCGAAATATCGAGAAGAACTCAAAATACCGCCGTCGAGTCAGCGGAAGGGCTTGTATTAGGCGACATATGACGACCAGCGTCCCGGGTCGGAACGTCGAGAACACAGCTGCTTCGGTTGAGACGTTTATCGATGCAGGACCTCCAGAGTTTACTCGTGTGTTTCACGACAGAACTATTTCTCCGAAAGTAGTGTTCAGCAAGTTTCAGCGTAAATGATCAGAGGGATGGTTGCTGCATGAGTGGACGATGATGTGTTCCATGGTTGGGGGACGAATCGACCTGGGCAGGCCAGCAACATTGTGGGTGGCAGGGTCTGATATCAAGTGCAGACGCTGAGGTGAAAGTGGGCAAACGGTCGGCGTCGTTCGAACGTAGATATTTAGGGCGACGTACGAATTTGACAGAACGTGCACGCTCTTCATAATGCAAACCGGCCGTCGTGAAACGGTGTTGATCGGGAAGGAAGCCCGATTCGTCGTTCTGACGGGCCTCTCTGGTTCCGGAAAGTCCCAGGCCATTCGGGCGCTTGAAGACCTCGGGTATTTCTGCGTCGACAACCTTCCGACCTCCCTCATTCCTACGTTTGCCGACCTGACTGGATCGAGTGAAGGTGGAATTGCCAGGGGGGCGGTTGTGGTAGATATGCGTGACCCCAATTTTCTCCAGGAATTTCCGGATGTTCTGGCGAATCTGCGACGTCGAAAACGCCTCGGAGCGGTGGCTATTTTCCTCGAAGCAAGCGACGCGGTTCTGGTGCGGAGGTTTTCTGAGACACGTCGCCCACATCCGATGGGAGCTGACCAGCCACTCTTGGAGGGCATACTCGCGGAGCGGGAGCAGTTGGACTCCGTGAAACAACTAGTCGACAAGGTACTAGACACCTCCGATCTCACAGTTCATGAACTGCGCCGAATTTTTTCAGACCTGTCCCGTGGGGGACCGACGAAGCAACTCGTGGTGACATTCCTGAGCTTTGGGTATAAGAATGGTGTCCCACTCGAGGCTGACGTGATGCTGGATGTTCGCTTTCTGCCGAATCCTCACTTCGTACCTGCGCTCCGACCACTGTCGGGGCGAGACAAGAGAGTTCAGGAGTTTCTCGAAGCAGACAGCGCAACTGATACGTTCTTGGAGAAGGTCACCGACCTGATGCGTTTCTTGATTCCGCGCTACGCGGCCGAAGGTAAGAGTTATCTGACCGTCGTGATTGGATGCACAGGAGGGCGTCATCGATCGGTTTTTATTGCGGAGCGACTGCGCCGCCGACTAACGAGAATGGACGGCGTTCGCTTACGCATCAAGCATCGTGACATATTTGTGGACACCTAGAGGTTAAGAGGGTTCTGCTAGTGAATGAGACAGTCATACGCGTCAAAAAGCCTTGGGGCTACGAGCTGCATTGGGCAAGAACGGATCGCTATGTCGGTAAGGTGATCCACGTGAATGCCGGACACTCACTCAGTTTGCAATACCACAACGTTAAGGACGAAACGATCCTGTTATGGAGCGGAAAACTAAGGTTTGAAATCAAACGAGGTGATGCGATGGATGTCTTTGAGATGAATCCTGGCGATTGCGTTCACGTCACCCCGAAGACGGTCCATCGGATTACAGCAATCGACAACTGCGACATCATGGAGGTGTCCACGCCGGAGTTGGACGATGTCGTCAGACTTGAGGACCGATACGGTCGAACGGATTCGATCTAGTTATTTGTTCTCGGGGTGAGCCTGGTAGGCCTGTTGCTGTTGGGTAAACCAGCCCACAGTTCAGCATGCCGACTTATGGGACTCGCCTGCCGTTGCACCGGTCGATTTCCCAGGTTAGCGGATCGGTTGTCAGAGCGAGGACAGCCAGCCACCCAGCGATGAGACTAACAGCATAGATTAGAAGGGTATATCGTCCTCGGTGAGTTCAACCGGTGCGCTTGGTTCAGGCGTCGTCTCGTGACCCTCCTGGTCGCCACTCGATGATGGCGGCGTCCCTCCTTCACCGCGGCCTCCGAGGAGTACTAGCCGGTCGGCGCGGGTCTCAGTCGTGTAACGCTTGTTTCCGTCGCGGTCATCCCATTGACGGGTCTGGAGCCGTCCCTCGACGTAGATCTGGCGACCCTTCAGTAAATACTCCTGGAGTGTTTCCGCGGGTTTTCCCCAGAGAACTATGCGATGCCACTCGGTCTTCTCTTGCCGCTGGCCGGACTTATCGGTCCAGACGTCGGTCGTGGCTAGGCTAAGCGTCGCGACGGCAGTACCGCTCGATGTGTAGCGGACCTCCGCGTCGCGCCCGAGGTTTCCAACGAGAATGACCTTGTTCACGCTACCCATGGCGCTGTTATCTACCTTCCTGCGCTGAAAATCAGCGCTTGAGTTGATGGAGTCGGTCAAGAGCCTGCTGTGCCAGGGTGGCCATTGCACTATCGGGGTAGCTCGTCACGAGCAATTCGAAGGCCTGACGTGCGCGGTCGGCCTCGCCGAGTCGATCGAGCGCTAAGCCGCGCTTGTAGGAGGCCTCTGGGCCGACGTCACCATCTGGATGATTGAGTAAGACCAGTTCGAATGCTTTAACTGCCTTCTCAAACCATCCACCGGCGAAATACGTTTCACCAACATAGAACTGCGCATCGTCGGCAAGCTCAGAGCGGGGAAATATCCTGAGGTAGGCTTCGAACCCTTCCACCGCGAGATCCCACTGGCCGCTCGTGTAGTCCGCCCACGCGGTGTCGTACATGCGTTGCGGCGACGCGCCAGCAGCGAGGGGTATGGGAGTGGGTCTGTTCACGGTTTCCGCGGGTGGGTCGATGGGTAACCCTGTCTCCGGATCGATCAAAAGTTCGACCGTTGGAAACGCCATAGCCGGAATAGAGACGCGCAAGGCTTCGATCTCTTGCGACATGGAGGAGATTCGAACGTTGGTGTCATCAAGCTTCTCTCGCAGAATTCGAACGGCGCTAGACACTCCTTCGGCTTGCAGACGTTGGTCGGCGAATGCCCGAACGGTAGCGGTTGTCTGGTCATCAAGCTGAGTCGAGAGTGCCTGTAGGGTTGCGTTGATTGTCTCCTCCAGTGCGGATATGAGAAGCTGGAGTCTCATCGTTTGTTCGTGCAGCATCCGTATGTCGGCCATCATTTGCCGTTCACTACGGTTCTGTGCATTGGTTGTGGACGGTACCACTAAGATCGTAAAGAGTCCGAGGCATCCAGCAACAACGTAACGATTCATTTCAGTATCCGTTCTTAAGGCTTTTGAATCAGCGTACTGGAAAGACGCACGAATAGAGAAGCCACCGGAAACCTAATGCTCTGTGATGACGAAGTGCGCGCGGCGGTTGTTTGCCCAAGCCTCTTCGTTATGCCCTGGATCGAATGGAAACTCTTTACCGTAGCTGATGGTTTGAATCCGAACAGCATCGAACCCGAGAGTTAGAAGGTACTCGCGTACAACGACCGCGCGGCGTTCGCCGAGTCCCAGGTTGTATTCGGGCGTCCCACGCTCGTCGCAATGGCCTTCGATGGTGATGATCCACGTCGCGTACCGCCTGAGCACGTCGGCGTTATGATCGAGAGTCGAAAGTCCAGCGGAGTTGAGCTCAGTGCTGTCATAGTCGAAGAACACCGCCCTAAGCGGGGAGTCGCGGTTTAGCTCCTCGAGATTCCGGAACTTAAAGTCGTCGTCTCCGACGATTGCTGGGGGTGATGGTGGCGCCGATGGTAGCGTCGGTCTTGCCGTCGATTCCTCTATAGCTGGCGCTAGCGGTGGTGGAGGCACATCAGGCTCGACCGGAGGCGGGTTGCGGACACAGGCCGTTACGAGCGTCCCGCCGACCACAATACTGAGGAGGCGAGTCACTCCCGTCCATCTATTCACACGCATCTCGATTGCCTTCGAATTATGGAGACCAACTCGGCATTTCGTTGTTACCGGTGGCGGTGATTCTACGCAGGCCGCGTCCGTCGCGTCCGACGATCCAAATCTGTTTGTTTCCTGTTCCGCGTGTCGATGAAAACGCGATGTGACGTCCGTTTGGTGAATAGCTCGGGCTCTCGTTCGTGCCCAGCCCAAAGGTTAGCTGTCGTATCTCGTTAGTCGCCAAGTCTACGACCTTGATGTCGTGGCCCGGCCCGGTCCGTGAGGAGTAGGCGATCTCGTTGTAGGGTGCTGGTGACCAGGTTGGACGGTCACAGTGGGACTCGAACGTGATGCGGCGAAGGCCGGTTCCATTAACACCGACAACGTATATTTGCGGCGCACCTGATCGATCGGATACAAACGCAAGCTGATGTCCTTGTGGCGACCAGGTCGGGCTCGTGTCGATGCTCGGATGGTTAGTCAACCGTCGGACGCCGGTTCCATTCGCATTAATAACGTAAACTTCAGGCTGACCATCACGATTCGATGTGAACGCCAGCTGGGAGCTGTCCGGCGACCATGCCGGCAGCCAGTTCTGGGCATCGGCTGTTCCATTCGCGGGAGTTTCGAGGCGGCCTTCGAAGATATGTGACACGATGACATCCATGTACGGACGCCATGCCGTGTAGGCGATCGCCAGGCCGTTTGGTGACCAGGCTGGGTTGTTATTCAGGGTTCGCGCGACCGTTACACGCCGTAGGTTAAAGCCGTCATAGTCTGTGAAGTAGACTTCCTTTGTTGGGCGGTACTCGACCAGGCCCAGGGCCGATGTGCTGTCGCGGTCTGAGATGAATGCGATTTTAGAGCGTGCGATCCCCTTGAGCCCTCGCTGGTTTCGATGAATCTCATCGGAGAGTTGGTGTGCGTAAATGCGGGTGTTAGCTAGAGCTCCTGTGTACTCAACCCCAAACGTGGAACCGCGAGAGCGGACGTTGAAGAGGCGAGCCGTTACACGAATTTGATCTTCGCGTATTCGCTCCACCGCGCAACTTACGACGCCGTCGGCACCGAGTTCCCGCCAGGCATCCAGCGCTAAGTTGGTAATTGATCGCGCCGGGTCAATGGATGCGTACGTATCGCGAGGCACCATCCGGAACTCGCGCTCGAAATCGAGGTCGTTCCAAAGTACTTCGGCCATCGACGTCGCGGCCGACTGCGATGCGTCATCGCGGGTTACCGCGATGCAGTCAGGCACCGCAAGACGTGGTTGGGCTCCGATGCGATCTCCGATGACGAGATCGATTGCGGATCGTTGCCGTGGTGGTTTTGTCTCTGATTCATCCGGTTGCTGCACGAAAATCATGCCTACCCCGCCAAGACAGGCGCAGGTCAAGAGTAGGGCGTGGATGATTTGATGCAAGGGCTTTAGTGTCTTCACGGTCGATACTCGAATGTAAGGCGAACGGTAAGGCCGTTCTCCGTAAACGCTGATGGTAGCGGCGGCAGTTGCTTCGTCATCAAGACTGCACGCCTGGCACTAAGGTCGAGTGCGGTGTATCCGCTCGAGCGGTTTACGCCGACCCCCTTAATTGAACCATTTCGCTGGACCGTAAAGCGAACGATTGTTACGCCCGTCGTGCGCTGGTTGGAGTCCCATCGTTGCTGTATTAGCGACATCATGGTGCCTAGATACTCCGGGCAGCAAAAGTTTGCGAGGCTGATTTCCGTTCCGGTTCCGCCGAGACCACCGGCCGAGAGTCCCACTCCCATGCCTTTAGCTCCTGTATCGGCCATGGCCATACCGTTTTGTAGTCGTGGCCCACGGGTGAGCTGTCGACCCCGAGCTTCTTCCGGGGCCGTCTCTACTTCGGATTTCGGTTCGAGACGTGGTGCTTCCTCGGCTGGAACGACAACGTCGGGGGCTGTGTCAGCTGGGGGCTGGATCCACTGAGGACGCCGGGCTTCTGGCATTGAAATGACCTCTTGGATCGGTCGCGCCCCAAGCGGTGTCAGGCCGCCTTCACCCGGACCTTCAGCCCCACCAAGACGAATGCTCATGATGTTGAACACTTCAGCCTCATCCCCTTGAATCCAGGCCGTTGGTCCGAATAGCAGCGTCCCGAGGACGAGACCATGAGCGGTTAGTGAGACCATCACATGACGTCGTAGTCTGTCTCCAGTGTCGGAACGCTTCGACAAGACCTGCGAGGTATCGTTCTTCACGGTCGTTGCTGATCGCCCCTCATGATGTCCGTCACCAGGCCGACGTTTCGAACACCACCGGCCTTAAGTTCGTCCATTACGCTGACGAGTTCCTGATATGTAATTCCGCCGTCACCCCGAACGAACACCTGACGGTCCTGCTGGCTCTCGATAATTTGGCTGATACGCTCGCTCAAGAACTCGAACCGAACGGACTCGTCGTTAATTTCGAGAACCTGATCAGTTCGGAAGCTCAGTGGAATCGTGACGAAGACGCGCTCGGAGATGATCTGATCGGACCGTCGAGCTTCTGGGAGGTCGACTTCGATGCCGCGCTGCATCATCGGAGCGGCAACCATGAAGATCACCAGCATTACGAGCATGACGTCGACCATTGGGACGACGTTGATCTCAGAAAGGACGGTAGCCACCCGCGGCCCCCGGTGGTGCCGGAGTCGATCCGCCTGCTGGCCATTGTGTAACTCAACCTTTGGCACTGTCCTAAAAGTTCCGTTCTGCGATGTTCAAGAACTCGAGGGAAAAGTCGTCCATCGCGGACGCCATCAACTTCACCCGCTGGGTTAAGTGGTTGTAGAAATAGACAGCTGGGATAGCCGCAAAAAGACCAGCAGCGGTCGCGACCAGCGCTTCAGCTATTCCCGGCGCGACGACCGCGAGGTTGGTCGAGCCTGTTTCGCCGATGCCCTGGAAGGCGATGATGATTCCCCAGACCGTTCCCAGTAGGCCGATGAACGGAGTGATGCTAGCTGTTGTCGCGAGGAATGGCACCCGGTGTTCGAGCTTGGTCACCTCCGTTGTTGATGCTCGAAGCAACGCACGGTCCAGGGCATTGATACTCTTTAGACTTCGACGTGTCGTAGTCTCAATTGGCGGCTGGGGTAAATCAAAGGATTCGTCGGGTTGCCGGAGTTGTGCATTGAGTTCAACGTAACCTGCCTGAAAGACAGCGGCGAGTGGGCTCTTTGCTAGAGATTTGCACACGGATTGTACTTCCGAGAACTTCGTGCTCTGCCTGAAGACGTCGATGAAGCTCGACGTCTGAGTCTCGACCGAACGAAATTGTCGGAGCTTGAGCAGGATGATCGCCCACGAGAGAACCGAAAAAACGACAAGAACCGTGAGGACGACCTGAGACGGAAACGAGGAGCGTGCAACCAATGCCAGGACACCACCACCGAAACTCTCCTCCGACGCATCGACAACACCCGATGTTTGAAGGAGGGCATACGTGCTAACGAAAAAAGTACGCAAGCCGACCCTCCGAAATGACACTGGGCGCCGCTGGGATAGCGCAGTTTTGGGAAGATAACATGCCGCCATGACCCTGTCAAATATATGATACGATGGAAGTTCCTTCATTTTGAGCTAGGCTCGGATCCGGTTACCCAAGGGGCTAAGATCGTCGCGCTGCCGACCCGAGATAACCCTGATGATCCGCTTTCTGAGCATTCAGAACCTGGCCGTCGTCGATGCGGTTGAGTTGAACCTTGAATCCGGCCTGATCGTACTCACTGGGGAAACGGGGGCAGGTAAGTCGATCGTGCTGGGCGCCTTGGGATTGCTGCTCGGAGGTCGTTCGACAAGCGATCTCGTGCGTTCAGGAGAGTTCCGAACCCAGGTTCAGGCCACGATCGAGGACGACGACGGTACAGAGCGCATTCTTCGTCGGGAAGTCACCGCGCAGGGACGGAGTCGAGCTTTCGTCGACGATGTGCTCACGACGATCGGCGGCCTCCAGGAGGTCGGGCGACGTTTCGTTGATCTGTATGGTCAGCATGACCATCAAATGTTATTAGACCCTGCGTCGCACCTGTCATTACTCGACACGTACGCCGGACTCCACGCGGAGACCGATGCGGTTGCCTCCCATTTTCGGGCGTGGCATGCCGTTCGGTCGCTACTCGAACAAGCGCAGCGATCCAGCCGAGAGCAGGCGCAGCGCCTTGAGCTATTGAGTTTTCAGCGAGATGATATCAATCGAGTGCAGCCGGGCGCGGACGAAGACCTCAAACTCGAAGTGAGACGGACACGACTCGCGAATGCCGAACGGCTCATGAGCCTATGTTCCGAGTCGTACGGCGCGTTGTACGAACGGGACGACGCTGTTTTGGGTGAGCTCGCTCAGGTGTGGCGTCAAGTAGAGGAACTCGCTGAATTCGACGCGGCGTTCGCGCCTTATCTGGAGGTTCGCGACGGTGTCACGGCGCAGATGGAGGACCTTGCGTTCTTTCTGCGCTCGTATCGCGTTACTATCGAGGCTTCTCCCGCTGAGCTAGCCGCCGTCGAGGAGCGACTCGCCGAGCTCGAACAACTAAAGCATAAGTACGGTCCCTTGCTGGTCAATGTGATTCAGCATCTCGAAAAGGTAACGGCGGAACTGGAGGCGCTCACTGCAACGGACGCAGACATTGAGGCCCTCTCAGAAGCCGAATCCAACGCCCGGGCCGTCTTCATGAAACTCTCGGCGAAGCTCGGCGAGGTTCGGCGGGAGGCGGCTACGAGGTTGAGTGTCGATCTACAAGAGGAGCTCCAGAGCCTCGCGATGCCGCACGCACGATTCGAAACTCGCTTTATGCCGGAGCCTCTGAACGGTGATTACTGGACGGAGAGTGGGGCTGACAAGGCGGAATTCTTTTTTTCGGCCAATCTCGGTGAATCGCTACGGCCCCTGGCGAGGGTGGCGTCTGGCGGGGAGCTGTCCCGAGTCATGCTCGGGCTAAGGATGTTGGCATCGCCCGATCGTGGGGGAAAGACCCTGGTGTTCGATGAAGTGGATGCTGGAATAGGCGGGGCAGCTGCCGATCGGGTAGGAGCAATGTTGCGTGAGCTAAGCCGGACTTATCAGGTTCTCTGTGTTACTCACCTCGCGCAGATCGCGGCGTACGCCACAACTCACTATCATGTGTCGAAGGTCATACGTGGTGGGCGAACCGTAACACGAGTAGAGGAACTGACTGAAGAGGGGAAGGTCGGTGAGCTGGCGCGACTAATGACAGGCGGAGATTCGTGGGCGGCCAGGCAAGGAGCCAGAGAGTTAATAGCGAGTAAAGAAAAAACGAAGGTAGATAAGCGAAAGCGAAAGCGAAAGTTAGGGGCGAAAGGATAAACAGCACGGTGCCAAAGACAGCCTGTATCGAAACATTCGGTTGCCAGATGAACGTCCACGACTCCGAGCGAATGGCCGGTCTACTCGAGCAGGCGGGGTACGAGATCGTTCACGATGTCGATATTGCCGACCTAGTCATCCTTAACACTTGTAGTGTTCGCGAAAAGGCTGAGGAGAAGCTATTCTCCAGATTAGGCGAGATTCGAAAATCGACAGCCAAGCATAAGGGAATGCCTCTCGTCGCTGTGACCGGCTGTGTGGCTCAGCAGGAAGGTGATGCGATTATTAAGCGAGCTGGGATGGTGGATGTTGTGGTCGGCACGCAGGCCCTGCGGCGGTTGCCGGTGCTCGTGTCTGAGGCTGAACACTCCGGACAACCTCAGGTCGACACCAACCCCTATGATGACGTGTCGTTTCCACTGGGCATAGCGGTACGACACGACCCCGTGAAGGCTTACGTTACGATTATCGAGGGATGCAACGATTATTGCGCGTTTTGCGTCGTGCCCTATACGCGGGGACACGAACGGATGAGACCGGTTGAGGAGGTTGTGAGAGAGGTTAAGCAAGCGGCTGATACAGGCCACTCAGAGATTCACTTGCTCGGCCAGATCGTGAACCACTACCATGCTCCGGACGATCCTGGCTGCGACTTTGCTAGTTTGCTTCATCGTGTTCATGCTGTCCGTGGTGTCAAACGTATTCGGTTTGCGAGTCCGCATCCGAGGCATGTTACCCAGGCGATGCTTGAAGCTATACGCGACCTTACCAAGGTGTGCAAGCATCTCCACCTCCCAGTTCAATCAGGCGCAACGGCTATTCTAACGAGGATGCGTCGACGCCATACGCGCGAGGACTACCTCGACCTTGTTGAAAGGGTTCGAAAGATTATTCCAGACGTAACCCTTTCAACCGATATTATTGTCGGGTTTCCCGGCGAGTCCCAGCAACACTTCGAAGAAACCGTTTCGCTAACCGAGCGGGTGAGATATCACAGCATGTTCTCGTTCAAGTACTCGGAACGCCCAAATACGTTGGCGCGGTTTCGCATGGCCGACACGGTTCCAGCAGAGGAGAAGAGCCGCCGGTTGGCGGTCCTTCAGCAGGTTCAGATGGACATCCAGTCTCGTCTCCTGATGGAATATGTCGGACGAACAGTCGACGTGTTGGTCGACTCAAAGAGCCGCCGTCGCAGCAACGAGGTGTCGGGCCGAACCACCGGGAATACAGTCGTAAACTTTACAGGTCAACCAGAGTGGATCGGCCAGATGGTACCAGTGCGCGTTTGTCGCGCGGGCCCAAACAGCCTATGGGGAGAGGCGCAACGCACTTGTCAGTAGGGGAGTTCGATGCTAATTGAAATGACTATTAAGGGGTTGGTTGTAGACCCTATTACCAATACGCCAATTGTGATCCTTTGTGATGGAGAAGGGCAGCGTACTCTCCCGATTTGGGTAGGCATCTTTGAAGCGAACGCTATTGCGCTGCAGATCGCAAACATTGAGCCACCGCGGCCTATGACCCATGACCTCCTCCGAAATGTGATTGGGAACCTTAATGCGGATGTGGAAAAGATTGTTGTTTCCGAGGTGAAGGACAATACGTTCTTTGCTTTTATTTACCTTCGGGTTGGAGAGGAAGCTGTGGCTATCGATGCGCGGCCCAGCGATGCCATTGCTCTTGCGTTGAGAGTGCGAGCTCCTATTTTCGTTGAAGAAGCCGTAATCGAGAACGCTAAGACTCTCGAGTTCACGCCCGATAAGCTTGACTCAGAACATCTGAAAAAGTGGCTGGAGAGTCTTGATCCAGATACTCTAGGCAAGTACAAGATGTAATTGTCGGCCGGCCGACAATGAATGTAAGCATTAGTATTTAATTGACTTACCACCTATTATATAGGCCACCATTTAATGGAGTTTATTGATGCCAGCCGCTGGTGATCTTAGTGCTTGACACGCTGCGCGCCCCTTTCTAGAATAGCCTGGTTCTTCCGCGGCAAATTCGGCTGGCAAACATGTAGTTTTTCACCAGATGATCGTTGCTATTACCAATCAAAAAGGCGGGGTCGGGAAGACGACGACCGCAATTAATTTGGCGTCTGGACTTGCGCTTCGTGGCAAGCCTACCCTCCTTATTGACCTTGACCCGCAGGCGAACAGCACTCTCTCATTCGTCGACCGAACCAAATTAAGTCGAACAGTCTACGATGCAATCTTGGAACCTAATTGTTCATTGGCCGAAGTGATTAAGCCTGCGGAAAAACAGGAGAATCTGTGGATTGCACCCTCGCGGATTTCGCTCGCAAAGCTTGAGGCTGGGCTGGTTGGGGAGCTGGACTCACACTTTAGACTCAAGGATCGAATCGAGGCTCTTCGAGATCGGTTTCAATGTGTCGTCATTGATTGTCCGCCGACGTTGGGTCTCCTGACCGTTAACGCTCTGGTAGCAGCGACACACTTGCTGATTCCGATTCAATCGTCCTATTTTGCGCTAGAGGGAACCGACGACCTGCTTGAGACGATTGAGCGGGTTCGAGCGAGGGCGAACACGGCGCTTGAGATTCTCGGAGTACTCATCACGATGCACGATAGCCGGACGGCGCTTGGGCGCGACATCAAGAAGCAGATTCAGGAGGTTTTCGGCTCCAAGGTCTTCAGCACGGTCATTTCCAAGAACGTCCGGCTTGAAGAAAGCCCGGCTTACCGAGAGTCGATCTTCAGCTTTGCGCCAGAATCCATGGGGGCGGCTGATTACTACAGCTTGTGCGAGGAGGTTATGGATCGTGCCTAGGAGGGGTCTGCCAGAGGCGGCAAAAATGCGTCACGATGTGCACTATGTGGACGCACTGGCCGCATCTTCAGGTTCTCCAGTTGGGAGGGTTATTCCGATTGAGGATCTTGACCCCAATCCGGATCAGCCTCGCCAAGTTATGGGTGACCTGTCCGAGTTGATGGCGTCAATTGCCGAGAAGGGAATCCTTGAGCCGCTGATTGTTAGGCAGCAGGGCCGCCGCTTTCAGATCGTTGCCGGCGAGCGCCGCTACCAGGCGGCTGTGCAGATCGGTCTAACCGATGTGCCAGTGGTGATTAGAGATGTGGATGATAGCGAACTGATCGAGATCGCGCTTATCGAGAATATTCAGCGAAAGGACCTCACTCCGTTCGAAGAGGCCGAAGCGATACAGTCACTTGGCGGGACATTCAATCATACCCACGAAGAGCTCGCCCGAAAGCTAGGTAAGTCGAGGACGTCCATCACCGAATCGTTCTCGCTGTACGGCATTCCGGAGAAGGTAAAGAGCCTGTGTCGACTAGCGGACATCACATCCAAGTCATTGCTGCTGCAGGTGGCCCGGCAGCGAAATGAGGAATCTATGGTCGGCTTGGTAAAACGAATCGCTCGCGCGGGCGGCTTAACGCGGGCTGAGGTTCGGAAGCAGGGGATTAGGCTGAAGGGCCGTGGACGACCTAGGGCGTACGTTTTCAGGTACGTGGCCCCTTCAGGGTTATTCAAGGTGGAGTTGAACTTTAGTAAATCTAAAGTTAGTAGAAGTGAACTTATCGGTGCGGTAGAAGAAATCCTGCAGGAACTCAGGGGATGAGGCATATTAGTTAACATAACACTACTTATAGGACCCATTTGTTTTCTCTATTGTCCCCGTATTTATTACATCCCTATTCCTCCCGCATCTGGCTGATTACGGTTGCAGGGAGGCTATAAGATTGTCGTAGCTCTTTTGTAGACGACCGTCGATGCTTCGGATTATCGATCGCTACATTCTTCAAGAAGTGATTCCGCCCCTCATTCTGGGGCTATTCGTCTTTACATTCCTCCTGATGATTCCTCCGGTAATGGAGGTGGCTGAAGATCTGATCGCGAAAGGTGTCGAGGGAGGCACAATTCTGCAGCTGATGGCGACACTGGTCCCGCAGGGACTGGGGCTGACGATTCCCATCGCCTTATTGCTGGGAATTCTCATGGGCCTGGGTCGGCTTTCGAGCGACCGGGAGTCGGTCGCGATTCAGGCATGCGGTATTAGTCTGTATCGCATGTTCTACCCGGTCCTGCTGTTGGCGATTGTCGCGAGTGTAGCGACAGGCTACGTACTTATTGTGGCGCTTCCAGACGCGAACCAGGCGTTTCGCGAAATAACGTTCCGAACTATAGCGAATCGTGCCGAGGGCGAGGTGAAGCCGCGAGTCTTCGACGAGTACTTCCCCCGAGTTTTGCTCTATGTGCGGGAGATGTCGACGAGCGGCCGTGGATGGTCTGAGGTGTTCCTGGCTGATCTCCGCGATTCGAACCAGCCCGATGTGTACGTCGCTGAGCACGGGCGGATTCTCTTGGACCGAGAATCGCGGCGCGTGGAGATCGTGTTGACGGCCGGGACGGGTCATGTCGTCGACCCAGCGGAGCCAGAGACGTATGAGGTTCACGATTTCGACGAGATGGTACTCCAGGTTGACGCAGAGTCAGTTTTCCCTCGACGAGGTCCACAGCGGGGGCTGCGCGAGTATCCAATCGGTCAGCTTCGGGAGGAGGCTGAACGGATGGTCGGTGTTGGCCTCTCGCCACATCGACCGATCATGGAGATTCATCGGAAGTTCTCGATCCCGGTGGCCTGTCTGGTGTTTGCTTTAATCGGCTTGGCCCTCGGCGTTACGAGTCGGAAAGATGGGAAGCTTGCGAACTTCGCGCTGGGTATCGGCGTGGTTTTTACCTACTACGTTCTTATGTACGGCGCCGAAGCTATGGCAAAAGGTGCCCTCGTTTCTCCCCATTTCGCCATGTGGATTCCGAACATCGTTTTGGGAATTTTCGGCGGCGTGTTGCTGGTGTGGAGATCGAGTTCAGTCGAGCGGCGTATTGTGATCCCGTTCTTTTCGCGCAGAGTGGCTCTGCCTGTTCCGAACTCTGGAGATGAAGATCTATCTAATGGCGAAGAAAGAGCAAGGTTTGTAATCAGGGCCGGGAAGGTGCCGCGGTTTGGGAATTTACTCGACTGGTACGTCACACGCGTCTACCTCGGAATTGCTCTGCTCTCATCCGTTGGCCTTCTTGGGATCTTCTACATTTCGACCTTCATTGACCTATCGGACAAGCTCTTTAAGGGACAGACAACTGGACTTCGATTATTGGAGTACTTCTGGTATGCAACGCCACAGTTCACCTACTACGTCTTACCTATCGCTGCGTTAGTGGCCAGTCTTGTTACCGTCGGACTTCTAACCAAGAGCAGCGAGCTTACCGTCATGAAGGCCTGTGGGATCAGTCTCTATCGTGCGGCGTTGCCCATCTTCCTCCTTAGTCTGCTATGGAGTGGCGTGCTTTTCGCCATGAGTGAAACAATCCTGGCGAGGGCCAATCGGCGCGCGGAAACGATCAATCAGGAGATCCGAAGCGGGGTTCCGCGTACGGCTGACGTCATGCATCGACGCTGGGTCGTGGGCCAGACGGGATCGATCTATCACTACCTATCCTTTGACCCTGAACTCGATGAGTTCGGGAACTTGAGCATGTACGACTTTAGCGGACGTCCCTGGAGGCTCAAACGTCGCACGTACGTTGAACACGCCAGGTTCGATGATGAGGCTGGCGAGTGGGAAGGACACGGCACATGGGTGCGGGATCTTTCGTCGTCGTCCGCCAACGACAAGGTACTTCTGAGCGCCAACACTCGCCGGCTGCCGTTGCTTGAGTCGCCAGACTATTTCAAAACGGAGCCTCCCGACGCTGAACTGATGAGCTTTCGTGAGCTCGATAGGTACATTGAAGAGCTGAGTGCAAGCGGATTCGACGTCGTGCGACTCGTGGTCGCGCTCCATCGAAAGGTGTCGTTCCCCTTCGTCACCTTGATCCTGACTCTGATCGCGGTGCCGTTCGCTGTGACGATGGGTCCGCGTGGGGCTCTCTACGGAGTGGGAGTTGCCATCGGCATCGCCTGCAGTTATTGGGTCATTCTCAGCGTATTCGGGGCGATCGGCAGCGCTGGCTTGTTGGCACCGGTCCTTGCCGCGTGGGCGCCTAACCTACTGTTTGGCGCATCCGCTACCTACCTACTTCTTACGGTTCGGACCTAATCGGCATTGAGGGAACACTAGCGAAATTCCCTATCTCCAGCGTTCGAGCTGCGGTGTTTCGATGACGACGGTTGCGGCGTCACCAGGGCTTGCGTGAGTGAGGTCGACGACGAGGAGAAGGGCGTCACTTCTGGCCAGGTCGACCGTTGTAGGGTAGCTCGCGTGGACCCGCTTGAGATCCACAAACGCAATAGCTATGCGCCGCGAAGTCGCATCAGCGTAAAATGACTTTTGCCAACGAGGTAGGCCGGCGACTGTTCCTGACCGAATCTGAAAGAACACACGGGCTGGTCGGTTTACCTTGATGTTGAACGCGATTCCGTCGTACTCGTTCAGTAGTCCGAGTGGAATAGAACGAACGGCCGCAGCAAATTGATTCGAACGTGTGGTGGCAAGGTCGTAGGTCAACGTAACCCGGTCGGCATTCTCCGTGACAGTGGCGGTGCTGTTAACGTCATGTTCTACAGCCCAGAGGCTTCTGTCGTTTTTGCCGGCCAGTGGGAGTACATTGATGGGGGGAAGCGGATTGATACGGTCTGGTGGTACTGCGGGACCGACATAGATTGGGTTACTCACGATCCACGGTATTGCTGGTGTTCCAGGTGCAGATGGGATCTGCACTTCGACGCGGTAGGCAGCCGTACGACTGGGCACGGTGTAACGGAGCTCCGAATCGTTAACCGTCGACACTGAGTTCCCGTTGGCCATTAAAACCAGTCGGCTTCCGGCTGGTGCCACGGCCGACGCGCGGAGCTCGAGACCATTCGGAAATACGACCCTCTCCCCCATCGGAATAGTTTTCCCTCCAATTCGCCCCTCGAAACGTAGGCGCGGTGGTGCGGCGAATGCGTCAATAGCGGTGTACACGCGTCCCGAACGGAGCGCGGCAACGAGAGAGTTAGCGTCCTGGGTAGGGTCACCAGTCAATGAGTGTTCAAGTTCTACGCGGAGAGTGAACGTTCCAAAGAGCGTCTCGTAGCCAGCCGGCGCGTGTGCGTCATGCCCCGCTAGGCCGACTACCGATCTTCTCGCTGTTGCTCTATCCCACGCAGCCAGCGCTTCCGTTGGTCGATCAAGCAGACTTGCCAGTGTTTCACGCGACCGGAAGAGGTAATGCCCAGCCGCCATGACGAGGCGCGCTGCGGACTCGTCGCGCCATTCGCTATCTCCGTTTAGCCACTCGATGCCGTCTGCATCAAGCGTGGTATCGAGCCACGCGAGCCCCTCCTTCGGCGAGGTTGGATGGGCAATGATGCCAAAGCCCCCAAGACGGCGAACGTCCTCGACAACGCTGACAGCGGACCCGCCGAGCGGATATGGTGCTTGTGGGAGACCGACGGCGATGTAATGTCCCCCGCTCGTGCTGATTTCAACCGCGTCGAGGATCAGGACTCCCGAATGGTATCGCGGCGCGTCAGGCGCGCGCGTAGCGTCACCGTGATCGGTCAGGATGACGAACTGCAGCCCGGCCCGACTTGCGGCCTCTGCGACTTGATCGGGATCCGCGTAACCATCAGAGCGCTTGGTGTGGAGATGGAACGCGCCCGCTACGGGGTCAGATCCGGCTAGAGCCCACCCGGCCGGTGGGTGGACCGTTTCCAAAGGCACCGGAAGCGTGAGGAGAACCCAGAGGCCTACAAGCGAAACCAGGGTAATCGCTGTCGCGCTTGCTCGTCCGCGGCTGCGCATCGGACCCGCGCCCGCAGGCTACAAACCGGCCGCTGTCCGCAGCGCGGCAGCTTTGTCAGTGCGTTCCCAGGAGAAGTCGGACTCATCGCGACCGAAGTGGCCGAACGCCGCCGTCTGTTGGTAAATGGGGCGGCGGAGATCCAGCGATTCGATGATTCCATTTGGTGTGAGGGAGAAATGCTCCCTGACGAGACTCGAGATCGTCGTTTCGTCGGTCTTGCCCGTCTCGAATGTCTCCACGAGCACGGAGACCGGGTCGGCTACGCCGATCGCGTACGCGAGCTGAATCTGCACACGGTCAGCGAGTCCGGCGGCCACACAGTTCTTTGCGATGTGCCGGGCCATGTACGAGGCCGATCGGTCGACCTTCGTGGGATCCTTGCCTGAAAAGGCACCACCGCCGTGCGGCGCCATGCCGCCGTAGGTGTCGACAATGATCTTACGACCGGTCAATCCGGAGTCTCCATGTGGTCCCCCGGTCACGAAGCGTCCAGTTGGATTGACGAAGAATCTTGTCTTTTCATCGAGCAACTCAGATGGAATGACTTGCTTGATGACGTGGGTGGCGATGTCGTCGCGTAGTTGCTCGATCGAGATGTCACTGCTGTGTTGGGATGAGACGACGACGGTCTTGATACGTACCGGAGTGTCACCGTCATACTCTACGGTGACCTGCGACTTTCCATCGGGCCTGAGGTACGCCAATGTACCGGAACGTCGCACCTCGGAGAGCTTGCGGACAAGCCGATGCGACAACATGATCGGAAGCGGCATCAGGTTGACGGTCTCCGAGCACGCGTAGCCGAACATTAGACCCTGGTCACCGGCGCCGCCGGGATCGACACCCATCGCGATATCTGGGGATTGTCCATGGAGAGCCGAAACCACGGCACATGTATCTGCGTCGAAGCCAAACTTGGCGCGTGTGTACCCAACGTCGCGGACGGCTTGCCGGGCCACCTCGGCGTAGTCGGGATGGTGAGTCGTCGTGATTTCGCCAGCTAGAACGATGAGCCCCGTGGTCACTAACGTCTCGCATGCGACACGTCCGTTTGAATCGGTATTCAGTACGGCATCAAGCACGGCGTCGGATACCTGGTCGGCGATCTTATCCGGGTGACCTTCAGTGACCGATTCGGATGTGAAAACGTAGCGGCCGGTGCGGCGCATGCGGGTGATACTCCTTCTTGCGCTAAGTGCGCTCGAGTGATGCGGCGAGTCCATCAACTTACCCACGGGGCTACAAAATAGCCCGTGATCGACTAGCCGGCCACGCGAGCAACTTCAGGACCGGCTAACGGTAGCAAAGGTGACCGATTGGGTCAATTAAGTCGGTTCTTCAGCGACGCGGGTGGAACTCGTCATAGACCGCCTTGAGGCGTGCCTCCAGGATGTGGGTATAAATCTGGGTTGTCGTGAGGTCGGCGTGTCCGAGGAACGTCTGAATGGAACGAAGATCTGCCCCACGCTCCAGCAGGTGAGTCGCGAATGAATGACGGAGCATATGAGGACTGAGATCGCGCGGTAGGTGCGCCTTCTGCCCATATTTCTTGAGGATCTTCCAGAACCCCACGCGGCTTAGATGCCCACCGCGCACGTTAACGAATACCCAGGGAGAGTGTCCCAGGACCAGCGTGGGTCGGGCTTGCTCGTTGTAGCGTCGGACCCAGTCAGTTGCCGTGCGTCCAATAGGAACCAGACGCTCCTTCGAGCCCTTACCGAGACAGGTCAGATACCGAGCGCCGAGGTTCAGATCGCTCGGACGTACAGAGATCAGTTCGGAGACGCGCATTCCCGTGGCGTACAGCAGCTCGATCAACGCGCGGTCTCGCAGGCCGAGCGGCGTCGACGTATCCGGTTTCTCAAGCAGGCGTTCGACCTCATCACAGGAAAGAAATTTGGGCAGGCTGGGCCACGCGCGTGGGGCGCGGAGCTCGTCAGCCGGGTCGGTGCGCAACTTACCCTCCTGCATCAGAAAGCGGTACAACCCACGCACGCTGGCGACGTTGCGCGCGACGGAACGTGGTGAAAGCCCAGAACCCATTAGCTCTCGGACGTGAGCCTCTAGGTCAGGCCGTGTCAGGGTGTCCAACTCGCGCCGGTTCGCTATCGCGAAGCGCTCCAATCGGGTAAGGTCACGTTGGTAGCTTTCGAGGGTGTTCGGAGCCAGGCGACGGGTCGCGCGCAAGTCCTCGAGGTAGGTTTCGACGTGCGGCTCATGGGCGATGGCGCGTGGAGTCTCTCGAGGCGGCACCGACGGGAAGGATACCAGGAGCCAGGGTGCGAACGCTCCCTAGATCGCGCTTGTATAATTTAAGCCACCGCAAAGGAAACTGCTCTATGAGGCTTTCTAGGTGGACCGGAAGCGTGATATGCCTTTTGGTCGTAGCGGGCTGCTCAGCGCGGCACGTCCCGTCCCTGCCGGCGCTATTCGTTCCTTCGACACCAGGATCATTCGAGGAACAAGTTGAACAGTACGTAGAGGTACAGACGGCGTTGGCCGCGGACCAGCTCGATGGGGCCCGGACGGCTGTGGCGGATCTGCTGACCATTGCCGATTCCATGACCCTGCCGCTGGTGCGGTCGGTCGCGTTAGCCGAAGACATCGAGACGATGCGCGTGCGATTCAAGCCACTCTCAGAACATCTTGTGGCACAGGAGCTTCCGGAGGGTTACGCGCGAGCCTACTGTCCGATGTACGACGGTGGCACCAACTGGGTGCAGGCTGACGGGCCGGTACGTAATCCGTACTACGGTGCCGTAATGCTGACGTGCGGTGTCATCGATGCCGCCCCAGGGGCACACATGGACCACAGGCCACGCCACGGTGGGACCGTGTTCATGGCGCCGGACAGCTTCCATCATATCGAGGGTGTTTATCCAGAGGGGGGTCTCTTTCGCTTGTTTGCGACGGACAACTACCGTGAGCCGGTTGATGTGAGTCCCTGGAGCGGCCGAGTGGTGCTCGAAGAGGAGTACGACGTAACGACGGATGAATTCACAGAAGTCGTGGCGTTCGATCTCGTCCCATCGCCGGATGGTTCCTTCCTTGAGGCCATAATGGAGGATGTCGCTGTTCCCGCCGAGATCATCGCCAAGGTGGTGTTCGTGGATAAGTTTCCGGAAGAGCGTTTCGACTTCATCTTCACCGAATACACGACTAAGGGTGGTGATCGTACGGACGTCAGTCGGCCACAGCCATCGACGTTGACCCGTGGCCAGAATGTACCGCTGGTAGAGCGGGTACGGCCAGAAATACCAGAGCTGACAACCGACATCGTCACGGAGATCACGGCTCGTGACACCGAGTTACGGGCATTGATCAGTGCGGGCCGGTTTGCCGAGATCTTTTTTCCTGCGTTGCAGGCTAAGGAGCTTGGTCTCGCACTGATCGAGCGTACCGACGATCTTTCCGTGCGTCAACGCAACGGTGTTCGCATCGCGGTGCGCCACTTAGTGAGGGCCGCGTACCTGCTGGATTGGTACGGAGACCTTGGAAATCGGCAGCAGGTCTCGGGCGCTTACGATGTCTTTAGCGCGGCGACGAACGAGATTCGCCGACGCTACGCGGAAAGTCCATAACTTGCCGGACTGGACGTCCGGCGTCGGATTTGGGTAACAAGGGACGACTGCTCATGCGATTATCGAGAGCATGGGTGTGGTTGGTGGTCGCATTTATCCTATTAGGGGTGACGGCGACGCCCGACAATCACACGCCCATCGAATCACGATGGAACTACAATGAGCACCTCTTTCCTTTATTCCGCGATCGATGTGGCAACTGTCACATCGAGGGTGGTGTCGCGCCGATGTCGTTAGTCGAGTACCAGACGGCCTACCCATGGGCCCAAGCGATTCGAGAAGAAGTACTCGGTCTCAGGATGCCGCCGTGGCAAGCCGAAGACGGGTTTGGTGACTTCAAGAACGGCCATGTACTCACGGCACACGAATTGGACATGATCCTAGAGTGGTCATCCGGTGGGTATCCGGAAGGGCCACGGAATCAGTCCCCGGAGCCACTTATTCTCGCGGATGACTGGACTCTGGGCGTGCCAAAGATCACCCTGGAGATGCCGGAGGCCTTCACACTGGAAGCAGGAACGGGCGAAGCGGTTCGATACTTCGTCATTGCATCGGGGATCGATGACGATCGGATCTTGACTGGTGTCGACTTTCGGCCCGGGGCGCCGGCGGTCGTGAGGGGGGCCGCGATCTTCGTCGACGCCAGCGGGACAGCTCGGCGCCTTGATATCGCTGATCCTCGACCAGGGTTCTCGCCAGTGGAGGGGAATGGCTTTCCCGCCCATCCGCCCATCGGCGTTTGGACGCCGGGGCAGCCATCCGTACTCAACAATGGGATCGGCTACACGCTTCCGGGGAGTGCCGACATCGTCGTTCGTGTTCACTACCGCAAGACGTGGATCACCGAGGGGACGGAGTTCGAAGACCGGAGTCGGGTCGGTCTTTATCTTGCAGATGGCGATGCTGCCGGTCTCGAGTCGATGCTGGTGTCGTCACCCGTCGAGGTTTCGGGACGCGAGGTAACGTTCACACACCTGATTGAGGAAGACTTGACTATTGTTGCGTTGTTCCCAGAGGTCGATATCGAATCCAGCGACCTGCAGATCGAAGCAGTGAGGCCGGACGGAAAGCGGGTGCCGATGTTGTGGTTGCGAGAGCCCGACAGCGGATGGCCAACCCGATTCTGGTTTAACGATCCGATCATGCTACCGGCCGGAAGCCAGCTTGAGGTAACGACGTGGCTGGACGCGGCGGCGAAACGAAGACCGCGAGAAACACTGCTCGGCGATGCACAAGCCCCGATCCGCTTTTCAATCGACTATGTTGCCGGGAGACTGCCCGCGGACGACTAGCGGCCCGAATCAAGGTCGGACTCTTAGCCTTACTCCAAGAGGCCGTCGACCTGCATGAGTTCGGCATTCAGCACGGCCGCTCCTGCTGCGCCCCGAATGGTGTTGTGGCCGAGCACCACGAACTTGTAGTCGAGTACGTTGCACGGGCGCAACCGTCCCAGTGTCACAGCCATTCCGCCGTCACGGTCTATGTCGAGCCTTGGTTGCGGACGGTTCGGCTCCGTCAAGTAGACGAGTGGTTTGGGAGGAGCGCTGGGTAACTGTTCAGCTTGCGGCCGGCCCGAGAAATCGTGAAACGCTTTGAGCAGGGCCTCAACATCGGGCGTCTCGTTAAAGCCCACCGAAACCATTTCCGTATGTCCGTTGATGACCGGGATGCGCGTCGTGTGTGCGCTAACCTGGACCGGATGTGACCGAACGTAACCGTCTTCGAGGAAACCGAGGATCTTCTTGGTCTCGGTCTCCATCTTCTCTTCTTCGTCCTCGATGTAGGGGATCACGTTACCGATGATGTCGAGCGCAGGCAGCCCCGGATAGCCAGCGCCAGAGACCGCTTGAAGAGTTGTGACGTTCACGGCACGTAGGCCGAACTGGCGGAGCGGGCCAAGAGCCATGTTAAGTATGATGGTTGAGCAATTAGGGTTCGTCACGATCTTGCCCGTCCAGCCTCTTGTCACCCCTTGGGTGCGCAATAGATCCAAATGATCGGCATTAACTTCTGGAATCAGTAACGGTACGTCGGGTTCCAATCGGTAGTTACGGGCGTTACTTATGACCACGTGACCAGCCTTGGCGAACTCGCCTTCGACTTCCTCTGCGACCTTGGCGTCCAGCCCCGAAAAAAGGACCTTCGGAGCCTGGCCGGGGGTGGCCGTGTCGATGACCATGTTGGCGACGTCGTCCGGACACGATGTCAGAAGACGCCAGGAGGTTGCATCGACATATCTCCGACCGGCTGATCGAGGGCTCGCGGCCACCCATGCCAGGCGAAACCAGGGATGCGAGGTGAGGTGAACGATGAACTCCTGGCCAACGGCGCCGGTGGCTCCAAGGATGCCAACATCAATCTGCTGTGACATATGCGACCATTACTCCGAGAAATCACCGCTGGCTGGCGAGGTCTCCGTGGCTTTCACCCGCGGAAAGAATTCATCATGGACTGCTTGCACTGCCCGTTCAAGGTGTTCCGCTGCGATCACGCAGGCAATCTTCATTTCGGACGAGCTGATACAGTCGATGTTGATTCCCTCGCGTCCCAAGACCTCAAACATCCTAGCCGCGAGTCCTGGCGTTGACGCGAGTCTAGATCCCACGATCGAGATCATGGCGACGTTGTGTTCCACGAGAACCTCACTTGTGATGCCCTGAGCCTTCCACTGTTTCGTGAGATCGGTCGTTTGGTCCGAATACGACTCGTCAAGCACGAAAGTGATACGGCCACGATCCTCCGAGCTGGCACTCTGAATAATGAGCCGAACGCTGACGTTCTTGGCGGCGAGATCCTGGAAGACCTGTGCCGCCAGACCTGGCCGGTCTGGTACATCCAAGAGTGTAACCTTGGCGATCTCCTTGTTACTGCTCACGCTGACCACCACCGCTTGTTCCATCACCATTTCGTCTTCTCTCCGAATCCACGTCCCTTCATTCGACCCGAAGCTTGACCGCACGTGGATCGGTATGCCGGAGGCCATACAAACTTCGGTGGCTCTCGGGTGTAGGACATTAGCGCCACTCGACGCCATTTCGATCGCTTCTTCGTAGGTAATCTCGGGCCACATCCTCGCCTCCGGAACTAAACCGGGATCAGCGGTGAACACGCCGTCAACATCGGTGTAGATCTCACATACCCGAGCATCGAGCGCAGCGGCTACGGCGGCACCAGTTATGTCGCTGCCCCCACGCCCCAAGGTCGTGATTTCTTGAGTACTCGTGATTCCCTGGAAACCCGTAATGATGACCACGCGGTTACTGTCAAGTTCGCTCACGATTCGCTCGGTGTCAATCGACTGAATCCGGGCAATGTTGAACGCATCGTCCGTACGGATTTTACACTGGTCAGCCGTAAGCGAAATCGCTGGAATACCTCGATCTCGGAGGGCCAGACCAAGGAGGGAAACTGACACTTGTTCACCGGTGGCGAGCAAGTGATCCATTTCCCGTCCTTGCGGGTGTTTGGCGACCGCGTGTGCCAGGGTTACGAGGTTGTCGGTGGTCCTTCCCATTGCGGAAAGGATGACGACTAACCGCGGCGTCTTGTGTCGCGCCTGGGCCACGCGATCGGCGATCACACAGATTCGTTCCGGAGTGCTGATCGATGTACCGCCGTATTTCTGAACGACGACTGAGGATCGTGCTACTCCCCGTTGGGCCAATGTGACCTCTGGCATCATGGTCTGAGGCTGTAATTAACGGTTGGGTTACGCCGCCGTTTCGGCAGTGTCGACCTGAGCAAGCTGGCTCGAGAGTTGGTGCAGAAACAGTCCAACGTCCGTGACGATGCCAACCGTCTGGGAAGAACCCCGGTCACCGAGCTTCGTGACCACTGCCGGATTGATGTCCACACACACAATCCGAACCCTGGACGGGAGCATGTTGCCGACGCCGATGCTGTGCAGCATTGTCGAGAGCATGATGACCATGGAGACATCCGTGAGGGCGGCCGCGTACTCGTCCTGCGCCGAGATGAGGTCCATCACCGTGTCGGGAAGCGGACCATCATCACGAATGCTACCCGCCAAGATAAACGGAACATCGTGCACGATGAGATCGTGCATGATCCCGGACTGAAGCACGCCTTGGGAAACCGCCTGCCGCAGTCCTCCGGCCCGCCTCACGGTGTTGATCGCACGCATGTGATTCTGATGACCTTCCTCGACCGCCACCCCTACTTCGAGATCAACACCGAGCGACGTGCCGTATAGGGCTCGTTCGACATCGTGAACCGCGAGTGCATTACCCGCGAGCAAAAGATCGACATAGTCTCGGCAAATTAGTTCGCTTAAGTATCCGGCGCCGCCGCTGTGCACGACGACAGGACCCGCGACAAAGCCAATCCGACCGCCCTCAGCTTTCACCTGCCGCATCATCGTAACGACCTTCGCCGCACTAACCTCCACACGGCGTTCGGTTGATACGTCGTTAGTCATGAACGCGAAACCAAGGCGGTCACGTTCCTGAAATTCTGGGGAGACTCGAACACCGTCCACTCCACAGACGACCAGGTCACCCTGCCGAACGTCACGGAGTTTCCGACACGTCGCATGCCCGTTCTCGATGATCACGACCGTGTCCATACGTTGGTGGGCCACTTCGACCCACTGGCCGGCATGGCGAACCATGGTTTGGTGGTTGGTGGTTGAATAGAAACCATCTGCGACCACGCCGTCGGACTCAACCGTGGTGAGTGCAGCATCACACTCGGGCGTCGAGTGGCAACCCAAGGGCATGAGTTCCTCAAGCAAGCGATGGAGGGCCGGGCCGTTGCTGGCTGTGACCTTGAGCTTGAGATGGGAGACCTCGTCGTTGGTCCGACCGAGCCTGAACTCAAGGACGTCGAATCGCCCTCCACGCTCGATTACCTTGTCGAAAATGAGGTTGAGGAGCTGGGAGTCGACGAGATGCCCGTCAGCTTCAACGATCTCGAACTGTCCAGGACGTGTCGTCATGACCCCTGTGCCTACTTGACGCAGCTCGCGAAGAAGTCCTGGAACTCATGAAGAGAGCGGCCTAGCTGGGTGGGTTCACGCACTTTTCCGGTCATGACATCGGTGGTCTTATATCCGTTCCCAGTAATACAGACCACGACAGATTCGTCTTGCGGGATGATACCCCGCCGGATCAGCTTGATTGTTGACGCCAGCGTGGTGCCGCCTGCGGGTTCCGTAAAGACGCCCTCCGTGCTAGCAAGGAGTTTAATGGCGTCGATGATTTCGCCGTCGGTCGCCGTTTCGGCATTCCCACCGGTCGCGCGGACCGTTTGAAGCACCTTATAACCATCGGCGGGGTTTCCGATCGCTATAGACTTTGCGATCGTGGCGGGCTTTACTGGTTCCGGATATTCAAGGTTGTTTCGTAGCGCTTCTACGACGGGAGCGCAGCCAGCTGCCTGCGCCGCATGAATCTTCGGGATCTCTCCACTTACGAGACCGACGTCACGGAATTCTCGGAAGCCCCTATCGATTCGGGGGAGCAGCGTGCCACCAGCAACCGGCGATACGAGATGTTGGGGGAAGCACCACCCTAGTTGCTCGACGATTTCGAAAGCGCATGTCTTGGCCCCCTCCGCATAATAGCTTCGAAGATTAATGTTCGCGAATCCCCATCCGTACTGATCACCTACCTGGGTGCACAGTCGGTTGACATCGTCGTAGGTGCCGTCAACGGCCACTACATGTGTTCCGGCGACCGCTGACCCGAGAATCTTTCCGGGTTCGAGCGTGCGAGGGATGAAGACGTAACAATCCAAGCCGAGTCGGGCAGCATGGGCCGCGACGCTGTTGCCAAGGTTTCCGGTTGAGGCACAGCCGAACACAGTGATGCCAAGTTCGATGGCGCGGGTGGCAGCGACCGAGACGACGCGGTCCTTGTACGACAGAGTAGGATGGTTGACCGAGTCATCCTTCAGATAAAGCTCGCGGACCCCCAGCTCTTGCGCAAGTCGGGTGGCTCTAATTAACGGCGTAAAGCCGGAATGAAAGCCCGTCTGTGGCTCTCCTTGAATAGGGAGAAACTCGCGGTAGCGCCATAGATTCTGTGGTCGTGAGGCGATGAGCTGTCGAGTTACGTTGGTTCTGATGGTCTCGAGGTCGTACGTCGCTTCGAGTGGACCCAAGCACTTGTTGCAGACGTACAGCGCTTCAGGCGGGAATTTTGCATGGCACATCGAGCACTGCAGACCCCTAAAATAACTCATGGACGAGGTTCTCTCGATGTCAGGATGGGCAACCAAAGGGGCGGACGAACGTTGAAGTCGAAGGCAGCCGCTTCGCCTAGTGCCTCATCGGCGGTGGTGGATCTACAGGATTCCAGTGCAATCACGAACGGCAACTCGTCCTTCGGCCAGCCGGGTTCTTGGAGTACGCAGTCGATGTTCACGCCGTGCCTTGAGAAGACCTCAGCTAAGGACGCGATGACACCCGGTCGGTCGGTCACGACGAATCGGGCGTAGTATGGGGTAACGCATTCCTGAATGACGCTCGAAGAGATTCCAGGCCGATCGTTAGACGGCGCAGTCGCACCCCGCCTGGCGATCAACTCCAAATCGGACACAACCGCTGATCCGGTGGGGTCTCCGCCGGCGCCAAATCCGGAGAACGCGGTTTCGCCGCAGAATTTTCCTTCGACAACGACGATATTTCGGCTGCCTTCGACATGTGCAAGCGTGGACGCCAGCGGAACCAAGGTTGGTTTCACCCATGCGCGGATAGCATCGGTACGATCTTCGTCGAGCTCAGCCTGGGCGATCTGTCGAATCGTACATTCGAGTCGCCGGGCATAAAGAAAATCCACTGGTTCGATGGTCGATATGGTCTGCAATGGAATTGAGCTGGCATCGACCTGACGCCCAAGTCCCACCGTCGACAAGATCGCCAACTTCGCTTGCGCATCGAAGCCGTCGACGTCGGCTGTCGGATCTGCCTCCGCGAAGCCGAGCTCTTGCGCCTCGCGCAGAGCGTCGTCAAAAGACACCTGATCGAATTCCATTTTGGTCAAAACGTAATTGCAGGTCCCGTTGAGCACCCCCCAGATCTTCGAGAGCGAATCACCAGCGAGTCCCTCCTGCAGGCTGTGAATTATCGGGATGCCGCCGGCCACAGCCGCCTCGAACCGAAGGTGACGTCTGGCCTCGTTCGCGATTGAGATCAGTTTCGGCCCCAGATGAGCGATGACCTGCTTGTTTGCGGTCACAACCGATTTTCCGGCTTGAACCGCCTTCTCAATCCATTCAGCAGCGGGATCGAGTCCACCAATCAGCTCGACGACGACGTCTACATCAGAGGTCAAAATCGTCTGGAAGTCGTCGGTCCAAACAACGTCTGATGGCACCCAGTCGACCCGCTTGCGTTCGACGTCGCGATTGTAGACGTGCGTCAATCGGAGCAACGGATGCGTCCCGTCAGTGAGGATCCGAGCCACGGATCTTCCCACCGTGCCGAACCCGGCAATCGCGACATTGATGGGTGCATGCTTCGCGGTCATCGCACTGTGCGCCACTGGCCTCGTGTTCTACGGGGTACTCGTTGTTCGCTCAAAAGAAAAACGGCCATCACCCGATACCGGATGATGGCCGTCTCAGACACTGATGTGTGCCGACTACATCACCCGCCACGTCCCAGTCGGCTCGGACCGAGCATGGGTCGCGTCCCGGTGCTCAGCGTCGGACGAAACATAACGGCGTGCCTGAAAGACATAGCAATTACAGTCTTAAGGACAACCTTCATTTATACCCCTTGGTCTATTTGGAAGTCAAACGGTCCGCATGACGCGCAGTGACACCCGATTCTTTTGCCGCCGTTAAAACGGCTCTAGACTCGGAGGGTTACGATCGCTAAACACGCCAATGAATCTGATCGATCTTGTACCGCCCCAGGGTTCTTGGACAGTGGTTTGAAGGTAATCACTTCTATGCTGCCGCGTCTAGCCCGACCCGGTCGCGTCGCACCTGGGCTGGGCTTCGATAGTCGTACTTCTCAAGCATCCACTGTTCGTTGTATGTCCGCTTGAACTCAAGCAAGGCGAGGCGGAGCTCCTCGATCGTTTCGAAGCTCCGTACCCACAAGACGTTCTCCTTCAGTGTGCGGATGAAGCGCTCAGCGACGCCATTCCCTTCGGGCTCCCGCACGAAGCTCGGTGAGCTCTCGATACCAAAGAACTTGATCTCCCGTTGGAAGTCATCGGCCAGGTAGTTCGATCCGTGGTCGTGACGAAGACGAAGCCCGCTGGCGACACCTTTGGCGATGGCGCCGAAGCGTTCCCGGACGCCCTGGCGGATCGGCTCCAGGGCCTCGAACCGGCTCCCGCTCTTGGCCGCATGGAGGCCGATGCACTCGGTCGTACAGTGATCGACAGCCACGAACACGAACGCCGCCCCCTCGCCGACCGTCACCGTGGCCGACATGTCCGTTCCCCACATCACATCGGGGGCCTCCGTGGTGATCGTGCCGTCATGCGCCTTCGGGCCGTGCGCGTGCCCCGCGCGGTGCGGGGCCTGGAGGTCGTGCTCCCGCATCAACCGCCGCACCCGCTCCTTCGAGGTGCGGATCCCCGCGACCCGCAGCTTCGCCCAGGCTTTGCGGTACCCCTCGCCATGAAACGGCGAGGCTTCGAGTACCCGGCGGATGTGGCCGACCAGCACCTCGTCCGGGGCGGCACCGACCGGCCCGCGGCGACACCACGGCGCGCGTGACCTCGTCGCGTGACGCCTCGCGTAGACGCTGGACCGCGCCCGCTCCCACACGCGGCAGATCCGCTGCACGCCGTACGCCCGACGGTTCTGTCGTGAGTGGAGATCGAATGGGCGCCACTCATCGCGTCGACCTCTTCCGGGCCAAAGGGGAGCCAGCCTCCAGCTGGTCCACCTTCGCGTAGAGCAGTTCGTTCTCCATCAGCAGCTCGCCGACCTTGGCCCGCAGCCGACGGTTGTCTTCACCCCGGGCATCCGTCGCTCGGCTCTTCAGGCCCGCCTGGCCCGCGGCCAAAAACTGATCGCGCCACTGCGACGCCCGCGCCGCCGTGATCCTCCACTCCCGCGACACGGACTCGAGATCCTCCCCGCGCAGCAAGCACATCACCACGGCGCTCTTGCGACCGACTGAAAACCGGCCCCCTCCGGTCGCCCTCCGGCCTCCCTCCGCCACCGCCGACTCCTGATCGTGCTTCTCCATCTCGACACTCCTCCTACGAGAACTCTCTCGCAATCAAGTGTCCAAGAAAACCCTGGGGCGCCCCAATCTTGCAGTCCTTAGCGTGTATCTACTTGGAGTGCTCGCCCTCGGCGTCCGATTTTCGGGCCGTCAAACGGACGTGCAGGACTACTTTCTTACCGGCAAACGAGTTCCGTGGTGAGCGTTACTGGGATCCATTGTCGCCACAGAGACGAGCACCGTTACGTTGATTAGCGTTCCCGGGTACGCGTTTGGCGGAGACCTAACGTTCTTTCTCCAGCTGGCGCTCGGGTACATGGTTGGCAAGGTCCCGGTCGCTGTGGTGCTCATGCCAGGTTTCTTCCGGGACGACCTGTTGACCGCGTATCAGCGTCTCTCTCGACGATTCGGTGCAAATTTAGGACAATTGACGGCCCTGATCTTCCTCATCACACGGGCGCTCTCAGACGTCTTCGTCTTTTTGCCACGGGCCTCATGCTCGCGACCGTGTTTACCTCGATGCCCGGCGTGAGTGATGCAATTTATGTGCTGCTGCCAACGACGGACCCCTCATCTGCTCTTCTGGTAACGGCGGTGGGTGCAATCGGAATGGTTACCCTCGCGTACACGTTACTTGGGGGGAATGATGGCGGTCATCTGGACCGACGTCGTCCAGTTGTGTGTCTATTTGGTTGGTATGGTTGTGGTGGGTGCGCTCCTCTTGTTTGAGATTCCTGGTGGTTGGAGTGAAGTGCTGGCGCCTGCTAGGCCGGAAGGAAAACTTGTCGTTTTCGACTTCGCGGTCGACGTGACGTGCAACTACACGTTTTGGTCGGGTCTGCTTGGCGGCATGTTTTTGACCGCGAGCATTCATGGTGCCGACCAGATGTTCGTCCAGCGCTATCTCTGCAGCCGCTCCCCGGCTGACGCGAGCCGTGCACTCGTCTGGAGTGGGTTCGTCGTGTTCGTTCAGTTTGCCGTCTTGCTTGCGATCGGTCTGATGCTTTGGGTGTACTACACTACGTATGCGCCTGACGAACTCGCGACCCTGACGGTTCAGGGTCACGTCATGACCGACCGCGTGCTTCCGACGTTCATGATGAACCATCTGCCGACCGGCGTGCGTGGACTCGTCGTCGCGGCGATTCTCGCTGCCGGGATGTCGACGCTCTCGTCATCGCTGAATTCGTCAGCTGCATCCACGATCGGGGATTTCTATCTGCCGGCAATTGCGACTAATGGTAGGTCCGTATCGTATGGTGCTCACTGCCTCGCGAATTGTCACCGTCGCCTGGTGCTTTGTGCAAATCCTGGTGGCGATCGTTGCTATTAGGCTGTCGAGCCGCGTGGTCGACGAAGTCTTAGGCATCCAGTCTTTTAGCGGGAGGCTATTGTTGGGAGTGTTCCTGCTGTCCCTAGGATCAAGACGCCTGGGCGTAGGACCCACGACTCGCATAGTTGTGGGAGTGTTACCTCTGTTGACGGTCCGTTTGTTCACGCCAGTGTCGTGGCAGTGGTACGTTTTAATCGGCACTGCGGTAACCTTCGTGACTGCGCTGCTGGTCGAAAGGAGAACCACCTGGGACACTGGAACCCTTAATGCTTGAGTTTGATCCAGCCCGGCGAATCCTGCGCGAGGCATCGGGGCATGCGTTTCCAGCGGCTGTCGTTGAGGTTGGCCGCCGGCAAGGTGTTGTCTGGGAGGAAGAGTTCGGACGGCTTACCTTCGACGCTGATGCGGCCGACACGAGACTCGAAACAGTCTTCGACCTTGCTTCCCTGACCAAGGTGATCGTAACGACAACCCTTGCTATGGTGGCTGTTGACGACCATCTAGTCGATGTTTCCGAACCGGTTGCCCGTCGCTTGCCCGAGTGGCACGGCAACGATCGGACGAACGTGACCGTGCGGGACTTGTTGGAGCATACGTCTGGCCTGACGGCCTATCTCCCCTTCTTTCGAGATTATCAAGGGCGGCAGGAGTTCGAGCGAGCGATCTGTACACTGCCACTTGAATATCTACCTCGCTCGCAGTCAATCTACAGCGACCTTGGCTTTGTTCTGCTTGGATTCATCCTGGAGGATGTTGCGAAGTTGACTCTCGACATACAGTTTTCCAGCCTTGTTGCTGCTCAAGGCTGGGGCGCAATGGGATTTCGTCCGAATGGGTTGCGCCGCCGCTGTTCAGCGCCAACCGAGGTTGATTCTTGGCGGGGTCGATTACTGGTGGGCGAGGTACATGACGAAAACACCTTCGCGCTAGGTGGGGTCGCCGGACACGCGGGAGCATTTGGAACGGCGCGTGAGGTTGGGGCGTTTGCGAGAACAATTCTTGGCCTTTTTTGTGACGATGAGCCCCTAGTGTCGTCTTCGACGTTTGTGGATTTCTGGATGCGGAGTGGCGTTCCACAAAGTTCTCGGGCGCTTGGGTGGGACACGATGTTGCCGACTTCATCGTGCGGAACCCGCATGTCCTCAGCTGCGGTCGGGCACACGGGATTTACGGGCACGTCGCTCTGGATAGACCCAATCCATGACATTTACGTTGTGCTACTCACGAATCGGGTTCATCCAGTGGGAGCGAATGACGCGATTCTCGCAGTCCGTCGAGCCTTTCACGATGCTGTAATGACTGCTGCACCATGGTTCTGACGTGACTCGACTGGGTCGTATTTGTCGCCGTCGTAGCTATTTCAGGTCTTGTTGAGATTCGATGTCGCCGGCACAGCGGAACAAGTGTCGGACAGTTCTTCTTGTCGGGTTAAGATCTCCCATGGTGGCGAGCGGGAACGTCAGTGGTCGCGCCGACATTTACCCCCTACACTCTGCTAGTGGACCGGTCTTGTCGCGGCAAAGAGATCGCCGGAAATTGGATTTTGTTATCGAGTAATGCTTGGCTGGGCAGGCGGCGGGCGCCAGCTGATTCGCCGGGTCGTGCTCCTTAGCGGTTTCGCGGACTTCCGGGGGTGCCGAGGCGTCTGCCGCGAATGGCGGTGGGAGTTCCGTCCGTCCCTGGACTTGTCGAGGTGGGCCTATAGATGAAGGGCCACTCGTCGTAATTCTCGCTACCGTTGTGGATTCTCAGGGATGGTTCGCTGCTTGTGCTGACCACGCCGATTACACCTCCTGAGGAGCGACTCCCAGTTTGGATCGGACCAGAAAAAGATGGTCTCCGATCTTCCAAGTTATTCGATTCCCCATCGGATTCTCCCGGTTCTTCGTCCAGGGCTGGTCCCGCTTGGAAATCTTCCGCCTCGGACTGGTAGATCAGCCTGAACTCACCGTCGTCGCTCATGGGGTCCTTGTACAGACGGCGCAGAAAACGCTGGTCGACCAGGGTCTCCAGGTCAGGCGGGTAGGCTCCAACGTACTGTCGCTGATAGAGCTCAATCGCGCGGACATACTGCTCGCCTCTGAAGACGAGCTCCGCTTCGCGCTCTCGCTTGGCGGCCTGGCTCCACACAGGTAGAACGATCGACATTATGACGCCCATGACACTAATAGCGACGAGGAGGCCAGCCATGGCGTACCCTCGTTCCTGCCGTTGCGGTGCCTGCAAAAAGCAGAAGCCATTACGGATAGGTGTGGTATCCGGTCCAAACATTCTCTGCTTTGGACCGTTTGCGACGGTGCTCGTGGTTCCTTTCCTTCTGGCTCCGCGTTCCACTCGTAGCGTGCAAGACTCTGCCACTGCTGACTCGAACCGACTTTTCGACAAATCTGTGGCTGAACAGCGAGGTCCCAATTAGCTCAACCGCGAGTCAGTCATGACGGCTATTGTGACTAGGCTAGACGGCACCGTGGTACAGCAATTGGAGACTCGTCACTTCCCAAAGTAAATCCAGAGGAATAGAGGCACTACCAGTCAGCGTAGAGCGTACCATCCAAGGCTGTGCCTTCATAACCTGACTTTACATCGAAAATACCCTGCGCTAGGGGATCTGTGGGATCGAGCTCCGCGAGAATCAGCCGCCAGGTATCCGGTGTTCCGGTGAAGGGGTCGTTAGGAATTGCCCGGACATAACCCTCCGTCACCAACATCTCGAGCGTAGCCGGGTAATTCTGCTTGTCCGCATAGTATTGGTCAACCGCGTCGCGCATGCGGAAGAGGTCTTCCATTAGCACGGCCTCACGGGACCGTGTGATGGCGCTCCGATATCCGACCAAGGCGATCGTCGAGAGTACCGTGATGAGAGCGATCACGATGGTAAGCTCGATCAGCGTCCATCCGCCTCCGTCTGACCATTGACTCCGCGTCACCACTCTCTGTACCTCGTACCGTCGAGGGCCGTGCCGCGAGCGTTGGAATAGACGTCGTATACGTTATCGCCGCCCCAAGTACTGGCCGTCGGCGTATCCTGATAGGCGCGCAAGCCCCAGTCGGCGCTCTTTGTGAACGGATCGATCGGTATTCGTCGTAGAAAGCGAATTTTCCTTCCACTCGCGGCATTGAGGACTTCTACGCCCTCGACGAGAGTTTCGAGATCTGGAGGGTAGCCTTGGTTCTCCGATTCTAGGTTGGCACCGCCGATGACTCCGAGGTCGACCGCATCTTTGTACTCATCGATGGCGGTCCGGAGCTGGCGTAGTGCTCGGTGCAGGTGGGCCTCTCGTTGCCGCTGAATGGTCACCTGAGCTAGTGGTGCTATTGCGGACGCCAGGACGATAAGAATGACACTGACGACCAAGAGTTCGACGAACGAATATCCGTTCTGGGAGGACCGATTATTGCGCTGAGTGTGAAAGGTTGTGGACCTGAGGGAACTCAAACTCTTCCCTATCGGACACTTACCGTGCTCGGTCTAAAATTGAGTACAAGTGGCGCACCGCCTGGGCTAAGTCCGAGTCCGCTCGGCGATAGTGTTGCTGAGCCCTTTGCTACGGCTTCAAAGACGATGGCCGCAACCAGTCCAGACCCAGCAGCTCCCGACAGATCTCCGGTACGAGTCAGCGCCAGGTCAATCCGACCGTTAGTGGCATCAACGTTCTGCGCGAACGTCACGTTGGCCTCACCCTGGCGCATGAAGCTTCCTTCTTTGACAGCCTGCACGCGAAGAACCTTCGGATCAAACGTTAGGCTTAGGCTGAGTGTGGAGACTTGCGATGCTCCGCTGATCGAGATCGGTACGGTGTATGGTCCAGTGTTCATGAGCAGATCAGTATCCGGTGAAACGACGTTTACGTGGGCGCCATAACTCGGCGTGCTGGTGCCGACGAGAAACGTAGGATGCGGTTCCACGGGCGCACTGTCCAGTAAATCACCACTGAGAGGCGGAAGAGCCGGCGCGCGTAGATTTACACCCTGAGAATCATTGGTCGGCGGAGGTCCGTCAGTCGGCGACGCAACTGGTGCGATGAGCGGCAATGGGCCGGATATGCCCATGTTTTGAGCCGTGCCGATATAGATTGGGCTGACGTCATCGGGCGTCAGTTCATGGGTTCTCACGATGTGCGGTGTCAAGAGCATCACGATGTCCGTCTGTTTGATCGCGTTGTCATTCGATGACAGGAGTTTGCCAATTATAGGAAGGCGTCGGATGCCGGGCAACCCGCGCAGGGAGCGGCGATCTTCCTCGCGAAGCAGCCCCGCCAACAGGTTCGATTCGCCGTCCCGCAGGCGAAGCCGTGTGATCACCCGTCGGGTACCGAAGGTTGGCAGCGCCTGGCCGGCGACGTTAATGTTAGGTCCCAGTGTGCTGTTTTCTACCTCCAGATCGAGGATGATCTCGTCATTGAACGTCACCCGTGGAGTCATCGTGACATTTACGCCAACAGAGCGATACTCGTAAGACGTAAGAGGGTTGACCGCGACGCCACCCGTGGCTATCGGTGTAAACGATGTCGAGGGAACCGGTATATCGTCACCCAAGTTCAGAATTAATTGCGACCCTTCTTGACCTCGCAGTTGGGGTTTAGCCACGAGCCGCGTCTCGGAATCTGTTTCGAGGAAGTCGATGACCGCGGACGGAACCCCCAGGTAGAAATTGGCTGCACTCACGCGGTTCGATAGCCGATCCGCGCTGAAACTTGAATTTGCGCCAGCGGTTCCTGATGGAGAGAACATGGCCCCGATCGCGTACTGGTTCAGGTCAAGTCCAAACTTCTTCGCACGCTCGCGGTTCACTTCAAGAATCGCCACGTCAACCACAATCTCTGCCCGAGGTTTGTCGTTTGCACTGATCACCTTTTCGATCACGGCTGCTACTGCAGTCGTCGCGCGAACGGTGATAGCGTTCGAAGCACTGTTCGGCACGATCTGCGGCTGTACTGCGAGTGTTGGCGCCCGGACGATCTGCGTCAGGAGAGTCGCTAGCTCGGTTACGTCGGCGTGCGATACGTAGAACGTCCGAATGACCTGTTCCTCGTACTGTGATCGCTTCTGGGGCGTGTCTGGAACGATAATCAGGCTCCGCGTGTTCACAACCTTATAGAAAAGCTGATTTGCGGTGAGAATTTGGTTGAGAGCCTCCTGCAGCGTTACGCCGTCCAACTTGACTGTGTACGAGCGATCCTGAAATTGCTGATCGAAAGTCACGTTGATACCCGCTGCGTTCCCCATGAAGTCAAAGATGTCTCGGAGGCTGGCATTCCTGAACGCGAAGGTCATCGGCTCAGTGGAGCTTGGGTCCAGTAGTGGCAATGGTTGTCTGACGTGTTGCTGAAGCCTTTCGATTCGAGACGGCGGCTGCGCTGCCTCTATCGCTTCTCGAATCCTCCGCTCCAACGCCGTGACAGTCGCCCTTAATCGGCCGTTGGTCGGGTCATGTCTGCTCGCCTGTCGGTATTCGCTTAGTGCGGCCGGCAACTGACCCTGGGATTCCAGGTCGCGGGCAAACGTCTCATGAATTCGCGCCGATTTTTGCATTGCCCGCTCCAACGAGATCCGGGCGAGAGTATCGTCCGGATCATCTTGAACGGCTTGGCGAAAATGCTCCACGGCGGTGTCCCAGTCGCCAGTGAGAAAGGCTTCATCGCCCATTTGGAGGGCCCCACTGGAAGCGCAGCCTCCAAGCGATAAGCTCACCGCAATGGCGACAAGAATCAGGCGGACGCAATGATGGGAGAGGATAGGTTTCACGTGGTTCCTTGTGTTTCGGAACGGCTACCTCGAAGCCAAACTAATAATCTGCCGGTTTCCATTATGAAGCGATTCCAGTTCAACCGACGTTGGTTCCACCGCTAATAGGAGATACCGTCCCTCCACGATATCTCCAGCACGGCCGTGGAAGACAACATTGCCGTCGGTCAAGACGGCGATTCGTCCGACGGTCTCGGATCCCTCAACCAATCCGATCATGCGAAGCCGAACGAGCGAGCCAATGGGCGGCGCCCTGGGATCTGACGAGACCGGCGTGGGCGTCGCAATGTGACTGGTCCCCCGTTCCGCATCCGTTGCAGCTTCGAAGCTCGACAGGCCGAAGCGAAACGGATTCCGCCTCTGCAATAATGCCTCAGGCCGTATTTCATCCACTGCCTCGAGCCGCACATCGAGTGCTCCCCTGCTTCCCTCGAATGTCTCCGGAGAGGATTCAAAGTTGGACTCAAGCGTAGCAGGAGTACCGGTCCCGGGTTGCACACCTTGGCACCCAAAGAGTGCGACGCTAGTGACAGCAAGATAAATAACGCGCAGATGAGACGCGGTCATTATGTCGCATCCTCTGCCTGATAATACGTAGCCAATGCCAGCGTGAGTACCAACGACGAGTCAATATCTTCATTATTCTGAGCGAGGACGATGTTCTCGATCACAATGAACTCGGGCGATGCCTCGAGTTCTTGGATGAAACGCCGGATATTTTGCCAATCACCTGCAAGAAGCATGGTAGTGCGCAGACGTGCCAGTCGAGTGTCCTCATCCCGTTCGGAAACGCTGCTCCGCCGCCGGAGCAAAAGGTTGTGACGTTGTGCCAACGATGCTAATGTCGGCGAAGTAATGCCGCGAGCCCCTACAAGGCCTCGGGGAAGGATCTCATGATAGAAACGCTGGAGTTTGGCGTTGGCCTGCATTTGATCGTCTGCAGCTGCGCGAATGGCGTCAAGCGAACGAGCCGCGCTGGCGAGTCCACGTGCCGCCTCCACGCGTCGCTTGTGCGTGTACTCGACTCGGGCGTTTAGCGGATAGACGAAGAAGGCCTGCAGTGCAATGGCCATTAACGCCGTCGCACAGACCGTCGTGACGGCAATCCGCTTTTCGACGAGGATTCGCTTTGCCAGATTCATTTGCCGCGTTCCTCAGCAATCGGAAGGTACCGGCCTAAAAGAATGGCGCGATAGGTTCCTTCGTCCGCCATCTCCTCTTCCCGAGCGAGGAGATCCGAAAACGTACCGGTTGCTTCCAGTCGTCCGATGAATTCCACGATCGCGTTGATGTTCCTGGCAACTACACCGATCTGCACGCCGACATCGTTGGTCCGAATCTCTGGACGGAGCGAGGTCAACATGACGTCCGCCGGAAGCGTTATCTCTATTCGGTTAAGGAACTCCGTCCACGAGAAAACGCGCTGGTCAATCAGCTCATTGGCTTCATGGGTTGCCGCCGCCAGCGCGTCGACGTCTCCGGAAGCCGTCTCACGCTGCAGTCCCGAGACTTCGGATTCGATTTCCGCCGCTTGGCGCTCGTCGTCGTCCGCTGCTGCTGCAAGCGCCGCGTACTCCCGCGACAGCGAAGTCAGTGTTAACACACCGAACATCGCGAGGGTGACGGCGGCGAGCGTCACGATGCCGAGGACGAGATGTACGGCCCGTTCGTTATAGAACGGTCGCGTGGCCAGGTTCATTCTCAGCATACGGTCACCCGGCGTTTGGCCGTTGCCTCAGAAGTAGTCCAATCGGAGCTGCAATCGAGTCAAGCGCGTCGAGGTTGAGACCGAGGGTGTCGATCTCATCATCCAGGGCTAATCGGTTGATCGGCATAGCCAAGCGGTACTCGAGAGTTTCACCTATGGCGTCGAAGAGTGTACCGGTGGCACCTCCACGTCCGTCGACGAAAACAGCTCGCTTCAGTCCGTCACCGTTGAGTCGGTCCTGGTAGTACATCGCCGATTGATGAACAAGGTCGGCGAAGTCACCCTCTGTGGTCGTCGGGCGACTACGAAAGAAGATCAAGTCCTGGTTGCGAATGATCGCCAGCGTGCTCGCAGTTTCGCTTGAATGCACGAGCAGCCAGTCCTTAGTGAGTCTCGGCGTCATCATGATAGCGACGTTGACCAGATTCATGCCGACCAAATCAACGAGACCCGCATGAACGCCAGCCTCGTCACACAGAGATTCATACTCTTGAACGATGTCGCGTCGAACGAGCGTGACGATATACTCTCGACCTTCCTCGCCCTGAGGTGCCCCCGGCGAGTAGGCAAGTTGCGAGTCCTCAAGTCGGAAGGGAACCGTCTTATGCACCTTCCACCCGATGACTTGGTCCAGGTCGCTGGTTCGGTCTGGCACACTCTCGAATTGCACGAACGATACTTTGGCGATGCTGTCGGGTATGGTGAGAACAACACGTGTTGCCCTCCGTGGCAACTGCTCCAAAACAAGATTCAATGCCTCGACGACCGAGACGCGATCGACGATGTTGTGCTCGGATGCGCTGGGTACGATTGCTCCAGCGGGAAGCAGTTCCGTCGCGTGTCCCAAGAGCTTTGGCTTGGTGGGTTGTCGTCCAAGCGCAACGGCGCTAACTCGGTCGGTCGCGATGTCGACGCCGACCGTGGGAGCCACAGTCGAGGCCACTCGACGAATGCTGTGGAAGATGTTCATTTTACGAAGGTCACCTTGTTGATCTCTCGGAGCGTCGTGACACCACTGAGAACACACTCGATGGCGGACTCTCGAAGAAATCGCATGCCTTCGTCACGCGCAGCTTTTTTAATTTCTGACGCCGGCCGACGAGCCAAGATCCTTTCTCGGATGTCATCGGTAAGATCCAGAAGCTCGCAGATAGCAGTGCGACCCTTGTAACCCGTTCCACTGCAGTCAATGCAGCCACCTCCCTCGAAGAATTGGTGCTGTTTCAAAAGGGCTGGGCTTAGAGCGGCCTCCTGCAGTTCCTGCTCAGTGACCTGTGCTGGCCGTTTGCACTCTGTGCAGATCGTACGGACCAATCGCTGCGCCATCACACAATTCAGGGCGGACACAAATTGATACTCTTCTACTCCCATGTTCAGGAATCGACCGAGCACGTCAATAACATTGTTTGCATGAACCGTGGTGAAGACCAGGTGACCAGTGAGTGCAGACTGAATCGCGATCTGCGCCGTTTCTGGATCGCGAATTTCGCCAACCATGATCTTATCTGGGTCATGCCTAAGGATCGATCGAAGCCCGCGTGCGAACGTCAAGCCCTTGCGCTCGTTAATCGGGATCTGTGTGACTCCTTGGAGTTGATACTCAACCGGGTCCTCGATAGTGATTACCTTGTCTTCCGACGATTTAATTTCAGCCAGCGCTGCATACAGGGTCGTCGTCTTTCCGCTGCCGGTTGGTCCGGTCACGAGCACCATGCCATACGGCTCTGCAATGTACTTTCGAAACCGCCGAAGTTCGGCTTGTGGAAAGCCAAGGATTTCCAAATTTAGTTCGCAGAACTGCTCGCTGATTGATTCTTTGTCGAGAATTCGAATGACCGCGTCTTCACCGTGTACGCTCGGCATAATGGAGACGCGAAAGTCGATCATTTTGCCTGGCATGCGGACCTGAAAGCGACCATCTTGCGGCACACGCTTCTCGGCGATATCCAGCTCCGACATCACCTTTATGCGCGAGAGAATCGGGGCGTGGAACTGTTTGTCGAGCGGGCGCATGGCGGACTGGAGCACACCGTCGATCCGGTACTTGACGTGTACCGCGTCGTCCTGCGTCTCTACATGAATGTCGCTTGCACGGCGCTGGATCGCGGTGTAGATCATCGAGTCGACCAACCGGATGATCGGACTCAGGTCGCTTGTGAGCCGCTCAACGGTGAGGTTCCACTCGACCTGCTCATCCTCGCGGAGAACGTCGAGTTCGAAGCTTTCGGTGGCTTCGTCAAGCACCCGCTGGGATCCCTCGTTCTTTTTGAGGATTCCATCGATGGCGGATGCTGTCCCTACGCTAATCCTTAAGCGGGATCCAAGCAGGAGGGCCAACTCATCGAGTTTGGGGACGTCCGTCGGGTCTGATACGACGATGGCGAGCACATCACCCTTTCGATGGTGGGGCACGAACCCGTATCGCAGCATTAGGTCGGCGGGAATGGACCGAAAGAGATCTTGATCGATATAGAACTGATCCATGTCGACGTACTCCAGCCGGTAGCGCTCCGCTAGACGTCTGGCGTATCCAACCTCCGCGACAGGGTCCCTCGAGGGAGTCTTGGAGCCATCGCCCCCCAAAGCGCCGACGGAGGATTCAGCTTGAGTGCCTTCGATCGCCTGGCTGGGTCCGGGTGGTATAGGTGTAGACCTTGGTTCGGTCATGAGGCGATGGCCCCCAACTGTAGCAAGGGCATATACAGAGCAAGAAGTAGGCCTGCAATTATGATTCCCATGACGACGAGCAGGAGCGGTTCGATTATCGTCATGAAGCGAGCCAGAACGGTCTCGATCTCTTCGTCAAAGAAGTCGGCGACGTTCGCGAGCATCTCCTGCATCGAACCGGTCGATTCACCGACTTTGATCATCTTGATTGCAACCGGGGGAAATAGGTCTCGTCCGGACATCGACGCCGAGAGAGATTGTCCCTCACGAACCTCACGCGAGACCGTCGAGAGCGCTGTAGCGAAATAACGATTACCAACCGATCGTGCCGCCACGTCCAGGGCATTGACCAGAGGGAGTCCCCCTTTTAGCAGCATCGCGAGCGTTCGAGCCAACTGAGACGTGGCAAGTTTACCGATGATACGGCCGACACCTGGTACTCGTAACAGCCAGCGGTCGATGACCGCGGCCCGTCGTTTCCGTTGAAACCAAATCCATCCCAGCACACCCCCGGAAACGAGTGCGATTACCATCACAATCGCATACTGAGCAATGAATTCCGACACTGCCAGGATAAGGCGTGTGATCGTCGGAAGGTTCGCGCCAAGACTGGCGTAGAACGCAGCGAACTCAGGAGTGACACGAAGTACGATGATCGCGACCACGAGCAATGAAAGACAAAGCAAGATCGCAGGATAGATAAGAGCCGAGATGGTGCGCTGGCGAACACTGTTGACTACTTGCGCATAGGTGACGTAACGTCGAAGGACCTCTTCTAGGCCTCCGCTTTGTTCCCCCGCAAGTAGCGAGGCTGTGTACACCCCTGGAAACAAGCTACCGTGAGCCTCGAATGCCGAGGACAGGGCCGTGCCGGCGCGTACGTGGTCGTACACGTCGTCCAGGACAGACTTCAGTACTGAGTGTTCTGTGCGTTGGCGAAGAATGTCGATCGACTGGACCAGGGGCATGCCAGCCTTGAGGAGCGCGGCTAGTTCCTGATTGAACGCGATGAAATCTCGGGTGCTAACGCGTTGTCGCTGTGGCAGCGACAGCATTGGGCGATTAAGCAATCCTCGTGGCCGCAGCGAGAGGATGTAGAACCCCTTGCCCTCAAGTTGACGGCGTAGCTTCACTTCATCCTCGGCGGCGTAGACGCCTTCAAGGATATCCCCCCCGGGGGTGCTGAGACGGCATTGGAATTCCATCGGAACAATCGGTTGCCGCTTGGTGCAACCTCTTACCCGACCTTAGTTTATCGATATCAGGAGTGTCAAAAAGTAACGCAGCGTCGGCTTGGCTTGACGCTGCTGACTGGGCAGCCGATCCGGGACCGAGGTCTAATTGGCCTGATTTGCGTCGACCAGGTCAAGAATCCGCGTGATGTACCGTCTGGTCTCCGGATATGGGGGAATACCGTTGAATCTTCGAACTGAGCCCTCGCCAGCATTATAGGCGGCCAGGCCGTTGGCTATACCGTACCGTTCGATCAGTCGACCCAGGTGGCGAGTGCCAGCATCGATGTTCGTCTGGGGATCGTAGGGATCCTCCAACGCATACTCGGTTGCTATGGCGGGCATCAACTGCATGAGGCCCATGGCACCGCGAGATGACCTCGCGGTGGCGCTATAGTTGGACTCGGTCTCGATGACTGAATGAATCAGAAAGGGGTCCACTCCATGTGCTTCAGACGCCTGCTGAACCACGTCCTCATAGGGCTTGGATAGCAGCCGAGACTTCACGTATGTCTGATACGACTCGACACGTGCCAATCTGGTCGAATAACGTGGGTTCGGGTCAAGCTCAATCCGATCGATCAGGGTGGGATCGAATCTAACTTCGGCGTCCCCGTGAAACACGAGGACGATGTCATCGCCATCGGTACGATGCCCAGTCACAGGTATCACACCCCCGGACGTGAAATAGACCAATTCGCGGGATGTCGGCGCGGCCGCAGGGCTGATCAATACTGATGCGGTGAACAGCCCTGCAAGGGCAAGAGCCCTAACATCAACCATCACCTGAAACTAGCAGATCTTACAGAATCGCACAAACGCCGATATGTTAACTCGGCTCAAGAAACGCATAAAACACTCGTACACCAAGACTTCGTCGATCGCTTGGGAAACCGCCCGGAACCTCAGCGGGGACAAACGTTTGGTCTACTTTGATTTCGAGCCTCACCGTGTCGGCGTCGCCGAGCTGGTCCGTTTGCAGTGGAATCCTATAAAACTGGGGAGACCTCGACTCAATCACTAGCTCCTTAACCGTCTCTTCACCGAGACGGAGGGCGACACGCTGCGGCGTGTCAAAAAAATCAGGTCGACCATCCACCTCCAAGAACAGCACTGCCTCGGAGTAGGGATTTCGAAAAGCCAGGGTCGCGCTGTCTTTTGTCCAGCGCCAGTGCTTATTTGACCCCGGATCGAACTCGTCATCGTACCAGCCGTCCTCGTACATCAGCCAGCTGCTTTCCTGTTGCGGCTTAAGCGAGACGACGGTTCCCCGATAGGTCCGCTGTCCAAGATCATCGCCAAAGAGCGAGAGGCGAACTCCGGTGGTTGTCGAGTACAGCCCCACGGCAACAGTCGCGTCCCCGATGTACGGATACATCGGGACGTGTACTCGGCGCGTATACGCAACGGTCTGTCCGGCTTGCCATTGGCTCGTTGGCGTGACGGGATAGTGGTCGGCCGCCCACATCATCTCGCCATTGACATCAAGGAAATGCACCATCACCCGGTAGTCCTCGTCGAGGGGTTCGAGCGTCTGGACGGTGACGAAACGAATCGACATCTCAAGCGGTCCGCCGAGCGGAACGGTCAACCGATTGACCTCTAGGGAAACGGTGGCTACGGGATCACTCAACATCGGGCTATTGCACGCCATTAAGACCAAGGCGAGCAACAGCGCGGCGAGCACACGGGTCGGAGCAGCGAAGTCTGCGAGAAATGACGTGGCCACGGAAGGGGTGCCAACTTGAAGTAGCTGAAACGACGTAACATGTTAGCGTGTTGTTGCATCTACTGCAATATGCTACAGTTCGGCGCATTCGGCCTATCCATCGCGACGCTCGCGGGCGGGCGGAGGCACCCTCATATGACACTAGAAGCTCTCGGAATGGTGGAGACCAAGGGTTTGATCGGCTCGATTGAAGCGGCCGACACGATGGTGAAAGCTGCGAACGTCGTCCTCATTGGCAAAGAGTACATCGGTGCCGGATACGTAACCGTCATGGTGCGAGGCGACGTGGGTGCCGTAAAGGCGGCCACAGATGCAGGAGCGGCTGCTGCGCGGCGCGTTGGCGAGCTGGTTTCTGTGCACGTGATTCCGCGCCCGCATGCGGAAGTTGAGAGGATCCTGCCGAAGGCCAAAAACGCGGCAAAGTAGCGCCGTGAGGCCATGAGTCAATTTACCGCTGCCTCCAATCTTGACCTCGTTTCCATTGCCGAAGCGCGTGACGCAGCGCGCCAGGCTAGAGCGGCGCAGACCCGACTGGGCGAACTAACACAAGAGCGGGTCGACGTCGTTGTCGAGGCTATGGCGGGTGCAGCGAGCTCTGCGGCAGTGGCCTTGGCGAAGCTCGCGGTTGAAGAGACCGGCTACGGGATTGTTGCGGATAAGGTCCAAAAGAACCTGTTCGCCTCGCAACAGGTCTACGACTTCATTCGCCCAATGAAGACTGTCGGCATCATCCGCTCGCTCGATGATCGCCGCGTCGTTGAGATCGCTCATCCGTTTGGGGTCGTTGCCGCGGTCATCCCGTCCACCAATCCGACGTCGACGACTATCTACAAGACGTTAATCGCCATCAAGGCGCGCTGCCCAATCGTGCTTAGTCCACATCCAGGGGCTGTCAGGTGTATTACCCGTACCGCTGAGGTGCTGGCCAAGGCTGGCGCGACAGTTGGCCTTCCGGACGGTTCCATTGGTTGGATGCGTACCGTGACGATCGAGGGAACGCAGGAGTTGATGTCACACCCCGACGTGGCAGTGATTCTCGCGACGGGCGGCAGGGAGCTTGTTAGAGCCGCGTATTCGGCAGGCAAGCCCGCATATGGCGTTGGTCCTGGCAATGCGCCGGCTTACATTGAACGTTCGGCAGATATCCCAAAGGCGGTCAAGGACATCATCACCGGTAAGACCTTCGATAATGGGGTTTTGTGCTCGGCAGAGAACTCCGTCGTGGTCGATCGTCCCATCGCGATGGACGTGCGTCGCGAATTCTCCGCAAGAGGTGGCTACTTCCTCTCTGCCGGTGAGCGCGACGCTCTGGCTAAGGTATTCGTCACTCCCCGCCGGCTCACGAATCCTGCGCTGGTCGGTAAGTCGGCTCTGGAGATTGCAGTAGCCGCTGAGTTTGAGGTTCCACCTGAAACGCGAGTCCTGATTGTCGAGTTGGATGGTGTGGGACCTGAGCACCCGTTGTCGATCGAGAAACTTGGTCCCGTTCTATCGTTCTATGAAGTCGACGATTGGCGCGCGGGATGCGAACGTTGCATTGAGATTCTCCAGTATGGAGGAATGGGCCACACCATGTCGATTCATTCGAACGATGACGCGGTCATTCGTGAATTTGGGCTAAAGAAACCCGCGTCCAGGATCGTGGTCAATACCCCGACGACACATGGATCAATCGGTATAACTACCGGACTCGACCCTGCGATGACGTTGGGGTGCGGAGGCTACGGTGGGAATATCACGTCGGACAATATTTCGCCTCGGCACCTCCTCAACATCAAGCGACTGGCATACGAGATACGGCCTAGTGTCACGAGGCAGGAACAGGAACAAGCTGTGGAGGTGTCCCCATCAGAACGACGCCGTGGTGTGAATGCTGATTCGCTGTCAGCTGGGATTGACGCCTTCCTCGCGAAACGTGGCGTTGTCCCGAGACGGGCACTGGCACCAAAGGCCGATAGTGATCTCAACCCTGAGAACTCGTCGTCACCGGCTGTTGAATTCGTGTGTGAGGATGACGTGCGACGGGCTATCCAAGAAGCTCGTTCAATCGTGATCGACAACGAAACTATCGTGACGCCGGCGGCTCGAGACTTGGCGGATGAGCATGGCGTCTTTGTCATTGCGGGTTTATCTTGAGTATGCGGTAGCACCCGTGAACTCGCATGTCAGGTGTCCTACATCGTGTCAGCGTGTCGCCCCGCGCAGCGTGATGGACCGTACGCGAAGTCGGATGCACGGCAAGACAGCTCTCTCAAGCAATCAAACCACGAAACCTTTATCTGTGGTAAAATAATGCAATAGTGGGAAGGGATGCTCGCCTGCCCATGCGCTCGAAACGTTACCCCCTCATTATTACGAATCGTTGCATCGGTTCGCACCTTCATGTGCGTTTATATGTGGCCTTGTGCGCGCTGGCTGTCACGTTCCTTGTCGGTGGCGGCCTGATGGCGTGGGGGTTGTTGATGTCGGCCGACGGATTTGACGACCTCAAATTTGAAAATGTAGAGCTCCAGTTGGAGAACGCGAGCTACCGCCTTGCTGCCACCGAGATGAGCGACCAGATAGCGACCCTGCAAACCGCGATGTCCAAGCTCGCTGTCCGGGTCAACATGGAGCCGTCAATTGTGGAGTCGATAGAGCGGCTCCTCAAAACAGGTCAAGCTAGAGCTATCGTCGATACCATTACCCACATACCGAAGCTGCACACTTTTACCCAACTTCAAGGGCTGCTTGTTGCACTCGACGATCGGCTTGGGCGCGTCCGTCGCGGAGTTGCGTATCGCGAGGCCCTTGCTGCAGCGATCCCCATGATGTGGCCGGCGGACGGGTGGATTACGGCAGGCTACGGTTATCGTTTGGACCCGTTTACCGGCGATCGCGACTTTCACCCCGCCGTCGACATCTCGACCGAAGAGGGGCAGCCCGTCTACGCGACCGCCACGGGTCGTGTCTTTTCCGCGGCACGAAACGGGTCGTACGGAAACCTGGTTGAGATTGACCATGGGTTTGGTCTGACAACTAGGTACGGTCACCTCTCAAAGTTTGGCATCGGCGTTGGAGATACTGTTCAGAGGGGTGACATCATTGGGTACGTGGGAGCCACCGGTCGTGCGACTGGGTATCACGTCCATTACGAGGTTCGGTCAAACAATCGGACAATCAATCCGATGCGTCTGCTCGCTCAGCCCCGCCACGTCAGTGCGAACTGACGCTTCCCAACCGCAGTCAACCGCTTGACGGAGCAGAAACGCCTTTCCTAGAATCGAAGGATACCTCCATTCCAAGACTTCTGCCTATTCGTCGTTTGTGCAACGACACAGACATGCTTTGCGACGTTGACTGCGGCGGTTCGATGGTTTGGCATTGTGCCAGAATGACTGGTCTCTCCATAGCGATCTAATGCTCGGCAAATTGCTCGCGAAGATCTTCGGTACGCAGAACGAGCGGGAACTCAAGCGACTTAATCCGCTAGTTGCTGAAATTGCTGCGCGCGAGGATGGGGTGCGCCGCCTGTCGGACGATGAACTACGTGGACGAACTGGCGAGCTTCGTAATCGGCTCGACCAGGACGCCTCACTTGCCGAGGTTCTTCCCGATGCGTTTGCGGTTGTGCGCGAGGCCGGACGACGCACGTTGGAGATGCGCCACTTCGATGTGCAGCTCGTTGGAGGAATGGTCTTGCACGGCGGAAAGATCGCCGAGATGAAGACCGGCGAAGGCAAGACCCTAGTGGCTACACTCGCCGCGTACCTCAACGCCCTAGCTGGTAAAGGGGTTCATGTTGTCACGGTTAACGATTACCTGGCGCGGCGTGATTCGGAATGGATGGGTCGCATCTATCGGTTTCTTGGCATGAGCGTCGGTGTTATTCAACACGACCTGCGGGATGGTGAACGGCAGGCGGCCTATGCCTGCGACATCACGTACGGCACTAACAACGAATTTGGCTTCGACTACCTGCGAGACAATATGAAGTTCGATATCTCGCAGTTTGTGCAGCGTCCGCACAACTTCGCGATTGTCGACGAGGTCGACAGCATCCTCATTGACGAGGCGCGGACACCGTTGATCATTTCTGGACCAGCTGAACAGTCGACCGAGTTGTACTTAGAGGTCGACCGCATCGTGCCCAAGCTGCAAGCGGGTGCGGTGACTCAGGGCAGCGTTCCCGCCGATGAGCGCGAGGCGCTCGAGTCTACTGGCGATTACCTCACCGATGAGAAACAGAAGACTGTCAGTCTGACGGAAAGTGGTATTGAGAAGGCCGAGAAGCTTCTAACGGCGCGTCTACAACCCGGCGGTCTCTACGACCCGGTCAACATGCCCCTGCTACACCATATCAACCAAGCGTTGCGTGCCCACGTCCTGTTTCGCTGCGACGTCGACTACATGGTCAAGGAGGGACATGTCGTCATCGTCGATGAGTTTACGGGTCGCCTGATGCCCGGCCGCCGGTGGGGTGATGGTCTTCATCAGGCGGTGGAGGCCAAAGAAAAGGTAAAAATCGAGCGCGAGAACCAGACGCTCGCGACGATCACGTTCCAGAACTACTTCCGAAAATACGACAAGCTGTCTGGCATGACGGGGACCGCCGAGACGGAAGCGTCAGAGTTCGCCAAAATCTACGAGCTCGACGTGGTGGTTGTTCCGACCAACCGGCCACTCAAGAGGATCGAGGAGGCTGATGCAATCTACAAGACGCCCGACGAAAAGTATCGAGCGATCGCACGAGACATCGGTGAAAAGCAAGACCAGGGTCGCCCGGTTCTCTGCGGCACCGTTTCAATAGAGAAATCCGAGCGTCTGTCGGCTATTTTGAAGCGCAGCGGGATCCGCCATGTCGTTCTGAACGCCAAGTACCATGAACGCGAGGCCGAGATCGTGGCCCAAGCCGGGCGTAAGGGCACCGTGACGATCGCGACCAACATGGCGGGCCGTGGAACCGACATCCTGCTTGGGGGCAATTCCGAGTACATGGCGCGCCAGCAGGCACTCAAGGAGGGCGTGGCCGAGGAGGTTCCCATGGCCGACTTCCGTGTCGTCGATGACGAGTCGTTCGTATACTTTTCCCAAGAAGATCTCTGCTACCGAACCGCGCGTCTAGATTGGGATCGGATTTTCACTCACTTCAAGGCACAGACGGACACCGAGCACACGGAGGTGGTCAACGCCGGTGGCCTCCATATTATTGGGACGGAACGGCACGAGGCCCGTCGAATCGACAATCAATTACGAGGCCGGTCCGGTCGTCAGGGCGATCCAGGTTCATCGCGGTTTTATCTCTCGCTCGAGGACGATCTGATGCGGATCTTCGGATCCGACCGAATTTCTGGACTCATGGATCGGCTGGGCATGGAGAAGGATGTTCCGATTGAACACAAGATGGTGACCCGCGCCATCGAACGAGCCCAAAAGCAGGTCGAAGCCCAGCACTTCGCGGTCCGCAAACATCTGCTCGAGTACGACGATGTGATGAACAAGCAGCGTGAGAACGTGTACGAGCTTCGTCGCGAACTGCTTGAGGGAAAGATTCGTTTCGAGGAAGACGGCGAGATAGAGGAGGTCGATAGCCGCGAGTACTTGATGCAGCTTGCGGAGGGGCTCGTCGATGAGCAGGTAATGACCTACTGTGGCAAAGAAGTGGAGCCGGAAGAATGGGATATTGACGCGCTGAAGAAGCGCATTGGCGAGCTCTTTGGTCTCGAGGCGAATCAGCTCGAGACGCTGGATCTCGATGAGAAGGGTGACCAAGAAATTCACGATCTCCTATGGGAGATGGCGCGTACGAAACACCGCGAGAAGGATATTTCCATCGATGACGGGGTCTTACGACGCGTGGAGCGCGACATAATGCTTCAGGTTGTCGATGTCCAGTGGAAGGACCATCTTTACGGCCTCGATCATTTAAAGGAAGGCATTAGCCTCCGGGGGTACGGGCAGCGCGATCCTCTCGTCGAGTACAAGCGTGAGAGTTTCACGATGTTCCAGGGAATGAAGAAACGAATCGACGAAGAGTCGGTGAAATATCTGTGGCGTCTTCGACCAGTCGCAAAGGAAGGTGGTGTCTCTATGGCTGAGGGATCCTTGCTGCGTCGTGCGACTCCTTTGTCATATAGCGAACCCCGGGCGGGCACTCTCTCGGGTGCTGGCGTTGCTGTCGGCGGTCGGGCAGCACCGAGACCGGCGAGGACCGGTGGCGATGACGCCGCGGTGAAGACGGTTCGGCGGGATGCTGCGAAGGTCGGGCGGAACGAGCCGTGCCCATGTGGGAGCGGCAAGAAGTACAAGAAGTGTCATGGGGCGTGATTATGAAACTCAAAGCTGACGCGGAAGAATCGTTGGTTGGGGACACCGCGGCCACGATAAAAATGGCCCTTACGTTCGATGACATATTACTAGTACCGCAACATTCGCGGGTGCTCCCTAGTGGGGTTGATGTCTCGGGTCGGTTTACCCGAAACATCTCACTCAACGTTCCACTGGTGAGTGCCGCTATGGATACCGTCACCGAATCGCATATGGCGATCGCCATGGCGCAGCTCGGTGGAATGGGGATCATTCACAAGAACCTGGAGATTTCCGATCAAGCTTCCGAGGTTGACCGTGTCAAACGATCAGAGAGCGGGATGATCGTTAATCCGATTACCCTTTCGCCCGAAAGCAGCATCTTTCAAGCGCTTGAGTTGATGAAGAAGTACCGCATCTCCGGAGTACCGATTACCGAAGACGGTCGTAACGAAGGGAAGCTGGTTGGCATCCTGACGAACCGTGATCTCCGTTTTCATGGTGACGTCCATCGCCCTATCTCGGAGGTTATGACCCGTGACGAGTTAATTACCGTGCCCACTGGCACCACGCTGGACGAGGCCAAGGCCATCCTGCACCGTCATCGAGTCGAAAAGCTTCTCGTGGTCGATGCCGACTACAACTTACGCGGTCTCATCACAGTCAAGGACATTCAAAAGGCCATCAAGTATCCCCACGCGTGCAAGGACTCGCTAGGCCGCCTCCGTGTAGGAGCCGCCGTCGGCATTGTCCACGACACGATTGAGCGGGCTGAAGCACTGGTTGCTGTCAACGTTGATGTCTTGGTCCTCGATAGCGCGCACGGTCATTCTCAGAACGTGATTGACATGGCACGGCGTCTCCGTAGTGAGTTTCCATCCGTTGATATTGTGGCAGGTAACGTGGCGACCGAAGAGGGGGTGCTCGCTCTTATCGATGCCGGAGTAGATGCCGTCAAGGTTGGCATAGGCTCGGGTTCGATCTGCACCACGCGGGTTGTGGCTGGAATCGGGGTGCCGATGGTCAGTGCGGTCATGGCCTGCGCGCGTGCAGCTAAGCCCCACGACATTCCAATTATCGCCGATGGCGGCGTGCGTTACTCGGGCGATATCACTAAGGCTATGGCCTTAGGTGCGAATGCTGTGATGATCGGGAGCTTGTTCGCTGGCACAGACGAGAGCCCCGGCGAGCTCATTTTGTTTCAGGGACGAAGCTTCAAGGACTACCGCGGCATGGGGTCGATCGGCGCAATGCACCGGGGAAGCCTCGATCGCTATTTTCAGGAAGAGTTTAATTTGGAGAGGGCGGCGGCCGATGACAGCGCTCAGAAGTTGGTGCCTGAGGGAATCGAAGGTCGCGTACCGCACAAGGGCGGCGTGGCGGCGATGATTCATCAGCTCGTCGGTGGACTACGGGCTGGTATGGGGTACTGCGGGGCAGAGTCGGTCAGTGGACTTCAGGAACGCGCGCAGTTCATTCGAATCACGCTAGCCGGCGTTCGCGAAGGTCATGTGCACGATGTCGTAATCACTAAGGAAGCACCTAACTATCGCAGCGAGTAACGTTGCAACGAATCCCTAAGGCTCTGAGGCAGGGAACTCGATCTTGACGTCTCGGTGGTCGCCTCCCCGGTCTTCGATCCAGACCCGGATGGCGTTTTTTGGCGCACGTGGCAGTCGGTCAGCCCATTCGATTACGACAATCGAGGAGGGCGTGGAATATTCGGTCAGTCCGAGGTCGTCAACGTCCGATGGCTGAACGCGATAAAGGTCGACGTGTTGTACGGTGAGTGTGCCGGAGTACGGCTGAACCAAGGTGAACGTCGGGCTCGAAACCTCATCAGGTGACCCGCCGGCGGCCTCCACCACACCCCGTACGAAGGTCGTCTTTCCGGCGCCAAGGTCGCCAAAGAGCAGCACGATCGTACCGCCACTCAGGATGGAGGCCAGTTGGCGGCCGATTTCGATGGTTTCGGCCTCGCCACGACTCGTATAGTGCCTGGCGCCGCCGTTCATGCTAAATCGGCGTTGCCGTTGTAGGACACCTCATCCGCTTCGGTGGTCGCAGCGACGGATTTACCCATGGCGTCGATGAGGTCCGACGCGATCAGCGCCACTTCTCCATGTTCATGGCTAGCCAGATCGCCAGCCAAGCCGTGGAGGTAGACTCCTAACTGGCACGCGACATCGGGCCGCCCGGTTTGGGCCAGCCAGGCGGCAATAACGCCAGTAAGCACGTCACCGACGCCGGCCGTTGCCATGCCGGGATTGCCTGTCAGGTTCAGCCAAGCGTTGCCCTCGGGGTCCGTGATAATGGTTCTCGCTCCCTTGAGGACGACGTGCAGTCGGTGGTCGATCGCGAAACGCTGTGCGACGCCGAGTCTGTTGTTCTGCACGTCGCCCACCGAGCTTGCTATGAGGCGGGACATTTCCCCCGGATGCGGGGTGATAATGATCTTACGTTTGTTACCGTCCAGCACGTCGGGCTCGGTAGCTAGCACGTTCAGTGCATCGGCATCGAGAACGATTGGCGTAGACGGTCGATTGAGCAATCCGCGGACGACAGAGACCACGCCGGGGGCGTTACCCAGTCCAGGGCCGGCGGCGATGACGTCACACTCGAAATCGATCAGGCACTGAAGTGCCGCTGCCGAGAGCGTTCCATCACTAGTCACTGGAAGCGGGAGGGTCATGCATTCTGGTGTCGCGGCCGTCACGATGTCGACGACTGATTCCGGTGTTGCAACGGTCACGAGTCCTGCACCAGACCGTAAGGCGGCGCGGCCAGCTAAGGCCGCGGCGCCGGATTTTCCCAAACTTCCCGCCACGATTAGGATGTGTCCGAACTGACCTTTGTTCGCACTCTGAGGTCGGACCGGCATAATCTCGCGAATGTCGTCTGCAGTCAGAAGGGACAGCCGGGGTCCGGGGATGCGTTCGATGACCGATTTGGGTATCCCGATGTCGGCAATGACGAGATCACCAGCCCACGCATCGGCGGGTGGGAGAAGTAGGGAGGGCTTCGGCGTCGCCAGCGTGACCGTGACGTCGGCTGTGATTGCGTCTCCTGCAACTCCGGAGTCGTCAGTTAAAAGTCCCGTTGGCATGTCGACTGATACTACGGGTACGTCGGAGGCGTTAACGTCCGCAACGACGACCTTGAGAAACCCCTCGAGAGCACGCCCGATTCCAGTGCCAAGAATGGCGTCCACGAGCAGCTCGCAGTCGAGCGCATCAACAGAGGCATCCTCCCAGGCGCTGCTATCGTGAACCTCGACGACTGGAAGACTAAGCCGACGGGCAATTCGATAATTAATCTGGGCGTCTGGGCTCAGGGTGTCTTCCTGCGCGAGTAGAAACACCTTCACCTGGACACCTTGGTGCCAGAGGATGCGCGCCACCACCAGACCGTCGCCACCGTTATTGCCGCGGCCACAGAGAATCGAGATACGACGGTCGATGACATCGTTGTATGTGGCGTGCATCGCCGCTACGACCTGGCGGCCGGCGTTCTCCATCAGCACAATCGAGGGGACCCCAAGGTCCTCGACTGTTTGCCGGTCAGCGTCACGCATCTGTCTTGCGTTCAGCACTCTCATCGTCAGTGGACCCCAAAGCCGCTCGGATTATATGCCCGAGGAGGCGATAATGGTTCCGTGCAAGAGCCCAACGCGAACACGAGTGTCTATGTGAATGGTGTGATTACTGACGGTGCTTCAGCCATGGTGCCTGTCTTTGATCACGGGTTTCTATATGGAGAGGGTGTATACGAGACGATACGTACGTACCACCACATTCCGTTCCTACTCGATCGACACCTAAAAAGGCTGCGCGCATCTGCAGCCGGAATCCGCCTTACCATTTCGGAAAGCGATCGCGACCTCGCCCGTGCCATTGAGGCGACGATGCGGCACGCTTCGGGCCAGGGCGAGCAGTACATTCGACTCTTGGTAACCCGGGGCACGGGCGAGCTTAACTACGATCCTGCGGTGTGTCCGGAACCGACAGTAGTTATCATCGTGAGATCGCATAAGGAGAATTCCCCCGAAGTACTGAACGCCGGGATTGCGGTTGTCGTGTCCTCGATCATTCGTAATCACCCGGACGCCATCAATCCTCTGATCAAGTCCAACAATTTACTGAACAACGCTCTAGCCATGCAGGAGGCCATTCGGGCTGGCGCCGAGGAAGCGATAATGCTCAACTATCGAGGGGAGATCGCCGAGTGTGCCCAATCGAACATTTTTCTTGTGCGGGGAGGGAGTGTGCGTACTCCCCCGTTGGCCTCCGGCCTCCTCGATGGCGTGACGCGGAATTTCATCTTCGAAGTTGCGTGTCGAGCTGACGTTACCGTGCAGGAGAGTGTTCTTGATATTACTGACCTTAAGGAGGCCGACGAGATCTTCATCACAAGCACGACGCGAGAGGTGTTACCCGTGAGCAAGATCGGGGAGCGTGCGGTTGGTTCTGGAACCCCAGGACCGATCACCCGCCAATTGGCGGCCGAGTTTCATCGGTTTATCGACGAGTTGAGTCGGTTGTAACGGGATCCTCATACGCCGCCGCTGGCGGGCAGGCGCAGAAAAGATTGCGGTCGCCGTGGGCGTCGTCGATACGGCCAACAGGAGGCCAGTACTTGTTTGTGCGCACGAACTGGAGGGGATACGCCGCGGCTTCACGCGAGTAGGGGTGCTGCCAGTGTGTTGCGGCGACTGTCTCGGCCGTATGAGGTGCGTTTTTTAGCACGTTATCGTTTCGATCGGCGACCCCGTCCGCAATTGACTGAATCTCCTGTCGTATGCTGATCATCGCATCGCAGAAGCGATCGAGTTCGGCAAGGGGTTCGCTTTCGGTTGGCTCGACCATCAACGTGCCGGGAACGGGGAAGGAGACGGTTGGAGCATGAAATCCGTAGTCCATCAGCCGCTTTGCGACATCCTGCTCCGTCACGTTAGCCGTTCCCTTAAAGGGCCGGAGATCGAAGATGAGCTCGTGAGCAACCCGTCCATTAGGTCGCGTGTACAGCACGTCGAAATGTTGCTGGAGTCGAAACTTGACGTAGTTTGCAGCGAGAATGGCGATGCGCGTCGCCTCTGTCAGCCCTTCTCCCCCAAGCATCGTGATGTACCCATGTGAAATCAGCAGGATGCTTGCACTACCAAATGGTGCCGCGGACACAGACCGGATCGCTGCCTCGCCCCCGGTGGGGACTAAGGGATGACCGGGGAGATACGGGGCGAGGTGCGCCGCGACGGCGATTGGTCCCATCCCAGGCCCCCCCCCGCCGTGGGGAATAGCAAATGTCTTGTGTAGGTTGATATGACAGACGTCGGCTCCAATCGCTGCTGCGCTCGTCAATCCGACCTGAGCGTTCATGTTTGCGCCATCCATATACACCTGTCCACCATGTCGATGGACAATCTCACAGATCTCGACGATAGCTTCTTCGAATACGCCGTGCGTGGACGGGTAAGTAATCATTAGCGCGCCAAGCCGGTCGCTGTGTTCTGTCACCTTGTTGGCCAAATCCCTTACATCAACGTTACCGTCGGCATCGCAGGCCACGATAACGACTCGCATGCCAGCCATGATGCCGCTGGCAGGGTTCGTTCCGTGGGCCGACGCTGGAATTAGCACGATGTCTCGACGTTCATCGCCGCGCAAGCGGTGATACGCTCGAATGACCAGTAATCCCGCGAACTCTCCCTGCGCACCCGAATTGGGCTGAAGAGAGATTGCCGCCAGCCCGGTAATCGCTCTTAGTGCTCTTTCCAGAGCGCCGAAGATGGCTTGAAAACCTTTGGTTTGTTCAAGCGGGACAAAGGGATGAACCGATCCAAATTCTGGCCACGTGACGGGTAACATCTCGGTAGCGGCGTTGAGCTTCATCGTGCACGAGCCAAGTGGAATCATGGCGGTGTCTAGACCCAGATCCTTGCGCTCAAGTTGTTTCAGATACCGCATCATCTGGATCTCTGATCGATGCTCGCTGAAGACCGGGTGACTCAGGAAGTCACTTGTTCGGCGCAGTTCTTCCGGTAAGACAGCCTCCGTCTCGACGTGCGTCCGGTGATCCCGCTGGTCAACAGTTTCGGTGAAAATACGAACGATCGCGTCTACGTCGGTGGGCGTTGAGGTTTCGTCCAGCGAAATTCCGATCTCCGTTTCGGTTGCATACCGAAAATTCATTCGAGCCTCATCGGCCGCCCGTAGGATCGCCTGGCTCAACTCCGGCGAGCCCACGTCAAGGCGCAACGTATCGAAGAAGAATCGGTTGAGCTGACGGATCCCGAGCCGCTCCAACCGCTGCGACAGCCCGACGGCGAGCTTATTCACTCGCATCGCCATCTCGCGAAGACCGTCCGGACCGTGGTAGACAGCGAACATGCCAGCGATATTAGCAAGGAGCGCTTGGGCGGTGCAGATGTTGGAGGTTGCTCGCTCACGGCGAATGTGTTGCTCGCGTGTCTGAAGTGTCATGCGATAGGCAATGGAGCCATGCGCGTCTCGCGAGACGCCAATTAGACGTCCTGGCATCTGGCGAACGAACTCACTACGCGTCGCGAAGAACGCCGCGTGGGGTCCCCCATAACCCATGGGCACGCCGAACCGCTGAGAATTTCCGATTACTACGTCGGCATTCAACTCTCCCGGCGGCTTAAGGAGCGTAAGTGCAAGGAGGTCGGTGGCGACCGATACCATCGCCCCGACCTTATGAGCTCGGTGAATCAGATCGTCGAGCGCCCGGATGGTTCCAGACGCATCGGGGTACTGCAGCAATAAGCCAAAAGTGCGATCATCGAACGTGAGTTCGTCTTCTGGCGCCACGAGCACCTCCAGGTTGAGCGGTTCTGCTCGTCCTCGGACGACCTCGATTGTCTGAGGCCAACAGGTAGCACTGATGAGAAAACGATTGGCACTGCCAGCGTGCCTGTTGCGAATCCGATGCATCATCGCCATCGCCTCGGCAGCGGCTGTCGCCTCGTCGAGGAGCGACGCGTTGGCAATCTCCATGCCGGTCAGGTCTTCCACCATTGTCTGAAAAACAAGAAGTGCCTCGAGGCGTCCCTGTGCGACTTCCGCTTGATAGGGTGTGTATGGGGAGTACCATCCAGGGTTCTCCAGGATGTTGCGAAGAATGACGCTAGGCGTGATGGTGTTGTAGTAGCCAAGACCGATGAAGGATTGATACTTAGCGTTTTTAGACGCGATCTCGCGAATCTCGGCCAGAAATTGAGCCTCGGTTTTCGCTGGAGGAAGGCTAAGCTCATGCCGCAAGCGAATCTCAGACGGAATAACCTCGTCGATAAGCGCTGCGAGCGACGGGACACCGACCGCTCCGAGCATGTCCGTCACATCCTCAGCTCGGGGGCCGATGTGTCGGCTCTTAAAGACGTCGCCGGCGAGAGCCATAACCTCAGGTAATGAACGCCGCGTACGCATCGGCATCGTGAAGCGCCGACAGGTCATCCGGATTCGCCAGCCGAATCCGAATCATCCAACTTTCGTGCGGACGGGAATTGACGGACTCCGGCGTATCGGCCAGTTTCGTGTTTACGGCCATGATCTCTCCGGACACGGGACAGTAGAGGTCCGACACGGCCTTGACAGACTCGATTGAGCCAAATTGATCCCCTTGCCGGAACGTCTGGCCCACATCGGGTAACTCGACGAAGACCACATCTCCGAGTTGACGCTGAGCGTAGTCCGTGATTCCGACCTCAGCAGTATCTCCGGTAATTCGGATCCACTCATGGTCCCTCGTGTACTTCATGTCACCTGGATACATCAACCGCTACTCCACCGCCCCGCCGGGCTTCGCCCGACTATAAAAGGGCATCTTGATCACCCGTGCCGGAACCAGGCGACTTCGTACGTCGATTCTGATCTCGGTGCCTGGATCTCCCAAATCGATGGGTACGTAGGCCATGCCGATCGCCTTCCGAAGGAAGGGCGTTATTGTCCCACTTGTTACCTCACCGATCTGGTTGTCGCCCGCGTACACGTGGTAACCGCGCCGCGCTATTCCACGTCCTGTAACCTCAAATCCAACGAGTCGACGTTTTGGCCCAGCCTTCCGCTGGCTAACCAGCGCTGATTTTCCATTGAACGCCGGCTTGTCCCACGAAACGATTCCCTCGAGCCCAGCCTCCAGGACCGTTGTTGTATCGTCCATATCGCTGCCATACAGTCGCATCCCTGCCTCAAGCCGAAGTGTGTCCCGCGCACCCAGTCCCACCGGCTTAAGGCCCGTTCCTTCGCCTTCCGCGAGGAGCGTGTCCCAGATGTCGCCGGCCGATTGTGGTGGCACGAACACTTCGAACCCGTCTTCGCCCGTATATCCGGTTCTGGAGATGGTCGCCCGAACATTCCCGACCTCACCCGTTGCGAACCGGTAGTACCCGAGGGTCTTCAGTTCAACCCCAGTGAGAGGTTGGAGAACCTCGATGGCCTGTGGACCCTGCAGTGCTAATAGCGAATACCGGTTACTGGTGTTGACGGCCGCCACGTCGCCCACCAGCGCGATCTCCTGTTTAATCCAGGCATAGTCCTTCGCGATATTCGATGCGTTAACCACCAAGAGATAGTGCGTAGGGCCGAGTCGATAAACGAGGACATCATCAACAAAGGTGCCTTCGTGAGTCGTCACCGCAGAGTACTGCACATGGCCGATCCCAAGGCTTTCTGCATCGTTGCATAAAATTCGTTGCAGGGCCGAAAGGGCGTCAGGGCCGGCGATCTCAATTTCGCCCATGTGGCTGACGTCAAATAGTCCTGCCCTATTGCGGACGGCGTTGTGCTCCGCCGATATGCCCGAGTACTCCACGGGCATATCCCATCCCCCGAACGCCATCATGCGTGCACCCAGTGCGCGGTGGCGCGCGGTGAGTGCTGTTTGTCTCAGACCGACATCCACTGTATGCGTTTGGGTCATGATCCAAGGGAGCTACCGATAGGGAAACGTGACCGGCAAGCGGATCACCGTACTATGTGGATTACGAGAGGGTCAAGGCTCATCAGAGCTCTCCTTACGCGACGGCATTCCCACCGTCCCTCGATCTATCAGATCGTTGGCTGGCAGGAGGTACATTCGAAACGCGTCCTGCGCTTCGCCGCGACACAACCGATCGCAACACCTTCGAGCGCGTGACCGAGTGGGCTGGCATGGCCGACTAGATATCATCCTCGACAGCAACTTCGATGATGATTAGGTCCTCTTGAATAGAAACCGGGTATACCCGAAGACGCCGATACGCTGGTGGTCCCAAGCCCTCGCCACTCGAAAGCCGGAACTGCTCACCATGCCAGGGAGTAGGTCACGATTACATCCTCGCACGGACCTTCTGAGAGTGACCTCCCACGTGGGTGCACGTATCGTCGACGGCTCGCAGGATGCCACTATCGTTGAACACGGTAATGCTCCTGGCACCGAAGAAGAGTCTTTTTTCTCGACCGAAGCCGACACTTTCCTCCCTTTTAACTGTGACGTGTCATCGCATTGGCTTCCTCACACCACATTGAGTTGCACGAAGTCGATGGCGTGAACCCTGGCCACGGTTTTGTGGGCCACCATGTAGTCCATTCCGTTCCCGGGTTCGACGGTCTCGTAGCCGATACTGACGACATCGACGTAGTGAAAGTCTTCTGTCAGTCTCTTCATGCTGCGAGGTGAATATATTCGGAACTGACGTAGCCGCTCGCGTAGAGTCGACCCTCCATCGAATGTTTCTTAAGCCCGAAGAGAAAGGTTAACACCCAACAACGCCTGCCTGGCAACTATCGATCCTCGTCGTACCGGCGCTGCGATGGGCGTGTCACGATGCCACTACCGTGTCGTATCCAGCTTTGGAGGAACACGTTCTGGCGGCTTCCGAAGACGCCGATATCCTAGCCTGGGTAATAGCAACTCGGTTCTCAACCTACCTAATACTAAGCTAGCAGCCTGTCGGACTTGGGCGTGGCAAACGCGCGCGGAAGCGACTTGGCACCTGTGTGAACGACGCCCTGTGTCTCTGTGCCGGGAGGGCCGCTTCGACCGAAACGGGGACTGTATTCCTGGCCATCGGTCGCTGACGGCGCCTGGAGGCCTTTCTGACGCCTCTGGTGGGTCGCGAACACGCCAAGTTCCGCTCCTTATAGCCCCGTCATGCCAGCCTGAGGTTGTGCAAGCGTCGGCAGTTATACGCCAGCGTTACCAAGGCCCATTCGCCCTCCACCTTCTCGAGACCCCGCAGCAGAAACTGCCGGAAGCCCATCGCCTGCTTCACGATCCCGAACACCGGCTCCACCGTCTGCTTGCGCAAACGGTAATGCGCCCGGTGCTCCGGCAGTGCCATCTTCTGCTGCATCGACTTGATCCAGTCCGCCTGCGGCTCCTTCGCCAGCGGGTGCGGCGGCTCCGGTCGGAAGTCGTGCTGGCGCCGTTGGCCTTCCGCCCCCGTCGCCACCAACACCTCCACACCGCGACCTGCCAGTTGCGACACCTCGCTGCCCGTCGCGTAGCCGCTGTCCGCCAGTACCCGATCCGCCGCGCCCAACGCCGCCGGGATCGCATCCACATCCGCCACCAACTCGTTGCGGTCGCTCGCGCACACGCTCACCCTAGCCCCCAACACCAACTGACTGCCGTCGGCATCCACCGCCGCCTGCGCGTTGTACGCCTGGCGGTACTCATGGCGCCGGCTCTTGCGCATCAGCGCACTGTCCGCGTCCGTCAGGTTGATCTGCTCCTCCGCCTCCGGCGCTTCCGTCGGCGGTTTGATGTGCCGACCCTTGCGCGATCCCGTACGCCGCTCCCGCGCCGCCACCTTGCGCTCGTACTCCGCCCGCTCCGAGTCCGCACGCGCCTGCGCACGCCGTTCCAACTCCGCGCACGCACGGTCCAGCTTCACCCGCAGCTTGTCCCGCCGCGACAACTCCTCCGGCAGACCCTGCGGGTCCGGCGCGGCGTCCGTGTCGGCGTGCTCCGCCTGATCCAACAACCCCTCGATCTCGCCTCGCAACTGCTCGCGCAACGCCCCCGCCCGGTCGTAGCGGAGGCTGTTGCGCTTATTCGCGTTCGCGTCCACCTTCGTCCCGTCCACGCTCACCGTCCCAACACGCAGCAGCTGCAGCTCCTTCGCCAGCAGCAGTACCTGCAGGAACGCCTCCGCTACCGCATCGAAGTTGCTGCGCCGGAACGTGCAGATCGTGTCGTGGTCCGGGTGACAGTTCGCCGCCACGTACCGAACGCCAATGTCCCGATACGTCGCCCGCTCGATCCGACGCGAGCCGAAGATCCCGTTCGCGTAGCAGTACACCAGCAACGCCAGCATCATCCGCGGGTGATACTGCGCCGATCCGGTGCCCCGTTCGTTTACCTGGAACCGCTCCAGCGGCACCCGTTCCACCGCCTCAACCACGAAGTGCGCCAGATCGTCCTCCGGCAGCCAATCGCGCAGGTCCGGCGGCAGCAAATACAGCTGCGACTGGTGCCGCTGTACGAACTTCGGCATCTACTTCGACCTCCTCGACTCGACAAGCCCTATTATAAAACCCGGGCCTAAGTCCGACAGGCTGCTAGGCATTTCGATGTACACGAGTGAAAATCGGCACTTAAGACAGAGCGAGCGCCGTCTGTACCGCCATTTACTCCGCTGGGTTACAATGTCGCAGCCCAAAGATGGCCAAATTACCGAGCGTCGGTCCGGCGAGTTCGTCCGAACGTTTATGCTCGTGGCGAACAACGGGGGGAGTCACGCAAAGGCTCGCCAGCTCGATCGGTTGACTCAAGGAGCTGTTATACATCGGGTAACTGCATACTGTGCTTGGGCCTTATGACGAGGATGAGGCTGCACGCGTGAGCTTAACCGGCCAGGGATAGATGCCATGAATACAGGAATTCTAACCATACTCGCGCTGCTTCCAATCATCACAGTTGCGGTTTTTCTCGTTGGTCTCAGGTGGCCGGCCAGCCGGGCGATGCCCCTGTCATATGCAGTCGCCTTTGTGCTCGCGCTGTTGGTGTGGCAGGTGCCCCTCGTGCAGGTTGCGGCTGCCACCATCAATGGTTTAGTCATTACGCTGACCCTTCTCTACATTATTTTTGGCGCCATTCTGTTACTGAACACCCTGCAGGAGAGCGGTGCTATCAAGACGATCCGCGATGGCTTCACGACCATCTCGGCCGACCGCCGAGTCCAGGTCATCATTATTGCGTGGTTGTTTGGTTCGTTCATTGAGGCGTCGGCCGGATTCGGCACCCCGGCGGCGGTGGCCGTTCCCCTTTTGGTCGGTCTCGGATTCCCGGGTATGGCAGCGGTCATGTCGGGCATGATTATCCAGAGCACCCCGGTAAGCTTTGGCGCACTGGGTACGCCGATTTTAGTCGGCGTTAATACTGGGCTCTCGGCCGACCCGGCAATCGCGGTGTACGCCGCAGGGAGAGGGTACGCGGAGTGGAATGATTTCCTGGCCTTCATTGGTCTGAAGGTTGCGATCCTCCATGCCATTGCGGGCACATTGGTGCCGCTCATCCTGGTCTCGTTTTTGACTAAGTTCTTTGGGCGAAACAAATCACTGGCCGAGGGGCTACAGGTCTGGCCCTTCGCGATCTTCGCAGCACTCGCTATGACTATTCCGTACGTCATTGCAGCATACCTTTTTGGGCCAGAGTTTCCCGCACTAACCGGCAGCATCGTTGGCTTGGTCATCGTGGTGTCGGCGGCGCGCGCAGGCTTCTTGGTGCCCAAGCCGGAGAATGCCTGGGACTTCGATCAGAAGGAGAGTTGGCCCGCTGAATGGACCGGCTCCGTCGAGGTAAGGGAAGTCACGCACCACAGCGGTTCAATGAGCATTTTTAGTGCGTGGCTGCCCTACGTTATCGTAGCGTTGCTGCTCCTATCGTCCCGTATGGTCGACCCTTTCAAAGCCTTCCTCCAGTCAGTGACGTTGAGCTGGCCCAGCATGCTGGGGAGCAGCATCAACATGAATTCAGTTCAGCCCCTGTACCTGCCAGGCACGCTCTTCATTGCCACCTCGCTAATTACGCTGGTGCTGCATCAGATCCGGGGGGCAGCCTACAGGAAGGCTTGGACCACATCACTGAAGGTGACTGCATCGGCTTCTATTGCGCTCGTTTTCACGGTGCCGATGGTACAAGTGTTCCTCAACAGTACAGGCGGCTCGGCCGGCTACGAGCGGATGCCAATCGTTCTGGCCGATGGAATTGCCGCGCTCGTGGGCGGTGCGTGGCCACTTTTCGCGCCCTTTATCGGCGGAATCGGGGCGGCGGTAGCGGGTAGCAACACCGTCAGCAACATGATGTTCTCTCTCTTTCAGTTCGGGATGGGTGAGCGGATCGCCGTTGACCCAACCTGGATCGTCGCCCTTCAGGCCGTGGGCGGAGCTGCGGGAAACATGATTTGTGTTCACAACGTCGTTGCGGCGTCGGCGGTTGTTGGGTTGCTAGGTCGGGAGGGATCGGTTATTCGCATGACCCTCATCCCTTTCGTCTACTATGCCCTGCTGCCTGGGTCGATTGGTTACTTCATCGTTTGGTACTCCCAAACCGGCCCGATCAACGTGGGCTCCGTTATCGCAACGCTAATAGCGGCTACCGCTGTTTTCTTCATAGTTAAACATGGCGGGCGCACTCCGTCTGCTAGCTCGTAGGTGTTACATGGAGTTCTTCGAGGCTACGGCTCATCCGGACCAACCGGTAGATCCGACCACGTTTACGGGCTCCGCCACGATGGCCCGATTCGACGGTCTCTCGGATACTCCAACGGTGAATATGTACCGAGTCGCGTTTACACCGGGTGCTAGAACCGCTTGGCACACGCACACAGGAACGCAAGTTCTGCTAATTATCGAGGGAAGTTGTCGCGGTCAGAAACACGGTGAGCCTATCTGGGAGGTTGGCGTTGGAGGGGCCATTCGGATCGAAGCGGGCGAACGGCATTGGCACGGCGCCACACCAGATAGAGACATGGTCCACTTGGCACTCAACATCGACTCAAAGACGGAGTGGTTCGAGAAGGTGACGAAACAGGAGTACGTGGGACTCCCCTAGTTGTATCTACCACCCGCAGGTTCGACCGTCATTTTGCTCATCGAGCCATGAGGCCAGCGGGGCGAAATAGTCAAGGATTGCCGTTGCGTCCATTTCTCGGGTTCCGCTTATGACCTCGAGGGCGTCCGGCCACGGTCGACTGGCTCCCATCTCTAGCATCGTTGCTAGCCGTTTGCCAGCCTCCGCATTCTGAAAGATTGAGCATCGGTGCAGTGCTCCTTTGAAGCCGGCAGCGGCGCATAACCCGCGATGAAACTGAAACTGAAGAATTCGGGCAAGGAAATAACGCGTGTACGGCACGTTGGATGGAACATGGTACTTGGCGCCAGGGTCAAAGTCCTCCTCGCTTCGTATAATGGGTGCTCTGATGCCCTGATACTGCTCACGAAGTTCCCACCATGCCGAGTTGTAGGTGGTAGGCGTCACGTCGCCTGAGAAGACCCGCCAGCGCCACTGGTCGACGACGAAACCAAAGGGCAGAAACGCGATCTTGTCGAGGGCCTGTCGCAGTAGGAATTCGATGTCGTGTTGCGGCGGGACCCGTCGAAGCAGACCAACCTGCTTCAGGTACTCCGGGGTGATCGAGAGAGCGATAGCGTCACCGATTCCCTCGTGAAACCCGGCGTTGGCTCCGGCTCGAAAGAGGGGATCCTGACCTCGGTACGCGCGCTGGTAATAGTTGTGACCTAGCTCATGGTGGATCGTGACGAAATCTTCATCGTTGACGCTGATGCACATCTTTATTCGCACGTCTTTGTCGTAGTCTATGTTCCAGGCGCTGGCGTGACAGACGACGTCCCTGTCGGCTGGCTTAACGAACAAGGAGCGTTCCCAGAACGTCTGTGGTAGCGGGCTAAACCCCAACGAACTGAAGAAGCGCTCACCGTAGCGAACCATCTCTCGTTCATTAACGTTGCGACGCTCAAGTAATTCGGTCAAGTCGTATCCTGGCCTGCCGGACGTGCTCACGACGTCATAGAGATTGGTCCAGCTCTGACTCCACATGTTCCCAAGTAGGTGCGCGGGTATTGCTTCATCATCGGACACGAAGGCCGTTCCGTACTCGTCCCCTAACTCAGCTCTGACGTGGCAGTGAAGCGACTCGTACAGCGGACGTACCTGTTCCCAAAGGCGGCTGAGCTCTGCGGCGAAACGATCTGGAGGCATGTCGTACGCTGAACGCCACATTTCACCCGTGTCCGCAAAACCAAGCTCATGCGCACCCGCATTCGCCAGTTGGACGAAGCGCTCGTACAACGACCGCATCGGTTGGGCTACCTGTCGCCAGCCGATCCACATGTTCAGCAGATCATCGGTTTCCCGAACGTGGCCAAACAGGTGCTCCATGGTTGGCAGGTCAAGGCAGTCATCTTCGCTGTCTGGGCAATATTCTCCCTGCCCATACAGGCTCTCCATCGCGGTCACGAGCTCAGCTAATTCTTGCTGAAGCGTTGGATTGCTCGGTGCCACCGCTGCAAGCGAGGTCCTCAGGAGTGTCAGCTTTCGTTCGAGTTCGGGTCGAAGATCGAGATGATTGAATTGTGCGGCTTTTGTTGAGAGCTCAGTGGTGGCTGCCATCAACGAGCGATTGGCCGCAACCAATTCGGCGTTGGTGTCATCCGTGATGAAGTTGTTTTGAATCCACGCAGCACGCTCCGCGTTAATCCATAAACGTAGGAGTCGCCCTTCGGCTCCTTCGTGAGGTCCCTCGCCTTCGATGAAGCGGCGAGCGTCGTCTCCGGTTGGCTTGGTTCCTCTCTGCGCGCATGCTGCGAGAGTTGCCGCCAACGCAACCCCCCAAAAAAGCCAGTTTCGAGTGTGACAGATTCGCGAGATCAATTAAACCAGCCCGCCGAGATCGAACCGTCGCGAATGATGGTGTCGGATCGCTCGGAGCCGGTTGACACGATTGAGATTGGAGCTCCACTAAACTCCTCCAGACACGCGACGTATTGACGAGCTTCAACGGGGAGATCTGAGAATTTTCTGAGCCCAGCCGTCGGCGATTTCCATCCTGGTAAAGTTTCGTACTCAGGCGTAACCGCCGCGAGCGAAGTGGTGCTGGCTGGCAACTCTGTCAGGCGTCGCTCACCGCACCGGTAGCCCGTGCACACTCGTACTTCGTCGAGACCATCAAGCACGTCCAGTTTGGTTAGGGCCAGCGTGTCGAGGCCATTTACGCGAACCGCGTATCGAGCAACCATCGAGTCATACCATCCCACCCTTCGAGGACGACCGGTCGACGCCCCATACTCCTGGCCCGACTCGCGAAGCGCATCTCCAAACTCGCCACGGAGCTCAGTGGGGAGGGGTCCCTCGCCTACCCGCGTGGTGTAGGCCTTAACTATTCCGAGCACGCACCCGATCCGCTGTGGACCTATCCCAAGCCCAGTGCAGACACCGCCGATGGTTCCATTGGAAGAGCTGACGAAGGGATAAGTGCCATGGTCAATATCAAGCATCGTTCCCTGGGCTCCCTCAAAAAGCACACGTCGGCCCGATTTAATCGCATCGTCGAGATATTTCGAAACATCTGTTGCCAGCGGAGCGAGGCGTTCCCAGACCGTGACCAAATCCGCGTACAGGGTCTTCCATTTTACCGGTTTACCGCCGCACGCTTCGTTTCGAGCGGCGACGTTAGCAGCCAGGGTTGACGCCAGTACACCGTTGGTTCGGTGATCAGCCAGATCGGCAATTCGAATGCCGCGACGACCGGTCTTGTCCTCGTAACTGGGGCCGATGCCGCGTGATGTCGTTCCAATACGCCGCTCACCTCTCGCAGCTTCCGCCGTGGCTTCAATATCGCGGTGGTAGGGGACTATTACATGGGCCCGTTCGCTCACCAGAAGACGGTCGAGTACATCGACACCAAGCCGGTCCAGCTCGTCGAGCTCACGAAAAAGCGCTTGCGGATCCACGACAACGCCGTTTCCGATTACGCAGGTGACGTCCGGATGTAGGATGCCTGAAGGAATGAGATGAAGGACGAACTTCTGACGATCGATGAGAACGGTGTGACCTGCGTTGTGTCCACCTTGATACCGCGCAACTATCGAAAACGCCGGAGTGAGAAGGTCGACGATCTTACCCTTTCCCTCATCGCCCCATTGTGCACCGACGACAGCCACGTTCATAGAAGACATTGCTTCCCAAAACTCAAATTAGAGATCATAGCAGAACAGCCATCCCCAACGATTTACAAGCCCGCTGCAACTAGCCTTTCGGACAAACTCTTGCACTAGAAGTCAAGCGTTCTTAACCAAAGGAAAACCTTTTCATGGGGTCGTGATTCGAATTGACAACCTGCGCGCCCTTCCATATCGTCTAGGTTCTTCGCGCACACCGATTTTTGTAGAGGTTCCAGTAGTGTTAGGCGGTCCACAGGTCGAAGGTTAAACGTGATTCCCGAGCGGCCCGTCATCGAACACCGGATACTCGCTGCTCTTAACGCAACCCCAGCACGTATACCGGTGCTTCTCGGCGGTTGCGGGACTGGTCGTACGTCGCTGCTCCGCCGGGTGTCGCAACGTCTGGGTGACCGCGGCAGCCATTACTTTGATATCGAGCGCGCCGCTTCGACACCGGAGGGTTTCTGCACCGCGGTAATGCGCGATTCACCGTACATGTTGAGGGGCTCGCCCGGGCAGAACCAGGTCGTTGATTTTAAGGGGTCGATGAGTGATGCACGGACGGCATTCGAGACCCTGGTGCGATACCTCCAAGAGTCGGTAGGGCCGTCCAATACCAGTCCGATCTTCTTGATTGATGAAATTCTTGAGTTGCGCACCTTCGAGAGCTTTCCTGGACTTCGCGGCGTTGTTCGCGAAATCATCGACGCGTTCACCAAATGTTCAAATCGGTTCGTGCTGACAACGCGCTACGCGAGCCGAGCTCATCGACTGTTCCGAGATGCCTCGGCTCGATTTGAGGTCATCTATGTTCCCATGCTTTCGCCGGTTGAAGTCGCGGCAACACTTATGCGCCACGGCGTTGGCCGTGATGATGCGGAGCGGAATGATCTAAGTCGGATGATTCATGCTCTGACCAACGGTCGTCCAACCTACGTTCGGACCCTTACTGAGGCACTGAGGTCGATGGACGGGGCGAGCAGTGGTGATCCGGTGAGCGCCCTGGCTAGTCAACTGGAGGTAGACGCGCCTCTCTGGCTAGTGTGCCGATTCTCTTACGAGCTTCGACTGCATCGCGCACGAGGCTACGGTGCGCTAAAGGCTATTCTCCAGATTCTGGCTAAGGAAGAACCCTTCACGCTAACCGAAATCGCCCATCGTTTGCGTCGAACCCCAGGGTCGACCAAAGACTACTTGACCTGGCTCGAAGACGTCGACCTTATCAGCGTGCGGAAGAAACGTTACTCGTTTGCCGACCCGCTGCTCCGACTCTGGGTGCGTCTGTATTGCCGTCCCGCCTCACCGACCGAAGAGGAACTCTCCCGAGAAGTGCAGGAATACGCGGTTTTGCGGCTACCGTTTATGGAGCCGTCTCCTCTACCTTCCGGAACTCGTCGCGTGACCGAGCCGATCACGGACGACAAGGCATGGAGCATCATCGAAATTGACTAGCAACAGGTTACATCTAGGGACTGAGCAGAGCCGCGATGGCGCGCTCGGCGGCTCGTTGTTCCGCCTCCTTCTTGCTGCGGCCCTCAGCCCGACCCACTGATTGGTCTCCGACCCGGACCTCAACTTCGAATGTCTTGTCATGGCCAGGCCCTTGTTCTGCGACGAGTGCGTACGCCGGAGTTGGACGGCCGTGCGCATGGAGCCACTCCTGCAATGTTGATTTATGGTCTCTGGCTCCTCCATGCACGACTCGACCCGCGCGGACATCCTCAAACGCTGGACGAAACACTCGTCCGATAAACTGTTCGGCGTTGACGAGACCCCCGTCCAGGTAGATGGCCGCGACGACCGCCTCTAAACCATCCGCCAAGAGCGATGGCTTCGAACGCCCGCCGGTCTTCTCTTCTCCGCGACCGAGGAGTAGGTGCCTGCCAAGGCCGATCTGTTCACCGATTCGTGCGAGTGTCTGTGCCGAGACCAGCTGCGCTCGCATTTTCGACTTTTGTCCCTCATTGTAGTTTGGGAATTCTCGAAAGAGTCGGTCCGAGATGACGAGTCCAAGCACAGAATCACCCAAAAATTCGAGAGACTCATTGTCGACGACCCCTCCGCTTTCTTCTTCGTTGGCCCGCGAGCGATGCGTTAGGGAATCTTCGAGTAGTCCCTTGTCGTGGAACGTGTAGCAGAGGGTCGCCTCGAGTTCAGCGAGCGCCTCAGTCTTCTGTATCCTCTGCATCGCAAGCTCATCGCGATAGTCGGCGATCACGCGCGTTGCTACCTCTACCATCTCCTGGCGAACCGAGAGTCGAACCTCGCCGAGGCCGGCAACCGTTAGGGGCAAGACCGAGTGTGGTACATCTGAGGCCGTGAGAACATGGATGCCTTGAGCTTCCAGCAGGCTGCGGACCACGCTGGCTTCAATATCCGAATTGGTGCGCAAGATGATGGCGAGCCCGCTGTCTGTGGTCACTTAGCCTGCTTCCCCAATTAGCCGATGATCTGGTCGCACAAGTCAACGCAAGTCAACTGGAGTCGAGCCAGTCGACGGACGAAAAAATGCCAAGGGATACCATACGGATGAGTCCAATGACCACCGAGACACTCTTTTCTCCCCCGGGCCTCGGTTGTATCGTACAGGCATCCGCATGTGATGCGGATGCCATGAGTGGACTTGCGGATTGATGCCCCTTCTTCAGACAATCGTGGATGTGCCTCGTCGATGGGTTCGACAGGCATATGACTGGACGATTCACTGGGCCGATACCCCTCAAGGGTTGGTGGCGCTCTTTTTGATTGCGCTTACAGAGTCGTCGATCTTTCCTGTTCCACCCGATGTGCTCCTGATCGCTATCGTTGTGGCAAACCCGTTGCGGTGGCTCGTCGCCGCCGCAACGTGTTCGGTCGGTTCATTGATCGGTGCCTGGATTGGATACGCCATTGGCTCTGGACTGATGGTCACGGTGGGTCAGCCAATTATCGACTTCTACGGTACCCAGCACAGCTGGGATCGTTTCGTAGCTCTGGCGGAGATCTGGGGTACGTGGTTCTTGGCTGCAGCTGCGTTTACACCGATTCCATTCAAGGTCGCGACCATCGCGTCCGGGGCGATCGGAATGCCCATTGGTCCATTCCTGATCGTCAGTCTCATTGGCCGGACCGTGCGTTTCCTTCTCGTGGCCGGCCTTCTCCGGGTGTTCGGAGTTCGGATTCGACAGAGTTTGGACCAGAACTTCGATTGGGCTGCTCTCCTGTTCTTCGTACTTCTGATTGGCGGCTTCCTGGTTCTTAGATATCCCTAACTGTGCCAGGCCACGTTCTACCTAGTTTGAATCAGGCTTAATGTCAGCTGTGTGGCTGGGTGACACGGATGATCGAACCCAGTCGAGATAGCCAGCGCTGCCGCCCTGGACAGCAAGGACGAGAAACTCTGGAACGTCGTACGGATGAAGCTCGGCGATCCGTCGCTGCAACCGTGCTACACGGTGCGCGGTGGTCTTGATGGTGATCGGACGTTCGTTTACTACGTGAACCGATGAATTCCACATATAGATCGACAGTGCGTCACCACCCGCTGTTACGCAAGCCGCAAGATCCTCGCTAACGAGGGCTCGACCGAACGATTCAACGTCACCGTCCGCTGGAAACGTCGTCCAAACCACGACCACGTCTGAGTCGTTACCTCTAATCATTTCAATTCCTCGTGCCGAAACTATTCTTTTGTGAATGCGCAAAAATTAAAGACCAAGCGGCCACCCTTGTTCTCCAGGCCGAGTCCTGGGGTCATACGCGCAATTAGATGGGCGGTGTTGTTTGGGGCGTGTATCTTCGTGATCAACGCGGTGGTAGGCGACGCCGGACTCGTCGATTCTGTGAAGGCACGTCGGCAGTACCAGAGACTCGTTTTCGACGTCGAACGGCTAAAGATCCACAACGAAACACTTAGGGTCCAAGCGCGTCGTTTTAGGTCGGATCCACGAGCTGTGGAGGAGGTCGCTCGTGGTGAACTTGGGCTCATAGCCCCCGGTGAGCTGGTGTTCATTTTCAACGATACGCCTCGGCGTCCACGTTAGTAGATGTTCCCTCTCTCGTTGACCGAGCCAGAAACTGCATGCTAGCATCAAATGCTTTTAGTGTACGCGTGACGCGGGGTGGAGCAGTCCGGTAGCTCGTTGGGCTCATAACCCAAAGGTCGCGGGTTCAAATCCCGCCCCCGCAACCAATCCTCAGAAACTCTAAGAAACAAGCCGGTTTTGGAATCAGCCGCGATCAGCGGTGGCGCCTGTGCTGCCTAAGTACTGCCTACATCGCTCAAAACGCTTCAATTCGCTGGGCAGCGTTGCCGACTAGTCGGCAACGCTGCAGCCGGCCGGTCCGCTGCAGACTAGACACCTCTGCCGTTCATTGGTGTGGTCGTCTCGCATCGGGGAGGTTAGGCGTTCATGGATTCGTTCTCGCCGCAAAGGACAACTACACCAATGAACGGCAGAGGGGCCGAACTCCTCGTCAATCGGGATGCCAAAGAGTTGAGGAACCTTCACCGTCACAGTCGCTAGGATCGCGAACACGAAGACGACGACCTCGCTCCACGCTCGATTCCCTGCTACTTCCGTGGTGCCAGTTCCGACACTTACTTTCGTAATCGTCTCAGAGTTTGGAGACATAGACTCTGATCGGTGTCAACGGAGTCCGGGTGACGTCTCGTACGCCATTCATCATTCCCTCAACGCTGTCACCTGTTGCGGCTACACCGCGCTAAAACTGACGTGCACGACTGGTGTCTCGGCCCACCTGTAGGAGAATTTTAGCGTTCATGTTTCAAACACAGTCGACGGTTGATTATTGTCGGTTACCTCGCGAGGGGAAGGACTCACCATTTTCTCTCTACCAAGGTATCAGGGTCGATGACGATTCACGATCATCGGTTCCAACGGATAGTTTCCAGCCAACGCTGAAGAAATGATTTCCTTCACGTCATCTGGAAAGTCCCCCGTCAAAATCCACTCAAGATAGCCAGGGTGTTGATCACGGATTTCTTGGAGTTTGAGTCCTCTATGTTTACCAAAGTTAAGTCTGGCTGCGCCATCACGCCATTTAATCTTTCCACCGGCATCTAGAGAATTAGTGTCACGGTCGATTCGCACTGAGGACAATCCTTTCACGGATTTCGGAAGTTGTTCAGTGCCACCATGATCTCTTAGTTGACTGATCAGTACACGAGCTGTCGTGTCAATGTCAGCATCAGCCCGGTGGGAATAGTCCGGCTGACTCCCGATAAACCGCGTCGCAGCATCACGTAGCGAACGCGGTTCAAGACGCTGCCAAAGAATGAGGGGATCAATTACCCGTGCTCCCGTGAAAGAAAATGGTACGTTCGATCGGTTGAATTCAGACTGAAGCATGTCCCGATCGAATCCGAAGTTGTACCCAATGAAATCGTGGCCAGCCAATGCTTGAGATAGTGAGGATGCCTTTGATCGAAAGGTCGGCGCTCCCACCACAGCCTCATCGTTGATACCATGAATGCTCGTCGCTTCGGCGGGGATCGGCATCTCGGGATTGATTAACGTATCGTCCTCGGCAATACTCAGATTAGGCTGTACGGTCGCAAATGCGATTTGAACAATTCGGTCGTGTTTTGGCCACGTGCCTGTGGTTTCCACATCGACTACCGCCAAGGGGCGTTCTATCTGCAAGGTCGTGGCAATTTCCTTAAGGATGTCCGCCAACGATTCGATGTCGCTCATCTCACTATCCTAGGGGCTTTTGGCTCTTAGACACGTTCTTTACCGCTTGCCTTTCAATATGCAACCCATCTGATATCATGCTGGTTTTTCGCGCGGATTTAGACCGGAAACGAGTATCGGCAGGTTCCCGACGGTCGTCTAACACGTAACGCCTGATGGCGCATGCTGTCGTAGATTCGACGATGTCGTCTCATGTTAGGGTGTGTCCAGACTAGCGATAGGTGTACCGCCCCAGGGTTCTTGGACAGTGGTTTGAAGGTAATCACTTCTATGCTGCCGCGTCTAGCCCGACCCGGTCGCGGCGCACCTGGGCTGGGCTTCGATAGTCGTACTTCTCAAGCATCCACTGTTCGTTGTATGTCCGCTTGAACTCAAGCAAGGCGAGGCGGAGCTCCTCGATCGTTTCGAAGCTCCGTACCCACAAGACGTTCTCCTTCAGTGTGCGGATGAAGCGCTCAGCGACGCCATTCCCTTCGGGCTCCCGCACGAAGCTCGGTGAGCTCTCGATACCAAAGAACTTGATCTCCCGTTGGAAGTCATCGGCCAGGTAGTTCGATCCGTGGTCGTGACGAAGACGAAGCCCGCTGGCGACACCTTTGGCGATGGCGCCGAAGCGTTCCCGGACGCCCTGGCGGATCGGCTCCAGGGCCTCGAACCGGCTCCCGTTCTTGGCCGCATGGAGGCCGATGCACTCGGTCGTACAGTGATCGACAGCCACGAACACGAACGCCGCCCCCTCGCCGACCGTCACCGTGGCCGACATGTCCGTTCCCCACATCACATCGGGGGCCTCCGTGGTGATCGTGCCGTCATGCGCCTTCGGGCCGTGCGCGTGCCCCGCGCGGTGCGGGGCCTGGAGGTCGTGCTCCCGCATCAACCGCCGCACCCGCTCCTTCGAGGTGCGGATCCCCGCGACCCGCAGCTTCGCCCAGGCTTTGCGGTACCCCTCGCCATGAAACGGCGAGGCTTCGAGTACCCGGCGGATGTGGCCGACCAGCACCTCGTCCGGGGCGGCACCGACCGGCCCGCGGCGACACCACGGCGCGCGTGACCTCGTCGCGTGACGCCTCGCGTAGACGCTGGACCGCGCCCGCTCCCACACGCGGTAGATCCGCTGCACGCCGTACGCCCGACGGGTGGAGATCGAATGGGCGCCACTCATCGCGTCGACCTCCTCCGGGCCAAAGGGGAGCCGGCCTCCAGCTGGTCCACCTTCGCGTAGAGCAGTTCGTTCTCCATCAGCAGCTCGCCGACCTTGGCCCGCAGCCGACGGTTGTCTTCACCCCGGGCATCCGTCGCTCGGCTCTTCAGGCCCGCCTGGCCCGCGGCCAGAAACTGATCGCGCCACTGCGACGCCCGCGCCGCCGTGATCCTCCACTCCCGCGACACGGACTCGAGATCCTCCCCGCGCAGCAAGCACATCACCACGGCGCTCTTGCGACCGACTGAAAACCGGCCCCCTCCGGTCGCCCTCCGGCCTCCCTCCGCCACCGCCGACTCCTGATCGTGCTTCTCCATCTCGACACTCCTCCTACGAGAACTCTCTCGCAATCAAGTGTCCAAGAAAACCCTGGGGCGCCCCATAGGAGACCGTATGGATCGAGCGAAAGTTCTATTCGTAACCACTCTGGTGCTGAGTCTGACGGTAATGACACTCCAGGGGGCAGGTAAGGAGATCAAGACTTTCTCCAAGTACGTGGCTCCAATCTTGTTTGATAAGTGCGTCACATGTCACCGGCCTGACGAATCGGCACCGATGCCGCTTCGTAGCTACTAGGAAGTACGGCCCTGGGCGCGGGCGATCAAGGACAAGGTCCTTTCGCGCGAGATGTCTCCATGGTTCGCTAACCCGTTGCACGGCACCTTCAAGAACGATCCGAGCCTAAGCGAAGAGGAAATTGGAACGATTACTGCTAGGGTCGCCGCATGTTCGCCGCGAGGCGCCCTGGCTGATCTGCCTTAGTTTCCCGATTTCACCTAAGGGTGGGTGCTTGGCGAACCCGACTACATCGTTGCGTTTCCTAAGGCGATTGTACCGGCCGACGGGCCGGACTACTATCCGGATCTCACCATCACGCTGGACGATCTGCCGGAGAAGCGTTGGGTCCTGGCTATTGAGGTAAGACCGGGTAATCGGAAGGTTACCCACCATCACGGTCGTATCTCTAATCAGCGTCGAGATTGATTCGATGTGGTCGGCGACCAGACCACAGCCACGTGGGGTTACGATTGGGATTTGCCGTCTTACGTCCGATTGAGCGGTCGTCCAGTCCCTGTTGAACAGTCCACCGCTCCGCGTTGCCCTATTCATTTCGCCGCTTCTTCTGTTTGGACAAGCATTACGAATTTGATGTTAATGCACTGCAACACGGAGGTTTCACCATGCGTCAGCAGTTGCCAACCTTCACCGTGACCCTCACTCTTCTCATTTGCGCGGTAACAACCGTAAAGGCACAGCAGAGAAATCCCACGGGAGCCTGGCAAACTTACGACACCTCAAACGGTGAGTGGCGGAGTTACGCTGGCGATATCGGTGGTAAGAAGTATTCCCCCCTTGACCAGATCAACGCCAATAACTTTACGAACCTAGAGATTGCCTGGGAGTGGACGTCCGTCGATAACTTCCTAAGTCGAACAACCCCTGGTGGTGGCTCGTGGTCCGCCCCACTCAAGACGATTGTCGAGTCCCTCATTCAGGATACTCCTGACCTGCATCGACTCGGACACCTGCCATTCTCATCGCGATTGCAGGCCACGCCACTGATGATTGGCGGTGTTCTCTATTTCAATACTCCGCTCTCCCAAGGAGTCGCCGTCGATGCCACTACCGGTAAAACTCTCTGGGTCTTCAACCCGAAGGTGTATGAAGAGGGGACTCCACCTGGGTACGGGTGGACCCAGCGTGGCGTGGCCTACTGGACGGACGGTAACAAAGACGAACGGATCTTCTGGGGCACTGGGAATGGCTATATTGTCTGTGTTAATGCAGAGACGGGTCAGCCATGTTCTGACTTCGGACCGGATGGCAGTGGAATGGTCGATACGATGGTTGGTGTTCCTCGGGCCAATCGAGAGGATCGTGACTACCTGAACGCAATGCTCTGGGGAATCCACTCCCCACCTATTGTTGTCCGTGACAAAGTTATTCACGGATCACATGTCGCCGACCGTCGCATCACCAAGGAAGCAGTTCCCGGCTGGGTGCGGGCTTGGGATGTTCGAACCGGTGAACACGCCTGGGACTTTCACACTGTTCCGAACGGCACGGATGAATTCGGTGTCGATACCTGGCTTAACGAATCCTGGCGCTACTCCGGAAACGCCAACGTCTGGTCAATGCTCGCCGGTGACAATGAACTTGGCCATGTTTACCTACCGACCGGAACCACCACGAATGACTTCATAGGGGTCGACCGACTGGGGGATAACCTCTTTTCGGAGACGTTGATCGCGGTTGACGTCGAGACCGGCGAACGCGTGTGGCATTTCCAGGCCGTTCACCACGGCCTGTGGGATTACGACTTTCCGACACATCCAAATTTGATTGACATCACGGTTGACGGACGCGACATTAGGGCCATTGTGCAGGTAAGCAAGCAAGGGTTCGTTTACGCATTCGACCGCGTTACGGGAGACCCGATCTGGCCAATTGAGGAACGACCCGTGCCGCAGGAGACCAATATCCCAGGCGACGTGCCATCGCCGACGCAGCCGTTTCCAACAAAACCAGCACCGTTTGACTACCAGGGCGTGACGCTTGACGACCTGGTTGATTTCACGCCTGAGATTCGTGCGCTGGCGGTGAAGGCCGTTGAAGGTTTCCGACTGGGCCCACTCTTTACACCGCTGGATCGGCCGATCGAAGGAGTTACGCGCGGTACGATCATGCGTCCTCCCACCGACGGTACGGTAGGTTGGGCCGGGGCTGCGGTCGACCCGGAAACTGGAATGCTGTACATCCCATCACGCAACCGAGCCATTGTCATAAAGCTGTACACGCCTGACCCTGCGCTCGGGGCAACAGTCCGGTACACGGCCGGGGCCCCCGAAGAGCAAATGCTAGCAGGTGCAGGAGGATCGGGTTCACCGCAAATGCCGCAGGGCTTGCCCTTACTCAAACCTCCATATTCACGGATGACAGCGATCGACATGAATACTGGCGAGCATGCGTGGTGGGTACCGACCGGTGAGGGGAATCGTTACCGTAACCACCCACGCCTACGCGACTTGAATCTGCCACCACTTGGTGGGGACAACGGTTCCAATGGCCCTCTGTTAACGAAGACGCTATTGCTGTACTGCCTGACCGCCGGGGGTTTAAACGAGGGGCCGCGGTTGGTAGCCTACGACAAGGCAAACGGGACCGAACTGGGATCCGTCGACTTGCCTAGCGGGGCCATCGGAACCCCAATGACCTATATGGTCAACGGAAAACAATACATCGCACTCACAGTCGGTGACGGTCCACGTCTTATCGCCTTCGCGTTGCCTGACTAGTACAAAGAGGAGTCGGTTCTCGCGAACTTGACTCCATCGAGCTATGCGTACGGATGAGGCCGTTGCGCAGTTCTCCACGGACTAAACAGGTGCACCCACGGAGTCATCGCGATTTCTTTGGTTACGTCGAGCGGGCGAGGCTGACTTTCGGCCTGGTTAACGACAGGGAAAGGCGCCAACCAAAGCTCGAAGAATCAGGAGGGTGTCACGCTCATCTAGTCGATCGGGACTATCGTTGAGGTAGTTTATGACGATTCGAACAGTTGCCCCGATGTTCGCGTTATCGGGCAAACATACACTGTTGGAGATGTTTTGCGCTGTTTCTACTACACCCCGAACAAGACCAGCACACATTGCAGCAGGAGGATAGAGTTCGATCAGTCGCCCGTCTATGAAGCGGACATACTCACGGCACGCCACGAGCAAGTGGTTCCCATCTGGGGTTTCAGCATCCTGTCCAACTCCACTCGTTAAGATCACGGTGTTGAGTGCCACAAATAGCAGAAGCAGGATCCTCATTTCTCCTCCCGAGTTGCGCCAGTATACGCCTGAGATTGACAGTTGTCCGCCTGGTGTGGAGACTTGTTCGGTTTCCGAGGGGAACTCGGTAAGTTGAAGGGACTCATGACGGCTCCTGGCGGGCCCTGTCGCCAGTAAGGACGAGATTCGACTCGTTCACCAGGGAACACGGTTATGGGTTTCATCCGAACATGGTGAGACATCGAATTGCTGCAACTACAGCCTGGCCGGGGAGATCGCTTCGCCGAGGTTGTAGGCTTAAAGAGTGGCAACAGCGTGATCGACTGGAAGTGCGGGCTCGGCCGCCGACGCGATCGTTGCAACCCATGCTGTCGGCGCCGGTGGCAGGATAGGCGCCGTTGAGTCGTCCGCGATACTGGCAACGATTGTTTCCCACGGAATGCGTCATTACAGCCACGGCGCCGCAACGCTCGTACGCGCAATGCGACGTGTGAGCGTCATCACGACCAAGCACGAACATCTCTTAATGGCCTTTCCTTCGACGTCGTGGGACGTTGTCTATTTTTGACTCAATGTTTAGGACAACGATCAATGATTCAAAGAGTTTTGACCTCGTTCGAATACTGGCAACGACCAGCGTGCCAAGTCGCGAATTAGTCACGGAAGCTCAGCGTGTGGCGCGGCGAATCGTCGTCGTGAAGGATCGAGTTCCCTGGTAACTTTTCCGCGATCTAAGAATCTCGGCTATTTTGATGACGTGGTGGATTTGGTACGGTCGACTGGATTCGTCGTAAGTTTGCATCCAACATTATCAGGTTTTCAGACCACTCGGACCTAACCACTCCGGCGGATATGGGCGACCGAGAATCGGTCCTTCGGTTCACACGGACGAAAGCGTGTGCCCGAGCTTGTCCTTCTTCGTCTTTAGATAGTCCCGTGAGTGATCCGAGGCTGCGATCTCAAGCGGTAAGGATTCGATGACGTACAGACCGTAACCGTCGAGCCCGATAAACTTTCGAGGATTGTTAGTCAGTAAGCGCATCGTTTCGACGCCGAGATCGCGCAGGATTTGCGCGCCGATTCCATAGTCTCTCTGGTCTGGTTTGAACCCCAGCCGTTCATTTGCCTCGACCGTGTCACATCCCTCATCTTGAAGCTCGTAGGCGCGGATCTTATTGGCGAGTCCGATACCACGCCCCTCCTGGTTGAGGTATAAAAGGACGCCGCGACCTTCTAAAGCAATTTGCTTCATCGCCGAATTGAGCTGTCCTCCGCAGTCACACCGCTCGGAGTGAAAGACGTCTCCCGTCAAACAGCGTGAGTGAACACGAACTAACGTGTTCTGCCCATCTCCAATATCACCTCGTACCAGTGCAACATGTGTCTCTCCATCAATTACGCTCTCATACGCGTGCACCTGAAACTGTCCGTGATAAGTCGGCAGGCACGCCGATGCGATCCGTTTGATGAGCCGGTCGTTTCGCATCCGGTACTTTATGAGCTCCGCAATGGTGATCATGAGCAGACCGTGCTTTCGCGAAAACCTCGTCAACTCCTTCACGCGTGCCATCGTGCCGTCGTCGTTCATGATCTCGCAAATGACGCCGGCCGGATAAAGTCCAGCTAGCCGCGCAAGATCAACAGCCGCTTCCGTCTGCCCGGCACGGACGAGCACTCCACCACACCGCGCGCGGAGGGGAAACATGTGTCCAGGACGCGCCAAATCATCCGGCGCCGTGGACGGATCAATGGCCGTCCTAATAGTGGCGGCGCGGTCAGGCGCGGATATCCCGGTACTCGTTACGTCCTTAGCTTCGATGGGGACCGCGAAGGCGGTTTCGAACCGGGACGTGTTCTCGCTGACCATCATCGGAATCTCAAGTTCGTCGAGACGCTCCGCTGTCATGGGAAGGCAGATCAGGCCTCGTCCGAAGCGCGCCATAAAATTGATCGCGTCGGCGGTGACCTTCTCGGCGGCAATTGTCAGATCACCTTCATTCTCACGGTCTTCGTCGTCGACAACGATGATCATTTGCCCAGCGCGAATCGCGTCAATTGCCTCACACATCGGCGCAAAAGGCCCTTGCCGTCGAACCGCCTTCGGGCCCTTCGCGGGTCCGCCAGTTTTTTGTCGCCGCATGATTACTCCCTAAATAGAATTGCGCACAGCCCGTACGACGTATTTTCCGATGATATCGCATTCCACATTCACCGGATCCCCGACACGAGCGCCCTTAAGATTCGTGTGCCGCAACGTATAGGGGACGACCTGGATCTGCGCGTGACTGTCTTGAACGGCAGCCACAGTCAAGCTGATACCGTCGATCCCAATCGATCCTTTTAGCACAATGTAGGGGGCAAGCGGGGCCGGAAACGCAATACTCACGAGCGAGAACTCAGCTTGGCTCCGAATATCCGTAATCCTACCGATACCGTCGACGTGGCCGAGCACAAAATGCCCGCCCAGTCTGCCATCCGCAAGGATTGGGCGTTCGAGATTGACCTTTTGGCCAGAGCGAAGCTGCGCCAGTGTCGTGATCCGTACGCTCTCCGGCGACACTTCGGCGGCAAACGATGCAGTGTCCTTCTCGACGACGGTTAGACATACGCCGTTGACCGCGATGCTGTCCCCGATGGCGAGTTCCGGTGCAAGCCGTGTAACCACCACGAACCGCAACCCTCGCGGGATCGGTTGAACGTCACGAGTCTCGCCGACCGCCTCAATCAACCCGGTGAACATAGCCGTCAATCAGGATATCGGGACCATAGTGATAGGTCTGTACATCACACAGTCTGTTGAGTGATTCTCCCTTCAACCACGGCACTCCTCTATCTCCTATGTCGAACGCTGTCGTGAAGCGCTGCACACGATCTACGACTCCGGCCCGCCAGGCCGCCCGATGAATCCTGCCGCCGCCCTCCAAGAGGATTGATGTGATATTACGTTCGGCCAACCGTTGGAGTCCCGATGAGATACCGCACTCCACAACTGGCTCCACGCATCCACCGACCTCGCGAAGTGCGTTTACCCTTTCCTTCTCGCGGGTCAACGCATCCACCGTCGTGGCAACCAGGACCGGCCCCTGCTCAAGTGTCGTGAAGATGCGCGCTTCGGGAGATGTTCGGAGCCGTCGGTCAAAGATCACCCGAACAAGAGGCCGATCTCGTTGGACGAGGCGAGCTGTTAGGAGCGGATCATCGACCAAAACGGTTTCCGAACCCACACCTATTGCATCAACATCGGCGCGGATCTGGTGCACCGCGTGATTGGCGGCATCAGACGTAAGAAAGGTGCGAACTCCCGGCCGCGCCGCAAGCATACCGTCGCGACTGACCGCAATCTTCATGATTACGAAGGGTCGTGACTGCGTCATCCACGTAACAAATACCTCGTTCTGACGAAGGGCAGCGAGCCGTCGAACACCGACTTCGACTTCGATCCCTTGGTTCCGCAAATACGCGATGCCTGCACCAGCCACGCTAGGGTTTGGGTCAACGAAGCCAATAACGACTCGGCGGACGCCGGCGTCAGCGATTCGTTTTACGCACGGTCCAGTGCGTCCAACATGACTGCATGGCTCGAGCGTGCAATACAGGGTCGCCGAGTGAGCCCGGCGTCCGGCCGTCTCGAGGGCTCGAATCTCCGCGTGAGGTCCACCCGCGTGCTCGTGATACCCCCTCCCGACAACCGTCCCGTTCGGCGCAACGAGCACCGCGCCGACCATTGGATTCGGACTCGTTCGCCCTCGCCCCTGCGCGGCAAGGTTTAGCGCCTCGTCCATGTAGGATTCATCCATCATGGCGTCGATCATGGCTACGATCAGTTCGCGAAGAGTCCCTCGACGTAATCATCGGTCGAAAAGGGAAAGAAATCGTCGAGGTCCTCGCCGATACCTACATAACGAATGGGAATCCTTAGTTCCTCCACGACGGCAATCGCGATGCCACCGTTCGCAGTCCCATCGAGTTTGGTCAAAACGCTCCAGGTCACCGCGGCGCTCTCCAGGAACCTACGCGCTTGAATGAGGCCATTCTGACCAATCGTCGAATCCAGCACCAGTAACACCTCGTGGGGGCCGCCCACAACCTCCCGCTCAACAACCTGCCGATTTTTCTTCAACTCAGCCATTAGGTTGACGTTCGTGTGCAATCGGCCAACAGTGTCGCCGGGCAGGATATTGTTGCCTTGAGTCCGTCCGACCTTGATCGCATCTAACACCACCGATGAAGTATCGGTCCCTGGTTTCGACCCAACAATGTCAACGTGTGCGCGATCTCGGCCAATAGCGACAACTGCTCGACTCCGGCGGCCCTAAACGTATCAGCAGAACACACAAGCGGCCGCCCACCGTCCCAATTAAGTAGGTGGGCCAACTTCGCGACCGTCGATATTTTCCCGGTGCCGTTCACACAAACGACCAGGACCACTCGAAAGGGTGTCTGCTCGTCGTGCGGGGGGTCGGTAAAATCCCTCGTCTTGGCATCGCCTACTCCTGCACCCGAGCCAAGCAGGTCGTCTACACGCTGACCCAGTTGCGGCGCCGTTCGACTCAATCCGCCGCGGAGTCGTCGAAGCAGTGTCATGCGGACCATCCTACGGACGAGTCTTCGTTTAAAGGGCCGGCCTGTTCGGCAACGAAATAGCATCGACCTCTGAACGCTGACGACGTAACATGAGTTCCTCAAACGCCACTTGCGGGGTCTTGCGGCCCGCTAAGACCTCAGCCGTCATCGCCGTAATAGGTAGCTCGACCCGGTGCCGCGACCCGAGCTCCAGAGCAGCCTGGGTCGTTCTCACTCCTTCAGCAACAGCACTCATGCCTGACAGGATCAATTCCAGTGGTTGCCCGCGGCCGAGCTTGACACCCACGCGACGATTCCGGCTTAGCGTGCCGGTGCACGTTAACACCAGGTCTCCGAGGCCACTGAGGCCTGCCAGTGTTTCACGACGTCCCCCGACGGCGACGGCGAGCCGAGAAATCTCTGCAAGGCCCCTTGTCATCAACGCGGACAATGCGTTCTGGCCCAATCCGAGAGCCTGAACTACACCCGCCGCGATCGCGATCACGTTCTTCATCGCTCCACCTATCTCGACACCAATGACGTCGTCGGTGGCGTACAAACGAAAATTTCGCGATCTGAATTCCTCTTGAACTGCAGCGACGGTATCAGCGCACCGACCCGCGATTGAAACCGCGGTAGGGAGTTCTTGGGCGACCTCCATCGAGAAACTCGGTCCCGATAAGACGGTGACCCGTGCTTCAGTGCCAATCTCCTGCCCGATGACTTCACTCATTCGCAAGAGTGTTTCGTTTTCGAGACCCTTTGTTGCGCTCACGATAACCACGTCGTTGGATAGATGTGGGTACGCGCGGCGAAGAACGTCGCGGGTTCCATGCGAGGGAACAGCCGATACGACCCAATGAGCTCCAACGACAGCCTGTTCAAGCGACGAGGTGGGGCGAACACTCTGGGGAAGCTCGACGCCGGGCAGGTACACGTCGTTAACATGTGACAGGGTCATGCGGCTGACGAGGGAGTCGTCTCGAGCCCAGAGATGCACCGCTAGCCCGATTCGACCCAGGTGAATCGCCAGGGCAGTTCCCCACCCGCCAGCTCCGAGAACCGCAACCCCGCGGGTTGAGGACGACGTCGTCACGCTCGCTGCCCCACTCGCCGCTCACTGCCGGCCAGAAGACGGGTGACGTTCGAACGATGACGAGTCACGACGAGCAGGCTTACGCCACAGACGGCCGTCAGGACCGGGGGAGGAACCCCCGAGATGAACACAAGCGGCACGAGGGCTATCCCCGCAGCAATCGAACCAATTGACATGAAGCGACTAATCCAGACCACGCTGACGAAGATGCCTGCCGTAATCAGCATCGCCCACGGGGTCAGGACCAAGAACGCTCCAGCCGCGGTCGCAACGCCCTTACCCCCTCTGAACTTCAACCACACTGGAAACACTTGGCCAGCCACTACCGCCGCAGCGGAAGTAGCCTGTCCAGACAGATCGAGGCCAACCTCGCGGGCACCTAGAACCACCGCCAAACCTTTACCCACATCCAGCGTGAACACGGCGACGGCGGTGGCGGCACCGGCTACGCGCCAGACATTCGTCGTGCCAATGTTTCCGCTCCCGACACGCCGCACATCCGTTCCGCCACTGCGTCTAGTTAGCCAGAGCGCAAACGGAATACTACCCACAAGGTAGGCGACGAGAAAAAATGACACATTCATGTTTCGGCTGAAGCGTGCTGCTTAGTGTCCCGTTCTAACAGCGAACGCCGCAACATGTCGAGCGCCGTCTGTGAAGCTTGAAACTTTACCCGGTCGCGCTCTCCCGCGAAACGAAAACGCCGGCTTTGGACCGTTCCGGCTGAATTGGCAAGAGCCAGCCAAACCATCCCGACCGGTTTCTCTTCATTCCCTCCAGAGGGTCCTGCGATACCAGTGATGCCGAGCCCGTAGTCCACCCGTCCCAGCCGACGAGCGGCCTCGGCCATCGCACACACCACTGGTTCGCTCACGGCGCCGTGACGGTCGAGCAGTCCGGGGTCGACACCCAGCTGCTCAATCTTGGCCTGATTGCTGTACACCGTCCAGCCGCCGTAGGTATAAACCGAGCTACCAGGAATATCCGTCAGGCGCGACATAATAAGCCCACCGGTGCAGGACTCCGCAATGGCCACGCGCTCATGCCGTGCCCTTAACATTCTCCCCACCACGACTTCGAGCGACTCGCCATCCGCACTGACGAGGTGGGTTCCAAGTACGTTCGATATCTCGGCCGCCGCTCGGGCGAGAGTCGCCTGCGCGTCCGTCGGCTTGTGAGCGAGAGTTGTTAGGTGCAACTCGATTTGACCCAGTGAGGTAAGAATTGTCCTTTGAACCTCACCGCCCGACTCACGCCACTGCAAGTGGACCGGCTTTGTCAACTCCTCGACATGAGATTCCGTCCGCCCAACGATTGTGAGGATTTTTCGGTAGACACGAGCCCCATCCGTCCGGGGACCAATTCGTGGCGTGACGTGATCGATGAACATAGGTCTGAGCTCACGGAATGGCCCGGGTAATAGGATGCAGACTGCCGTTGGTGTATCAATCCACAGGCCCGGTGCAGTGCCGCGGGGATTGGGGAGCACATCCGCGCCGCGTGGTACCAGCGCTTGTCGTCGGTTTACTTCGGGCATCGACAGTCCACGAGCCTCGAAGCGCGATCGAATAGTAGAGACGAGTGTTGGATCCTCCCGCATCGGCAGGTCGAACGTGCGTGCAACGGTAGCACGCGTCACGTCGTCATCGGTTGCACCAAGCCCACCAGTCACCAGGACGAGCTCCGCCTCATCAGTGGCACAACGAACGGCCCGTGAGAGCCGAACCTCGTCGTCACCGATAACCACCTTATACGCCAGGGTTACGCCCAACCCGTTGAGCGCCTCTGTCAGGAACAACGAATTGGTGTCCAACTTGGTCGAGGTTAGGAGTTCCGACCCGACCGCGATAATTACCGCCCTGCGTATGGATTCCCCCGTGGTCATCACGCGGTTACCATGCTTGGCATTACCCAGACGAACGTATTGACAACGAGAGCCGCGTACGTTCCGGCCACCAAGTCGTCTGCCATCATTCCAAGACCGCTAGGTAAGCGCTCGGCTGATTTAATAGGAAATGGTTTGGCGATGTCGAAGACACGAAACGCGAAGAAACCGATGATGGCAGTCCAGATGGTCAGTGGCACCCACAGCATTGTGAGGAACATCCCGGCCACCTCATCAATGACGATAAAGCCCGGGTCCTCGCTTCCTGCCTCCCTCTCCCCTATCGTCGCGGCCCAAACGCCCACCAGGATCACGACGACGAGAATTGGCAATTCGAGCATCGGCGCAACGTTTCTAACGCCGACCAGGAAGACTAAGCCAACTGCAGAACCGGCCGTACCAGGTGCGACGGGGGTAAATCCTGCACCCCCGGCTGTCCCAATCAGGAGACCCAGTGCGCGCATGCGCTACGGAACCCTTACGACCCGGGTATCGGCGAGCAAATCGTGAAGCGCCCGCCCTCGCCGGAAGAACAGGCTCAGGAAGCCAAGCCCGACCGGAACGACGGAAATTCCGTACCCCACGGTGCGGGTAAGTGCACTCAAAATCGAGACTCCCTGACCTCTTCGCTTCTCCACCCGCAAACCAACAGCGATCTTCCCGATGGTCTGTCCGCCAAATGCCGTCAGGAAGACGAAATAGGTCACATCGAATAGGAGTAGGAAGCACGAAAGCGGCAGTACGGGTAACTGGTCTATTTCTGTGAATGAGAGGTGAACGAGACGCAGCGTGAAATAGCCAACAACGCTGTTGACACTGGCGAGAATCACAAAATCCAAGAGGCCTGCGGCAAGGCGTCGGCCCAGCAGGCTAACTGGCTTGTCCATCGACTGTATTGCGACCGGTGGCTGCTGAACCACTCCGCCACTTGGCTGCTTCGGTGCGAGGGACGACCGGAGGGGTAGCCGTGAGGCTCTGGACCAAAATTTTGGAACGTCAGGCGTGGTTCGCCGAACAGACAACGGTCGTGACCGCGACGAACCTATCGGTCGCCCGCTAGCTCGGTGACGTCCTCCCATTTGAGATGTCCGGTCGAGTATCGGACGGCGCAGCTCGAAGTCCAGCATCGGCCCAACCGGCACCCTATCGGTTTGAACATCTACGCCTTCCTCAAGCGTCGATCCTCCCGTAAGTCCATATCCGCACCCCGAGCAGAATGCGGCACTCGTCGATTTGATGCGATGGCAGCAGGGGCACTGCATCAACGCACCAATCCACCTGCCGAGAGAGGCTCGAGAAGTTCGCGTTGGATTTGTGCTCGAAGGCGACCTGCTTCGGCTGCCACGGGATCGATAGGAGTAATTCCTTCAAGCAACGCGAGCGCGTCTCGCAAGCGCCCGTCCTCAACGAGGCGCCGAGCTCTCTGAACGTCCAACTCGGAAATAGCCGGAATTAAAATCCGCGCTCGAACTATTACCACCGGAGCCGTTGGGACAGTTTGATTCTGGAGCCACGGTGACCACTCGATTCCGGATACCGCGAGGTAACCAATCACCGCAAACAAGGCCACTAGGGCGCCGAGAGGACCAAGACGTAACCGTCGTGGAATCGGTTCCAGAGTCTCCGTGGCCAACGTCGACTCGGCTAGGACCGGGGAAACCTCGCTACGTGGCGCCACGCTGGTGCCTGACGCAGCGTCAAGGTGGTCGAGGTGCTCAAGCCGCTCCAGAATACTTTGGACGTCGTCACGCCCACCACCGTGTTCGACGGCCGACCGTAACAGGTTGCGCGCCTCCGGAACGTCGCCGCGCTCAAGTGCCTCGATTCCTGTATGTACCAGCTCTTCGGATTCTCGCAGGCGTTCGGCCACTGCCCCACGTGCACGATCGATGTACGCTCGTGCCCGAGCGTGCGAGCGATCCAGGAAAAGTACACGCGTCCAGATGTCGATCGCGCGTTCGTATCGTCTCTTAAAGTAGTGGTCGAGACCGGAAAGAAGGAGTTGTTCGATCTTTAGGCTGCTATCGACGTTTGACGTGCTTTTTTCAGATTCCTTCTCATCGTGGGCAGGCTCGACCATGAAGATTGCCGATTATCTGACAAATGCGAGTTCTCAGTCAACACGGTCATATACCCTAACTCGTGTTCGCCGTAGAATTTGCCGAGAGTCAAACTATGATCCAAGCTGTTCCTAACATCAGTGAAGGTCGGCGCGGAGACGTCATTGAAGCGATAACCGGCGTAGTAAGCCAAACCCCAGACGTTCTTCTGCTGGACGTATCGAGTGATCCATCTCACAACCGTACCGTAGTGACGATCTTCGGCGACGAAGAGCCGCTCATCGCGGCACTCCTGCGTGTCTACGGTGTCGCCTTGGATCACATAGATCTTCGCGAGCAACGGGGTGTTCACCCACGAATCGGAGCTGTCGACGTCGTGCCATTTGTTCCGATTGGGAACACGACAATGGCTGAATGTTCGGCGCTTGCGCGACGCTTTGGTTCCGTCGTGGCGGCTCGCTTCGCGGTGCCGGTCTATCTATACGGCGAGGCTGCGTTACATCCGAATCAACGGTCCCTCGAGAACATTCGGCGTGGTGAGTTCGAGGGCCTCGCCGCGAAGATGACTGACGCTGCCTGGAGGCCCGACTACGGGGCCTGCCTGCCTCATCCGTCGGCCGGGGCATCCGCGATAGGTGCAAGAAACAGCCTGATCGCTTTCAACGTAAACCTAGACAGCGTTGACCTCACAGCGGCGCGTGCTATCGCCGCGACCATACGTGAGCGGAATGGTGGCCTAGCGGGTGTGAAGGCAATGGGCGTGGCACTGGCTCACCGAGGCATCGTTCAGGTCTCGATGAACATCACCGACCACGAACGGTCACCTCTCCAACGGGTATTTACGCGGGTTGAGCGAGAGGCGGCTAAGCACGGCATCAACTTACTTGAGAGCGAGGTCGTTGGTCTCTTGCCCGCCGATGCCCTGATTGGGATGACTCGGAAAGCGATTCATCTAGAAGGCTTTACCCAGAATCAAGTGCTCGAGATAGGTCTCGTCCGAAAGATGTTGCCACCACGCCGCGGCTCTTACGCGGAGTTATGATTCCAAAGGCACGCATCTTGCGATACAAATTGCTGCGTTCGACGCCCAGCACATCCGCGGTTCGGGAGATGTTACCGCGTTGTGTAACCAGCGCCTCAACGATGTAGCCGCGTTCGAATTGCTCGCGAGCTTTCTGGAGCGTCAGCACCGTTCCTTCGGCGCTCGAATCTCCGTCCGAGTGACGCCCCCCTGGTAAGAATGCGAGGTCGTCGGACTCGATAGTTTCGCCCTGCACCATGATCGCCAGTCGCTCCAAAACGTTCCTCAATTCGCGCACGTTGCCAGGCCAATCATGGGATCTGAGCACGGTTAAGGCGGCTTCGTCGAGCTTCTTTACCCTGTGGCCGTACTGCTGGGCAAAGTCCACCAAAAAATACTGAGCCAGCCGTTCAATGTCCGTCCTTCGCTCACGCAGGGGTGGCACGAAGATGGGGATAACGTTGAGCCGGAAGAAGAGGTCCTCACGAAACATCCGATCATTAATGGCCTTCCTAAGATCTTTGTTCGTCGCGGCTAGGACCCTAACGTCGACGCGAATACCGCCAGTGCCACCGACTCGCTCCACGACTTGCTCCTGTAGGACCCGCAGAACCTTCGCTTGGGTCTTGAGGCTCATGTCCCCGACCTCGTCGAGGAACAAGGTTCCGCCGTCAGCGGTCTCAAACTTCCCCTCGCGAGCACTGACGGCACCAGTAAACGCCCCTTTCGTGTAGCCGAAGAGCTCACTCTCAATGAGTTCTTCTGGGATAGCCGCGCAATTAACTTCAACGAAAGGACCGCCCGAGCGATTACTCATCGCGTGTATAGTCCGTGCGACAAGTTCCTTCCCAGTCCCGTTCTCCCCGTAGATAAGTACTCGCCCGGTGGTTGGAGCAGCCTTGGCTATTTGCTCCCGAAGACTCTCCATAATTGGGTCTTCACCGACCATCACCAGACCGCGGTCGACATGTGCCCGTAACTCGCGGTTCTCGGCCTCGAGACGTCGTTGCCGAATCGCGTTACGCGCGACGAGAACGGTCTTGTCGAGCGACAGCGGCTTTTCCACGAAGTCGAATGCGCCCAACTTGATGGCACGAACCGCCGACTCGATGTTACCGTGACCAGAAATCATGATCACTTCGGCGTCAATTTTCCGCTCACGAAGTTTGCGTAACGTTGCTAGGCCATCGAGGCCAGGAAGCCAAATGTCGAGGACAATGACATCGTATTCATGCCGCTGCACCCGGTCGAGACAGGCTTCACCCGTATTAACTGATTCAACCAGGTAGCCTTCGTCCTCGAGGACGCTCGACAGCGCCGATCGCACGCCGGCCTCGTCATCCACAACAAGAAACGACGCCTTCACGACCACCTCATCTCATCACCCGAAACATTAGCAAGGCAACTCCACGGTGAAGGCCATGCCGTGCGGTACGTTCTTCTCGACCCGTATGTTTCCGCCGTGTTCAATAATGATCCGTCGGACGATGGCCAGTCCCAAACCGCTGCCTCTCCGTTTTGTTGAGAAGTAGGGCATGAAGAGCTTGTCGCGGTCAGCCTCCGCAATGCCTGGACCATTGTCGCGCACGATCAGTCGAACGACGCCAGCCGCGCCGTCATGTTCCGTTAGGATTTCAATGAACCCCTTCTTGCCGTTAACGTCCACCGGACGGGCGCCCTGGAGAACATCGACCGCGTTGTCGACGAGGTTTACGATAACCCGTCGAACCTGCTGTGGGTCGAATTTCACCTGCGGCAGCATAGAGTCCAAAGATCGCTTCACCTCGATGTTATCAAACAGACCGCTATAGAGTTCCAACGCCTCATCGACCACACCATTCAGGTCAGCGTCCACCGTTCGTGGTGAGGGCATCCGCGCGAAATTTGAGAACTCATTGACGAGTAATTTCAAGGCTTCCACCTCACTAACGATCGTAGACGTGCACTCATCAACGACACGCTGCGCTGGCCCTGGTGCCCCGTTGAAATGTTTGCGCATTCGCTCGGCGCACAATTGGATAGGTGTTAGCGGATTCTTAATCTCGTGAGCCAGACGGCGTGCCACATCGCGCCACGTCGCCACCCGTTGCGCTCGAATTAGTGGTGTCACGTCGTCAAAGACCATGACCGTGCCGCCAATTTCGTCGCTCTTCGTCGGCAGGGTCGTCGCGGCGACGGCCAGGTGCACTTCGCGCCCTTCCCGACTCAGCGCCACCTCCTGGGCCGTTCGATTTTTGCCCGTCGCGCGCGAATTCTTTAAGACCTCGGCCAGCGGTTGGAGATCATCTCGGGCGAATACCGTGGCGTCGAGTTGCCCGATGGTCGATGGCGTTAGCGAGAGCAAGCGACCGGCAGCCGGATTGATCGTCGTGATCCTTCCTTCGGAATCGGTCGAGACCACTCCCGTCGCAATTCTCTCGAGTATCGTCTCCATGTACTGCCGACGTTGGTCCACCTCCTGATTTTTTCGCTCTAAGTCATGCCGCGAACGTTCTAGCCTTCGTTGGCTCGTCGATAACTCTCCGGCCATCGTGTTAAAGGCCTCAAATAACGATCCGAATTCGTCGGTATTCCGGGGTTCGAGTCGATAGTCGAGATGGCCCGCCCCAATCTCTCGTGTCCCCTCCGCCAACATCTGGACCGGACGAGTAATCCGCTTTGCGATATACACACCAAGCCATGTTGCACTTATGAGGATCATCAGCGTCAACATGACGAAGAAGGATAGGTAGACCCCAGCCAGAGGTTGTCGCAGGACCCGAAGCTGATTGTACGCCTCGTAAGCACCACTTATACGGCGAGCATGAAGTGCAACACTGCCGGTCAACGCATCGCTCGCGACGACGACCCCGACGGCATCGCCGCCGACCGAACTTTTAATCACTGCTCCAGCGCGGACGACTTCTGCGCCTCCGGCCAAGGGCTGGGCCTGTCGAGTCTCACCGATCCCCGACGCCACGCGCTCTGCCAATCGCTCGGAAGCGGCGGGAGAATACCCCTCAGGGCCCGTTGGCATGGCGACCTCGAGGAGGGGCTCGACGACAACAGATCCGCCCTCATCTATGTCAGACACCACGCGATAGACGTCGACGCTCCCAAGCAGACCGGCTGCGACGTCCGGTGTGACTAGATCCCTAATGCGCGAAACATTGGCGGTGTCAAGCGACAACCCAGACAGCATGCCGGCAATCCGCCTAGCATGGTCGCTCACGACCCGCTCACGACTTCCGTAATACTCGCGTGCGATTTCATTCGATGACGTGAGCACTTCGTCAATGGGTGCAGAGAACCAGCGCTGTGCACTGTTGCGGATGAGTTCGCTCCCCACCAAGAGTACCAACAGCGACGGAATAACGGTCATCGCGAGCAACGCAGCTACGAGCTTCGCGCGGAATCGCGCGAACGGGGCTGCCCGGCGTCGCTCAACCCAAAGCTTTACGATGTTACGTGCCAGAATAAAACCGAGCACGACCAACATGGTCATGCATACCGCTGATAGCGCGTAGAGGACAACCTCCGCTAGGTAGTCTGGTGCGAGCTCAGTAGACCTTTCGGCGAGACCCAGAAGACCCACGAGTGCTGCCAGGAAAATAACGATACCAATGAGAATTAGGAGGGGGTTGTCACGGAAAGGCCGAGGGGGATCGGATACCTGCGTGCTCGCCCGCGGCGATCCCGACAACGAGCCAGGCTCAGATGGACTCGGCCGTTTATTTATCTGTCGCATCAAGTAGTCCCCGAAGCTCCGCGATAAATTCACCGATGTCTCGGAAGTGACGATAGACCGATGCAAACCTTACATACGCGACCTTGTCGAGAAGCTTTAGTTCTTGCATGAGAAACGATCCGATCTCATTCGTTGAAATTTCCTTCTCCGGTCGGTCCTGTAGAGTCACCTCAACGCGGTCTGCGACGTCCTCTAGCGCGGCCACGCTAACCGGCCGCTTCTCACAGGCCTTAAGCAATCCCGCAATAACTTTCTGCCGTTCAAAACGTTCCCGCGAGCCATCCTTCTTGACGACCATATACGGGATCTCGTCCATCCGTTCATAGCTAGTAAACCGTCGCCCGCACGAGAGGCATTGCCGACGGCGCCGGATGACCTCTCCTTCTTTGCTTTCACGGGAATCGACGACCTTGTCCTTTACCTGACCGCAGAACGGACACTTCACTGAGGTCCCCCTTGCTCTCCTGATTCCAGCCATCGGCGAACGTCGCCGGAGGAGCTTCCCAGCCCCGTTGTCGACGATGGCTTTGCACCCGGCCCGGTCAAATTGTTTTGCCCAAGCCGAAACGCCGATAGGTCGGTGAGTCGAAAGCCTTCTTGAGCCATAAACACTAAGCCCAGGAGGGTTACTGGGCCGAAGGCGACCATGTGTGTCACAAGCGCCGCCCCAACCGCCTCGTCAGCCCCGGCGCCGTAGAGAACCGTAGCGCCGAGCTCATATGCAGCATGGTATCCACCAACGCCGCCTGGTGTAGGCACCGACACGCCAACCGCTACTAGACCCATGAGAATGACACCCCCACCGAAGGATATCTCGATCCCGAATGCGACCGATGTTACCCAGATGCTCGTCGCGATGCAGCCCCACAACGTGAGCGACAGTGCCGTCGCGACCACGAGCTGCCCGGGGCTCCGCACGACCTCCAATCCCCTCACAAACCGCTCGATGACAGCGGGCAGGAAACGTGCGATACCATCCGGCGCCACCTTCGCCAATAGACGCGCGAATCGCTCCGCCGCCTTCGGTCGCCGGACAAGTCTTATAATCGCCATCCATCCGATGACTGCCCCGCCACCCCCCGTTATCGCACCTACCCGAACCAACCTAAGGAGTCCGCCATCTTGCGTTGGCACCTCGAAGAAGATCAGGCAACCGGAGACCATAATTAAGATCGCCAGCAGGTCAAGGAGCCGTTCCACCACGATCGTGCCGAAAGCCGACGAGGCACTCAGATGCTCGCGGTCGGCGAGCACATAGGGACGAAGGACCTCTCCCACTCGCCCGGGAAGGAGGGCGTTGGCCGCAAAACCGATCACTGTCGCTCGTCCGACAGCAGTGAAGGACGCGCCACCGATCGTCTGCAAGAGGCGACGCCATCGCTCGACTCTAATGAGATACGAAATGGCCATCAGCACAATTGCGATGATGACGAGATCGAGCTGTGCCTGCCACGTCACCTCCCATACACGAACCAGGTCGGCGTTTCTCACAAAGAACGCCAGTAGGCCTCCTGTCAAAAGAACGATGAGAAGGACCTGAAGATGACGACGCATGCTTTCGTTGACGGCCTCGACGGTAGGATTACGTCGATCGGATGAATGTACTACAAACGATTCTTGCCGGCGCGTTCTAGGCTGCAACGCTAATGTACCGATTTCCGACTTGCGGTGATCGACACTTCTTACTAAGCTAATGGCCCGTTAGCGCTCATCCCGCGAGCGATCGGGGGCGCGGTGCTCATTTACCTACCTATCAAGGTTCGGTCATGCCCATAACAGCACCCGTCTTTGAAACTCTACTTGAAGGTATTCCGTGCTACCGCCGAGGTAAAGTTCGCGACATGTACGAAGTCGATGACTATCTATTAATGGTTGCGACGGATCGCATTTCCGCGTACGACTTTGTGCTTGGCTCTGTGATCCCGGACAAAGGCAAGGTTCTCACGCAACTGTCAGCATTCTGGTTCGAGCACACCCGTGACCTCGTACCAAACCATATGGTATCGACCGATCCAGCCACGTACCCAGATTCGCTTCGTTCGCACGCTTCTCTGCTCACGGGTCGGTCGATGCTCGTGACCCGCACGCGTCCCGTTCTCATCGAGTGCGTCGCCCGAGGTTACCTTGCCGGATCGGGTTGGAAGGAGTATCAAGCTTCAGGGCGGGTGTGTGGCATCGACCTTCCGCCTGGGTTAAAGGAATCCGACCGCCTTCCAACGCCAATCTTCACGCCGGCAACAAAGGCCTCGGATGGGCACGACATCAACATCAGCCAGGAGGAGGCCGCCGACCTCGTCGGCTACTCACTCGTCAACAAGCTTCGAGACCTAACGTTGGCCCTCTACTCTCACGGTGCCCAGCATGCAGAGTCTTGCGGCATCATCGTAGCTGACACGAAGTTTGAGTTCGGCCTGCTCGCAACTGCAGACGGTGACGAATCGATTATTCTGATCGACGAGGTCCTCACGCCGGACTCCTCACGGTTTTGGCCGAAGGACACTTATGCGCCTGGTAAAGGCCAGGCGAGCTTCGATAAGCAGTTTGTCCGTGATTATCTCGATCAAATTTCATGGAATCGTCACCCACCGGTGCCTGAGCTTGCTTCGGATATCGTCGCGAAGACCCGGGATAAGTACATTGAGGTGTTTCGGACTCTCACCCAGATGGATCTTGCGTAGCCCTGAACGCCGTCATCTCTAGCTAGAAGGAACTCGCGTGCGTGAGGAACTCGACAAACTCATCAACGAAATGCTGAAGAAGGGGATCCTCTATGACGACGCACGACGAGAGATCGAGCGTCGCTTCATCACGCGAGCGCTGGCCCGTTCGAAGGGCAAACTTAGCCAAGCGGCCGACATCCTCGGCATCCACCGCAACACGCTCAGCCGAAAGGTGACTACCTATCGCCTGAAGCGGCACACGCGGGCAGGCTGAGGCGAGGTCATTCGCCCGAATTTGACCTTTTGCACCGTTCAGCTATAATTATCAGTCAGTCACGTTGACTGCTAGACCGTCGTTGTAAGGCGATCTATTTTATTTACAATACCTTGAAGGGATTTTTAACTAATGGCAACGAAAGTGCGTCCTCTCCACGACCGTATCATCGTTGAGAGAATAGAGGAATCAGCAGAGCAGGTTGTTGGTGGAATTATCATCCCTGACACCGCGAAAGAGAAACCCCAGCAGGGCAAGGTCATCGCCGTCGGTAAAGGTAAGGTCAAGGATGACGGCAGTATCACGCCACTTGATGTCAAGCCTGGCGACCGAGTCCTCTTTGGAAAGTATTCTGGCCAAGAAATCAAGTTGGACGGCACTGAATTCTTGATGATGCGCGAGGACGAGATCCTCGGTGTCGTCGAAAGCTGAGGAAGCCGGATACGCAACGTGCATCAGGGAATGGAGTTTCTAGAACATGGCTAAGCAGATTGTATATGGAGAGAAGTCACGGCAGTTTATGATCGAAGGGGTAAACCAACTGGCTAACGCCGTGAGGGTGACCCTTGGACCCAAAGGGCGCAACGTAGTCCTGGATAAAAAGTTTGGCTCGCCCACGATCACCAAAGACGGCGTGACCGTAGCTAAGGAAATTGAACTCAAAGATCCGCTCGAAAACATGGGTGCCCAGATGGTACGTGAGGTGGCAAGTAAGACCTCTGATATCGCCGGCGACGGCACCACAACTGCGACTGTACTGGCGCAGGCGATCTACCGCGAGGGCGCGAAGAACGTTGTCGCCGGTGCGAACCCCATGGAAATCAAGCGGGGCATCGAGGCTGCGGTCGACGCCGTGGTAGGTGAGCTCCAGACCATGTCTGAATCGGTGACCGGGGATATGATCGCGCAGGTCGGTACGATCTCGGCGAATACCGATTCCACCATTGGTAAAATCATTGCCCAGGCGATGGACAAGGTTGGCAAGGACGGGGTTATTACCGTCGAAGAAGCTAAAACGCTCGAAACCTCACTCGAGGTTGTCGAGGGGATGCAATTCGATCGAGGGTATCTTTCGCCATACTTCGTGAGCGATCCGGAGCGAATGGAAGTTGTTCTCGAGAATCCGGTTATCTTGATTCACGAGAAGAAGATCACTTCGATGAAGGATCTCCTCCCATTGCTCGAACAGGTCGCACGCCTCAGTCAGCCGTTGTTGATCGTGGCGGAAGATATAGAGGGTGAAGCCCTCGCGACGCTCGTGGTGAATAAGCTTAGGGGAACCCTACAGGTGGCCGCCGTCAAGGCACCGGGCTTTGGTGATCGGCGAAAGGCGATGCTTGAAGATATCGCCGTGCTCACGGACGGAAAAGCAATTACCGAGGACCTTGGGCTCAAGCTCGAAAACATCCGCGTGGAGGATCTGGGCAAGGCCAAGAAGGTCACGATCGACAAGGACAACACGACGATCGTGGAGGGAGGCGGTAAGCGAGAGTCTATTGAGGGCCGTGTGAAGCAAATCCGCGCGCAGATCGAAGAAACGTCGTCCGACTACGACCGCGAAAAGCTTCAGGAGCGGTTGGCAAAACTAGTCGGCGGGGTAGCCGTCATCAAAGTCGGCGCCGCAACTGAAACCGAAATGAAGGAAAAGAAGGCCCGCGTCGAAGATGCGATGCACGCGACAAAGGCTGCGGTCGAGGAGGGAATCGTTCCCGGCGGTGGCGTTGCGTTACTGAGAGCCTCGGCAGCGCTCGATAAGCTGAAGGTCAACGGTGATCAACAGGTTGGGGTCGACATTATCAGGCGCGCCTTGGAAGAGCCGATGCGGTGGATCGTGCAGAACGCTGGTCTCGAGGGCTCCATCGTCGTTCAGAAAGTTAAGGAGGCTAAGGGCCGTCACGGCTTCAATGCCCAGACGGAGGTCTACGAGGATCTTGTGAAAGCCGGTGTCATCGATCCCACGAAGGTCGTACGGACCGCGCTCCAAAACGCTGGCTCCATAGCCTCTCTCCTCCTGACGACCGAGGCGCTTATCGCAGAGATTCCCGAGGAGAAGTCGGAAGGCGGAGCTCCTGCGGCTGGTGGACCACCCGGAATGGGGGGCATGTATTAAGTAAGGCAAAAAATAAGACGAATTGGGATGGCTCGGTGGGCTCGAGGCTCACCGAGCCTCTTTTTTGTACAGCAGCCGTTAGCGAAGATGGAATTCAAGGGCAATCCCCACCATGACGGCGACGGGTTTACCAAAACGCAGTCCAGGCTTGAAGCGCCATTGCCATGCGGCCTTAATGGCTTCCTCGTCGAGACCGAAGACACGATCCAGTGACCTCGTGATCGTCACGTCGCCAACGGTGCCGTCGGGCAGAACAACGATCTCAAGCCACACTTCACCCTGGACCTGAGCCCGCATAGCCTCTGAGGTGTACTGAGGCTTAGCTCGATATAGGGGTTGGGGATTCTCGATGCCCGACCCTGGACGATAGACGCCACCGCCAACGCCTCCACCCTTTCCTGGTCCCAAACCAGATCCTTCACCCGGGCCAATTCCTCTTCCCGTGCCTGTTCCAGCACCACCCAGAGATCCCCTCCCTTGCGACAACGAGTCCCTCGCCGCGAGGATATCGTCCATACTCCCGGGCAACGTTTCAAGAGCTGCTGCCATCGACAGGGCTGGAATGTTTAGACGCAAGAGGTCGACAGGTTCGGGTTCGACCTCAGGCTTAAATTTGATCTCAGGTTCGATCGGAATGTCCAACTCGGTCTCATCTGGTCCCTCGACCTCAACCGGCCGTGGCAGCTCAAGCGACTCATTTCCACCGCCCCCTCCTCCTCCACCGGGACCATCTTCGGGAATCCATACGATGCCATCGTAGTTATTCCGGTTCAACTCCACCAACTTAAACACACGTTCAGGAGCGAGGCTGACAAGCAGGAAGAGGAGTCCTATCCCAACCGCATGGCTGCCGAGCGAGGCCGCGAAAGACCCGCCCATCCGGTCTCGGGTTGCACCGACGCGAAAGCTGACATCCCTAGGCGCCCATGTGTCGGGTAGAATGGACACTTCCGCAATACGGGATGGAACGTCACCCTTCGCACCCTTTGAGGGAACCTCCTTGAGCGACTCGAATGACCCACGTCGTTTGGCCGCCTCATGGGCCTCCAGTTTCTTTTGGCGGAAGCGACGTTCCCGACCGCGCGCCGCGCTACTTGCTGTAAACGCGATTCGTCCAAGTTCAAGGTTCATAAGTGCGATGCAAGTCCTTCAACCGTCTATGACGCGTTGCAAAACCTTTCGGGCACCACTATCTGAAGACCTATGACTAGACGCGTCCCACCCACGCCCCGATCGCGGCGTTGCCGCCACCGTACGAATGAAAAAGCGCCAAGGCGTCAGCTGCCCGCGGTTCACTCTCGACGGCGACCAGGACACCACCCCGCTCGGTTAACGTCTGGTAGATGAATCCATCGTGCGCCTGGAACCCAACTCGGCGGATCGTGCCGATGACCCCCGTCTGGACAAGACCCTCATCGGCGCCCTGCAGCGCGCTGACCAATGAACCCTGCGCGACAACCCGGCCAAGTCCCTTAACCCCAAGCGTGATCGGCACGGAATTAAACAATTTCTTCACCAGCGCTTCCGTGCTTTCGGATCGCTTAGCGATGACTGACAGACTGTTGGCCTCGAACCCTCTGGCCCGGAGAGCCTCAAGGCCTCGATCCGCCGAAGCGGGGTCCTGAAACACACACACGGTAAAGAAACTTCGATCCTTTTCCAACATCACAAGGCTAGGTGTTAACTTTAATACCCATCTTTTCAGTCTAGTGGCGCATACCTGCCCATGGCAAAGTCGACGCTTAGAGTACCACCCGAACGTTGCCCAATCGTCGCGTCACTCGCTCGCGGTCCAGATGGCCCAACAGCGGAATGGCATATTTTCGACTCACCTTGTACCGCTCCTTGAAGGTCCCAACGTCAATCTCGATTCGCCCGTCCGGACTGTCCATCTTCCACGCCGCGACGTCTGCTTTCAGGCTGTCGAGAGCAAACGCATGAAAGTACTGAGACTCCACGCGAACAAGTACACGTCTACGGACCAGGTATTGAACCATGCGCTCGGCGATTGCAAAATCGATTCCGTTCTCTTCTGCCACGAGTACCGGCTCGGGCGGTGCAAGTCCAGCTTGTTTAATACTACGTTCAATGATCGCCGATACCCGCTCTTCCTCTTCCGAAAGCGCGACTTTGTGAGTGGCCAACGCTAAGTGATCACGAGCGGTAAGCGTGGAATTCTGAACCATCAGCTCTACGAGCTTGTCGAAGATCGCCGGGGAGGCTAGATGACTGAAGCGCTCACGTGCCTCTTCACGTGGCAAACCTGGCTCCAAGGGACGACGTTCGTGATAAACAGTGACCCAGGCTCTGACCGCATTACACAATGTCGCTACTACCTCAGGTGTCAACAGGCGTGATCCAACGTGCTGGGCTCGTCCCGATTCAACCAGCGCACCTATCTGACTCGACAGATCAGTCGGAACAGTTCCAGCACGTGGAATCAGTCGGTCCACCGGTAGACCTCGGGCTCCCGCGTCCGTGACCATTGCTGCTGCGACGTCGCAAGGATCCTCGCTATGCAGGCGTCGGAGGCGCTCGACACCCGCCTTCGTTCTGAATCGTCCTCGACCCGGAGCCGGGTCCAGGACCCGTCCTCCTGCGATGGTGATTGCCGGCGAATACGCTCTGATCACAAATCGATCGCTGCGTGTCAGCGCCACCGTTTCCTCTAGGTGAACCCGCGCGTAGGCCTCCTCGCCAGCTTCGAGAAGGTTGACCGCCTCCCCATTCAGACTTTGGTCGCACAGTGCGCCAAGGGAGATTCGTGCCATGGTTTCACTAGTGCCAGCATGAAACCGAACTCGGGCGCCGTGTTTCAGTGGAGATGCGCTGGCGAGGAGCCCGAGGTCCGCATCCAACCGCCGTGTGATCTCAAGGCCGTTGGGCTCAACAAGCGAATCACCCCGCTTCAGTTCTCGCACCTCGATACTCGAGAGATTAACGGCAACCCGCTGACCAGCCGTCACCTCCTGGCACGCGTTACCATGTACCTGTAAACCACGCACCCGCACCCTGCGACCAACTGGCAAAAGTTCCAGCTCGGCGTCAGCCGTGAGATGCCCCGAAACCAACGTTCCGGTCACTACTGTGCCAAATCCATGAACGGTGAATGCCCGGTCAATTGGCAGTCTTGTGATCCCCATTCCGGTCCGTTCTTCAACTCGCTCCGACAGCTCTGTTAGGGCTTCGGTCAGTTTCTTTAGTCCTACGCCGGTCTTCGAGGACACTGGAACAACTCGGGCACCCTCCAGAAATGATCCGGCTAGAAGATCCGCCGTTTCGAGCTTTACGATCTCGATGGTCTCGGTATCCACGAGGTCGCTCTTCGTGAGAGCCACGATCCCCGAGCGGATCCCGAGCAATCGACAGATATCGAAATGCTCGCGCGTCTGAGGCATAACCGACTCATCCGCGGCCACGACGAGCAAGACGCCGTCGATCCCACTCGCCCCGGCAAGCATGTTACGGACGAACCGATCGTGCCCAGGTACGTCCACGAACGCGACATTCATGTTACCTATTTGATATTGGGCAAACCCCAGGTCGATGGTGATCCCCCGGGCCTTCTCCTCTTTGAGCCGATCAGGATCGGTACCCGTGAGCGCGCGCACGAGTGCGCTTTTTCCATGGTCAATGTGTCCGGCCGTACCGACCACGATATGTTTCATCGTCGCTTTAGTCGGCGTGGTACATTCCTCGCTCTACTCCTCGCCCGAGGCACCCGCGTCGGAGCCTCTGCCTTTCTTACACTCTCCAAGACGTCGACTAGCGCTAACTCTAGTTTACGATGCTCACGATCAACGCGGACGAGCTGAACCCGAACCATGTTACCGATCCGATAGACCTTCCGCGTGTTCTCTCCGCGTAGTTCATGCACCTGATCCGAGAAGCGATAATAGTCGTCAGCCATGCTCGAAATATGGACAAGCCCCTCCACGAAATGTTCAATCAACTCCACAAAAAGTCCGAATGCCGTCACGCCAGTGACCCAGCCGGTGAACTCGTCACCAACTTTGTCGCTCATGAATCGAACCTTTCTCCATTGGACGGCCTCTCGTTCGGCATTTTCCGCCCGACGCTCCATCTCCGACGTGTGTCGCGCCATGTTTCGGAGGGGCTCGCTTGACTTCTTCTTTTCCGTGCACCGCGATTGGCTCTGTCGGCACATGCGCAAAGCGCGATGCACTACTAGGTCTGGATATCGTCGAATCGGCGAGGTGAAGTGGGTGTAGGTCCGTGTGGCAAGCCCAAAGTGACCCAAACTTACCGTGTCGTATCGTGCTTGCTGCATTGTCCGTAACATAAGAACCGCGACTGCTCTTTCTTCGGCCGTACCCCGAACGCGGCCAAGTAGGCGCTGAAAGTGTTGCGGTCTCACACGATCTGCCGGTACCCCCAAGCTGTAACCTATTGATGCCGTGAACGCCTCAAATTCCTTCACCTTCGTTGGCTCAGGCCCTTCGTGTACTCGGTACAGCACGGGCATTTTCTGGCCCTGCAGATGCGCGGCGACGGTCTCGTTGGCTACGAGCATGAACTCCTCAATCAAGCGGTGCGCGATATTCCGTTCCGCGGCGACAACCGCCTCCACCCTTCCTTCGTCGTCCGTCAAAAACTCCGCAGCCGGAAGATCGAAATCAATCGAACCTCGTCGCCGCCGACGTTTGTGCAAGACTTCGAACGCCTCAGCCATCAACTCTAACAGCGGCACCAATTGTCGATATTCCTCGACTTTCGGCGAGTTGGACTCTTTCAGTATCGCGTTAACCTCCGTGTAGGTCATCCGAGCGTCACTCTGAATAACTCCGTCATGAATCTCGTACCGCCGCACGTCGCCGGTTTCATCGATCTCCATCAGGCACGATTGAACGAGCCGATCGGCATTCGGATTCAGGCTGCAAAGACCGGTTGAAAGCTCCTCGGGAAACATATGTACCGCGCGCTCCGGAAAATAGACCGACGTCCCACGGTCATACGCAGAGCGGTCGAGGGGACCACCCTCGGGAACGTAGTGGCTGACATCAGCGATGTGGACGCCCAGCCAGAAGTTTCCATTAGGCAGACGTTTGAGCGTGATCGCGTCGTCGAAATCACGTGCTGTCTCGCCATCAATGGTCACCGTGGAAAACGCCCTGAAGTCTGTTCGTTTGGTGATGTCTCGCGGCCGGATACGATCACCCAGTGCCCGGGCTTCAGCTATCGCATCGGGTGGGTACGAATCGGGAATGCCGAACTTCCTAATAATTAGCTTCGTTTCGACCCCCGGGGCATCGATGTCACCGAGCACCTCCGTCACGCGCCCAACGGCACTTCGAGTCGCTGTCGGCCATCGGATGAGCTCGGCCACGACAACCTTTCCGGGACTGGCATCTTGGCGGTCGCCGGAAGGAATATGCACGTCCATCAGGAAACGTCGGTCAGACGGAACGACGTACGCCAGACCTGATTCATCGATTTCCAGCCGCCCGACCAACAGATTGGTCGCATGTTCCAAGATCCGAACGATCCGGCCCTCGGCGCGGCCGTCGACTCGCTGACTCTCGACTCGCGCCACCACACGGTCTCCATGCATCGCCTCATTGAGGTTTATCCCGGCGACATAAAGGTCGCCATCGAGGTTGACGACCGGCTCGTCAGGCGTAACGAACCCGAAGCCTTTTGGATTCACCTGGACGCGACCCCTCACCAGCCGCATTCGATCGGACAGCCCATAGCGATTCCCGCGCACCTTAATTAAGACACCTGATTCAACTAAAGCCCTGAGTCGGCGACGCAAGGTACCGTGTTGTTCCCGGGGGAGTTGCAATCGTTGAAGCAACTCGCGGACCGTCGCGGGATGATCCACCTTGTTGCGAAGGGCAGCCAGAACCAAATCAGCCTTGAGCATCGCTAATCAACGCTACCTGCAAGTCTCCGACGTTCGTGTCGGTTGGACCCGTACGGACCAAGTCATCTAGTTTGTCGAAGAAGGCATACGAATCGTTGGACGCCAAGTAAGTTGCCGGAGTTCCGATACCCTCCTGCACGGCGCGCGCGAGCGTCGTTTCGTCCACGACTGCTCCGGCCGCATCAGTAGGACCGTCTACGCCGTCGGTGCCGACGCTGGCCAACACGAGGTTCGTGCCTCCGCGCGCCAAGTCCTCGACCATGGCGAGTGCGAACTCTTGGTTTCGTCCCCCCCTGCCGGATCCCGTAACTTCAACAGTAGTTTCTCCACTGGAAATGACACACGCAGGTCGAGATAGCGTCTTCGCCACTCGTACAATGGTATGAAAATGTCTGATGGCTGCCGTCCGAGCGTCGCCGACAACAGGCGCATCGATCGTCGTCACGGCGTACCCCAAGGCCGCCGCCGCCTTCTCGGCTGCCTTGACCGCCACGGCACCGTTTCCGATCACTCGAACCTTCGATTTTACGAGGCGAGGGTCGCCGGGTGCAGGCGTTTCCGTGAGCTCCCTACGCCGGCCGCGTTCAAGAGCACGCATGGCGGTTGCTGGGAAATTCAGACGTACTGAGGGTTGCTCCGCCACGGCGATGGCGTCACCGAAAGTCGTCGGATCCCCAGCAGTAGGTCCGGATCCAATTACAGCTGGATCATCGGGGATCGGACCCACTACATCCGAAATCGCCAGTGTCAACAACATGCCGGGCGTTGCAAGAGCGAGCCGCCCGCCTTTGATCGCAGAGAGATGCTTCCGCACGCAATTGATCCCGTCAATCGCTACCCCGCCACGCAACAACGCCCTAGTGGCCGCAACTTTGTCCTCCAATGTCACGCCATCGATGGGTACTGCCAGACAAGCCGAGGCCCCACCGGACAGGAGGAGGAGCAACACGTCCTCTGGACTCGTTCTACCCGCAAGCTCAAGGACCTGCCGGCCGGCCGCCTCGCTCCCTTCGGTTGGTATCGGGTGACCGGCCGCGAACCAGTCGCAGCGAAAGCCCGAAACACTACCCACGGTCCCAGCCGCTACGGCACCAGCCATCTCCCCATCCCAGCGCCCCAAGAACGCCGTGGCCATCGGCGCTGCAACCTTCCCCGCCGCAACGAGCGTAACGCGGCGGCCATGTAACACCGACCGAATCTCCGGATCGTCCAAGGCGATATTCACAAGTCTTGGACTCGATACAGCGGAGATTCCTGCTTTAACGATCTGGATAAGATGACGACGAAGGATGGCTGTGCTCAGTGGTGTTTCTTAGGATCGGACCACGCGGAGAGTCGCGTGACTCCGTCAATACTACTCAAAAGGCCGCCGACGATCTGCTCGCCGTTCTCACGTTCGCATAACGTGTCAATCTCTGCGTCCAATCGTACAAGTGCGGCCTTGACGTCGCCAATAGCCTTCTCCGAATAGCACTCACGTTGCCGCTCAAGACACCACCAGTGCCTGACCAGCTCTTCTCGATAGAACGTGGTTCGCTTTGTACCGGAGAGATGTGATTCGTGCTGTCGAGTGGCGAAGATCAAGAAACCGTCCGGATTCGTGAGCACCGTCGACATCGAAAACGTTCTGGCAACAACGTTAAGTAGTCTAACGTCGCTGATCTGAGAGTGTCAATCGAGGAGGCGTCGTAAAATTTCCCTCACCCGCTGTGGGTTGGCCTTCCCACCGGTCCTCCGCATCACCTGGCCAACCAGGAATCCGAGAGTCTCGGTCTTGCCCCCCTGGTAACTCGCCACTGCCTCGTCCTGCTCCTCGATCGCCGACTGAACCAGCGCCTCAAGCTCGGCGCTGTCCTCCATCTGCGTCAATCCCGCGGCCTTGACCGCCTCCTCGGGCGATTCACCGCTCCGCTGGATCCGCTCGAAGACCTGTTTCGCAGCCGAACCACTGACCTTCCCGACATCTACTAGCCTAATCAACGCACCCAGCGAACCTGGCGTGACTCCCAGACCCTCGATGCCAACGCCAAGCACTTTCAACTTCCGCATCACCTCGCCCATGACCCAGTTACTCGCCGCCTTTGGGTTGTTACACACTTTCGTAGCACCCTCGAAGAAGTCCGCCAGTGAGGTTGACTGCGTCAGCACACCCGCATCATATTCCGGTATTCCATACTGCTCGATGAACCGTCGCCGACGCTGTTCGGGTAACTCCGGCAAGCTAGACCGAACGTTTTCGATCCACTCGCGTGAAACACACAGTGGCAAGAGGTCTGGCTCAGGAAAATAGCGATAATCGTGGGCTTCCTCTTTGTTTCGCATCGACGATGTCTCCTCGAGCGCGGTGTCCCAAAGTCGCGTCTCCTGGACAATCCGTCGGCCGGCACAAACTGTCTCGACTTGCCGCTTAAATTCAAACTGAATTGCCCGCCGCAAGAACCGAAACGAATTAATGTTCTTGATTTCCACCTTGACGCCAAGTTCCGTGGCACCAGCCGGCCGAATCGAGACGTTCGCGTCACAGCGGAGGCTCCCCTCTTCCATGTTGCCGTTGTTGACGTCGATAGCTCGAAGAATCGACCGCAAATGGCCGAAAAAGACGGCTGCCGCTTCCGGTGACCTCAGATCTGGATCGGTGACGATTTCAATCAGCGGCACGCCACTACGGTTGAAATCGACGTGTGTGAACCGGTTGGATTCCTGTACCCCCTCGTGTAGCGACTTCCCGGCGTCCTCTTCCAGGTGCACCCTGACGATCCGAACCGCTGACTGCTCGCCGTTTGATTCGCACTCGACACGGCCATCCGTTGCCAAGGGCTGCTCGTACTGCGAGATTTGATACCCCTTGGGTAGGTCAGGGTAAAAGTAGTTCTTCCGAGCGAATATGGAAATGGGTTGAACAGAACACCCCAGGGCTAACGCTGCACGGATGCCGTAGTCAACAGCCCGTTCGTTAAGTACCGGCATCGCTCCCGGCAACCCGAGGCAGACCGGACACACCTGCGTGTTCGGCCTCGCACCAAACGTCGTGCTACACCCGCAAAATATCTTGGTGGCTGTTCTAAGCTGGGCGTGGATCTCAAGACCGATGACTGCTTCGTATTCCATTAGCCAACAGACGGACCAGCTGCACGGACGTCCGCATCGGCTGCCGACTCGAACACCGAGAAGTTGTCTGCGAACATTCTCGCCAACTTTAGCGCTTGGGCATCGTACTTGGCTCCACTGCCCCAAGTCTCACGGGGTCGAAGAAGCTCCTGCGGCACGCCTGGGCACTCGACTGGGGTATCGAGTCCGAATACCGGGTGACGCTCGAAACGCACCGCCTCAAGCGCACCCGACAGCACAGCGGTTATCATCGCACGGGTATGGCCAATCGGAATCCGGTGTCCGACGCCGTATGGGCCACCGGTCCACCCGGTGTTAACGAGCCATACCTTCGTTCCGTGTTCGGCAATTCGTTGTCCCAGAAGTTTCGCGTACACCGTAGGGTGCCAAACCATGAACGGCGCGCCGAAACAAGCGCTAAATGTAGCCTTCGGTTCCGTCACCCCCTTCTCGGTTCCCGCAACCTTCGCTGTGTAGCCTGATAGAAAGTGATACATCGCACCGGCTGATGTCAGTCGTGCGATGGGCGGTAGGACACCGAACGCGTCCGCAGTGAGCATTACTAGCACCTTTGAATGGCCAGCTTGCCCGTTCGGCACTGAGTTATTGATGAACGAAATGGGATAAGCTCCCCGCGTGTTCTCCGTCAGCCGATCATCATCAAGGTCCATACGCCGCGTGGCCGGGTCGACAACGACGTTTTCGAGCACCGTGCCGAATCGCCGCGTCGTCGCGAAAATATCGGGCTCTGCAACTGCGGAAAGCCGGATCATCTTCGCGTAGCACCCACCTTCAAAGTTAAAAATGCCGTGAGTGCTCCAGCCATGTTCGTCGTCACCGATGAGTTGGCGATTCGGGTCACTCGACAGCGTCGTCTTTCCGGTTCCGGAAAGACCAAAGAAGAGCGCCACGTCACCTCCGCCACCCACATTGGCAGAACAGTGCATAGGAAGCACATCCTGCAACGGGAGCAAATAATTCATGATGGTGAAAATTGACTTCTTGATCTCACCAGCGTAGCTCGTGCCACCAATCAGGATCAGACGTCGAGAAAAATCAACGAGAATAAAAACTGGCGAGTTGACTCCGTGTCGCGCTGGGTCGGCCTTGACCGATGGGACATCGATCACTGTGAAGCCGCGGTCACCGACGGATGACGGCGTCCCAGACGGCCTTGGCAAGAACATCGTTCGGGCAAACAAGCTGTGCCACGCACGTTCGGTAATGATCCGGACCGGGAGCTGAAATTCTGGATCGGCGCCGGCAAAACAGTCTTGAACGAAAACGTCCTTCCCTTTCAACCCGGCCAGCAAGACCTCGTGGAGGGCCCGAAACTGATCCGACTCGATCGGACGATTTACCGAACCCCACCAAACCTTCTCGTCAGTCGACGGTTCGCACACGAGAAACTTGTCATTGGGCGAACGACCGGTATGCCCGCCAGTCAGACAAACGAGAGGACCACCTTCGGCGACGATCCCTTCATTTCGTCGAATCGCTTCCTCGTAGAGTGCTGCCGTCCCGAGGTTCCAGTGCACTTCCCCACAACCGGTGATCCCTTGGGCTTCGAGTGATCGTGCGATCGGCATGAGACCGGATGGTATGGTGCACAAATCGGCAAGTCAAACGGGTGGTTAAGCTGGTCCGAATGGCCGATAGAACAGGTCGAGATGTTACACGAGATCGCACCGTCAGCAGTTCGAGCTATACGGCTAGCCTCAGCCATTTTCGTTTTGGTGGTGAGCTCTGCAACCTTCGCCTGTGTCATACCCCGGCCGCCAGTGGCCGTTGGACTAACGCCAAAGGTTGCCATCAAGGTTCGCCTACCCACTGGTGTTTTGGCAGACCTCAAGCTTGAGCGCTATATCGTGGGTTCGATTACCGCGGAGGCCGATTTTCGAGGAATTGAACCAATTGCCGCGGGCCGTATGGCCCGAGTGCAGGCCATTTTGACTCGCACCTACGCACTTGCTAATCGAAATCGGCACAGGCGTGAGGGGTTCGACCTCTGCTCAACAACGCATTGCCAGGTTTATAATCCCACGGTAGGTTCGAATTCGTGGGTGCGAACGCTAGCCCAAAAAGCCGCTCGCACGACGGCTGGGCTTGTCATCATGTATAACGATCGCCCAATCAACGCGGTCTATCATGCAAACTGCGGCGGGCATACCAGCGACGCGACCGTGCCGTGGGGAGGCGTCACTCCGCCCTACCTGAGGGGGGTCAACGACACCTTCTGCGCGTTGAAGGACTCCTCACCCTGGCGTTTTGAGGCTAGCTTGACTGCATTGGAGACCGCACTAGCTGCCGACGCGCTCACCAGGGTTGTCAGCCTCCGAATCATCCGGGTCATGACCTACGACGACGCTGGTAGGGCCGTCGAGGTCGCCATTGAGGGACAAGATCGGCGGGTCGTTAGCGGCGAGAAGCTGCGATCGGTCCTCGCTGAGCATTTTGGCTATCGCTCGATTGCCAGCACGCTCTTTCGGCTTAGTGTATCCGACAACGCGATAATCTTTAAGGGGCGGGGCTTTGGCCACGGCGTCGGCCTTTGTCAACGCGGGACCAGGGCACGAGCCCAGGGCGGTCACACCACGAATGCCATCCTGTCCCACTATTATCCGGGCACCGTGGTCAAGCGGTATTATTAGGAACGGCTTTCTATGGCGTTAAGAATGATTCCGGGACAGGTAAACACACTCGAATTTGACTCGTCCTTAGCTATATAAAGTGCAAACTTGAAACCTTCTCAGAGCAAACAATCGGCGGGCGTGCAGACCGATACGCGTTTGGCCAGCGAGGTCAAATCGTTACTTCTGTCGGGCAATCGCAAGGCGGCCTGCGAACGCTTCGAGGTTCTCATCGATCTTCATCAAAACCGAGCCGCTCGTATCGCCTACTATTATCTGCGCGATCCAGCCGATGTAGACGAAGCGGTTCAGGACGCCTTCGTGAAGGCGTTTCTGCACCTCCCGGCGTTTCGCGAGGAACTCCTCTTTGAACTGTGGCTCACGAAGATTCTTGTCAACGGATGCATCGACCGACTCAAGGCGCGCACACGCCGGGCTCGCTGGTTCCTTCCAACCAGCGACAAGGAACGCGAGATGTTGGAACGACGTCACTTCTCCCAGGACCCCTCGCCGGAGGCGACGGTTCTTGCTTCGGAGAAAGGCGAATGCCTGCGGGCTGCCATCGACACGCTTCCCAAGCGTCAGCGTTCGGTAGTTGTTTTGAGCCAACTCGAAGGCCACACGACCCTCGAAGTCAGTGACATGTTGGGCCTCACCGAATCGACCGTTCGTGTACATCTGTTTAGGGCTATTCGCGCGTTACGTAAGAAATTGTCCACAGGCGGACAACCGGAAATCCAGAATACGAATCACGAGGTGTCGTCCCTATGACTGCCTGGTCTCATTTTTGGGTGTGGTCTTTGAATAAATGCGGCTTCAGCCTTGGGTTGCGAAGCGCACATCTCACTGAAGAGAACGTTCTGAGTTATCTGCATCCCTCATCGGTTCCGAATGCTCGTGAAGACGCCGTACGTGCGCATCTAGTTCGTTGCAAATCGTGTACGAGAGACGTGGAGGCGCTCGAAGGTTTCCTCGCCAACTTATCCAAAGTCACCGAGGCGGGAACAAGCGAGCGTATTTCCGCACACCGACTCGAAAAGCAAAAGAATCGAATCCTGAATCGTATTCGTCGGGCAGTCGAGCCAGGACATCGGGGCAGGGTGCTTCGCTTTCCTGCTCTCACACGCCCCGCTTTTCTCACTGTTCGTCGAGTGGGCCCGTGGCTCAGTGCCGCAGCCACCGCCGGCCTTCTTCTGGGGGTCGCTGTTGGTCAGTGGATGCACCTCCATCCCGAACCGACCGCCACGACCAATCGATTATCGGAAGCGACACGCACCGTAACCACAGCGTCACCTATCGCGAATCAGAGGACAGCACTCATCGAACTTCCGCTCGCGATGACCTCGACCTCCGAGGATGGTTTCCTGGATGAGCTGGACCAGATTTTGAGTAACCCGTCAATCCTCGAACTTACCCCGCTTGATGAAATTACTCCCCGGATCCGTGAAGCAACCATCTACCGCTGGTAAGGCACCCGTCTCGGTTTCGGTGTTCCGGAAGGGACTCGATCTTAAGCATGCCGTGGCTGGCTCGCTGGCTGCGGATTACCACAGCAGCGTCGTCGATGACGTCAAACGTTCGCGATTTCGATACGCGAGTGGTCGTCTCGTTGTTCATCTGGCCCAGGAGTTTGGCTTCTGCTATGGCGTGGACCGGGCCGTCGACTACGCGTACCAAACACGCGAGCGTTTTCCAGACCGCCGGGTCTTTTTGACCGGTGAAATCATCCACAACCCTCAGGTCAACGCCAAGCTTCGGGCCGCCGGTATTCTCTTTCTCACTGACCCGGACTACACGATCGACCACGTCACCCCAGACGACGTCGTCATTCTTCCAGCCTTTGGCGTGGCCGTTCACGACCTCATGGCCCTTCATGACAGAGGCTGCACGCTCGTCGATACTACCTGTGGCTCCGTCCTGAACGTGTGGAAGAACGTTCGAAAATTCACGCGGGACGGCTTCACCGCGGTGATTCACGGAAAGGTCCACCACGAGGAAACTCGCGCGACGGCATCCCAGGCTCTCGCGGCCGAGAATGGGCGCTACCTCGTCGTTCTCGACCATGTTGAGGCCGATTTTGTTTGCGGCATCATTCGAGGTGAGGTCACGGCTGAGCGGTTCCTTAAACGCCTCGGCGGGTCGTATTCCTCCGGTTTCTCTCCCCAGATTGACCTCGAGCGGATCGGTCTTGCGAATCAGACCACGATGTTGATGTCGGAGTCCTTGAAGATTGGAGACATGATTCGCGAGGCGATGGCAAACAGATACGGCGAGGCGACTCTGGTTGACCACTATAGAGCGTTCGAAACAATCTGCAGCGCGACTCAGGATCGCCAGGATTCTATCCAAGCGCTCCTCGGCAAACGGAAGTTCGATCTAGCTATTGTGATTGGCGGGTACAACAGCAGCAATACAAAAAACTTGGCGCGGATTTGTGGCCAAACAACACCGACTTTTCACATCGCCGAACCCTCATGCCTCGCATCGCCCTCAGAAATCAGACATCGACCGGTGGGAGCCCTGAGCGACGACCATGATTCTGTTGGAGGAGTGGAAGTCGCGACCCATGGCTGGCTACCCAAAACCGGCGCCGTGACGATCGCCCTTACAGCGGGGGCCTCAACTCCGGACAGCATTGTCGGCGATGTGATCAGCCGACTATCCACGTTTGCACAAATCTGACAATCCCTGTCGGCCGGCCTGAGCCAGTGTAAACGCTTACCATTGCTCGGCCGTATGTAACATTGTGAGATTTCGTTAGGCTAATGGGCAGGTGACAATGCGACTACTCAAACTGCTGATCTTCCTAGTCTTCCTGGCCTGCATGACGGCACTGGGGTCCTCGCCGGTCGATGCCGCACAGCGCCACCGCTGGTGGCAGTCTGGTGAGGTAAAGACGACTTTAGATCTCACTGCGACACAAACGGCAGCGATCGAAGATATTTACAGGTCCACTCGGCCTGTACTCCGCGCGCTCATGACGGCGGTCGAAGAAGAACGGGGGGAGTTATCCGATCTAATCGTCGGCATGGCAGTCGAAGACTGGGAACTTACCCTTCAAATCGATAAAGCTGAAGCGGCCAGAAGCGCTCTCAGCAAGGAACGAATCCTGATGCTCTACCACATCCGGCAGGAGCTCACGATCGAACAGCAGCAAACACTGACCGAGCTCGAAGAGGAACGTCGTCGCAAGTGGCGAGAGCGAGTGCCTCTAAATCAGTGACGGCCACTGGCGCGTCGCCTCAGGCTTGTGCTTCTAGAACTGTCGAAGTGACTGGCTCGACCTCATTTTCAATAGATCGCGACGGCACCTACGAAGGGGGTGGAATGACATCGGTTGGACGAATGTTCGCGATAAACATGATTCTACTTTTTGGCGTAGCCTCTGAAGGCTTCGCCCAAAATCGTGGCGGTACCAACCTACACGCTATCGAACGCGTCGTCGAACAAGGCACGCAGGGCCGAGGCCAGGGAACGTTGGCATCACGACGATTCGAACTCACGCTTGATGACGCGATTCAGCGCGCACTCGACCGAAATCTGGACATCGCAGTCGAGCGGATTAACCCGCAAGTTCAGGATCTCACTATTGTTGAAAATCTTGCGTTCTACAAACCAACTGTCGGTTTAAACATTGACACCTCAGAGCGAAAGAACCCTCAACAAAGTGCCCTTGACGGTGGAAGAACCACCCAGACAGATAGTACAACCTACAACTTTAATCTCTCGCAGGCGATCAAATGGGGCGGCGGAGACTTTACCCTTGGATTCAATAACAATCGCACTGAATCAACGAATTTTTTCAACAGTTTTAATCCAAGTTTCCGTTCTGTCCTACAGTTGAATTTCACCCAACCTCTACTGCGTGGCTTCAGAATAGATAGTGCTCGTCAACAAATACGAATTAGTCGAATCAATCGTGAAATCTCGGACATTGATCTTCGTGACACCGTTATCAACACAGTCACGGATGTGAAGAACGCCTACTGGGATTTACTCTATACAGTCGCGAGTGTTAAGGTTCAACAAGAGGCTCTTGACCTCGCAGAACAGCTCGTTCTGGATAATCAAGCCAAGGTTGAGATTGGCACTCTTGCACCCCTTGATGTTATTCAAGCCCAGTCTGAGGCGGCGGCACGACGGGATACCCTTGCACAGGCACGACAAGCCCTCAGAACCGCAGAGTTGGCACTCAAGCAACTCATCGTTGGAGGAACCGAGGACGAGCTATGGGTCGCAGAACTAAACCCAACCGATCAGCCGAATCTGAACCACCCACCCATCAACATCGACCAAGCTGTTCGTATTGCGCTTGAACAACGCTCTGACCTTGAACGGGTGCAGCGCCAGAAAAATATCAACGATATCAATGTGTCAGGACTTCGAAACAACCTGTTGCCCGATGTTTCTCTTACCGGTAGTTACCAATTGCAAGGACAAGGGGGTAACCTCATTGAACGAACCGGTTTCTTCGGTGGAGAGATTTACAAGATGACTCCTGGAAGCTATGTCGATGTCCTCAGTCAGATTTTCGACAACAACTTCCCTACTTGGACTGTCGGTGTTCAAATTAGCTACCCAATCGGAGATAGTGCTGCCAACGCTGCGCTCGCCCGAGCCCGACTCGAAGTGAGTCAAACCGAAGCACAACTGAGAAAACTGGAACTGACGATTGCTACAGAAGTTACGAATGCCGCCTTGCAGATTCAGAGTATTCAAGAGCGAGTCGATGCCTCAGCCGCTTCGAGGGACCTTGCAGAACAACAGCTTGAGGCCGAAGAGAGCAAGTTTGAAGTGGGAATGTCGACTAACTTTTTTGTCGTGCAATCCCAACGTGATCTATCGACTGCCCGGGATGCTGAGCTTCGGGCCATTCTCGACTATCAGAAAGCCCGCATTGAATTTGAACGGGTTCAACGCACCTCATTAAGTCGAGCCGGTATCTCGATTGTTGCCGGATCGGCCATGGGTGGGGGAACTGGCAGCGGCGGCATTGGTAGCGGCGGGGGAGGCTTCGGAGGGTTTTAAGCATTTCTCGACTTTCAACGAAAGAACTGATGCTATGCAGAAGCGGCTCTTAGTTATTGGCCTGGTTGTTATTGTTGGATTAGGCGCCTACATGTTCTTCTTTGCCGGCACACCTGCCTTCGAACCTGAGATTCGTACCGTAGCAGTAACCCAAGGCAACATCGTTGAAACCGTCGGCGCCACTGGCACCCTCGAAGCAGTCACAAACGTGAACGTGGGTAGCCAAGTATCCGGCATTATTCAGGACCTATACGTTGACTACAACTCGATTGTTCGGAAGGGTGACGTCATCATGCGTCTCGACCCGTCCCTTTTCCAAACGCAAATCGAACAAGGTCGCGCAAACCTCGTGCGTGCCGAGGCCGACCTCGAACAAGCTCGTGTCAACCTTACGGATGTGCAAATGCAGCTTAGGCGAAACGAGGATTTAGCTGAGCGGCAACTCATTTCAGCCATAGAACTGGAAGCGGCACAAGTTGCCGTTCTATCAGCGAGTGCCCAAGTGAAATCATCTGAAGCGTCGCTTACCCAATCTCGAGCGTCCTTGAATCAAAACGAGGTCAACCTTGAGCAAAGCGTAATTCGTGCCCCAATTGATGGGATTGTCATTTCTCGGTTGGTTGACGTTGGGCAGACCGTCGCAGCCAGCATGCAAGCGCCAGAGTTATTTCTTATTGCAGCCGATCTCGCAAAGATGCGTGTCATCGTCGCGGTTGACGAGTCCGATGTTGGCCGAATCCGACCAGACCAACGGGTAACGTTCACTGTCGATGCTTATCCTGGCGAGGAGTTTGAAGGAACTGTTTCCCAAGTTCGACTTGAGCCCGTTCTGACTCAGAACGTCGTTACGTATTCCACGGTTGTCGACGCACCGAATCCAAACCTTCGGCTCAAGCCTGGCATGACGGCAACAATTACGCTCGAGATCGCCCGTCGCAACAACGTTCTCCGTGTACCGAACACCGCGCTGCGTTTTCGCCCCACACCTGCGGTATTCGCTTCGCTGAACCAATCCGTACCTCCGTCACTCGAAATGAGAGCCTCTCCCGCTCGTCAACGTTTTAGCGGCGCACATGGGGAAGAGCCGGGCGCAAGCGATTGGTCGAGTAACACGCGCGGAGGTGGAGCTGATTGGTCGGGTAACGGACGCGGAGGTGGAGCTGGTTGGTCGGGTAGTGCGGGCCAAGGTGCACGTAATCCAGAGCAATTACAACAGATGCGTGAACGATTCGCGCAAATGACACCTGAGGAGCGCGAAACGTTCCGAGCCCAACGCCGTGCGGCCGGCTCGGGTGGACCACGGGGCCCTCGCGGACGAACATCCGGCCCACCACGCCCGACCGGTGCGGAGACCGACTTGAACCTGGCAACCGTTGACCGCGGTGCAACGACCATTGACGCATTGTTCGGACCCTTACCAGTGATGGAGTCAACTGGGCGTGTCTGGATTTTGAATGGCGGCCGCTTAGAAGAGATTCCAGTGAGGCTTGGGGTAACCGATGGCACCGCGACCGAACTGCTCGGCACACCGGGGACGGAGAGTAGTTCCGCTCAACCAATGGAGAACCTTAACCCACACATTCGACGACTTCGAGAACAACTTACTGCAATCCAAGACGAGCAAGCGCGTAATTTGCTCGAACAAACCATCGCTCAGATTGAAGCACAGAACACTCAGACGTCCAGCCCGTCACCCATCACTCAAATGGCGGTCTCTTCTGGAACGCAACTCGTCGTCGGCGTTTCCACACCCGAGGAAGCTCCACAAAGAGGGGGCTCGCCCCTCATTCCGACATTCGGCCGACGCCGACGGTAGACACAGTGCCGGTAATTGCGGTCAGCGGTCTCGAAAAGGTGTACGCAATGGGCGACGTTAAGGTTCCCGCGTTACAGGGAGTCACGTTGTCTATCGACGCCGGAGAGTTCGTTAGCGTGATTGGTCCATCCGGATCGGGGAAATCGACCTTCATGCACATCCTCGGTTGTCTCGACCGGCCCACTTCCGGACAGTACATTCTCGATGATAACGACGTGTCGCGCCTTTCCCGCGACGAGTTGGCCACTATTCGAAACCAAAAGATTGGGTTCGTATTCCAAGGTTTCAACCTCCTCGCCCGCAATTCAGCTCTCGACAATGTCGAGCTGCCCCTTCTTTACCGAGGCGGAATGCGAACCTCAGTTCGGCGTGACCGCGCGAAAAAGATGCTTGTCGAGGTCGGTCTCGGCGACCGCGTGGATCATCATCCCAATCAACTGTCGGGCGGTGAGCAGCAACGCGTCGCCATTGCTCGATCCCTCATCAACGAACCGGCCATCATCTTGGCGGATGAGCCCACAGGTAACTTGGACACGCAAACCAGCATTGAAGTGATGGAGATCTTTCAGCGCTTGAATCGCAAAAGTGGTATTACGGTAATTCTCATCACGCACGAACGTGACATCGCGGAGTACGGCACTCGGATCATTCATTTTCGAGACGGGAAGGTTATCTCGGACGAGCCCAATAGCGCGCGCCGAAGGGCCAACTCAGAATCCGAATATGTCGCTACTAACACCGCCGCGGTTGGGTTGGACCCCATCCGGTCAGCCTCCAGCTGACACAAGGAATTGTCATGTCATTGATTGTCATTCTTCGTGTTGCCCTCAAGGCGCTTGCTCGCAACAAGATGCGCACAACGCTGACCATGTTAGGCATGATCATCGGCGTCGCTGCCGTCATCACGATGGTCGCGCTCGGTAATGGAGCGCAGCAGCAAATCGAGGAACAGGCAGAAGCCGCTGGCACTAACCTGATCACGGTGCGCGCAGGGAACTGGCGTCGGGGTGGCGTCAGCATGGGGGTAGGCGGCGCCCCAACGCTCAAGGTCAAGGACGTCGAGGCCATTCGTGAGCAAGTTCCAGGCATCATGTATATCGCGGCTCGCGTGAACACACGGGACCAAGTTATCGCAGCAGGACAGAACTGGTCGGCTCAAATCGAGGGGACCGACGTTGAGTTTCCCCTCATTCGGCACTGGAACATCGAGCACGGCACGTTCTTTACCGAGACTCACGTCCGTAGCGCTGCAAAGGTGGCGATATTGGGTACGATCGTTCGAGACGAACTCTTTGGCGAAGGGGCCGACCCAGTGGGTCAACGTGTTCGAATTCGCAACCAGTCGTTTCAGGTCATCGGTGTTCTGGAATCGAAGGGTTCCGGCCAGTGGGGTCAGGATCAAGACGACATCATTGTTGCGCCATACACAACAGTGCAAAAGAAGTTACGCGGTCGTGACGGCACGAATATCTCGGGGATCTCCCTCTCCGCCGCTTCGGTCGATGAAATGCAGGCCATTAGCGACCAGATTTCCGAAGTGCTTCGCGTTCAACATCGGCTTATTCCTGGCGAGGACAACGACTTCATGGTTCGCACGCAAGAAGACATGGTTAGCTTTCGATCCAGCATGACCGAGACAATGACCGGGCTGCTTGCAGGTATCGCTGGCGTATCCCTCATCGTCGGCGGAATCGGCATCATGAACATTATGCTGGTGTCGGTGACCGAGAGAACTCGTGAGATCGGTCTTCGAATGGCGATCGGTGCCAAGGGCCGCGATGTTCTCATGCAGTTTCTCGTGGAGGCGGTTGTTCTTAGTGTGGTTGGTGGTCTGATAGGTGTGGCAGTCGCGTTCGGTGTCGCTGATAGCCTCACCCGTTTCCTAGAGTGGCCGACCGCCGTCCCTACTGACATTGTCGCTCTTTCGGTTGGTTTTGCTGGGGCCACGGGCATCTTTTTTGGCTTCTATCCCGCCCGACAAGCGGCACGCCTCGATCCGATCGAGTCGTTGCGATTTGAATAGGAGGTAAACACATGAAACAGACACTAGCAGCCGTTGGAGTTCTGGCATTCCTAGTTACGGTCAACGTGCCCCTCGAGGCCCAGACCGTTGACTTCTCAGGTATCTGGAGTCTCGACCGGGAGGCCAGTGAACTTCCAGAATTCCGCGGTGGCGGTCGCGGTCGCGGTCGTGGTCGTGGTGGCGGTGGTTTTGGTCGCGGAATGGCGACCACCGTTGAAATTACTCAGAACGAAGAACGGCTCGTCATCATGGAGCAGCGCGCCGATGATGGCAGTTGGACGATAACCTATCTACTTGATGGCAGCGAGTCTACGAACGATGCGGGACGCGCTCCCCTTACGAGTATGTCATCGTGGGATGGAGCCACATTAGTCACAGAAGGATCTCGGTCGATCTCCACCCCTCGCGGAGATTTCACCATCGATGTGGTCGAGCAGCGGAGTTTGAGTGACAACGGGCAGACAATGACGATCAGGTCGCTGCTAACCACGTCGCGCGGAGACAGGACGACAACGTTAGTCTACCGACGGGAGAACTGAGAGGAGCCAAACCACTCCTCCTCACTTTGTCAGAGCAGTGATGGTCCCCCCCCCGCCGCCCCCCGCGTGACTCGTCCGATCCGTTATACACCTAGAGGCGTTGCAGTAGCTCGCGGGCAGAGAACATTGTAACCGGGTCGCGGGTCTCCGGTGCGATTTCACACAGCGGTTCAAGCACGAACCGACGCTCTCTGAAGCGAGGGTGTGGAAGCGTCAACTCAGGAGACTCGACCACCTCGTCGCCAACGAGAATGAGGTCAAGATCTAAGGTCCGAGCCGAACCGTCGAACGGGCGAGTCCTCTCACGTTCCGCTTCGATGGCTCGCAGGCTATCCAATAGAGTCTGAGGCTGCGCGTCCGACAGCCCGGTTACTACACCGTTCAAGAAATCAGGCTGTGACCGAACGCCAACCGGCTTCGTCTCGACAAATGTAGACACTTGAAGCTGATCGAGGAACTCACCCAGTCTTGCGACCGCGTGCTGAAGGTGAGATTCCCGGTGCCCCTGATTGCTTCCGAGTGCAACAACGACCCGATAAATACCGCGATGCCGCCTCTTCAGGGGTTCTGTTGCTCCTTGCAGCTGATGCACACCCGCGTCCACGGGATCGCCTCTAGACGGCCCTGGGCAATCGGTTCTCCACAATCCCGACAGATGCCGTAGGTGCCCTGCTCCATGCGCCCAAAGGCTTCCTCAATCGCTTGCAGGATCTTTGCGTCGGTCTGTTTGACCTTAAGCTGGACGTGCACCTCGCTGGTACCGGTCGCCTGGTCTGCCAGATCACCTTGCCGAGTGTTGGTTTCCATTGAACCCTGCAGCTGTCTGCCACCACCATCGGCCAGGATCTCGGCCTGCTTCGCCAGCAATGCCTTCTTGTAGAGCTTTTGTTCCATAACTCAACTCCACCTATTCTTTTTCAGTCGACACCACTCGCCCATCCCCTTCCGACGACGCCTTAACCCGCCTAAACCATCGATTCTAACACGCGTGTCTCTCGTTCCTACTCAGCCCATAGCGTCACAAGCGGTTTCCGACAGATCACGCCGATGCTTGCCACACAACCCCAACAGATCCAACGACCAGCGCCGTACCAACGATTCCAAACGCTCTCGAAAAAGTGCTGAATACGATTCGTCTAGTGCCACGCCCAACCCGGCAGTTAGAGAGTAACCGAGCACCACGAGCTGAGGTCGGTGGACCGCCGGTTGCAGCTCCCGGCCATTGCGGGTTCGACCAGCTTGGCCTTTTCGGTTGTGCAGTGATCTGGCGAGCTGCCACACGCGGCGTAAAGAACGAAAAGACCGACAATGAAGAGTTCGGGGGGGGGGGGGGGAGACCGATTTGTGATCGCCGATCAAACATGGCGTTCGCCTATTCTACAGAGGGTCCTGAGCGCTTCCGACACCACCACACACCGTACACCACAAGGTTAAGGAGAAACGCCAGACAGCCGAGCATCACCTGCGTGGTCTGTGTCAGTCCCGATGGATACAACATCGGAAGGAGGAAGCGTTCCAGGAAATCGCTATCGGTCACCGGCAGTCCGCTCCGGCTTCGAAGCCAATACTCGAATGGCGTAAGAGGACAAATGCCCCCGACGCATTCAATCCAGACGCCCCATCCTACTGCTGGCAGATGAAGCCAAGCAATTCCAGGCCAACGCCACATGCCAAACCCACCAAAGACAACGAACCCCACAAACAGCAGGTGGGACACGACGGTGAGGTCCGCAAGCATCCGATAGGTCATCTCAGTCGCTCTCGCTATCACGGACCTTTACTGCCTAGCCGTAGGCGACGATTTCGAGTAGGATCACCGACCAACCCCGGCGCGGCGTGTCCGTCCAGCCGGACGCCCTTCGCGCTTCTTTTCTCGGGAGGCCAGTTGTCAACCGCGCTCGCACAGTCAGCCGCAGAAGCAGCCGGGCTCACGGCGACTCTCGGAGTTCACATTGGTCATCATACTTTTTCATCGCAACCCACCGGGTGCACGGCCGTCTTCGTTAAAAACGGTGCGGTGGCGACCGTGGACATTCGTGGGGCCTCCCCTGGCAGCCGCGACACTGTCCGATTGGATCCAGTCAATTCAGTGCAAGAGGTATACGCTTTGGCTCTCACCGGTGGTAGCGCCTTCGGTCTGGCCACCGCTGACGGCACTGTCAGTTATCTTGCGGGGCGTGGAGCCGGATATCCGACACGTGCTGCGAAGGTCCGATCATTCCGACAGCGATTCTTGGCGATCTCGGCGTGAGTGAGAATCAGTCCATTCGCCCGAACGCCGAAAGCGACTACCTGGCCGCAGCGACCGACGGCCCCATCACCAAGGGAAGCATAGGTACCGGTGCTGGTACCACGATTTGTAAACTCTGTGAGCCTACCCGTGCGGTTCGTTCGGCTTACACACCGTGCGACGGCGACACGAGATTCGCGACCGCCACCGGTAATCTCACGTCACACATGTGCTTGCTCCGCGTCGGCGCGCTCGCAGCCGACGCGACTGCAAAAGCCATCCTGCGTGGTGTCCGAGCTACAATCGGTCATCCCAGTTACCCATCTGCTCGAGATCTTCAGGGAGGTGTACGTTGAACGCTTCGATTCTTGCCATCATCGGTCTGTCGGCGATCTTCGTCGGGTACCGCTTCTACTCGAAGTTCATTGCCGAGAAAATCTATCAGCTTGACCCGGACTTCGAGACGCCTGCTCATTCAATGCGGGACGATGTCGACTACGTCCCAACCAAACGCATCGTGCTATGGGGCCATCACTTCACAGCTGTCGCCGGCGCCGCGCCGATCATCGGTCCCGGGATCGCGGTCATCTGGGGCTGGCTACCAGCCTTTATCTGGGTCATCCTCGGCACGATGTTCTTTGCGGGCGTGCACGACTTCGGTGCCGTCTGGGCAAGTGTCCGAAATAAGGCGAAATCGGTCGGCTCACTTACGGAGGACGTCGTCAGCCCGCGGGCGAGAACCTTATTTATGATCGTCGTCTTCTTTCTCCTGATGATGGTCAATGCGGTGTTCGGTGTCGCGATCTCCAGCGCATTTCAGGGGACGCCAAGCGCTGTGATCCCGGCCTGGACCGCTATCTTCGTAGCGGTCGTCATCGGCGTGCTCATTTATCGAATGCATGTGGGGATCCTCTGGCCGACCGTCATCGGCACGATTATTCTCTACGCGGTGATCTACCTCGGCGAGCTCGTGCCTGTCTCGTTACCGCCGGGTATCCTCGGTCTGCCGGTTGGTGCCCAGTGGATCCTCATTCTCTTCCTGTACGCCGGGATCGCGTCACTGCTTCCGGTGTGGTTGCTACTGCAACCGCGTGACTACATCAACGGCATCCAGCTCTTTATCGGGCTTGGACTGCTCTACGGTGCCGTCCTGCTTGCGAACCCCACCATCGTCGCGCCGGCCATCAACGCGAACCTGCCTGCCTCCGCGCCGCCGCTCTTCCCACTGCTGTTCGTGACGATCGCGTGCGGTGCCATTTCCGGCTTCCACGGCTTAGTCGGATCGGGCACGACTTCCAAGCAGCTCAACAAGGAAACTGACGCCCGCTTCGTTGGGTATCTCGGCTCATCCGGCGAGGGCGCTCTGGCACTAGTGGCAATCATCGCCGCCACGGCTGGCTTCTCCTCCCTCGCCGAATGGGAAACGCTGTATGCGGAATTCGGGAATGGCGGTCTGGCAGCGTTTGTTACCGGCGGCTCCCGCATCGTAGCCAATGGAGTTGGGATTTCGGAAGGGTTCGCGGCCACTCTTCTCACCGTCATGGCGGTGCTCTTCGCCGGAACCACGATGGACGCTGGGGTTCGGTTACAGCGCTACATCGTGCAAGAGTGGGGCACGATCTACCGGATCCCCATCCTCCAGAATGGTTATGTCGCCACCGTGGTTGCCGTCACCGCCTGCCTTCTGTTGGCCTTCGGCGCGGGTGGCCCGAGCGGAGAGGGCGGCATGCTGATCTGGCCGCTCTTCGGCACGACCAATCAACTACTCGCCGGGCTGACGCTGCTGGTTATCAGCGTAATGCTTGTCAAGAGAGGCCGACCGGTTCGGTACACACTGACCCCTATGATCTTCATTACCACGATGGCACTCGCAGCCGCCCTCGTGCAGTTGAACACGCTATATCGCGAGGGCGGAATTCTCTACCCACTGCTCTGGATTGACCTGGCGATCGTAATCCTCGCGATCTTCGTCATGCTTGAGGCAGGTTCGGCGTTCATGCGCGAGAAGCGTTTAGCGGAGGTCAAAGCGAGCGTGTAACATTGGAATGTCCTTTCGAACCATGCCAACTGGAGATGGCCGACTTGCTCGTCTGAAGACACTCCTCGAGGAGTTCTATGTCGCGCCGTATCGCGGTGCCGTCGCGCGCGCGCGACGCGATGAAGATGACCTCTTCATGCTTTTCGTGTTCGGCGAGCTGATGGGTGTTCCGAACCCTGCGACCTACTACACACTCGAGTTGCAACCGATCTTACTTGAGCAGTTTCACGAGTGGCACACACGCATGGGGATGGAGCATTCGCCGCTAGACCATTTCCGCTGTTGTTAGTGTCTCGAGTGCGAAATACGTTATGTCCTGACCGAACCGCAACGTATTTCGTGCGCGGGACACGAAGCGGGCTGGACCTGCCGTGTCGGTGAGCCTCCGCGAGCTCTTCGCGCACCATCTCATCTTCGTTGGCGGAAAGGGTGGCGTCGGCAAAACCACGGTCGCGGCTGCGCTGGGTGTAGAAGCTGCAGCCAGGGGTCACACCTGTCTCCTGGTGTCGACCGATCCCGCACACTCTCTCGGCGACATCTTCGATACCACCATCGGCGAGACGGAAACCGCCCTCGATTCCCGTCTGTGTGGAATCGAGATCGATCCAGACCATCACGCCGAGCAGCATATCGAAACGGTCAAGGCACAGATGAAGGCCCTCGTGCATCCCCGTCTCTATGACGAGATTGATCGGCAGCTGGAGCTTGCCAAGCATGCGCCAGGGGCCAGTGAAGCGGCGTTGCTTGAGCGCGTGGCTGAACTGATGGGTGAGGTTGGTTCGCGCTTTGATCTGGTGCTCTTCGACACAGCTCCTAGTGGTCACACGGTCCGCCTTCTCACCCTACCTGAGGTGATGGGGGCGTGGACCGACGGGTTGCTCCGGCATCGAGAGCGCTCGTCGCGTTTCGCGGCCTCGCTCCGCCACCTTGGAGGGGGAACCGTTAAGGGCGACGATCTGTCAATGATCGACGCGCCTCAAGACTACTCGAAGGATGGCGTCGCCCGACGGCTGAACGAAGTCCTGCAGACCCGCCGACGAAAATTTCTGGTCGCGCGGGACCGTCTGATCGACCCATCAACCACGGCATTCCTTCTTGTGGTCAACCCCGACAAGCTGTCGATCCTCGAGAGTCGAAAGGTGGTTGACCTGCTCCACCGCTTTCAGATCGAGGTCACAAGTATCATCGTCAATCGCGTGCTCCCGTCCGAGGTCGATGATAGCGCCACGGGCGGCTTTCTTGACGCACGTCGGAAACAGGAGCAATCGTACCGTCGGGAAATCAACGACGTCTTCGCTCGGTTTCCGCAGATCGTGGTGCCGCTACTCCGTCACGATGTCCACGGTATCGAATCGATCCGTGAGATCGGTCGTGTGCTCGCACAGGACTGGGCGCGCCCGTGACCGTCTCTCCTCTCTTCGTTGCTGGCTGCGCCCTGCTGACGTACGTTGGGGCGTATCGCTACTACGCTCGGCATCTTTCAACGCGGGTGTTCGAGCTTGATGGATCACGACGGACACCCGCGCACGATCTGCGAGATGATATCGACTACGTCCCGACCAACCGGTATCTTGTCTTCGGTCACCACTATGCGTCAATCACAGGCCTATCGCCGATGCTCGGCCCTGCGATCGCCGTCATCTGGGGATGGCTCCCAGCGACACTCTGGGTAGTCCTGGGCGCGATTTTCGTCGGAGCCGTTCATGATTTCGGAGCACTCGCATTATCTCTCCGAGCCCGAGGTCTCTCCATCGGCAAGATTACGGAAAGTCTGATCGGTTCTCGCGGAAAGACATTGTTTCATATCATCATCTTCTTCCTAATTGCGCTGGCCATGGGCGTTTTCGTGCACATCATCGCAACGTTGTTCTCGCCAGCGTTCTACCCGGAGTCCATTCTTCCCAGCGGTTTGCTCGTCGGAATCGCCCTCGCCGCTGGCCTGGTTGTGCATCGACGGGCATGGGGTCCAGGACCACTCACTCTCGTCGGATTGCTTGCGGTGGGCTTGATCGTCTGGGCCGGTGTAGAGTTTCCGATCGTTGGCCTCTCGGTGTCACAGTGGAAGTGGCTCCTGCTTGGCTACGCCCTGCTGGCGAGTGTCTTGCCCGTATGGCTCCTCCTGCAGCCGCGGGACTACATCAACAGCCTTCTGCTCTACGTCGGCGTCGGTGCGATGTATCTTGGGTTTTTTCTCACAAACCCCTCGTTCGTCGCGCCCGCGATCAATACGACCCCAGACGGCGCCCCCGCGATGTTTCCGTTCATGTTCATCGTGATCGCGTGCGGCGCAGCTAGCGGCTTTCACGCCCTCGTTTCCTCGGGAACCTCGGCCAAGCAACTTAACGACGAACGCGAAGCTCGTTTCATCGGTTACGGCGCCATGCTCGGCGAATCCGTTTTGGGCCTCATGGCAGTCCTTGCGTGCACCGCCGGGTTCGTGTCGCGAGAAGCATGGCTCGAACGATATGTGAGCTGGCAGGCCGCCGACAACCTCAGCGGTAACGTGGCAGCGTTTATCGGCGGAACCGCTGGCTTTCTCGGCGCACTAGGTTTCACCCAATCGGTGGCCACCACGCTCGTCGCCATATTGGTCGTTTCGTTCGCGCTGACGTCCTTAGACTCCGCTACCCGAGCACTTCGATACAACGTTTCCGAAATTGGAGAAACTCTCGGCATCGACATTCTCGCCAACCGATACCTGGCTTCGGCCGTCGCGGTAACCGCAATCTGGTTCTTCGCGTTCTATGAGGTGAGAGGTGAGTTTGCAGGACTCGTCCTGTGGCAGCTCTTCGGTACAACTAATCAGCTGCTGGCTGGGCTCACCCTACTAGCCATCACGGTCTACCTCTTTCGCCGAGGAAAGCCCATTCGATACACGCTAATACCCATGGTGGTAATGCTGGTCTCGACCATATCAGCTATGAGCTCGAACCTCGTTAAATTCTGGCGCGAGAGCGAATGGATACTCTTTCTGACAGGGCTCGTAATCCTAGTGCTAGCCGTATGGCTTACGTTGGAAGCCGAGGCAGCTGTCCGGCGGTACCGTCGAGACCCCGTTCTAGAGGATCTGGACGTTCGCTTCCCGACTGCTACAATAGGCCGTTCATCAACGCTTGAGGAGAACACATGAATCCCTGGCTCGCCGTCACGATCACCGGAATGCTTGCCTTCATCGTACACATTTTGTTTGTCCTAGCCCTCCGCAGTAAACACTGAGTTCATGTAGGTCATTCGGTTTGTGAGGAAACAAGCACTAGGTGTTCAGTGAACGATCAGCACCAAGATCAGGTGACGACATCGGACCACGTGGCGATCCTTCGTGACTCGTCGGAAGGGTAACGACTTGATGGTCCTAGGAATCAGCGCCTGATGAAAGTTTTCAACCACCGAGACCAACAGAAACTTCTGGACTTTACCGCCTTCTCGAACGATTGCTCCCACAACCGCTCCGAGTTCGGTGCACAGCTCGTCCTCACCAGTCATGATCGTCGGTATTCCTAAAGAGCGTTTTCCGGGCGAACGCCGTGTCGCTCTCGTTCCTGCCGTCGTTGCCTCTCTCACCGAAGCTGGTCTGAGCGTCGTGCTCGAAACCAACGCTGGCATCTCGGCCGGATTCCCTGATACGGCATACGCGGAACACGACGTGTCCATTGCACCCGACCGGACCACCGTCTTCAAGTCCGCTGACGTCATACTTCAGGTGCGTGCCGCAGGCGCAGCGGGCGCTTCGGGTGATCCGGACTTTCGCTTAATGCGTCCGGGACAGGTAGTAGTCGCCTTCCTAGAACCCTTAATCGATCCTGACCGGTCAAATACGCTTGCGGAGCAAGGGGTCGCTGCCTTCTCGATGGAGTTGATCCCACGAATCAGCAGAACGCAAAACATGGATGCGCTCTCCTCAATGGCAACATTAGTTGGCTATCGAGCTGTTCTACTAGCTGCGGATCGATTGCCTCGGATGTTTCCGATGCTCATGACCGCTGCTGGCACCATCATGCCAGCCAGTGTCTTCATCGTAGGTGCGGGGGTGGCTGGGCTCCAAGCGATCGCAACCGCGCGCCGCCTTGGTGCCAAGGTTACCGCCTACGATGTACGACCCGCTGTCAAGGAACAAGTCGAGAGCCTTGGGGCTTCGTTCGCTGAGCTTCCACTCGAAACCGATAGTTCGGAGGATACCGGCGGGTACGCCAAGCCTCAAGCCGACGAGTTTTATGAGCGTCAGCGCGATATGATGTCGGCACTCGTCGCCGGGAGCGACGTTGTGATCACGACCGCGCTCATACCGGGGAAGACCGCACCGATACTTGTCACGACCCGGATGATTGAAGGAATGGCCCCGGGAAGCGTCGTGGTCGACTTGGCGGCAGAACGCGGCGGAAACTGCGAGCCCACAAAACCCGATCAAGTTGTCGATCATGCCGGCATTACGATCCTTGGCCCGACCAACCTGCCGTCGACCGTGGCGTACCATGCGAGCCAGATGTATGCCAAGAACATCAGCACCTTACTCTTGCATCTCGTCGACCACGGGCAGCTCGCAATCGATCAACATGACCAGATCATTTCAGACACGCTAGTCACGTATGAGGGCGTCGTCATCCACGCACGCGTCCGGGAGGTTTTGAACGCTTCTGAGTAACGCCCAGGGAGAGACATGATGGAAGCCCTTATCCCCCTCCTCACCATCTTTCTCCTAGCCATCTTCGTGGGCTTCGAGATCATCACCAAGGTTCCCCCCCTACTGCATACACCCTTGATGTCAGGAAGCAACGCCATTTCGGGTATCACGATCATCGGCGCCATGCTTTCAGCAACGTCTAGTAGCCGACTCGCGGCCGGGCTGGCGTTTGCAGCGTTGGTGCTGGCCACGATCAACGTCGTAGGCGGTTTTCTGGTGACTAACCGCATGCTCGCCATGTTCAAGAAGAAGGCTGGATCGAATGGACGTCGTACTGATTGACGTCGTCTATTTATTGGCGTCAGTCCTGTTCATTCTTGGCATTCGTGGCCTCACGCATCCCCGTACCGCCGTTCGCGGCAATTTGATGGGGGCGAGCGGCATGCTGCTCGCCGTCGTCGCAACGTTATTCCATAACGGGGTTCTCGGGTCTGGCCTATCTGGACTTACCGTCGTCGTTGCCGGAATAGCGCTCGGAAGCATCCTCGGTGCCACACTCGCATTCAAGATTCAAATGACCGCGATACCGGAGATGGTCGCCCTGCTGAACGCCTTCGGCGGGGGCGCTTCGGCGTTTGTTGCGGGTGCCGTACTCGTGCAAGGCTCGGATCCATCCACCCAAGCCATGGTTGCTACCGTCGTAACCGGTGTCATCGGATCTGTGACTTTCTCAGGGAGCCTAGTGGCGTTTGACAAGCTCCGGGGCATGCTGTTACCCGGCGCGCCCGTAGTGTTTCCAGGGCAACAGCTGATCAACCTGGCACTCGGTCTCTTGGCCCTCACTTTTGGCGTATGTCTTGTCGCCGACCCCACTATGTTCGCAGCATACGCGGGCATAGTTGCTCTCGCTTTGATCTTGGGCGTGCTCCTGACGATTCCAATTGGCGGTGCCGATATGCCCGTCGCGATCGCTCTCCTAAACTCCTATTCCGGGCTCGCTGCGGCCTCGACGGGGTTCGTGCTAAGCAACAATATCCTCATCATCGCCGGCTCACTTGTTGGAGCCTCTGGCATCATCCTGACCCGCATCATGTGCAAAGCGATGAATCGGTCACTTATTAACGTGCTCGTCGGCGCCATCGCCACCACCGACGCCAAGACGGACGATGCCGACGCCGTCTATGAGGGCCGCGTCAAGCGCACCTCAGCCCAAGAAGTTGCAATGCTACTCGACACTGCAAGACGCGTGGTCATCGTCCCTGGCTACGGTTTGGCCGTTTCCCAAGCCCAACACCAAATTCGAGACCTCGCTACGTTGCTGGAATCCCGCGAGATCGACGTCGAATACGGGATTCACCCTGTTGCAGGCCGAATGCCGGGGCACATGAACGTGCTCCTTGCTGAGGCGAACGTCGATTACGACAGGTTAAAAGAGATGGATGCAATTAACCCAAGCTTTGGTCAGACGGACGTCTCTATCGTTATTGGCGCGAACGACATCGTTAATCCTGACGCGCGTACGGATCCGTCGAGTCCGATCGCGGGCATGCCGATCCTGAACGTTGACGAGTCGACAAGTGTCGTCGTGATTAAACGAAGCTTGTCGCCGGGGTTCGCCGGAATTCCCAACCCTCTCTTCGCAGCCAAAAATACACTCATGTTGTTCGGAGACGGGAAGAAGGTGATACTCGATCTAATTGTGGCGATCAAGGAAACTAGATAAGACACTATCCCAGCACAATGATCGACGTGCCTGATCTGAAGACATTTCATCTGAACGGCTTACAGCTTGAGAACCGTTCGAGTAGAATGATCGGAAGAATAGGTCAATGTCCAAATCTCTGTTAACATTTTTATTTGAGCGGCAACTTCGCTAAACAACGATTCTTGCCAATGATCCAGAAATTACTGTTTTGGGTGCTCGGGACAGCCCTCTTTCTTACAATCGCGCTTCTCCCGAACCTTCTACTGGCGTGGTTCTACACGAGAGGTCTAGCTCACACAATTGTCATCATCACTTCACTGGTCCTCCTTCTCGTGTTCTGGGCGAGTTCGAGGCTCTTCGGGCGGGAATCCAGCCCCTCCGAGCAGTAATCAACCAAGCAGTAAAACGGCTTCTTTCTTGGGGCTCTATTTCGGGCTTCGTCTCTGGTCGGATCGTTTGATTCTTACCATGTCTGGCATTCTCGACACAGGAGTATGGGTAAACTTGTCTGAGCTACCGTCAGAAGTGATTAGCTCTCGCGTTGTCGTACCCTTCCTCCTACCATGACGCAGACATGAGAAGTTCCCTGCTGTTTTGCCTTGCCCTTATCGGAGCCATGGCGCTGAACAGTCCGCCAGCCGAATCCCAAACCTCCTGGCCACAGTTTCGTGGTAACTCCGGTGGCGTCGCGCCGGATGACCGCGATCTTCCAGAACGTTGGGGCCTTGACTACAACATTGCATGGGTTCTCGACTTACCTGGTCGTTCCTGGAGTTCACCGATTATCTGGGAAGACCACGTGTTCGTGCTCGCGGTGACGAATGTCGATGGCCTAGACGAGGGCGTCAAACCCGTGGAGAACTATCGAGCGCGATCGCTAGGCGGTGCGATGAGCAACGCAGACGTCGAGACGGCGTCTGAACCACTCCAATGGGTACTCTATTCCTTCGATTTCGCGACCGGTGCAATTCGCTGGGAAGCTGTACTCCACACCGGAATCCCCCCGGGAACAGTTCACCAGAAGAATTCTTTCGCAGCTGAGACGCCGGTTACCGACGGTCAGAAAGTCTACGTCGTGCTGGGTGACATTGGCTTGTTCGCGGTTAATTTCAAAGGAACAGTGCAGTGGTCGGTCCCCTTAGAATGGCGGCCTCGACGTGGATGGGGACCCGCTGCGTCACCGGTCCTTCACGATGGTCGACTCTTCTTCCTGAACGACAACGATGCTCAGTCCTTCATAGCGGCATATGACACCGATAGTGGCACAGAACTCTGGCGGACGAATCGTGATGAGCCCTCGAATTGGGCTACACCCTACATCTGGCAACACGATATACGCACCGAGCTTATTACGTCCGGGACCCGTGGAGTCCGCTCCTACACTGTGGATGGAAATCTGCTCTGGCAACTGACCGGCATGTCGTCCTTGGTCATCCCAACACCGTTCGCCAGGAACGGCTTCCTCTACATCAACTCGGGCTATGTCGCTGATTCAAATCGCCCCGTCTATGCGATTCGTCCTGGAGGAAGCGGCAATATATCGCTGCGTGAAGGCAGTACAAGCAACGACTACGTCGTTTGGTCAGACCCACAGCTTGGGTCCTACAATCCATCATCGCTGGTCTACGGCGACTACTACTACACCTTACTCGACCGTGGGATCTTGCTGTGCCGCGACGCCAGAACGGGACTCGAGGTCTACCCCCGGCAGCGAATTTCGGCCGGCACGCTTTTCACCGCCTCCCCATGGGCCTATAACGGCAAGATCTTCGCGTTGAGTGACGACGGTGACACTTACGTTATCAGGGCAGGTCCAGTCTTCGAGGTTATTGGGCGAAACTCGCTCAATGAAATGGCACTAGCGACACCAGCTGTAGCCAATGGCAGCGTCATCCTACGGACAGCATCGAAGCTCTATCGGATTGGAGCTCCTTAGGAGCGATTCAATTTCAGCGATCATAGGCCGGGGCAACGGCCTGGATGTTCAGCCTACGTGCGCCCGCCATGATCCCGTACAAACCGATGTTTCCCTCATGGCATGCGTATTCGTATATCGGACCGTCCGTCCGTCGGAAAGGCATCATCGCCGTCCACGGCCTTGTGAAGGAATTCGGATCGTCAACTGTGAATTCGTATATCACCGTATCCGGATCGACACGACGGTAACGCTCGACGAGATAGGTGTCAGCGCTCGTGCCCCCCAGGGCTGTTTCCCTGAGGAAGTTCCGTGTCTCCACCACGAGCGTATCTCCCTCCCAGCGTCCCCTCGATACACCAGCATACTGGCGCAGGTCTACATGCGGGCGCCCGTCCAACGGGACGATCCGCGCGTTGTGCACCATCTCGTTCACAATAGCGACGTAACCCGGTGCCTGAAGGATATGTACGTTGTTGTTGTACGACCCGGATTTCATTGGCGGACCCGAGTTGAAACCCATCAGACAGCGGTCCGCAAGGCTACGATCAGTGTAGGAATCGGCAAAACCGTTCCGCAGATTCAGGTAACGAACCCGAGACTGACGCCCATACTCCTCCCGGTAGGGCACCCGCCCATCGGGCGGGTCCACAACAAGTGAGGTCCGTTTATCACTCGTGAGTTCAATGCCCCGCTCGTACCAAAACTCGTTGTACGACAACACCCCTCCCTCCGCCCGCGCTTGATAGCCGGCACTCGGCTGGCCTGACTGTGGGTCGAACAGGTCACGATTGAGTCGCTGGCGTTCAGATTTTTCGAAGGCCGTAGCCTCATCGGCGGAAAGCGTCGAACGACCTTCCAGTACAGCCGGCCGGTTCAACGGGGTCAGCGTTCGAAACGTAAAGATGCCAGAGATATCCGGATCGCCATGCAACGTTCGGAGAGGCATTGATTCGACCGCGCTAGCATTATCGGATTGCGCAAAGGCGAGCTTAGCCACAAGCGGGCCCAGCGCGAAAAACGAAAGCACGGCAATAATCAATCTAGGCGTCATCTGAAATCCTCCAGGTTTAACTAATCTGGTGAACTTGTTCCGAACCGAAGACCATGATCGCCCAGGTTCCCTCCGCCTGACAAGTCGCGACCCACTAGTTAGGTTGACGTGTCCCATCGGTTCACCCGAGCTTACGCCCAGTCTCCCAACTACATCGGCCTTAGCGGCTAGATAGCGTGTCGACAAAAGCCGCTCTAGGCTTCCGCTCGATCCCGCTCGGCTGGCGCCGCGCGGGGAATGCACCCACATCTATTTCAAGGCTAGGACCAGGCTTGGAGCGTTCTCGCCATGAAAATGTCTTAAATTCTGGGGACGATACTGTTTCTGAGGGCACGAGGAACAAACCCCACCGACGGGTCGATTCCCCGAGCGATTCACTACTGGTCCAGCGCACCAGCGGAGCGGCAAGAAGCATCCCCGCGAAAATTGGTGTCAACCAAAGAAAGAAACCAGGACTGAAGTACAAGGTGAAACTAGTCCATGCGACACCGACGGCCACGACACCGACGGTTCCGACACAAGCGTCCTTCCACGATATTGTCCGTTCCACCCGAGCTTGCGCCTCCCACTGAATGTTATGTCCACTCAGTACACTGACGACGAAGCGAGTGTGGTACATCATCATTAACGGCGCTACCACCACTGCCAGAAACATCTCCAGTATTGCACTCAACACTAACCGAGTGCCCCCGCCGAACGACTGCCGCTCTCGCCCCAATGCTAGGATCAAGGCAAGCACCTTGGGGAGAAAGAGGAGACCGACTGTCACTCCCAGAAGAGGAACAATCTCTCTCGCGCTCATTCCAAGAATCTCAGCCGAGGAAGGCCAATCGGTCCAAATCGGATAGCTCGCTTCGAGATACGAATCGGCGTTGATTTGCGGAAGGACAACATACAGAGTACTGGCCAACAGCATCAGTAGCCAGAACACCGAGGAAACGTAACCCATCGCACCATGGAGAAAGTGCAGGCGACTCATCCAATGCCAGCCGGGAAGGAGCACCAGTCGAAGGTGCTGAAGGCTCCCTTGACACCAACGACGGTCGCGTTTTGTGTAGTCGATGATATTGCCTGGAACCTCCTCGTAACTCCCTCCTATGCCTGGCAGAAGGTAGATGCTCCAGCCGCCCCGGCGCAATAGAGCCGCCTCGACGAAATCGTGACTCAGGATAGCTCCACCCAGGGGCGGACGGCCCGGTAACACTGGAAGTCGGCAAAGCGCCTTGAACGCGGCCACTCGGATGATCGCATTGTGGCCCCAGTAATTTGCGGAATTGGTCTGCCAGAAGCTCTGGCCGGTTGCGAGAATTGGACTGTAGAGCTGGGCCGCGAACTGCAAAAGACGACCGAAGAGCGTCCCTCGTCGAGCCGGAATCGGTACGGTCTGGATCAGACCCGCGCCAGGATTATCCTCCATGGTGCGAACGAGTTTAACCAATGTGGATCCCGTCATGATGCTATCTGCGTCTAGTACCACCATGAAATCGTAGCAACTGCCCCAGCGACGACAGAACTCCTCGATATTCCCGGCCTTTTGACCGATATTAGTGGGGCGCCGTCGATAGCGAATACCCTCGTAGTTGTTGAACTGCTGGCGTAAAGTCTGCACCGCCGCCTCTTCACCTCTGGCGATGTCCGAGTCCGTGGTATCACTCAGCAGGAAGAGGTCAAACCGGTCACCTTGACCCGTTCTAGCCAGCGAACGCAACATGACGGCCAAACCATTTAAGGTCCGTACCGGGTCTTCGTTATACACCGGCATCGCCAATGCCGTCCGGGTCACAATTGGACACCTAGCAGTCGGCCCGGTTGCAGAGCACTCAAGCGACAAGGGGTCCCGCCGAAGCGTGATAAGCGCAAAACCTATGACGGCATTCCAGAACGCAATCGAGATCCATCCAAACGTAACAGCGAAAAGTCCGAGGATGATGACCTCAAGGGGAGTGAGTCCGTTGGCCTGGACAATGTCGAGCATCATGCCGACACCCACCAGCGTAGTGACTGCGACCGGTCCAAAGAATAGCCAGGACCGAATACCCGCGAGCGGCACCCGAATCCTGTTCACTGCGGATTCCACGTGTAGCTCCATGTTTCGGTCACCCTCCGACCTTCGACCTCAAGACGAAGACGCAGGTCGGTGGACTTGCCGCCTCGAGGCTTGAGTTGGAACGCAGCCCTCCACCCTTCGCCGTTCGGCAACGCCTGGACATTTAAATCCGACGTCGTGCCTGAAGGAGCATCGAGCACTGCGACGGGAACTACCTCGTCGAGCCTCGATACATCGCCCCCGACAAAGTCCACGACAACTCGGCGCGGGCTTCGCTCGTTGCTCGCGGTCGCACGTGCGAAATCGTCAATACCGATCCGTGTACGTCCCACATGACCAACGGTTTGGACTGGGTGATCTCCATCCAAGGTGATCAGTCGATAACGAAACGACCGTTGCTCTCCGGCCTTGAGCGGCTGGTCAGGAACCCAATAGAGCGCAGCGTTGTCATTAAACTCGTTACGAGCCTGAAAGCTCAAGAGCTCTAGGTGTCCGTCGCCCCAACTTGGCTCACCCACCTCGACCCATTCGCTCGGTCGCCGGTCGTATAGAGCCTCGAGATCTAGATAATTCGCAAAACTCCGGTCCCGCTGAAACAGACCAAAACCCTTCGGAGTGCCTTCACTTAGGGACGTCACATTTGTGCCCGGCCCGTTGTTCAGTGGTCGCCAGATCCACTCACCGTCTCCCGTATGTACCATCGCGCCATCCGAATCGTGGACCTGACCCCGAAAATCGTCAAAGAAGGGCCTCCGGTTCTGGTCATACAGAAACATGCTGCTCATCGGTGCAACGCCGAGCTTTGTGATATCCCGTCGACCAAAGATTCGCGCATCGACCTGCAGCGCAGTGTTTATGCCCGGCTCGAGCTCAAAACGGTAGGCACCGCTAAGGGAAGGGCTGTCAAGGAGCGCATACATTGTCAGGGTTGTTGCCTCCGGATCCGGTTGTACCAGCCAGAATTCTCGAAAGCTGGGAAACTCCTCAGCCTTATTGAGGCCAATGTCCACCGCCAGGCCGCGCGACGAGAGCCCGTAAACCTGTCCAGGTCCAACCAGTCTAAAGTAGGAGGCTCCGAGGAAAACGGCCACCTCGTCCTTGATAGCGGCGTCGTTGAGCGGGTAGTGTATTCGAAATCCGGCATAACCAAGCTCCCGTGTTACTAGCCCTGCCACCGGAGCGGCGGTCCCGTCGTAAAGGAAAAGGCTTGCGTCGAATGGGAGTTCCACGATCTGCTCGTTGCGCACGACATTAATGCGCACAGGCTCGTCGTAGAGGTAGCCGGGGTGAAACAGCTGAATTTCGAATCGTGAGTTGTCACGCCACAGTGCGGCATCAGGACGAAACCTGATTGATCGGTATTGGTCGTAATCGAGGTTCAACATGCCATGCGGTAAACTGAATTCCGCAGTCTCGTAGCTCGTGCGAGCTAAACGACGTGCCCGGTCGGTAACGTACTCAAAAAGCGATCGGGCCGATGCGACGTGGGGCTCGGCAATCAAAGAGCTGGAAGCCTGGTTCTCCTGAGATAACGGCGACAACTCATGGTCCCCCGACTCGCACGCCACGACCAGGACTGGAGCAAGTAACCCAAAGGCGACACGGCCTAATAATCTCATGAGAGTGCCACGCATAATGGGGTCCATCAGTCTGCTGATGGCACTCCTTCTTGTCAATACCCTTCTACTCGCGTCACAGTTGGGACCACAGTGGTTTGTCCAGGGCACACTCGGGTCAACTTGGCTTGCCCTCGAAGCGCCGCTGATCGTGGGAGTGTTCGCACTGTTACCTCGCCAACGGTGGAGCACCGTCACAGCCGTCGCTACCGCCTGCACCTTGGTGCTACTAACTACGGTGGTCTTCGCAGATGCGCTCTTCCGGCAAAGCTTTGGCCGGCCTCTGAATATCTACCTTGATGTCCATCTTCTCAACTCGGTAGCCAACCTGCTCACCGGAACCCTGGGCCCGCTCGGGGCTGTCCTTGTAGCGGCGGTAACCGTAATCGCTGCGGTTCTCGTCACTGGGTCTCTGGCCCTTCTGCTATGCCGACTTGGTGTTCGAAGTGAACAATTGAAGGGTCGGGCTGCAGGTCTGATGCTACTCGCATGTTTCGTTGTCCTGACTGGCCTTCGGACGACGAGCACGGAATTGCCAGTGCTCGCTCGACGTACTGCGCTACCAGCGGTCACTGTGGCAACCGATCAGGCTAGACACCTCTCTCGGATGCTCGACGAGCGAAGGGTTTTTTTGGCGGAGCTGGAGAACCACACGGCGAGCTATGCCGACCTACCGGGGCTCCTGCAGGGCCTGCGTGGTGGTGATGTCATCCTAGGTTTCATCGAGTCCTATGGTATCTCAGCTCTCGACGATCCTCGGTACGCGCCGATCCTTCGCCCACGGTTGAACGAACTGGCCCGTCGCATGGCGACGGCTAGTCTTCATCTGACGACCGGTAGTCTAGTCGCCCCCACTCAAGGTGGACTATCGTGGTTGTCCCACGGCTCCTTACTCAGCGGGACCTGGATCGACAATCAGCTCCGCTATGACCTCCTCCTCGCGAGCGGACGCGAGACCTTAATCGACGATTTCAGCCGGGCGGGTTACCGGACCGTCGCTCTAATGCCCGCCATTACATTGGCCTGGCCAGAAGGTGAACGACTCGGGTACGACCGAATTCTGGCCCACAAGAATATCGACTATTCCGGTCCTCCCTTGAACTGGGTCACGATGCCCGATCAGTTCACCTGGTCATTTCTACAGAACCGAGTTCGAGACAAAACTGCGTCCGACCCGCGACCGCTGTTCGCCGAGCTCAGCCTGATCAGCAGCCACGCACCGTGGACCCCGATCCTCCCTGTACTTGATGATTGGGATAGCATCGGAGACGGGTCTATATTCGCAGCGTGGGAAAATGCCGGTGAACCTCCGCATGACCTGTGGCGCGACACCGAACGGATCCGTGAGCACTTCGCCCTCTCGGTGGATTACGCGGTCGCTGCGATGACGGCCTATTCTGAGCGCTTCATCGACGAGAAGACCCTGCTCGTCGTACTGGGTGACCACCAACCAGCGCCACTGATCACCGGAGACGACGCCAGTCAGGTTGTACCAGTTCACGTGATCAGTGGAGATTCGGAACTAGTACAACGGTTTACTGACTGGGGATTCGAGCCCGGGGCATTTCCTCATCCGACTCGATCGCCGCGGCGAATGGATGCATTTCGGGACTGGTTCGTGCGCGCATTCAGCGGACAAGAGATCGAGGTAAATACCGGTGTATCCCATCTCCAGTGACGAGTAGCAGATGAGTCCTCCTGTTGTCCTCACTCCCAATTCGGACGGTTACGACACGGTCGCTCGCGTGTTTCACTGGGGATTCGTCGTGATGCTACTGATCCAGTTACCGGCGGGTATAGCGATCACCAGCGAAGCGTTTCCCACAATCGTTGATGAGCTTTTTATTCTGCACAAGGGGCTTGGCAGCGTCTTGCTCGTTCTGGTGATCTTCCGTGTACTCTGGAGACTAATCCACCCCGTGGCGGCTCTCCTCCCGCACATGCCGACACAGCAGCGTCGGATTGCGACACTCGTGCACGGCCTCCTCTACGTACTCCTGCTTCTCATGGGAGTGAGCGGATATGTGCGAACGGTCGGTGACAATTTTCCGATCGAGCTTCTTGACGCATTCGGTGTCCCGCCTCTAGTTTCCGACATTCCCGAAACGGCCCGGATCATGCGGACAATTCATGCTTTCTCTGCCTTCGCGCTGACCGCATTGATCGCGGTTCACGTCGGTGCCGTTGCCCACCAGTCGTTCATCGTACGGGAAACAATCATGTCGCGCATCTGGCCTCCATTTCGGATATCAAAATCCTCTCGACCGCGAGGTCGTTAACGAATTGCTGCCGCCGCGCCTTCGAGGACTCCTCCGGTCGCTGGCCGTGTATCACGGCATCCCAAGGCGCCATTCTCGGCTCCGGCACCTGTATTCGGGATTCGTATCAGCTGGAGACCTTGTCTTCGATGTCGGAGCCCATGCCGGCAATCGAACCCGTGCGTTTCGAGCTCTTGGATGCCGCGTCGTTGCACTCGAGCCGCAACCCGACTTCGCCCGGCTATTGCGCGCCCTCTTCGGACGAGTAACAGAGGTAGAGATCATCGAAGCCGCCGTCGCTGAGTCGGTTGGGCACACGATACTCTCTGTCAGCGAGAGCACACCCACTATGACCACAATCGATTCGGACTGGCGCAAAGCCCGAATGTGTGAACCGCTCTTTTCGGGCGTCTGCTGGAACCAGGCTGTCGAAGTAAAAACGACGACACTCGATGCCCTAATTGAACGCTACGGGATACCGATGTTCGTCAAGATCGACGTTGAGGGAGCCGAACATCGAGTACTCGCAGGGCTTACCCGACCACTGCCCGCACTGTCATTCGAGTATCTTCCCGGTGCACTCGATCACGTCAGAACATGCGTCAATAGGGTTACGGAGCTTGGACCCTACCGGTTTAACTGGTCCGTCGGTGAGTCGTATCAGATGGCCGCGCCAGACTGGCTGAAGGGCACCGACCTCTGCGCTGCACTCGACATGCCATCTACTCGAACACGATCGGGAGACGTCTACGCGCGTATTGACCCGCTAAATTCTGATGCCTCCGTTTAGCCTAAGTGAAATCCGTCGGTACTACGATCGCCACACGCCAGCGTTCGTACGTTTCGGTCAAGGTGGCCAATTTGGCGCGATCCACCGAGCGGTCTGGGCGCCAGAAACCATCACCCGTAGCAAAGCTTTTCGATATGTGGAAGACCGTATCGCTGACCACATCCATCGGTTCGGTCTCAACACGAAAACTACTCACCTCGTCGACTTGGGATGCGGCGTCGGATCGAGCTTGGTTTACCTGGCCGAGCAGCTCAACGTGAGAGGCACTGGAATCACCCTCAGCTCTCTGCAAGCCAAGCTTGCCGAGACACGTATTAGAGAGGCTGGCTTCTCGCAGCGACTACGATGTATTGAAGGGGACTACTGCCGACTCCCACACGATGTCGCGGTAGCGGACCTTGCCTACGCGATCGAATCGTTTGTACACGGTCCAAGTCCCAGGGCGTTCTTCGAGCAGTGCCGCCGCCTACTACGAGCGGATGGCTGGTTAGTCATTTGCGATGATTTTAGGAGACCGATGAGCACCAGACTTGGGTTTGAGACTATCGAACGTTTCTGTCGTGGCTGGCATATCAACGCTCTTCTTCAGCCCGCTGAACTCGTGGCCTTGGCTCATGAGGCAGGCTTTGCCCACCACTCCACGCATGACCTGACGCCTTTCATCGAGATTACCCGGCCGAGAGATCGCATCATAGACGCTCTCGCCAAGATCCTGGTCGCGCTTCCACCGATGGAGGCACGATACGACCATCTCGTTGGTGGTAGCGCTCTGCAACGCTGCCTCCGAGAGGGCTGGATCGGTTACGATCTCGCCTTCTTTCGTCGTCTCGGATGATCTCCGCTCGACAATGACCCAGCCACTCTATCAATCATGTCACTACTCCGATGGCAGTCTCTAACCACCACCGACGTCCGACACCTGGCCTCTCAGGACCCCGTGATCGTCCTGCCGGTAGCTGCCATCGAGCAACACGGTCCCCACCTGCCACTCTCGACCGACGTCGATATTGCGCTAGGCTTGATCGATAGTGCGGGTGGTCACCTCCCTGCTGGTCTTCCCCTCGCCGTGCTCCCGCCCCAGTTAATCGGCACAAGCCATGAGCACATCCGATTCGACGGCACCCTAAGTCTCGGCCCAAACGAGCTAAGTGAGGTGATTGTGGCCCTCGGTGCCTCGGTTGCCCGCAGCGGTATTCGACGGTTGGTCGTCTGCAACACCCACGGGGGAAACCTTCGAGCGATCGACGCCGCCGCTGTCACCCTTCGGGACCGACTTGCCCAGCTAGTGATCAAGGTGAGCTACTTCCTCGCGGCACCACCTGATGACGTCGACCTGCCTGAGGCCGAGTGGCGTCACGGCCTACACGGCGGTGCCGTTGAAACCGCCATGATGCTACATCTGTGCCCGACTCGTGTTCGAACGAAAGAGATTAGACCAACGCGATCGCTTGGCGAAGAGCTGGAGACCTCGATGCGTAGGGTCGGTCCGGAATCCCCTGGAGCCTCATTCGCTTGGCTCGCTGGCGACCTCAGCGCAACTGGAGTGACTGGAAACGCAAAGCTGGCAACCGCTGACCTTGGTAGTAGGCTCGTCGAGCACTACAGCCAATTACTTGCTGACGCGATTCAGGACGCGAGAGACTTCCCACTCGAGCGCCTCGTCTAGCGCTACTTCCCGGGCACAGCTCCGGCTAGCATCTCGCCGAGCCAATGCCCGGCGCGCTGAACCTTTGCCCTCACGTAGCGCACATTGTGGCGGTTGAGGGTTCCATAGAGCGGCTGGCGGTCGATCACCTCGATGCCAGCTTCACGCATCGCCCGGACTTTCTCCGGATTGTTGGTCAGGAGCTGCACTCGCTCCACTTCTAGATGCCGAAGTATCGCAACCGCCGCATCATACCGACGCTCGTCGGCACCAAACCCGAGGGTGCAATCGGCATCCACGGTGTCCAGGCCTTGCTGTTGTAAGGAGTACGCTCGAAGCTTGTTGCCGAATCCAATCCCCCGTCCTTCCTGGAAAAGGTAGATAAGCACCCCACCGCCCCCCGCCGACAAGATTCGCAGACTGCTGCGGAGCTGCTCCCCACAGTCACAGCGAAGACTACCGAACAAGTCGCCCGTCAAACAGGCTGAGTGAATTCGAACCGGAATCGGATCGGGCCAATTCGATCGATCGCCAGTCAGAATCGCAATGTGCTCAAGCATCCCACTCGCCTCTCGAAACGACATAAAGTGGGCGTCTTCAGCGTCGACGAGCGGAACGGGACCATCGCTGACGTGGGCAACTTCGAGATGTTCGTTTTCCGTCATCGCCGTAATATCGGCTGTACACACGGAGAGGACCTCGCCGGTGGCAATCAACTCATCGATCTTCGAGTTGGCCGACTCGACCCGAACTGAGATAACCGCGGGGAGTAGCCGCGCAAAACGGGCAATCTCTAGACCTCCGGCCTCAACCTCCGTGGCTCTGCGCGTTTCGGTCGCGGACAGCGGCAAAGGACACGTAACGGCGCAAGCGATCTCTAGAACCTTCTCCGGAGTCATTTCTTGAGGCAGCGGCAGGCTCACGCCTTTCCGACTAAATGGGTGCTGGGACAACAATCCCAACGCGCGGGCCCGGTGATCAGTCACGGTCAGCCACACCGCTCCGTTGCCCACTCCGCGGAGCATGTTGAGGCCATGTAGCGTTAAACCTTCCACTGCCGCAAGTAGCGCCCGAGGCGATCGTTCCGGCCCAGAATCGGCGGCCACACAAACTAACCGGCCACGCTGAAGATCGAACAACCCACGTTCTGCTTGGTACATGTTAGTGTCGCTAATGCTCAGAGCTTAGGAGAAACTCAAGGTGACCGTCCGCATCGATGAACCTACGGCCTGGAACCTCATTCTCGCTGTTCCGCGGGATCTCGCGCATCACGGATCCCCCGTTCGTGTTCAACATCATCCCAGGCCCGATGTTTGGTTGCAAGTCCACCCGTCTGGCAAATGGTCCGCGTCCGCATTCTCAACCGAAGCCGTCCGGGACACGTTTGACCTCTACCTGCCGATCCAAATAAGTCCGGCACTGACAATCGGCCAGGTCGGCCAGAGTCTCGACGGCAGGATCGCAACCGAAACAGGCCACTCTCACTATATAACGGGGAAGGCCGACATCCGGCGACTACATCGCCTCAGGGCGCTTGTCGACGCCGTCATCGTCGGTGCTCGAACGGTCGCGGCCGACAACCCGAGGCTGACGGTACGCGAGGCCGAAGGCGACAATCCGGTTCGTGTAATCATCGACCCCGACGGGCAGCTTGAGCGCGGCCGACATGTCTTTTCCGATGGGGCCGCTCGTACAATTGAGGTTCGGCGGCTCAATCCCACCGCGCGCGCGCGGAAGGACGCGGGTGATCCGGCGGATATTCTCTCACTCCCGGTGACCGATCAAGGAACGATCGACCCCGTCGACCTTATCGCCCACCTAAGGCATCAGGGACTGATGCGAATTCTGGTGGAGGGTGGTGGCGTGACGGTCTCGCGCTTTCTCGAAGCCCGTGCGCTCGACCGGCTGCACGTAACCGTGGCCCCACTTGTGATCGGATCGGGACGCCCATCCCTTACGCTTCGGCCGATTACCTGGTTGAGCGAAGCACTTCGCCCGCGACACCGAATTTTCCGCCTCGGCAACGACGTCCTCTTCGACCTTGAATTCAAAGAGCGTCAACGCTGACCGCGCAAGAGGTCTCCGGCGACTATCAATCCGCCCGGAAGACTCGAGAGTAGGACCAGGACTCCGTAGCTAACCGAGATAACGATACCGTCCTCCGAATTGAGGCCAACGATTTGCCAGACCACCGCGGCACCGGCCTCGCGGGCTCCCCATCCGGCGACCGTCACCGGGACCAGTATCGTCACGAGTACGGGCGCCACTAGCGGTAGCAACCGGACTACCGGAGTGTCCACCCCTACCGCTCTCGCAGCAAGCAGGTAGACCACCACGTACGACGTAACGACGACCACGGAGCTGATTACCTGCCGCGGAAACGCGGTCCTCGAGAACAGAGCTTCCCGGGACTCATTCCACAGCCCACCCCAGACTGAGGTCCGTGCACTCGGGTGTCGCCGGACCCAGCGAATAGCCATCGACACACTGCCAGTCATAACGCCAAGAGCCATTACCAGTCCCATTGGAGATGAACCGCGAGCGATTCCGATCGTAAATAACGATGCGATCGCGACCAACGTCATAACGATCTGCCCCGACGCTCTCTCGATTACAACCGCGCGAATCGCCGGTCCAACAGACGCCGGAGTGTCTCGTTTGCGATGTGCGTGCCGCCATGCCCGCGCCACATCACCGGTCACCCCTCCCGGCATCACCTGCGTGATAAAGGTCGAGAGATAGTACTCCCTGATTGCTTGAGGAAGGGGTAGCGGCACCCCTAGGATCCTGGCTGTGTAACGCCAGCGCCATGCCGAAACTATCACCTGCACGACCGAAACCGCTAACGCAGCGACGACCCAACCCGCACGCATCCCTCTCACGCGTGACAGAATCGTTTCCGCTTCGAATACCCATGTCAGATAGAAGAGCAGGCCGACACTGACCGTAAGCCGAATCGAGACCCGTAGCAGATGACTGGACACTACTTGGTCGATCGACTCTCTCTTGGCGGCAACGCCAGAAGATCTGCGTGACCCACCCTTAACCCGCAATCACCAGCCATGGTTTTCCGGAGACGACATTCAGCCCACATCACAATACGATCCCGATCGGCCGGGCTTTCTTCGAGAGCCGCCGACGCCCATCCATTTACCAGCGCTCTCGTCAGATCCCGGTCCCTTCGACCGAGGAACCAGTGACTTTCTTCGAGCTGAGTCTCGAAACCGTACCACTCCAACATTCGGCGAACGATTGAAACTGCCTCAGGACCAAGAGCTCGACCGAGACCCTTGTCACGTCGTTGGTGGGCGTTCACCAAACGGCAGACCAACGCATCGGTTGCCGTCGTGTCCGCGCCAGCGCCTCCGCTGCTCCACTCGATTGAGCCGTCATACGACAGAGCAAAGAAAACCCCACACAACGTCGAGCAGCAAGCGTCGACCAGTTGGCGAAGCCATATTTCAGACACTAGGTCGAGAAGAGCCGAACCAGTAACCACGTCAGCGCTGGCTACCGCGTCCAGACCCACGTCCCCGAGGTCACCCAGCTTCCTGACGACCTCGACAACGCCGGGGACCTGAGTGCCTACCTCTCCAAGTAAATCTGGATCGTTGTCGACCAGAGTCCAGCGTTGACCGGGCGGTAATCGTGGAGCCAGATACCGTAAGTTTGAACCGGTGCCGGTGCCAAGGTCGATGATCCGGGTCCAGCCGCTCAACCGGCAAGCCCTCGACAGTGCCTCAGCCAAACCATGCGCTCGCGAACGGTGATCGACCGGTTCCCGCAGTGCAAGCCATCCCGCCTTGAATCGATCCACTGTCATGATGGGTTACTGACTACCGGTTCGTTCTTCCTCTTCAGTGAATGTCTCGACTGCTCCTCCAAACATCCGAATCGCAGCCTCCCAGCTGGGAAGGGCCTTTGCGTACTGCCGGGCGAACACACCAAATCGACGCCGCGTTGAACTGTTCTTCAGTACGCTGCTAATTGCTTCCGATAGTGCCACCTCGTCGCCTGGAGAAACCAGCACACCAGCGTCGGCTGGCACGGTAAATGGAATCGCTCCACCGGTCGTACTGATGATGGGTAAGCCGCGCACAAGCGCTTCGGTTAGCGCCATCCCATATCCTTCGAAGAACGACGGCAGCACAAACAGCGTACTACGATCATAGAGCGCGTCTAGCCGCGGCCTGTCGCATTCGCCAACGAACTCAAACCGGTCCACAAGCCCGATGTCTGCAACACGTTGTCTAAGCGTCTGCACGTATTTCGGAGCACGCATAAGACTCCCTGCACAAACGCACTGCCAAGCGACCTCTCGGATACGCTCCAATGCACCGACGAGGACGTCCTGCCCCTTCCGCGGTGTTACGGACCCCACGCAGAGAAGCCGCGGTGCCGTTCCGTCCGGCACTCCTTGTGCGAGGGGTGCTCGATCCACACCTGGCGGAACGATACGGATTCGGGCTGGAACAACACCGTAGGTCTCGAGTCGAGTCGCTGTGAATGGGCTCGTAACGATGATGCCCCGACAGGCGGCGAGGGCCCGTTGCTCAAGTCTAGCGAACCGAGCCTGCACCTCGACATCCAGTCCGGTTTCATCTGCCAAGGGATGATGAACCAAGGCCACTAAACGCAGTCGTCTAGCATGTTGAGCAACAAGGTCAGGGACTGCGCCTATCGCGAGCCCGTCGAGAACCACTCGCTCCCCGTTCGGCAAGGCTTCGAGCGTATAACGCAGGCTGGACGCGGCCTGAGTGTCCACGTCAGGAAATCGACCCTCCAACTCGTGGACGGTCACCCTCCAGCCCAGTTCCTTGAGGCCTTTGGCCATCCGACCGTCGTAAATGAATCCGCCAGTGCTCTGATCGATTGCACCAGGGACCACGACCCTCACGCAAAGTCGGCTCACACCCGCCCTTTGTAGCTCCCCCACGCGATATGAGATTCATGCAGCGTGACCGATACCTCATTCACGCCACGGGCATTGGCTCCTAGCTCACCTTTACGGATCGCACTGCCAAGCCGTTCGAAAATATCCCGCGCCAGGAACTCGGTGGTGGTGTTCTTCTCAGCGAACGCCACCTCCTCATCGAGATTTCGATAGTTCAACGAGGCGAGTATGTCCTTGAGGTGTTTGCTTGCTCGCCCTATATCGACAACCATGCCGTCTGAATCGAGCTCTTCTCGAATGAAGGTCGCGTCAACCACATAGGTGACGCCATGAAGACGCTGCGCAGGACCGAAGACCGCTCCCCGCAAGCTGTGCGCGATCATAAGGTGGTCTCGAACACTCAAGCTGTACACGATTGACTCCTCTTGTTTTTCCTCTTACGACTGGGAGTAAGTAATGCAGTGGCACAATGTGTCGCCGGGCCCCTGGCTCAACCGGTGGAGCACTTCCGGCAGCTCATCAAACACGCTCGTCCCGCTAATGAGCACAGACAATGACTCTTCCCGGAGTAGATCCAGCGCCGCGGCTAGGCGGCGCGCACGGTCCCAGCGTGGTGCGCGATCTGGTGGCACCCTCCCGACCTGGCTACTCTTGATCGCGAGACGCGCCGCGTGAAAGCGTTCGCCGAGCGGAACCGAGACCGATCGACGTCCGTACCAGCTCAGTTCAACGACGACGCTTTCCTGGCCTGCGACCTCGAGGGCGGCTTGTAGACCTTCAGGGTTACCGCTAGCATGAAATACCACGTCGTGCTCGTTTCCCCTGCCGATCTCAGCCCGTAGATTCAGGCCAAGGCGATCGCTCACTGACTGTCGAGCCGGATTCGGGTCAACTACCTCGACCGACGTGCCTGGCAGCTGGTCGCAGAGCCATGCTACTAGCAGACCAACCACACCTGCCCCAATAACCATGATCCGGTCCCCGACCGTCGGTCGCCCATCCCAAATGGCGTTGATTGCAGTCTCCATATTCGCGGCCAGCACCGCGCGTTCAGGGGGAACCTCCTCCGGCACGACTGCGACAGCGGAAGCGGGAACGTGGTACAAATCCTGGTGCGGGTAAAGACAGAAGACATTCCTACCGAGCAGCGCAGAAGGGCCTTCTTCGACTCGTCCAACGTTCATGTATCCGTACTTAACAGGGGCCGGGAATTGCCCCTCTTGAAAAGGCGCGCGCATGGCTTGATACTGTGACGGGGGCACCTCCCCGTTGAAGACCAGTGACTCCGTGCCCCGACTAACGCCGGAATATAGTGTCCGGACTAGCACTTCGTGATTTTGCCGGTCGTCCAAGGTCGCGCTTAGGATGCGCCCCCGGCCCGGCGCCTCAATCCAGAATTGCCTGGCAGAGACCTTGGTCGACACGGAGATACCCTTGATAGCAGATCATAGATTAGTGACGGACCTTAACCCATGACCCTGGCTGCTCACAATACGCCACATCGCAGGTCGACGTCGCCACGCCTTCTCATTATTGAGTTCGTACTCACCGGTGGAACGCTGCTCACGGCAGTCGCGATGAGCACCAAGTGGATTCTTCACCTGCCCGTAATCTACGTACTCGCCACGTTCGCGCTATACACCGCGATGACGGTGGTGGTGGTGGTCGCCAGACCTTCGGTGTCCCGCGGAATAGGAATTGGACCGGCGAACCGGATTACCCTCGGTAGGGCCACACTTACGCTGCCCTTAGCACCGATCGTTCTGTACCCGCTGGCGCTGACGCCTACAGGTTTGTGGTGGATAATTTCGTTGGCGAGCGCGGTGATGATCTTGGACGGCCTGGACGGCTGGACGGCACGTCGCACGGAGACCTCAACACCGTTTGGTGCACGGTTCGACATGGAGCTTGACACGATACTGATGCTGATACTATCCCTCCTGGTCTGGCGTAGTGCGAAAGTTGGTTCTTGGGTCGTCATGATAGGTGTTATGCGATACCTGTTTGTCGGTTCGGCCTACGTTTGGCCCTGGCTTCACACCGAGCTGCCTCCGAGCATTCGGCGAAAGACCGTCTGCGTAGTTCAAGACGTTGCACTATTGGTCTGTTTGGGGCCGATTGTTCCAAGTTCACTCGCCGTCCTCGCGGCGACCACAGGACTCTCGACGTTGGTCTATTCCTTTGGTGTTGACGTGCGGTGGCTGTACACCCACTCCCGGACCCCCTCCCCAAGAGAGACATAACAATCTCTTTAGGCCTCGATTCTTGTTCACCAGATCTGGGGCGCCCCAGGGTTTTCTTGGACACTTGATTGCGAGAGAGTTCTCGTAGGAGGAGTGTCGAGATGGAGAAGCACGATCAGGAGTCGGCGGTGGCGGAGGGAGGCCGGAGGGCGACCGGAGGGGGCCGGTTTTCAGTCGGTCGCAAGAGCGCCGTGGTGATGTGCTTGCTGCGCGGGGAGGATCTCGAGTCCGTGTCGCGGGAGTGGAGGATCACGGCGGCGCGGGCGTCGCAGTGGCGCGATCAGTTTCTGGCCGCGGGCCAGGCGGGCCTGAAGAGCCGAGCGACGGATGCCCGGGGTGAAGACAACCGTCGGCTGCGGGCCAAGGTCGGCGAGCTGCTGATGGAGAACGAACTGCTCTACGCGAAGGTGGACCAGCTGGAGGCCGGCTCCCCTTTGGCCCGGAGGAGGTCGACGCGATGAGTGGCGCCCATTCGATCTCCACCCGTCGGGCGTACGGCGTGCAGCGGATCTGCCGCGTGTGGGAGCGGGCGCGGTCCAGCGTCTACGCGAGGCGTCACGCGACGAGGTCACGCGCGCCGTGGTGTCGCCGCGGGCCGGTCGGTGCCGCCCCGGACGAGGTGCTGGTCGGCCACATCCGCCGGGTACTCGAAGCCTCGCCGTTTCATGGCGAGGGGTACCGCAAAGCCTGGGCGAAGCTGCGGGTCGCGGGGATCCGCACCTCGAAGGAGCGGGTGCGGCGGTTGATGCGGGAGCACGACCTCCAGGCCCCGCACCGCGCGGGGCACGCGCACGGCCCGAAGGCGCATGACGGCACGATCACCACGGAGGCCCCCGATGTGATGTGGGGAACGGACATGTCGGCCACGGTGACGGTCGGCGAGGGGGCGGCGTTCGTGTTCGTGGCTGTCGATCACTGTACGACCGAGTGCATCGGCCTCCATGCGGCCAAGAGCGGGAGCCGGTTCGAGGCCCTGGAGCCGATCCGCCAGGGCGTCCGGGAACGCTGGTTCGGGAACGCTTCGGCGCCATCGCCAAAGGTGTCGCCAGCGGGCTTCGTCTTCGTCACGACCACGGATCGAACTACCTGGCCGATGACTTCCAACGGGAGATCAAGTTCTTTGGTATCGAGAGCTCACCGAGCTTCGTGCGGGAGCCCGAAGGAAATGGCGTCGCTGAGCGCTTCATCCGCACACTGAAGGAGAACGTCTTGTGGGTACGGAGCTTCGAAACGATCGAGGAGCTCCGCCTCGCCTTGCTTGAGTTCAAGCGGACATACAACGAACAGTGGATGCTTGAGAAGTACGACTATCGAAGCCCAGCCCAGGTGCGACGCGACCGGGTCGGGCTAGACGCGGCAGCATAGAAGTGATTACCTTCAAACCACTGTCCAAGAACCCTGGGGCGGTACAGGGTGCGCGGTGAACCCGTGCCAAGGCGTCAACTACGTGCTAAGGTCATCGCTGAAGAAGGGGGGACATAATGCAGAGTACACGACTATTGGCGATGGCTGCGATTATTGCAGCGGTCAGCGGGGGTCCTACAGTAATGCCAATCGAAGCCACTCAGGCAAGCGAACTAACAGCCGTTATTACGACAATGAAGGGTGATATCCGTGTGACTCTTTTCCCTGCCGAAGCCCCTATTACAGTGGCGAACTTCGTGAATCTAGCACAGCGGGGCTACTTCGACGGATTGACATTTCACCGCGTCATAGCCAATTTCATGATTCAGGGTGGCGATCCAGCCGGCACCGGCAGTGGTGGGCCAGGTTATAACTTCACTGACGAGTTCCATCCCACGCGTCGACACAACTCGTCTGGTACCTTGTCCATGGCTAACGCTGGACCAGGCACTAACGGGAGTCAGTTTTTCATCACTCACGGTCCTACGCCTCACTTGGACGACAAACATTCAGTTTTTGGTAAAGTCGCCTCAGGGCAGAATATTGTCGATGCTATTGCGCAAGGTGACGTGATGGAGTCAATTGTTATCGAAGGCGACCCCTCATCGCTACTTGTAGCGCAGAAGGCACAGGTGGACGCCTGGAACCAGATCCTCGACGGAAGATAAACGCACAGCTTAACGATTTCAGGAGAGACCCAAGGCGACCTTTCAGGTCGCCTTTCTTGTCTCTTGAGAGCGTCAGCTGGACACCTTTCGACAAAACCTGAACGACCCATGCCGTATCTTTCGTACGCGTCTGCAACACTTATAAAGGATCGGACAAAGGAGGCGCAATGCGTTCCCAGTATCCGCGACGAGGCCGGAACTATGTCACCTTTCTAGTTGCGACAGTACTAATCAGCGCGTGCGGTGACGGTTCCGATTCTCTCCTGGCTCAGAGCGAACTGCTGGACACGAACAAGCAGGCGTTCCCGGTTGCTCCAGCGGCCGGCACCGGCGCGCTGACTCGTCCGGTGCGCGACGCCCTAGCGAGTATCGTGCCATCCTTGCAGCAACGACGCTTTCCCAGTGATGCGGTGCGCACCATCGGCATGTCCGGAGACGGTCGCCTGCTCTGGTACTTGTATGACCTGCAGCGGTTCACGACGCGTGTCTCGGAGTCGATCGTGGTCGACGCGTTCGAAGAACTCAGCAGCGCCGATCTTCCCGGCGAGCCGTTTACCACGATGGGCGATCGCGTCCTAGCCTGGGATCTGCCAGCACCGCCGGACTATCGATTGCTTAAGCGAGACCTTTTCCTACTCATTGAGCCACGCTGGGCGCCGTTCTTTAATGATGAGGACTCTTTGATCGACTGGCGACGCGTGGGGTGGGGTGGGGTCTTCATCGACGATCGTGCTGACGCAACGGCGGGCCAGATCTGCCCGCGGGGATGCATCCCTGCCTTGGACCAACCGGCCCTTACCGACGCCGAAGGTGGATCTTGGTATCCGGACGACGACCTGGTGTTCGGGATCGTGATCGGTCGCGAGGCACGTGCGTACCCCAAGAACATCATGGAGGTTCATGAAATGGTCAACGACACGCTCGGTGGACGCAATATTGCCATCCCGTACTGCACTCTGTGCCTATCCGTCCAAGCCTACTTTACCGACGACGTCGAGGGCTTCCGGCCACTCTTGCGGACCTCCGGCCTGCTATCACGATCCAATAAGTTCATGTATGACATCAACACGTTCTCCGCCGTCGACACGTTTACCGGAGAAGCGATCTCAGGACCGCTGTTCGACGCCGGCGTCAGGCTCAACCAAACCACAGTGGTTACGTCCACCTGGGCGGCGTGGCGCACGGCGCACCCCAACACCACAATCATCGCTGAGGATGGAGGAATCGGCCGGACCTACCCGCGCAACCCCCTGCGCGGCCGCGATGACGCTGGGCCCATCTTTCCAGTAGGGGACGTCGACCCGCGTCTCGGCGTGCACGATGTGGTGTTGGGCGTAGTGGCCGCCGAAGGTACGCCGGTCGCGTTCCCAGTGGGGGCGGCACGCTTGGCGCTGGAGGCCGGCGAAGAGGTGGTGCTTGCTGGGGTGACGCTACAGCCGGATGCCGGAGGCCTACGAGCGTTCATCGACGGCGTCGAGAGTCCGGCGCATGAAGCATTCTGGTTTGCGTGGAGTCAGTTTCAACCGCGAACGTTACTGTGGGAGCGATAAGGCGCGGCACTCACGGGCTACCGAAACGTCCTTCACGTGGGGAATCTTCGAGAGACTAGATTTCTAAGATCGTTGTCCCTACACCCCGCCGTATCAGTGAAAACCGAAGTCGGAACTGAGACCGCCCGTGCCCCGCCTAAAGCGAGCGACCGAGTCGACCACCTGGATCGACTTCAGCAACTTGAGGTTCTTGTATCCGCACTGCCGCTCGACCCGCAACCGTAACGACCGTTCCCTACCGGCAGGTCGTCGCCATTTAGACTGTAGGCAAGGATGGTCTCTGCGGATACATTACCTCGAACATGTCGATGCTCTCGTACCACTGGTCGACGCTGTCAATGACAACATAGCGAGCTTCCGGCTTCGCCCCACCGGGCGCCTTGAGCAGCTGCGCGAGAGGTACACCGGTCCACTCGGCGATTGCCGACCAACCCTGCTCGCAGACGTGGGCCGAGATCTCGGTCCGCAACGGCAACCGCTCGATGTCGTCGAGCGAGAACGACCATGGCCGCTAGGCCGACTCCTGCCGCTCGGCATCAGCTGACGCTGCGGCGGTCTTCGACCGAAGCAGCTTTATGCTGCGCTCGATACGCTCGGCGAGCTCACGCTCCGTCTGCAGCGCCTTCAGTGTGGGTGGCCTGCGCGCTCTGGACGGTCTCATCGACCCTCGTCATACTCTCGACCACATGATCGATGACCACGCGTTGCTCACTCAACATCTCGAGGTTCACCCGCACGTCCTCGAGGACATTCACGATCACGTTCGTCTTGAGCTGAACCTCGTCAATAAGTGTCTTTCGCGTCTCGATCACGGCCATCCGCTCCTCTGTCTCGCCGACCCTCTTCAGCGTGTCATCAAGCTGCATCCGTAGCGCATCGACCTGGTTGCGGTGATCCACCACATGCTTTAGGTCGGCCCTACTTCGTTGGCTGATCTGGTCAACTTCGTCGACTTCCTTCTTGACCGTGCCCACGAAGGTCTCCCGCGTGGCGATGACCTGAATTTTCCGTTCCACGTTGTCACTGAGCGTTTTGAGCTCAGCGAGTCGTTCCTCGAAAGCGGCGATTTTTCTCTCGGCGAACGACAACTTCGAGTGCCGCTGATCGAGTTGCTTGAGTTGCTGGCCGATCTGTTTGATCTGGTCCTCGGACGCCTTCACGTGCGCGCCAACCTCACGCTGACGCGCCTGGACACGCCCTAGCTCCTGTGCCAACTCTTCCTTTACCGTCGACGCTCTGCCGAGCTCCTCCGATGCGCTCTGGATCTGCTTCAGCCGTTCGTCGACCGTCGTTGCGACATCGCGGCTGCGATCTGCCAGCTCGGCGAGCCGCTTCGCCTGTGCCGCCAACTCCGTCTCGTCGCGTTGAGCCTCTTTGAACGCGGCGGTTGCCTGGTCGATCTGTGTCTTGATCGTCGCGACCTGCGTTGTCAACGGCAGCAGTTTGTGCTGGAGCCCCGAGACGGCCTGAAGCTTTTGCTGCGCGTCGCCCACCTGCACGCCAAGAACGTCACACTGGTGTTTCAGCGCCTCCACCTCATTGCGGCGTGTGATCTGCTCTTCGAGCCGCTTGTCGACCGAGACACTGAACACGTTGAGCGAGTTCACGCGTGTGTCGATCTTTTCGACCAGCTGCTGATGCGCGGCGATCCGCATCATCTGGTTATCGAGGTCATCCGTCATGGCCACCAACGTCGCCGCTTTCTGCGTACCCTCATCAACTACAGACAGCTTGTCCCTAATCGCATCCATTCTAGAATCGAGGTCGGGAATGAAGTGCCGGAACTCATTAACTCGTTACAAGAACGCCTCAAACGCTCTGCGGTCAGCGCCGATCTGCTCGCGAACCTTGGCGATCTCAGTCTGCGTTTTGTACAACTCGTCGAGTTCCTTGCGCAGCGTATCGACTTCCTTACGACCTTGTACGAGCGTCTCATGTTGACGCGTCACTTGCGCGCCAAGCTCCTCGGTCTGCGCCAGCTGCGAGTCGAGGGTCGCGAGGCCGTCCTGACGTTCCTGTAGCTTCTCGGTGCGTTCGAACAGCTTGGTCAACTTCTCGCTTAGGTCCGCGGCCTTCTGACCCATCGCCGCCACGCCCTCCTCCTTCGCCGCAAGGCCGTCGAAGCCACTCTCAAGCGCGCCTAGTTCGCTCTGCAACGTCTGTACGCGCTGCTCAAACGACTCGAACTTCTTGCGGTCGAGCGCCAAGTGCTCGAAGTGTCCCTTCACGAATTCGCAGAGCTCTACGCGTCCCTTCTCCAACTTCGTCAGATCGCCGGAAAACGCCTCTTTCGTCTTCTGTGCTTGCTCAAGCTTGGCCATGACTGCCCTCGAGACATGCTCGATGCGGCTCAGCGTCTCATCTACCTGAGCCGCTTGTTTTGACCCTTCGTTGAGTTTGCCGATCTGGACATCCATGTTCCAGACCATCTCGCTCACCCGGTTCGATTCGACGACGGCGTGCTCGACCGTGTGCTTCTGGTTCTCGAGCACCTTGACTTTCTGCATCACGTGCTCAGCCAGCGAGTTCAACATCGCGAGCCTCTCTTCGGTCGTCTCGCTTAACTCATTGAGCTTGACCAGCGGGCGGAGTTTCTTTTCGACGTCGCGAACCGCCTCCGTAGTGTTGCTCGCCTCCTCACGCGTCGCGCGCAAAGACTCCTTCATGCGGCCATACTCTTGTTGCAGCTGGGACCCGATCGCCCAAAGCTTGTCGAAGTCGCCTTTCAATGCAACCCTCTTGTCGGCCGAATCCTTCGTCTCGTCTTGCGCTTGTCGTAGATCATCACGCAGTTGGTCGAGCACGACCTTCTCTTTCTGGATCGACTTCCCCGCCTCCGACAGATTCTTGGAGTCAACCTTGATTTGAGTGAGCATGAGTTTCAGGGCGCCGCGCTCTTCGCGTGACATCTTGATCAGAGCCTGCAGCTCGTCTGCCTTTTCCTGCGTCGGTTTGACGCCGCCCAAACCCATTTTCTTGGCTACGTTGATAGTTAAAGGCAAAACTGATTTCTTGAATGCATTCAACATCGTACTGCTCCTCATGTTACGACGATGGGACGACCAGCCGAGCAAACACAGAGTATCCGCCGGTGACCAGAATAGTCTCCCACTTCAGCTCGTGATAAGCATCGCAAGAGACACTGGCATGATGGGCTAGATGGCGTGCATACTGTTGCACAAATATTCCTGCCCTCCCTGTTCCTCCTCCACACGTTCTGCCCTCGTCTGCCGATTCGTGGCGCACCGACCCTGCTCGCCACGCTTCAAGTGAACGAGCCGCTACGAGGAACAGCTGAAGATCTACAGTCTCTCTGGGCGCAATGAGGGCTGCACAGTCATCGACGCCTTGGCATGCTGGTCAATCAGGGTGTGGTGGGAATCAAACACTGGACCGAGTACCGGAACGACTTCAGCAAGAAAGGCGGCCAGAAAAATTCGAGTTGCGGTCTACACCACCTCATCTTGCTTACAGCGTATCGCATCAAGAATACAGACCCTACGAGTATGAGGCTAAATGTCATAAGGGCGGACCACAAGTAGCACATGTACCGCCCCAGGGTTCTTGGACAGTGGTTTGAAGGTAATCACTTCTATGCTGCCGCGTCTAGCCCGACCCGGTCGCGTCGCACCTGGGCTGGGCTTCGATAGTCGTACTTCCCAAGCATCCACTGTTCGTTGTATGTCCGCTTGAACTCAAGCAAGGCGAGGCGGAGCTCCTCGATCGTTTCGAAGCTCCGTACCCACAAGACGTTCTCCTTCAGTGTGCGGATGAAGCGCTCAGCGACGCCATTCCCTTCGGGCTCCCGCACGAAGCTCGGTGAGCTCTCGATACCAAAGAACTTGATCTCCCGTTGGAAGTCATCGGCCAGGTAGTTCGATCCGTGGTCGTGACGAAGACGAAGCCCGCTGGCGACACCTTTGGCGATGGCGCCGAAGCGTTCCCGGACGCCCTGGCGGATCGGCTCCAGGGCCTCCCTCCGCCACCGCCGACTCCTGATCGTGCTTCTCCATCTCGACACTCCTCCTACGAGAACTCTCTCGCAATCAAGTGTCCAAGAAAACCCTGGGGCGCCCCACACATCGGGTTAGCAACTCGGGTAACCGTGGCTAGAAATAGGCCAACTAATGCACCTGTAACGGCACCATGCAAGAACACGTCTCTGCCTCGCAGCACAATGAATCTCATTGGGGACGCCATACCATTTGCGTAAGCCTGACTCGGGTAGATCGAGGTCACGGGCCACCCGTCCAACAATCTGCCCTTCACGAAGAACGAGCTGCACTATGTCTATCTTTAACTCGTCATCAAACTACCGGCGCGGTCGCCGGTTTCTGGTTGGTTGCGCCATCGTGGCCATCGTATGAGCCTTTCAATACGTGTCCACGAAACCGGATCAAATCCAACCCGGTATGATGTTGTCGAATGCAGCTTTCAGTCGTGATCGCGGTCTTCAACGAGCGGACGACAATCAAGCTGCTGCTGGAGAAGGTCGACGCGGTAGACGTCGACAAGGAAGTCATCATCGTCGACGACGGCTCGACTGACGGAACCTGCACAATCCTCAGGTCGATAGGTCAGCACCATAGGCGAATCGTCCTACACGATCGAAATCAAGGGAAGGGTGCAGCTCTGCGTACGGGGTTAGCGCACGTGTCGGGCGACTATGTGATCATTCAAGACGCTGATCTTGAGTATAACCCCCAGGACTATGTGACGCTTTTGGCCGAGGCTGAACGCCAGGAGGCCGACGTCGTGTACGGATCTCGGTTCACTGGGAAGCGCCCGGTGATGGCCTTCAAGAACTTCGTTGCGAATCGGTTGCTGACCGCCCTAACGAATCTGCTGTATTCATCGTCGCTCACCGACATGGAGACGTGCTACAAGCTGATGCGCCGGGAGCTCGTGTTGGACCTCCACCTCGAATCCGATGGGTTCAACGTGGAGCCGGAGTTGACCGCAAAGATCCTGAAACGCGGTGTGAAAATCTTCGAAGTTCCGGTGTCCTATGCGGCCCGACCATATTCTAAAGGGAAGAAAATCTCGTGGGTCGATTTCGTGGAGGCCGTCTGGACCCTCGTTCGCCTTCGGCTCGAGGCGTCGAATCCGACAGAGAGCTAACTGGTGTTCTGTCTCTAACGCTCTCAGGACAGACAGGCCGACGATGACGAAAATGTTGTGCTAGCAGCCTGTCGGACTTAGGCCCGGGTTTTATAATAGGGCTTGTCGAGTCGAGGAGGTCGAAGTAGATGCCGAAGTTCGTACAGCGGCACCAGTCGCAGCTGTATTTGCTGCCGCCGGACCTGCGCGATTGGCTGCCGGAGGACGATCTGGCGCACTTCGTGGTTGAGGCGGTGGAACGGGTGCCGCTGGAGCGGTTCCAGGTAAACGAACGGGGCACCGGATCGGCGCAGTATCACCCGCGGATGATGCTGGCGTTGCTGGTGTACTGCTACGCGAACGGGATCTTCGGCTCGCGTCGGATCGAGCGGGCGACGTATCGGGACATTGGCGTTCGGTACGTGGCGGCGAACTGTCACCCGGACCACGACACGATCTGCACGTTCCGGCGCAGCAACTTCGATGCGGTAGCGGAGGCGTTCCTGCAGGTACTGCTGCTGGCGAAGGAGCTGCAGCTGCTGCGTGTTGGGACGGTGAGCGTGGACGGGACGAAGGTGGACGCGAACGCGAATAAGCGCAACAGCCTCCGCTACGACCGGGCGGGGGCGTTGCGCGAGCAGTTGCGAGGCGAGATCGAGGGGTTGTTGGATCAGGCGGAGCACGCCGACACGGACGCCGCGCCGGACCCGCAGGGTCTGCCGGAGGAGTTGTCGCGGCGGGACAAGCTGCGGGTGAAGCTGGACCGTGCGTGCGCGGAGTTGGAACGGCGTGCGCAGGCGCGTGCGGACTCGGAGCGGGCGGAGTACGAGCGCAAGGTGGCGGCGCGGGAGCGGCGTACGGGATCGCGCAAGGGTCGGCACATCAAACCGCCGACGGAAGCGCCGGAGGCGGAGGAGCAGATCAACCTGACGGACGCGGACAGTGCGCTGATGCGCAAGAGCCGGCGCCATGAGTACCGCCAGGCGTACAACGCGCAGGCGGCGGTGGATGCCGACGGCAGTCAGTTGGTGTTGGGGGCTAGGGTGAGCGTGTGCGCGAGCGACCGCAACGAGTTGGTGGCGGATGTGGATGCGATCCCGGCGGCGTTGGGCGCGGCGGATCGGGTACTGGCGGACAGCGGCTACGCGACGGGCAGCGAGGTGTCGCAACTGGCAGGTCGCGGTGTGGAGGTGTTGGTGGCGACGGGGGCGGAAGGCCAACGGCGCCAGCACGACTTCCGACCGGAGCCGCCGCACCCGCTGGCGAAGGAGCCGCAGGCGGACTGGATCAAGTCGATGCAGCAGAAGATGGCACTGCCGGAGCACCGGGCGCATTACCGTTTGCGCAAGCAGACGGTGGAGCCGGTGTTCGGGATCGTGAAGCAGGCGATGGGCTTCCGGCAGTTTCTGCTGCGGGGTCTCGAGAAGGTGGAGGGCGAATGGGCCTTGGTAACGCTGGCGTATAACTGCCGACGCTTGCACAACCTCAGGCTGGCATGACGGGGCTATAAGGAGCGGAACTTGGCGTGTTCGCGACCCACCAGAGGCGTCAGAAAGGCCTCCAGGCGCCGTCAGCGACCGATGGCCAGGAATACAGTCCCCGTTTCGGTCGAAGCGGCCCTCCCGGCACAGAGACACAGGGCGTCGTTCACACAGGTGCCAAGTCGCTTCCGCGCGCGTTTGCCACGCCCAAGTCCGACAGGCTGCTAGGCAGCCCGGTTCAGGATGTAGCCAACTGGTAGGTCGTGAAGTGGGACCGGACCATCAGTGTCAGCAACCAAGGTCGTAAACCGTGAAGGGACCGCTTCGATGGACAACTGGGAGTTCGACGCGGTGGACCGTAATGAGGTAATGCAGGTTGTAATTGCGACCCAGGATTCTTGCCCTAGCGGCGGTTAACGCCCTGAAGTCCCCCAAATCTCGAAGGCGCTCACCCACGCGGTGCGCGACGGCCCGCGAGTAGATGGCCATGCCTCCGTCCTTGTCCTCCAGATAGGCGTCTCGCTCGGCCGTGGCGCGAACACTTGATCCATATCGCCCCGCGTGTCCTGGATCAACAAGGAGATTCGTCCCCGGGGTGGTATGCGAGCCCCATTCCATTACCCGTTGCCAGTCACTCGCAGCAGGCTTCAACTCGATCAGGGCTCGGTCAGGAAACTCGACCCACATCACGTAGCCGCCACGCACGATCGCTCCAACCGCGAACAGGGCCAAGCCGGCGTATCTCACGTGAACGGATGATAGACCCCACCGAGATCGAGGTGGACTCTCGATCAACAACCACACGAAGTAGGTCGTCCAGAAGAAGTCCAATAACCAGAACACGCGCGATACCTGCAGCTGTACTGCCAGCGCCACCCCGGCGACCACGAACGGCACGGACAAGATGAAGACCAACAGCAACACGCCGCAGCCCACCATAAGACCAGTTTCTTGTACTGATACCCCTACGGCTGACCGTCGATACCAATACATGACGCCGATGGTAACCGCGTAGCCGAGGTTGGTTCCCCAGGTTACCCAAGGCCAGTCGTTCGGAAAGAGGTACTGCCTAGTTCCCAGCACGGCCAGCCACGTCTCATCCATGAGGACGAGCCTCCCCTGGAGCGGTCCAGTGATGATGACCGCCGCCACCGCCGCCAATCCTGCGACGGCCGCGCCGCTCAGGATAGGGTAGGTGCGAAAGTTAGTAACAACGCTCGCAGCACCGATCCAGATCACGAACCAGAAGCCGATCGTCGGATGGAACAAGCCGGCCACGGCGGCGACGACCAGCGCGAGCCAAGAACGACGTTTCATGAAGAGCACGATCGCGCCGATACCCAAGGAGAAGGCGAGCATCCGCGGATGGAAGTAACCCTCAAGCGTGTTGACGCCTGTGTCCATAATCTGATGGCGCAAGGTCAGCGCGAACGCGAGGCCAGCAACGGTCCACCAGGAACGATACAAGACGCGGCCTATGCCGACGGCGCCCGCGAACAAAAAGACCAAGCTCACGAGGTGCGCTCCGAGAAAAACGGTTGGCAGGGACCAACCGGTCGCCTCCACAAGTCCTGCGGTCAACTCGTCGAACGCGAGAAGCTGGTCTTGAGCGTCGATCAGCTCGATGTCGTGTGGGTAGAGGGTCGGGTCGAGGTGGCGCAGAACCGCGGGAATGTAGAACGCTTGGTCCTGCACGCCATAGCGATAGCCAGCGGCGTTTTGCAGCGCCAACACACAGAAGAGGATTGCTCCCCCGACAGCGACTCCGATCCGTACCATGGTAGAAAAAGAGAAAGGTCCCAGTCCGTCTCCAGACCTGGACCTCTTCATCTGCTTCAGTGCGTCAGGTTTCCCCGCTGAGGGGATTGTCAAAATTTACACAACCAGAAGTGCCAAGAGACCATTGCCTGGATCGTACGAGGTTGATCGATGGAGCCGATATTCCCATGCGTGGTCCATAACTTCGCCTAATCGACCATTGTGACGCGGCGTCCCACTCGCGGGCGCTCAGACGACCAAGTAACCGCCACCCTCTAGAACATCGCGATCGGATTCGCCGGACTTCCCGTACCGCGCGCTACCTTGAGGGGCAACGCCATGAACATGAACTCGTAGCGGTCTTCTTCAGCGCATGCTCCAGCGATCGGCTCGAGCAAGGCGTTATCAAGGAGCGCAACGCCGTAGTTGAAAAGTACGCCGTGGACGGGAAAGGTCAAGCCATACGGATCGGGCCGCGCGTCCATCATGTCCCAGCCGAGGAGTGACACGTCGTGATCCCGGATGAACTTGGCGCAGGTCACACTTAACCCGGGGCGGTCGCCGCCACCGTAGCCGCCGCCCGCCGCTATGAACGCGTCCTTGCCGCTGTACACGAGTAGCGCGTCCCCAGGCTCAACCTCAACCCCCTGGGTGCGAGCAATCTCGTCGATCTCCCACCCCTGCACCGGCCTGTCGGGTGTTACGTACGACACGCCGCGGTGGTGGGGAACGTCGATCAGGACGCCGCGCGTGATGATGCCATCGGCCCAGGCATCGATGGTGCCGAACATCGCGCCCCGGGTGGTGACCTCAACCTCGGGGTCGCGACCCTGCCACATGCCTTCCTTGCCCCACATGTGACAGAGCGCGTCAATGTGCGTGATCGTCTGGCCGTGGTAGATGAAGCCGTAGTAGTCCACCACCGAGCCGGCGCCGCCGGCGCGTGGGTTCTTGCGAATAAAATGCTGCTCGGGCTCGAAGACCCGACTCATCGACACCTTCCGTCCCGTACGCACGAGTCTTGCCGCTGCAGCGCTCTTCTCGGGCGTGATCAAGTTGATGGCACCCTTCTGATCGTTTCGCCCCAGCGCCCCCAGTTGCGGCGATCCGTGTACCACGATTCGACTTCCGCAGGAGTAGGCATCCGTGGATCAGACTGGGTCCCGCTAGTGGCATTCCCGACAGCGACGGCCTCGATTGCGTGCTTCTCTAGTAGCTCCGTCGGCGAAAAGCTATCGGGCGCTGTGAGTTTACGGGCAGAGGGCCCACTCCATGCCGACGTGCGTCCCTCGAGCGATGCCGCGCCTCCCGCAGCCACCGTGCTTAGCGTCGTTAAGAATCGTCGTCTTGAGGACACCATGGTGCCCTCCTTTCTTAAGCAGATACGAACAACTTTCAAGTAACCGACCGCCACTATTCATCTACGTTAGGCAGCCCAATAATTGACCAAGATGTGTCCAAAGACAACCTTACTTACAGACTGACTACTGCGATAGGTCGCAGGTAACCATCTTCTTGTCACCAGCAATAACGTTGGAACCGCTGAGATGCGTGGCTGCGCGGGACGGAGGGCAGCTCAACGGGGAGGGGCAATACATCAACTACCTTAAGGTGAGCACTCCAGGTTAGCTTGGTAAGTGTTAATTGGCGATAAATGTGCCATCGCTTAATTCTTGATAGGCTTGACCGAGTTCGTCCGCTGTATTCATCACGATGGGACCACGCCACGCGACCGGCTCCTGGAATGGTTGTCCCGATACCAGTAAGAACCGGATACCGTCGTCCCCAGCCTGGACGGTCACCTCGTCACCCACGTCGAACAAAACGAGGGCCCGGTTGCTTACTTCGTAAACCGGCTCTACATCGGGACAGCTCGCATCTTCGGTCAAAACAGCTTGCGGCACCGACGCGTCGCGAAACATTCCAGATCCGGCAAAGACGTAGGCAAAGACATGATGCGTCCGGTCCACCGGAATTTGCCGTCGAGTCCGCGGTGGTATCGACACATCGAGGTAGCGTGGGTCGGCCGCCAGGTTCTCGACCGGTCCCCGTTGACCCCGGAACTCTCCGCACACGATCCGTACTCGGGTGCCATCGTCCTCGGTCACATCCGGCACATCGACTGCAACGATGTCTTGATAGCGAGGTGTCGTCATCTTCTGTGACGCGGGAAGATTGGCCCACAGCTGGAAACCGTGCATCCGCCCATCGGTATCATCCTTCGGCATTTCCTGGTGCAAAATGCCACTCCCAGCGGTCATCCACTGCACGTCCCCAGCTGCCAACGTGCCTTGGTTGCCTAGGCTGTCACCATGTTCAACCGTTCCGGCAAGGACGTACGTGATCGTTTCAATACCACGGTGGGGATGCCACGGGAAGCCCGCATGGTAGTGTTCCGGCATCTCGTTCCTAAAGTCATCGAAAAGCAGGAACGGATCGAACTCTGCCGTGTTGCCGAAGCCGAATGCACGTTCGATTCGAACACCGGCACCCTCAAGGGTTGGCGTGGGCATCGTAATTGACTTGGTAGGACGAATAGACACCAAAGACTCCGGTGATGACGAGGGACAAGAACGCCGTGTTTAGTCTAGCGCGGCACGGCTGGCGGTTCAACGAGGACGGGGGTTACGGCTCACACGGGCGCGCGGCGGCAGGTGTTCTGTTGTCATTTGATCAGATATGACTATCAGGATTTCGCCGGGCTGAATTAGTCCGAGTTCCTCCCTGGCAATAGCCTCGATTACAGCGGGATCCTTCCGTAAACGCTCTGCGGCCTTTCGAAGCGAGTCGTTTGCGCTGCTAAGAGTATCTATCTGGTCAAGTAGCTCGGCAGACAGACTCTGAGCCCGGAATGAAGCTACTAGCAGCCTGTCGGACTTGGGCGTGGCAAACGCGCGCGGAAGCGACTTGGCACCTGTGTGAACGACGCCCTGTGTCTCTGTGCCGGGAGGGCCGCTTCGACCGAAACGGGGACTGTATTCCTGGCCATCGGTCGCTGACGGCGCCTGGAGGCCTTTCTGACGCCTCTGGTGGGTCGCGAACACGCCAAGTTCCGCTCCTTATAGCCCCGTCATGCCAGCCTGAGGTTGTGCAAGCGTCGGCAGTTATACGCCAGCGTTACCAAGGCCCATTCGCCCTCCACTTTCTCGAGACCCCGCAGCAGAAACTGCCGGAAGCCCATCGCCTGCTTCACGATCCCGAACACCGGCTCCACCGTCTGCTTGCGCAAACGGTAATGCGCCCGGTGCTCCGGCAGTGCCATCTTCTGCTGCATCGACTTGATCCAGTCCGCCTGCGGCTCCTTCGCCAGCGGGTGCGGCGGCTCCGGTCGGAAGTCGTGCTGGCGCCGTTGGCCTTCCGCCCCCGTCGCCACCAACACCTCCACACCGCGACCTGCCAGTTGCGACACCTCGCTGCCCGTCGCGTAGCCGCTGTCCGCCAGTACCCGATCCGCCGCGCCCAACGCCGCCGGGATCGCATCCACATCCGCCACCAACTCGTTGCGGTCGCTCGCGCACACGCTCACCCTAGCCCCCAACACCAACTGACTGCCGTCGGCATCCACCGCCGCCTGCGCGTTGTACGCCTGGCGGTACTCATGGCGCCGGCTCTTGCGCATCAGCGCACTGTCCGCGTCCGTCAGGTTGATCTGCTCCTCCGCCTCCGGCGCTTCCGTCGGCGGTTTGATGTGCCGACCCTTGCGCGATCCCGTACGCCGCTCCCGCGCCGCCACCTTGCGCTCGTACTCCGCCCGCTCCGAGTCCGCACGCGCCTGCGCACGCCGTTCCAACTCCGCGCACGCACGGTCCAGCTTCACCCGCAGCTTGTCCCGCCGCGACAACTCCTCCGGCAGACCCTGCGGGTCCGGCGCGGCGTCCGTGTCGGCGTGCTCCGCCTGATCCAACAACCCCTCGATCTCGCCTCGCAACTGCTCGCGCAACGCCCCCGCCCGGTCGTAGCGGAGGCTGTTGCGCTTATTCGCGTTCGCGTCCACCTTCGTCCCGTCCACGCTCACCGTCCCAACACGCAGCAGCTGCAGCTCCTTCGCCAGCAGCAGTACCTGCAGGAACGCCTCCGCTACCGCATCGAAGTTGCTGCGCCGGAACGTGCAGATCGTGTCGTGGTCCGGGTGACAGTTCGCCGCCACGTACCGAACGCCAATGTCCCGATACGTCGCCCGCTCGATCCGACGCGAGCCGAAGATCCCGTTCGCGTAGCAGTACACCAGCAACGCCAGCATCATCCGCGGGTGATACTGCGCCGATCCGGTGCCCCGTTCGTTTACCTGGAACCGCTCCAGCGGCACCCGTTCCACCGCCTCAACCACGAAGTGCGCCAGATCGTCCTCCGGCAGCCAATCGCGCAGGTCCGGCGGCAGCAAATACAGCTGCGACTGGTGCCGCTGTACGAACTTCGGCATCTACTTCGACCTCCTCGACTCGACAAGCCCTATTATAAAACCCGGGCCTAAGTCCGACAGGCTGCTAGCCCACTTTCTCCTACGATAGCGTTTCCCAGAAGCACCAAAGCGACGAGAATAGGCAATCGGCGGATAATCCCCCTTTCTTGTCTACGCCGCCGAGGAACTGGGAGTGGTTCAGCTGGAAACGCCCGTTCTGGGCGCCCCAGGGTTTTCTTGGACACTTGATTGCGAGAGAGTTCTCGTAGGAGGAGTGTCGAGATGGAGAAGCACGATCAGGAGTCGGCGGTGGCGGAGGGAGGCCGGAGGGCGACCGGAGGGGGCCGGTTTTCAGTCGGTCGCAAGAGCGCCGTGGTGATGTGCTTGCTGCGCGGGGAGGATCTCGAGTCCGTGTCGCGGGAGTGGAGGATCACGGCGGCGCGGGCGTCGCAGTGGCGCGATCAGTTTCTGGCCGCGGGCCAGGCGGGCCTGAAGAGCCGAGCGACGGATGCCCGGGGTGAAGACAACCGTCGGCTGCGGGCCAAGGTCGGCGAGCTGCTGATGGAGAACGAACTGCTCTACGCGAAGGTGGACCAGCTGGAGGCCGGCTCCCCTTTGGCCCGGAGGAGGTCGACGCGATGAGTGGCGCCCATTCGATCTCCACCCGTCGGGCGTACGGCGTGCAGCGGATCTACCGCGTGTGGGAGCGGGCGCGGTCCAGCGTCTACGCGAGGCGTCACGCGACGAGGTCACGCGCGCCGTGGTGTCGCCGCGGGCCGGTCGGTGCCGCCCCGGACGAGGTGCTGGTCGGCCACATCCGCCGGGTACTCGAAGCCTCGCCGTTTCATGGCGAGGGGTACCGCAAAGCCTGGGCGAAGCTGCGGGTCGCGGGGATCCGCACCTCGAAGGAGCGGGTGCGGCGGTTGATGCGGGAGCACGACCTCCAGGCCCCGCACCGCGCGGGGCACGCGCACGGCCCGAAGGCGCATGACGGCACGATCACCACGGAGGCCCCCGATGTGATGTGGGGAACGGACATGTCGGCCACGGTGACGGTCGGCGAGGGGGCGGCGTTCGTGTTCGTGGCTGTCGATCACTGTACGACCGAGTGCATCGGCCTCCATGCGGCCAAGAGCGGGAGCCGGTTCGAGGCCCTGGAGCCGATCCGCCAGGGCGTCCGGGAACGCTTCGGCGCCATCGCCAAAGGTGTCGCCAGCGGGCTTCGTCTTCGTCACGACCACGGATCGAACTACCTGGCCGATGACTTCCAACGGGAGATCAAGTTCTTTGGTATCGAGAGCTCACCGAGCTTCGTGCGGGAGCCCGAAGGGAATGGCGTCGCTGAGCGCTTCATCCGCACACTGAAGGAGAACGTTTTGTGGGTACGGAGCTTCGAAACGATCGAGGAGCTCCGCCTCGCCTTGCTTGAGTTCAAGCGGACATACAACGAACAGTGGATGCTTGAGAAGTACGACTATCGAAGCCCAGCCCAGGTGCGACGCGACCGGGTCGGGCTAGACGCGGCAGCATAGAAGTGATTACCTTCAAACCACTGTCCAAGAACCCTGGGGCGGTACAGTTCCACCCTCCGTTCACTTGAGTTATAACCAAGAGTTGTGTATGACGGTCTAGAGAAAGGCGGCGTACCCTGGGTGTGAAATCGCAACACCCCAATCGCCCTGGCAGGGGCAAAGGAGTACGCCACCATGACTCAGAGTAGCGACAACGTCGTCGAGTTTCCATCGGAATCATCCGGGGATGTGCTGACGGAAATCCTCCGCAAGGGAGCGCGGAACCTGTTGGCCGGTGCGATCGAACAGGAAGTGACGGACTACTTGCGCGAACGAGCGGACCTGCGAGACGAGGCGGGGCGGCAGCTTGTGGTTCGCAACGGGTATCTCCCGGAACGGCGAGTCCAGACGGGGCTGGGCGACGTCCCCGTCAAGAAACCGCGGGTTCGCGATCGACGGCCCGCGGACGCGCAAGAGGTGTTCGACTCGTCCATCTTGCCGCGGTATCTGAGGCGGACCAAGTCGATGGAGGAGCTGTTGCCGTGGCTGTACCTCAAAGGCATCAGCACGAACGACTTCAGCGCCGCTCTCGCGGCGCTGCTCGGCCCCGACGCCCAGGGACTCTCCGCCACGACGATTACGCGACTGAAGACGGCCTGGGAGCAGGAGTATCGGGACTGGTCGACACGGTCCCTGGCGGGCCAGCGATACGCCTATGTCTGGGCTGACGGTGTGTATTTCAACGTCCGGCTCGAGGACGCGGCGAACGCGCGGCAATGCATCCTGGTCTTGATGGGGGCGACCCCGGAAGGCCGGAAGGAGCTGATCGCGGTGAGCGATGGGTATCGCGAGAGCGAGCAGTCCTGGCGCGAGCTGCTGTTGAGCGTCCGAGCCCGGGGACTGGAACTGGCGCCCAGGCTCGCGGTCGGCGATGGCGGGCTCGGCTTCTGGGCGGCCCTGCGCCAGGTGTACTCCTCCGCCCGCGAGCAGCGCTGTTGGGTTCACAAGACCGCGAACGTGCTCAACAAAATGCCGCGGTCGATCCAGCCCAAGGCCAAGTCGATGCTCCACGAGATCTGGATGGCGGCGACCAAGGTCGACGCGGAGCAGGCCTTCGCTTTGTTCCTCGAGACGTTCAGCCGCAAGTATCCCGGCGCCACGACGTGCCTAGAGAAAGACCGGGACGTGTTGCTAACCTTCTATGACTTCCCCGCGGACCACTGGACACACATCCGGACCACGAACCCGATCGAATCGACCTTCGCCACCGTCCGTTTGCGTACGCGGAAAACGAAGGGGGCGGGCAGTCGGCTCGCGTCCTTGACCATGGTGTTCAAGCTGGCGGTTACCGCACAAAAACGGTGGAGAGCATTAAACGGAGCGCAGCTGATCGCAGACGTCGTTCGAGGAGTTCATTTCGTCGACGGCGTTCAGAAAGAGGCCGCCTGATCGGACCTCATACACAAAATTTGACAATAGCTCCGTTTACTTCTGGCTGGAGTCATCGTCCTCTTGGCTCTGTAGCCTTACCCACATAGTGGCGAAGGGCCTCAATCACGAACTGGCGAAGGGGCAGATCCTGTTCCAATGCACGAATCTTGCACTGCCTAAGGAGTTCGCGCGGGAAGTTCCTGATGTTTAGTGCGGTTACCCTAGCCAGCTGCATTATGTAACATTAGTAACTATTGTAATATATTTATCATATGTTACATATATTGGCAAGCCTTGCTGATCTCAACCTGATTCGCCGCAAAAAGCGAGTCTAGTAAGAACCCGTGGTGAAAGCTGGTAGTGTGCCCGTCACCGCATAGGGCACACTGGGCCGAACGGTATGAGAAACAGCGGCGTGAGTCCCAGTCAGTTCTGTTCCAGGACAGGATCCGAAGCGTCGCCTGTAGTCAGAGTCATTCGCACCTCTGACCCAGTCCTTCTCGCCACTAGTAAGATCGAATGGGATCTTGTAGAGGCATGACTGTCAGCCTGCCGATGACCAAGGAAGAGTTCGTCAGTTGTGTCGAATCCTTCGACGCCTTCGGCACCAAAACACACTTCGAAGAGTTCAAGTGGTCCACTGGTAGTCGTTGCGGCGTGACGACCAAGGCGTTCAACGAATACTGGACGAGCGCCCAGCGCCAGGGCCACAGTCTTCATGAAATTTCCTACAGGGCCTGCTTTAAGCCTCAACTGCCTGGTTTCTTCATCTCGCGTCTGACCAGTCCAGGCGATGCTGTCTATGACCCGTTCATGGGACGTGGAACAACACCGTTGGAGGCCTTCCTACGTGGTCGTAGGCCACTTGGGAATGACATCAACCCACTAAGTCGCGCGTTACTCGAACCAAGACTTGATCCACCAACCCTCCAAGAAATAATCGACCGGCTAGACTCAATCGATCTCACGCTCGCGGAGGAAGAGTTTCCGGACCTTGAAAGTTTCTTTCATTCGAAGACACTGAGGCAGATCATTGCGCTCAAGGAATACCTCTTAAGAAGGGAAGATTCCGGTCAAATGGACCGCATTGATCGTTGGATCAGGATGGTGGCGATTAACCGGTTGACCGGTCATTCTCCTGGATTTTTCTCGGTTTATTCGTTACCTCCTAACCAGGCTGTCTCCATTGAGTCCCAACGCAAAATCAACGAGGCGCGGAACCAAATTCCGGAACCCAAAGCGGTCGCACCTAGCATTCTCCGCAGGTCAAAATCTTTGCTCAAGAACTGGCCTGGCCCTCAACTCGAGGGCCAACAAGGCGACCTCAAGGCGACACTAACCACGGAAGATGCTCACCACGCGATTGGAATCCCATCAGGAACGGCCCAACTTGCCGTCACCTCGCCCCCGTTCCTTGACGTTGTCGACTACCAGGTCGACAACTGGATGCGGTGCTGGTTCCTTGGAATCGATTCTTTCAGCATCAAGATCGCCCAACTCAAGCGACCGGAAGAGTGGCAGCTGATGATGACCAACGTACTCCGCGACTTGCACCGTATCCTCAAACCGGGCGGCTACGTAGCCTTCGAGGTTGGCGAGGTCAGAAACGGGACACTGCTGCTGGAAGAACTCATTCTTCCAGCTGGGGTGGAAGCGGAACTCGAGCCCGTCATCATAATGGTGAACGTCCAGGAATTCACCAAGACAGCGAACGCGTGGGGCGTTGACAATCGAACCAAAGGGACGAACACAAATAGAATCGTCGTATTCCAGAAGGAAGAACCGAAATAAAAGAACTCACGGCTTCTGGAGAGCAATAAATTCCTATTGCCGATGGCGCGCCTCCGACGTCCGCATTGCCGTAGCCCATCGTCGATCTGAGTTGTGATCTGTTCAACCGACTGTGTTACCTCTTGTGTTGCCCGCATGGGGATTGGCTTACGGCTCACACGGCTGCGCGAGATGAAACTCTTGGCACTCCCAGACTAGAGCGTGGGGCACCATCCTACCGCTGGTAGGGAAGCGGTTTAACTGCGCTAGTCCGAACAACAATTGTAGAGCCAACCGAAGACCGCTCCGCCGATAGCACCATCTAATGCGCCATACAGTGCACCAATAATCGCTTGGTTAAAGGTTACGGCGCCTGTATATCCGGGATAGAGCGAGGCCATCACCTCAGCAAAGGTCTGGCCGTAGTCCGGCCAGACGAGTCGTGCCAAGCCAACCACGAACATGAGAATTGCGATAAACATGGCAAGGGTCAGCGACACCCTCTTAACATTGATTCTCATAGGACTCCTTATGGCGATTCGTAGAGGGTTCAGTAACCGATTGGTGTGGACGAAGCTGTCGTCGGACGACGCGGTAGCCAAACTCGATCCTAATGGCAAAAATTAAACGATATACAATCTTCGCAGCAAGAGGAACCGGTCTAGTTATGGCGTCGTCTGAACCGAATAAGAGGAGGCATGCATGAAACGTCTGGCTTGTCTTGGAATCCTGACCCTGACAGGGGTCTCCACGATAGCGGTGACCAACGAAGCCCGCCAACCGCGGTCGACGCTCCACTTGCAGGAGGTGGCTAACAACCTCTACATGCTGGGGAACGAGCCTGGAGGCGAGGGGATGCGCGGTGGAGGCAACACCGCCATTTTCGTAAGCTCGGAGGGGGTCACGCTGGTTGACACCAAGATCTTTGGCTACGGACAGGACATCCTGGCCCAGGTTCGGCAGATTACCGACAAGCCGATCACCACGATCATCAACACGCATACCCATTACGATCACAGCGGCGGCAACGTCGAGTTCCCGGACACCGTCAACTTCGTGGTGCACGAGAACACCTTGGCACAGATGTCGCGCGGAAGCTGCGAGAGAGTCACCAACTGCGATGCGTTCAAGGGCGAGAATACTAAGTACCTACCGAAGACCACCTATTCGGATCGGACATCGCTCGGGAGTGGGGCCGACCAAATAGACCTCTACTACTTCGGGCGAGGCCACACGGACGGCGATACGTTTGTGGTATTCAGGAATGCCAGGACCGTGCACACCGGCGACATGTTCGCCCGCAAGGGGCTCCCGTTTCTGGATGTGGTAAATGGGAACGGAAGTGCCCTTGAGTTCGGTGAGACACTAAAGAAGGCGGTGGCGGGGATCACCAACGTCGACAAGGTCATCCCAGGCCACAACGACCTGCCGCTGGTCTGGAAGGACCTTGTCAACTACAGCGGTTTCTACAATGACGTCGTGGAGAAGGCAAAGGCGGGGCAGGCTGCCGGCCGGTCTGTCGACCAGGTAATCGCCTCCTACGCGGTGCCCAGCCAGTTCAACGACTTCGCGGCAGAGCCGAACCGATTGCAGTCAACCGTGCAGTACGTCTTCGATGGGCAATAGATTTATCGTCTAACGGAAACGGCAAGGCTGAGCCAGAACTTTCTTCTACTGATCCAGACCTGAATCAGGCGGAAGCACAGGCGGTGGCTGGGGCTCAAGTGGCCGCAGGTTTCGATCAGTGAGCGCCGGATGATCTGGCGAAATCTTCGTCGCGCGAAATACGCCGTAGGGGCTGCGATCTACGACCCTACTTCCGGCTATCGTCCCAGAGTAGGGCGTCCAGTACTCCCAAACGATGTCGCCCTCAGGTGCTACCTCAAAAAAGCGGCCTTGAGCGCCAGACGTGATGAATGTGTGACCATTCGGTAGCCGGTGCGCACCGGAAATGAAGAAGCTGTGGAACGAGACCCTGTCGGGTGCTGTGTAGCTCCATGTCAACTCTTGCGGTCCGAACGGTTCGCTGTCAGGTAACTCGTACCGGCCCGTTTCATCCATCGACGGCGCAAACTCGACTACCGCTGAGTAGTCACCATCCGGACCCGAGATTCTGTTGTTGAACAGTGTTAGCCGCCCACTCCCCGGCATGCCCTCGGGGACCCATCGCACATCGTGCTGACCAAATAGTCGCTGGTCTGCTGTTTCACCGCGACCGTAGGTTCGGGGATTTCCCCACCGATAAAGGAGGTCTCCGCCACGGTCCCAGCGGCCACCCGTATGCCCCGCCGCCTCGGTCGTCGTCGTACTGTGGTCGATGATCCAGATTTCGTTGTACCTGAGGACACTGATAACAATTTGGTCGAGATCGGCATTGTAGGCAATGGCATTCGTGTGCATGAAGTCGGACTGCAAATCCTTCGGAGCGGTTTCCGGCGGGACATAGCCGAGCGCCCGAAGTCGTGCGAGCTCAGCCGTGGAGATTTGAGGCGTATCGCGATCACCATTGATATCGATCAGCTCCGGATGCTCCGCTGGGTTACCATAACGGACGAGCTTAGAATCGGTGTCTTGGATTGTGTGGTCCCACATATGCCACTCCCAGACGACTCGCGCCCCATCCGGCGGTTGGGGATCGAACTCAACGATCATGTCGGGCCACAGCCCCGCTTCAGGGGTCAGTTCAGGCTGCCGACCTGCATCGACGGATTCCCGGGCGGTCTTCGCCTCCCACGCGATGGCGAGCACGTTCCCGTTGGGAAGAATCGCGATATCGTGGTGTAGTAGGTGGTCTTTGTTGGAGAAAACGAACTCCCACACCAGCTCGCCATCCCATGTGAATTCTTGGATTCGACCAGCCTGGCCACCGCCGCTGAACACGGGCGGGTCTGGCTCCTGCCCGCCGCGCAGCAGGTGGCCATTGTCGAGCAAATAAGCCCCACCCCCGCTTTCGTAATCAGCCTCCCAGGTGTGCATCACGCGACCGTCGACATCCACGAGGTAGGTCATGTACGACAAGAGCGGGTTGAAGAACACATACGCCCGGTGATGCTTGAGGGGTAGCCACCCGAAGGCCGCGCGGCTCGTCGTCACTTGATTCGGGCTCCGCTGGGTCTTCTGCCGGCGCTGACACGGCCGGCACGGGCGCCTCTCCGGCTGGACCGCAGCCGAGGTGGTACAAGCTCATCATGAGAACGACTAAAATGACGAGCGCACGCACAGGATTAACGTTTCGTTCCGGCACATCTCCTCCGCAATTTGACCTCAGGTGCCAGCTGGCAACAACCCAACCGGTGCCGGAATGATGTTCCACGTAAAGCGCGGAAGACCATCCGAATACTCAAGGATAATCTCTCTTTCCCACGCACCGTTCTCCCAGAGGTAACGACGTACCTGTCCCTGGTCGTCGCTGGCGACATAGAGCTCATCGCGGCCGTCGTTATCCAGATCGAGAAGAATCGCCGCATGCTCAAAGCTCGAGGAATCTGAGGCGATGAGCTCCTTCTCCCACGTCTTCCCGGTCCGCCAGAGAATCCACAAGCCAGCCTTGTGGGTAGCCGCGACTATTTCCATGACGCCGTCTCCATCGACGTCGCCGGCGGTGACAAAGCGACAGAATTGATCATTCAAGGTGATAATCACGGTGCCCGCCGTTGGCTCGGTATTGGCATCGTAGCGCCGTATCTCAATGTGTCCGCCTGAACTCGCTTCCACCGACACGTACAGCTCATCGAGGCCGTCGCCGTCAACATCCTCGACGAGGATCTCCTTCGCGTGGTTCGACCCGAGATCCGCGACCTCCACACGACCCTCTCCCTTCGCGGGCACATACCGCACAACCGATCCAGGTTGCGGTGTGCCGTCCACCCGATTCGGTGGAGTCGGGGTCGCGTAAATCTCGAGGGTGCCATCGCCGTTCAGGTCACCGAGCTCGATCTCATGCACAATCGTGTCAGCTTCGGTATCCAGCTCATCAGTGGAGAAACCGGCCGATCCGTCGGGCCGGAGGACCGCAACGACACCTTGGTCGTGCGTAGCCACCGCGATCGCCATCGACCCGTCGCCGTAGATATCACCTACTTCGGCGTCTCGCATCCGACTGAACTCTCCGCCGAAGTCCTCCTCCCACAACGTCTTACTCCGACCGTCGCGGGTTCACAACTTGACAGCGGCCACGGTTCCACCAAGCGTTAGAATGCCTGTGATCCGGCCACTCCGGTAGACCATCGCTTTCTGGAAGACATTGCTATCGGGATCTTCAATGAAGCGATGTGCCCAACCGCTCTTTGCGGGGATGAGCATGACCATCCTGGCCGGTAGCGGCTTCGGTGATCCATCTTCGTCGGCGCTGAAGACCGAGACTGACAGAAGCAGTGCAGTCCCTTCGGCTCCCCAGACCCAGCGCTCTCCCGTAATATCATCGCAGCCCCAGGTAGAAAGGACCGCCCACGTCGCGGCCGAAATGACTGCCGCGGTCCTCCTAATCCTCATCACGCATCTGGATATTGTGTGCGTGTCTATGACGATCGAGCCTCGATTCTCACCGGCGGACTCACATTCAATCGAAGACTTCCGTTAATTCTTGATACGTCCGCCGGACGGCGATTTCCATGGCCCGCGAATATCCCTGGAATCGGTGGTACTGCGGGAGGTTCGTGTTAGCAACCGTCTGATCTTCCGTCGCTCCTTGCTCTATCTGCTCCTGAACAGCCTGTCGTACATCCAGCAGGATCTGCCGATGGCGACGAAGACCCTGCCGAGTGTCGCGGGGGTTGTCAGGAAGAAATCCATGCCCCGGCACAAAGATGTCAACTTCTAGCGCTTCGGCCGCTTCCAGCGTTCTGAACCAGTCACTCGGGTAACTGTCAGACAGATACGGGAACTCGTCAAAGTTGAACACTTCGCTGAGATATGCAATCCGATCGGCTGGAACGAAAACGATGCTGTCCCCACGCGTGTGCGCGCGGCCCAAATAGAGCACCTGGATTTCCTTACCACCAAGATAGAACGTCACACGATCGCGAAAGGTCTGATCTGGGAGCCGAACTACCTGCTCTCCCGAGGACATATTACTCAGTGACCTGATCAAGTCCGCTCGGTAGTGTTCGTGACCAATGTTCAAGACATCCTGATATACAGCATTGCCTCCGGTGAACCGACCGTGGAAGGTTGAGGACACAAGAATTCGCACTGGTTGTGCTGTGACACCAGAAATCGCCTCTCGAACCTGCTGTGCGATCTCTTCTGAGCTCAAAGCGTCAACGACCACAACTCCTTCGCTCGTAACGATGATTCCACTGTTGACAGTCGAGGACACGCCGGGTGTGTCGTCGGTGTGAAGGTAGACGTAATGGCCGGACATGATTTGCCTCAGACCACCCTTCTGAGTATCACTCGCAGCCTGCTCGACGACGGGGAGAAGGGATGACTCCGGTGCGACGGCGACGAGGATCCAAGGGAGCACGATGACGAGCTTGATTCTAAGTAGTCGCATGCCTTCCTCCTTATTTGCCGCCCCGAGAACCCGCACCTGATTGGAACACAACTGCCAAACACAGAAAAGGGCCGATCGAATGATCGGCCCTTTTCTGTGGAATAATTAGGCTGGATGACTGGCTTGAAACCAGCACCCCCCTGACCCCCAGAGTCACCGAAAGGTGCCCCCAGATGTCTACCTGCGTCTTTCCCTAAGGAAAACCGCAACGCAAGTCGTATTCCACACCACGTTGTTCTGTCACCCGTCTTCTATCTATTGAACGATGAGTTAATCGGTCAAACACCTCGCGCCAAACAAGCTATTCCTATCCAAGCTGTTCAAGCTCCGCGGCAACCTCCTCGGGAAGACGCAGCTCGTTGATCACTGAGAACGCATCGAACTGCCGCGCTAGCGTGCGTGCGAGTGCGCGGTCAACTTCAGGGGATGTCCCGGCCGCTGTTGGAATTCGGCGGCGGCTCGGGTGAGATTCTACGCGACCTGCTGCACCTCCGTAGCGTCTCCGAGGCCGAGGCGCTGATCTCGGGCGCGGAGGGCCGCGATCAGTTGCGGCATATCAGCACGTCCCTTCAGGCGCCGGAACCCCTTGGCCGCTTCGAGGACGCCGGCGGCGACCCAGCGCAGCATCATCTGGCCGCCCCGCCAGCGCTTCACGTTGCGTTTGACGTGGCGGGTCCTGCTGATGAGGCTCTCGGCGGCGTTGGTCGTGGCCAGCGAGCGCTGGAGACGCGGCGAGAGGCCAAGCGTCAGCACGGTCACCGTCTCCTCGAGCCCTTCGCGCACACTGGCCGCCGCGCAGGGATGCTCCTGGTCGAGACGGCGGGCGAGGTGTCGCAGCAACCGCGTCGCGGTCTTGACGTCCTCGCTCTGATAGGCGCGCTTGAGGATCGCCAGTACCCAGGGCCGCTGACGCTCCGGCAGATGGTCGAGGATGTTGCGGGTCTTGTGGATTTGGCAGCGCTGCACCAGCGCGGCACGCCCGAACACCGCCGTGACCGCCGCCCGTAGCGCCTTCGACCCATCGAGCATCACGAGGATGCTCCGATCGGTGCGCAGGCCACGACTCTGGAGGTTGGCGAGCAGGCTCTGACAGACGGTCGCGTTCTCCGTCGAACCTTCCCAGAGCCCGAGGGCGTGCTTTGTGCCGCGACGCCGATCCCCAACGCGACGACCACACAGTGCTCGCCGATGTGGACACCGTCGAGCAGGAGACCGACCAGATCCAGCTCGTCGAGGGGCGTCGCCTGCCACGCGGCCAGCTGCGAGGCGGTCTTGGCGACAAACCGGCGGCTGACGGCGCTCTTACTCACACTGCGGCTGGGGATGTCGGCCGGAAGCGGCTCCAGACTCCGGGCATAGCCTCGGGTGCTCACGCCGACCAACAGCTGCTCGACGGTGCGCCGCCGCAGTGGATCGGTCTGGGCCATCGTCTGGAAGGTCGGGAGCGGCACCTCCTGGCGCCCCGAGCGGACCCGGGGGCGGCGGATCGATACCTTCCGCCCCCCGAGGACGACGGTACTGGCCACCGTCCCGGCCCGCGACGCCGTGCGGTCGGCTTGGTGCGCGTAGCGCGGCCCGCAGATCGCCGTCCGATCCTCCTCGAGCATGGCGTCCAGGACCTGCAATCCCGACCGCACCGCAAGGTCGAACAGCTCCGCTGCGGTGTCAATCAGCAACTCGACGAGCGGCAGCCGACGCGTGGTCGGAGATTCAACACCGGCGGTCGGACGGACTGTGCGAGACTTCTTCATGGCGGCTCCTTTGCTGTGAGGCGTGTCGCCTCGGGTTGCCCACCACTCGTGTATCACGAGCAGTGAGGAGCCGCCGCTTCAATTTTCAACAGTCAGTGGGACATCCCCCAACTTCACTCTGCACGACACCAGTCAGGGTTACGTGCCAGCGGTTCAGAACGATGTGAATTGGCGAATTCAACCGCACCGCCTGACCCCAGAAGTGAAGGTTCGAATAAATGGCCCTAGTAACCATAATGTCGAAGTCGATCGTCGCGCCTGGATGCCGGTAGCCGCTCAAGCTCGTTGGTCACGGAAGTCACTCCATCGAGCGCAGCAACCCGCTCTTTGAGACTCTTCCGCTTGTGGTCACCCATCACACTACCGGTCAGTGTGACCGGCACGTTGGCTCCAATGCCAACCCTGACGTCATCAAACACCGTAAAGAATGCGTACTGAAGCCCTGCTCCTGAACATCTATGAATAGGTCGTGCTTCGTCCGGTCCGCGGCGCTCGTCGTCGATGCGGCGAAGGCGAGCAGCGCCACAACTAGTGCGACTCTGGTGGTTCTGAGAACAGCTGAACTTGCAAACGGAGCTGCCATCGGATGTCTCCTTTCTACTTCTCGAGCCTCTTAGGAACGACTCATCCGATCCTCTTCACTCTGTAGCGCGTGATAAGGCAACCCACGTACCAGCCGAGTTACGCGAAGTAGTCCAGAAATTTCGGCAGGTTCTTCGCTTAATGGGGGAGAAACGGTGTCCTCATTTAAGGTCAGGCCAGGTGGTCACCGCCGTCGCCTCGATCTACGTATGGGTCTACGTCGTCTAAGCGCCAGCGAGAGGGCGTCCTTCGACTACGACGACGAACGACGCTAGCCTAGTGCGAAACGGCAGGCGGTTTAACGGGACCTGGGGTTGGGGCTTAAGCAGATCTATGGCGTCCCACTCGCAGGCAAGGTGCTGGCTTCGGCGACGGGGGTTCACTGCGACAAGTTTACGGCTCAGGCTGTGGTTCTGAGTCACTCAAAAGTGGTTTAAAAAGGATGAAGTAGCTCAGGATCCCGAAGAACATGGCTGGAGCGACCTCGTAAATAAGTGCGCCCCAGCCAAGCGCTCGCCAGCCCAAGGCAATGATCGTGGAACTGATCATTATGAGCAGAGCTTTTGGTTCCGTGAGCTTCTCGCCGAAAGCATAAATGATGATCAGCGGCGCGAAGGCCGCAGCCAAAACTGACCAGGCATAAAAAACGAGGGTAAAGACACTATCGAGTCCAAACAGTGAAATGCTAAGAGCAATCGCGGTCACGATGGCCGTCGCTAATCTCCGAAACCAAACCGAACCCTCTTCTTGATTGGCGATGTCCTCTGTCAAAGCCGCGCTACAACCGAGAATTTGTGAGTCTGCAGTCGACATGGAGGCCGCAACAATACCGGCCAAGACCAGGCCGACAAGAATCTCTGGCAGGAGCTTCGTGGTCATCATCGGAAGGGCCAGCTCTGAGTCAAAGGCTGATGTATCCGGAAAAATCAATCGCGCGCTCAGGCCTACTGAAAACGTCAGCACGCAAAAGGCGAAGTAAGAACTGTAGTAATAAACCCGCGCTTTTCTCATGTGGCTTGAATCATCCAAGGCCATAAACCGGATCATGACGTGGGGTTGAGCGATGATCCCAACCCCTCCAGCAACATAACCCAATATGAAGAGTGCGATGGCCAAGCCGCTGTTCTCTAAATTGGCAGGGAAAAGATTGAGGTAGGTTGGCGATACCTTGCCCAATTCCGAAGAACAACCCACCAACCTCATTGATTCCCGACAAGCATCATGGCCATAGCTATAAACATAACCACTACCTGAGCGGCGTCCGTCCAGATCGAAGCGCGGATTCCACCGCAGTAAATTAAAACGACCACGCTCCCGATGATCGCACCGACGCTATAATCCCAGCCGAAAACAACATGTAGGGCTTTACTACTGGCATTGAATTGAGCCGCAGCGTAGGCCGCTGTTCTCTAAATTGGCAGGGAAAAGATTGAGGTAGGTTGGCGATACCTTGCCCAATTCTGCGAAGAACGCCTCAATCCCACCAACCTCATTGATTCCGACGACAAGCATCATGGCCATAGCTATAAACATAACCACTACCTGAGCGGCGTCCGTCCAGATCGAAGCGCGGATTCCACCGGTGAGGCAGTAAATTAAAACGACCACGCTCCCGATGATCGCACCGACGCTATAATCCCAGCCGAAAACAACATGTAGGGCTTTACTACTGGCATTGAATTGAGCCGCAGCGTAGGCGCCCAAGAAGAGCACTGTGATAACGCCTGCCAGAATGCGAACCTTCTTGAAGTTGTGTCCATCCCAGGTCGCAACCATGGAGCCAAAGCTCAGGCTTTTTCGTTGTTGAGAGATCGAACTACCTGGCCGATGACTTCCAACGGGAGATCAAGTTCTTTGGTATCGAGAGCTCACCGAGCTTCGTGCGGGAGCCCGAAGGGAATGGCGTCGCTGAGCGCTTCATCCGCACACTGAAGGAGAACGTCTTGTGGGTACGGAGCTTCGAAACGATCGAGGAGCTCCGCCTCGCCTTGCTTGAGTTCAAGCGGACATACAACGAACAGTGGATGCTTGAGAAGTACGACTATCGAAGCCCAGCCCAGGTGCGACGCGACCGGGTCGGGCTAGACGCGGCAGCATAGAAGTGATTACCTTCAAACCACTGTCCAAGAACCCTGGGGCGATACACCCAAGAAGAGCACTGTGATAACGCCTGCCAGAATGCGAACCTTCTTGAAGTTGTGTCCATCCCAGGTCGCAACCATGGAGCCAAAGCTCAGGCTTTTTCGTTGTTGAGAGCGCATTTTCTTGTGGATGAAGACACTGGCTAAGAGATCACCAGCCATCCAGGCGAACATCACCCAAATCGACTCGAGTCCACTGGTATATGTGTAACCAATGGCACCAATAAACAAATAGCCACTATTGTTGGTAGCCATGGCGGAGAGGCCCACGAGCCAAGGGCTGACATTGCGGCCGGCGAGCAAGTAGTCGGCGTTGCTCCTATCGCTCTTCAGAGTCGAAGCGACTCCGATGACGACGACAACCAGCAGGAAGATGACAAAACTCGCGATGATCATAACTGGGTCTCTGCCAGCAGCGTTTCCTATATTAGAGGATCGTCTTCCGTGGAAACTGAAAGAGTTTGCAGGTGCACACCGAAGACCAATAGCGATGGGTAGAGCTGGGCCTGACGGCTACTGATAATCAGGAGCGTGTGGCTACGATCCGTTTAAAGCAAGCCACCGACGGGTGGACGTTAGTCGATATCCGGACCGGCGTGGCATTGGGCCATGGGACCGCGCTGAAACTGAGTGTCGAGAACCTAACCGACGAAACCTCACCGACCCACCTGAACTCGCTGAATCCGTTTACACGGCAACGGATCAACGAGAGATGACGGAGCCTCTACGGGGGGCTGGAATTCAGTTTCTGAGTGCCCATGCGCTTTTCGGATCGGACTTTCGGTTAAAGGAAAACCGCAAGTCGTATTCCATGCCACGCCATCCTGTCACCTGTTTTCTATCCGTGAAGCGGTCAGTTTAGCGGTCAAACCTTCATGGCGTATCGTCACCTTCTCGCCGGGTTCAGTGTTGTGGCGGTTCGAAATAGCGGTTCCTGACCTGCCCACGCACCGACGCGAGCAAGAATCGCTGCGTCAGCATCATTCTCGGCGCCCGGCTGGTGTTCGGACATCGCGTATGCAGGACCCGCATGTCCATCAGATACACATCTCCCGGTTCTCAAACCAGTTCGACAACATCGAGGTCGACGCCCTTGACCCGCCCGGTAGTCCTGAATAGGCGCTCGCGCTCACTGAAGTCTCGGGAGCACAGTTCGCGGAAGAAAGGCTCTCGTTTCAACTGGCTCTTGACGTCCTGGAGCCGTACGGCTACTCCATTATTCAGTAGCCGGTGCGATCCCGTCAGCACAGCCGTGCCGGCGCCTCCCGACTCGACAATATTGAGAAACGTGAACATCCGAACGCCGACCACTCCTGTCTTCCCCAACCGTGGCACATCGATGTGCCAAGGAAGAGGGCCACGGGGGCTGGTGGCGACGTTGTCGCCGTCTGCCCGCCCTTCGCCCCGGGTCGCGAGAACAAGAGTTCGGGATGCTCCGACCACGGGGTAATGGCACACCCATCGACCAGGTAGGTCATGGAGCTATATAGATTCGCAGTGTACCGCCCCAGGGTTCTTGGACAGTGGTTTGAAGGTAATCACTTCTATGCTGCCGCGTCTAGCCCGACCCGGTCGCGTCGCACCTGGGCTGGGCTTCGATAGTCGTACTTCTCAAGCATCCACTGTTCGTTGTATGTCCGCTTGAACTCAAGCAAGGCGAGGCGGAGCTCCTCGATCGTTTCGAAGCTCCGTACCCACAAGACGTTCTCCTTCAGTGTGCGGATGAAGCGCTCAGCGACGCCATTCCCTTCGGGCTCCCGCACGAAGCTCGGTGAGCTCTCGATACCAAAGAACTTGATCTCCCGTTGGAAGTCATCGGCCAGGTAGTTCGATCCGTGGTCGTGACGAAGACGAAGCCCGCTGGCGACACCTTTGGCGATGGCGCCGAAGCGTTCCCGGACGCCCTGGCGGATCGGCTCCAGGGCCTCGAACCGGCTCCCGCTCTTGGCCGCATGGAGGCCGATGCACTCGGTCGTACAGTGATCGACAGCCACGAACACGAACGCCGCCCCCTCGCCGACCGTCACCGTGGCCGACATGTCCGTTCCCCACATCACATCGGGGGCCTCCGTGGTGATCGTGCCGTCATGCGCCTTCGGGCCGTGCGCGTGCCCCGCGCGGTGCGGGGCCTGGAGGTCGTGCTCCCGCATCAACCGCCGCACCCGCTCCTTCGAGGTGCGGATCCCCGCGACCCGCAGCTTCGCCCAGGCTTTGCGGTACCCCTCGCCATGAAACGGCGAGGCTTCGAGTACCCGGCGGATGTGGCCGACCAGCACCTCGTCCGGGGCGGCACCGACCGGCCCGCGGCGACACCACGGCGCGCGTGACCTCGTCGCGTGACGCCTCGCGTAGACGCTGGACCGCGCCCGCTCCCACACGCGGTAGATCCGCTGCACGCCGTACGCCCGACGGGTGGAGATCGAATGGGCGCCACTCATCGCGTCGACCTCCTCCGGGCCAAAGGGGAGCCGGCCTCCAGCTGGTCCACCTTCGCGTAGAGCAGTTCGTTCTCCATCAGCAGCTCGCCGACCTTGGCCCGCAGCCGACGGTTGTCTTCACCCCGGGCATCCGTCGCTCGGCTCTTCAGGCCCGCCTGGCCCGCGGCCAGAAACTGATCGCGCCACTGCGACGCCCGCGCCGCCGTGATCCTCCACTCCCGCGACACGGACTCGAGATCCTCCCCGCGCAGCAAGCACATCACCACGGCGCTCTTGCGACCGACTGAAAACCGGCCCCCTCCGGTCGCCCTCCGGCCTCCCTCCGCCACCGCCGACTCCTGATCGTGCTTCTCCATCTCGACACTCCTCCTACGAGAACTCTCTCGCAATCAAGTGTCCAAGAAAACCCTGGGGCGCCCCAGCAGTCATGAAACTGCCCAGGCCTGCTGTCAACTATTTAAGGCCTTTCACGCGGCCGGCGCCTCGATGCCAGCTGCCATCCTTCCAGGCACCATGCTTCTCGCACAGCCGGAAGATCTTTCCACGGCTCCGATCTGCCTTCTCGACCGGCAAGATGTCCTGAAGCCGAAGCAAGCCACGCTTCCCGAAAAATTCCTTCTGAGTCTGGGTAATCATGGGTTGGCACTAGATGTCGTAGCGTTAGAGCCAAGTCCTACTGAGTAGTGCGAAGGGGATTTAGCTCCACCAAAAATACCCCGACCCAGACACGATGGTTCCATTATGCATCACACTCCATATAATCAGGGGAATGTCCCAACCGACCCAAATGCATGCCTGAAAAACCAACTGCGCGAACAGGTTCAGCCACACATCGAGCCACGGAACGATGAAAAAGTACATGCCTAGAAGCCAGACCACAAGACCTGCGGAAGCTTGCGAATTCACACTGACGAAAAATGCCGCCTTCGTGATCAGGTACGTCCCCACGACCGTCCAGTAGAGGAAAAACACACCCGCGCCCGTCAAAATGGTGTAGCCAACCGCGCTCATGAAGGAACCACAGTCTTCGCACGCCGACGCCTTAAACACTGTAAAGTTGTAGCTAAGACCCAGCTCGGCAAGCGAACCATACGACTGGGGCATAATCGGTTCGTGCCAGGTAAACCAGAACAGAAGAACGGCAATCAGCAGCAACCCGGAAATGACATTCGGTTTGGCCAGTCTCAAAAATTGCGGCTTGTTGTCCTTAACGGCCTCTTCTGTGGTTCCAAGTTGTTCCAGAGTTGGATAACCGGTTGTCTGCACAACTAGCTCTAGCCTAGCGCGATGCAGGGTGGGATTCAACGCGTCCGCATATGCCCACTCGCGTCATTTCCTGCGGAAACCAGCGACAGGTGGTCAGCTTATACTCGGTGCCCAGCCAGTACAGCGATTTCGCAGCGGAACCGAACAAACTACGCGCCACCGTGGAGTACGTTTCGACGAGCAGTAGTCCAGGAGCTGACAACGGGTGTTCGACGATTTGTAGACTTGTCGTTCTAAGTGTATAAAGAAAGAACATTTGGTGAACATTCCAAGACTCACGGTTGTCTGCACGATTGCACTACTGTCTATCGCGAGCCTTGCCGGTGCCGCCACGGATGCTCGCGTGGCAGAAGCGGCCAGGGATCGAGATGGCGAAGCCGTGCGCCGTTTAGTCCGGGAAAAGATAGATGTGAATGCGCCGCTGCCCGATGGTACCACAGCGCTTCATTGGGCCGCTCACCGGGAAGATCTGGAGATCGCGACCTTACTCATTAGTGCCGGAGCGAAGGTAAGCGTCGCGGATGACTACGGTGTGACACCGCTATGGCTGGCAAGCACCACTGGGAATGGGCATATCGTCCAGAAGTTGCTACAAGCTGGAGCGGACCCCGACGTCAGTCTACCGACGGGCGAGACGGCATTGATGACGGCGGCACACACGGGTCGGCCCGAGGTTGTTCGTCTGCTGCTTGAGCACGGAGCGACCGTCAATGGGAAGGAAACCGTGTCGGGCCAAACAGCGCTGATGTGGGCGGCGGCTGAAGGACACACGGAGGCCACGCAGGTATTGATTGCGCACGGAGCGGATGTGCAGGCGCGCTCGACCGCCGGGTATACAGCCTTGTTGCTGTCGGCACGGAACAGCGACCTGGACACGCCCAGGGTGTTGCTCAACGCCGGCGCCGACGTGAACGAGGCAGCCCCAGACGGCACGACAGCCCTTGTGGTAGCAACCATTAGGAGTCGTACGGCGCTTGGCGAGTTTCTCCTGAAACGGGGAGCAGACCCCAATGTCGGACCGGGTTTTTCGCCCTTACACTGGGCGTCCGGCCAATGGAACGCTCTGGCCGATGGCGGACTCACCGGAAGAATGGGGGTCAAGGACGAGGACTCCACGTGGAGCATCTTGGAAGGGCTGAGGGGAGAGACGCAGCAGGAGTTTGTGAAGGTGCTCCTGGCCCACGGGGCGGTCCCGAACGCTCAGGCCAAGGTAAGACCCAGGTATAGTGGGGGACGGTCGCCCGCGGGCATAGGGTGGGGGGCGACGCCGTTTTGGATAGCGGCCAAATCCGGGAATGTTGAGCTGATGCGTCTACTCCTGGCCAGCGGATCGGATCCATCGATAGCGACGCAGCGCGGTGTGACACCGCTGATGGCGGCAGCAGGGGTTGCCGGCGGAACGGGAACACATTCGGTATTGCAGGAGAGAGCACTGGAAGCCGTCCAGCTCTGCTTGGAGGTCGATAACGACGTCAACGTCGCGGACGCGAATGGCGAAACGGCACTGCACGGCGCCGCATACCGAGGGGCACAAGGAACGGACCTCCTTATTCAGTTCCTAGTGGACCACGGCGCCAACATGAACGTGAAGAACAAACACGGATGGACGCCGTTGACCATTGTCGAAGGTCTCTACTTCACCGCGACCAATACCTACTCTGCAAGCGGAGCGGAATTGCTGCGTAGGTTGGGCGCTGAACCGAGCCCGGCGAATATAGACCGTCAATTGGGGACCTCTGGGAGGCCGAATTAATGATACTGGTGGGAAGGCTCGCTCGGGTGATGGTCAGCGCCGTCGGCATCGCGACGGCAGTCAGCTACCTCCACCTTGACGCTGCCGCGCTGCCGGGCGGAGGACGTCCTGCAGCGAAGCAGACCGAGAAGCCGACGGCGGCGACGGTCGTCACGCAACGAGCGGTTCTGGATCGGTATTGTGTGAGGTGCCACAACGACCGAATCAAGACCGCTGGACTGATGCTCGACAGGATGGACCTCAAGCAAGTGGGCGCAGATGCAGAGGCCTGGGAAAAAGTCGTGAGGAAGGTGCGTGGTCGGGCGATGCCGCCAGCGAACGCGCCGCAGCCCGACACGGCCACCGCTGACACCTTGGCGATCTGGCTTGAGGAGCGTCTCGACCATGCCGCGGTCGCCGATAGGTACCCGCGTCGATCGGTCGTTCATCGCCTGAACCGGATGCAATATACCAATGCGATTCGCGACCTACTGGCGCTGGAAATTGATGGAGAGGCGTTGCTCCCAGCAGACGAAATTGGCTACGGGTTTGACAATATCGCCGATGTCCTCTCGGTGACCTCAGGGCTCCTGGAACGGTATTTTTTGGCGGCGCAGAAAATCAGCCAACGTGCCATTGGCGATCCGACGATGCGCCCTGTGAACGTGCGTCACGAGGTCAGCAATTTTCTTGTACAAACCGATCGAGTCAGTGATGACCTCCCGTTTATGTCCCGGGGAGGCACCGTCATCCGCCAGCACTTTCCGCTTGACGGTGAGTACCTCCTCCGAATCCGCCTGCGCCGAGCGTTTGATGGCGGCGTGATCAAAGGTATCAACAAGCGTGAACAGCTGGACGTGCGCCTTGATGGTGCCCGACTCCAGCTCTTCAGCATCGGTGGAGAGTGTGTCGATTCGGACGAGCCGAAGTGCATCAAGAACATGAGTGGGTTTGTTCTTCCATCATCGGAATACGATCGGACGGCCGATACGTCTCTTACCCTACGTTTCACCGCGCAGGCGGGGCCGCGGATCCTGGGCATCGCGTTCCGCAGGAGCAACCGGGTAACGGAGGGGGCTGGTCCAGACCGTCTCCCGCAGATGTCGACGGCGACAGCCCAGGTTGGCGAGATGGGTGTGGAGAGTGTGGATATCGAGGGCCCCTTCAATGCCACTGGACTCGGAGATACGCCGAGTCGACGGAGAATTCTCATCTGCCAGCCGACCACGGCAGCACTTGAAGAGCCCTGCGCCAGACAGATTCTCACGATGCTCGCCCATCGTGGCTATCGGGGGCTGGCCACGGATGTCGATGTTCAGACACTGCTCCGCTTTTATCAGATAGGACGAAGCAAAGGCAGCTTCGTGGCTGGCATTCAGTTCGCCCTCGAGAAGCTGCTGGTCTCGCCCAAGTTCCTGCTTCGCGTCGAGGGCGTGTCATCGACAGCGACTACGCGGAACGCCTCTCTGGTCAATGGGGCCGGCGTGAAGATCGACGATAGCGCACTGGCATCACGATTGTCGTTTTTCCTCTGGAACAGCATCCCCGATGATGAACTCCTCAGGGTGGCGGCAAGTGGGCAACTGCGTGACCCGAGCATCCTGGAACAGCAAGTCCTCCGAATGCTGGCCGACCCACGGGCCGTATCGCTGGTGACCGATTTTGCCAGCCAGTGGCTCTATCTGCGCGATCTGCGCGAGGTGCAACCGGATCCGCGCGTGTTTCCAGACTTTGACGAGAGTTTGCGCGAAGCCTTCACGCGCGAGACGATGCTGTTTCTCGAGAGTCAACTTCGGGAAGATCGGCCTCTCGTGGAGCTACTGACGGCGAACTACACGTTCGTCAACGAACGCCTGGCACGCTTCTATGGCATTCCGCATGTGTACGGCAGTCAATTCCGCCGTGTGGCGCTCAACGATCCAAATCGCGCGGGACTGCTGGGGCACGCCAGTATCTTGACAGTCACGTCCTATTCAACGCGAACTTCACCGGTCGTCCGTGGCAAGTATTTACTCTCGAATATCCTGGGCTCGCCGCCGCCGCCGCCCCCACCAAACGTGGAAGCGCTACAAGAGCCCAATGCATCCCAGGTGCGGCCCACCATGCGCGCGAGGATGGAAGCCCATCGCAAGAACCCCGTGTGTGCGGGGTGCCATGCACCGATGGATCCGCTGGGATTCGCGCTTGAGAATTTCAACGCCATTGGAAAGTGGCGAACGACGGAGGCGGGGTCGCCGATCGATTCGACCGGTAGCTTCCCCGACGGCACGGCATTCAGCAACCCGGCTGAGTTCCGTCAAATGTTACTGGGACGCCGCGTTGAGTTTGTTCAGACCTTCACCGAAAAACTGCTGACCTATGCTCTCGGCCGCGGAGTCGAATACTACGACATGCCAGCTGTGCGCGCCATCATCCGGAATGCCGCAGCGAGTAACCACCACTGGTCGTCTCTGATTCTGGAGATCGTGAAGAGTGCGCCGTTTCAGGTGAGTGGCGCCCCGCAACACGACCCGAGTCCGTTGGCAGCGGGATGACGAACGGGCAGGGCAGGCGAAATCTTTCGAAGGAGAATACGGAATGAGCGGCATCATCACAAAGAAATCCATCCCCCGCCGCACCGTTCTGCGCGGCCTCGGATCGACACTCGCGTTGCCACTGCTCGACAGCATGGTCCCGGCGTTCGCCACCGGCAGAGAGAAGAGGGCCGTGCGTCGCCTGGGCGCGATCTATGTGCCAAATGGCATGAATATCTGGCAGTGGACGCCCACGGTCGAGGGCGCAACATTCGATCTCACACCTATTCTCCAGCCGCTAGCGCCCTTCCGGGATCAAGTGGTGGTACTGAGCGGCATGGCCAACAAACAAGCCGATGGGTTACCCGGCGAAGGCACCGGCGATCACTCCCGCTCGCAAACGGCTTTTCTGACCGGCACGCATGCCAAAAAGACGGAAGGAGCCGACATTCAGGCCGGCATGTCGGTGGACCAGACTGTGGCCCGAGAACTCGGTCGAGACACTCAGCTGGCGTCGCTTGAGCTGGGCCTGGAGAATGTACCTTTGGCCGGTGGTTGTGAAGACGCGTACAGCTGTGCGTACACCGGCACGATCGCCTGGCGGAGCGCCACAACGCCCTTGCCGATGGAGGCCAACCCGCGTGCGGTGTTCGAACGGTTGTTCGGGGCCAGTGAGAGCACGGACCGGCAGGCACGTCTGCTTCGGGTGCAGCGGGATAGCACCCTCCTCGACGCAGTCAGTGCGGAGCTTGCCGACCTCGAACGTGCTCTCGGTGTGTCTGACCACCGAAAGCTGACGGAATATCTGGACGCCGTTCGTGATATCGAACGGCGCATTCAACTAGCCGAGGAACAGATCGACCGAGAGCTGCCGGCCGTGGATCGGCCCCGAGGTATTCCGGAGACGTTCGAAGAGCACGCCACGCTGATGTTTGACTTGATGGCACTGGCGTACCAGACCGACCTGACCCGTGTCTGTACCTTTCTGGTGGGGCGGGAGAAGAGTGTTCGGACCTATCCCGAGATTGGCGTGCCGGAGCCCCACCACCCGGTCTCCCATCATCAGAAACAACCTGAGATGCTGCAGAAGTTAGCCAAGGTCAACACGTATCACGTGCAGATGTTCGCGCATCTGCTGAAAATATTGCAGTCGACGCCAGACGGGGACGGGTCCCTTCTGGACCACGTTATGATCGTCTACGGTGCGGGTATGAGTAACAGCGATAACCATTTCCATCACGATCTCCCGATCCTCGTCGCAGGGGGCGGCGCTGGGCAGATCAAAGGCGGCCGACATCTTCGCTTGCCGTACGATACCCCACTGGCGAATCTCCACCTCACGCTGATCGACAAGATGGGGATTCCCGTCGAGCGCTTTGGGGATAGCGAGGGCAAGATCGAGTTGTTGTCTGTTTAGAGTTATTGTCAACGGGCAGCGCATTCAACGAAAGAGTGAGGAACTGAGATGAGTGTATCAAAAGTAACGAGCTATACCGCGTGTGTCACCACCGTCCTGCTGGCCGTGATGTTTTCGGTGGCAGTGGAGGGCCAACTGTCTTCTCCAGGGCGCCAACGCCAAGTAAGGGATCTCCTTTACGTGACAGCCAACGGCACCACGTACGTGGCACCGCATCACCTGGGTGTGGGAATCCTCGTGTTCGATGTGGCAAACGATTTCAAATTCGTCAAGCGTATTCCCACGTGGGACGTACCGGTAAGCCAAAAACCGGAGTTGGTCGTTGGCATCGGGGCAAGTGTGACGACCGGTCTGTTGTACGTGACCGTGCCATCGCGGATCGCCGCGTTCGATCTGACTACCGACAAGAAGGTATGGGAACAGACCTATGACGGACAGTGCTGTGAAATGATCGCAGTTTCCCCAGACGGCGAAACGCTGTACCTCAACTCGTTCTACAAGTCGCACATGTATGCGGTTGATGCCAAGACCGGGACACTGAAGACGAAAGTCGAGTATTCGCCGAGTTTCACGGGTAAGCGGATCGAACGCGCACACAATATCAATTGGAGTCCGGACGGGTCGCGGGTGTTCATGTCCGGCTCTGGCCCCAACGATAACTTCATTACGATAGCGGACCCGAAGACGCATTCGATGGTCAGGGCTATCGGGCCGTTCGGTGAAAGTGTTCGACAGTTCACAATTAATGGCACAGCTACGAAGCTATTTGCGAACACGGTTGGGCTATGTGGCTTCGACGTGGCAGATGTGATTATCGGGGAGATACTCGGTCGCGTCGAGTGTCCAGGAGATTGGAAGGCGAAGATCGCGGCCAATCCAAACTTCCGTCTGGGTCACGGGGCACCGAGCCACGGCATTGCCATGTCAGCCGACGAGAAGGAGATCTGGGTGGCTGACGGGGTGAACTCTTCTCTTCACGTATTCGACGCAACCGTGACACCGCCGCGATTCGTGACGAGTGTCAAGACGCGGGTCCAACCCTACCACTTGGGGTTCAGTCTCGATGACCGGTACGTGTTTTCGGCATCGGGCGATGTCATTGACGCCAAGACGAAAAAGGTCGTCGCGGGGCTGAAAGACGAATACGGACGGGACGTGTACAGCGAGAAATTTATCCAAGCGACCTTTGGAGAGGGCGGGAAGATGCTACGGGCGAACCAGCGGTTCAGCAAGGGCCAGGTCGGCGTGTCGACGAACTAGCACCGGTGGGGGCTAGGAGCTGTGCGGTTTTCCCTAAAGGTCCCTGTACGGGTCGTCACCGTGTTGGCCGCACTTGCGGCAGGTCAGATGGTCGTATCTGGCTTCGAGTCGACGACTCCGGGTCAAGCGGCCAAGAAGACAGCCTGGAAGCAGGTCTACACAGAGGAGCAAGCTGGACGTGGCCAATTCAGCTACGAGACGGAGTGCGAATCCTGCCATCTGGAGAACTTGCGCGGAGACGGGTACGCACCAGCCCTGGCCGGCTTGGACTTTTCTATCGGATGGACCGGACTATCGCTCGGTGACCTGTTCAGCTCGATTGCGACGACGATGCCGCAGGGGGATCCTGGTAGCTTGAGCGCTCAGGTCTACATCGACATCGTGGCGTATCTCCTCAAAAAGAACCACATGGCGGCAGGCGACGTAGAACTACTGCCAGACACCGAGAAGCTGAAGGAGATCTTCATCACGGCGAGACCTGAGTATTAGCCCGAATGATCTGGTGCGCGAGCACCTACTCCACGATCAGCTGTCCGATGGACCAGAGGTGGTCGTGACAGACGTACTCATAGGTGCCGGGGCTGTCAAATACGACCGACGCGGAGGTGCCCGGGCCTATCCGCCCCGTGCTCCATGACCCATCACGAGCTGCGACCGTATGTGTGAGTGTCGTGGTATTGACCCAGGTCACCGTTGTACCTGGGGTTACGCGGGCTCGGGTGGGCATCAACCCGTAATCGTCGTGCCACTCGTCTCGCCGGCCTGTGTTGCGATTCTCCTGAATGATGATATTCCCCAGCTCAATCGTGTTGGTGTCCGTGACCAGTCCCGCGAACGGAACCTCGGTCGGTGGCGGGTCCGGTGCCGGTCTCGACGGAACGGTGCCCCCGAGCTTGAACGCCCACACCAGGCGGTTCATCGTTAGTGCCACATACTGCTCGCCGTCGAGTTCGTAGGTCACGACTGGACCACCACCAAATCCACGCGGATTCGGCACGCCGATAACACCGGTCTGAAAGTGCCACAGCCGGTCGCCGGTAGTCTGGTCGTACGCGCCGAGGCTACCGTCGGGCTCGGCATGGAACATCAGCCCCCCAGCCGTTGTCATCGCTCCACTCCCCATGCAGTCCGAATACGGCACACGATGCTGCCAGACAATTCGGTTAGTCCGGCTATCCAGGGCCACATGGAACCCGTAGTGCTTGACCCCGGCGAGCTGCCTGCTGGTGTTGGTCCAGAACCACGGTGACGCGGGACGCTGGCGCCACTTGGGATACACGCACGACGTTCCGTAGAAATAGCCGGTCAGCGGACTGTAGGCCATCGGTGCAAAGCGCATGCTCGTAAACTGGAGAGCGTTAGGCCGCTCTGGCCCAACCGGATCGAAGTAGCAGTCGGCCTCAAAGCCTGGAGGGATCAAATTCGTTGGAGTGCAATCGGGTCCGATACGATCCGCACCAACCGGAAACGGCTGGGTAGGGGAGGTCTTGAGGAACGCATCCTGCTTGACCGCTCGCTCCTCAATCGGGAAGATAGCTTCCCCAGTCTCGGCATCCAGCAGGAAGAGATAGCCATCGGTTCGCATGGCCGCAACCGCCTTCCGAGTTTCCCCGTCCACCGTCGCGTCGTAGAGGATTAGCGGCGTACCCAGGTCGTGCTCCCAGAGGTCGTGGTGCACGAGCTGCTGGTGCCACTTGTACTCACCAGTGTAGAGGTCAAGTGCCACCACCGAGACTGAGAACAGGTTGTCGCCGGGTCGTAACTCGCCGCCCCACATCGGGACGGCGTTCCCGGTACCGATGTAGACCAGCCCGAGATCGGCATCGACGGTGGGCGTCATCCACACGCCGGCTCCACCCCAGTGCCAGACGTCGCTATCGGTGGGCCAGGTTTCGGCGCCCCGCTGTCCCGGCGCTGGGATCGTATCGAAGCGCCACACCTCGTCACCGGTCTTTACGTCTAGTGCTACGATCCGCCCACGCAAGAAGCTGTCGCCGTTCGCCATGCCGGTAATGACCAGACCGTTCGCGTAGGCCGGAGGCGCAGTGATTACCTTCCCGAAGACCCCTTCGTCACCGACCCGGTGGCTCCAGGCCAGCTCGCCCGTTTGCTGGTCAAGGGCGATGAGACGCGAGTCGTTCAGCCCGGCGAACACCAGCCCGGCACCGGTGGCCGCCCCCTTGTTCATACGACCGACGGGCGCTCGGTGAGTCCAGCGTCCCGCCCCGGTCTTGGCGTCGAGGGCCCGGACGTTCGTCGACGTGGTGATAAACATTAGCCCGTCTCTTACAACCGGGGTCGCTCTTGACACGTCGCCGTCCAGATTCGTGACCCAGGCCCCGCCAAGGTCCGCGATGTTACGCGTACTAATTTGATTGAGTGTCGAATGGCGTGTGTGCCCCCAGTGCCCACCGGCGAGCGGCCACTCCGTGCTGGGGTACGCACGCCAGTCCTCGGTGGTCTGCCCAATCGTAACTTGAGGAGACCCGATGACCCCGAGGCAGATCACGATCACGAGCCGCTCAAACCACCACGTCCGCATCAAATGCACACAAGAAGAGCCGAGGCGAGGATCAGCGACTCGCACCCGAAGCTCGATCTTCGGCCCGCCCGGCGCCCAAACTGAGCGACATCCCGTAGTTGCCTTCGTGGCAGGCGTACTCAAATTGGTCGTAGGTCAGGTCCTTGTTGAGCGGCATCGCGACCGTCCACGAAGCGGTGTAGATGTCCGGATCCTTGATGGTGACCTCGTAGTCGATCCGGTTCGGTTCAGCGAACGTGAATCGCTCGACTACACGCAAGGCTTCGGTTGCGGGCAACCCGCGAGCCCCGCGGGTCGAGAAGCTGGTTGAGATCACACCCTTGTTATTGTAGTTGGTAACCTCGACCACCAGCGTGTTCCCCTCCCAGCGACCGCGCGAGTCGCCGTTCCATAGCCGGACGCCGTCGGCCACATGCGGCCGGCTGTCAACCGGAATGATGCGGGCCTCATGAATCATTTCGTACAGAATCACGACATACCCCGGAGGCTGCAGGATCCTATATGCGGCGCTGTATCCGCCCGGAAAGATACTGGCTGGCACCCCGCGCGTAATGCAGCGCTCTCCCGGCAGGTGGTTCAGATAGCTGTCAGTGAGATTAATGAGTCTATTGTCGCGGATGACCATAGCCGACTCTTTGACCGGTATCCGGCCATCGGGCGGGTCGACGACCATCGACCGACGCCGTGGACTGCGCCTCCCCGGCCCGTCTATGTGCTGTCGATTCAGAATGACATCGCGCGGACCTGCTTCGACTCGGACGTTAGGATCGGGCTCAGTAGGCGGTTTCGATGGCCGATTGATCCCGGGGATCCAACGTGCCATCGGAGCAAGCCGCTCGAGGTCGATCTCGTCATACGTTTCGAACGGCGTCAAATCGAAGTTGGTCCAAATACCTTGGATATCGGGCTGACCGTCTGACATTCGTGGCGGCGTCCACTCGTTCGCCGACTGGGCGCTGCCCGATCTAGAAACTCCCAATAGCAAGGCAAGTAAGATGATCGGCGGCACTGTGCCGAAATCCCTCCGGCCCATAACACCTCTTTCTTAGAGAAATTGGTCGGGATGGCTAAATTCGAACCAGCAACCCCTGACCCCCAAGTTGAACAGATGCATTCTACCGCTTATCAACTACTCCACATGCGTCTTTTTGCTCAAGAAAAATCACAAGTCGAATCCAGAGGAAGACATCCTACCCGCTAGTGTCCAATCGTGTAACGGTCAGTTAAGCGGTCACAATGTTCGGGTCATTCGGTTGTTCATTCGTCAGCAGTTTTCGTCATGGCTTTGTGAGGCCCACGTTGTCTCCTGTACTTCCTCATGGCCGAACCGATGGAACGACAATGAGATCATCCGTGCGTCGCTCGTCGCCGCCGATTACTGAAACACTTCCGCCTCCGTTGCACCACGCATTGTCACGAGCGCCTCGTGCCCGGACGCCCCCAGTGCCTCACCCAACGCGACTCCCTGCGCCTCAGCCGACTGCACGCCACCAAACGATTCACGCAGACGCCGGTCCCAACCATATAATGAAGCTGCTCTCCGCTATCGCACGATGGAAGAGGCCGCCAGACTGCGGCATAAGCATGACCGATATGACGGCTCCGCCTCCGGCCGACTCTCCGAAGATAGTTACCCGATCCGGGTTGCCATTAAATGCCGCCGCGTTATCCCGGACCCACTCGATCGCCCCACCATATCCAACAAACCGTAGTTCCCAGACGCGTCATGGGCCGACTCGACCGACAAAGCCGGATGGGCCAGGAAGCCGAACGTGCCGAGACCGTAGTTGAGCATGACAACGATCACCCCCCCCCCCCCGCGCGGAAGCGATGGCCGCTGACGGCGTCAAGGCTGAGACGGTGAAAGTTTTTGTAATGGACAAGGAATTCTGACCCTAGCGAACAGTCGAAGACAGTTGACAGCCCGTTACTCCGAATGCGGTTCGACAACGACGCTCGGTACTGTCCCTGACCGGTGTGAAATTGGAAGGTATTAAGCTGAAGAGCTAAACCAAGACTTGGGAACAAAGAAAAGGAGAGAACTTTATGCTACGGATATTTCTTGCCTTCATTATTAGTTTAAGTTTATGTGGAGTTGCTAGTGCGCAGGACGATCCCCCGGCACCCTGTGGTCCATCCGGCGACCTGCCCTCAAATCTCTCAAGAAACGTCGCGTCTGACTCAAGCTGTTTTGAAATCCGCATGTACACGGCTGAGCCCGAAAAAGACGGCCAGGGTGGGATCGATAATCTCCACCGGCGCTTCCGTGAAGGCGAGGTCAAACTATTTGAAAAACACGGTGCTAAATTCATCGGGGCTTGGCAGAGACTGGACAACCCAAACACCTTGGTATGGATGATGGCTTATCGTAATCGCGCCCATCGCGATGAAGTCTTTAGCAATTTTCAAGCTGACCAGGAGTGGAAAGAACTCCTAGCGAAGTACCCAGTACCAATCGATATCGAAGCATTTTTTTTAAGCGCATCAGACTACTCGGTACTGAAATAGTCGGCGTAAGATTCAAGCAGTCGATCCGTAGCGCGACCGCGTTACGGCCTCCTTGGAGCCTCCCGACACAGCACGTCACCCATGTGTCGCACGAGATCCTTCTGTTGATTCTCGTCCGCAAAGTAGCTGTCATCTTGCCTGTCAATTAGTCGAAATGGTAATGAGTTAGTCCGAAGACTGACCCATTGAACTCTGTAAATATTGGCGCCGAGAGCGGGAATCGAACCTGAACGGCCCTAGGGGAGGGGTCACAGGATTTTATGTCCAGTGTGGAGAACTCAGTTAAAGTGATCGAACCCGTTCAGATCAGAAGTGACGCGCTATCACCGGGTCAGGAAACGTGTTACACGGTTCACTTCTTTGAGAGGATTTGTTGACTTATGGCAGCTAGGTATCCAATTACTTGTCATCGTGCCGAACGGCAAACACTATGGTTGCTGATGATTGCAAGCTTCGCATTGCAGCCGTTGCACGCGCAGGATGATTGGCCTGCATGGGGACGCGACGCTGGCAACCAACGCCACTCCCCATTGACGCAAATCAATACCAGTAACGTATCGACGCTGGTGCCTGCCTGGCGGTATGAAATGAAGAAGCAGGGACTGCCGTCCCGGCCCAGCCAGTCGACCCCGCTCATGGTCGGTGGCGTCTTGTACTTGTCATTCCCGTTCTACCACGTGGTCGCGCTGGAGCCGGAGACGGGCGACGTTCTTTGGGCGTATACCGCGCCTGGTGATTGGAATTCGTCCGAGCACCAACTGCACTACAACGGGTTGGGCTCGATGCGCGGACTCGCCCATTGGGGTGGCGACGAACTCACGCCTCCGCAGATTGTGTTCGGGACCGAGGAAGGCGAACTGATTTCTCTGAATGCGAAGACCGGTAAACCAAACCCGCGGTTCGGCAACGACGGCTTCGTCAACCTTAAGACTCCAGAGGTGATGAACGGTTTCCCGAACATGCACTACGGGATCTCGTCTGGTGTTGCGGTCTACAAGCACTTGGTTTTTACCGGCGTCCACAACCCCGACGAATCGGGATCAAAGGGACCCGCTGGCGATGTGCGCGCGTGGGATCTGCGCACGGGCGACCTGGTCTGGACGTTTCATACCGTGCCCCGACCCGGCGAAGTGGGCAACGAAACCTGGCTCAACGATTCCTGGAAGAACGTAACCGGCGCCAACGTCTGGAGCTTTTTCACGGTGGACGAGCAGCGAGGCATTCTGTACATGCCGCTCGGTTCCGCCCAGAACGATTTCTACGGTGTCGACCGACCTGGAGACAACCTCTTCGCGAATTCGATTGTGGCAGTGGATGCCGAAACGGGAAAGCTGAAGTGGTATTTCCAGGCCGTCCATCACGACCTATGGGATTACGACATGCCAATTCCTCCGATCCTGTTTGATGTCGAGCGCGGAAGCGAGACGATTCCAGCCGTCGGCGTCATGACAAAGTATCCCGTACTGTTCATCTTTAATCGGGTCACTGGGGAGCCAATCTACGAGATTAAAGAACGGCCCGTACCCAAAGGGGACCTGCCCGGCGAGTATTACGCTCCGACGCAACCGTTCCCCGTGAAGCCGCCACCGTTCGGACGTATCAGTTTCACGATGGACGACATCGCGAAGGTCACGCCGGAGCACGAAGCCGCGTGTCAAGAGTTGTTGATGGAACAAAAAGGCGGGCGTAACCGCGGTCCCTATACGCCGCCATCGGAAAAAGGTGCACTCGTGATGCCCGCGGCCGGCGGCGGTGCGGAGTTTACCGGCGGTACGTTTGACCCGAACTTGGGGTACTACATCATCAATACCGCCGACACGGGGCACATCAGTACGCTCAAGAAGGTAGAGGTGGATGCGGGTCCTCCGGAGTCGCCCAGGCTCTATTGGCACATCCGGGGGTCTGCGGTAGTCAACCGCTGGCCATGCTGGCAGCCGCCGTGGTCGAGGCTCACTGCCGTCAACGTGAATACCGGCGAGATCGCATGGCAGATCCCATTCGGCACCGTTGATGGTGCACCCGCCGGCATGAAGACCGGTGCTCCGAATTCTCAGAAAGGAGGCCCGACCTCCACCGCTGGCGGACTGATCTTCATTGGGGCAGCCACCGATCGCCTGTTCCGCGCATACGAAACGAAGACGGGCAAGGAACTGTGGAGCGTAGAGACGGAGCAATTGATTAGCGGCAGCAATCCCATCACATACATGGGGCAGGACGGGAAGCAGTACGTGGCAGTTGCTGCGGGCACAACACTGTTGACCTACAAGTTGCCGTGATGCGTTGTATGTGGTCCGTTGAGAGGCTGCGCACCAAACGTGCTCAATAATTGATCAATCGAGGGCAATCTTATGGATCGGACCATCGCCGCCGGAATGTGTCGGCTCAAGGGACACACCTGAGCGCGCGAACGAACCGTAGTGCTCGATAAGAAGGGGATGTCCCGGCCGCTGTTGGAATTCGGCGGCGGCTCGGGTGAGATTCTACGCGACCTGCTGCACCTCCGTAGCGTCTCCGAGGCCGAGGCGCTGATCTCGGGCGCGGAGGGCCGCGATCAGTTGCGGCATATCAGCACGTCCCTTCAGGCGCCGGAACCCCTTGGCCGCTTCGAGGACGCCGGCGGCGACCCAGCGCAGCATCATCTGGCCGCCCCGCCAGCGCTTCACGTTGCGTTTGACGTGGCGGGTCCTGCTGATGAGGCTCTCGGCGGCGTTGGTCGTGGCCAGCGAGCGCTGGAGACGCGGCGAGAGGCCAAGCGTCAGCACGGTCACCGTCTCCTCGAGCCCTTCGCGCACACTGGCCGCCGCGCAGGGATGCTCCTGGTCGAGACGGCGGGCGAGGTGTCGCAGCAACCGCGTCGCGGTCTTGACGTCCTCGCTCTGATAGGCGCGCTTGAGGATCGCCAGTACCCAGGGCCGCTGACGCTCCGGCAGATGGTCGAGGATGTTGCGGGTCTTGTGGATTTGGCAGCGCTGCACCAGCGCGGCACGCCCGAACACCGCCGTGACCGCCGCCCGTAGCGCCTTCGACCCATCGAGCATCACGAGGATGCTCCGATCGGTGCGCAGGCCACGACTCTGGAGGTTGGCGAGCAGGCTCTGACAGACGGTCGCGTTCTCCGTCGAACCTTCCCAGAGCCCGAGGGCGTGCTTTGTGCCGTCGACGCCGATCCCCAACGCGACGACCACACAGTGCTCGCCGATGTGGACACCGTCGAGCAGGAGACCGACCAGATCCAGCTCGTCGAGGGGCGTCGCCTGCCACGCGGCCAGCTGCGAGGCGGTCTTGGCGACAAACCGGCGGCTGACGGCGCTCTTACTCACACTGCGGCTGGGGATGTCGGCCGGAAGCGGCTCCAGACTCCGGGCATAGCCTCGGGTGCTCACGCCGACCAACAGCTGCTCGACGGTGCGCCGCCGCAGTGGATCGGTCTGGGCCATCGTCTGGAAGGTCGGGAGCGGCACCTCCTGGCGCCCCGAGCGGACCCGGGGGCGGCGGATCGATACCTTCCGCCCCCCGAGGACGACGGTACTGGCCACCGTCCCGGCCCGCGACGCCGTGCGGTCGGCTTGGTGCGCGTAGCGCGGCCCGCAGATCGCCGTCCGATCCTCCTCGAGCATGGCGTCCAGGACCTGCAATCCCGACCGCACCGCAAGGTCGAACAGCTCCGCTTCGGTGTCAATCAGCAACTCGACGAGCGGCAGCCGACGCGTGGTCGGAGATTCAACACCGGCGGTCGGACGGACTGTGCGAGACTTCTTCATGGCGGCTCCTTTGCTGTGAGGCGTGTCGCCTCGGGTTGCCCACCACTCGTGTATCACGAGCAGTGAGGAGCCGCCGCTTCAATTTTCAACAGTCAGTGGGACATCCCCGATAAGAAAGCAGTGCCGCATAATGTCGTCCCCTTCGGGAATTAACGTTAGCGATGGCGGCGACACGAATTCGTAAGAGCTGAGTTACTCGGACATCTGCCGCCGCCCGATCCGAGCGTGTGGCCGGACCTCAACCGGAAGATCGACGCCTGGCTGAACGTAGCGCACTAGCTTGGAGCGAAGGGGATTTAAGGATTACGGCATGCGAATCGAGTCGTCGAACTGGAAGTCAATCTCGACGGTTTCACCGTTGCCTACCTTGATGGCACCAGGCGCACCGTGGTCCTAATCGCCCCCACCGGCACGTACTGATTGGCGCTAAAGATACCCGCTGCACCCGGCAGCACGTTGACCCGCTCGGCCGGCAGTACATTCCGCCGCCGCGTGGTTTTCATGATGCCGTAGATCCCCAAAGGAGTCCCGGAAGGAGGGTGACCCCGTCATCGTGGCACCATAGAACGCTACTAGGTAGACGGTTTATGCGGCCAAGTTTTCGACCGTAACGGCGGCGGCATTCTCCTGAACAAGCTGAGGAAGGCAAAGCGGCGGCGGTCAACGAATCCGCATATCCGTTCACCAACGGGGGACTGCTGAAGACCGCCACGGCGATGGGGCTGATCGCACTGACTTCACCGTTCCCGTTGTAGGTCACCGCCACCTTCAGGCTTCCCCCTTGGGCGGCCCATACCAGCCCGGCCGTTATCATTACCACAAAGCACATCGCCATCATTCGTCGCATCAGGTCCCTCCGCTAGTTCTCGTTCGTGAAGTGGCATAATTCAGCGACGCAACCATCAACCGTAGCCCTCTTCCCCGTTGAATAGATCGATGTCCTTTTAATATTTCCTTGAAAGAAAGATGCGGAAGTGCATCACAATAGGCAATGGATTTTCACTGTCCACTGCGCGTTGAGGAAAGATACAACATGTTTAATTTCTGGCTTACTGCCATATTTGTTCTAACTGCCACGGTACCGGCCTTCGGGCAGGTTAAGGACGAGAGTGAAGACCAGGACAAACCTGTCAATTTCGAGGAACAGCTGGTCGTCACCGCCTCGCGCAGCGAACAGGAACTCGTCAACGCGCCTGCAGCCGTGACCGTGATCTCCAGTGAGACGATCCAAAATTCGCCGGCAACCAACGTCGGCGAACTGCTACGCTCTGTTCCGGGGGTCAATGTGGCACAGATCTCCGCGCGCGACATCAACCTGACGGCCCGTGGAGCCACCTCCACATTGTCGACCAGCCAGCTCGCGCTGGTTGACGGTCGCAGTATTTACCTGGACTTTTTCGGTTTGGTGATGTGGGACCTGATTCCCACGAACCCAGATGAAATCAAACAGATCGAGGTGATCCGGGGCCCGGCATCCGCGGTTTGGGGCGCGAACGCGATGAATGGCGTTATCAACATACTCACCAAGTCGCCGCGTGAGTTCGCAGCTGAAGGTGGCACAAGCCTTACGTTTGGTATGGGAAGCTTCGGCCGTAACGTCCCGAGGCGGAACGACAGCCGAGGCACTCTGTTCTATACGAACGCTTCACGCGCAGTGGCGGTCAACGACCAATGGGCGTACAAAATATCGGCTGGCTACTACGGTCAGGATGCGCTCGCACGCCCGGCCGGAACCATTTCAAACGTCTTTCGTACGCCGTACCCGCCGTACCCTAACTCTGGCACTGCGCAACCCAAGTTCAACGTACGCGTGGACCGCGACTTTGACAACGGGGGCAGGTTGTCCCTGTCCGGAGGGGCCGCGGGCAGCGAAGGTATCATTCACAGCGGTCTCGGACCTTTCGACGTGCAGCGCGGGAGCCGAATGAGTACTGCGAGCCTCAGTTACGACCGGGGCGGCCGGCACATCGGTGTCTTCACTAATTTACTCAATGGCGACGCCGCGAATTTGCTGACCGTTGACGCAACCGGCCAGCCACTCCCACTACTCTTTAACACCAAGACGTTCGACGTTAATGCTTCCGACGTGCGTCTAGTCGGCACGCGGCACGTACTGACTTTTGGCGGTAATTATCGACACAATACTTTCGATATCTCGCTCACTCCTACCGGCAAGCCTCGAAACGAAGCCGGTGCGTTTCTGCAGGACGAGATCTTCTTCTCAGATCATTTCCGGTGGATGGTTGGTGCCCGCATCGACAAGTTTTCGTCGATTGGGAAACCAGTGGTCTCGCCGCGTACAACCTTCATGATCAAACCTACGCCTTCGCAGACCATGCGGGTATCGTATAACCGAGCGTTTCGTGCACCATCGTTCGTTAATAACAACCTTGGCACAGTAATCCTGAACCGGGTTAACCTTGGCGCTCTACACCCGCTATTGTCGAACTTTATCTTCCCCATAGCGGCAACCGGAAACCCCGATCTCAAGCAAGAGACAATGACGGCGGTCGAGCTCGGCTACACCGGGGTAATCGGTGGCCGTGCCACAGTGGGTGCCTCGGTGTACTGGAATCGTACCGACGACGGTATTTTCTTTACCCCGATCGGCAATTACAGTGGGGCTGACCCGCCAGCCACATGGCCGGCCGTGTTGCCAAGTTTTCTGCTTAACTTCATCCCGGCGCCAGGCTTGCCATCGTTGTTCACGTATCGGAACTTGGGTACCGTTAGAGATAAGGGAATCGAGCTTAGTGTGGACGGCGTGATAAACGATTACGTCAACGCGTTCGCAAATTACTCGCACCAGTGGACGCCGGTGGTTGAGGGCTTCGACCTGTCAGAGGTCAACCTGCCTCCGCAGCACCGGCTCAACGTGGGAGCAAATTTCTCCTCTGACCGCTACTTCGGTAACGTGGTGATCAATTACACGGACTCGGCGTTCTGGCAGGACGTGCTTGACGCTCGGTTCTCGGGCAGTACTGACCCCTACACACTCGTCAACGCCGGGTTTGGCGTGCGCTGGAACGATGGACGGCACGTTACCAGCTTGAAGGTTTCTAACTTGCTCAACGCCGACGTGCAACAGCACGTGTTCGGCGATATTTTAAAGCGTCAGGTCGTCGGCGAGCTCCGCGTCAACTTCTAATCTGCGATTGGGGCCGTGAGGTCGCACCCGCGTGAACCGTAAGCTCCGTCCCCGTTGAACCGCCCGCCGCGCCGCCCATTGCACCCCCTGCCAGCCAGCGGTAGGATCAGCGTCTACATTCGGAGGTTGCTCGCGGGCTCTCCTAGTTGTGAACAGACGCCTGATCTGGTTGATGGCTTACGCGGTGGCGATGGCCTATCTCGAGTCGGCCGTCGTGGTGTATCTGCGCGCCATCTACTACCCGGATGGATTCGGTTTTCCGCTGGCGGCGATCGAGCCCGGCATGGCCACGATCGAGATGGGCCGCGAGGCGGCCACGCTCGTCATGCTGCTCGGCGTCGCCATGGTGATGAGCGACGACCGGTGGGAGCGGTTGCTCGTCTTCTCCCTGAGTTTCGGGGTTTGGGACATCTTCTACTACGTCTGGCTGTGGCTCTTTCTGGGCTGGCCGCCGTCGCTGCTGACGTGGGACGTACTGTTCCTGGTCCCGGTCCCCTGGATCGGGCCGGTCCTCGCCCCCATTATCGTCAGTATGGCGCTCATCATCGGGTCACTCCTCCTGCTTCGTGTGAAGAGCCAGGGCACCCGGCTGGCCTTCTCGGCGTCGCTGTGGTTGCTAGCGAGCGCCGGCGGCGGGCTCGTGCTCCTCTCCTTCACCATCGACTACGGTGCGGTGCTAGCGCAGATGGAGCCGCCGCCTTTTCGTTGGTGGCTGTTCGCCATTGGCGTCGTGTGCGGTGCGGCCGCCCTAACGCGCGGCATCTCCCGACTGACGAAGGGCGGCACTCGTCAGGAGCCAGCGGTGTAGATTGCAAGCACGTTGATCAGCTGGGACACGCCGTCACTCCAGTCGGTCTTAATACAATTTGACAAGAGCCATGAGCGGTCGAATCTCAGGCTACCATGCAGACGTTATGTTCAATTCTATTGGGACGCCTCGTGCCCACGTAACTAAACCCCGTCCCCGTTGAACAGCCCGTCGCTCATCAGGCGAACCTCAGAGCACCATCAGTTTTTCCCAGGCTCCAAAATTGGTGACGCGACAGCGCCGTTGAACACGCCAGCGGGCCACGGCAAGATCGGGCGTACACCGCATGCAAGAAGCGCCAGGACCTCGAAGAATCGCCTAGAGAAGAAGTGACAATGAGCATCGTGAATCATGCATTTGCGTGTCCTTTGCGATCTTCGTCACCCGACAGCGATAACACTCATCCATCAAGCGACGGCTGCTGGTGTGATATACAGTGCTCGTTCAAACACCCACCGTTCGTCCGCTGGAGCCAGTGCCGGTGCAGGAAGAAACATCACTATCTGAAAGTGAGGTGTTGTGATGTTGTGAGATGGACCATTTTCTTCTCTGAAACGCTCCTTCACCGTTCCGATGTCGGCATCCACTCCTGCGCGAGACGTTGGGCTTCGGCGATCTTCCCCGAGGTCATCGCGGACGCCATGGTGTCACGGAATTTTAGCGCTCCGTGCTGCGTCGCACCCGTGAGTCGTGCGGCCGCGAGGGTCATCCACATATGCGAGGCCACGAAGTCCTGTGGCACACCTCGCCCAGCGGCGTATGCCAACCCGAGGCCGCCTTGCGCCTCCCCATCCCCCTGCTCAGCGGCTAGTTGAAACCACCGCACTGATTCCTTGTCGTCTTGCGCCACCCCCTGGCCCTCGGCGTACATCACACCGAGTCGGCACTGCGCGCCCGCGACACCTTGTTCCGCCGCGATCCGGTATAACTCAAACGCCTCCGCCTGATCCTGTTCAGCGCGAGTGGGGAATCCGTCGATGGGCTTACTCATGCGTTGCTAAGTACAGCGACTGAACCAGATCCGATGGTGACACGATGCTGATCAGACAGCTTGTCACCTTCATCTCGACGAATGAGGCAAGTCTAGAAGACGATCTTCTCTATCTTCTGTCCGCGTTCGGCTCACTCCTCGTTGTACTAGCATAGCCTCACTTGTTACATGAGCTTACAGGGGTTTCAGGGGTCAAGGATTCTAGGTGTCTGGCCCGCGAGTGGGAAGTCGCGCACCAACGTGAGCCGTAAGATTGCCGTCCAGCTGTCGGGTAGGACCGAGCGCTTCGAAGGGACACCGCCCGATCGCGGCTGCTAGGACTACCGACTGGTCTGAAAGCCGCTGTGCCGGTATAGTCTAAAATTCGCCCTATTTTGGCGCTGAAGGAAATCGAGATGAGACGCAGCATCTGCTTGGGAATGGTGACGGTCGGCGGCGTCTTCCTGACGGTAACGACCTATGAAGCACGGCAAGAACGCGTTACTCTCGCACTCCATCAGGTCGCCGACAACGTCTACATGCTGGCCAACGCTCCTTCCGTGCAGGGCATGGGCGGTGGTGGAAACACCGCGATCTTCCTCACCAACAACGGCGTCTGGCTGGTCGACACGAAGATCAATGGCTACGGCCAAGACATTATTGCCCAAGTTCGCGAGATCACGGACAAGCCAATCACGACGATCATCAACACCCACACCCACTACGACCACAGCGGTGGCAACATTGAGTTCCCCGAAACGGTCAACTTCGTCGTGCATGAGAATACGCTGGCACAGATGGCGCGCGCGACCTGCGAATCCGTAACCAACTGCGACGCCTTCAAGGGCGAGAACACAAAGTATCTGCCAGAGACGACCTACTCGGACACGTTGGCGCTGTTCAGCGGGGCGGATCGGATCGACCTCTACCACTTCGGTCGCGGCCACACTGACGGCGACACCTTTGTCGTGTTCCGCGACGCTCGGACGATGCACACCGGAGACATGTTCCAGCGTATGGCGCTGCCGTTCATCGATGTGCCGAACGGGAACGGTAGTGCGACCGAGTTCGGTGAGACGCTGAAGAAGGCGGTCGCCGGGATCCGCAACGTCGACATCGTTATTCCGGGGCATAACCCCACGCCGGTGACTTGGAATGACTTCGTAAACTTCAGCGGTTTTTACAACGACGTTGTGATCAAGGCCAAGCAGGGAAAAGCGGCCGGTCGGTCGGTCGATGACGTTGTGAGTTCCTACAGCGTACCAAGCTACTACAGCGACTTCTCAGCACCGGAAAACAACCTTCGGTCAACGGTGCAGTACGTCTTCAACGGACAGTAGGTTGGCCCGACGTTCGCCCGCGTTGGGCTGCCTGCCTCGTGGCTAAAGTCGTGGAAAAGCCGGTCGATCTGGTGGTAGCATCCTCTTCGGGATGAGAGGGTTGCGACCATGTCGTGGCTATTAAAGGTGACGAGTGGAGCGGGCGTCGCGCTGGCGCTAGGCGGCCTTTCACCGCACGTGAGCCATGCCCAGGCGGTGTCCGGCCTAGCATCGCCGCGTGCATTTGTGGATCAGTACTGTGTCACGTGTCACAGCGACAGCGGATATCAGCGCGGCGCGGTGCCGGTGTCGCTGCAGGGGCTCGACATGGGCGAGGTTGGCGCCCACGCGGAGTTATGGGAAAAGGTGGTGCGGCGAGTGCGGACCGGGATGATGCCGCCCGCGGCGGCGCGGCGACCCGACAACACCACACGCGATGCCTGGGTCAGTTGGCTGGAAACGGAACTGGACCGCGCGGCCGCCACCCATCCGCCTCTTGGGCGCCCGATGACGGCGCATCGCCTCAACCGGCTCGAGTACAAGAACGCGGTGCGCGATCTGATCGGGCTCGACGTGGAAATCGAGGCTCTCCTGCCGCCGGATGACGCGGACGCTGAAGGCTTCGACAACAACGCAGAGGTGTTATCGGTGTCGACAACGCTGATGGAGCGCTATCTGACGGCGGCGCGGCGGATCAGTCAGCTCGCACTCGGCGACCCGCCCGCGGCGTCTCGAACCCACACCTACTCGGTGCCCCAGCTGGAGTCTCAAGACGATCGCACGAGCGACGATCTGCCGTTCGGGTCACGGGGTGGTCTGGCCGTGCGTCACTATTTTCCGCTCGACGGGGAGTATCTGTTCAAAGTCGACCTGCGTCGCAACTTCTACAACTACATCCGTGGCCTCGGGAACACGCCGCACCAACTCGATGTGCGGGTGGATAAGGCCTTGGTCAAGACATTCATGGTCGGCGGAGACTTCGAGGGCGCGCGGTGCGCGACGAGTTACTGTGGCTCCGGAAGCGGCGGATTCCCGGAGTGGGGTGCGTATTCGGTCAATGCGGACGAGGAGTTGCAAGTTCGGGTGCCGGTGAAGGCTGGAATGCGGTTGGTGGGGTTGGCGTTTGTCCGGCGGCCAGCGCTGGACGAAGGGGTCCTGCAGCCGCCGCCGAGCCCGGCAACGTTTGGATTCAGCACCGATGATCAGCAGGATGGGAATCCGGCGGTGCTCAGGGTGGTTATAAGGGGGCCGTTCGACGGCCGCGTTCCACTCGAGACGCCGAGCCGGCAGAAGATTCTTGTCTGTCGGCCGGAAAACCGCAGGGAGGAGACAGCGTGTGCGGAGCAGATCGTCACCAGTTTGGCGCGGCGCGCGTATCGGCGCCCCGTTACACCCAGAGACGTGACGGCGTTGCTGAGCTTTTTCGAAGCGGGACGGCGTGAGGGCGGGTTCGAAACGGGAATCCAGGCGGCGCTGGAGTTCTTGCTGACCGACCCGGAGTTTGTGTTCCGCGTCGAACGCGAGCCGGCGGCGGAGGTCGAACCGGGGGTTGCCTATCACGTGAGCGACCTCGAGCTGGCGTCCCGGCTGTCGTTCTTTCTCTGGGGGAGCATTCCCGACGACGAACTGCTCGACGTGGCGGCACAAGGGCAGCTGAAGGAGCCGGCGGTGCTGGAACAGCAGGTGCGCCGAATGCTGGCTCAGCCGCGTGCGAGGAACACACTGGCTGAAAGTTTTGCCGGCCAGTGGCTCGGGTTGCGCCGGCTCCGAAATGCGTCGCCGGACCCGTCCGTGTTTCCCGAGTTCGACGAGAACCTGCGCGTCGTGATGCAGCGGGAGACGCAGCTGTTTCTGGAAACACAGCTACGCGAGGATCGCCCGCTGGTGGAGTTAGTGACGGCGAACTACACCTTCGTCAACGAACGTCTGGCGCAGCACTACGGGATACCCAACATCTATGGAAACCATTTTCGGCGGGTGACGTGGCCGGATGACCGGCGGGCAGGCCTCCTGGGCCAAGCGAGTATTCTGACGCTGACCTCGTATGCGAATCGCACGTCGCCTGTGTCGCGCGGCAAATGGGTACTGGAAACCCTGCTCGGGGTGCCACCACCGGAGCCGCCACCCAATGTGCCGGATCTGAAGACGCGCGCAGAGGGCGAGCCCCCGACGTCAATGCGCGCGCTCATGGAGCAACATCGAAGTAACCCCGTCTGCGCCTCGTGTCACCGGATGATGGACCCGCTGGGGTTTGCGCTGGAGAATTTCGACGCAACCGGGCGGTGGCGCACCACCGAGGACACAGGGGTTGCGGGCGAACTCGGGCCGCCGATCGATCCGTCAGGGGTGACGCCGGACGGCAGCGAGTTCGACGGGGTGAGCGGCTTGCGGCAGATCTTGGCAAGTAGGAACGAATTTATCGGGACGGTGACTGAACGGCTGGTCACCTATGCCGTCGGTCGTCGGCTGGAAGCGGCCGACATGCCGGCGATCCGGCGGATCCGGCGCGAAGCCGCGGCACAGGAGTCACGCTGGTCGGCCGTGATCTTGGCGATTGTTAACAGCGAACCGTTTCAGACGAGGAGGATAGGTTGATGATTGTGACAAAGACAATGATCCCGCGTCGGACGATGCTGCGTGGCGTGGGCGCGGCGTTGGCACTGCCCCTCTTGGACGGAATGGTGCCAGCGGTGACGGCGCTGGCCAAGACGGCGGCGGTGCCGACGAAACGTCTGGGTGTCATCACCTTTCCGAACGGCGCTCCCGAGGAATACTGGACGCCAAAGACGGAGGGTACCGGGTTCGAGTGGACACCGAGCCTGAAGGCGCTGGCACCGGTGCGGGAGCACGTGCTGGTCATGACCGGGCTCGACAGCGTCGGCGCGGAGCCGGGTCGTGGCACGACCCATTCGGAGGCCGCGTCAGCGCTTCTGACCGGCGCACGTCCGAAGCGCACAGCTGGCGCGGCCCTTGAGCTAGGCATTTCGATGGACCAGGTTGCGGCCACGACGGAGGGTTTGGGGCGTGAAACCCAGCTGCCGTCGTTGGAGATCTCGTTGGAGGGCAGCGACACGGTCTACGGGGTGTCCACCTGCGACGGAGGCTTCAGCTGTGCCTATCTCAACAACTCGTGGGCCAATCGGACGACGCCGATGCCGCGCGAGACGAATCCCCGTATCGTCTTCGAGCGGTTGTTCGGCGATGTGGGAAATACGAGTGCCGCCGCGCGCCGCGCGCGCATGAAGCAGCAGCAGAGCATCCTCGATGCGGTACTGGGGAAGGTCGCCCATCTGGCGGTCGGACTGGCGCCGTACGACCGACGCAAGCTCGACGACTATCTGCAAACCGTCCGCGAGATCGAACGCCGCATTCAGAGGGCGGAACAACGAGCGGACCGGGAGCTGCCGGCCGTGGCCTCCCCAGCCGGGATTCCGGTGTCGTACGAGGAGCATGCGAAATTGATGTTCGACCTGATGGTCTTGGCCTATCAGACCGACATGACCCGCGTGATCACGTTCATGGTCGGCCGTGAAGAGAGTGGGATAACGTATTCCCAGATCGGCGTCTCCGAGCCGCACCACCCGCTCAGTCACCACCAGGACAATCCGGAGAAGCTCGAGAAGTTGGCGAGGATCAACGCGTATCACATGCTGCTGTTTCGTGACTTCCTGGTCAAGCTGCAATTCACGCCCGACGGCGAGGGCTCGTTGCTGGACCATGTCATGCTCCTCTACGGCGGTGCGTTACGGAATTCGAATAAACACACGACTGAGAATCTACCGATCTTGGTCGCTGGGGGTGGCTGCGGAGAGATCCAGGGCGGTCGTCACGTGATCTGCCCGAAGGGCACACCGTTGACCGATCTCCAGTACACGATGCTGCTGAAGCTGGGCGTCCCGGTAGAGAATTTCGGCGGGACTAAGAGCGCGATCCACGAACTTTCGCAGCTCTCGTAGCATCGTCTTGCGCGTGCGACCGCGGGCATCGGCCGTGTAGGCGATGCCCGCGGTGACCGGACCTTGGGGGCTTGCCGAAGGCCGGGGGCAGGGAGATGCGAGACGGAGGAGGAACGTGTATGCGGCTGTGCAACAAGTCAATGGCTACGGGCGCGGTTGTGTGGTTTTTGGTCGCCAGCGTCTCGGCGGGGGGTGCAGACGTCCAACTGATCGAGGCGATCAAGAACCATGACCACGAGACCGTGCGCGCTCTGCTCAAGCAGAAGGTTGATGTGAATACCCGTGAGGGGGACGGGGCGACAGCGCTGCATTGGGCGGTCGAGCGGGACGATTTCGAGACGATCGAGGCGCTCCTTCGCGCCGGCGCTGATGTGAACGCTGCCAATGACTACGGTGTGACGCCAATCTCGTTGGCCTGTACCAACCGGAACGCGACGGTGGTCAAGAAGCTCCTGGTGGCAGGAGCGGACCCAAACGTGGCGACTTCGATGGGGGAGACGGCGCTCATGACGTGCGCGCGGACCAGCAGCGCGGACGCGGTGGCGGCGCTTTTCGACCACGGCGCGAGCAACGTGAACGCCAGGGAAAAATCCCACGGGCAGACGGCGCTGATGTGGGCAGCAACCCAAGAGGATCCAGACGTGGTGCGGCTGCTGCTGGGGCACGGTGCTGATGTCAGCGCTCGTTCGGCCAGTCATCTCCTGCCCAGTTGGCTCGGGACCGGGAACGCCTTCGAGGGATCGGTGATGCTGCCCCACCGTGGGTCGACGCCGCTGCTATTTGCGGCACGGCACGGCCGTATCGACAGCGCACGGCTCTTGCTCGACGCGGGTGCAGATGTGAACGAGACGACTCCAAGGGGCGAGTCTGCGTTAGTGATGGCTAGCTTCAGTGGTCAGGGCAAGTTCGCTGCGTTTTTGTTGGACCGCGGCGCGAACTCGAACGCCGCCGCCGCCGGGTATACGGCCCTGCACACGGCCGTGTCGCGGGGCGATCTGGAGCTGGTGAAGGCGCTGTGCGCGCACGGGGCGGATCAGAACAGTCGCATCACACAAGGGAGCCGGCAACAACGCAACCTCAATTGGTATGCCTTGTCTGGATCGTTGGCTGGGGCGACCCCATTTTGGCTGGCGGCCAAGTATGCCGAGGTTGACATCATGCGGTTTCTGGGCGCGACCGGCGCCGATCCGCTACTCTCGCCCGATAACGGAACGACGCCGCTGATGGCGATTGCGGGCGCCGGCTGGAATACGGAACGAATGAACCGCCGCGACCAAGATATTGGTGTTGATGCGGCCCAGCGGTTGCTGGCCGCCGGCGAGCGGGCGACCCGGGAAGGGACCAAGCTGGCGCTCGAGTTGGGCAACGACGTGAATGCGACGGATCCGAACGGGAACACCGCGCTGCACGTCGCCGTGCGGCTGGCGTATTCGTCGGTTGTTGACCTCCTAGTCGAGCACGGGGGGAAGCTGGACCTCAAGAACAACTATGGCAGGTCGGCGTTGGGCCTGATGTGCCGTGATGCGGCCGGACAGCTAGTTCGCCGATCACGCGGTGGCGGCTCATGTGTGGAAGCCGCGTCTGCTAGCAACACGGGACTCTCCACAGGGCTCTCTGCCTCACGCGACTTCTACAACCTCGGCGAGTTGGCATTTGCGAGCGGTGACATCGACCGTGCTCAGGGGTGGTATGAAAAGGCCTCTAGCGTAGATCCGAGCTGGGTGAAACCCCTGTTTAAGCTGGCACTCGTAGCACTAAACAAGGGCGACATGGAGCTCGCCAAGCAGCACTTCCGAGAAGTCGTGGAATTGGACCCAGCCTCCGAGGAAGGTGCCCAGGCAAAGGCTACACTGGTTGTGCTCCCCTGAGCGCAACCAGTCGCTTTCTGGATCACACCCTGAACATGAGCGAGGTGTCATGCTATTCACCACAGCCGTTGTCTCGGAGATTCCATTATGAGTCGAGTTGAGTTGCTTAAGAGTCTTGGCATCGTCGCCCTCATCGGAGTCACGCTGGTCGGCTGCGGCGGAGACACAGAGCGGTCCGAACCCGAAATCTCGCAAAGTAGCGGTACGTCTGCGGAAGTCAAGACCTCGGATCCAAACCCATTGCGTAACGCTTACTTCGGCGACCTCCACGTGCACACCAAGTTCTCACACGACGCCTTCCTCATGGGCACCCGAGCCGGTCCCGATGAGGCCTACCGCTACGCCCAAGGTGAACCTCTTACCCACCGAGGCGGATTTGAAGTCCAGCTCGCAACACCGATGGACTTTTTCGCGGTCGCGGACCATGCAAGTTTCCTGGGCATGATCGAGGCGATGGTGGATCCCGGGCAGGCGGTCTCACAGCACCCCGCTTCCCAGCTCTTGGCAGCAGCCACAACGACGGAGGAGCGACAGGCGGCGCAGCGTGAGATCCGGACGTACATGGGCGACCGGGAAGGGTTGCTGGATATGGACGTGGTTCGGTCGGCGTGGCAAAAAACCATCGACGCGGCCGAGCGCCATTACAAGCCTGGTAGCTTTACCACCTTTATTGCCTACGAGTACAGCGCAAGCCCCGAGAGCCAGAACCTACACCGTAATGTGATCTTCCGGAGTAGCGCGGTGCCGGAAGTGCCATTCAGTCGTCTCGACTCAAATAATCCAGAGGACATGTGGGCGTGGATGGAACGTAATCGTGACGCCGGTATCGAAGCTCTCGCGATTCCGCACAACGCGAACGGCTCCAACGGATTGACATTCAAGACCGAGAGGCTCACGGGTGAGCCCTTCGACGCCGCCTACGCCGAGGTCCGCATGCGTAACGAACCACTCGTTGAGGTTACCCAAATCAAGGGCACCTCCGACACCCATCCCGCGCTCTCCACAAACGACGAGTGGGCGGACTTCGAGATCTATCCTTACATCATCCCTCGTGGAATGCCGGGATTCGCCAGGGTGTATCGAAACAGTGAACCCGAAGAGAGCGTACTTTCTGGAAGTTACGTGCGAGAGGCCTATCTCAACGGTCTCCGGATGGAGGAAAGCAGCGGTTTCAACCCCTTTCGCTTCGGCCTCATCGGCTCTACCGATAGCCACACAGCTGGTGGGGTGTCCGGTGAGTCTGGCTTCTTCGCCTCGGACGGTCTGGCGCCGCCGCCAGACTCAACGGTGCCGTTCGATACGCCGACACCCGACAGTCGTCGCTACAACACCAGTCAGAACGCCCTCTTCAGCGCCGGGAGTCTCGCCGGGGTGTGGGCAGAAGAAAACACACGTGACTCGATCTTTGATGCTTTCCGCCGCAAAGAAACCTTTGCAACAACCGGGCCGCGTATCCGTGTTCGTTTCTTTGCCGGTTACAACTATGTCAACGACTTAGTGAATGACCCAGAGATGATTGCTAAAGCCTACGCCGATGGTGTTGCGATGGGTGGTGAACTCGTCGGCCAAGGCGGACGAATCCCTCGTTTCTTAGTCTGGACCACTCGCGATCCCGCGAGCGCTCCTCTAGCACGGCTCCAGGTGATCAAAGGTTGGGTGGATGGCAACAAAACTTATGAGCAAGTCTACGACGTCGCCTGCTCAGATGGAGCTCAAGTCAATCCAATAACCCATCGGTGCCCTGAAAACGGGGCTCGTGTCAATCTCTCTGACTGCAGTTACAGTGAGGACATCGGAGACGCTGAGCTGCGCACACTCTGGACCGATCCCAACTTCGATGCCGCTCAGCTCGCCATCTACTACGTGCGGGTACTTGAGAACCCGACCTGCCGGTGGTCAACTTGGGACGCGATGCGGTCCGGTATAGAACGACGGTCCGATCTGCCGGCGACGCTGCAGGAGCGTGCCTGGAGTTCACCTATCTGGTACTCACCCGTCGACCGGTAGCGACCACGTCGGATTGCACGCCACGCACCCGTGCCAGCCGAAACCCCCGTCCCCGTTGGACCGCCCGCCGCGCCGCGGTAGGGTAGACCTCTCGTTCTTCGTTAGGTGCGTCAGCGTACAGTCGCAGAGCTGGACACCATTATTCAAGGAGGCTCCCATGGCGGAAAAGATGCCGCAAACGTTTGAGAATCATACGAGGTTCGTTCCTTTGTATCACTTCGTCGCAGGGCCGATCTTCCTCATCAACCTCCTGTGGGCCGTATATCGCCTCATCACCGCATTCTCACTCGAGTCCGTCATCGGCACGGCTATCGCCCTTGCGCTCGTGTTTCTCTTCTTTTTTGTTCGGGTGTTTGCGCTCGGTGCCAAGGACCGAGTTATTCGCCTCGAAGAGCGGTTGCGAATGCAGGGTGTGCTTGCGGATGACCTGAAGCCACGAATTAATGAATTTACGATCGACCAGATCTGCGCGCTTCGGTTTGCGCCGGATGACGAGTTCCCCGATCTCGCCAGGAAGGTCCTCAACGATGGCACCGACGACCGAAACGCCATCAAGTCAATGATCCGCGCGTGGCGGCCTGATTATCAGAGGATCTAATTTGAGAGATAGGAGACAAGCGTGAGCCTAACCCCCGTCCCCGTTGAACGCCCAGGTCACGCTGCGACGGTGCCCTCTCGCACGGCGCGCTTAAACCGCAGCTCTTGGAATCAGTGGAGGACAACGGTGATCTGTGGGTTGACAGGATCAGGTGTTCACGTTAGCGTCGGACGGAATGTCAGACCACAACCCACGAGAACGGCGCCTTTTCAGGGACTTGCAGAAGAAAAGTGTTCTAACCCGACAGGTGCAGCATTTGGCTAGCTCCATGCGTCGTCTGCAGGCCAGCGCCGCCAAGAGACGAAGCAATCGCTGGAGGGCCCAGTACACTCAGTCCATCCGGCGAGCCGCGGCAAGCGTGGAGGAGCTTGAGCAACAAGTTTTATCCCGGGCACAGGATCTTAGGCTCCGTGTGCGGGAGGAACTCGAAATCTCAATTGAGGAGGTTCAGACGTTCGAAGAGCAGCACAAGAAAGAGGTCCTGGAGTTAAATGTCGCTCACCAAGCGCTGCGCACGGCTGAGCAAGCGCTGAGTGACGCAGAGTTCGCGTCCGAGGCGAGGGACAAAGCAGATCGCCTTGCCGAGCTTCGGCACAAGCATCGGCGCGCCGAACGCCAAGCATCTAAGGAAGCAAAGGATGTCAAAGCAGTGGAACAGGAGCTAGTGTCCGAGACGCGCGACCGAGAAATTCTCACGGTCGAACTCCACAAGCTTCTCGAAGAGATTGAGGTGCTTCGTCCTGAGGTCGCTGAGAGCAACACCTAACAACCCGCGGTGCAGGACTACGTACAAGCCCACAAGTGGCGGAACCTCGCGGCGTCTCGACAAACCGGTGAAGATCGGAAGCTTTCGTTTAATAACCGTGATGCCCTTGAGACATTGATGACCCCTGCCCAGGTCGCTGAAGCCCAACGTCTCGCTCGCGAATGGGCCACCGCGCACCCGCGTGACTAACCCCCGTCCCCGTTGAACCGGCCACCGATCCGCGCTACGCTAGACGCTACGCCGTTCATCGTCTTCTCAATGAGAGGTTCATGGCACTCAATATCCGGCATACGGATCCCGAGGCGGGGTGAATCATGTCCTGGTGGGGTTGGCTAGTCATCGGAGCGATACTCCTCATCTCCGAGATGATCGTATCGACGGATTTCTATCTCGTATTCTTTGCCGCCGCCGCCGTCATCTTGGGTCTGCTGGGCCTCTCGGGGGTGAGCATCCCCGTCTCCGCGCAGTGGTTGCTCTTCGCATCGCTGTCCATCGGGACGCTCGTCCTCTTCCGGGCTCGACTTCGGAGAAAGATCAAGACGCGCGAACACGACGTGGACAAGCTGGAGGAGGAAATCGCCGTCGCTACCGAACCGATCGCCGCCGGAGCCACGGGTCAGGCTGAGCTGCGGGGTTCGACCTGGATCGCCCGGAACACCGGCGAGATGAATCTTCATGTGGGAGACCGATGCCGGGTGGAGCGCGTCGACGGACTGGTCCTGTCGATCCGAAAAAACTTGTAAGCGATTTCTAGGAGGGACACCGTGGAACCGTTGATCGTAACTACTGTCGGCGTCGTGCTGGTTGTCATGGTCATTGCGAAGACCGCAATCGTGGTTCCTCAGCAGAGCGCGTACATCGTGGAATACCTGGGTAAGTACCGGAAAACGATAAAGGCCGGGTTCCATATCCTCATCCCTTTCGTTGAGAGGGTCGCATATAAGCACAACCTCAAGGAGAGCGCGGTCGACATCCAGGAGCAAATCTGTATCACTAGGGACAACGTTCAGGTAGGCGTGGACGGGGTTCTCTACCTGAAAGTGCTCGACGCCCAACGCGCCTCCTACGGAATTGGCGACTACATCTTTGCCATCGGCCAGCTCGCCCAGACGACCCTGCGGAGCGAGATCGGAAAAATCGACCTCGATCGCACGTTTGAGGAGCGCGGCACGATCAACACCTCGGTGGTCATGGAGCTCGACAAGGCTTCCGACCCTTGGGGCGTTAAGGTTCTTCGCTACGAGATCAAGAACATCAATCCACCGCAGGACGTACTCTCGGCCATGGAGAAGCAGATGCGCGCAGAGCGGGAGAAGCGGGCGGTGATCCTCACGTCCGAGGGTGAGCGGGACGCTAAGATTAACGAGGCCGAGGGTGGCAAGCAGCAGGTCATCAAGGAGTCGGAGGCCGCCAAGCAGCAGAAGATCAACGAGGCGGAGGGGGAGGCCGCGGCTATTCTCAGCGTGTCCACTGCGACCGCGGAGGGCATCCGTAGGGTGGCGATCGCGCTGGAGACCGCTGGGGGGGACAAGGCCATGCAGCTGAGAATCGCCGAGCAATACATCGAGGAATTCGGTCGGCTCGCGAAGGCTGGCAACACATTCGTGGTTCCCTCGAACCTGTCGGACATCGCATCGATGATCGCCCTCGCGACGGGGATCGCGAAGAAGGACGTTGCGTAGACGGCATGGTCACGTTGAGGCGGTGACCGGCAGAGTAGGCTGATGAACTCCGCTCAATAACTCGCCCGCGAATGGGACGCCGCGCACCAGCGCTAACCCCTGTCCCCGTTGCACCACCCGCAGGAGCGACAAGAAACGGCGTTGATGACTGTGGTCTTGACGAGACAACTCAGCCACGCTGTGGTTCATAGTCCTCAGGAATTTCCTCTGACCACGGAATCGCCGCCTGAACATCTTGACGGCGCTAGCGCTTCGGCGACGGCGGGTGGAAACAGCTCCACCACGTCCCCCTCGAGCCGTAACGTCACAGCGGCGTGGCCATCGTGGTCCGTTGCGCCGCGGTTGACCACGACGTAGGGTACGCCGCGCTCCGCGGCCGCCAGTGGAAAACCTGCCGCCGGGTAGACCGACAGCGTCGAGCCCAACGCCATAACGAGATCAGTCTCCTGGACCGCTGCCGCGGCCCGATCCATTTCGTGCGGATCGAGGTTCTGGCCGAAGCTGATCGTTGCGGGCTTCAGATAGCCGCCACATCCGCACACCGGCGGTGTCTGCGTTTCCAAGAAGCGCTTCACGTGAGGATCCGGATCGGTGCGGGCATGGCAGCTCATGCACTCGATTGCCGTGTTCGTGCCATGCAGCTCGACAAGCCGCCCGGAAGAGGTCCCGCCGCGGGTGTGTAGCCCGTCGATGTTCTGCGTGACGACCATCGCGAGCTTGCCCGCCCGCTCGAGATCCGCAACCGACGCATGCACGGCATTTGGCTCCGCATCGCGGAACGAAGGCCAGGCCTGGCACTTCTGGTCCCAGTACTCGATGCGCGCGACCTCCGAGTTCATGAAATTATCGAAGGAGACGGGCTGCCGGTCCATCCAGACGCCATTTGGGCCGCGGAAATCACGGATGCCGCTGCCCGTCGAGATACCTGCTCCGGTAAACACCAGGATGCGGCCGGCGTCTCCTAGCAGCTGAACGAGGCCCATTGCTCACCGATCCTACTGTCTCTCCGGCCGGTGTGGCGCCGCGCACCCGCGCGACTAACCCCCGTTCCCGTTGAACCGCCCGCCGCGGCGCGGTAGGCTAGACCAGACATGACATTGGCAGTTGGCCCACGACTCGTCGATCTTTCGAGGGGGCTTTAGCATCGTCCATCGTCCATTGCTCGTCTTGATCGTCTGGTGCAGCGTCGTAACCCTGGCACCTGGCCAGGCTAGGGCTCAATATGGCGCGACCGATGGCGAGTGGCGCAGCTACGGCAGTGACCTGGGCAACACCAAGTATTCGCCGCTCGACCAGATCGACGCGACCAACTTCGACGACCTCCGGCTGGCATGGCACTGGAAGTCAGCTGACGGGGCTCTCGATCTCGAGAGCCTGCGAGAAACGTTGCCTTGGATGGAAATTGGCATGTTTCAGGCGACGCCGCTGATGGTCGGCGGCACTGACCGAGAACATGGCGTTGATCACCCACCAGACGGCAGAGAGCGGCACGCCGTTCATCACCGATTCGGGGATCTACCGAAACACTTGGAAGAAGACAGACCACGGCTGGCGGATCGCAAAGCTGGTCCTGTTTAATGATCGCCTTGCCGCCCGCTAATCCTCAGACCCCCTTCGGGCTCAATTGCCTCGCGTCGTTAGGATGAGTCGGGAGCTACAGGGCCTAAAGGATCGATGTTGGTACGACCTCAGACGAGTACTGTATGAGTGACAGCGTTTTGTGGTCCTGGTCCGGTTCACGTGGGAGGTTCGCATGAGCGTCAAATATTCGCTTCTTGTGGCAGCGGTTTTCCTGTTCTGCGTACCTCCTATCAGCCACGCGCAGCAACAACCCTCTATCGGCGTGCCGGTGCCGCCATTGGGTGAGGGACCATGGGTGTTCGATACAGCCGAGCAGCACAAGATCAGCGTCAGCGTTGTGACTAAAGGGCTCTCGCATCCATGGGCGATCGCATTCCTGCTCAACGGTGACATGCTGGTCACCGAGCGACCCGGTCATCTCCGTATCGTTCGCGACGGAGTGCTTGACCCACAAGTTATCTCCGGTGTGCCACCGGTCAGAACCGACGGCAATGGCGGGCTGATGGATGTCACCCTCCATCCCCAGTTTGCCGACAATCGCCTCGTCTATCTCACCTATACCAAGCCCGTGGGTAACGGGAGGGGCGCACCGGCGCTCGCGCGGGGCCGACTCGAGGCTGGAGCGCTCACCGACGTCCGAGACCTGCTCGTCACCGAGGCATACGAAGGGAACTCGGGTCTCCACGGCCGTGTCGTCTTCGGGCGCGATGGCAAAGTCTACATGTCCACCGGCGGAAGGGTGGCGACGGTTTCGCAGGATCCCATGAGTCTGCGCGGTAAAGTTTTGCGGCTCAACGACGATGGCTCCGTTCCGGACGACAACCCGTTCGTGAACCACGAAGACCATCGACCTGAAATCTACACCTTCGGACATCGCAATACGCTGGGTCTCATCCTGCACCCTGAGACCGGGGAACTTTGGCAACACGAAAATGGTCCCAACGGCGGTGATGAGATCAACATCATCTTGCCGGGCCGCAACTACGGGTGGCCGGTCGTGAGCTTCGGCCGCGACTATTCAGGCGCACGCCTCTACGAACCGACGCACGAGGGAATGGAGACGCCACTGGTGGTTTGGCTGCCCGCCATCGCGGCTGCGGGCATGACCGTCTACACCGGCGACGAATTCCCTGCGTGGAAGGGCAACGTCTTCGTGGGGTCCCTGCGCCAGGGCGGAATACCGGGCACGGGTCACTTGGAACGCATTGTGTTCAACGCCAAAACAGAGGAGCTGCGGCGCGAATCGATGTTGACCGAACTCAGGCAACGTATCCGGGAAGTACGCGAAGGGCCAGATGGGTTCCTTTACTTGCTGACGGACGAGGATGACGGTTCGCTTCTGCGTATCGAGCCAGCTCCATGACTCGCCGCAGTTACTGCAGTACATCGTTTCTACCCGTTGAGCTGAAAACACCGAGTTTTAAGACGCTAGACTACCGCGGCGCGGCGGGTGGTGCAACGGGGACGGGGGGGGAGTACGGCTCACGCAGGCCTGTTCTGCAATCTTTGCGTAACCGGCCCCTAAGCTCGATCAGTGAGAGTGCTTGAGACGATGATACAATACGTGGGGGATGGCAGGATGTTGCGTGGCAGATGGGCGCTAGTAGCGCTGGCGGTCATGTTCGTGGCGTCGGCGGAGGCCCAGCAGCTCCCGGTCTTTCGCGCCGGCGTCGAGCTGCTCGAAGTCGACGTCAGTGTGGTCGATGATGCGGGCGAGCCGATTGCCGACCTGGACGGATCGGAATTCGTCGTTTCCGTCGACGGAGACCCCCGCACGGTCGTGTCCGCGCAGTTCGTCGACCTGCGCCCCGCGCGCTCACCTGAAGCGAGCCCCGACCAACGCGAGGTCCTCTACAGCAGCAACACGACGAGCGCGCGGGGCCGTCTGATCGTCATTGCGGTCGATCGTGAAAGCATCTCCCCTGGCGAGGGGCGGCGCGTCATGCGCGCCGCCAGTGCTTTCCTCGACACCCTAGGTCCGAACGACAAGGTGGCGCTGGTCACGGTGCCGCAGGGGCCGGGCATCGCCTTCACGTCCGACTACCGGCTCGTACAGGCGGAGCTGGAGGAGATAGTCGGGACTGGGAACGAGGTCGACTTTTTCACGAACGAGTTCGGGCTCGGCGTCTTTGAGGCACTAGAAATTCGTCGAAATCCGGCACTCCTCCTGCAGGTGTGCGCCAACGCACTCCAGACGGGGGTGGCCGAGTGCGAGAGCAACGCCATGTTGCAGGCCGAGACCATCGCTTCCCAGGTCGGCCGGCAAGCCGCGGCGACGGTCGGTACGCTGACCGGAATCCTGGACTGGCTCAGCGAGATTGAGGGTCCCAAGTCGCTGATCTGGATCTCGGAAGGCCTGGTGACGGAGACCGGGTTGGAACTGGGTGGCCTGGTGACTCGGGCGGCAGCGGCGCGGGCGTCGGTGAACGTGGTCATGATCGACGACGAAGCCTTCTCAGACATGACTCGAGATCGGGCAGGGCCGACACGAACATTCGATCGCGAGAATGAGGAGAGCGGCCTTTACGCAATCGCCGCGTACACGGGCGGCGGGCTGCATCGTGTGGTTCAGGACGACGCGGGCCCCGCTTTTGCGCGGATCGAGCGAGAACTCTCGGGCTACTACCTCATCGGTGTCGAGCCGCTCCCAGAGGACTTGGACGGAAAAAGCCACGGGATTGACGTGTCGGTCCGGCGCCACGGTGCGACGATCAGAGCTCGGCGAGAAGTCCAGCATCGACCCGTGAGCGCGAAGATCGAGGACCGGTTGCTGCGCGCGTTGAGGTCGCCCATTGGCGTCACCGATCTGCCGTTGCGCGTCGCCACCTACGTTTATCAGAACTCGGCGAGCCCGAGTGCACGCGTGCTGGTCGTGACCGACGTCGAGCGCGACGTGTTCGATCCGGCCGACGTGATGTTCGGGTATCAGCTGATCCGTCCCGATGGTGAGGTTGCGGCGGGGCGCACGCAGCGTTCGACAATCGAGCCGGTCGACGGGCCGCAGGGGCCGGTGCTCGAGCAGTTCACGGCCTTCGTCGTCGAGCCCGGCCAGTATACGTTGAAGCTCGCGGTGGTCGAGAACGGCGGCCGGATCGGCAGCGTCGAACATGTTGTGGATGCGCGGCAGATGGCCAGGCAAAGATTTGCGATGAGCGACCTGCTGCTCACCACCGCACCGGTCGACGGGACGGCAACTGTGCGCCCGCCCGTAGAGACGAGGGTTACCGAGGACCGGCTGATGGTCTATTTGGAGCTGTATGCGGACGACCCGGTCGGCTTGGGCGACCTCAGGGTGCAGATTGACGTGGCTGACCACGCATCGGGTGCCCCGCTCATTTCCCAAGTGGGTGAGGCGAGCGCCGCCGATGCAGTCGCTGCCCGCGTCGTGAAAGCGGTTATCCCGGTCGATGAGTTGCCGGCGGGATCGTATGTCACCCGCGCGATCGTGACCCGCGGGGCTGAGGAACTGGGCCGACAGACCCGGCCGTTCGAGATCGCGTGTGATCCGGGGCGCCCTGTCACAGCTCGTCGCGCGTCCGAAGCCGCCGAGCCTGCAGTCGCGACGACCTATGCCGAGGCGTCGCAACGAGAAGAGATTGCCGAGGCGCGTGACACCGTCGCCGAGCATCTCACCCCGAAGCAACGCCGCGAAGGTCAGCAGCTGTCGCGTGAGTGGTTCTCCGCGCACCCGCAGGACTAGCACTAGCGCCCGTCCCCGTTGAAGCGTCTGCCGGGCCACGATAAGCTAGCTCAGTACTTCTACCAAATGGACAAAGGAAACGAAAGTGGAGACAGGTATTCGCATCCACCCGAAGGGTTGGGACGTAATGGAAGACAACCTTGAGTTCGTCGAGTTGAAGTATGCCGCCGCTCGGGCAAGAGCCGATCGCCGTGTCGAGGAAGCCGCGTTGGACGAGACCGTCGGCCTGAACGGCTACACGACCACAGCCGAAGCTCAGACACTATGCGAGCACCTGGGTCTCAAAGCCAGGACCACGCTGCTGGACGTCGGGGCGGGCCCAGGCTGGCCCGGCTCACACGTCGCCGAGATAACCGGTTGTCGCCTCGTCTCTACCGACATTCCCTGGGAAGCGTTGCTTGTGGCCCAGCTTCGGCGCGAGACCGCTGTAGTCCAGGCCCGTGGCGGCTCGCTTCCTTTTCGTGGTGACAGCTTCGACGCCATCGTCCACGCCGACGTGCTATGTTGAATTACGGACAAGCTCTCCGTGCTGCGAGAGTGTAACCGGGTCCTCAAGTCAGGGGGGTGCATCGCCGGATACGTCATCCACATCCCGACCGGCCTCACCGACGCCCAAGAGCGTCGAGCGGCAGACTTGGGACCATCCGACGTTACAGCCTCGACCTCACCCGAAGTGCTTACTCAGGCCGCCGGACTAACCGTCGTGGTCAAGGAGGACGTCACGGATGCATTCCGCGCGACATGCGCGGCGCTCGTCGCTGCCCGTAGAGATCTGGAAGACGAGCTGCGCGCCGACGAAGGCGACGACTTCTACGAAGAAGAACGGCGCCAGAAGAATGCGATGCTGCAGGGGATCGACGAAGGCATTCTCTGCCGGTCTCTGGTCGTGGCGAACAAATAGAACGAGCGGGGCACTGGGACGCCGAATAAGGTGACCGCCGAGGCCAGGGCGGTCTGTGCGGCGATCCTCGACGACCTCACCTACCGCACGAATCTGACGGCCCGCGAGCGGGCACTGCCTGGCGAGTATCCGAGTCCGGCGAGCGCGTAGGCATAGCCGATGACGTCTTCGCCGAGGCGCTGGCGCGCGGCGAGCAGGTCGAAGCAGTATGTCGGGATTGGGCTGCGGCAGCCTGAATAGAGCCTGTCGAATCGACGAGCGAAGTGACCCCAGTGTGACCCCAAAAGAAAAAGGCCCAACCGACAGAGTCGATTGAGCCCTATATATATTGGTCGGGATGACTGGATTCGAACCAGCGACCCCCTGACCCCCAGTCAGGTGCGCTACCAAACTGCGCCACATCCCGCCGACGGCCGGCTCGTGCCAGACTGCTAGCCTCCGGCCCGCGCCTGTCTCTTGCTCTTTTACTGTTTGGTCTTGTTGCGTACCGGCACCGCTGCTGCATCCTCGGCCTTGTTACCCAAGAGCTCTAGGATGTCACGGAGACCCTGCTTGACTCCAGCCAGTCGCTGACGGGTTTCCGCGTCGACAAACTCGGCAAGTGCGACATCGTCATCGGGCGCTGGAGCCTGCACCAACTCTAGCTTTCGCCTGGCCGCCCCGAGCGTCAACCCTTCCCCAAAGACCAGCTCTTTAATCTGAAGCACCATCTGGAGATCGGCCCGACGATAGACACGGGCTCCGGCTTTGCCATTGGAACTCCTGAGTAACGGAAACTCAGCCTCCCATGACCGCAGGACGTAGGGTTTCAGCCCCACGATCGTACAAACTTCCGCCGGCTTGAAGAAGGGGCGCCTCGGAACCGACACTTCTTGGGCCATCAGGTACTGTTCAGAGCGCAGTATATAGCACGCATGTACCAGCGTCCTCACCGGCGCCGACCGCGAGGTGGACGCCGGGCGCGAACCTGGATCTCCAAGGGTGTTCCGATGAACTCGAATGACTCACGGAGCCGGTTCTTCAGGAACCGCTCGTACGAAAAGTGCAGCCGCATCGGCGCGTTGGTGAACAGTAGGAAGCGTGGCGGCTTCACGCCGATCTGGGTGGCATACTGAAACTTGACTTCCCGTTTGTTCGGACTCGACGGGGGATGCCGCTTAGTCACGCGCTCGAGAAACCGGTTGAGATCGCTCGTCGAGACATGGGCGGCGCGAGCGCGATCGACGCGCTCGACCAACTCAAGCAACTTCTGCGATCGGGTACCGGTTAGCGCTGAGAGATGCACGATCGGCGCGTAGTCAGCAAACTTCAACTCCTCGCGGATAGTTTGGTCGAAGCTCTTGACAAACTCTGCTCCCCGCCCCTTGACCAAGTCCCACTTGTTGGCCGCACACACGATCCCACACCCAGCTCGCTCGGCCTCGCCAGCAATGGCCGCATCGCGGTGGGTTACACCGGTTGACGTATCGAGCACAACAACCGCGACATCGGCTCTCGCCATCGCCCGGCGCGCAATTGCCACGCTGGCCGACTCGACCTGACCAGACTTCGCGACGCGGCCGGGCCGTCGAATCCCCGCCGTGTCTACCAGCCTGAGCCTTCGACCTTGCCACCGGATAACCGTATCCACGGCGTCACGAGTCGTCCCCGCGAGCTCGCTGACGAGTACCCGGTCCTCTCGAGCCAAGAGATTGACGAGAGACGACTTGCCCACGTTGGGCCGCCCCACGATGGCGATCGCGATCTCAGACTGGTCCTTACCAGCCGGAGCCGACCGAGTCGCACTATCGGGCAGGATCGATATAACCTGATCGAGTAGGTTGCCAACCCCAAGCCCATGTTCGGCCGAGACCCTGAATACCGGCTCGAATCCCAGTCGATGGAAATCGCCCACTCCAACCTCGGATGCAGGGTCGTCAACCTTGTTGACGACGACGAGCACCGGAACCCCCGTTTGGCGAACCCGTTTGGCCAGGTCGTAGTCGGCTGGAACACAACCATCACGTCCATCCGCCAGCAGCAGAACAAGAGCCGCTGTGTCAAGCGCTCTTAACCCCTGCCGTGAGACCTCCTCGTGCAGCGGATCCTCGCTCCTCCCAAACAGTCCTCCCGTGTCAACGAGTGCGAACTGCGCGCCCTGCCACTCGACGGGCGCCTCAAGGACGTCCCTGGTAGTGCCAGGCACCGGGGTGACGATAGCCCGTCGGCTACCCGCAAGTCGGTTGAACAGCGTGGACTTTCCGACGTTGGGACGACCGACTAGCACAACCCGACACGCCTGCTGCTTCTTCCGTTCGTTCATGCGAAGTAAGGTGGCACAACCGCGACCTAAAGCGATCTTGACACCCCTAAATTATAGTAACTATGATATTTACGATCACCTGAGTTCATAGAGGCATGATTAAGATCGATATCGTGACCGGGGTCTCAAAAGCCGCCTCCATCACCAAGGTCAAGGCGGAGATCGCTGTGGACGCGGTGTTCGATGCGATGCGGACGTCAATGCAAAGGGGCGAGCGAATCGAGTTCCGCGGATTTGGCGTCTTCCAGGTGAAACCACGCAAGCGAGGTATCGGACGAAACCCGCGCACCGGAAAAGAGGTGCGTATCCCACCGGGACGGACGATCCGGTTCAAGCCAGGGAAAGATCTGCAGAACATCAGCGACTGAGTTTAGCCTCGGTCGACGTTCTACGAACCCCGTGTCCCAGTGGCCGCTTCCCCCATCTCCAAGCTGGAACGAAACACCGACAACACAGCACCCGCTTCAGCTATCTCCAACACTAGAACCCGTCATTCAGCGACGACCGCGTAACCGACCACTGCTCCATCTCGGGCTGGGCTTGGTCACGATCATCACGACGACCTGGGTCGGCAGCTGGCACTATGCGGGATTCATGGCCGACTTCGTCGCCGATGTGCCTTCGATCTCATTTCTGAACGGTCTGTGGTATAGCCTCACGATTCTAGCGATTCTTGGGACGCACGAGATGGGCCACTACATCGCGTGTCGCATCTACGGTATCGATGCCTCGCTCCCGTACTTCCTCCCCGCGCCGCCCTTTATCCTGACCGGAACGTTTGGCGCGGTGATCCGCATCCGGCAGCGAATTACAACAAAACGAATGCTCTTCGACATCGGAGCCGCCGGACCGATCGCGGGTTTTGTCGTGGTTCTGCCCGCGCTCTTCCTCGGATTGTGGTTCTCGCGCCTCATCCCGCTTCCCGATGACTTCGTCGGCTTCTCTCTGGGCGAGCCGTTGCTGTTTCAATTCATGGCATGGCTCGTCTGGGGCGCAGCTCCAGAGGGCTATACACTCAATCTGCATCCTGTTGGTCTGGCTGCGTGGTTCGGTCTACTGGTTACCGCGTTTAACCTGTTTCCCATCGCTCAACTCGACGGTGGGCATATCTCGTATGCCACACTCGGACATCGCTCGACGGTTGTGACAAAGGTCGCAACCGCGGTGGTGGTCGCGCTGTCCATACTCGTGTCAATGAGTTGGATGGTCTGGGCGATACTGATGCTCATCATGCTATTTGCTTTCGGTTCGGAACACCCCCGAACCGACGACGAGCACATTCCGCTGGACCAAACCCGCCGTTGGATCGCCATCGGCACAGCGATCATCTTCATCGTGTCCTTCACCCCTGCGCCGATCGAGGTCATGGACCTGATCGTCACGTCGGAATGAGCTAGCCGAAGCTTTAGAGTACCGTTAGCGGATCTACATCAATCGTTACGCAACGCTTGAGCTTGGGTCGGCGGGCTAAAACGACCTGAAGTGCTTCGCGCATGGCGGGTCGGTGCTTACCTTTGAGAAAGATCTGTACGCGGTGTTCACCCCGAAGTCGCAAGATCGGCGCGGGTGCTGGCCCGAGCACCTCAAACCGGTCGGCACGATCACGGAGCTCGTCAGCCAACTCAGACGCTTGCCGCATCGCGTCGCCAAATCGGCCGGCCCGAACGATGGCGTTCACCATCGCGAACACTGGTGGATACCGCATACCACGACGAAACCGCATCTCGGCCTCGAAGAAGGGCTCGTAGGCCTGTCGACATGCGAAACCGATGCTGTAGTGGTCGGGGTGAAACGTTTGGATGACTGCTTCACCCCGTCGATCTCCGCGGCCCGCGCGTCCCACCACCTGGGTCAACAGCTGAAAGGTTCGCTCCGCCGCTCGAAAATCCGCAACACCGAGCCCAACGTCGGCCGACACGACACCGACCAGCGTAACTGCGGGAAAATCGTGACCCTTCGCAATCATCTGCGTCCCAACGAGCACATCGATGTCCCCTGCCCCGAACCTCTTCAGGAGTTCCGCCGCCACACCTCGTCGTCGAACCGAATCACTGTCTAGCCTCGCGACTCGCGCCTCGGAGAGCGCACGCTCAATCTCCGATTCGATCCGTTCGGTACCGAAACCCAGCCGTTCGAGATAGGGACCGGCACAATTCGGGCAAAGTGTGGGACGCGGCTGCGAGTAGCTACAGTAGTGACATCGCATGCGACCCGCCGATCGGTGAAACGTCAACGTGATACTGCAATTCGGGCACTCGATGGCTTGCCCGCACTGCCGACAGAGTATGGCCGCCGCATAGCCGCGCCGGTTGAGCAACACGAGCGCTTGTTCTCCACGCTCAAGCCTGGATTTGAGTCCATCCAGGAGCACCGAGCTCAGAACCACATCTGCACCCTGTGCAGCCAGTTCCTCACGCATGTCGACGACCTGAATAGCCGGTAGTGGTCGATCAAGTACTCGTTGCGGCAGCACGACGCGGACATAGCGACCGGTCACCGCGTTGTGATAGCTCTCCATCGAAGGCGTCGCCGATCCCAACAGCACGACGGCTCCGGCCTGGCGCCCCCGCATGATCGCAGCATCGCGGCCGTGGTAACGCGGGCTCTCCTCCTGCTTGTACGACGAGTCGTGTTCCTCATCGACGACGACGAGCCCGAGTTTGTCCAGCGGCGCGAACACCGCTGACCGTGTACCGACAACGACGTCGACCTCGCCGTTCCGGATCCGGTGCCACTGGTCGTGGCGCTCACCATCCGACAGCCCGCTGTGCTGAATCGCCACCCGGTCGCCGAAGACGGTTCGAAAAGTCCCCGCCACAGCTGGCGCCAACACAATCTCTGGCACGAGCACCAACGTCTGCCGACCGCGCCCACACACCACTCGTGCCAGCCGCACATAGATCTCGGTCTTCCCGCTGCCAGTGACACCGTGCAGCAGCCCGACCCGAAAACCGTCACACTCAACCAGCGCCAGCAACTCACCCAGCGCACGTTCTTGGCCTAGGGTAAGTACGATGCCCGTGTCTCCTGCGGCAACGGAATCTTGCCCTAGTGAAACGAACGGGTCCCGTTCGACTCGCCGATGATCGAATCGAAGATACCCACGCGTCGCCAAGCGTCGGAGCGTATCACTCATGATCTGCTGCGCCGCCAGCAATCCGGTCGTCATCCCGTTCGCCGTTTCAGCCAACGACTTCAGCCCGTCTCGCTGACGTTGTCCAAGTCGCGGGGCGCCATCGCGAAGTGCCTCCCGACCAGCGTCGGTGATCCGGGCCACACGCTCCGTCTTGAACGCAGTCACGCGGCCCTGGCGGGGTCCACGCTGTACCCAGGCCTGTGGGGGCATGGCTGCAGCAATCGCGGCACCTGGACCACACGCGTAGTACTCAGATATCCACAGGGCAATCTCTAAGACTGCGTGAGGAAGAAACGGCCCTTCGTCGATCGTGTCAACGATAGCCTTCAGCTCCGAGCCAGATGAAGAATCGGCTCCGCCCTCGTGACCGACCGCAATGACGCATCCAGTCACGACCCGGCTGCCGATCGGCACGAGGACACGGGCCCCAACCGACGGAGCTTCCCGACCCGGTGGGACACGGTAGGTCAGCGAGGACAGCAACGGAACTGGGACTGCGACCTGAACAACCGACATACCATGAGGTGCGCCAGACCCGACAGCTCTACTCCACTCTGAGCATCGCCCGGACCCGCTTCATATCCTCCCACATGTCCCGTTTCCTATCCGGACTGCGCAGCAGGTAGGCCGGGTGAAAGGTCGGTACCAACTTCGCTCCCCGGTAGTCAAAAACGCGACCCCGAAGCCGAGAGATGGCATCGTCGCACTGGAGCAAGGTTCGAGTCGCAAACGCGCCAAGAGCCACAATAACCCTTGGACAGACCGCGTCAATCTGTCCGAACAGAAACGGCTTGCATGTCATAACCTCGTCGGGCTCGGGATTCCGGTTGTTCGGCGGGCGGCACTTGATAACGTTTACGATGTACACATCCTCACGCCGCAAATCAATCGCCTCGATGATTCTCGTCAGCAGCTGCCCAGCACGCCCCACGAAGGGATAGCCCTGAAGGTCCTCGTCACGTCCTGGCGCTTCACCGACGAACATTAGGTCAGCCTCAGGATTGCCAACGCCGTAGACCAGATTTGTGCGGAACGTGTGCAACTTGCACCGAGTACAGTCCCCGAGCTCTGCCCGAAGGCGCTCCAGCGCCTCCCCGCCCATCGCCGATCCAGTCGGACTGGGCGCCACCGGCTGGTCCGGCTGCCCCTCTCGCACTCGCCATTGCGGATCGCTGCTCACGCCATCAACGCCGAGCTCATCGAAGAAGGCAAGGTGTTCGGCAAACTGGTCGGCGTTGGTCATGGGCGACCTGGCGTCAAGGGTGGGTACTGGACACACTGCTCGACGATGCGGACCTGGCCAAACACCGTTCGACATGATCAAGAATCACGCAGGCAAGCGCCCGCTTGGTCCCCAGAGGCACGGTCTCGACCTCGTCGTCATAACGCGAAAGGATCATCGCAGCGTTCGTGGTAACCGCGAAACCGGCGTCCAACCGCGATACGTCGTTGCCCACGATCAAGTCGAGTCGCTTGGACACGAGCTTCGCGCGGGATCGCTCGACGAGCTCGGATGTTTCCGCGCAGAACCCAACAAGGATCGGTCGAGCGCGGTCCGCGCGCTCTTGACCGAGCTCCGCCAGGATATCGGGAGTGCGTCGCAGTTCCAAGTCAATGTTGCCATCGGTCTTCACGATCTTCTCCGCAGTCCGCCCTCCAGCCGGCGCATAATCGGAGACGGCCGCCGCCATCACAACGGCATCGGCCTCGCCAACGGTCGCTGTAACCGCGATGTGCATCTCGTCCGCGCTCCGCACACGGTGAATTTCGGCGCCCATCGGCGGATCGAGCAGTGTCGGTCCGGTAATGAGCACGACACGTGCCCCACGGGCCATCGCCTCCACGGCCACCGCAAACCCCATCCGCCCGGTCGAACGGTTGCCAAGAAATCGAACTGGATCGATGTCTTCGCATGTGGGACCAGCCGTGACGACAACACACCGTCCAGCGAGGCTCCCAGTTGGTTTGAGTATCTGCATGGCCGCTGACACGATTTCGTCTGGCTCGGCCAAGCGTCCCTTCCCGACCCATCCGCAGGCCAGGTAGCCCTCTCCCGGCTCGACAATACCTACCCCATGTTCCACGACTGTGTTGAGGTTTCGCCGAACCGCAGCGTGGGCCAGCATATTGCTGTTCATCGCCGGCGCCACGAGCACTGGCGCTGGCGTTGCGAGATACAACGCTGAAAGAAAATCGTCGGCGATGCCGTTGGCAAACTTCCCGATGACATTGGCGGTTGCCGGCGCGACCACGAGCAGAACGATCTCGGACGCCAACTTGATGTGCTGGATATCAGCATTCGCCCCAACCTCAAACTGGTCGGTGACGACGCGCCGCCTGGTGATGGCCTCGAACGTCAACGGGCCAACGAACTTCGTCGCCGAGTCCGTCATGACGGCCATGACGTCGTGACCGTGTTCCTGGAGTCCTCGTGCGACCTCTACCGACTTATAGGCACCGATCCCACCCGATACGCCGAGAGCAATGAGTGACATTGGTATCGCTTGGGCGCGCGCCTTACTCGCTGAAGGTCCGAGCGATGTCTGTCATTTGATCAGCGACAGCCAGTATGCGCGCACGCTCCGCCATGACGATGCACTCTAGCGAGTTGACGCACCGATCCAGGTCGTCGTTGACGACCCCGTAGTCATAAACGGTACGCGTCTCGACCTCGTGGCGCGCGATATCGAGGCGACGCTGCAGTTGCCCCTCGCTGTCACCCACGTTGCTGCGCCGCCAAAGTCGGTGCTTGAGCTCCTGATACGATGGAGGCATAACAAAAATACTGACTACGTCGCCGGTGCGGTTGCGAACCTGCGCGGCGCCTTGGACATCGATGACAAGCACGACGTCTCGACCCGCCCGCCGGTGCGCGTCAGTATCAGCTGCGCTGGTCCCATAGCAATAACCGAAGACTGTCGCCCACTCCAGGAAGGCATCAGCCTTGACCATCTCGGTAAACCGTTGAGCGCTAATGAAATTATAGTCGACTCCATCAACCTCGCCGACTCGAGGCGGTCGTGAGGTGTACGACCTCGACATCACTATACCGGGGACCCGTGTCACGAGTCTTTGCACCAGGGTCGTCTTGCCCGTGCCCGACGGTGCCGAAACGACAAAAAGATGCCCCGGTCGCAAACTACCGAGTTGATCCTCCACGACTACTCCACGTTCTGAATCTGCTCGCGCAGCTTCTCGATTTCTGCCTTCGCGGCGACGACCAGCTCAGCCATCGCTCGACCTTCGCCCTTTAAGCCGATCGTGTTGACTTCGCGATTCATCTCCTGCACGAGGAAGTCTAGCTTTCGGCCGCAGGGCGCTGCCGCTATAGATAGCACTCTCATATGGTCCAAGTGGCCACGAAGTCGGGTCACTTCCTCGTGGATGTCCGACCTGGCGGCCCATCGCACGACCTCCTGTGCGACCATCACCGGCTCGACGTCCACCTGTGTCTCGATCTCTGCCACGCGGGCCAGCAACCGCTCTCGGAGAGCCCCCTCTCCAGTCTCGGCCTCCGAGACAACCCCGTCGACCAGCACGCCAAGCGCCGTAGCCCGTTCCTCCAGATCCGTCGCGAGAAACTCGCCCTCCTGACGTCGCATCTCATCGAGCTCGACGAGGGCGGTTTCCACCGCCCGCATAACCTCCTGACCGACTCCTTTCCACGTCGATTCCTCGGTGGATAGCTCGCGTACCGTCACAACCTGGGGACACCTTAGCAAGTCACCAGCAGTGAGCGCTCCCCCCGCTAGGCCACTCGCAGTGGCGGCGGCTGCTGCCTTAGACAACGCCGCCATCAGTGACTCGTTGACGTCCAGCTCAACCCGTGGCGGAGCCTTTATGCGCACCATCACTGCAAGATCGACCCGCCCGCGAGCGACGTGCCGCTTAACCAGCGACCGAAGTGTAACTTCGACCCCCCCGAGCGCCTGCGGCGCTCTGATCTGCAGGTCGAGATAGCGATGATTGACGCTCTTGACCGTCACAGTAATCAGCGAATCGTCATCTTCGCGCGTCAAGGTGGCAAATCCCGTCATCGACTTGATCATCGAGCATCCTGTTCCGATTCCGGTGGTTGCGGGCCGGTCGCGACTAGGTCATCGGCGCCACTACGGTCCAATAACTGCAGCGAATAGAGCTTCGCGTACAAGCTGTCGGCCTTCGACAGAAGCTCTTCGTGGCACCCGCACTCTACGACCCGCCCATGATCGAGCACGATGATCGCGTCCGCCCGTCGAACTGTCGACAGCCGGTGCGCGATCACGAAAGACGTTCGATTCATCATTAGCTTCGCGAGCGCGGCCTGCACAAGCAACTCGGATTCTGCATCGAGCGAAGATGTCGCCTCGTCGAGAATAAGGATCGGCGAGTTCTTGAGGAGCGCCCGCGCGATCGCCAGTCGCTGACGCTGTCCGCCCGATAGCCGCTGTCCGCGTTCGCCAATTAACGTGTCATACCCTTCCGGCAGGCTTTCGATAAACTCGTGTGCGTGCGCCGCTCGCGCGGCCACCTCGATCATCGTACGAGTCGCATGCGGCGCCGCGTATCCGATGTTGTTGGCCACAGTGTCGTCGAAAAGGATGGTCTCCTGAGTCACGATTCCGATCTGCTTGCGGAGAGAGTCGATCGTGACATCGTTCAGATCAACTCCATCTACCGTAATCGATCCATCGGTCGGATCGAAGAACCGTGGTATAAGGTTAACTAGTGTCGTCTTGCCGGCACCACTCAGACCGACGATCGCGACGACCTGTCCGACGCGGACGGTGAACGAAACACCACGGAGAATTTCTTCCGACCCGCCGTCGCCATACGAGAAGCTCACGTTGTCGAACCTGATGTCTTCGCTCAGCTGCGCTAGTGGCTTCGCACCGGATCGATCGCGGGCTTCGGTATGAGTATCCAGAATCTCAAACACGCGCTCCGATGCGGCGATTGCCTGCTGGATGCTTGCGTTTACGCGGCTGAGCTTCTTGATAGGACCATACATCAGTAAGAGCGCGGCCACGAACGAAGTGAACTCGCCCGACGTTAGGTTCCCAGATGCGATCTCGCTGGTGCCGTAGTAGAGAACCGCCACGATGCCAAACGCACCAAGCCATTCCATGAGCGGTGGCAGCACTGAAAACGTGCTCGTGACCTTCATATTGATGCGATATAGATCGTTGGCGGCCCGGTCGAACCGCTGTCGCTCGTAGAACTCGCCGCCGAACGCCTTCACGATGCGGTGGCCGGCGAATGCCTCAGCGGTTATGTGAAACAGGTGCGCCTGCTCTTCCTGACTTCGCCGGGTTGTCCGTCGCACGCGCTGACCGAGACGAATGAGCGGATACACGACCAACGGTGCTCCAGTCACGCATACAAGGGCTAGCCCAGGATCGTAGTACACGAGCAGACCGGCGTATGCCACCAGTGTGACCGACTCGCGCAACAGATCACCGACTGTCTGTGACGCGACCTGCTGAATCCGATTGATGTCGTTTGTCGTCCGTGACATCAACGACCCCGTTGTCTGACGGGAAAAGAACGCAGCCGACTGACCGAGGATGTGGCCGAACAGTTGGCCACGCAGGTCCCTGACCAAACTCTCGCCGACGTCGGTCATAAGATAGACAGAGAAGTACGCGCCCAGCCCCTTGAAGACGCTGAATCCGATAATGGCGGTGAACACCGCCGCGAGACCAGCCTGGTGCGGTAGGACGTTATCTATAATCGGTTTAAACTGATAGGCAAGTCCGCCCGAGGCACCAGCGTAGATAATCATCGCAGCGGCGGCGGCGAGCAGACGGCCCCGGTGCGGCACGGCGTAACGCCACAGTCGCACAACCGTTTTCATACGCCGCTCCGATACCCGTTCGGGTGAGAGCGATGCCAGTCCCACGCAGTGCGAACGATCACATCGATCTCCTCGAAGCGCGGCGACCACCCAAGCTCACTCCGCGCTTGCGCACTCGACGCCAACAGTACCGCCGGGTCCCCCGCTCTGCGCGCAACAACCCGCGAGCGAACTTTGCCGCCGGTTACCCGATCGACCGCAGCCACAACATCCTTAACCGAGTAGCCGTACCCATTACCGAGATTGTAGGCGCCAGACACCTTCCCCGCCTCGAGCCCACGCAACGCCAGCACGTGGGCGTCGGCCAGGTCACACACATGGACGTAGTCGCGCACGCACGTACCGTCTGGAGTTGGGTAATCGGCACCGTAGATATCCACCATCGCTCCGTCGGTCACTGCGCCAAGCGTTCGGGGAATCAGATGAAACTCAGGATCATGGTCCTCGCCAATCAGACCGGAGGGATCGGCCCCGGCCGCGTTGAAGTACCTGAGGCTTACCGACCGCACTCCGTGGGCACGAGCGAAGTGCGGAAGGGCTCGCTCCACGGCGAGCTTCGTTTCGCCATAGGCATTGATCGGCTCGGTAGGATGGTCCTCACGAATCGGTGTCTCTCGGGGCTCCCCATAGACCGCGGCGGTCGATGAGAACACCAATCGCTCGACAGACTCCTGGACAAAGGTCTCGAGCAGCGCAAGGGTCTTCGCGACGTTGTTGGCGTAGTAGATGGCCGGTGCGCGAACCGACTCACCTACCGACAAAAACGCCGCAAAATGCATAGCCGCGGTAACGCCGTAGCGGCGGATGGTCTCGCGAACGACTCCGACATCCGAGATGTCTGCCTCGACTAGCGGCACGTCGGGTACCGCTTCGCGGTGCCCGGCAACCAGACTGTCGAGCACAACCACGTCCATCCCGGCGTCGCGAAGCGCACGAACGGTATGACTGCCGATGTACCCGGCGCCGCCGGTCACCAGGACCGCGCCCATTACCTCCCTACCGAGTAGTAAGTAAAGCCTTCGGCCTGCATTTGTTCGGTCGTGAACAAGTTTCGCCCATCGAAGATCACCGGCGACCGCATCAACGAGCGCATGCGCGCGAAGTCGGGCTCGCGAAACTCGTTCCACTCCGTCACGATCGCGAGGGCGTCGGCACCGATAAGCGCTTCGTAGGACTGTCGCACAAACCCAACCTTCGTTCCAAATATTGCGCGGGCACTCTTTTCACACTCGGGATCGTAGGCCTTCACACTGCCGCCATCGGCGAGAATCGAATGAGCGATCACCAGCGACGGAGCCTCGCGCATGTCGTCGGTCCGAGGCTTGAATGCCAGGCCCCAGAGCGCGATCGTTTTGCCCATAAGCGTCCCGAAGTGATCGCGCATCTTCTCTACGAGTCGAAGTTTTTGCCGCTCGTTCACCGTTTCGACTGAGCTGAGGATACTGAACGAATACCCAACTTCATGTGCCGACTTAATCAAGGCCCTCACGTCCTTGGGAAAGCAGCTGCCACCATACCCAACACCCGGAAACAGGAACGCCGTGCCAATTCGACGATCGACCCCAATCGCCCGCCGCACCTCGTCCACGTTCGCTCCCACACGCTCGCAGATGTTGGCGATCTCGTTCATGAAAGAAATTCGCGTCGCGAGCATGCCATTGGCTGCGTACTTGGCCAATTCGGCGCTCGCGCAATCCATCATCATGATCGGCGCACCCGTACGGGTAAACGGCGTATACAACCCACGCATCAACTGCTGGGCACGGGGGTCTTCGACGCCAACGATAACGCGGTCAGGGCGCATGAAGTCATCGATGGCCGCGCCCTCTTTAAGGAACTCGGGGTTACTGACCACACTGAACGGGTGAGCCGTTTCACGACGGATAACATCACGGAGCTTCGCCGACGTGCCGACTGGAACGGTGCTCTTCACCACAATTACCTTATAGCCATTCATCGCCTTCGCGAGATCACGGGCCACGCTAAGAACATGCGTAAGGTCCGGAGAGCCATCCTCGCCTTCCGGCGTCCCGACTGCGATGAAAATCACCTCGGACGCGCGAACGGATCGCGCCAGTGCCGTCGTGAACCTAAGCCGCTTTTCACGCTGATTTCTGGAAACGAGTTCTTCGAGGCCCGGTTCGTAGATTGGGATTAGGCCGCGCTTGAGCACACGCACCTTGGCTGCGTCGTTGTCCACGCAAACCACGTCGTTGCCGTTCTCCGCGAAACAGGCACCAACGACCAACCCGACATACCCGGTGCCCACAACCGTGATCTTCATCCCGCTCGGCTCCGCTCAGCTCCAACCGTCAAGCCGTTAACCGTACCACAGGCCATGGTCATCCTGTCAAGACATTGCATTTCAAGGACTTATACGAATCCTGTATTCATCCCGGGCGATGGTAGCACACCGAAGGTGTGCTACCATCGCCCGGGAGTTAGTGCGTGTCCTGATTGACTATCGACCGGCGCTGCGCCAGCGAACAGGGGTTGGAGAGTGGATTCACTCCCTGGTCTCGGTGCTCGCCGACGGCGATGGCGACGCCTCGGCGATCGACCTCACCGTCTTCAGTAGCTCCTGGAAGGATCGGCTCGGACTAATTCGGCCGTCCGTACGGAGCTACGATGGTCGCGTCCCTGTCAGCCTACTGAATTTCGCGTGGCACCAACTCGGCTGGCCACCGATCGAGTGGCTCACCGGTCATAGTTACGACGTCGTTCACTCGCCACACCCGCTCTTGATCCCAACCCGAAGCGCCCGGCAAATAGTCACGGTTCACGACCTTGATTTTCTGGATCACCCGGACCATGCCGAGGCCGAGATTCAGCGCGACTACCCGAATCTCGTAAAGCATCACGTGAAACGCGCTGACCAGGTCATCGTACCGTCGGCCTTCACGGCGTCGGAGGTCTCCCGACGCCTTGGTGTTCCGACTGACAAGATTTCGGTCTGCTACAACGGCGCACCGGACTGGACACCCAGACCGGACTGGCCGGAACATGGGCACGTGCTGTTCGTCGGGACCCTAGCACCACGCAAGAACATCGGCCGATTGCTGGACGCGTACGTTGTGCTACTCGAACGCCACGCCGCGAAGTGCCCGGCTCTGGTGCTTGCCGGCCCACCGACCTCACGCTCACCAGATTGGATCGACAGACTCGAGCACCCACCTCTGAAGGATCGCGTTCGCTGCACCGGATACCTTGACCCCGCCACCCTGCGCAGAATGTATGAAGACGCAGCGGTCCTCGTGCTCCCTTCACTTCACGAGGGATTCGGACTTCCAGCCGTCGAAGCGATGACGATCGGCGTCCCCGTTGTGGTATCGAATCGCGGTGCCCTTCCAGAGGTTGTGGGCGAAGCCGGTTTGGTGGTGGACCCAATGGAGCCTGTGGAGATCGCGCGCGCGATCGAACGCATGCTTTCCGACCACCCGTTTGCGCAGGCATGCGTTGAGCGAGGATTCCAGCAAGTTGCCCGTTTCACCTGGAAGGCGTCGGCAGTCGCCCTCCGACAGGCGTACCAGACTACCTGTGAAAAACGACGCAAAACGCCAATGTCAACAACAGGATGAGCTGGCTCCGCTAAGACTATGCGCGTCGGTATAGACGGACATGAATTGCTCGGAAAGCGTACTGGCGTAGGACGTTACCTCGACGAGCTGCTGTCCCAATGGGCTGCCTCGGACACCGTCGCTCACGAGTTCGTTATCTACACGCCCGGTGAAACCACCGATCTGACGATTACTGGTCGACCAATCGAAGAAATCCCTGGGTTTCGTCATCGGGCGATAGCTGGCCGTTCGGGAGTCTGGTGGGAGCAGCTCGATCTCGCCGCCGCCATCAACAGCGACAGCCTCGACCTCTTCTTCGCACCGGCCTACTCCGCCCCTCTTCGAATCGTAGTGCCGTTCGTCGTAACCATGCACGATGTATCGTTCATGGCCCACCCCGAATGGTTCCGGTGGCGCGAAGGCCTGCGGCGACGCGTATTGGCCGCGCGAACTCTGGCGCGCGCCAGGGCTGTCATAGCGGTCTCACAGTTCTCGCGCGACGAAATCCTCAGGTTCTTTGACGTACCGACCAGCCGCGTACATGTCGTTCGTTCGGGAATACGCGTGCCAACGGTACTGCACCAGCCGCCATCGATACCCCTTGTCTTATTCGTCGGATCGATCTTCAACCGGCGCCACGTCCCGACCCTTGTATCTGCCTTCGCAAAGGTCTGCCGGACGGTTCCGGAGGCGAGACTCGTGCTGGTCGGCGACGACCGCACCTACCCGCCGATCGATCTTCCAGCGCTAATCGCCGCAACCGGAACTGGACACCGTATTTCGCTTCGATCGTATCTGCCTGAGCGGGAGCTTGCCGCGCTCTATCAGCAGTCTCGGGTCTTCGCGTTTCTGTCCGAATACGAGGGGTTCGGTCTCACTCCGCTGGAAGCCATGTTTGCCGGCGTGCCGGTAGTCGTTGCGGATACCCCGGTCGCGCGTGAGCTGTACCGGAACGCAGCGGTTTTCGTTCCCGTACGCGACGTGACCGCTACGGCTCACGCCATCACCCAGCTCCTCGTCGATGAATCGGCCCACGCTCGACAACGTGAGCTCAGCGCGACACTCGTTCCTTCGTTCCGTTGGACACGGGCCGCACAAGAAACCCTCAAAGTATTCGAACAGGCCGCTCGAAACGATGGCTGAACTCACGATAGTCATCGTCAGTTACAACACGTGCGCGGAGCTCGTTGCCTGCCTCCACTCGCTTCACGATGCCCCACCGGCCATCGATCATCACGTCGTCGTCGTTGACAACGGTTCCAGAGACGGCAGCGTCGAGACAATTCGCGCGCGGTTTGTTGACGTGACGGTTCTTGAGAACACCATCAACGTCGGCTATGCCCGCGCCAACAATATAGGTATCCGATCGACTGATGGGGAGTTCGTGCTCCTCCTCAACAGCGACACGATCGTCCCTCCCGGAGCCATCGATTATCTCGTCGGTCGGCTTCGTGATGAGACGAATGTCGCTGTGGTCGGGCCGCGCCTGACCGACGAAGCCGGATATGCGGAACTTTCGTTCGGTAAGATGGTCAGTCCACTTAACGAGCTGATCCAAAAGGTCAAGAACGTCGTCCTGACAACGAACATCCCACTTCTTTCTTGGTGGATAGGCCGATCACTCACGCGCACGGCAACCCCGGACTGGGTCAGCGGCGCATGCCTACTTGTCCGACGATCCAATGCGACAGGCGTCGGCCTCCTGGACGAACGCTTCTTTCTCTACGGCGAAGACGTCGACTTTTGCGCGGCGATCCGTGAACGCGGAGCACGTGTGCTGTTTGCACCAGAGGTCACAGTCATTCACCAGCGCGGACGCTCGGGTGCCCACATCCCACAAGGCACTCGCCAACTGTATCGACGCAGCCAGATAGCGTTCTACGCCAAACACCATCCAGGTTGGGAACCGGTCCTCCGCCTATACTTGCGCCTACGCGGAGAACTTCCTCCACCGACTCGCTCGGGCGACCCACCTGGCTAGCGTCCAAGTCCACCCATGTGGTGACCCGGAACCCGTTATAAGACAGGTTCCTCGCGGTTGCAACGTTCCGCTGCTATAGTCGCGAACGTGCGTGTAGCCATCGACGTGCGAAAACTCCATGACTTCGGAGTTGGCACGTATGTTCGCAACCTGGTCAATCAACTGGCGCAGCTGGACCACGACAGCGAGTACGTGCTGCTGTGCCGCAAGGAAGACCTCGGTCTATCGCAACGACTGGGGCCAAACTTTCGAGACGTCGTGGACCCATCCAACCAGTACTCTGTTGCTGAACAGCTAACGATCCCATTCCACTTGAACCGCGTCAAGCCCCATTTGTTTCACACGCCACATTACGTGCTCCCGTTGCTTACCCCCTGTCGATCGATCGTTACGATCCACGACTGCATCCACTTAGTCTTTCCTCAATACCTACAGAATCGTTTCGCGCACAAGTACGCGCGTGCCGCTTTCTATGTAGCAACCCACCGGGCCAGTCGAATCCTGACGGTGTCAGAGGCCTCAAAACAGGACATCTTGCGCTTCTTCCGGATCAACGAAGACAAAGTAACGGTCATCTACAACGCGATCGCGGACACGTTCTACAACCCGCCTCCAGAAGACGCTGTCGAGCAGGTACGTGAGCGTTATCAACTGCATGACCCGTTCGTGATGTACGCCGGAAATGTCAAACCGCACAAGAACATCGAGCGCCTCATTGACGCGTTCGCTCGCCTCCGCGAGGATGGTGAGCACGACGACCTCAAGCTGCTCATCTCAGGCAGCGAGGTGTCCAAATACGCGACCCTCCGAAGAGCCGTGCATCGGTACAATCTTCACAAGCACGTGCGATTCTTGGGATTTCAGCCGGAGGAAACGTTGGCCGCACTCTATCGTCTTGCCAACGTCTTCGTCTTCCCGTCACTCTATGAAGGCTTTGGACTACCGCCGATCGAGGCCATGGCGAGCGGTACTCCCGTGGTGGTATCGAATGTCTCATCGCTGCCAGAGATCGTTGGCGATGCAGGTGTGCTCGTCAATCCGTATGACGCGGCGGCAATCGCCGACGGCATCCGTCGTGTTCTCGACGACACCGCGCTGCGTGCCGATCTCATCGCGCGGGGGGCCGTTCGGGCCCGGTCGTTCTCGTGGCAAGAGTCCGTAAAACGGGTCCACGCGATCTATGCGGAGATGGCAGCCGACCAATGACGCATCGGATACCTGAGCCAGCAGACATCGGAGCTCGGCGAGTCGCCATAGTCCACGACTGGCTGACTGGCATGCGCGGCGGGGAAAAGGCTCTTGAGGCCATTCGCTCCCTTGTACCAAATGCGACGCTCTTGACGCTCCTTCACGTTCGCGGGACTGTCTCGACGGCGCTCGAAGCGGCTAACCCACGCCGCTCCTTCGTCCAGTTCTTGCCAAGCGCCGCCAAGCACTATCGACGATACATCCCGCTGTTCCCGATGGCTGTCGAGCAGTTCGACCTCGATGACTACGACCTAGTGATCAGCACGAGCCACTGCGCGGTGAAATCGGTGGTACCAACCGGACGGGCGCGTCATCTGTGTTACTGCTTCACGCCTATGCGATACGCTTGGGACCAGTTCGGTGCCTACTTCGGCCCAGGACGCGTCGGTCGCGCTCGGAGCCGCCTGTACGGCCTAGTGTTCCGACGCCTCGCGAGATGGGACGCCGACACATCTGGACGTGTAAATCGATATGTCGCTATTTCCCAGCATGTTGCGGCCAGAATACGCCGATACTATAATCGGATGGCTAGCGTAGTGTATCCACCCGTTGACACGACGTTCTTCAGTCCGAACGGGACTTCACCAGGCCCGTATTTCTTGATTGTCTCGGCGTTGGTGCCCTACAAGCGGATCGAACTCGCCATTGAGGCCTGTCGCCTGACCCGGGTGCCACTGCGTATCATCGGCGACGGTCCCGAGCGTGATCGTCTTGAGAGCCTGGCGGGGCCCGAAGTGACGTTCCTCGGCAGCTGTACCGATGACGAGGTAAGGGAGCAGATGCGGGGGGCACAGGGAGTCCTCCTTCCAGGCGAAGAGGATTTCGGCATCGCACCCGTTGAGGCGCTAGCGTGCGGCCGACCTGTCGTGGGACTGGCTCAAGGCGGCGCGACTGAGATCGTTGACCATGGGGACACTGGCATCCTGGTTGAGGAACTCAGCGCCGAAGCATTCGCCGACGGGATCTGTCAGGTTATAACTGGCTCATTTGACCCGGCATACCTGCGTGAGCGCTCGCTGCGATTTTCCTACGATCGATTTCATAACGAGATGCGAGCCTGTATCGAAGAAACGGCCACAGCCACGAAGCTAGGTAGAACATGGTGACGCGTCAGACTCGGGTCCTTGTCTCGTGTCATGTCATCGTCGACTGCCTGATCGGCATGTCTGCGTTCGCACTGGGATACGTGGTTCGCTTCGAGACCGGCCTCATCGCCGCGCCAAAGGGACAACCTCCCTTCGACCAGTATCTCGTCATGGTCCCGTTCATCGGCGCACTAGTACCACTGGCGTTCCACCTCCAGGGCGCCTACCGCCTGCGACGACACCACACCTCCGTCGACGACTTTTTCTCGGTGTTGGTCGGGACAGTGTTGGTCGTTGTCATCGGCCTTCTGGGCACTCTCTACTTTCAAGTGTACGCGGCCGGAACGGCAGCTCGTTCGCAGGGCATTTATGAGGTGTCACGAATTGTCTGGGTGCTCTTCTTGGTGATCAACGTCGGGCTGACCTACGGATCACGAGAAGTCGTACGTCGATATACCCAGCGCCGATTTCGAGCTGGTATCGGTCTAAAGCGAGTCCTCATTGCGGGAACTGGCGATCTCGCGCGGCATGTGACCGACCGGCTTCTTCACCACGCCGAGCTGGGATATCAAGTTGTTGGGTTCCTCAACGACAAAACCGACCACGACTCGATCAGCTATCGCGGCCTGCCACTGCTCGGGTCGTTCAGTGAGGCGGGATCTGTAATCGAGGAAGAACGCATCAACCAGCTGTACGTTGCGCTCCCTCTCGAAGCACACGTGAAAATGATCGAACTGATTGAGGTGGCGAACCAAAAATGCATCGACGTCAAGGTCATCCCGGACCTCCTGCAGTTCATCGCGTTGGGGGCTCGACTCGAGCAGCTCGACGGCGTTCCGGTAATCAACATCAACGATGTACCCCTGCAGGGGTTAAACGGCGCCGTCAAGCGCGCCATAGACGTCATCGTCTCGCTTACCGCACTCATCGTCTTTGCGGTACCATTCGCGATTATCGCTGTTGCCATCCGGATCAACTCACCCGGGCCGGTGTTCTACCGACAGGAACGGATGGGGTTGGATCGGCGCCCGTTTATGGTCTTAAAGTTTCGATCGATGTACGACGACGCTGAGCGAGACACCGGCCCGGTGTGGACACGCGTCAACGATCCGCGTCGCACACCGGTCGGAACATTTCTTCGTCGATTCAGTCTCGATGAGCTTCCGCAACTCTGGAACGTTCTGGGCGGAGAGATGTCGCTCGTCGGTCCGAGACCCGAGCGACCGTTTTTCGTCGAGCAGTTCAAGGAGAAGGTTCCGCAGTACATGCTTCGCCACAAAGTCAAATCTGGTATGACCGGCTGGGCCCAAGTCAACGGCTGGCGGGGGAACACATCGATCGAGAAGCGAATCGAGTACGACTTGTACTACATCGAGAATTGGTCGGTCAGTCTCGACGTCAAGATTTTGTGGCTCACCGTCGTCCGCGGCTTCTTTCACAAGCATGCGTATTAGCGGACCATGGCGTCGTCAGACAGGCCAGATCGCCGCAAGCAGTCCTGGACTGAGTGGCCGGTGAGCAAACGAGCCGTCATCACGGGTGCCGCCGGGTTTATGGGCTCACATCTGACCGATGTCCTCCTGGATCGGGGTTATTCGGTTATCGGGATCGACAACCTGCTCACCGGTGACCTTTCCAACATCGCCCACTTAGCAGGGCGCGACTTCACCTTCGTCAAGCAAGATGTCACCAACTACATCAATCTCGATGGTCCCATAGATTTCGTCCTCCACTGGGCCAGCCCGGCAAGCCCGACCGACTACTTGAATTTTCCGATCCCGACACTCAAAGTCGGTGCGTTGGGCACGCATAACGCGCTGGGTCTCGCGCTGGCCAAGAAAGCTACATTCGTGTTGGCGTCGACGTCAGAGATCTACGGTGACCCTCTCACGCACCCCCAACCTGAAACCTACTGGGGACACGTCAACCCTATCGGGCCTCGCGGGGTCTATGACGAGGCGAAGCGGTTCGCTGAAGCGATGACCACCGCGTACCACCGGTATCACGGACTCGACACGAAGATCGTGAGAATCTTCAATACCTTTGGTCCGAGAATGCGGGTCGACGACGGTCGCGCCGTCCCCAACTTCATCGCCCAAGCACTGCGAAACGCCGATATCACCGTGCACGGCGACGGAAATCAGACGCGGAGCTTCTGCTACATCAGCGATCTCGTCGATGGAATCGTTCGGTTGATGCACAGTTCGACCAACGATCCGGTCAACATCGGAAACCCATCCGAGATGTCAATCAAACAGATTGCCGAACAGATCATCAGCGCCGTCAATTCATCCTCAAAGATCGTCTATCAGCCGTTACCAGTTGACGACCCTAAGGTCCGCCAGCCAGACATTACGCGCGCTCGATCCTTGCTGCACTGGGAACCACAGGTCACCCTTGACAACGGCTTGGTAGCCACCATCGAATATTTCAGGGCGAAGCTAAACGCTTGAAGTCCCGCGTCTGTTCCTACCCCTGGTTCAGGGTGCGGGACGCATGCAGGATGTAATGAAAGCCTGACGCCACCGTCGCAAGAAGCGCAGCATAGATCATCACATCGACGAGCGACGAATGATACTCAAGGTAATTAAAGAAGAGCGTCGTGGTCCCGGTTAGGATGTAGACGAACGTGGTGATTTTTCCCAACATCGATGGATAGAACGTAAATCGTCCAACTGACAGGTTCACGATCGCGACCGTTAGAACGATAATGACGTCACGACTGATCACGAGCACCGTTAGCCACACCGGAATCTGGTTTGCGAGGCCGAGTCCGGGAATTGTCAGCACGACAAAGGTCGAAACCAGTAAGAGCTTGTCCGCCATGGGATCGAGTAGCGCGCCCAGGCTCGAGTGTTGGCCCGAACGACGCGCGATGAGCCCGTCGAGAGCATCGCTCAAGCCCGCAACGATGAAGGTTACCAACGCCCATCCGTTGTACCCGTACAGCACGAGCAACACGAGCGCAGGCACCAGCAGAAGCCGGCCGAGGGTGATCTGGTTCGCCAAGGTGACGATGGCCATGGCGCGCTAGTGCCCCAAACAGAAGCTCGATCGACACCAACAGTAGGAACACACTAGGCGGTGCGACCTTGTGGGCACGTTACCTCTCGTTACGGGTTAACGCGGCGAGTCGATCCGAAACGACCGAGGCCTCTGAACCAGTGACCGTCCGTGCAGGCTGAAATGTGTCTTTCTCGAACAGGTCGAGGATGCCCGACGCCACCGCCCTGGTCGCGGCCGCGTGACTGAGATGGCTAGGACGCATGTCGGCAAGACGGGACTCGGCGACGACATCCACAGCGCGGCCGCTCTGCTCCTCGATCAGATCCAGCGTGGCGGCTACGACCTCGGCCAGCTCGCCGCGCCGCACCGGGCGCGACGGATCGAAGCGATACGCCGCGTCAACGCGCATCACGCCGGCATCGGTCACCGTTCGTATCCATTCCCTACTCCAATGCTCGCGTGTGTCGGTGATAATCACTGATTGTCCGGCTCCCTCCGCAAGCAGATCGGCCAACTGCAGGCCCAGCAGCGCAGCCAGATCTCCGCGCGTTACCTCTGGCTTCCCCGAAATTTCCCGAACCTCGACCGGTAATTCTGCCATACGAATCACCTCGCGAACCCGGGTGACCCGCTCCGTGCTCTCCTCGGATGAGATGACCGCGTCAGCTCGCTCGTAAGATACCAACGCGCCGTCCAAGTCGCCCAAGCCTTCCAGTAGCTCCCCTTCGAGAACCAAGGCGTCACCGTCGAAGGGATCAAGTTCAATGGCCTCGCGCGCATGCTCAAGCGCGCCGGCGGTATCACCGCGTAGCCGCTCGAGCCGACCGAGCTCCATGTGTAAGAACCCGCTTTCCGGAGACGATTCCAGAATACGGTGGTAGGCGGCCACCGCCGAGGTATAGCGCCCATCGGCCGCGGCTGCGCGCGCGGACACAATCTGTTCGCTCACCACGGTGAAACGCAGCTCCTCGACGGTCTGTCGGAGGTGCACCAGACTTGAATCCGCCCCCAGAGCTGCCTCGAACGACGCCAGCGCTGCCTCTGACTGATCGAGTGCCAGGTAGGCCTCGCCGAGACCAACAAGGGCAGGCACATAGCCTGGATTGGCCTCGTTGGCGCCAGAAAAGTGGACAACCGCCGCTTCCTCTTTGCCCAAGGCCAGGCTAACCCAGCCGAGACCAGCTTCGGCCGGATAAAACTCCGAGGCCTGCTGTAGCAGCCTCTGGTAGCGCGTTGCGGCGGTTGCCAGCTCCCCTAATTGTAAGTAGGCCCAAGCTGCTCTGTGCGCTGGCGCGGAGTTAGATCCCGAAAGCTCATGTGGAACGGTCGGAAACAGGAAGTCCGGATACGACGGATCTGTGACAACCGGCACGCGCGTCGCACATGCAACCGCCAGCACGGCCGCAGCCGCGGCGGCCGTTTCGATCGCGCGTCTCACTGCTGCCCTACCCCCTCGCCGCCTGGCCACTCGTCAAGCTGCCGGCCCGACCATCTGACGGCGAACCGCCGCGGCACCTCGGCGTCCACGGATACGCGGCCGCCACGACGCTCGTGGCGCAGCACGCGCCCGTATCGATAGAGCTGGGACAACCGCTGCCTATCGGCCAGGGCCGAGACGTCGAACTCCACGGTCAGCCGGCGTACGTCGAGGCCCAAGACCTTCGTCACAGCCATGACCAGCTCGGACCGGCCGACACCAGTCAGTGCCGAAACCGCAATGGCATCTGAAAATCGCCTGGTAATTCGCTCACGGTCCAGTCCGCTCAACCGGTCCATCTTATTGAGCACCAGCAAGCTCTGGACTTTGTCGGCGCCGACTTCTTCCAAGACCCGTCGTACGGCGGCCATGCGTTCCTCGTAATCTGGATGGCTCGCATCGATAACATGCAGCAGCAGGGTCGAGGACGACACTTCTTCAAGAGTGGCTCGAAACGCCGCAACCAGCGTGTGCGGGAGACGCTTGATAAAGCCGACCGTGTCTGACACCAGAACCATTCGGTGGTCCGGCAGCTGCAACGGCCGTACCAACGGACCCAGCGTCGTAAATAATGCGTTCGACACGACCGCGTTACTCTTTGTCAGCAAATTAAAGAGCGAACTCTTGCCTGCGTTTGTATAGCCGACCAGAGCCACCGTTGGCACCGAATGTTTATGACGTCGGTCACGGGACCGAGCCCGTCGCTCGCGTACAGCCTCAAGCTCTCGTGCCAGCCGCCCAATCCGACGTCGGATACGCCGACGGTCCGTCTCGAGCTTGGTCTCGCCTGGCCCTCGGGTTCCGATTCCAGCCCCCAACCTCGACAGAGCGATCCCCGAACCGGCCAAACGCGGCAACATGTATTCGAGCTGCGCCAACTCGACCTGCAACTTGCCTTCCTTAGTTCGTGCCCGCGACGCGAAGATATCCAAGATGAGCTGCGTTCGGTCCACCACTCGGCACCCAAAGGACTCTTCCAGATTACGCAGCTGGACAGGAGTCAGCTCGTTGTCGAAGACGACGAGGTCAACCTCAGACTCATCGAAGACACGGGCTAAGTCGACGACTTTGCCGCGGCCGAGAAAGCAAGACGGGGCGGGCTTTGGCCGCTCCTGCAAGCAGCGGATTTGCACCGCCGCGCCGGCGGTCTCGGCTAGGCTGCCGAGCTCGTCCAGGGAGGATTCAACCGCGTCACGATGGCGGGAACCGTATGCCAGACCGACGATAGCCGCATGCTCTTTCGTCCGAGCGTGATGCACTACCCGCCCGAACTTTTTCACGGCAGCGATTGTAGCACGCGCTTCCACGGCACCACGCCACTGCGAATAAGTACCGGTTTCGCTCCACGCACATCTACGATCGTGGACGGCACGTCACCTCTCGCCCGCCCGCCGTCGAGGACGAGGTGAAGCTCCGGACCGAGCATCTCCTTCACCTCCTGAGCCGATAGCCCAGGCGAACCGCCGCTTCGGTTTGCGCTTGTCGCAGTGATCGGGCGCCCGAGTGCCGCCGCTAGACCTCTGGCGACCGCGTGATCTGGAACGCGGACGGCAACGCTATCTCGTCCCCCAAGCAGCCGGGGGTCTAACCCGACGACGGCACGCAGCACGAGCGTTAGAGGTCCTGGCCAGAAGCGGTCGGCGAGACGCTTCGCCAATGGCGTCAATCGTCCAACATCGCTTGCCACCTGGTCGATGGTCGCCGCGATCAAGGGAATCGCGAGGTCGGACGACCGACCCTTCGCCCGAAACACACGCTCAATCGCCTTGATCCGTCCCGTGTCAGCGGCGATCCCGTAAACGGTGTCCGTGGGGTACGCAACCAACAGGCCATCGGCCAGCGCCATCGCCGCCTCCTGCATGACATCAGATGCCGGCGATACGACATCAACCTTTCGCTGTATCGGAGTACGATGAGACATGACTCAACGGTCGCTGGGTCGACCCAAGGCAAATCGAACGAGGCCGACGCGACCGCGCGTCCCACTTCCTCGTCAGCAGGGCGGTGCCCATGAAGACAAGACCAAACGACCCCTGCGGCGTCGCAAGCATCGGAAGCAAGATGATGACAGCGTCGAGTCTCAATAGGAGCTGGTCGGTCCTGGTTCTCCTATGCTGCCAACTAGTCAACGACGACCACGCCGTATCGTGACCGCGCGAACTGAGGGCCGGATCCACCCCAAAACAGAAAAGGCTCAACGGTGTACGTGCCGCGTTGGCTTATCCGGAACGTGTGGTCGACCGAAAAACGGTTACCGGCAAGGCTACTGCACAGGAAGACTTCGTTCGGGTCGACTGAACCGTACCTGATGAACCTGAAGCAGACAATCGTAAAGTCGTCGCGGTCGTCAGCCGTAACGATCCCGGAGAGCGTGACTGCCTGATTCGGAACGATTCGCCCGGGAATCGGGCTATCAAGCAGCACCCCCGTTAGCACGTCGTTGGCCACGTCGAGGTACCCGAGCGTGAGACCTTCAGCCTCGATCTTGCCATCCACAGTAGCACCCGGTCGAGGCGTGACATCGGTCGTCATCGTCGCGAGACCGCCCGTCGCTTCGAAAAAACTTGGATAACCATCCCAGCTAGTTACCCCGTTTTGTTCGGCCATCCGCGCAGCATAGAAGTTCACGACATCCATCTCGGCCGACGATGCCAACCCGTCGCGTGACACGTAGATCGTAGCCCGCCTAACCCGAGAAGCGATCGGACCACGACGCTGACCGTCGGCTGCGACAAAATCGCTGGCAAAAACGGGAAGGAGCTCTCCCTGGACAACTGTGCCAACCGGCGGCGAGCTCCGCTGGTCAGGATTGAACTGTCCTTGTTCCCGAAAGACCCGAATCTCGGGAAGGCTCTCGAAATCGATCAACCCCATTCGATAGAGCGTGAGTGGATGAAACTCAATTGGCGACGGGGTCAGCGCAATCGTCGCCAATTGCGATCCGGCCAGGGCAACGCTTCGCGTTCCCTCGAGGACGGCGCCGGCGAGGACGGCACTAGGACCAATAAGCGGCGTGTGGCGCGCCGGGTCATCGCCCAACCTATCAATGCTGAGCTGATCCCACACCCGAGAGTACTCGCCCCACTGGTGCACTTGCTGATGGAGCGTCGCCCTGCCGGCCGCCCATCCGCCCGGCGGATACACTTCGACGCCGAGTAGCGTACCAGCGCTTCCGTACGCCCCGCTCTCATCGAACAGCGGTATACCAATCCCTTCAATCTGGTTCTGCACATTCCAACGGAACCCGATCTGACTCGTCAATAGGGTCGTCTGGCTCAAGATCGCAATAGTCTCGTAGTCGTCGGCAAACACGTCATAGAAACGGCGAGTGACAGCGGCGATATCGATACCCCGGTCCCCATCTGAAAGTCGTGATTCGGCAAAATCAGGTATCCAAATATTGACTGTATGGCTGGCGTACTGGATCGAATCGTCGACCTGCACTACGCGCGAGCGCGGGATATTGGTTGGCACGATCTGCAGGTAAACGTCGCGCCGAATGGTCCCGCCGACAGCGGGGACCACAACCTCACCCCATAGCAGATACGGGTGGTCAACGCCCCAGCGCTGGGTTTGTAGGCCGGCATTGAGATCGGTCGTTGTCCAGATAGGCTGAAACACGCTGGCCAGTAGACCACCAACCGACGTCGTGCCTACGCGCGACCACGTCTCCTTGACGTAACCCGTTTCTGATTCAACGTCTCGACGCTCGAAGGTTACCGTCGAATGATCTCCGATGACGAGAAAGTCCTCAAAGCCGAACATGCCCTCGTGCGTGGGTCGAAGGAATCGGGGGAACTGCTCGCCTTCGAGAGGCGTGCCATCGGGCATTGTGACGGGCGACGCCGAGTCGGAAACCGGAACCTGTCCGAACAGACTCGCTCCCAGCGCCGCCTGAACGATCCACAGCGCCGTTAGTCCTAGCGTAGAACGAGATTCTCGTGCCATACGATCTCAGCCTGCCGGCGTTCGCTCTGCCGCCTCAGCCCCGAACGCCGGCAGGCTGCATCGGACTGGCTTGTCGGATCGATACCCAAGCAAGTAATCGGCCTGCATGATCTTATGGATCTCCCGCGTCCCCTCATAGATCACGGCACCCTTGCAGTTCCGGTAGTATCGCCCCACCGGGTACTCGTCGGAGTAGCCGTTCGCACCGTGGATCTGCACGGCGTCGCTGGCTGCCCGCTCCGAGGCGACGGTTGAAAACCACTTCGCAAGACCGGTCTCACGAGTGTTGCGACGCCCGATATTCTTGAGCCAACCCGACCGCAACCAAAGCAGGCGCGAAACTTGGTAATCTGATTCCATTTGGGCGATCATTTCCTTGACCAACTGATGCTGTCCAATCTCCACGCCAAATGTTTTTCGCTCTCGTGCATAGGAGACGCTGGCATCGCGGCAGGCCCTAATGAGGCCGGTCGCACCGGCGGCCACTGATAAGCGGCCCTGATCCAGTGCGAACATCGCGATCTTGAAACCCTCGCCTTCACGCCCGAGCATGTTATCGGTCGGCACCTCGACGTTATCCATCTTGAAAAAGCCAGTGTTGCCGGCGAGGATTCCCCATTTTTCCTTCAACGTCCCACTCGAGAATCCAGGAAAGCCACGCTCAACGATGAAAGCGCTGATACCAGATACGTCGCGTTGCTTCTTCTTTTCTTGGTCGGTCCAGACGAACACGAGAAAATGGTCAGCCACATCGCTCAATGAAATCCACATCTTCTCGCCGTTCAGCACCCAAGTGTCACCGTTCCTAACCGCGAACGACTGCATGCCCCTAACGTCACTCCCTGCCGCCGGTTCGGTCAGCCCGTAGCTAGCGACCTTCTTACCGTGTGCTTGGGGAACCAGGTATTTTTGGCGCTGGGCCTCAGTGCCCCAGCTCAGCAGACTGAGACAATTAAGGCTAACGTGGACGGATATGACCACGCGAAGCGAGGTATCAACGTACTCCAACTCCTCACACGCCAGACCGAGACTGAGGTAGTCCATCCCCGCACCACCGTACTTGGACGGCACGCAGATACCCAATAGCCCCAACGAAGCCATCTGCGTCAATATCTCTGGGTCGAACCGATGCTCGCGGTCAAGATCATGAATACGGGGCGCCACCTCGCGGGCGGCCCACTCACGTACCGTCTGGCCCAGGATCGTCTGCTCCTCGGTCAAGGCGAAATCAATCATGACGATAACTCTCCACCGGCTAGATGCAGGCTCGGGGACCTAGCGGTGACCCAAGAGATTGTGCGCTAGTCGGGACTAACGACAACCGATGCACCCCGATCAACGCCGAGCCGATCCACGGCCCTGGCAACGCTGGCTGCAAACTCCAAATGCTCCGTGCTCCCGAATAGCGCGCACACCTCACCTTCCATAATGTCAGTATAGGTTTCCACTAATCGTCCGATCGTGCTCGTGCCAACCTGGATCTGGATGCCTCCTGCCGCCTGCGCGAAGCCTTCGAAAGTCTTGCGGTTGATGTTAGATACGAGATTTCCGAAATGGTCAACACGGAGCACCTGGCCCACAAGCTCCGAGCCGCGCGTCTCCGGAACCGGAATGTCGAGTTTAACGTAATCGGTGAGCGGACGACCAAATGCCGAAAGCTGGATATTCTTCGCGAGCCACGCTGCGGCTGGCGCAAATCGGTCACGCCCCTCGAACGTATGGCTCACAGTCGGCCGTGCGTAGCGACGCTCCGTCAACTCGACCAGTTTCTTGGGCGGGCTTTCCTGAAAGACGGAGGTTAACACGCCGTTATCGGGCGCCACGAATCGGTAGTTACCTGTGTCGCCTGCTATACCACGACGTGCCGATCCAACACCCGGATCGACAACCACGAGAAAAATAGTGCCAACGGGAAACAAGTTGTAGACCGCGGCCAGCTCAAGACCGCCGGTGAAAACATCATGCGGTGGCAGGTCATGCGAGATGTCGACAAGCGTGACGTCCGGACAAATACCAAGTACAACGGCTTTCATCGCAGCAACGTAGTGGTCTCGAACACCAAAGTCGCTTAACAGGGCGACCGTCGAACGGGCCATGCAGTTGACTCCCCCGCGCCGACCCAACCGAAAACGACACGGTCAATCTGCTCAAGCCGAGGCGGCAGACCGTGTCAGTACGATCTCTCGCATTCGATTGGTCAGCAAGAACGAATACGCGACCGCAAGCCGGTCGAACATGCTCGTCATATCCCGACTCTGCCAGACGCGTGGAACCGGACCCAACCTTGCGCTCATCCGATAGCGTAAGGTCGTTTCATCGATGACCTCGTACTCCATCGACCCGGCTAGTAGACATTGCTCTGCCCGATGGCAAAGAAAAACGACGCCGCCGGGCTTCAACACGCGCGTGATCTCAGCGGCGAGCGTCCTTGCACCATGGCGGTCGAGGTAGTCAAAGACATCCCAACACAGCACGCCATCGACCGTCTCACTCGAGATTCGAAGCGCTCGCTCCCTCAGAGGTTGATCTAAGTCGTCGCCCAACTCATCGCCCTCGTCTTCTTCTGGGCTCGGCAACCACGTCTCTTTATCTGCAAGTAGATTCTCGATACGCAACTTGCAGCCAAGCCGCTCGCCCAAAAACGTAACGTTGGCGCCCACCGCAGGGCCGAGATCGACGACGGTCGGAGCCTCCCGAAGCATCAGCGCCGTAACGAACTTCGAAAGGCCCCGACTCGGAAACACTTGAGCGGTTCGTCGCACGCGACTCATACCGTTCTCTTCTGATCCATGACACTTGCCGTCGGCGGTCACGGCCCGAGCCGCGCATTCGCGATACGCGTGGGCAGTGCCTACCCCAGCAGGTCACACGTGTCTCATCCCAGCGCCGATGCGGGAACCGATCGAGAGGAAGTAAGTGGGCTGTCGCTCAGTCTGTCAAATCAGTACGCCGCCCGAGCGGCAGGTGCCGGCGCCGCGGCTGGTTTGGCGGCGCGCCCCATATCCGGATTCGACTTTGGCTTCGATTTTACCTTAGCCGACGTCACGCTTCCGGGCTGGGACTCACGCGCCACCGCTTGCCGACCCATGTCAATACTGCCCCTGAACTGCGCGCCTTCAGCGATCGCGACGATCGGCGCGTTAATGTCACCCTCAACCCGACCGTTCTCCCGAATGTTGATCTTGTCGCTTGCCGAAATATTGCCAATAACGTGTCCCATGACAGCCACAGATTTGGCATGAATGGTCGCCTTGATCTTGCCGTTCGGTCCGATGGTCAACAGGTGATCGGGTAGCTCGATCTGGCCGTTGACCTTCCCCTCAATGATCAGGTCCTCACTTCCGCTCAGCTCACCCTTGATGATCACGGACTTGCCGATGTTGACGATGTCCTGTCTATGGGAACTGCTCGATACGTCGCCCGAGGACGCCACCGAAGCTGAAACACGGGTGCCTGCCTTAACAAGGTCGGCACTCAACACCGGAGACTCAGGTCTAACCGTTTCGTCCCGTTTCCACATCACGTACTCTCCACTCTTCACGCCGAGTCACAAGAACCACTAGAATGGGCACCTGTCGTCGCGCCGGTTCGGATCAGTATACGGGAGGGTCCAGATCGTGTCTAGTCCTTTCATTGCTGATGGTTAGGGGTGGTGCTAAGATTGAAGTCGAATGCGAATCTACCTTGACCACAATGCCACGACACCGGTCGATCCGGCGGTCGTTGAGCTGGTGTCAAACGTCCTGGGCAGCCAGTTCGGTAATGCATCAAGCGTCCATTACTTTGGTCAGACGGCCAAGGCTATCATCGACGAGGCTCGATCCGCCGTTGCGGCCCTGCTGGGTTGCGGGCCCCAAGAAATCGTGTTCACGAGTGGTGGCACCGAATCCGACAATCTTGCGATTCGTGGGGTTGCCGAGGCGCTCGCCCCTACCAAGCGTCGCCACCTGATTGCCAGCGGCATTGAGCACGAGGCGGTCTTGAATACACTCAAGGCCTTTCGGAAGCGTGGGTGGTCTACGTCGCTTCTCCCCGTCGACGGGAGTGGTGTAATCGAGCCGTCGGCGCTCGAAGACGCCCTGACCGACGAGACTGCGCTCGTATCGGTGATGTACGTAAACAACGAGATCGGCACGATCCAACCGATTCCGCAGCTTGCCGACTTGGCACATCGACACGGTGCGCTGTTCCACACAGACGCCGTGCAGTCAGTGGGAAAGCTGGGCATTGACGTCGCGGAGCTCGGAGTCGACCTATTGTCGTTGTCCGCCCACAAGTTCAACGGTCCCAAGAGCGTCGGCGCCCTGTGGATCCGTCGGGGATCCCGGCTCACGTCCATGATGACCGGTGGACGACAGGAGCGGAACCGCCGCGCCGGCACCGAGAATGTTCCTGGCATCGCAGGGCTCGGAGAAGCCGCCCAACTGGCGACAGGGAAGCTCGCAGGCGAGATCGCACGGGTGGGCGCACTGCGCGATCGGCTTGAGTCTGGAATCCTCAGGGCGGTTTCCAGTACTGCCGTCAATGGCGACATCACCCAGCGCGTGTGCAATACGACCAATATCAGCTTCGACCGGGTAGAAGCCGAGTCGCTGTTGATCGCGTTGGATCTCGAAGGTATCGCAGTGTCGACTGGCTCCGCCTGCTCGTCCGGAACACTGGAACCCTCACACGTCCTACGCGCGATGGGGTTCTCGCCCCACCGTGCACAGAACTCAATCCGCTTTAGTCTTGGACTCGGCAACACCAAGGAACAGGTCGATCGCGTCGTCGAGATCATGCCTGTCGTCGTGAACAAGCTGCGCCGGCTGACAGCGCGGGAGGTGTCTTGAGGGTGGTCGCCGCCATGTCCGGCGGCGTCGACTCATCGGTTGCCGCGGCCATGCTGTCCGAGCAGGGACACGACGTGATCGGCCTGTCGATGCAGCTCTACGACCAGCAAAGCGGTCAAACTTCGTTTGGTAGCTGCTGTTCGATCGACGACCTTCACGACGCACGACGTGTCGCCACGAAGCTGGGCATCCCACACTACATCCTGAATTTCGAGCGTGAGTTTAATGCCCATGTCGTGTCAGGCTTCGTGCGAGACTACGCGTCCGCGCGGACCCCGATTCCGTGTGTGCACTGCAACGGCAAGCTCAAGTTCACCAACCTGCTTGATCGGGCTCTGGGCCTGGGCGCGACAACGGTCGCGACCGGTCACTATGCACGTGTGGAGTCGGATGGCCGAGGCCATCGCGTGTTACGACGCGGACTCGACCTGGACAAGGATCAGTCGTATTTCCTCTTCACACTGACCCAGGATCAGCTAGCGCACGCACAATTCCCCCTTGGTGAGCTTAGTAAACTGGAAGTCCGCGCCTACGCCGCCGCACAGCAACTGCCGGTGGCCGACAAGCCCGATAGCCACGAGATATGCTTCGTGCCCGACGGTGACTACGCTGGATTCGTTGAGCGCCACGTCCCCGAAGCGGCGGCGCCAGGACCAATTACTGATACGACGGGCCGCGTCGTCGGGAAACATGCTGGTATCCATCGGTTCACGGTGGGTCAGCGCAAGGGTCTCGGGCTATCAAGTCCGGTCCCACTCTACGTGGTGTCGATAGATGCAGGCTCACGAACCGTCACGGTTGGTCCGCGAGAGGCGATCGAGCGAACGATGCTGACGGCTTCGCGTGTGAACTGGATCTCAGGCAAGCCCCTGTCTGGACCGACTAAGGTCACCGCACAAATTCGCCACCACCATCCCCAGGCAACCGCGGTCGTACGGCCCACGGGCCCGACCTCAGCGAGCGTCGAGTTCGAATCCCCGCAACCGGCGATTTCTCCTGGACAGGCCGTTGTCTTCTACGATGGGACGGCGGTTGTTGGCGGGGGATGGATAGACTAAAGGAATTCGCCAAACGACCCGCTAGCGAACGCCGGGATCATCCAACTTCGAATCCCCCGCTACCCCTGTCGAACGTCTCCGCCACGGACAGGCAGGCTCTCCAGATACCGTTCAACATCAATGGCGGCCATGCACCCAGAGCCGGCAGCGGTGACCGCTTGCCGATAGATGTGGTCCTGGACGTCGCCGGCGGCAAACACTCCTGGAACACTGGTTCGAGCACCGCCATGAGGCACGATGTAGCCGTTTTCGTCCCGTTCGAGCTGACCCGCGAACAACGCGGTGTTCGGCGTGTGCCCGATCGCGATGAACACGCCGTCAACATCTAAGGTCTTCGTAGTACCGGTCTTCACGTCACGAAGGACAACGCCGGTCACCACCCCTCTGTCTGTGTCGGCTACCTCGTCGAGCATGCTGTCCCACTCGAACGAAATCTTCGGATTGGAGAACGCCTTATCCTGCATGATCTGCGATGCTCGCAACTCGTCTCGCCGATGGACCACGGTCACGTGTGACGCGAACTTCGTGAGAAAGATCGCCTCTTCCATCGCAGTATCACCACCGCCGACGACCACGATTGGTTTGTTGCGGAAGAAGTAGCCGTCGCACGTCGCGCACGTCGAAACGCCATGGCCCATGAGCGCGCGTTCCGACGGCAGCCCGAGCAACCGAGCCGATGCTCCAGTCGCGATGATGAGTGCACGCGTCTCGTAGGTCGCGTCGCTTGTCGTGACAATAAACGGCGGGCCGGATAAATCTACACTGGTTACGTCGCCTTGTACGAACGCGGTGCCAAATCGGTCCGCCTGGGCACGCATCGCTACCATCAGCTCAGGACCCATGATGCCGTCCTTGAATCCAGGGTAGTTCTCAACGGCCGTCGTGAGCATCAGCTGCCCTCCCGATTCCAGCCCTTCGATCAACAATGGGGCAAGTTTCGCCCGCGCAGCATAGAGAGCCGCCGTCAATCCGGCCGGACCCGAACCAATGATCATGACCTCACGCATGCGTGTCTCCCCCACCTCGATCACCTCGCGGGTCGACCAGCCCTATAGGTCTTGACCTACTCCGCTGCCAAAGCTGCCAGTGAGAAGTCCTCAGACACTCCACAACGATGAAGGGTTCACCATCTCAGCTAGTCCTAAAGACCGATGGCGCACTTCAACGTCGTCAGTAAGACCGAGCCATCCAGCGTCCAATACTTGAATCGGACGTCCCGTCAGGAAGCGTCGTCGGGCGATATCACGGCGTCGTCCAGACCGCCCGTCGCGCGTACAACCAGCGCGGTCCCGTAGCGCATACTGTACATCTGATTCAATCCACATGGCTCGTGCTACTACGGACATCAGAAAGGGGTCGGCGCCAGTCTTAGTGAGGTATGCCAGCCGCTCGGCGTATCTAACATTCACCCCGAACACCGTCGGATGATCGTCACCGTCATTGCATCACATGTCCTGAAGACGCGCTCTGCCCGTTCCAAGTAGAACAACCCTAGGCCTAAGTGTCGCCAGCTCGTCCATGATCCCGGCCAAGAGATCGAATCCATTTTGATAGACGAAATGCGAGACCGTGCGAATCACGAACGGAGCATCATCAGCTGGATGAATAATGTGCCTGAACGATCGCGCAGGAGAGATCTAGAGCTGTGACTGGCGAATCGATCGGGTTCCGCGGGTGACGGGCTCTAACTGGCAGGTGATTATGCGCCCAACTGGCACACGACACTGCACGTGGAACACTAGTTAGCCGGATACGCCCCGGACGCCACGAGGGACCGTCCCTGCTTCGACACCCAATCGACAAGCCGCATGACGTCCCTGAACCGACCGGCGTTGGAGCCAACCCCGAGGACAACCATAGCGAGTGGGTCGACACCAGGAACGTGCACTACGGTCGCCAGACAGTAGCCCGACGCATCGATGTAACCGGTCTTGCCGCCCTCCACCACGACTTGCCTATTGAGCAGCCGATTAGTGTTCCGCATCTGTAGCTGACGTCGGCTGGTGTGCATCTGATAAAACGGCTTCCGCATGATGTGTGCGAGCTTCTGTTGTTCCGACGCGTGCGCAATCAGCCGCGAGAGGTCATAAGCCGTCGACGTGTTCCCCTTGTCGAGCCCGGACGGATCGGCGAAGACCGTGCTGTGCAACCCGAGTTCGGCAGCTTTCTGATTCATCTGCTCGACAAAGACCTTGGTGCCCCACCCCGACACCCTTGCCAACGCGCGAGCGGCTGCGTTGTCCGATGCAACAAGTGCCAAATGCAGGATATCTCGGAGACGCACGCGCTCGCCTCGACGAAGATACGTCATCGACGCCCGCGTGACATCCCGTCGCGACATGACTACGTCGAGGTTGAGATCGGGATTCCGATCAAGAAAAACCAGCGCAGTCATCACCTTGGTGATACTGGCGATCGGCCGACGTTCGTATCCTCGATGCTCCCACAAGACCTCGTGGGTCGTCGGGTTATAGATCATGGCAGCCCGTGCGCGTACACGGGGCGGGCGAATGTTACTGATGTCGAGCTGTCGGGGAGGATCACGAGCAGGGTCGGGAACCAGTGCGACGGACTTGACCTCCTGTGGCTCGGCCAACCCCACATCCGGCGCCCAGCCTGCCGTGCTGAAGCACAGCAGCAACACGACCACGCTCACGAACTGGAACACCGGTCGGACCGACCGAGTCTGACGAAGTGAGCCTATGACCCCTCCCATGTTGGCAGCACTCTACAAGAGTAACCGGCATTTTAGCAGAGGACTCGCAAGATTCTGTATATCTTTTCCTGCCTTCAGACCAAGCGACCCAACCCCGGAATCGTCGATTCTTGGCGGATAACGCTCAGATTTGTCGTCCACGCCTTCACGCCATCGGTCCGGTCAAGGGGCTTGGCAGCACAGCCATCGCGTGTGCCACACTTGGCATCGACTTTATCGGGATCGAGATCGATCGAAGTTACCTTAACGAAGCGGTAGAGCGCATGTACACAAATCGCTTGGTAGACGCCGACGACGACGGGGCGGGTAACGCTTCGACCGACCGTTAGCTCTTACCGCTGAGCCAGCGTCTCTCGAGCGAAGGTATAGCTTGTGCGGTGGCGGACGTCGACATCCTCCCGATCAACCTCAACCTCGAGCCGTCTGGTGTGCCGAGTCGGATCAGGATTGCTCGTGTAGTAACCAAGGACATAGTAGTCGCTAGTCTCGGCATCGACTTCCCGCATCGCATTCTCGAAGTCGTTCCGGTTAACGATCGCTGTCCCACCGGTTAACTCCGCCAGCATACGCAGAGTGCTCTGGGTCCTCCAGACGTAATCATCCCACTCGCGCATTTGTCCGATGATGTTTTGATCGATATCAGCGGCGGCCACGAGCCCCCGTGGGTCAACCGTATAAAACGTTGTATTGGCACGATTCGCGGCCCTCGTCAGTTCAACGATCCACTGGACCATATCCGCCTGTGCGAACTGTTGCTGGGGCTCGTAAATGCTGCTATCGAACAAAAAGGGATCAGTGCCGGCATACGGCATATTCGGGTATCCATCCCTGAGACGGCCATACCAGGCGTCGTCTCCATAGGGGCCCTCTGGGATGCCAGCACCACCACCGTAACTTCGCGACATGGAGAACGGATTCAGTTCGTATCCACTGCTCAAATAGATAAATACCTTGCGACGATCGCGGACCTGCTCGAGGTTTTTAATCATGGCGCGAGCGGTCTTCATGGCAACGTGCGCACGAAAACTCAGCTCGGACACACCGCGATAGCCCTGCTGAAGCTGCATCATTTCATTTGGAGAGAACCCATCGCCCATGATGCGCATTTCAGCGTCTCGAAGGTACGACCGATCGTAGGTGAGCTCGACCGCTAGCGATGACGGACCGGTGGAGAGGATGGCAAAAAGGTCGCCCTCGTGAATCAGCGTGTCTGTGATCTTCCGAAACACGTCGCGGATTTTCGGTGTGAGCGTACTCGTCAAGTGCAGGTCATCGACGAAGAGGATGATGATCCGCCCCGCCGTGTCATCTACCCGTCGGGCCGAGGGAAGGATGATCCCTTCCTGAACCGGCGCCGGTGGGGCCAGCTGGTTGTACACACGTCCGCCGTGTACTAAGACCAGCGACGCGATTTCCTGCGGCACCCCGTCCTCCGAAATGAGGAAGTCTTCGGCACCAAGGTCAGGAACGAACACGCCGTTCTTGTTACGCACGATTACGTCAGTTGTTACCAGTGTGATGCCGGTCTGAAAAATAGGCCGTTCCTGATTATCCTGACCAGGCACGACTGCCCGCGTTTGTGCCTGCGCGATCACGTTCGCACCCAAGCCAGTTAGACCTGCCACACCACTCACCAGGGCAACCGCCCCCAGGGGCCAGAGCATCTCTTGAACGAACCGTGATGGTGAGATCTTCATGGTGCCTCAAATTATAGCAAGTTACGACTGCCTCAGGCTTCACGTATGCATCGCGCCATTAAATCCTTAAGACGTGGCGAATCCCAGAAAAGTTTGCCGCTAAAACGGACTATTTGACACGTCGCGACCGGGGTGGTCGGCGGCCCAGATCGGCCCTAATCTCCCCGACTTCCACTTCGAACCGTTCGATGCCTCGGACAGCGGCTTCGATCGTATTCCAGCGATCGGGATTAATCGGCTCGGCACGCGCGAGCATCGCACTCAGCTCTGCCGACTCCGACACTTTCTCCTTGATTCGCGCCCTGATCTCGGCATGCCGCGCCCGGAGTCGAACCAGTGTTTCGTCGCCAAGCAACGTGATGACCGGGTGCTCGATTGGTGCATCGGATACTTCATCCGTGTCGTCACTCGAACCAAGATGCGCCTCGGCCTCAAGAACATCGGGATCAGGCTGCTCGGCATCAACCGCAAGCGTCGGCGTCGGGGGCTGTGCCTCTAGCATCGGTTTAACATCCGAAGAGCGCGGCTCGTTCGGAGTCGATTCAGGCTGCGTTCTCCCAAGCTCCCTGCTGTGCCGACGCTTCTTCGAACCTCGAGAGATAAATTCGGCACGCCGGTCTGTTTGACGCGTGGCTCGCAGCTTCAACATCCGCTTCCAATCGAACACGACGTCAGGGTTCTGGCCTTCAATCGCTCGAATGGCCTCCTCGTCGAGCGGGACACGTCCCACTTTGACGTTCGGTGGCGTTCGAAACCAGTACAGCATGCGGGGACGGGTCTTGCCGTCCTTCTTGGCGGTGTGAAAGACGTAGGTATTCTCGTAGCCGCGGCCGTCGCGTGAGAATCTCAGGTAGGGCATTATTTCTTGCGGGCAGACTTCTTCTTCCTAGCTCTTACCTTCGTCGGCGGCTTCCTCTAGGTGACCTTCTTCGTGGCCTTCTTGACCACCCGTGAACCGGAACGTGACGTCTTCGCCGCCTTCGTTGCTCTTTTCGCCCGCGGCGACCGGGAGACCATGGAAACCTTCACCTGCTTCGTGGCCTTCTTGACCACCCGTGAACCGGAACGTGACGTCTTCGCCGCCTTCGCTGCTCTTTTCGCCCGCGGCGACCGGTAGGCCCTGGAAAACTTCACCTGCGATCCGATCGCGTAATACGCCCAGATTTCAGTGACATTAATGCCCCCGGCAGCGCACAATCGATCAGCAATGTCGGTGAAACCTGCAGGAACATAGAGATAGAATGCCCCCCTGACCTTGCCAAAGTGAGTCCACTCGGTGATGGCCTCCAGATGGTTAATCGATTCTGCTGTCTCAACCTCAACGACCCCATGCAGCCGGCGCCCGCCGGATGTGCTGGTCAAGACGATGTCGGGATAATGCAAACGCCCGGAAACTCGAACGAAGGCCACTTCGTCGTTGCTGACGTTTATGGCCACGTTGTACTTGCGGCGAAACCGGACCTTCAACTGCCGGATGACCCGGTCGTGCTCTAATTGCTCTCTGATGGGGCGTAAGAGGACGGGTGACACAAAACCTCCGCGGAACGAGCCTAAAACGGGCCATCCTAGCACGGATGCCAGAGGCGTCCAACCTGCGTAGTAGCATATTCAGGTGAATGACCGATTTCTGCGCGCGTGCCGCCTCGAGGCGGTGGACGTAACACCTGTTTGGTTTATGAGACAGGCTGGCCGCTACATGCCAGAATACCGTGCGATTCGCGCCAGGCACACCCTGCTCGAGATCTGCAGTCAACCCGAGCTCGCCGCCGAGGTAACGCTGCAACCCGTTGACCGAATTGATGTTGATGCGGCCATCCTTTTCTCGGACTTACTCCTCCCTCTCGCGCCGATGGGAATCCCGTTCGACTTCGTCAAGGGAGAAGGACCAGTCATCGAGACGCCTGTACGGTCGGCTGAAGACGTGAATCGGCTCAAGACGTTCGATCCGCGCGATTCGCTCGGTCACGTCCTCGAAACCATACGGCTGGCGCGACGGGCGCTTGAGGGTCGTGTCCCGCTGATCGGTTTTGCCGGGGCACCGTTCACCCTAGCCTCGTATGCCATCGAGGGCGGTCCATCGTCGAACTACGCCAAGACAAAGGCACTCATGTACAGCGAACCGGGGACCTGGCATGCGCTCCTGGAGCACTTAGCGAACATCGTTGCCGATTATCTTCAGGCCCAGGTTGAAGCCGGCGCCCAGGCCATACAAGTGTTCGATTCATGGGTCGGGGCGCTGGGCCCCGACGACTATCGGGAATTCGCCCTACCTCACACGAAACGGATCCTCGACGCCACTCAGGCGACCGGCGTTCCAGTCATCCACTTCGGCACCGGAACCTCGACGCTGCTACCTATGATGCGTGAAGCGGGCGGCGACGTGATCGGGGCCGACTGGCGGATTCCGCTCGACGACGCGTGGACCCTGATCGGCCATGACCGAGCGATTCAGGGCAACTTGGACCCCACCATCCTCCTCGGACCAGTGGAGCGCCTGATGGACGGCGTTAACGATGTGCTGCATCGGGCCGCTGGCCGGCCCGGACATATCTTCAATCTGGGACATGGCATCCTGCCTGAAACGCCCGTCGAGCACGTGCAGGCACTCGCGCACTTCGTGCACCAACGAGGATGATGAGTGGTAGATATCAACGTCGCCATTGTTGGCGGAGGGATCAGTGGTCTCGCCGTCGCCTATGAGCTGGGGCGACGAAACGTCGCATGCCGCATCTTCGAGAAGGCTTCGCGCGTCGGCGGCGTCATCCGAACCGACCGGATCGATGGCTTCATAATCGATGGCGGGCCGGACTCCCTCCTCGCCCAAAAACCTGCGGCCGTCCAGCTATGCGATGAGCTTGGCCTCGGCAACCGCCTGATTTCGACGCTCCCGCCAAGGACGACGTACGTCGTAAGAGCGGGACGACTCCTCCCACTTCCTGAAAGCTCGGTCTTGGGCATTCCGACCCGATTACGGTCGCTCGCGACCACCGGACTCCTCTCGGCTGCAGGGAAGATCCGAATGGCCCAGGAGCTCATCATTCCAAGGTCTTCGTCGACCACCGACGAAACCATCGCCTCGTTCTTTCGTCGGCGTTTCGGCAACGAAGCCGTCGACTACATCGCTGAACCACTGCTCGCCGGCATTCACGCCGGCGACGTCGAGCGCCTGTCCATGTCGGCACTCTTTCCCCGTCTCGTCGAGGCAGAACGCCAGCACGGAAGCATCATCCGCCACTACCGGTCCCTCAGAGCGGAAACGAGCCGCTCCCAAGACGGGCCCTTTCGCTCGCTCCAGGGCGGCATCGGCGAACTGACCCATGCGATTCGCTGCGCATTGCCCGAAGGTTGCCTGCTAACCGACCACGATGTTACGTCGGTTGACGGACGCGGTCCGTATTCGGTTACTTGTGCCTCAGGTGCAACCACGACCGCTCGCTCGCTGGTATTCGCCACACCGGCCTATGTCACTGCGCGTCTGGTTTCGAGGGTTGCACCCGATCTCGAAGAGCTTTGCGCCGGTATCCCTTACACTTCGACCGCCACGGTCGTGCTGAGCTATCCGGCGACCGCCGTCGGTCGGAAGCTCGCCGGAACCGGGTTCGTTGTGCCACGAGTCGAACCAGGTCCATCGCTGATAGCTGCCTCGTGGGTGTCATCGAAGTGGCCAGGTCGCGCTCCGCCGGGCGACGTGCTCCTTAGAGCCTTCTACGGCGGCGCACGCGATCAACACGTACTTGATCAGTCCAACGATACGCTGGTTGAGTCGGCACATCGTGACTTCGCCGAGCTTCTTGGGGTTTCAGCTAGGCCGGTGGCCCGCGGAGTCTATCGGTGGCCGAGGCTTAACCCACAACTCGAAGTCGGTCATCTTGACCGGTTGGCGGCTATCGATGACCAGCTCTCTCGACTGCCCGGTATGCATATCATAGGTGCGGGCGTTCGGGGTGTCGGTATTCCCGACTGCATCGCGGGTGGGCGAGCAACCGCACGAGAGCTTGCGAGTCGCTCATGATGGCTTCCTTAAACAACGTCCGACCATCCACGTCTCGTTGAGCCTCAATACGCGCAACATGACCGCGGAACTCGGCGTCAAGCTAGTCCTGTTCGCGCTCGGAAAGAGCGTCCTTTAGCGATCAGTCCATATGGACTGCTGGACTCGCGATGGGTTCTGTTATAGTCGGTGTCGGAAGGAGAAACCATCCATGCAGATCCGTGGACTATTCGCCGTCTTGACGACATTTGCGATGATCATGGTCGATGTGGCGTGCGGAGGCAGCGACGCTTTAAACAGCGAGCCCGCCGAGGAGCCGATGGTCCAGGAACCGGCACCCGAGTCGGCGGAAGAGGTTCTGCTCGGGAGCGGAACTGCGACCGAGATTCATCCCGGTGCCGGTGGCAGCCCGCACGTGGAGGTCGCGTGGATGGTGGATGGCGCAAGCATCTCGGTCACGTATGGGCGACCGTACCTCAAGGATCGCGTGGTGGGCGACAGCGTTGAGCCGATGAGCGACCACGTTTGGCGCTTGGGGGCGGACGAGGCCACAACGTTGGTCACCGACAAGGACTTAATGGTCGGTGGCACGCATATTCCCGCTGGTGAGTACACGCTGTGGACCCAACACATGAACGACGAGTTTCACTTAATCGTCAACACCGAAACCGGTCAGTGGGGCACTTCCTACAACTCCGAGCACGACTTCGCACACATCCCCATGGAGGTCACCGATCTCAACCCTCCGGTGGAACAGCTCGTGATCTCGATTACAGACGGGCAGTTCGGCTTTGAGTGGGGCCAGATGGCCGCGAGCGCATCATTGATGGTGCACTAGTAACACGTGTAGCGCCTTCAGCCCCGGTACGATTTTTCCCCACTCGAGGCGCCAAGCGGCAACAACATGCTCGTGACGTTCGCGCTGCCGGAGTAGCGTTTCCAGACCCTTTACGCTTGGCCGACTCGAGTCATGATCATCCCGACGAACGAGCCGGCGTGCCGCAGCACCGGACATGGAGCGGGTGTCCGTGCGGCCTCGAGAGCGGCGATGCCACGCACCCCGTCGCGGGGCACAGTCATCGGCGCGCTACTTGCCGTCCAGGTCCTGTTCGGTATGCACTACCCGTTCATCAAGTCGGCCTTCAACGCTGGTCTCGATCCGGGTGCCTGGGCTGCCGTGCGTGCCGTCTGCGCCACCCTAGTCCTCCTTGTCACCGCGCGCGGGTTCGGTTGTCCCTTCCCTCACGCGCGGCGCGATCTCTGGGGCCTCGCGGGCGCTGCGGTGCTGGGCGTCGTCATCAATCAGATCTCCTTCTCGGTTGGGCTCAGCTTCACCACCCCCGGCTACTCCGCCCTGATCAACACCACAATCCCAGTAACGGCGCTCGTGTTCGCCTGGCTGCTGGGGTCTGAGCGCCCGAACCTAGCGCGGGCGTGCGGCGTCGCGGTAGCGGCAGGTGGTCTGGCGGTCATGCTTACCGGCGAACTGGAGACTGCCTGGCAAACGGGCAATGCAATCACGCTCGTGAACGCCTTGTCGTTCGGCTGTTTCCTCGTTGTGTCGCGGCCACTCTATCGCCGGATTCACCCGTACGCCGGCACAGCTGTTCTTTTTGCCTTCGGCACCCTGGGCATCCTCGTGGTCGTGGGCTGGCGCATCCCCAGCGTGGACTGGTTGGCGCTGCCGTGGTGGGCGTGGGGCGCGATGGCCTACACCGTCTTGGGCGCGACCGTGGGCGCATACGCACTCAACGCGTTCGCGCTGCGCCATACCGACTCGTCGGTCGTAGGCTTCTTCGTCTTTCTGCAGCCGCTCATCGCCACGGCGGTGTCCGCACTCTCAGGTGGCGAACGGATCAACTGGCGGTTTGCGACAGCCTCAGCGCTCGTAGTGGTTGGCGTAGCCCTTGTGCTTCGCCGCACGCGCGGATGAAAGCGGTCAGGCCTAGGCGCAAGATCGCCACCTTAGCCGCCGACGAAATCTTCGGCGTAGAGCAACAACTTCCCATCGTTGGCCCAAGCCTCAACGCGCCACCTACCGCTATCGATGGGCGACACGGTGCGCACGCTGTATGTGCGATACCCGGGCCCGTTATTGGCGGCGATGTCGAGATGAACCACTTGATCGAGCACGCCGGCTCGATACCAGCGATGCTCGACGGTTGTGTCCGTTCGCGACCGAACGCGCATGTAGAAGAAGAATCGCTCCGGAGACGCACCGTCGACTACCGGGTCGCATTGCCATTCCGACAACCGTGTACCATCCGCGCCATGCGTGACCAGTTCGCTGCAAACTTCCGCATCAGCAACGGCAGACAACGGGTCTGTTATCGGAGCGGCCTGACTCTCCGACACCAGCGCTAATGAATCAGCTCTGCCCCGGTCAGACCCGCCGGAAACGGGATGTACGGTCGGCACGAGTGCAAGCGCAGGGGCTGCGGCTCTCCCGGTTGTATTGGCGCCGACGTCGTCAAGTCCGTTGCTATTCCCAAGGGGGGGCTGAGCGGTGGGCTGGCTAGACCGCGCCGTTAGCGAACCCACCGCTCCCAACGGGCGGTCCGACGACGAGTCCGTGATCAGCGTAGGAGCGACCGGTAGACCGGTCAGGAACCAGAGAGTCGACAACAAGACGATGCTGGTGCCGACTTGGAGAGTCATGGCGACGGCACGGTCTACCTCCGAAGCGTTCTCGTCCTCCGCGCCGCTCCCCGAAAGTGCAGACCGGCCTTCCATCTCCTCAAGCTCCGTCATAGTTCGTTTCTCGTCCGCGCCGTCATCCGGCCGTAACCGGGCGGCGCAGTCCGAGCTATCTACGATATCAGCAACCGGATAAACACTGGACTGGGGTCCGCGTGCCTCGGCGGCTCACGCCATCGCCCCTTCGTAACGCTTACGCCGGAAAGTGCACTACAACGGCAACTGCAACCTCGCAGCGTAGACCGCACGGAGCACCCGTGACGGAACCGGCGTTAAGGACTCCGCCGTAGAGGTCGGCCGGTGGTCTATAGCAACGTCCCACGCATCCGGTGACTAGGAGGTTACGGCACGCCGGACCGGTAGCTGCGCCGTGACAACTACGCCCCGGTCAGTGCCTCTATAACCGCTGCGGTTAGTCAGCTCACTGCTAACCGGTCGAGTGTTACGGAAGCGTAACGATCTGCATCCGCTTCGGCGCCTTACCCCTAGGCAACTGAATGACCGCGACCTGCTTCTTGGAGGCAACATCGTAGGCGGTTACCGTGTCGTCAGTCGCACTGGCGACGTACACCGTTTTCCCGTCTGGTGTCACTGTCAACCAGTAAGGATCGCCAGGGTTCTCGAACCTCGCGATCTGCTTCGGTGGGTTCTGTGTTACATCAAAGACGAATACCAACTCGTGATTGACGTCCGACGACCAGACCTCCTTGCCATCCGGCGTCGCGACGACACCGTGTGATCGGCTCCGTTCTGCCTTCTCCTTGTCCGTTAATCCGTAGTAAGCCGTTGATGCGACCTCGTTCTTCTCCAGATCAAGCACCTTGAAGCCGAGGAGCTCGTCGGTATTAACATAGAGCCACTTACCGTCTGGGCTGATCGCGATCGGCCGGGGCCCGTGTTCAGTGTTGATCGTTGCCGTGATCGTATGCGTCCGAGTATCGGCAACATAGATCAAATCGTTGTCACCCTGCGGCGACAGATACATGAATCGGCCGTCAGGTGACACTACGGCATTGTGTGGAAGCCCCTTCGTTGGAATGCGGGCAACGATCTCTTTCTTGACGGTGTCGAACACCTCGTACACGCCGTCGCTCCTGGCCGGGATATACAAGAACCGGCCGTCTGGCGTTACGTCGAGCTCGTTCGGCGTGTCGCCAATCGGATACTTGCCGAGAATCTTGTCGGTGACCGGATCAACGATGACCAACTTATTGTCGGCCTCGGTCACGAAGTACACCACGTCGTTACTCTCGGGAATGGCCACACCATGGGGCCAGCCGCCAACCTCGATCGACCCAATAATCTCATTAGTGGCGACGTCGATGATAATGGCGTCGTTGCTCCCGCTACTTAACACGTAGAGCTTCTGCTGCTGTCCATTTTCCGCCACCACGGTGGCCATTACCGATGACACAGCTAGGATAACGACAAGAGCAAACAGGGTTCGGGTATTCATCAAGCCTCCTCAGTCAAACGAGTGTCACGCCAAGAATTGGAGCACGGCCTCCTCGACCTGTGCAATGCGAACATTCATTCCCGCCAACTCGACGCGAAAGCGAAAAAGCCCGCGCGGCGTCGGACCGCCAAGGCGCTCTCCCTCCGCGCATGGGTCGAACGCACTGAAGTGGCACGGACAGACAAACAACGGGTGATCTGGCCCTTGCACGTCAAGCTCGACTGCACTGGAATCCTCGACCAGACCCACATAGCAGATCTCATGGGGGCATGCCAAACAGAACGCCACCAATCCATCGGCTGGATCATCCGCGAGCTGCGTGCGTACCAGCACTCCCTTCAGAAGCAGATCGCCCCCCGACGCGTCGACCGCCCAGGCGTCGAATTCCACGAATTGCCACCGCTCGGAAACGTCACCGAGCGGAACCGTCACCGGACGTGTCAGGTCGCGATAAGAGATTGCTGGCAACGCCGTCGATGCCCACAACGTCCGTGTCACACCGAGCAACACAACACTGCACCGTAACATCGCCCGTCGCGACAGCCACATTGAGCCCGCCTTCACCGCCACCGTCGGTCGAGAATACCGCCGAATCGTAAATATGTCGAGTCCTGGCCCCAACCCCTGCGGTCATCGGACCTATAATCCTCTCACCATCTTGCCCGGACAGGGCTCGAAGCGCAGGTTGAGGACCCCGAGTATGTTTCAGAACCGCCTGGTCGAAGCGCCCGTCCTCCCCTTGGTGATTGCGATCGCGGTCGTGCTGTCGCTGGCACCAGTCTCCGGCGCCCTACTTGCACAACCGTTGTCCGACTTCGTCCCTGTCACGGACGCGACGCTGCAGGATCCTGCGCCCGCCGACTGGCTCATGTGGCGCCGAACGCTCGACAGCTGGGGCTACAGCCCGCTGGACCAGATTACTCGGGAGAACGTCGGTACGCTTCGAATGACGTGGTCGCGAGCCCTGACGACCGGCACGCAGGAGGTGACGCCGCTGGCCTACAACGGCGTCCTGTACGTGCCCCAGACAGAGGATGTCATTCAGGCGATCGATGCCGTGACGGGTGACCTCAAGTGGGAGTATCGTCGCGACCTGCCGGATGGTATCTACGAGATCGTGGGGGGCAACGGCCGCAACAACCGGAACATTGCGATCTTCGACCGTCTGATCATTAACACGAGCGCCGACGACTACGTCTTTGCGCTCGATGCCGAGACTGGGAAGCTCGTGTGGGAGACCCAGGTCCTCGATTACCAGGTCAACCCGGCTACGCAGAGTTCGGGCCCAATCATCGCCAACGGGAAGGTCATCTCTGGCCGCAGCTGCTATCAATCGGGAGCTCGTCAACGCGCGGGGTTTGACGAAACCGGATTTTCGTCCAACCGTCGCCCACGCGGTGGACCGGAGGCGTGCGTGATTACGGCCCACGACGCGAAGACGGGTGAAGAGCTGTGGCGCCGGCGGACGATGCCGGCCCCGGGCGAGCCGGGTGACGAGACGTGGGGCGACGTGCCGTACGAAGAACGGAAACATGTCGGTACCTGGATGGTGCCCAGCTACGACCCTGAGCTGAACTTGATCTACATTGGCACGTCGGTCACTTCACCGGCGCCGAAGTTTTTGCTCGCCGGTCCCGACCAGAAGCACCTTTACCATAACTGCACACTCGCCCTCGATGCCGACACCGGTGAGATTCGGTGGTACTACCAGCACCTCAACGATCACTGGGACCTCGACCATCCCTTCGAGCGTCTTCTTATCGACACCGCCGTCGCGCCGAACCCCGACGCGGTGAACTGGATCAATCCGCGGATCCAGCCGGGCGAGGTCCGGAAGGTGGTCACCGGTATCCCGGGTAAGACCGGCGTCGTCTATACGCTCGACCGCGAGACGGGCGAGTTTCTCTGGGCGACGCCAACGATTGCACAGAACGTGATCAACCACATCGACGGCGCGACCGGTGCAGTCACCGAGAATCCAGAAGTCGTCTTCAGTGCAATGGGACAGCAAGTTCTAGTCTGCCCCTTCCGCGGCAAGGACTGGATGGCGGGCGCTTACAGCCCGCTGACCCACACGATGTATTTTCCACTGCGCAACGACTGCTCCCGCATGCTGGCGTCGGTCTCGGATGAGGCGTCCCATCCACACTACGCGCTGGCGATGCGTCACCAACTGGCACCAGGGACCGACCAGCTCGGAAGCGTGCACGCCATCTCGGTGGAGACGGGCGAGAGAAAGTGGCTCTACGAGCAGCGGGCGGCGACCCAGTCACTGGCGACGACCGGCGGTGGGCTGGTGTTCGGCGGGGACGTGAACGGGCGATTTCGCGCCTTTGATCAGGAAACTGGGGCGATCCTCTGGGAGGTCAACCTTGGATCACCGGTTGTCGGCTATCCGATCAGCTACGCCGTCGACGGACGCCAGTACGTGGCGGTCAATACCGGCATCGGCGCAACGGTCCACCTCCGTCTGACACCGGAACTCCGCCCGAGCTTTGGGAGCAACTTGTTCGTGTTTGCGCTGCCGGCGCAAGGTTGACTTCGTGGCTGCAACGGCGGGTGTGCCCCTCTCAACGTTGCGATTTACCTCGAGGATGCCTGTCATGCCATCGTTCCGTTCATGACACGCGTACTCGTACAACGGCCCCTCATTTCGATTCAACGGAATCCGCGCAGTCCACGATTGAGTCCACGTCGTCCGATCATCGACAGTGAAGCGGTAGTCGATCGTGTCTGCGTCGACTCGCGTGAACCGCTCGACTAGATCCAGATTTTCGGCAGACCCCCGAAATTTTGTTCCCCCGTTAAAATTAGTTGTTTCAACAACAAGCGTCTGACCTTCCCAGTGCCCCCGTGAGTCACCATTCCACTGGCGAACGTGCGACATAAGCGGCGGTCGCCCGTCCAGCGGAATGATTCGCGCGTGGTGAATCATCTCCATGAGAATTACTACATAACCAGGCGACTGGAAGACCTGGAAATTATTGTTGTAGAGGCCGGGCAAACGCGGCACCGACCGGGTGATGCACCGTTCGGACGGGTTTCGCTCCTCTGGGCCGTTGACACCCTGCTCTCGCGAGAAGTCGAGCCTGCTCTGTCCCTCAGCGGTCATGGCAGGTATGGCTCCGTTCGATGGGTCAATAACTAGCGAGGTCCGGCGATCCTCGACGACTCGAGTTCCACGATCCCAGTGTGAGCGATCGTCGACTCGACGTTCGGCGATCGCGGCCTCATACACGGCCGCTTCCTCGGCCGTTAACACGGCTTTGTTGGAAAACTCTTGCGGTCGCTCCAGGGGAGTAATAGTACGATTGTCCCAGATTCCCTGAAAGTCCGGGTCGCCCCACGAAGTCAGAAATGGCGCGGACCCCTCTGCGGGTATCTGCGCTTGCACCAAGGTAACAGCTGACGCCCACCATCCAACGGTGACCAGCGTCGAAACCACGCAGACTGAATACCTGAAACATCGATAATCCATCGGAAACCTCCCCGCGCACGTCGACGACAGGGTCCGCCGACGACGGCAGGTGGCTATTCTAGCCGATGGATTTTCCTGTAACGAGATAATGTGATGCGACAGCGTTACTCTGGCCACAAACGGGTGCAATCATCAGGTGTGGCGCAAGCTGGCCGTCCGCCACGGTAGACAAAAGTCTACTTTTCGTGCATCGACGGACCGACTCTCCTGCGACCTTGAGTCCGCTCTATGAATCTCGCGCCTTGGACAGCCGAACCTCTTGGTCCAACCAATCTTCGTAAACCTTAATCATCGCGCTCTTCGGCTGCTCACCGAACCCCATGTCAATGGCCGTCTGGTAGGTCGACACCATGGCATCCACCACAGGCAACGATGCCTTAAGTCGCGCCGCAACCTCCTGAATGTTCACGATGTCCTTATAAGCGGCGCACATCGAGAAGTCGCCCTCGAACCGCCTGTTCAGGATGCGCGGCACAAAGTACTCGCTCGCGAAACTTCTGGAACTCGCCGTTGTGAGAACCTCTGCGAGCTTCTCAGGCTTCAGCCCGGCCTTGACCGCCAGCGGCATGACTTCGCAGAACGCGGCGATGTTAACGTCGTAGATGATGTTGTTCACCGCTTTCATAAGCTGCCCCATGCCGACATCGCCGCAATGGACAATGAACTCGCCCATGATATCGAGGTGCGGCTTGGCCACGGCGAACATCTCGTTGCTGCCACCAAACATCATAGTCAGCGTGCCGTTTTCGGCGCGAAAGGGCATCCCCGATATCGGACAATCGCTATAGGCAAGACCTGCGCTCTTCGACCGCTCTGAAAGTCGCAGCGCCGCGCCGTGATTCATGGTCGTCGTGTCAACCACGGCGAGCGTTTTCTGGCTCCGGACCACACCGTGCTCGCCAAACAGAACATCCTCCGATTCGGTTTCGGATGGAAGGCAGAGAAACAAGAACTCGACGCGTTCGCCAAGCTCGGCAGGGTCCGCCGCAACGGAGACACCGTCCTCGGCCAGAGCCTGCAGGGGCTGCGGGCGCAGATCGCACACTATCAGTGGAACGCCAGCCCTCGACAGATTCTTCGCCATTCCGAAACCCATTCGACCAAGTCCAATGAATCCCACGGTTTGTTGGTCCATAGCCCCCCCCAAAGTCCCCGTGCGTACACAGGGCGACGCCATTCTATGCCCACAGACTCTCAATGGCTGCACCGGCGTGCCAGGTGCGACGCGCCAGGACTTACTTCCGACGACGGAAGTTGAAGAACGAAGGCTAGAGATGGCTCGCGCTTCAGGTACCATCCGCACCTGCGCGGAGCGAGGGGGCACGAACTCGACGCCCAGCCGTTCCGTAAACAGCGAATCAATCGGAATGACCTAGACGTACTGTGGTGCGAAGCAAATGAGGCAGCTGGGAACGTAGCAAGGAATCTGCGACAACGAGCTAACCGGCCGGGCTCGGGCGACGAACGAACGCTGCAAAAAAAATAACTAGCGCAACCAGTAAGAGCGCGAGCACGGCCTCCATTGAGACAACCCAAATACACGACTAGCTCACTGGGCAATCAATTGGCGCAGCCGGGCCACCCCCTCGCTCGCCGGTCCAATGACCGGCTGGCTCCGCTCCACCGCACTTTGCGGGAGAATCCGCTCCATCGAAAACTGCGCGAAGAGAATCGCGGCGGCGGTGTCCACAGCACCAACCGCCGCAAGAACAAGGTGATCGTGGCGATCGACATCGCCTCCGATCAGCGCGTCCATCGCCCCCGCCACGGCATCACGAGAAAGCGACACTCGTCGAGAACGCCGCGTTGCCTCTCGCTCGAGCGCCTCCGACAGAAGCGTGGCGGAGTCTGGAGCCGTTGCCAGAACATGCAACGGTTGGTCAAGATCGAGTGCCCGCTCGACGATACCGTCGAAGGAGGTCATCACCGGGATATTCATGCCATCTCGTGCCTGCTTGACCGCGTCACCAAAGAACGACCCGGTCACGATGATGCCCTCCGCACCGGTGCCGGCACTGTACTTGATCAGACGGTTGATGCGAGACGCAAGCTCCGCCTCGTCAGCGGTGCCACGACTCCGGTCAAGATAGAGCGACCCGTCGAGTAAGTGGGCAACGTCTGCGCTTGACCATCCTCTGTCAAACGCCGTTTGAGTCGGCGGGATTGCGTTCATGAGCGCGTGGACTGCGCCGATACGAAAGCGCCTTTGGGCCATGATGAGAATCAACTCCTCCGCCGGCTCCTAAACGAAGCTTCGTGTTTCGTCGACATTACCAGCGCCGGCGTGGCGAGCGACCGCCGCCCCCCTGTGCCACTCTTATCAACGGGCACGCCCTCTCCGCAATGGCTGAGGCACGAGCCGAAGGTTAGCCACCGTGATCGTTTAGACCAGAAACGAGGTCATTCTACCCCCTTCCGTTTCTGACGGACCCGATCGCCTCGACCGGCAGCGGCGGCGATCCCTCTTTCAGTCTGGGTGGTGCCGCCACTCCAGGGAGCCGCTCAGTCCTTAGATGAAGGGCGTAGTAGACACTTCATTCACCAGGGAAATCCAGCCGCCAGAAACGGACAAGCTCGGAGGAATCAACGGCGAGAAAGACCGAACTCTGAAACCATTCCGCCGTTGCGTAATCATGACCACTCCTGGTAAGGATGCCGGGTCAGATTTGCGTTAAAATATCGAGGATTGTCGGTTACTTCCTTCCCGACCCAAGCCGGCCTTTGAACGACTTGGCCTTCGCGTTCGAGCTCGACCTCCGCGAGCACTAAACCGGCGTTCTCATGGAGAAACTCGTCGACGTCCCAAGTCAGCCCAGCGTGTTCAACCCGGTATCGACGCTTCTCGATCAAAGGCCGCTCGCAGAGGTCCGCCAACATCCCCTCGGCGTCACGCGTAGGGATTGCGTACTCGTATTCCGACCGCGTTGCACCCACGACCTTACCCTTGATGGTGAGGTACGCGCGATCGCCCGCCGTACGAACACGGACCGTCCGTTCCTTCACCGTACTGAGGTAACCTTGGCGGTACACAACGCCACTAGTCTGCCGCCACTCGGCCCCAACCACCAGGAACTTACGTTCGACTTCCCTACCCATACCCAACCTCGTTTGGCCACGGCGCGAATCCTATGACATACCGAATTACCTGCGAATAGTTCCCGTTCTTATAGTCGACGGTGTGACTCCAGTGTTCAAGACCATTCTTGTTGAGCGACGTTGAGGTAGTGATGATACGCGCGAGCCGGATCCTACCTGAAACGGTTCTGCCGGTCTTCGGCCTCGGATCACCGCGCCGGTCATCTACTACCTGTTGCCACTGGTGCTCGGGCTCGTAACGTATCGGCGAATCGCCGCTTGCGGCAGGGTGGTCGAGACCGTCGGGGCACGGCACTAGACAGCTCTGAATCCGTCTCTACTCCAACTCGAGACTGGCCCCGCAGAACTTACAGCACATCGCATCGACGTCGTGTCCCTCAGCGGCACACTCGAGACATGCCTGGGTTGATACGGCAGGACCCTTCATCTGCTGGGCGATCTCGACCGACATAATTCCAGTAGGCACCGCGATGATGGCATACCCGAGGATCATCAGACATCCCGCCGCGAATTGTCCGAACGGCGTCACGGGTGCGATGTTACCGTAGCCGACGGTTGTCATCGTCACAACCGCCCAATAGACGCTGCGCGGGATGCTGGTGAAGCCGGATGCCCCGCCTTCGACTAGATACATCACGGTTCCCATGACCAGTGCAATCGAGATAACGGTAACCAGGAAGACCGTGATCTTCGGACGGCTGTTACGCAGCGCATTCTCGAACACATGGACCTCGGTCAGGTAGTGGCGAAGCTTGAAGACCCGGAAGATCCGGAAAAGGCGAAACACCCGAATGACCAGCAGGGAGTTCGTTCCGGTGATGATTAGACTGAGATATGTCGGCAGGATTGCGAGCAAGTCGATGATACCGAAGAAGCTCTTGGCATATCGAAGTGGTCGGCTGACGCTCAACATCCGGGCGCCATACTCGACGGTAAAGAGCACGGTAAAGAACCACTCAGCGATGGCGAGTTGCCAGCTAAACTCCTGACGCAGAGCGGCAACGCTCTCGAGCATCACGACGGTCACGCTCGCGGCGATCGCGAAAATTAGCGCGACGTCGAATGCTTTCCCAGCGGAGGTATCCGCCTCGAATACGATCTCGTGTAGACGATGTCGCCAAAAAAGTGTTGGAGCGTCGACCATACCTCTTTAATCGTTTCGGTCGTTCCCACCCCTATCGACAGGTCGGCCCGCGTCGACAGCCCTACTCGCCTATCCATTACGACCGCGGTACGCCATCAAGTCATCGTGTGCCGAACAGTTCTACGGAACTAACCGCCGAATGACACCGTCGCGCTTGTTGAGAAGAAAGACCTATCCGTCCGGCCCCGACCCAAAACGCAGGTCGGCGCGCGTCGCCCGTGAACGTCCCTGCTCGCCGTTCTTTTCCTGCACGAGCTGCAACAACGTCTTCGACTCCCCGTTGTCGTTGAAAACAACTCGGCGAACGGCATCCTGACCACCCGCCGGATCCTGGTCCGCGTCGAAGTAGAACACCTCACCGCTGGGATTGTCGCCAAAGAGCACGACGTTCAGGAGCAGCGGGATCGAACTCGCCCGTGATACCACGAGGCCAGTCGCCGCCGCGCCGGGTTGGAGAAGCGGGTCCAACTGTCCGTACTCCACGACGGGATAGGTCAGGTTTGCTGGCCGATGTCTGCAAGGAACATGTGACCGTTCCAGGGATCCCCCGCGAACCTTTGAGGATTGCGCACACCGTAAGCGTAGATCTCATCGAGCGTCTCGAGATCCCCGTCGGACGCAAAGGGGTTGTCCTCTGGAATCCCATACTCGCCGTTTCGGCTGTTTCCGCCCGGCGGGTCGATCCGCAGCATCTTGCAAAACACCGACCCGATATTTTGCGAAAGGTCGAGCGGGTCACCGCCGGCCCCACCATCGGAAGAACCGATATAGAGCAGCCTGAAGTCAGGGTCTTGGGGCAACACGGTCGGATTGAAACCAATCTGCCCGCCGTTATGATTCGTAAACGGTTGCTCCACTCGGAACAGCTCTCGCGGCGGACCGCCGTCGTACATCGCTGCAGCTGGATCGGCCGAGGTGCATTCCAGCGACACGGTATCGTGGGTGTCCTGGCCGCCTCCTGGCGTAAAGTCCGGCATCGACGTCTGGTTGGACGTATCGAGTGTAGGCATAGAACTTGCCGAAGCCGGACGTCGCCGATTCACTAAACTGCGGATGGAACGCGAAACTCTGAAAACCGCGGTCGAAATTAGACGACTGGATATCGAGATTCCATCTCGATGCTGTGAGGTCCAGGTATCGGATCACCGTCTGTCCGTCGTAGCTGACGGTATAGAGCACCCCTCGCATATCGTTGACGAACAAACGACCCGCCCCCGGTTCGGCAGCCAAGAGCATCATCCGGACTGCCCCACCATCGACGTCCGGTAGCGAGACGACCTCCTCAATGCCGACGCGAAGGGCACCTTCACCTTCTGAAATGGGTGAGGAAAACGGATCGTCGGTCGTTTGCGCGACCGTCGGAGATACAGCCCACAACATGGCTACCACGAAGCAAATCAAGAACCTGATCATCGAGTTCATCCTATCGGCCTCATAGAGCGTCCTATTCCCGATCGGGTCGTGATTCTAACTAACCCTGTGACCGCACTAAGCGCAACTGACGGACAGAGCAGCATGGCGATATTGAGTGTCAGATTATCCTAATGGATGCCGTTCATCCGCCATTCTATGCCCAGGCCAACGGTGCCGGTATATTCACGAGTCTCGGAGCCATACGATTTGTGGCAAACTATGGATATTGAGGATCCGCGCACGACGCGGCGGCCAAGTTTGGGTTTGGGCGGCCCAACGGGTCGGGTGGGTTGGGTCCCACCATGTCGAGTACGCCCAAACAAGGAGGTGATCTAGTGGACGATAACAGTGGAAGTCTGGTGGAGGTGGCGTCCTCGTAGAGAGCTCCAGCGCGATGTTCTGGCGCGGATACGGGAGCCCCCTCAGCGGGGAAACCCAACGCCACTGCAGCAGACGTAAAGGCCCCGGTCCGAGAGTAGATCGGGGCCTTTCTTTATGAGCTAGCAGGCCCTACTCGACCAAATCGCGCACGACTGCCTCCAGGTGATCGACGATCATCTGGTGTCCCCGATCATTCGGGTGCACACAGTCACACATCCGGATCGCCAGATCAGGCACGATCAAGGTATTTGACGCGAACATGACTCGTTGCGTCTCCCTGGGTGTGAGCAAGACTTAAACCCTTGCATTCTTTATCGAAGGGCGGTCACCATTACCTTGGTCCTGGAGCACATAACCTCCTAGGGTCGACAGGCTAACGCGTCTGGAGTACATTCATGGTCACTACTGGAAACCGATCGTTTATCACTCTTTAGGTAGGCGAGGAGATCAGCTAATGAGGGGAATCCATTCTACGAAACTATGTTTACTGGTTTTGGTCGTGTGCTTCGTCTTTGTGCTGGGACCCAACGTAGCCACTGCGCAAGACCAAGGGCAACTGTACGTGGCCGTTTCAGACCAATTCGGTGAACCCGTTCTGGATCTCACGCCCGACGAATTCAAGCTCAACATGGACGGTACCCCCCTCACCTTGGTCTCGACCTCGCTCGACAACGCCTCCCCCAGGATCGCTTACCTGGTCGACCTCGGTGACGTAATGTTCCACGAAAGAGCGGACAGCAACCTGCGCGTCGCGTTCGAGACCTTTCTGTCCATCCTGAACCCCGAGTACGAAGTTGGCCTCTTCACGATCTCGCCTCAAATTCGTCAACGTGAAGCCTTCACGACCGACCGTGAAGAGCTGATAGATGCGTCCGAGTACCTCCACACCGAGGTTGGCACCGGTTCGAGCATGATGGACGGTCTATTCGAAACCTGGGAGCGCCGCTTTAAGCCTGAAGACTCATGGCCGATGTTTGTGTTGCTCGTCGCAGATACCATCGATATGAGTAGTTTCTTCACCCCGGAGGAATACAACGAGTTCGTCCTGGAGTTGGTCACGAGACAGGCCACCGTTCACGCGGTTCTCTTGTCGAACACCATTGGGGGACAATCCTTCCAGTACGCAGCCAACCTCGCGAAAAATACCGGCGGTCGCAATCTGATGGTTAACACCGCTAGCGGGTTTCCCGATCAGCTCTCGTCTTTGGCCGAGCAAATAAACTCCCACGCCGATCAGGTGTCAGTACGGTACCGACTTGTTTATGAGGTCCCTGGTAATTATGCCGGCGAAGGTGAGCTTTCGCTATCGCTCAATCGGCCCGGGGTCAGCATGCAGCTATTCGGAGGTCGGGACATACCGCAATAGACCAACACCCACCTAGCGAGGAACGGCAGCATGAACCTTCGGCTTGTTGGACACACGGCGCTCTTGGTGCTCTTGCTGACCGCGCCCACGGTTCATTCAGGAAAAAAAATTTATTTGGGGTCTGGCGCTAAGGTGGGCGAAATGTCCGATACGTCGGCGATCGTCCACGTTCGGCTGACGGCCGCAGCGGGGCAAAACGCGGACGGACGGATCGCGGGGTGCGAGGGATCAACGCGGGTGCACTACGGAATCCTGGAGTCCGGCAACAGTGATTCGGTCACCGAGTGGGCGGAGGCCACGGCTAATAAAGACTACTCGACTCAGTTCCACTTGAAGAGCCTGACACCAGGTAACCGTCATTTCTACACTGTCGAGTATCGCAACGACGACGGCGATGCGACAGAACGTTCCAAGCGTTTTTCGTTCGTGACTGCACCAGCAGCCAACCTGCGGGCTCGGGTCAAGTTCCAAGTGACCACAGGACAGGACTACTGCGGGGAACGGACCTATCAACACATGGCCGCACAGCAACCAGATTTCCTGGTATCCACGGGCGACAACGTTTACTACGACGGGATCGGTCCGACGATGACGTCGCCGCTGGCTCGGGACGTGCAGGGCGCATACGATGCGTACCAGATGATGTACGGCCTTCCGTTAATGAAGAAATACTTCGAGCACATCGGCGGATACTTCGAAAAAGACGACCACGACTATCGCTTCAACGACGCCGATCGCTGGCAACAGTGGAAAGCGGGAGACGGCGGACGGCTCGATGGTAGTAAGAAGGCGACCCCAGAGCAGTGGCTCACGCATGAAGAAGGCATCATGGTCTTCAAGCAGGTCTTCCCCATGAGCGACCCCACGTATCGAACCTTTCGTTGGGGACAGGGCGTGCAGCTCTGGCTAGTCGAAGGGCGCGATTTCCGTTCGGAGAACGCCATGCCCGATGGACCCGATAAGACGATGTGGGGCCACGAGCAACTAGCATGGCTTAAGCAAACGTTGCTTGAGAGCGACGCAGATTGGCGGGTCCTGATTTCGCCCACGCCGATAATCGGCCCCGATCGCATCACGAAGACCGACAACCACGCCAACCCGAACGGCTTTTGGACCGAGGGGCAGGCCTTCCTCGACTGGGTCCAAGAACACCAACTGGACAATCTGATGATCATCTGCGGTGACCGGCATTGGCAGTACGAATCGGTGGACCGGCGCAATGACAGGGAAATTCGCGAGTTCAGTTGCGGGCCGACCTGTGACCTGCACACGGCACCAGTCCCACCAATCACCGAAACCCATCAGGGTGTCACGCAACCCTACTCCGCGGCACGTGGCGGGTTCCTTACCGTAACCTACGATCCAGATCGTTCGCTAACGTTCGAATTTTTCGACCAGACAGGAAACGCGCTCTATCGACGAAGCTTCTAGGGTGCTCCTACCCGTACCGCACGCTCTGTCGCCCGCGCGCCACTCAGGATGAGCGGCATGCTGTGGTTTCCCGCATGACACGCATTTTCGTAGACTGGGCCAATCGCCCGGGATATTGGGAACGCAACCGTCCATGAGCCAGCGAACGACTCTGAATCGTCGATCGTGAACTCATACTGCAGCGTATCGGCGTCGGCAACTCGGAACCGCTCGACGATGCGCATATTCGGACCCGCCCCCTGAAGCGTCCACTGCCCGTTAAAGTTCGTGGTCTCCACGACGAGCGTATCGCCTGCCCAACGGCCACCTGAATGCCCCTGCCACTGCCGGATCGATCCAGAAAGTGGCGCCGCTAGGTCAAGTGCGATAATGCGAAGGTCGGAATTCTGTTCGTGAAGGATGGCGACATAGTCGGGCGTCTGAAATATCTGTGCGAGCTTGTTGGGTGCCTGGGCAAGGAGCGGCACGGTACGCCCCATGATGCAGCGCTCGTACCGTTCTCGGTCCTCGGGCCCGTCGGCAGCACGTAGTCGCAGTGTCCCCGAACGTTGCCGTGCTGCTTCGGTGGCCGCAGGAATCCTGCCATCGGACGGGTTGACCACCAACGACGTGCGGCCGTTCGTCAGGCCGCCAGGCACCCACCAGTCGGCATTCAGGTCCAGGTCACGCTCTCGCCGAATCTCGAGTAATCGGTGCCGGAGGTATGCCGCCTCTTCCTCTGCTGTCAGTACCGCCTTACCCGCGAACTCCACCGGGCGCTGCAGTGGCGTGGTCGTTCGATACTCCCAGTAACCGCTCAGATCCGGCACACCCCAGGGCTTACGGGACACACCTTCAGCATTCTCCTGCGTCTGAACCCCTACGAGCGTTGCGGCCAAAAACAAGAAGCCCAGAAGCACACAGCGGCTTTCATCGCCAATCATCTCCTTCCCTACTTGCCAGTATCACCATCTTACGCCCAACGGCGCACCGCCTTCAGCACGCCTAACCCATCCGAGCATCCGGCATCCGGTATCCGGTATCCGGTATCCGGTACAGCAAGTAAGTGCTTCGTCGCGAACGCCGTCACTCACCGCACCGGCGTTGCCCCAACCGGCGCACCGGCCTGGGTCACACCCACCTCGGTCAACGACCGGTAGATCGTGCCGTCCTGGTTCGTCCCAAAGAATCGTTCTCTGCCCGTTCCTGTTGGATTCGCTCCTACGAAGTACGTAGACACAACGGTACCAGGCACTAACCCGTTACACGAGGCCGGTGCGTCTACCGCCGTGGCGCCGGCCGTAAGCGCAATCGAATAGCCACTCCTAATGGACGGGTCGGCACTTAGCTCAGACCCGATAAAAACATCAGCAGTGCCGATTGATGGCGTCGCAAGGTCGGCCAGCGACGGCGCAAAAAACCACCACCGCAGCTGGCAGCGTAGTTTGCCTGGGCTTCGTTGATCGTCTGCACCGACTCTATCGCCGAGGCTTCTTTTTCTGCTGTGCGCACGCGCAGAAGCGAGGGCACGCCGCTCGCCAGGCTGATACCGATGACGGGCATAATGATCAGTTCGATCACCCCGAACCCGGCATCCTTAACTCACCTTCATGGTGTACCTCCGAGAAAGGGGTCCTACCCTTAATAGTCCTATCGGCTGTCCCGGGGCACCCACCCTCAAACCAGATCGGGACGCTGGCTCAGGGCGTGTACCAGATCGGCGAGCTCTAAGCGCGCTCCTTGACAACCGGTCGATCCGGTATCGACGCTTGCCGGGCCAGCGCACGGTAGGCGGTCCAACGACAGGTCGGGTTCTCCAAGACACGAACGTAGTAGAAGGCTCGATTCGAGGAATCAAAGTCCGGATCGCTCCAGGTCGTGCTTAGCTCTTCGGAACCCGCGTCGCTGGAAGCGCGACAGGTGGCGAGATCCACCCGCGCTCCGTTTTCGGCGCAGCGGTGACTCCGGGGATCGGGTTCCAACCCATCGGCGCAGATCACATCGTATATCTGTTCGTTCGTTTGCCCGACGGCGTCAGCCCATCCCTTGACGATCTGGATCTTCTGAAGGTTTGCACTGGCGGCATCCCTCATGGCCCAAACGACGAATCGAGGCACCGCGCCCGCCGACGGTGGCAGCGGCAGGTCGGCCCCCATCGGAACCCCAGTCCGATACGCATCCTCGACGAGGTTGTGCTTCTCGTGCAGGTCGAGGGCAAACTCCCATCCACCAAAGAACCTGACGCGGATCCGTGTACCGCTGGTCCCGAACGTTTCCCTGCGGCGGAGTGCATCGAAGATCGACTTGCGGGTGTTCTCCTCAGCCCATACGCCCACCAGCCCACCAGGATTGCCCGCATTCCCGCCATCGGGTTGATCGCCCGCCGTCCGGCCCGCCGTCCACATACCAGTAGTACCGAATTTCATAGGCCGTTCCGTGAAGTCATTCTCGGCGGTCCCCCCTGGCAAGCTCTGGTGGTCGTCCGTACTTGCGAGGACACCAAACTTGAACGGGTTCACGCCGTATTCGGCTTCCAGCAGCAAGCCGGTCTTCAGGGCGTTGCGAACGTAGTCAGACGCATGGGCACACCGAGCGTAGTGATCCGGACGACCTTCTCGGTGCCCAGGTTCGCAGATGGGAATGTAGTTCTCGAAGTTGCATTCCTCATCGGTCGTGCCAAGGCCCAGATAACACTCGGAGCTGCCCTTAATCTGATGAATCTCGACCAGTGGTTCGGCCCAGGCGCGGAGCCTGAGGATCTCCGGCGTATGCGGCGCCCAGCCCGACTCGGCAAACGCGACTCCCGCGCTTAGGTTCAAGTTGTGCGGAATGGCCACCACCCGACACTCACCGATGCAGGCGGACTTGAGCCATTGCCAGAGCCGCTCTGGCCGATTCTGCATTTCCACTGACGATCCGCCCCACTCGGGTACCGCACGCCCTTCGAAGATCACGTTTCGATGCAAATGACCATACCCTGGAGGACTGGCCGTCCACTCGAATCCCGGGAACGTGGTGAACCGACCCGGTTCATAGAACGCATCGGCGTTCTCCTGGATCTCCTGCCACAGGTTCCGAGAGCGCTCGTAGCACTCGTTCTGCGGACCGATGCCATCCTCTCCGCAAATCTCTGGAGGGCGTCGTCCCCTCTTGTGGTACTGGGCGTAGTGCGATCCGAACACTTGCTGGGTGCGAATGTCCCGACACGTCGGTGTGTCGTAGGCAGGGTCACTGACATCCTCACAGAGATGGACTTCTCCAAGCGTGCCGTCATGGTCCGTCACCGCCATAAAGTCAAGGGGCACGCCCAGACGCACCACGTTTCCGTCCGACCTCGCGATCGGGTCGCCGCGACCATATCGGTAGGCCACGGTTGGACCGTCTCGGTTACCACCCATAATGTAGGAGTCCAGCGACCAGCTGGTGTGTACGTGCAAATCACCAAAGTAGGCGTTGCGCGAAGGGTCGAGGAATGGTGGTCGGAGTGCGGCCTCCCCCTCCGTCGGCTGTGCTTGGGTGAGCGATTCAGTTCTGGCCGGCGATGACCAAGCGACAAAGATCAGCAGTACCAGTGCAGTAGCCGCCGCTACCATTTGTCCCCGAACGCTTAGTAGCAAGAACATGCGACCGCGCATGCGTTGTCTCCGTGACGCCTTCACGTTGCCACATTAACGCTCATGGCAGACTGAATGCGAAGTACTCCCCACTAGATGGCGGACCCATCCGACCGCCGCCAGCCGCAATTACCACGAATTGCTTACCGTGGACGCTATAGACCGCCGGCGTCGAGAAGCCGGCCGCCGTTAGATTGGCTTCCCAAAGAACCTGGCCGTCCTGCGTGTCGTAGGCATGAAATATTCTGTCGGGCGTCGCCGCGATGAAGATCAAGCCGGATGCTGTCACGACAGGTCCGCCGTAGTTGACGGCTCCGAAGCCGAGATCCGGGTGCGAGGGATAATTCCCGAATGGCACCGTCCAGACGATCTCGCCGGTCGCGAGATCGATCGAATTCAATGTTCCCCAGGGCGGTGTGTTACCAGGCAGGCCTTCGTGATCGCGAAGGTACTTATATCCGTCCAGCACGTACGTGACCTTCGTTGTCGGCTCATCGATTACAGGCTCCCGTGCGGACATGTACCGCAGAATTCCCTGACGTTCTTCATCCCCGAGATGGGCAAAACCAGGCATACGCCCACTGCCCTCATGAATGATCTCGTCAATCTGACCGACGTTCAAGCGGTCACGGATGCCTACGAGCGAAGGGGTGTTTTCGGTACCTTCTCGATCCAACCCGTGGCAGCTGCCGCAATGCTGCGCGTAGGTGCCATATTCGCTGAACCCAATCGGGACTTCAGTCAGCTCGAGAATGCCAGTCACGTCGTTCGCATTGAGGATCAAGTGGTTATTGGTCGGATCGAAAGCAGATCCGCCCCACTCGGCACCGCCGTCGTACCACGGATGAAAAAGTAGGGTTCCAACCCGCGGCGGCGCCCATAGCCGTAGGTCCCAATCTTCGATCGTCCTCTGGACGGCGTTCGTTGCGGCTTCATTGAGGTTCGTAATCTCGAACATCTGACGTGTAAAGGCTATGGTCGACACCGGCTGAGTCGGCGCCGGCACCTCGCCTGGCAACGTGCTGGGCAGCGTCGTAACCTCAACGATCGGGTACAACGATTCGCCCGTTTCTCGATCGAACAAGTACAGGTGACCTGATTTCGTCGTGAGCGAAACTGCATCAACCGTTTGGCCGTCTCGGTCAAGCTGCACTAGTGTTGGTGGCGACGGGTTGTCGCGATCCCACAGATCGTGGCGAACGACCTGGTAGTGCCACTTGAGTTCACCCGTCCGAGCGTCAAGCGCCAATAAGCAATTCGCGTACAGATTGTCACCCAACCGGTTCGCGCCGTAGAAGTCTGGAGTCGCGGATCCGGTCGGTGCAAACAGAAGCCCTCGCTCTTCATCAAGTGCCATGCCCGTCCACACGTTCGCACCACCTGCTCGTTCCAGTGACCCTTCCGCCCACGTCTCGGAGCCTGGTCCCCCTGGAGCCGGAATGGTGTCAAATTGCCACACCAGCTCACCATCGATGGCGCTGAAGGCTCGGATGGAACCGGGAAACGCCTCGGCCGTCTCATTAGTGGAAAACCCAAGAATGATGTTGTCCGCAAATACAAGGCCTGGAACGCTCACGCCGATGTAACCTATGTGTTCGCCGCTCGGCGTGAGATCAAGACGTCCATTCTCACCAAAACTCCCAATCGGCTTTCCGTCCGTCGCATTCAACGAGACCAGCTCGCGGCCAGCCGCGTAGAAGATACGCCGTTCCCCATCTTTCTCCCACCACATCAATCCACGTTGACTCCCCCCCCTAAGGCCTGGATCAAATCGCCACAACTCTTCACCCGTGGCCGCGTTCAAGGCAAATGCCGCGAGCCTGGGGGATAAGCCGTAGAGTACGCCGTCAATGACTAGCGGACTCGTGTACATGGTTGAACTACTACCTCTCGACTCACCGGAGTTGTAAACCCATGCAAGTTGGAGCTGGTCTACGTTATCTCGATTGATTTGATTCAGCGTGGAGTAGTGGCGACGGCCCGAATCGCCGAGGTAGACGGGCCAGTCAACGTCCTGCTGGACAGGTGTGCAGGCACTCAGGATCAACGCCGAGAGAATCAGGCAGCGCCGAGCTGGGGTCACAATCAGGGTGTGGTCAAGATCCGCGCACCGCCGAGGATGTTCGTCATGCTGTAGTTCCCCTCGTGACAGGCGTATTCATAGATCACTTCGTTCGGCGGCAGCGGCACTAAGGGAAACTCGCCCGAAAAGCTCTGCGTCCATTGCATGGGATCGTCGATCGTGAATTCGTAGTGGATGGTGCCGCCGTTGACTCGCGTAAATCGCTCAGTGACAGTAATGGTGTCGTCCTTTCGACCATTCGCCGCCCGTAGCAAGATTGGGTCGCCGCCAACGGCGGCCGCGTTAGCCTCAGTCCTGGACAGATTCGTCGTTTCAACGACGAGCGTGTTGTCCTCCCAGTGACCGCGTGCGTCTCCGTGCCACTGGCGAATACCTGCGGGAAGATGCGGCTGCTTATCAAGAGGAATGATTCGGGTGTCGTGAATCATTTCAACATAGATAGCTACGTAGCCCGGCGCCTGAACGATCATGAAATTATTATTGTAGGCGCTTGGTAGCATCGGCGGACCAGCGGACCAGACAAGGCAACGATCGTTCAGCTCAAGGTCCTCCCACGAGTCGAACGGGCCCTCAACGGGAAACGCCGTGTTGTGGGTCGCATGTCGCCGCTCACCCTCTGGTGTCGGGCGGGGAAGTCTGCCATTTGGTGGATCAAAGATCAGCGACGTACGGCCCGTTGGACGAGTTCCACCATCAAGCCAAAAATTATTGTAACCACCGACGTTGCCCCCTGCGACCGTGCGCTGCGGAGGTGCATGGAGGAGACGCTCGTTACGATCAAGACGCGCTTGCTCCTGAGTTTCCACTTCTTGTTTACTCAGGAATTCCTTATTACCTACATCCTCGGAACGCTGGAGCGGGGTAATCGTCTTATTGGTGTACGTGCCCTGTAAATCCGGATCGCCCCACGGGGTTCGCGGCGCTTGCTGACCCACCGCATTGGCTGAAATCAGCGAGACAACCGCGACGACGAACAACAGAGCCACGAAACTACATCTCTTCATCCTGCCACCTCTGATCTCACCGTTCGGTTGCATCCGCATTTACCTAGGACGCAGTATACGCCTGTCGTTAGGGATCATTCTAGCCCAACCGATGGAGCAACTGACCGTCACCATAGAGGTGTCAGATCAAATCGACCGCATCAATCACGAGCGAAATGCCGGCGACAACCAAGCATGCAAGGTGTTGGCGTAGGTTTCATGGTTGGCGAGCAGTTCATCGATGGTGCTCACGTCGCTGCTATCTGGGGTTAGAATCAATCCTCGCCGCGCCAGGCAATTGTAGCCATGGTCACATATGAGGAATACCGCATGCGCCTACACCGTCTAATTGTTCCGAGCACCGTCGTGCTCTTGCTCCTTCTCGTCCTGCAGGGGGCCATCCTCGACCCGGGGCATGCACAATCCACAACTAACTTCACGCCGGTTACCGACGCAATGCTTGCGGACCCGTCACCGGATTATTGGTTGATGTGGCGCCGGACACTCGATAGCTGGGGTTACAGCCCACTTGACCAGATTACTCGCGAGAACGTGGACACGCTACAGATGGTGTGGACACGAGCGCTCGCGGCCGGACGTCAGGAAGGGACACCACTGGTCTACGACGGCATCCTGTACATGCCGCAGGCGCGCGACGTCATTCAGGCCATGGATGCCGTAACCGGCGACCTGAAGTGGGACCATCGTCGCGATCTCCCGGACGATGTCTACGACTACGTGGGCGGTAACTCGGCCAATAATCGAAATATTGCAATCTTCGACCGATTCATTATCAACACCAGCGACGATGACTACGTGTTTGGGCTCGATGCCACGACCGGAGAAATCGCTTGGGAAACACAAATTCTCGACTACCAGGTGAATCCGGCCGGACACAGTTCGGGTCCGATCATTGCCGACGGCAAAGTGATATCAGGACGAAGCTGCCGGCCACGTGGAGGCCCCGAGTCGTGCGTCATCGTGGCGCACGACGCGCGAACCGGACAAGAACTGTGGCGGCGGCGGACCATACCGGCACCAGGTGAACCAGGAGATGAAACCTGGGGTGGCGTGCCGTTCCAGGAACGAGTTCATGTTGGTACCTGGATGCCGCCCAGCTACGACCCCGACCTCCAGTTGATCTACCAGGGCACTTCGGTCACTTCACCGGCCCCTAAGTTCATGCTTGGCGGTATCAATAACACGCACCTCTACCATAATTCGACACTCGCGCTCGACGTCGACACCGGGGCAATCCGCTGGTACTACCAGCATTTGAACGACCACTGGGACCTCGATCATCCATTCGAGCGCATGCTCGTCGATACACCAGTTGCTCCGAATCCCGATGCGGTTAGTTGGATCAATCCACGACTCGAACCGGGCGAGGTTCGAAAAGTAATAACTGGCATTCCAGGGAAGACCGGTGTGGTCTATACGCTCGATCGTGAAACGGGCGAGTTTCTCTGGGCCACGCCAACCGTTGCACAGAATGTGATCAGCGAGATCGACGGGGCGACCGGTGCCGTAACAGAGAACGCGGAAGTGATCTTTACCTCGGAAGGCCAACAAATCCTTGTCTGCCCCAATATGCATGGCGGGAAGGACTGGGAAGCCGGCGCCTACAGCCCGCTGACGAATACGATGTACTTCCCGCTTCGCAACATGTGCCAGCGGTTGCTCGCCACGACTTCCCCTGATGCGTCCCACCGAATCTACGCGCTGGCCGTTCGACATGAGTTCGCACCTGGCACCGACCAGCTTGGATCGGTCTACGCCGTATCGGCCGAAACCGGTGAAACTGTGTGGTTGCACGAACAGCGGGCGGCAACGCTGTCGCTAGTAGCAACCGGTGGCGGACTGGTCTTCGGTGGTGACGCGAACGGACGGTTCCGGGCTTTCGATCACGAAACCGGCGATGTGTTATGGGAGATCAATCTTGGCTCACCGGTTTCTGGCTTTCCCATCAGCTATGCGGTCGACGGACGCCAGTACGTGGCCGTGAGCACCGGAGGCGCCGCAACCACACCCAGTTTTCTTAGCCTAACGCCAGAACTTCGACCGAGCAATGGCAATAACCTGTTCGTGTTCGCCTTACCGAGCCTCGACTGAATCGACACCAAGCTTTTATCGTCTCGAGTACCGACCCGTAGACGTAACAGCTCAATTGTCAGAGGACCCAGAACTCGGCGGGCCATTTGCAACCCGAAAGAAGGTTGTCGATGCCATGGTAATTGAAGGATGTGATATTGCGGTGGAAAGCCTTCTTCACCGCTAAACAGTACGACTAAGATCCGACCACCTAACCCAAGCCGTTATTCGCACTCTATCAGATCAGCAGGGAACGAGATTGCCAGCGGATCTCCGTGCCCAGTGTCTGCCACGGGTCATCTTGAGACGGTGCGTTCTCAGTTGGCACGGATGTACGAACCAGTGCCAAGATGCCGAAGTGACGCCGCCGCCCAACGAGAACTCGTCGGTCACCGAGAATGCAGTGTCGGAGGTAACACGCATCTTTCGCTTGAGGACATAGACGCGCCCATCGGTCACGCCCTCTGATGCGTGATCACTACTTTGTATCGTCTGCGCGCGCGCCACCCAAGATACCGACCATGCTGTAGTTCCCTTCGTGGCACGCGTACTCGTACATCGGAACATCGGTTCGCCGCATCGGGATGGACGCCGTCCATGCGCTCGTCCAAGTCTCCGGATCGGTGACCGTGAACGTGTACTCAAGAGTGTCAGCGTCAACACGAGTGAAGCGTTCGACTAGCTTCATCGTCTCGGTCGACCCTCTCCACCGTCTCTCGACGTTAAAATTCGAGGTCTCGACAACTAGGGTCTCACCCTCCCAATAGCCGCGCGAATCCCCCGACCACTGGCGGATACCCTCTCCGAGAACAGGACGCCCACCGAGGGCCACAACACGAGCCGTATGAACCATCTCAGTAACCAATACGACGTGGTCCGGCGTTTGGAAGACCTGCATATTCTGGTTGTAGCCGAGCGGCGTGATAGGTGGGCCAGCGTTGAAGCCCACAATGCAGCGATCTGCCGCGTTTCGGTCCAACCATGAATCAGACGGATGCTCACGCTGATACTCCCGTCTGGCATCTGCTCTTTGCTGCCCAACTGGCGACAGGTCCGGAACCCTCCCGTTTGGCGGCTCCACGATTAGCGACGTTCGCCTCGTGCCAACAGTAGTGACTCCCTCATCGAGCCAAAAGTTGTTATAGAAGCCGGGTGTGCCATCTGCCCGCCTATCCACCTGGTCACTAACCGCCGTTCTTTCGGCGGGACGGTTCAGGAGCCAATCGTTCCGGTCGACCGTTTCTTGCTGGAGATTGGCAGCTTCTTCCTCTGTCAGGAACGCCTGGTCCCCCAACTCCTCTGGCCGTTCGAGCGGTGTGATGATACGAAAATCCCAGATCCCCTGTAGATCCGGTTGACCCCACGCCGTTCTCGGCGGAACGGTCTGCGCGACCGCGGGTGCAGCACCCAGCCACACAAGCGCGACCAACACCGCCATCACGCTTGCAAACACCAGAACTCGATGACACATCTGAACCCCCTTAGTGCCGTGTAGTTCGTGACTACGGAATCCCAGCCGCCTGGCGCACTCCTCTCAAGAGGAGATCTGGCGGACTAGAAGATCTCCTGTACGATCACAGCGCTACGGCGACGATTCAGACTGAACGAAACACCCCAGCGTTCGCTTAGTGGGGAGCCGGCACCATGCCCGTGAACGTCAACTTCTGCGCCCGGCGTCCTTCTTGCGCCTCGGCTGTGTAGAGGTTGCCCCGACTATCCGTCGCAATGTGATGCACCCCGCCAAACTCGCCAGGCTGCAACCCCTGGCTTCCGAATGAATCGAGCACATCGAGCGTCTGGCGGTCGAGTACGTGGATGTGGTTATTGCCCAGGTCCGCCACGTAGACGAACTGCTGCTCCGGATCTGGAGAGAACGCGAGGCCAGCCACCGAGTTTGCATTGGCGTCGCGGTTGACGAACACTTGCGTCTGGTAGGTACCGTCGATTGAGAAGACCTGAATGCGGTTGAGATCCCGATCGGCCACATACACGAGCCCGTCATTCGAAACTTCGATCCCGTGCACCGTGCCGAACTGTAGGGGACCGAAAACGTCGTCGGGAGGTGGCTGTTCGTCTGATGCTTCGATCGGCTCGTTCTCGAACGCGCCCCACATCCGCTTAAATTCTGCGGTGTCGGCATCAAACACGATCACACGACGGTTACCGTAACCGTCGGCAACAAAGACCTCGTTCGTGGCTTGATAAACAAACGCCTCCGCCGGTCGCTTCAGGTTGTCGGTGTCGGTGTTCCCTCCGCTCGTGCCGCGACCTCCGATTTGCATGACGAACTCGCCGTCGCGCGTGAACTTCAACAGCATGTCGTCCGACGCCGGATCGCCACCGTTGCCGCCGAGCCAGACGTAGTCCTGGTCGTCCACCTCGATGCCATGTTCGTTCGCCGGCCACTCGTAGCCGTCACCGGGCCCTCCCCACGCCTGGACGAAATTGCCATCGGGGTCAAGCTCAAGCACCGCTGGAGCGGCGTTCGCCTGCTGGGCTTCATCGACAGAGCGCGGCCGGTGATAGATCCAGACGTGATCGCGCGCATCCACGGCGACCGAGGCCACTGACCCCAGGACCCACTCGTTCGGTAGCGAAGGCCATGAGGGATCGACTTCAAACTGCGGCACGACGCGATCAGCCGTAGGTTCTGACGCTGACTCGGGCACGGGCGCTGGTTGACAGCCTATTGCGACGCTCAGTAGTAACATCAATAAGACACGGACAAATATCAGACTCATGGTCACACCTCCGTGATCAACCTGCAAACTGTTGCACAGTGATCAGTCCCAATGACAGACAAATCGTCAATCGCGGGCTGGACATCCACGCCTCCAACTCCTCAGACCAGTCTCGTACCACATTGTAATCAGGCAGTATGAGTCGCGTCAGTCAGGCAACAAAAATATGAAGGAGCTGCAAGTTTAGACAAAGTACACGCGTTAGATTGAGCTGCTCAAGGAGCACGAGGACCCGAGAAGTCATTACGCGAGAGGACTTTGCAGTAAAATGTATAACTTGTAAGGGCCGCTAGCTCAGTGGTAGAGCACCTGACTTTTAATCAGGGTGTCCCGCGTTCGATCCGCGGGCGGCCCACCACCCCGGCCGTTAAGTTCAACTGGGTCCTGTTTGGGCCTGTCTGGTTTTTGATATACGGCCGCGACTCGTCATTACATGAAAGAGTCATATTTGTTTATGTCATATGGGTGATCACGGCTGTCGTGTTTCTAAGAGAACGCTCTTAGGCTGTCAGAGGTGCCTAATGCGCAGAGTTTTAGCCATCGGCTTCACGGTGATGCTTGCGGTCGGTGTGCTAATCGCCCAACAACCTCAGAACCCGATGGTCAGGGGAGAGGAACACAGGAGGCGGCCGACGCAATCGGTTCATTTATCCGAGACCATCACGACGACTCCCTACGTGCTCTGCGGAACCTGTTCGCCGGGACCGGTCTCAGCTACCGTGCCGATGGGGATACGCTGCGCATCGAGTCTTAACTGCGCACTGTATTGTGGTAAGCGTGAACGGAACGGCAGCCCTCACGAGACCAGAGCTTGAGGAGATCGAGACTAGAAATGCTGACGCCATGTTACCGCGCACCCGCGTTACGCTGCGGGTAATAGGAGAATACCCATGTGCTCGATTCGAAGCTGGCTAACCCACAATTTCCTCCCGTCGTCACGCCAATTAGCATGTCGCGCCACCGTCGCGACCAGCCTCTTACTCGTCGGTTGCGGCTCGACTCCGAACTTTGAGGGCACCGTCACGAGCCACACCGGACTCGCTGGAGCCAGCTCGCTGTCCATCGGCGTGCCGCCAGGTGTGAGTGGAAATGCGGACCTGCTTGTTGCCATCCTCGGCATACAGGGGAATCCGAATACATCTGGGCCCGATGGATGGACGGGCCTGCCTGGCATGACCGGCTTTAACGGTTTGACGTGTCAGAGAGACGCGAAGGGGACCGCATGTCAATTGGCGGTCTTCTACAGAATCGCCGACGGATTAGAGGCCAGCGCTTCCTTCAATTGGGCAGGCCTGCGACAGGCGGCAGGCGCGATACTGCGGTTCTCGAACGTGGATACGAACGCCCCTATAGGCGTCGCGGGTGTACAACGCGGGACATCGCCCGCACCGACGGCGCCCATCGTGACGACCACGGGAGACGGCTCCCGCGTGCTGCGAATCGTCGTCGCTGAACTGGACGAAGCCAAGTCCTTTCTCGATGGATCGTTGGCTCTAACTGACGCCCCCTCCACATCACGGCTCAACCTGGTGTCCTTCCCTGACACATTGGCAGATCCTACGAATGGTTGCGGCCCGCCGTTATCAGCGTGCGCCGCAACTGAGCAGGCGGTCGAGCTGGCGGTGTCAGACTCACGGCACGCCACGGCCGGTGCCTCCGGTTCGGCATCCTGGAAGCTCCTTGGAAGCGACCAATGGGTCACCGCTTCGATCGAGATCAAGCGAGCGCCGCGCTAGCCGTCTCACCGTTTGTTGTATTGGTTCAGTTCTATGAGTGGTCGCAACGTGATGTCCAAGTATATTCGTTGCGAGCGTGGGCGCATTTCGTCTCGTTTTGCAAAGCGGGCCAAATCATGAATTCGCTCTCGATCATCTGCATCTTTCTAGGGACCTGGGGCATCGTCCTGCGAAGGCCGCTGATATTCACACCGAGTGCGGTGATGGTCGCAAGCAGTTGACGTTGGGTTAATTGCCCGTCTTCGTACGCCTTCCGAAGACCATTGAACGTGGGAGATTCGTTGATACCGGCCGGTAGCGATGCCTTGACGACCGATGGCGTCGGCTGTTCGGATAGCGCCGGCTCGACGAGGCCCTGCGCACTCCCGACCCAATTGCCGATAGACATCTGCTGGGCGTGCGAGATGGCAAGCGCTGTGAGGCCCATGGCGACGACCATGATCCCGGTCCGCAGGCCGCGCCGTGCGTGTACCATCGATTCAGTTTATCGGTTCGTTGGGTGTCGCCGGCACCCAACACGCAATGTGGGTTGTCTGTGGAGTATTGTCACCTCGGACCCGAAGTGTGAGAAAAACTAGACCTAACACTTACAGGACTCGTTGTCTGAAGGTTAACTGCAGTTGCCGAATTTATTGATCGCCCGTGGATCTGCCCGTATGCAAGTGCGCGCAGAAAAAACACGTCTTTCCTGAACACCGCTAACGTTGCCACTACCGCGCTTATCTATGGGACCGGGTGTTACAGCTGACGCGGGGACGCGTCGTTCGGATCGCGGGCTAGGCGTCTTCAAGAAGCTGGTTCAATTACTTTGAGCGATGTGCCAAGACCCTATCGGTATCAGTTGCCCGCCGATCAAAGCGCCGCGGCCCGCGCAGTAGAATATCGCAATTATCTCGATGGACGCTGCACGTGAAATACGGAAGCCTTCGGTGGAAGAAGGTCGCTTCCGCCGCGGTATCGTACCCGTGGGCCTACTCATTGGTTCCATCGGCGTCGGGATAATCCTCGCTGAGCTCGTGCTGCGGGTCCTCGGGATTAGCTACGGCAACATCCACATGGAATCCTCGGCGATCCTTCACCACGCCCATACCAGAAACCATGGCTTCATTTCGTATCACCCCTCACATGAGTACGGTGGGCACCTCGTGTACTACGACGACGAGGGACTACGGGCATTGCCTGGAGAATCGACTGAGAACGAGGGCACGCCCGATTTCATCGCCGCGTTCCTGGGAGACTCATTCGTTGAGGCGATCCAGGTATCCCACGAGAATTCGTTCGTGGGTCGCCTTGAAGCAGGCGCACCCGACAACATCCGCACGAGCAACTATGGGACATCCTCCTACAGCCCGCTTCTCTATCTACTCCAGTGGCGAACTCAGATCCGGATCGCCGCACCGACCCATGTGTTCCTGATGCTGTACGGCAACGACGTGCGCAACGACGAGGCGATGGCCCGAATCGCTACATACGACCAGACGGGTGCCGTTGTCTCGGTACCGGGCCCCAAACAGACATGGGCCACCAAGCTGGGTCGGATGTCCCACCTGGGACGTTTCTTGAACATGGTGCGGCTTCGGCTGCTCTGGGTCTGGGAACACCGAGGGGAGGAGCGGGCCGCGCGCGTCACCGCTTTCATCGAGGAAAACCCGGACCTCACCGACCTCACGGATCGACATCTGCGTCAACTGGCCGTGGAGATCAGGGAATCAGGTGCCGAGCTGGCCCTGATGGCCGTGCCGTCGAAGGAACGGACGGTGCATCCTGAGCTTCGAGAGGACGAACCGTCGTTCGCCGACAAGGTCCAGGAATGGGCCAACGACAACGCCATTCCGTATATCGACCTGACCCCAGCCTTCTACGCGGCCGCTGACTAGAAGATCCGGGTCTTCTTGGGGCGCGACATCCACTTCACCACAGACGGCCACCAGCTGGTCGCGGATGTCCTGACGAAAGCCTGCCCGAAGCTCTTCTCGCAGGGACCGGGTACCAAAAAGTGCGTGACCCGGTAAGGTGTCTAGCGTAGCGCGGAGCGGTAGATGATTCAACGGGATTGCGTCTCACAAAGCAGCTTCTGCAAGTCGTACATCAAAGTTCGCTCATCTAGCGTTAGCCGCCAACGAACGTACTGTCGCCGAGCAGCTGCCTCAGCGATACGAAGTTGGCGTCACCACGCGTCAGGTCGGCGTGAATACGGACAACGACTACCGTGGCGCCTGGCTCCAGTACCTTGGTCTCAACGAGCGACATCGGCATATTCGACATCGCTAACGTCTCGGCATCGGTCGTGAACGGTACCACCCCCCAGCAAAGCATCAGGCGGCGCGCGGTCGCCTCGTCATCGGTCGCACCATAGATTGGGATGCGCGGCCGGAGCGCCGCTAGTTGTCGCGCTGTCGTCCCGGCGTGCGTCGCAGCGACAATGGCGGACGCGTTCGACGTGTCGGCGAGGGTCACCGCTGACTGACAGAGCGCTGGGCCATGCCGTTGGTCGTTGGGTAGAAAGCCAGACTCGAACGGAGGAAGGACGACCAACTCGGCATCGCGAATGACCCTGTCGAGAGCTTTGACCGATTCGATCGGAAATTGCCCGGCCGCCGTTTCACCGGCGAGCATGATTGCATCGACCCCGTCGTCGACTGCGTTGGCAGCGTCACTGACCTCGGCGCGCGTCGGATGTGGCTCGACCCGCATCGTCTCCAAAACTTGGGTGGCAATGATCACCGGGACACCTTGCACGCGCGCCGAGCGGGTCAGGTGCTTCTGCACTCGAGGGACCTGCTCAAGTGGGATCTCCAGACCCAGATCCCCACGCGCAACCATGATCGCATCGCTCACCTGGAGAATCGCGTCGATATCCTTAACGGCCTCCGGTCGCTCGATCTTAGCGATAAACCACACCGAGACACCCTCAGCGTCGGCGATCGTGCGCGCCTCAACGACATCTGCAGCAGTCTGTACGAAGCTGACGGCTACCAGATCGACGCCAAGCTTCAGACCGAACTTGAGGTCGTCGACATCCTGTTCGGTCAGCCCACTCTCCTCGAACTTAGCATTTGGAGCGTTGATCCCTTTGTGCTCCCCGAGCACACCGCCGTGCGTGACTTCCGTCACGATCTCCGTGCCATCGGTCTGGAGCACGCGAAGTTCTATCCGCCCGTCGTCAAGCAACAGCCGATTGCCGGGAACGACTGACTGAGCCAAACCGGCGAATTTCGTGGAAACCCGCTCGCCGTTTCCCGCGAAGTCACCCGTCGCAAGGCGAAAGGTCTCGCCAGTGGTCAGCGTCACGGCCGTTCCCGACCGCAGCCGGCCGATGCGGATCTTGGTGCCAGGAAGATCTTGCATGACGGCAACCGTGCGCCCGGTTCGCTGGGCTCCCGCCCGGATGCGGGAGTACACCGTTTGATGTGTGTCACGCGATCCGTGGGAGAAGTTAAGCCGGAACACGTCAACGCCGGCGGCAATCAGTGCATCGATCCCGTCCTGACTATCGGAGGCCGGACCAACGGTGGCGATGATTTTCGTGCGACGCACTAAGTAGCGATCGTCAGGATTGTCGCAACACACGTCGTCGCGTGTCGCTGCGCCATTAGAACATACTTGAACCGTCAGCTGCGTGACCTACTATGACTGGCCGCAACAAAACTATCTAGTGGATAATCATTATCGGTGACCAACGTCAAGACATCTTCACTAGTCGTCGGCAGCCAAGCCGAAATGCACGATCTTGAAGCCATTTATTGGTCGGCACCAGGCAACCTCTGGCGGCGGTTAAAATAAAGAGTGCACAGGTCAAGCTCAGGAGAGCGGCTGGTTCGAAGTCGGCCAGAGCGAAACCTCAGGAAGTTCGCCAAGGAAACTGGCGGGGGATATTTCGAGCTGCGTCGGACGGATGATTTCGACCCTACCTTCACGCGCGTCGCACAGGAACTTCACAGCCAGTACGTTTTGGGCTTCGCGCCGACGATGTGCGATGGAAAAATGCACCATCACAAGGTCCGCATGAGCGGGCAAGGCACGACTGCCAGAGCCAGACGAAGCTACGTGGCCCCATCAGACGCCGACGCAGACGGCGCTAGCGATAGGTCGCTCCACCCTTCCTGAAATCACCCAGCCCTAAACCAAAACCTGTGCCCAGTGAGACTCTCGCCTCAATTGAGCATCTGGATGCATGTGGTTTCCCTCGCATCGTTCTTTCACTAACCACGACTAGGGCGACGGCCTTTTTCTGTGCAGCGTCGGCCGGATCCCGACTTGCTCGATGTTTGTCCGGTATCGCTCTCCTAATAGCCGCGTCTTGACACGATCACCAAAGCAGCGATAATCGCGTGGAACGTTCAAAAACGAACCGAAACGAGGAAGACATGAAACTTGCCACGCTAAACCTCTTAATTGGCTGCGTCTTGCTGAACGGCTGCCAGTCGGCACCCGAACCCGAACCAGTAATGGAAAGTACCGACGCACCGGCGATGGAGGACACGGGAAGCTCGGCCATACAGCTGTTCAACGGCCAAAACTTGGACGGCTGGGAAATCGTGAACAACGGACAGTTTTCCGTGGAAGATAGTGTTCTCAAGATCAACCGAGGAACCGGTTGGCTGCGCTCTAGCGAAACGTTTGGCGATTTTATTCTGACCATGGAATTTCGCTTTCTGGAAGAAGAAGCTAACAGTGGAATCTTCGTCCGCACAGGCCCGACCAGTGTCGACGACGAACGAGGGTATCCAGACAACGGGTATCAGGTCCAGTGCATGGACATCATCACCGGCGACACTCCGCTCGGCCAAATGATCCCATACGGTGCTCCGCCGTTTGAACACGAATTCGACCTTGAGGCCTTACAGGCGGCTTACAACCCAACCGGCGAATGGCAAACCTATGAAATTACGGCTCGGGGTGAAACGCTGGAGGTTCGACTGAATGGCGCCCTGCTAACCACCGCGACTAGTATCAAGAATCTAACCGGCCATATCGGCATCCAAGGCGAGCTTGGGTTGCTCGAGTTCCGCAAGATCGAAGTCGAAGAAATCTAATCCGGCGCGCCCTGAGATCGCAGAATGGTAACCATTAAACAGGATGATCTGATTCAGAGCGTGCACGACGCGCTGCAGTACATCTCGTACTACCACCCGCCGGATTTCCTCAGAGCCTTATCGGCTGCCTGGGAACGGGAGAAGTCTCCCGCCGCGAAGGACGCAATGGCCCAGATCCTCATGAATTCCCGAATGTGTGCCGAGGGGCATCGGCCGGTATGCCAAGACACCGGTATCGTTAATGTTTTCATGAGCATCGGCCAGAGCGTGGCCCTCAAGGGCGACCTTTCCCTTGAAGATATGGTCAACGAGGGCGTCCGGCGTGCCTACCGGCAGCCCGACAACGTGCTGCGCCCATCGGTACTGACTGACCCGGCCGGTCGTCGCGAGAATACCGGCGACAACACGCCGGCTGTAACCCACGTCGAGCTTGTGCCAGGGCAAACTATCGAGATCCGAGTTGCTGCCAAGGGCGGTGGCTCCGAGTACAAGGCGCGGTTCGCCATGCTGAATCCTGCCGACGACATCACCGACTGGGTCGTCAAGACCGTCCCCGGCATGGGGGCGGGGTGGTGTCCGCCCGGCGTGCTGGGAATCGGCATTGGAGGCACGGCCGAGAAGGCTATGCTGTTGGCCAAGCGGTCACTGCTGGATCCAATCGACCTCCACGAGCTTCAGGCTCGCGGCCCAGCCAACCGGTTGGAGGAGTTGCGCCTAGAGATCTTCGACAAGGTGAACGCACTGGGGATTGGCGCCCAAGGACTCGGTGGCCTGACGACCGTGCTGGACGTCAAAGTGCTCGACTATCCGACCCACGCCGCAAATCTACCGGTGGCGATGATTCCCAACTGCGCGGCCAACCGCCACGCGCACTTTACTCTCGATGGCTCCGGGGTCGCCGAATTGCCGGTCCCCAGCCTCAACGATTGGCCTGATGTGATCTGGGAGGCTGGGTCGATGGCCAAGCGAGTCGACCTGGACACCGTGACGGCCAAGGAGGTCGCCACTTGGAGGCAGGGTGAGAGGTTGCTCCTATCAGGCCGAATGTTGACCGGCCGCGATGCGGCTCACAAGCGGATCCGCGATCTCCTCGATACCGGACAAGGCCTGCCGGATGGCGTCGACTTGAGGAACCGCTTCATCTACTACGTCGGTCCAGTGGATTCCGTCGGCGACGAGGTCGTGGGCCCAGCCGGCCCCACGACCGCCACTCGGATGGACGGCTTCACTGAGATGATGCTTGAGCAGACTGGCATTCTTGGAATGATCGGTAAGGCGGAGCGAGGGCCTGTGGCGATCGCGGCGATTCGCAAGCACAAAGCGGTCTCCCTAATCGCGGTGGGCGGCGCAGCTTTCCTGGTCTCGAAAGCAATTCGCAAGGCCAGGATGGTGGCGTTCGAGGACCTTGGGATGGAAGCGATTCGTGAGTTCGAGGTGAAAGACATGCCCGTCACCGTCGCCGTGGATTCCCAAGGCAACTCGGTGCACGTGTCCGGCCCCCGCGAGTGGCGGGAGAAGATCGGGATCATCCCGGTCGAGCCGGTCTAAAAGACCTGAGCAATCCGGAACGGGCTGAGCCGGGAGCTGGCGCCCAACGTCGGTGATTCAGCAGCACCCTAGATGACCGAGACCGTCGCCAGCCTCGTCACCCCACCCGTTACCCTCTTGTAGCTTGGACGATAACCCTGGTGTATAGTGTCGCCCTCTTATGGAACGTAGACGAAATCCAATCCTCTGTTGAGTAAGGAGACGAAGGATGAAGCTGGTGACCGCGATCATTAAACCCCACATGCTCGACAAGGTTCGTGACACCGTGTCACGACTCGGTGTGAGCGGGTTGACCGCCACCGAGGTCAAAGGATTTGGGCGCCAAAAGGGCCATACCGAGGTCTATCGCGGCGCTGAATACACCGTCGACTTCGTGCCAAAGGTGAAGATCGAAATTGTGGTGGCGGACGCTCGAGCAGATGCCGTGGTTGAAGGAATCAAAACATCTGCGCGCACCGGACAGATTGGTGACGGGAAGGTGTTTGTCAGCGACATGGAGCAAGCAATACGGATCCGGACCAGCGAAGCTGGTGAAGAAGCGCTCTAGGCACACAGGAACGATCGCGGCGTGTCCGGGCGGCGCCACGTTCGGATCAACCTGTAGGAAGGAACGAAGCTGATGAAACTATTCGGGAGCAAATTATTTGTTACAGGTGTGCTAATGGGGGTATCGTTGTGAGCTTTCCCAAGACCGCATGGGCCCAGGGCAATCTGGATTCGGGCGATACCGCCTGGATGCTGACGTCGAGTCTATTGGTCCTCTTTATGACCATTCCCGGGCTGTCGCTTTTCTACGCCGGACTAGTTCGCGCCAAGAACGTGCTCTCAGTGATGATGCAGTGTTTTGCGGTTACGTGCCTAGTCACTATTCTTTGGACGGTTTACGGATACGGGCTGGCCTTTGGCGACGGGGGTAGCTTGAATGCGTTTATCGGAATGGACAACTTCATGCTCTCCAACGTCGCGGTCGACACCGTTCATGGGACGGTCCCGGAAAGTGTCTTCCAGATGTTCCAGCTCACCTTCGCGATCATCACGCCGGCACTGATTGTCGGTGCGTTTGCCGAGCGGATGAAGTTCTCAGCCATGCTTTGGTTTATGGCGATCTGGGTCACGATCGTTTACGCCCCAGTGGCACACTGGGTGTGGGCACCCGGTGGGTGGCTGGCCGAGATGGGATTCAAAGACTTCGCCGGAGGAACGGTCGTGCACATCAGCGCCGGCATCGCCGCCCTAGTGCTGTGCATCGTTCTTGGCCTGCGCGAGGGCTACCCCGCGACACCGATCACGCCCAATAGCCTCGTCTTGACCGTTGTGGGCACCTCGATGACTATGGGTGGGGTGGTTCGGATTTAACGCTGGCAGCGCGGGCGCAGCGGACGGGATCGCCGGCATGGCGATGGCCGTCACTCACATCGCGCCGGCCACCGCGGCCCTGACCTGGATGGGCATCGAGTGGACGCGACACGGGAAGCCGAGCGTACTGGGCATCGCGACAGGAGCGATCGCAGGCCTCGCGGCGATCACGCCCGCGTCGGGATTCGTCGGACCGGTCGACGCCGTCGGTATCGGGTTCGTTTCCGGCCTGTGCTGCTTCTACGCCGCGACCAGCGTTAAGCACGCGCTGGGGTACGACGACTCGCTCGACGTGTTCGGGGTGCACGGAGTTGGTGGGTTCGTGGGAACCATGCTGACGGGTGTCTTCGCGGCATTTACGTTCGGCGGATCCGGACTCGACAACGGAATTGGGGCACAGGTTCGCCTCCAGTTCATTGGCGCAGTGGCAACGATTGTCTACAGTGGCATTCTCACGTTCATCATCGCCAAGATTCTCGACAGCGCAATCGGCTTACGGGTAAGTCCGGAGATAGAATCCGATGGCCTTGATATCGCGCTTCATAACGAGCGCGGCTTCACGCTCTAGTGAATGCCGCATCGGGAGCTACGCAACGGCGCCCGACGCGCGAAATGCGACGATCTCTTCGACTTGGAATCCGGCATCGAACAGCACCTCGTCGGTGTGCTGTCCGAACGTCGGAGCTGGTCGACCAGGCTGCAGAGGCGTCTTCGACAGCTTCAGCGGTGTACCTAGAGTTCGAATTCGCCCGAGCACGGGGTGATCCGTCTTAACCACCATCTGTCTCGCGATCATCTGTTCATCGGTAAAGACCTCAGCATAGGTATTGATGGGCCCACAGGGAATTCCCTCGGCCTCAAGGCGCTGTAGCCAGTCGGCGCGCGGTTCTTCGATTGTGATCGCTTCAATCCCCCGCGCCAGTTCCTCGTGATGTTGAACGCGCATCGCGTTGGTGGCGAACTTCGGCTCCGACGCCCACTCCGGGTGCGCCAGCAGGCTACACAGGCGCTCAAATAACCTGTCGTTCGCCGCTCCAATCGTGATGTAACCATCGGAGCACCGAATAGCCTGGTACGGTGCACTCGTCCGGTGGGCCGAGCCGAACGGACGCGGTGGAACATCGGTCGCAAAGAACTCCGCGACTTCCCAGACCGACAGTGCCACGCCAGCCTCCACGAGTGAGGTGTCGATCATCTGGCCCTCACCCGTGTGAGTCCGACAATACAGCGCCGCCAGGATCCCCGACAGCGCAAACAACCCAGCGCCCAGATCCGTAATGGGAATCCCAGCCTTAACGGGGGGACGGCCAGGCTCGCCGGTCACTGACATAATTCCTGAAACACCTTGCGCGACCAAGTCGAATCCACCCTTCCGACCGGTCGGGCCGGTCTGACCGTAGCCAGAAATCGACGCGTAGATGAGCGCCGGATAGCGGTCCTTTAACGTCGCGTAGTCGAGACCGAACGAGGTCATGACCCCTGGGCGGTAGCTCTCGATCAGCACATCCGCCCCGGACGCAAGGCGCTGTACAACGGCTCGACCGTCGTCACTTTTCAGGTCGACGACGACACTCCGCTTGCCTCGGTTGACGGCGTTGAACTCTGGCGTGTCATGTTGTCCGCGCTCACCCCACGTTCGAGTCGGATCGCCTCCAGGAGGTTCGACCTTGATGACGTCAGCCCCCATATCGCACAGAAGCATGGTGCAGAACGGCCCAGCCATGACCTGCGTCAGGTCCAGCACTCGAACGCCAGACAGTGCATGCTGCATGTGTACCTCAGTGTGTGTGGGCGCGGACGTAGGTGTCCTATGCCGATGATTCGTAACATAATTCTCGGGCCGGACGTTTCATCCGGTGCAAGGAGATTCCGTGCCAACTGTTGATGCACTCTACGAACAAGATGGTCCGCTTGCCTTCCTGACGTTCAACCGCCCGGAAGCACGCAACGCCATGACCTGGAACATGTACCAGGCAGTGGTCGAGGCATGCGATACCGTTGAAAGCGATTCGTCGGTACGTGTCTTGATCCTGCGTGGCACCGGCGGTAAGGCGTTCGTGTCGGGAACCGATATCAGTCAGTTCCAGTCGTTCGACTCCCCAGAGGACGGCATCGATTACGAACGGCGTCTCGACGACGTCATGGACCGACTTGAGACCGTCACTACTCCAACGATTGCACAGATCGACGGGTTCGCCACCGGCGGTGGAGCGGCGCTCGCTGCTGCGTGTGACCTGCGTGTCTGCACGCCGACATCTTGTTTCGGAGTTCCAATCGCCAGAACCCTGGGTAACTGTCTGTCGGCTGCGAACCACGCGCGCTTCATCGATCTGATCGGTCCAGCCCGCCTCAAAGAACTCTTGTACACCGGTCGGCTTCTCGATGCCGCCGAGGCACTTCACGTAGGACTGGTCAACCGCGTGGTCCACCGTCCGGAACTGGCCGCGACCGTCAGAACGCTGGCGGAAACGGTCGCGGGCAACGCCCCGCTCACGATTAAAGCCTCGAAAGAGATGATCCGTCGAATCCAGTTGCGCCGGCGAATGGCATCGATCGATGGACGAGACTTGATCGTAATGTGCTACACAAGTGCCGACTTCAAGGAAGGCGTCTCGGCGTTTCTTGAGAAACGTCCACCGAAATGGACGGGTACGTGAGCCATCGGTCCGCTGAAAGTCAGGCCGTCCCAACCTCATGACTGACCGACCAGGGCCCGCCGAACGATGACCGTGAGGCGTTCAATTCCGGCGATGACGTTACCCTGGATGTGTAGGCGTAAGACGCGACGACCCTTCGACCGAAGCACCTCCACGTCGCCCCGTGCCTGAGCCGCCTTCACGGTCCCGAATGTAAAGGGTCGACCCGGAATCTCTAAGTCTATCGAGTCGTCACCTGTGATCACGAAGAAGACCCCGGTATTGGGACCTCCCTTGTGCACCTGACCCGTCGAGTGCAAAAAACGGGGGCCAAAGCCAAGGCAGGTGGCGTTGCCCGTCGCATCGCGAAGAACGTGCCGGAGCCGTTGAAGCGCGGCGACGTGTGCCGCGCTCATTTCGACGTACGCGAGAATTACCGCGTAGCAGCCTTCAGTCAAACTAGCGCAGTGCGCCGACACGAGGCGTTCCAACGTAGTCGCGGTATCGGTCCCAGCCTCACCGAGTTGGCAAACTGTCGCCGGACCGGCGAATAGTTGAATACCTGGCTCGGCACCGTCGTCAACCGCCGCCGGTGTTTCGTTTGGCAACGAACCATCGCGCTCGAACGCAGTCGTGAGACGCTGAGCTTCGATCTTGCTCGCCTCAACGTCAGGTTGATCGAACGGATTGAGTCCGAGCGCCGCTCCTGCCACCGCCGTGGCGAACTCCCAGCGATAGAACTCGGCACCAAGCTCATACCGATCGGCCACGGGGATGCGAACTACCGGGTGCCCCGCCTGTTCCAAGCTCGCGATCGCCGCGTCTTGAACAGCGTTCGGATCCGTCATGTCTCGAACGTATACGAACACTCGATCGGCCCCGTACCCATCAGGGGTATCAAGCGCTTCACCGTCGATGGGGATGAACCCCTTTCCTCTCTTTCCGGTCGATTCGGCTAGCAACTGCTCGATCCACGCACCAAGACTTGCCAAACTGGGTGACCCAACCAGCGTGACCTTGTCCCGGCCCCGCTTAGCGGCCACCGCCAGCAAGAGCCCCAGTAGCGCGCCTGGATTTTCGTGAACCGGCGCCTGCGGTCGGCAGAAGGCACTCATCTCGACCGCCTGGGTCAGCAGCCGCCGAACGTCAAGGCCCATGGCCGATGCCGGTACCAGACCGAACGGGGATAGCGCTGAATACCGACCGCCGACACTTGGAGTTCCGCGAAACAGTGCTCGGAAACGACGCTCCTTGGCAATCTGCTCAAGCGGCGACCCCGGATCGGTCACCGCCACGAACTGCGTTTCCGCTGCCGCGGGGTTATGGCTACACACGCGATCAAGGAAGTAGCGCAGCAGAAGATCCGATTCGAGAGTCGTACCTGACTTGCTCGAAACGATGAACAAGGTACGGTCAAGACGGACCCCTTGTTCGAGGCTGCGAATCTGTGACGGGTCGGTCGTATCGAGAACGTGAAGGCACGGGGCTCCAGCCTGCGGGCCGAAACTCGACCGCAACACATCAGGGCAGAGGCTCGAGCCCCCCATACCCAAGACAACGACATCATCAAATTCCCCGTTAAGCGCAGACGGCGTGACGACCTCCAGCTCGTCGATCATATCGAGCAGGTCTTCCGGAGCCCTTAACCAGCCGAGCCAACAGTCTTCATCGGCGTCAGTCCAGAGCGAGGCATCTCCATTCCACAACCGAGCAACCCTAAGATCGTTCTCCCAGCTCTTTACCTCTAATGCCAGCGCCTCTGCGAGGTCTTCCGGCAACGAGCTTATGTCGTCAGGGCTCACGTCGTCTCCTTAAACGGAAAACTATATCAGCGTCCTCATCCTAGATGTTTCCTTCTCGATACGCGGCTAACCGTGGGTAGAATTCGGTATGAGCATCGAGGAAAGCATCGGTGACTTGGCCGTTCGGATGTCGGAAGGCCCCGTCACGGTCCTGACCGGTGCTGGCGTGTCGGCGGCGAGCGGCGTGCCGACGTTTCGCGGCTTCAATGGGCTATGGCGCCAACATCGGCCCGATGACCTGGCCACACCCGAAGCTTTCGAGCGAGATTCCGAGCTTGTCTGGGAATGGTACGACTGGCGCCGGCAACATGTCGCTCAGTGCGAGCCCAACTCCGCGCACACAGTCATCGCGGCCTGGATCCACTCCCTCAAGAACTTCACGCTCATCACGCAGAACGTCGACGGTCTCCATGAGAGTGCTGGAACCCGTAGTGTACTGCGGTTTCACGGTTCGATCTGGGACCTAGAGTGCTGGCAGCAGTGCGGTGGAACGCCTATGCGCTGGGAGGACCGAACGACGCCCCTGCCAGAACGTCCGCCGCGCTGCCCCACCTGTGGCGGCCTTGCACGGCCCAGGGTAGTATGGTTTGGTGAACCGATTGACCCGGTGGTCCTGGATCGAAGCTTTGACGCGACGGCCTGCGGCCTCTTCCTCACCGTTGGCACCTCGGCGCTTGTGCACCCCGCCGCCACGCTGGTGACTCGTGCGAAAGCTCAGGGCGCCTTCACCGTCGAGATCAACCTCGAGCCCACGCCAGCCTCAAGCGCCGTCGACCTAGCCATACACGGTCCAGCCGAGGAGATACTCGTCGCCGTCGAACATGCTCGTGCAACGCCGTCCTAATCGTAAATCAGCTCACCCGCTCTCCCACGCCGCGTGGACCGCGTCGGCACTCGCCCGCAAGTTGGCGCTGTACCTGACGGGGTACGAGCTCGGATCGGACAAACGACGTACATCCTCTGGAAACTGCGCCAGGGCCGCCCGGCACCTCGTCTGAAGGGTCGAGAGACTGAGCGCTGGATGCAAACGACGCCCGTCGCGCATAACGCAGCGTAAGAGCGAACTGCCGCCGTTTGGCGCCGCTTCATCGTTGAGTCCCACCACATCGTAGTCGGCCATCTCACCGCGGAACACACGCCACACTTGCTTTGCCCCCGGATACGTGGTCTTTCCCGGACTAAATTTGGCCACCGGCACCATGACCCCGCCGCGTTCAATCTCAACGAGCTTGTAGATACCACTCAGCGCGGGAGCATCGCTCGATGTGCTTAGGGCGGTCCCAACGCCAAAGCCGTTAATCGGAGCTCCTGCCTGGACCAACTCTGCGATCCGGTACTCGTTAAGGTCGCCACTGACGAGGATACGGGTGTTACGTAAACCGGCGGCATCGAAGAGCCGCCGTACCTTTCGGCTAAGCATCAATAGGTCGCCACTGTCCAAACGGACTGCATGGGGACTCAAGCCAAGCTTGACGACATGTCGCGCCGCCTCAAGCGTGTCGAAGGTGTCCAACAGCAGGACCGACTGGTCACCATAGAGGTCCGAGAAGCGTTGAAATGCCAGTGCTTCGGTGTCATGCGACATGACCCACGAGTGTGCCATCGTTCCCGAGACCGGCACCGAAAATCGCCGCCCCGCCTCGAGGTCCGACGTCGCGACGCACCCGCCGATGAACGCGGCGCGCCCAGCCAGCGCACCCGCGTCCGTCCCGTGCGCGCGTCGCGCCCCGAACTCCATCACCGGTCGTCCCTCGGCCGCCTCAACCACCCGTGCGGCCTTGCTTGCAATCAGCGTCTGGAAGAGTACGGTCGACAACAGAACTGTTTCCACTAGCTGAGCGGCAGGAAGTGGCGCCGTGACCCGGACGAGCGGCTCACCGGCAAAGACCGGCGTTCCCTCCGCGACTGCCCACACATCGCCATCGAACCGGAACGTCCGGAGGTAATCGTCGAAGAAGTCCGAGGGAACCTCCTGCAGTGCGGGCAGCCCACGCAAATACTCAATGTCTTCCGTCGTGAAGGCTAGGCCTTCAAGGTAGTCTAGAACGAGGTCCAGTCCAGCGGCGACGAGATAATTCCGCTCACGTGGAAGCTCACGCACCCATAACTCGAACGATGCTCGGCCAACCTCGCCGTAGACAGCATAGCCTGCGGCCATCGTTATCTCGTAAAGGTCGGTCGTCAGCGCATGCGGCATCGGGTGGTAATGTATCATTCGTGGCTTCAAGTCGAAGCATGGCGCTTCTTGTCGTCGACGTGCAGCGGGACTTCTGTTCAGGCGGAGCACTGGCCGTCCCAGACGCCAACCGCGTCGTTCAACCGCTTAACGCACTGATGGCACGGCTTGAGCAGTCGGACGTTTTGATTTACGCCTCGCGTGACTGGCATCCTTCCCAGTCGATTCACTTTCAGCCGTATGGAGGACCGTGGCCGGTCCACTGCGTCGCGGACACTCCTGGGGCTGAGTTCCATCCCGACCTCGAGCTTCCCGACAGAACGGTCATCGTGAGCAAGGGGCAGGCACCCGGCGCCGACGGCTACTCGGCCTTCGAGGGACAAACGGCGCATGGCGTACCGTTCGAACGGGAACTTCGTGAGCAAGAGATTGAGCGACTGCTCGTCGGCGGGCTGGCGACGGATTACTGCATCGCGCAGTCAGTCTTCGACGCTCGCCGCCTGGGGCTCGACGTGACCGTCGTGACCGATGCGATCGCAGGAGTCGACCGTAAAGAGGGTGATGCGGAACGCGCCCTGGAGCAAATGCGTGAAGCTGGAGCCAATTTGAGGACGTCTGCGGAGCTGGAGGAGGAGGGTTGGGCTTAGCAAGGAAGGAGGTCGAAATGCCTCCTCTCTAATTCCCCTCTAATTCCCCGCAAAAGGTGTCGGTCCACCGCGGAACGTATAGAGATAGTCTCGAACGGACTCGATCTGCTGAACGGCGTCGTTGTCCAGCTGTGGGTAGAAGGACCCTGGGTACTCCGCCCAGAACATCGGCATCCTGGTACCAGGTTGAATATCCAGCGGTGCCTTGAGCCAATCCAGTACCCAATCAGGCTGCAAACGCTCGTACGCCATGCGAAGGTCCGGAGCCAGATTATCCGTCGGCTGGTCGTCCGGTATGGTGTCGAGCACGTGGCATTGTTGACAACGCAGCAGGTCGAATAGTTCCTCGCCGGTTCGCAGTACCTGGGTCTCAGTCTGGTAGTCGTGGGTCGTGAACGGTCCAACCGTTTCGGAAATCGCCGCGAAGTAGTCGATGGCAGTATTCAAATGCGGATCGTCCATTCCGAAGGACGGCATCCGTACCGCCAGCCACGGTCGAATTGTGATCGGGGCACGCAAGAAGGCATAGAGCCAGTCGGGCTGTACCTTCGCACCCTCCGGCGTCAACATCGGCGGCGCTAGCGACGGGTCGCCGACTACGTTGACGTAGTCGCCACCCGCGTTCTCGATCTCGTGGCATCCGACGCAGTTCCGCCGGCGGACAAAGTTCCGGCCCTCCCGCAGGGCATCATTGCGAGCCGATCCTGGTTCTTTGGAGGCCACGGGTTGCACCTCGGTCTGGAAGCTCATGATCGCGGTCGAGAGCAACCGGACCTCGTCCTCATTGAAACCGAAGTACGGCATCCGAAGCCGCTCGAGCGGCTGGAGTACCCGGCTGCGGTCGAATTCCCGTGGGTTCCGTAGCTTCTGCTTAAACCAATCAACCTTCGTGTGTGGAATATCGTGGACGAAGGCAAAGTCCAGCCGTTGGACGAGCTTGCTTCCTTCCTCGGATAGCTCGATTCCGATGGGCTGGGTGTCTTCGAATCCGGCGATTTCGTGGCAGCTGTAGCAGCCGTAGCGCCCGATGGCCCGCTGCCCCAACTCGAGCTGCTGCTCTTCGGCCGACATCGCGGCCACGAACGCCCTGGCCTCATCCGTCGGAACGATCGACGCCAAATAGTCGGTCAAGACCTCCGCCACGTACGCTGGGTTATAGGTCGCCCCAGCGCCCTCACCTGCCGGCCCGGTCAAGCTCATTAAATAAGTTGCGACATCGGCCACCTGCTGGTCGGTGAGCCGCATGTCGGGCATGTAGGTCTCTGGACTGAAGTGCCTGGGGTCCCGGACCCAATCAAAGAGCCATTCGTAGGTCGTCTTGTTGCCAATGTTCTGGAGCGGTTGACCAAAGGTACGTCTTGGTCCAGCGAACAGACGGTCCATGTCGTCGTTGATGTGGCACGCTAGGCACCCGACAGATTCGACGACCTCCCGTCCCTGGACCGCATCGCCGCTGGGCGGTGACGTGACGGCGTACTCGTGGTCGTCTGAGTTCGCGAATAGGTAAGCCACAACGGCATCGATCTCGGCTTCGTTTCTCCTCGTGTCCTCGGGGGCACTACTGTTGGAGTTATACCAGAACCGTGGCATCCACGTGCTCTGTTTCACGGCACGCGGATCGCGGATCCAGTTCGCCACCCATTCCTCGTCAAGCTTTGCCGAAATCTTGGTTAGGTTTGGCCCGGGCTTACGCTGGCCTTGGAACCCTTTTGTGGTATGACATGCATAGCATCCGGCACGCTCGTAAATTCCGTAGGCCAGACTGATGTCCGGTCCATCGGGCACGAAGACGGTCTCCTGATGACACTTCGCGCACGACGCCTCGGTCATGTCCGCGGGAAGCATCGGGTAATCCCACAAATGTGGCGGCTCCCAGTGGTGGTCTTCTTCCCACTGGAGCGTCTGCTCCGTGTTTCGCGGCGTGTGTGAAGCGTTTTCGAACGTGATCGACTGCCCCATCCCCTCGTGGCACACAGTGCAGCCGAACTGACTAACCGGATGCGGCGATGCGCTTCCGACATAGGCCGCGAGGTTGGGATGGGTCGTGAAGGGCTGCGGATAGTCTTCGTACCCGTCCCGATCGATCGCCAGGTGGCAGGTCGTGCAGCGGTCCATCTTGGGGACCCGCTTGAAGTTGACGTCGTCGACGATATCTGGAGTGATCACCTGCTGGACAGTGATCGATGGCGCCATGAAGTCCAGCAGTGGCGCGTTTAAAACGTCAGTGACGATACTCGGCGCCAGTTCCACCAAACGGGTCTCGAGGCGGGTCGTTTCGGTCGTGAGGTCTCGGATTTCCTCGTCGAACTCTCTCACCTGGCTCGTGAACTCGCTGATCTGGGCACGAATGCCGTCGCGCTGGGTGTTCAGAGCGTCGACCTGCAAGCCCAGGTCGATCCACTCCTGATACATCGCATCGATCGCGGGCCGCTCTTCTTCAGCATGCTCCGGGTCGTGATTCCGCAGCTCCTCGAAGCCGTACCTGGCGACGTCGTATTCGGCTTTGGTGAACTGCCACGCTTGACTGACCCGGTAGAGCTCGGCTTCAACCGTATCCAGCTGTCCCTGGAGCTCGTCGATCTGCGTCTGGTTGCTGGCCACGGACTGCTCCGCAGCAGCTCGCTCAGTCTGCAAGCGCACCAGCTCGGCTTGGTTGATCTCCCCCTGCGCCGTCGCTAGCCCGGCCTGCGTGACCTCCGTCTCCAGTAAAACGAACTGGCGCTGATAGCCCTTCCATTCGCGGTCGTAGTCGTCCCACACCATCCACAGATTGCTGAAGAATAGAAACAAGGTGGACGCCGCAAAGATGACGTTTAGAGAGTCGATGTTGTAAGCGTGTCCAACAGATTTCTTGTCAACCATACGCTCTAGATATTGAAGAAGAACTCAGGGATATAGACGACGTACTTCAGGTTGAACAGCCACCGAGTCAGCATCTTGACCGGCAGCGAGAGCATCATGAGGAACAGAAATATGGCCACGTAGAAACGGGACGCCCCGAGCTTCTCGTAGTAATTCTTGCACACGGTCTTAGCCAGCACGACCGGCACCACCGTTATATACGTCAGAATGATGATCAGTCCGAAGATCTCGCGGATGACCCAATTCTCAGGCAGCGACCGCCCAAAACCACGCACCCAGATGTACTCCGATAGCTGCACGTTGGTCAGCGCCTCGACCTTGTGGATGTCCCAGTACTCAAATGGGCCGAAGAAGTTCCAGTTCGGACCCCGGAGAAACGTTCCGAGGACGATCAGCGACGACCAGAGAATGACGAATCCGAACAGGAAAATCGTGATCTCGGCCTTTCGCTCGTTGAACGTGTAATAGCCGTTGCCCTTGGGATTGGTATCAATATATGGAATCGCCATTAAACCCACGACGATCAAGCTGGGCAGCACGACGCCGGCCAGCCAGGGATCAAAGTAGACCAGCATCTCCTGCAACCCCAAGAAATACCAGGGCGCCTTCGACGGATTGGGTGTATTGGCAGGATTTGCCGGCTGCTCAATTGGCGCCTCCAGCAGGATCGACCACACGACGATAACCGCCGTACAGATGATGAGCGCAATCAGCTCGGTGTAGACGAGGTCGGGCCAAACCCACACACGATCCGACTCCACCTTTTCAATCGGGTCGTCGCCAGCTGCGATCCGGCGGTCGTTGATCACCGCTTCGCGCATCGAGTACCACGTGAAGAAAACCACGAGAAAGATCAACGCCACGATCGGCACGTTGTCCGGTTTCGCGATGATCAATACGAAGTTCTCGTCCGTCAGGCCAAACCCAAAGAAGACTGCCAGAAAGGCCATCAGGCCGTACCCGACGGAGTTCTTTGAAAAAACATTGCGCTTCCAGACGATGAGAATTAAGGCGACGACTGACAGCATGAAGAACAGCCGGGGGTCGGCGAACAGATTGATGAATCCTTTAATCGCGTCCATATGTCACTTCAGTGCAACGTTCAGGTCAGTCGGCTTACAGTGGCCCAGAAATCCCGCCGTCCTTGCGGACTCGCCAAAAATGAATCGCCATCAGGAAACCGATAACCAGTGGCAGCGCGACACAATGCAACACGTAGAAGCGTAGCAACGCGCCTTCGCCGACAAACGTGCCGCCCAGCAACGCAAACCGCACGTCGTCCGCGGCGTGAACGAGTTGGACGCCGCCGATCGCCAACAGCTGAGCGCCGGGGCCTTCATACCCAAGAAATGGCGTTGCGCGTGCCATATTCGACCCGACCGTAATCGCCCAGATGGCCAGCTGGTCCCACGGCAGCAGGTAGCCGGTAAACGACAACAACAGCGTCAGCACAAGCATGATGACCCCAACGTTCCAGTTAAACTCCCGGGGTGGCTTGTACGATCCAGTCATAAAAACACGAAACATGTGGAGCCACACGGTGATGACCATAGCGTGCGCACCCCAGCGATGCATCTCACGCATGATGCCCAGCGGCACATGCTCCCGGAGCCCGACGATGTCCGAATACGCGTATTCGAGCGTCGGGCGATAGTAGAACATCAAGAGTAGCCCGGTGAACGTGAGGTTCAGAAAGAGGAAGAAGCTCAGCCCCCCCATGCACCACGTGTAACGGAGGCGCACACCGTGCTTCTTCAATCTCACCGGGTGCAGGTGTAGGAAGACGTTGGAGAGCATGACGAGCACGCGGTTCCGATCGTTGAGCGGCGCTGCGTGCCGAAAGATTGACGTCCAGACCTGCGTCTCGGTCAGCCAGTTCCACGCTCGCACCAGCGCGCCTTCTTCGGGTTGAATGATCTTCGTATTGGCCATAAACGTCACTCACACTGCTAGGAATGCTTCGGGGTCACTCCACTGCCCGAGCTCTTGCTGGTACTTCCGGCTCTTGTCGATCAAGATCTGACCGTCTTCCGCGAGCACGATGCGGGCGCGCTCCAACGGGCGCGGCGCCGGACCTTCGAAGTTGACACCAGTCTCTCGAAACCCGCTCCCGTGACACGGGCACTTGAACTTCGCCTCGGCCGACAGGTAGTTCGGAGTGCAGCCGAGGTGGGTGCACGTCACGAGTAAGGCATAGAAGCCCGGGGCCTCGTGCACTATGTCAAATGGGGTACGGACCACCCACACGCCAAAGCGATCTTTCCAGCGTTCATCCACGCCCGCTCCGTAGTCAGTCGGGAACCCAATCGTGAACTGCTGCGGTGGCTCGTTGAGCACGTTGGGCATCATGAACCGTCCGGTCGCCGCGAGGCACCCCGCCGTTGCGGCCGTAAACGAGCCCCACGCCAAACCCATCCACCCTCGCCTCGACATCAGCGGCGACGTGTCGTCCATCGCCTTTGCTGTGAGTTTCGCCACCGGTTTCTTGACCGCCGCAGCGCTGGTTGTCTTCCCGGCCAACGAAGGATTTAAGGGTGGCGGCGGAGTCGGTTTCGGTCTTGCGGCCGACTTTTTTGATGCGTCGCCACCAGGGACAGAAGGTGGATTCTTCTGTTCGTCAGCCATGTTATTTGTCGTCCTCTATTGTCGTCTCAGTCACGCTCACTGGCCAGACATCCGTCGTGACCTACGACGGCCCGATCGCCTGAAGCGTTCGCATCGCCATATCTCTCACGCGCAGACTTTCGTCGTCGAGGCTCAAGCGAACGACCTCGTCTCTCAACCGTGCGGATCCTAAAACTTCGACCGCCTGCAGTCCGCTCACCATTACTTCTGACACCGGGTCGATCACAGCATCGAGTGCCGTTGTCCGTGTCACGTTCCGCTCAACGTACTCACGGTTCAACATTCGGGCAAGAACGACTTCCCCATCGGGGTTCCCGTGCCTCGCCAGGGAAACAGCCGCATTCCATTGGACATCGGCGACCGCGTCGCCAAGCGCTCGTGTAAGTGTTGGGAGCGCGCGGTCACCGGGCAACGCACCAAGCGCGTACACCGCCATCTTGCGAACTCCAGCATCGGACGAGGCGTACATCAAGTCAATCTCACTGATGATCGAGGCGTTACCGAGTGCTGCAAGAGCCCACATAACACTGATCTGGGTTTCGGTATCGTCGTCCCGCAGTCCTTCAACGAGCACGGCCACCGCGCGACTAGGCGGAGTGGCGAGCCGCCCGACCGCCAGTGCAAGGTAGCGGCGAACGCGCGGGTCGTCGCCCGCTGAATCCTCAAAGGCCTGCACAATGGCCGCGCCCAGGCCAGGATGCTTCGACTCGACCTCGGGATCGCTCATGAGCCGAGAGAGTTCGTACGCCGCAGGCCAGCGTCGATCGCGACCGCCCATCTGCACGTCCCGCAGGAACTCCTCCGGTGTTCCCTCCTGAACTAGAAGCATCCGAAAACCGCCATAGACAAGGGCAACCATGCCAACGACCATCAGCGGAATCAGGAAGAACTGAACGGCTAGGGCAGGAGCAGTAGCAAAGGAACGTCTACTGCGCGCGGGTTCGCGCTCGACAAGCTTTGACATCGTTGATTCTGGAGCAACTTGTCGTTACGAAAGACCTGAACGGAACTTGCAGATCGTGCAAGCGTAGATCGTGGTGCATCCTTCGACAGCTAAACCGCCGAAGGTTACTACGGTCTTATCCCCCGGTCAAGGCTTACCCTTTCTATGTCAATAAATCATCCCAACGTGAACGTTAATTATGAACGCCGCTTAAACGAGTCTCACACCGATCACCCGATCTTCGGCAAAGTCACAACGGTCTGCGCCTGATACTTCCCTTTCTTGTCCGCGTACGAAGTTTCGCAAGACTCATCGCTCTGGAAGAACAGTACCTGTGCGATTCCTTCGTTGGCATAGATCTTTGCGGGAAGCGGCGTCGTATTAGAGATCTCGAGCGTCGCAGTCCCTTCCCATTCGGGTTCGAACGGCGTGACGTTGACAATAATCCCACACCGAGCGTAGGTTGACTTGCCAACGCAGATGGTCAAGACGTCGCGCGGAATCCGAAAATACTCCACCGTTCGAGCTAAAGCGAACGAGTTCGGTGGCACAATGCAGACCGACGTCTTTAGGTCAATGAACGAGCGTGGATCGAAGGCCTTCGGGTCAATGACCGTTGTATTAATGTTAGTGAACACTTTAAACTCGTCGGCCACCCTGATGTCGTAGCCATACGAGGAAACCCCATACGACACCACTGATTCCCTCACTTGCCCTTCGACGAACGGTTCGATCATGCGATGTTCCGTCACCATCCGTCGTATCCAGGCGTCCGACTTGATGCTCATAGCTTCTGAGTGTCCTCCCTCCAAGTTCGCGACGTGTAGCAGGTACGCGCAACTAGGCTCAACGTCGAAAGAACGTCAGGATTAACGTCAGAACCACGCTGGCGATCAAGGATGTCATGACCGGCACGTAGAACGTTATGTTACCGCGACGATAGACGATATCGCCCGGGAGACGTCCCACGGGAAACCCCAGCATGATCAACGCACCGACAGCTACCACCAGCAGTCCTAAAACGACCAGTACCTTCCCCATCTGACCGCCCGCGCGGTAGTCTCGTGCCCTACCCCGTGAACTCGACCCCTTGAAAGAAGTAGTCGATCTCGAAGGCAGCGGTTTCAGGCGCGTCGGATCCATGCGTCGCGTTCCGCTCGATCGACGAGCCGTAGTCTCGGCGAAGCGTTTCACGCTCAGCCTGCGCAGGGTCGGTTGCACCCATCAAACGGCGCCACTTCGCAATCGCATCCGGTGCCTCAAGTACCATAACGACCACCGGCCCCGACGATATGAAGTCGGTCAGGCTATCGAAGAACGGCTTCTCCTTGTGGACAGCATAAAAGCCCTCTGCCTTTGCTTTGGTTAAGTTCACGAGCCGCATGGCGCAAATACGAAACTGCGCGTCCTCAATTCTTTGCACGATGGCGCCAACGACCTGTCGGTCAAAGGCATCAGGTTTAATGATGGCAAGTGTTCGCTGCATGTTGGGCTACGTTGAGCGAACGCATTCACGCGTCAACTACCCAAGCGCCCCCATAATTTCGTCAAACACCGCCTTCGGAGGACGAACCCGGTCCTCTAACAAGGTGGCCAGCGGCTCATCGACGAGATTGAGCAGCGTCACGAAATCGTCCCGGCCGAGATCAACGTAGATGATCCCGGTCGCGAATTCGCCTCGCGTCTTCGTTTCTTCGAGCACCCGGAGCGCCTGCATCTTATCTAACGCGTCATAGTCCTCGTCGAGCTTCTTGAGATAGAGCTTCGAACCGTCGTGGAGCTCAATTTCCTGCGTCGTGCCAGGCTTGTGGTCAATCGTGATGTCTTCGAAGAACGGCACGAAACTGATGTCCTCCAACGGGTCATCATGATCCTTAGCGTAGGCATAGCTCTTCGTTGAACCCTCGTGATCGTTAAACGTCACGCAGGGAGACAACACGTCAAGCATCGCCGTTCCGCGATGGCTTAACGCTGCCTTCAGCACAGCCAACAGTTGCTTCTTGTCGCCGGAGAACGACCGGGCCACAAACGTCGCGCCCAACTCGATCGCCAGCGCGCAGGTATCGATGGGCGGCAAATCATTGACCACTCCAGTCTTCAGCTTCGAGCCGAGATCGGCCGTCGGTGAAAACTGTCCCTTCGTAAGACCGTAGCAGCCGTTGTCTTCGATGATGTACACGAGCGGCACATTGCGCCGCATCAGATGTACGAACTGACCGATACCGATCGCTCCAGTGTCGCCGTCTCCGCTGATCCCGACGGCCACTAACTCCCTATTGGCCAGCAGCGAACCGGTCCCAATCGACGGCATCCGCCCATGGACCGCGTTGAAGCCGTGCGCCGACCCGAGGAAGTAGGCCGGACTCTTGCTAGAGCAACCGATACCAGACAGCTTGATCACGCGGTCGGGATTTACACCCATCTCGTAACACGCTTCGATGATCCGTTCCGAGATCGCGTTGTGTCCGCATCCCGCGCACAGTGTCGTCTTCGATCCCCGGTAATCGGTCGGCTTGAGACCGAGGCGGTTCACGCGTTTCGGCGATTGTGGAGTTGTTGCTCTTGCCACGGTATCTACCTCTGCCCACTCGAGTGGTTACTCACCTCCAACGCCGGCGCTCCTCGGTAACGGGGACTGAATGGCACCTGTTTTCTGTACCCGATACCCTTCCTGAATAAGGATCCTGTCCGTCACAGTTTGGGCATCGATTGGGTCGCCCGTGTAGTGCAGCACGCTGCGCAGTCGGGTCGTCAGTACGGCCGGCAGATCCAGCTTCATGAGACTCAACATCTGCGCATCTCGGTTTTGCTCGACGACATACACATGAGCGTGTCGCTCGACAAAAGACGCCAGTGCAGTTCGGAACGGATACGCACACACCCGGTAGTACGAGGTATGCACTTCGGCTTCCGCCCACAACTGATCGCGACTCTCGATGACCGCCCAATGCGTGGTGCCGTACGCGATGAGCCCGATCGAGGCCTTCCGATTGATGTCGACAACCGGCGCTGGCATCCAGGTTCGGGCGGTCTCGAACTTTCGGGCTAGGCGATCAACGTTCTGCTGATAGTCGTCCGGACGCTCACTGTATTGAGCCCACTCGTTATGGCCCGAGCCGCGACAGAAGAAAGCCGGCATATCGTCTCCCGGAATCGTCCGATACGGAATGCCGTCCCCGTCGACGTCACGATACCGCCCAAATTTTCCGATCTCCTCGAGCGCCTTCGCGTCGATCACTTTGCCGCGATCCAGCGACTTCGTTGGATACTCGAACTTCTTGGACATCCATGTATTCATCCCGAGGTCGAGGTCCGACATGACAAAGACCGGCGTTTGAAACCGCTCGGCGAGATCGAAAGCCTCTTGAGCCATGGAATAGCACTCCTCCGTCGAGGCAGGAAACAGCATGAGATGCCGAGTGTCCCCATGGGAAAGAAACGCAGCTGCGAGCACATCCCCTTGCGCCGTTCGAGTGGGCAGTCCAGTCGACGGCCCGACGCGTTGGACGTCAAACACAACGGCCGGCACCTCGGCGTAGTAGCCGAGTCCCGCGAACTCGCTCATCAGCGAGATACCGGGCCCCGACGTTGCCGTCATCGATCGAGCACCCGCCCAGCCCGCTCCCAGCGCCATCCCGATCGCCGCGATCTCGTCCTCGGCTTGCACGACGGCGAACGTCGCCTTGCCGCTGTCCTTCTCAATGCGGTGTTGGCGGAGGTAACCGATGAGCGTCTCACACAGCGACGACGATGGAGTAATCGGGTACCACGATACCACCGTCACTCCGGCCATCATCGCCCCAATGGCAGCCGCGGTGTTCCCTTCGGTGAGAATGAGATCGTCCGTCTTGTCCATTGGCTCGACATAGAACGGGTCGCGTTTCTCCAGGTTCTCAACCGCAAACTTGAACCCAAGATTCAGGGCTTCTCGGTTGAGTGCGACGGTCTTCGGCTTCCGGCCGAGCTGCTTGTTCAGCGCGACCTCCATCTGCTTGAAATCAATCTTGAGAAGCCCGGCAATTACACCGTCGTATACCATGTTTCGGACGAGGCGACGGAGTCTGACATCGCGACTGATATCGGCGACGAGCATGTCGAACGGCACCGGATAGAAGATGAGGTCGTCGCGAACCCCGTCCAGTGCAAAGGACTCGTCGTAGATGACCACCGCGCCCGGTTCAAGCGACAGCACGTCCTCTCGGCTGGTCTCAACGTTCATCGCCACGAGTATGTCGACCCGTTTCTTGGCAGCGATGTAGCCGTCCTTGTTCAAGCGGATCGTGAACCACGTCGGCAAGCCGGCAATGTTCGAAGGAAACAGGTTTTTCCCCGAGACCGGTACGCCGCTCTGAAAAATCGCCCTAAGCAGAACCAAGTTAGCGGTCTGGCTTCCCGAGCCGTTTACCGTTGCAACCCGAATACTGAAATCGTTAACGCATCGACGGGGGGAAGAAACAATGACGGTTTCTTGCGGTGAGCGTCTTCCTACAAATCTCGGTAGCTTCTTGAATAACTTTTGAAGTACGACGTCAGCGGGTGCCATTCATGGCCTCGGATTAACCATTTTAGCACGCTTTTTTAGCGTCTAACTTCATTGCGACGGCCGACCCGATGTCGGCCGGACTCCGAACCACCGTGACTCCAGCGGCCCCGAGCGCGGCCATCTTATCGGCGGCGGTCCCCTGACCGCCAGAGATGATGGCGCCGGCGTGTCCCATTCGACGCCCTGGCGGCGCAGTCTGACCGGCTATGAAGCCCACCACCGGTTTCTCGAACTCCCGCGCAACGAACGCCGCCGCATCCTCTTCCGCGCTCCCCCCAATCTCACCGATAAGCACGACGGCTTCTGTGGCCGGGTCATCTCGAAACAACGAGAGCGCGTCAACGAAGCTGGTACCGATCAGAGGATCGCCGCCGATGCCGATGCAAGTCGTCTGCCCCAAGCCCAACAGCGTCAACTGATGAATCGCCTCGTAGGTGAGTGTCCCGCTCCTCGATACGATGCCCACGCGCCCCTCACGACAGATGTGACCAGGAATAATGCCAACCTTCGCTTTACCGGCTGAAATAACGCCCGGACAGTTCGGACCGATGAGTCGGGTAGACCGTCCCTCCAGGAACTCCATCACACGAAGCATATCCAGCGTGGGAATGCCCTCGGTGATGCAGACCACAAGCGGAAGCTCGGCATCCGCGGCCTCCAGGACCGCATCGGCAGCCAATGCCGGGGGAACGAAGATCACCGATGCGTTAGCGCCCGTCTCGCGGACACACTGTGCCACCGTGTCGAATATCGGCCACCCATCATGCGTCGTTCCCCCTTTGCCGGGGGTCACACCACCAACCACCGTGGTGCCGAACTCCGCGGCTTGCCGCGCATGAAACCCACCCTCCCGACCGGTCAAGCCCTGCACGAGGAGGCGCGTGTGTTCGTCTACGAGGACTGACATCGTCGTTCGTTCGCCGTCGCCTTTACGAATTACGGCCGGGCCAACGCGACTACCCGTTCGGCCGCCTGGCCTATAGTATCGGCCGTCGTAAAATTGAGGCCGCTCACCGCCAGTATTCGTTTTCCTTCCTCGACGTTAGTCCCTTCCATACGAATCACCACCGGTACCGATACGTCGAGATCTCTAACGGCGGCAATGACGCCCTCGACGAGCACGTCGCATCGGAGAATGCCGCCAAAGATATTGACCAGTACAGCCGTCACGTTCGCGTCGGCTACCAAGATGCGAAAAGCGTTCTTGATTTGCTCAACGTTCGCACCTCCTCCCACGTCGAGGAAATTTGCCGGCTCGCCGCCGTTGATCTTGATAATGTCCATCGTCGCCATGGCTAAACCGGCACCGTTGACCATGCAACCGATATTGCCTTCCAGGCGGATGTAGTTCAGCGAGTAATTGGACGCCTCAAGCTCAAGCTCTTCTTCCTCGCTCAGGTCGCGCAGCTTTGTCAGCTCCGCGTGACGAAACAGTGCGCTGTCATCCAGCGTCATCTTCGCGTCAAGTGCGAGGACGCGACCATCGTTAGTTATGACCAGGGGATTGACCTCAACGAGTACTGCGTCAGTCTCCTCGAACACTCTGTAGACCGCCTGCATGACACCGACTACTTCCTTGACGGCAGCCCCCTCAAGCCCTAGACCGAACGCCAGCCGCCGCGCCTTGAACGGTGCCAGGCCAACGCCGCCCGCGATCGTCTCGCGGAGGATGAGCTCCGGCGTCTCGGTGGCAACCTTCTCGATCTCCATACCGCCCGCCGAACTCACCATGATTACAGGCCTGGCGATCGTTCGGTTAATCAGGAGGCCGATATACAGCTCTCGAGCAATCTTGACCTGCTCCTCGACCAGCACTCGCGAGACGCGACGACCAGCGGGACCAGTCTGCGGGGTCACCAGCATGCTACCGATCAACTCGCGGGCGGCGGTCTCTGCGGCATCGACGGTGCCCACGATCTTGATTCCCCCGCCCTTCCCGCGTCCACCGGCGTGAATCTGAGCCTTGAGCACGACGTGCCCACCAAGACGCTCCGCGATCTCGCGTGCCTCAGCCGGAGACATCGCAACCTCACCGCGAGGTACGGGTACGCCAAACTCGGTGAACAGACTCTTAGCTTGATACTCGTGGATCTTCACAGGTGTCGCGGTTCAAGGACCCCGGCGTCAAACGTTGATCACCCGAACAAGCTCCCGCACGGCCTCAGCCGACCTCATCAACGCGCTCTCCTCGGACTCGGTGAGGGTGATCTGGATGACCTCCTCCATGCCCCGGGCACCGAGCTTGACGGGAACCCCAACATACAGATCCGAGATGCCGTACTCGCCTTGCAAGAACGCGCAGCACGGCAGAATCTTCTTCTTGTCCTTGAAGATAGCCTCGACCATTTCCACCACGGCTGACCCCGGAGCGTAGTAGGCACTCCCCGTCCCCAGCAGCTTCACAATCTCTGCTCCCCCGTTGGCCGTTCGGGTGACGATCGCGTCCACGGTAGCGGCGGTCATTAGTTCGGTAATCGGGACGCCCGCGACGGTGGAGTATCGAGGTACCGGAACCATCGTGTCGCCATGACCACCCAGAACAAACGCGTGGGTGTTCTCCACCGACACGTTGAGCTCCTGCGCAATGAACGCTCGCATCCGCGCCGAGTCCAAAACTCCGGCCATCCCCACGACGCGTTCACGCGGGAAACCGCTGACGCGGTAGACCACTTGACACATAGCGTCCAATGGATTTGTCACCGGAATGATGATGCAGTCAGGCGATTCTTTGACGACCGCCTCGGTGACACTCTTGATGATCTCGAAGTTCTTCTGAAGCAAGTCGTCCCGACTCATCCCCGGCTTACGAGCCAAGCCGGCCGTGATAACAACGAGGTCGGACCCGGCCGTGTCGGCATAGTTGTTCGTTCCAAGTACACGTGCATCGGATCCCTCAACGGGACAGGCTTCGAGCATGTCAAGCGCCTTACCCTGGGGAACGCCTTCAAGGATGTCCAGCAACACGACGTCTGCAAGCTCCTTGTCGGCGATGCTTCGCGCCACGGTCGCTCCCACGTTTCCCGAGCCGATCACGGTGACTTTCCGATTCATAGCGGTCTTACTCCTCGCGCCTTGCGTCTCTTGTGGGTCTGCGGTCGCAGTCCTACATATTCGAAATGATCGCGTCAGCGTACTCCGACGTCTTCAGTTTCGTCGCGCCGGCCATAAGACGTTCAAGATCGTACGTGACCTTTTTCTCCTGAATGGTCCGGCCAATCGCATCCTCGATCGTGCTTGCGACGTCGCTCCACCCCATATAGCGAAACATCATGCCTCCCGAGAGCATCATCGAGCTCGGGTTGACCACATCCTTCCCGGCGTACTTTGGCGCCGTGCCGTGGGTAGCTTCGAAGAACCCGATCTCATCACCGATGTTTGCGCCAGGCGCAAGCCCAAGGCCGCCAACCTGCGCCGCGCACGCGTCTGATAAATAGTCGCCGTTTAAGTTCGTCGTAGCGATGACGTCGTACTCGGACGTCCGGGTCAGAATCTGCTGAAGCATGCTGTCCGCGATCCGGTCTTTGATGACAATCTTACCGTCACCCTGCGCTTTGTTCTCGGGCACCGTTTGCTCGCCGAACTCAGCTCGTGCCAGCTCATATCCCCAATTGCGGAAGGCCCCCTCCGTGAACTTCATGATATTGCCTTTGTGCACCAGCGTGACGCTTCGTCGTTTGTTGTCGATGGCGTACTTGATCGCCATGCGCACTAGTCGCTGGCTGCCGGTGATCGAGATCGGTTTAATGCCAATGCCTGAGTCGGATCGCACTCGCTTACCCATCTCGGTCGACAGAAACTTGATGATTCGCTCGGCTTGCGGTGATCCACACTCCCACTCAATCCCGGCGTACACGTCCTCAGTATTCTCGCGAAAAATTACGACATCCATATGCTCGGGATGCCGCACCGGCGACGGAGTGCCAGGAAAATAACGAATCGGCCGCATACACGCATACAGATCGAGCACCTGGCGAAGTGACACGTTCAAGCTTCGAATGCCGCCTCCAACCGGCGTGGTCAGCGGCCCCTTGATGGCGACGTGATACGCCCTTACGGCCTCGAGTGTATCGGCAGGCAGCCACTCCCCCGTCTGCTCCTTCGCTTTCTCCCCCGCCAGCACCTCGAACCAAACGATCCGACGGCTCCCCTTATAGACCCTCTTCACCGCAGCATCGAAAACACGTACCGACGCCCGCCAGATATCCGGCCCAATGCCATCGCCCTCGATGAAAGGAATGATCGGATCATCGGGCACAACCAGCGTGTCGCCCTTCTTGGTAATCGCCGTCCCTTCGATCGGCGGTGTGAGATCCTTAAACCGTGGCATGCTCACTGCTCCGTTCGGTTACTCTCCAGATCACGATGAACAGAGTTCACGCGTCCTTTTAGGTCACGTCCCCGTGACGTGTTACAAAATCTTCAACAGAAAGTGTGGAAAACCTTGTGGAAAAATGTTCGGTTACACGAATTCGAACCGCTTCAACCGGGCCATCGTAGCGGTTTGCACCATCATGGTGCGGACGAGGTGATCGTTAGCATCGTCGTCCGAAAGGCCGTTCATTATACTCTACGACTGTTCCTATGAAGATTGTGATCGCAGACGCCTTACCACAGTCCGCAGCCGACATCCTGACAACCAAGGGGTGGACGGTAGACGCACGAGCAGGTCGTCCCGCTGAACAGCTCATCAAGGATCTCAAAGACGCTGATGGATTAATCGTGCGTAGTGCCACAGAGGTCACTGCGGAGCTCATCGATGCAGCACCCAACCTTCGGATCGTCGCGCGGGCTGGTACCGGGGTAGATAACGTCGACCTCGACACGGCTAGCCGGCGCGGAATCCTAGTTGTCAACGCGCCCGGCGCTAACAGTATCAGCGTGGCCGAGCATGTGTACGCGTTGATGCTAAGTCTGTCGCGTTCCGTCACGCTCGCAGACACTTCAATGAAGGCCGGACGCTGGGAGAAGAAGGTACTCCAAGGGGAGGAGCTTCGCGGCAAGACACTTGGCCTCGTGGGACTGGGTCGGATCGGACGGGAGGTTGCCCGGCGTGCAAGGGCGTTCGAGATGACGGTCGTGTCTCACGACCCGTTCATCGGCGCGCAAGTCGCCAACGACCTCGGTGTCGAGCTGCTCTCGCTTGACGACCTCTGCACTCGGTCCGATTTCGTGAGCCTCCACGTCCCATCGACGCCCGAAACCGATGGACTCGTTGGACGCGAATGGCTAGCGAAATGCAAGGTCGGGGTACGAATCATCAACACCGCGCGCGGTAACCTCATTGACGAGTCGGCGCTCGTCGAAGCGATCGAGTCGGGCCACGTCGCTGGCGCAGCCCTCGACGTTTTTGAAGCGGAGCCGCCGATAGACTCGATGCTGGTCAGACGGCCAGAGGTGGTCGCGACCCCACACATCGCCGCGTCGACGAAAGAGGCTCAAGAGCTCGTGGGGGTAGAAATTGCCAGCTGCGTCCGAGACTTCCTCGCGTCGGGGATCGTACGAAACGCAGTGAATTTCCCAGCCGTGTCGCCCGAGGAGGTTCGGCGTCTGCAGCCGTATCTGGCATTGTCAGACCGACTGGGTAGCCTCCTAGCGCAGCTGACACCGGAACGCATCGAAGGCCTTGGGGTCCGATACTACGGGGAACTGGTGGACAGTAACCACGACATGCTGGTAGGAGCCGTACTCGTCGGGCTGTTTCGTCAAGTGCTCTCATCAACTGTGACCCTCGTTAACGCTCGTTCCGTCGCGCAACAGCGGGGAATCGAAGTCGTCGAGTCACAGAGCACGCGGCCACGTAACTTCACTAGCCTCATCTCGGTAAAGATTCAGACAAACGCCGGTGAACGATGGGCCGAGGGCGCTGTGTTCGCGCCGGATGAACCACGTTTAGTGCTCCTAGACGGCGTCGCGGTCGAGGCAACGTTGGATGGAACGTTAATCGTTATCAAGAATACGGACCAACCCGGCGTTATCGGAGACGTCGGTACGGTGCTCGGTCGACGAGGGATTAACATCGCGACGTTCGCGCTCGGCCGAGGCGATGTCGGAGCGGTGGGCGTGGTGAACGTGGAATCGGACGACAGCGACGACGTGCTCGGAAAGGACGTTCTCGCCGATCTACAACGCATCCCCGCCGTACAGTGCGCGAACGCGGTTCGACTGTAGAAATCGGTTACGTAACTGCACCGGCATTCGGGCGTCAATTCGTTCCGTCCCGCGCCGTTGCTCTTCGGTCAAATACGCTCAGTACGCCTTCTCCTCGTGCCTTACGGATCGGACCCTTCGACGTCCTCGGTGCTACGTCGCGGTTATAGAACCGGCTCTCGCGTTGCGACCTGCATCACGACCGAGGCGACAACACCATGTGGTAATATTCGCCGTGCACCCTGCTGAGCCTCAGGGCACCACAACCGTTTCATCGCCTACCGCATCTCGCCCTCGCGCTATCGTTATCATCCCGGCTCGCTACCGCTCGTCGCGACTGCCAGGTAAACCGCTCGCCGACATTGCCGGGCGTCCGATGGTCGAACACGTCTATCGGCACGCCCTCGCCGCATCGCGGGCGGCGTCGGTGCTGGTGGCCACCGATGATGATCGCGTAAGTACCGCGGTCCGTGCGTTTGGCGGAAACGTGCGATTGACTAGCCCCGACCATCGAAACGGTACGGAACGGCTGGCCGAAGTCGCGTGCGACCTGACAGCCGAGTTCATCGTAAACCTGCAAGCCGACGAGCCACTGGTCAAACCGAGCATGATCGACCTCGTGCTGGGCGCGCTCGAATCCCATCCTGACGTCTCGATGGCAACCCTTCGAACCCCCTTGACGGTGGAGCGGGACGTGTGCGATCCGCATGTCGTTAAAGTCGTCGTCGACCAACATAATTTCGCACTCTATTTCTCACGCGCCGCCGTTCCCTATACGCATCACGCGGCCGACCCCGCCTCGACCGGCCCCATCTACAAGCACATTGGCCTGTACGCCTACCGCCGGGAGTTTCTTCTCCGGCTCGCCACACTGACTCCAATGCCGCTGGAACAAGCCGAGCGCCTCGAACAACTTCGAGCGCTGGAACACGGATATCGCATCAAGACCGAGAAAACCCCCTACGACCCCGTCGGTGTCGACACCTTGGACGACCTGGAACGGGTGCGACAGATTATCGGCGATGGAGTGTCTCGATGAATCAAACCTCGTCAAAGCCTGCACGGCAGGTCAAGTACATCTTCATCACCGGAGGTGTCGTCTCATCACTCGGAAAGGGCCTCGCTGCTGCCTCGCTCGGATGTTTACTTGAAGGACACGGATATCGAGTGACGCTCCAGAAGTTCGACCCCTACGTCAACGTAGACCCTGGCACCATGAGCCCATATCAACACGGCGAGGTCTACGTGACCGAGGATGGAGCCGAGACCGATCTCGACATCGGACACTACGAACGCTTCACCGATACGGTTACGACGCGAAATCACAACTGGACGACCGGAAAGATCTACCTTTCCGTGATTCAGAAGGAACGGCGCGGCGACTACCTGGGCCGGACCGTTCAGGTCATTCCACACATCACAAACGAAATCAAGGACGGTATCCGATCTGTTAGCGAGGATGTCGATATCGTGCTCGTCGAGATCGGCGGAACCGTGGGCGACATTGAGAGCCAGCCGTACCTCGAGGCAATCCGCCAGTTCCGTCGTGACGTCGGTCGTGAGAACACGCTGTACATTCACCTCACACTCGTCCCGTTCATCGGCACCGCGGGCGAACTCAAGACCAAACCGACCCAGCACAGCGTCCGCGATTTGCGGTCCGTCGGTATTCAGCCAGACATCTTGCTCTGTCGTACGGACCGTTTCCTCCCCCGCGACATTCGCTGCAAGATCGCGCTGTTCTGCGACGTCAACGAAGAGGCCGTCATTACGGCGAAGGATGTCGAGAGCATCTACGAGGTTCCGCTCGTCCTGCGCGAAGAAGGGCTGGACTCGATCGTTATTAAGCAGCTGGCCCTGCCCCAGGACACGATCTGTACACTCGACCGATGGGAGGCCCTAGTCGAACGAATCAAGAACCCCACCGATCAACTGACCGTGCACGTGGTTGGAAAGTACGTCGGTTACGGAGACTCTTACAAGAGTCTCAACGAGGCGCTCTACCACGGCGGATTCGCCGAAAACGTGAACGTCACGATCAAGTGGATCGAGGCGGAAGCGCTCGAGATAGATGGCAGCGATGGGCTGCTGGGCGATGCTGACGGAATACTCGTCCCCGGAGGCTTTGGAGCCCGCGGTAGTCGAGGCATGATGAAGGCTGCCCGGGTCGCCCGCGAGCGACAGATCCCCTACTTCGGTATTTGCTACGGCTTTCAGTGGGCTGCCGTAGAGTTCGCTCGACACGTGTGCGGGCTCGACGGTGCTGATTCGACCGAGTGTCGTGAGGACGCGGCACACAAAATCATTTACAAGCTGCGCGACCTGCTCGGCGTCGATGATCTCGGCGGCACCATGCGCCTCGGCGGCTACCCCTGCCATCTCGAGCCCGGATCGTTAGCGCATCGTATCTACGGGGAAACGAAGATTGCCGAGCGTCATCGCCATCGGTACGAGTTCAATCGAAAATACGAGAACGTACTGACGAAGTCCGGCCTTCAGGTTTCCGGTCGGTCGCCCGATGGCAAGTTTGTCGAGGTCATCGAACTCACAGACCATCCGTGGTTCATTGCGGTGCAATTTCATCCAGAGTTTCGCTCAAAGCCGCTCCGCCCACACCCGCTATTCGCCGAGTTCGTCAAAGCGGTGCATCGACATGCCCGGTCGGCACCGGCCAAGGCGCACACGGTTACAGGTTAAACGTTTCTCGTCCAGTCGGTGTGCCATATCCATATAATGAAGCCGTGCGTCAGGTAGCGGTCGGTGGCGTGACCCTCGGCGAAGGACAGCCCCTCACGCTCATCGCTGGACCGTGTGTCATCGAAAGCGAGCAACACGCGATTGAGACCGCGGCGTCGGTCCAAGCGATCGCCGCGCGCTGCAACGTTCCGTTCATCTTCAAGGCTTCGTTCGACAAAGCCAATCGTACTTCGATCAATTCATTTCGAGGACCTGGACTCGACCGCGGGCTGGCCGTGCTCGCTACGGTGAAGGACAAACTTGGCGTGCCGATTCTGACTGACATCCACGAACCGGCGCAGGCAACCATAGCAGCCCAGGTCGCTGATGTCCTACAGATTCCGGCCTTTCTGTCGCGTCAGACCGATCTCATCGTAGCTGCGGCCAACACAAACCGGGTTATCAACGTTAAGAAGGGACAGTTTCTTGCGCCGGAAGACGTCCAGTTCATCGTTGAGAAGATCGAATCATCGGGTCACGATCAGATTCTCCTGACCGAACGTGGAACTAGCTTCGGATACCACAATCTCGTCGTTGACATGCGTTCGTTCCCCATCCTTCGCGCAACGGGATATCCCGTGGTCTTCGACATCACCCACAGTGTGCAGCAACCTGGAGGGGGCAATGGAGTGAGCGCCGGACAGGCACAGTTCATTCACACACTCGCATCGGCCGGTGTCGCCGCTGGCGTCGATAGCGTCTTCTTGGAGGTGCATGAAAAGCCCGCTCAAGCCCAAAGCGACGGTGCCAACGCCCTGATCCTCAGCAGCCTGGAGCCGCTGCTTCGTCACCTGGTGGAACTGGACCGATTGACCCGGCCCCGGCTCGAAACACTGGCGTGCCCCTGACATGACCGACGTGATGACGCCGGAGGCAACGCTCGAACGTGCTCGACGCGTGTTGTGCATCGAATCCGACGCGATCGCTGCGCTCAGCGACACGCTTGACGACCGCTTTAACACCGCTTTGGACCTCCTCGCTGCCTGCCGGGGACGCGTCATCGTCACAGGCATGGGCAAGTCTGGGATCATCGCACGTAAGATCGCCGCTACGTTTTCCAGCACTGGCACGCCGGCGTATTTTCTTCACCCAGCTGAGGCAGTCCACGGCGACCTCGGGGTGATTCAGCCCGACGACTTGCTGCTAGCGCTCTCGCACAGCGGTGAAACACCCGAGATTCTCCGGCTGCTCGAAACCATCAAGCGCCTCGGCGTAAAGCTCATCGCCATTACTGGAACGGCGTCGAACACCCTCAAGCAGGCGGCTGACGTCACGCTCGATTGCCATGTGGCGACAGAGGCGTGCCCGATAAACCTCGTGCCAACGGCCAGCACCACTGCTAACCTGGCGCTTGGGGACGCCTTAGCGATGACCCTGCTCGTCAAGAAGGGCTTTCGTGAAGACGACTTCGCACACCTCCACCCCGGCGGCCAACTCGGCAAGCAACTCCTCCGCGTGTCGCGCGTAATGCATGCCGGCAACGATCTCCCTCGGGTTGGACCGGCGGCGCTACTTGCAGAGGTCGTCGCAACCGTCTCCGAGAAGGGACTCGGAATGACCTGCGTGGTTGACGAACGCGACGAGCTACTTGGCGTCATCACCGACGGCGACCTGCGCCGCCAAATCGCACAGCCCGATGGCTTGACCAACCGAACAGCACGCGCAGTGATGACGTCATCGCCACAAACGATTCCGGTGTCTGCGCTGGCCGTCGAAGCGCTCAACGTCATGGAAACGCTACACATCACATCATTGGTTGTCGTGGATGGTGACGACCGCGTCCACGGTGTCGTGCACCTTCACGACCTGTGGCGCACCGAACTGTTCTAGTGACCAACACCCTGCTGTTTCTCGGACCGCTGGTAGCGCTGCTGGTTGGCCTTGCGGTCGGTAAGGCATGGGAGCGATACAAGCTCCGCGATGGGCGTTGGATCGATCGGCGAAAAGCCCGCGAGTCCCCACACTACATCTTGGGCCTGAACTTCCTTGTGTCGAATCAGCTTGATCTTGCCATTGAGGAATTGACTAAGGCGGCGGGGCTGGACCCCGATGCGCTCGAGATTCACTTAATCTTGGGAAACCTCTACCGAGAGAAGGGTAAGGTCAGCAGAGCAATCCACATTCATCAGTCACTACTCCAGCGCCCCCGACTGACCACACTGGAACATGCCTACGTACTTCTCTGTCTCGGCTTGGACTTCAAGCGGGGCGGCTTCGTCGACCGCGCCTTCGAGGCGTTTTCGGAGGTCGTCCGGCTCAATCCCAGCAACCAGTACGCCCTGCTGAACCTCGAGAAGCTGCACGAGGAACAGCATCAGTGGCGCGAAGCGCAGGTCATCCGCCGGCGCATGAGCGAGGTCACCGTCGACTCCGATAAACCCGCCGATCAAGCCATCCTGGCGTTCCTGGAAAACGAGCTGGGTCTCCAGGCGATGCGATCGGACTCACTCGACCAGGCGGCCAAACACTTCGAGCGAGCGATCGACCTGAACCAACAGACGGTTCCGGCCTACCTCAACTTGGGCGACGTCCAAGCCCAACTTAGCGACGAGCACGCGGCCATTGACACGTGGCAGCAGATCCTCAAGGTCGCACCCGAACGCGCCTACCTCGCGTTCGGACGGCTCGAAGCAGCATTTTCAGGATCGAACCAATCGTCGAAGTTCATCGACCTCTGTAGGCGAATCATCAAAGCGAATCCTCAAGACTGGCGGGGGCGACTTGCGCTCGGTCAGTACTACGCGGAACACGGCCAGCCGGCGCGAGCCTTGGATCTACTGTTCGAATCACTGGTCCACAACCCTCATGCGCTTGCGGTTCATCAAGCGATCTGGCGCACGTTGACAACCCTCGAATTCAATCCTACGCTCGTGCGTCGATACGTCGACCTGACCCGAGACGCCGTGTTCTACCTCGACCCACACGTCTGCATGCGCTGCCGCTATCGGAGCACGGAACTCCTCTGGCAGTGTCCTCAATGCCATGAATGGAACACCTTCGTCGAAGAACGAATCACCCCAGCCGAGAGCGAAGAAGCCCCAGTCTGACGCGCCGACGTGCCGCGTCGCGCTCACTGGTGGCATCGCCACCGGAAAGTCGTACGTGCTTACACTATTCGCCGCGTTGGGCGTCCCGACAATCGATGCTGACGCCATCGCGCGCGACGTCGTCCACGCCAGCCAGCCCGCAGCGTCTGAGATCCGAGCGCACTTCGGTGACGATGCGTTCCAGGCGGACGGCGAGGTCGACCGTCCCCGGCTCGCACGACGGGTCTTCGACAACCATACTGAGCGTATGGTCCTTGAATCGATCGTGCACCCTCGGGTTCGCGCCGCCATCGACGATTGGTTCTCGACCATCGCCGCCGACGGCACCGTGGCGTTCGCCGTCGCAGACATCCCGCTCGTATTCGAAACGGGCCACGCGTCGGCCTTCGACCGCGTTGTGGTCACCGCTTGCGCGCGCGACCGTCAGCTGGAGCGACTGCTTGTCCGTAACACCGCGAACGCGGATGAAGCACAAAAGCGCATGGACGCCCAGCTTCCCACCACCGAAAAGATCAAGCAGGCAGATTACGTCGTCTGGACCGATCGAAGCTTCGCCGAGACCGACACACAGGTAAAAGCCGTGCACGCGGCGCTCCAGGCGTTTGCCGATCGCAGTCAGACTAGTGCCTGACGACGGGCTTCAGCGGCCCGAATCGTGTTCGACATGAGCATCGTGATTGTCAGCGGTCCGACCCCCCCTGGCACGGGCGTCAACGCGCCGGCTACGCGCTCCACATCGGGATGAACATCTCCTATCACCACGGAACCGTGATCGGCAAACGCCGCCAGTTTCTTGGATTCGGCACCGAAGAGTTGCTCGACTTGTGCAGCATCATCCAGGCGATTCATACCCACGTCGATAACCGTTGCCCCCGGCTTGATGAAGTTGCGCGTGACGAACGCCGCCCGTCCTACGGCAGCCACGAGAATATCAGCCGTGTTCGCAACTTCAGACAGATTCTTGGTGCGCGAGTGACAGATGGTCACCGTGGCGTGCCTGTGCAACAACAGCAGTGCCATCGGCTTCCCGACGATATCACTCCGTCCAATCACGACCGCCCGTGATCCCTCAATCTTGGTCCCACTCCGGTCAAGCAGCTCAATAATCCCAGACGGCGTGCACGGAGCGAGCAGGCCACGTCCCTGCACCAGACGACCGACATTAACTGGATGAAATCCATCCACATCCTTGGTGGGGTCGATCGTATCGAAGACACGTTGTTCTGCCACGACTCCCATGCCGACAGGAAGAGGTGACTGAACTAAGATGCCGTCGTGGACGTTGCTGTCGTTGAAACTCTCAACGATGCGTAGCACTTCTTCGACCGACGCACTGGCCGCAAGGCGCTCCACGACGGTCGCCATGCCAAGCTCCTCGCCACTCTTGACCTTGTTTCGTACGTAGATCTCCGAACCAGGATCGTTTCCGACCAGAACAATGCCGAGCGTTGGGGGACGGCCTGCGGCCTGCCGAAAGGCGTCGATACGCTCGCGTAGCCCTTCGCGAATCTTGCGGGCCACCGCAGCACCATCGAGGCGACGGGCTAGAGGCGACGCTGCCTGGGTGGCGTCTTGACTGTCATCAGTCGTCACGTAAGCTCCTCTTCATGTGCAAATCGTAACGAGTATTTCGAGATTTGAGCGACTTTCAGTAAAATGCCGCCCGTTTACTGCAATACTCGTGCGGCGGTTCCAGGCTCGAACAATATGGCAACTGAACGCGGCACATGGGGCACTCGCGCCGGCTTCATTCTAGCGGCAGCGGGCTCGGCTGTTGGCCTCGGCAACATTTGGGGCTTTCCGACGCAGGTCGGACAGGGCAGCGGGGCGGTGTTCGTTCTGGTCTATTTGATCTGTGTCGTTGTGATCTGTGCTCCGCTCCTAATTAGTGAGATTGCGATCGGCCGGCGCGCGAACCAGTCGCCAGTCGGCTCGTTCCGGACGATCCAACCGGGATCGAGCTGGTGGCTGGTCGGTGGTCTCGGCGTACTGGCCGGTGTCGGGATCCTTTCCTTCTACAGTGTCATCGCCGGGTGGACGGTCGCCTACATCTGGTTCTCGCTGACCGGGCAGGTGGCGGGAAGCAAAGACGAAATCGGTGCCTTCTTTAATGATTTTACCGCAAATGGAAGCGCCACCGTGGTACTGACGCTGCTTGTATTGGGCGCCACCGCCGGCGTGACTATGGGCGGTGTTCGGTCGGGCATCGAACGAGTGACGAAGGCACTAATGCCCGCTCTGATTGTGCTAATGCTTCTGCTCGCCGCTCAAGCCGCGACGCTGCCGGGAGCAGCCGAAGGGCTAACCCTACTATCTACGCCCCGACTTTTCCCGACTGCTTGACGCTTCCCTCTATCGGGCGGCACTCGGTCAAGCGTTTTTTTCGCTCAGTCTGGGCATGGGTGCCATGATGACCTACGGTAGCTACCTTGGTAAACGCCAGGGCATCGCTGGGTCTGCGGCCTGGGTCGTCCTCCTTGATACGTTGATCGCGCTCCTGGCGGGATTCATCATCTTTCCAGCCGGTTTTTCGATCGACGGATTCGACCCGACCAGCAGCGGACCCGGACTGATCTTTACGGTCTTACCGCGACTCTTTGGCACGCTGCCTGGCGGAAACTTGTTCGGAGCGGCGTTCTTCCTTCTTCTAACGATGGCCGCGCTGACCTCTACGATCTCTCTCCTTGAAGTGCCGGTCGCCCACTGCGTCGACACGTGGGGTTGGTCGCGGCGTACATCAGTGCTCTCGGTGACCGCTGTGGTCTTTTCGCTTTCAGCACCCTCAGCCCTTTCGTCTGGCGCCATACCGTTCTTTAGCAATCTCCCGGGTCTCAACATCGATTTCCTCACGCTCATGAGCACGACCTGGAACACGTTCGCCCTCCCGATCGGTGGTTTGCTCATCGCGGTCTTCGTCGGGTGGGTCTGGCGGGTCGACGCGGCGCTCGAGGAACTGCGTGCGAACGGGGCCTGGTTTCCGGTCGCCGGGCTCTGGTCATTTCTCGTCCGGTGGGCCTGCCCGCTTGGCATCCTGTCCATCATCATTTCGTCAATCTACGCTATGTTCTAGTGTCCCCCGCACGATATAGCTGAACAGCGATGACGGTACCTGTACCCGGCGAGTAATGCAGGAAAAGAAACAATACCGGGAGTATTTGAGCGATGAGTAGCGCAACCAGGCGGGATCCAGCACTGGCCGAATGGTTAGTAATGTCGTGCACGGAAGAACACTAGCGCGGACCCCCCGCCAATCGCCCTCGAGGTTCAACTGTGGACATGCTCACCAGTTATATCCAGACCCTTGATAGCTTGGTGTGGCAGCCCTTCGCCATGCCGCTCGTGTTGGTCATTGTCGGGGGTTTGGTGACAGTGGCGACCGGATTCGTACAGGTTCGGCAGTTTCCCCTTGCAGTACGGATGGTGGTCGCCAGCGCACTCCGGCGCACGACGTTGCGGAAAGGCACCATCACACCCTTCCAGGCGCTCTCGACAGCACTCGCGTCGACCGTTGGAAACGGCAACATCGGTGGCGTCGCCACCGCCATCTTAGTCGGCGGCCCTGGCGCAATTGCCTGGATGTGGATTTGCGCAGCAGTTGGAATGGCAACGAAGTATGCCGAGGCCGTGCTTGGCGTGCACTACCGGGTAACCCGTGAATCGGGTGAGCTAGCCAGCGGTCCAATGTACTACATCACCCGTGGGATCCCACTTCCGTCAATCGCAAGACCACTCGCTTTTGCATTCGCCTTCTTCGGCGCTGCGGCGGCGTTGCTCGGGACCGGCAACATGGCCCAGTCGAACACTGTGGCCCGCACGTTTGTCGAAGCTGCCCGCGGTGTGGGCTTTGAGGTCTCCGAGTGGGTCCCTGGGCTTCTCATCACGGTGGCCGTCGGCCTCGTCCTACTCGGCGGCATTCACCGGATCGCAGTTGTCGCCGAGAGACTCGTTCCGAGCATGATCTTGCTGTATCTGGCAACCGCACTCGTCTATCTCATCGTTAACATCGCGGTGATTCCGGAAGTCATCACGCTGATCATCACGAGCGCCTTTAGCCCTGCAGCGGCCGTTGGCGGCTTCATGGGAGCGTCGGTTTCCCAGGTGATCGCCGCCGGCGTAAGCCGCGGTGTACTGTCCAATGAAGCTGGTCTGGGAAGCGCGCCGATCGCACATGGAATCGCCGACGTCACTCACCCGGCAGAGCAAGGTCTTGTCGGCGTCTTCGAGGTATTCGTGGACACGATCGTCATCTGCTCGATGACCGGGTTCGTCATCCTTACATCCGGGCTGTGGATGGACACCGCCTATCAAGGGGCAAGTGGTGACCTCACCGCCGCCGCCTTCTCGACGTCGGTTCCCTTCGCCTCGGTGCTTGTCGCGCTGTGCTCGTTCTTGTTTGGCTTTTCGACCTTGATTGGGTGGTCCTACTACGGAAAAAAATGCGTTGAATTCATGATGGGATCGAGAGCCATTCGCCCCTACCGTATGCTCTTTACGGCTCTCATCTTGGTAGGATCGGTTATGTCCGTGGAGTTGGTCTGGGCCGTCGGCACGCTGCTCAACGGGTTCATGGCGTTCCCAAATCTCGTCGGCATCCTCTTCCTGATCGGTACCGTTCGCCGGCTCAGCCTCAACTACGCGCGATCCGCGAACAGTCGAACGTAATCGGCAACCCTCTTATCGGGCCGATCGTCAACAAGGAGATCACCGATCACCGCGACCGCCGCTGCACCCGCATCCAGAACATCGTTGACACGCTCAAGAGTAATGCCGCCGATCGCGACAACGGGACGCCCAGGATGTCGCGCCGCCGCGTACCGAACGTGTTCCAGCCCGACCGGCGAGTACTCGCTCCTCTTAGTCGTGGTTGCAAACACGGGACCCACAGCCAGGTAATCGATCGGCAGGTCGAGGGCCGCATCGACTTCCGGTTGCGAATGCGTTGACAGCCCAACCTTTGCGTGCGAGGGCAGAATCTGTCTGGCTACAGCCGGAGATAGATCAGTTTGCCCAAGATGAACCCCCACGGCTCCACTCAACGCAGCGATGTCCGGGCGGTCGTTCACGAACACCTGCGCCCCCACCCGCCGGGCTCGTTGCACCACCTCATCGCACCAGGCTAGGTAGTCACGGCCGGCAGCGGCGGGTGCCCGGACTTGCAGCAGACGGGCACCACCGTCGAGATACGCTGCGGCAAGGTCGGTGACACTCACACCATGCGCCGCCGCCGTCGATTGGTCGATGATCGCGTAGAGTCCACTGACCATGGTCTACTACGTTTCTCAAGGTCGCATCGGTGGCCACCCGCGCGATCCGGTCTCCGAACCACAGACGACGAGGTCTCGCTTGGCGTCAGTCAGGACGTCGCACCCGTTCTTGGTCACCAGTACGTCATCTTCAATCCTGACACCGCCCAGACCGGGCAGGTAGACGCCTGGCTCCACCGTGAAGACCATACCCTCTACAATCCGCAGATCGGAGCCGGACTCTCCGACCCGACCAATTCGCGGTGCCTCATGAACTTCCAGACCCAACCCATGCCCAGTGCTGTGACCGAACGCATCGGCCAAGTCGAGTCGTTGTAACGTCGAGCGCGCCACGTTGTCGATCGAGCTCGCCGTAACGCCCGGTCGAACGGCGGCAATCGCCGCCTGTTGGGCTTCCAGGACCGCAGCGTGCAAACGCCGGGACTCAGGTTCGACGAATTCAACACAAACCGTCCGCGAGAGGTCGACACAGTAGCCGCGGTAGACGCCTCCGAAATCCAGCACGACCAGATCTCCCGCAGCCAGACGGCGTGGCGACGGCCGCGCATGAGGCAACGCGCTGTTCGGTCCCGATGCCACGATCGTCGGAAACGCGCGGTCCTCAAAACCTGCCGACGATAGGATTATCTCGATCTCGGCGGCGACCTCGCGCTCGGATCGCTCCTTGCGTACCAAGGCGAACACCCGCCCAACGCAGCCGGCGAGCATCGCGCCCGCTGCCCTGAAATCTTCAATTTCGTCGGCGTCCTTAACAAGTCGCCCGGCCTCGACCACACCCTCTATCGGAGTCAAAGCGACGGATTCACCAAGCGCCGTCCGGAGCCAATTCCAGCGATGAACGGTTACATGCTCCGACTCAACCCCCACTCGCCCACCGGAAACATCCGGTAGAATCGACGCGATGGTCTCGTCATATGAGCCACACACACGACGCAGGTCCAACCCGGCCGGCAGCTGACCTGCCGTCATGAGATCCATCGCACAAGTGATGTACCTGGCATCGGTGAGCAGCACGAGACGGTCGCGGGTTACTAGCAAGGCCGCGGCCGTCGCATGCAGACCGGTCAGGTAGGCAACGTTGGGGAGGTGGGTCACAAGGAGAGCGTCCACCGCCCGCCCATCACATTCACGCCGAACTGCATCGCACCGTAAGGTGAAACGGTTCATCGCCAGCACACAGACACGGGCCAAGTGACTACTAGGGAAGGGCTTTTACCGTCACCGCCGCATCGACCAAGCTCGACCACCTTGATGGTGCTTGACCCGATGTCGAGGCCAACCAGCGACTTCTTTCGCCGCCCTAGCACAATTGCCGCTCCCCGACCTATCGGCAGACGCGGAACCTCCGCCTTCGTATATCGAACAATTGCCGTTACCAGATTAGTATTCGAGAGATCGGGAATCTCGAGAACAGATCTTGCCACCACGGTAGCCTGAAAGTGTAACCGCATGAAGGAACGCTACCGGAATAATGGCGGGACGAACGAACGGGTCTTCTTGACATCTTCCGGTAATCCTCTGCTAAAATTGATGGTTACGGCTGTTAGTAGAGAATAGTCTTAGTGTGTCATCCTGCTGTTATGGTAACGTTTGTACCATTAAAGAAAGATTTCACCCGCCGCTGGCATCTCATCGATGCTGATTCCAAGGTGCTTGGCCGGATCGCTACTCAGGCGGTGAGACTCCTTCAAGGAAAGCATAAGCCTCATTACACACCGTTCTTGGATCTTGGCGATCACGTGATTATCGTCAACGCTAAACGGGTCCGACTGACTGGTCGAAAAGAGAAACAGAAGGTCTATCGGCGACACAGCGGCTATCCCGGGGGACTGCGAGAAGATCGGGCGAAGACAGTTCGAGCCGATCGCCCGACACGGATTGTCGAACAGGCGGTACGGGGCATGCTGCCAAAGACGAAGCTCGGGCGGGCCATGTATCGCAAACTCAGGGTTTACGCGGAATCAGCGCATCCGCATGCTGCCCAGGGTCCCACGAAATGCGAGGTACGGTAGAGAGTGAGCACTGAACAGGTCGAGGTTGAATCGGAACCGCTAGCTGCGGCACCAGCATCGCCAGGCCCGCACTATGGCACAGGTCGACGTAAAAGTTCTACCGCCCGCGTTTTTCTCAAAGCCGGGACAGGAAACATTAGTATCAACAAGGTTTCACTCGAGAAACATTTTCCAACCGCTTCCGTTCGCAAGCGGATCATTGAGCCGCTTGAGTTGACCGAACTCGTCGACAATGTGGACGTGTACGCGACGGCCTCGGGTGGCGGATTTGCAGGACAGGCTGGTGCGCTTCGGCTCGGCATCGCACGCGCGCTCGTCCGCTTGAATCCCGAGCTTCGGCCGCAGTTGAAGAAGGCCGGCCTTCTGACCCGCGACGCACGAATCAAGGAGCGCAAAAAGTACGGGTTGGCTGGTGCGCGCAAGCGATTCCAGTTCAGCAAGCGATAGATGGAGGAAGCTTGACGCCAATCACGATAGAGAAACTCCTGGAGGCCGGCGTTCACTTCGGTCATCAGACAAAACGGTGGAACCCAAAGATGAAACCATTCATCTTTGGAGAACGTAACGGTATCTACGTTATCGACCTTAGCAAGACCATGAGGCTTTTCGGGAAAGCCGAGGAGTTTGTCAACCAACTGGCCGCGGCCGGCCAAACCATCCTCTTTGTTGGCACAAAGCGTCAAGCTCAGGATCTGATCCGCGAGGAAGCTCAGCGGTGTGGTATGTTTTTCGTCAATCACCGATGGCTGGGTGGACTACTGACGAACTTCATGACGATTCAGCGAAGCATCACTCATCTCCGCGAACTTGAATCAATGGCTAAGGACGGTCGCTACGAGACGATGTCAAAGAAGGAAATAGCCCGCGCCGAGAAGGAGAAGCGAAAACTCCACAGAAATCTCGACGGCATTCGACACATGAATCGACTTCCGGACGCCGTGTTCGTTGTCGATACCCGACGTGAAAAGATTGCCGTTGACGAAGCTCGGAAGTTAAAGATTCCGGTCATCGGCATCGTCGATACCAACTGTGACCCCGATGACGTGGACCTCGTCATCCCAGGAAACGATGACGCGTTGCGCTCGATCCGACTGTTCCTGAGCCGCGCTGCCGACGCTGTCATCGCTGGGCGCGGTCTACGCGAGGCTGCCCAGTTGGACAAGAATGGAGTCGACGCGTCTGCAGCCGAGATCTCGGACTCACCGGTGACCTCCTCGGCGTCAGCGCCGTCACCAGCCGCCGTCTAGCGGTCGCCGCGTACGGTGCATTGGCGCTTCTGCTTGCGCCTTCTGACACCTCGTTGGCCGATCGCGGCTGATTCATTCTCATAGGAACTCGACACGATGACCATCAGTGCAGCACAAGTCAAAGAGCTCCGCGACATCACCGGCACCGGCTTCATGGACTGCAAGACCGCGCTCACGGAAGCAGAGGGCAATCTCGACAAGGCCGTCAAGATTCTCCGCACCCGTGGCCAAGCGAAGGCGGAGAGGCGGGCGGGGCGCACGACGGCCCAGGGATTGGTCAGTAGCTACATCCATCCCGGTGCTCAGGTCGGGGTCTTGATCGAGGTAAACTGCGAATCTGATTTCGTCGCCCGGACCGACGATTTTCAGACACTGGTAAAGGAAATCGCAATGCACATCGCGGCCGCAAACCCAACATGTGTCAGACGCGAGGACGTCTCTGAGGCCGATCTGCAACGCGAGCAGGAGATTTATCGAGCCCAGTTCGAAGAATCCAATAAGCCCCCTGACGTGGTGGACAAAATCGTCCAAGGTAAGCTCAACAGCTACTACGAACAAATCGTTTTACTCGACCAACTCTCCATCCGCGACCCCAAGCTCACGATCGGTGAAATGATCAAGGCCGCGATCGCAAAGTTGGGTGAAAATATTATTGTCTCGCGGTTCGCGCGATTTAAGGTCGGTGACGCCGGCGACCAGTAGCGTCTCTGCCTCCCTCGTTTCACGTTCGAGAATGGCGCACTAACGGTGGCTTCAGCCAAATATCAACGGGTCCTACTCAAGCTCTCGGGGGAAGCCCTCATGGGCACGGAGTCGTTCGGCATCGACTCCGTCGTTGCAGACCAGATCGCCGGCGAAATTGCCGACGTACGAACCCTGGGCGTCGAAATAGCCGTCGTGATCGGCGGGGGTAACATCTTTCGAGGCTTAGCGGCCAGCGCAAGCGGCATGGACCGGGCGACAGCCGACTACATGGGTATGTTGGCCACAGTGATGAACGCGCTTGCCCTGTCGGACGCGATTGAGCGGCACGGCGCGGCAACGCGTGTCGTGACCGCCATTGAAATGCGCGAGGTGGCCGAGCCCTTCATTCGTCGTCGCTCGGTGCGGCACCTCAAGAAGGGCCGAATCGTGCTCTTCGCAGCCGGAACTGGTAACCCTTATTTCACGACCGACACCGCGGCCGCGCTCCGGGCTATGGAGATCAAGGCTGAGGTCATCCTGAAGGCGACAAAAGTCGACGGCATCTTCACGGCCGACCCAGTAACCGACCCCACCGCGACGCGCCTCAACACGATCTCTTATCTCGAAGTGCTGGAGCAACAACTTAGGGTAATGGATTCAACAGCAATTTCGTTATGCATGGAGAACAAGCTGCCGATCGTCGTCTTCAATCTTTTAACCCCGGGAAACATCCGGCGAGCCGTATGCGGCGAGACCGTAGGGTCGCTGGTGACCGTGTAAATCGGTGAGCGAGCGCTAAACATCATGGACATCAGCGATCCGAAGACAGCATTAACCAAGTGCCGTCGCCGCATGAGTGCCACAGTCGAACACATCCGAACCGAACTCAGCGGGGTCCGAACCGGTCGCGCGTCCGTCGGCATTCTCGACTCGGTTCAAGTTGAGACGTACGGTTCGGAGCTCCCGCTTAATCAGGTTGTAAGTCTCTCGGTTCCAGAACCGACGCTGATCGTTGCTAACCCGTTCGATCCGAGCCAAATAGGCGCCATCGAGAATGCTATCCGGGCGGCCAACCTGGGTCTCAACCCAGGTAATGACGGAAGGGTTATTCGCATTCCCGTACCTCCACTGACCGACGAGCGCCGCAAGGAGCTGTCGCGCCTTGTCCACCGGCTAGCCGAGGAAGCCCGGAACAGCATCCGGCAGATACGCCGGGACGCGAACGACGCGCTGAAGAAGCTGCTCAAGAACCACGAGATCAGTGAGGATGACGAGCGGCGGACGATCGACGAGGTCCAGAAGATCACTAACACCCACATTCAGTTGATCGACGAACTGCAGAAGTCCAAGGACGAAGGGTTACTTCAGCACTAGTGCTCACCCAGCTCGACTGCAGTGTCCCCTGTGGATCCGGCCCCTACGACCCAAATGAGGAACACCATCTCTGCCAGTGTGGTGCCCCCCTGTTCGCCCGCTACGACCTTGACCGCCTAGCGAAAACCTGGCAACGGAAGGACCTGACGTCCCGACCGCCCTCACTGTGGCGGTTTCGCGAGGTCCTCCCAATCGGCAACGCTGAGCAACCAGTCACGCTCGGCGAGGGCATGACGCCGCTACTCCGGGCTCCGCGCATCGAGAACAAGCTTGGATTGCGCAGGATCTACATCAAGGACGAGTCGCTCAACCCAACCAACTCGTTCAAGGCGCGCGGGCTGGCAGTCGCGGTAACTCGGGCGCAGCGACTTGGCGCGACAACTTTATCAATATCATCAGCCGGCAACGCCGCCAATGCCTTGGCCGCCTACGCCGGCCATGCCGGCCTGAGCGCCAAGGTCTTCATGCCTCGCGACGTCAAGCAACCATTCATCCAGGAGTGCAAGCTCTACGGAGCCGAAATCACACTCGTAGACGGCCTGATCACCGATGCCGGCCGCATCTCGGCCGAACGAGGGCGCGCACTCGGCTGGTACGACGTCTCCACGCTCAAGGAACCGTTTCGCGTCGAAGGCAAGAAAACTCTTGCCTATGAGGTTGCCGAGCAACTTGACTGGCAATGGCCCGATTGGTTCATCTATCCGACAGGCGGAGGTACGGGTATTGTCGGCATGTGGAAGGCCTTTGAGGAGCTCGAACGAATTGGCTGGGTTCCCGAAGGAACTCGACCACGGCTAGTGTCCGTTCAGGCTGAGGGATGTGCACCCATTGTGCGCGCGTTTGAGGAAGGCCGCGATCGGGCAGAGCCCTGGTCCCCGGCGATAACGGTTGCTGACGGTTTGAGGGTTCCGCAAGCGGTGGGTGACTTCCTCATTCTCCGCGCCCTCCGGAAAAGTGGCGGCACGGCAGTTGCCGTCTCAGACCAGGCAATGGTCGAAGGGATGCGGACGCTCGGAACACTCGAAGGCATTAGCGCCGCACCCGAGGGTGCGGCGACGCTGTGCGCGCTCCGCGAGCTTGTCACAAGAAAGATCATCAGTCCCGATCAGAGCGTGGTCTTGTTTAACACCGGTGGCGCACTCAAATACCTCGAGCTCCTCTAACTACCTCCTACTCCTGTCTTCCGACTACTGTCCGAATTAACCTAATCCCCGAACGAAAGCCCTGTCGCCCGAGCAGTTTGAACCAGGTCCAGATCGAGCGGCACAAGCTTGGTCCGACCTACCACGTCGGCCAGCGGAACGTTTACAAGATTTTGAGGACGGTTGGCGACCATGACATCAAAGACGCGGCGCTGGATGAGCTCAAACGCTCCGTGTGGCGAGCACCCGGTCGAAGCTCGTCGGCACACCCCCGCGCTGAAGGTGCCCAGCACAACGGATCGCGTCTCCTTGCCGGTGAGACTTTCGAGCTCCGTCGCCACCCTGACGCTGATACCTCCGAGACGGTCGGGTCGCCCGTCGATGCCCTCCTCGAGCACCGCCACCTCGCCACCCACCGGCACCGCCCCATCGGCAACAACGACGATGCTCGACTTCGAACCGTACGCCTCCCGAGCCTTAATCGCCGCGGCCGCGTGTTCGAGATTACACGGGATTTCTGGAATCAAGATAACGTCGGCCCCACCCGAGACTCCCGCGTAGAGGACAATCCAACCAGCGTGCCGACCCATGACTTCGACAACCATGATCCGGGAGTGGGCCTGCGCCGTCGTGTGCAGCCGATCGATAGCCTCAGTAGCAAAGCTTACCGCCGAATCAAAGCCGAACGTGCTGTTGGTTCCAACGATGTCGTTGTCGATCGTTTATGGAACGCCCACGAGCGGCATCCCAAGCTTGTGGAACTCGTATGCGATGGCCAGCGTGCCGTCGCCGCCAATCACGACGAGCGCGTCCGAACCGAGACTCTTGAACGTGGCGAGGCACTCACTAGAAACATCTCGGCACTTGCTGGCAGCTTCGTCAGGGCACTCGAACGGATTGCCACGATTCGTCGTTCCGAGAATCGTACTTCCAGTTCACTCGAGACCGGCGACGTCAGGCATCGTGAATATGCGCGAGCGACCGGGCGACATCAGCTCGTCAAAACTATTCGCCAGCCCGATACAATCACACCCGTGACGGACCGCAGATTTGACGACGGAGCGGATGACCGCGTTCAGGCCCGGTCCGTCTCCCCCACCGGTGAGCAGCCCTATCCGGTCCGGAAATTTGCTTTCTCCTGTCGAGTTCATGACCGTGAGACCATCCGTTGATCCTATCGTTTAGTGGGCATCTCCGGTGCCGCGGGTCTAAACTCCACACCAACCAGAGGCCTCGGATACGTAATGTAGAATGTTCGGTCAAAAACCATCACGGCTCGTTCAGAAGAACAGCGAGTTCATAATTCTTGGGGCCGCTAGCTCAGTTGGGAGAGCGCCGCGTTCGCAACGCGGAGGTCGTGGGTTCGAATCCCATGCGGTCCACCAGCCTCACCCGATCACCCAATTCCCTTGTGACCTCTTTGCCCTCTTGAAGGACCAACTCACGACATTGTTCTAATAACCAACGTCACCAATCTCGTCACTCGTCTCCGGCTAGAATCCAAGAGACGGTAAACTGGTAGGGTCATGCGCTACCGCGTCGCCTTTCGCTGCACCGCTGGCTGTCCGACCGAACACTCACTCCTCGAACCTCTCTATCACTGCCCCACGTGCGAAAACCTTCTCGAGGTCACCCACGATCTGTCGCGCCTCCGAGATCGTACGCCCAGCGACTGGATGCGACTGTTCGATAAGCGATACAAGCGAACGACCTGGCCCTACGGATCGTCGGTATGGGGCAAGAAGGAATGGGTGTGCCCGATCGTGAGCGATGAGAACATCGTCTCGATGGACGAAGGTGGCACGAATCTGTTCTGGGCGGAGCGCTTCGGTCGCGAGCTTGGTCTGCGAGAGCTATGGATCAAGCTCTGCGGCAATTCCCATACGGGCTCGTTTAAGGATCTTGGTATGACCGTGCTCGTGTCCATCGTCCGGCAGATGATCACCGAGGGTAGAACCATCCGCGCGGTGGCATGCGCGTCGACTGGGGATACGTCGGCTTCGCTCGCAGCGTACGCCGCGGCGGGCGGCATTCCTGCCATTGTGGTTTTACCCCGCGGAAAGGTTTCGACGGCACAGTTGGTGCAGCCGATCGCCAACGGCGCACAGGTTCTGTTGCTCGACACCGACTTCGACGGTTGCATGGCGATCGTCAAGCGCCTCGCCATGGAGGAGGGCATCTACCTCGCCAACTCGATGAACAGCCTTCGCCTTGAGGGACAGAAGACGGTGGCGATCGAAATCGTGCAGCAGTTCGACTGGGAGGTCCCCGATGTAATCATCATTCCGGGTGGCAATCTCGGGAACGTGAGTGCGCTCGGAGCCGGCTTTGAGATGATGCTTGAGCTCGGGATTATCGGTCGCCGACCGCGAATTGTGGTGGCTCAGGCGGCAACGGCGAACCCGCTCTACCTGGCCTTCAAAGACAACTGGTCGTTCGAACCGGTACAGGCGCATCCAACTCAGGCGTCGGCCATCCAGATCGGGAACCCGGTGTCGATTCAGAAGGCAATCCATACTCTGCAGCGATACGACGGAATCGTCGAGCAAGCAACGGAATCTGAGCTCGCTGATGCCGCGGCGCGCGCAGACCGAACCGGTATGTTCAACTGCCCGCACACCGGCGTTGCCCTCGCGGTGCTCGTCAAGCTTAGAGACCGAGGAGAGATCGACTCATCCGACCGTGTTGTAGTCATCTCCACCGCGAGCGGGCTGAAATTCATCGATTTCAAGCTCGGCTACCACGAGAATCGCCTGCCCGACATCGCGCCGAACCACGCAATCCTCCCGACGGAGCTACCGAATGACTACGACGCTGTAAAACAAACCGTGTTAAAGGTCGTCGACCACTAGCACCCGAGAGGCGCCGGACCGTTTAATCTAAGGAAGAGAGCGAAAATCCGACTGTCTCTCACAACGGCATACCGGTATCAGAGCTGTTCAAGAAAGGCATGGAACTCCGGAAAGGGTGTCTAGCCTGCGATATCATAGACACGGCCAGTGAGTAACATGCGAAGCAGGTCGTCCGTCATGTCGTCGTTGCCATGCTATGATTTGGTTTTATGGCCGTCCCACGAATTTCAAAGGAAGACTTACAGGTCAAACTCGAAGGCGATACCGCAACAACACCGCTGTTAATTGATGCGCGGCTGAAGTACCCCTACGAGCACAGCACGGTCAAGCTACCAGACGCGGTGCGTATTGCACCGCCAGACTTTGATCTCTCCAGCGTGCCTCGTGACCGTGACGTCGTGGTCTATGATTCGGACCCGCAAGAGCTCGTGAGTGCTCACGTTGCGGCCAAACTGATTCGTGAGGGATGCCATGCCAGTGCACTTAGTGGAGGCATTGAAGAATGGATGGCGGCAAAGCTTCCCACCGAAACGAAGGAAGCTCCGAAGCAAAAGCCTCCAATCGCCGGCGCCCTCAAGGGGTAACGCCTTGGGCGGCCTTGGCCGCGGCGGTCATCATCGCTCTGCTCGCGGCCCCGATGGCCTTGCAGCTGTCCCCCACGGCCAGGCCGCCAATCAACGATCTTCTGCGAGACCTTCAGACCAAATACGATTCGGTGGCTGATTTCTCAGCCAATTTCGAACACTCCTACGCCGGCGGGCTGTTGAGCACCTCGGTGACTGAGCACGGCTCCGTCCTCATCAAGAAGCCGGGGAAGATGCGGTGGAGCTACGACACGTCCGACGAAAAGCTGTACGTGTCGAACGGCACAACGTTCTATTCATATTTCCCGATCGACCGCCAAGTAATCGTCACGTCGCTTCCACCAGACGACTACGCCTCAACGCCCGCACTGTTCTTGGCGGGAAGGGGAAACATTCGAACGGATTTTGTGGCGTCATACGAAGACTCGGCCACCGAGGTCCACACGTGGACGCTACGCCTGACGCCGCATAACACTACCGTCGAATACGAGTGGCTGGTGATCGTAATCGACCGCACGACGTTGAGCATCGTCGGGCTCTCGACCAAGGACTACCAAGGCGGTCGTTCCACCTACCGATTCTCACAGCTGGAAGAGAACAAAGGGATATCGGACGACCTCTTTGACTTCAGAATTCCGCCGGATACGGACGTCATCCGCAACGATCCGGTCGCCCGCTAGGGACGCGACTCCCCCCCTGGAACTTCAACGCTGACTTGCGCGCCCAAGTGTTGCAGGCGAACCACGAGATTGGCGTAGCCCCGCTCCACCGTTTCGAGTGGGCCCACCCGGCTGATGCCATCAGCTGCGAGGGCCGCCGCGATGAGTGCCATGCCCGATCTCAAGTCGCGCGTATCCAACACTCGACCCTTGAGCTTTCGCGGACCGTTGATGATCATCCGATGCGGATCGCACAGGAAGATGTCCGCCCCCATTCCGCTCAGCTGCTCGAGCGCAAATAGCCGCAGCTCGTACATCCAGTCGTGGACCAGGGTTGCTCCATCGGCTTGCGTTGCCAGAACAGAAACAAGACTCACCATGTCGCTCGGGAACCCAGGCCAGGGCGCAGTCGTGACCTGTCGAATCGCGTGGGGTGTCGCGCGATGAACAACGAGCCGATCTCCTTCGACCTGACAGCTCACGCGCATCCTGGTCAAGATGGCGAGGACCGGTTCGAGGTCTTCGGCATCGATCCCACTAACCTCGATCTCCCCGCCTGTCACCGCCGCCGCGACGGCCCAGCTGCCAGCTTCGATGTAATCACCTCGTAGGTGGCGGGATGCACCCGCGAGCTTGCCCCAACCGTTGACTCGAATGGTGGACGTTCCGCCGCCGGTGACCTCGGCGCCCATCGCACTAAGAAACTCACAAAGTTCGACGACATGGGGCTCACAAGCGGCATGCCGGATCTCCGTCTGACCATCAACAGCGGCGGCGGCCAGCAGTGCGGTCTCGGTGCCAGTGACTGATGCCTCCTCCAGGTAGATTGACGCCGGCTTAAGCCCGTCAGGAGTCTCGATCTCATGGGCCTGATCGCCACCCTCAACGGCGCCCATCGCCTTGAGGGCCTGGAGATGCGCGTTAATGGTTCGACGGCCGGGGAAGTCGCCCCCGGGCGGCGCCAGCCGCACATGGCCGATGCGTGCGAGCAGCGGCCCCACGAGTAAGACCGACCCACGCAGTCGCCCAACGAGCCGAGCGTCTGGCTCATCGGTCCTGATGTCGCGACAGCAGACTTTGAGCGTGTTCCCGCCGTCATCGACCACGTCCGCTCCGAGGCCTCGGAGAAGTTCAACCATTACCCCGACATCGGTGATCCGGGGTACGTTGTGCAGCTCGCAAGGATCGTCGGTCAGCACACACGCTGCGAGCAGCGGAAGTGCGGCATTCTTGTTCCCTTCAACGCTAAGCTTCCCCTCGAGTCGGTAACCACCATCAACCACCAAGGCCCTGGAGAAATCAACCGTGTTCGACCTTCCTTGAAGATTCAGTTGGTCAGTCAAAACTCCCCCAAATACACGATCTCGTTCCGCAACGCAACGCCAAAACGTTTTCGTACCGCCGTTCGGCATTCCTCAATGAGCGTCCGAATATCGACTGCGCTCGCCGTTCCGTCGCTCACAATGAAATTAGCGTGGCGCTCGGAGACACGGGCACGACCAACCGATCGATTCTTGAGCCCGGCCGCGTCGACGAGCGCCCCGGCTGATGCCGGTAGTCCAGGCGGCACCGGATCACGGACTGGATCCGGATTTCGAAAGATGCATCCCGCGCTTGGCTCCGCCAGCGGCTGCGTTCGTTTTCGGAAACGCAGCGACTGGCGCGCTGAAGCCCGGAGGCTAATCGGATCGTCCTCCGTCACCCGGAACTCCGCCCAGATCGCTACCTCACCGGTCTCCTGAAGACGACTCTGGTCGTAGCCGAACCCCATCTGGGCCGAGTCCACACGATGGGCTCGCCCTTCTCGATCGACCATCCCGACCGCCCGTATCCGGTCGCCGATTAGCACACCCTGAAAATGCGCATTGCCGGCAACCGCCCCACCAACCGTTCCGGGTGTCCCCGCCCAGGTCTCGACACCAGCCAACCCCCGTTGGATGCTCCACCGTACTAACGCATTAACGGACACACCGGCGTCGACTCGAACGGAATCCGGTGTCGGCTGCGTGATCGACCCGTGTCGTAGACACACGACCAACCCTCGGACACCACGCGCCCCGACCAGAACGTTCGAGCCGCCACCCAAGATCGTCAGCGGGAGGCCGAGTTCACGCGACGCAAGGACGGCGCGCCTGACGTCCGCACCATCCCCGGTCTCCAGGAACCAGTCGGCTGCGCCCCCCATTCTGAAGGTAGTTCGCGGCGCCAGCGGGATGTTTGCCGCGACCCGCGCAACACCGATGATATCGGCGAACGCTTGCTCGATGCGTTCGTCATACCACCAAGACGATTCCAGTGCATTCGTCATGATGATTCTGGATCGTGTGTGGCCAATCACCACGCCATGATGGAGCGTTCGAGGTTCTCAAGCGCGGACAATGCCTTCGCCCGCGTACAGCGCGCGAACTCGATCCATTGTCCGGCAGACAGCTGGCCGATGACCGGTAAGTCGGCAGAAATCACTGTGGCGATACTCGGATACCCACCCGCCGTCTGGTGATCCGCCATCAGGATGATCGGGTTTCCGTCTGGCGGCACTTGTACGGTCCCCTGGACCACCGCACGTGAGATGAGCTCACCTCTATCACGGGCGGTCAACGTGCTTCCCTCCAGACGATACCCCATTCGATCCGACTCTGTCGTGATCCGAAAGCGAGTTTGCTCAAACCGAGCACTTTGATCATCATCAAACAGTACGGTGTTCGGTCCTGCCAGAAAACGGACCCGGACTCCATGCCTCGGCAGCGGCGTCACCGGTGGAATCGACCGCCCCGCGTACGTGGCGCTTCCGACCTCCCCCGTCGACAGCCGGTCCCCCGCCCTGAGCGTCCGTCCAGCCAAGCCGCCCACACCGCCGGCAACGTGTGTGGCTCGACTCCCGAGCACCGCCGGCACATCGATGCCACCGGCAACCGCCACATACGCGCGCGCGCCCTTCACGCGCGTGCCAAACACGAGCGTCTGCCCGCGGCGCACGAAACAGCTTGTGTTCGTCGGGAGATCGACGCCATCCAGCTCCAGGGCGAACTCCGCGCCGGCAACGGCAACCACGGTCGACTCTTTGAAGAGCAGCTCTGGCCCTAGGAGCGTGACCTCGAGACCGGCTGCCCGATCGTCGTTCCCGACCAGCCGATTCGCCAATCGGTGGGACGCCAAGTCCATCGGCCCAGCCACCGGCACGCCGAGATGTTGATACCCCCAGCGACCGGTATCCTGAATCGTCGTGAGCAGCCCTGAGCGCTGAATGACGATGCCCACCCAGCTACCTGGAGCCAGAGAGTTCGGCGAAGGTCACGGCATCCACCGATTCAAACCGCACCTGGTCGCCAGGGTGAAACAGAAACGGATCCGGACGATCGAGGTCGAAGATCGAAAGCGGCGTACGTCCGATAAGCTGCCACCCACCCGGCGCGGTAAGGGGATAGACGCCGGTCTGGGGACCGGCGATGCCGACCGACCCGGTCGGGACACGGAGTCGCGGTGAGGGTCGGCGCGGAACCGCGATGCTGGGGTCGACCGATGCCATGTACGCAAATCCCGGTAAGAAACCCAGCATGTAGACCCGATAGGTCGGGGCGGTGTGCCGTCTCACGACTGCGCGCTCACTGCATCCCGCCACCGCAGCCACCGTCCGCAGGTCGGGGCCGAACTCGTCGTCGTAACAAACCGGTACCGTGATCAGACTGCCGTCCACAGAATCCCCTTCTACCCGGCTCGGCATTAACGTCGTGACCCTCTCCCCTTCCACCTCGACCACCGACACTAGGTGATCTACATCGACCGTGAGGGGATCGACATGCAGTGTCACCGAGCAATAACTCTCGACAATATCCCGCACACCAGCCAAGCTCTGACGCCTGAGTGATGCGGCAAGCTCGACTACCTGCGCGTTGACTTCGAGCGAAATTCGCTCCTGGAACGACACCACAAGCGCCGAGTCACCCATCCACTGAACGGCGCACGATCTCTCAGGCCTGCCCGTCATCCCGAGTCCCGGCGATCATCTCCCCTCGATCGCAGCCAACAGCTTCTCATGAATGCCGCCAAAGCTGCCGTTCGACATCGCGATGACGTGATCGCCAGGTTTGGCCGACTCGGCCACGGCGACGACCACCGCGTCGACGGTGGGTAGAAACCGCGCTGACACGCCAGCGGCGATGAGGTCATCGACCAGCTGCCGCTCGGAAAGTCGCTCGCCGGGAGGAATTTCGGATCGGTGAACAGCTGTCACGATGACCTCATCCGCGAGCTGGAGCGACGTGGTGAAATCCTGCTGGAACACGCGGCGGCACGCCGTCGCCGACCGCGGTTCAAAGAGTGCCCAGATCTTACCGCCATAACCGGCGGCCCGGACACCGCTCAACGTCTCCCGGATCGCCGTAGGGTGGTGGGCAAAGTCGTCGTAAACGGTGATGTCGCGCGCGCGCCCGCGAACCTCAAGCCGACGGGTCACGCCACGGAAACTCTGGAGCGCCGCAGCGGCATTCGAAGGCGGGACACTAACCGCCGCCGCACAGGCGATGGCGCCTAGCGCGTTTCGGACGTTGAACGCCCCTAATACCCTCGTTTCCACAGACGTACGGACGTCGGCATGCACCACCTCGAAACGTGTCCCCTCAGGCTGGTACGCGACGCTATCTGCCGACCAATCGGCTGACGCCTCAAATCCGAACGTTTCCACCGGACACCGCGCGTCGGCTGCAAGAGCTAGCGTCTCGGGGTCGTCGGCATTGAGAATGAGGCGTCCCGCCTCGGGGATGAGTCGAACCAGACGCCGGAACGCCGAGCGCAGCTCATCCAGGTCTCGGTAGATGTCGGCGTGGTCGAATTCGAGATTATTCACGACGACAACATTAGGCAGATACTTGAGGAACTTCGCGGTCTTATCGAAAAACGCGCTGTCGTACTCATCGCCTTCGACAACGAACAGATCGCCCGTTCCCAGCCGCGCGCTTGTGTTGAGATTCTTGGAGATGCCACCGACCAGGAACGACGGGTCGAGACCGGCCTCGGTCAGTATCCACGTTACCATGAATGACGTCGTGGTCTTGCCGTGGGTTCCCGTGACTACGACTGATTGGCGTTCCCAGAGGAACTCGTTACGGATCATCTCAGGCAGAGAAACGTAGTGCAACCGACGATTCAACACCGCCTCGACCTCGGGATTGCCGCGGGAAACTACGTTCCCGACGACCACGACATCCAGATTGGTCGAGATGTGGTCGGCACCGTAGCCCTCCAGGAGAGTGATCCCTTCCCGAGCCAGCAGCCCGCTCATCGGGGGATAGACGTGCTCGTCCGATCCTTTGACCTCCTCGCCCCGCTGCTTCAACAGGAGCGCCAGCGAGGCCATCGCAGTTCCGCACACCCCAATGAGATGCACCTTCACGAGACCGCCGCCTCCTCGATGACGACGCGTGGAACGGGTCGAGTCGAAACGGTGGCAGCGACACCAAGTGGAAGCGTCCACACCGGCCCTGCGGTGTGGCCAGTTGGAAACCCGAAGATCACCGGACCATGGAAATCTCGCAGCATCGTCGAAATGACCGACCGGGCCTCGTGTCCTTTGTCATCGCAGCAATTAGGGAATTCCGCGCAGATGACCGCGGATGCTTTGCGCAACAGGCCGGTTTGGACGAGTTGAGTCAACATGCGATCAACGCGGTAGGGTCGCTCGCCGACATCGTCGAGAAGGAGCACGTAGCCGTCGGGGGGTGAGAACGCGAACGGGGTCCCAAGCGAACCCAGTAACTGAGTCAGCGTCCCTCCCAGAATGGGCCCGCGCGCTTCGCCGTGGCGCACGACCTCCACACCGCTCGGCATCAACTCCCCGAGCGGTTCCGGTATCGACACGGCACCCAGGAGTGAACGACGGTCGTAGCCTTCGTCACCCGGCGCCAGGTTGACGAGCATCGGACCGTGAAACCCGACCATATCGCAGCGGTTCGTCAAACACGCGAGCACGGAAGTTAGATCGGAACAACCGATGAACACCTTCGTCGTTGCCCGAATCCGATCAAGATCCAAGAGCGGCAGCAACTGGGCGCTGCCGTAACCACCGCGAACGGCAAAGACCCCCGCGACATCGGGATCTTCCCAGGCCGCCATCAGCGCCGCTGCGCGAACTGCCGCCGGACCCGCGAGATACCTCGTCTCCGCAAAGACGCTGTCGTCGAACGACGGGTTGAATCCAAGCTGGGTCAGCTCAGCGACCCCTGCGTCGAACAACGCCCGATCGAACGGACTCGACGGCGCTACCACCGCAACCCGGTCGCCCGACTGGAGCGCGCGTGGCTTCCGCATATCGCTACGCGTGTCGGCGCATCTCCTCGGCCAGCCGCTGGTACTCGTCTCGCCCCAGCACCGCCCGAAGCTTATAGTCCGGCAGCGGCCGCCACTCCTTGACTCCAGCCAGAAACCGCTCCTTCGCGCGCCGCAAGCGAGTGAGAGCGTCCTCGACGCGGCGCTCGGACAGGGTACCGTCCTCGACCGCATAGATGAGAGCCTCTAGCGCCTTGAGCTGCGCCTCAGGATCGGGTGCGCACAGCAGTACGAGATCACACCCGGCGGCCACTGCCGCCACGGTTGACTGCTCGACGGTCCAATCTTTGGCGATCGCCTGCATGCTCATGTCATCGGTCGCGATCACGCCTGCGAACTCGAGTTTATCTCGAAGCAGCTCCGTCACGATGTGACGCGACAGTGTGGCCGGCCGTTCGCTGTCGATCGATGGGTACAGAACATGCGCCGTCATGAGCATCGCCACATTACTGGCCACCGCGGCCCGAAACGGCACCAACTCGACTTCGTCCAGCCGGTCTAGTGAATGATCCACCACGGGCAGATCGTGATGTGAGTCGACCGAGGTATCGCCGTGTCCAGGAAAGTGCTTACCGCACGCCGCTACGCCGCCCGTTTGCAGCGCATCGATGATCGCTGCCCCGATTCGCCCAACCTCGGCGGCATCGTCTGACAAGGCGCGATCGCCGATAACAGGGTTGTCGAGGTTGGTGTTGACATCCAGCACCGGTGCGTAGTCCAGCGATATTCCGACCGATGACAATTCGTTCGCCAGTGCCTCTCCGAATCGCGTGGCGAGCCTCACATTACCGCATCGGCCGAGCGTCTGCATCGCGGGCCAGATCGTGAAAGGTTCACGAAGCCGCGCCACGCGTCCACCCTCCTGGTCGACGCTCACCCACAACGGCAGATCCTCAGTCAGCGTCTGGGCATCGTGCGACAACTCAGCGACCTGCTGCGGCGCCTCGATGTTGCGGGCGAAGAGAATGACGCCGCCGAGACCGAACTCGCGTGCCAGCTTACGCACGTCAGCTGGAAGGCTCGGTCCAGAAAAGCCGGTCATGATCATTTGGCCGACCCGGCGCCGAAGGTATCTGGACATTCAGTTTTGGTCTCCGGGCAGGATTCGCATACCGGGCACGGTGGATCACATGGCGCTTCTAGTTTCTATTATAATGCGCGAGTGCAGGTCTATTCGTCTGCACCCACCCGGCTTGACCTCGCCGGTGGGACCCTCGACATTTGGCCGCTCTATCTGTTCCACAAGGACGCGCAGACGATCAACGTCGCGCTAACCATCAGAGCCGAGTGCGAGGTGAGTTCGGGGACCGATGGTCGCTGGCATCTCCGATCCGAAGACACCGGTTCAGAGCTGACGCTGGCGACGCTATCAGAGTTTAAAGATCATCCTGAGCACCGGCTTACCCTTCAGCTACTGCATTTCTTTCGTCCCGACCCAGTCACCGTCGTCACGCGATCGGGATCACCCGTTGGCGCCGGCCTAGCTGGATCATCTGCGCTCAACATCGCACTCTGTGGGGCTCTTGCACGTCACACCAACCGAACCTATACCCCAGACGAGCTAATCAATATAGCCCTTAACCTCGAAGTGCAGGTCATCGGAGTCCCAACCGGAGCCCAGGATTATCGGCCGGCCATGTACGGCGGTATCGCCACGATTGAAATGGGTCCAGCCGGTGTCACCCGACAACCGTTGACCGTGCCCTTGGCCGACTTGGAGGCCCGGATCATCTTGGCCTACACCGGCCACTCCAGAGATTCCGGTGTCAATAACTGGGAGGTGCTCAAGCGACATATTGATGGTGATCAGGTCGTCATTAAACTATTCGATGAGATCGCCGACGTATCAAGGACAATGCGCAGTGCGCTCGAACGTGGCAACTGGACGGCGGTCGGCGAACAGATCCGCCGGGAGTGGGAACTGCGGAAGCGGCTGGCTCCAGGAGTGACGACCCCCACAATCGAGAGACTGGTCACGTGCGCTTGCGACGCCGGCGCTCAAGCCGCTAAGGTCTGTGGAGCCGGCGGCGGCGGATGTGTGCTGTTCTTTGCCGAGCCCGATACGATTCCCTCCGTTCGCCAGGCCGTCGCCAATGACGGCGCAACAGTCCTCGACGTGCAGTTCGATGCTGACGGCCTCCGCGTCACGGCCTCCGAATCGGATGAATAACATCGACATCGCGCGGGTCTTCGAGGAGATCGCAAGTCTGCTTGAAATTAAAGGAGCGAACCCGTTCAAGATCCGCGCGTACCGAAACGCCGCCGATACGCTCTCCACGACGGCTGAATGCGTCAGCGATCTCACCTTTGACGCGCTTCTAGCGATCCCGGGGATCGGGAAGGACCTGGCCGCTCGAATCCGAGAGCTTTCAGACACCGGGCACCTCACGTACCAGCAGGAACTGCTGCAGTCGTATCCAGCATCGTTGCTAGAGCTGCTCCAGCTGCAGGGCCTCGGTCCGAAGACCGTAGCGCTGCTCTTCGCAACACAGGGCATCAAGACGGTCGACGAACTCGAGACCGCCGCGAAAGCCGGACAGCTCGACGGGCTGCGCGGACTAGGCCCCAAGAAGCAGCAATTGATACTCAAGGCTATCGAGGAGCGACGCAGGCGTTCAGGCCGACATCTCGTCCGCGATGCCAAAGCGGCGGCTGCTTCGGTCATCGACCATCTCCGTGGCGCCTATCCCGACGGCCGCTTCCACGCCGTCGGAAGTCTTCGACGGGGGTGCGAGACCTGCGGCGACGTCGACATCCTAGCCGTCGGTCTGGACAGCAAGGCACACGACCGGTTCATGGAGTTTCCAGCAGTGGAACGCGTCGTTGGACATGGCACGACCAAATCGCGCGTGCTGCTGCGTGACGGCCTATCGATCGACCTGCGCCTCGTGTCCGAGCCCAGCGAAGGTGCCGCGCTGCAATACTTCACTGGTTCGAAGGCTCATAACATCGCGTTGCGTGATCGTGCCCTTCAGCGAGGATTGAAACTGAATGAGTACGGGCTGTACCGCGTCGAGGACGACCATCGGGTGGCCGGTGACACCGAGGATGCGATCTACGGGGCGCTCGGGCTCCACTTTATTCCACCCGAGCTTCGCGAAAATTGCGGCGAGATCACTGCGGCAGAATCCGACATGCTTCCCACCCTAGTCGAGCGGTCCGCCATCCGCGGGGATCTTCACTGCCACACGACGGTGACCGACGGTCAAGCGGATATCGAAACGATGGCGCGGGCCGCCTCCGATGCCGGGCTCGAGTATCTGGCGATCACAGACCACAGCCACGCCCTCGCCATGGCCAACGGCCTCGACGAGACTCGCGTGCTCACCCACACGGCAACTATACGAAAGATTGATGCACGGCTACCCGAAATCACGCTCCTCGCAGGAATCGAATGCGACATTCGGCCTGATGGGTCTCTCGACCTCTCCCAGGACTGCCTGGCGCAACTCGACCTCGTCGTAGCCTCGGTCCATTCTGCCTTCTCGCAGGAATCGTCACAGATGACCGACCGCGTGCTCCGTGCCATTGAATCGCCCTACGTCGATATCGTGGGTCATCCAACGGGTCGGTTACTCCTACGACGCGAGCCGTACCGACTCGACATTGAGGCACTCGTCGACGCGGCGGCACGGCACGGCGTCGCGCTCGAGATCAACAGCCAGGTCCATCGGCTTGATTTGTGCGACACGCACGCCAGGCTGGCGCGTGATCGTGGCGTTAAACTGGTTATCTCCACGGACTCTCATGCTCCGACCGGGTTTGCGCTGCTTGACTGGGGTGTGCTTGTCGCCCGACGCGCCTGGCTGGAACCCGACGATGTGCTGAACACCCTACCAGTGGACGCGTTTCGCGCGCGTTTACGTCGAAACAGACGCGACGATAGGACGGTGGCGCGATGAATCAACGAAAGGTCACTACGATTCGACAGCTGTACGAGCACGCAACGCCGGTAACCGTCGAACACGACCTCCGCGCGGCGGTCGAAATCCTCAAGACGTTCCCCGACGAAGAAAGTCGCGCGCACGCAGCCGTGTACATGGATGGGCTGTCCCAGCTGCGGTCTGAGTGGCAACTCGAAAAACATAGCGCCGAGCGAAAGCGGAACAAGTCTCGCTTGGGTGCCCACTCGCCGCGACCGCCGCGGACGACACGGCGTTGAGCGCAATAGCGGGCAAACCGCGAGGTCTCTATGGAATGACGTAGCGCCGGTAGTTGTCCCGATTGATCGTCACCGTTGCCACTTGACCAGCTCCACGGGGCAACTGTCCAGGCTGCTCGTTGATCGAGAAGGCAAAAGTGGCTGTATCGCCAACGATGATGACGACTTCCTCCTCCGCGGCATGAACTTCACGCTCACCAGTCCGCAAGACACGGGAAAACACACGATCACCGTCGACCGTCAGTGAGACCCAGCACGGCCCGGTCGGATGAATGGCGATCGTCAATAGCCCGTCGACAGGCGCCGCTCTACCAAACGGCAAACCTGCGCGCCGCTCTGGTGCCGAAGTATCCGATGTGAACGCCGAGCCCGCCGCGTCTTCCCGTAGCGTCGCGTTCGCCAGAACCGATACGTCAGCGTCTGGTGTTCCCCCCAACCGAAGAGCGAAGGCAACGAATAGGACGGCGATCGGAACGCCGCCTGCAGTGAGCCACATGGTGACCCGTTTTGCCGATGCCACCGTTTCAAGCGAAGGACGTGATCTTAATCCGATCGCGTGGGCCTGCAACTTAAGTCGAGGCTCTCCGCAAACGCTGAGCAATCGCTCAATTGCCTCATCAGGATCGAGGCCCACCTCGCGGGCATATGACTTAACGAAGGTGCGCACAAATATCCCACCCGGGATGTCGTTGGTCCTTCCCATTTCAAGCGCTCGCAGGACGGTCATCGAGATCTTGGTGGATACCGAGATCTGACGAAGGGTCAGCCCGCATCCCTCACGTGCTTCGCGGAGATACAACCCGAAGGACGCAGACGGTGAATCCAACACAATCCAGTCTACATTGTCGAACGGCGCCCCGTGTTAAATTCGCATCGGAGATCGCTCACAAATAGCTTCCACGCGTTAGCCGGCAGGTCAGCCGCACTGGCAAAGAGGCCGATGGCCGCTAAGCCCGCCGCGCCGGACCGCCCCACGGCCGCCGCCGTATCGAGCGTCATTCCCCCGATGGCAAGAACGGGAACATCCACCAGCCTGGCCGCTTCGTCGAGCACCCCCAACCCAACCGCCGCCCCTCCCGGCTTCGAGATCGTTTCGAAGACGGGGCCCAAAACGAGGTAGCTGAGGTCACCAGACGCCTCGACCTGCCGCGCCTCCTCAACCCCGTGGACCGAACGCCCGATCAACCAACCGGGTGGAATAAGCGACCTGACTCGATTGGCCGGACACGACCCAGCCTTCAGATGGACGCCAGCCGAGGCCGAAGCCAGGGCCACATCCGGACGATCGTTGACGATGACCAGCGCAGGCGTGCCAGCGGTCACCGAAACGGCATCCTTGACGAGTCCGCACAGCGTACGGTCGTCTAAATCCGGCTCGCGAATCTGTATCAAGTCAACCCCTGCCCTGGCGGCCGCTGCGATGAGATCGATGAGCGCGGTGATCGCGGTGCGACGGCTCCCGAGACGGGAGCGATCGGTGACGAGACAAAGCTGGGGTAGGGTCATCGCGCCACCGATTCACCGGAAACGCGCGCGGGGCTCGGCACCAACAACTGTGCGGACTCCAAGCCATCGTCAGGACGACGGTGGGTAGGTCCCTCCGTACAGTTCCGGAGCGGTTTCGGCCGATTGTCCCCATCTCCCTCGAAAGAGCGCTGAGGTTTCCATAACCGCCGCCCACAAACTGACGAACCCAATGCCGGTAACCGCGCCTCGAACCGCTGGGCTCGTCAGCGCCGCCTCCGTCATCGGCCAAGCTTCGACGAAGTAGTTCTGGTCCCAGAATCGGGTCCACGGAGCAATGATGAGAACCACTCCAACCTCGGCGAAGTAAAGCACCACGAGTGCACGGCCCAAACTTCTGATCTCACCCTCCCCCGGTACCTCCGTTAGACTCGGCACCGTCCAGTTCACCGATCGTATCAAACAGCGACGGGGACCGAAACGACCGCCGGTGTTCTGCCGAATACCCGAACTCTGAAACGGCGGCCAGGTGCTGAGCGGTGGCGTACCCCTTGTGTCGATCGAAGCCGTATCTAGGATCCCGAGCGTGTAAAGCGCGCATGTCACGGTCTCGGCTCACTTTTGCAACGATCGATGCGGCTGCAATCGATGTACATCGGCGGTCGCCACCGATAACCGCGCGCTGGGGTAGCAATAAACCTGGGATCAGAAAGCCATCGACAAGGACGAAATCAGGAAGCGGAACCAACTGGTTAACGGCTTCGCGCATCGCGCCAAGCGACGCTTGGTGAATGTTGACCCGATCGATCTCGACCGGGTCCGCAACCGCGAGCGACCATCCGGCAGCCGTCGCAAGAATTTGATCGTAGAGCCACTCGCGGGCCATCGCGGACAGCAGCTTGGAATCGCGGATGCCACTGATCGGTCTGGACGGATCGAGGATAACAGCTGCGACAACTACCGGGCCGGCAAGACAGCCGCGTCCAACCTCGTCGACGCCAGCGACTCGTCCGAAGCCAAGACGGCGCACGGCGTTTTCGGTCGCGCGTGAGGCCATTCGCCGCACCACTACCCCGATCCTCCGGCTTCACCTACGACGTCGCTCGCGGAGCCGGGCAGCCTTCCCACGTAATTTTCTAAGGAAATACAGTTTGGCGCGACGCACACGCGCCGACCGCACGATTTCGATCTTGTCAATCACTGGAGAGTGGAGGGGAAAGATTCGTTCGACTCCCTGCCCAAACGAGACCTTGCGGACCGTGAACGTGGCACTGGACCCGCCGCGATGCTGGGCGATCACGATGCCCTCGAAGACCTGAATCCGCTCCTTCTCGCCCTCGCGGACCTTTACATGGACGCGAACCGTGTCCCCCGAACGCATGTCGGGACGCTCCGTCAGATGGGTCCGCTCGATTTCTTCGATTGCCTTCATGCCTCTGGCCTCGCTCCTGGTGAAACCTGCTCATCACGCAATTGCTTGATGATCTCACGTTCCTCTTGATCCAAACGAAGATCGTCCCGCACCAGCAGGTCTGGCCGTCGCTCCAACGTACGTTCGAGCGCACGGCGCTTGCGCCACGCGCGAACAGCCCCGTGATTCCCGGATAAGAGTACATCGGGAACCCGTCGACCGTTGAGCTCTGACGGACGCGTGTAGTGCGGATGGTCCAACAAACCCCGAACGAACGAGTCGTCCTCGATCGAAGCCGCGTCACCGACGACACCAGGGACTAGCCGCCCGACCGCATCGAGAATAATCATCGCCGGCAGCTCTCCACCGGTCACGATGTAGTCACCGATCGAAATCTCATCGGTGACCACGGCCTCGCGCACTCGCTCGTCTACCGCTTCGTATCGCCCGCACAGCAGTAGCACATGCCCGAACTGATTAAACCGCTTCGCCTCTTGGTGGGTGAGCGGCCTTCCCTGCGGCGATGTCAAAATGACCGCATCCGGTACACCCCGCTCCGAAGACACGTAATCGACCGCTTGACAAAAAGGCTCTGCCTTCATGACCATGCCCGGCCCACCACCATACGGAACATCGTCGACCGTTCGGTGTCGGTCCGCGGTGAAGCTACGCAGATCGTGTACCGCGACGTCGAGAATTCTCTGCTTGACGGCGCGACCAATCACGCCTTCGCTCAAAAACGATCGAACCATCGACGGAAAGATCGTGATGACGTCGAACTTCACTGCTCACTCACCAAGGCGACTTAGCCGTTGAGATCGAGAAGTCCCTCAGGCGGACTGATCACGACGAGCTTTCGACCGACGTCTACGTCCACGCAAATTGACTCCGCCAACGGGATGTCCAGCTCTGCCTCGCTCCCGCCGGCCCGCCGAACGATTAGGCGATTCGCCCCTGGAACCCCCTGAACCTCGACCACTGACCCCACCACCTCACCACTGACGGTCCGAACCAAGCACCCGACCAGCGCGTGAAGATAAAACTGGTCTTCGGGCAACGCATGTTGATCCGAGGCTGGCACCCTCAGTTCGCACGTCATAAACGATTCCGCCTGTCCGATATCATCCACACCGCAGAACGACACGACGGGTCGTCCCCTCTGGAGCCGAACAGCCTTAACCCGAAGGGCCTCGACATGGCCACGGCGCTGCGCGAAAACGACCCCACCCGGGCAAAACCGCTGCTCCGGAAAGTCCGTCTCTGAATTAACCACGATTTCTCCTCGCATACCGTGCGCACGGGCAACACGACCGACCGTCACCATCGTGTCCCAATTGCACCGATCCGGATCACTCGACGTCATCGACGAAATCGACCATCGCCCGCTGCCCGACCATTTCGGTCGTCACGTTTGCCAGGGCTCTAACCGCCGCCGCCGTGCGTCCCTGGCGGCCGATCATCTTGCCCAAGTCCCCATCGGCTGTTCTGACCTCAATGTAGATGTCCTCTCGCCGTTCCGTTTCAGTAACGCTGACGGCCTCCGGGTGATCAACCAGGGCCCGAGCGATTGTCTCGACGACGTCCTTGGCTCGACTCATGATGAACTCTCAGCGTCAGCGCTCGGGACCTCCGCCGCCAACGCGTTGCCCGGATGCCTACGTAACAGCGTTCGGACTGTGTCGCTGAGCTGTGCGCCTCGGGTAACCCAATGTTCCAGACGTTCGCGGTTCAATTCGAATGCTTCCGGCTGTGAGGTTGGGTTGTAGTGCCCCAGCACCTCGACCGACCGACCGTCTCGCGCCGCGTGGGAATCGATAACTACGACTCGAAAGAACGGTCGCTTCTTCGAACCTAGGCGTCTTAATCGAATAGCTAACATCCTTGCTCTCCCATTTCGCTCGAGCATGCTCGAGGCATCGCGCTCGGAATTCTCATACCTACCTACGCTACCGAATCTCGTGACGAAATCCCAGCAGCCCCAGTCGGCCAGATCGGCGACGTGCCCTTCCTTTTCGTTGGCCGGTCACCATCGTCGCGACTTTGATCATCTTTCGCATGTGGGTGAACTGCTTGAGCAGCTGATTGACGTCCTGAATCGTTGTGCCGCTCTCTCGCGCGATCCGCTTACGTTGGCTACCGTTAATGAGGGTGAAATTCCAAGACTATTTCACCCTGCTTCAGTAACCTTAAAGTGCCAGGCCGGCGCGAGTGGCTATCTCCCGGATCCGAGCAGCATGACTTGAGTTTGCCGCAATAATTTCCCGAAGCTTCTCCACAACCTGCGCCCGTTCCCCCGCAGACAAAGTGACCGCAGTGGCGGCAGCCCGCCGAACCGAAGCGTAGCAGTCTGCTTCATACGTGATCGCGCCGCATTGCGCCGTCAAATCGGGGATGAGTTGGGCCGCTGCGGAGGGCGAAGCCGACGTTCCACCACCCGTGCTATTAAAGCGTTCGTTCGCCTGCTGGAGCTCAGCCTGAGCACCACGACGAATGACACTCGACTCGCTGCCCGCCTGGAAGCAGGTGAAGCCCGGCCGGTCGCTCCACCGGAGCGGAGCACATGCATGGATCCCAGCCTCACGGGCGGCAACCTCGACCTCGGTGATCAGGGCTTCGTATTCAGTATCGCCTTCGCCAAAGCCCGAGAAGTTGCCAAGATCTCCGGACGCCGCGAACAGCGCCGTAACACCGGGTAGTTTAGCGATTTCACGGGCGTCCTCGACGCCCTGAAGGGTCTCAATCATCAGGATGAGCACGACGTTCTCGTTCCAGGTTTGCCGGTATCCACCCGGAACGTTATTCCACATTTCGCTGGGACCCTGGCCACCACCGGAACTGCGCCGCCCGACCGGCGGAAAGTAGGTCCAGTCGACGGCTTCCTGCGCCTCTTCGACCGAGTCCACTGTCGGTACGACGATCACAAGCGCGCCCATGTCGGTGGCGTGCTGGATCTCGCGCTCGTCGGCATAGGCGATGCGCGCGCCAGGTGCTGCCGGCCCCGGGCAAGTGCGCCACATGCGCGCCACGTTCTCCCACGAACTGGCCTCGTGCTGCATCTCGACCCACACGAAGTCATAACCCGCGGCGGCCATCGCGCAATAGGTACGTGCATCGGGCACACGGACAGTTCCTCCCACCAACGGACCACCCTCGAGCAGCTTCCGTTTCGCGGGATTCCAGATCTCTGCCTCTTGACCGTCTGGGAGCCTGAAGCGTGGTCCACGCTCAAAATCATCGGCTCTGAACTGCTGAGCCTCGACAGACCAAGCGGTCACGCTCACGAGCGCGCAGGCGATGACAAACATGAGCGCTAGATTTTTCTTCATTAGATTCATCCCTCGTTGCTTCGAGCGCCGGCCAGGTCACGGCCGTCAACCCTTAAATTAGTTGTTATCTATAAGCGTATCACTTCGGAGTAAACCTTAAAGTATTTGGGACCGAGCACGGCAAGCTTCTCGTTACGACTGATTTCCGTGACGTCTTCGACGAGGTCGTCGCGCACCATCTCAACGTCCGGAACACCGAGAGCATCTTTTCATACTACGGCCTAGGAATATTCACGGGCCCTCGGCTTTCTCACGCAGCCAGATAGCTCCGCAGACCACTAGTCCGGAATTGCGAATGCTACGAGCTCTTGACTGGTGCCCGAACCAGTCGCGATCACGACGAACTGGTGCCCGCTGCTCGAACGGTAGCTCATCGGGGTTCCGGACGACCGCTGCGCCAAATCCCCGAACCACAGCTCCTCGCCGGTGTACTTGTCGAAGGCATAGAGCCGATCTTCGCCGCCACCTACGAAGACCAGGCCACCTTTCGTCACGATTGAGCCCGGAGTCCCCGACGTTCCGAGTCGTTCCGGTAGCTCAACCCCTTCCAATGCTGGGTGTCGGCGCAACCCGTCGCTCCCCCGGCCGAAAGGTACGCGCCACGCGATGTCGCCAGTGGATAGATCCACGGCTACGAGAAACGCGTACGGGGGCTTGTTCAGCGGAACGCCGTTCTCGAACGACGACGACACTCCCAGGAGGGCGTCGTAGCCGACGTAGTCGGGATCGTTCTTGTCAGCGAACGGATTGACCGTCGTCTCCGGGTCAAACTTCGCCAATTTCAACACGTTTACATTGTTCGAGACCTTGGTGTAGAGGAATCCGGTTTCGCTGTCGAACGCTCCCCCGCCCCAGTTGACGCCACCGCCTGGGCTTGGCCGCGTCAGTGTTCCCTCGAGGCTGGGTGGGGTGAAGAGCGGACCCGACCGGAACTCGGCGAACCGTTCCAGCGCCTTCGCCTTGAGCTCCGGCGTGAGGTCGAACACGTCATCGGTCGTCATGCCGGTCGTTCCGGTCAACGGAGGTGGACGGGTCGGAATCGGTTGCGTCGGAGAGGTCCGCTCGCCCGGAACATCGCTCTGCGGAACTTCGACCTCTTCGATGGGCCACACCGGTTCGCCCGTCACCCGGTCGAACACGAACGCCAGCGCCTGTTTCGTGAGCTGGACGACGGCGTCGATGGGTTGGCCGTCCACCGTGATCGGCATCAGGATCGGCTGAGTCGCCAGGTCATAATCCCAGATCCCGTGGTGCACCATCTGAAAGTACCATTCGCGATCGCCGGTATTCGAGTCGAGCGCCACAATGCTCTGCGCGTACAGGTTGTCCCCAAGCCGGGACCCTCCGTAGTACACGTTGGTCGCGTTGCCGATCGGTAGGAACACGAGTTCGCGTTCTTCGTCGACCGTCATGCCACCCCACACATTGGTCGCACCGGTGTATCGCCACGCTTCGTTCTCCCACGTGTGGGTGCCGAATTCCCCTTCTTGGGGAATGGGATGAAAAGACCAAACGAGCTTCCCTGTACGTGCGTCGTAGGCACGAACATCACCGGGTGGAATCTGCCGAAAGGTGAGACGATCGCCAATGGAGCTACCGACAATCAGGAGATCCTTATAAATGACCGGGGCAGCATTCTGCTCGATGTGAGCAGGATCGATCGGCCAGAGGAGATCCTGACTGAGGTCGACCACGCCGTTGTCGCCGAACGACGACACCAACGCTCCCGTTGCCGCGTCGAGACAGTACATGTTATTCCGGCTTCCAAGAAAAATGCGTAAGTCTTCACCGTCGCGCCAGACCGTGACCCCACGATGACGAAAGCCGCCGCCGAGTGCGGGCATTCCGCCTTCGTACGCGCGCGGGTCGAAGACCCACTTGACGGCACCGGAATCGGCGTCGAGCGCCGCGACCCGATTGTAGTTCGTGCTCAGGTACAGCACGTCATCGATCATCAGCGGCGTAGTCGTGAAGTTTCCTGGCACGGTGCCAAATTCGGGGCGTATCCGTTCTCCGGGTTGCCACGTCCAGGCGATCTGCAGCTGGTCGACGTTGTCCGGCGTGATGTCGTCGGCCTCGGAATGCCGGCGATTCCACTGATCTCCCCCAACGTAAGGCCATTCAATCATCGAGCCAGCAGGCGCCATACCCGACAGCTGGCGAAGGTAGCCCGCAACCAGCCCGACCTCTTCGTCACTGATGTCAGCGGTGGAGAAGGCCATCATTTGTCCGGGTCCCTCCCGAACGATACTCAGGAGCTCCTGATCTTCGAGCGCGAACGGCACGATCGGTGGTGCGAGATCGCCACCACCCGCCTTACCGTGGCAAATTACACACGTCTCCTCAAACGTGGCCTGACCCGAATGGTCTTGAGCTATGACCAGCGGCACGAAGCCGATGTACATCCCAAGCATCATGCACGTAACAACTGAAAATCGAACGAAGCGTGTTGGTGTCATAAATGAATCCTCGGTCTAGTGCCTTGATTATACCTATCCACTGGGTCACCAATTTCGGGAAACTTGACAGCGGGGTTCGAACGTTTGAAGGCGCTGCCGTCACCCGCCATGGACCGCCCGTGCAGACTGTGAGACAAAAAGATCAGATCACACAGACACCTCTTCCTGGTGACGATTTCAAGCGAAACTACCGCTGGGGGCTTCGAAATCAAGTCGTCGATCACTTTGACACCAACACTCACAACTGGGAGAACTCGGTGGTGCGCGTCATCATCCAGTGCATCTCCTAGCCGAGTCGCCGCTCTTGCTTCGGCCGATTTACCAGGTCAGGGCTCGCGTGGAATCCCTCCGCGAACGCCCCTTCCTGTTGGTCGACGTTCGTCTGTAAAATGCCGCTGGAGGAAAGTGGCCATGTTGAAGTTCATCGTTCCCCGAACCCCGAGTGTCGTTGCCCTGAGCTTGTTCGTCTCCCTTCATGCGTTCTCTGGTGCTGAGGGTCAGACGGGCGAATGGCAGTCGTTTTCCGCCGACAAGGCGGCCACGAAGTACTCGCCAATCGATCAAATCAACGCACAGACCGTGCAGGGCCTGGAGGTGGCCTGGCGACAATCCACGGTTCCGGATGCCACTCGGCAAGGGAATACGATGGATGCCCCAAGCGGATCGCAAAACACCCCACTTATGGCGGGAGGGCTTCTCTTCATCAGCACGGGCTTCGGCACGATAGCCGCGATCGATGCCACGACTGGCGAACTGGTCTGGTTCGACCCGCTGCCTGTGCGTGAGGACGAATCAGCACAACGCGGGTTCGCGACACGGGGCGTGGCGTACTGGGCCGACGGTCAGGATGCCCGCATCCTTGCCGTTATTGGATCACGGCTCGTTGCCTTGAATGCTAAGACCGGCGCGCGCTACTCGGACTTCGGTGCAGGTGGTGAAGTGGACCTCACACAAGGCTACGATGATCGGCAGGTAGCGAGTTTCCGCTGGCGTTCGGCACCAGTCATCATCAACGACGTCATCGTGATCGGATCGGCTATTGGTGACATCACCAGTGCCAGCATGCCGGCGCTCAAAGAGATGCCTCCCGGAGACGTACGTGGCTTCAATGTACGGACCGGCGAGCAGCTGTGGATCTTCCATACCATTGCGCGAGCAGGCGAACCTGGAAACGATACATGGCTCACGCCTCGTAACGAGGACCGGGCGTCGTGGGAGTACACCGGCAACACCAACATGTGGGCATCGCCTAGCGGCGACGAGGAACTGGGGTACGTCTACCTCCCACTGTCGACACCGACCAGCGATTACTACGGCGGACACCGACCCGGCGACAATCTCTTCGCCGAAAGTCTTGTCTGCCTAGAAGCGAAGACCGGTCGTCTGGTCTGGTATTTCCAAGCGGTCTATCATGGCCTTTGGGACTACGACTTCGCTTCCGCGCCAGTGCTCGTGGACATTACGGTTGACGGGCGCGACATCAAGGCTGTCGCCATCCCGAGTAAGCAGGCGTTCACATACGTGTTCGACCGGGTGACCGGTGAACCAGTGTGGCCAATCGAAGAACGCCAGGTTCCGGCGGGCGATGTGCCCGGCGAGTGGTATGCACCAACTCAGCCGTTTCCGACCAAGCCCCCCGCGTACGACCAGCAGGGCGTGACGATTGACGACCTAATTGATTTCACCCCCAAGCTGCGCGAAGAAGCGCTTGCCATCCTCGACACCTATGTCTGGGGTCCAATGTTCACGCCGCCGACGCTGATTGACGACCACCCCGGCGGAACCAAGGGAACGATGTCAGTGCCAGGTTTGGTGGGCGGCACGGACTGGAACGGCGCAGGAGCGGACCCGGAGACCGGCGTGTTGTACGTGCCATCCGCTCATAGTGGCAGTGTAATCGGATTGGTGCGGTCCGAGCACCCGAGATCCGATGTTGACTGGGTCATGAAGGAGGAAAAACATATTCCAGGGCCCCAAGGACTGCCGCTCTTCAAGCCTCCCTACGGCCGCCTCGTGGCAATCGACCTCAACGCCGGTGAAATCCTCTGGTCGGTGGCCAACGGTAATGGGCCGCGTGACCATCCGGCGGTCAAACATCTGAATCTCCCGGCCCTCGGTCAGAGCGGGCGAGCTGCCCCACTGGTGACAAAAACCCTAGTGTTCCTCGGCGAGGGCGCCAACGTCGGCGCGGCTTTCCTACCGTCGCATAGCGGCGGCAAGATGTTCCGTGCTTACGACAAGGCAACTGGCAACATCGTCTGGGAGACCGAACTTCCGGGCGGCGTGACGGCAGGTCCGATCACCTATATGGTCGATGGTAAGCAGTACATCGTAGTGACGATCGGCTGGGACGACATGCCGAGCGAATACCTAGCGCTCGCCTTGCCTTAGTGTCCTCGTCATGTTGACCGCCCCATCGATCCGCGTGTTGCTCTTCGACGTATTCGGCACGACTGTCGATTGGCGGTCGTCCATCACCGCCGAGCTTGGGCAGTTCGGCCAAGCCTATGGCTAAGTCCGCGGCATGGGACGCCCTCGCCGACCGATGGCGCGCGGGATTTCGCGATCTCCAAGCTCAGATCGCGCGCGGTGAGCACGCCTGGATTACGATGGACCAAATCCATCGCGAAGTTCTAGAGAAAATCCTTCAGGACTTCGGTGCGACGGGTATAGCCGAATCAACCATCGCACACTTGAATCTGGCCTGGCATCGGCTGGAACCCTAGCCTGACCCGGTCGAGGGAGACTGACCCGTCTAAAGCAGGACTTCGTCATCGGCACGCTGTCCAACGGCAACCTTTCACTACTGGTGGATCTGGCCAGACACAGCGGGCTACCTTGGGACTGCGTGCTGTCGACTGGAATGTTCGGCACCTACAAGCCCAATCCCGATGTCTATCTCGGTGCGGTCAAGATGCTGAACGCAAGGCCGGCAGATGTGATGCTGGTCGCGGCTCATGCGTACGAAGTCGACGGTGCGCGTGCAGTCGGGCTGAGAACCGCGTATGTGTTCAGGTCGGAAGAATTCGGCCCGGGTAAAGGTGAAGACCCGGGTAACACGTCGCGTTTCGATCTCGTGACATCGAGCTTCGTCGAACTCGCCGACCGCCTTAAGCTTTATGTCCTGACCGGAGCCCCAGTCACCAACCGATCCATCGGCACTCGAGCGAAGCCCTGCCTCAGGCAAGCAACTCTTTTATCACCTTCGCCGGTTCAACTCCCGTCAATCTGGCATCCAAGCCCCGATACTTGGCTGTGAAGCGCTCGTGGTCGATCCCGAATAGGTGCAGGATGGTCGCCTGCAGGTCCCGGATTTGAACCGGGTCTTTCACGATGTTGTACGAGAAGTCGTCGGTCTCGCCGTAGGTGACGCCACCCTTGACACCGCCACCAGCCATCCAGACGGTGAAGCACTTCGGGTGGTGGTCACGGCCGTAAAGTGTGGGCGTCAACTTCCCCTGCGAGTAAATGGTTCGACCAAACTCCCCACCCCAGATAACCAGCGTCTCATCAAAAAGGCCGCGCTCCTTGAGATCCTGAATGAGCGCCCAAGCCGCGCGGTCGACGTCGGCCGCCTGCGCGGGCAGCACCTCGGTTGCGAACGAATGCACGTCCCAGCCTCGGTGATAGATCTGGACGAACCGCACGCCTCGCTCCACCAATCGTCGGGCTCTTAACGCGGCATTCTGGAACTTGCCGGGCTGCTTCGCTTCTTCCCCCCAACGCTCGAACGTGCTGTCCGGCTCACTCGACAGATCGGCCATTTCTGGCACGGACGACTGCATCTTGAACGCCATCTCGTACTGCTCGATCCGCGCCAGCGTCTCAGGATCGCCGACTTCTTCATACTTGAGCCGATTGAGCTCACCGATGCCATCCAGCACCTGACGCCGCACGTCGCGCGACACCCCGTTCGGATCACTAAGATAGAGAACCGGGTCGGCACCGGCACGAAGCCCGACGCCGGCGTACTTGGGAGACAGAAACCCTGAGCTCCACAGCTTCGCCGAGATAGCCTGGACGCCCGACTTCGGGTGGCTCTTCTCCGCGTTCATCACAACGAACGTCGGCAGGTCTTCGTTCAGACTGCCGAGCCCATAGGCGAACCACGACCCGATGCACGGTCGACCTGGTATCTGTTGTCCCGTTTGGATGAATGTAATCGCCGGCTCGTGATTAATCGCCTCGGTATGCATTGAACGAACGATGGCGATGTCATCGACCATCCGAGCCGTGTAGGGAAGCAACTCTGAGATCCAGGCGCCGCTCTGACCATGCTGACTGAACTCGAAAATGGATGGGGCAATCGGAAATCGGGCCTGCCCCGAAGTCATGGTCGTCAGACGTTGCCCCTGACGAATCGATTCTGGAAGATCCTTGTCGTACCAATCCTTCATCTTAGGCTTGTAATCAAGCAGATCCATTTGCGGCGGTGCGCCCATCATGTGGAGGTAGATGCAGTGCTTCGCCTTTGGGGCAAAGTGCGGAAGAGACGGCAATCCGCCAACCGCGTCACCGCCCTGGGGCAAGGCAAACGCGTCGGCAGCGAATAGATTGGCAAGCGCAAGCCCGCCAATGCCTTTGGCCGTACGCCCAAAGAATTGACGGCGAGTTTCTGCAAGAATCGTTTCTTTAGCTGGATGCATCGGAATCTCCCTTAACGGTCCTACTTGTTCAGCACCTCGTCCACGTTCATGAGCTGGCTGGTCAGCATCGTCCAGGCGGCTGACTCCGCATGGGGTAAGGCTTCGTCATACCCAGACTCGCCGACCTCTAGCAGGCGGCGGGCTTCGTCGTCGTCCGAGCTATAGAGCACCTCAAGGCCGATGTACGTTTGCCTCACAACCGCGCGCTCGCGATCATCGAAACTGCGCGCAAGTAGACGCGTCGTTACGTAGTCGAGGCGTCGGTCAAAGTCGTTCCCCGCCTCGCGCATCGCCCGCTGCGCCAAATACCGTGACGCCTCGACGTACTGTGGGTCATTCATGGTGGCCAGAGCCTGCAGCGGCGTGTTGGTCCGTTCACGACGCACCGTGAAGTGTTCCCGCGTCGGTGCGTTGAAGATGTCCATCGACGGGGGCGGCACCGTCCGCTTCCAGAACGTATAGAGACTCCGACGATACAACTTGTCGCCAGTGTCCTGCTCGTAAACGCTTGTGTTGCTCGGCATCGCAATCTCCCACACGCCTTTCGGTTGGTACGGCTTGACACTTGCACCACCGATCGTACGAACCAGAAGACCGCTCGCCGCCAGCGCATGGTCGCGAATCATTTCGGCGTCCATCCGGAAACGCGGTCCGCGGGACAGTAACCGATTCTGTGGGTCCTTCTCACGCTTCTCCGGAGTAATCAGCGCCGCCTGGCGATAGGTCGACGACGTCACCAGTGTTCGAAAGAACTGTTTCACGTCCCAGTCCGACTCGCGGAATTCGACCGCGAGCCAGTCGAGCAGCTCCGGGTGCGACGGCAGGTCGCCCTGTGCACCAAAGTCTTCGGTCGACAGAACCAGTCCCGCGCCGAAGACCTGCTGCCAGAATCGGTTAACAGTCACCCGGCTCGTGAGCGGGTTCGCATCGTCAACGAGCCACTTGGCCAGCCCGAGTCGATTGCGCGGCAGCGACTCGGCCATCGGCGGTAACGCCGACGGCGTGCCGGCGAACACCTGCTCGCGACGATCGTCGTACATCCCCCGATTGAGGACGTAGGCCACCGCCTGCTGGCCGGGAATCTCATGCATCACGTGGGTAATCCCTCCGCGTCGTCTGATCTCTCGCCACTCGCGCTCGATCTGGCGGCTGCGCGCTAGGAGCTGTTGATAGGCGCCGTCCTTGATGCTGAGGTAGTACAGACGCAGCAGATCCCGGTCCTCGGCGTCAAGTTCCGCGGGGGCCTTCTCCCGCGCGCGCTGCAACGTCGGCCAGTTCGCAATGACCCGCGCCTCATCCACCGTGACCGGGCGATTGAACACCCGTAGGTCGGCGATGCCACCACCGGTGAAGTACCGCATCCTCATCTCGTCGCGGCCATTTCGTCCGTTTGTCATCCCGCGACCGAGTACGAGCGGGCGATCGACCCGCATACTGTCGTTGGCATTCGCAAAGAACGAACTTCCATGTTCCTGGACGAGGTCACCGTTCCGGTACAGGTGCATCCCTGCACGCTCTCCAGATCCGTCGTGCGTAACCACGATGTGGGTCCACGCGTCCGCCGCGATGCGTTGGGTGTTTGCCGGACCGATACTAGCCGTCCCACCCTGGTCACCCGTCATCCGGAAGCTGAGCTGCCTGGCTCCGATCCTGAATTTCCAGCCTTGTTCATTCGCTTCAGCGTCGTACTGGCCGGCCACGACGTACCCTCTATCCCCATCACCCTCGGGGTGGTACATCCACATCGCAATCGAAAATGGCGTGTCGCTGTCGAGCGGCAACGCCGGGAGCTCGACCCACGACTCCTTGCCGAATCGTACCGCCGGCTGCCCATCCGGGCCCGCCTCGACCGTGGCACCGGTCTTCAGCACGACTGGGTAACGCTGACCCTCGAGATCGACCACCGGCGCGGCCGGATCATCAAGGATTAGCCGCATCAGATTGGCAGACCGCTCCAGTGGGGTCTCGAGCGTGCGGTACTCTCCGGTCGCGAGCCATTCCTCGAACGCATCATCGACACCCGCGATTTGACGCTTGAGCCCGTCAGCATTCGCCGCTGCGTCTACGCGGAGTTCATACCAGCGGTCGCGATCCTCATCTTCAGGCACGACAACAATGGGAGGCGGATCGGCGCGGTTTCCGTCCATGACGTACTGCGTCGTGTTGCGGAAGAACGCCGTCATCGCATAGAACTCGCGCTGCTGAATCGGATCGAACTTGTGGTTGTGGCACGTTGCGCAACCAATGGTGAGTCCGAGGTAGACCCCTGCGGTCGTTTCGGCGCGGTCCTTGGCGTAGATTACAGCGTACTCCTCTGGAATGACTCCACCTTCGTTCGTCGTGATGTTGTTTCGGTGAAATCCAGTGGCAACAAGCTGGTCAATCGTCGGTTCGGGAAGCAAGTCCCCCGCCAGTTGCTCGATCGTGAAGTCGTCGAACGGCTTGTTCTCGTTGAACGCGTTGATGACCCAATCCCGATAAGGGTACATCTCTCGATAGCTGTCGACGTGGATTCCGTGGGTGTCACCGTACCGGGCCGCATCCAACCAATAGCGGGCGCGGTGCTCACCCCAGTGGTTCGAGTCGAGCAACTGGTCGACCAGCTTTTCATACGCACCGTCGGAAGAATCACTCAAAAAATCGGCTAACGTACCCGGGTCTGGCGGTAGCCCTGTGATATCGAGCGCAACACGCCGTGCCAGGGTTCGCTTGTCAGCCTCGGCGGCCGGTTCAAGACCGTCAGACTCAAGCCGTGCCAAAACAAAATGGTCGATCGGCGTACGAACCCACGCCTTATTCACCACATCTGGGAGTTGATGCTTCTGGACCGTCTTGAACGACCAATGCTGATCCCACGATGCCCCCTCCTCAATCCATCGCTTCAGGACATCCACTTGGTCATCGGACAATGTCTTGTTCGACAGTGCCGGAGGCGGCATTCTCAGTCGATTATCGTCCTGCGTGATGCGCTGATATAGGAGACTAGCGTCGGGGTTGCCAGCAACGATGGCATTCCCATTTAGTCGTTCACTAAATGCGCCATCCTGCGTATCAAGCCGAAGACGAGCCTGCCTTGTGCTCTCATCCGGACCATGGCAACTGAAACAATTGTCCGACAAGATGGGGCGCACATCGCGCTGAAAGTCGACCGGGACCGTCGATTGCGTATCCTGCGCCAAGACCACTCCGACCGTCATAAACGTGACGACCGTCGAGAGCACGAAAATAAAGAGGCAACGCGATGGATGGCGACTAGACATGATGCTCGCTCCGACTAGGTCTACGGTGCATAATAGTTTGCCTCTGGTGGACTGGTCGTTACCGTTTTATACACCAATCGCGAGAAAACGATCTACCTCGAACCATTTCGGGTCCAATCACGGTCTATCACGGGCATCGTTGACAGGTTCACCGGGCTAACGCACCGGCTTCCGAGTGACCACCATCCGTGTGCCGCAAACAACTACCTCATGGGTGCCATCCTGGCCGAGGAACATACCAACGACTTCATAAGTCACCAGGATGGATGAGATATTTCATGTCTGTTAGTTCTAAATGAATATCGGGTTAATTCTAGGTTAAACCTAATTCTAGAGTAGCCCACTGGTGCAATGGATTCGGCCGTCGCTCGGATAAAAAACCAGCTCTCACACTCACCGGAGATCGATTACTACGCGGTCTGCTGTTAAGTGTCAGCGGGTAACTGCGAGAGTGTGGCGGCAAAGATTTGCGACGGGTGAAAATGTCTGCTACTGAGGTTCGTCCTGCGCACCGAGACGACGGAGAAGCTCAGCGATTTCATCACGCGTGGTCCGAAGACCGTTAGTCCCAAAGATCGGCAGTGAACTCTCCGCCAGGCTCAACGGCGTGTCGCCAGCCCCATTCGCCACATCGAGGTTGGCGCCGTTTTCCGCGAGAAACTCGACGGCCGACGCGAAACCCTTGCGAACCGCGTCGTGAAGCGCGGTGTTCCCGCCAAAGTCGCTTGAATTGATGTCAACGCCACCCTCAAGTGCGATACGCGCCATTTCGAGCGACCGGTACTCCTCTTCAGACTGATCGGCCGGCAAGATCCCACTGCGGTTTCGGCGGTTCTCATTAGCTAACGATGGGAGTCCAAGCGCCGCCTGGAGCGACGAGGTCCCTGTGCTTGGCGTCACCAACCGATCGGCTCCATGCTCAGCCAAGACGCGGAGAATCTCCAGTTCACCGTACTTCGCGGCAAGCCAGAAGGCATTTGCGCCGACTGTCTGGTGACGAATACTGAAGTCGGCGCCCAGCCGCCGGCCGGGTGTCCCGTGCTCGACGACTGCGTCAGCATCGGCACCGTGCCGGAGAAGCGCGCGTACAAGCTCGACATCTCCTCGAAGAACGGCGGCGTGCAGAGCGGAGTAGCCGGCATCAGTCGCATTCGGATCCGCCCCCTGCTCAAGTAGATAGATCGCAAGCGCTGTGTGGCGGCTGTGAGCCGAAATGACCAGTGCGCTGGTCCCTGCTGCCGCCCTCTCGTTAACGTCCGCTCCGGCATCAACCAACACCCGGGCCGTGTCAACGTCACCGTTACGTGCGACAAACAGCAACGGCGCTGAACCACCATGCGCCATCCTGAAGTTACCACTAGGGTCGGTGTTGCCCGCTGTATTTTCGAACTGGTGCCACACCTTCGAGCGAGCATGAAGGTTCGCGCCGTGCGCGACCAATACCCGCACGACATGGGCATGCCGCTGGGCGGCCGCCCACATCAGAGCTGTTTGCCCTCGCTCGTGCTCGGTTGCGTTCACGTTCGCGCCATGGTCGAGCAGCGACTCCACCGCCGCCAAACTGCCCGACCGCGCCGCAACCATCAGCGGCGTCTCCCCCCTCTTGAGTGAAACATTCGGGTCGACATCGGCAGCGAGCAGCCGGTCGATGATGGCAACGCTATCGCTCCTCGTGGCCACCCAAAGCGGTGTAGCTCCGAGATCATTAGCCGTGTCGGGCACGGCCCCAGCCTTAAGGAGGAGATCAACCGCGACGAGGTCACCCCGATGGGCGGCCCAATGAAGGGCGGTGGCACCGTCCCCTTGGGGAACGTCAACGTCAACGCCCAACGCAATCAGATCCCGAAGCGCCTGGTGGTCACCGCTCAGAACAATGTCGATCGGTTGAGGGACGGACTGGGCGAATACGATCGAATGCCAGGTAGCATGGGTGGCGGCCAACGTGACAAGCCACCAAACCAAGACACGAACTCGAGGCCCCATATAGCGTTCCGAGCCCTATGCTACCGCAACGACGTTCGATTGACACTCCTGCATCGATTCAGCCACACTTCCGGTGAGGTCGATCGGAAGTCCTCTTAGCGGAAGGGACGAGCAGGCGTTGACTACCAGTCTGTCGTTTATGCGGGTTTCCGTCTCGGGCGCTTGTGCCGCGATCCTCCTTTGGCCAGCGGCAAGCACCGTTTCTATCGGAGCCCAGCCCCCCCCCCAGGTCGAACTTCTCGAGTCAACCATCGCGCGCTACTGCATCACGTGCCATAGCGATCGCCTTCGGACGGCCGAGCTTTCGCTTGAGAATCTCGACCTCACCCGAGTCGGGAAACACGCCGAGATGTGGGAGAAGGTAATCACCAAACTTCGCAGTCGTTCGATGCCCCCGGTCGGTCGGCCACGACCGGTCGATGAAGCGTACGGCGTGCTCGCGTCGTGGCTGGAATCTGAGATCGACCAAGTTGCTGCTGCGTATCCCGAACCGGGACGGACGGAAGCGTTTCACCGCCTTAACCGCGCCGAGTACGAAAACGCCATTCGTGACCTGCTCAATCTTCAGATCGATGCGACGGCCTTACTTCCGGCAGACGATATCGACGAGCACGGGTTCGACAACATTGCCGATGTGCTCACGGTATCCCCCGTCTTGATGGAACGATACCTGTCAGCAGCTCGGAAGATCGGAAGGCTTGTCGTCGGTGAGACACCGCTTGGGCCAGTCACGGAAACCTACAAGGTCCCGATCCTCCTGATGCAGGATGACCGCATGAGCGAAGACCTGCCGTTCGGTTCGCGCGGTGGAATCGGCGTCCGACATTACTTCCCGGTAGATGGGGAATATGAGCTCAAGATCGGCCTCCACCGGAACTACGTGGATTATGTGCGAGGTATGGGATCACGCCACGAACTAGAGGTCCGGCTGGATGGTGCACTTATTCGAACGTTCACATTCGGCGGCGACGAGCCGGATGGCGTGCAAGCGCCGGCAAGCTACGCGGGCAATCAGTTCGGTGATCCGGAGTGGGAGGAGTACATGCTCTATGCCGACGCCGACATGCGAACCCGGTTCTCGGCAACAGCTGGCCCACGAGTCGTCGGCGTCTCGTTTGTTCGTCGATTTACCGAGCCGGAAGGGGTGCTCCAGCCGCGACAGAGCGGATTCGCGTCGGCGGTGGATGAACAACGCGACGGTGGTGCGGCGGTTGAACACGTCGCAATTAGTGGACCCTATGTAAGCCAAGGGGTCGGCCACACGCCGAGTCGGAAGATCGTCTTCATCTGTGAGCCTGTGAGCGACGCGCCTTCGGACGAAGTGACGTGTGCGCACGAGATTTTATCGTCGCTGGCGAGACGCGCGTACCGTCGACCACTCGTGCCCTCGGACCTCGACACGCTGATGGGTTTCTACGGGACCGGCCGGCGAGACGGAAGCTTCGATGCCGGCATCCAGTTTGCCCTCGAACGACTGCTGATCTCGCCGGATTTTCTGTTCCGAATTGAGCGCGACCCACCCGGCGTCGAGCCCGGCACATCGTATCCACTGACCGACCTTGAACTCGCCTCGCGGCTATCGTTCTTTCTTTGGAGCAGCATCCCCGACGAAGAACTGCTCGACGTTGCGGAACGCGGCCAGCTACAAGATCCAGCCGTGCTAGAGGCCGAAACCCGTAGGCTCTTGGCTGACCCGCGGGCAACGGCGCTCGTCCGGAACTTCGCCGGCCAATGGTTGTATCTCCGCAACCTCGCCGGGGCCCTTCCCGACCCCGTCGTCTTCCCGGAGTTCGACGAGAACCTGCGCGATGCGTTCAGACAGGAGACCGAGCTATTCGTCGAAAGCCTGATTCGCGAAGACCGAAGCGTGCTGGACCTCCTAGGTGCCGACTACACCTATGCAAACGAACGACTGGCACGACACTACGGCATCCCAAACGTCTATGGCAGTCACTTCCGGCGCGTCGAGTTGGACCACGAGCTGGCCGAGCGCCGCGGGGGAATATTCGGTCACGGGAGCCTACTCACCGCGACCTCGTATCCGAATCGAACATCGCCGGTGCTTCGGGGGAAATGGGTATTAACGAACATCCTGGGGACGCCGCCGCCGCCGCCGCCGGTGGATGTCCCCGACCTGCCCGATCGAGGCGAGGACGGCCGCTCCGCGACGGTGCGGGAACGATTGCAGCGGCACCGCGAGAGCCCCGCCTGCTCCGTCTGCCACGCGCCCATGGATCCCCTCGGGTTGGCACTTGAAAATTATGACGGAATCGGGACCTGGCGTACTGCGGGTGAAGCCGGGCTTCCGATTGACGTATCTGGGAATCTCCCTGACGGGACCGACTTTCACGGTCCGACCGGTCTTCGAACGCTTCTCCTTAATCGCCGGGATCGGTTCGTCGGCACCGTCACCGAAAAACTCTTTAACTACGCGTTGGCCCGGAATTCCGAGTACTATGACCATCCAACCTTCCGGACCATTACTCGCGAATCGGCTCTAGAAAATTACCGCTGGTCGGCTATTATTATGGGTATCGTAAAGAGTACGCCGTTCCGCATGCGGAGGGCAGCACCATGATCATCACGAAGAAGACGATTCCCCGTCGAACTGTGCTCCGTGGCCTTGGCGCGTCGTTGGCGCTGCCGCTGCTCGACGGAATGGTTCCAGCCCTGGCGGCAACTCGAAATACCGCGGCGAATCCAGTTCGTCGTCTCGGGGCCATCTTCGTCCCGAACGGAATGATGATGCATCACTGGACGCCGAAGACCGAGGGCACCGGCTTCGACTTTCCGCGGATTCTCAAGCCACTGGAGCCGCACCGGAATTCGATTCGCGTGCTCTCAGGGATGCGTGGCGTGACTGGCCCGGGGGCGCATGCTGGCTCGGCAACCCGATTCCTCACCGGCGTGGCGGTACGACCGGACAACGGATCAAACTTACGCGCCGGCCCATCCGTGGATCAGATCGCAGGGCGTGTGCTTGGCCGCGAGACTCAACTTGCCAGCCTCGAGCTTGCCCTTGATGGGCGAGACTTCGCAGGTTCGTGCGATGACGGCTTCAGTTGCGCCTACACGAACACGATCTCGTGGGCGAACGAAACGACACCACTACCGATGGAGAACAACCCGCGCGTGGTATTCGAGCGACTGTTTGGCGACAGTGGGACAACCGACAAGGCGGTACGAAAGGCACGACGTCGAAAGGATGCCAGCTTGCTCGATTCCGTCATGGAGCGAGTGGATGTTCTCTCACACAAGCTCGGATCAAACGACCAGGTAAAGCTGGGCCAATATCTCGACGCTGTCCGCGACGTTGAACGGCGGATCCAGATGGCCGAGGCGCAGAGTGACCGCGAGCTTCCGGTCATTGCGCAGCCCGCCGGGATTCCGAGCACACTTGGCGAACACGCCGAGTTAATGTTCGACCTCCTCGCTCTCGCCTACGAGACGGACCTCACGCGCGTGGGCACCTTAATGATGGGTCGTGAGATCACCGGCCGGACGTATGCTGAGATCGGGGTTCCCGATGCCCATCACCCGATCTCCCATCACCAGAAGGATCCGGTCAAGCTTGAGAAGCTGACCAGAATCAACGAGTACCACACGACGCTCTTCGCAGCGTTCCTTGAACGACTCAGCTCGACACCAGACGGTGACGGCTCGCTCCTCGATCACTCGATGATTATTTACGGCGCAGGAATGGCCGACAGTAACTCACATAGTTCAGAAGACCTGCCGATTCTCTTAGTTGGCGGCGGAGCGGGAACGGCCAATCGCCATATCCGGTACCACAAGGACACGCCGTTTGCTAATCTCCATCTGAGCCTACTCGATAAGATGGGGATCCCGATCGAATCGCTCGGCGACGCTACTGGGTGCCTCCCGATCGACCCATTGAACGTCGCTTAGGCCGCGCGGCCTAACGCCTCCTATTTTGAACTGCGGGCACTCCGGACCGCATCGAGACTAACGACCGGCTCGTCGCCAACCACCGCCGCCCGGTGCGTAGCGCCCCGGGGCACATCAACCGCATCTCCGGGGCCAAGCAACACTTCTTGACCCTCGAGAACGATCTGGAAGGTTCCTGAGAGCACCGCATCCACCTTGTGGACGTCATGGGTGTGGTCCGGAAACTCGGTGCCAGGAAAATAGGTGTATCGAGACACGATGTAGCCGCGTGCTTCGAGACGATTCCGAAGCACCACCTCACTCACTGGACCGTCGCGTTCTTCATCCCAGCGGTCGATCTTCATCGTCGCGCGCCTGACATGCTGAATCATTGCAACCGATACACCACCAACGTATCGGTTGCAATGATCGCGACGTACTGCCTGCCGTCGCGACCCAGGTAAGTCATAGGATTGGCATTCCCACGCTGCCCAAGGTAAGTGACCCAGAGCTCGCGGCCTGTCGCCGCCTCGATCGCCCGGAATTGCCTGTCGTCCGTCGACGCGATGAAGAGGAGGCCCGACGCGGTAACAATAGCAGCGGCACGTCCGGGCCGACCGGTGTTCTGCCGACCAGCGGGTAGGTGCTCCGTAACGCCGAGCGGACGCTGCCAGGCAACCTCCCCGGTCGACCCATCGACCGCGATCAGCCGTCCCCACGGGGGCCGCTGGCAGGGCATTCGGATGTCGTCGACGCGGACTTCGAAACTGGCGGGACGGGGCACAACCTTCTCGTAGGGCACGGGCGAGTCATCGCCAGCTCCCACCACCCAGCCGAGAGCCCCAACGTCCATGCTGAACAGAACCAGGTTCCCCGCCATGGGATCGTAGGCTGCTCCGCCCCAATTTGGACCACCGACCCCCCCTGGGAAATTGAGCGTGGTTCTCACCGGACCGCCTGGGGCGCGATACACCCATGGTGTAAACGGCCCGGCGCTCGACACCTCGCCCAGACTCTCGACGAGCTCGGCACAACCGGCGGCATGTTCCTCGCTCGTGTCTTCCGCGGTTACCAGATCAGCGGACTCGTAGCGGACCCGCGCCATCGGCGGCGGTTTAATTGGAAACGGTTGGGTTGGAAAGGTCGACTCACCAGGCACGTCGCTCGAGGGAACGGAGCGCTCCTCAACTCCGTAGATCGGCTCGCCCGTCTCGCGGTTCAAGATGTACAAATACCCGGACTTTGTCGTCACCCCCAGCGCCGGCACCTCACCACTGGCGCGGGCAATGTCGAACAACACCGGGGGGGCCGGCGGGTCGGCATCCCAAAGGTCGTGGTGGATCGTCTGGAAGTGCCAGACATACTTTCCACTGTCGACGTCGACGGCAACGAGCGAGTTACCAAACAGATTCGCGCCCACACGGTCACCACCATACGCACCGGGGATCGGCGACGCTAGCGGCAAATAGAGGAGTCTGCGCTCGTCATCCAACGTGAAATAAAAGGGCCAGGCGTTCGCCCCCAAACGACTCCGCCAACTGTCCCCGTCCCACGTGTCATGTCCCACCGAGCCAGGCTGCGGGACGGAGTTAAACTCCCACAATTTGCTCCCAGTCCGTGCATCAAACGCGCGCGCGTTGCCGATGCCGCCGATGGTACCAGGCGGAGTGTTCGCCCCAACTACGACGATGTTCTCGTAGATGAGCGGCACGGAGTTGTACGGGACCACCATGTCGACTTCGCCGTCGGCACCAAACTCAGACACCGGCTCGCCCGTTGCGGCGTCGAGCGCCATCAGGCGATGCCCGGAGGTGAAGATGATGCGCGGCGGCGCGGCGGCCTCACCAGCCCAGTACGACACACCGCGTCTGGACGGGGCGCCCTCTGAAACCAGGTATCGCCAAATTTCCTCACCCGTTGTCGGATCGAGCGCCACCACCCGGTCTGCGGCCGGAAGATACATCACACCGTCGACAACGATCGGCGTCGCCTGAGAGTTCGGACCGGGCCCTTCGTCGACGTCCTCCCGCCTGAGGCCGTATGTCCACGTCGTGGCCAGCTGCTCGACATTGTCAACCGTGATGTCTCGCAGCGGCGAGTGCCCGGTGCCGGCGAGATCGTGGCGATACATCGGCCAATCGCCGGCCGGCGCCATCACCTCCGCCGGCTCGGCGCACCCGCTCTGGACAAGACATACGGCGAGCAGTGATCCGGCTGCGACAAACCGACGGGTTATCAGCAAGCACGGACACATGGCGTTGGTCCTCCTTGATCGCACAGCTAGTCTTCGAGCGCGTGCATTGTATCAACGATTGATAATGGGCAACACGCGGGTTATTGTCTGCTAGGTCTCGTTATTCGTAACGCCACAGCAAAGGTGAATTACACCATGACACGCACGTTTACGATCGTGATCGTCGGCTCCATCATCCCCATCAGCTGCGCCGAGCCACCATCCACCATGCCGGTTGGCGCTAAGGTCGCAGCCAACCCTGTCGCGTGCGAGGCCCTCACCGCCATTGACCTTCCCGGCACGACAATCACCTTCGCCGAGTCGGTTGCACCCGGGGCATTTACCCCACCGGTGCAGGAGGGCAGCCGAACGCCGTCGGCGGAGGTCATCGCGCAGCAGTACGGAGATCTGCCGGCGTTCTGCCGCGTCTCGGCCACCTTGAGACCCTCCGATGACTCCGACATCAAAGTCGAGGTCTGGATGCCGGCCGTCGACTGGAACAGCAAGTACCAGGCGGTCGGCAACGGCGCATTCACCGGATCGATCCGCCATCGGACGATGGCCACGGCGGTCGGCCGTGGCTACGCGACGAGCTCGACGGACACCGGGCACCTCGGTAACACCGCGAGCTTCGGCCTTGGGCACCCAGAAAAGGTGAGCGACTTCGGCTGGCGGGCGGTTCATCTCATGGCGACGGTAGCGAAGCACATCATCGAGTCTCACTACGGCGAGGCGCCGCGCTTCTCCTACTGGAACGGCTGTTCGGCCGGCGGACGGCAGGCAATGAAGGAGGCACAACGGTTCCCGGCCGACTTCGACGGCATCATCGCTGGCGCGCCCGGGCTAGACTGGACCGGTCGAGCTGCCGGGTCGCTGCGCGTCGCCACGTATTTGGAGGCGAACGAGGCGGCCAGACTGTCGGCGGACGACCGGCAACTGGTACATGCCACTGCGCTCGAGGCGTGTGATGCTCCAGACGGTGTCGAAGACGGCGTGATCGGCGATCCGGAGCGCTGCATGTTCGACCCGGTCGTGCTTCAGTGCACCGCCGACAAGAACGCGTCGTGCTTGACGGCGGCACAGATCGACACCGTTCGCATGCTGTATTCGTCTCCCCTTAACCCCAAGAGCGGGCGGGCAATCACCGGCCTATTCCCCGGTAGCGAACTCGGTTGGACCGATCTCGGGTGGACGCAATCGGCGCGCAGCACTGGTCTCGAACAATACCGCTACCTCGTGTATGAAGATCCAGAGTGGACCATCGACCGGTTCCACTTCGACACCGATATCGTCAAGGCGGAGGAAATGGACGACGACACACTCAACGCACTCGATCCCAACCTCACGCCCTTCTTCGACCGCGGTGGAAAGCTCATCCAGTACCACGGGTGGAGCGATCCACAGATCTCACCCGGTAACACGACGCAGTACTACCAGCGCGTGGTCGATACCATCGGTGATGTCGACGAAGTCCACGACGCCTATCGATTGTTCATGGCGCCAGGTATGGCTCACTGCGGCGGCGGCAATGGGCCCAACACGTTCGACATGCTGACCGTTTTGGAGGAGTGGGTCGAAAGAGACAAGGCACCCGACTTCGTCATCGCCGAACACCGGATGAACGGCGAAGTCGATCGAACCAGACCACTCTGCCCGTATCCACAGGTGGCGGTCTATCAGGGTAGCGGGAATACCGATGAGGCTGCGAACTTCGTCTGCCAGATGCCATAGGGACCCGGTTGGATACCTGAAGCACCGGGCGCTGGCAGCACCCGGTGCACTAACGAAACACGCCGCAGGTCAGCATCGCGGAGCCGTAGAACGGATTCGCGATCGATCCATCCTCCTGCACCCATGACTTGTTGACCATCGGACAAAAGGCCACCTTCAGGTCGCCAAGGCCCACCTCGTTCGCATATCCAACAAACGCCTCACTCAATGAACTAAACGTGTCGCGTGCCGCCGCAATATCGTTAGCATCGATCAGAGTTCTAGCCGGCCCGATCAGCGCCAACGCATCGCCACCCACGTCGGCCGCGGCTGCAGCTATTTCCCTAGCGGCATCCGTCACTCCGTCAACTGAATCCGCGGCAAGCGCAACCTGGACCTTCAGATACGGCGATAGGAGAGACGGTGACAACTCAGCGCTGGCCGAATGCGTGACAAGTAACACGAACAGCAGTGAAACCAACAATCGCATCCTCATTCCTCCTTCATTAGACTCTCGGGTCAAGCCCAGACGCCAAATCGGGTTTCAAGTATAGACACAAGCCACATTCGACATACCCGCGTGCATGGGTGTTTCGACCGAAGCGGAGCGAACGACTTCGTTTTCACTATGATCACTTGCCGCATCCGGAATCACACGGCCCTGGCACGCCGACAGACGCCCCCCCGGAGGACACGATGAGAGACGAACACATCACCATATCTTCAGTCCAGCGCTGGAATTGGCGATCGCTCAATAACCGACTCGATGGGGCACACTACACCAAGTTGGCAGGGCCAATAACTTTGTCTAGCATCCTGGCGTCGCTGTGGTAAAGGTGTGTAACGAACGGCTACTCGGCCGCCTTCACGACGTGGCCGGCGGACCCATGGCACTCCATGTCCAGGACGTCGTCGCGTACGAAATCGGGTGCCTGAGCCAACCCGGATACGCCACCGCCTTTGGATGGTCGAATACCGGGTGGCGTTACAAGCGGGATTTCTGACCCGGAGTACTTTGGTCGATCAAGAGTGGCCAGGCGATCAATGCTCGATCATCCCAAACATCAACCCACCAACGTCACCGTGCTGCCAGCTGCCAGCATAGCGGTCAGCATAGAAGATGAGCCGGACGGTGAACGTCCCGAGGGTGGGAACTGGGAAGTCGGTGATCGTGATCATCGGAGTGTCACCCGCCCACACGATCGGGACAGTGACCGGCAGTGTCACATCGGTACTACCGTAGGTAATGCGGGCGTCGAACCGCCAGTTGGAGTCGTCGACCTTCGTCACCGACGCGATCTCATACCGTTCTGGAAGACGCACATCGTCCTCGCGGCCCTCGATCGTGAAGAAGCCCACAAGCGTCACGTTCTGCATCCGTTCGGCGAACTCGCGTTCACGCTCGGTTAGCGACGTAGGATTGACCTCCTGGCCCATACCGCTCTTGGCCACAATCCAGCCGCCCGCGTAAGCCAGCACCAACAGACCGAGGACGCCGACGGTTTTCAATACCCGCGACATGGTCGCCTACCCTTCGTGAGTGTCGCCTGCCTGGTCGTCTAGCCCACGCAGCTGACCCGCCGACCGCCAGCGGAGCCAATGGTCGGCGAGGACCAACGCGACCATCGCTTCGGCCATGGGAACGAAACGCGGAAGCAGACACGGGTCGTGACGTCCTAGAGTGCTGATCGTCGTAAATTCCCCACGGCGGGTCACGGTGTCCTGAACGGTTGGGACGGAGCTCGTCGGCTTGACGGCGGCGCGCACGACGATCGGCATACCGGTCGAGATGCCGCCGAGCATCCCGCCATGACGGTTCGTCCGGGTCAAGATCCGAGGATCATCACCTGGACGCTCAGCATAAAACACGTCGTTGTTCTCGGTACCATGGAGCGTGGCGCACCCAAACCCGATCCCGTACTCGACGCCAAGCACGGCGGGTAGGCTAAAAAGCGCCTTGCCAAGATCCGCCTTGAGCTTGTCGAAGACCGGCTCTCCAAGTCCGGCCGGAACCCCAGTCGCCACGACCTCGGCCACACCCCCGATCGAATTCTTCACGCTCCGGACTTGTTCAATCAGTTTCACCATTTCGGCGGCTTTTCCCGGATCTGGACAACGGACTATATTGGGCTCACCGTCGGGTAAGCGCTCGACCTCGTCAAGCGTAACCCGAGCGGGATCAGAAACTTCGGCAATCACGTGACCGACCTGCGTGACGTAGCCTACAACCCGGCCACCGAACTGGTCGGCGATCAGCTTCTTGGCAATGGCCCCAGCCGCCACACGAACCGTCGTCTCACGCGCGCTCGATCGACCGCCGCCACGATAGTCTCGGAGGCCGAACTTGGCCTCAAAGCTATAGTCCGCATGGCCAGGTCGGTACTTATCCTTGATTTCCTGATAGTCGCGGCTCCGCTGGTCGTGGTTGCGGACGAGGATCGCGATACTGGTTCCCGTAGTCCGTCCCTCGAACACACCCGACAGGATCTCGGGTTCGTCCGGCTCGTCGCGCTGCGTCACGATCTTGCTTTGCCCAGGCCGGCGGCGGGCAAGATCCGTACGAAGATCGTCTTCGGTCAAGGGTAAACCGGCGGGGCACCCGTCGATGATGACGAGGTTCCCCGGTCCATGGGCTTCCCCAGCCGTGGTCACGCGAAATGCTTGCCCGAAACTATTACCGGCCATCGGGTTACGGCGTCACCCGTTCCTCCGGATGAACGCTTCCATTTGCCCAATCCCAAGGCCAAGACACCAGGTACGATTTCGTCGAACAGAGTCACTGGGTCTGACACGAGCAGGGTGACGACTAAACAGGACGACAGTGAGAACGAACAGCTGCCACGACCGAAGCAAGTTCAGTAGTCTCCCCACACCCGCGAGCCGCTACCGATCCACCTGTCGCAGGTGCTGGTCAAAAAACACCACCATCCGGTCCCAACACTGAGCAGCGTAGGTGGCATGGTACACTTGGTGGCGGGTGTCATTGAAGAATGCGTGGTCAGCACCCTCGAAGATCGTCATCTCGACCTGCTTGCCAGCAGCCTGGAGATCGGCTTCGAGTTTATGTGCGACCTCAGGGGTTACAAAGCCATCATTTTCTGCAAAAAATCCGAGTACCGGCGCCTGGAGTCTTTCGAGATTCGGCTGGACGTTGGGGTGGATGCCGTAGAAGTCGACACACGCGCCGACCTTCGGGTTCGCACACGCTGCGTACAATGACAGCTGCCCCCCCATACAAAAACCGACCGTTCCGACTTTAGGACCCACAACCTCGTCGCGCGACAACAGGTAGTCGATCGCGCCTCGGAGATTCTTCTCCGCCTTGTCGATTTCGATCGCCATCATCAGCTTGCCGGCCTCGTCTGGGCTATCGGTCTTCTGCCCTTCGTACATGTCCGGCGCAAGCGCCACAAACCCCGCCTCGGCGAAACGGTCGGCTACATTCTTGATGTGATCGACGAGACCCCACCATTCCTGAATCACGATAACGCCCGGTCCGGAACCGCCCGCGGGCGTCGAGAGGTAACCACTCCCAGTGGTGCCGTTCGTGGAATACCGAATCATGCGACGTCAGAATAACACAGTGATTTGTGCCTACCGGCTGACCGGAAGCTGTTCAAATATTTGGCCTCCCTCGTCATAGAAGCTCAGGCTTGGAAACCCATCAGACCTGACGCCCATAACCAAGCGTGTCTGGGTGGCATTCCCCATGTTGAATACCGTCGACTGCTGGACAACGCCCAACGTAACCCGCGCGTGGCCCTCTTTGTACAACGTAAAGAGCGGCGCCTCTGTCTCGTCGAGGACCATGGTAGCGCCACGGCGACCCTCCGCGTCAAAGAGCCCGAAATTCGGCTGTCCGGTTCGGTTGAGCTGCAGCCGGACGCGCTTCACTCCACCCACGCCAAAGTTAATCACCGGGCTGCCACCGACTGACCCGAACACCGCACTGCGGTCGGCTTCGTCACCCACGATCACGAGCGCGTCATCGTTTTCAAGGGTTGCCAGTAAACGACGCCGGCCATCGTTGGTCAGCAAACGCAGGAAAGGCCGACCATCGTCCTCGACGCCCACGACATTGCGCACCTGCCCCTCGAAGTCGTAAAACGCAAGCGAGGCCATCCCCCGCTCGTCGCGGGCGCTGAGGACCGCTCGCAAAGCGCCCGACGCATCAACGAGATTGACTTGTCGAGCGGTCACGACGGCCGAGCCCTGGGTTCCCGCGAACTCGGCCGCCACGACTGACTTTACGATCCGGATCTCCGTCAACACGCCCCCTAGGACTCCACCTGCCAGCGACATGAGCATCATCCCAGTCACCAGGAACACTCTCCGAAACAACATCGTCGGTCTCCTTATCTCCTGTTTTCTGTTCTCTAAAAGTACTCCCCAATCACTCCCCCGCAACAAACTGCCGCCCGCGCGTCTCCGGCCCTAGCCAGACAATGCCAGCGACACCGAGCCCAGAAGCAACAATCGAAAACTGCATCGCGGCGGTGAGGGTCATCCCTACATCTTGCAGTTGCCCGAGCATCAGCGGCGTCAGAGACCCGATGGCTGCACCGACGTGGTAGGACAGTCCCGGACCGACCCCTCGCACGGACGTGGGAAACCGTTCGGTCAAGTATGCCGGCGCCATGCCCCAAATGCCTGCACCGGTCGCGCCCATCAACAGCGCGCCGAGCCAAAGCAGTGCCGACTGACCACCCGCAAGAAAGAGCGACACCGACGCCACGCCGATGAGCGCCGCCCCAGAGACCGCACCACGCCGCCCGAGCCATGTCTCGGAGGCACGCCCCCACAGAGCCGTACCGACGATTGCAGCAGCGTTGAACGCGATCAGATACCCGAGCGGGTCGCGTCCGGTCTCGCGAAGAAACGTGGGATACCAGAAGCTGATGGAGTAGTACGACACCATGAAAGCACCGATGAGGAGTGATGTCTGCACCGTCACCCCAAGGAGGTCGCGTCGAAGCAAACGCAGCACCGAGATGCGATCCTCAATCGATGGTTCGCCGCCTGCCGCCTGCCACCGTTGTCTATCGAGCCACACCGGGCTCTCACTCACGCTCGCCCGGATCCAGAGCACCAGCAGCACGGGTATGACACCGGTCCAGAACATGACGCGCCAGGCCAGCGTGGAACCAGGGGCGGCGCTCAGTGGATCTACCCAACTCACGAACAGCGGATACACGTAGTGAAAGATCAGTGCCGAAAGAATGTACCCCCAATACCAGGCTCCCTGCAGCAGCCCGGATGCGAGCCCGCGATAGCGCGTCGGCCAGTGCTCCAAGGCAAGCGGCATGCCGGCAGCCCACTCTCCCCCCATCCCGATCCCGAAGAGCGCCCGACAGGCGAACAACGTTGCGTAGGAGGTCGAGAACCCGCTCAGGAACGCAAAGACCGAAAACCAAAGCACCGAAAGCATTAATGGAAGCTTGCGTCCCCATCGATCGGCAGCCATGCCGGCCCCGAGTCCTCCCACCAGTCGAAACAGCAGCGTGATGCTCCCGAGCGCGCCCGCCAGGGCACGATCGATCGTGAAGCTGTCCTGAATATCGATCAGGATAAACGTCATGATCGTGAAGTCGAACCCGTTGAGCAGCCACCCGAAGAACGCAGCGAAGAACGCCCTCCACTGCTCGCGGTTAACTTGACGATACCAAGGCGGATCGGCGTGGAACATATTGTTGATGCCGGCGGGCCGGCACGCGAAGGTCGTGCGGGAAACAAAAACCGCCCCAGGCGGCTAATGCGCTACACCGCCCCGCGGATTTGCAGGAGTTCGTAAATGCGTGCGACCGCGCGAGGATCGACATTCGACACCCGCTCGCCGTAGTGCGCGGCATGCCGACTCAAGTCGATGCGCACAGTCGCCTGCTCGACCGACAGCCCATCGGTACGAAAACCTGCAACCTGCGACCAGAGATCGCGCAGGTAGCGTTGCAAGTAGGTGATCTGCTCGCGATCGCGGAACGGGGTGCCGTGACCGGGCACAATCAGGTCAAAGTCAAGGCCCTTGAGGCGCTCGAGACTCTGGGGCCACTCGTCGGTATAGGCGTCGCCCATATACGGTAATCGTGGACCACCCGGACTCCCGAGAAGGAAGTCGCCGGTGAAAACAATGCGCTCGGCTGGCAGGAACACCATCGTATCGCCGCCGGTGTGTCCACGACCGACGAAGTGAAGCTGAACTTCCCGCCCACCCTTATAAAGAGTCAAGACATCCCGGTAGGTCACGTTCGGCGGAGTCACCGCGGTCTCCTGAAGCGCATTCCAGTGAGCCTCACGCACTCGGAGGTCCATCTTGAGTCTCTCGCCTTCTACTGGATCGGTGGTGCGGGCAATTTCGGCCTTCAGCTCCGCGATCTGGTCCGGGATGACCTCAGTGAAGCCCCGGTTGGTGCGCTGCACGAGCACGTTGCTCAGGTGCATCATCCTCACGTATTCGTGGCCGATGATCTCGACTCCCTCTCCGAAGACCTGATTGCCGTGCGCGTGATCGAAGTGGTAATGCGAATTAAAGACGTAGCGAATCGGTTTTCCCGTAAGGTCAATGCTAATCTGACCGACTAAGGCCCGTGCGGCCGCCGGCGTAACGCTCGTGTCAACCAACATGACGTGATCGTCATTGACGATCACCAACGCGTTACTCATCACGGTCATCGCCCCGGTGCCAACCGCGAAGTGCACCCCATTGGCCAACTCTTCGAACCGATACGCCGGCCTCTCTGGATTCGGACGGGTCGTCTGCGCGGCGCCAAGCTCGACCGGACCGACGGCCGGACCGAGAATAATTGCGGACCAAGCAGCGGCCACCACGACCGCAACGACGAGGAATGTACGTGGCATCATTGACATGCTGATTCTCACCCTCTCGCGATCTGCTCACCCACTATCACCGGGTGGTGGTGTTCAATATATAAGAATCCGCTGTAGACGCCAGCTCGAGACCGATCTACCTGCTGGTCGCGAACGTGAATCGAGAGCGTCCGCGGTGCTTTGGCCTCGTAGCAATTGCCACGAGCGCTGGCACCAAGATGCCGAAACACCATCTGCTGCTCAGGGGTGTTCCGGTACACGCGGCGGTCATCCGACCCGACATCCGTGTATGCACCGCCGAACCAAGCGTCAACCGGTGACGGTCGATGATTCACGCCGCGCAATAATCGGAGCTGGTCGACACGTTTCAATTCTCGCTCGATCGCGGCGGTGAGCATCGCAACCCGGAAGCACGCTATCTGCTGACACTCGACATGAGGGTGGTGGGTCTCGACGAGATGAGCGTAGGGTTGCATCAGCTTACGTTGAGATTCCGCCAACGCCGGCGGCAGCTCACCGAAATACGCCGTCCCGCGAGCCTCCCGTATGGTGTAGCAATCATTTGGGTGAAGCGTCGCTACCTCGACGCCAGGTAGGTTGACTGGAAGAATCCAGTGATAAGTCTCGGGGGCAGGACGAGGTCGGAACTGAGCGGAGTCAACTGATTGGATTTGACCCCACCACGCAACGGCGGCCATCAATGCTAGAGCCACGGGTCCCGCGCGTCCCATGTGCTGCCATTGTAACAGCGCGCAGATACATTGCGTGCTCCCTCTCCCCCCCCCCCAAAGTGTGCGATAAGATTAAGGGTTGCATGACCGGAAGGACGAAACGATGCATCGGCGTGGTGTGCATCGTGCTTGGGATCAGCAACGAACCGGTACTCACCCAACACGGAGCACCGGCGAACGGCGAGTGGCCCACCTACGGCGGCGACCTCGGCAGCACAAAGTACTCCCCGCTCGACCAGATCGATGCGAGCAACTTTGACGACCTCAAGGTCGTCTGGGTCTGGCAGTCAGTGGATGGCTTCATGAGCATCGACACCCCTGGGGGCGGAGAATGGTGGACCGATTCAAGCTTGATCTTCGAGGAGCTAAATCGGCGCGACCTTAACCGATGGCGTGACAGCATGCCGCCGACGATCACTAACTTTAAGGCGACCCCGCTCATGATTGGCGGGCGCCTCTTCATTAACATGCCGACGTCGCAGGCTGCGTCGATCGACGCGCGGACGGGTAAGACACTGTGGGTCTTCAACTCCAAGTCCTACGAGGAGGGCACCACGACGATGACCGCACGCTGGAATCAGCGTGGGGTCGCGTACTGGTCAGATGACACGGAACGGAACGACGAACGAATTTTCTTCGGGACGGGGAACGGATATCTCGTCTGCGTTGACGCGAAGACCGGGCGGCCTTGCTCGGACTTCGGCGAAGACGGTCGAGTTGACCTGACGCACGATCTCCCTCGCGCCGAGCGCGGGCACCGCGACTGGCTGAACGCACTGCTCTATTCAGTCCAATCGCCACCGTTTGTCGTGAACGACACCGTCGTCACCCCGTCATCCATTTCCTCGTACAACATCACCAAGGAATCCCCCCCTGGCTGGATACGTGCCTTCGACGCCAGAACAGGTGCAACCAAGTGGACGTTCCACACGATCCCGCAGGGCGACGAGTACGGCAACGATACATGGGACGGCGACTCGTGGCGGACCAGCGGCAAGGTTGGGGTTTGGTCTTTTATGAGCGCCGACCCCCAGCTTGGCTACATCTACCTCCCGACGAATACGCCCGCACCTGACTACTACGGTGGTCATCGCCTAGGGAACAACCTCTTTGCCGAAAGCATTATTGCCCTTGATCTTGAAACTGGTGAGCGTGCATGGCATTTCCAGGCGGTACACCATGGGCTGTGGGACTACGATTTCCCGACTGCACCCAACCTCGTGAACATCGAGGTTAAGGGCCAAGGCACGGTCAAGGCGCTCGCGCAAATCAGCAAGCAAGGGTTCACCTACGTCTTCGACCGCCAGACGGGCGAACCGATTTGGCCAATCGAAGAGCGTCCCGTTTCAACCGACACCGACGTGCCTGGCGAGCATCCCTCACCGACTCAACCGTTCCCGACAAAGCCCAAACCGTTTGAATTTCAGGGCGTGGCAATCGAGGACTTGATTGATTTCACCCCAGAGATTCGCCAGATGGCGATTGAGGCAGTCCACCCCTACCGCATCGGGCCACTTTTTACACCGCAGTCCATGCAGGGAACGCTCCAGCGGCCAAGCGCTGCTGGCGGCGGGAACTGGTCAGGCGCCGGTTTCGACCCAGAAACAGGCATCCTATACGTACCCTCAAATAACTTGTTCTCGGTTAAGCACTTTCGTGAGCCCGAACCGGGCGAGAACGCAACGCTAGACGTCATCGAAGTCCGAGGTGGACTAACACATCGTCCTCAGCTACCCCAGGGACTTCCGCTCCTAAAGCCACCATACTCACGCATGACGGCGATTGACCTCACTATGGGCGAGCACGTCTGGATGAAGCCCATGGGAAACGGTGACCGGATTCGAAACCTCCCGATGCTTCGCGATCTCAACCTGCCACCGCTTGGCGGCGACAGCAGCCGTTCGGGTCCTCTTGTCACCAAGACACTATTGATCTATGCACTGACGACCGGGGGAACGAACAACGGCCCGCGTCTCGTTGCGTTAGACAAGGCCACCGGCGACGAACGAGCGGCGGTTGATCTTCCCGGCGGGGCGATCGGAACCCCAATGACCTATATGCTCGACGGACGGCAGTACATCGCGCTTACAGTCGGTGGATCGCGTGTCCCCTCATTGATCGCACTCCGGTTGCCCGGATAGCCTGATACCCAGCTATGTCGACGTTCCTAGAACCTGGTGTGCTCGCCGCGCCATTCGTGCTCGCCGATCTGGACGCCCAGGAACAACCGTTCCCTGGATCGGCGGCCCAACCGGCTCAGCTGCTCTTCTTCTTCAAGCACGACTGTGAGACCTGCCAACTCGTCGCTCCCGTGGCTGAAGCGCTGCATCAAGCGATTGGAGCTGAACGGTTGCGCGTCCTCGCAATCTCGCAGAGCGACCTGAACGACACCCGAACGTTTACCGACCGGGTCGGGCTGACAGTACCGGTCGTTCGAGACGAAACGCTGGAAGTCTCATCGATGTACGGTTTCGACGCAGTGCCCACCCTTGTACTGACGGAAGGCGACGGGACAGTACTCGCGCGGTTCGAAGGGTGGGTCAAACAGGAGTGGCTCGAGCTGGTACGTCACGCCGTGGACGCGTGCGTTGTCGATGAGGCGAGGCTATCCGACGTGGACACGGTCACCGGACGCCTACCTAACTCCCGTCCAGGGTGTGGCTCGCGCGCCCATGACCCAGACGTCGCTCGGCGGCTGGCTGTTGCGCACGGGGCGCTCACGCTCGGCTCACGTCGAGTGCAAATACCACTGAATGATGATCCGTTCGAGTTCCTTGCCGATCATGGTTTAACGGATGGTCTTCCGGTGGTTCCCCCGACCGAGGACCGCGTAGTCAGAATGCTCAGCGGAACCTCGCGTGCTCCAAGCGAGATCATCGCGCACGTCCCTCCCAACCTCGCTCCAGCGACAGTCGAAAAGGTGGCGATCAACGCGGTGATGGCCGGATGTCGCCCTGAGTATCTCCCGGTCGTGCTGGCGGCGGTCGAAGCCGCATGTACGAACGAGTTCAATCTTCACGGAGTGCTGGCCACAACGTATTTCGTCGGCCCTGTCATCGTGGTCAACGGACCGATCAGGCACGCGCTTGGTGTCAACTGTGGCGGCAACGTGTTTGGCCAGGGTTCGCGTGCCAACGCAACCATCGGACGGGCCCTGCAGCTGGTGGTCCGAAACGTCGGTGGCGGCCGGCCGCGCGAAGTCGACATGTCCACGCTCGGTCAACCCGGGAAGTTCACTTGTTGCATCGGCGAGAACGAGGAAGCGAGCTGCTGGGATCCGCTCCATCTTGAGCGAGGCTACGCCGCTGGTGATAGCACCGTAACAGTCTTTGCTGGTGAGGCCCCGCGCGCTATCCGCGACCAGTTATCGAGAAGTGCTGCATCGCTGGCCACGAGCTTTGGGCTTTCGTTGGAAAGCGTCGCCCATGTCAAGCTCCACCGCATGAGCGAGGTGCTACTGGTCGTTTCACCCGAGCACGCGCGAACGTTCGCGCGCGACGGCTTCTCAAAGGATGCTGTGCGGGCCAAGATTCAGGCAACAACATCCCGGCCACTTCGCGAGTTACTTCCGGACAAAGACTGCGAGAAGGGCATGACATCTCGGGCATTGCCACCAGATTGGCTAGATGCGAACGGCCGACCATTATCCACCGCACTTGACCGTTATCTACCGAAGTTTCAGCGAGATAGTGACATCCTCATCGTGGTTGCCGGTGGCAGCGCAGGGAAGTTCTCGGCCGTTGTTGGGGGGTGGGCGTCTGGCGGTACAAGTTCGACTGCGGTAACCAAACGTATCGACACCTAACTGCCCTTAATCGACGTTAACTACACACCGTGTAAACAGATTCGCTAGACCCACATGAATCGGCTGGCAGAGTCGGTGCAGAAGATGAAAACGATAACTCACCCGCTGCCGACAACCAGGAGTAGGATCACGTAATGACTGAGCCGCTGGTCATACTCGATCCATCCGACGAACAGGATCCGATCGCTCGCCACCCGGCTAACCGACCCAATCGATTCAGCGGGCGGGTTGGTATCGTTGACATCTCGAAACCGCGCGGCGACGTCTTTTGCGATCAGCTCGAGCGAATCCTGGCCGGACGATACCCACATATCGAGATCGTTCGCCTCCGCAAGCCGACATTCACCAAACCGGCACCGTCGGACCTCCGCCGAGAAGTGGCCGAACGGTGTGATGCGGTCATCCAAGCATTAGCTGATTGAGGATCGTGCACGTCGTGCAGTGTGCACGACCTGGTCGACTACGAAGCGCGCGGAATTCCGAGCGTGATGGTTGCCTCAAGCGAGTTCGTAAGCGCGACAGTTCGCCAGTCGACGGCACTCGGTATGCCGAGCATCGCTGAGCAGGCCGTGTTCGTTCCGCATCCGATACAAGACGCAACCGACGACGAGATACGGACAAAGGCAAACGTAGCGGCTAACGCCATCGTCGAAGCACTCACGACACCGTAATCCGAACCTGAGTTGGTGTAGGCTCGAAGACGTGTCCTCCGTCACCCTCACGCGCGACGTAAACGTCGGGATCATTACGCTCCAGAACCCCCCGGTGAACGGACTCAGCTTCGCCGTCCGACGTGGCCTCGCCGACTGCGTCAACGAGGCCATTGCGGAAAAGAGTATCGAGGCAATCGTGATCACCGGCGCCGGCACGATGTTCTGTGCCGGTGCCGACATCCGTGAGTCTGGAACATCGATCCCACCCGGAGTTCCACACCTTCCACACGTCATCAACAAGATCGAGGACTCACCGCACCCGGTCGTCGCGGCGATTCATGGCGTCGCTGCCGGGGGTGGGCTGGAAGTGGCGCTCGGATGCCACTATCGACTCGCATCGCTCCGCACACGCCTCGGACTGCCGGAGGTGACGCTCGGCTTCGTACCTGGTGCCGGTGGCACCCAGCGGCTCCCTCGACTCATTGGCGTCCAAAACGCCCTTGACATCATCGTCGGAGGAAGCCTGCTACCGGTCGAGCGCGCCTACGCCCTCGGCATCGTGGACCGAATCGTCATCGACGAACTCGTGCCGGCAGCGGTGGCGTTCGCTCGAGACCTGGTCGGCCGACCCGAAGCCATTCGAAAAACCAGCCAGCGGCAGGATGGCCTGGACGACGCACGTCAGAACCCATCGATGTTCGACGACTTCCGCCGGCACATGGCTAAGGGCGCCCGTGGCTATGTCGCACCGTACGCCTGCGTAGACGCCATTCGGGCGGCGGTCGACCTGCCGTTCGAGGAAGGCCTCGCCAAAGAGCGCGAATTATTTGAGACGTTAGTCAGGTCGGATCAGTCGAAGACGCTTCGCCGCATCTTCTTCGCCGAACGTGAGGTCTCTAAGATCCCCGATGTGCCTAGAACGACGCCGACACGACCGATACGTGAGGCCGCAGTGATCGGCTACGGAACCATGGGGGGCGGAATCGCAATGAACTTCGCGAACGCCCAGATCCCTGTCGTAGTCCTTGAAGTTTCGCGAGACGCCATCGAGCGAGGAATGGCAACGGTCCGCAAGAACTACGAGTCCACGGTTAGAAAGGGATGCCTGTCCCAATCCGAAATGGACGAGCGGATGGCGCTGATCTCACCGACAACCGCCTACCGTGACATCAAGACCGCAGACATCGTCGTCGAGGCGGTCTTCGAAGACATGAAGCTCAAGAAGGACGTGTTTCGAACCCTCGACGACAGGTGTCGGCCAGATACGATTTTGGCGACGAATACTTCGACCCTCGACATCAACGAGATCGCGGCAGCAACCCGTCGCCCCGACCGGGTGATCGGAACCCACTTCTTTAGCCCAGCCAACGTGATGAGGCTGATGGAGAACATCCGAGGCACACACACGTCGGCCGAGACGATCGCGACGGTCATGCAGCTGTCAAAACGACTCGGTAAAGTTGGTGTTCTAGTTGGGGTCTGTGATGGTTTCGTCGGCAACCGTATGCTCTATGCCTATCGGTGTCAGGCGGACTTCCTGCTTGAAGAGGGCGCTCTTCCCCACCAAATTGACAAGGCTATCTACGATTTTGGCATGCCGATGGGACCCTACCAGATGGCCGACCTGGCCGGTCTGGACATCAGTTGGCGCATCCGACAACGACAGGCTGCGACTCGCCCCAAGCACCTACGCTACTCGACGGTCGCGGACCGAATCTGCGAGCTGGGACGCTTTGGACAGAAGACAAACGCCGGGTGGTATCGGTACAAACCCGGCAGCCGCACACCAATTCCCGATCCGACGATCGAGGATCTCATTGTCAAGGTCTCTGCTGAGCTAGGGATTACGAGGCGACCGATCGACGATGCGGAAATCGTCCCACGGTGTCTGTACCCACTTATCAACGAGGGCGCGAAGATCCTGTCTGAAGGCATCGCAATCCGATCCAGCGACATCGACATTGTGTGGATCAACGGTTACGGTTTTCCGCGCTATCGTGGTGGTCCGATGTACTGGGCCGACCAGGTCGGCATCTCAACAATCTATGAGACCATGCAGCGGCTCTACGACGCCTACGGCGAACGGCTGAAGCCGGCCCACCTGCTGGCTGATCTCGCGCGATCCGGAAGGGGTTTCAAGGACCTCTAGTGCCTGAATCTCGATCACGGATCAGCCACCCTTCAAACCAATATTGACGCGATGAAAGTCAACCTCGCCTACGGCCGTGATGGCCTCTGGGTCGACTTCCCTGCGGAACAGACCACCGTAATTGAGCCGACCTTCATCGAGCCTCTTTTCGAACAACGTGCGGCCATTCGAAACGCGATGCGGTCACCTCTCAATGCATCGCCACTGCACGACATCATCAGCACGGGAGAAACCGTCGCCATCTCGGTGTGCGATTCGACGCGCCCCATGCCAAGCCGAACCGTGCTCCCCGTGATTCTCGATGAGCTGTTCCATATTCCGCCTGCTGACATAGTGATTCTGGTTGCCACCGGATCCCATCGCCCAACCACCCGCACCGAACTCATCGAAATGCTCGGCACGGACATCGTCGACAACTATCGGGTCGTCAACCACGATGCTTTCGACCGCACTACACTGATCGAGCTACCAGACGTAACCCCAAACGTGCCAGTCGCGTTGTGCAGGGAGTGGGTCGAGGCCGATCGGCGAATCACGACTGGTTTCGTCGAACCGCACTTCTTCGCCGGCTTCAGCGGCGGCCCCAAGATGGTCGCGCCAGGTCTCGCCGGCTTCGACACGACGATGCGGCTTCACGACGCACAGATGATCGGCGATCCGAATGCCCGATGGGGCGTGACGGTCGGTAATCCCATCCACGACGCGATTCGGCGCATCGCACTCGCAAGCGGCGTAGATTTCAGCATCGACGTGGCAATCAACCGCCGGCGCGAGATTACCGCCTTACGAGCGGGCGAACTATTTTCGGTTCACGAAACGATGTGCCGTATCGTCGAAACATCGGCGATGCAAGCCTTCGAGACACCGTTCGACGTTGTCGTCACGACGAACAGCGGTTATCCGCTCGATCAGAACCTCTACCAAACAGTGAAGGGCCTCTCGGCCGCCGCACAAGTCGTCAAAGACGGTGGCACCATCATCTGTGCCTCGGAGTGTTCCGACGGGATCCCGGCGCACGGCGAGTACGGGAAAATCCTGGCCGAGCGCGAGACGCCAGAAAAGCTTTTGGAGATGATCTGTTCACCTGGACATAACAGGCACGACCAGTGGGAAGTTCAAATTCAGGCACAAATACAGCGTCGCGCCGAAGTGCTGCTCAAAACCGACGGATTAACCGATGACGAGGTTCGCGCCACACACCTAACGCCGATTGACGACGTTGGTGTCGCCGCACGTGACCGCCTCGACCGGCGAGGTCCCCGCGCGCGTCTCTGCGTACTGCCGGATGGCCCACAGACGATCCCATTCCTGAGATAATTCGTAGGACACGCCGATGGATTTCAACTTTTCGGACCGCACCCTAGCCCTCAAAACTCGACTGGCTACTTTCATGGACGACATTGTCTACCCGAACGAGTCGACCTACTTCGATCAACTTGATCGATCGCCAGATCGCTGGGTGTCACCACCAGTTATGGAGAAACTGAAGACTCAGGCACATAAAGCCGGGCTCTGGAATCTATTTCTCCCGAATAGTGAAAGGGGAAGCGGACTCACCAATCTCGAATATGCGCCGCTCTGCGAAATCATGGGGCGATCGCCTATCGCCCCGGAGGTGTTCAATTGCGAAGCGCCAGACACCGGCAATATGGAGGTGCTGGAGCGTTTCGGTACTGAAGAACAGAAGGTTAAATGGCTTGTGCCTCTGCTCGACGGAAAGATCCGGTCGGCGTTCGCGATGACCGAACCGCACGTTGCGTCGTCGGATGCAACGAACATCAGCGCACGGATCGAACCCGACGGTGATGAGTATGTCGTCAACGGGCATAAATGGTGGATCTCTGGAGCGGGTGACAGCCGCTGCTGCCTGTTCGTGTTCATGGGCAAAACGGATCCCACGGCTGACCGACATCTCCAGCAGTCGATGATCCTCATTCCGAAGGAGAGCTCTGGGGTAACAATGGTGCGACCGTTGACGGTATTCGGCTACGACCATGCGCCGCACGGCCATTGGGAGGTTATCTTCGACAACGTCCGTGTGCCCAAGACGAACATCTTACTCGGCGAGGGCCACGGTTTTGAGATCGCCCAAGCTCGGCTCGGACCCGGCCGAATCCACCACTGCATGCGAATGATCGGGATCGCCGAGCGGTCGCTTGACGCGATGTGCGAGCGAGCCCAGGCGCGAGTAGCGTTCGGTAAGCCGCTCTCGGATCAGGGCGTGATCAGGGAAGCCATTGCCGACTCACGAATTGACATCGAGCTCGCGCGTCTCATGACGCTCAAGGCGGCATACATGATGGATACCGTTGGCAACAAGGCCGCCCAGGCCGAGATCGCGATGATCAAAGTCGTTGCACCCAACATGGCCCAGCGCGTCATCGACCGAGCCATCCAGGTTCACGGTGGCGCCGGAGTGTGCGGTGACTTTGGGCTAGCCGCCGCCTGGGCGCAGGCGCGCGCCACCCGCCTGTTCGATGGACCGGACGAGGTACACCGTCGGACCGTTGCCCGTCTCGAGCTCAAGCGCCACGGCGGTCCTACCACCTGACCCCGGTCAGGCGTACAAAAGTGAGACTGCCTCCGCGACGCAGGTAGGCTTCTTGATCCCCTCCCCCTCAATCACCATCGAGCTAGTCACGTGCAAGGTTGTCGGCGTCCTCCGTTCGGTCGACAGCAGCGTCTGCGTGCCGCGAAGCCGTGTTCCAATCGGAACCGGAGCCGGAAACCGCACGCGGTTTAGACCGTAGTTGATGACGCGGCTCACGTCGCGAATTTCAGTAATCTCGTTCCGAAAGCGAACGATGAGGGATAGCGTCAGCAGGCCCTGCACGATCGGCCCGCCGAAGGGGAGCTCGCGGCGAGCGCGCTCAACGTCGAGGTGAATCCACTGATGGTCGCCCGTGACGTCAGAGAACGTATTGACCATCTCCTGGGTCACCCTCACCCAATCGCTCGTTCCCAACTCCGTGCCAACAAGCGCCTCCAACTCATTAAAACCACGAATGACCCGCATGTGCCCCCCCCCCCAGGGAGTTGTTAGTATACGGCTGGTGCGCGGTGACCCCGAGCTTATCGACGTTCGACCCGACGAGCACTTGAATCTGACGCGGCTGGACCCCTGGCTACGAAGTCAACTTCCGGACACTAACGGTCTGTTGAGAGTGCAGCAATTCGGCGGGGGCCACGCCAACCTGACTTACCTTCTGGAGTTCGACGACTCCGAGTACGTCCTGCGCCGTCCACCGCTAGGACCTGTCGCCCCAACTTCACACGACATGGCACGCGAGCATCGGGTATTGACTCGCCTGGGCACTGCCTTTCCGCTCGCACCAACCAGCTTCGCACTCTGCCAGGATCGATCGATTCTAGGCGCGGACTTCCATGTGCTCGAGCGACGCCGAGGCTTTGTCATACGAACCAGCCTACCGGCACGTCTCGCCGGTGACATCGTGAGAGTACGCCACCTGAGTGAGATGCTTGTCGATACGCTGGCCGACCTCCATCGCGTATCGCCGGATGAAGTTGGCCTCTCAGATTTGGGTCAACCCGACGGTTTCGTCACCCGGCAGCTCGAGGGTTGGTCGAAGCGCTGGGCTGCCGCCAAGAATCGTGAACTCGACCGTGTCGACAGCCTGATTCGATGGCTAAGGGACAACATCCCGCCCACCCAAGCGACAACCCTCCTTCACAACGACTACAAGCTTGACAACGTACTCATCAATCCGACGGAGCCGACGAAAGCGACCGCAGTCCTCGACTGGGACATGTGCACGCGCGGAGATCCTTTAGTGGACCTTGGCTATTTGCTCAACGTCTGGGTTGAGTCAACCGATGCGCCGAGATGGCGAGAGGCAATGGTGATGCCAAGCAATACCCCGGGCTTTCTCACGCGCTCAGAGGTCATCGATCGATACGCTCGGCGAACGGGGTTCGATGTAGATCACATCCGCTGGTATCACGCCTTCGGCGTCTTCAAACTGCTCGTGATTCTGCAGCAGATCTATGCTCGGTTCCTGCGGAATCAGACCGCGGATCGCCGCTTTGCCAACCTTGGGAAACAGGTCGTGGCGCTGGCTGAGAAGGGTGTCGCCGTGATTTCGGACCGTTGACCGAAGCAGGGGACAATCCGCTGGACCAACGTTGTCGTGCTGGCCGGTTGGCAGAGATAAGACCAGCATCCCTGCCCAATCGGCTAGAGACCGATGCTAGAACGGCTTCAGCACGACCATTCCCACGGCGAGGACCACCGCAATTAGGGCCAGGAGCGTCAATGATCGAATCTGTCCCGGTCGCCTGAACGCGAGCCCGGTCAAGGCGGCGAGACCGAGCCAACACGCGAGCTTGGCGACCACCCACCCTGCGAATCCATAGCCCAGTCGAGCCAGTAGACCAAAGCCGCTGACCAGCGCCAGCACCGCCAGAATACCCGACCACATCAACGCGCGCCGACGATTCTCCGGACGTGGCGCCGCCAGGGCGCTGAACGTGACCGCAGCCAGCATGATAACCGAGAAGAGGTGGATGATCTGATACAGCTGTACGCTCATCGTTTCTCCGTCGCCCGGGTCAGATGTGGCCCTACTCTATCACCTGAACGACTCAGGAGTGAGGCTCGCCGCCGGATAGGCACCCCCCGGCCAGGATGCCGGCGGCCTCGTCGACCCGCCGCAGGAGGATGGCGCCAACGACGAAGAACAGTAAGACACTCGAAACCCCAACCCGTTGAGAGAAAGCGTCGCTCAGTACGCCAAGTAGCCACGGTCCTATAAACGCCGTCACCTTCCCCGAGAACGCAAAGAAGCCAAAGAACTCCGACTCGTGTTCCTTGGGAACAAACCGCCCCATGAGCGACCGACTGGCCGACTGGTTCGGCCCAAGAGAAAAACCAACAGCGACACCAGACACCCAGAACCAAAATCGACTGGGGGCGAGCGACGCAAGAATGGTGGCTCCCGAGAGACAGACCAGGCTGATCATGATCGTCCGCTTTCCCCCCAGACGGTCGTCGACGAAGCCGAAGATCAACGCGCCGAGTCCAGCAACGACATTTAGCGTGATGCCAAAAACGATGACCTCGGCGATGGTGAAACCGAACGTCCCGGCTGCGTAAATACCACCAAACGCGAAAATCGTGACGAGACCGTCGTTGTAGATTAGCCTCGCCACCAGAAAGCGAGCGATCTCTTGATACCGGCGAAGATGCGTCACGGTCCGCGCCAGGTTGGCAAAGGCAGCGCGAACATCAAGACGCGATTCCCTTCCATTCGAGTCGCGCACAATAGCAAGAATCGGGACACTAAACAGCAGAAACCAGCCAGCGACCAGCACATTGGTCACCCGAACATTGAACCCGTCGGTGGTACTCAGCCCAAACGGCGGAGGATCGCCGGTCGCGAGCGGCAGGGCAAGCCCCATACAGACCAACCCACCCGCGTACCCCAACCCCCATCCGTAACCCGATACACGCCCGATGCGTTCTCCCGACACGATGCTTGGGAGAAGAGCGTTGTAGAACACCAGGCCGATCTCGAACGCGACGTTGGCAATCACGAAGATCGCGAGCGCCGTGACGACGGCCCCCGCCTGCGACGGCCGAACGAAGGTCAGTGCCGCGGTCGCAACAGAGCTGATCACAGTACAACCGAGTAGGTACTTCCGCCAACCACCTTGGTCTGCCAGCGTTCCGGCCAGCGGGGCCAACAGCGCAATGATGATGGCGCTGAGCGTGATCCCCCGGGACCAGAGCGCGGTTCCGCGCCCGGGATCAACGGCAAAGGCCGACACAAAATAGGTCGAGTAGACAAAGGTGATCACCAGCGTGTTGAACGCCGAGTTCGCCCAGTCGTAGAGGCACCAGGAGACGATCACCCGTCGGTCATCTCGCATGAACAGGCTAATACTGACGTACAATGGGCCCGACGCTCACTGGAGAGCGACGCTTCGTGGCACCGATTTATCTGATACGACACGCCGAAAGCGTCCTCAATGCGACCCAGGTCGTGCAGTTTCCGGACACGCCGCTAAGCGACCGTGGCCACGGTCAGGCCATCGAACTCGCCGCGTCCCTCCGCAAGGTCGGCATTATCCACGTGGCCAGTTCCGATTACCTGCGGGCGCGGATAACCGCACAGGTGATCTGCGCCGCCACTCAGGTTACCCTCACGATGGACCCACTACTCCGCGAGAGAAACCTAGGTACGCTGCGCGGCCGACCCTATTCCGAGGTGCGGGAGTACGTGTTCTCGGAAACTTATGACCCAGACCAAGGGGAAAGTTGGACTGCCTTCAACGCGCGTGTTGACGCACTCTGGACATGGGTGCGTGATCTGCATAAGACACTGGACGGCGCACTGGCCGTGGTCACGCACGGCTTGGTGTGCCGGACGCTGGCGCGACGCCATCTAACGGTTCGAGGCAACGGCGCGCTGCGCTTTCCGAATGCATCAATGACCGCAATCGACCCCGACCCGCCCTGGTGTGCACAGCCCCTTGATGCAACGGACGCGAGTGCGGATCCGTTTCTAGAAACCCGCTAAGGCCTGGCTCCGGCTGCACGCCAAGCGAATTTAACGCGATTGAGACCATCTTGTAACCGGCAACGGTGATCGCGACATCGATCAATTCACGTTCATCGAACACGGTCGCCAAGACGTCACAGGTTTCGTCCAAAATCGTGTCGTTATCATGGAACTCATCGGCAGCCGACATCAACGCGGCATCATTCGGTTCCCAGTCACCCGCGAGCGAATGATACCTGTTCTACAATGAGCCGCAGCCACCATGGCGAAGATCGACGTTCGTACCTTGTTCTCGCTCCACGGAAAGGTCGCGCTCGTGACCGGCGGCTCGCGTGGCATCGGTCACATGATTGCCGACGGCTTTCTGCAGGCCGGCGCCAAGGTCTACATCACATCGCGTCACACCGAAGCCTCCGACGTGGCGGCTGCAGAGCTGTCTGCCAGAGGCGACTGTATCTCTGTGCCTGCCGATGTATCCACGTCAGACGGTCGCGCCACACTACTCCGGACCATCAGTGGTAAAGAGCCGCACCTCCACATACTCGTCAACAACGCCGGAACGACCTGGGCTTCGGACTACGACGACTACCCAGAGAACGGATTCCAGAAGGTCACCAACCTGAATCTCCACGCGCTCTTTTTTCTGACCCGGGACCTGACCCCGATGCTCGAGCGCGCAGGACGCGCAGAGGATCCCGCCCGTGTAATCAACATCGGATCAATGGACGGGGTTCGCGTGCCGAAGATCCTTCCGGCAGGCACGTTCGCATATTCGGCAAGCAAGGCGGCCGTTCATCATCTGACTCGTACACTCGCCGTCGAGCTAGCGCCTCGACACATTACGGTCAACGCGGTCGCGCCTGGCTACTATGAAAGCAAGATGACGGCGGTCGTCCTTCGCGAACACCGCGAGGCGATTGAAGCCGCGTGCCCGCTCGGTCGAATCGGACAACCGGAGGAGATGGCGGGTGTGGCGATCTACCTTGCCTCGCGGGCCGGAGCTTACACTAATGGAACCGTCATCCCGGTCGACGGTGGAACGGGTATTAACTAGCGAAGCGAGGTGTCCATGATCTATCGCAGCCCGATCCCTGACGTGACGATTCCCGATGTGCCGCTGCATGAGTACCTGTTTGAGCGTGTCGACCAGTGGCCCGATAAACCGGCACTCGTCGACGGACCGACCGGTCGCACAGTGACCTATTCGCAGCTAAGTGGCGCAATCCGCCGCGTGGCCGTCGGTTTGGCCGCGCGCAGTTTCCGAAAAGGCGACCGCTTCGCGATTTACAGTCCGAATCTTCCCGAGTATGCCATCGCGTTCTTCGGCGTAGCCGCGGCCGGTGGAGTTAGCACGACCATTAACCCACTCTACACCTCTAGGGAACTCACTTCGCAGATCAAGGACTCTGGTGCCCGTTATCTCGTGACCATTCCACAGTTATTCGACAACGCGAAGGCGGCCGTCGAGGACACCGCCGTAGAAGAGATCTTCGTTTTCGGCGCCGCGGGGAATGATGCGACGCCGTTCGCGTCCCTAATGTCGACGGAGGATGCCGATCCCCCGTCGGTCACATTCGATCCACGGGAGGATTTGGTCGCCCTCCCCTACTCAAGTGGCACGACGGGCCTCCCGAAGGGTGTCATGCTCACCCACTACAACATGGTTGCCAATCTCGCTCAGGGAGATGCCGTTGAGCAACTCACGCCGAACGAGGTACTCATCGGGATCCTGCCCTTCTATCACATCTACGGTATGACGGTAATCATGGGCGGCGCGCTCCATTCGGGAGCGACCGTCGTTACTATGCCAAGATTCGAGATTGAGCAGTTTCTTGGTCTAATCCAACAGTACAAAGTCACGACCGCGTATCTGGTCCCCCCGATCGTGCTGGCACTCGCGAAGCATCCCGCGGTCGACAACTACGACCTCTCATCGTTGAGCAACATCATGTCGGGCGCCGCGCCCCTACCCGAATCAGTGGCAACGACCTGCGCAACCCGTAACCGCGTACTCGTGCGTCAGGGCTATGGACTGACCGAGACCAGCCCCGTGACGCACACGAATCCGAGAGACCGAATGATCAAGGTCACATCCGTCGGCCCATCCGTCCCCAACACCGAATTCCGCATCGTCGATCTATCGACTGGGCAGGATGTTCCGACCGGTGAGCTGGGCGAGGTGTGCATCCGCGGACCGCAGATCATGAAGGGTTACTTTCGTAACCCCGAGGCCACGCGGGCAATGATTGACGCCGACCGATGGCTACACACGGGCGACATCGGTCGTGCTGATGATGACGGCTATCTCTACGTAGTCGACCGCGTGAAAGAACTCATCAAGTACAAAGGGTTTCAGGTGGCACCGGCTGAACTCGAGGCTGTCGTGCAGTCGCACCCAGCGGTGGCCGACGTAGCGGTGGTCCCCAGTCCCGATGAAGAAGCAGGCGAGGTTCCCAAAGCCTTCGTAGTCGTCAAGCCCAACGCCATGGTGACTGCCGAAGACCTCATGTCTTACATCGCCAATCGGGTGAGCCCACAAAAGAAAATCCGACGCGTCGAGTTCATCGACGCAATTCCGAAGGTGCCGTCTGGCAAGATACTCAGGCGGCACCTTATCGAGCGGGAGCGAGTCGCAACAGCTGAGAGCGCACCCCCATCGCGATGACGATCAGGGCCCTGGAATGGCGCCTTCGGTTGTCAGCTTGATGCGATACAAGCCGGTCCGGGCGGTCATATAGAGTGTCCGGCCGTCGTCCCCCCACCCCACATTCGCCGGTATTTCGTCGGGCTGAATCGTTCCCAAATGGGTGCCGTCTGGCGTGATAACCCAGACGCCGCCAGGTCCAGTGGCGAAGAGATTACCTGCACGGTCAACCTTCAGACCATCGGGGACACCTTCGGCTTTCTCCGGAGTCACGTCGTAGAATACCCGTGGGTTCGATACCCCGTCCTTGCCGATGTCATACGCCATCCATACTTTCCGGTTCGCGTCGGAATTTGCGACGTACAGAATCGTTTCGTCCGGCGACAGGGCAATGCCGTTCGGTCGGGTCTGCTCGCTATAAAGCAGCTCCAACTCACCGTCTGGACTCAGCCGGTAGATGCCACTGAAGTTTAACTCGCGCAGCGGCGACTCTTCGGCATCGGCCAGACCATACGGCGGGTCGGTGAAGTACAGCCAGCCGGTCGAGCTATAGACGGCATCGTTGGGACTATTGAGCCGGCCACCCTCGAAGTTGTCAACAAGCACCGTCCGACTGCCGTCGACCTCGATTCGAGACACCTGCCGATAGCCGTGCTCGCAAACGACCAATCGTCCCTTTGAATCGAGCGTCAGTCCATTCGAGCTCACTGAGCCACGTCCAGTCATGTCGCCTTCGAAGACCGGCTGCAGGAACGGAGTAACCCCTTCCGATTCGGTCCATTGGTAGAGTGTGTTGTCACGTACGTCGGAGAAGAACAGCCGGGAATCGGACCGGCGCCACACCGGTCCCTCCGTGAACGTGAACCCGTCGGCCAACTTCTCTATACGCACGTCGGCCGGAATCAGAGCATTCAGCCTCGGATCGACGCGCAGAACCGACCCTGCGCCCTGATCGGAAATCGCCTCATGGACCAACTCGACCTCGTCCGGTGGCTGGGAAGTGCCACACGCAACGAAGAGGCAGATGGCCATCATCGCACCGTGTCGCATCGTGTTTCTCTCTCTACTTGTAAGAACCGGTTCTAGCGTCGGGCGCGCCGCAACCTCAGCGACCACACCCCTTCAACAACCGGTAGGGCTCGTCTACCACTAGCTTCCTCGCTTCGCCACGAGACCCCACTCAAGATGTCCGAGCGCGGTCACACCCTAACCACCATCCGCGAAACCAGTCAACGCGCGGACGCTCGTCGTTGTTTCAACCTCAGAAAGGTGCGATTATACCGTTCGACCCTCGGTGGCAGGCTATGCGACGTTCGGAACCGACTTCGTGAGACCCGCGTAGACGTCGAGGGCGCGCTGGGCCATGTCGCTGGCGGTGTAGTGGGCACGGACTCCGGCTGCACCTTGCGCGCCGAGCTCGTGCCGACGCGACGAGTCTCGACCTAACTCCCCGAGCGCATCAACCAGGGCGTCAAGGTCATCCGGAGGAACTAACACACCACCTCCAGTCCGCTCGATTATCTCTGTGTACGTTCCCCGTCTCGGAACCACGACCGGCACGCCGCAGGCCATCGCCTCGAGTAATGCCAGTCCCTTGGGATCGTCGTACGCCGCGGGCACCGCAAATACGTCCAAGCCACGCATGAATGCAATCTTTTCCTCCCTGTCGAGCACACCCATATACGCAACATGATCGGCAACGCCCCACGTCTTCGCCCGTTCGATGATCGACCTAAAATACGCCTCGTGCTCCGGAGCTAAGTAGCCAGCGATTCGGAGCGATGCGTCCTCGTGCAACCCTCGGTCCCGGAGACGCGTGAGCGCATCGCACAAGATATGGGTGCCCTTTTCTGGGGCAATCCGACCGAAGTGACCAATGACCAGACGGTTTACTGGTACGTCGTGCCGCCGATCGACCTCTGGATATCCGACCTCATTGATCCCGAGTGGGACCACATCGATCTGTGCCTCTGGAATTCCCAAGTACCGGGACATGTGGGCGGCGTAGTAGTCGCTCACAGCGATGAACCGATCGACATGGGCGATGGCCTCCTGTATCAATCGACGTGCCTCTCCGCGAAACGGCTCGTTGAGGTGGTCGAGGAAAATATCCTCGCCTTGAAGCGTGCAGCATACCGGGACGCCCAATGCCTCCTTGATCGGCCGGGCCAGTCCGATCAGCATGGAGTTAGATAGATCGATAACGTCGGGTCGAGGCTCGCCTTTGAGCCAGTGGAGCAGCTTGTCGATTTCCTTCGCCTGGTTCCCATTTGGACCGGCCAAAACCGATACTGTCAATGCGCCAAGCCGTTCAGGTTGAGTTGGAACACCAAGCCCCGTGACCATTCGGAGAACCCAGGGCGCGTCCCATAACCGATCAAGAAGCCACGGCGTATGTCGGAACAGCCACAGGTGCTGCTCCAGGTATACGCTGACGCCGCCAAGGAAGACGCGCTGTGTGCTGACATTCGTTTCGTCGGTACGAGTGGGCGTGTACGTCGGGACCAACAGCACCTCGTGTCCCTCGGCCATCAGCGCGGCGGCAAGTGTATTGTCGCGGATACAGCTTCCGCAGTACATGCCACCGGCGCCTGCCGTGATGTAAGTGATCCGCATGACCGAGAGGTTCGATTATAGCCTCGCCGTCGGGATGGTTGCGGTTTGGTGCCACGAGTCCAAGCTGATGATATGGTAAGCGGATGCTGAAGCTGCTGGTCCCGCAAATGCTCTGCTCCTCGCTTACAGTTACGCTGCTTGCCTTTGGTTTCGCCGCTGTATCGGCGGCACAGGTGTCGGCACCCGACGACGTCGCTACGGCTCCGAGCGACGCCGAAGTAACCAGTTCGGGTCTGGCGTCAAAGATACTTCAGGCCGGCGCCGGAGCAACCCACCCGACCGAGACCAGTGAGGTGAGGGTGCACTACACCGGTTGGCTCACCAACGGGAAGATGTTCGACAGTTCCGTTACCCGCGGTCAGCCGGCTGAGTTTCCCCTGAACGGCGTGATTCGCGGGTGGACCGAAGGCCTGCAACTCATGGTCGTCGGCGAGAAGCGTCGCTTCTGGATTCCGTCGGAACTCGGTTATGGGGACCGAGGCATCGGGAGCGGCCTAATTCCACCCGGTTCGACCCTAGTGTTCGACGTCGAGCTTCTCGCGATCAACTAGCAATCAGTCGGCAAAAAATAGCAGCACGTCCTCTTCCACTTCGCCGATTTCGACGGTGTTGTTCGTAACTGCCGTCACGCGAAACCGGTACAACCCTCGGGGTGCGGCCCCCCCCAGCCGGTCTCCTGCGGACATCGTGAACGTGCTGTTGTGGCAGGGACAGAGGTAGACCGGTTCCCTAACCTCGCTAATCTCCGCAAGCACGAGCGGGTCGAGCTCGGTAGGGTCCGCCATGAAGTCGACCTCGCATTGCTCGTGCGGGCAGATGGTGCAGACGGCCTTGAAGCGATCGGGGTTTGGATCGCCTTCCGAAACGCGTACCACCATACCGTTCACCCGTACGGGTCGATTCGGATTAGCGGCGGTTGGAGGTGACATACCCTGTGCCCTGAAGCGACGCGCCCGCCCGGGTATTTCAAGCGCCGCGAGGGCGATCGTCGCTGGTTGGGACAACGGCCGATAGCGCAGAAGACGCGGGGCCTGTGCCCGCACGCGGCACTCAAACGCGAGCACCGACGACAATAGGCCTCCCAAGAAGGTACGTCTCGTGAACGCGGAGAAGACGAGGCTCAACACAACGAGTAATTACGGCTACTGCGAGATACCCGTCTGCCCCATCACCCAGTCCGAAAGCGTCTGCCACTCGCCGTCGTCCTGCGAGTCCCAGTGCTTACCCCCAGCGTGCCAGTGACTCCCGCCAGCGTCCTCGGTGAGCGGGTTCGTAAGAAGGATGCTCTCCATGGGTAAGCCTGGAACTACGAGTCGCTGTACACGCTTGAAATTCCGCATCGACTGCTCGTCATCGTAAGTTGTTGCCCCAGCCGCCAGAGGCTCCAGGAAGCTGTTGCCACCACCGCGCGAATGACACACTACGCACCGGGCATTGCCGGGACGGCGGTTCAGGAAGATCGACTCAACCCGCTCTCGATAGAACCCAAAGTCAACCGAGACCCGTGTGTTGCTCACCCACGCAGCGAGCCGCTGCCATTCGATATCGCTCTGCGACGTCCAGTGTTTCCCTCCGGCGTGCCAGTGGCTTCCGCCAGCGTCCTCGGCGAGCGGGTTCGTGAGAAGGATGCTCTCCATCGGCGCACCTGGTACCACAAGCCGTTGTACGCGCTCAAAATTACGAAGGGACTGTTCTTCCTCGTAGCCATTGCGACCCTGAGCCAGCGGTTCCAGAAAATTATTACCACCGCCGCGCGAGTGGCATACAACACACCGAGCGTTACCCGGACGACGATCAAGAAAAATCGGCTCGACCGTGTCGCGGTACTGCTGAAAATCAAGTGCCCGGGCCGCCTCTCTCAGCGACGACTGCGCCGTCAGGGATGTCGTGAGGAAACCGAGGGCAGCCACCATGCAGGAGAAGCTAAGCACAACGAACAACACAGATCGGGCCATCGAATGGATCCTTTCGGTGACCGGAACTTACTGCCCGGTTGACGGCCGAGGAAGCATCGCCGTGATGTTTCGTTTAGGCACTTGTCCGACTGGGATCACTTTGACCTCTTCCAGGGCGGCGACATCGACGACCGAAACGGTGTTCGAGTGTGCGTTGGCCACATAGAGGTACTGGCTATCCGGTGTAAAGGTCAGCCAATCCGGAACAACACCCACTGGGACACCTCCAAGATACTCAAGATCAGGCAACGAATACGCGTAGACGTGCCCGTTGATCTTGCTTGTCGACCAGATGCTCGTACCGTCTGGTGCAACCTTGATGCCGTGGGAGGGAGCGCCCTGAATGCCATAGGCGTTGCGCTCGGTCTGCGGTATATCTGGCTGCACGATCCGGCCAATCTCCTTGCGCTGCTCCCAGTCGACGACTGCGAACCCGTGGTGGTTCGTGATCTGCACGTACATGTTCCGGGTCGAGCCGTCCGGGTTCGTGTCAAACGTGAAGGGACGCACGCCGCCTTCGAAGTAGATCGTCCAGACCGGTCGTTCGAGTTCGGTGTCGATCGCCGTCGCGCCGCCGCCTCCGGTTGAGCCAGCCACCACGTACTTACTATCAGGCGTTATGAACGTGTTGTGCACGCCGCGGAGAATCCGGATGAACTTGACGTGCTCTTCATTGACCGTATCGATGACGTCGACGCCGCCGCCCGTTCCCTGAATCGCGACGTACAGACGCTCACCATTTCCGTGAATGGCGACGTTGTTCGGTCGACCGCTGAGCGGAATCGAGTTCGTGACCTTGAGAGTTTTGGTGTCGACGATATCGAGCTCTTCGGTCGACTCGTTGCTGAGATACAGTCGACTCCCGTCGGGCGCGGCGGCCACGCCGTGAATAACCTCGACACCAGTGATCTCACCTACGATCTCATTCGAGGTGGGGTCTATCAGGTGAACGTTGTCACCCGCCGCGTTCGTCTGCACAATGATAGGCTGCAGCTGTGCGGCAACCGGCGACGGTGAAAGCGCGACCGCCGCCAAGAGTCCAATCGTCAGGAATGCGAAGCTTCGTCGTGACACCGACAGCACTAGGGTGTCTATCATGCGGATCCTCCTTCGCGGGATCTTAAGTCCCGCCGGAACGCCAGTCAATCCGGGTTTAGTGTGGCGTACAGTGTCGCCATGCGTCGATCGGGCCGATTGCGTTGCGTCGGGACATGGCGGTAGCAACAATGCCGCTGTCCTTACCCGATATCGATCGTTTCCCAACCGGCCATCACGATGGTGTCGACCGTCGGATGCGTCGCCAAGAATTCGAGATGCCCACCGCGCTGGATGCTCACGCGAGCTCCCGAGCCTGAAGAGACGCGCGACCCGTTCGGAAACCCCGACCTCTCGCCCGAGACGACCTGACCCATCGGTTCCCTCATGTTCCGACTCGTCGGAGTCATCGAGCACCTCTCCGAGGAAGACCGTGAGGAGTACCGACAGGCCTGAGATTTCATCGTGCCAGGCCACAAAAACTCGGCCAGCCAGCTTCGGGAGGGTCACAAGGTCGCCATCACCGGTCTTCTCGTCGCCGCCCACGGCACGAACGGCACTGACCGCGACACACCTCCATCACCATCACGTCGGTCGCGAATCTCGACCGCACCTGCTGCTGAGTCCGTGTGGACCTACCGGGCTCCGGCGAACCTTAGCGCGTTTGCTTCGGACCGACTGTGTTCCGCAGGACGCCGACACCCTCGAGTTCGATTTCGACCACGTCGCCAGGCTGTATCGCGCTGGTCGTCCCCGGCGTGCCAGTGAAGATCATGTCGCCGGCCTCGAGTGTGACGTACCGGGAAACGTAGCTGACAATCCGCGCGGGATTGAAGATGAGGTCCTTAGTCCGCTGCGACTGTTTGACCTCGCCGTTCACGCGTGTCTCTAGCAGGAGGTCATTGTAGTTCACCCCGGCGGCCATGACCGGACCCACCGGCCCGAACGTGTCGGCGCCCTTGGCGCGAAACCACTGGAGATCGTTCGACTGCCACTCCCGCTCGCTGACGTCGTTCCCAGGAGCCACGGCAAAGATATAGTCGTCGGCCTCGTCGACCGGCATATCCTTCGCCGTCCTCCCGATGATCAGCACCATCTCACCTTCGTAGTGCAGGTTGGTTGCGTCGGCGTAGTAGGTAATCTCTGCGTCGTGCGGAATCAGCGACGTCGGGTGCTTATTGAACACACCGGGCTCACCCGCCGGCTCCGCATCGCCCAAATGGCTGCCGTAGTTGAACCCGATCGCGATGACCTTCTTGGGCACAGTTGGCGGGAGTAGCCGCACCGCTCCCAGAGCTACGGTGTCACCCGTTCGCTCGACCGATTCGAAGATATCGCCACGAAGTGGGTAGACCGTCTCGCCCTCGAGAACGCCATACCAGACGTTGCCGTCGTACTCGTAGCGAACGTACTTCGTAACGTCCTGCGCAAAGGCCGGGGTGACGGTAAGAACGATCAACGTAGTCCAGATCAGAATGGTTCGCATCGAAATCTCCCTGCAGCGTAAGTACGCGGGACTATAGCACGCTGATCGGCCTGCCACGTCGTTCCGCCCCGCATGCTATTCTGCGACCGGACGTGACGACCAACCCCCTGCTGGACCGCGATCTGGCGCACTTGATCCACCCGCTCCATGATGCGACGCTCCACGCCAACGGTCGCGTGTGGGTCGCCGGCTCAGGCGCCGTTCTGACCGATACCGAGGGTCGCAAATGCATTGATGGGTTAGCCGGGCTATGGAACGTGACTGCTGGTCACGGACGACGTGAACTCGCCGAGCCAATGGCCGAACAGGCGAGTACGCTCGCCTACGTCTCCGGCTATAGCGGGAGTTCCAACCTGCGCGCCATCGAGCTCGCCGAACGGCTCGCCGACATCTGCTATCCGTCAATCAACCATTTCTTTTTCACCAGCGGTGGCAGCGAAGCAACCGAAAGTAGCATCAAGATAGCTCGCGCGTACTGGAAGCTACGCGGCAAGCCGGACAAGACAAAGGTGATTTCGCAGATCGAGGGTTATCACGGGGTCACGTTAGCAGCAATGAGTGCGACGGGACTCAGCGCCTACTGGCAGCTGTTCGAGCCACGCGTGCCTGGGTTCGTGCACATTCCGTCGCCCTACCCCTACCGGTACGAGGGTCCCGCAGGTGTGAGTCAAGGGCTCGCCGCGGCAAACGAGCTTGAACGAGCGATTCTTCGCGAGGGCGCCGATACGGTCGCGATGTTCATCGCGGAACCGGTTCAGGGCGCGGGCGGCGTGATCGTCCCGCAAGACGACTACTTCGGGAGGGTGCGAGAGATCTGTGATCAGCACAACGTGCTCCTCGTCGCCGACGAGGTGATCACCGGCTTCGGACGAACGGGGCGAACCTTTGCCCTGGATCACTGGGGAATCGAACCGGACATCGTGCAGTTTGCCAAGGCGATCACGTCGGGGTACTTCCCCTTCGGCGGAATTGGGATCAACGACTCGATCCAAGCGTCGCTGAATGACGATGGTCGGCCGTGGATGCACGCCTACACCTACAGCGCTCACCCCGTCGGGTGCGCTGTCGCGCTCCGCATGCTCCAAATCATTACGGATGAAGGCTTTACCGATCAGGCCACCGTGAAGGGCCGGTACCTGCTGGACCGCCTCACCGCCACGCTCGCCAATCACCCGCGTGTTGGTGACATCCGCGGCAAGGGACTCATGTGCGCGGTCGAGCTGGTACAAGACAGGGACACCAAACGTTCCTTCCCGGCGACCGACAAGGTCGGGCCCCGCGTACAGCGGCACGCCCTCGACCGAGGTCTGTTCAGCCGGGTTAAGGGCGACTCGTACTTGCTCGCCCCACCGATCATCATCACCGAAGAGCAGCTGGACCGCACCGTCGAGATACTTGCCGCCGCGATTGACGACGTGGTTGGTTGACGTTGTCGCGTGTCCGATCGTGCTGAGCTAAACCGTCCTCGGCTCTTCCGCGCGCGAACCCTCCTCAGGACGTGAAACACAGCCAACTTGCCTACCGAAATAGATTTCAACGCGTGGGTCGTTTGAAGGCGGGCGACGCCAAGACGGCTCCACCGGAGTGAAGCCAGCCTATCGGGATTGCGGCGTGATCGGACCTGCCTCCGGTTGCGTGGCCGGCCCAAGTTCGTACCCTCTCGCCTTCCAGTCGTTCAGCGCGCAGAATTCCGCCGCTTCGTACCCGTGCAAGGAAAAGAGCTCCGCAGCCCGGGAGCTCCGGCTTCCGCCGTTTCAAAAGAAAACGAGCCGAACATCCTTGGGAATGTCGTCCATCCGCGATTCGAGCTCGCCGACCGGGACGTGAATCGCGCCCGGAATCGACCCGCTGGCGATCTCGTGGGTTTCCCGCACGTCGATCAGCAACACCGTCGCTCCGTCGTCGAGCGCTTGCTTCAGGAGGTCGACTTCGACCGACGAGCGATCGGCTTGTGCCAACGCCGAGACCGCACCTAGGAACACGATGGCCACGGCCGCGAACAGCCGAACGTCCGTAAGTCGAAGCGTATCACTCACGCCAAGGTCCCGATAATCGCTACGTGTGACCGACATCGATCGTCACCACCGGGCGGTCACTGTGATGTCGAGGGGTGGGGCGCGAAACCGTGACGGGTCAGGAATCGGTCGATCGATTCGAAGATGGCGATCGTCTCCGCGGTATCGAAACCACCATGGTCTCCACCCGGAACCGTATGTAGTTCGTTTGCCACACCCGCGTCGACTAGTCGCTTGTGCAGATCGACCGCATGCTGATAGGGCACGATTGAGTCGGCGTCACCGTGAATTGTCAGAACCGGTGGCAACCCCGGTCGCACGTAGGTGAGTGGCGACACGCGTTTGGCGATCGCAAACCGGTCTGCGAGGCTACCCAACCAGCGGACAGCGTAGGTCTTCATGTTGGTCCCATCAAGCAGATCGCCAACGTTGGTGATACCGTACCAGTTAATGATCGCTGCGACCCGCAGGTCATCGGCGCCCGAACATTCACGGTCGAGACCAGCTGAGGCTGGAATCATCGCGGTCGTCAGTGAGAGATGTCCGCCCGCCGAGTTTCCGGTCGTCACGATTCGCGAAGCGTCGAAGTTGTACTGGTCGGCGTTCCGATACACCCAGCGCAACGCGCACAGGCAATCCTCAACCGCGGCCGGTGCGCGCGCGACCTCACCCAGCCGATATTCGACGTTCACTACCGCCCATCCTCGCTGCAGATACGGCAGGATACGCAGAACGTTCGCCTCCTTGGTACCCCCGACCCAGCCGCCACCGTGGATATACATGAGGACCGGCGTCGGGTCACCTTGGTTCCTCGGCAAGTACAGATCCACCTTGCTCTCGTAGCCGCTCGCCACGTGATAGGTCACGTTGGGTACGACGCGGTAGGCATTTGACACATCGGCTAGGAAAGTCTCCGTGTCGTCGAGCTGAGCGAACGCTGGCGTCGCCCCCGCCGTCCCCATCGTCGCCACGACCAGCAATCCAACCAGAAAGAACCCCGCGCACGAGATTGACCGCACCTTCATGTAGCCTCCTATCTGCATGACCCACTCACCATTTTTCTCGACGCTTCGTCAGCGAATGCAGTTTGGTGGCATTATATGCGCGTCGTCCACCCCCCAGGTCAATGACACCAACCGAGCCCCGCACGCGGAATCCCCTGATCGCCCGAGAAGACTGGTGGGCCATCTGGCTGGGTGGGTTACTGATCGCCGCCGCGTTGACTGGCGCGGTAACCGCCGTCCCCGGCGTCGGGCGCTGGTCCGGATCTCCCCTGGATGGATTTGGCGCTGGTCGACTGGCTGGTCTCATTGGACTCGGGCTCGGGCTGAGCCTGCTGACGGCAACGGCGGTCAGTATTATGGGAAACTCGGCGAAGCGCCACTTGCGTGGCTTCCTTGCCGTCTTCGGGCTCTCGGTTCTCGCCTACTCAATCGCACAGCAGACCGGCATTCGGGCAGCCGGTCTCGGGTACGCGTTCTGGGCGCTCGGGATAGGTCTCCTGATCACCAATACTATCGGCACGCCGGCCTGGATCAAACCCGCGCTCAGAAGCGAACTCTACATCAAGACGGGGCTGGTGCTCCTCGGTGCCGAAATCCTGTTTGGGAACATCCTGCGACTTGGCCTCCCTGGACTGTTTGTCGCGTGGGTCGTTACGCCAACAGTTATGGTGTTTATGTATCAGCTCGGTACCAAGGTCCTCAAAATCAAGAGTCAGGCACTCGTTATCGTCATCGCCGCAGCCACGGCAGTCTGCGGGGTATCGGCCGCAATTGCCGTGGCGGCGGCCGCGCGAGCGAAGAAGGAAGAACTCACCCTTGCGGTCGGGATGTCGCTGATCTTCACTGTCCTGATGATGGTCTTGATGCCGCTCGGGATTCGAGCCGCCGGCATGAATCCGGTGGTTGGAGCAGCCTGGATCGGCGGAACCATCGACGCGACCGGCGCCGTGGTCGCCGCCGGCGCGCTCCTCGGGGAACAAGCGGAGCAAATCGCCGCCGTCGTCAAGATGATCCAGAACATCCTGATCGGGGTCGTAGCCTTCTTGATCGCCGTCTATTGGGTCACGCAGGTGGAGACTCGTGATGATCGGTCGGCACCGAATGCCATGGAGGTCTGGCATCGGTTCCCAAAGTTCATTCTCGGCTTCATCGCAGCGTCGATTCTGTTCTCCTTTGTCCTGACACCCACCCTCGGTGACGCGCGGGTCGAAGCGCTGCTCGACGTGACATCGGATTTCCGCGGGTGGCTGTTCTGCTTAGCGTTCGTCAGCATCGGACTAGAGTCGAGCTTCAAGGAACTCAGTCATCAGCTGACGGGGGGACGGCCGATTCAACTCTATCTGATTGGCCAGACGTTCAATCTGGTCCTCACCCTGTTCGCGGCCTATCTCGCGTTCGGCGGCATTCTCTTCGAACCTATTCAAGTGACAGCTGTCCGTCGAGAGCCGGCCAGTGTGATTCGTCACAACCTGGAGAGCGGACGCGATGCGACAGCGCTGTTCTACACCGAGATGGAGGGGTGGACTGAGTGGCTCCAAGGAGATAGGAGATAGCAAGCAGCAGGTGGCCCTTCGGTCACTTCTAGAAATATTGAAGGGCCACCTGCTTGCTATCTCCTATTTCCTTGCTCTCCCCACTCCCCGTCGCACCCGAGAGTGCTCCACCTGATACCGCTGCACGTTGCGATTGTGCTCCTGTAGGGTGTTGGCAAACTCGTGCGTGCCATCGTTGCGACTGACGAAATATAGGAACGACACGTCGGCGGGATACAGCGCCGCCTCAAACGCAGCCCGTCCAGGCGACGCGATTGGGCCCGGCGGTAAGCCAGGATATCGATAGGTGTTGTACGGCGAATCGTACTGAAGGTCTGCCCGGGTTAGGTTGCCATCGTACAACCCGTCGCGCTGGAGCGCATAGATTATCGTGGGATCGCACTGCAGGCCCATCCCGATTCGCAGCCGGTTGTTGTAGACGGCTGAAACGAGCGCATGCTCCGCGTCGGACCCAGTCTCCTGCTGAATCAACGATCCGAGGATCACGGTCTCCCTAATCGTTCGCTCCTGGTGCAAAGCCTCGGCTCGTAGGGCGGAATCGAAGGTAAGTCGAAACTGAGCGACCATCAATTCCACGAGGTCTAGCGCCGTCGCGTTCCGAGGCAGCGAGTACGTTTCTGGGAAGAGATAACCCTCAAGGTCAGTCGCAAGGGGATCAAGATCATGAATCAGCTCGCCGCGCGCGGCCTGGGCCATAAACTGGTCGTGGGCCCCAAAGCCGCTCCCGTCAAAGATGTCGGCCATTCCGCGGATCGTTAGACCCTCGGGGAACGTGAGGGTTCGGAGCACGACCTTCCCGGTCGCGATCTTCTCCACGACCTTAAGGGGAGACATCGAACCGCTGAACCGGTATTCGCCAGCCTGCAGATTCCGTTCGCGGCCGCTCTGCCAAACGGCGATCCGAAACGTCCAGGAATCGGGCACGACACCCACCGCAACCAGTCGCTCGGCAATCACCTGGATCGAGTCACCCGTGTCGATATCGACAAAGACCTCCTCACTCGGATAGCCGCGGTAGGCGGTGGCGATCAAGCCGCGAAACTGGTACACGGCGATCAGTGAGCCAAGCGTGATCAGTAGACCGAGCACTCCCACTGATGTGAGCAACTTGCGCCCCATCACATACGTTCCAGGGACGGCGCCCGATGCTTCCGCTCGTCTAGGTAGTCCTGTAGGAAGATCGCCGCGGCGGCCGCGTCAAGCCGCACCTTGCGCCGCCGCCAGTCCTTCTCGTGAATCGCGAGACGGCGCTCGGCCTCGAGGCTCGTGAGGCGCTCGTCTTGAGTATCTACCGGAAGATCAGTGCGTTCCCGCAGCGCCACTACAAACAACCGTACGAAGTCGGTCTGCTCGTGCGGCTGGCCGCCGAGTGACGTCGGCAGTCCTACCACAACCGCAGCCAAACCGTCTGGACTACGTTCGAGAACCGCGATCTCGCGCGCCACGGCGACGGCCACAGCGGCGGCTGAACCTGACACACAGATCGTCCGTAGCGGAGTGGCCAGCGTCGCCGTGACGTCACTAAGGGCCAATCCGATTCGGCGAGTGCCGACGTCAACACCGAGCAGACGCACGCTTCTACTATAATGCCCATAATGGGCCAAAGGATCCGAACGGCTATCCTTGTTGCGACGGTCCCCATAGTCGCGTTTACCGTGGTCGGGGGCTATCTAAGCCGTGTGGTCGCTCGCGAAGACGCCTATCGGCACCTCCGCATCTTCGAAGACGTCGTTGCCCGCATCTCCAACAACTATGTCGAGGAAGTCGACATGGATGTCGTCATGGAGGGGGCGCTTCGGGGCCTCGCCGATGGGCTCGACTCCGAGAGCACATTCCTGACGGCCGACGACGTTGCCCGAATTGAATCGGGGAACCCCCTACCGGTCGGTGCGCTCGGCCTCAAGGTAACGAGTCAGTATTACGCACAGGTCATTGCCGTAACCGACGGCTCACCCACCGACCGCGCGGCAATCCGTCCTGGAGACTACATCCGAGCGATCGATGGCCAGACGACACGATTCGTCTCGGGCGTCGAAACCGAACGGCTCCTGCGTGGCGAGCCCGGGTCCACAGTTACCTTGTCGCTGCTCAGGGGAAGCACCCAAGAGCCCTACGACATCGAGTTAACCCGTGAGCAGTTGGACGAGCCTGCGGTAAGCCACCGAGTCGTGGATGGAGATGTGGGGTACATTCGTATTCCGGCGTTCACCGACGACGTCGCGGACCAGCTGGCGACGGCATCCGATCGGCTGCTGGCCGCCGGGGCCACCCGGTTACTGATCGACGTTCGCAGCGTCGCTGGCGGCGAGTTTAAGGCGGGCATTGACGCCGCTCGGCTCTTCGTCGCATCGGGAACGTTTCTGCGAAGGACGGCACAGGGCGAAGCGGAGACGATAGTCGAAGCCGATGCAGGTGACGAGGCAATCAGTGCTCCAGTGACACTACTGACCGACTTTGGCACTGCACACGCCGCCGAATTGTTCGTGGCCGCGTTGCGTGGGACGGGCCGTGCGGACACGGTCGGACAGCGCACGGCCGGACGCGCCAGCCTGCAGAAACTCGTGAAGCTTCCCGACGGCACGGGGATCTGGCTATCCTGGGCACGCTATCTGCAAGTATCCGGCGATCCCATTCATCGGTTCGGCATTTCGCCGACGGTCGAGGTTGATGTGCCCCGCGTCGAACTCGGCGAGCCCCGTTCCCCCGACGACCCGATCCTCAACCGAGGGCTCGAACACATAAGGGAGATAGGCGCGTAGCTCAGCTGGTTAGAGCGCCTGCTTGACATGCAGGAGGTCGGCGGTTCGAGTCCGCCCGTGCCTACCATGTTCCTTGGTACCCACCTCAACCTATCATGAGCGATATCACCGTCACCCTTCCCGATGGGTCGACCCGTCACGTGCCATCTGGCACACCAGTTCTAGATGTGGCCGAGGGGATCTCTTCACGACTGGCCAAGCAGGCGCTCGCGGCGAGCGTTAATGATCGGATGGTCGATTTGTCGCACCGCCTTGAATCCGACTCGGCGGTCCAAATCGTCACGCCAGAATCGCCCGGAGCCCTTGCTCTCTACCGTCACTCCACGGCGCACCTACTAGCAGCTGCCGTCACCGCATTGTTTCCAGAAGCACAGTGCGGGATCGGACCGCCCACCGACGAGGGGTTCTTCTACGACTTCGTCGTCGACCGGCCGTTCGTACCGGATGATCTAATCGCAATCGAAAAGAAGATGAAGGAACTGGCCTCACAGGACCTTCCATACGAGCGAAAGATGTTGTCCAAGGAAGACGCCAAGGCCTTTTTTAAAGGAAAGGGCGAGTCACTGAAGGTTCAGCTCGTCGAAGAAAAAGGAGGGCCGGTCGTTTCGTGCTACACAATCGACGACGTCTTTATCGATTTCTGCACAGGTCCGCACGTGCCATCAACAAAACATCTCAGATCGTTCAAGGTTCTGACTAGCTCAAACGCCTACTGGAAGGGTGATGCCCAAAACCAGCCAATGCAACGCATTTACGGGACGGCGTTCTTTAAAAACTCCGCGCTCAAGAAACATCTGGTCCGCCTCGAGGAGGCCAAGAAGCGAGACCACCGCAAGCTGGGAAAGGAACTGGGGCTGTTCACATTCCACCAGTGGGCACCTGGCGCCCCGTTCTGGCTGAAAAACGGCACCATCCTCTATAACCTGCTCTCGACTTATATGCGAAGCGTGCTGTGTCCAGAGGGGTACGTCGAGCTTCGCACACCGTTGATCTTTAATCGACGACTCTGGGAAATGTCGGGGCACTGGGAACACTACCGCGACAATATGTTCCTGGTTGAGGCCGAGGGTGAGCCGTTCGGCCTTAAAGCCATGAACTGCCCTGGACACATGCTGGTGTTCGCGAGCGAAGTTCGGAGCTACCGAGGTCTCCCGCTGCGTTTTTACGATCAAGGTGTGCTTCACCGAAACGAGGTATCGGGCGTCCTCTCCGGTCTCACTCGAGTTCGACAATTTGCCCAGGACGACGCGCACTGTTTCGTGACTGAAGACCAGATTGGCGAAGAGGTCGAGCGCCTGCTGCGACTAATCGGTCGGATCTATGACGACTTTGGTCTCACGTACACAATTGAGCTGTCAACACGACCGTGTGACTTTCTCGGCACGGTTGAGACGTGGAGCCACGCTGAGGCGCAGCTCAAACACGCCCTGGCCACGGCGGGCCAACCGTTCGCGGTCTCCGAAGGCGAGGGTAACTTCTACGGACCGAAAATTGACTACCACGTCACCGATGCCATCGGGAGGAAGTGGCAGTGCGCCACGATCCAACTCGACTATCAGCTGCCGCAACGATTCAAGCTGAAGTACATCGGCGCCGACAATGCTGAACACTGCCCGATCGTCATCCACCGAGCGATCTTCGGCAGCTTCGAACGATTCATCGCGTTGTTGATTGAGCACTACGCCGGACGATTTCCGATGTGGCTCGCACCCGTGCAGGCGACCATCCTTCCGATCGCCGACCGACATGTCGACTACGCCAGAAGCGTCGAACAGCAGCTCACTCACTCGGGATTGCGCGTCAGTGTCGACGGACGGCAGGAGAAGATCGGGTATAAGATTCGCCAGGCCCAGCTTCAGAAGGTGCCGTACATGCTCGTCGTCGGCGACCGAGAAGCATCCGAGGGTCAAGTCGCCGTGAGGAGCGGAGCGACTGGCAACCAGGAGTTCCAGACGATCGACAACTTCGTCGCAGCTGCGCTTGACGAGGTTCGGCGGAAGAGTGCCCCCGTCGCAGAGTAGACTTAAGGGTCGACTTGGTCGGCCAGACCGGGCCACTTCGGTGTCGCCCGTAGCGTTCACAACGTTCTAGGAGGCTGGATATCACTTTTCGAGGTCCACGCAGAGACTTTCGCCAGAACCGTACGCGTATTAACGAGCGAATTCGGGTCCGAGAGATCCGGGTGATCGATGACGACGGGCAGCAACTCGGCGTGATGTCGCCGCAGCAAGGTCTGGCCATTGCACGGGAAAAGGATCTGGATCTCGTCGAAGTGTCCCCTACGGCACAACCGCCGGTGTGTCGGATTACTGATCACGGACGTTACCAGTACGAAGAACAGAAGCGCACCCGACAGGCGAAGAAGCACCAGAAGACCATCGAGATCAAGGAGATCAAGTTTAGGCCGAAAGTCGACGAACACGATTACCAGTTCAAGAAAAAGCACGTGGAGCGATTTCTCACCCACGGCGATAAAGTTAAGGCCACGATTTTCTTCCGGGGCCGCGAGCTTGCTCACCCCGAGTTCGGGCGTCACATTCTAGACCGGCTCGTTGATGACCTCGCGGAGGTAGCGACGCAGGAGACCGTGCCTCGCATGGAAGGCAACCAAATGCACACTATCTTGTCGAGCAAGGGCGGGTCGAAGAAGGGACACTAAGTGAAGGCTGTAATAGGAAACTGACGATGCCCAAAATCAAGACTCATCGTGGTGCAGCGAAGCGGTTCAACAAGACGAGCTCAGGAAAGATCACCCGCGCGAAGGCGTTCAAGCGACATATCCTGACAACCAAGACGACGAAGCGGCTCAGAGGCCTCCGTGGCACCACGGTCGTCGCCGCAGCCGATGCACCTCGGCTGGAAAAGATGATCCCATACAAGTGAACAAAGCAAGAATGTAGGTAGGAGAAGCGATGCCTCGAGTCAAACGCGGCCCGTTGCGACGGCGAAAGCGCCGTCGTCTCTTGGCGCGAGCGAAAGGTTATTACCAGACAAAGAGCAAGCTGTATCGCGCGGCGAAGGAGGCGATCGATACTTCGCTCGCCTACGCCTATGTGGGTCGTCGCCTCAAGAAGCGCGATTTCCGCAGGCTCTGGATCGTGCGAATTAACGCGGCCGCCCGCGAGCACGGGTTGAGCTACAGCCAGCTTATGAGCGGGCTCAAGCTCGCTGGAGTCGGTCTGGATCGGAAATTACTGGCTGACCTTGCCGTGCATGAACCGAACGCGTTCGCCCACCTGGCCACGCAGGCCAAAGAGGCGAGGGCGAGCTGACGTTCATCGCGATTCTTCGCGATGATTGAATCTTCTCAGATCGATCGACTCCGAGCGGGCTTTAATGCCGAGCTCGACGCTGTCTCAAGCGACCGCGACCTCCAGGATCTCCGCAACCGCTATCTAGGCCGCAAGCGCGGCACCGTCGCGATCCTACTAAAGCAGGTTGCCAGCGTACCGCCCGACCAGCGACGCGTGCTCGGCCAGGCTGCGAACGCCCTCAAGGAAGAGATCGAACAGGCGTTGGCCGATCGGCGCAAGGCGCTGGCCGATCGGCGTGGGCCCGCCGGCGGCGTGGACGTGACGCTTCCTGGTCGAACCGTCCGACTTGGCCACTGTCACCCACTGACGACGCTGCGAGAGGAAATCGAGGCCATCTTCGGATCGATTGGCTTCGAGATTCTGCAGGGCCCGGAAGCTGAAGACGACTACCACAACTTCGAAGCGCTCAACATGCCGGCCGAACATCCAGCCCGTGACATGCAGGACACCTTGTACCTAGCGGAGGGACTCTCGGTGGCCGACGGCGACGAACGAGCCGCCACGCTGTTGCGGACCCACACATCGGGCATGCAAATCCGTTACATGGAGCAGCACAAGCCGCCCGTCCGGATCATCGCGCCCGGCGTCGTGTATCGACGCGATACACCAGACCTCACCCACTCGCCGATGTTTCAGCAGGTGGAGGGACTACTCGTAGGCGAGGACATCTCGATGGCCCACCTCAAGGGCACGCTCGAGTACTTCCTCCGGCAGCTCTTCGACCCCGACATCCAGGTGATGTTTCGACCGAGCTTCTTCCCGTATACCGAACCGAGTGCCGAGGTGTTCATTACGTGCGTGTTTTGCAAGGGAAACGGGTGTCCCGTCTGCAAGAAGACGGGCTGGCTTGAGATCCTCGGTAGTGGAATGGTGCACCCCGCAGTATTCGAGGCCGTCGGATATGATCCAGAACGCTATACCGGATGGGCATTCGGGGTCGGCATCGATCGGGTAGCCTTATTGAAGTATCAGGTTGAAGACATTCGCTTGTTCTACGACAACGACCTCCGCCTCCTGGAGCAGTTTGCCCTTTGAGAGTTCTCGTTTCGTGGCTTCGTGACTTCGTCACGTTTGACGTCAGCGTCCAAGAGCTCGCCGACGTCCTCACCATGCGCGGGTTCGAAGTGTCGGCCGTCGAGCCGCCCCCCGCAGCGGTTCAAGCCGACGGTGAGGACGCCGTCCTAGACCTGGAGATCACGACCAACCGGCCCGACTGCCTGGGGTTGCTGGGCATCGCGCGCGAGGTTTCCACGGTCTATGACACCGACCTCCGACTACCGAAAGTCCTGTCGCTATCAGAGACCGATGGAGAAACCGAAATCGCGGTCGTTATCGACGCACCGGATCTTTGCCACCGATATGTCTCGGCCGTGGCCGACGTCACGCTTGGACCGTCGCCGGCGTGGCTAGCGGCGCGCCTTGAGGCTGCGGGTGTTCGACCGATCAACAACGTTGTCGACATCACGAACTACGTGATGCTCGAGCTCGGTCACCCAATGCACGCGTTCGATCTCGCCATGCTCGCCGAATCCTCGTTGAAAGTTCGACGGGCCACCACCGGCGAGACCGTTCGGACGCTTGACGGCCAGAATCGCACCCTCGAATCGGACATGCTAGTGATTGCCGATGCGAAGCACCCGCAGGCGATCGCCGGTGTAATGGGCGGAGCCGAGTCGGAAGTCACTGGCTCGTCGCAACGGGTAGCGCTGGAAAGCGCGTACTTCCATCCGACCTCGGTCCGCAAAACCGGCAAACGTCTCGCGCTTTCGACCGATGCCTCGTACCGCTTCGAGCGTGGAGTCGACGTTGAGGCCCCACCCATTGCCATGCGACGCGCACTCGAGTTGCTCGCCCAGACCGGCGCCGGTCAGGTGAGTGGCGCGATCCTCGATCGGTATCCCCGCCCGACCGAACGCCCGACCGTGGAACTCCGTTACGAACGAATCGGCCGCGTGCTCGGCGTGTCAGTCGAACGCGCGTTTATATCTCAGACACTCGACCGACTAGGGTTCACTGTCACCAATGGGTCATCTGCCGCCGCGGCAGTCGGTGCTCACAACCGCCGCGACAGCTGGCAGGTCAAGATTCCATCGTTTCGCGTCGACGTCAGTCGCGAGATTGATCTCATTGAAGAAGTTGCCAGGCACTTTGGCTACGACCGCTTGTCATCGTCCTTCCCAGCGCTGCTTCGCGCACCCGCGGCTCGGAGCGACTGGCATCGGCGGCAGACTCTCCTCCGGCGGGTACTGACTGCGGCCGGATTCTCAGAGGCCATCACGTACGGCTTCATCGAAACCGCCGCGGCGATACCCTTCGTTTCGAGCGAAACCGACATCGTCGCGATCGTAAACCCACTCTCTGAAAAGTTCGCAGTGCTGCGACCATCGCTTCTACCAGGCCTTATCGACTCGCTCATCCGAAATCGGCGGCGCGAGGCCAGCGACGTTCGGTTGTTTGAGATCGGGCGGCGTTTTGATCGTCATCACGGCGAAACCGATGGCTTTGCGATCGCAGTGACGGGAGGCGGACTGCCGGAGCATTGGAGTGCCTCGGACCGCGGGGTCGACCTATTCGATATCAAAGGTGTTGTTGAACGAGCATGTGACACGCTCGGGGTCACGCCGGTCATCGACCGCACGACCCACCCAGCGTTGGTGGATGGACGGTCTGCAGTCATCTCCGCCGAGGGTCGTGACCTCGGTTACCTAGGACAGCTGTCCCCTGCGATCGCCGAGGCGCGTGGTATGCCCGCCTCGGGTGATGCGGTATATGTGGCGGAGCTAAACCTCGCAGCACTCGAATCGGTCTCGGCCGATCGCCGTAACTTCAGGGCCACACCAGTGCCACGACACCCGTCGATCGTCCGAGATCTCGCGCTGCTGGTCGACGCCGCCTTGCCTGCCGCCACCGTTCGTGACACGATCCAAGGCACCGCGCCCGAGACACTGGTAAGTGTTCGAGAGTTCGACCGCTATGAGGGACAGGGAGTGCCAGACGACCGTGTAAGCCTTGCACTCCATCTCACGTTCCGCGCGCCCGATCGCACGCTCACTGACGCCGAGGTCCAGACGTCGGTCGATGCGATCGTCGCGGTACTCGAACAACAGCACGGAGCCAAGTTACGATAATTTAGTTCAAAGGTTGGACATGTCCGCACACACCATCGATGTGGACCACATCGAGCGTCTCGCCGAAAAGGTCAAGAGTCTCATCGTGTTGCTCGACCGCACCCGAAACGAGCTAAGTCAGACCACTGAGAACAATCGCCGACTGAATCAGGATGTCGACCGTCTTCGAGCCCAATTGGATGACGCGGACCGCACCGGTGCCGGTCTTTCCGGGCTACAAGCCGAGCGTGACCAGATTCGAACACGGGTCACTGAAATGCTCGAACAGCTCGATGCCATGAAGGTGTAGGAGGCACCATGAGCGGAGAGACTGGCACCGTCGTCACGGTCGAGATCTTGGGGCAACGCTATCCCATCCGTAGCTCCCTTAACACCGCGTATGTGAACGAGCTGGCGACATACGTTGACCAGAAAATGCAATTCGCCGCCGACAGCACCGCTGGCGCCGATTCGGTGCACGTCACCGTTCTGGCGGCGCTCAACATTGCGGATGAATACTTTCGATATCGGCACGCCGGCGGGCGAACGTCCCCGGACGTCACCCGCATCACACTTGAGCTGGAGCAGCTCGTCGACCGTGCCCTCGCCGACCGACCGAACCTACCGGACCCGGTCTAAAACCGTTCCTGATCTCTGATGAGTCGTTTTACGCTAAGATTGTGGTCGTAGTGTTTCTGGTGTGTGTCTGAGATTGTTGCGACTCGCCCCTTGAGGGGGGCTTTTCTGACGTGTGACATGACAATTCCCTGCAATGTACGTGATGGTTCGGAGGCTCGTTTGAGCCAACGTTATATCGAAGCGGGCTGCGACGCTTCGCGGTGTGCATGCCTTCGAGTGAGGAAGCCTGAAGCGAAGCTCACCTAGCGGCTCCACCTGCTATAAGCAGGTTCATACGACCTCCCCACACGGCAACGCGGGGCTTCTCTTAAACCGTCGTGCTCTCGTGACGTCCTCCCCTCGCGGGACTGTGGATGCCGCCGGGTGTGTGTCAGGTCTCGCGCATGAGCCAGATCTTCGACGGATCGGTCGGCTTTTTCGTAGCCCTCCTAACGGGGTTGGCCATCTTTCTCATCTGGCTTGCTACGCGTAAACGCCTTGCCTCCCAGATCGTTGGTCGGGCGGAGGAGCAAGCCCAGAGCATCCTCCAAGAGGCCAAGCGCGCAGCCAACGGCCAGCGTAAGGAAGTGGCGCTGGCTGCGAAAGAAGAAGCCCATGAGGTTCGCCGACAAACCGAGGCGCAGATACTAACCAGGCACATGGAGGTCGCGGCGGTCAAGAAGCAGCTAGACGAGCAGCAGCGCTCGATCGACTACGCACGCTAGACTCACGACCGAACCGCATTCTTGTGAAAGACCAGACCGTCGCCGACATCGGCGAACATGCCGTCATCGAAAAGATTCTGGCGCGGGTACCGCCTGTATCCGACGAAGTAGTTCTCGGTATAGGGGACGACGCCGCCGTCCTCAAGCCGGACCGCAACACCCTGGGTGTCGTGACGACCGACACGCTGGTCGAGGAGGTGCATTTCGACCGCACCTTCACGCCTATGGAGGCCGTGGGCCACAAGGCCCTTGCCGTCAGCCTCAGCGACTTAGCGGCTATGGGCGCAATCCCCCGACACGCCCTGATCTCGCTGGCCATGCCAGATTCGCTGGCGGTCGATGATCTCGATGCGTTTCTTGATGGCTTCCTTGGTCTCGCACATGTGCACCGCGTCGACGTGGTCGGCGGCAACGTCACCCGTTCGCCCCATCCGTTGTTCATCGAAGTCACGGTCATGGGCAGCGCTAAGCGACGCCGGGTGCTTTCACGACACGGTGCTAGGCCTGGCGACGACCTGTACGTGAGCGGCGAGCTCGGGGGTGCCGCCGCTGGATTAGCCTGGCTGCAGACAGAAACCAAGCGCGAACACCCTTCCGACGCGTTCAGCGCCAGTCGGGAACGATACCTACGCCCTCAGCCCAGAGTCCGACTGGGGAATCAGCTTGGACGGAATCGGGCGGCGCGGGCGTGCATCGACCTGAGCGACGGACTCGCCGATGGCGTTCGGCAGTTGACGACCGCCAGCTCGGTCGGTGCAGTGCTGTATGCCGAGCAGCTCCCGATTGCCCCTGAAGCCACGCAATTCTTCAGGGCGTCCGGTGTCGATCCAGTCGCGGCCGCGGTGGAGGGCGGAGAAGATTACGAGCTTCTCTTTACGGCTCCGCCATCGTTTGCTCGACGGATAACCGCAGTGCGCCGACGCTCGGGCGCGGTGCCCGTTACACGCATCGGGCAGGTCACCAAGGACCAGGCGGTTCTGTTGCGGCGCGGCGATCGGGACGAGGAGCTACCCGATGGATTCGGGCACTTTCGCGAGAAGATAAAAGGTAGAAGGCAGAAGGCAGGATGAGAGCGAACCCACGATGCCATCGAATTTGGTCGAGAACTACGACGTGCAACTGGTGGATATCGACGCCTACGGTGCGGGAAAATGTAACTCAGTCGTTTGGGTCAACGCCTGGTACCGATCCGTGGACCTGAGCTATCTCCTCGATCTCGACAGCGGTGACCTCCGCGTCAACGGTGTCCATTTCTCGAGCGCCTTCAGATTCTGACGAAGACGGCGACCTGCCTCGCGCAAAGTGTCATCGCGCTTACAGAAACAAAACCTCACCTTTGTGCTTCCAAGTGCGGGATCGTGGTAGAAGCTGCTCGCCGGCACGACGGCCACCCCGACCTCCTCCACGAGATGACGTGCGAACGCCACATCATTACCCATGCCGAAGTGGCTGATGTCGGCCATAATGTAGTACGCGCCCCGCGGCCGATAGCACCTGAACCGATTCCGCTCAAGAATCTCCAGTAGCAAGTCCCGCCGCCGCCCGTAGGCCGCCGCCACCTCCGCATAATACGCGTCGGGCAGTGACAGCGCCGCAGCGCCGGCGGTCTGGAGCGGCGCCGCAGCGCCAACCGTCAGGAAGTCGTGGACCTTGCGGATCGCGCCCGTCAGCCAGGCCGGCGAGACCGCCCAGCCGACACGCCAGCCGGTCACGCTGTACGTCTTCGACAGACTATTGATCGTCACCGTCTGATCCGCCATCCCCTCAATCGAGGCCATCGGCACATGGGTAGCTCCGTCATAAATGATGTGCTCGTAGATCTCATCGGTGACCGCGAGCGCACCCCATCGCCGGCACAGGTCGGCAATTAGACGCAGCTCCTCCAACGTGAACACCTTACCAGTCGGATTGTTGGGCGTGTTGACGATGACGGCCTTGGTGCGCGCATTGAAGGCCGCGACCAGCTGATCCGGATCGAACGTCCAATCGGGCTCGTGAAGCGTGACGTATCGAGGCGTCGCGCCGGCGAGAACCACGTCAGGGCCGTAGTTCTCGTAGAAGGGCTCGAAGACGACGACCTCGTCGCCAGGGTCGACCGCCGCCAGCAGCGTCGACATCATCGCTTCGGTCGACCCGCAGCAGACGGTAACATGCTCATCCGGGTCAACCGGCACGTCGTATCGACGAGTAAACTCTCGAGCGATCGCGCAGCGCAGCTCCGGGTCGCCCCACGTTACCGCGTATTGGTTGATGTCGTTTCGGACGGCTTGGCAGGCCGCGTGCTTGACCGAATCGGGGGCGGGAAAATCTGGAAACCCCTGGGACAAGTTGACCCCATCGTGGTCATTGCACAGCCGTGTCATTTCTCGAATAACCGACTCGGTGAAACCGTGGGTTCGCTGAGCTGTCGCGAGCTTAGACATGGCGAACATTATGCTTTAATGTGGAGAAGGGGAGCGCACGACAGTACTAAGGAAGACCATCATGCTCTATGCGCCGATCCACCGCACCAGAAGCACCGTCGCGACCATCGTAGGCACGATGCTTCTCGTTTCCACACTTCACGCTGGTACGCCTCAGCCACCCGACGGCCTGCTTCCGGTCGAGGACTTCTCGCCTGGGTTTCTCGGCATGTATCGCAAGGTCATGGAGATCGAAGACGAGATCTCCAAGTACGCCGCCAAGTACGACGTCGACCTCACGCTGGCGCGAGCCATGTGCATCCACGAATCCGGAGGTAACGCGAACTTGAACTCGGCGGCCGGCGCGCGGGGCTACTTCCAGGTCATGCCGTCAACGTTCCGAATGCTACGCGTCAAGACGAACATCGAGGCGGGCATCAAGTATCTGTCGCAGCTGATTCGTCGGTTCGAACGAGAAGACTATGCCCTTGGGGCCTACAACGGTGGGCCGAGTCGCGTCGCCCGAGGCCGTCCCCCCCTCGAGACCCTGCAGTACATCCTTTTCGTCGGACAGTACCGGAGCGTCCTAAAACTCCACGAGCCGTCGATCAGGCACCACGCGTCGCAGCTTCAGCTCGACCAGGTCCGCGAGGGCGACGACTGGTGGACGACCGCCGATCGGCTCGGCATGACGATGCTACAGCTTCGAGTTCACAACCCGTTCTTGGCCACGCGCACGCTCAGAGTCGGCCAGCTCGTCGCGTATCCTCTGGTGCCACGCACCGATCTGTTTATCCCCGGCGGCGATGGGCTTGAGTATCGAACGCGCCACGGCGACAACTATCTGCTCCTGTCGTTCGTGCTCGACGTTGATCGAGACGCTCTGCGCGATCAGAACGGCCTCTGGCGCCTTCAAACGCTCCCGGCTGACCAGGTCTTGCAGATTCCGCTGACCTGGAAGGGTAAGCACATCGAGTACGAGACTAAACCGGGTGACACCCTCGGGTCGGTGGCCAAGGCGATGAAATCCAAACCGTGGCGGATCATCCGCGACAACAACCTCTTCTGGGACGAGACGCTGCGGCCGGGAATGGTGCTCAAGGTCAGACCGTCGCCGCCCAAGCCCACCTACATCACTCATCGCGTCGCGCGCGGCGATACGCTCCTTCGTCTCGCCGACCGATATGGCACAAACGTACGAACAATTCAGGCTGCCAATAAGCTTGGGCGCAGCACGACGATCCGGATCGGACAGCGGCTTCGGGTGCCAACGCGAGCAAACGTCAGACCGTCGCCGCCCAAGCCCACCTACATCACTCACCGCGTCGCGCGCGGCGATACGCTCCTTCGTCTCGCCGACCGATATGGCACAAACGTACGAACAATTCAGGCTGCCAATAAGCTTGGGCGCAGCACGACGATCCGGATCGGACAGCGGCTTCGGGTGCCAACGCGAGTACCAGAGTAGCTCGTCACGCCGGCCCGCCGTAAGGCTAGCTCACCGGAACAAGGCGAACGATCCGGTCGTCGTCAGGAAAGGGCTGCCAGCGCCCATCGGTGTTGTTGGTGCAGAAGTATAGGGCTCCGTCCGGTCGGTTACGACATCACGAATTCGTCCGAATTCGCCCTCGAGTAGGCGCTCGTCGCTCACGACGACCGCTGGGTCGCTGGTGGAAAAATTCGCGTGGTGCAGGTGGGTGCCCCTGAGGGTGCCGAAGAAGAAGCCGTTCCGGAACGACGGAAATAATCGTCCGGTGTAGAACAAGCCTCCGGAAGGTGCCACCGAGGGTGTGAAAAAGAAGATGGGTGGTCGCATTCCGACCATCATCTGGTCACCCCCGATCTCTGGCCACCCATAGTTCACGCCCGCCTCGATGCGGTTCAGTTCGTCGTTGCCAATGTTGCCGTGCTCCGTGGCCCAAAGGTCTCCGCTGATCGGGTGCCAGTCGATCCTTTGGGGGTTCCGATGCCCCCACGAGTACACCTGGGACACGAACGGATTGTCGATCGGCGTGGTGCCGTCGGTAGCGATCCGGAGAATCTTGCCGGTCAGCTCACCCAGGTCCTGTGCAGAACTCGGAGCCAGGACATCGCGCCCATGGTCAAATAGAGATGATCATCAGGACCGAACCGTAGTCGACCGCCGTCATGGAGTCGGTCGGCCGGAATGCCGTCGAGGATCGTTACAGCATCGATTAGGGTGTTGTTCGCCTCCTGGAATCGGACAACCCGATTGACCGCAGACTGACCAGGTCGAATCGCTGAATAAAGGAGATAGACGAATCGATTGCTCGTGAAGTCCGGGTCAACCGCGCGGCCGAGCAGTCCAGCCTCCCCTTGCATGAACACATCCTGAAGTGTCAGGGCTGGCTCAGACAGCAACTGCCCGTTCTCGATCACCCTCACGCGACCCGGCCGTTCGGTCACAAAGAGTCGACCATCGGGAACGAAGGCTAGCGCCCACGGCACCTCGATGTTCGAGGCGACAACCTGCGCACGAAACTGAACCCCGGCCCCGGTTGAGAAGACCTCGCTACCGTCATCGGATTGAATTACCGCTGGCGTGCCACTGTCTTCCGCGCACGCTAATTGGAATGCCGGTGTGGTGACAGCAACCACGAGAACGAGGCGGGTAAAACCAATTACAACCGGAAGATCCTTGTACTTGCTTGAGTATCAGTTAATCGGCGATCGCGCAAATAAAGCTGGTCGCGACGTCGGTGTTGCCCTGGCCCGTCCAACTCGCCACTTGCGGATAGGGGCACAGCGGACGCGTGCGTACGACCTGGCCGTCCTGAACTTGCGACGCCTTGATCCGCTCGGGTGGCGCGTCCTGCTCGACCCACGCCTCGAGCGCGCTGAGGGCATCGAACTGGTCCGGACCGGGACCGCCCCGACAGTGCCCCATCCCTGGCACAAGGAACAGTCGGAAGAACTCCGCCGTCTCGGCCAAGCTGGCGTCGCGATCACCATTGCCCCCGAGAAGCGACGCGACCTGCTCGTAGTAATCGACTGACGACAGCGCGGAGATATCCGGGTCGCTCCAGCCGTGGTACACGATGAGTTTGCCACCGCGAGCCCGGAACGGACCGAGATCCGGATCGCGCGCGTCGAGCATCGGCCCCACCTTTTCGAGCGCGAACGCGAGGTCGGTGTCGTAGTCGAACGACCGGAAGTCCCAGTCGGGGTCTTCGAAAACCATGAACTTGAAGAACCCGTCGGCCGCACGAAAATGAATCCCGCCGACCCGCTCAGGTCCAGTGACCCATCGCTCCCACGCTCCAGGTTCGGCCTCACCGCCTGGCACGAGCCCGGGGTAGATGACCTCGCCGACGCCAGTCCTGCCACCCGACCAGATCGCGTTGACGGCGGCAACCTGCTTGGCCGTTAGGCATGTCGTCGGGTCGTCACCCGCGCCGCAGGTCAGTACCGCGGGATCGAAATCACACCGCCGTGGATCGGCCAGAATCCCATCCTCGATCCCATCCAGATTGTCACACGCCGCGTTGACCGCGTCGGCCAACAGCCCAACCGTGTCAGGTGGGATGTAGCTTTCAGGATCCGCCAGGGTCGCCTGTGCGTACCAGAGATGCGCGCCGACGTAGAACCGCGTCCAATCGTGTGCGGGGTTTCCGGCAACGATCCCATCGTAGTCGTCGGGGTAGCGCTGGGCCTCCATGAGCCCCTGCTGGCCACCCTTCGAGCAACCAGTGTAATAGGCGTATATCGGCGGGGTCCCGTAGAACGCGCTGGTGATCGCCTTACCGTTGACCGTCGTGAGATGCAGACCCCGGTGACCGTAGTCCTCCACCAGATCGGGTCGGCCGATGGCCCACTCCGCATCGAATGAGCCGCCGCCCGATTTGTGCCCGGTATCAGTGCTCGCGGTCGCATAGCCACGCATGAGCGCACCCGCCATCGCACCGTAGCTAATCGACCCGGCCATACCGCCGTTGCCGACGCCCTGGAACTTCCCGTTCCACGCGTCGGGCAGCCACACCTCAAAGTTGATGGCGGGGGCCGTGACACCAGCCACCCGGCAGAACATCGGCACTTCCAGCGCGTCGGAACTTCCGGGAGGGGTGAACGGATCCGAAGAGACTGATTCCGCGAACGTGATCGTCGTATCGGCGAACTCGAGCGCCATTAGCCCGGCACATGGGCGAGCTGACGACGAGTCGCCCCCCCGGGTCACTTCGCGAGGCCCTTCTCTGCCACAGCCGACACCGAACGCGGCGCATACGGTGCCGACCAGAACGAGGCGTGACGTCACCTGACGTGTGAGCGACACCGGTTGCGCCTACCTATTTCGGCTGGGGCACAATCCGGATATACGGCAACGGCGACTTCCAGCCATCCGGATAGGTCGCTCTGGCGGTTTCGTCTGAGACGGCCGGTAGGATGAACACGTCGTCGCCTTGCTTCCAGTTCACCGGAGTCGCCACCTTCTTGGTCGCCGTCAGCTGGCACGAATCGACCAACCGCAGGATCTCATCGAAGTTCCGACCGGTGCTCATCGGATAGGTCAACGTCGCCTTGATCTTCTTGTCCGGCCCGATGATGAACACCGACCGGCAGGTCTGGTTATCAGCCGGGGTCCGTCCTTCGGACATGTCCCCGGCATCGGCGGGAAGCATGTCGTACAGCTTGACGATCTGGAGCTCTGGATCCCCAATCAGCGGGTAGTTAACAGCATGCCCCTGCGACACCTCGATGTCCTTCGACCACCGCTCGTGATCGGAGACGCCATCGACGCTGATGCCGAGCACCTTGCAGTTTCGTTTCTCGAACTCCGGCTTGAGGCTGGCCATGGCGCCCAGCTCGGTCGTGCAGACGGGCGTGAAGTCTTTGGGATGCGAAAACAGAACGGCCCAACCGTCACCGATCCACTCGTGGAAGTTGATCGTGCCCTCGGTCGTCTCGGCCGTGAAGTTTGGCGCTTCGGCGCTGATTCTAAGTGTCATCCGCTCCCTCCAAAAAATAAAATGTTTACCCCCGTATTGTACTCGCCGGAAGGGAGGAGCGCGTACAGGAGCGTCGCACGGTGATAACGAAGCCACCGCACCTGCTCCCAGCGAACGCTCCAAACCGTTCGAGGAGAGTCCTGAGATGCGTCTAGTTGTCACCCGACTTCAGGCGTTTTGACCGGTCCTCGACCACGCTCCCCGCGACCTGGCTTGCGCCGAGCCCGAATGTAAACGAGGCGGAACGATTGTCTAGCGTGGTTCGCTTCAATGCATCGCGGATGATGACGGTTGCCACCAGCGCCACGATCCATCCGACGACGAAGATACCCAGCGCGCCGATAAGATTGGGTGCGAACCCACCGAGTAACTCGGTCAACCTGACGATCATGTCTCCAAACATGCCTTCCATCTCATAAACCCATTTCTAGAAGGTGGCAACCAACGCAAAGGTCAGTAGGTTGTCCACGGTATCGAGTGGTGCCAACACGGTGTCTCCAGTCGAGAGACCAACCAAGTTGATTAGCGCCAAACCGACCAGTGCGGGCTGGTGGTCGTACAGTAGCTGCCAGCTAACCTTGAGCATCAACCGATCGGTCATGCTCACAGCCACGGCATTCACCAGGTCGCTCCGAAAATCAGCCGACTCCTCCAGATTCTGGTCGGCGATCAGGACACTGGTGATTTCCGTGGTCGGCGTGAGCTGCAACCGATAGTCGTACGACAGCCGGAGCCCAGCGAACAAATCGTCGCTTCCGGTGACTTTAACGACGTCATCTTGCACGGTAAAGCTGAAGCCGTAGGCGGTGCGAAACGTGCTGTGATCGTCATCGATCCACGTGTTGCCTGGGCCGGCACCAACCGAGGTCCGGTTGTCGAAACCGGCAAAGGTGTTCCGCTCCCACCCGCTACCCACATACCAGAACGTTCGCGGGCTCAGCTCGCGGTTGTATTGGCCACGCGCGTGGTAGCGCTCAGCGGTCTTCGTCGTCACCGAATTCTTTGTCACCGCGAAGCTCAACGGGGACGCGCCCACCGCGTTACGGCTGATCAGGCTAGAGTTAGCTCGGAGCATGCCCACATCGAAAGTCAACCCGGCGTCTTCCCAAGTGCGTGTCAGGCCGTTACGAAAACCGAACGTCCTCGAGTCGGCGTTCCCCGCCACCACGACGAACGTCAGCTCCGCTGCATCGGCCCAACCCAGCTCCTTTTCCTCGTCTTGCGCCCACGCCGGCGTGGCCGTCATGGCGACTAGCAACGTAAGACAGACGATGGCCCTCATTGCGATGTGTCCTTCTGGGCTGGTGTGGGTCAGAGACGGCAACGGCGCCAGGGAACGCGACTACGTAACCGCGATAGCGTACCATAGCGCCCGTTCGCACAAGAGCGCCGACCCCGGCGAATCGTGAGAGCACACCATTCCTAGGAGACCACCATACTGAAGGAGTTCAAGACTTTCGCCCTCAAGGGCAACATGCTCGACATGGCTGTCGGCATCATCATCGGCGGTATCTTGGCACCATCGTCAGCTCGCTGATGAAGGATGTAATCGTGCCGCCGATCGGGCTGGCGATAGGCTGGATCGACTTCGCTTAGCAGTTCATCCTGCGGCAGGCCGGTAAGACCCCGGGCCGCATCTGACCCTCGATGCGGCCAGGGACGCAGGCGCAGTGACGATGAATTACGGTCTATTCATCAACGCGTGCATCAGCTTCATCATCGTCGCCTTCTCGGTCTTTATACTGGTCCGTCAGTTTGTTCGGTTAAAGATCGAAGAGGAAACCGATCCGCCCCCAGCCTGAACCTCCCAAGGAAGATGTTCTACTAACAGAAATCCGCGATCTGCTTAAGGCTGGACGCTAACCGGAGTCGACAGCCGTCGGGTTCATCTCACGCAAGCGGAACTGCTCTCTTCAGGACGACGCGGTTACCGCGTCGCCGCCGGGTTTACGTAGCCGGCAGGTAACACCTGACTTGGATCGGGCCTAATACTCACATAGGTTACATGGTTGTCGATTTCAACCCAGCCATGGAAGACACCGGCCGGAATAACGACGACATCGCCTTCGGACACCCGCCGGCTGTGGCCGTTTCGCGTGGAACCGATCACGCTCGGACCGACGGCGACCTGAACGACCTCACTGTCGGTCGGGAGTTCCTGGGTATCCTCCATGGTTCCCCCGGTAACTAGCACACCGGATCCCGAGACAATGTAATAGACCTCGGTCACTTTGGTATGGGCAATTCCTCGAACCGGACCGTCCTGTCGCGCCACCGCGTCTCGATGCAAAATGCCGATGGCAACGTTCGTGTCTTTACCGATATCGACGACCTTGACCTGGCGGTCGATACCACCCTCTGGCGCGGTCCGGACGGCCTCGATCTCGGCCCGGGTCACATCGGTTGCAGCATCGGGTCCGCTCACCGCTCCGGTCTCAGCTTCGGCTTTTTCCAGGGCACGCGCTCCCGCAAGAATACCCTCCATGCCGATGTTCCCCTCGTGACAGCCGTACTCGAAGATGGCATCCGGTGACCGCCGCAACGGGATCATCGCGCTCCACGGCTCGGTCCACGTGCTCGGGTCGTTCACCGCAACCTCGTACTGGAGAACGTCTGGTGCCACCCTCGTAAACCGCTCGGTTACCTTAAGATTTTCGGCCGCCCCCATGAAGGAACTCTTCGGCGAGTAGTTTCGCGTCTGAACCACCAAACTGTCGCCGTCCCAATACCCACGGGAATCGCCGAGCCACTGCCGGACGTCGTCATCGACGTGCGGACGGCGGTCGATCGGAATAATGCGCGCGTCGTGCGCCATCTCCATCAGCAGCGCGACGTGGGTCTCCGTCTGGAAGATCTGGTAGTAGCTGTTGTAGCCAGCCCCCAGTCGAGGTGCGCCAAAGCTCAGGCACCGCTCACCCAGGCTGCGGTCGTTGGTCCATCGGGCATGAATGCGACGTCGTTCGCTCCGATCGTCGGCGCGCACCTTCGCCTCGGCCGTCCTGGCCGGCAGGCGCCCGTTGGGCGGATTGACAATGAGCGACGTGCGATTATCCCAATCGCGCTCGACGAGCCAAAACTGATTGTAGTTGCCGGTGCCAGCGTCGGTCGAGGTAAAGCTCTCAACCTCGGCCAACGCTGCCGAGAACACGGTGTCGCCAAACGCTGCATCGCCCGCATCGAGCGCGAACAGCTCGTTGGCGCGGGACTGAATTCCGGCCAGCTCCGCATCGGTCAAGTGTTCTCGGTCGCCCAGTACCTCCGGACGCTGCAGCGGGGTTGCGTTGTTGTTCGCCCACACCCCCCTTGCAGGTCGGGGTGACCGTGGGTGGTCCTGGGCACCATCCATATCGATGACCCTGCGTCTTGGGCGGCGGCAGGAACGGCTAGTGCCAATCCGACGACGAACGCCGTCAGGCAGACGGCACCGAAGGGACGAGACGTCACTGGACACCTCCACGCAGAGAAGACGGTTATCGATAGCATAGCACCAGTGATCATCCACTCACCCTACTCGCCCAGATGCACCTCCGCGATCGCGATGCCGCTCTCGCCGGCCACGGCATACAGCAAATAAATGCGCCCGCTGGCCGCGTCTTCGAAGATCGCGGGATCGCGCAGCTGATTGACGTGTCCATACGCCGTGCTGCCCACCGACGGTTCAAGTAGCGCGTCGGCGCCCTCCCAGTCGTGCTCGGGTCGCAGGACCTCTACGCCCGGTGTCTCTTTCCACGTCATCCACTCACCGGAGATGTCGATCGTGCTGACGAAGATGCGCTCGGGTGCGTCGCCCCGCTGTGTCCAGAACACGAACAAGGTGTCATTGCGCTCAAGGAGCGCCGAATGGCGCATGTTCGGGTTGAAGAGCAGCGGGCCCTCCTCGAATCCGCCGAGGGGGTCGCGAGACCGATAGAACTGGCCGGGCATCGCGAGCACGTGGGTCAACCCTTGATGCTCGAAGGCCCGCATGTAGGTACGACCCAGCGCCTCCGGACGCGCCGTGAAGTTGATGCCGTCCGTTGACGTCGCCACGGCGGACACCTGAGTGGCCACGCCATCGAGCCCATGGAAGTACATGACGATACGACGGTTCTCGTCATCGACATGCACGTCCGGTGAGGCGATGTGTGGCGTCGTCGCCTCAGTGAGCGCATCGTGAGACATCGAGCTCCTGGGCCTCCTGGCACGGAATCGCTCCAGCTCTTCGGGTGACACTTCAGGAGGCTCGGTCAGAAAATGGGACTGCTCGATCTGGAGACTGCCCGGTGGGTGGACGTGCCACGGGCCGAGCAGGTCATCGGCGTACGCGAGCCGGATGTATCGCCCTTTGTGATCGGCAAAGTAGAGGTAGTACGCTCCGAGCGGATCTTCGACCCAGTCTGGGACATGTATGAGCGACGGGCCCTGGATGTTTTGTCCGATGCTCGGGTGCAGTTCGGGCCCAATGATCGGCACATCGAGCAACCGTTCAACGTGCACATTCTGCACATCTGACGCATCTAGCGTATCCCGCTCATCGGGGGTCTCGATTGGGCCGGCTCCGCACGCCGCCGACCCAACGACGATCCCGACCGTTAGACCACAAACACGAAAACCGGTTCTGATCATTTCTAGGCCTCTGATCTCGATTGCCTAGCGCCGAGTTCCGGTGATATCGGTTTTAACCTGAAACAGCGTCTTGCCCGCGGTCACGTAGAGCGTCTTGAGATCTGCTCCACCGAAGGCGCAGTTGGTAATCGTGTCTTCGGGAATCGGAATGAGCTCAATGAGCTCGCCCTCCGGCGAGAAAACGTGGACACCGCAAGGCGTGTCGAGCGTCTCGCCCGTTCCGCGCAGCCGATGGAGACCGGCAGCCACGTAGAGATTACCCTCGCTATCAATCGTCATCCCGTCGCCGCTTCGACCTGGATAGAAATTATGGAACACGTGCATGTTGCTAACCGTGCCCTCGTCGCTCAGGTCGTACGCGCGAATCATGCGCGCGCCACCCTCGACCTGACTCGCTTCGATCAGGTAGAGCGTTCGGTCGTCGGGCGAGATGACGATGCCGTTGGGCCGTTCGATCTCCGGCTCGGTCAAAATTCGATCGATTGTGCCGTCGGGATCAACCCGGTACACGCCATGCAGGCCGGTCTGATCGGACCTGGAGTTCGGACCCGGTCGATCGGTGAAATAGATCCGCCCGCGCCCGTCGATCGTTATGTCGTTCGGCTGATGGAGCTGCTTACCCTCGTAGCTGTCCGCCACGACTTCGAGCTCGCCGGTCTCCATGTCGGTCCGCGTGACGCGCGGCAGGAGGCCGTCACCGTCGCCCCCCTCGCATGCCAACAGCCGCCACTGGCTGTCGAAGATCAGCCCGTTCGCCCGGTTGCTAGGTTGACGGAAGGTCGTGAGTTCGCCGTCGGTCGACAGTCTCATGATCCGGCTGTTCCGCAGATCGGTAAAGAAGACGTTTCCATCGGCATCGACCGTCGGTCCCTCCGTAAACGCGACGGTCGCGGCCACCCCAACGCTTCGTTCCGAGGCCGCATCGGCGGCCGGCGCCGGCATCATGGTGACTTTCATGTCCGGTAACTCCTGCCCCTGCGAGCAGACTGCCGAGAGCGAGACCACCACCAAAAGTATGACGAGATGCCGAAGGCGTCGAGTCATAAAGTCACCTCTTTAGTCACACTGACCAGATGCGTCGGTGCGGCTGTCCTTGATTCAGGGCCCGGCGGGCAGCTCGACGAGACGCGTGCGCTCGAAATTTGTCAGCGGCAAGAAGCCGCGGTCGCCCGACGCCGTCGCCTGCGCGGCATATAAGAGGATAAACGCACATGCGATGACTCTCATGAACCTTTTCGGCACGCAGTCGCCCACGTGCGTCGACTCAGCTCGACCGGCGACCGTCTGCCCAACTGCTCCATCATCCCAGCCGTGTCGGACGTCACACCCGGACACTCTTCATCCTCCACACAGTTTGGTGCACAAAGCTCGTCAATTAGGTCAGTCCTCCCTGTATTGAAGGTCGCAAAAGCGACGCATGGCTTTGTTCTGCTCAACCATGTGGCAGCTCCACCGGGGACCATTCTAAGCGAAAGCGGCAGGTCAGAAGATCGCGATCGGGTTCACCGGCGAGCCCGTCCCGCCCGCGACCCGAACCGGTGCCACGACGAGCATAAACTCCCAGCGGTTTAGCCGAGCGGCGGTCTCGGCGGCATCGTCGAGGTTGAGGTTATCGAGCAGGTTCATCCCCCGGGCGACGATCGCGTACCGGTGGATCGGGTTGAAGCCGAGGCCGGGTACACTGCCGGGAGCCTCATGCACGGCATCGGCACCGAGAAGCGCAATGTCCCGTTCGGCCAGAAACGGCATCACAGTGGCATCCCACCCAGACAACTCCCGTGACGGACCTTCGTCTGCCCTACGTGCCCAGCGACCAGTTCGCAGCAGCAGAGCGTCGCCAGGGCCCAGCGTGACGCCCGCATACTTCTCCCACATCTCGATGTCCTCCCGGTACAGCTTGGTTCCCGCTTCCAGGTACGGCACGCCCTTGAGCCGCGGCATGTCGACCAGGACAGCGCGCGTGACCAGACCGTCCTTCATCGCGGTTGTGTCCATCCGGGAGCACCCGTCGTCGGTGACGACATCCCGAAAATCAAAGCCGTTGAAGATCTTGTCCTTGTAGAACACGTGGCAGAGTGCGTCGAGGTGCGAGAAGGCCACCCCGTGAAAATCGATGTCGATCCGGTCGCCGGAATTCTGACCCTCCTGACTGATCCGCATCTGTAGCCGATAGGGCTCCGGCACGTCCACCGCTTTCTCGGTGACGAAGTCGTTCGCGAGCGACACGGTCGTCCCGGTCTGGATGAGCGCCGCCGCCTCCAACCGCTTGGCATCGGTCATCAGGTTCGCGGCCCCGCGCTGGTCGTCCTCGCCCCAGCGTCCCCAGTTCGAGTACTCCTCCATCCACTGGTCGAACTGCTCAACCGTGATCGGCTCGTGTGTCGAAGGCCCAGACTGCGAGAAGACGTCGCACACGACCATCCCCCACGCAACGATGGCAAGCGCGAACATGACCCCGGCAACGGAACGAAACATGGCTGTTGTCATCGGTGCCCTCCGAAGGACGGTGTCTGGAATCAGTAGGGTAACTCTACCTTAAAGTGCCGCATCGGCCAATCGGAGGATAGGCTACACAAACTTCATCCCTTCGACGAACACCCGTGAGCATTATCAACGTACTGATTATCATCGCCTTTATCGTCTATGCCGTAAGCGTCGGCTTCAGCAATCGACGCCAAGCGTCAAAGAGCCTCGAAGAGTACTTCCTCGCCGGTCGGACGCTGCCGACAGTGTTGACGCTGGGCCCAGACGGTTGTGGCGCTCGCTGGCCGCCATCTTTCTGTACGCGCTGTCGATCTTCTACCTGCTCGTCGGGATCGGTTCGTGGCTGATCGGAAGCCCGCCGCCGGTGTGGCTGCCCTACCAAACGCTGTGGATCAACTTACTGCTAATGACTGGGCTTCGGGCTCTGTCCAATCTTGTATTGCCTGGGCTACGAGGACGACCCAGCGGGTCGCGCCGAACGTCCATCCAGGTTATGAGCGGGCGCGGCGCGCTCTGCAAAATCAGCGGAGAGGCTTCTGGACGGCAGGCGGAGTCGTGGGAGGCTTGGGCCGCCGTGGCGCGTAGATATCGACGCTCTCGGCCTTCTCTTCTTCCTCGATCGGCAGCGCCACACCGGCGGCGAGCATCACACGTTCCACAACGGCCTCGGTGACCGGGGAAGGCTTGAAGTTCCCGAATCGATATCCGCGCGCGATCGTCAGCGGCGTCCAACCAAACTTATTTTGCTGATTCCAGATCTCGATGTCGGCGCCGTGCTCGGCCAGGAACTCTACCGCCTTGGGCAGGTTCTTGTACGCCGCGCCATGCATGGGCGTTTCGAAGTTGTTGTCGACCGCGTTCACGTCGGCTCCGAGCTCCAGCGCGACCTGCATCGCCTCGAGCACTTCCGCCTCGGTCCCGGCGTCCTCGCCCGGCGACCGTGTGCCCAGCCCGGCCGCCGCCATGAGCGCCGTGCTGTTCTCGTCGTTCCGTAACTCCGGATCGGCCCCGAGCTCGACCAGCGTCTTCATGTAGCCAGCGTCGGCCGTCAGCGCCGCCAGCATGAACGGCGTTGCGCCCTTTTCGTTAAAACGGGTGTTGTTCAGGTTGGCCCGTCTAGTCATCCTCGCGTTGACGTCGGCGCCATGCGCCGCCAGCTTTCGAACGAACTCGAGGCTGGTCATCGATCCGGACCCGTCGGGCGCCGGGTTGTTGTCGCCAACCCCAGGCTTGCGGACCTTCGCCACTGCATGCAGCATGGTGTACCCGGGCTCGGCGGCATTCGGATCTGCATCAGCATCCAGCAGCATAGCCGCCAGCTCGAAGTGCGCATTCATCACCGCCACCAGCACGGGGCTCGCGCCCTTCGGCAACATGCGTCCGCCGGGGACGGACTCGCTCTCGCCCGTGTATTGCACCGTCGTGTTGACGTCCGCGCCAGCCGCGAGTAAGGCTCGCACGACGTCGATTCGGCCTTCCCGCACGGCGAACAGCAGCGGCGTAAACCCGGACTCGAGCGGCGTTCGGAAGTCGGCACCAATCTCGAGCAGGACCTCGACAACCGCCGTATGGCCTTCCGCCGCCGCCCACATGAGCGCGGTCTGACCACGTCGGTCTTCCTTGGCGTGCGCATCCGCGCCTCGGGCCAGCAGCGCTCGCACGGCACCGACCTGCCCGGTTCGTGCCGCCGTCATCACGACCGTTTCCCCCCCCGGCAGCGATGTGTTCGGGTCTGCCCCGGCGTCGAGGAACAACTCGACCATGACCACGTTGCCGTTCGTGCAGGCCAGCGAGAGCGGCGTCACGCCGTAGCGGCTCAATGCTGTGGCGTCAGCGCCGGCCTGAAGGAGCGTCTCCGCCAGCTTCACCTCATCGTGGTACGCGGCCCAATGCAGCGCGGTTATCCCGTCGACCTGCGGAAGGTTCACGTCCACCGACCGCTGGAGCAGGCTCTCGACGGCTGTGCGGTCCATTCGCTGGACGGCATCCGCCAGCGGCGCGTCGGCCGCGCTGGCGACCAGCGGTGCCCAGGCGAACAGCGCCACGACCGACATGACCGTCACAGCCGAGGACCGTACGAGCTGGGCTAGCTGCTTGAGCGACATAGACTGCGACTCTCCGTTCGTCACGCCAGCGAAATCGGCTTGAGGAGCTTATCGATCGTTCCCGTGCTATCGGCGAACGAATCGAGCTCGACGCCCACGCTGTCGAGCAGCGTCAGGTGCAGATTCGCCATCGGCTCCGGTTCCGCATACTTGATGTGGCGTCCGCCACGAGCCACGCCCCCACCGCCGCCGGCGACGACGATCGGTAGGTTGACGTGGTCGTGCACGTTGGAATTGCCCATCCCGCTGCCATACAAGTAGAGCGTGTGATCCAGGAGCGAACCGTCGCCGTCCGGAATCCCCTTCAGTTTCTCAAGGAAGTACGCGAACAGCGACACGTGGAACTGATTAATCTTGGCCAGCATGGCCAGCTTCTCCAGGTCGTTGCCATGATGCGACGTCGGGTGGTGCGGATCGGACACTCCGACCTCAGTATAGGTCCGGTTGCTCGACTCGCGAGCGAGCTGGAACGTGATCACCCTGGTGACGTCCCCCTGCAGGGCCAACGCCTGCAGGTCGAACATCAATCGAACGTGTGCAGAGTAAGCCGCCGGCACCCCAATCGGACGATCCAGATCGGGCAGCAGGTTCTCGTCGACCTCAGCCTCCGCCCTCTGAATGCGCCGCTCGACTTCCCGAACGCTGTCCAGATACTGGCTCACCTTCACCCGATCCTCTGGACCGAGCTGGCGCTGCAGCCGCGCAATGTCGTCACGCACCCAGTCGAGTAGGCTGGCCCGCCGCGACAACGCGGCGCGCCGCTCAACGGGCCCGCCGCCATCGCCGAAGAGGCGCTCGAAGACGACCCGCGGATGCGCCTCAGCCGGAAGCGGCGTCGTCGGCGACGACCAGGACAAGTTGTTCTGGTAGACGCAGGCGTATCCGTTGTCGCACTGCCCGACCATTTCCATCAGATCCATCGCCAGCTCAAGCGACGGCAGCTGGGTTTCCTGGCCGATCTTCTGCGCGGCAATCTGATCGACGGTCGTGCCGAGATAGTAGTCGGAGCTCTCGGTCCACTTCGCCTTGGCCGCGCTCAGAAAACCGGCGTTGGACGTGGCATGGGTGCCGGGGTAGGAGTTCTTCAGCTCCAGATTGCTGACAACCGTGATCCGATTCTGCACCGGCACCAGCGGGCTGAGGCTCGGCGACAGCTGGGTCAGCGCACCACTCTCCACAGGAGGCGTCCATCGCGCGATGTCTGATCCCATCGGGATGTAGACGAAGCCCAGACGGCGCACCGGGCTGGCCGGCGTCCGCGCCAGCGCCGTCATCGACGGCACCATGGCATCCAGCAAGGGCAGCGCTACGGCGGCACCAACGCCCCTGAGAAACGTCCGCCGCGGTAGTGCCTTCTTCGAAATGATCATGATGCTCTCCTCATCTGGAACGGCGTGCTCTTGACGACCCCCAACACGAGCGACGAGAATCGATAGTCCTCGGCCTCGGCCTCTCTGAGGATCTTCCGGACCGCAGGGCCGTCGTAGTACTCCACGCCCCGCCCCGTCGCAAACACCAACAGCTTCTCGACCATCGTGTTGACGAACAGGTCCGGGCGACGAAGGAGCGCGGCCTCGAGATCGGCTGCGTTGCCGAACTCCGTGCCGTCGAACAAGGTGCCCGACGCGTCAATCGGTACGCCGGCCTCAGCAATTCTCCATCGGCCAATCGCATCGTAGTTCTCAAGCGCGAAACCAACCGGGTCCATCTGCTTGTGACAGCTGGCACAGACCGGGTTGGCACGATGGGCTGCGAGCCGATCGCGCATCGACAATCGCTGGCCACTCGTCTTCGTCTCTTCCAGCTCTGGAACGTTGGACGGCGGTGGCGGCGGTGGAATGCCTAGGATGTTGTCAAGAATCCACTTACCTCGGATAACTGGCGACGTGCGAGTGGCATAGGACGTCACCGCCAGCACGCTACCGTGACTCAGTAGTCCGCCCCGCGTACTCTCGTCATTAAACGTCACGCGACGAAAGCGGCTACCGTACACGTGCGGGATGCCGTAGTGCTTGGCGAGGCGCTCGTTCAAGAACGTGTAGTCCGCCCGGAGCAGATCAAGCACACTGCGGTCCTCGCGCATGATGCTATCGAAAAAGAGCTCCGTCTCCTCCCGAAACGCTTGCCGAAGATTGTCGTCGAAGCCCGGAAAGATCCGCATATCTGGCGAGAACGAATCCAGGTTGCGCAGGTGGAGCCACTGTGAGGCGAAATTTGACACCAGGTTGCTCGAACGTGGATCCGCGAGCATCCGGCGTGCCTGGTGCTCGAGCACGTCCGGTTTACTCAGATCCCCACGGGCAGCAACCTCCAGTAACTCGTCGTCCGGGATGCTGCTCCAGAGGAAGAATGACAGGCGCGACGCCAGCGCCAGATCGCCAATGCGGTATGGAGTGTCGGACGCCAGACCGCTGGGGTCCTGCTCGATACGGAAGAGAAACTCGGGACTCACGAGGATCGCGGCCAACCCCATCTCGATGCCGGCCTCGAAGTCGCCGTCGGCGCGCGCCGCGCTGTAGAGCTCCAACGGTCTCTCGAGATCCTGAACGGTCATGGGACGCCGATAGGCCCTGCGCATCAGCGTCGACAAGATTTTTTCAGCACAGGCGTTGTCTTTGCCCGGGCATTCAAAGATCCGGCGGCGGCTGGGTGTGTCGCCAGGACCAGTCGTATCGTACGGACCAACGATGGCAACCTCGTAGATCGCGGGCTGGACGCGGGGATGCCGATAATAGTTAAAGTGCGCCTCGTACGGCTGACGCGCGGTCTCAAGCAACAGCGACGGCTTCTTCAGAAACGTGACGCTGAGCACATGGGGGCCAGCGCTCACCGGAATGCGAACCTTGAGGTGATCGTCGAGGTTGTCATGGGACGGCTGGTAGTTTGCCGCATGCTCTTCGATAATCGGCGCCGGCTTCACGGTGAAGACATGGACACGCTCGCCGTCTAGTAGTAACTCGAGCTCGTGGATCTCGGTCAAACCCTCGACATGCTCGTTCCGGTCGCGCGCCAAGCGGAGCGAGATCTCGTAGTTGCCGTCGGCCAGAAACGTGTACGGAACCTGGGTTCCGCCTCGCGTGCCGATCGGAAACCCCTCGAAGTGCTGTTCTTGGGTTAGGTCCGGCCGGATCCGGATCGTCGTGGCGTCTGGCGCCCGCCCGGCGCGACCGACGGCCAGCCGACTGATCTTCTCGGCCGCCGTCACGTAGCGTTCCATCAGGGTCGGCGAAAGATCGCCGACCGTGATGTTGTCGAAACCGTAGCTAGACGAGTCACCGGGCAGCAGCGCCGCAACATTGACGTCGAGCGCGAGCAGGTCGCGGACGGCGTTGTGGTATTCGGTGCGGTTCAGGCGCCGGAAGGTATCGGTTCGGCCTGGATTGGGATTCGCGTCCGCGAAGCGATCGAGCGCGCCTTCGAGCGACCCGAGCGCAGCCGTATACAGCGCTTCGTCCGGCCGCCGCGCGCCCAGAGGCGGCATCTGCCTGGCCCGAAGCTTCCGGACGACCTTTTCCCAGGCTTCCCAGCTCTCATCGAGTGACTGGGCGCTGACAGTATCGAGCTCCAATCCAGCCGTTTTCGTCCGGCTGTTGTGGCAGGACACGCAATACTGGCTGACCAGGCTAAGATGCGACTCTTCAGGGGCAGGAGCTCGTCCAGGAGCTTGCGCTTGGGCGGCAGAGCTGCAAACGAGGACAGCGAGCACCAGCAGGACAATCTTCACCCAGTGAATCATCCACTATTTATACACCCATCAAGCCAGAAATACTCCTAATTCTGATCGGCCAGCTGGACGGGCGCTTCACAGTCGAGCCTGAGCTGTTCCTGAGGCACCTGTTTCCCGAGGAGGCGCGCATCGGATACGGCAATGAGCAGAGCCGGGGCGAGCGCCGCTGGATCGAACCCCTTGCCGTCGCCACCTCGCTCGCCGCCCTGAGCGATGACGAGCTCGACAACCGCTTCTCGGAATCGCCCGAAGGCCGGCAAGTCGAACAGCATAAAGAACAACCGCTGCTCTCGGCCGCCGCTCGTCCGATGCACCGCCATACACTGAGGGTCGAGTGTAACCGCCGCAAGGCCATGGCGCTCGGCGAGCTCAACCAGCTCATCGGGCCCAACGACCTCGGCCAGAGCCTCGTTGTACTCGCGACGCGATACCAGTGCAATCGCAGGATTCGCGGGTGCTGCATACGACTCCATCGTGCGCCGGAAAACCTGGTTAAACAGACCCATCGCGAGCTCTGGCGGTGGACGAAGCGACAGTAGGAAGCCGTCAGAACCCGACCGTCGATCGAGTTCGACGGGCCATCCTTCCAGCGCGCCCGCAGGCACCATGTACGGCTGCGAGCTAACATTGCTGAGCGTGGACGCAAATAAGTAAGCGAGCACGCTGAGACCGACGAAGGCAACCACTACCTTGACGAGAGAATTTCGACGTGCCACCGACGACATTATAGGAGCCGTCACGCCGATGGGGGTCTTGAGTTCTGCGGGCGGGCTCAGCTGAGGTAGGTCGTAAGGGCCCGGCGAGATGCCACCACGTGCTCTTACAAGGGTAGTCCATACCTCAATTTGAGTATTTTGCTGAACAATCGCCAACCGGGAGGTCAGTGAAAACGTGGAGGATATATTGTGATTCGGCGTCAGGCCAACCAGCAGGTCACCCCTGGACACCCTGTCAGATAGAACATCACCGTCGTTCTCTATTCTTCGATGACCGTGAGCACCTGATTGGTCTCGATCGGACCGGCAATAACCTGGGTGCCGCTGGCTGATGGCCAGGAGACCTCAACCTTCTCAACCTCAGGCACTCCATCAAGCCCAAAATACAGCGGATACAGACTCTGCGAGAGATAGCCGGACTGGCCGTCCTGGTACTTCACGTATGTCTGTCCTCCGGCCGTGACACGCACACGAGCGCCTAAGCCGCTTCGATTGGATTGGGAGCCAACCAGATACACCATGAGATACCGAACATCCGGATTCCGCTCGGTGAGATTACTTATGAGCACCATCGGCTCGGAGTGGAAGTCGTTGGTCACGATGTCGAGGTCGCCGTCATTATCGATGTCGAAGATCGCCGACGACCGAGTCCCCAACGCACCGAAGACCTCGATTCGATCGGTGCGCCCTGTGCAACCGCGGTGACTCTGATCCTCGCCGGAACAATCCAGCTCGAACCAGAGCGTGCTGGTTCGCCCGTCGCGCCGCGGCTCAACGCCGAGGATGAACTCGCTGGCCAAGAACGCTTCGCCGCGGTTGTTCAGCAAGACCGAGTTAGGGCCATATCGCCAGGGAAAATTCATCGACGACGCAAGAAAGGCATCCTCGTACCCATCGGCGTTAAAATCGCCGACACTCAGCCCCCAGGGCCAATAGTTCTCCGCGCCGATCTGATCCGAGATCTCCCGGAAAGTCCCGTCCCCTTCGTTGTGGAAGAACGAGTTGCCGAGCACGTGGTTCCCGTCGGTGTTAGTGTACTCAGGTGGATACCGCTCGCTCATCTTCATCTTCTCGGCATACCAGAAGCGTCGGAGTTCCAGCACCCCGTCGACCATATCGGTGTGCATATCGGTGATGAAAATATCCATGCGCCCGTCGTTGTCGAAATCGAGGACCTTGACGCCCATTGACCCCCAAGACGTCTGCGGAAATACTTCGCGGCTCTTCTTGACGAACCGTTCGCCCTCAACGTTCTCGTAGTACTCATCGTGCCCCTGCATGCTCAGCACGTAGAGGTCAAGCCACCCGTCGTCGTTGACGTCGATGGGGGTGGCGGCGCCAGACCAACTCGAATCGACAAGCCCCGTCTGCTCCGAAGTGTCAACGAAGCGGTTGTTGCCGGTGTTCCGAAATAAAACGCTCTGCTCATAGCGCTCTGGATAGAGCTGGCCGAAGAACGCATCGGAGAGTCCGACGTAGTAATTACCCCGACCGATCTCGTCGGTCGTGTACTGGCCGACGTTGGTCAGGAACAGATCGAGTAATCCATCGCGGTCGTAATCAAAGAAGACGGCCGAGGACGAATGTCCCGTATACCCAAGCCCCGATGATTCGGTGATGTCCCGGAACGTGCCGGTGCCATCGTTCTCGAACAACGCGTTACCGTTCCGGACCGTGGTGACATAGAGATCCGGATCGCCATCGTTATCGACGTCGGCAAACGACGCACTCACACCGATGCGATCCGCCAAGCCCACACCCGATGATTCGGTGATGTTCTCGAACCTGCCTTCGCCGGTATTCCTCCACAGCTCGTTCGAACCGAGCTGGGTCACAAAGTAGATGTCGTAGAGCCCGTCCCCGTCCACATCGGCAACAGCCAACCCGTTTCCATGGTCATAGTGAACCGCCTTGTAGAACTTGGCGCCATCATCAACGACCCTGTTGACAAAGGTAATCCCGCTCTCCATCAACCGATCGGTGAACTGGAAATCGTGAAAGACGCGAAATTGATCGACCGTGCTCAACTGCGCCTCGGCGCGTGCCTTCATCCATGGCGAATCTCGGAGGTCTGCTGGGTAGTAATCGCGGTTACCCTCGGTCAGTTTGTCGCCTGGTTGCTTGGACACTGTAATCGGTCGATCGTCTTGAGCCACGACGGAGGGAATCAAGATCAACGAGACTGCACCGGCCAAGCAAGCAACGACGATGAGACCTTTGGGGCGGATCAAATGGAGTTTCTGAGGATCCACGGGGTCCTCCTGTAGGGTGTTCCCTTCACCTCCAGCGTGCCACGAACCACGCCGCCGTCCAGACTAGGCGGTCAGGAGCACCATCGTAACGTTAGCTCGAAATTCTATCATGCGGGGATAACGCCATATAAGCGTAACTCGGGAGCTCCCTTTCTGAAAAACAGTCATCGGAATAACCGCTGGTATGCTGACGACGGGCTAGGTGTCCGACTGCTGAGTTAGACTACAATCGGTCCGTCATGAAGCTTCCAACAATCGCCCTCATCCCTGTCATGATCGTCGGAACGTTCTGGCTATTGGGCTGCCAAGCGTCGCCGATGCCCGAGACCTCGAAACCGCTCGCGGTCGGTGACACCCTCACGCGTGCCAAGGCCGCGGATGGCATGTATATCTCCTGGCGGGAGCACATAATCGATGGCCTGGAAATCGGCGGCGTTGCCCTAGCGGGGAGCGACGGCCTGACGGGCGGCGACCTTGACCTCGATGGGATCATGGACGTCGTCTCCGTCCACGAATCAGACACAACCTACGACGGTGTCGCTGACGGGCACATCCGCTTGGCGTTCGGCTCCGAGGATCCCGACCAGTGGACCCTTGCAACGCTCGCGGAAGGACCCGAGGCGGGCGCCGCCGAGGACGCCGATATCGCCGACGTCAACGGTGACGGCTACCCCGACATAATTGCGGCCTGCGAGCTGGCACATCTCATCTACTTCCAGAACCCTGGAGAGGACGCGCGCACGGCAAGGTGGGAGCGGCTCATTATTCCCGTCAGCGAAAACCGCGGGTCGTACATCCGCGTGTTCTTTGCCGACTTCAACGGCGACGGCACGCCCGAAGCCGTGGCGCCGAACAAGGGCGGACAGAACCCGGCCATGGACACCGATCAATTGGACAACATTTCGTGGTTCGAGGTCACCGGCGATCCGCTTGAGCCCGATTCCTGGGTCGAGCATGTGATCACGAAGGTGCGAATCCCGATCAACTCGCGGCCGGTTGATCTCGACCAGGATGGCGACATCGACGTCCTTGGTGGCTCCCGGGGCGAGCGGCGGATCTTCTTCCTCGAGAACCTCGGCGGCGAGGTAATCGAATTCAAGGAGCATCCGATCGAAATCGCGGCGACGAAGACGCTAGTTCTTACTGGATTCAACTTCGAGTTCGCCGATCTCAATACTGACGGGCGTTTGGATATCATCGTTCAGGCTGGCATCGGAGCACAAGGACACACGGGCGGCGCGGCACCGAATCTCATCTGGCTCGAACAACCCGCCGAGTTCTCAGAAATGTGGACCGCTCACGTAATCGGCAGCTTCTATCCGGACTCTATGACCGGGTTCCGTTTCGCCGACATCAATCAGGACGGCCGTGACGATCTCATTGCCGGTGGATATAGCCAGGGTCCTCGCGACCGCGATGGCGAGGACGTGACCCGCGACGGTCGGCTCGGACGGCTCGGCTGGCTCGAGCAACCCATGGACCCGACGACCGAGTGGATTCGTCACGATATCTCACGGCGCAAGCGTGGGATGTTTGACAAGTTCCTCGCACAAGACTTAGACGGTGACGGTGACGTTGATTTCATCGGTACACGGGGAAACTCGGTGCCGTGGGACGGGGTGTTTTGGCTCGAGCAGGTCCGAACGGCTGAGCCGGTTAAGTCGTTCGAACGAGCACGAGACGAAGACAGCGTCGAGATGCCGCTGCCGTCTGAGTCCGCGGAGTGATACACCTGGGAGCCGGCCCGACGGGAAGTGTAATGGCCCGCTCAGGTTGTCACGACGTTCACTTAGCCGAGTTGCCGGGTTCGATTAAGACATACTTCCGCAACCGGTGAGGACCAACGTCCGCTGCGTATATAGTGCCAGCGGTATCAGCCATAATGCCCGATGCCCCTGAAATATTGGTGACTTCCGCCTCGTCCAGGTCAGGATCGGGAATAAAGGCCCGGAGCGAACCGTCTCGGGCGCTTCCAACCGTAATACCTCTCGTGTAGCCGGGGTTCACCCGCGAGTTCGATTGCGAGTCGCTCACATATAAGGTGTCGTCTTCCGAAACGAAAATAGCGCTGGGCCGACCGAATTGTCTCCACGCAGCGATGAAGTAGCCATCCTGGTCGAAGACCTGAACTCGATTATTGCTCCGGTCGGCGACGAACAGCCATCCACGAGAACCCCCGATTGAGATATCGTGTGGCTGATCGAACTCACCTGGGGCTACCCCGGTCCTTCCCCACGCCTTGGTGAACCGACCATCCTTAGAGAACTTTACGACCCGGTCGTTCGGACCATGGCCGTCGGTCACAAAAATATCGCCGGTGGGCGCAACGGCAACACCGCTCGGTCGGTCGAAGGCATAGGGACCGTTCCCGGCAACGCCCGCCTTTCCCAGCGTCATCAGCACCTCGCCCTTGGGGCTGAACTTGAAGACCTGGTGACCACGTATCGAGCCCTTCATGGGGCCATGCGTTGCCCTAGCCGACATACCGAGCACTGTTTCATTCTCGTTTGCGTCGGTCGCCCAGAGGTTGCCGTCGGCATCGATCGTGAAGCCGTGGGGAAACGCGAACATACCCTCACCGAAGCTCTAAAGCAGCTGCCCGTCCGGATCGAACTGCAAGATCGGAGGGTCCGATCGACCGACGCAAGTGGCGGCGCCGGGAGGCACGGTGTTGAAGCATCGATGAAAGATCCAGATGTTGCCCGTGGGATCAAGCCCCGCCCTGATGAGCTCGCCCCACCGACCTCCACCCATGTGTCGGGGAAGGGTCGGCCAGTCATTCACCAAGCGATACGGGTTTGGGAGCTGGGTTTGTTGGACGTGCTCGGTTTGCTCAGTCGGCGCGGCTGCCTCAAACGTAGCGGTCACCACAGCAACGGTGGTGAGCGCGAACCCCGCTCGACGAGCACGTGACATCGCGGTCCTTGTCGTCGGCATCGGCATCAATCGCGGAACGGAGCCGCCTCATCGACCAATACTTGAAACTGCCGGAAGCGGGTATATGTAGCCGTCCCATCAATGCGGGCAATCGATTGGCGATGGTCGTAGCGCTCCCGCATTTCGACCGGCACGAAGTAGCCCATCTGCTCGTCCGCCTCGTACCTCACCGTGATAACCGAATCCCACTCCGTCCCCTCAAGAACCAGCTCGCTCATTAACACGCGCCCCGTCGCGCGATCGATCCAGAAGCGTCCCTCGGAAGGTAAGTTTCCGCCTGACCCTTTCCTAATCACAGTCGTTGGCCACGCTTCCTTGTACGCAATCACCCAAACATCTGGCGCCATGTCAAACTCGTCGACATCCAAGCTCGGCGAGGCGTCGGTGACACGTTCAAACTTGAACCGAGGCTTGTAGTCCGCGCTAAGAAAGAGCAACGCGAGGGTCGGAGAGTTAATGGTACGGTCCACGTCGCCGATGTTGTAGCGAGAGCTTTCCCTCAGGATTCCCTGGATCTGCCGTTCTGACGTGACCGATGGATCCAGGAATAGTTTGGCTAGCCGCTCCTCGCGGTCGCGCACGGGCCGACCATCGACCTCGAAAACGTCGCGGAACCCATAGTGCCGATTCGAGCCCTCAGGCTTGATCATAAGGAAGTCCGATAGAAGCGACCGTTCCAGAATGGTCCCCCCGCGGTTACCCGGAATCCTCGTTCGCTGCTCGTACCGCTCTTCCGCCACCGTACCTGATAGCTGCTCGAGGAACTCGTCGACGAAGTCGGTCACGCGAACGAGCACGTCCAGAAGCAAAGGGTCTTGAGCCGAAACCGGCGTCGGTGCCGCAATGAAGACAATGAGCGCGAGCATCGTGAACGAACGGGCAAAGCGAGAGGTGAACTCTTCAGTCATCGACCGTTTACTGGATTCTGGTGATTCTATCCATATCTGGTGAGGCTGTGGGGAACCGACCAAGCCCGTCGGGACATGTGATCGCCAGCATACCGCTAGGCGCGGTAACTACCCTTCCTTCTTGTAGCAAGCAGATGACCTCCAGTCGTTCGACGGCGATCTTCGCGACGTGTTCGCTAGTTACCTTTGCCAGTACCGCCAGCTTGCCATCGAAGTGTACGGGATCTGTGGAAAGACCTATTATCCTGGGCACGATCAGGATGACCGTAAATTCGCACACCCATCCACAATCGCGATTGTCTCAGGTAGCGCGCATCTCCTGAAAATGGCTTGTACTGTACTGACTCCGGCGGTGGGCCGTCGTCACTCGATCGAGCTGCGTTTGCTTGGCCGCGACGCTAAAGACCTCTCGATCATGGCTGACCTGATCGTCTCCAACTCAATGACCTGCCACCTCATCCGTGTGAGGCACAATAAGTCGCCAGTGATCCTAAGTCGATCATTTCAACCGTACGCCTAGACGAGATTGCGACCGTGATGCCCGAGGCAAGCGTGAAGGAAACAGATTAGGACGTTTGCTGGACAGCGACCATTACGGTAGCCCTCGCTTCGTCACGAGATAAGTCGCGAAGCTCGCCAGCCAGTGTCCTCCCTCATAGTGCTCGCCGGTCACGGAAGCAAGACCCGACTCGGCGTGACGCCGAGCGCTCTCAAGAAGGACAGGCCGACGTGGATCACTCGCAGAAAGCCCTGATACGATCCCTCTAAGCATCCACGCTCGGCTCAGGTTGAGGCCATCCAGGCGGACAATCTTCGCGTCGGTCGGGTCCGTCACGACAGCCAGCGGCAGCCAATCCTCGCGTCCGCCTCCCACGGGAATGCCGGGTAAGAAGGTCTTCAGCCAGACAGCGAATGCCGATGGTTTCTGCACACGGCGCATCAGGTCGGCTTCGGCAAGACAAGGCGACAGGAAGTCTTGTCCGGACGGCTCGTATCCCAGCGGGCACTCGCGGTCCTCGCGATAGTAGTCGTCGATGCGCGACTCGAGTAGCTCCTGCATCTCCACGTCTCCCGCCGTTCGTGCCCAATCGAGCACCAGGCCGAAGGCAAAAGCAGACTGCGAGTGCTCTCCGATACGGATCGGGTAGCTCAGGTTCGGAAGCCAATGCTTTAGACGGTGAGCCGCCAGTGCCTCGATCGGCTCAAGTGCGGCCCGCCAACGTGCCGCATCAACGTCAACGTACTCCCATTCCCGCAGCTCGGCCGCCAGCTGGAGCAGCCACGCAAGGCCATACGGACGCTCGAACGTGATCCGTTCATCGCCGCTCAAATAGCGGACCTCGTCCGCGATGTTCTCGGCGGTCAGGCTGCGGTTCAGGGGGGATGTCCCGGCCGCTGTTGGAATTCGGCGGCGGCTCGGGTGAGATTCTACGCGACCTGCTGCACCTCCGTAGCGTCTCCGAGGCCGAGGCGCTGATCTCGGGCGCGGAGGGCCGCGATCAGTTGCGGCATATCAGCACGTCCCTTCAGGCGCCGGAACCCCTTGGCCGCTTCGAGGACGCCGGCGGCGACCCAGCGCAGCATCATCTGGCCGCCCCGCCAGCGCTTCACGTTGCGTTTGACGTGGCGGGTCCTGCTGATGAGGCTCTCGGCGGCGTTGGTCGTGGCCAGCGAGCGCTGGAGACGCGGCGAGAGGCCAAGCGTCAGCACGGTCACCGTCTCCTCGAGCCCTTCGCGCACACTGGCCGCCGCGCAGGGATGCTCCTGGTCGAGACGGCGGGCGAGGTGTCGCAGCAACCGCGTCGCGGTCTTGACGTCCTCGCTCTGATAGGCGCGCTTGAGGATCGCCAGTACCCAGGGCCGCTGACGCTCCGGCAGATGGTCGAGGATGTTGCGGGTCTTGTGGATTTGGCAGCGCTGCACCAGCGCGGCACGCCCGAACACCGCCGTGACCGCCGCCCGTAGCGCCTTCGACCCATCGAGCATCACGAGGATGCTCCGATCGGTGCGCAGGCCACGACTCTGGAGGTTGGCGAGCAGGCTCTGACAGACGGTCGCGTTCTCCGTCGAACCTTCCCAGAGCCCGAGGGCGTGCTTTGTGCCGTCGACGCCGATCCCCAACGCGACGACCACACAGTGCTCGCCGATGTGGACACCGTCGAGCAGGAGACCGACCAGATCCAGCTCGTCGAGGGGCGTCGCCTGCCACGCGGCCAGCTGCGAGGCGGTCTTGGCGACAAACCGGCGGCTGACGGCGCTCTTACTCACACTGCGGCTGGGGATGTCGGCCGGAAGCGGCTCCAGACTCCGGGCATAGCCTCGGGTGCTCACGCCGACCAACAGCTGCTCGACGGTGCGCCGCCGCAGTGGATCGGTCTGGGCCATCGTCTGGAAGGTCGGGAGCGGCACCTCCTGGCGCCCCGAGCGGACCCGGGGGCGGCGGATCGATACCTTCCGCCCCCCGAGGACGACGGTACTGGCCACCGTCCCGGCCCGCGACGCCGTGCGGTCGGCTTGGTGCGCGTAGCGCGGCCCGCAGATCGCCGTCCGATCCTCCTCGAGCATGGCGTCCAGGACCTGCAATCCCGACCGCACCGCAAGGTCGAACAGCTCCGCTGCGGTGTCAATCAGCAACTCGACGAGCGGCAGCCGACGCGTGGTCGGAGATTCAACACCGGCGGTCGGACGGACTGTGCGAGACTTCTTCATGGCGGCTCCTTTGCTGTGAGGCGTGTCGCCTCGGGTTGCCCACCACTCGTGTATCACGAGCAGTGAGGAGCCGCCGCTTCAATTTTCAACAGTCAGTGGGACATCCCCCGGTTCAGCGCCTGTCGTGCTTCGTCCGCGAAGTCCGTGTGCCCAACGAGGCGAGTGAGCCGCGCTAGCAACCAGTGCGCATGCACCGACGAGTGCCAGTCGTAGCACCCAAAAAACGCAGGGGTTAGCTCGCGCGGCGGCCGGGCATCGCTGTCGCCGTTGAGCACGTGCGAAATCTTGTTGGGATACTCACGACGGACACAGTCGAGAGCGAGGACGGCAAAGCGACCGGCCATCTGAGGATCGAGGGTTTGCGCCATCACGGTCGGGTCAACGCTACCCGTACACACCAGCGCGATGTACACAGAAGTTACTCTCCACACGATCATCCTCTCTATATTTCTAGCCAACCTGGCACCGCTTTACCCTACGCCGTGTCAATAATGCAACACGTCAACAGATACAGGTTAAGCTCGGTCCTGACCCGGGTCATGATCGCCTCAATGAGCAGGACCCAAGCTGGTCCAGCAACGAGCAACAACGATCCCATTACGAGAACACCGTGTGAATAAAACGCGTCGGCCGACAGCACCGATGGCCTGAGACATCATGCCGGGGTTTTCGACTTAGCTATCGCGATATAGATATAGGTCAGTTTATGACATGTATAATCCGAAGCGATGGTCGCAGGGTGGTTCGCAACGGGGGCAACGTTGTGCGGTCTTGGCGTCCTTCTTGGAGCGTTCGGGGCACACGGACTGCGAGGGCGGATAACCCCGGAGATGCTGGCGGTGTTCGAGACCGGTGTCCGGTATCACCTGCTTCACGGCCTTGCCCTACTCGCGGTGGCTTGGGCTGCTTCCCGCTGGCCCAGTTCGCTGATTAGCGTCGCTGGCTGGCTGTTTATTGCGGGCATCCTCATCTTTTCCGGAAGCCTCTACGTCCTGTCGATGACCGGCGTTCGGTGGCTCGGAGCGATCACACCGATCGGGGGGCTATGTTTTGCGATCGGCTGGCTCGTTCTGGCGGGCGGCGCGATGCGAGCCCCTTAACGGGTCCCTTAATATAGGAGAACGAAAACATGCGAACCGTTCGATTGAGCCTAGTACTCGGTCTGCTCGTTACGCTGACTAGCCCGGCGGCAAGCTTCGGCCAGGCGATGGAGTCGGCCGAACCGTACAAGGTCGGGACCTTCGACATCCACGGCGTGCCCCACGTGGGCCTCGTCCTTCGAGACAGCCTTGTCGTTGACATCGAAGCCGCAAATCGGGCGCTCGAGACAGACCCGACCTATCCGAAGATACCGATGCCGGAGGACATGCTCGAACTGATCGGGCGGTACGAGTACGGCCTCAAGTACCGCCTTTACGAGATCGTGAACCACCTCGTCGCTAATGACTTGGTTGATCACAACCGTCCCGACTACATTTATGCCGTCAGCGAAATCAGAATTCGACCGCCGATCATGTATCCAGGAAAGATCCTGAACGCAGCGGTCAACTTCTTCAGCCATGTGAACGAATCCGGAACCCCGGAAGAGCAGACGACGGCGCGGCGGCAGCGCCGAGAACAGCGCGGTGTGCCCTATCTCTTCTTAAAACCGTCGCGGGGCGCCGTGATCGGAACTGGTGACCCGATCGTGATCCCGTATGGTCGTGACCGCACGGACTGGGAGGTCGAACTCGGCGCCGTCATCGGCCGAACCGCGAAGTATGTATCGGCCGCCGACGCGCAGAACTACGTGTTCGGGTACTTGGTCTCGATCGACGTCTCCGACCGCGGTGGTCGGCCGCCAGGCGGCAACCCCATGACGTCCGACTGGTTCGTCGGCAAGGGCCACGACACGTTCGCGCCAGAGGGTCCCTGGATCGCCCTCAAGGAGTTCTACGGTGATCCGATGCAGAACCTTCGGCAGACGCTCAGCGTCGACGGCACGCAGCTGCAGGAGGCGCGAGCCGGTGACATGATCCACTCGCTCTGGGAGCTCGTCGAGTACGCCTCGTCGATCATCACACTCTACCCGGGCGACGTGATCAACAACGGCACGTCGGGCGGTACGGCGGCGGGCGCGGCCGAGACCCGAGGGGCGGAGAATCGATACCTGAAGCCAGGCGAGGTCGTTGAGGCAAGCATCGACGGTATCGGCACGTTGCGGCTCCCGGTCGTGGCTGGTAAGGAACCGTCAGGTGAGGTAGGTGCTCGCTTGCCCCCCGTTAGATCGTACCGCTGATCGCGGTGCAACCTATTCACGCTGGTCGATCGGCTCGACCGGTCGGCGGCCTACGGCTTCCGCTCGATATCGAACGGGTAACGAACGTCTGGTTTCGCCCTCGGGCAAATCGGTCCAATTCGAGCCAACGTGATGCCCGGTGTTTATGTGGGAGTACGCCGACGATCACATTGTCTACGGGATACCGAACCTCGGTCGCGGGGTGAAGGCGGGGCTACACGAGAGCGACACGCAGGTAGCCCACCCGGACGCTGTCGATCGGGAGCCTACCGATCTCGATGTGGAACGCATCCGCGACGTGCTGCGACGCCTCCTTCCCGACACCGACGGGCCGGTCATCCACGCGACCACCTGCTTCTACACCAGTACACCCGACCGACACTACCTCATCGACCGACCCCCAGAGCTTACTCAGGTGGCCTACGCTAGCGCGTGCTCCGGCCATGGATTCAAGGCATCCCCGGCCATCGGTGAAGCGGTCGCCGACCTCGCCCTAGACCAACCGACGCAGATCGACATCGAGCCGTTCCGGTTCCGCTGGTATGTCGTTTACGGTAGGATTGAGAGCGATCGTTTCCCGCGTAACAGACTGAGGGAGGTCTACGATGAACACACAATACATCGGGCGGGGTCTCGTGCTCGTTGTCGTGCTGGCAGCCGTACCATCACCGACGGCAGCGCAAACGCAACCCGCGATCAACACGACAGAGACCACGTCACTTCCGCGAACTCCATCGGGAGATCCGGACCTCAACGGAGTGTGGGACTTCCGGACCCTGACGCCATTCGAACGACCCAAGAATCTGGCGGAGAAGGCATTCTTCACGGACGACGAAGCGACGGAGTTCGAGGCCGGACGTCTTTCCGAATTCGCCGTGCGTGACGACAAGAAGCCGGAAGACATCGTGGGTAACTACAACCAGTTCTGGTTCGATCCGGGCTCGAGAGTCGGTGACACCAACCGAACATCGCTCGTCATTGATCCGCCGAGCGGGCGAGTGCCACCCATGACTGGGGAGGCGCAGGAGAAGCGGGTCGCGCAGCGAGAATTACGGAAGGGCGTTGGGCCCCATATGCCGACATTCGGAGGCTTCGTCGAAGATCTTGGTTCGGGGGGAGCCGCAGTCCGGTGCATCCTGGGGTTCAACTCAGGACCGCCGATGACACCCGGCGGCTACAATCAAAATGTCCAACTGGTTCAGACCCCGAGCACTGTGGCGCTGGTCAACGAGATGGTGCACAGCTCTCGGATTATTCCCATCAACGGTCGAGACCATCTCTCAGACGACATCAGACAGTGGATGGGGGACTCGCGGGGTCATTGGGAGGGCGACACACTCGTCGTGGAAACCAAACACTTCTTGCGCGAGACCAGCTTCCGAGGCGGCGTTACCTCATCGGACCTTCGTCTGATCGAACGCTTCACCAGAACCTCCGGAGACACCCTGATGTACGAGGTCACCATCGAGGATCCAAATGCATGGGTGCATCCGTGGTCGTATGCGATCCCGATGCGGAGGAATCACCACCCTCTGTTCGAGTATGCGTGTCACGAAGGGAACTACGGTCTGTACAATATCCTCGCGGGTGCGCGGATGAAGGAGAAAGCCGCAAAAGCCACCGGTGAGTTACCCCAGTGAAGATGACGAATTGTATGAAATATCGAGCCCTTCTCACTAATGTCGCACTGGCTGCCGCCCTAACGATTATGACTAGCGTCGGCTTTACGGTTGGCGTCGGAGCGCAGCCCCCAGGAGAGGCTCCCAATAAAGCAAACTGGATGCCTGATCGGCTGGCGGATGGCCAGCCCGATATTCAAGGCATGTGGGACAACACCGATGCAATGTTCACCCCGCTTGAGCTTCCTGCCGAGTTGCTCGGCCGCGACAACATTTCGGAGGAAGAGCTGCAACAGCGCGCGGAAGCGAGGGCCAAAGGGCGGATCGATGGCTCTGAGTGGAAAGGCCACGAGAACGCCCGCGGCGTAGGCGGCTACGGTATTTATTGGTTCGATTGGTTCTGGGACGATCCCGTGGCGAGTGGCGCGCCATCGATCATCGTCAAGCCGGAGAACGGTCGAATTCCGCCAAGACTCAAAAGCGCACAGAAGCAAATCGACATGAACATGGCGAAGCTTCACAACGCGGCAGAAAATATGGAAGCGGGCGACCGCTGCATCTCTCGCGGCGTCGTCGGTATGATGATGCCGACCGAGTACAACAACGGCACCTTAATCCTGCAGCCGCCTGGCTACATCGTGATCCACAGCGAGATGATCCATAACGCCCGGATCATTCCAATCGATGGGTCACCACACGCCAATTCGAAGGTCCGACTGTGGGAAGGCGACCCGCGCGGTCGCTGGAAGGGTAACACCCTTATCATCGAGTCGACCAATTTCAGGGCATTGAAGAACATCCGAGGCGTGACCGCCGGCCGGCGGTCTCGACAGACCGAACAGCAACGGATCACCGAGCGCATTACTGTCGTCGGCCCCGACCGGCTGCATTACTCGATCACGATGGACGATCCCGAGACGTATACGGAACAGTGGTCAGCGGCGTTTCCATTTAAGCGTGACAGCGACTATCTCCAATTCGAGTATGCCTGTCACGAGGGCAACTATTCGGTCCCCAACGCGCTCGGAGGCGCCCGCCTCGAAGAGCGGCAACTGGACTACCGCGAAGGAAGGAGCTCTCGCAGACGGAGGCGGTCGATTTCGGTGAGTGGGAGGAACCCGTTCCTGTCAGTCGCATCGACGGACGGACTGCACGGACTGCACATAAGCACGATGGGATTAGCGTGATGGATGAGTCCAAGAGTATGTCCCAGCTCATGCGCGATCACATTGCGCGTGACGCCCGTTCGCAACATCCGCGCCCCGGATTCGACCGGAATCGCCACGAAATACCGCTCGGCATGTTCAAGCGGCCAAGCGAACGACATCGTCGGCTGCTGGGAAAAGAACATCACCACGTCGCCACCGAGTGAGGTCAACTCGACCGGCTCAGCCGGCCGTGAAGCACCTCGACGAATCCGACCCGCCTGCTGCCAAATCGCGCGCGTGTAGTTCTCGAGAGTGCGCTCGTGAGGCGACGGCGCCAGTAAACTGCTTTCGACCAATCGCGTCTCACGATCCAGATCCGCGAGTACGTCATTCCAGAAGGCGACAGCCTCGCGAAACATCGTCACACGGGGGTCAAGATTGCTTGGGCTGACCACGACGATCTCGCGGTCCACCTCTCGGTAGCCCTGTGGTGTGGCGAACGTAGCCCCTACAAGCGCCAGTGCGCCAGCATATCGAGCGAATCCACGAAACGTCAGTCCTCTTTCCACGGATTGTTGGCAAACACCGCAAGTTCAGGCCACAGTGCCCGACGACGTATACTCAGCGCTGCGACAATCGTGTCGGCGATGTCCTCAGCGTACAGTTTGTTGGGGTTATTCCGACCCGTTCGACCACCCCAGTCGGTCTGCACTTCCGACGGGCACACGCTAAAGACGCGGATACCATGCGGGCGAAGCTCAGCTTGCCAGCACTGGCTGATCCCTCGGACCGCCCACTTACTTCCGGCGTAGGCCGTGCCCGTCTTGTTTCCTTTCATGCCGGAAGTCGATGCGATGTTAACGATGTCGCCCTCGCCCCTGGCTTTCATCAACGGCACCACGCGGTTGGTAAGGTCTACTAGCCCGAACACGTTCGTCGCGAACAACGTCCGCATGCGATCGACATCGAAATCGCCAATCTCCGCGTTATAGGGAAACGCGGCGTTATTGATGAGGATGTCGACACCACCCATTTTCTCGTTGCAGGTCGCAACAGTGCGAGCGTTGTCGTCATCGACCGACACGTCGGCGCAAATCCCGAGCGCACCGCTCTCATCGGAAACGCGGCGAATTCGCTTCTCGTTGCGGCCGGTGAAGACAACGTCGTGACCGGCTTGGCGCATCGAGCGCACCAACGCAGCTCCGATACCCTGGCTCCCTCCGGTGATGAGTGCTCGTTTCGTCGACATGCGCAGATTATACCGTCCACTCGGAGACGAGCGAAAATACGTCTGCCTCGGCGCACCGTGCATCGCGAAACCGGTCTGTCAAGACCCGGTCCCACAACAAGAACTGGTCAACGGCGCGCTGTTCGTCACTGATCCAGCAACTCAGCTTGGACTCAGAATCCACCAAACCACGCGGTCCGGCCCAGAGGTATCGGTTTGTGATCACCCAAGCTTCGACATCTACGGAGAATTATGCGATCCCGGCACCTTGAACTCCGACGTAAACGGAGTACAACGACTGGCTTGCCGTCATGAACAGCCGGTTGCGCTGCACACCGCCAAAGCACACGTTGGCGCAGATCTCGGGCAAACGGATGAATCCAATAGTGACGCCGTCCGGAGCGATGATTTGGACACCAGGATTTGTACCAGCCCAGATATTTCCGTCGACGTCGCAGCGCATCCCGTCCACACTCGTGATCATCCCGTCCCGGCCTGGCATCGTCAGCTGCACATGACGCCGTCCGTTCACAAGTGTGGTGCCATCGACATCCCAGACCTTGACGTCTCGACCAGCGCCGGTATCAGCCACATAGAGCCGACTGTAGTCCGGCGAAAAACAGAGACCATTCGGGGCGTCGATCTCATCGGTGACCCGGGTTATCCGACCGCTCATCGGGTCACTCCGGTAAACTGCGTTAGGTAACTCGGACTCGGCCGGGAAACCCTCATAGTGGCCCCGGATACCGTACGGCGGATCGGTAAACCAGATGCTGCCATCCGGGTGTACGACGACGTCGTTGGGTGAATTCAGTCGCCTTCCTTGAAACGAATCGGCAATAACAGTGACCTCGCCGTTGTACTCGTAGCGAACCACCCGGCGCCCGCTGTGCTCGCACGACAGCTGGCGACCCTCGTGGTCGAACGTGTTACCGTTGCTGTGGCCCGATGGGCTACGGAACACTGTGACACGGTCGTCGTCTTCGACCCAACGCAGCTGGCGGTTGTTTGGGATGTCGCTGTACACGACGTAGCGGCCCACACCGTTCCAGGCCGGCCCCTCAGCCCACAATGTGCCGACATAGTGCCTTTGGATCGGCGTGTTGAAGAGGATGTAAGGTCGAAATCGATCATCGAGTGCAAGAATGTCACGGTCGGGATAGCGAAGTGGGTCGGCGCCAAAGTCGCGTCGCTGATACGGTGGAATTTGAGGCTGCTGGGCCAGAACGGGTCGAAGCGGCGCGCCGGCGACGGCGACGGCAAGAAAGGCGCGCCGGGTCAGCACGGACGGCCTACGGTGTTCAGCGGCGTCGGTCATGACGATACCTTACTGGAGAACCGGGTTGACGTAACCGGCGGGCAGCGTCTGATCGGGATCAACTCGGATGCTCAAGTAAGTGATGCCTTCATCGATCTGCCTGAAACCGTGAGGAACACCGGCTGGAATCACGACCATGTCGCCTGCCGAAATCAGGCGGGTGTGGCCGTCGATAATCTGCCGGCCGCCAGTCGGTCCAACGAGTTCCGTAACCACGGGACTGTCCGCCGGAAATTCACGACGGTCGCCCGTGACCGAGCCGCCAGTCACGAGAATGCCAGAACCAAACACGACATAGTAAACCTCGGTCACCTTATGATGCAGGATCGCGCCAACGACATCTCCATTAGTGCTCATGGAACCCCGGTAGAGGATCCCGACGGCGACGTTCGTATCGCTGCCGATGTCGACCACGCGGACCTGCTTATCGATGCTCCCATTCAGGATCTCAAACACAGCCTCGATTTCTGCCTTGGGCACATCGGTCGCCAATATTGGCGTCTCAGCAACCACGCCAGACGGCGACAAGATAAAAGACATCGCGCACACTCATCCAGACATCCGCTTCATCGACAACTCCTTTCGTGACGCGCTGAATGATTCGAGCCAATCGCGAGACTACTGGCGCAGCTCAAGGCCAACTGCCACGAAACTAACCTCGGTGGAAGTTCCGTCAGGGTTCTGTGTCAGATCCACGCCTTCGGCGATCAGGTGATCCGCGTCGTCCTTGGAGAAGATGTTCATTTCGAAGGTTCCCTCGAGTCGGGCATGATAGCCAGTGGAATCGGTTGGCACGAAGAAGCCATAGTTCTTGAAGGTTACCCGAATGCCAGTTAGCGAATCTGCCGACACAAGCTCTATCCAGCAGCCCTTCATCTGACATACCTTGTTGACCGACCCCTCAACCGTGACGGTAGTGCCTGTGTACACATCGACATCACGAAGAACGTCCGACAGGCTGACCACGGGCGCGTCGCTAAGCAGTGCTCCGCGCATAATCACCAGGTCTGGATTTTGAGCCGACGTGCTCGCGAACGCCAGTACCGCACCCGTCATGATGATCAGGCTGAAGCCACACCTCCAAGCACACCGTAAGTACATTTAGCACTCCTTTGACGTTTAGTAGATCCTACCATTGGGTCATGTCTCCTAGGAACACTCGGCGTTTTCCGAGAGCGCTTCGGGCGTCCGCGGTCCCGCGTTGGTCGCACCGAGACCCGGTCGAAGCCGGTAATCCGTTTCCACCCAGCGACGCCAGAGCCGAAGCCTGGAAGATAGCGACCGAGATTGCCCTGCATGCGCTACGTCATCATGACCGCGCGCTTGGCGTTGAACCGCAGATCCTGCATGTGCCCGATCGCTACTCGGTTCGGGTCCAAGACCTGGCCGTGGCTAGGTTCGACATCTGGGCTAAGCGAGGACTGGCGGCCATCGATGACAAAAACGCGCTACCTGAGTACGGGGAATGGCTCGAAACATATGTCACCAATTGGCTCGCCTATGTCACCGACACCTGCCCCAAGCTCGACGTCCGACAATCGCTGCATGAGCGGCTCGCGGAGCGAACCGTGACCTGGGTCGATCGGGCTTGGAGTATCGCGAGGGACTAGGTTCCATCACCTTCCGGTTCCCTTTCGGTGCACTGAAGCGTGGACACGGGCGAACTGTCACCACAGGGTTGGCACGTGGTTCATACGAACAACTGCCTGAAACCCGAACGAAAAATCTGGAGCGGTACGTGACAAATCTTCGGCGAATCGCCATTCATAGCCAAAACGCTCTGACTGGAGAAAACGCAATCCAAAAGACAGCTGTGTGGCCCTGCCGCCCAGCTCCTGCAACTCACTCCTTAAGAACGGTGTCATCCGGTCGACCTGTACAACCAACCACAAACGAGGCATGAACCGAAGGTCGAACCCACCCATCGCGGCCGTATAGTCGCGCGTGGGAAGCGCATCCGTAGACCCAAGGAAGTAGTGGTTTGCGCTGAGAAAAATTCCGAGTCTCGACCCGAGACGGTCAAAGGCAAAACCGACACCAAAATCGGTCGTTCCACTACCACTCAACTGCTCAACCGATCCCGACGGAAGCTTAACCAACCCCCGTAGCGACAACGAATGAGGTCCGTGGCGAAGAACCTGTCGTTTGACCTCGATGGTGATGTCTCCGATCGACGAGGTTGCCTTGTCCCCCTGAAACACCACAACGTCGTCACGAAGATATTCGTATCGGAGCTGACCATCGACCGTTCGACGGCGGACCGTTGTTGATCCACCTGGCAACTTCATCCAATTGAGCAAATTGTGGAAGCCGCCGATGACTGGATCCAAAAAACCTCCGGTGTACAGGAACCCCGGGACAGCGACACCAACCTCGAAGTCGTGCGGAAGTCCAAAACTTGCCCCTAGCTCCGCCCTTAGGTATTCGGCGTCTAGCCAAAGTAGCTCCTGACCGGCGATGCTCTTCCGCAGAATATTCGAGTAGTCGAAGTCAAGACGCCACATCGTCGTCCCCGGTGTAAGCACCCTTGCACGGTCGGGTGCAAGATGCCCGAAGAACAGCGCGGGGGGAAGCTGATTCCGTGACCGGAGAGGCGCACGCCACGAATTAGCACCACCGATGTTGTCCTGAGCGTCGAGTGATACGCCTGTGAGGAAAAGAAAAACAGACGTTACTACAGATCCGAGTCTGACCTTACTCACTGTCAAAAGAGTATTACGACCAGGCGCCAGCCTATACTGTCTCCCGTTACCTAGCCAAGCACTATGCAAATCGAGGACCCATGGTAGATGCGACCGCATTCACCCGCCGTCAGCTTATGCAAGGCGTCGCCGCAGCCATTGGGCCATCAGCGGCCTACGGAACGAATCATTCGACTGTATACGCACAGGTACCACAGGACATCGATCCATACCCCGACGGGGTCCTCCCTCCAGGCATCCGCTCGCGACTCGTACATCGTATTAATGGTCTGACCCTGCACATACTTGAGGCTGGCATCGGCCGTGACCGGCCTTGTGTGTTATTGCTTCACGGCTTTCCGGAACTGGCATACAGCTGGCGGAAGATCATGGTGCCGCTCGCGGATGCCGGCTATCACGTCGTCGCCCCAGACCAACGGGGTTACGGACGGACAACAGGTTGGGACCCCGATTACGACGGCGACCTCGCGTCATATCGTCGCCTTAATGTCGTACGAGACGCGCTGGGCCTTGTTTCGGCTTTTGGCTATCGGTCCATCGCGGCAGTCGTCGGTCATGACTTCGGCTCGCCAATTGCCGCGTGGTGCGGGATCGTTCGGCCCGATGTGTTCCGATCGGTCGTCCTGATGAGCGCGCCGTTCAGCGGTACGGGTTCGCTGCCGTTCGACACGGCCAACGACTCAACCGCCGCCAGACCTTCACGGCCTGGACCGAGCCTCCACGAAGACCTTGCGGCGCTACCGCGACCACGCAAGCACTACCAGCGCTACTACACGACTCGGGAGGCCAACCCCAACATGCACGGCGCACCGCAAGGGGTCCACGCGTTCCTTCGCGGCTACTACCACTACAAGAGCGCGGATTGGACTGGGAATCGGCCCTTCACGCTTAGGGCGCGAACGGCGGCGGAGATGGCGCAGATGCCCACTTACTACATCATGGACCTCCACCAGGGCATGGCTGAGACCGTCATGCCCGTAATGCCAACCACGGCTGAAATCGGCGCGTGCGAGTGGCTGCCAGACGACGAGCTCCGTTTGTACGCTGAGGAGTTCGGACGCACCGGGTTTCAGGGCGGCCTGCAGTGGTACCGTTCCGGTGGTCTCGGCACTCCCGAGATGGAACTCTTCGCCGGCCGCACAATCGACCAGCCTTCGATGTTTATTTCAGGCGCGAGCGACTGGGGCAGCTACCAGAGTCCAGAGGCACTCGAGCGTATGCAGGCCGAGGCCTGTACGGACATGCGGGGTGTGCACTTAGTCGACGGCGCCGGGCATTGGGTCCAACAGGAACAGCACGCTGCCGTCAGCCGACTTCTAGTCGATTTCCTCGCCCAGGTCGCGCCCGCCTAAGTGGATGGCAACAATCTACTAACTCTGGGACACGACGATACTGACCACAAGAAGACCCGGCGTTACGACTAGTATCGGCGGAGTCAGCCGGATCAAGAAGACCCACTAGAGATTGTTCGGTTCCATGGCACAGGCAACGGCCGTGGAGGAGGGATAATCAGAATAAAGGGCGGACTAGACTATTCGACGGGGCGCTATGCTTCTGCACCAACACACCGATGGACGCAGGCAACCCTTTCCTTAACAACGATCGGATCGTTCGGCGAACTGTCTGGGCGTTTCCGGTCTTACCGGTAAGCTAGCAGCCTGTCGGACTTGGGCGTGGCAAACGCGCGCGGAAGCGACTTGGCACCTGTGTGAACGACGCCCTGTGTCTCTGTGCCGGGAGGGCCGCTTCGACCGAAACGGGGACTGTATTCCTGGCCATCGGTCGCTGACGGCGCCTGGAGGCCTTTCTGACGCCTCTGGTGGGTCGCGAACACGCCAAGTTCCGCTCCTTATAGCCCCGTCATGCCAGCCTGAGGTTGTGCAAGCGTCGGCAGTTATACGCCAGCGTTACCAAGGCCCATTCGCCCTCCACCTTCTCGAGACCCCGCAGCAGAAACTGCCGGAAGCCCATCGCCTGCTTCACGATCCCGAACACCGGCTCCACCGTCTGCTTGCGCAAACGGTAATGCGCCCGGTGCTCCGGCAGTGCCATCTTCTGCTGCATCGACTTGATCCAGTCCGCCTGCGGCTCCTTCGCCAGCGGGTGCGGCGGCTCCGGTCGGAAGTCGTGCTGGCGCCGTTGGCCTTCCGCCCCCGTCGCCACCAACACCTCCACACCGCGACCTGCCAGTTGCGACACCTCGCTGCCCGTCGCGTAGCCGCTGTCCGCCAGTACCCGATCCGCCGCGCCCAACGCCGCCGGGATCGCATCCACATCCGCCACCAACTCGTTGCGGTCGCTCGCGCACACGCTCACCCTAGCCCCCAACACCAACTGACTGCCGTCGGCATCCACCGCCGCCTGCGCGTTGTACGCCTGGCGGTACTCATGGCGCCGGCTCTTGCGCATCAGCGCACTGTCCGCGTCCGTCAGGTTGATCTGCTCCTCCGCCTCCGGCGCTTCCGTCGGCGGTTTGATGTGCCGACCCTTGCGCGATCCCGTACGCCGCTCCCGCGCCGCCACCTTGCGCTCGTACTCCGCCCGCTCCGAGTCCGCACGCGCCTGCGCACGCCGTTCCAACTCCGCGCACGCACGGTCCAGCTTCACCCGCAGCTTGTCCCGCCGCGACAACTCCTCCGGCAGACCCTGCGGGTCCGGCGCGGCGTCCGTGTCGGCGTGCTCCGCCTGATCCAACAACCCCTCGATCTCGCCTCGCAACTGCTCGCGCAACGCCCCCGCCCGGTCGTAGCGGAGGCTGTTGCGCTTATTCGCGTTCGCGTCCACCTTCGTCCCGTCCACGCTCACCGTCCCAACACGCAGCAGCTGCAGCTCCTTCGCCAGCAGCAGTACCTGCAGGAACGCCTCCGCTACCGCATCGAAGTTGCTGCGCCGGAACGTGCAGATCGTGTCGTGGTCCGGGTGACAGTTCGCCGCCACGTACCGAACGCCAATGTCCCGATACGTCGCCCGCTCGATCCGACGCGAGCCGAAGATCCCGTTCGCGTAGCAGTACACCAGCAACGCCAGCATCATCCGCGGGTGATACTGCGCCGATCCGGTGCCCCGTTCGTTTACCTGGAACCGCTCCAGCGGCACCCGTTCCACCGCCTCAACCACGAAGTGCGCCAGATCGTCCTCCGGCAGCCAATCGCGCAGGTCCGGCGGCAGCAAATACAGCTGCGACTGGTGCCGCTGTACGAACTTCGGCATCTACTTCGACCTCCTCGACTCGACAAGCCCTATTATAAAACCCGGGCCTAAGTCCGACAGGCTGCTAGCCTTACGGTTGGTTCGCGTGCTGTTTACTCTGGCGCTCGCGTCGGCACTCGAATCCGTTGTCCGATCCGGATCATCGTGCTCCGTCCGAGCTTGTTGACGGCCTGAATCGCTCGCACGCTCGTGCCATATCGGTCGGCGAGACCAAGGAGCGTATCGCCGCGTTTAACGCGGTGGTTAATGCCGGAACCTGACAGAATGCTGCGGATGTCCCGCAGGCCCTCGTGAAATAGGCGAAGGATTCGGTCGCTGGAACGAAATTCATCAAGGATTCTGGCACGCCGACTCGTGCGAAGATTGCCGATCACGTACGCGAGCATCGTTGCCATGATAGTGCCCTCTTCAGTGCCAGTGGCTTCGAACCGCTCCTGAAACCCTCGAAGAGTCGACTCGAAGGATGCCTGGTGCCACGCCTTCACGCCGGCTTTCAGCCGAACGAACTGGTTGAGCAGGGTCGCGTACTCCAGGGGCGCAGGCTGATGCCAAAAAGTCACATCGGGCCCAAACTCCTCGACGTGCCATGGCAGGTACAAGTTTGCGCGCGCCGGAACCTTTCGAACAAGCGCTGGATTAAAACGTTTCACAGTATTCGCGGACAGCCCCGTAACGCGGGTGATTTCCGACAACGGGAGGGTCCGCGGCGCACGCATGGCAAAGATTTCGGTCTGGGGGATCTCTTCCGTGAGACGCCTCACGTTAAGGGTGTTGCCAAACACCATCTCCGCATAGCGGAACGAACGTGGCCCATAGGTCCGAAAGAGGTCACGGTATCGCCAGATGGAGATGTTCCTCAGGGCTCGAGAAAAATCGGAGCCAAGCAGGTACTGCTCGCGCGTGTCTTTGCCGCCCAGTCGCTCGCCGTTAATCACCGCCCGCCCGACGTTCACGCCCCCAGCGTGGTGCTCGGAAAGCGCTGGTATGAAGCTCTCGTACATCGTTGCGAGAATCGTCAGATAGGCCGCGCAATACGGCGCCTGGGTGGTTTGGTTGTAGCCCTCGATGACATGCGGCGAAAGGCGTTTCAAGTGGCGCCAATTCCGAGGCAACCACTGGCAGAACCCCAGCGCACGGGCGCGTGAGCGAACGCGGCCCCTCAGTCCCGACTCGATGACAGCCTGGGCAAGACCAATTTCGGCCGGCACGCCGAAGCGTTCGTAGATGATGCCCCACTGCTGCAGGAAGGATCCGTAGCGCTCAGCGTTCGACGACAAAACCTGGCCACGAGCCGGATTGTGAACGACGGGACCGGTCGTCGATTCGAGCAGGCGCTCAACTTTGGCACGGCGATCGCCCAGCCGACGTGGTAGGCGTTCCCCCACGAGCGCGACCGCAAGGGACGGGTCCTCCCAGGTGGCGTCCGTTGCCCAGTCACCCCGCGTCGGGAACGAGGCCAAGAGCCGCCCATCCTGAGCGCTGCCGTACACAATTCGGCCGTCTGGAATCATGAAGATGTGCTGCCAAAACAAATAGGCTGGCCTGTAGCTCTGGACAGCAGCGAAGTCGGTCTCAAGTCGTGCGTCGACGTAGGCTTTGAATTTGAGTTCGGCCGGCGATGCCCCCACGGTGGCGAGCTTCGCGTGCACTCCGGTTGTCCCAAACCCGATCGTTGTCAGGGGTCCGAAGACGATGAGGGTGACGCCAGCCGCCAGTGTCACGAGTGCTGCGATGCGCGTCATATGCTCGAAGGACAGAACCGTTAAATTATAGCAAGTGTTCTGAGCGAACAGCGGCTGGTTTCGTGCAGTCGTGTACTCATTAGGGTCTACGATGTGTAAACTGTCGGGCACTCTTCAGGAAGCGAGGTGGGATAATGTCGCAAAATGGTCGATGTGCAATCGGCGCGGTAATGGTAACGATGGCGCTATTCGGTTTCGAGGCAAACACAGATGGTCAAGCGTTACCGAACCCATATCGTCTAGTTGACGACTGGGCAACGCTGCCGGGCGGCAGGACGATGGGCGCGGTAGGCGGCGTGACTATCGACCCTGACGGTCAACATCTTTGGGCCGTCATCCGGTGCGACGCGACCGCCCCAGAACGATTCGGGAACGAGTGTCTCGATTCCAACCTCGATCCGGTAATCAAGTTCGCTCCCGACGGCAACGTCGCCGAGAGTTTCGGTGGAGGACTGTTTATCTGGCCACACGGGATCGACGTCGACAACGACGGAAATGTCTGGATCACCGACGCCGTCAGCGAAGCCCGAACCCCAGAGGGCGCGCGGGGACACCAGGTCATCAAGTTCAGTCCGACGGGAGAGGTGCTCATGACCCTCGGGACCACCGGCCAAGCGGGATCGGGCCGCCGCCACTTCAATGCACCGGCCGACATCGTGGTGGGGGACAATGGCGACATCTTCGTCGCGGATGGTCACGGCAACGACACGAACAATCGGGTAGTCAAGTTCTCGAAAGACGGGACCTACCTGATGGAGTGGGGACAGACCGGCTACGCGCCCGGCGAGTTCCGCACCCTTCACGCGATCGCTATGGATGCTGAGGGGCGGATTTTCGTTGGTGACCGCTCGAATAATCGCATCCAGATCTTCGACCAGGAAGGGACCTTTCTAGCACAGTGGACGCAGTTCGGTCGACCGAGCGGGATCTTTCTCGACGATCACGGCCAAATCTATGTCGCCGATTCCGAATCCGACGACGTCCAGAACCCCGGATGGGAGATGGGCATCCGGATCGGCGATGTCCGGACCGGCTGGGTCGATGAGTTCATCCTCTATCAGTGGGGTGACCCGCGCTCTACGGCCGGCAACGGCGCCGAGTTTGTGGCAGTCGACCGAGACGGCAACATCTACGGTGGCGAGCCGGCGCCTAGAAAGTTGCAGAAGTATGTCCGCGTGCGTCCCTAGAGAACACTTGCTAAAACCGTACTTCGTCCGGCTGTCTCTTCTAGTCTTACGTCGACTCCGCCGAGATGGGCATGGCCGTGCACGCCGTCAATAAACGTGTCGTCAGAAGACAAATTTTAGAGAATTCCGAGTTCGTCAGGCTATCCCATGACTGGAATAACGCATGGAACTCGAATCGTTAGATGAGACTGTGCTATCGCTTGCTGGTAAGCCACTCGACAATGAAAGAGGTCACAAACTCCGGGACCTCCCTGTGCGGGTCATGCCCAACCCCTTCGAGCACACGGATCGTCAAATCGGCTTCTACCCACTCCCACATGTCGTTGAGGGTAGGGTTTTTGAATGGACCGCTGTCCTTGCCGTAAATGAACAGCGTCGGTGCCTGAACCAGCGGAAACTCCCCGTACTTGAATCCGAACCCCTCCGTGTCCATCGTCACTGGCGATTTGGGCCAGTTCGCTTTGTAGAAGCTGACGATCGATTTCACGTCGAGCCGTTGGTACGCCTCGTTCCGAAGTCGGGCCAACTCCGCCGGCTCGCCTGGAATCGGGGGAAAGTTCCGTACGAACCCCTCAAGTTGCGCACCGGCTTCTGGGTTCTCCTGCATTCCTCGCTGAAACATGCTGGCCTGCTGTTGGTCAGGATTGTCGACTAACTCGCGTATTAGGCCAGCAGGATGAATCGACCCTAGCGACACCAGCCGTTCCGTGCGTTCAGGATAGGTCATCGCAAAATGCCAAGCATGAAAACCACCACTGTCCTGTCCAATAATGGTTGCCCTGTCCTCGCTGAAGTGATCGATAATGGCATTGATGTCCTCGGTGATCTTGGTCGATGAGTAGGACTCGACTCCGACCGGCTTACCACTCTCGTCGGTCCCTCGCGTTGACATCGAAACGACGCGATAGTGTTCCGACAGCGACACCATTTGATGCCTGAAGTCGAACCAGGGCCCAAAGATGCTATGGACAAAGATGACGAGCGGACCCTCACCGACTGTGTGATAGACGATCTTCACTCCATTCGAATCCACCCAGCCTTCCGTGGCGGTGACGGACGCTCCCCTCCAATCGGTAATCGTGACATCGGCTTCAGCCTGCACCGCAGCGAACGCAACCAAGCAGAAGACCGCAGCCAGCGATAAGCACAAGATTCTCATAGTGTTCTCCTCCGACATCCCGGAATTATACGGGGCCGACCTTGCGCCGTATGGTCGTTCATGCGAAAGTACGCATCCATACCGCATTCCCTGGAGGCTTCGATGCTCCGAGCTAGCATGCTTCGTCGCTCCATTATCACGTTTGGTTCAATCGGTCTCGGTGCTCTCGTCATAATCTCCTGCGCGGCACCCGGGTTCGATCAAGATCCAGGCACCACCAGCTCGCCAGACCTCGCAGGCGTAACGGTGTTCGAGGGGGCGTACCTCATCGTCGGTGACGGAGGCACGATCGACAACGCCACCTTTATCGTTGATGGTGACCAGCTCGCCGTCGTCGGCCGAACGGGAAAGGTCGACGTACCTAACGGTGCAGCGCGGGTGGACCTGCGCGGTCGCACTGTGATGCCCGCGATCATCGACACCCACGTTCACCTCGGAACCGCGCGAGAGGAGCTCATCGAGGACCTCCAGCGGAAGGCCTTCTACGGCGTCGGCGTCGTGATGAGCCTCGGCCGAGACGCTGGTGATCTCGCTTACCAGATTCGTGCCGAGCCGGTTCCCGACGCCGCGCGCTTCCGGACGGCTGGCCGCGGAATCACGCGACCGGAGCCTGGACGGACTGATATCCCGTTTTGGGTGAAGACCGAGGAAGAAGCCAGAGCTGCCGTCCGGGAGCTGGCTGAGCTGAATGTGGACCTCGTCAAGGTCTGGGTCGACGACCGCGATGGTCAATACGAGAAGATGACACCAGAACTTTATGGTGCCGTCATCGACGAAGCACACCAGCACGACCTCCGCGTGACGGCGCACATCTATGCCCTCGATGACGCCAAGGGGCTCTTGCACGCTGGAATCGACGCGTTCGCGCACGGCGTGCGCGATCAGGATGTCGACGATGAGTTCGTGTCGCTCATCAAAACCCATCCTAATGTTGTGTTGGTTCCAAATCTTTCGAGTCGGGGGATTGCTGATGATCTCAGCTGGCTGAGCGAGACCATCCCGGCCGATGAGCTCGATCGGATGCAGGCTGCAGCGATCAACCGTCCCGAGGCTCAGGCGTCGTTCGCAATTCAGGCTCGCAATCTGGACCGGCTAAACCGGGAGAGCGTCGTGATCGCCTTCGGGACTGACGGCAGCGCCGGCTGGAGCCCGCACGTCGAGATGGCGGACATGGTGGCAGCGGGGATGACGCCCGACGAAGTGATCGTGGCCGCCACACGAAACTCAGCGGAACTACTCGGCCTGACCGATGTTGGAACGCTTGAGGCCGGCAAGAGCGCCGACTTCGTCGTGCTTGGAGCAAACCCACTTGAGGAGATCACAAACACGCGGAAGATTGAATCAGTGTATCTCCGGGGACAAGCCGTCGACCGCAGCGACCTGAGCCAGCGGTGGATCGGTCAGGCATCCGAGTAGCGACGGTTGGCACTCTCGTCGGACCGCCTTCGATATCAGCTAGAAAACCCGACCAGAAGGCTGACGACGATAAGTACCGTGCTACAGCTGGACGCCCAAGCGCGGACCTAGAATGCCAGGCGAGCCTATGCCTCGTCGAACTCATCGCGCAATCCGTATTTTCAACCAACGATTGTACCAGTATGCCGGCCTCTCCACTTTTACCCTGGTCACGAACCGATGGGTGAGGCGTCGTACAGCAGCTTTAGGCCGATTACGAACAACGCGACGTGCACGACGCGGAAGAACAAAACGTCGTTGACCCGATCATGCAGTCGCCCACCGAGGGCTATGCCAACCGGCGCCAGCGGTAACAGAACGAGCGACGTCATGATGTTGTCCGCGTTCCACTGGCCCAGCCATGCGTAAGGCAAGACTTTCGACCAGTTGACGACGAAGAAGAACAGCACGCTGGTACTCTGAAAGGTCGTCCGGTGCATCTGCTGCGGAAGTAGATGAGCTTGGAGCGGAGGTCCACCGGCGTGGATCGAAAAGCTGGTGAAGCCAGCTGCCGCTCCCCAGAAAATACCGGCTGCGATGCTCGGTCGTTCCCCCGAGGTGGAAACCTGCGGCACGAAGGAACGCAAGGCATATGCGAGCGCCACAATACCGACCAGCATACGAAGTCCGTCAGCCGAAAAGTACTGGAAGGTGAGGAAGCCGAATACCGTGCCAATCAGCGAAGCTGGGAGTAACACGCGAAGATTCTCCACATCCCACTTGCGCCAATATATCTTGAGTGCCAAGGCGTCCATGACCATCAAGATCGGGAGCATGATCGCGGCCGCCTGAACCGGGCTCACGACCATGGCCATCAGCGGCACACCGATGACCGCGATGCCACCACCAAATCCACCCTTGGCGATGCCAACAATGAGAACAGCGGTCACCGCGGCGACGTAGAACCAGAAATCAATAATCAATCGTCGGGCGAACTTTCGATGCGCGGCGCGCGGTCAGCGAACGTGGGTACGAACTTGGCGATTCAAGCGATGGAGATGACGACGTACAGCCTTCAGCTTGACGTGATCGTGTGCATCCAAGGCGCCGCTTGTCGATCGACCTTGAGTTCACGTATTTTCGCCTTGTCGGCGTTCTTATCAAAACGCCGACCACGTGCCTATGCTTGTGGGCATCGACCCCGATCGCCTGGCACACCGCAGACAACAAGTGTCCCTTTCTTAGTTGTGAGTGCCCCTTAACGGCCTCGTGTTCGAGCCCCTTCGCGATGTCGCGGAGCTCGGCGATTGTCTTGCTCTCCAGATCTTCATATGTGAAATCAGCCATGCCACCTCCCCACACTAACGCACAATCCAGGACAACCATAGCTTGGCTCCGGCGTGGGTTTCAATACCAGTGAAGCTAGTGGAGCTAGATTAGATCGGCGGTCGTGACCAACTCGCGGCGCGCCATCCGGTTCAACAACGGCCGCGGTTGTCTACGCAGATTTTCACCCTGCCGCTCCGTATACGGCTTCTATCAACGAATCGGCTTGCGGGCAGGAACCCTGAGCGGGGGCGGGGGCGCTGATCAAACGGCCTCGACCTTAGTTGGTTGTCGACCCATAGTGTCGACTGAAGCCGTTACGGCTGTTTGTTACGGTGAAGCTACCGTCTCGCCTCGCGGACAAGGTGAGCCAGTTTGCGACGCCCATGTGACCGGGACGACCGTTCGGCGAGTTGGGAAGACCCCCACCGCCGTCGCTGAGATTGGCAATAAAACGTTCGTCCCGGTTATGCTGCTCGGCGGACACCGCGTAGTGGTTTTGCCACAGGTCTTCGAGGCCCCTCACCTGCTCAAATATCTGAAAAGTATGTACGGCGCCACCTTTCCGCGGTCCATTATTCATGATCGCTGCCCTTGGCTCGAGTGCCTGAACGAGCGCTTGCGACCCTGACGTCTCCGCACCGTGGTGTGACACCAGGTACGCATCAACCGTCCCGACCTTGTTGTCGGGACACATGAGACCGTATTCCTTGTTCCAGGTTAGATCACCCATGATAATGGTACGAAACGCACCATAACCGACAACCGCACTGAGCGACAGTTGATCGTCCGCGTCCCCACCCCTCCTCGTAATGTCGGAGCCGTGGGGACGAAAGCCGTCGCACCATGGATTCATCTTCCCCGCACCCGGAAGCGGCTCGGACAAAACCGTGCCACCGACGGCCACAACCCGAACATCAAGCCCTTCGATCGGAATTACGTCACCCGGCCGCGCGACGAGATGGGTACCGCCATCGCGCAACTTGGCGTACTCCTGGAACGCCGCGCGACCGCGTTCACTCAGCCCGTCGCCTGGACCACGATCGATGAAGTGTCGAATCGGCAGCCGTTCCGCAAGCTGCATCGCGCCGCCCATGTGATCGCGGTGATAGTGGGTCACGAGTAGGTAGTCGATCTGCTTCACCCCCGCCTCGTTCGCAACGAAAGCGATGCGATCGGCGTCGCGCCCGCCGAACCCCGACCACCCCGCATCGACAAGAAGCGCTTGACCCGATGGTGACACGAAGAGCGTCGCCTCGCCGCCCTCCACATCGATGACATAGATGTCGAGCGTGCCGCTGCCCTCCTGGGCGAACGACACCGCGAAGACGAAGCAGATCGACGCGAGCAGGGCGAACCGAAAGGGCGTAATCCACGCGCGGTCACACCATCGAGTCCACTGGGACATGTCAGAAGCTTACGCGAAGACCGGTGAACGCGTTCCGCGGGGCGCCCGGTCCGACGAATCGGGGATCGTCGGCGTCGGGTGCCTCGCTAAGAAAAATCTCGATCTCGGCGAGAACTCCAAACGTTGCGTACTGCTCGTTAAAGAGGTTGCCGACTCGGACGAACGCTTCCAGGTTGTCGTTGATTTGGTACGCCGATCGTAGATTAACGACGCCGTAGCCGTCGAGCGGAATCTGATCGTTACCCTCATCACCGACGTAGATGCGACTCGACACGGCCATTGCGTCGAAGGCGATGTCCCACGCGTCGGACACACCGTAACGGAAGCCCGCTTTGACACTGTGTCGCGGAATGCCAGGGCGCCGATCGCCCGGCGCCACGTTGATAGTGCCGTCTTCACCCACCGCATCGTTTACTCCTGGATTGCCAGGCAACTCCAAATTGGATTCAAATGTTGCCTGCACCAGACCGTAGCTGACGAACCACCCGACCTGATCGACCTGTCCGATCAGATCAAGGTCCAGTCCAATATGTCTGGTATCGCCGGCGTTCTTGAAGAATCCGGTTCCGATGAGGTCGGATGAAGCGACGAACAAGATATCATCGGCGACGGCCGTCCGATAGATGGTGGCCGACCAATTGAGACTGGTCGTCGATCCAGCGCGAACGCGGCCCCGCATACCGCCCTCGACCGAACGTGCCACCGTCTGATCGAGCGGCGGGTCAGATACGAACGCGTTCGGCACCCGGCAGGGCTCGGCTGGGTCGGCACAGCTGAGCTCCGCGGCCGTGGGAACACGGTTTGACTCCGTATACCGGCCGAATACCGCCGCCGCGTCGGTCAGTTCGTAGACGGCGCCGGCGCCAGCATTGAACCGCGAAAAGTCATGCTCGCCGTTGAGCGACGTTCCGAGACGGTCGATAATGTCTGTCCTGGCATGGTTGAATCGTCCAGAAAAGGTGATGTGAGCCCGGTCGGTCAGCGACAGTGTATTGCTGAGGTATACACCGACCGATCGGTCCTCGGTGTCGATTTGGGTACTAAACAGGTCATCCGGAACCGAACCGAAGACCCCCGCGAACAGTCCAGATCCCATAACTGTCCGCTCGGGTGTGAGCGTGCCAACCTCACTGCTCGAGCCGAAGGCGATATCCGCCAGGTCGACCGAAGCCCCGAGTGTCAACACGTTCTCACGACCGGCAAGCTCAGTGTGTGCAGTCGCTTGGAACGCGGCACCGTATCCCTTGGCCCGCGTTGTTGTCCGGTTGAAGGCGCCGTCGCCCGCGGCATTCTCTCTGGTGATGTAGCTCCTAGTTCGCACGTCAACGAGCGGCTGTGCCTCGACCGCTTCGGCGTCATCGTCACCGTCACCAGTTGCGAAGCACAGCGTCGATTCCGGAACACCAGGCGAGAGGACATCCCCGTCACACACTACGAACTCGGCCTCGTCGCCGTTTAAGGTGCGACGGTCGAGGTCGCGATAGTAGCCGATCAGCTGCACGGACCAGGTCGGTGAGACGGCCACATTAAGGCGACCCTGGGTAAACGCGAGGCGGTTATCGGTGTTATCGGGAAAGGTGAACACCGCGGATCGGTCGGCAGCCAGCAGGTCGACGGGCGCTGGTCCGTTTCCATTCAAGCTTGAGTCGGCGTAGGTAAAGCTGAACCCCGCATCGACCCGGCCCTCACGATAGGCGAAATCCGTGACAAACTGCGTCACCTCCGATGGCGATGCGTCACGCCAGCCGGCTTCGTCGAAACGAGTCGCGCCTACATACAACCCCCACGGCCCGCGACTGGCACCATACTCCGCCGTGCCTACGAACCGGTCGAATGATCCCCCGAGTACCTCGCCTCGGAAGCCGGAGTGGTCAAGTCCGTTTTTGAGACGCAGCGCAAGCGCGCCACCCAGAGCGTTCAACCCGAACGTGGGCTCCGCTCCCGAACTGAGCTGTACCCGATCAAGAGCGAACTGCGGTATCAGGTCAAACTGAACGTTATCGCCGAACGGCTCATTGATCCGGACACCGTTCTGGTACACCGCGATCCCTTGCGGTAGGCCCAGTAGTGGTGACGCTGTGAATCCCCGAAACCGCACCGTCGGCTGAAAGAGGTTGGTCGTCGCTCCTTCTAACGTGACCGCGCCCAGCCGTTCGTGGAGCGTGTCGGCCAGCGACGGACTCGGTCGACGTTCGAGCTCTGACCCTGCTATCACGAATACGGTTGTCGGGAGCCGCTCACGACTAACTCCACCGCCGAGTAGCGGCGCGACCGCAACGACATCGACCTGCTGGGCGAATAGCGCCAAGGTCAACCGAATATCGAGCGTCAACGCCGCTTCCGCATCCACATCGATGTCGACCCGACGCTCCGGGTGAAATCCAGACAACTCGACCGTGAGCGTGTACCGGGCCGGGACGATCGTTTCGAATCGGTACGCGCCCGTCTGGTCGGTGTGTGAAACGACCGGCGCCAATCCTGGAGCTGTGAGCGTCGCCGTGGCCCCGACGAGTGCGGCGCCCTGCGAATCCATGACCAGTCCCGTGAGGACGGCGGTCTGTGCGTGAACAAGGTCCTCAACGAGCAACGTCGCGAACACACATAGAACCAGGCGTTCGAACACGCGATTCACACGATGCTCCTCAGGGGGGCTCCGGCGGCAGTCACGTCGGTTGGCCAAACCTACATTCTCTCATTTCAGTGGTTGGTCATCGTTTGAAACAACCATCGGAGACGTGCATCAGCCTTGCGCTGGCACACCGGCGTGCGGTATAAACCATCCTGGATACTGATTCGTAAGCCATGGAGACAACCGATGCGCGCTGCCGTTTACGTCACATTTTCACTGACTTTCGCACTCTTCGTCACGCCAAATCTTGAGCTGGTCGCCGAGCAAGGTGGCGCGGCTCACACCCACATCGGACACGTGGCCGACGGATGGCGAGATACGCCTGAAGGGCAGGGACTCCTACCAACAGCGGTGGCAGAAGCGAGAATCGCCGCCCAGCACGCGGGTCTCGCGGCTGGCAACACCGGGGACCTCGACTCGATGAAGCGTCATACCGGACACGTGCTCCATGCCGTCGATCCGTCCGCCGTCGAGGATGGTCCGGGTCTCGGCTACGGCGTCAAGCAAGCGGCTGAGGGCGCCGCGAAGCACATCGAGGCAGCGGCCACCGCAGACGGTGCGTCGCAAGCGGTGACGACCCACGCCACCCACGTGGCGACGTCCGCTCGGAACACGGTGTCGCGCGCGGATGAGATTGTCGCGCTGGCTGGCCGCATCAACGCCGCGACCTCAGCCACCCAGGCGGCTCCGCTCGTTGGCGAGCTCAACACGCTCGCGCAGCAGTTGATCGACGGTAGCGACGCCAACGACGACGGCCGTGTGGGGTGGCAGCAAGGCGAAGGCGGGCTGGCACAGGCCGAGCAGCACTTGGGTCTCATGAAGAAGGCCGAAGGACTACCCTAACCCCCATACAAATCGCCGGCGGGAGGTCGAGCATGAAAGCAATTCGGTACGTTGGTGCCGTTGGCGTTGCTAATCCCAGCGACTGTCACTACGCAAGGCACCATGAGCAATGTAAACGCGGCCTCGGGTGAAATCACCTTCACGATCAACTAATACGGAGAGCCTTCCAAGGGTAACCGTACACTCGGTCAGCACATAGCGCCAATAACTAACGAATCGGCTACGGTTCAGACGCAAGAAGCCGCTCAAGGGTTCTCTCCACCTCGCGATGAAAAAGAAAGAGCTTGTCGGCGTTTACCTCGCGGTCGGTAAAGTTGTAGACACGCCCGTCCCGGACCTTGAGTCGTAGGTTGTGCTTCAGGTAGTCGACACTGAAATCGTCCAAACCCTGAAAACCTGTGAAAAACGCGTCGTCGTCGTCGGTGCGGTAGTGAATCCCGTCAAGATCCGCAGCGAGCTCCCCCTCACAGTCGCCAAACCGGTGTTTGTGCACGACCGCGACGCGAGCATGGAGCTTGAGAACCTTGAAGGTCGCGTCAAGACGTGTAACGCTATCTCTAACCGTAACATCGCGGCTGAAGCCTTCGTATCCAGGCGCGGAGACATTGATCCGATGCGGTCCCAGAGCGACGTCAAAAGACTCGAACGGGGTCTTGCCCGCGTACTGGCGGTCGATAAAGACGTCGGCTCCGACCACGTCGCTCACAACGCTGAGCCGAGGCTCGGTAGGTAGGCTGATGACCGGCGGGAGCGCGTCGACGACCGGCGCCAGTGCGGGGTCGGTCGTTGGTACAGGGGGTTCGTTTCGGTCGGCTTCCGGCACAGCCGGAGCCAACGCGGCTGAGGTATCCGCACTTTCCAGATTTGACGGGGATCTCGTGAGCACGAAGAAGCCCACACCGATGACGACCACTAGGGCAAGGATGATGACGAGTAGACGCTCGCGGCTCGATGACGACCCCTCTGGGGTCGTGAGCAGACTCACCTAAACAGAACCATGCCTAGAACACCACCAATGGACCGTTTGTCGGATACGTGAGAGTAGGCAACTAATCATGAGACCTTCCAGCACAGTTACAGAACGAACACCATGACACTCAGATGTCACTAACCACCGGGGACGTCGGACTGGACCGCGCTCAAGCCAACACGCCCGCGACGACCTTCCCGCGCACGTCGGTCAAGCGGAAATTACGACCCTGATACTGGTACGTCAACTTCGTGTGGTCGATGCCGAGCAGATGCAGCATCGTCGCGTGTAGGTCATGGATGTGCACCGGGTCCTGTACGATGTTGTACGAAAAATCGTCAGTCTCACCATAGCTAATGCCCGGCTTAACACCCCCACCGGCCATCCAAATAGTGAAGCACCTCGGATGATGGTCGCGACCGTAGGTTTCGTCTGTAAACCTGCCCTGACAGTAGACGCTGCGTCCGAACTCACCACCCCACACCACCAACGTCTCATCGAGCAAACCACGTCGTTTGAGATCCTGAATCAACGCGGCCTGCCCCTGGTCGACATCGCTGGCCTGCTTCTGGATGTTCTGTGGTAGCTGAGTGTGCTGGTCCCACCCCCGGTGAAACAGCTGGATGAAACGCACGTCTCGCTCCGCGAGGCGGCGAGCGAGCAGACAGTTACGGGCGAAGGTTCCTGGCTTTTTCGCGTCAGACCCGTACAGTTCGAAGGTGCTCTCTGGTTCGTTAGAGAGGTCAGTCAACTCCGGCACGGAGCTCTGCATGCGATACGCCATCTCGTACTGCGCGATGCGCGTGCTCGTCTCGGGGTCGCCGAACTCCTCTTCCTTGAAACGATTCAGTTTCTCAAGGTCGTCGAGAAACCGACGGCGCGTCCCTTGATCGACCCCCGGAGGATTCGACAAGTACAGCACGGGATCACCGGTCGCGAGAAACTTGACGCCTTGATAGCGCGTGGGCAGAAAGCCGCTGCCCCAAAGGCGATTGTAGAGCGGCTGTCCGCTCTGCGCCGTACCGATCGAGACCATTGCCACAAAGGTCGGGAAGTCGCGATTCATCGTACCGAGTCCATAGGATAACCACGCTCCGATGCTCGGCCTCCCTGCCAGCTGCGCACCGGTCTGGAAGAACGTGATTCCGGGATCGTGATTGATCGCCTCAGTGTGCATCGACTTGATAAAGCAGAGCTCATCGACGATCTTTGCGGTATGCGGCATCAGCTCGCTGACCCACGCGCGCGAGTCGCCGTGCTGCGCGAACGCGAACATCGATGGCGCAACCGGAAAACTCTCCTGGGCTGCCGTCATGCTGGTGAGGCGCTGGGAACCGAGGACCGACCGTGGCAAGTCTGTACCGCGAAGCTGCTCAAGCTTCGGCTTGTAGTCCCACAGTTCGTGCTGCGACGGCGCACCCGACTGGAACAGGTAGATGACCCGCTTCGCCTTCGGGGCAAAGTGCGGTAATCCGGGTAATCCACCCGACGCAGCGGCACCTGGTGCCTGAGCCAAGAGGTCCTGACTGAAGAGCGTCGCCAGGGCAGCGGCACCGATGCCGGTGCTGCTAAGTTCGAAAAAACGCCTGCGTGTGAGTTCGCGTTCGAGACGAGATTCCATTGGCTATTCCTTCGTAATGGTCCCGTCGAGGTTCAAGATGAGGCTGGCCACCATTGTATACGAGGCCAACTCTGCGACATCCAAGATCTCGTCGCGCGGAACTCGCCCATACTGACCAGTTCCAGCGCAGCCGCGCGGTCGTTCTGATAGCGGTCCTGGTGGTGGTGTAGGGCATCAACCAGTACCGCCTCCGCTTCAGGACTCGGGCGACGCGCCATCGCCAGCTGGTGAGCATACGCCACACGCTCCGACGGTGTCGTGCCGCCTTCGGTCATCATCCGCTCGGCCAGCCGCCGAGCCGCCTCGATGTAGGTCACATCGTTCATTAGATTCAGGGCCTGTAGTGGCGTGTTGGTTCGCCCACGGCGGACGATACAGGTTTCGCGCGTCGACGCATCGAAGGTCATCAAGGTGGGCGGCCCGAGCGTTCGCTTCCAAAATGTATAGAGGCTGCGACGCCAGAGATCGTCACCGTCCGACTGTTCGTAGCCGCGTTTTCCGTCGAAGGCGAAGTCGGCCCAGAGACCAGGCGGTTGATACGGTTTGACCGAGGGACCCCCGACCCGTTCAACGAGCAATCCGGCGACGGCAAGCGCTTGGTCACGAATCATTTGAGCTGGCAGACGAAAGCGCGGACCGCGAGACAACCGGCGATTCTCGGGGTCGACCTCGTACTGCGTTGGACTCACCTTCGACGCCTGCCGGTATGTCGCGCTGGTCACGATGACTCGCTGCATCGCTTTGACGTCCCACCCGGATTCGACGAACGTCGTGGCCAGCCAGTCCAAAAGCTCCGGATGGCTCGGGTACTCCCCTTGGGTCCCGAAGTTCTCGACGGTCTTGACCAACCCGGTCCCAAAATACATCTGCCAGAAGCGGTTGACAGTCACGCGCGCGGTGAGCGGGTGACGCGGGTTAACCAACCAGCGGGCGAACGCTAGGCGATTCCGCTCCTCACCATCGGGAAGTGGTGGAAACACAGCCGGCACACCGGGACTCACTGGGTCCCCAGGGTTGTCGTACGCGCCCCGAATCAGCCGGAACGTCTGCCGCCGTGGCTGCATCTCCTCCATGACCATGACAGTCGGGAAGCTATCCCACAACTGTTCTCGTTGGCGTTCGAGCTCACGCACTTTCCGCCAGGCGTCCCGAATGATCTCGGGCGCGTATTGATCGAGAAAGCAGAACCTGATCTTGTTCGACTGCGCGGTTGTCCGCTGATCGGGAACGATAGCAGCGATCTCGGTAATTGACTCTCCGGTCGCCACGACCGCCGCCTGTTCTGGCGTCAACACGGTTGCGTAAATCCGAACGTCGTCGATCGCCCCCTGAAAGCGCGGCTTATCGGATCCGCTCGCCCCGATGCGCAACGGATACCGCGCCACAGATACGTTTCCAACGAGGTCAAGCAGGGGTACGAGCTCTTGCGAGCGACCGTTGACATAGATCCGCATTCCGCCCGGTGTCTTCGACCCGTCGTAGGTCGCAACGACATGCTGCCATTCGTTGAGTGCAATAACATCCTTAGTTTCAGCAGCTACCCCGTCGTCCAGCACACGGGTTGACATGCTCAGACGAACCTTCCCATTTTCGAGATAGAGCCCCCATCCGCGCTCACCTTCATCACCCGCGTCGGCTCGCGACACGATCACCCCATTGGGCGCCGTTGGGGCGACCCACGCGGCCAACGTAAACGTGTCCTCATATCCCAGATTCGGGCGATCCCCTCCGTTGATAAACCGCTGGCCGTCGAAGCTGGCCGCAGTCCCCACGCGCCCGTCGACAAAGTGCGGGGTCCCGTCTTCGAGAGCGACGGGAATCTGTTCGCCGACATGAACACCCGCGATGTCGCCATCGAGAGCGAAATGCGCGACCAGCTGGTCGCGCAGCCCCCAGTCGATTCGGGCAGACCCATCAAGCGACTGCTCCCACGCCCGCTGCGCGGCGAACTGCTCGCCTTCGAACCCAGCGAAGACCTCGCGTGCCTCTCGCAGTTCCGTGTCGAACGCGTCCAATTCGGCCTGCTGCTCGGTGGTCGGGGCCGTCACGAACGGCGGCGAGTTCACGTACTTGAACGCCTTGCCCCGTTCCGGCACGTTATTGAAGTTGGCAAAGACCTCGTAGAACTCCTGCTGGGTAATTGGGTCAAACTTGTGGTCGTGGCAACGCGCACATCCGAGCGTGAGACCGAGCCAAACAGTCGAGGTCGTTTCGACCCGATCGACGGCGTACTCCACAAGGAACTCTTCGGGAACGATCCCACCCTCGCCGTTCTGGCTATGATTCCGATTGAACGCCGTAGCGATTTTTTGGTCGAGCGTGGCGTTAGGAAGCATGTCGCCGGCAATTTGCTCAATCGTGAACTGATCGAACGGCATATTATCGTTGTAGGCCTTGATCACCCAGTCGCGCCACCGCCACATCGTCCGTTCACCATCGTTCTGATAGCCGTTGGTATCGGCGTAACGCGCAGCGTCCAACCACTCCGCAGCCATCCGCTCGCCGTATCGTGACGAGCCGAACAGGCGATCGACCGCTTTCTCGTAGGCGTCGGGCGCATCATCGTTGAGAAAGTCGGCGATCTCAGCCAGACTCGGCGGCAACCCGGTCAGGTCGAGGGTCACACGACGAAGCAACGTGGCACGGTCGGCCTCGTCGGAGGGCGTAAGCCCACCGTGCTCGAGCCGAGCCAAAACAAAATTATCGATCGCGTTACGCGGCCACTCAGTGTCGTTGACCGGCGGTAACGCCGAACGTTCGGGAGGAACGAAGGCCCAGTGGGTTCTCCAGTCGGCGCCCTGCTCGATCCAGAGTCGAATCGTCTCGACCTCGTCATCGGAGAGTGCGTCACCGTTTCTTGGCATGCGTGTTCGCGTGTCCTCGGCACTGATCCGCCTAAACAACAAACTCTCGATAGCATTGCCCGAAACGAGCACCGGGCCACCAAACTGCCCGCGGTCCTCAAAAGCCCCTTCCTGTAGGTCAAGTCGCAGCCCCGCCTGACGGCTCTGCTCATCAGGACCATGACAGCTGAAGCAGTTCTCAGACAGGATCGGACGAACCTCCCTATCGAAATCAACCGTGCGCGTCGCCACTTGGCCCGCACCGGCACCCCCGGCCGCGAGCTCAGTACCCCACTCTGCACCCGATTCGATCCACCAGCGAACCGCGGTGATTTGATCGTCGGTCAGCAACCGTCCTGACGACGCGGGCGGCATACGCATCACGTCGTCCCCGGTCGTCAGCCGCTGGAACAAGACACTGGCTTCGGGATCGCCTGCAACGATGTGTGAGGCAATGAAGGCCCGCGTATCCAGTCGAAGATGTGCCTGCCGTGCGGGCTCGTTCGGACCGTGACAGCCGAAACAGGCCATAACCAGCATCGGCCGTATGTCACGGTTGTAGTCAATGGTTGAGCCAGAGTCCTGGGCCGCCGCGTGAGGTGCTGGAGCCAGCAACCCTCCACTAGCCACCACGAGAACCACAATCAAGAGCGGTCTACGGTGAAATATCATTCCAGTTCCCGGGGTAATCGTAGGCTGCCGAACTGAATCCCGCAAGCCCCCATGTCCGGAACTGCGCTCGTCGTCCAGACAAGGTCTGGTCAGCACGAAAAAGGTGCAGTACATTGGGCCCGATATGCCCTATTCATTATGTGCTCGACGTGCGCTCCTCACGCTTGCACTTTCGCTCGTACTCGTCGACGTATTCCCGTCCGTGCAGAACCCGAGTATCGTCCCGGCCATCCCCCCACCGGAGTATCCGATCACCCTTTACACTGCTGAGTATCGGATCCGGGTCGTGCCGATCGCAGGCGGGTTGTCGCACCCGTGGGGTATGGCGTTCCGGCAAAACGGCGACATTCTCATCACCGAGCGTGACCGCGGAGCGCTCCGGGTCATTCGCGACGGGCAGCTCCTCGACGGAGAGATTCACGGCGTCCCCGATGTCTTCCTCGGCACCCAGCTGGCCGGGCTCATGGACGTCGCTATCCACCCCGACGACGACAGCCTCGTCTACCTGACGTACTCCAAGTCGAAAATGCGCGACAGCGATGAGGGTGCGACCGTCGCCCTGGCCCGGGGTCGTCTCGAAGGAGGAGTGTTGACCGAGACCCGTGACATCTTCGTCGCGGACGGCTGGGGGAAGGGAATCGCGGCCTCACGTCTTCTGTGGACACCAGACGGTACGTTGCTGATGACCGTCGGCGGAGCCTTCCAGTTTGATGGAATCGGACAGTACGCGCAGGACCCACGCACCCACTTCGGCAAGCTCCTGCGACTGAACGACGACGGGACGGCGGCTGACGACAATCCCTTCGTCGGCAACCCCGACTACCTTCCTGAAATCTATTCGATGGGACACCGGAACCAGATCGGTCTCGCGTATCATCCCGAGACCGGACAGCTCTGGGCAACCGAGCACGGCGTCCAGGGTGGGGATGAGGCCAACATCGTCAAGCCGGGAGCTAACTATGGCTGGCCCCTGGCCTCCTACAGCCGCGAATACGGCGGCGCGCCGATCACGGATACGCCCTGGCGCGCTGAGTTTGAAGGCCCCGAGCTCATGTGGTGGCCATCGATCGGCCCGTCCGGTCTGACCTTCTATACAGCGGACCACTTTCCCAAGTGGCAGGGCAACCTGTTCGTCGGATCGATGATGGTCGGGCGAATGCCGCGGACGGGACATCTTGAGCGGATCGTCTTCAACCGACAGGGGCAGGAGATTCGCCGCGAGTGGTTGCTCGCTGAACTCAAGCAACGAATTCGTGACGTGCGCCAAGGTCCCGATGGGTTTCTCTACGCCCTGACGGAGGAAGACGACGCGATCCTCTTTCGCATCGAGCCGGCGCACGCGTTCACCGACCCGCCGGGAAATATCCTCACCATGCGACGGCTATCGGAGCCGCGCGTGTCACCGCTTCCGGAAAGCGAGTGGACTGCCGACCAGCACTCCGTAGTCGAGCGCTACGCCTCCAGCGGCAACCCGGACAACGCGCTCGCTACCCTGCTTCGGGCTCCCGGTATGACGGATCGGGTCTTCCCGTTACTGAGCTACGTGACCAACGAGTCAAGCCTGTCACCACGTCACCGCGCGTTGCTCATCCTGCGAACCGCGTGGCTGACGCAGAACGCGAGTCTCTGGGCGAGCCACGCAAGTCGCGCCAGCCAGACGGGTCTGAGTGAAGCGGATGTACGGCGTATTGCGGAAGGCCCCAGCGAAGGGTGGAGTGAATTTGAGGCCGTGCTCATCGGCATGGCCGACGAGCTCTATCGTAATTCGTCACTCACCGACCGCACATGGCAACGCCTGGCGGAGCAGTACGATTTATGGAACATGGTTGATGCCGTCGTGACAGTCAGCGAGACCACAGCGCAGTCGCTCCTGTTCAACTCGCTTGGCATTCAGCCCGATGACGACACCACGGCACGTATCCCGTCAACCTCAGTCGCCTACAACCTACAGGTCCCCGATCGCGAGTCACCCCTCACGGTACCACGCGTCGAGCCGACCGCCGGGGACGGACTCCGTGTCTCGCGCACCCTTCGGCAGCATCCTGACCTGGCGGAACACTGGTACGCGAACGAGCGCTACATCCTTAACCCCGAACGGTCGCGTTTGACCCCGCACGACCGCGAGTTGCTCATTCTTCGCACCGGCTGGAATACCCAGTCGGTCTACGAGTGGGCGAAGCACGTGGGCAGCGTTGGGCGCGCGCGCGATCACAGCTTGGATCCGGTGTGGATTGCTCAAGGTGGCGATGCGTCCGGGTGGAACCCGAAGGAACGGGCACTGATCGAGGCCGCCAACGAGATGTATCGCGACGCGATAATCTCGACCGAGACATGGGATAATCTCGCGGAGCACTACGACACCCACCAACTGATGAGCATCGTGATGACCGTCGCTCGCTACCGGAAGGTATCGATGACGCTCAACGCCCTAGGCGTACAGCCGCTCCCGGAAGACGAAAGGTTTCCCGTACTTGAGGGCTATTGATCGACGGCCCGGAGGCGATGGAATGTGATGATTGGGGCGCCCCAGGGTTTTCTTGGACACTTGATTGCGAGAGAGTTCTCGTAGGAGGAGTGTCGAGATGGAGAAGCACGATCAGGAGTCGGCGGTGGCGGAGGGAGGCCGGAGGGCGACCGGAGGGGGCCGGTTTTCAGTCGGTCGCAAGAGCGCCGTGGTGATGTGCTTGCTGCGCGGGGAGGATCTCGAGTCCGTGTCGCGGGAGTGGAGGATCACGGCGGCGCGGGCGTCGCAGTGGCGCGATCAGTTTCTGGCCGCGGGCCAGGCGGGCCTGAAGAGCCGAGCGACGGATGCCCGGGGTGAAGACAACCGTCGGCTGCGGGCCAAGGTCGGCGAGCTGCTGATGGAGAACGAACTGCTCTACGCGAAGGTGGACCAGCTGGAGGCCGGCTCCCCTTTGGCCCGGAGGAGGTCGACGCGATGAGTGGCGCCCATTCGATCTCCACCCGTCGGGCGTACGGCGTGCAGCGGATCTACCGCGTGTGGGAGCGGGCGCGGTCCAGCGTCTACGCGAGGCGTCACGCGACGAGGTCACGCGCGCCGTGGTGTCGCCGCGCGCCGGTCGGTGCCGCCCCGGACGAGGTGCTGGTCGGCCACATCCGCCGGGTACTCGAAGCCTCGCCGTTTCATGGCGAGGGGTACCGCAAAGCCTGGGCGAAGCTGCGGGTCGCGGGGATCCGCACCTCGAAGGAGCGGGTGCGGCGGTTGATGCGGGAGCACGACCTCCAGGCCCCGCACCGCGCGGGGCACGCGCACGGCCCGAAGGCGCATGACGGCACGATCACCACGGAGGCCCCCGATGTGATGTGGGGAACGGACATGTCGGCCACGGTGACGGTCGGCGAGGGGGCGGCGTTCGTGTTCGTGGCTGTCGATCACTGTACGACCGAGTGCATCGGCCTCCATGCGGCCAAGAGCGGGAGCCGGTTCGAGGCCCTGGAGCCGATCCGCCAGGGCGTCCGGGAACGCTTCGGCGCCATCGCCAAAGGTGTCGCCAGCGGGCTTCGTCTTCGTCACGACCACGGATCGAACTACCTGGCCGATGACTTCCAACGGGAGATCAAGTTCTTTGGTATCGAGAGCTCACCGAGCTTCGTGCGGGAGCCCGAAGGGAATGGCGTCGCTGAGCGCTTCATCCGCACACTGAAGGAGAACGTCTTGTGGGTACGGAGCTTCGAAACGATCGAGGAGCTCCGCCTCGCCTTGCTTGAGTTCAAGCGGACATACAACGAACAGTGGATGCTTGAGAAGTACGACTATCGAAGCCCAGCCCAGGTGCGACGCGACCGGGTCGGGCTAGACGCGGCAGCATAGAAGTGATTACCTTCAAACCACTGTCCAAGAACCCTGGGGCGGTACATGATGCTCCAACCGAACCAGCGACGCGTCTTCTCATTGATTGTGCTGATGGCCGCGCTGACGTTATCTCCGTTCGAAGCCAAGCTCGGTCCATATGCGACTCAAGGCCAATCGTCGGTCGAATTCGTTCCCGTCACCGACGCGATGCTCCAGAATCCTGCGCCGAACGACTGGCTTATGTGGCGCCGTACGCTCGACAGCTGGGGCTACAGCCCACTCGACGAGATCACGCGTGACAACGTCGAGGCGATCCGGATGGTCTGGTCGCGCGCACTCGGACCAGGACTCCAACAGGGCACCCCGCTCGTCTACAACGGCGTGATGTACATGCCAAACCCGCGGGACGTTATTCAGGCGATCGACGCCGTCACCGGTGATCTCGTGTGGGAGTACCGCCGCGATCGCCCCGACGATCTAGCCGACTACATGATTGGAGCCCTAACCGACACCAACCGCAATCTCGCCATTTATGAGAACTTCATCATCAACACGAGCGCCGATGACTACCTGTTCGCCCTCGACGCGACGACCGGCAAGCTAGTTTGGGAAACACAGATTCTGGACTATCGGATCAACCCGGCAAATCAAACTTCGGGACCGATTATCGCAAACGGCAAGGTCATCTCGGGACGGAGTTGCGCACCAAAGGGCGGGCCGAACGCCTGCGTCGTCACCGCGCACGATGCGCGGACCGGTAAAGAACTGTGGCGTCGGCGTCTGATTCCAGCGCCCGGTGAGCCGGGGAACGAGACCTGGGGCGACGTACCCTTCGAGGAACGCAAGCACGTCGGCGCCTGGATGGTACCCAGCTACGACCCGGCGCTCAACATCGTCTACATCGGCACATCGGTCACCTCCCCAGCCCCGAAGTTCATGCTCGGAGGAGTCGACAAGAAGCACCTCTACCACAACTCGACGCTCGCACTCGACGCCGATACCGGCGAGTTAGTCTGGTACTACCAGCATCTCAACGACCACTGGGACCTCGACCATCCGTTTGAGCGGCTGCTGGTCGATACGGTTGTCGCGCCGAATCCGAACACGGTCAGCTGGATCAACCCGCGGCTGCAGGCGGGCGAAGTACGGAAAGTCATAACCGGCATCCCGGGAAAGACTGGGGTGGTCTACACCCTCGACCGCGAGACCGGCGAGTTCCTCTGGGCGACGCCCACGGTCGCACAAAACGTTGTCAGCCATATTGATGGTTCGACTGGGGCGGTCTCGGAGAACACGGAGCTCGTCTTCACGAGTGAGGGATCCGAGGTCCTAATTTGCCCCAGCTTCGCGACCGGGGGAAAAGACTGGGAAGCCGGAGCCTATAGCCCGTTGACCAACATGATGTACTACCCGCTCCGCAACGCTTGCGCGCGCATGATGGCAACGCGTACCGGCGGCAATAGGCTCTACGCACTCACGAAGCGGGACCAGATCGCACCCGGCACGGACCAGGTCGGCACGGTACAGGCCATTTCTGCTGAGACCGGTGAGATCGTTTGGGTGCATGAACAGCGGGCTGGCACGACGTCACTCGTCGCAACCGGCGGCGGCCTCGTCTTTGGTGGCGACAGCAGCGGCCGGTTCCGAGCGCTCGATCAAACGACGGGCGATGTGCTCTGGGAAATCAACTTGGGATCATCGGTTACCGGCTTCCCGATCACGTACGCCGTCGACGGGCGGCAGTATGTCGCCGCCAGCACGGGGACGTCGATGAGCACTGGGGATAACCTGCGCCTGACACCCGAACTCCGACCCAGCACGGGAAACAACCTTTTCGTGTTCGCGTTACCCCACGATTGATACGTTGGCACAATTCGAAGCTTGGGAACGGCGCATGCGCCGGCGGGCATTCATCGTCGCAATTTTGTCGTTCCCCGTTTCGGTACTCCTCGCCATCGTGGCGATCGAGACGGGACGTCCCGTGGCACCGACGTAGAGTCTAACCCTCGTGCCAGCGTTCGGCCTGTACGCCTGGCAGACGAGCAAGATTCGACGAAGACGAACGATCTTGAACGAAGCGTTTCCTGCCGAGTGGGAAGCAGTGCTCCAGCGAAACGTCGCCTTCTTCCTGGTGCTCGACCCTGAGGCGCAAGAACGGTTTCGTCGGCAGCTGCAGGTGTTCCTTGGCGAGAAGCGCATCACCGGCATCCAGACGCGCCTTGATACCACGACCCGCATCCTCACCGCAGCCAGCGCCGTCATCCCGATTTTTGGGTTCCCCGATTGGGAGTGGGACACGATCAACGAGATCTTGATCTACCCGAACCGGTTCGACGGTAAGTTCCAGTTCGGCGATCAGCAAGGAAAAAACATCCTCGGAATGGTCGGGACGGGAAGCTTGAATCGGCTGATGATCTTGTCCAAGCCCGATCTGATTAACGGATTTCGGAATCCGACCGACAAGCGAAACGTCGGGGTGCACGAGTTCGCCCACCTCGTCGACAAGAGCGATGGGGTAATCGATGGTATTCCCAGGGCCGGACTCGAGCGACAAGCCGTCGAGCCCTGGATCGATCTCATGCGACGCAAGACGGCCGAAATCAAGAGTGGCCGGTCCGATATCAACCGGTATACGTTGACCAATAGAGCAGAATTCTTCGCGGTCACCTCTGAGTACTTCTTTGAGCGATCCGCACTGATGCGACAGAAACACCCAGACCTCTATGCAGCTCTGGAACGTGTTTTCAGCCAGGACCTGCGTGCCCACGCCGAGGCCCTCAGCCGTGAAATCACCCAAGGACGAAACAAATTCGGGCGAAACTCACCCTGTCCGTGCGGAAGCGGCCGCAAGTTCAAGAAGTGCTGTCTACAGTGAGAACTGAACGCAATACCTCAGCGGCGTGGTGGGCGTGGACGTCTGTAAAGTCGCGCACCTGGTGCCGACACGAGGTGCCCGACGCGACCAGCACGGTCCCGTCTGCCATCTCACGGGCTGCCGGCAACAAGCGCCGCTCGGCGATCGTCCGAGACACGTCGAAGTGATCTCGCCCGTACCCGAACGACCCAGCCATGCCACAGCAACCCGCGTCCAGATCGGTGACTGTTACACTGGGAATTCGCTCCAAGAGCGATATGGCGGGCGAAACCAGCCCAAGCGACTTCTGGTGACAATGGCCGTGCAGGAGCAGCCGCTTGGGTCCCGCCATGAGCTCAAGCTTCGCGCGCCCGGCAGACAGCTCGTCCTCAAGGAACGCTTCGAATAGCGTGCAAGCGCCAGCCACTTGCCGCGCCTGCTCCTGCTCTGCACCTCTAAGAAGTGCCGGAATATCGTCGGTCAACGCCGAGAGACAGCTCGGCTCGAGCACGACGATTCGCTGCCCGCTCGTGGCCGCACCGTGCAGTCGACGAGTAACCTCGCTCCCACATCGCTTCGCCTGCTCGAGAAATCCCTGTGAAATGAGAGGGCGCCCGCAGCAGACCGACGGACCGAGATCGACACCGATCCCAGCCCGGTCGAGGACCTCTGCCGCGGCGAGACCGATCTCGGGATGGAAGTAGTTTGTGAACGTGTCGTTGAACAGTATTACGCGCCCTTGCTCCTCACCTCCCCCGCGGGGGGACCAACGCGACGCAAGCGTCTTCGGAGCCCAACGCGGCAAGTGCCGCCGCCGATCGATCCCCAGAATCCGCTCGTTGAGCCAGCGTACCAACCCGAGGTCGAGCACTGGATTGACGATGGGCGCAAATCGGCTCACCAGCGCCGACACGTCATGAATGTGCCCCAGTGCGCGCGCGCCAAGCGGAGTCCGGTGACGCTTCCGATAATCGGCAAGAAACTCACTCTTGAATCGCGCGACGTCGACCCCCACAGGACACTCGGTCTTGCACGCTCGACACTCAAGACACAGGTCGAGGACCCGATAAACCCCATCGTCACCAAGTCCCGTCTCACCGAGACGCCCCTGCATCGCGAGTCGAAGCACGTTCGCGCGTCCGCGGGTCGAGCAGGTCTCGTCTCGGGTGGCCATAAACGACGGGCACATCGTTCCCGATAACGTTTTTCGACAGGCGCCGACGCCACTGCACATCTCGACGGCGCGAGCAAAGCCACCGTGCTCGGAATAGTCAAAATAGCCTTGGAAATCTGGCGTCACGTAGTCGCTGCCGTAACGTAAATTCGCCGTGAGCGGGGGCGAGTCAACGATCTTCCCCGGGTTGAAGAGACCGTCGGGGTCGAACGTTCGCTTGACCGTCCGAAACGCTTCGTAGAGCTCTGGACCGAACATACGCGCCACGAATGGGCCGCGGACGAGCCCGTCGCCGTGCTCCCCCGACAGCGCACCACCGTACTCGAGCACGAGCTCCGCCACATCGTTGGCAATTGCCTCGAACTGCCGGACGCCGACTGCGGTCTTCATGTTAATGACTGGTCGAACGTGCAGGCACCCGACCGACGCATGGGCATAAATGCCGGCCGTTGTTCCATGCCCACGCACGATCTCAAGAAACCGCTCGATGTAGTCACGGAGCTTGTCGGGAGCGACCGCGGTGTCCTCGACAAACGAGATGCTCTTGGCGTCACCCTTGATTGCCATCGACAGACCAAGTGATGCCTCGCGCAGTTTCCAGATTCGAGCCTGATCGCCAGGTGCGATCGCGCGCACACACACGGCACCAGGGGCACGCGCTGCGAGATCCGTCTCGAGGGCCTCCAACCGTGGCGGCAACGCCGTCGCGTCGGCGGCGTAGAACTCGACACAGAGCAGCGCGCCGGGATCACCACGAAGTACCGCGCGACGTATCGCGTCGAGTTCAGGGTTCTCGCGTGCGTGGTCCAGAATGGAGCGATCCATGACCTCGACCGCTGACGGTCCGTGCTCCAGAATGGCCGGAGTCGCGCCCAGCGCATCAAGCAGATCGGCAAACTCAATGGTTAGGACCGCCTTGGCGTTCGGGAGCGGCACCAGGTTGAGCCGAGCCTCAAGAATCATACCGAGCGTGCCTTCCGACCCGACGACGATCTTCGCGAGGTTAAACGGATCCCCGTTTTTCGAACCGGTGAAGGCGTCGAGGTTGTACCCGCCGACGTGGCGGAGGATTGCCGGATATCGACGATCGATCTCAGCGGCGAGCTCGTTCCCGATTCGGCGCACAGTTCGATAGCAAACACCCTCCAATGTATCCGCAGCCATAACCGCAGCGAGAGCATCGCCATCGAGTGGCCGGAAGTGGGCAACGGTCCCGTCCGACAAGGCAACGTGCAGGTCGACCACGTGGTCGATCGTCTTCCCATACACGACCGACCTGGCACCGCTGGAATTGTTGCTAATCATGCCGCCGATGGTCGCGCGGCTGGCCGTCGATATGTCTGGAGCAAACTTCAGCTTGTGGGGGGCGAGTTGCGCGTTGAGTTCGTCGAGCACGATGCCGGGCTCGACCCGAGCCCACCGCTCCTCGACGTTCACCTCAAGCAGCTGGTTGTAATACTTGGAGAAGTCGAGTTGAAGGCCTTCGCCGATCGCCTGGCCCGCCTGTGACGTGCCACCACCTCGTCCGGTGATCGAGCAGCCATGCCGCCGCGCGCAGGCGATAGTCTTGAGGATGTCATCACGCGACCTGACGATCACCACGCCCAGCGGTTCGATTTGGTAGACGCTGGCATCGGTTGAATATAGGACTCGCGAAACCTTGTCGAATCGAACTTCACCATCGAGATGCGACTCAAGGTCCGCCCGCAGCGCGTCGTGCATGCCGCGTAGTATAGAGTAGCGCCGTGAGTTATCGAGCTGGCCGACACTTCCTGCAAATCCCTGGTCCAACCAACGTTCCTGACCGCATCTTGCGAGCGATCGCCAGTCCGACCATCGACCATCGAGGACCCGAGTTCCAGGCACTCGCACGAGAAGTCCTCTATGAAATTCGCGCCGTGTTTAAGACCAATCAGCCAGTCGTCATTTACCCCACATCAGGCAGTGGTGCGTGGGAAGCCGCGCTGACCAACACACTATCGCCCGGTGACCGGGTACTGATGGTAGAAACTGGGCACTTCGCGACACTTTGGCGCGACATCGCGGTCAGGCTCGGGCTCGAACCGGTGTTCTTGGCAGGCGATTGGCGCCGCGGAGTCGACCCAGGTCAAGTTGAATCCCTACTGGTCGAAGATACGGACCGTGCCATTAAGGCGGTGTGCGTCGTACATAACGAAACCTCGACCGGCGTGACCAGTCGGATCCCGGCTATACGGCAGGCTATCGACCACGCGGGGCACCCAGCATTGTTCATCATCGACGCGATCTCCTCTCTGGCATCGATCGACTACCGTCACGACGAATGGCAGGTAGACGTCAGTGTCGCCGGGTCACAAAAAGGCCTCATGCTACCATCGGGGCTCGGTTTCAACGCCGTCAGTGACAAGGCGCTAAAAGCCCGTGAAACCGCAACGCTACCACGTAGCTTCTGGGACTGGACTCCGGTGCTCGCCGCCAACGAAAATGGGCTCTTTCCCTACACGCCTGCCACGAACCTGCTCTACGGACTACGTGAGGCGCTTCACATGCTCGCCGCCGAGGGACTCGAGACCGTGTTCGCCCGCCACGAGCGGCATGCCGAGGCGACGCGACGCGCCATCCGGGCGTGGGGACTGGAACTACTTTGCACAAATCCAGACGAGTACAGCGCCTCGATCACTGCGGTGCTGATGCCGGCCGGATACGAGGACGCGGCTAACCGACTGCTGGAGATCGTCCTCGACAAGTTCGACATGTCGTTGGGAATCGGACTCGCAAAGCTTGCAGGCAAGGTATTCCGTATCGGCCATCTCGGCGACTTCAACGATCTCGCCTTGACGGGAACGTTGGCAGGCGTGGAGATGGGACTCGGGATCGCCGAGATCCCGCATCGCTCCGGCGGTCTCCAAGCGGCAATGGACTACCTCGCCGAATGCGCCGTCGGCGCTAGAACGGCTGGACCTCAGAGAATCCGAGCGCCTGCTTGACGGCTGGGTTAGCGACGGGACGAATCCCCTGATGGTCTAGCCGCCACTTGTCCATGAACTGTCGGGGTTCGACTAGGTCTACCCCCGACCCGGCGAGGAACGCTTCGAGCGAGGGGTCTGAGAACGGCCGTGGTAGGCCACCATCGAACGATTCCCAGAGCCCATCCCAATGGATCGGAAGGTACGACGCTGGCTGAATGATCGGAACCACCAGCTGGGCGATGGCAAGTCCTCCAGTACCAATCCATAAGTCAATCGACGTGACGTCCGCTTCCTTCATCGCGGCTCGCAGATTGTCAATTGGTGTGCCATAGTCGACGCCATCGACAACAATCGGCACCTCAAGATCAACGGCACTCGCCGAGCTCTGCTGAAACCAGCTAAAACGGCCCTCGGGACCATCCACGACAAAGAGGTAGCCACGACTCCCCCCGCCATTTGGAAAATCCTCGGCGACCCCAGGGCGGAGACCGCCGGTTCGTGGATCCAGCGTTGGCACGCCATCAAGTTCAACCGGATTGTGCTGCTCAGGATTCCTCGCCGGGTCGCCGCTGTGATTCCACCGTACAACCAGCATCGTAACGTCATCAGCCACGGTAATACGTTCACCACCGTTGACGGATCGACACACCTGCTCCGGGACGCCTGCGGCAATGACCTGGAAGCACGTGGTCTGCGAGCCGATGACCGGCGCATTGGTCAGTGTGCTCCAGGTCCCGGTGTCGAACGAGTGATCCCAGTGGCTGTGCCCGGTCAACACCAAGTTAACGGCTGTCGGCCCACCTAGCGCCGACAGCACGCGGGCAACGCCCTCACGATCGGGCAGATACGCCTCGCGGGTGTTGGCAAGACCACTCGGGCCGCCATAGAAGGTGTCCTGCGGAATACGTGTAATGTAGCCATCAGTCAGAACGCCAACGGCACCGACCTGATAGTGCAGGTTCGCCATGGACATCCAGGTGATGTCGACGAACGACGGTCCGACCGCCGCCACAGGATTGAGGGCAACACCACCGGCAATAACAATCGTGAGTACTCGTAGTCGCGTGTCCATGAGTCACCGATAGTCTGACGCATCGAGCGACACGCGGATGATCTCGCGGTCGTTCCGCTGCACGATGTGGCGATTCGCGTAGGCCGGATGCGGCCAGTTCACCTGGCGCTCCGCGATGCGTCCGTGCGGCGTTCTTGCCCCCGATCCGCTGGTCGGCTCGATCAGCTTCGTGCGATCCAACTCGATGTATCCCTCAGGCGTAAACCGGGCAATGACCAGGAAACCATCGTCGGTGTTTACGAAGTACCGGTCACCCTGCTGCACGATGTGCGCACTGCCCCACCGCACCGGGGCGGTCATGTCAGAACTCATCCACACCCGCGCACCGGTCCTAGCATCCAGACCACGCAACTCACCGTAACTGCCCACGCCGTAGATGTAGTCACCGCTCACGACCGGCGTCGTGACCAGTGCATGCAGACCGTCAGTCTGGTCAGGCAACTCGCTCCGGCTCGTCCCTTGCCACAGCATCGTGGCGTCTGGACGATCGCTCTTCAGGCGCACCATCATTGAACCATTGAAGAACTGTGAAACAAACAGGTAATCGTCGCTCTTCACAGGCGTGGCAACGGTCAAGCCCATGCTCACGATCCACGGCTCCTGCCAGTACTCCTTGCCGGTTTCCGGATTCAGCGACGCGAGCGCCGTCGGGTGCCAGATGATTAGCTGCCGCACTCCCGCCGCTTCGTAGATCACCAGCTGGGTATAGCCCATCTCCGATGCGACCGGCAACGCGCGCCAGATCTCATCGCCCGTTTCGATATTGAAGGCAACGACGAGAGCGTCGGGCTTGCCGCCGACGACGGTAATCAAGCGGTCGCCGTCCACCAGTGGCGCGCTGGTAATACCCCACGTCGGCACGCTGGTGTCGTATTCCGCCACGAAGTCCTTCTGCCAGCGCACATCGCCAGTTTCGGCGTCGAGACAGAACAGTCGGCCGGTCGCGCCGACAACGTACACCCGATCTTCGTCGACCGTCGGCGTAGCGCGGGGACCGATGGCGTAGGAGATGCTCAGCATGCGATAGGACGTCGACCACTCGTGGGTCCAGAGGACCTCACCAGTCCGCTCATCGAGCGAGAGAACACGCTCAATGCCGTCCAACGTTCGAGACTCGGGGTCCTCTCGCCAGTCGGTTATGAAGACCCGTCCGTCGGCCACCGCCGGACCCGAGTATCCCGACCCGATCGGGGTCCGCCATTTGAAGACCAGGTCGTCGGGCAGTTCCTCGACGATGCCAGTTTCATGCCACACGCCGAGTCGATCGACTCCCCGCCATTGCGGCCAATCGTCGGCAAGCAGAGGTGCGACGGCACGGATAATGCTAAATGCAGCACAGAACGCGAGGATAGATCGACGCATGCCGCATTATATCGGTCGGCTACTCCAACCGGAACACCCTGGCGGACAGCGCCGTGTACACGAAACACACCACAACCAATCCATCGAGAGCGCCGAGCCTTGCCAATACCGAAGGAACACTAGGAAGGCATTGTACTGCCCTCGAGCTCACTTCGAGCAGGGTGCATCGGGTGGTCCTGGTGTATCGTGCACGTCGGACGCCGCGGGACGGGACGTCCAGGAGGTGGGCACATGGTCATGAGGCGTCGAAGGAGCTGTTCGTGGGCGTGCACCGCATTGGCGGTGGCGTTCCTCGCACCTGGCTGCAGCGATACGAACGAGTCGCCAGCCAGGACGACAGTACCGTCAATTGAAGCCGCACCACCCGACGACTCCACCGACACGCCGAGCTTCCGCGTCGACCCATTCTGGCCCGGCGAACTCCCGAACAACTGGATCTTGGGTGAAGTCTCAGGTCTCGCGGTCGATGCCGAAGACCACGTCTGGATCGTTCATCGCCCGCGGTCGCTCGACGCCCGTCAGCGCGGTGAAGAAGGGATGTGCTGCGTTCCGGCCCCGCCGGTGATCGAATTCTCGCCGGAGGGCACGGTACTCAGAGCCTGGGGTGGCACCGGCGATGGCTTCGAGTGGCCCGAAAGCGAGCACGGCATCCACGTCGATCATCGGGGCCACGTGTGGATCGGCGCGAACGGCGGATCCGATGCACACGTCCTCAAATTCACCAAAGATGGCAAGTTCCTGCTACAGATCGGCCGGGCCGGACAGAGTGGCGAGAGCAACGACACGGAGAACCTCGGCCGTCCGGCCGCAATCGAGGTCGACCCCACGGCGAACGAGGTCTACATCGCCGACGGGTACGGCAACAACCGGCGCGTCATCGTCTTCGACGCCGACACCGGCGAGTACAAGCGGCACTGGGGCGCATATGGAGAGCGGCCCGACGACGTCGCGCTGCCGGCGTATGATCCCGACGCGGAGCCGATCGCGCAGTTCCGCAGCCCGGTTCACGACGTCGCCCTCTCCGGCGATGGCTTGGTCTATGTGGCGGACCGGACGAACAACCGCTTACAGGTCTTCCACAAGGACGGCACGTTCGTCACCGAAGCGTTGGTCCGTCCAGCCACGCTCGGAAGCGGCGCCGTGTCAGGCGTCGCGCTCTCACCTGATCCAGACCAACGGTGGCTGTTCATCCCCGATGGCACGAACAACGTGGTGTGGATTCTCGACCGCTCTTCGCTAGGGGTGGTGTCTCATTTCGGGCGACTCGGCAAGTACGCGGGCCAGTTCTATCGACTGCACAACCTCGATGTCGACTCGGGCGGAAACCTGTACACCACGGAAGTCAACGCAGGACAGCGCGTCCAGAAGTTCGATCGAATCGATGGGTAGCGGACGGATCAGTCGTCGTATCGGTTGCGAAGCGTACCGATACCGTCGATCGTGACCTCGACCGTGATGCCCGGTTTCATAGAGCCGACACCCACGGACGTCCCGCAGCAGATCACGTCGCCTGGATACAACGTCAGGTCCCGTGAGATTACGCTCACGATCTGAGCAGGCTGGAAGAACAAGTCATCGACGGAATAGCGCTGGCGCTCTTGACCGTCGAGCGTCGTGCAAATGGATAATATCGACGGATCTAGACCGGTCGCCACGACGGGGCCGAACACGCCGAACGTATCGAAGCTCTTGGCCCGCGTCCACTGCGGAAATGACGCATCCTTACCGACGATGCCGATGGCCGTGACGTCGTTGATGCAGGTATAGCCGAAGATGTGCTCGGCGCTCTCGGACTCGGAAATAGCCCGACACGCCTTTCCAATGACGATGCCCAGCTCGCCCTCGAACACGACCTTGCCGTCATAGGATGACGGCTTCCGGATGATCCCATCGGTGCTCAGGTACGAACCGTTCGCCTTGATGAAATACAACGGTTCGGAAGGCACCGCCTGGTTCATCTTCTCAGCCATCGCCCGGGAGTTGTTCCACAGCGCCACCATCTTGCCGGCAACCGTAGGCGTCAATACCTTGACCTGGCCCACGGGGAGCGTCTCGCCGGTCGCCACCGGTACCTGAAACATATCTCCCCGGTACACCGCGATGGTCTCCTCACTCACGGTGCCAAACCCGATGGTGTCATCGTGATCGAAACGAATCCAGTGCGTCATCTCACTATGGTACGATACCGATGAGGGCGCTGTGACCAAAGCGAAGAGCAAGCTTGACGAGGCGCTGGCCGATCAGCCACGCATGGGCCTGATCAGTGAGATATGGGAGTTTCTGAGTGTGACGAAGAAATGGTGGCTGCTCCCGATCGTCATCGTCTTCGGTCTGCTGGGTACGCTTATTATGCTGTCAGGAACCGCAGCTGCGCCCTTCATCTACACGCTGTTCTAGAAACGGTTGCGTCAACTTTCCGGCAGGGCGAAGACAAAGAGCGCGTTCCCAGCCCGTGGGTTCCGTTTTTCTCGGATCAGATCAAGCGGGATGACGCTGGTCCAGCTGGAGCCCCCAAGCGGAGCCCCGGCCCCAAAGGCGACATACTGCGTGCCGTTGACCGCGTAGGTAATCGGATAGCCGTTCGCCATCGTGGACAGCCGACTCTGCCACAGCTTGTCGCCACTGCGAACGTCGTAGGCAAAGACGTAGCGGTCCCAGGCCCCGATAAACGCCAGCCCGCCACCGGTCGTCAGCGCCGCCGTGTTGTAGGGGGCCCGACGACGATGCTTCCAGAACGTCTCGCCAGTTCGCATGTCCATCGCCTGAAATTCGCCCAGCTGGTCCGGCGCGTCTGGATGGAAGTGATTCTTTCGCCCCCTAACGCCTCCGGACCCGCCGCCCCCTTCGCGCCGCTCGACCGGACCGAACTCCGCGGTCTCACATTGAAGGTTGATCGGCACATAGAACGCCTCGGTCTCCGGATGGTAGGCCATTGCCCGCAGGCTCTTGAATCCGCCGGTGCTCGGACAGAAGAACAGCTCTTCGCCGACGTCGACTACCATCCCATCGCGATACGTGAGCTCACCGGTCTCGGTGTTGAGGTCCACGATGTTCTGGTAGCCCAGGTCGGAGGCATTCAGGTACGCGCCCGTCGTCCTGTCGTTCTCCCACAGGATTCCCAGCTTCCCCATCGAGAACACCGACTGCCGATTGTCGTAGTCGATCAGGATCCGCTCGAACGTCTCATCCATGTCATGGGTGTCGCCCGGGATGTGCTGGAAGTACCACTTCATCTCGCCGGTCACCGGATCGAGCGCGAGCGTCGAGTTACTGTAGAGCGCATCGCCGTCGGTGCCACGCGCGTCGCGCGTCCACGGCTTTGCCTGCGCCGTGCCATAGTAGATGAGTCGGTTCACCGGGTCGTAGCTGCCGGGAATCCAGGCATCGCTACCGGCCCGGAACATTACCGGTAGATCACCCCAGGTATCGCCACCCGGCTCGCCGGGCCGGGCCACGGTCGACGTCCGCCATGCTACCTGACCAGTACGCGCGTCGATCCCAACGATGTAGCAGGTGTCATCTCGATAGCGCTGACATCCTCTGAGTCCAGCTACGATGATTCCATCGGCGACGATTGATCCACTTGAAAAGCCATAGCCATCGTGATCGGGCATGACCGACGTGTCCCAACGCAGTTCACCGGTGCGCGCGTCAATTCCGACGATATGCGCGTCGTGGGTGTTCAGGATGATGAGGTCGTGGTAGATGGCGAGGCTACGCATCTGGGCACCGGAGCGCCTTCGTTCGTCCATCTCGTGGCGATACTCCCAAATCAAATCGCCTGTCCCAGCATCAAGCGCCTGCACGACGTGACCAGGGTTCGTAATGTACAGGATGCCGTCATGCACGATCGGCGTCGTCTGTGAAATTCCAGGCTCGAGCCCCCATGACCACGCTAGCTGTAGCTCGCCAACGTTAGTCCGGTCGATCTGATCGAGCGGGCTATAGCCCCACCCATCAAGAGTCCGCCGCCAGTTGAGCCAATCGGTTGGGTCAGGGTCCTGCAGCTCCGCATCGGTAATCGGCGTGAAGTTCCCGACCTGCGCCAAGCCAGGAATCCCAATAGCGATGACAAGGCCGATACAGAAAAAAACTGCGAGACTAGCCCGAAACAACATACGAACCTCCTACGGGAGAGCAAACGCAATGAGCTCGCTCTGATAGTTTCCCCCACCGACCGCCAACACAAGATACTGCTCACCATCCAACATGTAGGTCATGGGAGACCCCGTCTGAGCCGCAGGAATGGAGACCGCTCCCTGCTCCTGTCCGGTCGCCTTATCGTAGGCACGCAGCATCGCGCCGCGCTCACCAGACGGCATCGTGACAACCCCGCCCTCTCCGCTGATGACCAGCGTCTTCGTCGTCAGCGTGCCGATGCCACCCGAGCTCCCACCGGCCCCGCCGGTCCTACCAGTCCGAGGGATATCGAGCCCCTTGAGCGCCGGATGATTCTGCACAAAGTCCGGCGTCTCACCGTGGGCGACCTGCCAGACAATCTCACCTTCATTCAAATCGATCGCCGTGATTCGCCCCCACGGCGGTTTCATAATTGGAAGTCCTCGAACCGTCACCCGTCGACTGCGCCCGTTGATGTAGTCCATGTCCGAACGTTCAGAGTCGTTGACAAGCCCGAGCACCCTCGACAATGTATGTGAATACACATACATGATACCGGTTTCGGGATCATACGACCCGCCCGGCCAGTTAGCGCCGTTGGGCACGAACAAGGTTCCAAGCAGCCCATTCTCACCACGAACAATCGGCGGGGTAAAGATCGGACCGGTCTTGTATTGCGAAACAATCTCAAGCGCTTCAGCCCTCAGCTCGGGAGTGAAGTCGATGAGTTCTTCGAGCAGAAATCCCTGTCGCTCGAAAGGCGGTGGTTTCGTTGGAAATGGCTGAGTCGGTGAATACCACTCACCTGGGACGGTCCCCACCTCCACCGGCCGCTCTTCAATCGGCCAAACCGGCTCACCAGTCTTCCGGTCGAACACATATACCCAACCCTGCTTGGTCGGTTGCGCGACCGCCTTGATAAGACGACCGTCGACCGTGATGTCAACCAAGATCGGAGGGCAGGGAACATCGTAGTCCCAGACTGGATGATGCACGAACTGGAAATGCCAAAGCCGTTCACCAGTCTCGAGGTCGACGGCCATAAGGCTCTCCGCGAAGAGATTGTCACCCGGGCGATGCCCACCGTAATAGTCGCCCGTTGGGATTTCAATAGGCAGGTATGCGATGCCGAGTTCGGCGTCCACTGACAGCGTCGTCCAGACACCGGTGTTGCCGCTATATACAGCCGAATCGTTCAGCCAAGTATTCCGCCCAAACTCACCGGGCCTCGGAATCGTGTGGAAGATCCACTTCCGCTCGCCGGTCCGCACGTCGAAGCCACGGATGTAACCTTTAACGTTTTCACGGCTCGGTGGGGCACCACCCGGCCGGTGTGAAGCCCCAATGATGACGACGTCACGAGCAACAATGGGAGCACTGTTCCAGCCGATCTCTCCGGACAGCGGGTCAATGTACTGGTCGTTGTTCTCCTTGAGATCGACGATACCGTCGTTCCCGAAGCCTGAAATGGGACGTCCCGTCTTCGTGTCGAGGGCAACCAGTTGATAGCCGATCGTAACGAGAAAGATCCGCTCGTCACCCTGCTCATTCGTCCAGTAGGCGACCCCACGACCCGACATGCGCCGGATGGCATTCCGACCGCGCTCGCCTTCGTCGAGCCGGTACATCCAGAGCATCTCGCCGGTGGCAGCATCGAGCGCCACCACGTTCCGACGGCTGCCAGCCGTGGTGTACAACACGCCGTTGATCATCAACGGCGTAGCTTGGTAGTTGAAGTCTGGGGTCGGGCCGAGGTTGACGGTCTTGAACCGCCAGACTATCTCAAGGTCGTTGAAATTGTCGCCGTCGATCTGGTCAAGCGGCGCGTACCGGGTGCCACCCAGGTCGCCCCCATACGTCCGCCATTCCCCGTTTGCCGAACCGGTTTGAGCGGCCACCGGTCCAGGAGCCAAGGCCAGGGCGAAGACGACGACCGGTAGCCAGCCTTTGACCAGATCCAATCTTCGAACCTTGCAGGGTTCCGGGAGAAATCAGTCGGGTGCTGCACCCAGCGGAAGAAAAAACTGCCATCCTTCGTCGATCCGCCGCTGCTGAAGACTCCAATCCGACGCAGATCCACAGATGACCTTGTCCTGCGCCTGGCACGCCTCAAGCACCTTGGCGTACATGGCATCAACTTCTGGATGACTCTCGACGTCAACGAAAGGTCCGAGGCCCATGGAGAGGCTCGTGTCGCCAGGAACCATCAGGATCGCGCTGATGGGCGCCTCAAGGATCTCGTGGATGTTCTCGATCGCCTCGACCGATTCAATGATGACTACCGCGAAAAGTTCACCATTCGGATTAAGGGGCCAGACATCGGCTTTGGCGTGATATTCCGAAGGGTTGGCCGTACCCCAGAGGCGCTGCAACAGCCCGCCGGGTCCCCAACCCCGTTCCCCCTCGGGCTCGGGGTACGCCGAGTCCTTCGTCTGCGGATACCGCATCGCCTTCACGAAACGTACCGCCTCGTCCTTGGTGTCGACGTGTGGCAGCACGACACCGAAGATACCCTGGTCCAAGACCTGCTTGACCGCCCACTTGAAGTCCTCATCGCCATCTTGGGGAATACGGACAATGGGCGTGAGGCGTAGGCGTCCGTCCTCGTCTCGGTCGCCATCCATCTCGCTGAGGATCGATGCCAATCGTTCGGGGGAAAACGGCGCGTGCTCCATGCCGATCCACCGCCATTCTCGATTGGCAATGGCAGGTCGCCCCGCTTCGATCGCCTCGACGATCTTATTGAGCCGGGTTTGCGCTTGCGCGTAAGCCTGCGTTCCAGGCCAAAGGCCAAGGCTGACGAACACGAGCATTAGTCCGGCTGCCAACACCACACGCGACGATGCAACCATCGGTAAGAATGTCAAATAACGCATAGGATCTCCTTGACTCGTGGTTGTCTTTGGCCGATGTAACACGAATCGACGTCGCGCGGGTAGCATAATCGATCTCGATGGACGCCAGTGGACCAAGAGAGAGGAATTACGGGATGAACGTGAACGTGGCCTGGCCACGAATGGCATTGGCCCACGCAAGGACGGAACCCACCTGCGGCCGGCTCCTGGCACTTACTCGGACGTAGTAGTCACGATTCGGGTGTAGCCGAGATGTTTCGCACAGCGGGAGTCGTGTCAGCTTCGTGAACCACTCTCTCACAACGTCCTCATCCTCGGTAACCAGTGCCTCGATGACACGTCCGTCGATCCGTCGCGCCAGGCTATGCCGCCCCGTAAGACTGTCATAGTCGTTGGCGATGCTGACCAGGGTAGTTGCGACCGTTCGGTCCGCCCAAAACGGCACGTCCATTCGGAGGTCAACGTTGTAGGTGAATGTCGTGCGCAGACCGCTGGAGACCGCGTCGCGAACCTCATCGGTATACGCATCCAGTAGCTCGAACGACACCAGCACCTGGTGGTCACGAACGAGCGGAAGGATTCGAAGGCTCTCCGCCGTGCATACGATACCAGACGCGACAACGAGCGCCATGGCACACCAGAAACCTCTACGGTTTTGAGACATTGCCCTATCTCCCTAATATCTTATAGCAAGGGCCATACTCCCTCGCCAGAACGAAATCTGCTCCCGTCCGAAGCTCACCCCGCTGCCACTCGAGTCACTACCGACATTCCGGAAGTACCGCACCTCCCAGTTCAACCCGATCCGGTCCGTCAGAAATCCGGTCACTCCCCCACCTACATTCACCGCGGGTAGCGTCCTCGCCACCCGTAGCATATCGAAGGTCTGATTGATTCGTACGCGCATCAGACCGCCGCCCCCAACGAGGTAGGGCCTGAGCCCAACCTCGGCCAAGCGGCGCGGAAGCGCCAGAATGACGCCACCCGACAGCGTCGTGACGCTGCTCGACAGAACCAAATTATGACTACTCGATTCGAAAAATCCAGGCGAATAGCCAACATCAACGTCCAGGCCGAACACCTCTCCGAGCAGCACCCCGTTGGCGCCCAACACGATCGAGGGCTGTCCCGCCGCATTCTCAACGTCAATGAAAGTCGTGCCGCCCCTGAACGATGTGCCCACAAACGGCTTGACCTGCCGTTCGGCCCAGGCTTGAGTCGAACCGATCACGACAAACGCCAGCGCCCACCCACCGACCTTCATTGCGTACCATGGGCCTCGCTAGCGGCCGAATACCTCAAGAAATAAACGTGCAAACAGTGAGAACGTCAGCTCACTGATGTTTTCCACGAACGGCCACGCCAAGGCGTCGCTGTTTGCCAGAAGGAGCAGCGTGAGACCGCGTGTTGGGAGGGTGATGACGAGCGACGACGAGGCATTCGCGCCGTACCCGAACTGCCAGACGACCGGCTCACCGCCATATGTCTGGACGAACCACCCAAGTCCATGAGGTAAGCCAATACCGTTGGGCCCAGACGGCGGGCTCCAGGCGAGAGAACGTGTGTCGGGCAGTAAAACCAAGTCGCCTTTGAGTGCCAAATCAAAACGCGCAAAGTCGCGCACGGTCGAGATTAGTCCGGATGCTGGCGTCAGTGTCTTGGCAGGGTACTCCGACTCCACAAAGCGACGCCCGTCGTCGACTCGATAAGGGATCGCTAGGCGTTCCAATACTCCCAGGTACCGCTCGACCGGGGGAGCGAATCCAAAGGTCGGTACGTACGTAATGGCATCCGGCCCCGGCACTGACTCGCTCATACCCAGGTCGTCGAGCCACGTAGCAAACATGTCGCGGAACGTAACACCGGAGCAGGCATTCAACACAAAGGTCAGCGAATCGAGACGGTCTGGACGATAGTCAAACTCAAGGCCTCCGATTCCGGCCGTCGTATGCGTGAGAATCTCGCGAATGGTCGCGTCCGCGTGCGGAACATCTGGAACGAAATCACCGATGGTGTCATCAAGCGACAACCGTCCGTCATCCACGCACCGCAGCACGAGCGACGCCGTGACAACCTGCGTGATCCCGTCAAGATGGAACGGCGTGTCGGTGGTTGTGGCAATATCTCGCTGCACATCCTGCTGCCCGAATGCGCCTTCCCAGACGATGCCCTGTCTCCCAACGATTACCGCGGACAAACCCGGTATGCCAGCCTGCACGCGAAAGGATTCAAGGTAGCGTTCGAACGTGTTGAAGACGAGCCCCTGAGCCCGGACAGGTGAGCGGACGACGAGCGCGAATACTACCGTCAGGCTCAGGCTCAGCAGAAGACGGCCCATCAATTGGCGGCGACTGGTCATTGCGACGTAGCGGTAAGCATACGAGAGGGCAGCACCTCAAGAAAAGCGCCGAAGACCATGGTTGATTCTCGTGTGCCGTTCCCCCACGTGAAAGGAACGTCCGACCATGACAAGACCACCAGCCGCCAGCGGACAGTCCCTCTGGCCCGGACGAGACTTCCATGTAGCGAGGCATCTGGCCAGGGGCGCCGCCGCCTACTAGGGCACCTCCCAGGACCTGGCCTTGCTGGCATGAAATATGCCCAGACTGCATGGTGTTACCTGAGCGAAGTCTGAACCGCACGGTCGGCATCGGCTCGTGGACCGCCAACGACTATCTCTAACGTCGTCGGCAGCACGGGGATCACGGCGATCGGATCGTCGATCGTAGAGGTGGCATCAGAAATCGGTCCCATTGCAGCGGGTCTTCCTCGCTACGCTGACGTTTTCAGCAGTACATTCGCGGTCAGGATTCCGTCACTCCAGACTACCCTCTCGATCTCGGAGACCTTCGTCTGCGCACTCGTCCTATTGGTAGACAAGATCACGGCGCTGGACGGAGAGCTGACGACCAATCCGACGATGCCAAAAGATGATGCGGATCGATGTCGAGACGGAGCGGCTGGTTGTCGCGAACTACACAAAGCGGATTGACCAGGCCCAAGCGTTCCGGGACAAAGACCTCGTGACCCATTTAGGGAACATACTCGCGGAAGAGACCGATCACGCTGAGTACCTCGACCGGCTTGGGTGCTAGCCACCGTTCACGGTATCGAACCCGATACGTTCGTACGAATCCGATACAGGCCACTGCGAGCCGTCATATACAGCGTCCGACCATCGTCCCCCCATGCAACGTTGGCCGGCACCTCGGTCGGCTTGATCGTGCCGAGGTGCCGGCCATCCGGTGTGATCACCCACACACCTCCCGGACCTGTACCCCAGACATTGCCCCGCTCATCGACCTTCAACCCGTCGGCCGCGCCTGACTCGTCCACCTGACTCGCATCGAACAGGACGGTGCCGTTGTTCAGTGTGCCGTCCTGGGCCACGTCGTAGACCATCCAGACGTTCTCCGAGCTGTCGGCCACATACAGGCGTGACTCGTCGGGTGAAAACGCGATGCCATTCGGACCTGGTTGATCGCCCAGACGCACCAGCGTGCTGTCGGAGTCGAGACGATAGATCCCATTGACTTCGATCTCGCGGTCTTCCGGGCTCGGCAGGCCGTACGGCGGATCGGTGAAGTACAGGGAGCCGTTCGACTTGTAGGTCAGGTCGTTAGGACTATTCAGCCGACGTCCCTCGTAACTGTCGACGACGGTGCTGATGACCCCATCCGCGCTCACACGTGAGATCCGGCGGCCGTAGTGCTCAGTAAATACGACGTCTCCATTAGGGGCAACCGTAATGCCGTTCGAACCGACGCCGCGACCCTCTTCGTACTCGCCGTCGAACACCGGGGAGATGAAATCCATGACGTTGCCGTCAGCGGTCCATTTGACGATACGGTTCCCAGGAATGTCGCTAAAGAGAAGAAATGGCCCACCCTCCTGAACCCAAACTGGTCCTTCCGCGAAACCGAAGCCATCGGCCAGATGCTCGATGACGGCATCTTGCGACACGAGGTCGTCCAGACCGGGGTCGACGCGCTCGATGGTGCCGGCGCTCGCCGTGGGTCCGGGCTCTGTCACCGCTCCGGGCGGAGACGCGTCGGTTCGGTCCGATCCCCCACCGCACGAACTGTTCATCAGTGCAATCAAAAGCAACATCAAGCTTCGTCTCATCACCGGTCTCCCCTTTCTCGTGAACCGTCCCTAGGCGCTGAACTGTCGTACGTGATGGCCGATCCGATTGGCGCCGGCGTCTTCCAGACTCCGCATGGGTACAAACTCAGTCTAGCCAGGAGTCCAAATACGGGACTGCTTTCCAGCCAACGCCAGCATCAGCTCGTTGAGACGCTTGACGAAACCTGCCGGATCAGCGAGCTGTCCTCCTTCCGCCAACAGCGCCTGATCGAAGAGGATCTGACTCCACTCCGAGAATCGGTCATCGTCGGTTTCATCCTTCAGGCGTTCCACGATCGGGTGACGTGGGTTGATCTCCATCACAGGCTGTCCGGACGACACGACCTGGCCCGCTTCTTTAAGCATCCGCTCCAAGTTTCGGCTCACCGGGGTGTCGCTAACGAGACAGGCGGGCGAATCGGTCAGGCGCGACGTCACTCGCACCTCTTTCGTCCTGGATCCCAACACGCGCTGCATCCGATCGGTGAGGGGTTTGAATTCGTCCACGACGTCCTTCGACGTCGTCGCGTCGACCTCGTCTCCGAGCCTGCCGAGGTCGAGATCACCCTGGGTGACCGACTGTAGCGATTTGCCATCGAACTCGGTCATGTGCGAGACGACCCACTCGTCGACCCGGTCGTGCAGCAGCAGCACCTCGATGCCCCTGGTTCGAAAGACCTCCAAATGCGGGCTGTTTCGAGCTGCGGGAAGGCTGTCGGCCGTTATGTAGAAGATCTTGTCCTGCCCTTCCTTCATTCTGCCCACGTAGTCGCTCAATCCCACGGTCTGATCGCCAGCGTCAGCGTGGGTCGAAGAAAACCGCAGGAGCTTGTTGATTCGCTCTCGGTTGGCAGCGTCTTCACCCACGCCTTCCTTGAACACCCGACCGAACTCGTGCCAGAACGTAGCGTATTTCTCCGCCTGCTTCCCGGCCAGATCTTCAAGCAGACCAATGATACGCTTAGCCACGGCAGCCCGAATCGCCTGGACGTCGCTCGAGTGCTGCAAGATTTCTCGCGAGAGGTTAAGCGGCAGGTCGTTGGAATCGACGATGCCACGGACGAACCGAAGATAGGCCGGAATGAGCTGGTCGGCGTCGTCCATGATGAAGACGCGCCGGACATACAGCTTGATGCCGTGACGACGTTCCCGATCCCATAGGTCGAACGGCGCCAGCAGCGGGATGAACAGCAGTAAGGTGTAATCCTGACGTCCCTCGACCTTGACATGGGCGAAGGCAAGCGGCGGCTCCACGTCGTGCGCCACGTGCTTGTAGAACTCCTGGTACTGCTCGTCGGTAATCTCCGACTTCGCTCGGGCCCAGAGCGCGGAGGCTTGGTTGACCGTCTCGTCTTCGTCCGCCCCGTCTTTCTTCATGCGGATCGGCACCCCGATATGGTCCGAGTACTTTCGGAGTAGCGCGCGCAGCCGAGTCCCCGACAATAACTTGTCCTCGCTCTGCCGGAGATGCAGGACGACCTCGGTACCCCGCGTCTCCTTCGGAACCGTTTGCAGCGTGTAATCACCCTCGCCCGTGCTTTCCCACGTCACTCCGTGCTCGGGCGCAAGACCGGCGCGACGCGTGACCAGCTTGACGCGTTCGGCAACGACAAACGCCGAATAAAAACCGATCCCGAACTGCCCGATCAGCTGAGCGTCATTTGTCTGGTCTCCAGTCAGCTTCTGCAGGAACTCCTGGGTGCCCGACTTCGCGATCGTCCCGATGTGCTCGATCACCTCCTGACGCGACATCCCAATGCCATTATCGCTGACCGTGACGATGCGCGCCTCGCGGTCGTAATCGACCCGAATCGCGAGGTCCTGGTCATCTTCAAACAGCGCGCCGTCGGTCAGTGCCTCGAACCGGAGCTTGTCGCACGCATCTGATGCGTTCGAAACGAGCTCGCGCAGAAAGATCTCCTTATTCGAATAGACCGAGTGAATCACCAGGTTCAATACCTGCTTCGCTTCGGCCTGGAACCCGAACGACTCGGTGGTGGCGTCAGTCATGGCGCAGTAAATCTCACAATACTACTCGACGCTCGCGATGCGCCCCCATTCTCGCTGGCCGGCTCCTTCGGATCGAGGCCGTTGGGTTTGAGTGCGGAGGGCTTGGCAGCCACCTCGTGAGCATCGATACTAGTGGCGCCGCTCCAGGAGGTTTACGAAGGATGCCAAAATCCATCGGGCTCATCGTTGCAGGCCTCGTGTTCACGAGCTCGTCTACGTGGGCCGACCTGAGAGTCGGGGTAGCAGCAGTCGAGATTACCCCTTCGCTCTGCGCCGACGCCGCGCCCGACACTGCGTCTTATCAGTTCGATCCGGATAACGAGTGTTTCAGATGGGTTCACCTCGCCGGATTCAGTCCGTACCTGCCCTTTCAGACCGACAATCGCCTCGCTATAGGCGTTCACGATCCGCTCTGGGCACGAGCACTGGCCGTGGAAGGCACGAACGGCGAGACGGTGATCCTCGTGTCCACGGACCTGCCCGGGCTGGGCGGAAAGCATGCCAACTACATCAGACGGCGTGTCGAGCGAACCCACGACGTGCCGTTCGCTAACATCGTCATCCATTCGACTCACACCCACTCCGCACCCGACGTCAGCGGATACTGGTCGACCCTGATGCGGGGTCACAACCGCCGCTACACCGACCAGGTGAGGGAATGGGTATACGAAGCGATCCAGACCGCCCTACGCACACTCGAACCCGCGGAGATCAGAATTGCGACGACCACCCACATCTCGTGTTACGACCCGGATACGGGTCGGCTCAAGGCCGATCCCGACTGCCGCCTGCCTGATATCAATAACCAGTTCGCTAATGAAGCCGCCGACTTCGACCGGTTCCTGATCCAGCGAGACCAGCGAGATCCGATCGTCCGAAACACGCGAATCGTCGCGGCGGAATTCAGCTCGCCTGAGGGACGAACCATCGCAACCCTCGTGAATTGGCACAACCACCCGGACACGCTTGGCAGTGGCAATCGTCTCATCTCGAGTGATTATCCACACTACGTGCGCGATTATATGGAACGGACACGAGGCGGTATCGCCCTCTACTTCATCGGCACGCTAGGTAACCAGCTTGGAGCCCTTCGCGGCACCCCCGTTCCGCTCTGGAACGCGCACGGTGAGCGCGTCTTCGAAGCGGCCAGGACGGCCGACGCGGCGACGACTCATGAAAATCAAACGCCGGTGCTCGTAACCGAGGGCTGGGACAAGATCCGCTCGATCGGCTTCGAAGTCGCGGCCGCGGCCGTCGCGGCGCTTGAAACCTTAACCTCGTCGGCCGACGTCGCCGTAGAGGTTCGGACGCAATCGTTCAAGACCCCTGTCGACAACGTCATCCATCTGCTTGGCACCTGGCCGGTCTGGCACGATGACGTCGGACCCGAAGATCGTCTGCGCTACGACTGGCCGCGGTGCTGGGGACTACTCGGGTGCGTCCGTAGTGAGGTGACCCTTGTTCGCGTTGGCGAACTCAGCCTCATCACGGCACCGGGTGAAATCGACCCGGCGTATGTCCTCGGTCGACGGCAGAGTACTGCCGACTACGGGACTCGCTGGGGTGCATGGCATTTTCCAGCCATCACCGGCATTGACCAACACATGCCAGGCACCCACCATGCCGTGGTTGGTTCGGCGAACGACTATCTCTCCTACATGATCCCGATGTCAGATTACGTCGGGTGGTGGAACACAGAACACCCGAATCACTACGAGGACGCCGTGACCATCGGAAAGCGATTTGGTGACGACGTCTATCATGCGTGGCTCGATCTACTAGGAGTGCCGACTCCCGAATCGACCACAAAGGGTTATTGATGAGAGGACCGTGGGACCACCTCCAACGTGCCACGATCGGGACCTGTGAACCGGATGTGTCCGCTTGGGTAGTGCACCCGGCCGAGACCGTATCCGCGCTGACCTATATCGTCGTCGCCCTCATTATTTGGTCAAGTATTCGTCTAGCTGATCGGCACCTTCCAGTGCGTTATTTACCCGCCACCGTGATCATTATCGGACTCAGCTCGATGCTCTTTCACAGTTCATTCGCCTCGATTTTCCAGGTGATTGATCTCGCGGTGATCTTCTTGTTTACGGGACATCTGCTCACAGCGATATTGATCAGCCGCGGTTACGTCGACCGACGCTACTTCGCACGTAGTTTCACGCTCCTCGGTATTGGTGGCGGAATACTTCCGATCCTGCATGTGTTCTTGGGGTTCGCCGGCCTGATTGCCCAAGTACTAGCAGTGATCTGGCTTGGGCATCGTGAAGAATCTGCCGACCTACGGGGCACCTATCGGGTCGGCGTGTGGCTGCTACTACCAGGGGCGGCGCTACTAACTCTCGATCACGGGCAGGTCGGCTGCGTCGGTGGCTGGCTGGAGCATATCGTCCAGCCCCACGTCGGCTGGCACTTCCTATCAGCGGCCAGTCTTCTGTTTTTCTGTCGCTATGCGCAACAAGTTGAGCGAACATGGCCTGCATGAGACACAGCAGATTAGGCGAGGCCAGAGAGGCGACCAAGCCACCAACCGCCGACAGCAGCTGGAATCAGCAACGCAACGGTGCTACCGACCAACTGAAATAATTCGACGTCTGAACCATCTCCTGCTAACAGAACCACGACGCTCGCCAATATCAATCCTCCAACCCCACCGGCGAACGCAAACGTGAGCGCTGCCTCACCCACGAGCCGCCACCTGAACCCGGCGACCGCCGTTCCGACCGCGCCTAACAGCGCGTACGAGAGCGAGAAACTCCCTGCGAACCCGAGTGAAAGGTGTGTCACAGTCTCGTGCCCTGAGAGCGCGGGCAGCGTCGTCACGATGAAGAGAGGAACAGACGCACCCACTGGAAAAGCAACGGCAAACGCCAGAGTTCCTTGCCATCCGCACCTCAGTACCCAGCCGGCGATGGCACCGCCGATAACGCTTGGAGCCACGAACGCAGCCAACGCCCGCAGCACCGACCCTCCGACGAAAAATCCGGCAGCACCCAGGATCGGGATCAAGACCAACGGACCAGTCATAGCCAAGAACATTCCGCCCGCGAAGCGAAGGGCCACATGGACCTGCTGGGACCTAAAAGTCAATACTAGACCCCGCTGAGAACACCCACCGACCGGCGTCGATGACATCGTTGAGGGCATACCCCATGTCGAAGCGAACGCCACCACGCGATGACAAGCGGTTGCTCCCAAGAAGAAGACTGATGCCGACCGCCGTCTTCAGGTCTGCCAGGTCGACAGCCTGTTCTTCAGGCCATGCGAACCCGCTGTCAACGAACGCTGCGACGCCCAACGAGGCCAGCTGTCCGATCTCATCAGCAATGAACCACCGCTGCTCTGCGCTTAACAGTAGGGAACGGGTCCCGACGAATTGGCGCACCGGGTACCCGCGCAGTCCACTCTCAGTACCCAACAGGATTTGCACTTCTGGGTCCAGGTTATGCCCGTGGACAAAATTCATCCTGCCCACCAGCGCACGGTGGGTCGAGGATTTCAGGAGATAGCGCAGCCACCCCTTCGCGAGCGCGTTGAGCCAACGTCCACGTTCATGCCGGCCAGCCAAGGCGACGCCGGTCTCGATAAAATGATCGGCCCGGAAAGCAAACCCGCGCGAGTGTCCCGCCGACGTGAAGAAGACACGGTCTACGTCCCCGCCGAGCCCAGCTGTCGACAGTCCAAACGTCCCATACGACTGGGCGCCCAAATTAAAGTCCTCTGTCTGCTCAAAGCGGTTGACGTGGGTAAACTTCGTGAAGCGATGCTCCACGGATCGGAATCCGACCTCAAGGATTCCGTAGTCACGTCCCTTACCTGCTACGCGCTCCTCGCGCGCCCGATAGGCAACATGGAGCCGCAGTGCGCTCGTCGGCAGCCGCCGAATGGCCTTTCCGAACTCAATGTCCCCCCATTGCCCACGGTGCGGAAGACGGTCAACCTCCACCCCATCCTCAAACAGGGGGTCCAGCTTGCTGAACGCCCCGGCTCGGAAAGAGAGCGCCCATTCGTCATTCAACGAGAAATACGGTCGATCGATCGCGATGAGCTCTTCGTGACCGTCACTGAGGTCGGCAAGTGATGCCATGAGCATGAAGCGAGACCCGCTCAGCTGAGGGTCACGATAAACGAACCGGTCGGACGTACGGTCGAGGTTCGTTCGGTGCGAATACATCACCTCTTTCCCGAGTCCGAAAAGGTTCTTCTCCGACGCCCCCAGCTCCCAGATTGTGCGGCCCTCGACTTGCTGCAAATCCACGCGTGGTGAAAGTGACCAGGTATCCCAAGTTATGACGCGTAGATCGACACGCTCAGGCTGGCCATCGTCGTTATCGTCTATTGGCGTAACTTCTATCCGAGCGTCACGAACGAACCGCAGGGCACGCAAGTTGCGCTCAGTCTGTTCGACCAATTCACTATTCAGCTCATCGCCAGATGCAAACAAGAGTTCGCGACGGATAACGCGCTCTCGCGTGCGAACATGGATACCGTTTGCGACACGATAAGGAGCAGACAGACCTTGAGATGGCACATCGAATACCTCGTGCCTGACGATCTCGATCGTGCCGATCTGAGGCGATGGGGGGATCTGTTGACCTAACGCGCTCGTCCCAATCACGAGGACCAGAACTGCGAACAGTGCACCCCTTCGTATCACACCAAACCCGTCGTCTTGACTGCGTGGACCGCCACCACCGATTATGTTGGCAGTTCTCGATCGGTAGTCCATAGGTTGGCCGAACTGCAAATCCGATTCAGTATCCGCTTTGTATGATAAAGGCTTACGTGTGGAATCGCGTTCTGATGGTTTCGTCAATAGTAGGAAGGGGCTGAGGTGACACGAGCACCTCACAGCGCGCTCATTCTCACATTCGTGCTCCTGCTGGTCACAACCGGCCCCACACGCCCAGTGGCCCAAGACCTCCCCGAAACGAGTCGAATCGTGACGCATGCTCTCGAACGTGCTGCCTGGGCTGAGGAACAGAACTTTCCGGGACGCTTTCGATACCAGATGACCCGACGCGTAAGACGCTTCGATGGTGACGGCCATGTCAAACGCGATGAAACTCGTGAATTCGAGATCGAGCCCGTTCACGGTGTGCCATTTGCCAGCCTTTTGTCACGCGATGAACAGCCACTGACCGAAACGGAACTGGCGGCAGAACAGAAGCGCAAACAGCAGTTCGCAAAAACCATCGAAAACGGGGAATATCGAGAGGAAGAAGAGGATGACGAGATCGTCTTTAACGAGGAACTGGTTGGCCGCTACACCTTTCAGTCTGAGGGTATGGAGAACCTCCGCGGTCGGTCGACCTACCGACTATTGTTCCAACCCCGTGCCGGACGTCTTCCTGTTCGCCGACATCTCGACCAAGTGCTCAACAATGCGGAAGGAGTGCTTTGGGTCGATCAAGCTACGTTCGAAGTGGCGCGTGTCGAGTTTGTACTGATCGATAAAGTCCGAATGTGGTGGGGTGTTTTAGGGGCTATTTCACATGCACACGGATCGTACGACCGGTACCCAGTGGAAGAGGAGATCTGGGCGCCACTGCAACAAGATACCTTCTTCGATGCGCGGATCCTCTTCAGCTTTAGCCGACGGGAGGAGGTCAGTAAGTGGAGAAACTTTGAGATGATCCCTGACACCTTCGTCGAGACGCCACGTTAGCTCGATTTCGTGGTCGGAGCATACCATACGGGCGAAACGATGAACCGATTCCGGATCCGTCCTAATGTCCGTCGTATATGTGCTGCACGACACCACGGACTCTGTTCCCCGCCTGGAAGTCACGGTATTGGTCGGGCACCGTGTAGGCACTCACAACGTCCTCGACACTTCGACCCGCGGCTGCACCCTCCTGCGCCTTGGTTAACAGGTCATTGTAGAACCCGGAGTAGTTCACGAGGTCGTTCCACGTCAGCGGATAGTCGTTATGACCGGGGATAACCGTGTCGACGTTATCGATGCCGGCGATCGCCTTTCTCAGCGTCGACCCAAACTCGATCGCACTGCCGTTCGTGTTGGCTACGTCGAGATACGGGAGACCCTTCCGCGCGAACATATCACCCGTGTGAACCGTTCGGGCGGCCTTGAACACGACGAACGTGTCGCCGTCAGTGTGACCGCGCCCGAAGTAGTACAGATCGATCTGATCCGGTCCGCTGAACAACGTCTTCGCGGTCGAGAAGGTGGTTTTCGGAAGGTATCTTGCGTTTGCACCCTTAAACGCTTCGCAGTTCGTAATCGAGCCGCCATCAAAACCTTCGCCATCATCACAGGTCGATTGGGACATGTGTGCTAGCGTGTTCTCGTGCACCACGAAGTCAATTGTGTCGGGGAACTCAGGGTTGGCGCCGCTGTGGTCCCAATGGGTGTGGGTGTTGATGATGGTCGTGATCGGCTTGTCGGTGATCTTGCGGACCTCGGCAAGGATGTCCTGGCCGTAACCTTTGATCTTGGTGTCCACCAAGGTGACGCCAGCGGACATCACGAAGACCGCAGTGTTCCCACCGGTGCGCATGCCCTGCGAAGCAGGGTCAGAAGACAGCATGTACAGGTTGTCTGTGATCTCAAGTGGACGAATACGATGTCGGGGTTCCTGAGCGTCGTTGGTAGCTAACGTGAGAAGTACACCCACCAACGTAAGGGTAACTAGGCACAGACTGCGTCTCATCTCAACCTCCTCCAGCGCCAAGTCGAGGCGCGACACCCAATATATTACTCGACGCTGGTACCGTCAACGACATCGGACTCGACCACTCCAACCCGTTTCCACGAGCGGCAGGACGGAGAGAGCAGACGATTCAAGGGAAACGGAGGTTACGGCTTACGCGAGTGCGCGGCGTCTGGCGGATGGTTAATGCAGTGAATACTATTCACTCAGAGTGAACCGCGAATGTCTCCTGAAGCCAAACGCCTTTACGTAGTCTTCTTCATGCAACGAGTACAAGCATTGCGGGTGCAATTCATATCCGACGGTCAACTCTGATCGCTCCAAGAGCGCAACGGTGGCCAGGCACCCATCCACGTGACAGCCAAGCGTTAGTGGCCGGCATCGATCGTGGCCAGCACCAACCGGCAGAGCTTGGCTGGAACTAGTGCTTCGTAACGGGTCCTAGTGTGGCGGTGGGCATCCATTTCCTGGCTTGACGGAACCGCTCGTCAATGTCCAAGTCTGACAGCCCCAGATCCTTGAGCTGGCGCCGCAGGTCGGCCTCAGACCGCCCGACACTCGGGTCGAAACCAGCCTCAACCAAGCCGGGATCTTGGTTCGCCAACGCGAACCATTCATGTTCAGTTGTTTTCACACCCACCACAAGAAAGCGGTCAAGAGTCATAGGTCACCTCGTTCTTTGTCTATTCGATGACGTAAACCCGTCGCTGGGAGGGACGGCCCGGTCAGCCTGTGAAGCCGATGTGGCAGGAACGTGTAATATCGTGAAGTGTAGACCGCTTGAGGAGTGGGGTCAATGACCCCCATAACCGATCTGAGAGTGATCAGGGACGGTGACTAGAGAACCGCGTGAAGCCACCGTCCTCGTCAAAGCCGATCACGTCGTAGGGCTGCGGGTTCGGACCTTCCATGCCAGGAGCACCAATTGGCATGCCAGGCACCGCGATTCCCGAAAGATCCGGACGCTCGCTGAGCAATCGCCGAATGTCGTCCGCGGGCACGTGGCCTTCGACGACATAGCCGTCGACGAGCGCAGTGTGACAAGAGAAGAGCTCTCGCGGAACCCTAACTGCCGACTTGACGCCAGCGATGTTCGGCACGTCGGTTGTCTTGACCGTAAAACCGTTCTGCTCCAGGTGTGCGACCCACACCCCGCAGCAGCCTCAGGTGGGTGACTTATAGACCTCGACAGTCGGTGCCTCCGCCTCTTGAGCGGCCAGACCAACAAATGCGAGGCTTAAGCCAACAAGACATAACGACGCCAGCAGTAAGGTCAGACGCATCGACATCTCCTGTGGATTACTGTACCAGCTCACGAACAATTCTTGTGAGCGCTGTCTGGCAGATCTTGCGTTTCGTCAGTCACGATAGTTCGTAAACTGCAGAGGAAGATCGACGTCGGCCTCCTCCAGGAAACCGATTACCGCCTGTAATTCGTCACGCTTCTTACCACTCACCCGCAGTTGGTCGCCCTGGATAGCAACCTGCACCTTCATCTTGGCCAGCTTGACCATCTTGACGATTCGTCGCGCGAGATCGGTCTCGATACCTTGACGAACCGTGATAGTTTGCCGCGTGTCGTTGACATTGGTCTGCACCGCTTCCCGGTAAAGCGAACCCACATTGACCTTCCGCTTGACGAGCTTGCTCGTTAGGATGTCAAACATTTGGTTCAGCTGAAACTCATCCGGAGCCCGCATCGTGATTTGATTCTCGTCAAACTCGAACGTCGCGTTCTTTCCCTTGAAGTCGAACCGAGTTCCGACTTCCCGAGTCGCTTGGTTGAGGGCGTTCTTCACCTCGTACAGGTTCACTTCTGAAACCACATCAAAAGACGGCATGCGCTTGATCGATCCTTGGTTCTGTACATAACGAAGCCCCGTCATCCTGACGACGGGGCTTCTCGGATTTCCGCTGAGCGAACAAACGCCTAGTCCAACTTCACGACGTTCTCTGCGGCTGGACCCTTTTGCCCTTGTACCACCTCAAACTCGACGCGCTGACCTTCAGACAACGTCTTGAATCCTTCACCCTGAATCGCCGAGTGATGCACAAACACATCCTTCTCGCCGTCATCACGGGTTAAAAAACCAAAACCCTTACTATCGTTGAACCATTTCACAGTGCCAGTTGTGGGCATTCCCTCACTCCACTCGGTTACTCGTCGGAGTTCGGTCGTACCCGTCCTACCGACTATTTATGTACGTGCAGTATTCGCTGCACACGGCGCACCACATCGGTGCAATCTCACTATATCGTATTTTTAGGTTTAACTCTCCGCTACTTACGCCTCAATGCTACGAATCGACCGTTTTACCAGATTCCGGAGCAGCGGAACCTTGTAGCCGTTGTGGGCCAGCGGCTTAACGCCTTCAATCGCCACCTGCCCAGCACGCTCCGCCAATTCATCCGACACCGACTGGCCCCGCACCGCCGCCTCCACTGCCGTCAACCGCACCGGGGTCGGCGCAACCCCATTCACCACCACCCGGATGTCGTCCACCACACCGCCCGAAACCGTCGCCGCGCGCGCCACACTCGCCAGCGCAAAGTCCCACACCTGCCGGTCTCGACTCTTCTCAAAGTAGAATGACGCCCCGGCCCACGTCGCCGGTACGCGAATCATCGTCAGCAGGTCACCCGGCGCCAACACCGTCATCCGTTCGATGTCCACCTCCGGGCCTACGAAAAAGTCCGCCGCCGCCACCGTCCGTGACCCGCGTTGGTTCTCCACTACCAACTCCGCATCCAACGCCACCAGCGCCGGCGCCGTGTCCGACGGGTTCACCGCCACGCACCGGCTCGCCCCTAGGACGCAATGCTCCCGGTTCATCGCTGTCGGCGTATCCGCGTAGCAGATGTTGCCCCCCGCTCGATAGCAGTTCCAACCGTCCCGGTAATACCAGCACCGCGTGTCCTGGCCCAGGTTGCCTCCCAGCGTCCCTTGATTCCGGATCTGGGGCGACGCCACTAACGCCGCCGATTCCGTCAGCAGCCCAAACGACTCGCGCACCGTGGCATCCACCACCACCGCACTCAACGTCGCCATCGCCCCGATCTCCACGCCCCCGTTCGCCGCCCGGATCTCGCTGAGTGACCCAATCGCCCCCAGGTCCACTACCGCCGCCGGGCGGCGCATCCGATCCTTCAGCCAATCCCACGTGTCTAGCCCCCCGGCTAGTACCCACGCATCGGCCCCGTATCGGTCCAACACCCCCAGCGCCTCCGCCGTGCTCGTGGGCTGGAAGAGCTCAAAAGCCGGCATGTTGTCGCGAATTACCGCCATTGGTCTCGTCTCCCTGTCTACAGCGTCGTCTACCAGCTACGCGTGGGCCATCAACTTAGCGATCGGCTCAGGCAAGCCTTCAAGTCGTGTCAAAATCATGTCGGACATGATCGGCGTCCTGTTGAAATACTCGTCGCCCATCGCGTCGGCAATCGCACACAGCACGGCGCCGGTCCCTGCACCCTGCGGCGCTTCACCAATCCCACGGGCCCCGAGAGGATTAAACGGATCGGGCTCGTCGGCGGCGACCCATTCCATTTTCCGCTCATGGGGCACGTCGAGTATCGTCGGCGGCCGATTCGAGTAGAACCGCTTCGAGACGTGCAGGCCCCACCGCCGGTCATACACCCACTTCTGACCGAGTGCCAAGCCAAATCCCTGCACACCGCCGCCGTGCAGCTGCGCGGCAAACGTTCGCGGGTTGAGAATCGTTCCGGCGTCTGACGACACCTTATAGTCGACGAGCCTGACATTCCCGGTCTCGATGTCAACTTCGACCTCGGCGAACCCGATTGCGTGAGACTTATTTTGACCGCCGGTCTCGAAGTTGTCTTTTGCGACGCCTATCAGTCCTTGCCCGGATAGCGCGGTCGCCGATGCGGCAGTCATCGCGTCAATATCATCGGGCAGGGTATGCCCGTCGTACTTCCCACCGAGTGCGATCGCGCGCTGCGCCGCCCGCGCGAACGTCAGCCCCTGCCCGCGGTTCCCGCGCCGGAAGACGCGACCGTCCGCGACGTCGTAGCTATCGGGGGACCCGCCGAGATCACGCGCCGCGATCTCCTGTAACTTGCGCTTGGCGTCAAGCCCCGCCGCCCAGTTGGTACGTGTATGCGCATGAGTGGTCATGCTGCCACCCTGGATGCAACTCCAGGGCAAATGCTTGGACGTGTCGCCCCACACAACCTCGGCCTGCTCCCAGTCGGTCTGCAGGGCCTCCATCGCCGCCCGTGCCGTATCGAAGACCGAGCCGGTGCCAAGATTCCCGATCCCCTGGTGGATATAGACCCTGCCATCGGGACGGATGGTCAGGAGTCCGTCTAGCCCGGAGGTGCCAGCCGCATACGAACTCAGCGCCACACCGATACCGGTGACTTTCGAGCCATTACGCTGGCCGCTTTTCGCCTTCATCGCCGCCCAGTCGAACGCCTCGGCACCTTTGTCAATGGCTTCCTTCACGAACGCGCTCGACAGGTTACTTTGCCGTCCTTGGCGCGGACGCCCGAAGAGTGCCTGCCCTGATGGCGCATTGATCTTCAACAGCTCCAGCTCGTCAATGCCCAGCTGCTTAGCACCCATCCGCATCAGCGGGGCCATCACCGAAACGGCCTGCACGCCACCAGGCGCCCGCTGGGCACCACGCGGCGGCGTATTTGTATAAATGTTGATTCCTCGGACCCGCATACTCAGCGGCTGGTGCATGAGCGATGCCATATCGCCCATCCCCATGAAGTCGCCGGCACGCCCGTAGGGTCCACCGTCTTGGACCGTGAACATATCGAGCGCCGTCACACGCCCGTCACGACGGAACCCGATCTTGACCCGTGTTTGCTTACCCGGTCGGGCCCGCCCGATGAAGTTTTCCTCCTGCCGGGTGATCCGCATCATGACCGGCTTGCCGGCCTTGCGCGAGAGCAGCCCTGGGATCCCGCTTTGAATCGACCCCGCAACCTTACTCCCGAACCCACCGCCGCAGTACTCGCCGATCACCACGACGTCTTCAGGCGCCACGCCAAGCCACCTGGCGGCTGGACCAAGTGTCCGGGCCGTGCTTTGCGTGGACACGTGGATGTAACACTTACCGTTCTGCCAATACGCCATCGCCGTCCGGGTCTCGAGCGGCTGATGTGAGGTTGACTGAACGAAAATCGTCTCGTCGAGCACCAGGTCAGCGTCGGCCAAGCCGGCTTCGACGTCGCCCACTTCCCACTCATCGGTGATCTCGCCATCGGTCGGCAACGTGCCGTTGTCGACTTGAGTCCAATCGACGTTGTCCCACTTGATGTCGACAAGGTCACGCCCATCCATGGAATTGCCTTCCAGACGGGCATTCGAGCCTCCTGGCCGCAAACTGTCCAGCGGGTCAAGCGTAAACGGCAGCGGCTCGAGGTCAATCTGCACCTGCTCAATGGCATTCGCCGCCTGCTCTTCCGTCGCCGCCGCAATCGCCAGGATCGGCTCACCTTCATACAGCGGCTCGTTCGTCAGCATCCGTTCTTCTGGCGCATCCACCGCCGGTAGGTCGTCCGCCGTCAGGATCGCCTCGACCCCCGGCATCGCCAGCGCCGCGGTCGTATCCACGCTCCGCACTCGCCCGTGCGGCATCGGACTCAGTAGCAGCTTCGTGAACAGCATGCCCTCCGCCCGAAAGTCCTCGGCATACTTCGCCCGCCCCGTGACTTTCGCCACCAGGTCCGCCGTCGAGTACTCCTTACCGATCAGCTTGTAGTCAGCCACGTCAGCTCCTCCGCGACAACTCGAGCGCTCGCTCCGCCACGTTTAGTATCTTGTTGTAGTCCGCGCACCGACACAGGTTCCCCGCTAGGTGCTGCGCCGCTTCCGGCCGCGTCGCTTCCGGGTGCTCCGCTACCAGCGACACCATATTCATCACAAACCCCGGCATGCAGAACGCACACTGGAAGCCCTGCTCGTCGACCACCGCCTGCTGCACCGGATGTAACGTCCCGTCCGCCGCCTCTAGCCCTTCGACCGTTTGTACCGCCCGGCCCCGCACCTGGTGCGTCAACATCGAGCAGGAGTAGTGCGGCACCCCATCGACCAGTACCGTGCACGCCCCGCACTCCGACCGGTCGCACCCGATCTTCGTCCCCGTCAACCCCAGCTTGTAGCGCAGCGTCATCGCCAACGTCTCTTGCGGCAACACATCCACCCGCCGCTGCTGGCTGTTGACCGTTAGCGTCACCAACCGCTCCACCGCACCCGGCGCCTGCGCCCGCACCACCGTCCCATCCCGGAACACGTAGCTCGATGCCGACACGCTCGCCCCGGTCGCAATCACCCCCTTGATGAAGGTCCGGCGCGAAAAGCCATCCGCTGCTTCTTGCTGCTCTTGAATCTGCTCCACGTCTCCCATGAGACGACCTCCTCGAGTGATTGGGCCCGGATCTACTGTGAGCGGCATTTCTTACCCGCTCAAATTACCAGTGAAACTGCCAGAGTGCAATAGTTTCCACCATTCTTTTTTTATCTGCCTGATCTTGAGATAGCCGTCGACGAACTGTTCGATGACACACATGCACTCTGCGGCAGGCGGACGCCTCCCACGGTTCCCGAGCTGGCGACCTCAGAATCTATCGGCCGGTGTGTGGAGCTGGTTACCCTCAGTGCCGCCTTCGCGCTAACCCTGTCATGTGACGAAAGTAGAACTCTGGAACAGCGCCTGTGCCGTGCGATGGTCGTCTGAGACGTGTTAACCTTACGGTCGGTCTCGGTGAGATAAACTACCGGTTGATTTCTCGCAAACCCAGCGAACCATTTCTCGGACCCAACAATTTGGAGGACCCTTGCGATGACGATAACGATAAGAACACGCGTGTTCTGCGGTGTGTTCGCGATGGCGATGCTCGCCTCGCTGCCAACGCTCCTCGAAGGACAGGACAACGAGATGAGCTTCTTCTTGACCAGCCAAGGCCCCGGAGACGGTGCCAACCTGGGCGGGCTGGATGGAGCGGATGTGCACTGCTCGATGCTCGCCCGTGAGGCCAACCGTAGCGCCAGTAGTAAGACGTGGCACGCATATCTCAGCACGGATGGCGCGGAAGGCGTCAACGCGCGCGACCGGATCGGGTCGGGCCCGTGGTTCAACTCGAAGGGCGTGCAGATCGCCGGTAGCATCGACGAGTTGCACTACTCCAACGCGGCACTGACCAAGCAAACCCAGCTCAACGAGACGGGTGAGATGGTCAACGGGCGCAGCGACGACCCGAATCAGCACGACATCTTGACCGGCTCGCAGCTCGACGGGACTCGATTCACTGACGGTCAGGACCACACCTGCAGCAACTGGACAAGCAACGGCCAGGGCAGCGCCCAGGTTGGTCACCACGATCGCACTGGCGGCGGCGCGGTCCCATCGTCGTGGAACTCCGCGCACGGTAGCCGCGGCTGCGGTCAGGCCGACCTGCAGGGTACCGGCGGCAACGGCTATTTCTACTGCTTCGCCATCGACTAGCGCGGTTCCCGCTTCACGCCGCGGGGGGCACGGCCATACATACGGTCTGTCCAATCAACATAGGTCCGCCTCCCGCAGCCCCAACCATCCGCCGCTCAAGCGGACATTTTCCCTCTTCAAACCAGTCAATCCCGCTGTCGTCGGTCACCTCCCCGCCCGATACATCGACATAGGAGCACTATTCTGAGAGCCTTGACTGTCCGACTCATCCACAACGTCTTAGCTGCGACTGCGGCGACGACCATCGCATCCGGGCCCATTGGCGCGCTCCCTCAGCTCGGCGAGCCAGTCGTGCTCGAATCGATTGAGGTCAGTGAGGGCGATGGGGGGGACGAGGTCATCATCAGCCTCCGCGGCAGTGGCCGGCTCAGTGGTACGCTCCAAGAGATCTCCGGCAGACCGTTTCGTATCTTTGTCGATCTACAGGAGGTTGTCCCAGGGGTCTCCGCGATTACGCCGGTCGGACGGGGCAATGTCGAACGGATCCGGGTGGCGCTGAATCGATCAGATCCACCGGTAACCCGAGTCGTGCTGGATCTGACCTCACCGCAGCCCTACCGACTCGAAACAGACACCGAGGCGGGAAGCCTTCGTATCGTCGTCGGCGCCAGTCGCTCGGCGCCGGAGCAGGACTACGAAGCGTGGTTCGCGCACTTATCGGCGCGAACTGATCGGCTCCTTGATACAGTGTCGCATGACGCGTCAGGGGACATCAATCCCAACCAGCTCAATCCTAGTGGGTGGTCTGACCTCGGTGCCGAGATCGAGCTCAGGACTCCGCCGCCTACCTTCGGTGTCGCACACGACCTACTAAAGACGGTTGTTCGCCTGGGGGCGGTGGCGGGCCGGGTGAGCGACAATTCGAGTCAACCTGTGAACGATATCGACCGCTCAAGCGCCGCAACAGGAGCGAAGCTACTGCTCGCGCGCGCGAGGACGATTGTTAACGGGAAGCTTGATCCGCCCGGACCGATACAGGCAGAGCACGGATCAACGGCGGTACGATGATCCCCCGAACCAACGATATGAGTGTCTAGCGCTTGATAGTAGGAATGGACAGGCATTGACAGTACGCGCAGTTGGATTGGAACCAGGACACTCGTACGATCGAACGTCGTGATATTGATACCACTGCCAGCGCCGCCTCGGTCACCGAACCCGGTAAACCGCCTGCTAAAGACTTCTACGTCGCCGCCTTTGTTGACCAGGACGGTGTACTCGGTCGCCGCGACGCTACAGCTGATCCAGTAGTCGACACGCACCGTATAGGTCGCCTGTGGGGCCTGACCGACCGGCCACACGATGTTCTCGTTCTTCACGTTATCGAGTGAGCAGTCAGTGTTCGAGTCAAGGTCGACCATGCCTCCGTTCGGGACCTCTCGACTGGCCTAGCACACTTCCTCGCCACTTGGGTCGACGACATGGAGGTTAACGTCACTGTCGACATCCCATGCCAGCGTCACCCGAACGTCTCCAGCGCCAACCTGTGGATCACGTCGGAATTGAGTCGCGAAATGGAGCCCGCTCCTCTCGCATGGTCACTGACCGAGAAGAAAACGTCAAATTCTCTAGTGGGAAGACACTTAGGACATGTAAGCAGCAGCGTCACATTGATCAGAGGTAGGCAACTCGACTTCGTAGTTGTCGACCAGTCCGGTGTTCGAGTTCGTCGAGAGCCCATGCCTTTCGCTAGCGAGCGACACGACGAGGCGACTTAGCGGCGAAGCTGACGTTACACCGAACTCCGAGACGCCGCCATTGACGACGACCGGATGCCTGACAACCGCCACGGTTGGCCCACCCGCAGAGCTGGGCGGGAACCCTCACCCCACAACCCCCTGGCTCATGCCAATAGCAGCCGACACGACGAAATCCTCGACCCGGAGTGAACCACCTTGCGATGGCGGAAACGGGAAACCCCCACCGCCGTTTTCGTCGCACGCCGCGCCGAACACAATCGGCACCAGCGGCGGTACCGCGATTGCTGACATCCGTCGATACCACACGGACTCTCCTTCACTGCCGAATCCGAGACAGAACTTATACAGGTCACCCACTCCTAACTCGAAGCTATCGGGGTCTGACGGAGTGAACCTGAGGCATCGAGGTGAGCCCTATCGGTCCATTAGCAATCGAAAGTCGTGGGCGTCACCAGGCCCCGGACTTCGACACGACCTCGAGCGATGGCTCGCCGAAGCGTAATAATGACGAGTGACCCGGAACAACCAAGTCGTCAAACAGCAGCCGAAGGAACTGAGGTGGTGACGTCGAGACTGTCTGTCTGTCGGGCTCTTTTGAATCGTGGCCGCGCGCCTTAGCATCGTCGAATGATAGGCGGAGCGTTGACAGCCTCATCCGAACTACTCGAGGCTCAGAACCGGTCTCCCATCCTGGGGAACGAACACCACAGAAAGAACACTCCAGAAACAGATGCCCCACGTTACCGCGCAGGCGCATATAGAGATGCTTGCGGTGAAAAAGCAGATCACGCGCTTAAGGGCAGGACTGATAACGGTGGCGGGCTCAATGCTGGAGGAGCATCCTACCCCAAGTGAGGCGTGCAACCCAGTGCAGTCTCGAGACTCAGTGGGTCATGGCATGTAGGAGGACGTTGATGCCAAGTCCGTAGCCGTCGGGCGAGAACTGGGAGAAGAATCGCGGGTCGTCCGCCTCGCGCTCCCAGGCATCGCCGATGTCGGTGTTGTGGGTCATGACGACCAGGAAGCGCCCGTTCGCGTTAGCGATCGCCCGAAAATGCGGCTCCGCGCTATCGGCTCCGCGCTCAGACGTCGTCTGTCCACCAACGCCCCGCCAAAACTGTATCGAGGTAATTTGAGGGACCTCCGCGACATGGGTCATCGCTCGAAACACGGGGTGGTCAAGCGGTACGTCAAAAACGGGATACCTGGCCGGTGGAAGAACCTTGCTGATCTCCGCCTGCCAGTGCTGCCACGCCCGGCTGCCCCAAAAATCGTCGACCCAGAGAAAGCCACCCTTCACCAGGTAAGCACGTAAGCTCACGACCTCTTCGGGAGTAAGACCGATCGTGCCAACATCGGCGGCCATGGTGAAGGGGCAGCTGAACAGCGCGTCATCCGTAAGCCTGACGACCCAGTGATTTGGCTCCCCCCGCCTGTCCCAGCTGACTCGACCCGTCGTTAGCTCTGAGTAGCGCAGCATCAGATTGATGCCGGCATAAGGGTAATCGGTAGCCCAGCCCATGCCCAACTCCTCATAGCGAACTCGTTCGTACATGATCTTGCAGAACGCAAAGTCTCTGTCGGGAAGATGCTTCGGAGGAAATCGAGGTGGGAGGTTGCCCTCGCCCACTCCATTCCACCCCCACTGAGCATAGGCAACGGAGATGAGCACAGCCGTGAAGAGGATCGCGATCAAGACACCGACGAACCACCGCATAACGTATGGCACCATTTGTATCACACGTACGCACATAGCCTACATGTGACGGTCAAACCCGACGAGCCGAAAGTGAGCGGCTACGCTTTGCGTGATATGTGGCAGGCGTTTCCCCACCGAAGCTTTCGTGCCTCACGAAACCGCACACCTTCGCTGCGTGGAACCATCTGCTCGCGAATGCCGTCACGGCCACAGACGCGAAGCGCAACCTTCCGGTCTCGGAATTGTGGACGACGGATGACCCGGTCCAATACCGGGGTGCCTGATGCGCGGGTGACGACTACGTACGAATACTTCTCGTCCTCGTACGGCAAGACGCCGCCCTTCAAGCGGCGGTGCAAGCTCGACCGGTTCAGACGAACGCCGAAATGACACCAGTCATCGGTTGGCAGCGGACAAGGCTCCGCGTGCGGACACGGGGCGACCACTGACGCGCCCAAGGAAACCAGTTGACGTCGGGCATCAAGTATGGCGGCGAAACCCTGCGGTGATCCCGGCACCACGATGGCCAGGGCACCGCGACAGGCTCGCCATGCCGAGGCTACCGCCGCTGTCCGCGTGGTGGCGTCTAACTCAGTCAGAAGGTATCCAAGGACGACGAGGTCTTTCGGCTCGACGGCCTCCTCGGAATCCAACTGTTGGGACCACGTGGTCTTAACCTCCGTCAGGACGCTTCGATCCAGAAGCTGACGGGCTAGCTGGACCATACCTTGGTCAGGTTCGATGAGCGTGGCCCGGCCTAACTCCGAAAATACGGACCGTGCCGCCCACAGCGCACTGCCGGGCCCAGCACCAACGTCGAGCAGTGTCTCAACCGACAGATCTGGGCACCGTGCGCGAACCTCACGACAAACAGCACGGAGCGCGGCAACCGTCGCCGGCATCCGAGTCGCAACGTACGCCAACTGCACTAGCGAACCAGCGTGGTGGCCCGGTGTCCGCCCGTTCCCATGGCGATATCCAACCGAAAGGGTCGACGCCGCCGCGCGAAGCTCTCGATAGGCCACACCAACGACGGCACGATCGATTGCCCGCTGAAGGCTTTCGGAAAGGTCGCCGTCGTTGAGCACATCTGACGGTACATGAAGTTCGCGAGGGTACACTAGTCATTGGGTGTGTCGGAGCCACTCAACATCGAAGCGACGACTCATTCGAAGGCTGGCGGCTGTGCACTCGTCGTGATACTCACCGGCGGAGAAGCATGATTATGGCCGGCAGTACCGGTGGCCGTCGGGATAACGACGAGCGTAGGCCTAGTGGCTAGAACCGTTGCCCCGGCAGCCGCTTGACGATTCCGCTGAAACTGACGAGCACTCGGTTGTCAACGAAGATCGTCCCGCGGACGAACGTGAGCGAACGCGTGCGTCGCACGACCTCACACGCCGACTCAACCAGCTCACCGGACTTTACGGCCGCCACAAACTCGCAGTTAAACGAGACGGTCACGCACTTCTCGCCAGGTTGATCCCACGTCGCGGCTAGACACAGTGCAAAATCCGCAAAAGTCATTAGCATACCGCCGTGCAAGGTATCGCCGGTGTTGCGGTGATGCGGCTGGGCGATGAAGGCGAACGAGATCGTACCATCCGACACCCGGTAGCCCAGCGGGCCGACCAGATCCTCGAATGGGTCAGTGTATTCGAACGGTTGATATCCAGGCGGAAGGGCGGACATGGTCGTCGACAGGCTAGACGAGTCAGACCCGGGCACCGAGTTGGGTGATCTCGCGCGGATGAGTCAACCAGTAGTTGGGTGACTGCTCGGCAAGGGGTTCGCGTTCAAACGGTCCCCATAAAGCGGCCGCAGTGCTAACCCCAGCGGCGCGGCCTGCCGCCACATCGTGCGGCGAGTCCCCGATGAAGACCGTGTCACCATGTGGCGCCGATAGTTGTTCCAGCGCGGCGATTACCGGGGCTGGATGGGGCTTGCCGTCATCCACGTCGTCGATGGTGATGCACACGTCGAAGAAGTCGTCCAGACCGCACACCTTCAATCCACGTAGCGTGGACAGGCGGTTCTTACTCGTCACGATACCGAGCTTGATCTCAGGCCGCCGGAGTGTCCCCAGTACGTCCAGAATGCCGGGATATGGCTCGACCATCGCGTCGTGATGGCGGTCGTTGAACGCCACGTAGGTCAATGTCATTGCGCTGACCTCGTCGGTGCTCCTGGCAAACCGAGCGAGCTGAGTGCGCAGCGGTTTTCCAAAACCCGATCGCCAATCGTGCTCACTAGGGACCTCACCCAGATGTGTCTGCATGGTGTGGCGGAATGACAACATAATCAACTCGATCGAGTCGATCAGGGTGCCGTCGAGGTCGAACAGATAGGTCGAAAACCTGGATCGTCGCAACATCTTTCATTTTTCATTATAGTGCCGCGTCATTCGGTAAGAAGCTCACGCAGCGCCAAGGTTCGACCTCACTCGACCGGCCAGGTTGTTGGCCTCGTCCAGCCGGAGTTGAGATAAAGGAACCCGAACGAACAGACCGGCCGCAACAGCGATTAGCCAGATACAGTGGAGGAAGGATATCGATGACTGATCGTTCAGACGATCCGAGTCAGGCTCGGGTGTGGGCCCGGGAGGAACGGAGTCAGAACGCTAGATACCCAACAGCAGCACCACCGCACCGCTCGCCGCGTACCGATCGCGACCGACGACGCCAAGTGAACGATTCGACAAACCACAGTGATCCTAACCGTGTGGCCCATCGCCCAGCGACGCGCCCGTCCAAGCGCAATGAATGGCAACGAGTGGGCGATGCCCAGAAGCGCGTGATCGATCGCAACAGTGGCGATGGTACCAAGCTAGCAGCCTGTCGGACTTAGGCCCGGGTTTTATAATAGGGCTTGTCGAGTCGAGGAGGTCGAAGTAGATGCCGAAGTTCGTACAGCGGCACCAGTCGCAGCTGTATTTGCTGCCGCCGGACCTGCGCGATTGGCTGCCGGAGGACGATCTGGCGCACTTCGTGGTTGAGGCGGTGGAACGGGTGCCGCTGGAGCGGTTCCAGGTAAACGAACGGGGCACCGGATCGGCGCAGTATCACCCGCGGATGATGCTGGCGTTGCTGGTGTACTGCTACGCGAACGGGATCTTCGGCTCGCGTCGGATCGAGCGGGCGACGTATCGGGACATTGGCGTTCGGTACGTGGCGGCGAACTGTCACCCGGACCACGACACGATCTGCACGTTCCGGCGCAGCAACTTCGATGCGGTAGCGGAGGCGTTCCTGCAGGTACTGCTGCTGGCGAAGGAGCTGCAGCTGCTGCGTGTTGGGACGGTGAGCGTGGACGGGACGAAGGTGGACGCGAACGCGAATAAGCGCAACAGCCTCCGCTACGACCGGGCGGGGGCGTTGCGCGAGCAGTTGCGAGGCGAGATCGAGGGGTTGTTGGATCAGGCGGAGCACGCCGACACGGACGCCGCGCCGGACCCGCAGGGTCTGCCGGAGGAGTTGTCGCGGCGGGACAAGCTGCGGGTGAAGCTGGACCGTGCGTGCGCGGAGTTGGAACGGCGTGCGCAGGCGCGTGCGGACTCGGAGCGGGCGGAGTACGAGCGCAAGGTGGCGGCGCGGGAGCGGCGTACGGGATCGCGCAAGGGTCGGCACATCAAACCGCCGACGGAAGCGCCGGAGGCGGAGGAGCAGATCAACCTGACGGACGCGGACAGTGCGCTGATGCGCAAGAGCCGGCGCCATGAGTACCGCCAGGCGTACAACGCGCAGGCGGCGGTGGATGCCGACGGCAGTCAGTTGGTGTTGGGGGCTAGGGTGAGCGTGTGCGCGAGCGACCGCAACGAGTTGGTGGCGGATGTGGATGCGATCCCGGCGGCGTTGGGCGCGGCGGATCGGGTACTGGCGGACAGCGGCTACGCGACGGGCAGCGAGGTGTCGCAACTGGCAGGTCGCGGTGTGGAGGTGTTGGTGGCGACGGGGGCGGAAGGCCAACGGCGCCAGCACGACTTCCGACCGGAGCCGCCGCACCCGCTGGCGAAGGAGCCGCAGGCGGACTGGATCAAGTCGATGCAGCAGAAGATGGCACTGCCGGAGCACCGGGCGCATTACCGTTTGCGCAAGCAGACGGTGGAGCCGGTGTTCGGGATCGTGAAGCAGGCGATGGGCTTCCGGCAGTTTCTGCTGCGGGGTCTCGAGAAGGTGGAGGGCGAATGGGCCTTGGTAACGCTGGCGTATAACTGCCGACGCTTGCACAACCTCAGGCTGGCATGACGGGGCTATAAGGAGCGGAACTTGGCGTGTTCGCGACCCACCAGAGGCGTCAGAAAGGCCTCCAGGCGCCGTCAGCGACCGATGGCCAGGAATACAGTCCCCGTTTCGGTCGAAGCGGCCCTCCCGGCACAGAGACACAGGGCGTCGTTCACACAGGTGCCAAGTCGCTTCCGCGCGCGTTTGCCACGCCCAAGTCCGACAGGCTGCTAGCACGAAAATCGTGGCGTCAGAAAACTCGAGCATGGAGAATCGATTGACGGTGCGGTAGCACTGTGCTGAAGTACGTCTAGCCATTATGTCGGTTTCCACACGCGCGCAGGAAGCGGCTCGCTCACTTGCTACCAAGGTCAGCCAGCTGCGCGCGTGGCTCGACGGGCTCAACGACGCCGTCATCTGCTTCTCGGGCGGCGTTGACTCGAGCTACCTCCTCGCCGAAGCCGCGTCGGTACTGGGCGAAGGAGCGGTTGCTCTGACGGCAGTCTCGCCAAGCCTAGCAGCCGAAGAAGGCGCCGCAGCTCGCGCACTTGCCGCGCAGCTCGGCGTGCGGCACGTGCTGGTTGAAACCTACGAAGTCGACGATCCACGCTACGCCGCTAACCCGGTCAACCGCTGCTACTTCTGCAAGACCGAGGTCTACGAGAAAGCGGTCAGCGAAGCCCGGCGCCTCAACGTATCGCACGTTCTCGACGGTTCTAACGTCGACGACCGAAGCGACCATCGACCAGGGCGCCAGGCAGCTCGGGAGCAAGGCGTGCGGTCACCGCTTGACGAGCTTGGGTTCACCAAATCCGACATCCGCGAGGCGGCCCGCGGACTTGGCCTGCCGATCTGGAATAAACCGGCGCTGGCCTGCCTGTCGAGCCGATTTCCGTACGGAACGTCAGTCACGCCCGAACGCCTCACCCAGGTGGCAGACTGTGAGCGCGTACTTAAGGGCTTAGGCTTCAAGGTCTGTCGGGTGCGGTACTACGGCACCATCGCGAGGGTGGAAGTCGATCCTGACGATATCCCTCGGCTGCAGAGTCCGCCCATCTTCACCGAAGTCGAACGACACTTCCACCAGGCGGGGTTTGAGCAAGTCGAGGTGGATTTGCGAGGGTATCAACAGGGGAGGATGAATGAGAGACTAGAGTTAGAAGTGAGAAAGTAGGAAGTCAGCGGGGGCCGAAAGCCCTGTGGACAACACCTAGAAATACCGAAAACCACCCTGTTTCTTCTATCCCCTAGCTTCTACCTCCTTCTAGTCCCTCGCCTCCCGAAACATCTCCTCGACCGGGACGATCCGAACCTGGTCCGGGTTGATATCGAGCGCATACTGGACGATCATGGCATCCTCACTTAGAACGGGTTCGGTCACCTCAGTGTTGTACGTAGGCATCGACAACGCGTTACTGAGCAGCCGATCGCGAAATCCATCGGCATCGGTCGTAACGATCGCGACCGCGAGGTCCTCATACTGCAGGTGCCGGCGGACGGCTTGATTAACATCGTCAACGGTGAGTGTGGGCAACCGTTCCTGGATCTCGTCGACAAAGAACCGCGTGCCGTAAAAACGCGAGTCCATTTCGTACCCGAGTCGGCGGCTGGCCGTCTGCACGTAGAGCTTCGAGTAGTTCAACAAAAAATCACGCGTCGCTTCGAACGCCTCCGGTGAGAGACCGTTTGCGACGAGCAGCTCCAATTCTCGCAATGCCTGGCGCAGCGCAAAGTGCGCATTGTGATGGGGAACGGGCCTAATCCAAATGCTGAAGAACTGCTGCCGCCGCGGGATATTTGGAAGCGGAAACCTGGATCCCCCATCCTGGATAAAACTTTCGATGTACGCGTAGTCACCGTAGTTGAGCCCACGATCGCCCCGCATCTTATTCATGAGCAATCCGTTGAAGGTCCGGTGCTCCCCGAAAAAGGAGTTGGCGACTAGCAGAGCATAGAAGTCGTCGTCGGCACGGGTCACGTCAATTGGGAACCCGACGGAAATCGTCGTCGCAATCGCCTGTTTCTCAACCAATAGCAGCTCGATCCGATCGAGCTGGCGTGGCTGGGGCAGCGATGCCGGATCAGTAGCGTCAGACCCCAACCCCGTAGTCAGGTCTTGCTCAACCCTGGCCACGAAGCCCGCTGGATAGCCACCAGTAACACCCAGCACGAAGTTTTCTCGGGTGTAGTGGGAAGTGTAAAACGCGCGAACATCGTCAAGCGTCACTGCGGCCAATCCACGCTCTGTGCCGATCGTGGGCGAACCGTACGGATGTCCTGCGTACATCAGCGAATTCAACGCCTCTTTTCCGAGCTCTTCGTCGTCGTTACCGCGTAGGGTCGACACGACCGCGTTGGTGAGGAAGTCTCGGTTGCGTTTAAAGTCCGCCGGATCAAAGCGGGGCAACAACACTAGGTCTCTCAGGATCGCGTAAAACGACTCAAGGTGGTCGCGGTGCACCTCACCCACGACCGTCGTCACTTCCTTGTCTGCCAGGGTACGAATCGATGCCGACCATGGGTAGAGCGTGGCGACCAACTCCTGGAACGTCATCGACTGCGTTCCGCCGCGCCCGAGCATCATCGCCGTCACGGCATTGAGACCATTCTTCCCAGTGGGATCGTCGATCGACCCGGTCCGAAACGTGATGCGAATCGTGACCAGCGGTGACGCCGGTATCGGTCGACCAATACTCGTCTCTGAGTCCATTCGGACTGGCTCGACCGCCGTGCACGCGACGACTAGTCCGCATACCACGCCGATCGCGATCGCCCGCCACGGTAACCCAATCATGGCTGTTCCTCCTGAGTCAGACTCACCACCGTGCGCTGAGTGTCTGAGAAGTAGACCGTCACGATTCGCCTGATGTCCTCCACGGACACACTGTCATAGAGGCGATACACGCGATTCACCGTTTCAGGATCCTCCGTAAGTTGGAGGTAGTGCCCCATCGTCTCAGCGACGCTGGCTGGGTTGTCCAGCCCCATGGAGAAGGCATAGCGCATGTGCGACTTTGTATCTGCCAGCACCTGAGGATCGACGGTCTCGACTTTCATCCGTTCGATCTCTGCGAAGATAGCATCACGGACGTACTCCAGGCGCACCGGATCGGTAATGCGAGCGATGATCGTAAAGAGCGGCGCGTCGCGATGGTCGACCGCTCCGCCGCTGAGGACGTCGACGACCTGGTCCTCCAGATAGAGCTTCCGGAACAGTGGTGAGGTTTCGGAGAACAGCAACTGCGACAGCACGTCGAGCGCCGGCATGTCGATGACCTGATCAGAAAAGGCCGGTGCCTTGTATGCAACCATTAGGAATGGCAGTGTCGGATTAGGCCAGGTGACCGCCGCGGTCCGCTCACGGGTCTGCGGCGGCTCGACGGGGATTTGAGGCTGGAAGTCTCCACGCTGCCAACCACTGTAGTACTGGTCGATGAGATGCTCTAGTCCCGTTTGGTCGAAGTCGCCGACCACCACGATGATTGAGTTGTTCGGTCGGTAATAGCGGTCGTAGAAATCTAGGCTGTACTGATAGTGGTTGGACATGTCCCGGATGTCTTCGAGCAGGCCGATGGTGGTGTGCCCGTAGGGGTGTAGCATGAACGCTCGATCGTGCAATCTCTCACGGAGCAGCGAGACCGGATTTGAGAAGTTAAGGTTGTACTCGCCCAAAATCGAACCGGCCTCGGTACGAAAGTCGTCCTCGGAGTATCGAAGGTTGAGAAACCGGTCCGACTCGATATCGATGATCGTCTCCAACGCAACCGAACTCGCGACGATGTGATACGCCGTCCAGTCGTCGGTCGTAAACGCGTTGGAATCAGCGCCCATCTGCTTGATCACGGCGTTATAGGCTTTGGTCGGGTATTTCTCGGTCCCTCGAAACATCATGTGCTCGAAGAAATGGGCGTATCCTGAAAACCCGTCTTCGACCTCGTTCCGCGACCCAGTCCTGACGATCGTGTAGTACGCGACGATGCCGGGGCTGTCGTAGGCAACGCCAACAACCTTCAGTCCGTTGTCGAGCTCAAAAACCGAGACCGGGAACGGGAAGACATCGTCAGGTTCCTGCGTAGACACCACCGTCGCGACGGCAACAATCGCCCCCACCGAAAACCACCATTTCGAATGCCACCATCTCTTCATATACCTTTCCCCCACCAACTAACCGGCTGGGCGAATTCTACCGGACTCGGTCTCTGTTTCGGACTGGCGACCCACACAGTCGGCGCGACCGGTGGTGACCTGCTCGGGATAAGCTCCGTTGGGCTAGCTAAGCTCCAGAGCTCGAATCTGATCGCTGGGTAAATCTGAACCGCCGGGTAGGCTCGCAGGGAGAACGCAAAGGTCCGTATACAGAATCGGACAAGATGACCCAAAAAAGAGACAGTCGGACCATTTCCATTCGATTTATATGTCTTATTTACAATGACTTGTAGATATTAACCAGTGGCATGATACGTGCTATTTAATGCAGTGCCAGCTATCTGCTGCAAGCAAGTACTGATATGACGCGTTTTGCTCAAGTCGCAACGATCGTCGGGTTAATGATCTTCGTAGCAGCTCCCTACATGGCTGGCGCCGAGGCGCAGCACGCCCGGGCACGGGGTGGCGGTCAGACCATGGGGACACCGACGTCTCGTCCTTCAGCGCCGAGAGGGCAGGCGGTTCGCCGACGCTCGCCAGGTCCGTCGAGGGCTGCCCCCAGTAACCGATCGGGTCAGGTGAAACGTCGAGCGCCCACGGTCCCGAACAGTTGGGTAATGCCAGGATCAAGGCGAACGGCTCCGCAAGGGCCGCAAGAGCCGACCCGCCGCGTCCGGCCGAAGCCCGGAGGCCCAGCGCCGAGCCCGAGCGGGGCAAGTGGCCTCTCAGGACGCCAACGCACCGAACCCGGGTCACGCGGCTTGGCGCGGACGAGTCCGGGAAAATCGAGTTGGATTACCAAGCGGGCACAGCCGCGAACTGGCAAACGTCCAACCACTACTGGAGTGCCAGGAACAGTACTCAGCAATAGGCCACGTCGTATCGTCGAGGTCGATGGAACGCGCCAGATCGGTTCGAACACACCAAGAAGTTGGGCCACCCAACGCACCGGGAGCCCCATCGGACCGAGCACCGGCACGATCGAGGCCGGAGATGTCGCAGCATCGTCTGGTAGAGCCACGCCACGTAACCGACGACCCGACGGTCCATTGAACGTCACCGGTAGGGCTGTTCGGCGCCCGCTCGTCGCATCGTCTTGGCATGGAGACGCCAGTGGTAACCACTACGTTGGAGGTTGTCAGTATCGAGGGTGGGACTGGTCCGGTCGCGACCACGGCTGCCGCTATCTTTATAGTGGAGGACACGCGCGCCACGCTTCTGCTTCCTACTACGGGCACAGGCCCATTTATCGCATGTACAGCCACCGCACGCACGTCAGGTATCCGCGATATTTTCGGCCGAAGATCTACGGTTCGTTCTTCTACTTTTCCGGTTACGGATTAAACGTTAGGGTGGGGCTAGGCTACCCTACGGTATACGACCATTCCGGCTACTCAGATTACGCCGCCTACCCGTACACATTATGGATACAGTTACGGGCACACCGACTACGGCCATGGGCATGGCAACCGCTACAGTGATCCGTACACCGGGTTCCTGAGACTCAAGGTCAAGCCGCGCGATGCGCAGGTATTCGTCGACGGGTACTACGTCGGCCTCGTCGACCACTTTGATGACTTCGCGCAGCAACTACGCCTCGAAGAAGGAACGTACCGGATCGAGATCCAGTATCCCAACTACGTGCCGACCGAGTTCGAGGCACTGATCGTCGTCGGGGAAAAGGTAATATTCGAAGGGTGAATGATCCCCCGCTAAACCTTTTCAGTCGCGCCCCTCTTGCTCAGTGGAGCTCGAGGGACGCATTCGTCTACACTGCCAGCATTCGGTAAACGCGCTTTCGATCGACTCGCCACACCCGGCGCAGGTCCATACCCCTTCGGCGGAGGTGCCCGGCTGGGCCGTCAATTCGTCGTAGTCCGCGACAATAGCGACGGCCTCGGCAAACTGATCGTCGGTCAGAACCCAAACGGACGGGCGGATTTCCATGTGGAGCAACGAGCCACCTTGAAGAGGCATGAAGTCGTCCCCTCGAACGACCGATCGGATACCAGCAGCCTCGAGCAAACCGCGAAGGACCTGCGCATCACCCGGCCCTCTCGCGACATACACCTTCCGAAGCTCGTACGCGTCAGTCATCACGATGTCGGATTGTAGTGTGGACGATCCCTCACCCTATAATGGAATCACTTTGGGCACGCTGACCATGGACGACCTCATCACCCAAGAACAACGGCTCGAGGCCGAATACGCTACGCATCGGCAAGCAGGACTACAGCTCGACCTTACCCGTGGAAAGCCGAGCCCAGAGCAGCTCGCTTTATCGGACGCGATGGAAACCGTTCTCAATGGTGCGTTTCACGCCGACGATGGAACTGACGTGCGCAACTACGGTGTGCTCGAGGGTCTTCCCGAAGCACGACGGCTTGGCGCGCAGCTGCTCGGCGTCCGAGAGGAAGAGGTGCTGGCGGGTGGGAACGCGAGCCTTACCTTCATGTATCAGTATCTTGCCAGTGCGCTGCTGCACGGACCGCTGGGACCAGATAGCGCCTGGCAGCACGAAACCGGCCAGCTGAAGTTCCTCTGTGTTGTCCCCGGCTACGACCGGCATTTCACCGTCACCGAGGATCTCGGGTTTGAGGCGGTCAACGTCGACATGCGCCCGGACGGGCCAGACATGGACGAGGTAGAACGGCTGGTCACAGCTGACCCGCTGATCAAGGGAATCTGGTGCGTGCCAAAGTACCAGAACCCTACCGGCCACACCTTTTCCGACACGGTGGTTCAACGGTTTTCGCGGCTCGCCACCATCGCAGGGCCGGGGTTCCGGATCATGTGGGACAACGCGTACGCGGTGCACGATCTCTACGCCGACCCGACCAAGCTGACCAACCTCATGGATTGCTGCCGGAAAACCGGAACGACTGACAGTGTTGTGATCTTCGGCTCGACCTCAAAGATCACGCGGGCCGGATCGGGTATCTCGTTCATCGCGTCGTCACCCGCTAACCTCAGAGAGTTCAAGAAAAATCTGGAAGTGCAAACGATCGGTCCGGACAAGGTGAACCACCTGAAGCACGTCCGATTTCTTCGCGATCTCAACGGCATCAAGGTACACATGCAGCGCCACGCCGCAATTGCGTGTCCCAAGTTCGAGGCGGTCTTACGTCATCTCGACGCGGAGCTTAATGGGATCGCAACGTGGACGCGTCCGCGTGGCGGGTATTTCATCTCAGTTGATGTCCCGAACGGCACCGCACGTGATGCTGTTCGATTGGCGGGAGAGGTGGGCGTTAAGATCACCCCGGCTGGGGCAACCTATCCGTATCGACGCGACCCGAACGACGCCAACATTCGTTTGGCTCCAACGTATCCGAGCCTTGAGGAGCTCAATCAGGCAATGCCGGTCTTCACGACTGCCGTCAAGCTCGCCGCAATCAGATCACGGCTGGCGCACGAAGAGTAGCGACATGAAACACACGTTCAGGGGTCTTGCCATCGTCATGATTGCCGTCACCAACCCAGCCTCGGCCGGACAAGCCACTCAAGGCTCCGTGACGTTTGCTCGCGATGTCGCACCGATTCTCTACAAGCACTGTGTGACGTGCCATCGCCCGAACGCAGTTGGACCGTTCAGCCTGCTCGCGTACGACAATGCCCGACCAAGAGCCGAAGCGCTAGCCGACGTGACCGCGCGTCGCTTCATGCCTCCGTGGAAGCCAACGCCTGGTCACGGGGATTTTCAGGGCTCACGCGGCCTGACCACGGTTGAGATCGAAGTATTTCAGCGATGGGCCGACGGCGGAGCACCGGAAGGTAACCTCACTGAGGCGCCGGCCGATCCCACGTTCGCTTCCGGCTGGCAACTCGGTGAGCCCGACCTCATCCTTAGCCTCGATGCGCCGTACTCGCTCGACGCGGGCTCGACGGATGCTCACCGGAACTTCGTTCTACCCACGTTGCTCACTGAACGTCGGTGGATCCGAGCGGTGGAGATTCATCCGCGGACGCCTGGCATCGTCCGTCATGCCCAAGTTCTCTTGGACGCCACCGGGAATGCCCGGGCCGCCGACGCGGAAGACCCCGATCTGGGCTACGACGGACTGGTCACGGACCACGGCGGCTTCCCCAGGGGCCACGCGCTTGATTGGTCACCGGGCAAATCGGCGGTGGCACCCCCGGCGAGTATGGCGTGGCCACTCAACCCTGGCACAGACATCGTGTTGCGGGTGCACCTGCGTCGCGCGTCCGAACCCGCCACCGTCCAACCGGAGGTCGGATTCTATTTCTCGGATCAGCCGGGTATCTTTACTCCAGTTTCGGTTCTGCTCACCGCGCAGACCATCAATATCCCTGCGGGTGAACCGAGCCACACCGTTCAGGACCGCTTCCGACTACCGGTAGCGGTTGACCTCCAGGCGGTTTCTCCTTTCGCCCACAACCTCGGGCAACAGGTCGAGAGCCTTGCGATCTTGCCAGACGGTCGCGAGCTGACCTTGCTGCGCATCAACAACTGGGACTTCGACTGGCTGAACGAATACCGCTATGTCGAGCCGGTGCACCTACCGGCGGGCACCATCGTCACAATGCAGTTCACATTCGACAACTCTGCCAACAATCCCAGAAACCCCAATAACCCACCACGTATCGTCCGGTTCGGGGCAACATTAAGCGATGAGCGGCCAGAGTTACGATTTCAGTTCATTACCGCCGACGAGGCGAGTCTGGCCATTCTTGAGCGCAGCGCTGTCATCAAAGAGGCACGAGACCACGTTCTCGGCTATCAAGCCAGGCTCAGGGAGGACCCGACCGACCACGTCGCCATGACGAGTCTAGCACTCCGATACATGCAGATTGGCGAAGTCGATCTGGCAATCGAACAGCTCCAAGAAGCGTTGGGTGCCGCGCCCGAATATGCCAAGGCTCACTACGCCCTCGGTTCGGCCTTCGTCGCGAATGGCATGCTTGATGAAGCGACCACGGCGTTTCGCCGCACCATCAAGGTTAAACCGAACCATTCCGGGGCCCACAACAACCTGGGTGGCTTGATGGAGGCTTCCGGCAACCTCATAGACGCTGAGGCCCACTATCGGCTCGCAGTCCAGTTCGACCCCAGAAGCGTCGACTCACAGTACAACATGGGTCGACTGCTGCAGCAGAAGGGAAATCCCGAAGAAGCCTTAACGTATTACGAGGCCGCTCTCGCACTCCAACCCGACGATGCCCAAATCCTGACCACCATGGGCAGGATGCTGGTTGGCCTTCGGCAGTATGCGTCGGCGGTGGACCACTATCAACGCGCGTTGACTGTCGATCCTAACTTCACGGCCAGCTTGCTTTGGCTCTCCTGGATCCGTGCCACTGCGCCGGTCCAGGAGCTTCGTAATAGTCTGCAGGCGGTGAGGTTGGCGGAGCGGGTCTCGGCGCTCGTCGGCGAGAAGAACGCGGTTGTTCTGGATATTCTTGCCGCGGCCTATGCAGCGGATGGTCGCTTCGAACTCGCGCTATCGGCGGCGAATGAAGCCGCGACCTTGGCTCGCACGCAACCTGAGGGCGAAGCCTTCGCGTCGAGCATCGATGCCCGAGCGAACCTGTATCTTGCGTTCAAGCCATATCGAATGGCCGTTCCGGGACCGTGAGGGGTTCCCTGCCGACATTGACGATGGCAATGGTCCTGCGCTCACCGCACGCTGCCTCAGTGGTCAACGATATTCGCGGTCACGAACGCGGCGACAGCAGCAAGCCCGGATGCTGACGGGACCTCGTCGGGCAACGCTAGAATCTCGGTGCGACTTGCCAGGAACGCCACACAGGGCGTCGCATAACGAACGGCTAATCTCGCCTCACTGACGGTTCCCTCAGCGCCAGGGAGCAACACGACGACCGTCGACGTCAAGATGTTAACGTGGTTGCGCGACGTCAGTTCTTCCCCATGGCGACCACCAACAGCCAGGTGGGTGTAGATCGGTAGCTCGATCCACGGATTGGGATAACCGGGCACGGGTGGGTGTCTCGGGTCATCGGACATCGCCGGAACGACTCCGACTACCAGGCCGTGGCGATCTGGAACCTCGGCAAACGCCTTCGAAACAGACATCATCACACCACCGCCGGCACCTGTGAGCAAGTGATAGCCACGCTCGGCGATCCATCGCCCGAGTTCCACCGTTCGATCTTCGTACGACTTGTCGTGTGATCCCATGACGCCGATAATCGGTCGCCGCGTCACCTTCGATAACAGCTTCAAGATGCTCACTAACACTATTGTAGCCAAGATATAATCCACGCCGAATGACGACGCGTGCGATCGGACCATTGCTGCTCGTGCTCCTGCTCTGCGGCTGCGGTCAGCCCCAGACAAACGGCGAACATACTGTAACTGGCACCGAAGCGGTTAGGCTAACCGTCGACCACCGGTCAGAGTGGCGCGTACTGTGGATCGATGGCGAAACCAATCTTCCCGATGGAGCGCTGGTGAACTACCGCGTAACCCACAGCGTTGCACGAACCTCCCCATCGGAGGATTGGCCCGCCATGAACTTGATCGATTCGGGACGAGCGACGGTGCAGAACGGACAGTATTGGTCGCGGATCAACACGCTCAATTGGCCGAAGGGCGAGGTCGAAATCGTCGTCCAGTTTCCGCTTCCGCCGCAGCCGTCAGAAGTCGTCCGGCGCTACGGCGAGTTTGGCGAGCAGCTGACCGGCGACAACGTGACAGACTTCGGAGGGATGAAGGCCGTCGAGGTAACGCATGTGTTCGACCACCGCCGCTGAAACACCTCAGAGCGTATGACGGGCCAACGACGCCTGCCAGCTAGGTGATCATGTCAAAGTCGTGAGCCGTCCCCGCCGTCGAGGGACACTCCCTGGTCTACATCGCGCGACAGCTGTACGACTTGCAGGTCGGCACCCGAAACGGAGCGTGTTCCAGACTCATGGACGCCACGGTCACCAACCTCACCATCATGGACATCCTGGATATCGCCTCCTACGCTCTCCGCCTCGACACCTGTAGGCGCCGTACCGGTCAGCGACCCGATGCCATCGCACGGTCCTCAGCGCGACCACCGCTCAAGCTGTTCTCAAGACCGTAGTTTCCCTCGTGGCAAGCATACTCGTACAGCTCGTAGGTTACGTCCTTATTGAGCGGTATCGCGACCTTCCAGGGACCAGTGTAGATCTCCTGGTCCTCGATTGTGACTTCGTACTCGATCGTATCCGCATCGGCAAAGGTGAAACGCTCCACCACCTTTAACCCTTCGGTTCGCGGAATACCACGCGCGCCTCGAGTCCCAACGTTGGTCGCGATGGCACCCTTGTCGTTGTAATTGCCGACCTCGACGACTAGGGTATTACCCTCCCAGCGTCCGCGCGAGTCCCCGTTCCACAGATGAATGCCGGATGGGATCGTCGGACGGCCGTCCAGGGCAATAATCCGAGCCTCGTGGATCATCTCGTACTGGATGACGACATAGCCTGGCGACTGGATGATCCGGTACCCAGCGCCGTAGCCAGGGGGAAAGATTCCGCCGGGCACGCCGCGGGTGATGCAACGTTCCCACTCGGTGTGGTTCAACCAGCTATCAGTCAAGTTAATGAGACGCTGGTTTCGAACCGAAACCGCAGACTCGCGCACCGGAATGCGACCGCTAAGTGGGTCCACAACCATCGAACGCCGACGGGCGTTTCGGTCCGCACTGCCCGGGCCATCGGGGAAAAGGGAACCTAAACTGACCGGTCGCCGTTCGCCCGGCTCAGGAGGTTTGGGCTTGGCCGGCGGCAGGTTCGTGCCTGGAAACCATCGCGCCAGCGGCGCCAACCGCTCGATATCAATCTCGCTAGGAGCCTCGAATGGCGTTGGATCGAAGTTGGTCCAGACGCCCTGAATGTCAGGCTGACCGTCGGGGGTCCGGGGCGGCGTCCACTCGTTCACCGACTGAGTGCTTCCCCATTCGGGCAGTCCCACTAGCAACGCAAGCACGATAATCGGCAGGGTCCTGCCGAAACCTCTTAGGCGCATGACACCTCCTTGGTGAACTGCACTATTCGAGTCAGATGATAGCACCTAGCCGCGATCAGCCCACGAACGAGGTGTGCGCCTGGTTTCTGTGGGATAATCTGGGGAGTCTTAGGAAATCACCAGAGAACGCTTGTCCGAAGCAACTGCACCGGTCCGCTAGCGTCTTCCGGTCTTTCCCAGTGATTACAGCCTTCTATCGGGGCGTGGCGCAGCCTGGTAGCGCGCCTGCTTTGGGAGCAGGAAGTCCCCGGTTCGAATCCGGGCGCCCCGACCACCTCAACCTCCGGACTTGTCAATAACTTGCAGATGGTCCAGCGAATCGTCGGAAATCGCTCTGTTCTCCATATGCACTGTTTGTGCGACGTTTGTGCGACGCAGGCGAGCTTTTTCAAATTTCTTCAGCGTGTGGTGCAGGTGGCCCGCCGTCGTCGTCGAGAGATATCGGCTCGTCGTGCTGATATTGCGATGGCCCAGCCAAGTCGGCAATCGGCTCGCCCGCATCATCGACCACACTGACGTCGACTTCGAGCAGCTCGACGCCGGCGCGAAAGACCGGGAGCTGCTGGGCCTCCGCCGACGCCACGAACATGACCGCCAGCGCTACTAGCGCCCATCTGCCACGCAACATCCTGCCATCCCCCACGTATCGTATCACCGTCTCAAGCACTCTCATTCGCGCCAATCGAGCAGGGAGTCCGGGTCGATTCCGACAGGGCTCGTTGAACGGCCCACCGCCCTGCGCTATGGTAACTAGAGAGGATGTCTATGGTCGGTCGTTGTGCACGCCCCGTCCCACTCGCCTTCGCCATCGCGGTGCTCTGGGCACCCATCTACGCGGGGCAGGAAACGGTCGACAACGTGCGGGCCAGGGCAAACGCGGGCGATGCCGTGGCCCAGTACGACGTCGGACTGTTGTACGCGACTGGTGACGGCGTCTCCAGGGATGATGCCGAAGCGGTGCGGTGGTACCGGCTAGCAGCGGACCAAGGGTTGGCCCTTGCGCAGTACAACCTCGGGAAGATGTACTTCACCGGCCAAGGCGTCCCCCAAGATGACGCGGAAGCCGTGCGGTTGTACCGGTGGGCGGCCGATCAGGGACTGGTCGGCGCCCAGAACAACCTCGGGTTCATGTACGCCAACGGCCGAGGCGTCCTCCAGGATGACGCCGAAGCGGCGCGCTGGTACAAGTTGGCGGCCGACCAAGACGTAGTCGATCTGCGGACGCGGGCGGAACAAGGGGATGCCGGGGCCCAATACAACCTGGGGCTGATGTACGCGACTGGGTCCCCATTTGCGTTCAGAACGTCTCCCACCGATCAGGGCTTCCAACAGGATGACGCCGAAGCCTTGCGGTGGTACCGGTTGGCGGCAGACCAGGGATATGCGGAAGCACAGGCCGCCCTGGGGCTCATGTACGACCTCGGCGGAGGTGTCTCGCAGGATGATGCGGAAGCCGTGCGGTGGTACCGGTTGGCGGCGAACCAAGGGGTCGCCGCGGCGCAGAACAACCTCGGGAGGATGTACGCCACCGGCCGATCCGTTCGCCAGAATGACGCGGAAGCCGTGCAGTGGTGGCGGTTGGCAGCCGACCAAGGGGTGGCTGGAGCGCAGAACAACCTCGGATTCATGTACGCGACTGGCCGCGGCGTCTCCCAGGATTACGCAGAAGCGGCACGATGGTACCGATTGGCGACGGAACACGGCGATGCCGAGGCGCCGGGCGCTCTCGGGCTCATGTACGAAACCGGCCAAGGCGTCCCCCAGAATGATGCGGAGGCCGCGCGGTGGTACCGGGTCGCGGCCGACCAGGGGGTGTCCAAGGCCCAGAACAGCCTGGCGAGGATGTACGCAGCCGGCCAAGGCGTCGCGCAAGACGACGCGGAAGCGGTGCGGTGGTACCGGTTGGCGGCGGATCAAGGGAATGCCGAGGCGCAGGGCGCCCTTGGGCTCATGCACGCCACCGGCCGAGGTGTCGAGCAGGATGACGTCGAGGCAGCGCAGTGGCTTCAGTCGGCGGCCTACCAAGGGGACGCCGCGGCGCAGAACAACTTAGCGAGAATGTACGCGACCGGCCAAGGCGTTCCGCAGGATGACGACGAAGCGGTGCGATGGTGGCGATTGGCGGCGGAACAAGGAGATATCGCGGCGCAGAACAACCTCGCGAGGCTGTACGCCACCGGCGAGGGCGTCGCGCGCGATGATGCGGAAGCCGTACGGTGGTACCGGTTGGCGGCCGACCAAGAGGATGCCCTCGCCCAGTACAACTTGGGGGTCGTGTATATCACCGGCCGAGGCATTCCACAGGACGATGTGGAGGCGGTCCGGTGGTTCCGGATGGCAGCCGAGCAAGGGAATGCTCTGGCACAGTCCAACCTCGGGTTCATGCACGCCACCGGCCAGAGCGTCGCGCAGGATGACGCGGAAGCGGAGCGGTGGTACCGGCTGGCGGCCGAGCAGGGCCTCGGCCGCGCACTGTACAGCTTAGGGTTGATGTACGCCAGCGGCCAAGGTCTTCAGCAGGACCATGTCGCCGCGCACATGTGGCTGACGCTGGCGGTGTCACGGTCGACGGGTGCCGAGCGGGAGAAGGCTGTTCAAGACCGCGCCAAAGCCGAGAGCCTGCTAACGGCAAGCCAGCTCGCCGACGCTCAACGCCTCGCCGGCGAATGGGACGCGGCACACCCGCGCTAGGTTCTACCGCGGTGGGGCGTCACCGACGAGCTGTCCAACGACTTCAAGGTCGGCGTCGGCTCGCTTCCGATTGCCCTTCTGTCGGTACGCCGATGCGCGGTTGTAGTAGGCGGACGGATAGTCGGGAACCAGGCTGATCGCGTGAGTGTAGTCGGCGATCGCCTCGTCGAGGCGCCCAATGCGTTCGTAGACAACACCGCGGTCGACATACGGGCCGGCTGAGATCGGTTGCAACTCAACGAGCCTGGAGCGGTCGTCGAGCGCGAGATCGTAGCTGCCCAGGGCCTCATACAGCTCGGCGCGATGGCCGATCACGTCGGTGGCCAGCGGCGACAATTCGAGCCCTGCCGCATAATCCTCCAGCGCCTTTTCTGGGTCGCCCAGCATCTGATAGGCGAGCCCGCGGTATCGATAGTGCTCGACCTGGTAGGGGTTAAGCCGGATGGCCTCGTGAAGGTCGGCCAACGCTTCGGTCGGCCGGCTCAGCTGCGCTCGCGCGATGCCGCGTCTCCTAAAAGCCACGTCGAGGCTGCCGTCGAGCTTAATGGCGGCCGTGAGGTCGTCGATTGCTGACTGGGATTCACCCAGCTCGAGATAGGCGCTACCCCGGTGGAAATAGGCCTGGGCGTTGCCTGGATCGCGCGCGATGGCTGCCGTGAAGTGAGGGAGTGCAGCCTCTGGGTTGCCAGAACTGAGCCATGCGCGACCTTCGGTCAACTCGTCGGGTTGATTGAGCAGCTCGATCGCGCTGGGTGGCGTCGAATCCTCGCCCGGAAGCGGCGGCGGTGACGGTCGCTCGCCCCCGCAACCCGCCGCAACGATGGAGACGAACGCGCCGATCCACCTGCCGGTGCACCGCATCATGGGCAATCCCTGTCATGAACGATCATCGATGACCGGGGGCTATGCTAACATCTGTCACCCAGGCACCCTACCCGGTCATCCCGATCGGATCGTCACGGCTGGAGGACATCCAATGCGCGGGCCGCGATGGCTGCCGATCGTGATCGCACTCACGTGGTTGGCCGGCTGCACCGATGGCGTCGCGCCGGAGCCTACCGACGCGAGTTCGCCTGAATCGGACGCCTTGTTCGTCGAAGTCACCACCCAGCTCGGCCTCCCGGCAGAAGCAGAGCCCTGGCCCGACGGCCAGTACCTCACGCCCGAGGTCACAGCAGGTGGAGTGGCACTGCTCGACTACGACAATGATGGCGACCTCGATCTCTATCAGGTGCGTCACCAGTCACCGGACCGCAGCTTCCCGGCGCTACGGGCTCCCGCCCCCAACCGCTTGTACCAGCAGCAGGACGACGGTACCTTTCTGGACGTCAGCGAAATTGCTGGCGTGGGGGATCCGGGATATGGCCACGGCGCCGCCGCGGGGGATATCGACAACGATGGCGACCTCGATCTTTACGTGACCAACTACGGTCCCGATGTGCTGTATCGCAACGAGGGAAATGGCTCCTTCGTCGAGGTCACCCATGCTGCTGGAGTTGCGGCTGACGGCTGGAGCTCATCAGCTGCCTTCCTTGACTACGACGCGGACGGTGATCTCGATCTGTACGTGGCTCGGTTTGCCGAATTCGATCCAACGACGGAGTGTGCGAACCCGAACGTCCAAGGTTCGCGCGACGAAGGGCTATCGCCGGAGTACTGCGGGCCGGATATCTTTCCCGGGATATCCGACCTGCTGTTTCGCAACGACGGCACCGGCCGGTTTACCAACGTGTCGAAACAGGCGGGCCTCACCGAAACGTTGAGCGGATGGGGTGTCGTGTCCGCCGACATGACGGGCGATGGGCTGGTCGACCTCTACGTCGCCAACGACGGAAAGCCGAATCTCCTGTGGGCCAACCAGGGCGACGGGACGTTCCGCGATGAGGCGCTGACGCGAGGTGTCGCGCTCAACGGCGCTGGGAAGACCGAGGCGGGAATGGGTGTTGCTGTGGGCGATGCAGACGGCGATGGGCGGTATGATCTGTTCATAACTCACTTCGGGGACGAGACCAACACGCTGTACACGGGCGACGCCGACAGCTGGTACCGCGACGGGTCAGCGGCTTCAGGTCTCGGCGCTGTTTCGCTTCCGCTCACTGGCTGGGGATGCGGCTTCCTCGACTACGACCATGATGGCGACCTCGACGTGGCGCTTGTAAACGGTCGTATAATCCGCGGGCCGATCCTCCCCGGCGCGGCCGGCAGTGCGTTCTGGCAGCGATACGCCGAGCCGAACCTGGTCTTCGAGAATTCAGGGAATGGACGATACGAACATGTCAGCGACCAGGCAGGTGCCTTCTCTCGACACGTGGAGAACACCCGTGGGTTGGCGTTCGGCGATATCGACAACGATGGCGACATCGACCTGGTCACGAATAACATCGACAACACGCTGCGCGTCTTTCGCAATGTCGCCATCAAGAACGATCGAAGCTGGTTGATCGTACGTCCGATGATCGGGTTGCGCGATGCCACCGGCGCCACTGTGACGCTGCGCATCGGGCAGATTGAGATGTCACGGCTGGCCCATCCGGCATACAGCTACTTGAGCAGCAACGACCCGCGTGTTCATTTCGGTGTAGGCGACGCCACGTCGGTCGATGCGGTGGACGTCCGATGGCCCGACGGGAACTCCGAGCGATTCGGTGTCGAGAGGCTGAACCAGGTCGTCGTTCTCACTCAGGGCACCGGCACGCCTCTGGAGGGGAACTGAGCCCAGCGGCACTATGGTGAGGACGTCGACCTAAAGGTCAAGGTCTTCAGCTTGACCGTCGTAAACGACTCCTCGTCTTCGACGATCCGAATCGTTTGGTTGATTCCGAGATCGGTGAACGACTGGGTGGCCCCCGTCGTCGGCCAAAGCACCTCCAGACGCTCGATTCGGGCGGCCCTTCCCAGTCCAATTGTCTGGCGCAGTGGGTTCGCGCCGAACGTGCCACCGCTGTTCACATGCCGATAGATCGAGCGGCGGGCGTCGTTTTCGATCACATCGATTCGAATTCGCGCGCCGATCGCGGAGCGATTCGAGCGAACGCCGACAAGCTTGACCGCAATCCAGTTGTTGCCGAAACCGGGATTCTCGTAGAGAGCATTGCTGAAGCCGTCACCCGGAAACGCACCACCCATCTGCTCGAAGACATCCTGATCGCCATCGTTGTCGAGGTCGGCGAAGAACACGCTGTGGCCCTTCTGGAGATGGCCGAAGCCTCCGGTGTACGTCACGTCTACGAAGCGCCGACCCTCCTGGTTACGGTACATGAGGCTTGGCATGATGCTTTGATACGGGGGGTAGCCCGTTCCCAGGAAGAAGTCGAGGTACCCGTCGTTGTCCAGATCACCAAAGTTCGATCCCATGGGTGCGCTCGGATCCACGAGGTCGTAACTGTCGGTGACGTCCTCGAAGCGCCCATCACCGGTGCCGCGATAGAGGCGCGCCAGCTCGACGGTGACGGGGAGGTCGAGCGCGCGGGCAGCGAGATGCTCGATGTCTGCGGCATAGGCTGACACGAATATATCGAGCGTGCCGTCGTTGTCGACATCCCAAAACCAGGCGGGGAAGCTGCCGAGTGGCCCGGCGACCTCCAACTCTTGAGCCACATCAACGAAGAAGGCCCCCCGGCCCGCGTTGCGATACAGGCGGTTTGCTCCGTCCATGTTGGATACGTAGAGATCCGGAAAGCGATCGCCGTCGTAATCACCCCAGATCACCGCTTTGGCAAACCTGTGATTCATGACGGCAGCGGCCTCGGCAACATCCGTGAACGTGCCGTCCCCGTTGTTGTGAAACAGCTGGCTCGGGGCAACAAGCGTCTCAGTTGTCTCGTTACCGACATAGAGATCGATTGCGCCGTCGTTGTCGTAGTCCGCCCAGGATGCCGTTTGGCTCGGGTAGTGCAATTCGCCCAGACCGGCGGCGAACGTCACGTCCGTGAATGTGCCGTCCCCGTTGTTGCGGATCAGCGAGTTCGGGTGTCGTCCGTGTTGCCCAAACCAGGCCCCTCGCATCACGAAGACGTCCACATGGCCATCGTTGTCGTAATCCGCCTGGACCATGTTCAAGCCGCCGAAGAGCCCGAGTAAGCCTGCCTCCTCGGTCCGGTCCGAGAACGTCCCGTCCTGGTTGTTTCTGAAGAAATGAAGCCGGCCCCTCACGTCGTACGTCGATATCAAGATGTCGAGGTAGCCGTCGTTATCGAAGTCGTCGGCAACCGCGCCCCCCGATAGATCAAAGGTGTCGAGGCCCAGCGCGGGCGCGATGTTGTCGAAACGCGGGATCTGGTTGCCTGATCGAAACGCGTCGGGCGGAAGAACATACGCCTCGGGCACTTCGTCCGGATAGCCTCCCAACGTCATATAGGCAATGTTGAGCAGCCACCGCGCCGCCAGATTCAGCCGCGCCGTGTCGTCGGCCACGCTCTGCGGTGTCGGCTCCGGGGTGCCCTCGAGGACACTAATGAACGCTCGGATCGCCTGGCGTGCAGGGTTCTGCTCTCGGTGAATCCCCTCACCGCGTAGCGGCAGGATACAGGCGTCGGGGTTCGGATGCCGGACACAGTTCAACGTTTCAGCGAGACGCATGTTGGCGACGCCGAGGCGATACTCGCTGTTGATCAGAAACAACGGGTCTGGAGCCAAGGCCGGGATCAGATCTCGCGCTGCGGTGAAGAGTCTGATGGCTTCGAGCTCGTTGCCAAGACGGAGCTCTTCCTCTGCCAGGTCAGCCGTGAGCTTCCACCGGCTCTCGCTCGAGGCCGCCTCCGGCAGTTCAGCTAACTCTGACCGCAGGCGTCTGGCCGCAGCGTCTCCGACGTACGGATAGGCCTCGGATTCGTCAGCTACCTGACGAAGCGTGTTCAGCATCCGCTCGTGACTCGCCGCGGCGGATGTGGTCCGTGGCTCAGTTTGCCGCGTGCCGTTCGCGACCGTGCTCAGCGCAACCAGGAGCGAAAGCACGGTCGGCTTGAAGCATCGACCGGCCATGACGCTGTCATCCTACACCACTCCAAGTAACGAGGTTACCGTGAGTGGGAAGCGGTCGGCCTTTGCTTACGGCTGCGCCTTGACGCTGCGGATTGGGTAGTTACTGGCTATGCCCAAGCTTTCAACCTCGAGTTGCTGATTGTCACCGATACTCAGCTTGGCGGCCGGCACGAACAGGCCGTCCCCCCTTCCGGTCTCGTCGAGCCGTAGAACGATCACGGTAAACGGATAGTCGAGACTGCGGGTCGAATCGATCTGCTCGGACAGGGAAATCGGGCGGGCGGCGACGAAGCGAATGATCCGTACACCGTCGCCGGCGTCTTGCGAGCGTGCCAACCCAAGGCTGTGACCCAACTGACCGACCAACTGGAACCGCGCCGTTTCGACAGCCCAAATCGACCGTTGCAGAGCCTCCGGTCCCTCGTCGTTTAGTAGATCAAAGAATCGGTCAGCCTCTGCATCGGAGGTATACCGCTCGACGCGAATCGTGAACTGCTGAAGTCCCGGTCCAACTCCGGTAGTATTCGCGATGGTCCCGTCGAATCGCTCAATCTGAGCGAGAGCCGGTGTTCCGACGAAGGTGAGCGCTGCGACGAGTGTGGCCACGCCGACGCTCTTCCTTAGCATGGGACTTGGCATCTCCGTTCGGGCCGGTAGTGTAACAGGCATTCTGGTGGTCACGGCCCGGTCTGTTCTCGACGCTCACTACTTGATGGGGTCAGGTAGCTGATCCTACCCGAATCCCTGGTCCCCCGGGTTTAGGATCACGTCATGACGCTGATCCTTCTTGCCGTCGTCGCGGCGCTCGCCGTGACGTTGCTCTATCGCGGTCGCCCCTACTGGGCCTGGGTCGGTCCAGGAGCGATCGGGTTGTCGTGGTGGGCCGGAGCCGATTCTCCCGACCAGTTGGGCGCTGCTTTCGCCGTCGTCGCGACAACATTTGTCGTCCTCGCCCTCGTCCTCGGTGTGCCATCGGTGCGGGCTGTGCTCGTCAGCCGATTTGTGATGCGCGTCATGCGTTCGGTACTGCCGCGCATCGGCGACCCCTGTTTCACTTGAACTGTCTAGGGGGTCACATCCTGGAGATGTGACTGACGGGGGCGAGCCTGTCAACATCATCGAGCTCGAAGCGTATGAAGCAACTGATCTGCGGTTTTAATTTCTCCCCAAAGGAATTGACTTGGGGAGGGGGGGGGGGGAGCGAACGGGTGCTCGCAGCCCAGCCTGTCGTTCCATATCAGAAGGCCGACGTTACGTCCTCCCTTACTGACCCGAGTTGGTTTGGCGCACGCGGAGCGCTGCTCGACGGGCAGCCGACTACTTGCGACATGCGCGCAAGCGTCGACAGGGTTCTGTCAACTTGATCGGAGCAGGGTGCTTTTCTCCGTGACCGAGACGTTCTCTAACCTCCGTCAGTAGGAATACGTCACCACTTCCCATGCGACGAACGCCCAGGCTCACAGTGACCGGTAATGCGTCGCCCGCAGCAGATGTCGGCCCACGCGGAAGAGATTCTGGACCACAGATTGGACCGACGCGAAGCGTGGTAGGTGCGCGGCCGATTTGAAGCGCCGCATCTGGCGTTCACGCTGTCGCGTCGATTGGTGCGAGACTTCGGCGCGGTTGTTCCCATACTGATCCGTGCAGTGGACCACTGACGGCATCACCGTGCGGCACGCCGCCGGGTAACTGCGGAGCTTGTCGGTGATCAGCCGTCGCGGGATACAGCTTTGGCGTTTCAGCAACTTCCGGAAGAACCGGACCGCGGCGCGACGATTCCGGCGCGATTGCGCCAGGATGTCGAGCACGTCACCGTCCTCGTCCACGGGCTGAAGCATGCCGTAGGTAACGCGTGGCCAGTGCCTCACCCGTACAAACAAGAGCCCCGATCCGTTTCCGGACCGGGGCCCTGATGAGGCCGTTACGTTTGGCCCCGCTGAGGGGACCTGCGATGCGCGGTTAGAAGTCCCAAGACATCCGGAACTGGATCGTGCGAGGCTGATCGATCGAGTTGATTCGCCCATACGTGGGTCCATACGATCGGCTGATCGACCATTGTGACGCGCTGTTCATCATATTCAGCATGTCCAGACCCAGTCGCCACCGCTTGCCGTTCGCGAAGAAGATGTTCTTGGACAAACGGAAGTTCAGGAGCGATTGTATCGGGCCTGTCGCTTCGCCATATGGCTCCACTCGGAGATTGATGTTGCCCGCCTGAGGGAATCCCCTGAAACGGTACGTGTTCCCCCCGACGTGCCCGGAGTACACGAAGAGCCCCCCGGCGAGCTGGACGTCGCCCGGGAAATTGTACGTGCCCGTTATCTTGACCTGCTGTCTCCAGTATCCGAACTTGTTGTTGATCTCGTCGTTGGGCGACGTCGGGGATCCCACCCTAAAGCCCTGGAATTTCGTGGCGCTGAAAGATGACATGAGCCCCCAACGATCGCTTGATCGCCGGTGGAGCACCATCTCGATGGTGTGAGCGCTTGGCGCATAGGCGTCCTCTCGATTGGTACGCGTCACGTTCACAAAGTCGGCTCCCCGGAACGCGGGGGCGTAGTCGAAGAGGGTGAACATGCCGCCATCATCGCCGGTTCCGACCACCCCATCCGGACCGGGATCCCGCACGGTATACGGTATGTTCCACGCGCTCATGGGTCGGCCGATGTTGACGTTGCCAAACAGGTCGAGCTGCTTGACGTGGACGTACGTTATCCGTGCGGCGAAATTCCTCGCGACCTCGTGCTCGACGCCAAACGTGGTCTCGTACGTGCTGGGCATATTGAGGTCGGGATTAACCGTGGCGTTGCTGCCGCCCTGGATCCTCGCGAAATTAGGACCGTTGATGTCCATATCCATTTCACCAGGCTCCCAGTCACCGCTCCCGTTCGGGTCGTCCCAAAAAAATGTGGTCACGACCGTGTTGTGCGGATTGTACGTGACGGAGAAATTGTCCCCCGGCGTGGAATTGTATTTGCCCCACGATGCCTTCAGGACCGTCTTCCCTTCGCCGGTCAGGTCGTAGGCAATGCCAAGGCGGGGTGCAATGGGACTCCAGTTCCCCGTTGGGAACCCCTTTATCGGTCCACAGGCGCCAAACTGTCCACACGCCTTCTCCGAATCCGGTACCCACGTCCGGAAGGTGTCGAACCGAAAACCGAGCTGCGCCGTTACGCGATCCCCCATGCGCCAGAGGTCCTGCACGTACGTCCCGCTTTCCGAGATGTAGTTCTTCGGCTCCGTCGGGTAGTTGTAGGTGCGGAGCTGGTACGGCGAATTTGGCACACCGTTGATGGTGTCGGTGACCAGCACGTAGTTGCTATTGGGCCTGCAGCACATGTTTCTCTCGCCACGCCCTTCGAACCGATGCATGTAGCCCCACCCGACCTTGAACTCGTGCCTCCCCCCGAATGACCTTGTAGGGATCCACGTCAACGAAACGTCGGGTTGCCACTGCATCCGCCTGAACTGGGCCAGTGAGTAGGTCCAATCCAACCGGATCTGCCGTTCAAGGTCGTGCACCCTGAGCGCGGTGTCGGCCTCGGAGCTCTGAAAGTACCCGCCGTTGTGCTGCATCGTCCCGAGCTTCGCGCTGAAAAACACATTCGCGCTGGGCGTGCCCTGGATTTCCGCCTTTACATGGGTCGGAGACGCGTGAAGGTCTCGCCCCTGCTCGCGCGGGTATCCCCGCTTCACCGAAGACCAGGTGTGCGGCTTCTCGTCGTACGCGTTGAAGTGGGCGAACGCGATGAACTTGTATTGGGGAGTGACCTGAAAGGTCAGCTTGGTCGTGAGGTTGTGGATCTTGTTCAGCTGCAGGCCTGGTTCATCGTCCAGCGTGTCGTATAACCCATCGGGACCTCGCCCACCGGACAACTCGAAAGGCGAGCGTTTGAGGGGCGACCAGCGCAACCCCCCGTAGAACCAGGCTTTGTCTGTAATGATAGGTCCGCCTATGTCCGCGAGGAACTCGTAGCTGTGATCCAGGGTTTCGCGACGAAGACCCTGTGCCTTTGGCGGAAGACCTTGAATATTGTCGCCTACGAAAGTGTCGGTGGTACCGCTGATTTCCGTGCGGCCGTGGAACACGTTGCCACCTGACTTGGTGATGAGGTTCACGAACAGGCCGGGCAGCCCCTGCTCGGCAGTGCCGCCACTGGCGACGACATTGAACTCCGCCAGTGATGAGAAGTCGGGACTCACGCCCACGGAACCGGATGTCTGGCGAGTATTGACACCATCGATCATCGTGGTCTGTTGGCCCCCGATTCCGTACGCGCCAAGCCCGGTAGCCGCGACCCCGGCAAACAGGTCCTGTTTCCGGCCTACGATACTCGGTATTTGCTGGATGATCTCTTTGTAGTTGCGCGCGGTGGGAATCTCGTCGAGCAACTGCTGGTTCGTGATGGCGGTTCGCGGCGTCGTGTGGGAGACGTCGACGACCGGGGCGGCGCCGGTCACCGTGATGACCTCTTCGATGGTGCCGATCTGAAGGTCCACGTTGATAGTGGCCGTGAATCCTGCGGTGAGCTGGACGTCCTCCTGAAGCATTGACTGAAAGCCCACTAGCTCATACCGAACCGAATAAACGCCCACTGGAAGCTCGTTGAACGCGTAGAGGCCCCTTGCGTCGGTGACCGCTAGCATTTGCGATACGATCAGAACCTCACTCCCAATCGTAACTGTGACACCAGGCATCACCGCACCGGTCTCGTCCGTCACGGTTCCCTGGATGCTAGCGCCGGTGATTTGGCCGGCTGCTGGGGGCGCGGCGAGTAGTAAGACAAAGCCCATTAGAACGAAGGTTTTACACACTGCCACGTGTGATCGATTTCCTAAACGACTTCCTAGACGACCTGGCAACATTTGATCCTCCTCAAAGTAACGTGCGGTCATGCCCGACCCCGTACTCAACGACCTGGCAACATGCAAATTCAGAACCAAACCAAAGCAGTCATGCCATCTTGGTCCCAGTTTTATTAGTTGTTCTGTCGCATCCAGCTGGGATGCATCTACTTTTCATTGAGAATTAACTTCGATTCACTTGTTTGGTTATTTCAGTTATTTTATCAGCGATGTAATTTAGCACACCATTTGCAGCCCCAGTATACTCGAAAATCAAGGTTTGGGCAGGCGATCTCACATGGTCAACGCAACAACTTAGCTAAATTTTCAGATGGTTTCATCCAGCCGAGAGTTTGTCGAGGCCGGTCGTTGAGCACGTGTGCGACCCGGTTCAGGTGCCGCTGGCTATGGACTGACAAGTCGCTTCCTCGTGGGAAGTACTGACGCAGCAGACCGTTCGTATTTTCGTTACTGCCGCGTTGCCACGGGCTTGACGGATCACAGAAGTAGACGTGGACGCCAGTCGCAATGCTGAATTGGCGGTGCCGAGCCATTTCCTTGCCGCGGTCCCACGTGAGGGACACCGCGAGATGCTGCGGCAGCGTTCTGATCTTCTTCGCGATGAGCGCGCACACATGGTGACTGGTCTTATTGCGGCCGACGGCCAGTAACATCACGTAGCGAGTCTGACGCTCGACCAACGTTGCGATCGCCGACTGGCCCCGGGCACCCAGCATCAGATCGCCTTCCCAATGACCAGGCACCGCACGGTCTTCAATCTCAGCCGGTCGATCCGCGATGAGAACCATATCTTTGATGTAGCCCCCTGGATCTTTGCGCCCATGCGGGCGACGACGGGTACGCCCAGAACGCAGACACGCGGTGAGCTCTTTGCGCAACGCCCCCCTGGCCTGGACGAACAGCGAGCGATAGATGGTTTCGTGGGACACGCGCATCTCGGGATCGTCCGGGTAGTCAACGGTCAGTCTCGCACTGATTTGTTGAGGAGACCACTGCGCGTTCAACATCGATTCCACCTGGGTGCGGAGCCGAGGACATTGGCGGAATTTCGTGGCTTTCGGTCGTCGCGCTCTCTTGTAGGCCGCCTCGTCCGCGCGACACGCCCGATACCGGCAGGGGCCGCTATTGCCGTTGACCTCGCGACAGATGGTGGACGGTGCCCGTCCAAGGCGTCGTGCGATCGCCCGATACGATGCGCCGCTTCCCAATCCTCTCGAGACTTCCTCGCGCTCAGCCAATGACAGGTGCCGCTTCGAACGCGTCGGCTTCCGTGGTGGCATCCCGCCCACCGTGTTCAGCAGCCTCTGCATCGTCTTCGTCGAACACCTGACGGCCGCCGCCGCTTCTTCAAAACTGCGACCGTCACTGATGAGCCGACGTACAGTCAGTCGTTCTTCTCGCGTCAGCCGCACACCGCGAGTACGCGTTTCTGCCATCCCAACACCTCCACTGTTTCCTTACCACGTAGCGGTTCAAATGTTGCGATGACCACATGAGAGCGCCGCAGATAAATCGGACGCGGCACGCGGCTATGTCCGGAGCTGTTCGTGCCGGACGACGACAAGCAGGAAATCCCCGGTTCGAATCCGGGCGCCCCGACCACCCAATCCCGCCAGATCCCCTTAGGTTCACTTCAACCCGTGTTGCTTCTTGAAGGCCGGCCACTCAGCCCGAAGTTTCAAGAATGCATCGACGTCATCGCACGTCAGAAACGGATTGGTTTGTTTCTCGAGTCCAATTGTGGAACTGGGCCGGACGCCATAGTCGTGACCGGGCCACACCGTAGTCTCCTCACAAAACGTTGACAACACTCGTTGGAGGCTTCTCCACTCAACGCGGGCGTCATGGTCGCTCTGCGCGCCACCCACCTTACCAACGAAGAGCAGGTCGCCAGTAATCAAGAACTGATACGTGGGCTCGTAGAGAATGACATGATCGGGACAGTGTCCAGGCATCTCGAGGCACTTAAGCTTGAGACTCCCGATTTCCAACTCTGCCCCATCGGCCAACTCGACAGATGGTTGCACTGGGGATTCGGGATGGGCGGCAACAGCCGCACCGGTGAGCTCAACCGCTCGGTCGTTGCCATTCGTATGATCGGGATGCCCATGTGTGTTAACGACGTGAGTGATCGTGAGACCTTGAACCTGCGCACGATTGACGAGCGACTCCGGCGAGTACGACGGGTCGACTATTACGCCCAGCCCGGCGTTGCGATCGGCCACCAGGTACCCGAAATTCCGGTCCCCGCCCACCCGGATCTGCTCGAAGATAAGCTTCATCACACCTCTCCGCCCAACGTCACTGATCGCTCAACGGCTCTTCCTTGTAGACTGGCAGGGCATCATCATCGACATCGTCGAGCGCCCGAAAGGTGTGGACGACTCGGTCACGCTCGACCGGAAGCCGGTCGACGGTGTTGTCGTCAACGTATTGAATGGTTTGTTTCCCGCTGGCCCAGAGAAGACGAATGCGTGGCATCCGCATATTCTATCGGCTCACACAAAAAAACGAATCGGCCCCGTATGACAGAATCATCCTCGCGCGATTGATCGCGGTTACCCTGTTTACTGTCTCGGTCGCCCAGCCATCTTTGGCCCAGCGAATCCAGGAAGGCCATGCCAGAACGGTTCAGGACGGAGTGTTCACGCTGATGCAATCCGAACGCGGTCAACGCGACTATCAGTCCTTCTGTCAGGGCTGTCACGGCGTTGATCTCCGAGGTGCCAACGCGCGAGCCCTCTCTGGCGAAGACTTCCTGCGCAACTGGAGAGGCCTCACGCTTGATGACCTGTTCGACCGTTTCCAAACAATGCCACCATCCGCCAACATACGCGTGTCCAAAGACACATACCTGGACATCCTGAGCTTTGTCCTCAACACGAATGGGTTTCCGGCTGGAGAGAGGAACCTGACAGCGGAGACGCTTGGATCAGTTTTAATGCAAGGAACCGAAGGTCCACAGGCAGTACCCAACTACTCGCTTGTTCAGGTCGTCGGGTGCCTTACGCGCGGTCCGGACAACACTTGGCTCGTGACTGAAGCGACCGAGCCAATTCGTACTCGCGACCCAAACGCATCTACCGGGCAGGCCCGTGATACGGCGAACTTACTCTCCGATGGCTACACTTCATTCCAACTGCTATACGTGTTCCCCAGCCCCGAGGTGATGGAGGGCCACCGCGTCGAGGCGAAGGGCTTCTTGATCCGAGGCAACCAGGACGCCCTCAACGTAACCTCCGTGTCGATGCTTACACCGGCCTGTCGGTAGGCCCGGTAAGACCGCTCTACCTCGTTGATGTAACCTCGGTCGATGGAAATGCATAGCGCGACCGTGTCGAGTTGTCGCATGCTTCTGGGTGGTCTGGTGGTCGCCCTCGCTACAGCCTGCCAACCGCCACTCAACTCGGTCATCACTGTGATTCGGATCCCCAATGAAGGACGGATGCCCCACGTCGCCGTCGACGCCAGTGGCGCAACCCACCTAATGTACTTCCGCGGCTCGATGAGCGGAGGCGACCTTCTCTACGTGACGCTGGAACCTGGTGGAACGACCTGGTCGTCACCGATTCGCGTCAACAGCGAGCCACGCTCAGCGATCGGAATGGGACCGATGGATGGTGGTGACATGGCGCTCTCGCAACATAATGGTCTCCGACTCCACGGTGTCTGGTACCTGACGGACCCGCTCCGAATACTCTATGCGCGAAGCACTCCTGGTCATACCAGCTTCGAACCCCAGCGTGTCATTTGGGAGCTGGTGAACGAGGTCATCGAGGCGCGTCCAAGCGTGACGGTGGACGTACAGGAACACGTATTCATCGCCTGGCACGGCGCAACGGTAGATGGGACCGATGACGCGAACCGTGCCATCTTCATGATGACCTCCAACGACGGAGGAGACACGTTCGATCCACCACGTGTCATCAGCCCCGCGTCGGAGGGTGCATGCGGATGTTGCAGCCTGGAGACGTTCAGCGCCACGGGTCGCATCTGGGTTTCGTATCGAAGCGCTGGCGATAACGTTCACCGGGACCAGCATCTGCTCAGATCTACAGATGGTGGCATTAGCTTCGTGGATGAGGTCATCCAGCCGTGGTTGATTGGCGCGTGTCCGGTTACTACGACGACGTTCGCTCTGGGCCCAGACTCCGTTCGCGTGGCGTGGGAAACAAACGGACAGGTCCATTTCGCACCCATCGATGATCTTACCAACATGGTGTCACCGGATCGGATTGGTCGCTTCCGACACAAGAACCCGGCGATCGCGACAAATCGGCGCGGCAGGACACTTCTGGCTTGGGGTGACGCGCCGGGCTACCGGGCGGGTGGGACGTTACAGTGGCAGGTCTTTAACCCAGACGGCCGAGCTCTTTCGCAAATGAGTCCGGGGACCGATACGATTCCGAGCGGTAGCGGTCCAGCGGTGGTCGTTCGCTCCGACGACTCGTTCCTCGTGATCTACTAGTAGTGCCACGCATCCGAGTCGGGAGATAGGGGTGGGGTTTAGAAGAACGCGCGGCCGTGCCACGAGTCGCCGGCACGGGTTTCCCATCGCCCCTCCCGGACATCGCCCAGTCGGGTCAACGTAGTGTCGAACACCGTCGTGCCCACGTTGATGTCGCCACCCGCGACGAGTTCGGCGAACAGCTCTCGTGAGACACGTGTAATGTAATCCCCCTGGCGGAACAGTACCGGAGCATGATTGACGAGCTCGACTCCAATCTCCGTCTGGAGCACCTTCATTTGGCGGACGAGCGCATCGATAGAACAACCTGAGGGACCCACGGCGCGTTGGTCCACCGCAACGAAGAGAAAGCGGTCGTACCGTATGTCGCGACCCGCGGTGAGCGGCATGTCGTGGGCACCCCACTGATCCAAAAAACGATCGACTTCAGCAAGCAGACGTGACTGTTCGACGGACGTCAGCGGTCGCTCGGCCGAGAAGATCCAGACACGAGCGTCTTCGGGTAACGCATCGAACTCAGTTCGTGGCATAGACATTAGAATACAACGGGTGATACTGGAGTCGAGCACAGCACGGGTCGAGACGGTCGAAGCCGCTATCCTCGGTCGATACATCGTGCGCCCCACGCCGGCGGCACAGGCACCCTTGCTCGTCGGCTTTCATGGCTACGGCGAGAACGCGGAACGTCATCTTCAGGAACTCATTCAGATTGACGGGATCGCAAACTGGCTTGTTGTGTCAGTGCAGGCTCTGCACCGTTTCTATGACCGCCGGAGCGGCGAGGTCGTCGGATCGTGGATGACGTCCCAGGACCGCGAACGGATGATTGGCGACAACCTCTCCTACGTCGCGGCAATTCTCAATACGATCCATCAGCGCTACCAGACAACGTCGACAATCGTGTACTCCGGGTTTTCACAAGGTGTCGCGATGGCGTATCGAGCGGCGATCCTACTTCCGCCATCGCCAGCGGGCATCATCGCACTCGCGGGGGACATCCCGCCAGAACTGCAGAGTGATTCCTCCATCCGCTGGCCCAGAATCCTAATCGGACGGGGCGAGAACGACTCGCGCTATACCGACGCCCAACTGAACGCCGATCTTGCCTTCCTAAAAACGGTCGACGCCGACGTCGAATCGCTAGTCTTCGAGGGTAAGCACGAGTGGACAGGTCCGTTCCGTGAAGCAACCGCCCGATTCCTCCAGGCTGTCCGCTCGTGACGCCTCGGTCATTCAACATCGAGGTCGGCGTTACGGGCGCGGTGACCGGTCTACACTACGCTGCCAAGTTTCCGGCAAGCGCAACCATCATCCTCACCCATGGGGCAGGGGCCCCACAGATGAGCCCGTTCATGGCAGGGTTTGCCCACGGCCTAGTCGCGCGTCATTTCGATGTCGTGACCTTTAACTTTGTATGCACAAAACTTGGTCGGCGCGCGCCTGACCCGAAGTCGCGTCTCGAACTCTGCTACCGTGCCGCTATCGACACGACCCGCGGTCTCGTACCGTCCCGCCCATCAGCGGCTAGTGGTTGGAGGAAAATCGATGGGCGGGCGAATCGCTTCCCAGTTAGTCGCTTCCGGCAACGATGAGCTGGACGTGGCCGGGTTGGTCTTCCTGGGCTACCTACTTCATCCGCCTGGCCGGCCCGAGCGACAGCGCGATGCGCACCTTCCATCTATCGATGTCCCGATGCTGTTTGTCCAGGGCAATCGTGACGCGTTCGGCAACGAAACAGAACTTCGGTCGGTTACCGAATCGTACCCTCGTGCCACATTGCACATCGTTAAAGGTGGTGATCACTCACTCAAGGTGCGTGGCGCAGACGCATTCCGCATCCAGCAGGAACTCGAGTCAGTGCAGGATACAGTCGCGGCGTGGATCGCCGATGAGTTGTCATGAAGAATCGATCGATCATCGTGTCGACTTGTAGGTTCGTCCTCGCCGTGTCCCTGTTGTCGGTCCAGGACTGGGTCGAAACCCTATCGTCCGGTGACCGACACGATGCTCCATAACCCGGACTCGGCGGATTAGCTTAACCCGCGGCTAACCCTGAATGGATGGGGCTAGAATCCTTTAGGTCAAATCACCCGCGACAACGTGGATGATCTGCGCCTGGTCTGGAGCTCGGCGCTGACCGAGGGACACAGGAGACGACACCGACCGTGCACCACGGCGTCATGTACATCTACATCGCGAATCCGGGAGCGATTGTTCAGGCCCTGGACGAAACGACGGGCGAACATCGCCGAGGGCGACTGAGCCACTCGTCTCACACCGACTCTTTGAGGTCTACGGCATCGAGGAACGGCATCATGGTGCGGAGTCGACTGCCGACAGCCTCGATCTGATGCTGCTGCTCCTTGCGCCGAGTGGCCATAAAGTTCGGACGCCCGGCCTTGTCTTCCTCGACCCAGGTATTGGCGTAGGTCCCATCCTGAATCTCAGCGAGGATCTGCTTCATCACCCGTTTCGTCTCATCGGTCACCACCCTGGGCCCACCGGTGTAGTCGCCGTGTTCTGCAGTATCGCTCACGGAATAGCGCATGTAATTAAGACCACCGCGATAGAACAGGTCAACGATTAACTTCAGCTCGTGCATGCACTCGAAATATGCAATCTCAGGCTGATAGCCGGCCTCAACCAGTGTCTCGAATCCCGCCTTGACCAGCGCACTGACTCCCCCGCACAGGACGGTCTGCTCGCCGAATAAGTCGGTCTCCGTTTCCTCAGCAAACGTGGTTTCGATCACGCCCGCGCGTGTGACGCCCAAGGCCTTGGCGTATGAAAGTGCTAGCTCCTTGGCATGACTCGTAGCATCACGTTCGACCGCAATCAACGCTGGTGTTCCACCACCCTCCAGAAACACCTCCCGAACCCGGTGACCCGGCGCCTTAGGGGCGATCAATGTCACATCAACGTCAGCCGGTGGATCGATAGTCTTGAACCGAATGTTAAAGCCGTGGGCAAACATCAGCATCTTGCCCGCCGTTAAATGGGGTGCGATCTGCTCGGTGTAAATACCGGCCTGCGTCGTGTCGGGCGTGAGGATCATGATCACATCGGCCCAACCCGCAGCCTCGGGACCACTCGTGACCGTGAGCCCATCGGCCGCAGCCCTTGCCTTGGACTTACTGCCTGCGTGAAGAGCCACCCGGACGTCCACGCCGCTGTCCTTAAGGTTAAGCGCGTGGGCATGCCCTTGTGAACCGTAGCCAAAAATGGCAACTTTCTTGCCTTGAATGACCGAGAGTTCTGCAGAATCGTCGTAGTAAATTGTGGCCATGTAGAGACAGTCCTTCCCTAATACCCGTATGCCGAGAATGTGACACCACGGCGTGTAGCGCCCTACTATACCGAATAGGAAACGCTTTCGTCGTCTGTGGGTGTCGTAGACCTAGAACGAGGGGGCTCAGGAGGCTCGACCATGACGCTCTCGGAGCCTCGCACCATTCCGACCCGGCCCGTGCGGACCAGTTCCAGGATGCCATACGGTCGAAGCACTTCGAGAAGGCCATCGATCTTGTCCTCTGTTCCGGTTGTCTCGATTATGACCGAGACAGGTGCTACGTCCACGACCCGTGCACGAAACACGTCAACGAGTTGCATAACGTGAGTGCGCGTATCGGCGCTCTCCGTCGACACCTTTATCATCGCGAGCTCACGGTACACAGCGGGTCCCGAAGTGATGTCGTGCACCCGCAACACATTAACCAGTTTGTACAAGTTGGCCTCAAGACGCCGCGCGCCGTGTGTATCGCTCTCGACTAGGATCGTCATCCGCGACACGCCCGCCGTTTCGGTGTGCCCAACAGTCAACGACTCGATGTTGAACGCGCGTCTCCGAAACAGCGATGCAATCCGGTTGAGGACGCCGGGTTTATCCTCAACATAAACGACGAAGGTATGTCTCATAGGTGAATACTCGACCATCTACTCGTCATCGGCCGTCTCGACAATCGGCGCCATACTCGGTCGGCGGATCATGTCCTGCAAATCGGCACCAGCCGGCACCATCGGATAGACCGTGTCCTCTTGCTCGACCTTGAAGTCGATCACCACGGTACCGTCGTCGGCACGAGCTGCCTCCACGGTCGGGACGACGGCCGCGCGCGTTTCAACGGTCTCTCCACGCAGGCCAAAGCACTGGGCCAGCTTCGCGAAATCTGGACTCAGCAACGGCGTTGCCGCGTAACGGCGCTCGTAGAAGAACTCTTGCCACTGTCGCACCATGCCCAGGTACCCATTATTAATGATGGCAACGTTAATCTTGAGTTTCTCCTGAGCAATCGTCGCGAGCTCGGCCATCGTCATCTGGAAACCGCCGTCGCCCGCAATCACCCAAACTTCCTTGTCGGGACATGCGAGTTTTGCGCCGATAGCAGCAGGCAGCGCAAACCCCATAGTGCCAAGCCCGCCTGACGTGATCAGCGTGCGCGGCTCCTCGTGGTGGTAGTACTGCGCTTCCCACATCTGGTGCTGTCCGACATCGGTCACGACAATCGCCTTGCCGTCGGTCAAACGCCAAATGTCGTTGATCACGTGTGCGGCATACAAGTGCCCACTGTCGGGAAGATTCTGAATGTCTCGGACTGCGACGTTACCCTTCATTTCGGAGATCGACGACAGCCACGGCAAACGGCGTCCAGTTTCGACCCGGGAGAGGAGCGATTCGAGCACCATCGATAGGTCGCCGGCCATCGCAACATCGACCTTCACGTTCTTGTTGAGCTCTGCCGGGTCAATGTCGACGTGAATCTTCCGGGCGTTCGGCGCATAGGTCTTCACGTTGCCCGTGACGCGGTCATCGAAGCGCATCCCAAATGCCAGCAACAGATCCGCTTCCTGAATGGCCTGGTTCACCCACGCCTCGCCATGCATCCCCATCATGCCAAGATTAAGCGGATGCAGCGCCGGGAACCCCCCAATGCCGAGCAGTGTCATTGCCACCGGGATGTCCGCCTTTTCGACCAGCTTCCGCACAAGACCCATGGCATCGGACAACAGAACCCCATGACCGGCTAGAAGAACGGGGCGCTTCGAGCCGTTGATGAGATCGGCCGCTCGCTGATACTCCTCGTCACTGGGGCTCAGGTCCGGCCGATATCCCGGAAGCCTTACGCAGCTCGGATCCCATTGAAGCTCGGTCGACGACTGCTGCGCATCCTTGGTGATGTCGACGAGCACCGGGCCGGGTCGACCTGATTTTGCGACGTACATTGCCTCGTGGATCACGGGAGCGATGTCTTCGACGTGACTCACGAGGTAGTTGTGCTTCGTGATCGGCAGCGTAACACCTGTGACATCGGTCTCTTGGAACGCATCCGATCCCACAAGCTTGCTTCCAACCTGCCCCGTAATGCAGACGATCGGAGATGAGTCAAGCATCGCCGTCGCGATGCCGGTTACCATGTTCGTCGCGCCCGGTCCGGAGGTCGCGATTGCCACACCAACCTTCCCGCTCGCCCGCGCGTACCCGTCGGCCATGTGCGTTGCACCCTGCTCGTGCCGTACCAGCACGTGTCTGACGGGATAGTCGAGCATCGCATCGTAGGCTGGAAGGATCGCACCTCCCGGATAACCAAACACAGTATCGACGCCCTCCCGCACGAGCGACTCCCATATAATCTGAGCCCCTGTTCTCATAGACGACATGACTTACTTCTCAGTTCGTAACTGCCCCGTGCGCCGCCGAGGAGACCAGACGCGCATATTTCCCCATCACCCCGCTCTCGAACCGCGGCGGCGGCGGCGTCCAGCTAGACAGTCGCGCTGCGATCTCATCGTCGGTTGCCTCAATCGTGAGGGTGCGCTTGTTTAAGTCGAACACGATGATGTCACCCTCTCGAACAGCAGCAATCGGCCCACCTTTCGCGGCCTCCGGTGCAACGTGGCCTACCATCAGGCCGCGGGTCGCGCCCGAGAAGCGTCCATCGGTCAAGAGCGCCACCGACTCGCCGAGACCGATACCGACGAGCGCTGCGGTGACCCCCAACATTTCGCGCATTCCGGGTCCGCCCTGCGGTCCTTCGTAACGAATTACAACAACATCACCGGCATTGATTCGTCCATGTTCGACCGCCGCGAAGGCATCTTCTTCACACTCGAAGACACGTGCTGGCCCACGATGCGTCATCATGGTAGCGGCAGCTACCTTCACGACCCCCCCGTCAGGGGCCAGGTTCCCTCGAAGGACGACTAGTCCTCCTGTAGGCTTTATCGGATCGGACACGGAACGGACCACTTCCTGGCCACTTGTTTCCACGGCAGTGGCTGCTTCCTCTCCGATTGTGCGACCCGTCACCGTCAAGGCGTCCCCGTGGAGTACACCGAGTTCTTGCAGCCGGTGTGCCAGGAGGGCAATGCCACCTGCGCGATGGAGATCAGTCGCAACGAAACGTCCTCCAGGTTTGAGATCGGCCAACAAGGGGACGCGCCGGTTAATTCGGCCGAAATCGTCAAGGTCAAGGGTAACGCCCGCCTCCCTCGCGATCGCCAGCAGATGTAGTACGGCGTTCGTCGAGCCGCCGGTCAACGCGACCGAGGCAATGGCATTTTCCAGAGCGTCGCGCGTCACAATCCGCCGCGGGGTCAACTCGTTGGCAACCAGCTGCATGACAATCTCGCCGGCTCGATGTGCGGCATCGTCCTTGGCTTCGTCCATGGCCGGAACACTATTGGCGCGCATCGGAGATACCCCAAGCAGCTCACACACAGTTGACATCGTGTTAGCGGTGAACTGCCCACCACACGCCCCCGGACCGGGACACGCGCTATTTTCCAGCGCGCATAGTTCGTCATCAGTCATCCGACCAGCGGCGTGCGTCCCCACCGCCTCAAAAACGTCCTGAATCGTAACATCGTGCCCATTCCAATGCCCGGGCGCGATCGACCCGCCATAAAGGATGAGCCCGGGAATGTCTAGACGAACCAGCGCCATGACGCCGCCAGGAATCGTCTTGTCGCAGCCCACCAACACGACCACTCCGTCGAAGAGATTACCCCGCACGACAAGCTCGATCGAATCGGCAATGACCTCGCGACTTACCAATGAAGTACGCATCCCCTCGGTACCCATCGTGATGCCGTCGGAGATCGAGATGGTGTTGAACTCCATCGGCGTGCCTCCGGCGGCGCGGATACCAACCTTGACGTCTTCAGCAAGACGACGAAGGTGATAGTTGCAGGGACCTATCTCTATCCACGTATTCGCAATACCGATAATCGGTTTACGTAAATCATCATCGGTAAAGCCCACGGCCTTGAGCATCGAGCGCGCTGGTGCGCGGCTCGGACCTTCGGTAATAGCAGCACTGCGTCGTGTACGAATCATTGTAGTTTCTTCATTCGACGAGAAAAATCGACAAAAAAGCCATCATCCCTGTGGATGATGGCCTCTTGAATCTCAATGGTCTCCCGAGCGCATCATCCGCTGGCCGTCGGCGCAATAACGCCAACGGAGCTAACGATGACGACAAGAGAACCACGTTGATACGACATAAGAGTAATCTGCAATCGGCATTGTACTTCGCCTCTTGCCAAAGAAGTCAATGTTATAAATATTACATAACTATAATATTATATTATTCTACAATATCCTTCCCCCGTCCCCACGTCGGAGGCCCGATTCAAGCTCCAGCGACACCGTTCCGATTGCCAGCAAAGGAATGTCTGCGAGCATGACGGAACCAACACCGGCCAAGCGCCGATAGCTCAGAACGCGCAACCGGCCAGCTCACGAGTTCGTGATCCGATGAAGGCACACCAACGTCACGGTCACGAACGCGCCAGGAAGCAACGCGAGTACGCTCGCACGTAGCAAAGGCGTCTCAGGATGGCTACCATAGCCCCAACGTCGAGCCTATCGCAGCTCAATGCTGCCAACCGCCACGCCGAGCTCCCGACGGTCCGAGTGGCTGAGCACGCTAACATCTGACCGTAACCGAACCTCGACCGTGCCTCGATCGATCCGACAACCAGACAGCGGCAGCGACGCGCTCCAGCCTCCGAAGACCTTCCCGTCGAACACGGTACAATCGTCATTGACGGTTATAGTCAAAGCTTTCCGAGTGGGACCCGTCATTAGTACGTCGATGATGAGCGTTTCAGGCGGCGTGTCGAGATCGACCGGAATGTGGAGCGTGGCGGTGCGGGCCGTCCAGCGAAACGGCCGTGGCCCAGCCCACTCGGTCAAGAAGAAACCCGCCGTTGTCACACCCAGCGCGGGACCGGCCTGATCGAGAATCAGGTTCGCGTTCCGGGTGGTATCGGTCATTCTGAAGGCCTCATCCAGGACAACCGACCCATCTCGGTCCGGACGAACGACGTAGACACCAACGTCGTTGGCACCGGATAAGACGAGCCGAGCGTCGATGACCAGTTCCCACGCTCCTTCACGACCGCCGACCGGAAAGCTGTAGGGTCGAGTAACTCCGGCGACGACGCCGTTGAGCGACACGGCGAGGATCGAGGCACGAGCAGCAGAATCGGGCCCGGTAACGGCCCCGGTCAGATGAGCAGGCACGAACGGTCCGGCGGGGTCCACGTCTTCGAACAATACGTGGCCATCGATGAACACCTCGACCGCACTTGTCGTCGCAACGTCAAGCTCACTAAGGCGACGTCCAACGAGTTCGTCATAGAGCCCGATGTTCGGCTGATTGAATCCGTCAGGCAAATCGAAGCGTGCGTACTTCTGAGCCACCATCTCGGCAAGTACTGGTGCGAGATCACCAGGTCCAGCAACACTCCCGCTCCCGTCGGCAAAGATCATCTTCTTCTTCGGACGACCTGCCGCATCCGGCGCTAGCATGTCGGCACCGTCGGGCACCCACGGGAGATCGGCACCCAGCACGCCCGCCATCGTGGGCACGACATCTATGGTCTCGGTGTTCGTCCTAATGACCTCGCCGGAATGCTGACCGGGCACCTTGATCACAAGCGGTACGGCAGCCGTCTCGACGAATAATGACCGGTTCGGGCGTCGAAACGAACCGCCAGGTTGAAACCCGGCGCCGTGGTCTGCGGTGACGACGATAAGGGCATCGTCGTACAGGCCAACATGACGTAGTCGCTCAAGGATTCGCCCGAGGAGTTCGTCTGCAAATCGAACCTGTAGCAAATGACGCTGATAGCTTCGGAGCACAGCCATTTCGTTGTCTGCCCAGTTCCCATCCCTATTCAATCCAGCGACCGATCCCGTGGCGTATCGCTGGCCCGACGGCAGATAGACCCAGGGTTCATGCGGAAGCAATAGGTGCAGGAAATAAAACGGCGGCCGTCCGTCTTCCGCCGTGGGGCCGATCGCCCTCACAAAGTCAGTCACTAGTCGTTCCCGATCGCTGCCTCGATGTGCCTCCCATCGTCCCATCCAGGTGTCGTTGGCCGCAAAGTCCTTCCAGTTCCGTGTAACTGGAGGGAGTCGGTCGGCAATAGCATCGGGAAGAACGATGTGCAGATACACGATTACGACGTCGGATAGCGAAGCACGAAGCCACGTCAGGAGCGACGGGCGGTTACCTTGACACACCGTGTCGGGACACAGCCGAGTGATCGGCTCGGTTGCCACGACCCGATATCGCGACCCGAACAGCGTGAACAGGTTGCCGGGGTAGTCGTCCGCGACGGGCAGCCGTCCGAGTGTGGGGCGAATTCCGGTCAGGAGCGCTGGCATCGCAAGCTCTGTGAGACCGGCAACGCCGCTCGCGTTCGAGAACCAAGTCGCCTCATCGGCCAGCGACGCAAAACTTGGATAAAGACTTGCGTCGATCCGACCGTCCCGGTCCAGAAGTGACACCAGCGGAAGCTGGTCGAATACCACCATGACAACAGGCGGTGTCATGGTGAATTCGACACCCTGGAAAGACCTCACTTCGGAAGCCCTAAGGAGGCGGGTCACGCCAGGCTGAAGAACGAAGAGTAAAGGCACCACGATGATCGCAGGCGCAAGAAACGTGACAAAGAGCCGAAGCGCCGACAGACGCACATAGCCCCATGCCAGCAGTCCACTCATGCTCCCGGCAGCCGTAAGCGTAAGAACCGCATCCCACTCCCATGACCGTTTGACTATCGGCAGCACCACAACGAAAAGGAACGAAGTTACGACCATCCACGTCATGAGTGACCGAGACCGAGGACCGATTCGACTAGCTGCCCATGTTGCAGACAGAGCGACGAGGGGCCCCAAGCCACACACGAATAGCACGAACCCCGCCAGGTCCAATGCGTGCGCGTCATGGGCAACGAAAAACTCGGGGTTCTCGCCAAGCAGGTCGAAGATTGGGTGCGCGGTCCCGAGGCTCCACAGTGTAGTAAAGTGAATCGCGTCAGTCCGAAAGCTCCTCCTGATCGCGTGGTCCATCACCATCTGACCTCAGTCACGCGAGTGCGGAAATTGCGCGTAATAGAGCGTTCGGGTGCCCGACTGGAGGACTTCGTGGCTGACGGTCTCGAAGTGCCGTGCTAGAGCAAGCTCAAGTGCCTCGGCCGAGTACTCGATGTTCTGACCGGCTCGATTCCGCAACAGTTTCTTCACCATCGGATCACCGTGCCCAACGAACTCGATGACCACGTTGGCACCAAACCCGGCCAGCCATTCAACCAGATCACGAACTGGTATGTTGCGCCCAATGACCAAGTGATGAATCAGCGCAAGGCACAGGATCAGAGCGGGAGAGCCGCGATCGCCAAGCGTGTGCCGCTCCTCGCCGCGCCATCCGAGCCCAGGCGAGGGGTCGGCAACATCGCCCAACAGCGGGAGTATCGTGGTGTGACCTTCCTGCCTCAGGGCTCCATACAATCGATCGACCACGACATGGTCCGAGTCAAGCGCCACTACATACTCGGCGTGCTCCGCCGCAAGTCGTGAGTACCTGCCGGTGTTACACCCGATATCCCAGACGAGCGACCATCGACGGGGCATCAAGACGCGACGCACGAAGTTGGACTTCCGCTGAAGCTCGTCGTCTTCGTAGCTGTGCTCGGTCGCGTACTCCGACCAAGTCGATCGACTGGGACTCCACCTGAAATGTTCGACCAGCTTGCGCAACCCTCGGATGTTGTTCTTGATCATCGCCGCGCCGAACCCCGCCGCATGAAGGTCTCGTCGCACGTTGCGGTCAGAGTCTTCGTACCTCGACTGTGCTTTCGCCTGTAGGTACACGTGCGTCAGTACCCCGCGGCGCACGTAGTCGCGGGGAGACAGGAGCGCCAGGCACTGCGCCGCCTCGATGCCTTCGAGGCTTCCCCGTAACCAGGGGTGATACGGCACACCCCGGTAGGCCTGTAGCATCAAGGGGTACAGGAACTGATTGCAGAACTGTCGGTAACCCGCCCACGGGTCACCAGGCTCATACGACGTGAACGAACCGATGTCGATAAAACGCGGCGTCGCGCCGAACCACTGGATGTTGTAGGGCGTCGCATCCTTTAGTGTCATCCCCTCGTCAAGGGCCGCTTCGATCAGATCGAGCTGAAGCAGCGCCGCATCCTTGAGCATATCGAACGACCACTCGTACGGATATGACACAAACGGGACGGTCTCATGCCTGAGCACCGCAGCCCAGTTAGACGTCAGTTCGGGGAGAGTTTCTGAGTCTGCGACCTGCTCGGTGGCGACCAGGGCATCCTCACGAACGAGGCGCCGATAGAACGCCGTTGCAGACAGACGGGTCCAGTCGTCGAGACCCCGTTTAGAGAGACATCTGAAGACCTTGCCCCCGTGTCGAAAGACTCGTGTGTCCGGATCTCGGAACGAACCCGGAACAAAGCTGGGTGAAGACGTCGAATCTCGCATACGCGAGCTTTAGGGCTTAACCGGAGGGTCGTCGGACTGTGCGATTACCTGCTTGCGATGGAAGAGTGCGGTCACGCGGTGCCAGTACAGCTTGGCGACCACGCCAACGGCGGCGAAACCACCGAGGAGGACCTGGAGCAGCATGCTACCGCTTCCAGGGTCAAGGTATGCGTGAACCGGAACCTCAGCTAACCACCAAGCCACAGCCAAGAATGGAAGATATCTCAGCATCCATCCCACCTGACCAGTACTGTATGTAACACGGTTCTGACGTCCACGACATTAATGTGACGGCTTGTCGCGGTAGAAACCGGTTCCAAAATATTTCCGCTCACCCGATCATCACCGTCCGCGGAAGCTGCGCGTTATGCTCTAAGAAGGTGCGCTTGACCGACAACTCCTCTTCGGTCGGCTGTACGACGCCGTTGACGTCGGTGGCGCGCGACACGACCGTGTGCTCGCCTAGGGTAGCACCATCCCAATCGTAGTTGAAGAACTTCCAGGAGTACTTGTCACTCGTTGCGGGATCGAGCGTGGCCGCCTGCCAGCCGCCGTCGTCGACCTTAACTTCGACCGACCGGATCGGCGTCCCGTCGTTGAGGATGACGCCGAACACCCGATGGCGATCGCCGTTGGTGGTTACGCGGGCGATAAATGACTTCAGCTGCATGGTGGTGATAGCGGTTTCCTTCCACTTCACCTCGCCGTTGACGGTCTCGCCCTTAAGCGTCCGATACCAGCGTGCCTGGTACTTTCCGAGATACTGATCCTCCTGCACGTGGATCTCAGAAAGGAACTTCACGTTCGGCGCACCGTACCAACCGGGGACCAATAACCGCAGCGGAAATCCTTGATGCGACGTGAGCTGCTCGCCGTTGAGGTCATAGGCCAGCATCGGTTCGGGAGACAGCGCGCGGTCGCGCTGGAGGCTTCGTCCGTACTGCTGGTCGACGGCATAGGTTTGTCCGCGAAACTCCACTTCCTCCTCGCCGTGGTCAGTGCCGAAGAAGACGAACTCTCGCGCTTCGGGCTTGACGCTGGCGCGGTCGAGGACGGTCTGAAGAGATACCCCGGTCCAGCGACCGTTACTCGATAGGCCATTGAGCGGACCCCGGTTACCAGAACACTCGAACCCGAAAACGAGCTCGCGACGGGGCATCGTTCGGATGTCGTCCATCGAGAGCGATAGCTCTTGGTCGACTAGCCCAGACACACGGAGACGATAGCTCGCCAAATCAATCTGCGGGTGTCCGTAATGTTGGGTCGTGAAGAACTGGTCCCGTGGCGTAAACACACCATCGATCATACGAACATCGATGATGCGCCGGTCCGGTGCCCGCTCAAGGGTTATCGTGTCTGGCAAATCGGTAAATGGAACAAGCGTTTCCCCCTGCGCAAGGACCGGGATCGCCCATTCCGGAACTCCGAACACTCCCAGACTGGCCAAAGCTAGACTTCCCTTGAGAACATCGCGCCGGCTCGTCTGCTTCATCATTAGTCAGTCCTTCCCGAAGTCAAGTAAGCGTCGACGGCAAAGGGTCGATTGTAACAGGTTACGTTGCGTATCTGGTGCTCGGTGGCGAGGTTAGTGGTACCCTCTAATTTCGATTGGAGAGGACGTGGAGCTCAAGGCGGCTCGCGAACGAAGGTCCTCGTCTTGGAGCTAACAGCGTGCTGAAGGCGCTAGGTGCTAGAATCTCACGTGTCGGAGGTTTCCATGACTTGGGTTAGTCGTAAGTTGATGTTCCGGCTGGTGCTCGTCGCGGCGGTCCTCGGGCTCACGTGGTTCGACGGGTCAGCTTCAGCGCAGACGCCCACATCTGCCACCGAGCTGACAACGACCGAGCAGGCTGAATTCTTTGAGACCACCATCCGTCCCCTTCTAGCCGACAACTGCTACCAGTGCCACAGTGGCCGCATGGATGCGCCGTTTGCCGGCCTTCAGATCGACAGTCGCGACGGGCTGCTGGCCGGAGGCGACTCGGGACCAGCGATCGTCCCGGGACAGCCGGAAGACAGCGTGCTAGTGCAGTATCTTCACGGACGACCGGTGCTAATGCCGCCAAACGGACCACTCGCCGACGATGCGATCGCGGCACTGACCAGATGGGTGAAAATGGGTGCGCCGTGGCCGGCAGCAACCGCGGCGGCCGCCGCGAATACGCCGGATCCGTCAGCACCATTCGACCTGCCGAAGCGCCGGCGCACGCACTGGGCATGGCAGCCGATCGAAACCACCAAACCACCAACCATTACGGACGACAAATGGCCAGCGACGCCGGTCGACCGGTTCATACTTGCAAGACTCGAAGAACAGGGACTCAAACCAGCACCGGATGCCGACCGCGCAACGGTCATCCGCCGGCTGTCATTCGACCTCCGCGGGCTGCCGCCGACACCGGCCGAGATCGCACGCTTCGTCGGAGACGATTTGCCGACGGCCTACGCCGACCTCGTTGATCGCTATCTTTCGTCGCCACATTTTGGTGAGCGCTGGGCGCGACACTGGATGGACCTGTTCCGCTACACCGAGTCGAACGGCATGGAGGGCGATCCGGACATCCCGCTTGCATGGCGGTATCGTGACTACCTCATCCGTGCTTTCAACGACGACGTGCCGTACGACCAGCTCATTCGCGAGCACTTAGCGGGTGACCTCCTACCGGCACCGCGTCTCAATCTCGAAGATCGGATCAACGAATCGATCATCGGAACCGCCAACCTTCGGCTCGTGGAACATGGCTATCAGCCTGTTGACCCTTGGGAGGATCGCGTTAGGTGGACCGATAACCAGGTCGATGTGGCGTCCAAGACGTTCCTGGGACTCACCGTGTCCTGCGCGCGGTGCCACGACCATAAGTTCGACGCGATTAGCCAAAAGGACTACTACTCGCTATTCGGCACGTTGTACGGGGCCCGCCCGACAGTACGGGCCATCGACGACCCCGCATTGCTCGAGACGAACAAGTCTGCGCTCGCTGCACTGAAAGCCGACATCCGCCGGACGTTGGCTGACAGGTGGAGCGAAGTCGCCGAAACGACCGGTGCGAAGCTGCTGGAATCGCTCGAACCCGATCCAAACGACGCAAGTGACGCGAACAAAGCGGTACGTGGCCACACAGCTGACACGGCATCCGATCCGACCAGGGGAAATGTCCTCGCCACATGGCGCGGTCTCGCCGAGATTGAACCTGCCGACTTCCCGAGCGCTTGGCGCGATCTTCACCTCCACTGGGACGCGGAGATCACCGATCGCGAACGCTTCAACGCCGAGCACTTCACGTCGATGTGGGATCTGAGCGGCCCAGACTACGCCGCAACGGTTGGACACGGCACTGGGCGAACCGCCGGACCGTCGAAACCTGGGGAGTTCGCAATCACACCAACCGGCGACCGGTTACTGAACGGGCTCTATCCAGGCGGCGCGTATACCCATCTGCTGTCCAGCAAACACGCTGGGGTCATCCAGACACCGCGATTTAAGATCGACACCGACTACATCAGTTTCCGCGTGCTCGGTGGCGACCTCAGCTTCGCCCAACTCATCATCGAGAATTACTCGATACCACGGGGCGGCATTTACCACTTGCGCTACAGCCCGAAGAAGGACGAAATGGTGTGGGCGCGATGGAACGTCACCTACTGGAAGGGGTTTACGGCGTACGTCGAGTTCGCAACCCAGGATGATGCGACGCGGTTCCAGCTCGACCCAGAGGACAGCCGTCTAGAGAACCGGCCGACACGGCGACGCGATGGGCGTTCAACCATCGGCGCCAACCGTATCGTGTTTCACGATGTTGAAGAAACCCCGAAGGAGACAGTCGTCCCCATTCTATCGCTGCTGAACGACGCGTCGCCGACAACGCACGCGGAACTCGCCGCATTGATCGGCCGGCGCATCGGTGAGGCGGTCGCAGCATGGCGCGACGATCGACTGACCGAGCAGCAGGCTGTCTTCCTCGACGAGATAATTCGCGCCGGTCTGCTCCCGCGCTCACTGGGACAACTCGTCGACCTGCAGGTCCCGGTCGCTGAGTATCGGTCGTTGGAGCGCGACGTGCCGGTGGCGCGCCGCGTACCAGGAGTCGTCGAGGAGGCGTCACCCGATCAGCATCTGCTCGTACGGGGCAACCACAAGAACTTCGGAGCCGTCGTGCCCCGCGGCTTCCTAACGGCCGTCGACAACCAGCCATACCCCGAGCCGGGTCTCGTTCGCCTACACCTCGCTGAAGCAATCGCCGCGGCCGATAATCCGCTGACGGCGCGGGTCGCCGTAAACCGCGTGTGGCGACATCTGTTTGGCTACGGAATCGTTCGGACTGTCGACAACTTCGGGAGACTCGGCTCCCCCCCCTCTCACCCGGCGTTGCTCGACGATCTCGCACAGGGGTTTGTTAACGACGGCTACTCAATCAAGCGGCTGATCCGCCGTCTGGTCCTAAGTCGAACCTACCGCGTGAGCAGCGAACCGTCAATGGCAGCCACGGAACGCGACCCGTTAAATCGCCTGCGGCAACACGCCAACCTTCGCCGCCTGGACGCCGAGGCGATCAGAGACTCGATACTGTTCATATCAGGCCGGTTCGAACCGACGATGTACGGCCCGTCGGTGCCGGTGCACTACGCGGCGCGACGTGGCCTGGGGGGCAACCACCCCAAGAACGGCCCACTCGACGGCCAAGGCCGGAGAAGCATCTATCAGGAAATTCGGCGGAACGCCCACAACCCGTTCCTCGAGGTCTTCGATCTCCCGAAACCCGCGACCACGCGCGGCCATCGGGACTCGACGAACGTCCCGGCTCAATCACTCGCGTTACTGAACAGTCCGTACGTGATCGAACAGGCGGCAGTATGGGCACGACATCTCGCCGAAGGCGAGGCGGCATCAATCGCTGGACGGATCGAACACATGTTCATTAAGGCGTTCGCGCGGCGTCCAACTGACAACGAACGAGCCCGCGTGGGCGATTATCTCTTGAAGGTGGCGACGAATCGTGGCACGAGCGAGGCGCTGCTCCTTTACGACACCAGTGCCTGGCAGGACGTCGCCCACAGCCTATTTAACCTGAAAGAATTCATATTCATCCCATAGAAGAAGACGCTGAGGCCTCCCATGCCCTTCGACCCATGCCACCATCCCGGACCACGCCCGTTCCTCACGCGCCGCGAGATGCTACGCAAGACCTCAACCGGATTCGGATGGCTCGCGCTATCGGCGTTGATGGCGGATAAAGCCTACGCCGGACTAGTGCAGACCGCCGATAACGGTCCGCTCGCCGTCAAGGCGCCCGACTTTGCGCCGAAGGTCAAGAACGTCATCTTCTGCTTCATGTCTGGCGGAGTGTCGCACGTCGACTCGTTCGATCCGAAGCCACGGCTCGGCGCCGAGGCTGGCGAGCCGATGCCGTTCGAGACCGAGCGAACCATGCAGAACCAGGTGGGCAACATTCTGCCGAGTCCGTGGGAGTTTACCCGCTACGGGCAGAGTGGTATTCCCATCAGCGCGCTCTTCCCGCACATCGGCAGTATCGCCGACGAGCTGACGGTCATCCGATCGATGACGGCACCGTTCATGGAGCACGCGCAGGCGAACTTCTACTTCCACTGCGGCATGCCGTTTACTGGATTCCCAAGCGTGGGAGCCTGGGTTACCTACGGCCTCGGAACGGAGAATCAGAACCTACCAGGGTTCGTCGTCCTCGGGAGCGGCGGTATTCCGGTTGGTGGAGTCAACGTGTTCGGAAATGGCTTCCTGCCGGCCATCCACCAAGGCTCGATCATCTATCCGGAGCATGCCGAGCCGCTGCACAACGTTCGCCCGAACGAACCCGATGATTCACAGCGAACGCGGCTGTCGTTTATCGACGACCTTGACCAACGATTCCTCAACCGCACAGCCAATGAGCCACAGGTCGAAGGCGCCATCGACAATTACGAGATCGCGTACCGCATGCAATCGGCCGTACCAGAACTGACCGACCTGAGAGATGAAACCGATGTGACGAAGAAGCTTTACGGTCTCGACTCAACGGTTCCGGCAACCGTCGCCTACGGACGCCAGTGTCTGGTCGCCCGGCGTCTTGTCGAGCGCGGCGTTCGCTTCGTCGAGTTGACGATGGTTGGCACCGAGGGGATGGGGCAGCTTCCCAACCCGTGGGACCAGCACAGCAAGCTCGTTGAGGGGCATACCGCCAACGCGCTGACCGTTGATAAGCCGGTGGCCGGTCTCGTGAAGGATCTCAAGGCACGCGGCTTGCTCGACGAAACGCTCGTCATCTTCTCCGGTGAATTCGGTCGAACGCCGTTCTCTCAATCAACCATCGGCCGCGACCATAACCCATACGGCTTCAGCATGTGGATGGCCGGTGGTGGCCTCAAGAAGGGATTCATCTACGGACAGACCGACGAATACGGCTACCGGGTCGTCGAGAACGCACACACGGTACGCGACCTTCATGCCACGGTGCTGAAACTGCTCGGCGTCGACCACACCAACCTTACTTACCGATTTGGCGGACGCGACTTCCGGCTGACCGACGTAGACGGGCACCCGATTTCTGGCATCCTCGCGTAGGGCACCGCGGACATCCGTGCACGCGACGGGCGGGCGAGGTTTAACGCTACCATCGTCGCGTGACCTACGACTTCATCATCGTCGGTGCCGGCAGCGCGGGCTGCGTGCTCGCGAACCGGCTGTCGGCCAACCCGAACATCAGCGTGTTGTTGCTCGAAGCCGGGGGCAAGGACAACTACTTCTGGATCGATATCCCGGTCGGGTATCTCTTCACGATCGGGAATCCCCGCACCGACTGGTGCTACACCACCGAGCCCGACCCTGGTTTGAACGGGCGGACGATTGGCTATGCACGGGGCCGGGTACTCGGCGGATGCTCGTCGATCAACGCGATGATCTACATGCGGGGCCAGAAGAGCGACTACGACCACTGGGCCTCGCTCGGCAATCGCGGTTGGTCCTGGGACGACGTGCTGCCTGTTTTCAAACGCTCGGAGGACTACCAGCACGGTGCCAATGCGTTCCATGGGGTCGGCGGCGAGATGCGGGTTGAGGAAAAGCGTGTCACCTGGGAGATCCTCGACGCCTGGCGTGAGGCGGCAGAAGAGTGCGGTATTCCGAAGATTGACGAGTTTAATCGCGGCGACAATTTCGGCAACGCCTACTTTCAAATGAATCAGCGCGGTGGCAGGCGCTGGAGCGGCACGAAAGGCTTCCTGCGTCCAGTCATGCAGCGCGCGAACTTGACTGTGCGGACCAATGCGCAGGTCCGGCGCGTCATGATTACACCGGTCGAGTCGGGTGACCTGGCCAAACGGGCGACCGGTATCGAACTAGTGGGTAGCGGCGAAGTCATCGGTGTCCGCCGCGAGGTAATTCTCGCCACAGGCTCCATCGGCTCGCCACAGATCCTGCAACTCTCTGGCATCGGCCGTGGCAAGTTGTTACGACAATACGGGATCGACGTCATCCACGAGCTACCCGGAGTCGGTGAAAACCTCCACGACCATCTTCAAATACGCACGATCTTCCGGGTCAAGAACACCGTTACGCTGAATCAGCGCATGAACTCACTGTTCGGAAAGACGGCGATGGGGCTTGAGTACCTGCTATATAAAACCGGGCCACTAACGATGCCACCGTCCCAGCTCGGTGCGTTCGCCAAGAGCGACCCAACCCGCACGTCGGCCAATGTCGAGTGGCATGTGCAGCCGCTGTCACTCGACAAATTCGGCGATCCGTTGCATAAGTTCAACGCGATCACACCATCGGTGTGCAACCTGCAACCAACGAGTCGTGGCCACGTGCGGATCAAAAGCGCCGACCCATTGGACGCACCGGCAATCACGTTGAACTACTTATCTACGGAAGAGGACCGAAAGGTCGCGGTGGCGGGCTTGCATATCACGCGGCGCATCATGGCCGCGAACGCCTTAGCACGATTCGATCCAGATGAGTGGACACCCGGCTCCGATGTGAAGAGTGACGCTGACTTGGCGCGGGCGGCCGGCGATCTCGGCACAACGATTTTCCATCCGGTCGGAACGTGCAAGATGGGTCACGATGAACTGGCAGTGGTCGACGCTAGACTGGCCGTCCGCGGCATTACTGGGCTCCGCGTAATCGATGCGTCAGTCATGCCGAGAATCACGTCCGGTAACACGAACGCGCCGACCGTGATGATTGCTGAAAAGGGAGCCGAATTCATTTTGCAGGATTCCCAATAAGTCGGGATCAGCACGCACCCGACAAGAGGCAGTCTGCGTAACCTCATCGGCCTGCCCGAGCCCACCCCCGTCAACGCTTGTAGCCGTAGAGCCAGCGCGATTCGGTCTTTCCGGAGTTGCGGGCTGTGTGTTTCGAACCAACGGAGACCAGTACTTCTTCACCTGGAGGTAAACGATAGGTTTCGCCTTCGATCTCAAACTTGACCTCGCCTTCGACCACCATGACTAGCTCGTCAGTGTCGTGAACGAAGTTGGCCCACACCTGTCCGGGTGGATCTACCCACAGCCCGCAGGAGAAACCGCGCGTAGATCAGGCTGTGCAAACGACGTCATGATCGACCGAGCTCGCCACGAACCCATCATTCGCGAGCCAGGAAGGCGTAGTAAGGCACGATCCGAATTTGCGCTCGCCGATGATTTTGAGGAAATCGAAGGCATCGATCGAGCCGAGCGGGTGTCGTCAAAAGCTCTACAGAGAGACTAGTGCAAACGCCCCAAGCGCTTCGCAACGCTGGGGCGCAACGTGGTAACGTAGTCAGTCGCTGAAAAAATAGCGGGACGCCGACCGCATATTGTTGATGGCGCCACTTCAGTTCGAACTCGACATAACGCCCGGGACGAGGCTCGCGCTTACCGACGTTCGACAACGCGCAGTAGAGACCAATGGCGACGAGCTAGACCGCTACACACACTGCTTCTACAGCTCGCTGCACACCACCGCAGGATACCTGCCGCAGAGCATCCAGAGACGGCTCGTAGGGGGACGTCGAGGCGTTGCCTCGTATCTCGACGTGTACCGAGCTCTCTTCCCTGAACGAGGCGGTTACCGTCATGACGAACTTGATGCACGTACGGAGCTCACTCGCGAGCAACGTCTACGCGAACCGATGAACGGCGATTCACATCTTCGGTTCATCCTCGGCCGGCTCCGCGCATGCGTCTCGTATCCGTTGCGTCCGGAGCCTGTCTATTTTGTTGATCTCGACGGAATGTGCGACGGCACGCCGAGAAAGCGCACCACCGTACTGGTGGGCTACGATGACGAAGCCGAGGTAGCGCACACCGACCTGCGTGTGCCAGTTTCCGCTCATCCGATCGCTGCCGTTAGCCTCAAGGATCCGCGGTACGGCCTACACGAACAGCTCCAGAACTTCGTCGCCCGTCACGCGCTCGGAAAAGGCCGTTTGCGGTTGGAGCTGGCACCGGGAGAGCGTCATGCGTGCCTCACAATCAACGAATACGAGACGCTGCTGATGCGGCACGACCTGACGGACGTGCTCCGCGAACCGTTTCGGTTCGCGGTCGAGAAGGCACGCCACGTGTGGAACGAGCCGCGCACCGTTCCGTTGAAGGCGCGTGCCTATGCCCAGTACGACCTGTTGCAGGCGATGAACCAGCTCGTCGACGTATTGGGGCTACCCACGTCTCGAATCGAGGAATGGGTTGCGCAGGCACTCGCGACACCGGCCGAGCGCCTATTCGGCGTGAAACGGTCGGTCGATCTTCTCGTCTCCGATGAAAGTCCGACAGGACGTCCGATGATCGTCGAGGGCATTTATCAGAGTCCCATCCTCATTCACTGGCGCGGCGCAACCCAGCGTGCCAGGACGGTTCGCGCTTCACTCACGCGGCTCATCTGAGAGTTCGACCCATTGACAGTTAGTCACCCGCGTACTTACTGAGGACGGTGAGAGCATTCCGACGGTCCACTTGATCCGGTCACCGCGTAAGAGCATCACGTCTGGTCTCATAAGTAGCAAACGGGCCGACCACTAGTAATCGGCAGCCCGAAGGGACGCCCGGATAATCTCCTCGTCGTTCCGGTGCACGATGTGACCGTTGGCATACGCGGGGTGGGTCCAGCTGACGGGGCGATCCGGACGATTGCGCCGGCCGGCAGCCGAGCGTGACGTAGGCTCGATGAGACGAGTCCGGCCAAGTTCCACATACCCCTCTGGGGTGAACTGGGCAAGGATTAGAAACCCCTCGTCGTTGTTAACGAAGTAGCGGTCCTCGTGACGCACCATGAAGGCCGTGCCCCAGCGCTCCTGCGCGGTCATGTCCGGACTCATCCACAACCGTTCACCCGTCCGGGCATCGAGGCCCCGCAGTTCGCCGTAGCTCCCGACGCCGTACACATGGTTGTCGATAATGATCGGTGTGGTGATGAGCGAATGCAGGCCATCGGTTTGGTCCGGCATCTCGCTCCGGCCCGACCCCTTCCACAACAGCGTCGCCGTCGGCTGGTCGTGATTGAGGCGCATCATCATCGAGCCGTAGTAGAACTGTGTCACGAGCAGATAGTCGTCAGTCTTGACAGGCGTGGCGACCGACATGCCGGAGCCGACCTCCCATTCCTCTTCCCAATTTACCGAGCCGGTCTCGGGATTGAGCGACACGAGCGCGGCGGCGTGCCAGACGATAAGCTGTCGCGCCCCACCCGCTTCGTAGATGACCGGCTGCCCGTAGCCCATCTCTCCGATAATCTCGACCGCCCGCCAGACCTCTGTGCCGGTGCGCTTGTCGAACGCCACAACGAGTGCGTCGGGCTCACCACCGACCACCGCAATCAGTCGATCACCGTCTATCAGCGGCGCGCTCGTAATACCCCATGTGGGGACGCTCGTATCGTAGTCGGCGACGAAGTCTTTCTCCCACACGACCCGACCCGTCTCGACGTCCAGGCAGAACAGCCGCCCAGTTGCGCCGACGACGTAGACGCGGTACTCATCGACGGTCGGGGTGGCGCGCGGACCGATGGCATACGACGTCATCATCATCCGGTAGCTGGTATGCCATTCGTGTGTCCACAGCACCTCTCCAGTCTGCTCGTCGAGGGCCAGCACACGCTCGGTCCCGTCGATGGTGCGCGAATCGGAGTCTTCTATCCAGTCGGTGACGAAGACACGACCGCCAGCCACAGCCGGGCCGGCGTAGCCCGAACGAACCGGTGTCCGCCAGCTCATCTTTAGCTGGTCCGGCAGGTCCCGGACGATGCCCATTTCGTGCCACACCGCCAAACGGTCGACGCCACGCCATTGGGTCCAGTCCTCGGCGCTCCCGAACACGGTCAGCACAAGTCCGAACACCGTCACGAGCACGAAGAGGCCACCCACGGGGCGTCGATCACAACTGCCGTTTATCACTACTCCTCCATGCACTCAGCTGGCCAGTGTTCAGCCTCGGCCCACCGCAGAACACCGCGTTCGCCGATGAGCCGCTCTATCCTGGTCGCCGGTGAGCCGACTGATAGTGCCCTGAGACCAGGCTGGGATGGCGGCGACCGTAGGCAATATGACAGGCTCTCTGACGGTAATAGATTGCGGACACCAACCACCACCACCTGCCACCGAAAGGAGAGGCCCTTATTCGCGTGAAGTATGTCGCCAACGATGTGCATGCGGCAACTACGAGTTTCTGTGTCTGCGAAGAGAGATGGCCGAGTGATCGCCGAAGTCGTAATGGACCATTTTGTAGCGACCGGCCGATAGGACCTTAACCGCGTTGACACCTGTCATAATCCGTCTATAGGCTTCCCCACGTGTCCGACATCTCCCACACCCACCAGACCTGCCAAGCAAGAAAAGTGTGTCGATGAAGCGAACAAAAAACCTTTCGGTCTGTGTCCTCTCCATCCTCTTTGTCGTTGTTGCCGGCGCCGCGGGCGCGCAAAACGAAGACTGGCGTGGTTACCCAACCACCGAATGGCCTCTTGCCGGTGGACATTTCGGCCAAAGCCGACATTCAAGCCTGACACAGATCACCCCTGACAACATTGACCAGCTTGGTGGTGCCTGGGTGCATGACTTGGACCGCGGTGAGGCGTCCCGCTCAACACTGGTGATGCAGAACGGGCTGGTCTTCTTTCAGACCGGCAGCAGCATACGCGCACTCGACGCCACCACCGGAGAAGAACGGTGGCGCCATGCGGCACCGATAGGCCGGATGAACAAGGGTGTAGCACTCGGTGCAGGGCTCGTTTTTGCTGGGCTCAACGATTCGCGGTTGATCGCACTCGATCAGCAAACCGGCGAGCTAGTCTGGGAGCACCTGGTCGGTGTGGAGGGACAGTGGGGTCAATGGGTTTCATCTCCGTCCACCTATGCCGACGGCCTCGTGATTACAGGCATGGCCAACGGTGACAGCTATCTACGCGGCCGGATCGCCGCGGTCGATGCACGCACGGGAGAGCGACGGTGGACGTTCGAGATCGTCCCAGAACCAGGCAAGCTGGGGGCCGACAGTTGGCCAGTCGACAGCGACGTGTGGCGCTTTGGTGGGGGCGGGGTGTGGATGACGCCTACAGTCGACACAGAACTAGGCATGTTCTACGTCGGCTCTGGAAACGCCGTGCCGATGTGGGGCGGCGAGCTCCGTCCGGGTGACAACCTGTTCACTTCATCAGTCGTAGCCCTCGACCTGCACACCGGTGAGTACCGGTGGCACCAGCAGCTCGTGCATCACGATATGTGGGAGCACGACATGGCGACACCGCTGATTGTCTATGACGCCGTTGTGGACGGCAATACGAAGCGGGCGCTCGCCGCCATGCGAACCGATGGCTATCTCTTCATGTTCGACGCCGAGACGGGCGAACCGATTTTCCCTATCGAAGAGCGACCGGTCCCGCAGAACGACTTCTTGAACACCTCACTTACACAGCCGTTTCCGGTCAACGCCGACAAGATCGGTCCTCAATGTGTGGATCCGGAGATGATCCCAGAGGGGTTCAAAGCGGGCTGTTTCTACGACCCGATCGGCCCAGATCTACCGAACATGTTCATCCCGTACATGATCATGCGGTTCGCACCGATGTCTTATAGTCCGGTAACCGGCTACTTCTACGGTACGGCGTGCGTGTATCCCAGATGGATCAAACGCCCCGAGAACGGGTGGTTCTTCAACAGCACCACTGTCCGTGCGCCCGGCTTGAAGCAATATGGCCTCCACGTGGCCCTCGACAGCCGCACCAACAAACTTGCCTGGGAGCACCGCGTACCATTTTCGGACTGCAACAGCAGTGGTGCCATGACGACGGCAAGTGGGTTGATGTTCCACACCGAGCCTGACGGCAACTTAGGCGCCTATGATCAAAGAACGGGTGAGTTATTGTGGCAGTTTCAGACCGGCAATACCGGAATATTTGGTTCGAACGGCCACGGGGGCGGACCGGTAGTGACCTATGCGATCGATGACGTGCAGTACATCGCATTGACCATGAATCGCTCGGTCTGGACTTTCACACTTGGTGGAACGATCCTCCCTCGCCCGGCAGACAAGCCACCGTTCACCGTCTATCCGCACCAGGGGCCAGTTGATGCCACCGACACGATCCAACTCAAGCGGGTGATCACACAAAACAACCAGAACACCGGTCGGAACGACGAGTGGCATGACGAGTATGGATTAACCCCAACCCGTGCTGCGGTAGCCGCCAACACCAGGGTGACCTGGACGAATCCGACAGAGATCACCCATACCATCGCAGCACGAGACGGTTCGTGGACCACCGAACCGATCACCCCTGGCGGATCCGGATCGGTGGTAATCGACACCACAGGCGAACACGAGTACATCTGCACCGAACACCCTTGGACGATTGGGCAGCTCATAGTCGAATAGGATCGCCCCGGCAGTTGCCTGTTGGTTGTCCCAGCCTCTAACAGCCTGGTAAATGGCACGTAGGCGGTGATGCGGTCTGGATCAAGGAACTCTAAATTCGCCCCTTGGCGAGCCTGAGATCGTCTATTAGAAATGAGGATCACACTGCCGCTAACTCACTGATAAACTAGGTCTTGTGACCAGTGTGCGCCCGTAGCTCAGTTGGATAGAGCATCGGCCTTCTAAGCCGAGGGTCGCAGGTTCGAATCCTGCCGGGCGTGCCATTTTCCTAAAGAATTCGCTGATTGTGCCCCCTGCCTGGGCACCAGAGGCGAAGGTGCAGGCGAAAAAAGTGACCGGTCACCTTCCAAGATTGGCTGACTGAAGTACGCCCCGCGCCACCCGCGCGCTTCACAACGGCCGGCGCCGATGGCATGGTGTGACGTCGTGGAGCTACGCACGCTACGTGAATGCCGACTCGCGTTGGGCCAGTCGCAGGCCGGTGGTGCAGCAGCTGGAGACGCTGGCCATCGGGGCGTTCCTCGAGACGGCGACCAACGTGCTGGCGTTCGGCCTGCCGGGCGTCGGCAAGAGCCATGCGCTGAGCGCCGTCGGGCACGCGCTGGTCGAGGCCGGCCACAGCGTGCTGTGCGCCCCGGCCTACGCCCTGGTCCAGGAACTGCTCGGCGCGAAACGTGACCTCGACCTGCCCCGCGCCCTCCGCAAGCTCGACCTCTTCGAGGTGATCCTGCTCGACGATCTGGGCTACGTGCAGCAGAGCCCCGACGAAGCCGAGGTGCTGTTCACGCTGCGAAACCGCCCTCCGGGCGGTTTTGCAAGCACGTGTGGGCGCGTCGTGTGCGTCCACACGTGCGGCAGCGTCCATAGCCCCCGCCGTGGTGTCGCCCCGGGCTTTCGGGTAGCGTACGGGTGGGAAGACGTAGGTGAGGGCCCGGGTACCTCCGGACCCTCGTGACCGCCTCGCCCTCCGACAGACCGAGCCAGTCGCTCCTGTTGTGTCACGGTTTAGGCTCGGCGTCCAGTCGGAGATCGCCCTGCGGGCTCCGACACCGTGGACCAGCCCCTCCGTCAGAAGACCTGCCGCTGGTGCCACCGCCTCTTTGCGATCTGTCCGGCGTGCGACCGCGGCCACGCCTACTGCGCGGCGCGCTGCCGGACCCTGGCCCGCCGCCGCTCGGTGCAGGCCGCCAAGGCCCGCCATCAACGCAGTCCGGAAGGGCGCCTCGATCACCGGGACCATCAACGCGCCTATCGCGCCCGGTGCCGCGTGAGGGATCACACTTCCCCCGCCGGCTCCCGGTACGCCAGACTCCACGCCCTTGATGTCTCACCGGCGCCCGCGCCCGAGCCGACCCGTTGTGTGGTCTGTGGCCGGGTGAGCCGGTGGCTGATCCCGGCGCGGTGGCCCCGCGTCGACCGGAGGAGGGGGATGAGGTGCAGGCTGGTGCCCGGGCGGGCGCGCCGACGCGCGAGGGCGAGATGCTGACCGCGTCGCGAGAGCGTGGTGTGATCGGGTGCCGTGAGATCGACGCCCAGCATCCCGAAGATCGATGTCAAGACGCCCTCGGTCTGACGCAACGGTCAGTGGAAGATGAAACTGAGCGTCAGGGCGGTTTCGATGGCGAGATCGGAATACTGGAGTTGCCCGCTCCGCCTGCCGACGCCAGCCGCTGCCCACGTGGCGATCGCGTCGGGCGTGAGCCAGAGGGTGACGTCGCCTCGCCGCACGAGGACTCGGTCGTACTCGGCCCAGTTCCCGACGCGATACGTTGTCGTGTACGTCGGATGCACTCTCGACTTCACATCGAGATCATGACCCGCCGCCGGTCGCGATGGGCAACAGGCCGGCCACTGCTCGCCCACCGCGCTGAATCAGCGCACCAACGCCCGTCACCAACTGGAAGAACGGAGAGATGGCGCGGCGCTGGGCAGCCGTGGCCTGTGTGGAGACCGAGAAGCACGACCGACGCGTCACCGGGTTACGAGCATCTCTGGATGCGAAAGGCGCACCTGGATCACGACGACGACAACGATGCAGAGATGCAGAAGGTTGGATAACTTGAATTCACCGTTGCCGCTGACTTCTACTACCGGTGGGACACTCTCTCTAAAGGCCGCGCACTCTTCATTGTCAACAATAGCGTTTCCGGTTGGACGGGGCTTCGCGATCTCAAGGAGTGGTCAGCGGCCACGCCCGCCTGGGGCGGCGATCTCCTTCTGGTCCGTCTTCGAGCGGCTCACGGGACGACGGTGTTCCCCGGCGGCGCTGGCGGAAACGGTCCTGCGTGATAGACCTGAATACCAAGTTCGCGGGTGTCGTGCGAGCCCACGACCCGGTTCGCCGGCACGAATGTCCGGTCCACGGTGATCCGAATCTCGGCGATGTCCTCATTCCCCAGCGCGGTCCCTGGAAGGGGAATACGGCGGCGGCGCCGACCGGCCGCATCGGCGACGAATGACTGCAGCACCTGGTCGCCGACGCTGACCGTGACCGTCTGCGGCGTGTCTGCAGAGATGTCCGGTCGCGCGGCATACTCGAGGTAGAACGTCGCGTCTGCCTTCGGGTTCTGAAACGCCAGGGTGGCGGTCTGTTGGGTCCATCGCCACGTCGATTCCGGAGACGTTTCCTCCGGGTACCAGCCACCGGTGTAGATCAGTTCGTGGCGGTAGAACAGGCGATCGATCGATCGCTGGTTGCCGCCCGTATTGACGCGCCAGATCGCGGCCAGCCGCGCCCGCGACAGTAACCTCGGCGCGCGTGTGATCAGGCGTAGATCGTCGTAGAGCGGCCACAATCCGGTGTCCGCGAGCCGGTTGGCCCCCTGTTCAAGACTCTCCCGGTATCCCTCCGGGATCATGCGCTGGAAGTGTCCAATCCGCCATTCGTGATCGAAAATGGCGGGCAGGCGCGCGAGTAGCGGGTCGGCCAGCGCACACTTATCGAGTAGGTGCGTCATGGGGCCCCAGAGGCCTTGGTGGCCCATTCCGCCACAGGTGTCCATCACGCTCATCGGCACGGGCAGGCGCGCCGACGCTGGCCACTCGTGACGGGGGAACGACTGGCGATTGGCCAGCACGAGCGAATTCGTCCGGAAGCGAAACGCCCGCTCGTCGACGATGCCGCGCGGAGCCTCACTGTTCGTGCGGTCGACGCGGCTGTCACTGAGCAGCGGGACCTGTGCCGAGGCCAACCCGACTACCGCCAGCAGGCCCGCCGCCGTGAGTGCTTGGGCGGGCTCGAACGGCACGGCGCGACTGAGAATCAGGACCGCGGCGACCAGCGGCAGGGCCAGAAATCGCCCCGACATGAAGTCACCGCCGATAGACACGACGAAGGCAAGGTCGATGAGTACGCCCGCCGCGACCCAGCGGGCTGGCCCACGGCACGCCAGTCCGATCGTGACGGCGAAGAGGATCGCGACCAGCGTCACCGGATCGCGATCGACCGAGTCGACCAGATAGAGCCAGCCCTGTTGCGCCAGTTCGCTCCGGTCGATCCCGGTGCCGAGCTTGGCGTAGACCGTGTTGGGAAAGGGCACGCCGTAGTAGATCAGCGCAAATGCCGTCCAGGCGGCGGCGGGCAGCAGCCCTGTGAGCATCTGTCGCGCCGCCCCCTTCCCGTTCCCGGTCCGCGCGGTCAGCCAGATGAGTGCCGGGGCTACGAGCAGCACAGCGTCTGGACGCGTGAGGTACAGCAGCGAGGCCACAATCCACAACCCCGTCAGGCGGGCGGGCGGTGCCTCGACTGACCGAATCACGAGGCCGACAAAGGCGACGAGCAGGAGGTTCGACAGCGGGTTCTCGAGACCCGACGTCGAAAAATCCACAAACGCACGAGAAGACAGGAGGACCGCGGCGACGATCCAGACCTGTGCGCTGGTGGCCGTCTGGCGGAGCGTTAACCAGAAGACGAACAGGGAGACGCTCACCGACAGCCCGATCGCCGCGTAGTACACGTTGCCGACCACCAGGTACGCCCCGGTTAGCATCAGCATCCAGAGCGGATGCGTATAGGTCTGGACGCGTTCGGCAATGTTGAAGGTGAGGCCGTAGCCGTGTGTGAGGTTCAGGACCGTGCGCAGCGTGATGAGGCCATCGTCACTGAGCCACGCCGTCCGAAGAAGGAGGGCCAGAAAGACGAAACAGAGCAACGTCGTCACCGCTGCCGGCTGGGAGTTCTCGCGACGCATGCCGAGAGTGTAGCCGCGCAAAGAGTGGGATTCCAGCGGGCCATGAGGTGGGCGTCCAGAGAGTCAACCGTGATTCGACAGGACGAAGATTGACCTGGTGCCGGTGAGGGTCCGCTGGAGAGAGACCGCTGCGACCCAAGGGCTTATTCATTGCACCACCACCGTCGGCGGTCGGTCCTCGTCAGCCACGTAGATAGGTATCCCGGCTTTGTGAGCTTGGTCGACATAGCCCCGGAATCTGTCCGGCGAGGTGATTCTCCGTGCCATAATGACTCGAAGATCCGGCCGGAGGAACGGCAAGTGCCGGGGGCCGTACAACACTACTGTGCCCGCGGGAACATCGGTGTAGTGAGCACGAATGTTCTGCAGGCGCTCGGGGAAGAGAATCGGCTGGGCACGGTACTGTGCCAGAGGCTGATACACGCTAGTGTACGCTACGGACGCCAAGACTATGAGGACGGTTGCGGCCTTCACACCGCGATGCTCACGGAATCCCCGCGCGGCCAGCCCGCTCAGCGCCGCAGCGGTCACCAGGACCGTTCCCGGTGCCAGCAGACGAGCGTCGAGCGCATTGAAGTGCCTGAAGGACCTCAGGAGCACCATGCTAGCCCAGAAGCACACCCCGGTGAGAGCCAGCACCACGATCGTCACGCGCTCGCCGCTGTCCAACCGGCCGAGGCCTCGCCCGGCGCCTCGTCCTCGGACCGTCATTTGGAGACTCACGGCCACGGTGAGAACTATGACAGCAGCGAACGCCGCGAGCAGTATTGGGTGTCTCGGATGAGGGACGTACACGAAGACGAAATTGACCTCTGAAACCAGGGCCTTGGCGGACTCATAGATAAAGACCATCAGGCTTTCTCGTCGCCGGGCGGCCCCGGGTAAGAGGGCGCCTGAGACCACATAATTCAGCCACAGATAGGCCCCGATTGGGACGGCCGCGCCGACCAGGGACCCCGCCAGGAGGCGCACCGCGCGCGGCCGGCCTTTCGCGGCGGCCCAGAGACAGCCGGCCAGTACCGGGACGAGCAGCACGAGGCCGACGTATCGAATGCAGAAGGCGGCCGCGATGGCTGTCGCCAAGATCACCGCCGCAGACGCGCTCTCCCGGTCGAGGAGACGAGCCAGCGCCAGTGTCGCAACGAGCATCGCCAGAATAAAGATGCCCTCGGCGTAGGTTGCCGAGAAGGTGGTGATGATCCCGCCTGAGAGCCACGCCACACTGGCCATGCCACCTGTGCGGGGCAGCGCGTACAGCAGCAGCACGATACAGATCAGGGCGGCCGCGGTGTCGACGACCTTGGCGGCCCAAAACACGGACAGGCCGGTCAGCTTGGCCGCACCCGCAATGGCAAGCGGGTAGCCCAGCGGCCATGTGGTGAATGGCTCAGGCTCGAGCTCACCCAGAGAATGGAGTCCGCGGCCCTCAACGAAGAAGGCAGCTTGGCGAAGGTAATAGTCGGAATCGTACCCCACGAGTCCGCGGTGGTGCGCTAGCGAGCCGCCCCATATTGAGACGACCAGCACAACGCCGACGGCACAGGGGATCAGCAGTCGAGAGCACCAACTCACCAATGAGATATCTCACAGGGCCCAGGCCAACGTGTGAACTGACGCCCGCCTCCCTCAGTCAGAGGTGGTCCCCATCCTTCAGACAGCTCAGCGACCAAATTAAGGTGAAGTCCGGGTTCATAGGTCAGGCCGCCTCGGGCTGTGATGGGGCGGGGCAGCGCCCCGGTCCCGGAGTAGCCCACAGTGTACACCTCGTTGGTCACAGACGCCCCTATATGTCAAGACACGCGTTTTAAGCGGCCTGGGTGACGGCTTGGCGTGTGCGGAAGTCTGTCATGACGCGTTGGTAGATCTCTCGCGCAAGGAAGCGTTTCAGGCATCGGATGATCTCGCGTTTGGTCCGGCCATCGGCGGTGCGTCGGGCGACGTAGTCGCGGGTTGGTTGGTGGAATCGCATGCGGACGATGACGGCTCGATAGAGGGCGGCGTTGGCGTGTCGGTGACCGCCCCGATAGAGCCGATGCCGGCCGGTGGTTCTCCCGGACGAGGCCGGGATCGGACAGGCGCCACACAACTTCGCGAACGCGGCTTCGGAGCGAATCCGGTCAGGGTTATCGCCGAAGATGATCAACAGCTCGGCCGCGGTGTGGGCGCCCACACCGAAGCCCTCACGGAGGGTCGGTGATGTCTCGGTCGTGAGGCGCGCGAGGTGCTGGTCGTGTATCGCCATTTCCTCGGTGAGAGCCATCCAGCGGCGGGCGAGCGCCCGGAGGGTGTGTGTGGCGGACGCAGTGGGCGTATCGATGGGCCCGGTCGGAGTCCGGCGCAGCGCGTGAGCAGGCCGTGATCGGTGAGGTCGTGAAGGGCTTCTCGCAGGACGGGCGGGGCGTGCACGATGATCGGCTGCAGCGTGTTCATCGCCATGGTGCGCGCCTTCACCGCGGTATCCCGCGTGATCTTGAGCTGGCGCATCATCTCGACGGCGCCGTCCGCAGTCTTGGGAATGGCCGTCGACTGACCCGCCAACACGGACCGCGCGGCGACCTCGGCATCGATGGTGTCGGACTTGCCCGCGGCGCGTCGCGTGCGCCGGTCGCCCCGATTCACTGCCACGACCCGATGCCCCGCGCGGCGCACCGCCCGTGCCAGGCCGGCGCCATCGCTGCCGGTGCCTTCGATGCCAAACGCGTCAATCCGCCCGTGTGTCTCGGCCCACGTGATCAGCGCCTGGTAGCCGCCCGAATCAACAACGAACGCGTGATCGCGCAGACGGATCCCCCAGCTGTCGATCGCCACCGCGACGTGGACGTGCGTATGCGTATCAACGCCGACGATCACCTTCCGCGTATCGGGCGGCGTGGTCATCCGGTTGGTCATGGGTGGCCTCCTCGGATTGCGGCCTGCGGGCTGGCCCGGGTGGGCGGACAGGACTGTGACGGGCCGTGGTGACAGCAGGCCCCTATTGGGTCACGGCCCATCCGGTCAGCTGGCTGCCGTACGAGTGGCCGGCGGGCGATGACCGACAGATCAGTAGCGAGGACCAAAGGTCAGTCAAGTGAAGGGTCAGGCCACCACTCCCCGGCACCCACCGGTGTCACTGATTGACCTCGACAGGCAGGGAGATCATGCTCACAGTCAAGTTAACTAGCCTGGACCAGGATGAGGCGAACTCATCAGAGGATCAGGCCGCGGTCACCTCGGCCCACACGGTGAATGATCGTGCTCGCAGCATCCGATGATGAACCGACCTGAGCAGGTGCCGACCCACTCGAAACAGATTCTGAATGACACCGTGAACGTGCAAGAACCGCTGGGCGTGGGCAGGTGAGGTGAAGCCGCGCATCTGACGCTCCTGGTGGCGCGTAGGCTGATGGGAGACTTCGGCGCGATTGTTCGCGTATTGGGTCGTGTCGTGGGTGACACCGGGCATGACGTCCCGCTGGGCCACGCGGTAGCTGCCCAGCTTGTCGGTCACGAGACGACACGGTTCCTGTCGCTGACTCTTTAAGAGTGTTCGGAAGAATCTCCGCGCCGCACGCCCGTCCCGACGGGGTTGGACGCGCAGGTCAATCAGGTCACCGTCTTGGTCCACGGCGCGCCACCGATACTGGCGCTGCCCGTTGATCGCGACGAAGACTGCGTCCAGAAACCACGTCTCTCCGAGTCGACCTTGACGGCGCTTCAACCGCCGGGCGTCATCGGGGCCGAACTTCCCGCACCATGGCCGAATCGTTTCGTACGACACGATGATGCCGCGTTCGGCCAGCAGATCCTCGACATCCCGGAAGCTCAGGCAGTATCTGTGCTACAACCAGACGGCGTGGCTGATGATGTCAGGCGGAAAACGATGCCGAAGGTAGCGGGATCGTCGAATGTGCATCCCGGCATTGTGCCGCGCGGAGAGTTAACCTGACAAAGCCATCTCGACGCTCACGTCAAAGACCATGATTCCCAGCTCGCGGGCATCGCCGACACCGGGGACACGTTCCGCCGGAACAAACGGCCGGTCCACGGCGATGCGAATCTCCGCCCGATCCATGTCACCCAAGACTCCCGCGGGGAGCGGAAATCAAGATCCGCGTTCTCGATAAGAGCACGCTCGGTCAACTCGCGATGTGCTTGGCATTCACTCGCTCCGAAGCGACGTGCCAGATCTTCCCAGACAACCAGCGCATCATCCAGTCGATTCAACGCGCCGAGTGCAACGCCTTTATTGATTAGAGCTTGTGCGACCGGCTCAAGAAGGATCGGGTTCTCGATTTCCCAGAATCGACGCTCTATCTCCTCCCAGACGGTCAGCGCGTCCTGCGGTCGGTTTATTTGGGCGAGCAAGGAGCCTTTGTGGACGAAGGCCATCGCGCGACGCGGGGCGAAGCGTTGGCGCGGTGGGACGATGGTACTTCGCTGGGTGGCCGCCGCGGTGCTCGAAGCGGCGAAAGGGTTCCGTCGGGTGAAAGGGTGCAAAGCTATGCCGGCACTCGTCGCTGCCCTCCGGGCCCGCGACGCGCGGCTGGGACTCGGGGTATCGTCAGAGATGGTTGCGTAGTCGTGAACCGAGCCGCCGCTGAGTTTCAACAGCGCACGGGACATCCCCCCAGGAAGAACGCGCAGGACGATGCGACTAAGCGATCTCTCTTCCTAGCGACCTGCACGTTGAGGTCGCAGCAACGGCAGCAGGGAAAGATCGTAGAGGCAGACTCTCGATTTGCCGGTGGTTCGGTCAGGCGATCGAACAGGGAAGTCATGGAGCAGTTCTGTATCATTAGGATGGTCGATGTGATACAGAACTCCGCCAAGCGCGTGCGGCTTCGTCCCAATCAGCCCGATCTTGATCTTCTTGCCTTTGCAACCCTCAGCGATCGCATCAATGACATGATAGACAGAGAAGGGGCAATTCGCGGCAGCGAACCTTATGTTTCGCCACGCCTTTGTCTCGATTAGAGGTGCTTTGTTCCCCTGGTAGGTGTAAAAGAGATACTCTGGTCGAAAGCCAGGCATTCCTACAATCGGATATATCTCCTCCCGCTGTGGTTGCACTTCCTCCAACATGAACGTCAGCCGCGTACCTTCGAAGCCCAATAGTGGCAAGAACATCGCCGTGTCAGCAACTCTACGACCGAACGACACAAATCCAGGGAGGGGCTCTATTCCCCCGATTCTCTCGCTCAAGTCGAAGAGCGTCACCTCGGTTGGTGTTGCGCTGAACCGGTAGTCACCTGGTTCAACGTACACCACGAACGACGGCTCTTGTCGAGAGCGCATCGCGCGAAGCAAGGGAGCCCATACGTGATGCGACAGGCCGGTGACATCAAGGTAGGTTGCGGTCTGCCTGCGGCTAGCCAACAGCGTTTCAAGTTCACTGTTACTCCTAAGGGCCACATCTACTGCTGGCTCTCCGCCGACCGCCACACTACTGGTTGATCGGTCCTTCTCGGCAACACGCGCAAAGGTTACGTCTTTGCACTCGGATTCCCATTCCTCCGTGTGCTTGGTACGCTCCTCCACCGAAGGCCCAGTAATGTACAGGCTCCCTTTTTGTGGCCTAAACGCCCCCACGTTTGGCAGAACCTGTGTAAACAGCGGCTCCTCAGTCCGATACCGCATAGTAGTTCGCGAACAGTCCCATCTGATCCGGCAGCTCACCTTCGGCCGTCCGATTCTGGCGAGCTAGGAGATCCTTGATAGCCTTCGCCGGTTGCTCTACCAATGCCAAAAGCTCCGTGTCAGCAAGGTCAATTTTCCTTTTGCGACGATGGCTGAATGCGAAGAATGCAGAGAACACTGGGTGAATCGCGTAGTCCCACCGTCGAACGTCGTGCAGTTCCTGAAGTTTGCTGCCACGATAGCGAACAAGAGCCAAGTGCATCACCCCTTCCGTCAGAAGGCGATCAACTTCTCGCTGGGTGTCCTCGTTGTTGGTGCTCTCCCGAAGGTTAAACTGGTTCACCTCCGGAGTGTGGCCAAATGGCTCTGACGCCATCACCTGGAAAATCCGCCCGAGTCCAAGCAGTAACTTCGTCAACCGCGCTCCACTCAGTGCTAGCCCCTCGAGGTCCCTCAAGTTCTTGTTCCCAGCGCTCTGCGCTGCCTTAGTCTGAGTCTCGAAGGACACAGGGTCGCCCACCTCTCCATCGGAGTTGACATGCTTCGTCAGAGCGTCGTCGACCAGTTCTAGAAGAAACCGAATATTACCTGCCGCCATGTGGCAGTACGTGTCCCAGCCACAGTAGTACTTTCGGATACCGGACATACCCTTCTTAATGCCGAACAGATAAGCATGCCGGTAGTTCCCGTACTGTTGCCGCCACCTATTTTCGTCCGCGCAGGTCTCTGTCGTCTTCTCCGCAAGGGTCTTCTTCTCCACGCCCGCCAGCCTCATCAGAACATACGTCTCCAAGGGGCTTCTGTTGTTCAGCCACTCACGCGAAGTGCCAGTAAGCGTTGCCTGTGCTGCAACCAGCTGTTCCATGACTTTATCTTTAACGCCTAGAAAACGAGCTTCATCCTCCGAATCAAGTTCTGGGAACAGAGTCTTCACGGTTGGCACTTTGTCGGCACCGCCGAACGCCTTCGAAAGTCGTACATCGCATACTTGAGAAGCAAACTGGCCGAAACGGTTATCATCCAACAGTTCCTCGACAACGTCGATCAGCTTGTAATCTGCAGGATGCTTCAGATCTTCGTGCTCGTTCAGGGTTCCTCTCTCCCTAAAACCGAACTCTCGCACTCCCACCTTGAACGAATAGAATTGGCCACAGTGCTTAATCAGCGTGTTCACTACTCGCTGCTGAAGAGCGTCAAAGTTCTCGTACTCGTCGACTAGAAAAAAGAAGGATTTGCCTGAGAACTGCGGTAGCGACCTAATTTCCTTTAGGATCAGATCAACTGGCGCACCCTGCATAGACAGATTCGGCATCCTCTCAGCTTCACCAACGTTGTTGATTGCAGCCTCGAACTGCAGACGCGACAGCTCCAAGGCATGCACGAGATCGCCGTAGGTGCTGATCTCACTGTCCGCATGCAGTGCAATCGCGACCTTTCCGAGAGCCTCGGTCGACAGCCGTTGGCAATCCGGTGCTTGGCCTGAGAACCACTCGAGGAACCGCAAAGCTAAGTCGCAGAACTCTAGGTTGATGTAGTGCGCAAATAGCTGTGACCATCGGTCATCTGGCAACTCTGTGCCACGAAACGCCTTAACTCGATTGGTGTTCACGCGGTAGTACATGCCGTAGTACGGCCATTCTCGGACGTCGTCTGGTCGCCGCCCTTCAAGCTGGCTCAAACCCTCGTACGAGAGACATCTGAGTGTAGTCGTCTTACCGGTCCCTCTCCCGCCCACGAGAAAGCAGGGATGGGGTGTGACTAGCTGCGGAAAATAGGCCGGCTCTGTGAACAGTGAAAAGACACTATCGGCAAGCCACTCGGCTCGATATCCAGAAAAGAGATCAGCTAGAGCTGTGCGGACCCGGTCGCGGCCATCGTGATCCTGCATTGCCACCTCACGTTCTCCTGATCAGCGGATGCCAATCAGGACCCTCCCAATAGAACAACGGGAGCGTGGCATCCGGAACACCGTGCCCAAACGCTATCCCGAGGGCCAAGTCGTGAAATCCCTTCCATCCGAACTTGCAATCAGGAATGATTGCTGCCCGCTCACTTGCTTTTCGCATGAACTCCATCGCGTCAGGCTTGAGGGAGTCGGGCCACAAGATGGAATCCGGACTAACCAAGCTGTACCGCTCATCGATCTCGTGGGCCGCGCGAATCTCAAGGCCTGGGCACATCTCCTCAAGGCAACTTGTCCCATACGAGGTAGCCACAAGTGGTGTGTAAATGACGCGAGTCCCGTTTGCCTGAATCTCCTGCAGGCTGCCCTTCCTCCCAGACGGGCCTTCGTAGATGCGCCGCCATGCGGCCTCCATCTGCCGGCCGCTGCCAACGAAGTCGTCAACAAGAAGCAGTGCGCCCCCCGGCTTGTCGATGAATCGCTCGACTGCCTCAGCGGGCTCCAAGATCTGCGGGTCTTGAATGCCGAGCACTTGCCTCGCCTTCCTCGCGAACAGATGGCCGCTGTCTGTCGCCCTTGGCGTCTCACCATGAATATAGGTCACCACAAGGGCGTCAAGAAATGCTCGCCACTGCGACTTCGCATCAGCAAGGGAAGTAGTCCTACGTGAGATATCAACGCTCAACGACTGGACAGCCGATCGCAGCAGAGCGTCTTCCATCGCCTCATTGAAAAACAGAAAAACATTCAGAAGGTGATTAGCGAAGAATTTTTCATCAGAGCGAAAATTGTTCAGCCAGCGCCTCGGGTCAAGGCGTTGCAATTCGGGCCAGACATGTACCTCAGCGAAGTAGTCTGTCTTGTCCAGCACGAACATTGCGGATACGCGGTGCGCCGACAATCTGTCTCTGCTCGTCATCCGCCGTCAACCTACAGGTCGTTTGCGCCTATATCTATGAGGATCGCCTGGAGGCGGCGCAATGTCACATGGGGAGCACCGGTACCTACGTAGCCCTCTGCTAGCCGATCGAAGTTGTCGTGAAGCGTCTCTTGCAGTCGTTTTGTATTTGCCATTCGCTCTGTCTTTAGAGCGATCACACAATCCGAAATCATCACACGCTGCGCGCTTGATAGAACTCCAATCTTCTCCGGCGTAAGGCGACCTACCCTGGGAAGAAGAACTGCCGGTCCGTCTACGCATCGGTAGTGCCCATAGCCACGGTGGCCGTTTAGGATCACAGTCGTATTCCTCAAGTCAGTTGAATGAACCAGCCTAGGGCCTCGTCTTTCACTAGGCATCGAATGAACAGGACATGTGCCCCGGATGATCTCGATGCCTCGGAGATCGGGTAACGACGTGAGCTGCGGCACCTCACAGTCAAGGGACTTCTTCTTCGTCGTGCGTCGTTGTGATAGCCGAACGATTGCAGAACTAGCAGTACAACGGGGGAAGGACCGCTTACCCACGTGCTCTAAGATCTCGACCGCGAAGTGTCCCACGAGATAGCGCCAAGCCTCAGCGTCCTTCTGGTTGTGGAGGGACCCTACGGGAAGAATCGCAACCATCTGTCCTTCGGGCGCAAGGTACTGAATCGCTGTCAGCACGAACGACAGAGCTGCGCCGCATGCTACTCTGGCATCGCCGACATCAACCCGATTACGACTCCCACCTCTGCTTGTGAAGGGAGGATTCATGAGCAACAGGGAGATCTTTTCCTTCAGGTCGCGAAGAGCCCTACACCTCAAACGGGATCGTTCTTGAAGCAGGTTAACTCGACCTGAGCTCCAGTCTGGATACGAGCGACGCAAGCGCGCGACGGCATTGGGATTCACATCGGTGGCAACGATCGGCGCATTCGGCCAGCGCCTCCTTGCTGCTGCGAGGAGGCCGCCTTCGCCTGCGGTCAGATCGGCCACGATGCCCGAGTGCCGAAGGTGGCCGTGGGCAGCCACGATCTCCGCGATCTCAGCGGGTGTGTAGTGACTATCTGGGTTCACCGGATGCCCGTATGTCCCAGTCCTGAGGTGCCTCGCCGAGTCGGTTTCAGTTCCGGAACCTCAGCCCATTCGATTCGTGCCACTTCCGAGAGTACGAGTTGAGCGATACGCATGCCGCGCTCAACAATGAAAGCTGCGTTGCCCAGATTGACGAGGGGGACCATAATCTCACCTCGGTAGTCTGAGTCTATCGTTGCAGGGGTGTTCAGAATCGTCACTCGGTGCCGGACAGCGAGCCCGGAGCGCGGGCGCACCTGGATTTCCCAGCCCTCAGGAATCGCGACAGCAAGGCCCGTTGGGATCAGCTCTACAGCTCCTGGCCTCAGAGGAAGATCGTTCGCGACGGCAGCCAAGATGTCCATCCCCGATGAACCGCTCGTCTGATAGGCCGGCAATGCGAGTCCTGCAGAGGACTCAAGGCACATTACCTTGATCGCTAGCCTTTCCATCGCGAGTCATTCTAACCCTGTTCAGAGATGCTGGAGTGCGAACGGCGGAATACCGTGCGGCTCACTGGAGCTCTTCGCACAGGGACTTCACCTTAATTTGGCCGCTGATCTGTCTGAAGGATGGGGTCCACCTCTCAGAGACTGGCCGATGGCACCGGCTTGGTGTTCCGCAGTCTGCGCGGGAAGCCACTCTCCAACACGACGCTATCGAAATTGATCAAGGAACCTCAACCGCCTGGACGGCTGCCTCTCCCCGTCGGAACCAACCTACGTCAGGTCCGACGGAAAGCACTCCACCACCGTAGCTTATCTTTCCGTCGTATCGGTCTCCGAGGGGGATAGAACCGAGCGTCTTGATGATTGCTCGTTCACGAGTCAGGATGCGCTTGGCCTCAGCCGCGCCGTCGTCGACGTACTCCACCGCTCTGTCTTGTTCGAGGTAGAACAGCCCAACGCGGCCGAACACACCACTTCCACCGCTACAGTCCGAGCAGCGGACCATCTCAATTCCAGAAGGTGAAGTCGCGATGTGAGTGTATGTGAAGGATTCTCTACCATGCCGCCATCGGACAAACAGTGTTCCATCATCATGGCGGCATGGGGAGAACTCCCCAAAGAACCGGTTGCTCCGGTTCGCAGCGGTGAGGTTCACCGCTGCTACGGTCTCGTCCGCGTCTGACAGCCAGCCGAGCAATTTCCTGGGTATCAGGGGGTGGATGAACTCGTCCCGGACAAATGAGTAGCGGCAGTTGCCGAAAGACGTGTGCGGCGACGCCCTGACGACGGCCCCTGGCGCCTCTCCAGTAACCGTCTTGTACCACTTGTCTCGGTGCTCTCGAATCATCTTCCTCTTTGCCGGGTCTCCGCCGTAGGCCCGATGGCACCCGGCACAGAGTGGAGTCGCGTTGTCCTCTGTACTCTCGCCGCCGGCCGCTCGGGGTACGATGTGATGGATGTCGATGTCCGGCTTGTGGCAACCGGTAATGCAACAGCGCAAGTCGGCACGGTCCCGAATCTTCTTCTTCAGTGCTTCTGTGAACGGCAGCATGTCGTGGCACGTCCGGCGTCAGGCGGTCGTGTGTCGCATCACCACAAGATCCTGGATTACCTCGAAGCGTACCACGGCGGGACAGGTCGTACGAGGGGAACGCGGACGCTCAGCGACGGGAAGTCGCTAATGTTCCCGATGCGGAGCGGGAAGCCGATATCGATGTCGACGCTTCGCAAGATGCTCCGGCACCACCGGATCGCGGCCGTGGCGCACGGGTTCCGATCCTCGCTCCGCGACTGGGCGGCCAAATCGTCCCTTCGCCTCCAGGTCAGCCCCGGCCGCGAGCAGGACCTGGACAACGGCCGGGTTCTTCTACGTGGGATGAACCTTCGACTGCATCCCTGCAGTGTGACTCCTGCGGAGACGAGAAGGGCGGGCCACACCGCCCCACCCGCAGATGGTCTTTTCGAGTAGCCCCGGGGGATCACTCCCCCGAGGCCCTCACCAGATCCGGACTTGGAGATTTCCACCATCCGGCTCTTCCGCTGATGTGGCTCGTGGCTCGCGGGCCACTACCGTTCGAAGTTGCGGTGACATGATTCGCCGACGTCGAAGCGCCGGTCATGGGTCCCTCCGAACGATCACACCACCACGGGCCGCCTTTGCTCGGCCGGGTCCAGGTGGGTACCCGTTCCCCGGCGTCATCGCTCGTATGCAGCCCTCAGACTCCCTCATCCCCATCGGCCTCGGCTCTGGTCGTCCCTTGCCTTCGGCCTACCCTGGCGCGCGTGCCACAAGGAGCAATGAGGGTCTCCCAGGTGTCCGGGCCGTCCTCTTCCAGCGTGCCGTAGTCGTAGACCCCGCTGGGTGCGGAGCCCTGCTCGCCCATGGCGCAGGGCCCGCCGTGGCCTTCAGGCTGCATGAGGCCCTGGGCACCCAGGAAGACGTTATTTCGAGGCTGCAAGGCCTACGGCCCACTCGCTCGCGTACCTACGCATCGGCGACTGCGTTACCGCGGTCGCCGCAAGGCTCACTACCGGCGTGGGTGGGCTGGCCCCTCACCGGGCGGGGCTCGCACCCGCTGGACGACACACAAGGTTTCATGACCTACTCCTCAATCCTGCAACAGATCCCCAATTGGTCTGACCGGCACTCTCTATACCAGCGGGAATGAGAGATAACCCCTGGAACGAAAGGAGTCGGACATGACGAAGAAGAGGCATACCCCTGAGCAGATTGTGACGCTGCTGCGGCAGGTGGAAGTGGCCGTGGCCAACGGCAAGGCCACGCCGCAGGCCTGCAAAGAGGCGGCGATTACCGAGCAGAAGTATTACCGCTGGCGGAAAGAATACGGGACCTGAAGCTGGCCCAAGCGAAACGGCTGAAAGAGCTCGAGAAGGAAAACTTCCGACTGAAACGCGTCGTGGCGGAGCTGTCCCTGGAGAAACAGATCCTGCGGGAGGTGGCCCAGGGAACCTGACCACGGTCGGGTGCGCGGGATCGGACGATCACACGAGTGAAGCGACTGGGACGTCGACGATGGAAGAATGCGTCTGGATACCAACGGCAGGCTCGCGTGGAGAACGCTGTCTTTCGCTACAAATCGATCATCGGAGACGGTCTGCGAGCCCGGACGCCAGGCGGGCGGCAGACTGAGACGCTGCTCGCGTGCAACGTCTTGAATCGGATGACCGAGCTCGGTCGACCGGCGTCCTACAGCATCGGTCGCTGAGATCCGCCTTCATTGGATCGCTTCGCCTCAACGGTTCGTGTTGCAACAACGCCAATCCTGCCGGGCGCGCCACTTCTGGCCGGGTCCATTCAGAACAAGCCGGTCCATTTTTGTCCAGGAACTCATCATTCAACACGGCATGCTCGCCGATATGCCTTGTTTTTCTTCGTCATGTAAGGCAGATTTATATGAACAAAGGCAAGTGGAGGCATTCCCATGATTGAGTCCGCGATCACTTCAAAAGGACAGACGACGCTGCCCAAACCCGTGCGCGAGGCGCTCGGCGTACGGTCGGGAGACCGTATCCGCTACGTCATCCTGGACAATGAGGTCCGGATCTTACCCATTCGGCCCATCGGCCAGCTGTTTGGCACATTGAAGCATGATGGTCCATCCGCGACGCTGGAGGATATGGAACGCGCCATCGCCGAGGGAGGGTGCGAAGAGTGATCGCGCTGGATACCAACGTCCTGGTCCGCTATCTGGTAGATGACGACGCGGAGCAGGCAGAGGCCGCCCGGGCATTGTTGGCGGAGTTGACGACTGAACGGCCAGGCTTCATCTGCCGCGAGGTGACTGTCGAACTCGTATGGGTGTTGCAACGAGCCTACGGGTTTTCCCGCGACCGGATTGCGACGGTGCTTGAGAAACTGGTCGCCACCGAAGAGCTTCAGGTCGAGTCAGTTGACGATGTAGCCCGCGCCGCCTTGCGCTATCGCCGGGGCGACGCCGGATTCTCCGACCTGATGATCGTGGCAGCCGCAGAACGGTCTGGAGCGCGTCCACTTTATACCTTCGACCGGAAGGCGGCGCAGCTAGAAGGGGTGACGCTGCTGGAAGGGCGACCATCATGAGTCCGGAAGCGACCGACCTGCCGCACGGCCCGCCAGCCAGCGTGGGTAGTGGTTTAGCTTGAAATAGACTGACCCCAGGCATGATGTCTGGCCGCGCCGCCTCCACGATCACGAGAACGTCGCTCTTGCCGGTCAGTCTTGCTCGGATGGTACTCGGATTCCTGAGAACCAAAGGGAGCTTATGATGTACTCACGTTTCCTGGCCGCGACGCTCGCGGTGCTCATCGGCTGGACGGCTGAGGTCGGTGCTACGCTGATTGTGGTGTATCGATCCGATAGCGAGGTCGTCATCGCAGCTGACAGCCGGGCCGTCACTAAGCGGGGAACCCACAAGAACGATTTCTGCAAGATCTGGAACTACGGCGATTTTGTTTTCGCGCACTCTGGGACTCACAAAACAGGCGCGTTCAGCATCTCCGCGATTCTCGATGGCGGCGTGCTCGCGCCGGGAAGCGGCCTCGTCCCCTGGTCGAGGATCGAGAGGTTCATACCGATAGTGAACACCGGTCTCATCGGTGCCAGACTCAGCTACCCGGACGCCCACTTCGTCGGCGTGTTCGCCTACCTGTGCCTACCGGAAATCTCGTCCGCGGCCTGTACATTGAGGATCTGGCGTCGGCCTGGTAGCCTCCGGGGCCATGCGAACCGTGTGTTTCGTGCTGTTCACCGCGCTCGGGTCGGGCCTGCGGAGCCAGGCGGCGCTTCAGATCGAGAACGCCGCGCTGCGCCATCAATTGGCGGTCTTGCAGCGACAGGCTCGAGGGCGACCGCGGTTGCGGCCAGTCGACCGGATGTTCTGGACGTGGCTCTGTCACCTGTGGCCCGGTTGGCGGCACGCGCTCGTCATCGTCAAGCCCGACACGGTCCTCCGCTGGCATCGACGAGGCTTTCGGCTCTACTGGCGCTGGAAAAGTCGGCCGCGTGGGCCCGGGCGGCCCCGCATCCCGCGCGCCGTTCAAGAACTCATCCGCCAGATGTGCCGCGCCAACCCGACCTGGGGCGCCCCGCGCATCCACGGCGAGCTGCTCAAGCTCGGCATCACGATCGCTGAAGCCACGGTTGGACACTACATGGTGCGTCGTCGGCCCCCGCCGTCCCAAACCTGGCGCACCTTCCTGACGAATCACGTCAGCCAACTCGTCTCGGTCGACTTCTTCGTGGTCCCAACGTTTACATTTCGGGTGCTGTTTGTGTTCGTCGTGCTGGCCCATGACCGACGCCAGATCCTGCATGTCAACGTGACCGGGCACCCGACGGCCGCGTGGACGGCCCAACAGATCCGCCATGCGTTCCCCTGGGACACAGCGCCACGGTTTTTGCTGCGCGATCGCGACGGGACCTACGGCGACGAGTGTCGGGCGTGTCTCGACGCGATGGGGATCGACGAGGTCCTGACGGCGCCCCGGAGTCCCTGGCAGAACCCCTATGTCGAACGACTCATCGGATCGATGCGCCGCGAGTGCGTCGACCACGTGGTGGTGCTCAATGAGCGATCACTGCAATGCATACTGCGCTCGTACATCGACTACTACCATCACTGGCGCACGCATCTGGCGTTAGGCAAGGATCCGCCGGTGAGTCGGGCCGTTGAGCCGGCGGCCCCGGGCGAGGTCATCGCGCGGCCGCACGTGGGCGGCCTGCACCACAGCTACCATCGACAGGCGGCCTGACCGCAACCACGGATGGCCGGCACCTGAAGACCGTGCACGCTGACGCGGCGGCCGGAGGAACGTCCGAAGTACGCCAACCGACCGTCGACTTCCACTGAGCGCACGTCTGCCCTGCTTAGGCTGGCGATCGCTCGCCGGCCCAGGACCGCGCGATCGGTCACGCAAACCGTGCGTATGAGGTTTTTGGTAGGCACAGGACAACCGGCCGGTCAGCACGATCTGTCTCCCGCCCGGTGTTCGGTTCGTGCCTGTCTATTCTTCGCTGGCTTCCTTCTCCAGCTCCGGTCGTTCCGTATAGTCCGCTCGTTCCTCTTCGGCGATGATGTGCGGTGTAGTCTCAGGGTCCAGCCGCAAGAGGTCCCATTCTTCGATGGGCGCCCGGATTCGGTGGCGCATCTTCATCCAGCTTTTGGCCGCGTTGCGCAACGGCGTTGCCGGCGGCGTTTCCCAGTCGTACGCCCTGCTGTAGATGTTCCGCAGCCGTGCTAGGATCTCTCTGTTCCTTTCCTCGTCCGATTCCCCCAGCTCGATGCAGTTCCGCTCGATGAACCGCATACCCGCTTCGCATGCGTCGCGCAGATGCTGGTGGCGCGGCCTGTCAGCCAGCGTGGCAATTGCGTCGACCCGGTCGCCGGCACCCTCCTCGGGACCGATCTTGGCTGCGGCGTAGTCGTCGGTTATCGCGCCGACCACGACGATTTCCGGGGCGGGCAACGACTCGTCGATTCCCATCCATCTGGCAAGCGCAGCGTACGAGCGCGCCCGTTGCAGTCGCGAGTACTGGCCAATCAGCTCCAGTTCGTCGAGTAGCAGCACCCATCCTCTATGGCGTGCACGGATGAAGTCGGTCGCGAAGCGTGTGCGTTGGCCCGGCAGTTCGTGTGCCTTTGCGCCCTGGCACGGAACCTCCCGGTGGCGCTGCATCCGCTTGAGCGCGTCGCGCACGTCTGCGACGCGCAGTTTCTCGCCGCTCCACCATCCTTCAATACTCGTTCGCAGGGCGATGTCCCAGTCGTCCTCGTACACGCGTAGCGTCGCTGCGAACATGGTCGCCAGTTCGCCACGTTGTCCCTTGTGCTCGGTGCGTCGCAACAGTTCCCCGGCGGCGGCCTGCTTCCACCAGTTTCCGCTGCAGAGCTCCTCGAACAACGGTCCGGCGCGCTTGGGAACCCTTGCCTGGCGCACAGCCGCCCGGAAGACACGTGCGTCGTCGTAGAACGGCGTCTCCTTACTGATCGTCACCCTGCTGCAGACGAAGCCTTCGTTGAGGGCGAGTTGTTCGAGGTAGTTCAGCAGGTGCGACTTACCACTGCCGAAGCCTCCCGACACCAGCATCCCCCGGCATCTTGGTCCGTCGTTGGGAGCCGGTGCTCCGGCTTCCTCGGAGAGCAGATTACGGAAGTGCCGCTCGGCGTCCGTCTGGTCGCAGCCGAGCTCCCTGACGACCTCTTCGTTCGGCACCCCGCATCGTAGCGCCTCGATCGCCTTGCGGGCCTTGATCTCCATGACGTGGGTTGTTCCCTTCGTCGAATACTCTTGTCCGATCTCGTCAACTCACGTTCACGAGTGCGGCTGCCCGGTTCTGTTTCTGTTCGTCCCTGACGTCATTCATGATCCGCATCGCGAGCGCTTGGTACTCGCGGTAACTTCGCTTGCCGGCCTGTACGAACTCGGCGCTCGTCGTCACGACGAGCAGCAGTCCCGGCAGCCGGTCGATGTCGTCGATCAGTTCGCGCAGCACTTCGTAGTGGTCGAGGACCATCATGCGTGTGTAGTACTTCAGCCCGTCTTTCGGGTTTGGCGTAGTCAGTACGCGTCGGTTGTCGAGGATCACGATCAGGCCCGCCTGTCCGCAGTCATGCAGCCAGTGCAGAGTTGACTCGAGCATGCCGCGCGCGGTGGTCCGGTCGATTGTTCCGTAGATGGAGAACGGTCGCACGGCGCTTGCCAGTTTCTCCCGTCCCATCAGCCAGTCGAGGACGGGACCTGCGTCGTAGGACCCGCTATCGGTTGCGTTTTCCGCCTTGCAGAGCGCTACCATTGCGACGCGGAAGTCGCGCGTCATGCGTCTGCGCTGGAAGATCTGCCTCGAAATCTGTTCCCGGACTTCTTGCACGACTTCCCCGCGAGTGATGCGATTCTTCTTCGTCAGCGATCCGTACAGGTCGCCGTTGCCCGCGGTCTCGACTCCCTCCGTCGCGAGGCCGGCGTCGGCGGCAAGCCGTAGGATACGTTCGCGGACGAGGCCGCGCCAGTCGATCTGAGCGGCGATCTGGCAATACACGTCCTGCGGCATGTGGGCACGAAAATCATCGGCGCGTAACACCAAGGCGGCATAGTTGCGCTGCGCCCCGGCCGCGAGCAGCGACTTGGTCAAGCCGTCGGCCTCCTCATGTTCGCATACCGCGAATTTGACGGCGCTGCCCCCCTGCTGGATGTACTCGCTGAGGTACTCTCCGTCCAGGAACCTCGTCCACTCCGTTGCAGGGATCGTGGTGCCGTTCGTCATGTCTGGTCTCCGAATCGGATTCCGTAGTACGTGATCTCACGCCCTCCAGGTGCGATGAACGTCAGTCGCCGGGAGCGGTTCTTCGCTCCGGTCGATCCGCTCATCAGCCGCATGCGCATGCCCTTCCGCGTTGTGGTCGTCCCGGACGTCTCTAGGCGGTACAGATCGCGCGCAAAGTCGATCCGCTGGTAGTCGCGCTGCGTTCCGGGCAATGCTGTCATCAGCTCGTAGATGTCGACGAGCGGCACGACCGACGCCGGGGCACCCAGTGTCAGGCTGTGTTCGTCAAGCCTGACGATGCGGCGGTACACGTTGTGCAGCGCTTCGAGGAATGCCTCGCTCCTAAACGCGCCGGGACGTTTCTGGCGTTTCAGGAGTTCGGCTGCCAGCGCGGTCGGCCGAATCGACTTCCACGTTCGTCCGTCGATCGTCACCCGGCCCGTGTCGGCCGTCACGCGCACAATGGACGGGTAGCAGAGCAACTGTCCTTCGTGCGGCAGTGCTTCGCCGCCAGCGCTCGCGATCTGTTGCATGACTTCTTCGAGGTACCCACTGCGCAGTCGGTCGACCGTCTTCTCGCACGCCTGCACGGCGGCGACCAAGGCGTCGCCTGTGAGATCGAGGTTCTGACGCGCGGCGCGGAGCTTGCCCGCAGCCACGTTCAGCGTCTTCAGGTCCCCAGATGCGGCAGCCTTCGTCGCGCGCCCTGCCTCGGCAGCGACGGTCTTCGTCGCTCTGCGTAGCGCTTCAGTACTGGCTTCGAGCTTGCAAAAGGACTCTTCGATGATGGTCTCGGTTATCTCTTCCACTGCGGGGGCGTCCTTCCCTTGGCCGGCCGGCCGGCCGGTACAGTCCGGCACCACTCTTGCCCCGGACACCAGCTGCACTTGTCGTCGGCAGGGGCGCGTCCGCCAGCACTGATGCGCAACCTCTAAGCATAACATGCCGTGGGCGAGCCCGAGGAGAGCCACGGATCCAGACTAGTATCGACCGCAAGGTACAGTGGTCACCGGTGGAAGCTCTACACGGTGACGGGCACTGTCAAATCAGCTACCGCCCCCTCAGGGGGCGGTTTGATGAAGGCCCCTCGAAGGGGCCTGCGGTAAGTTGAGTTCCAGCTGCTCGTGCTTCTTCTCCTCTGGTTCCTTCCGCCAGACGTATTCGCGGATGCCCAGTTCGGCCACACCGACCATGCTCACGCCGTACCAGCGCCAACATGGGAGCTGACGGAAGAATGCCGGTTCCGATGCTTCGGACGCCACCCCACGTGATATCCGTGATTCCATCGGATGTGGGATTCGCTTTGCCACTCTCTCCTGACGACTTCCTTGCTGACCTGGGCCGTTCATGATCGGACGCCGTCTCATGTTCTTCGCCAAACCCTTACAACGGTCGAACCTCTGCGCGTCTCACCGCCAGAGGCGGTGGCTTACCCACGGTGAGTTAACGAGTCCGGGACATACGAGGGCAAGTTGATCAGCGATCAGGCTGCCGTCACCGCGGTCCACGCCGTAAAAGCTCGTGCCCGCAACATTCGATGATGAACCGACCTCAGCCGGTGCCGACCCACGCGAAACAGATTCTGAATGATGCCGTGCACGTGCAAGAAACGCTGCGCGTGGTCGCATGACGTGAAGCCGCGCATCTGATGCTCCCGTTGTCGCGTGGGTTGGTGCGACACTTCGGCCCGATTGTTCGCGTATCGCGTCGTGTCATGGGTGACCAAGGGCATGAGGTCTCGATGTGCGACACGGTAGCTGCCCAGCTTGTCGGTCACGAGCCGCACGGGTTCCTGTCGCTGACGCTTCAACAGTCGGCGAAAGAATCTCCGCGCTGCCCGCGCGTCCCGACGGGGGTTGTACGAGGATGTCGATCAACCAATCTGGCCTATTACCAGAGACCATCTTGTCGAAGATCGGCCACTACATCCTCGCGCCTAGCGTCGTCACGGTACCAGTCAGCGACTCGCCTGAGCATCGCGCCGGTCCGCGGCCAGCGGTCAACTATCTGCTCCGCAGCCTCAGGATATCGCTCGGCCAGTTCGGCTTCCTGCTGGCACAGTCAAGTTAACGAGTCCGGGACATACGAGGGCAGGCTAATCAGAGATCAGGCTGCCGTCGCTCTAGGTGCTGATCGTTCAGACGGCGGGCACGCGATCATCGAGGACGACTTTGGCGGCGGTGTTCGGGTTCGGCCTAGTGCTGGCTCTGCACAATCTGTCGGTAGTCTATGCAGGGCCGGGCTGAGGGTTGGCTAGCGCGAATGACCGTTCCAAACGACGGTGCTCGGGCGCTCCGACCCTGTGTGGCGTTCAGGGCCGCCTGGGCGTCGAAATTCAGGCTGGGTCATAGCCGTTTCTGCTAAAGTGTCCCGTGCGAAAATAGTGCCGGCACCCCTTGCTGGTAATGCTAGCGGTTGGGCTCGGAGCCCTCGTCAACCAGTAGCGGCACCGACGCCCAAACTAGTCTGGCAGAGACGGGAATAATCCGGCGGGCTCCACGAGAACATCCAGCGCTATGCCTCCCTGCCCAGACCCTGGCATTCCCCCTGGCGGGATGAAATCAACCGCTGACAGCGGAGACACGAACGCGGCCGTACAGTCGTTCCGTCGCCCAAGCGTCATGCTTGCGCTGGTGGGGGTCATCGTCTTCGGTCTGTGGCTGCGATACCCCCTGGTCGGCGGCGGGATGCCGTACTTCTATGCGGAGGACGAAGGACACCATTTCAACCGGCTCGTCAACATGGTCAAGGCGGGCGATCTCAACCCTCACTACTTCAACAAGCCATCGCTGCATTTCTACCTCCGCATGCCGGCGGTGGCGGCTGCGTTCCTGTGGTCGGCCCGCGCTGATGAGCTGCAATCGATCCAGGACATCGATACCGAGAACCCGTTCGGCCTGGCCGGCTACGCCTGGGGTGTGTCTCATCCGCGGATCGTCATGTGGGTCCGCTCGGTGAGCATCATCCTGAGCCTGCTGATCATTCTTGTGACCTTCCTTCTCACAGCGTGGCTTGTTCGGTCTCCATGGATCGCGGTGGGCGCCGCCTGGCTCGTAGCCTGTTCGCCGGCGCTGGTGACGGACTCCGCCAAGATCGGTGTGGACACGCTCATGACGTTCATGTGCCTGCTCACGATCTACTTCGCGATACGCACCGTTCGTGAGCCTACCTTGGGTCTTATCGTCCTGACGGGACTCTGCGCGGGTCTGGCGATATCCAGCAAATACAACGCAGCTCCGATCATCGTCCTCCCCCTCGCGGCCTGTGTGCTGTCTCGGCAGTGCACGGCGCTGGGTGCCGCTGCAGCCCTGACGACACCCGTGCTCGGGTTCTTCATTGGGACGCCCTTCGCTGTAATAGACATCCCGCAGTTTCTTGATGGCATGGCGTTCGAGGTCCGGCACTACGGGGTTTTGGGGCATGGGGCCGCTACGGGCGAACCAGGTCTTCCCCAGGCGCGTTTCTACCTTGGTTGGATGACCAACGCAGCGGCAGGAGCCCTGCCGACCGCGCTGGGGATACTGGGCACCGTTGCGATCGTGTGGAGGCGTGGACGAACCGGAGGGCTGTTCCTGCTGTTTCCGCTGCTGTTCGGCATTCTCATGGTGAACCAAAAAATCAACTTCACGCGGAACATGCTGGTCATGATTCCGGTGGTGTGCGTTCTGGCGCTGGTGACCGTCGAGGAGATGACACGCTGGTTGATCAGTCGAAAGTGGCCGCCGGGGGTGCCAAGTGTCGCTCTGGTACCCGTGCTCGTGCTGCTGGTGTCGCTAGAGCCGCTCGCCCGCTCAATCGGTGAACATCGGGACAGGATCAGCTTGGCTCCAGACAACCGCGTGGCAGTCAGCAGCTGGCTCACCGCAACCTCCCAGCCCTACTCGGACACCGCGATCGCTGGCGAACTTCAATTCCCGAGGGACGTGTACGACGTACGCGGCGTGTCGATAATGCCGACAGACGAGATGGACCCCGTTGCTCTATTTCTGGAAGGGTTCGACAGACTCGTCGTGGGGCCCGAATACGACGCCCAAGCGAAGACCGATCTGCTCGTCGCCGAGCGCGTCTTCGAAGGTGAGCAGGGCACCCAGCGCATCCGTTTTAACCCCGAGGTCACGGTGTACAGGCTTCCCGACCTGCTCATCGAATCAGATGCCGTTCGATCACGGGTCGAAGGGCGCCCGCGATTCGCCCTGGCACCACCGACATACGTCGGAGACGTGCCGTCCAGCGCCGGTGACGGCTGGGCATGCGAGTCGGTTGCCGATGAGCTCGCAGAAGCCTCCCGAGACCACTGCTGGACCCATGCTCGCCTCGCCCATCTCCTCCTGGATTCGCACGCCGTCCGGGCGGTCGTCGGTACCGGCCGTCAGGTCGAGATCACGCTTGACATCATGTCTCCGTGGCCGACGCAATCATGCGCACTCGAGCTCGAAGACTGGGCAAGCGCAGACCTGTGCGCGGGGTTGGAGCCGCGGCAGTGGGAGCACCGGTCAGCGACCCTGCCGTCGGTGCTGCTCGCCAGCGCCCCCCCCCCCGGACTTTCGTTGATCGTGGGGCACGTTCACGCTCCCAGCAGCCAACGTATTGGAGAAGACCCGAGGAGGTTGGGTCTCGCGGTCAGGGCCGTTGGGTTGGTCGCCGCGTCATCGGGTGCTTGCACCGTTCGCTGTTGATCAGGCAGCCTGTCTCCGAGCCGACGGCGAGCAGCGCGTCGACAGCTCGGCTTCGTCAGATTCCGTGGGCTGGACGGTCACGGACACGTGCACGACGGCCACAAAGATACGTCGCGTGAGACCGCCCGCCGTGAAGATGTCGCGCAACGCCAAGCGCTGGCTCACCAGACCGGCCTGCATCGCCGGCGTCCTGGTCTCGCGCCCGAACCTCAACGCCCGGTGCGGCCGAATGAAATGGTAGTAGCACCGCAGGAGCTCGACGTGCCCGCGGAGGGTATTGTCAAGTTAACTCTCCGCCCAGCACAATGCCGGGATGAACACTCGCCGGCCCCGCTACCTTCGGCATCGCTTTCCGCCCGAAATCATCAGCCATGCCGTCTGGCTCTACCACAGATACTGCCTGAGCTTCCGGGATGTTGAGGATCTGCTGGCCGAACGAGGCATCATCGTGTCGTACGAAACCATTCGGCAGTGGTGCGGGAAATTCGGCCCCGACGACGCTCGGCAGTTGAAGCGCCGACAGGGTCGCCTCGGAGATACGTGGTTCCTGGATGAAGTCTTCGTGACGATCAACGGTGAGCGCCAGTATCTCTGGCGCGCGGTGGATCAAGACGGTGATCTGATCGACATCCTCGTACAACCCCGTCGGGACGCGCGGGCAGCGCGGAGATTCTTCCGCCGACTGTTGAACAGTCAGCGACAGGAACCCGTGCGGCTCGTGACCGACACGTTGGGCAGCTACCGTGTCGCCCATCGGGACGTCATGCCTGTGGTCACCCATGACACGACGCGATACGCGAACAATCGGGCCGACGTGTCGCACCAACCCACGCGACAACGGGAGCGTCAGATGCGCGGCTTCACGTCATCCGCCCCCGCGCAGTGTTTCTTGCACGTTCACGGCATCATTCAAAATCTGTGTCGCGTGGGTCGGCACCGGCTGAGATCGGTTCATCATCGAATGTTGCGGGCACGAGCGTTCACCGTGTGGACCGCGGTGCGCGAACCCAACCTGACCGGCATACAGAATCGCCTCTTGCGGATTGAAGTACGTGTAGAAGCCGCCCATCAGCAGAGCCCAAACGATCAGTGCATAGTCGATTCCATCACGTTGACGAACGAGACGTGCGGCCGTTGCTAGTAGACCAGCTCCGTACACGGCGACCAGGCCCGTGCCAAGTGCGCTGTTGAAGTAGTGAGCCAAGTTGCCCGCCGATAGGTGCTTGTGCCGGTCGCTGTTGATTCGCCGCGCCGTTACACTGGGGCGATGCATGCGATCGACGAGAGGGCGTGCGGCAAGCCTGGGTGCGACAACTTTGCAAAGCCCGGCCTCAACATCGTGGGCCACGGCTGGTGTTTGACGAAGTCGGGCCGCCGCCGACGGTACCGCTGCACAGTATGCGGGGGAACGCTCAGCACGCACACGGGGACCGCGTACCGCGGTCTTCGCTGCAGTCGACGGGAGTTCCGACCAGGTCGCGAGCCTACGAGTCGAGGGCGTCAGCAGTTCTGCGACCGCCCGAGTGACGGGCCATTCCCGCACCACCATCGCGCGATGGCTCGAGCGAGCCGCGACAGCTGCCGCGTGCTTCAATCACCGGCTGCTGCGCGATTTCGACGTCATTGAACTGCAGGCGGATGCACGCTGCACGTTCATCGGCAGCAAGCGCCGCACCCTGTGGCTGTTTGCGACGATCGAGGTGTGTTCCCGCTTGTGGGCCGGTCGTGTGCTCGGCCGCCGCTCCCATCGCAACACCACGGCCGCGATCAACGACGTCATCCTCCGCGGACGCCGCGTTGGGTGCCCCCTGATCGCCACCGATGGCGTCGAGTACGACGTCGGGGTGATGGTGCGCCTCTTGGGTTCAGCGTGCGGCTATGGGCAGCAAGTGCTCAAGACGCGGCGGAACAATCGTGTCGTTCGGGTCGAGCGGCGCGTGAAGATCGGCACGGCGAGCCGGCTGAACGCCGCGCTGTTGGCGTCGGAGGATTCCGAGACCCTGAACACGTCGTTCATCGAACGCCTCAACCTCACGATTCGTCAAGGGTCGGCGTACTTGCGCCGGCGCTCGCCATGCCACGCTCGTGGCGCAGACCAGCTCCGCGGGCACGTCGAGCTCCTGCGGTGCTACTACAATTTCATTCGGCCGCACCGGGCGTTGAGGTTCGGGCGCGAGACCAGGACGCCGGCGATGCAGGCCGGTCTGGTGAGCCAGCGCTTGGCGTTGTGCGACATCTTCACGGCGGGCGGTCTCACGCGACGTATCTTTGTGGCCGTCGTGCACGTGTCCGGGACCGTCCAGCCCACGGAATCTGACGCAGCCGAGCTGCCGACGCGCTGCTCGCCGTCGGATCTGACGCAAGCTGCCTGACCAACAGCGAACGGTGCAAGCACCTGCGCCCCATTTGCTTCCGGCGCAAGCAACGCCAGCGTGATAATACCGAGCAGCAACGCGATAGCGCAAAGCGCGCCTTTCTCGCCTGAGGACAGGCTATCAGTGCGACGGGTCATGGTTCTTTCGGGTACTGTCAAGTTCAGGCCTACCTGACAGACTAGTCCAATGACGAGCCAGTTGCCCAGCTACCGAGGATACCGCTTTCCACCCGAGATCATCAGCCACGCCGTCTGGCTGTGAGCGAGGAGCGCGTCCGTGGCCTCCTGCCGCAAGTCCCAGAGTTTTGGCATGATATGCACGATCCTGAACCAGATCTCCGGCTCCGTGAGGCTGGACGCCCGGTTAGTCACAATGGAACGACCGGCGCCGATTCGTAGCGCGTGAGCTACGCTGCGAATTGGGCTATATCCGGATTTCCCAAATGGCGTAAGTGCCTCGTATCTCTGTCTTTCCGGAGGAAACTGAGCGTTCGGTCTGCACAAATCGGCACTTTCGGCGTGAACAGGATCGTGGCACGGCTCGACTCCAGTCCGAGGACGCGGCGGTCCAGTTCGACATCGCGCATGGCTCCCCTCCGTGGGAGCCATCTTGTCGCTTACGGACGGGCCCTGTGGAAGCTGACGCCCCCGTGGACGCGCAGAACGCGCCCACCGTGGCGTGGAAAACGCTGCGCGTTTTCCACGAGCTTCCACAGAGCCTTTCCCCATCAAAATCACCCACAAAAACCCGGAACAGCCCGAAAAATGGGTTGGGAAATCCGGATAGACCCGCGAATTGGAGTAACTGCACAACGCAGAGTCACCTGCGAAAGGAGCCGGTCGGCGCTTGAGGTGTCCGTGCTCGCGCTCGCCCGGTGTGCGGCGAGGTCGGCGCGATCCCGTGACCGGAACAGCTTTGGATGGTTATCGGGACGTGGGTTGCAGGGTTGGCAACACTCCTGGCCGTGACGCCCGGTTACCGTCGTCATGCCACACTTGCCCGTGTGCCCCACTGAGGTAGGCTGCCCAGTCGTCCATCAGGCGCCGCCGACGCTCGAAGAGATCACTGCGGGCATAGGCCGCCTCGGTGGGGTTTTGTACCGTATGGGCGAGTGCGGCCTCGACCACTTCGCGGGGTGTGACGGCGGGGCGCGCGCCGCGGATGTTCACGTCGAGCGTGCCGTCCGCTTGCGAATAGACGTAGATGACCTCGAAGGCCGGGTGGTGCGGCCGCGGCCCGAACTGGCCGTCCACCCACTCCACACGCTGCTGCGCGTAGTCCTCGGGGTAGGCGAAGAAATAGTCCAGCGTGCCCCGGCGGACCGGTTCCACGACGCAGTGTGTGCCCCGACCCTCGGTGCAGCGGAAGTACGTGCTCAGACCGGCGGCGAGGGCCTGGAGGCTCGCCTCGTCCACCGCCGCGGGCACGTGCGGCAGATGGGTGCGCTTGCGCCAGGCGGGCAACACCTCGGCATAAAAGAAGCGCGCGGCGCGGCGCCAGCAGGCGGGATGGTCGAGGAAGGTCGTCATCGCCCGCGCGCCATGATGCGCCAGTGCGGCGAGCTGCTCGACGAAGGCCGCGTGGGCCGCCGGGTCGGTTGCGAAGGCCCACGCCGCGTCGTCGAGGATGGCGCGACAGCCTTTCTCCCCACTCAGCGCCGCGATGTCCTGGAACGCGGTGTCCATCGCGTGGCGCTGGGTGTCGTCCAGGGTCAGCCAGGCCGCCCACAGCGCGTCGGGTTGGGGCTCGGGCAGCGCGGCAATGTCGAGATCGGCGAAGACGCCGCGGGCGTGGAAATAGCGGGCCAGCAGCGGGTTCGGCATCTGCCGGAAGAAGTCGCGGGTGGCGTAGTGGCGCGCCATTCACCCTCTGCGCGCCCGCCCCGGGCCTCCAGGCGCCCCGGACGTGCGCCGCAGGACGCCGTGATCGGCGCGGTCTGCAGTGCGGGCGCACGTCGGGTGCCATCAAGGTCAACCGGTGCCTGGGCGTGCGATCACGTGCGCTCGACCGGCGCGTCCCTCGCTCGCTCGTCACCCGGTCATTCGCGTCGCCCACGGCGCGCCGCAGGCGTGCCGTGGAGCCGCCGCTACCACCGCATCGTGGCCCGCGCGAGCGCGCCGTGATCCGTGCCCCCCTGCAGGGGGCTTTCCCGGCGCTGCGCATCGACGCCTAGCTCGAACTTCGTACCCTCGCCGCCGAGCACGCCGAGCCCGTAGCCGACCCGATAGTCCCGTCCGTGCTCCGACGCAGAGACGCCGACCCGCGGCGTTCCCACGAAGCGGCGCCCCACCGGCAGTCCGTAGCCGACCTCGCCCTCGAGGCGGGTGCCCGACGCGAGGCCGCCGTGGCCCATCCCCGCCATCGTCTCCCGGCCCCACAGCGCCTCGGCCCCGCTCTGCGCCTGCCCGCCCCACGACGGCGCCACCGTCGCCGTAAAGCCCAGCGGCGTCGACGGCGTCGGGTTGTAGCTCAGCGACAGCGCCATGCCCCGCTCGCGGAACCCTTCGGCCTGGTGCACCAGCAGCATCCGCACCCGCACGTCGACCGCCAACCCCGTCGACGTATCCGACACCACCAGCCCGCCGCCGACGTCCATGCCGACGCCGGTTTCGGCGTCGCCGCCGTCGTGCCGCAACCCGACCTCGACGCTCGGCCTCAGCGACACCCGGCCGCCGAGCGTGTAGTCGTGCGAGCCCTCCAGCCCCGTCCGGAAGCGGGTCACCGCCGCGTCGGTCGCTTTCAGACGTCCCGCCGGGCTGTCCACGCCGTCGATGGCCGTGCCCACCCACAGCGCATCGGCCTTGAACGCCAGCGCGAAGCCGCCGGCGCCGCCGGCGATCAACTCCCCGCGAGTCCCCGCCGCCGCCATGGCCATCGACAGGCCCGACTCCAGCGCGGTCCCGCTGTCGGGCGTCAGCCGCAGCCCGCCCCGGCCGTAGCCGGTCACGCCCCAGACCGTGACGCGGTCGGTCGCCTGGTAGCCCAGCCACGGGTAGAGGCCGGTCACGGCCGAGGCCACCTGCCCGCCGGTCGCGCCGGCGTACTCGCCCAGGCCCCGGCTGTGCGACAGCGACAGGCCCGCCACCATCGGCCCCTTCGCGTAGTCGGCCCCGAACATGGTCGTGCGCACGTCGCCGCCCAGCGACAGCGCCCCCTCGCGCCCCGAGAAGTGCGACTGCGCCCCGCGGCTCCAGAACGAGAGGATGCCGCCGTGGCGCGTCTCGCGATTCAGCGCGAAGGCCGAGCCGGTCAGCAGGGTGTCGCCGCCCAGGCCCATCGACTGCAGCCCGCCGCCGAACAGCCCGCCGTCAGGCCCGGCCGCGGCGGACATCGCCCCCGGCGCGCCGCCCATTGCGCCGGCCCCAACGCCCGGCATCCCGGTGCCGGCACCCAAGGGTCCGGCCGCGCCGGGCATCCCCACGCCGCTGCCGCCCAGCCCCGGCGTTCCGGCCGCCCCTGCGCCGATAACGCCCGACCCCGCCCTCGGACCGTGGACGCCGCCGCCGGGCGCCTGCACGGCCGCCCCGCCGCCGAACTGGCGCAGGAAGCTGAGCGCGATGTCACGCTCCATGCCCCGCCGCAGCTCCCGGCCCGCGAACCGGCCCCGGAAGCCCGGCTGCCGCGGCGCCGCCAGCCGCTCCTCCACGTGCTCGACCACGTGCACCGCCGCCGTCCGCCCGAACCGCGCCAGCAGCGCCCGCGGCAGCGGGTCCCGGTTCTCGATCGTCCCGGTCGCCTTGCCGTCCGTCAGCCGGCCGCTCGACGGGTTCGACAGCGTCAGCGTCAGCGTCTCCCCGTCGTCGTCGTGGGAGTCGTCGAGCACCGCGACCTCGATCGTCTTCGACGACTCGCCCGCCTGGAACGTCAGCGTCCCGCTCGCCGCCGTGTAGTCCGCGCCCGCCTGCGCGCTGCCGTCCGAGGTGGCGTAGTCCACCGTCAACGCGCCGCTCGCCGCACGGCTGAGCGTCACCGCGAAGGACAGCACCGCGCCGTCGTCCTCCTCCACCCGCGCGTCGTCTACCGAGATACCCACCGGGCCGGCGACCGTCGCCGACAGCGAGTGTGACAGCGGCCGGTCGTCATCGGTGCAGATCGCCCCGGTCGCGCCGCAGTCGGTCGTCTCCGGCAGCGTCACCGTCACCGGCCCGTGTCCGGACGGCTCGACGTGGATCGTCCAGCTCTGGTTGCTCCCCTGCTGCTTGCGTTTGGCTCTGCGCACTGTGCCGCCGCTGACGCTGAACGCCTCGTCGCGCAACGTCAGGTAGCTCAGCCCGAACGCCTCGCTGAAGGTCAGCCCGAAGGTGAACATCTCCCCCGCTCCGGCGTGCTCGGACGGCACGTCGGAGAAGGCCGCCGTCAGCGGCTCCGGCGCCGGCGCAACCGCGTCGGTCGCCGCGCTGGTGAGGCTCTCCTCGTGGCCTTCGTCGTCGCTGAAGGTGACCCGGACCCTGATCGTCTCGCCCTCGTCGGCGCTCACCAAGGTGTAGCTGGAGTCGGTCGCGCCCTCGATGTCGGCGCTCCCGCGGATCCACTGGTAGGCGAAGCTCGCGTCGTCCAGCCCGTCGGCGTCGGCAATGTCCGACACCGACGCCGACAGCGTCTCGCCCACCTGCGGCGTCCCGCTGATCGTCGGCGCCCCCGTCGCCGGCGTGTTCGTGGCTACCGGAACCTCCTCCGGACCGGCGACCGTAAACACCGCCGGCACGTCCGTCAGCGGCGTCCCGTCCGCCGTGCAGATCGCGTCGGACGCGGCGCAGTTCGATGTCGCCGACAGTTCCACCGTGACGTCGCCGTCGCCCGACGGCTCGACCGCGATCTCCCATTCCAGGTTCGACGGCGGCGCCTTACGGCGCGCGCTATCGACGTCGCCGCCCGACACCGCGAACGCATCGTCGCGCAGTACCGCGTAGCCCACCTCCGGCGCCGCGCTGAACGTCAGCGTGAACGTGAACGCCGAGCCGTCGTGGCTCGCCGGCACGCCCGCGAACGTCGCCGTCAGCGGCTCCGGCGCCGGCGCAACCGCGTCGGTCGCCGCGCTGGTGAGGCTCTCCTCGTGGCCTTCGTCGTCGCTGAAGGTGACCCGGACCCTGATCGTCTCGCCCTCGTCGGCGCTCACCAAGGTGTAGCTGGAGTCGGTCGCGCCCTCGATGTCGGCGCTCCCGCGGATCCACTGGTAGGCGAAGCTCGCGTCGTCCAGCCCGTCGGCGTCGGCAATGTCCGACACCGACGCCGACAGCGTCTCGCCCACCTGCGGCGTCCCGCTGATCGTCGGCGCCCCCGTCGCCGGCGTGTTCGTGGCTACCGGAACCTCCTCCGGACCGGCGACCGTAAACACCGCCGGCACGTCCGTCAGCGGCGTCCCGTCCGCCGTGCAGATCGCGTCGGACGCGGCGCAGTTCGATGTCGCCGACAGTTCCACCGTGACGTCGCCGTCGCCCGACGGCTCGACCGCGATCTCCCATTCCAGGTTCGACGGCGGCGCCTTACGGCGCGCGCTATCGACGTCGCCGCCCGACACCGCGAACGCATCGTCGCGCAGTACCGCGTAGCCCACCTCCGGCGCCGCGCTGAACGTCAGCGTGAACGTGAACGCCGAGCCGTCGTGGCTCGCCGGCACGCCCGCGAACGTCGCCGTCAGCGGCTCCGGCGCCGGCGCAACCGCGTCGGTCGCCGCGCTCTCGAGCGACTCCTCCGTGCCGCCGTCGTCGGTGAACGTGACCCGCACCTTGATCGTATCGCCCTGCTCGGCTTCGGTCAGCTCGTAGCTCGCGCCGGTCGCGCCCTGGATGTCCGTATCGGCATCGCCGTCGTTGGACACCCACCGGTAGGCGAACACCGCGTCGTCGAGACCGTCCTCGTCGGCGATGCCGTCGGTCGAGGCCGTCAGCGTCTGGCCCACCTCCGGCGTCCCGGCGATGGACGGGGCGCCCGTGGCGCGCCGGTTGGGCCGCGCCGCCACTTCGGCGGTGGCCGCGCTTGTGAGGGTCTCCGTGTGACCCGCATCGTCGGTGAACGTGACCCGCACCTTGATCGTATCGCCCTGCTCGGCTTCGGTCAGCTCGTAGCTCGCGCCGGTCGCGCCCTGGATGTCCGTATCGGCATCGCCGTCGTTGGACACCCACTGGTAGGCGTAGGCCACCTCGTCCAGACCGTCCTCATCGGCAATGTCCCCAACCCCGGCCGCCAGCGTCTCGCCCACCCGTGCGGTGCCGGCGATGAGCGGTAGCCCCGTGGGGGGCCTGTTTGCGTTTGTGCCGGTGCCGAACGTCACCGGTCCGCTCACCGCGGTCGCAACACCAGTAAACCTATTGACCCCCCCTGTTGACGGGATGGCCGTAGATGGTAGCGGCGGCGCCGCGCCGAGGACGACCGTCGTCCCATCCAGCGGAACGATGGTGATTTCGCCGCTTGTCGTGCGACCAGTCGGAACCGTCACCGAGGACACCCTCGTCGGCAGTGCTCCACCGGTCGCGCTTATCGTCGTGGTCATGTCGAAAGGCGCGCCTTTGGGCACCTCGAGCACCACCTTGTTGGTCCCGGGTATCCGTTCCACCGTCATGCCGAACGTGAAATCTGCCCCTGGGTTTTTCTCCAGCCACAGGTGCCTCAGGTTGGTCAGGCCGCTTAACACTCCCGGCGGTAGTGAATTGAGGTTGTTGTATCCGAGGTCCAGTTCGTTGAGGCTCGTGAGTCTGGAGAATGCGTCGGCCGACACCGATGTTGTCCCGTTGTGCGAAAGATCAAGCACTTCGACGTCGAGGCCGGCGAACATCCCGCTGTGCAGTGTTTGCAGCTTATTTGCCTCCAATCCGAGAAAGGTGAGGTCGAGTCCGCTGAACACGCCAAAAGGCAGCATCGGCAACCGGTTGAACTCCAGATCCAGAATCCGCACGCGCCTGATACCTGTAAACACGTCTTTTCGCAGCGTCTCCAACTGGTTCGAATACAAACGCAGTTCGTATAGCACGGTGAGGCTGTCGAAAAGCCCCGGCGGCAAGGTTCTCAATTGGTTGCTCGATAAATCGAGCTGCCTCAAGCTAACGAGGCCGGAGAAGTCGTCGGCACGCAGACTTGAAATGCCGGCCCTGGACAGATCCAGCCTGCCGGTAACGGCGCCAAGATGGGCATCGGTGACCGCCCAGCAGTTATCGCTGTCATCAATCTGGGCGAGGATGGCTGTGCGCACCTGCTCGGTGCGGTCGCAGATCCCGCTGCTCGCGGACTCATCCGCCGTCTGTGCCCCAGCGCTCCCGGCAAAGAGCAGGGCGACGAACGTCAGCACGGGCCACGCCGCCAGACCCTTTTCCTTCGCGTTGGCGTGGCTTGCCGCGAGGACCGCGCCGGCCGCCAGGAACACGGCAAGCGCACGGAAAGCGCCTGTGCGCGAAGGACGCGGCAGTGACGGCGTGTGGCGGGGTCGGGTGTAGGCAAGCGGGAAGCGGCCGCGGTGCCTCCGGGGCTCGCCAGCGCCGGCGCGCATAGCCGAACCCAAGAACGCTACGCGAACCTTCCACTTCGCCAACGTGTCTCCCTTCACTCCACGCTCACCAGCATGCCGAAGGGTAGTGACGGGGGCCGCGGGCGGCTTCAGACCTCGCGGCCGCTGAACACCACGACGCCGCGGATGTCCGTCTCGTTGTCCGCGTCCACGACGACCTCCGGGTACCCCTCGCGCAGGGCGCGCAGCACCTGGTGGTCGATTCGTCGCTGCCGGGGATGTCGGTCCAAAGGCCCCAGCGGTCGTCGCCGTCGGTGCGCAGCCGGTACTGGTACCGCTCCACGGTCACGAGCCCGACCGCCACATTCCACGACAGGTCCAGCTTGCGGAAGCCCCCCGTCGCCGTGAAGCCGCTTGGTGTCTCCACGTTCGGTACCAGCGGTTGCACTATCTCTAGGCTTCTCTGGCCGTTGCCGTCGGCGTTCACGGCCCGGACGTGGAACGCGTAAAATCGCCCGTCGTCCAGACCGGTCACGGTGTAGCTTCTGGCGCCGGCACCGCCGGGAACATCCTCCCAGGCGGCTGTTAAAATGTCATCGAAGGAGTACCGCACTTGGTACTTCTGGACCGGCGGGTTAGCCACGACCTTGCTCCAGGACAGCGTCACCCTGCCGATACCAGCCATGCCAACTACTGCCGGCGCATTCGGCACCGCCGCGTAGGCGACGCCGACCAAGAGCAACACGGCAAGCAACACGGCAGGCGCACGGAAAGCGCCCGTGCGGCAGGCGCGGGTCCGCAAAGACACGGGTTCCGCAAAGGTCCGGGGGCGTCATTTGTGGAGAATCGAGGGTCTCGAGCGGGAATTGGGTTCCATGTCCAGTGCGTTGCTCCTGTCGTCTCAGCGCGCCGGTTTACTCGCGATAACTGGAATTATCGCGAGCAAAAATGCGCGGTCTTTTTCGACGGAACGGGAGGCCGCCCGATGCTGATTTCAGAGATGCCATGCGATGTCGAGCGTTGTACAGGCGTGACACACGCCGCAGAGGAGGGGGACCCACTGGCCGCCTACTTCGACGTGGCCCGGGGGGCGTTCAGCCCCAACACGGAACGCGCGCTGCGGGCGGACGTGGAGATCTTCGCGGCTTGGTGCCGGCGGCACGTCCGGGTGGCGGTGCCCGCCAGCGCCGCCACCGTGGTCGCGTTCATCGACGACATGGCGCGCGTCAAGGCCCCGGCGACGGTGCGCCGCTACGTCTCCAGCATTGCCACCCTGCACAGGGCGCTCCGGCAGACGAATCCGCTGGAGCACGCCCGCGTCCGGTTCGCCCTGCAACGGATGCACCGGCGCCGGGGGCGCCGGCAGGCGCAAGTCCAGGGGCTGACCTGGCCGCTACGGAACCGGTTGCTGGAGGCGGCCGGAGACCGGCTGATCGACGTCCGGAACCGTGCGCTCCTCGCGCTGGGCTACGACACGCTGCTGCGGCGCTCCGAGCTGGTGGCGCTAGAAGTGCCTGATTTCCTGGAGGAAATCGACGGCACGGCCACGCTACTGGTGCGCGCGGGCAAGACCGACGCGGAGGGGCGAGGCGCGACGCTCTACCTGGCGCGCGACACTGTGCAGCTCCTCAAGACGTGGCTCGAACGGGGCGGCGTCGACGGCGGGCGGGTGTTCCGCTCCGTGCGCAAGGATGGCACGGTCGGCGAAAAGCTCGACGCGAGCCAAGTGCCGCGCATCTACAAGCGGATGGCTCGACGGGCCGGGCTCTCCGGCGACATCGTGGACACCCTGGCCGGACACAGCACGCGCGTCGGGCCGGTGCAGGATATGATCGCCTGCGGCATCGAGTTGCCGGCCATCCTGCAGTCCGGGCGCTGGCAGACGACGCGCATGGTCCAACGCTACGGGGAGCGGTTGCTGGCGCGGCGCAGCGGCGCCGCCCAGCTGGCCGAACGGCAGCAGCGCTGAACAGGCCGCGCCGCCGAGGCATACGGGCTGTCACGCCGACGCCGGCGGGAGGCCCGGGCGGTGGACGTGCGCCCACGTGCGAGGGCGTCGTTCCGGAGGCTCGGCGTGACGTTATCGCGAGCAAAACGTCGACATTTTTGTTACATTTCACGCGATGGGCGCGTCGCACGCCGCCGGTGTGACGTCGGCAGACGCACCCCTGTTTCTGGCAAAACGCAGTGATTTCAGTGGGTTACGACCGACGGTGATTGCGAATACGGGTCACGGCGTGATAGACTCGCGCCGTACTGACGTGGCGCGGAACCGATTTTTGTGCGCGATAATTCCAGTTATCGCGAGCAAAACGCCTCGCTGTGATCGCTGTGCCCGACACGTCAGGCCACAGCCTGTCAGCGCTGACCGGTGCTCCCCGTGTCCCCGTCGTGGCGGCCTCCCGTCGTTGATCACGATGGTGGTTTCGCCGCCATCGGTGAGGCGCCTGGCGTCGCCGGTGACTCGCCCCACCCGTCGACCATCAAGATCCCTCGTGACGTCGCGCCCGTGGCGCGCATCGCGCGACCGGCATCGGCGCCGACCCAGCAGGCACGCCGCCGCACGTCCGGCGCGGATGGTCGGGCACGCCCGGGCCGTGCGCGCGCGCGGGATCAGGCGGGGAGGGGACGCGCGGACGTCCGCCACGGCGTTGCGCGCTCGGCGAGCCATCGGCACGCGCCGGCAGGGTCACGCTCCGGAGCGGCCGTCTCGCCGTCCCGATCTCGGTGGTCTTCGTCACCCTCGTCCTTCCCCAGACGGGTCGCCCGCGGCGCCGCCGCCGCGTCGTTCACGCCGCCGTCGCCGCGCCCCCCGCGGGTGGGCGGCAGATGCCATCCCTGCCGTTCATCACGTGGAGGCCATGCTACCGACGCGCCGGGAGGATTGGTATACGAGAACATCGCGGGTGGTTCTGAGGGGGACCCCCCCATGTTGGTGGGCTGTCCGCTCGCCGGTCCTGTGCCCGGTCTCGGGAGCCCGCCGCGGCGCCGGCGCCCCCGCTCAGCGGATCGACAGCAGGTACGCGCGCAGGGTCACGCGCCGCTCCACGCCGAGCTTGCCGCGGATGTTGTTGCGGTGAAAGTCGATCGTGCTCGGCGCCCGCGACAGCGTGGCGGCGATGTCCTTCGTGGTCAGGCCGCGCATCACCAGATGCGCGACGTCGGCTTCGGTCGCGGTCAAGGCCTGGAACACCCGCGCCATCCTCGATGACAGCGACGAGGTGAGGGTCGTGAGGTTGGTCTCGATCAGGCGCACGTACGCCACGGCCGCGCGGTCGCGCTCCACGAGCCGCGCGAGCTTCGCCACATGCGGCAGCACCAGCGTATTGATCTGTTGCAGCAGCTGTTCGTTGCGCGCCTCGTTGGACTGCTCGACATTGCCGAGCAGCACGCGCAGCGCCGTGTTGGCGTCCTGCAGTTCGCGGGTGCGTTCGACCACCTGCCGTGCGGTCTGGTCGAGCGAGTGCTGCAGGGCGGTTTCGAGCCGCCGGCGTTCGGCGATCTCGACCAGCGACCGCAGGGTCGCCTCGACCACGCCGGCGAACGCCTGCACCCCCTCGCGGAACAGCAGCGCGTGGTCGTTGCGCTCGCGGTCGAGCACGCAGATCGTGCCGAACACGTCGCCGCTGGGCCATTTCAGGGGATAGCCGATGTAGAAGCGCATCCCGTCGGCCAGATCCTCGTTGGCCGCCCAGACCGGGTCGCGGGTCGCGTCCTCGACTACCAGCTCGCCGTCGTTGTCGAACACGCCCTGGCAATAGAGCACGGCGTGCAGATCGTACTCGCGCCCGACAGCGTAGGGGTTGCCCTCGGTGCGGCTACTCACCAGGACCGTGTGCGTCGGACGCTCGGTTCGCATGATCAGGCTCGCCGGCACCCGGGCGAGCCGGGCCGTCAGGTCGACCACGCGCTGCCACTCGGCCAGCGTCTCGGGCGGGATCTCGGGCAGCACGGTCGTCACGGCCGCACTTCCGATGACCGACGCCGCCGGGCGGTGCGCGAAGGGGCCGGGGCCCGCCGCGCCCGCTCGGGCCTCCCCCGGGGGCGGGGCCGCGTGGCCCGGGCCGGTCCGCGCCGCCGGGGCGGGCCCGCGCCAACAGCAGCGCACAAGCGCTGCAGCCGCTGCCCGCGGGTGGCCCGGCGCCTGCAGCGCGCCTGGACTGATCGGGGACGGGGACGCCTCGTTAACGGCATACGAACTCGTGCCTCGGCCTGTACATAAGGGGGATTCCATGCCATCGCACGATCGAGGGGCATATGGGAAGAATACCTGAATCGATATGGGGCACGGCCCCATATCGTTCGGGACGTGGCCCGTGCGGTTTCGGCGATCGTCAATGCGGACGTGACCTTCCGTCCTCGAGCACGGACCGATTTCAAGGCGTCTGAGTCATGCTCCAGCAGCGCGGCGACCAGCGCGCTGGACTCGATGTATCGAACACCAGTGGCTTCCGCGGTCGAATGCGCCGCTTTGGTTCTACGCGTCGCCACGATCGGCGTCAATCAACTCGGCGGCAGTTCCCGCCGGAAGCCGGATGTCCGGCCACCCGGCTGTCGGGTCACCGTCTTCGAGTGGTGGGCGAATCACGCTGGAAGCGACGAGCTCGTCGAAGCGGCTGGGCGTGCCCTTCGCCGTGGCACCCGGCGGAACAAGCTCCGCGACCACGCGACCATGAGTCGTGATCGCAATACGCTCGCCGGCCTCAATCCGCCGAATGTAGCGGCTCAGGTTGTTTTTGAGTTCGCGGATGCCTGTGGCAGTCACCACTAGATGATAGCCACATGTGGCCATGTGAACCCGCGCAAGCGTCCTCAGTAAACGCGTACGCGGCGATCACTCCCAGCAGCGGCATGCGGGCGTTTCGATTGGAACACGGATGAGGCGATGGGACGCCCTGACTTGTCTCGATCTGGCAGCGAAGCCCGTCCCCAGCTCCTGAGGCGAGGCCCGGGGCGTGCGTGTGTTCGGCGGCGTCGGCCCGCCCCGTCGCCGCGTGTGCCACGATCGCGGGCCGGTTCGTATCTGTGGCCCGTGCGTGAGCCGCGGCGCACAGGCGGGCGGTGTCCGGCCACTGCCGCCCCCGGCCACGCGCCGGTGCCGGGGGGCCGTGCGCCTTTACGCGGTGCCGCGTCGTACGAGGCGGAGGGGTGATGCGGTGCGCGGGGCGGCAGTGCCGACTGCGTGGGGCCGCCGCCGGGCTGGCCCCGCCTGCGCCTGCTGCGCCAGATACGCGACCAGCTGGTCCCCGGCGTCGAGCAGTTCCTGCTCGTGGATGATGTTATAGCGGTCGAAGATGGCGCGGCTCTTGTGTCCGGTTAGGAGCATGGCGACGCGCTCGGGGACGTTCGCGCGGATCAGGTTGCGGGCGGCGGTGCGGCGGCAATCGTGAAGGAAGCGGGTCGGCACCCCGGCCGCCTGGCAGGCGGTGCGCCACGCCGTGCGCCAGCGGCGGACGGGGATGCCGTCGCGGTGGAAGACGAGCGGGCTGTCGGGGTCGCGGCGTGCCCGCCGCCGCGCCAGGGCCTCGGCAATGGGTTGTGAGATGGGGAGCATCCGCCCCACCAGCGTCTTCGAGCGAGCCGGCGAGAGCCGGATGACACCACCAGCCATGTCAATCTCCTCCCAGGTGAGGCCGAGGATCTCCTGCTTGCGCCAGCCGGAGTAGTAGGCGAGGTCGAGGATGTCCTGCCACGGGGCGGGCAGGTGGGCGCGGACGGCGAGGTATTCGGGGTGCTCGAAGAAGCCCTGGCGGGGCGGATTCTCGCGGAGCCGGTCGGGGAAGCCGGGCACGGTGTCGAGCCAGCCCCAGTGGACGGCGAGCGTGCCCATGCGGTGGAGGGCCGAGGTCTCCCGGTTGATCGTGCCGGTGGCCGCCCCGACGGCGCGCCGGGTCAGTTGGTACTGGCGGATCTGGTAGGTGGTCAACGTGGCGGCCCGCGCGTCGCGACCGAAGAAGGCGACGAGATGGGCGGTCCGGCCACGGGCGGTGCTCTGGGACCGGAACTGCCGGACCTGATAGTCCTGGAGATAGGCGTCGCTGAGATCTCCCAGGGTCGGCCCCTGGGGGCCGAACGTGCGCGTGAGCGGCGCCGTCGCGCGGGGGGCACCAGGGGTGGTTGTCGAGCCGGTCTTGTGCGGGGTCATGGGCTGGGTCCCTCCTTGTGGTGGCCGCGGGTAGGCGGCGTCCGTCCACATTCGCTCTGGTGGGCGCGACAGGCAAGGGGAATGTGCGGCGGCGAAGGGACGGCGATGTGCCCCGTGGCGTACACCGTGATGCGCGGGCGACACGGCGCCACCGCCGGGGCATCTCGGCGCACACAGCAAAGTCACCGGAGACGGGTGTTCACGATATCCGTGGGACGACCCGGCGACGGTTCGCCGGCAACGAGAAGAGGCGCGGATCGTTCTCGAAGGCGCGTCGTCAGCCGTCCGTCACCAGCGCGAGTCGCCGCACTCCCGTCGCCCTCGATGGCGTGCATGAGCGGGACGGCCCCCGGCGGCCGCGGACCGTCTCCCCACCTTGGCTCGGGTGGGCCCGACAGGGAAGCGGAATGTGCGGGGGCGAAGGAAAGGCGAGGCGACCGGGGGCGCCCGCGCGCGATGCGTCGGCGCCCGGCGAGCCGGCAGGCCCGAGGTGCGGGCAACCGGCGATACGGCGCCGCCACGCGTCGGACACCGTCGCCCGCCCCCCGGTCGCGGGAGGCGCGCGTCGCGATCGTGGGCCCGCGCGGTCGCCACCGCTGGCGTACCTGCGGCCGCGACGCGGATCGCGGGCGGTGGCACCGGTTGTCCGGGCGGACCGAGGGAGGGGGCTCGGTCTGAGCCCTGGCGAGGGTGCCGGGGCGGCCACGGCTTGTGCCGGGACTCTCCGGCGTCCGCGTCTCGCGGGGACACGCCGGCATCGCGGCGCCGCTCGGCCGTGTGCGCCTGTGCCCTCCCCGCGGCGACGCGGGCTTCGACTCGGCCGCATCGATCCGCACGATGAAAAGGCGAAACTCGTACAACCCCCCCTTTGACGCTCCCGAAACTCCCAAAATTACATTTATTCTCAACCGAGGGGTCGGTCCTGGATTTGAGACCACCGGCCTTCTAAGCCGAGGGTCGCAGGTTCGAATCCTGCCGGGCGCGCCAATTCTGGCCATCTTTCGCGAATTCAACCCGTGACCGGCCGAGTTGGGCCATGTTTCGAGCCGACTGAGACCGGTCACCCTTGGGCTTTGTGAAACACTCCACTGGCTCTTCTCTCGGGAATCGAGCTATATGGTGATGACGAGCCCCGATGCCTCGGACTGCGCCTCCCGTGCCCCCGTGCGAGATCCGCGCGCTGCGGCTAGCGCTGCAGCGGTCCCAGCCCGCGTTCGCCGCCTTGTTGGGCGTCGCGGCAGAAACGTACCGCACGTGGGATTCCGGGCGGCGGGCGACGCCCGATCCGTGGTTAGCCAAGGCTCGGACCCTGGCGGCCCGCGAAGACCCCAACCGGCTGTGGTCCCTTGAGGCGCTGGCCGCGGAACTCGGCGTCCACGTGCGCACGCTGCGCAACGCGGCGCGTAGCGGCCGACTGTGCGTGACGTTCGAGCCGCGAGTCGTGTTTGGGCATCTCGTGCCCCGGGCGACGCTTGCGGCGGGCCGCACCTTCATCGAGCGGTACTACAAGCAGTGCTACTCCCGGACCACCCCGACGCCCACGCCCCCCCGGCACACACCGGTGCCTGCCGACTGGCCACAACAGCTGCGGCAGATCCGGGCAGACCTTGCCCTCACCCAAACCCAGCTAGCCCAGCGGATCGGGGCGGGGGGGAAAGCCGTCATCTATCAGTGGGAATCGCGCAAGCGACAGCCGTCACCCGTGTTCTGGACGAGGATTGACCAGCTCAGGGCCGACGCCGCTGGCCATGAGGCGCGCGATGCCGCGCCACGACCCTGACCGATCGCAACGGTCCCCGGCGCAGCGCACGGTAGACGACGGTCCCGACCATCCCTTCGTAGGACAGGGTGACGACGCGGATGGTGGCATGGCGCTGGCCAACTCGGTCGATGCGGCCGGTTCGCTGCTTGACCTGCACCAACGCGTACGCCTCTAGAGGCGATCGTACGGATGGGGGCTACGCCGTGTCGGGCTTCGTGTCCTGGACCAGCGTGAGTGTGCTCCTCTCGACTTGCCGGCGATACTCGCTGCGGAGCGTATCGATCCTCTGCCACTCGCCGTTGGCGTCGCGGTAGTGCCAGTAGTACCACCCGTTGCGAGGCAAGCCGGTCCCGGCGTGGAAGGCCTTGCTCGGGTTCCCGTGACCCTCGCCGTTCACCTCGAGCTGCCCGTTGCTCTTCTGGTGCGCGAGTTGGATGAGCGCCTGGGGCTGGAGACACTCATCGCCGAGCACCTGAGCGACTCCCGACAGGGGTTGAACACGCAGTTCAGCCTGGCGGATCTCCTGCGACAGTCGGTCTACAGTCGGCTCGCGGGCTACGAAGATCTCAACGACGCGGTGCGCGTGTCGGCGGACCCGACACCATCTCGCTCACCCTATTCATGGTATCGGCCTCCGAAGGCTGATTATGAAGGGAGAGCGGGCGCCGTCACAGGCAGTGCGCGACAGCTCCCTGTGCGGCTGCAGCTCCGGCCGAGTAGTGCGCCACCATCCTCGAGGTCTTCCAGTTCCCGGCGAGCATCACGGCGGTGGTGGATGTGCCCCGGCTCGTGAGTTCGGACGCCAGACCGACGCGCCAGGAGTGCGCGGTCATCCGGTGCTCGATGCCAGCGGCCTGCGCCGTAGCCGTAAACCGCGCCGGCCGATGGCCGATAGTGGCGGGGGCGACGAGCGACAGGACGTGCCGCGTATGTAGCCACGAGCCCGACGGTGGTAGACCACCGATTGGCGGTCACGACCCCTGCACTTCAGCTGCCCACAAGTCGTCGTTTGGGCGCATGTCGTGCTGATGTCCTGGAAGATGTCTGGCGTACTATCAGCCGCGCGATCTCCTCAAGACGCGCGACCACGGCGTCGCGGACTGCGTTGTACTCTTTCCCGACCGGCAACTCGATCGGGATCTTGATATCGCGACCGGCCTCACCGAAGAGTTCGGGTGGGTTTCTCCGCCGGAGGCACTCCAGAGCGCGGAGTACCTCGGGGGCTGCGTAGGTCAGACCAAACTTGAGCCACAAGGGAGTATCGCGACGTCGAGCCCATCCTTCGTAGTCGATGCCAAATAAACCGTCGGCATGTTTGAAGACCTCTTCTGCGCGCAAAAACCTTATCCACACACCGTAAGTCACCCTAGTCGCCTTCCTTGGGCGGCGCTCCGTGCTCGCCCACTCGGTTTCGGCGGCACAAGCGATCACGTCGTCCACGAGTCGTAGCAAGTCAAGTACGCGGCGTGGGAGTTGCGGGCCGAGTTCCTCCCGCTGCAGTGGCAGGAATGCCTCGTCGTCCTCCTGTTCGGCAAGCCCCTGTAACTGGCGGATGTCGGTCTCCGTGTGTGAGTCCGCCGCGGCGGCAGCCGCGACCGCCATGCGACCGAGCAGGTTCCTCCAACTGGTCAGCATCAAGTGCCGGCCCGCGCCGGCCGTGGCGTTCCGAAGTCCCTCCACCTCGTTGTGCGAGTCCAACGTAATCTTTGACGCCGGCTTCGACACTTGGCGACACAACTCGGCCCAGAGCGTGTCCGTCCTCGTGGCTGGCGCGACGAACAGAAGCGCGGACGGTTGCTGCGCTGATGGTTTTTTGAGTCGTCTGAGATAGCCGACTGGCTGGTTCTCGGTGAGGCCGGCCCAGAACTTGGCCTCGATCAGGACGCGCTCCTTGCCATCCTGGTCGAATCCCACGAGGTCCGGTCGAGCGCGCTCCTCGTCGGGAACCTGGGTGCGTGCCTGAGCGATCTGGCCCACCTTCGCTCCACCGGACCGCAACACCTCGGAGAGCGCGTGCCGTGCCGCATCGGATCCCGACAGGATGTGCCCGAGGGCCTCGACGGCGAGGTTTTCCGTTTGCGCGCCACACATCGGCGCGAGCTTTGCCAACAGCGTCTGGTGTCTCGCGGCTACCATCATGTTCTTCCCTTCGATTCGTGGACGGGTGGCTGAAGTCGGTGCCCCATGGCGGGCAACGGCCGCGAGATCGCCAGAACTGAACCGGGCTGGCATTACCCCGCGGCTGCGGTCCGGTCCCCCTCTACGCGTCGCGCTTGCCAGTATCTCCCTGTCGAATCACGAAGTCGCGGCGATCCCTGTACAGAAGCGCACGGTTCAGGACCTCGTCGCTGACCTCCAAGGCTATGTCGGTGCATTCCCCCATCGTCCAGTACTTGTAGTCGCCTAGGAAGAGGTACGTGCGTCTCTGATGGAAGAACTGGCACGCGACACCCTCGCCCCGGCTGATGCGCTCGCAGAACGCGGCCAGCAGCTCCTGCTGTCCGTCTCGGTTGATGATAACGTACTCGTGGGGCCACGTCTCCCGGTACGTGACGGCTTCGCGCCACGGTGCGCTGGCTATCAACTCCATGATGTGCCGCGTCTCATTCACCACCGTGCATCCCCGACGCGCGCCGTTGGGTGCTTCCGTCATCAAGTGTTGGTGAAGAGAGTTTAAGCCCTAATCATCCAGATACTTCCAGCCGATTTTGACGCTGGCACCTCTCTGGCACTGAATATCTAGTCTAAGCGGTTTGGTTAGAACGAGATAAGGGCGGGGTAGCAACAGTTGATGGCGGAAGCACCTTACCCGCAGCCATCAAGCGAGCGGCGAGGATCAGCGCGGCCTCGGTCTTGCCGGCGCCGGTCGCGTCTTCGATCAGGGCGAGTACGGGGCCGTCCGGTAAGTCGATGTCGGCCACTGCCGTCTGCATCGGTCGCCACACGACCTCTTCCGGCAAGACTCTTGTGGCTCCGCCGGCCAGCGGCCGGGCACCATCCAGACCGGCCTCGGAAATCGCGGTCTCCGCCCGGGCCAAGGCCTGATTCCAATAACTCGTAATCGGTGTTCCTGCGTCCTGTGGCCCGAACCACTCCGAATTCGAGCCGATCCAGTCCGCCTGCACGGTCAGCCCGGACAACGCCCACGACAGTCGTTGGGCTTCGGATTCCGTCATTCCGCCCAGTGACGCACCGGGAAAGAGTGGCGCGACCGCCGTGATGGCCTCTCCCGCGACCCGGGACGCCTCGGCTCCAATCTGTTGGGCCTGATCCTTGCTCTTGCGATGATCTAGGTGCTCCGGCGGCCCCCCGTGATGCCCGGCGACAGCGGCATAGAGCGGTCGCCGGATGCCCGGCGTCGCCCCGATCACGTCGGCGACCACGCCGTCATGATCGCGCGACAGTAGCCGATAACTGTGCTGCCAGTGGCGGAAACCGCGATAGGGCTGGCGACGCAGCATCGCGCGAAAAGAAGCGCTGAACTTGCCGAGGTCGTGCAGGACGACAAGAAACGCCGCTGCTTGATCGCTCGCGCGGGATCCGGTCAGTGACCGTTGAGCCATCAGGCACGTCGCGACCGCACCGACATCCAGCATGTGCCAGAGGGCAGGGTGAGTACGCCCGTTTATTACTTTGCCGGGCCACGCGCTGATTTGTTCCCGTGTCATACCTCGCAGCCAGCGCTGGGCTTGTCCCGTCCTCCGTTGTGAGGTTGCCCCGTTTTCGTGGAAGGGTTGACGCGTTCAGTCATTGTCATGATATGCGTGCAAGTCCCAGCAGGCATTGATGGCACGCGCGCACGACGGCTGCCAACGGACTCGTGGACACCGGGAGGATCAACAGCGCTTCCGCCACCGCGGCAACATCGACCGAGTGAACGGATTAGACCGAGCCAGCCCGACCCAGTCGTTCCTCCTCGATTCGGCGTCGCCCAGGCCAGTGCTACGCTTCCGCCCATCGATGTCCATCGCCGTGCCTGATCCAACCTCCTTCCTCGCGATAGATTTTCGAAACCGCCACGTCCCGCCGCGACAGCGCCTGTGCAATCGGACTTGCGGTCGGTTGCGCCGGCCGCGTCGTGCTCTCGCGAACCTACCTGATCCGACCGCCCACCACGCGGTTTACGTTCAGTGACCTCCACGGCCTGACCTGGAAGGACGTGCGCGACGCGCCCTCATTCGCCGAGTTCTGGCCGACGCTTCGTGCCTGGATCGACAGCGCAGCATTCCTCGCCGCCCACAACGCGCCATTCGACCGGAGCGTCTTGCACGCCTGTTGCGCCCGGTACCGGCTACGACCGCCACGGGCGCCGTTCACCTGCACCGTGCAGCTCGCTCGCACGCGGCGGGGAATCCATCCGACAACACTGCCCGACGTCTGCCGCCGCCTGCACATTCCGCTCCGCCATCACGACGCCGAATCAGACGCAAGGGCATGCGCACGCATCGTGCTCGTCGCCCAGGCTGAACGCCCATCGGATCGCCCCCCACCCGCCACGGGCAGTCGCGCCACCCCGAGTCAGCGCACGAACGATCTCGCGGGCAGTCGTGGTGGCGAGCGATCGTTGGAGGCGCTCCGACAAGTCTGCGCAGCCGCACGCACCAGATAACGCGGAACGTGAAACGCTGGCGCGACGGGACGATGGTACTGCGCTGGCCGGTCGCGCTCGCCACCGGCGAGGTCTGATCGTACTCGGCCTCGACACGCAGCCGTCCGGCGAACCGACGTGCTCTGCTTAAGTAGAGCAATCTCAGCTTCAACGATTGACATAAGCGCGAAACCGTTGAACTGTGCGACCGAGCAAACCTCGATCCGCGCTTGCACCGGCAGCAAAGTGCCTCGAGCGAAGCGGTACTTCCACGATAAGGACGAGATTTTCCATGTGGACAACAAGACCTATGTGCCGATCAACCAATGGGGCAGAAGAACCAATGAATCCGCCGAGCTGCTAATGAGAGCATTCCCGCAACTGGATATCTTGGTTGCCCCTGACTTGTCCGGGACCACGCGAGAATGAGCCATGCCGCGTGAACGAGACGGTTTCATTCCTCTCGGCGACGTCACCGAAGCGGTCGAGCTACCCGGCAATCGCGCCCTGACCAACCGCGCCGCCGCGCCCTCGAGCGCGACGTCACTTCACCCGGCTCGACCAGGTGACGCAGCTCGTGGGCGCGAGCGAAGCGGACGCGCGCAGAACTTCGTGGTCGATTGACGGCTCGTATCAGGTACGTCTTCTGCCAACGGGTGAGCAGATCCGCCGCGCCCTGGTGACCTGTGACCGCCCGCCGCGTGAGCGCCCGTGTTCCTCCGCACCTTCGAGCGGAGTTGATCACCGACTCTTCGCCGTCGGCGAGCCGCACGGTCATCGTCTCGGGGTCGTCCATCTTGGGGGGCGGCCTGGTGACTTTCGCCACGGCCGGAAACGTCTAGCGCGTTTTCGCTTTGGCTCGGAATCCTTGTAAGTGGTGATTCGGGCGAGGCGAAGGGTCCGCCACCGGGGGGTGTTTCGCCTGCCGGGGTCGGCGCCACGCCGACTCGACCGTGCTGTAGCAAATGTTGACACCGTAGTCGACCAGCACGGCCGACACGACATCGCAGGCGGACTCTCGTTTTCGCCCGTCAGTTTCCTGTGCCTTGTCCTTGGTATGTCTTCGTGATCGGGGCATGCCAACCGCGACGAGCATGTCCACGGCCTCGGCGATGCGCTCGTTCCGCTCCGCCCGCACCGATGGATCAGGCCCGGGCCGCCTGGCCGGACACGGGCGCGCGCCCGCACGCACCCCGATGAACCAGTCGCGCAGCACACCGTTGAGCCGTGTGCCGTCCAGCGCCAACCGGGACACCATCTCGTCGAGGGCGTGCCAGATGTCGGGATCGGCGGCGGCCTGCATCACGTATCTGTCTAACGTCGGCGCATGTCGATGCTGCCACCACTGCGCCGCCACGTCCACGCCGCGCGGGTGGGGGGCATCTCGCTCACCCTCAAGCAAGGGGCCAACGATACGCTTGGCTTCCTCGAGCGTGGGCCGCGGGGCCGCATCATGCTGGCGTCGCTCGTTGACGCGACGCCTGCTCTCGGCCGCACCTTGAGTATCCGAGCGCCGCGTGGATTGAGCAGTGAGCGCCAGCATGTTTTCGTCGGTCATCGGCGGGTCATTTTCTGCAATGTCTGGTCGATCGCAGGAACGAGCTCCATGAGTTCGTCAACACGGTTGAGGATGAACTTGCTCAGCGTGTCTGGCTCCGCGACGAACCGCACGCGGTCGGATTCGGATACATCGTGAGATTCCCGCACAAGAGGACACTCGCCCAATTCAACTTCCCCGTGGCTCCACGTGCTCAGAAGGTCCGGCGGCACTTGTGACAGGAGAGTCCGGCCGAAGTCTTCGCCACTCACGCGCATCCGCAGCTTTGAGAGGTCCTCCGTTCGCACCGACGCCGAAGGATAGTCACCGATAGCCTTACCGTAATCAGCCGGCACGAAGTCCGATACAAAGAAGTAAACGCCCGGATCGCCCTTGCGTGTCGCCCACTCGTTCTTCCAGAACCAGATCGAAGGCTGTTTGGGGTCGAATCCTGATTCCAGGCCTCTCTGAGACGCTTCGATCGACACTTTCTGCAGTGTGGTTTCGACGACAGCCTGCATTCGATCGATGAGCTGATCAAACGCCTCGCGTAGCGCCTTGGTCTCGTCCCAGCGCTTCAGGATCATCAGGTCCACGTCTGTATACCGGCTTGCCATGTCGATCCTCCAGGTTGATCAGCCGTCGCGAAGTGCCACGAAGTCGTCGATGAACCGCTTGAGCTTGTCCACAGACACAACCTTGGCCACGGGTCTCACTGTGGCAAAGGTATCCAATAGATCTTGGAGGTCGCCCAAGCCAACGCTCGAGGGTCCGACATCGGCGTCGATGTCGCCCAGAGCGAGGTCGCCGGGCACCTGAGGCACGCCGGATCTGTCCCTGTGCGGCGATGACGTCGGAGTGAGGTCGATGCGTAGTTCCTCGGACGAAGCCGTGATCTGCTCCGGTGTGAGATAGCGCTTCAGATACTGCACGAGGTCGTCTTGCCGGCTCTGTCCGAAAGCCATGCGATAGACCGCCAGCGACCGCCGCAGCCCGTTGGCCCGCTCCACGTCCTTGCTAAGCGGAATCATCGGTAGGTGGCGCTCGATGTGCGCGCCGCCCTCCGTGGTGTAGACCCAGAAAGGCTCCAGGTCCGACGTCTCGCCGCCACGGGCCGACCGGGCGGATTCGAAGAGCTGGTGCCAGGAGTCGGACTCCACGCCCGACGCGGCGTAGCCGGCGCCTGCGGAGAAGGCCAGGGCGACGTTCTTGCGCACGGCGTGCCCCTTGTAGCGATGGATGCGCCCCTCGCGCTGTTCGAGGTCCACGGGATTGGAGGGCAGGTTCCAGTGCATCAGAGCGTGGCAGTACAGGTGAAAATCCAGCCCCTCCTGCCCGACCGACGTGGAGCAAAGCACGAACGGCCAGAAGGGCGAGTTGAACGCCTTCTGCACGTCGCCCTGCCGCAGCACCGTCTGGGTGTCCTCCCGGGAGCGACCGCCGTAGCGCACAGCGAACCTGGTGCGAAACCCCATCTTCTCCACACGGGCTGCAAGTTCCCCCGTCGCGTCCAAGTCCACCGAGTCGGCGGTCACCGTGGCCGTGCGCAGCGTGAGCGCTTCGCACATCGCCGTGCCCACCGCCTGCTCAATCTGCGCGGGCGGCCGACCCGACACGCCCAAGTGCTCGGCCAGCACGTGCGCATACTCGTCGAGTACGGCCTGTAGGCCGCCGCGCGCACCGTACTCAAGCACGCGCTGCCAGTAAGGCTCGGCGTTGTTGACGCGCCGCAGCATCACCATCACTTCCGGCTGATTGAACAGCGAGCGGAACCCCTCGGCTACATGCCCTGCATGATTCCGCAGCGACGTGTCGGTCACGCGCTGGAGCCCGCCGGACACCCGCGCCAGCGCGCGCAGCGCGGTGACGGCCGGGCCCGCCACTGCGGTAAGGGCGAGCACATCAGCAAGGTCCGCTGGTGGGCGCCCTAGGCCAGCAGAATTACTCGCCATCGCGCGCGCGTCGCGCACGTGTACAGCCCACGCATCCTCGCCTGCGGCGTCGTCGTCTGACTGAGTGGTTTCCTCGCCTCTCCAGCGAGCTGCTAGATTCGGTTGCCCCAGCCACGCCTTGGCGCTGGTCGCATCGCGTCGAAGATCGAACAGCATCGGTGCCGCCCAGTACCAACGCTCGTCCATGTCGCCGGTGGCAGGCGCCTCGCTCGTCATCTCCTCGAGAAATCGCGCGCAGACGTCTCGCGCCCGCGTAATCACCTCTGCCAGCGTCGGCGGCGGCGACCTCTCGATCGAGCCTGACCACGCCCTCGGGTCGGCCTCCGCCGCCAACACGAAGGAGGGGTACATCAGACCTAGTACCGGCATGCCGGTTGTTCTGCCGTCGGCCACGCTGAAGCGCAGCAGCCCACGGCGCCGTCTCCGCGCCTCGGGTGTTTGGCTCCCTGGGTCGCCTTCGGGGCCCACGCCGAGCATTCGTCGTTCGGCCTCGTAGGTCACCAGTGCCGCCACTGCCTTGGGCACTACCTGCCAGGACGAGAAGATGAGGCGCTTGGTCAGCGAGCGGGCGGCCGGGTTGGCGAACTCGCCCTCGGGTGTGTAGTACTGCCAGGAGGGCGGCATCCAGAGCAAGCGCCAAGCCTCGGAATCCAGCATGTCATGCATGAGCTGACGAAGCCGCGCGTTGCCGGGATCCAGCTCGCAGTAGTCGGACACGTCCTTTCGGGACAGCAGCGTGCCGCCGTCACCGGAGAGCGCGGCCAGAACCCCAGGTGGCACGACGCGCTCCATAAGCACCTCCTCCAGGCGACGCTTGAGGTCGTAGTCGTCCATGAAGTTGACGAGATACGGGGCGGACTTCCAGTACTCCGTCACGTCCGCCACGCCCACCAACCGTGCAAGGTCCTGCAGCGCGAGGAAGGAATCGAGGTCGCGCTCCGTCACGCGCACCTCGCCGCACACCACCTCCTTAAGCATGCCGCTCCGGTCAGCCGTCGCCGCCAGCCGTTCGGTGCGCACCATCACGCGACGCAGCACGCTCGCCACCTCGTTCCTCGCCTGCCGTAGCGCGGCCCCGTCATCCTGGCCGATGCGGAACAGCTCCCGTCCATAGGTAGCCAGCGCAGCCTGAAACGCCCGTGTGCGTGCAGGGTCGTTCTGCAGGAAGCGAATCGTCTGGATGAGATCGGCGTAGTGGCCGTCGCCGCCCGGCTCGTCGGCTGACGTGAACATGCGGTACGGCGTAGCCGACAGTAACAGCACGCGCACGTCGCCCTGCGCGACGCGCTCGTCGCGGTACGCAAACAGCCGCCGGGCCAGCCGGCTCGCGTCGTCGTCGCCGTGCAACAGGTCGCTGAAGCGCTGGAACTCGTCGAGAATGACGAGGTCTGGTTCCAGTGACTCCACGCATACCTCGGCCAAGGTGCTCCGCAGCTCGCCCACGATCGCCGTCCGCTCCCGGCGCTCGGCGTCGGACAAGGCGGATCGGCCGCCGATCTGATTGGCCAGCGAGAGGAAGCGCTCCCTGAGTGGCGCGACCGGCAGCTCCAGGCTCTTCGTGTCCCTGGTCAGCGCGCACTGAAACGCCGACTTGAGCGCCTCGTCAACACCGTACCTCTGCGGAAGGTCCTTTACCTTTCCGGTGAATCGCTCTCGACGCATCCCCCCCGTGAGCAGCGAGAGCACGCCCCGCTTGTTCTCGGTCCATTCATCCGGTAGGAGCCAGTAGAGCAGCGCCCGTTCCTCGGCCTTGCCTCCGCTCGACCGGATGCTGAGCGACGTGCCTGGCGTGAAGGCGATGAAGTTGACGGTGTTCTTCCGCAGACGGTTGATGTCTCTAGGCAGTAAGGTGATCCGATCCGGCAGGTCGTGACAGGGCTGGTCGGTAACGTTGAGCCGGTTGATGTTTTGCCGCGCGATGCCGGCATTCGAGCAGATGTAGATGATGTCCACCCGCCGCGTGGAGTCCTGCGCCCTCAGCAGATCGATGGCACGGGCTACGATTCCGGCGGCCACCTTCGTCTTGCCCAGGCCCACCTCGTCGGCGATCAGGTACCGCGTAGACGGCGATGGATCCTCGTACATCCGCGCGAAGGCGTAGTCCACCGTGTCGCGCTGGAAGTCTTTCAGCGACGACAGGATGTGCTCGGTGCGCTGACTGTTCACGCGAGACGCTCCGTCCGCCGGCGCTCACGCTGGCACCAGATCGGCTCCCAGATGGCGTCGAATTCCGGCGGCAGCAGATCCGTGCCGTCGTCGGCGTGCCGCAGTTCCTCCAGCAGGCTCCGGAGATGATCCAGGCGCTCGGGTGCGCGGTCTAGGTTGCGAAGCAGCATCTCGAAAAGCCCGCTGGCGGAAACGACCGACCCGGCGCCGGATCCCTGCGGCTCCCCTGGAGCGGAATCGGTCCCTTCGGGCACCGCGATCCCCTCATCGGCCAGCAGTAACCACAGAAAGCGCATCATCCGCGACCGGTCCCCCACCAGCGCCTTGAGTACCCGCTCGCGCCGGCCGTCCGGTGCGCCGACCAGACGCGCGTTCACCACAAAGCGCACGTGCCGGTCCTCACCAGCCGCCCGGCCCGAGAGATCGAACGCGAAGAAGGCGGTGATCGCCTGGAACGACAGGCCGGCAAACGCAGCCGCAACCTGACCCGGTTCGAGCACGCGGATCGGGACGCCAGAGGAGCTCGTGACTGTGACCGGCCAGCAGCGGACGGTCATGTCAGGATCGACCGACACGGCGGCGTGAGCCTCACATGTCAGGCTCATGTCGAATACATCGTCCGTCGCAGACGACACGTGGGCCTCCATCGAGGCGCTGGCGATCGACGCGCGCAACACCTCCAAGCGCCGTTCCAGTGCCTCCACGTCAGGGTCCGCCTGTTCCGAGGCGACCAGGCGGCCCGCTTCTTCCAGCAGATTTACGAAGCGGAGTTCGCCCTTAGCCGGCTCCATCAGCGCATCGATGCCAAAGCGCTTGCGCGGGCCCACCAGCTCCACCAACATCTCCACGTTCCGATGAAAGGCCGCGTCGGTCGCGTTGGCCGAACCGGTCCAGAGGTGCGCGTCCCAGCCGCTCTCGCTCACGTAGAGCTTGGTGTGCAGGTCCGACTGCTGGATCGCTTCCGCTTCCGAATCCGGCGTTTCCTCTTGCTCCGGATCCACCTCGATCGTGGCGCGCTCGACGAGGCTGTAGAACGCCTGGATCCCTTCTGGTCGCCTGTTCAGCCGCGCCAAGGCGTTGACGGTGGAGACCACCGTCACCTCCCTGCGCCTCTCCGCTAGCGCTTCCAGCCGCCCGAGGGTGATGAAGGGCGACACCACCAGGAGTCGGCTGCCAGCGTCAGCCAGCGGATCGCGCGCGCGCCCGCCGATGCCGAGCGGCCAGAAACGCAGGTCCCTCATCCCGTCCGGTAGCTCGAACGTCGTCCGCTCCAGCTCGAAGGCCAGCTTCTCGGCGCGCGCCGCAATCGATTCAGGCACCGGCTGCCTCGCGGCCAGCCCCGGCAGCGCGCGCACAAACTCTACCAACCCTCGATTGCCGGGAATGGCCGACTTGCGATCCGGCTCGCAGGTGCCGTCCAGCGCGAGCAGCGTGTCCCAGGCGCGACTGAAGGTGAGGTTGCGCGACAGGCAGAGCACGCGGTGGCGCACCTCGCCCTCGTCGTTCACCCACCGGAGTGCCCAGACCTTTGGGTGGAACGCCCCGCCGTCCGATGCCTGGCACTCCACCACCGCCTCTTCCAGGAACGCCAGTTGCGGGTACACCACCTTCGGCAACGCGATGCGCCCCGCGTGGCAGAAGATCGTTAACTGGTCCGCGTGGCGCCGCAGGCTCTCGAGGATCTCGAGCGAGTTGACGCGCGCCACCTGCGTGTCGTCGCCCGGCTGCTCGAACCAAGTGAACGCCAGCGGCGCCGTGAGCAGCGCAATCAGATCCAGGGAGTAGGTCGTGCCGATGCCCTGGTCAAAGCGAAAACCTTCCGGTGGCCTGAGCGCTTCGAAGAGCAGTAGACGGTCGCCTGGCTCAAGCATCGCGCCCCGCTAGGCCGGCTGCGATATCTGCCAGCACCACACTCGCGTTCGTCCAGCGGAAATCCATCCGCCCAAGCCCCGCCTCTCCGCGCCACATCTCGCGCGAGCGTCGGTTCCCACATCGGGCCAGCGCGCCCTTGATCTGCCGCTCGCGGCTGAAGATCAGCTCACGCGTGTCGTCCGCGCCCTGAAGCCGCCGCGGCTCGCCGCTCACCACCCGAAGGCACCACTCCTCCACGAACGGGCGCGTGTGGCCTCGGGGTGTGTAGCCACGCTGGGCCAGCAGCCGCCAGAAATCCTCGCGGTCCCAGTCGGCGAGCGCCTGGCGGCGACCTTCGACGAGCGCCAGCCACTCCTCCAGTATCGCCGCACACTTGTCGAGCACCTCCTTGCGGCGCGGGTCCATCTCGCCCAGATACAGGTTGTAGAGAATGGCGGCGCCGTGCATCACCTCCGAAAAGCAGCGCGCGTGCTCCAGTTCGCGGCGCAGCCTCATCGGCGCGTGCTCCACAGCCGGATGCTCCCAGGCGAACCTCCCATCGGCATCCTCGTCATCGCGATCGAGCAGGAACGCGAAGAACGACCCCCGATGATTCTCCAGCACGCGGCCCTTCAGGTAGCGCGCCTCCCGGACAAGAAGCGAGAAGTCGGCCTTGGCCGGGAACGAGGTGGGTGGCGGCGGCAAGCCTGCGTGCCAGGCTCGCGCCACGTCGCCCACCACCTCGCCGTCGTCGTTGCGCCGAGGGGTACCCGCCGCCACTAGCCGGGTCAGGCTCCGCTGATACTCCGCTTGCGACCCTGGAAACTGACAGATCCCCAGGAGCTTCAGACCGTTCCAGTAGATGCTCGACGGGATGCGCTGCAGCGTGCCGCGCGCCTGGATGCCAATGGTGCCCGGCGGCGGTGGGTCGGACGACTCCGCCAGCCGATCAATCAGCGCCAGCTCGAACGACCGGCCCTTCCGTGCCACCTCCGCTGACGATACCCTCGCCACCTCAAAGCCTTGGTACATCCAGGGCACGAAGAAGAAGTAGCGAGCCCGCGTCTGCAGCGACCCCGTACCGGGGAAGAGCATGTCCGAGAATGTGTCCCGGATCCCGGCTAGGCCCAGTTCGTCCCTGGTGTCCTTTTCCCGAAACTGGTCAATCGCCTCCAGGATCTGGCGGCGCTGCTTTTCGGAGTGGTCGATCCAGGTAAAGGATGACATGACGGTGGCTGTGTGGGCGGCGTTGATTGTAGTCGACGCGCCACGCCTCGACGATCAGATGTTGATGATGACTGCGGCGGCCCTCGCGGGGGCCTAGCGGCAATCGGCGCAACGCACCGTCGTCATCGTGCACGAGTTCGTCTCATCCCTCACGAGGATCGAGTGCAGCGTCCGAGACGCTTGCGATCTGACAGGCTTCCTATGGACCGTATTCGGCCATACGAGTTCCATTCGGCGCGGAATCACCTCGAGGCCTTTCGAGATCAGAGGTGGACCCCGAAATTCGGACAGGTTGCTAAGGTGGGATCCAGACCACAGAGAAGGAGTCTGGAATGTCCCGAAAGAGACGGAACTACCCGGCTGAGCTGAAGGCGAACGTCGCGCTGGAGGCTCTCCGCGAAGAGGCAACGATGACCGAGCTGGCCTCTCGGTACGACGTTCACCCGAATCTGATCGCGAACTGGAAGAAGAAGGCACGCGAACACGTGCTGGCGAGCTTCGCAGGCACGCACGAGTACCAGGAGGCCTCTCGAGCGGTCGAGATCAAGGAGTTGCGAGCGAAGGTGGGCGAGCTCGTGATCGAAGCGCACGAAATTCTGTTCGGCGTACAATCGTCCAGCTCCAGAGGCCGTCACCTCAGCCCACGCTGACGTGGAACCGACCGGAGCCGCTGCTTTCAGGGCATTTCTCAGACACCGCTCCACACTTGTGCCCTTTCTTCGCCAGCCTTCGTTGACGACCGCGCCACAGCGCCATGGGCTGTCGGAGCGACTTACCTAACCAGACAATCGGAGTCAGCCTCCCGTACGCACTGCTGATCCCGAACCATGACGCGGACGATCCGCACGGGACGGGACGCCCTTGGTGTCTGTGCGATGCATCGAGGCAGGCGCGGTCGAACCAAGCACCGGCTGGAGCGTCCATTGGAGGCCGAATTTGCCTGCAGATGAGTGACAGTGCGTTAAGCCCTATTTGCCTTCATCCGTATTCTCCGATCCCTCACCGCCTAGCTGCCGTTGCGACAGAAGCTTCATCTCTTGTCTAATACTCTCTATATAACCTCGAAGCTGCTTCCGCGCATTACTATCGTCGCCGTTGTTTTCTTGTTCTACCTCAGATTTGTCTTCGCCGGTGTCGATGTCCAACTCGCCACCATCAAGTAGGAAGATCAGGATCTGCTCTAGAGCAAGGGCAGCGGCAGTCCGTTCCTCCTCGCCTGTGTCGAACTCTTCCTTCACCTGCTCGGCAGCATCTGAGACCATCTGCTCCCTTCGCTCGTTCGCTTCATCCCGCAGGGCCTCGATCGTTGCTGTCTTCACCTTCATCTGTTTCAGGACTTCGACTTGCTGCAAGATGTGGACTACTTGTTCGAGGCGTGATAGCAAGAACGTAATGCCGAACCCGAGAGGTACCAAGAGGGCCAGATTTGCTGCGACTTCCAGCTCCAGCGGCGAGTGCTTCTGGATTTGTAGGATTCGTCCGCCAGGCGTGCTGGCATTCGGCATTCTAGAAAAATGATGAAGGATCAATTTCCATGTCGCTGCTGTCTTCTCAAGATCGTCGATCGTGTTCACGTTAGAGTTGTCTGCAAAGGATAGCCACAAGCGGCCCTCGTTCTCCTTGACCTCTTCCTCCACCAAATCACTGAGCATGGGCTCAACGGCTTGTATGAGGTTGTGAGCTCGGTCCCGAAGCTGTTCTGTTTCTGATGCCATCTCATTAAGGGCAGCTGTGAGGCCCTGGGGGTGCGCCTTGTGCTTCTCGAACGCTGAATCGAGTCTGTGAATTGCTGACTGTCCGATAAGATCGCGGCCACCAAAATGGTCGAGAAGCTTTCTCTGAGGAATGCTGAGATTCGTCTTTTCCGCCTCGGTATGTAGCGTCTTCAGGCGGTTCAATTGTTCGTCTACTTCTTGTGGATTCTGATCCTGCGCAGCCTGATCTACGGCCTGAATGAGCTGCTGGTAGTGAGATGGTAGATCCGCCTCTTCGACTGTCTTCTTAAGAAACTTAGCGAGCTGAATTAGTTCTCGAACCTGCATCAGCAACTCCTCCCAGTTGAGCGAACGGCTTCCTCGACTTCACAAAAGTGCGCCGTGTAGTCTTCTTTCCACAGGCCATCCCGTCGATCGCGTGCATCGCTCAAGTGTACCTGGCGGGAACCCGCGGTTTTCGCCCAAGATCTCGGAGGTGAAGGCGACCGATCAACAGCGACCGGCGCAAGCACCCAGGAGGCCCAGCAGCTCTCCCGCGCGTGACTCGTCGACTACAATGAGCGTCGGCCCCACGATGCGCTCGGCCGGGTGTCCCCGCTCACCTATTTGCCGGCCGTCTCAACCCGGCCGAAGTCCATCAATGCCTGGTCCGTGTGACGGCGATGCGACGTCCCCCCGCCTTGAGTAGCGGTCGGCTTTAGAGTCCGGGGGTGACTGTACTGCTTTCCGCGGCCAGTTGCTTCGCGTAGAGGGCGGGTGTCAGCCCGCCCAAACCCTTCTTCGGTCGCTCCTCGTTGTATTCACAGCGCCACGCTTCGATCAGGGCCCGGGCGTGGGCCAGGGTCGTAAACCAGTGTTCGTTCAGGCATTCGTCGCGGAAGCGCCCGTTGAAGGACTCGATGTAGGCGTTCTGGTTCGGTTTGCCGGGTTCAATGAGACGCAGGGTCAGCCCCTGCGTGTGCGCCCATGTGAGCATCGCGCGACCGCAGAACTCCTTCCCGTTGTCCAGGATATGGAGATGACAGGAAGGGCGCCCTCACCCCATCTCCGCATAGTCTCCGTGCAATCACGACAAAGCAGGGAGGCCAGCATGAGACAGGATGAGAGGCACCACACGTTGGACGACATCTTCGTGGGCATCGATCTGGCGACCCGTCAGCACCAGGTGGTCGTACTCGATGGGCAGGGACACCGCCTCACGAGCTTCAAGGTTCCGCATTCTCGAGAGGGGCTGCGCGAGCTCGTGGAGCGCTGCTCGGCCCGTCGAGTCGGCCGGGGACGAGGTACGGTGCACTTCGCGTTCGAGGCCACCGGACACGTGTGGGAGGTGGTTGGTGCATTCTTTGAGCAGCGCGCGCTTCGGTATCACGTCGTCAATCCGCTCGCGACCTTCCGGGTGCGCGAGGCTCGGCAGATGGGACGCGACAAGCGAGACCTGACCGACGCAGAGCAGATCGCGCAGCTGCTGCGCACGGGGGTCGTGACCAAGTGCCAGCTCTTGCCCGCTCGATACATGCAACTGCGGCGAGCCTGGGGCGAGTATCAGCGTCTACGCTGCGAGCGCGCCCGCCTCAAGACCCTGCTCGTGCATCAGCTCTACGGCGTGTTTCCGGAAATCGTCGGCGAGTGGAAAACCGTCACGGCGCCTGGGTGCCTCGCGGTGCTGCGGGCGGGCTTGCCCCTGTGCCTACCGGAAATCTCGTCCGCGGCCTGTACATTGAGGATCTGGCGTCGGCCTGGTAGCCTCCGGGGCCATGCGAACCGTGTGTTTCGTGCTGTTCACCGCGCTCGGGTCGGGCCTGCGGAGCCAGGCGGCGCTTCAGATCGAGAACGCCGCGCTGCGCCATCAATTGGCGGTCTTGCAGCGACAGGCTCGAGGGCGACCGCGGTTGCGGCCAGTCGACCGGATGTTCTGGACGTGGCTCTGTCACCTGTGGCCCGGTTGGCGGCACGCGCTCGTCATCGTCAAGCCCGACACGGTCCTCCGCTGGCATCGACAAGGCTTTCGGCTCTACTGGCGCTGGAAGAGTCGGCCGCGTGGGCCCGGGCGGCCCCGCATCCCGCGCGCCGTTCAAGCACTCATCCGCCAGATGTGCCGCGCCAACCCGACCTGGGGCGCCCCGCGCATCCACGGCGAGCTGCTCAAGCTCGGCATCACGATCGCTGAAGCCACGGTTGGGCACTACATGGTGGCGTCGTCGGCCCCCGCCGTCCCAAACCTGGCGCACCTTCCTGACGAATCACGTCAGCCAACTCGTCTCGGTCGACTTCTTCGTGGTCCCAACGTTTACATTTCGGGTGCTGTTTGTGTTCGTCGTGCTGGCCCATGACCGACGCCAGATCCTGCATGTCAACGTGACCGGGCACCCGACGGCCGCGTGGACGGCCCACCAGATCCGCCATGCGTTCCCCTGGGACACAGCGCCACGGTTTCTGCTGCGCGATCGCGACGGGACCTACGGCGACGAGTGTCGGGCGTGTCTCGACGCGATGGGGATCGACGAGGTCCTGACGGCGCCCCGGAGTCCCTGGCAGAACCCCTATGTCGAACGACTCATCGGATCGATGCGCCGCGAGTGCGTCGACCACGTGGTGGTGCTCAATGAGCGATCACTGCAATGCATACTGCGCTCGTACATCGACTACTCCCAGCACTGGCGCACGCATCTGGCGTTAGGCAAGGATCCGCCGGTGAGTCGGGCCGTTGAGCCGGCGGCCCCGGGCGAGGTCATCGCGCGGCCGCACGTGGGCGGCCTGCACCACAGCTACCATCGACAGGCGGCCTGACCGCAACCACGGATGGCCGGCGCCGGAAGACCGTGCACGCTGACGCGGCGGCCGGAGGAACGTCCGAAGTACGCCAACCGACCGTCGACTTCCACTGAGCGCACGTCTGCCCTGCTTAGGCTGGCGATCGCTCGCCGGCCCAGGACCGCGCGATCGGTCACGCAAACCGTGCGTATGAGGTTTTTGGTAGGCACAGGGGTCGGACACACGGTGTATCCGTACCTGCTGAGGGGCCTGTCCATCGAGCGAGCGAATCAGGTGTGGGCGACCGATATCTGCTACATCCCGATGGCGCAGGGGTTCATGTATCTGGTGGCCATCATGGATTGGTACTCGCGCCGCGTCCTGGCCTGGCGGGTGTCGACTACCTTCGACAGCGACTTCTGTGTCGAGGCCCTCGAGGCCGCTCACCCGCGACGGGCCGCCGGAGATCTTCAATACGGACCAAGGCGCCCAGTTCACGTCCACGGCGTTTACGACGGTGCTCAAAGCCCAGGCGGTGGCCATCAGCATGGACGGCAAGGGCCGCTGGGTCGACAACGTGTTCGTCGAGCGGCTCTGGCGCAGCGTCAAATACGAGGATGTGTATCTCCATGCGTACGACACACCCGCCGCGCTCCGCGCAGGGCTGACCGCCTATTTTCAGTTCTACAACGGGCGACGGCGGCATAGTTCACTTGGTCGGCGGACGCCAGATGTGGTGTACTTCGGCGCAACCGGTCTCGGCACGGCGGCCTGAAACACGATGGAGATTTCACTTAAGCCGCTGTCCAGTTTTCGGGGTCCACTTCTACCCGCATGAGCGAACCACTGGTGACAACGTGCTGATTCGGTTTGCCGGGCTTGATCAGACGAAGCATCACGTCGCGTTCGTGCGCGGTGACACGGAAACTCCTCGACACGATTCCCTATATGACTCTTGTATCTCTGGCTGCCTGACTTCCTACCCAAATGCGCTTGCCAGGCATTCCCATAGACATATGACCAAAACCACTCGATTTCGTCATATTGGCGGAGAACTCTATAAACGCTGCTATCGCGCGGCGAAATATCTTGGGATTGAGTCGAGCTCCGCGCTTCGCATCTTCTAGCATCGACTCTATCCATCGTCCTACATCCGTGATCAACGCCTCGAATCGAAATATTTCATTGATCCCGAAACATGTGACACACCTATCCTTCGCTATTTTCATATCGGCGATCAATGCCCTTACAATTTCCACCTTGATCTCATTTACAGGAATGCCGATATTGTTGATGCCAGAATCTCCCTCACTGCACACCATGCTCATGTACCGCCATGACGTTCTTTCTACGAGAGCTAGGAACCGCAATCGTTGCCACTCCTTGACCGCCGTCGAGGACCACTTCAGTGTAACTGCGATTACAATGCCTTGGACTACGGCCGTGACAAACGGCGACCTCAGAGTCAGATTCACCACCCCAGGCTGTAGCCAAACAGAGATTAGGACGGCCGGCCACGCTAGGATACTACCCGTTACCAACACGCGAAGTCGCCTGAGTTTACGTACTGTCCTTGTCGTCCCATATAGCATTCGAGTCCACGACCCACGCGCGCAAACAATGCACAATTCGACGCTCTTCGTGGTCGTCTCATGCCCTCCGGTATAGCGTTCTTCGTGGGCTATACTCTCGCTGCCTCGAAGTTTTCTACACCGCCGGCTTACGTGCCAGATCATCTGGCTTTGCGCTTCAGAACCAGCAGATCGGTCTCTGCTCTCGTACACAACACCCCCAGCACGGAGCAACTGACACCAGTGTTCCTCTCTCGTCATTTGGAAGTTTCTTCCCTCCTGTGGAATTTCCGGAATATTCCGGCTCCACATTGACTCACGCTCGTTATGGCGTCGACTTTCAGGTAGTAGTGCTGCACCTTGGTAACCTCGCCCAACGGGACCTGGGCCGGGTCTGGGCTCGGTTCCTAAAGGAACCGGCATCCACCCGGAATCCGTGACGACGTACGTCCCTTTAACGGCGAAGAATCGGTAGCTCTGGGCCTGAATCCGGTGGAACACGCGCCGGTCCCGGCGTCCCTTCAGGCGGCCCCCTGAGAGTGTCTGGAAATGGCAAGCAGAAAAAGGCCCCTGTGGCCACTTGAAACCGACATCTCCGATTTGGCTTCCGCAGACTGGCCACACCCGGGCGATCAAGCCGCCGCTATTCCCGCTCGGGCTAATTTAGACCCGGACGACGTACGGCCGGCGGCGACGGGGTGGGACCATCACGGACGCGGGGCGGTTGTCAACTGTCCCACGGCGCGAAGCCGGGCCGCCGACGAGGCGCTTCGGGAATGACGGGATCAACTATATCCTCGACCGACGGCGCGACAGGTAAGGCGTTGAGGGTAACCACGTAGGCACCCGACGGTGCGACGGGCAAGCCGTTTTTCACGAAATTCTTCAGCCACGCTGCTAACCCGCGTGCGGCCGGGGAGTCAGCGACCGCCTTCATTCCCGCTCCAAACTCCTCCACCATCTTCGAGAATTGCTCTAGTTCGGGATTCTTCAGCAGTTCTCTTGCAACAGCGTCGGCAACAGTCATGGCTCGATGATACACCGCCCACCGGGCTGGGGCTTAAATGGCGACGCGTGAGCGAGTCAACTCTACGCGCCGCAGATGGGCAGGGGGGGATTCGAACCCCTTCACCGTGGTCCGGCTCCACCCGTTGCTGCCATCCGGCAGGAGGTTGCCAAACCTCAGTTCGGAGCCTCGCCGACGCTCACAGATGCCCGCCTGCCCGCCGGTAAGTTTACCCGCTCGACGTTCCCCTCGACCGCTGGCAGGGGTGACGACGTCATGTACACTGCTGCGATGACGAGCCGGGAGGCCATTCGCGCGAGCATCACAGCTTTGCAGGCGGAAATTGACTCTTACTTCGCGGACGCTCATCCAAGCGTGGATCAGCTCCGCGTGCCGATCACAAATCTCCTGGAAGTCTCTCGGATCTGTGCAGACAGTGAGACCGATTTGCTGCGCCTCGCGCAGATATCGCTATCGGGAGCTCAGGAGCAGTTCGCTGTGACCAGGAAGCAGCTGGACAGCTATGGCGGACCGAAGAACTCAAGGGTCTATCCGACATCGCGATGATGTGGGCATGAACGTGGGAAAGAAAGCAGCAGTTGTCCAGTAAACTGAAATTAAAGAGTTAACCCTAATGCGTCAAAAACTCAGCCGCTCGCGAGGGCGTTGGCAATGCGGGTGAACGTCTGACGCGTCGGGAGATTGTCGGTCATCCGCAACCGCGTCTTGCCACCGGGGCGGACCAGCAGGGCGGCCCGATGAAACAGTTCGAAGCGGAGCGTCTGCACGCTCTGCAGCAGGGGCACGACGGTGTGCTTCCGGGTGCGGCGCCGCGGCGGGGCGCCCGTCTCGAGTTGGAAGTTCGTCAACAGGTTGTGGGCGAGCACCACGAGCTGCTGCCACGCACTGTTGGCGGCGTAGGTCTGGGTCGGGACGCTGTGGAAGGCCAGCCCGGTCTTGAGCTGCGCGATGGTCTTCTCGTGGTTGCCCCGCCCACAGGCGAAGTACCACAAGTTGCGGCGTCGAGAAGCGGCCGTCGTAGGGTCCATCCCCGCGCGTGCGGGGGAAACCAGTTGAGAAGAGCCTGGACGGCGTATCTGAGGGGTCCATCCCCGCGCGTGCGGGGGAAACGCTACAGGTGTTGGTGCTTCAGCCTTATGTCGAGGTCCATCCCCGCGCGTGCGGGGGAAACCGGTCCAAGAAATTTCAGTTGTCGTCCCCATGCGGTCCATCCCCGCGCGTGCGGGGGAAACCCGGCCACCGGGCGTATAGGCCCCTGCTCCCACGGTCCATCCCCGCGCGTGCGGGGGAAACTACGCCTGGGTGGTGTCGCGCGTGGCCGAAGAAGGTCCATCCCCGCGCGTGCGGGGGAAACTCCGGGCCATGAGTCGGTCCCTGGATTAAAGGCGGTCCATCCCCGCGCGTGCGGGGGAAACTTCCCCGCCAGCCGAACCGTGAGCGAGGCGTTCGGTCCATCCCCGCGCGTGCGGGGGAAACGCACCCGGCTCACGTGTGATGTCAATCGTCTTGGGTCCATCCCCGCGCGTGCGGGGGAAACGGTTATGGCACGCTCGTGACGCGGACATGGTACGGTCCATCCCCGCGCGTGCGGGGGAAACGTTTTATAACCATTCGCCTGAACTCCAGCACCGGGTCCATCCCCGCGCGTGCGGGGGAAACGTATCTAACTCTACCCACATCTGATCGCCAAACGGTCCATCCCCGCGCGTGCGGGGGAAACTCTCGTTCGGCTTTCTTCGCAGCCCCATCTACCGGTCCATCCCCGCGCGTGCGGGGGAAACCTGACAGTTCGGCGCCGAAGGATGCCGCCTCAAGGTCCATCCCCGCGCGTGCGGGGGAAACACCCCAAGAAGGCGGCGAATTGGGCGATCCCTGGGTCCATCCCCGCGCGTGCGGGGGAAACATCTCGGCCGCCCCGATCGTGTTGTCCGCCATCGGTCCATCCCCGCGCGTGCGGGGGAAACCCGGCCCGATCCAGTGTCTCTTCGAGCAGAGCGGGTCCATCCCCGCGCGTGCGGGGGAAACACAATCCGTGTGCGCTCCATCGTTGTCCACACGGGTCCATCCCCGCGCGTGCGGGGGAAACACGCTTGCCAGGGGAGTATGGAGCCGTGCACCGGGTCCATCCCCGCGCGTGCGGGGGAAACCAGCTGACGATGGCTACCGATTGGTGCGGAGACGGTCCATCCCCGCGCGTGCGGGGGAAACGAGGAGGTCGAGCGCCTCGTTGCGGTCGCGGAGGGTCCATCCCCGCGCGTGCGGGGGAAACCGGCATTCTGGTGATCGATCAGCGGGAGGCCAAGGTCCATCCCCGCGCGTGCGGGGGAAACGACAGATCGCCACCGCGGGGACCGGCTCGTCCGGGTCCATCCCCGCGCGTGCGGGGGAAACGACGAGAAGGTGACGAAGACGATCAGATACACGGGTCCATCCCCGCGCGTGCGGGGGAAACTTTGCCAGCACAGCACACAGAAAGTCGCCTGGCGGTCCATCCCCGCGCGTGCGGGGGAAACGACATGGAGTGGGCGGACCAGTCGCAGGGGTTCGGTCCATCCCCGCGCGTGCGGGGGAAACCGCTGTTTCGACAATGGGCGCTTTCGGCTCAGGGGTCCATCCCCGCGCGTGCGGGGGAAACTCGGCCGAGGAAGATATCCCAGGTGCGGCCAAGGGTCCATCCCCGCGCGTGCGGGGGAAACGACGGCGAATCAAAAGAAGTAATCGAAAACAAGGGTCCATCCCCGCGCGTGCGGGGGAAACGATCCCAGCCCTTCCCGGCCCGTGATGACCTCGGGTCCATCCCCGCGCGTGCGGGGGAAACGTGCAGGAACAACGGGAGCGTGCCGCAGATCCGGGTCCATCCCCGCGCGTGCGGGGGAAACTCCCTCCTGGTCCACGATATGACTCCGCCTGCGGGTCCATCCCCGCGCGTGCGGGGGAAACGACCTTGATGTCTAATACCTCGTCTATGGATAAGGTCCATCCCCGCGCGTGCGGGGGAAACGGAATCACTTTACTCGATGCAATCGCGGGTACAGGTCCATCCCCGCGCGTGCGGGGGAAACCTTGTCGGAGGCTTCAATCTGTAGGTTCGCCAGGGTCCATCCCCGCGCGTGCGGGGGAAACGATCAATACGAGGCCCAGCGTGAGACGGACACGGGTCCATCCCCGCGCGTGCGGGGGAAACGCCCTGCTCGGCGGGCACGCGAACGTGGTCGAGGGTCCATCCCCGCGCGTGCGGGGGAAACGTCGTATCCGGAGGCGGAACATACTCCAGCGCGGGTCCATCCCCGCGCGTGCGGGGGAAACGAGCCGATCGTCGGTCTGGTATTGGTTGAGCCAGGTCCATCCCCGCGCGTGCGGGGGAAACTTTCTTTTCTCATGGCCGGAACACTTTACCACGGGTCCATCCCCGCGCGTGCGGGGGAAACGCGTACCGGTCCGGCCTTACCAGCTACACGATGGGTCCATCCCCGCGCGTGCGGGGGAAACTCCAATGGCACAAGGGCGGCGTGTCCAGCATTCGGTCCATCCCCGCGCGTGCGGGGGAAACGCCGTCGGGTCCGTGCCTGGGGTCGTCTGAATGGGTCCATCCCCGCGCGTGCGGGGGAAACTGCAGCGCCACACTTCTCCGGAGGCTCTTGGAGAGTCCATCCCCGCGCGTGCGGGGGAAACTGGGTAGTGACGCTTCATCACTGTTTTGTTCTGGGTCCATCCCCGCGCGTGCGGGGGAAACTGAACGCCGCTTTACAGGTTCAGTTACATCCACGGTCCATCCCCGCGCGTGCGGGGGAAACAGCCGATCTTTTACGAGGCCATTCAGCTCGCGCGGTCCATCCCCGCGCGTGCGGGGGAAACTTGAGTGGGTTCAATTTCCGACGTTTGACCCACGGTCCATCCCCGCGCGTGCGGGGGAAACCAATCATCGGCTGAGAAGCTGGTGCTTTCAGCCGGTCCATCCCCGCGCGTGCGGGGGAAACTGATTGGGACAAGAACATGGAGGACGATATTCCGGTCCATCCCCGCGCGTGCGGGGGAAACTTCACGGTCGCTTGCAATCTCCGGAGCCGGAGGGGTCCATCCCCGCGCGTGCGGGGGAAACCGGTATGTCCCAGCGTTGGAAGGTGACGAGACGGGTCCATCCCCGCGCGTGCGGGGGAAACCATTCCAGAGCTAGAATATCGACCTCTGCCGCGGGTCCATCCCCGCGCGTGCGGGGGAAACTAAATAGTTGTGGTCGGAGCTTGCATTACTAGCGGTCCATCCCCGCGCGTGCGGGGGAAACGAAGTGGTGATGGCACGGCGTTCTGGTTGTACCGGTCCATCCCCGCGCGTGCGGGGGAAACTAGTTGTCTGACCTTGCGCTGCAATCACTACCGGGTCCATCCCCGCGCGTGCGGGGGAAACTACACGGGAGAACGAGATGGCCAAGAGACTTACGGTCCATCCCCGCGCGTGCGGGGGAAACTCCAAACAAAAGGCGAAAATCTAAGAGGGTGCGCTCGGAGCGCGCGATAGCTCTCGCCTGACGATGTACAGTCCGTCGTACTCGGCCAAATCCTTGGCGGGCTCTCCCAGCATCAACACGCCCTGCCGCTCCGGCGTGTTCGGCGCAGCCCACGTCATCACGACCGATCCCTGACCGTAGTAGGCCCACCAGTCGCTCAGTACGGTCCACGCGCGCTCGCGGACGGACGCAGACATGTCGGGTTGGGTGTAGACGCCCGGTGCGATCTCCAGCATGCAGGAGGCAAGAAAACCCCGAAACCTCGCCGGTACATCACGGGTCACGATTACGCACATCGGCATCGAACATCTCCTTGATCCGGTCAATCATCTTCGAGATGAGCTTGCGGCGTCGGAACTCCTGCCCGGCAAGCCGGCGGACGCAGCGTTCAAGTGGCAGCGACGGATCACGGTCGTGGGCGCGCACGGCGCCGAACGCGACTGGCAGCGTCACTTCACCACGATACAGGTCAGCGATGTCGAGCACGAACGCGACCCCGGAGTCTTCGTGAATGAAGCCTAATTGCGGTAGAGCGCCGACTCCCGTAACAGCGACCGAGGCTGCCGCCTCGACGGCGGTAGCAGCATGGTTGATGGCTTGGTTCGGCCGGTCGGCCGCGTCCGGGTTGCCGCGGTCGTAGCGACGGCCTTTCCACATCACACCGTATTGCTGCGCGACTGTCTGATAGAGCGCTCGCATGCGAGCGCCCTCGATGCCGCGAAGTGCTTCCAGTTCGCGGTGTGGCAGCACTTCGCCCATCCGCCAGGCATATAAACGGCGGGCAAGAGCAAGTCGTTGGTCCGGGTCGGCCCATAGGTTGACCTGCCGGCGGGCAAGGGCGGAGTGATCGGGTCCCAGCGGCGGCGCCGTGTAGGCCCGAACACCGTCTTCGCCTACCGCGACCAGGCACGTGCCGTGTCGGGCGCACAGTCTGAGCGCGTCGTGGCTCACGGTGCTGCCCGGGCCGAGCAGCAGGATCGACACCATCTGAAACGGAATGGCGTAGTCGCCCGGCTTCATGTTGCCGCTGCCGGCTGTCTGAAAGTGTAGCGTGCCGTCTTCCACACACAAATGGCCGCGGGCGAGCCAGACGAGGCCGTGGCGATCGGCGTGCGGAATGCGCGCGGTTTCGAGTCCGAGACGGCCGGCGAGCACCATCACTAAGCCCCTCTACTGCTTGACACTCACGCGGGCTGGAGAAGCAGCATGCCGAAGCCGAAGCCGCAGTGGCGGCCAACGCCGCGGGCAAGGAAGGCCGGAAACGCCTCCGGGGCGGCGATGTCCAACAAGCCCGTAAAGCGGACGTCCGGTCGCGTGAGCCACTGCGAGGAGCGGTGTCCGTTCGTCCCCCGAGGTCGGCGCAACAGGCGGACGGAACGGTAAGCTTCCACCCGCACTGAGTCTGGCACCAGCGCAACGGCCTGCGGCCGTTCCGGCTGAGGCGCAAGCCGTTCCGCGAGCCATTCGATGTAAATCCGGTCCCGTGCGAGGATCGGTTCACGTGTGTCCAGCGTTCGGGCCGCGGCTACCTGGAAGGCGTCGACTTCTTTACCTTTCGACAACGTCGTTGCTGGAAGGTTAGGGCGCTCCGGCGTGGTAAGCGGTGTCATGATCCGACGCACCGGGCAGGCCCGGAGGTCGAAACGGAGCCGCAGGTTCTTGGGCCACCGGGTCGGCATCAGCCTAGACCGCGCGCCGTCCCAGTCGATCGTGGCCCGAAGCTCGTCGTCGCCGAGTTGCGCCAGCGTTCTAAGGGTCTCGACGGGCGCGCGTGCGTAGCCGAACACGTCGAGCATGCCGCCACGGGATTTCGATCCGATCGTCATGCGCCGACGCTCGCGCTGACCCACTGGCGGAACCGCGAACGGACGAGGCGACTGTGCGCCGAACAGCCCCGTAAGCGCCGCGTGCAGGGCGTAGCCTGTCTCCACGTCCCGTGGCCGCCCGCGACCGTCGCTTGGTGGCGTGTCCATGTAGCCACGATCGAATGCCCAGACGGTAAACGCGCGGAGGTCCACCGGCAAGCGAACAAGGTGCAAATCGGTCACGGTGTGCCTCCCGCTGCCGGAGCACCGATCGGGTTAAAGGCGAGCGTGCCCCGCCTCACAACCCGCTCGCCGCCGTGCAACTGATTCCGCCAGTCCCGCCGGTCAATGACGCGGTACGACCGAAGGCGCGCTTCGGGCGGCAAGGCACATTCGTCATCCACCGGCCATTCGGCCATGATCTCTGCGCGGTCATCCAGACCACCCGCGACTTCCGGCCAGCGATCCGGCAAGGCACTAGGTACGCGCGCGAGGGCCGTGGTGAGGCTGTCGGCCTCCTCGATGACACCGATGAACAGCCGTGTCGCCGGCAGGCAGGACTTGCGTCCAATGCACAGTGGCCGCGCGGGCGCCATCAGGGCGTCGCCAACCTCGCGCAGCGTCGGCGCCTCGTCCACTGGCGACAGCGACACCGCACTCAGGACGCTGGCGTCGGCGCGGTAGCGACGGAAGCGAATGTGGGTGCCGTACCGCGCCTCCGGACCGCCATCCCGATGCTCGGTGCTCCCGCGCGTCGTCCAAGCGGGGTTACGGAGGTGCGCTTGGCCGAGGTCCACGGTCTGGTAGTCCTGCAGTTCCTCACCCTCGCGCACGAGTGCGCTGGCGACCGATAGACGCGCTTGCAGGCGCTGCAGCCGGTCGAAGTTGCCATGCGTGTAGCCGAGTGCGTTCGCGAACAGGCCCGTGATCTGACTCATTGTCGGGAACTGTCCCGTCGGCCCGATCTGGTCGACTTGGGGGCCGCCGAAACTCATGAGCGGTGCCTGCAGGTGAAGAATGAGGACCTGCATCAGCCCGTCTCCCCGACGTGAGCAGCTGCCCACTGCGCGAGCGCGTCCAGCGTCACGCATTCACCAACATTGCCGGACATGGATCCGATCATCGTCGCCAGCCGCCGGTCTTCGTGTTCGCCGTACATGGCGTCATAACGGCCAAGGTATGCGCCAATTGCGGCGGCAGCCTTCTCTTTTGTATCTCGCTTCGGCACGGGATCCATGAAGGCGTTCGCAAGCGTGCGGGGTTGCCGCGCACCGGCCTCCGCCAACACCAATTCAGCGCAGCCATAGGGCGCTGTGGCACCGCGTTTCGCGCCAGGAGAGACCGTGGCGATCAGGTGAACCAGCCGGCGGAGGATGTCCGCTGCCAGCACGCGGTCTTCCGAAAGATTGCCGACGAGTTGGCGCAGATCGACGACGACGTAGGTGTAGAACAGGCCACTGGTCAACTCGCTCGTGTTGATATGACCGGAGCCGAGCTCGCCCTCGGCAGCAACGAGATCGTCGAGCGCCGAGAAATAGTCCGCTTCCGCCTCCTCCGCATGCACGGTGAAGCTGTGTGCGACGTGCACGGCCGCATCGGTGCGCGCCATCAAATCCGAGGTCACCATGCGCCCGAAGATCGCGGCATCAAGACCGGACCCCATGACCAGGGCTTTCAGATTCGCCTTCTTCGCCTTGTCCTTGAAGTAGGCCTCGACCGCCTTGGCACTCGCCTCGGCGTCGTCTTGGCCGAGTTCAGCGGCAAGGTTCGTGAGGAAAGCGATTTCGGGTTCGCCCAGCACGATGACCTGTTCCGTGTGCAAGCCATCGAGCAGGTCAGCTCCATCGACCGTCTTCTCCTTGCGCGCCGCCTTAGCCTTGATGCTCTCGCCGAGCACCGCGGCCCGGATAGGGGTGAGAACATTGACGATCTGGTTCTCCGCGAGTCCTCGCTCCTTCAGCCGGCCGGCGATCACATCACTGAACACGCGGCGGGAGCGAGTGGACTTGCCGCTGCCCAGGTGCTGTAGTGACCACTCGCCCGTCTCCTCACGCCAATGCCGCTTCAGACATTGCGACGAGACGCGAATGCGATCGCTGCCTCCGAATGGCAGGCGCTTCGCCCGACCGATGTCGTCGCGGTTCAACAGGGTCGCGGAGTAGCCGGTAAGGGTATGAAGTTGGAGAAAACGTGCGTCCATGTCGTGGTCCTCATTGGCTGGATGATTGTTTGGCCGCTGCACGGAAGTAGTCCCGCGCCATTCGGTGTCGAACATCTGATGCGCGCCGCGCCTGCCCGAGTAGCAGCTGCGCGGGCTGTTCCCAGTTGGCCTTGACGCCGGCGTGCGCAAGCCACGCGCCTGCGATGCGAAGCTCGCGAGCCAAGCCCTCCCCTTCGGCGCGCAACAAACGGACGAAGCGATCTTCCGAGTACTTCGACGTGGCGAGTTCCGCACCGAACGGCCGATCGAACGAGTGGGGGTGCGGTGTCATCTCGACCATTGCGCGAATGAGCGCGGCCCATGCTCGATCGAGATGCACGTCGACGTGACCGCCGCGTTCGCGCCATTCCGTCGGTACCATCTCCAGGTACAGTCTCCAGAACGCCGGCGGCAGTGCATCGTCCGTGATCCGGCGGAGCTCGGCCAGTGCTCCGGTGCCGATCCTCTCGGCGTTCAGTCGGCGCGACAGCGCCGCAATCACCTGACCCAGGCTGGGAGGTTCGCCGTCCGGTGGTGAGGGACCGTCAATCACCGCTTCAGTGTTCATGCGGAAACCTCCTTCGAGTCGTGTTCGGGAAAGGCTTCAGGTAGACGTTTGCGCAGTCCCCCGAACAGTACCGCCTCAGACGCCGCACGGGCCTTTTCTCGGCGGGCGCTCGGCGGCGCCGTCTTGCGCCAGACGTCCCTCGCCAGTCGGAACGCTTCGTCGGCGAGAAACCGCTGCCAGGTGCGGCTCGCTTCGTCGGAACGAATCTCCGGCGCGGCAAACAGGTGGTCGAAGAAATGCTCGTCGATCGTTCGGTCGTACTTGGCGACGACCGGCACAGCGTCGGACTTCTGGAAATTGGGGTGTTCGGGGCCTTGCAAATAGACCAGCACCGCCTGCCGCAGCACCTTCCTGGCCTCGCCGGCCAGGGCGACCATGTCTTCGGAGAGATCGGCGAGCGTTGCAGCCTGCTTATCGTCGTCCTCGTCGGCATCCAACGACAGATGCGCCGCGATCGATTGGGGCAGCGGGATGACCCGCTCGTGCAGTCCTTCTGTCTTGCCCTGGCCGCGCACCAGCACCGCCATGTGGATCTCGGTGTCGCGGTTCTTCTCTCCAGGCAACTGCTTCAGTGCGAGCGGCCGCTTCAACTCCCGATTGAACATGATGCGCTGCGCGAGTCGGTAGTCAAAACCGTTGCCGCTGACCGTCAGCGAGGAGGGGTCACCCTTACCCAGATTGATGGGCACCCATGGGTCCCCAAGGTTGCCCTTCAGTGCCTGCGCATCAACCCGCGGTGCGTTCGCCGGGCGCGCCAACGCTGCGATCCGGCCTTCCGACGTAGCAGTCAGCCGCACACGCCGGCAGACCTCAATGAAGAAGGGGTCCAGTTCCGCCATGCGTAGCGGCACATCGGTGTCCCAGTCCCGGAGCCACGTCAACGTCAGACCGCCATCGGCCCGATAGACGTCGGGACTCACGTTCCCCAGAATCTCCGCGCGACGCTTGAGAAGCATGCGGATCGCCCTGACGACCCGCGGTCCCCAGCGTGGGTTCGGTCTTCGGTCCACTAGCACCCGGCTGGAAAATCCCCCATTCATGCGGGCAATCCCCGGGTTGCCTCTGCCCGAGAAGCCCTGAGCGGTCTGCAAGGTGACCAGGGCGTAGAGCCAGAGATGCGGTTCACCCTCGACGGCCTGTGCACGCTTGCGGTCGTGGTTCTTCGCGGTCACCAGGACATCAAGTCTGTCCGGTGTCTCGGCCGCGAGCTTGAACGTCTGGATCGTCGCCGTTGGTGGTTGCAGGAAAGCCGGGCTGGTCGGATCCTCGATGACCAGACTCCAGGCGGTGTCGGCGCAGTGTGGCGTGAGGTCGGTCAGCAGGCTCCGCCAGACGTCGTCGTCCGGTAGTTCCTCTAGGCGTCCATGGAGTAGCGCAAGTGCTCCGAGCTGAGCCAGGAATTGGTACCACGCTTGCGCTTGATGCGCAGCCAGCCCGGGAAAGCCGTCGACGGCATCTCGGCCAAGCTGGCTGAAGAGTCGGGGCAGCGTTACCGATACGCGCTCACCGGCGGAGTCGACTGGCACGATCCGGTCGGACAACAAGTCGAACATGGTTGATCTGCCCCTCCAGCTCTCTAATATCTATCGGCAGCGAGGTCTCGTCGCTCCACCGGTCTGCCGGCAGTTGGTGGGATAGGAGAAACTACTCCGCTGCGATTGAGAGCCCCAGCCGGTCGTAGCGGAAGGTCTTCGACCCAAGGCGGAAACGGATTACGCCGCTACGGGCAGTCGCATGGGTAACGACGGCATCCTCGGTCTCCTCCCGGGCCATCCAGCCTGGGATGTTGAGCGTGCGCACAGGCTGTCCGAATGGACCGGGCAATGATTCGGGTAGCTCCACGCGGCGATCCTTGAGGCCGAGGCGGGTTTCGGCGCGTGCGTCCGGGACGGGCTGGTTCTCGGTCAGGGGGTCTTCCCAGGCGATGGCGACGTTCATGGCCGCCCCGGCGTTGGCCGCTGTCTTGCCCTCCACGTCTCGCAGATGGGCTGGCCAGGCACCGCTGAGGGCGTCCGCGAATTTGGCGAGCCCTTTGCGATGAGTCGCAGTTTCGACGACCGCGCGGTTGTCAACCGGAATACGGATCTCACCATGCTTCTCCAGCCACGCGCGCGTCGCGAGCACACCGACGATGTTCTCGTAGACGCTGCCGAGGCCCAGTATCGTGCGTCCGCGCATGACCCCGCCGCGCGGGTTCAACGTGCTGGCGAGCTGCTCCGGCGTCGGTGCCAGGACCGTGACCCGCGCTTCCTCGAACCGCGCCGGCCGTGCGCGTTCGTGCCGATGTAACCGGCCGATACGCTGCAGCAACACGTCGCCCGGGGCGATATCCGTGACCAGCCAGTCGGCGTCGATGTCGAGCGACTGTTCCGCGGTCTGCGTGGTGACCGCGACGAGGCCGTCACGTGTCTGGAACGCCTGTTCTAGCGCCTCATCGAGCAGGTGGCGGTCCTCCGGCGCAAAGCGACCGTGATGCGGTGCAGTCACACCCTGACACTGCAGCAGCGGCGCGCCGATCTCTTCGAGTCGCAGGACGGTTTCCCTGGCGTCGTCGACCCGGTTGCGAATGAAGAGCACGACCGCCCCGGAATCGGCTGCCGCCTTCAGCCGCGCCAGCAGCCGAACGGGATCGGCTTCCGGGTCGAGCAATTCCACCGTCACGCGCTTCTCGTATGGCTCTCGGTCGTCCCGTGGGAGCTTCTGCAGTTCCTCGCCGCTGCGCTGGAGCGAGGGATACGACAGCGACGCCGCGACAGACGCGTCGGGCGCTTGATGCGCCTCGACGCGACCGCCCAGCAGCCGCAGCCGAGCTAGCGACCCCAGCGTTGCTGACATCAGGAGCGCGTGTCCGCCGGCTGTCATGTGTTGGTCAAGCACGCCGCGCAACAGCGCGGTCATGTAGGCGTCGGAAGCGTGGACCTCGTCGACGCAGAGCAGCAGGCGCAACATCGGGCCGGACCGGAGCGGGGCATGCTTCACGCGGAGTCCGCCCATCAGCAGTTGATCGATCGTGCCAACCATCACGGTGCCGGAGAGATATCGTTTGGCGTTCTCCACAGCCCATGCGCGATCCCGAACATCGTCATCCGGCCAGAGGACGCGGTGCGCTTCTGGTAACCGTTGCCCCGTGGCGTCGTCGACCCGCAGGTAGTCGGGTACGGCCAAGCCGACCGGCGGCGCGGCCTCGCCCAGCCAGCCCTTGACAATGTCCGCTATGCGCCGATGGATCTGGACGCCTGAGGCGCGGGTCGGTAGCGCGAAGTAGAGGCCATCCACCTCACCCGCCTGGAACAGCCGCAGGAAATGAATGAGGGCCGCCTCGGTCTTGCCGGAGCCGGTTTCTGCTTCCAGCACGGTCACCTGACCGGGCTTCGGGAGCGGCGCAGCCAGGAGCGCCGCTTGCGCTGGCCGTGGCCTGGGAAGTTTTTGGAAGAGCGTCGGGAAGTCGACCGCGAGCCGCGTGGCCGAGTCGCGGGCACGGCTCGGGTCGAGCCAGCGACGGCTCATCAAACCCGCGGCCTGGTCGCGCGCCCACGCAATCCGCTCCATTCCGGAGGGCGCGCCGTCGCTCGGAAACCGGAACACGGTTTCGTCCGATCCGAGCCAGTCAGCCAGCGTCACAAGGCCGGCGAGGGCGTGCTGGAAGCGCGACTGGCCGGGCAGCGCGTCTTGGTCATGGCCGGCGAACGCGTTCGGGAACATCCCAGCCACGATCACCGACAATTCGGACAGGGCGGCGCACGGGTCGTACCCGTCACGCGGGCGCCACAGGCTCGGCTGAGGCCGTACGGCGTCAATCGGCGCCAGGCTACCGTGATGCGCGAGAATCACACTCCAGCACACACGTTCGGCGTCCCGATCCTCGAACCATGATTCCCATCGCGGCGCCGTGAGCGCTTGACGCACCGCTCGGCAAGTCGTGCGATCCACTTCGAGGAGATGCCTGCGGCCCAGGATGGCCCACAGCGGTCCGATGTGGCCGGCATCTGGTTTCTCGCTCCGCAGCTTTGCCTGGAAACCGTGATTGACCTTGCCGGCGTCGTGGAGCCCGATAACGAAGCAGAGGCGGGCGACGTCGATGTCCGATAGCGAACGCTCGGCCAAAGCACCGAGCCGCGTCCTGACCGTTGGTAAGCGCAACAGCGCCGCGGCGATGGCGGCGACATCGATCGAGTGGTCGACAAGACTGAGCCAACTCGAGCCGGTCGCGCCGTGCCTGTTCGGGGACTTGGCCCAGGTCCGTGCTACGCTTCCGTTCGGTGGGGCTTCGTCGCTGCGCATAATCGATGAGCACCTTCGTCGCGATCGACTTCGAGACCGCCATGTCCCGGCGGGATAGCGCATGTGCGGTCGGTCTCGCCGCCGGCTCCGACGGCCGGATCGTGGCGTCGCGGACGTACCCAATCCGACCGCCGACGCCACGTTTCTCGTTCACCAGGATCCACGGCTTGCGCTGGGAGGACGTGCGCGACGCGCCCACCTTCGCTGATCTCTGGCCGACCCTGCGCGCGTGGATCGACGACGCGGAGTTCCTTGCCGCCCACAACGCGCCATTTGACCAGAATGTCCTTTTCGCGTGTTGCACAAGGTACCGGCTGCGTGCGCCACGTACGCCGTTCACTTGCACCGTCCAGCTTGCTCGCGCGCAATGGGGAATCTACCCGACGAAGCTACCCGACGTCTGCCGGCAGCTTCGCATTCCGCTGCGTCACCACGACTCCGGGTCCGACGCGGAAGCGTGCGCGCGCATCGTGCTCGCCGCCGAGGCCGAGGGATGGCGGCGGACATCGCGATCCGTCGTCATGTCATGCGACCGCGCTGCCGGGCACACGGACAGACCGGCCGCTCCGTGGTCCGCGCTACTCTTGCCGGCCGCCGAGCGCGTCCCACGAGCACGCGCCAGACGGCGCATTGTACGACTGATTCGGACATGCTGGAGACGGTTGGGACGGTGCGTCGCAGCGCTTGGTCATGGGCCGCAGACCTACTGAGACGGCGCATCAGCCGGTGCTGCCGGCGAGCGGCAGATGCGCCGCTTCAAGCCTCCTGCCCATCTGCAACGCTTTGCATCCGTGCACGGCGTCGTCCACAACGCGTCAAACTGCCGGCGGGATCGCCGGGGCTTCGTCGTTCTTGCCATCGTGGACATCGTATCCGCCTTTCGAAGACATCGCCATGAGTGGCCACGACGCATTCAAGCGCATCCTGACATCGTTGCACGAAGCCATGCTCGACGATGTTCACTGGCCGACCACCACGGCCCTGATTGACGAGGCCTGCGGCCTGACGAGCAATGCACTCCTGGTCGGCGAAGGCCCGAAGGACGACCTCCGGGTCGGGGACAGCGCCGCGAAACCTGGAACGAGAGTACCTCGAGGTCTACCATCCCATCGACGAACGTGTGCCGCGCCTGCGGCAACTGCCCGACCCGTGGGCCCCGGCCGCGCGGTGCCCGGCCCCCGCGAAAGGCCGCCGCCACGTCCCGAACAATATGGGGCCGTGCCCCATATTGATTCAGGTATTCTTCCCATATGCCCCTCGATCGTGCGACGGCATGGAATCCCCCTGTGTACAGGCCGAGGCACGAGTTCGTATGCCGTTAACGAAGAGTCCCCGTCCCCGGGGGAGGCCGCCCGAGCGGGCGCGGCGGGCCCCGGCCCCTTCGCACACCGCCCATCTCCGTCGCAAGTGGCAGGAAGAGATGCGGAGGCGATTCGACCGTCATTTCAACATTCTCGACAGCCGGAACCTGCGCGAGTTCCTGGCTGACTACGAGCGCGAGGGACAGGAGACCCAGCTCTGGGGCATTATCTCGCTGCAGTCCCTGTCGAGGGTTCCCATGATGGAGGCCTGGGAGGCCGTGGGGCCAGAGCTGGATCTCGTGATCTTTGATGAGGCGGGCCGCTTGCGGAACGACACAACGCACTCCCATCGCGTGGCAAGGCTGATGGGTGAGTCTTCGGACGCCATGCTGCTCTTGACCGCGACACCGGTCCAGACGCGGTCCGAGGACCTGTTCAACCTGCTCAGTCTTCTGGATCCGCAGGAATTCGCCAGGCCCGAGGTGTTCGGGGAGCAGCTCGCTGCGAACGCACACGTGCTGGCCGCTCAGGCCGAACTGCGACGCGCGGACGTGGACACTGAACAAGTCGTCGAGAGGCTGCGGCTGGTCGAGCGCGGTCCCACTGGCGCGCCGATTCCTCGGCAACCCTCTGTATGCCGACGTTCTGGCTCGTCTCGTGTCCCAAACGGCGCCATCTCGCCGCGAGCGGATCGAGCTGCAGCGTGACCTTGAAGGACTCGCGGTCTTCGGACACGTCTTGAACCGAACCCGAAAGCGGGACATGCACGAGGAACAGCCAGAGCGCCGCGCTCGGGTCTGGCGATGGTTACTATTGCGGGCAGCTGTGACTGATGAGGTCTTGTAGGACGTTTCCCGTTTGTGGATCGAAGTCCGTCTGGTTGATGCGCACGTAACGCCATGCAGCCCCAGTCGCCGCGCTGATTCGCTCGCACCACGTCTTCATCGCCTGATCCTTCGCCTCTGTTCCCTCCCACACGCGCCCCTTGGTCTCGATGATCCAATTGACCTCGCCGCTCTCGGTCTTTTGCACGACCACCCAGTCCGGGTGATAGAACCCGATTGCGCCGGAAGGCTTCAGGTAGTCCACTCGAAACTGAGAGCCGGATTCGCCCTGCTCGGTGGTACCAAGGGACGCGAAACGCAGCACATCGCTCGCTTTCTTGTCCAGGAACTCGGCGAAGCGCCGCTCGTAGTCGTTGTATGTGCACACGTAGTTAAAAACGGTCTTCTTGGCCTCCAGCGGTGGGAGATTGCGCCGCCAACTGAACGGCTTTGTCTCGGACAGCCGGTAGTCGGTCTTGTCGAACTCGATGGCGCGCCGATCGATCGTGAGCTCGGCGATCTTACGGGCGAGGTACTTGGCGATGCCCTCTTGCAGTTCCAGCCGGGAGAGGTGGGAGCGCAGGGTCTCGTCGTCGAGGTTCAGGGTCTTACCGAAGCAGCGAGTCGCCACGTAGTCCCGCAGGGATGGGTACAGCTCCGCGAAGCGGTTCGGCAGCTTGGCACGGTCGATGACCCTGTTGGCAATGCTGGCCAGTAGCTCGTGGGCGGGCGGCAGCTCGCCCGCCGCGATGTCGGCCTGATGGACCTCGGTCTCCGTGGTGGCGAACTCGAGCATAAGCCTCTGCCGGAACGGCTCGGAGAGGTCCTCCTGGTCGTAGATGGCATCGAGCGTATCGACCTTCAGATCGGAGAGCTTGCGGATGTCGTGTTCGAGGCTGGGTTTGGTAATCGGGATCGCGATGTCGTACTTCAGCCGCTCCTTCACGGGCTCGATGATGACGGGAGGAGGCGGAGCAGTCTTGGTGTTGGCGACACCAACTCCTTCCGCCTCGAGCTGAGTCCGCAGCACATTCAGCAGGTTGCGGGTGCCGAGCACCTCCAGCGTCTGCGTCCGGTCCGGGCTCACCTGGGTCATGAGGCGCAACCCGCGCCCGATCACCTGCTCCGGCAGGATCTCGGCCGTCGCGGTGAACGGGCGCAAGCCCAGCACGACGGTGACATTGCGCACGTCCCAGCCCTCGCGCAGCATCATCACGCTGACGATCGCCTGGACCTTGCTCTCGGCCTTGTCGATGTCGCGGGCCGCCTCGCGCGCCTTGTCGAGGTCCCTCTTGGTGATCTCGCCTGCGGCGTCGGTGTGGATCACCAGGATCTCAGCCTCCTTGAAGCCAAACTCCTTGGTCTTCCCCAGGTACTCGCCGATGGCGTCGGCGTAGACGTTCTTCTCGGCCATGATGAAGAGCACCGGCCGGGTGCCGAGCTGCTTGTAGATCTTGTGGTGTTCCTTCCAGCGCTGCACTGCCGCCCGCAGCCAGTAGCCGTATTTCTCGCCGACGTTGTCCGCGGTCACACCGTCGGGGTCGTCCTGCGGCTGCTTGGGGTCGTCCTCCGTGGTGACGATGAGCGGCGCCTTGACGATCCGGTCCTCTACCGCCTGGGCGAGCGGGTAGTCGCAGACCGTCCAGGGAAAGTACATTCCGTTCTGGTCCTTGGGCGTGGCCGAAAAATCGAGCCAGAGCGCGAGGCCCTGTGGCAGCGCTCGATGGACGGCGAGCAGCGACTGGCTCCAGGCCAGGTTCTCGTCGTGGACGTGATGGGCGGCGTTGGTGTGCGGAAACAAGTGTTCGTCGTGGCCCTGGCCATCGTGACGGCCGAAGGGGCATGATCTCGACGTGAAGTCGAGAGTGCATCCCAGGTACACAACGAAATACCGCGTCGGAAACTGGCCGGCGTACGACCGAGCACTGGTCCAGCGAGGCGACGTCACCCTGTGGTTGACGCCGGAAGCGATCGCCACGTGGGAGGCCGTGGGCGTCGGCAAGCGCGGAGGGCAGCTGCAGTACTCCGAGGTTGCCATCGAAACCGCGCTGACGCTCCGCCTGATCTTTCACCTGCCCCTTCGTCAGACGGAGGGCTTTCTGAGGTCGATCTTCGGGATGCTGTGCCTCGACCTGTCCGCGCCCGATCACACGACTCTCTCACGGCGTGGTCAGCACCTCGACCTTGCACTTCGCCGCCGCCCCGCGGGCGCAGGCATACATCTCATCGTCGACAGTACCGGGCTCTCGACTGTGGGTGAAGGTGAATGGGCGGCCGTGAAACATGGCGGACGCGGGATACGCGGCTGGAAGAAGCTTCATCTGGGCGTCGACGGATCGGGCGTGATCGTCGCTCACGCCCTGACCGGCGGGCATGTTGACGACGCGACGACGGCCCTCGATCTGATCGACCAGGTCGAAGGCGACGTCTCCTGCCTCACGGCGGACGCGGCCTACGACACGCGTGGCATCTACGAGGCTGCGGGTGCGCGTGGCGCGACGGTCGTCATTCCACCGACCAGGACAGCCACCGTGTCTGGACGGCGACCACGATCGCCCGCGCGCGACCGCACGATCCGACAGGTGCAGCAGGCTGGACGGCGACAGTGGAAGAAGGACTCGGGCTACCATCAGCAGGCCCGTATGGAGAACGCCTTCTTCCGATACAAGTTGATCATCGGGGAGAGCCTTCGAGCGCGCAGTCGGGCGGGGCAAGAGACGGAGGCCATCCTCGCATGTAACATCCTCAATCAGATGACTCAGCGTGGTAGGCCGGCGTCGTACGCTATCGGTCGTTAACGGGTCTGTGGGTCGGGGGCGTTGCGGGTCAGTTTTCGAACCGCGCAACAACGCCGCACGCCGGCCTCCGTGCGAACGCCGACGAGTGGATGGTGATGCGCGTCCCGCAGGCCGCAGGCGAGTAATTCGCTGGGCGCGAACAGGAGCGGCTGGTGCAGGTCCGGTGTGCTAGGATTCTGTTGTTCTCGCATTGGTTTGGGTGCCCGAACACCCGGCCGCTTTCACGACCTAAAGCCCGCGCTACCAACGCGGGCTTTTTCTTGTACGGCCGACTTATACCACGCCAGCGCTGTGGCTAGCTGGCTTTGGCCCGACCGACGATCGCTTCGCGCAAGCCTTCCATCAGCCCTTCCAGGTGCGCCATGCGTTCGCGGAGTGCCCCGACCTCGCCGCGTAATTCGTTAACCTCGCCGCGCAACTCGTGGATGTCCTGCTGCACCCCGCGAATCGAAGTGAGGATCATGCTCGCGAGCGTGACACCCACACCCGCGAGCGCGACACCCACCGTCACGATGGCAATGATTTCCGGGTTCATGCTTCCTCCAACCTTAGTTCGTATCGGAATTCATCTTTCGTCGGTATCGGTTCAGCCACTACCGGTGCGCTGCGTTCCACTCCCGCGCGCGGCGTTGCGCCTCGATCAGGTCCGCTTGTGTCATCCGCTCCGCCACTCTGTCTCGCGAAGTCACAGCCTCTTCGCGCTGCTCGCCGGTTAACCGTGAGGCGGCGAGGTTCAACAACGCGTGGCCTTCGACTAAATCTTGTGGGACGCCGCGACCATCGGCGTACATCGCCCCGAGGGCGACCTGCGCTCGCGCGTCGCCCTGCTCGGCCGCGAGGCGGAGCCAAGCGACGGCTTCAACGTTGTCCTGCGGCACGCCCTCGCCGGTGGCGTACATCCACCCGAGGTTGTTCTGTGCGTCGACGTGGCCCTGCTCAGCGGCTAGACGGAACCAAGCGACCGCTTCGGCATCATCCTGCGGCACGCTTTCGCCGGTGGCGTACATCAGCCCGAGAGAGACCTGTGCGTCGACGTGGCTCTGCTCAGCGGCTTTGCGGTACCAGGCGACGGCCTCAGCATCATCCTGCGGCACGCCCGCGCCGGTGGCGTACATCCACCCGAGATTGTTTTGCGCGGCGGCGGACTCCTGCTCAGCGGCTTTGCGATACCAAGCGACCGCTTCAACGGAATCCTGCGGAACACCTTCGCCGTTGGCGTGCATCAGCCCGAGGAAGACCTGTGCGTTAGCGTGGCCCTGTTCGGCGGCGCGGCGGAACCAGGCGGCCGCTTCGACGGAATCCTGCGGAACGCCTTCGCCGTTGTAGTGCATCGTCCCGAGGCTGAACTGCGCGTTAGCGTGGCCCTGCTCAGCGGCTTTGCGATACCAAGCGACCGCTTCAACGGAATCCTGCGGAACGCCCACACCGTTGGCGTACATCAGCCCGAGGGAGACCTGCGCGTTAGCGTGGCCCTGTTCGGCGGCGCGGCGGTTCAAGGCGACCGCTTCGGCATCATCCTGCGGAACGCCTTCGCCGTTGGCGTACATCCACCCGAGGGAGACCTGTGCGTTAGCGTGGCCCTGTTCGGCGGCGCGACGGAACCAGGCGGCCGCTTCGACGGAATCCTGCGGAACGCCTTCGCCGTTGTAGTGCATCGTCCCGAGGTTTAACTGCGCAGCGGTGTGGCCCTGCTCAGCGGCTAGACGGAACCAAGTGACCGCTTCGACGGCATCCTGCGGAACTCCCTCGCCGTTGGCGTACATCAGCCCAAGGTTGAACTGCGCGGCGGCGTCGCCCTGCTCAGCCTGTGCCTGAGTGGTTGGGGTTTCAGCCCCGCCACATGCGACGAACCCTACCGCGAGGCTGAAGGCGGCAACAGCGACGGTGGCTTTACTCATCGAAGACTCTCCATAAACCCAACGAGCTGCTGACCGGCGAGCAAGGCCAACCCGCTAGGAGGGCAACCATAAGGCGATCTTTGAAAGTCTGCCACGCCCCATGGCGCTGCGCCTCGCTGTTGATGGCCTTGTCCAGCTTTTCGTAGGACTGCCGGAGCTTAAACTCCCGCGTGTCGAATTCTTCTGCAGCCCGGCGAACGTCAACGGCAGCACCGCGTACCTCGTCGCGTGCGGCCTTGATTGCGTCGGCGGCGGCGATAACGCTCTCCTGCCGCTCTCGGACCTCCGCCACCATGTCGGTCATCCCGGCCATTAGCGGCTCATTCCATCACCAGAGCTACGACGCCGAGTATGCCGTCGTCACGAATAACTGCGTGGGCTTCTTCCTCAATGCCAGACTGGTTCCCGACGTGCTGTCAGAACGGCAAGAAGATATCTACACGATCGAAGCCTACGAGCGCTGCAGGGCGCATAGAATCACCTCGACCGACGTGTGTTTCCAGTGAAATCGTCGGCCGGGTTGCGCGATGATGTTCGGGAGAGTTTGTTGATTGGCGACTCCTTCTTCTGGCTGCGATGGGACGTGGAGTGAACGAGAAGGGGGCAACGGCAGCGGGGTTCGCGCCACCAATCCCGAAGTTCCGGACACCTTACCCACCTACACCAATTCCCGAAGCAGCGTAATGGTTAGGATACTCCAGCCTGTGTACTTGGACCAGCCGACGATCACGACTGCTGCTCGCCTCGCCGGGGTGAAGGCACTCTTGCGTTTGATGCAGGATGCAGTACCGGAGTTCGCGGAACGAGAGCACCGCGAACTGGAAAGGTTCGCACGAGAACAGAATCTCGAGGCAAGTGAATATTTCATGGAACGAGATCTACTAGAAGACAAGTTCAATGTATGGCTGCCGCGCTTTACGGCGTATTCGGTTATCACCGTGCTCTGGGCAGTTGTTGAGGCTCAGCTCTACGAATGCGCGAAGCACGTTGAGCGACTTGCGCAGGAGGAATTGCCTCCGCGGACTCAGCGGTCGAGCATTGACCGGTACGCACAGTACTTGAAGAAACACCGCGGGTTTGACCTGAGGGAGGAGCAAGAGTGGCGTGAATTGTGCGACTTGCAGGAGGTGAGGAACATCGTCGCTCACCGACTCGGTACACGGGGCCGAGGTGCGAAAGCTCGGCGTGTCGAGGCTGAGCTTGAACGGAGGTACGGAGGAGATCTGGGATTCCAGGAAGCCCGCAGGGATTGGCCCGGGCAGGTGTGGATATCTTTGGCGCTGTGCGAGCGGTTCACAGCTTCAGCGGAGGTATTCCTTGGGAAGGTAGTGGCAGCAACGAGGGGATGACGTGGCGAGAGGTGTCCGGCGTTGAGTGGTGGAGTCGCGATTTGATGAAGTGCAACCCTCGGAGAGGAACTGATGAGTGACAGCTATTACGATGTCGCGCAGATTTGCGAGAACGGCCACGTCGCAAACTCGATGGCCCACGACTACCCGCACAAAAACCAAAATCACTGTGATAAATGTGGCGCTCCGACGATTATGGTCTGCCCTTCTTGTCAGACCGCGATCCGTGGGGTCCACCATGTGCCGGGCTTCATCGGCTTCTATCAGATAGCGGTTCTCCTCCAGCCAGCCCTCGTGGGTCTCGGCGCAGAGCGCACGAACCAACCGGAGGCAGCTGGCGGGATTGGGAAAGATGCGGACGACGCGCGTGCGCCGCTTGATCTCCTCGTTGAGCCGCTCGAGCATGTTCGTCGACTTCAAGTGCTTGTGGTGTTGGCGAGGCAGGCTGTAGAAGTTCAGCGTCTCGCCAATGTGCGCCTCGACCCAGTCCGTGAGCTTGGGGTAGCGGCGCTCCCAGCGCTTCAGCCACGCCTGGAGGTCCTGCTCGGCTTCCTTGAGATTGCGCCGGTCGTAGAGCCAGCGGAGTTCCTGGCGGCAGTCATCGTCGGCCTTCCGCGGCAGGTAGTCGAGGGCGTTGCGGAGGAAGTGCACGTAGCAGCGCTGCCACACGGCCTCGGGCAACAGCTCCCGGACGGCGCGCTTCAACCCGGCGTGGTCATCCGAGACGACAAACTCGACCCCGTGCAACCCGCGCGTCTGTAGCCCCGTGACGAACGTCTTCCAGCTCGAGCGCGACTCCCGGTTCGAGAACTCCACGCCGAGCAGCTGACGCCGCCCTTCCCCGTTGATCCCAATAGCCACGAACACCGCTTGTGCCTGAATCACGCCGTCCAGCCGTGTGCAGAACAACAGGCGCGGCTTATTTGCGTGGCCCGCGCTCGCGCAGTCGGCCTTCGTGTTCGACGAAATCCACGCCTACGTCAATCTAATCGACTCATCACGGGCGCCGACGTACTCGATCTGTGCGTCCGGAAAGAGCACGGCGCGCCGGGAACAGCCACCGCCCAGGACTAGCAGGTTGCTGAAGAACACGAGGATCGGGCTGTTTTCATGGCCATCATGCGTGTCACGCCCCCCCCGACAACGGTGCGCACGGGGACACGCTGTCCCGACGCGGGGGCCAGCGACACCCGCGGCCGGCGATCAGGGACACCTCGCCTCCAGATTCCGCAACCGGACCAAGTTATAGGCGGTGGCGGCGAAGGTGAGCGGCCAATCCACCAGGGCGATGCCGCGATGCCGGAGCTTGCGCAGGCCGCCGACGGTCTTCATCCAGCCGAAGACCTGTTCCACGAGTTTTCGTTTCCGCTGACTCACGTGATAGCCCGCATGCCGCGTGGTCCGACCGTCGATCGCACTCCCGCGGACCTTCTGCGCCACGTGGGGCGTGACGTCCTGGACGCGCACGTCGGCAACGAAGCGCGCCACATCGTAGCCCTTGTCCGCCCCGACCGGGCTGCCCGGGGAGGCGCTGGCCTCCAGCAACAGCACCGCCGCGTCGCGTTCGGCGGTCCCCGTCGCGTGGGTCGCGCAGACGTTGGCGACACGCCCCTGTCGATTGTCCAGCAGCACGTGGCCGAGATACGCCAGCTTGGCTTCCTTGCCTTTGCCCTTCCGATGCAACATCGCCTCGGGATCGGTCGTCGACTGATGGGTGTCATTGCGCCGCCGCTCCCCGTGGAAGTTGACCGTGGGATTGCCCGGGTCCTCGGGCGGGTCGCTCTCCGCTGCGTCCACGCACCGAAAGCTTTTCAGGCTGGCCCATGCTTCCAACTGCGTCCCATCCACGGTGAAGTGTTCGTCCGAGAGCAGCCCGGCCACCCGGGCGTGGGCCTGGACCGCATCAAAGAACGCGGCGGCGACATCGCCCGACAGCAGCCGGTCGCGATTCTTGGTAAACGTCGTGGGATGCCAGACCGGGTCATCCATATTCAGCCCGACGAACCACCGGAACAGCAGGTTGTCGTTGAGCTTTTCCATGAGCAGCCGCTCGCTCCGCACCGTGTAGAGCACCTGCAACAGCAAAGCGCGCAGCAATTGCTCCGGTGGGATCGACAGACGCCCTGTCGTGGCGTACAGGCTCGCGAATCGGCGCAACATTGTCTGCAGGGCTGCGTCCGTCAGCGCCCGAACGGCGCGGAGCGGATGGTCGGCCGGCACGCGCTGTTCCGGCGACAGGTAGCTGAACATGTGGGTGGTCTGCTCATCGTGTCCGCGCATGATCGGGCTCCCTTCAGTGTTGGGAGCATCGTAGTACGACGGGATCAATCTGTCGATCCCATTTCGCGGAGTTTTTCAGCAGCCTGCTAGGCCGCCGGCGCGGCCGGGTCGCTCCCCGTGAAGTCTTCCTTGCAGGAAGGCCAGCGCCGTAGTCGCCGGACGCATCGGCGCCGCGATCCTGGTCGCGTGGCCGACGGGGGTCGCGTCGCCGGTCCCGGCCTGATCCACGGAACCGCCGCGGTTCAGGTTCATCCAGCGGCTCCGGGAAGATTGAACGTGGCGTTGCAGGATGTGCATTGGTGCGACGCGATGCGCCGAAACGCGGGCGCCATCCCCTGCAATGGAAGTGGCTCACCATGTTCGTCTTCGCATTTCGGGCAACACGGAGGTCCGTCGGTACCGCCAGCACGTTCCCGAACAAGCACAACGGCGTTCCCGATCTGCTTCCGCTCGTAGGCGTCCCGCGCCGACGCCCTCACATCGCGTTGCCGCAGCTCGTCGCGTAGTCGTGAGTTCTTGTCGCGGAGTTGCGAATTCTCGTCGCGAAGCGCCTGAAAGGCATCGTGGAGCTCCATGAGCTTCATCGCCTCTTCTGCGCTCTTGCTCCGAGCCTTGAAGTAGTCGAAGACACCCTTCGCCGCGGTGGCGGCCTTGGCAACCGTCAGCCCGTCGGACACATCCATGGCACCATCCTGTTGCGGGTCTGTCACTCTTGGTGACTAGGAATGTTCTGCCGAGTGCGCCGACTATTCGGCGACTTCACCCGCGTCGGGCTGCCGAGAGCATCGTCAGGAGTCGCTCGATCTCGGCATCTCCCGATCCCAAGAATACCACGGCCAAATCTCGCTCGCCGGAGGCGAACCCTCGTTGGTCGAGGGGTTGGCGGGTCGGTAAGTGCGGCGCCGTGAGCATTTGTGACTGAGCGGCCGCCCGCGCGGTTCATGGCCAGTTAAGGACCAGCTACCAGCGCTTCTTGGCCCGTGCACAGAATCGTTCTGAATCTCTTCCGGCTCGGCACGCGTGGGCTTCCGATTCGAGAACCGCGTAAAGTGCTGACAAATGGCGTCTTATGACTTCCATAGGCGCGCGGCGCGCCGGCTCTACGCGAGCGCGTGGAACGGGCGGACCGCCCGGCGGGCGTGGATGCGACCGGCGACATACGTAGCGGCGGCGGTGCCGCTGGCGTTCGTCCTCCTTGCGTGGCCGATGGAGCAGTACGGACTCATGCTCGCTGCTTTCTCGAGCGATCGTCGGCCGTTGAGCGCCATGCAGGCCTGCCTCCTCGACGAGTACGCCTCGATACGAGAGACGGCGCCCAAACACGGTCTCGCGGGTGTATCTGCATCTGCCCCGGGGCGGGGGACTGACCCACAACTACTACTACTACCGTGCGTTCGATCGGTGGGAGCATCTCGCGTCGCCCTCGGACGCAGATCTGTTCGCCCGGCTCGTCGTGCCAAGCCATCGGGCCGTGACCATCACGTCCGAGGAGGACTACACGGCCTTTCTTGCACGCCTCGGCAGTCCGGAGCTGGACGGAAGACGGGGTGACCCGCTACGTGTATGACCGCACCCAGGGTCCCGCGTGCGCGCTTGCCGCGGGGCCTGCCACCATCTACCGGAACTACTGCGCACCGGTTGATGGCCACGCAGGCCAGACGCGAGACCGACAGCTTGACTGTTTGAGCGATCTCGGCACCGCGCTCGGGAACCGGAGCGGCAAGCTGTGGACGATGCGCAACGGGTACGCGCTCTGCACGGCAGAGGGACTGGCCGCGATCAGTCGGATACTCAAGGATCGTGCCGCCCCGGAGCGCGACTCGCTCCGCGACCTCTTGCGCGTGGGCCGTCACTGGCGCGTGCAGGTCACGGGCACGGAGAGAGACAACCTCCTCGTGTCGCAGGCATTCTGCTCTGCCCTCCCGGTGAGCGACACGAACATCCACACCCATCGCTGGACGTCCGTTGCCACGCTCGTCCTCGAAGGTGCCTACGAAGCCACCCTGTGGGCCAGCGTCATCAACGCGTCTCGCCATGCCTCGAACATCGTGTTCCTCACGGAACTGGGCGGCGGTGCCTTTGGCAATGAACACGCGTGGATTCATCGGGCAATACGGCGCGCGCTCCAGCTGGTCGAGGAGGTGAATCTTGACGTCCGTCTTGTGAGCTATGGAGCGCCCACACCAGCCCTGGATCGGTTGGCCGGCGATTTCGCGTGAGCCACTCATGCCGATCGCAATCGTTGTCGGTACCTTCCGCCACGTCAGCAGCGGGAACACAACCGGCCCTTTCGCTACACGAACCCCTCCTCGACGAGCTGGCTGCCCGCTGACGTCACCTCGTGCCGCTGACCGGACCCGCCGGCGACCGGCCTTGGTGCACAACTCGCGATCTCGGTCAATAATTGCCCTCCACCCCGAGATCCGAGGTCCCGCATGACGAGTGTCAAGCGCACCCAGCGGAAGTACGTCCAGAAGGCCTACCGTGTCCGGAATGGGCGGGAGTACGAGACGGGTCTCCGCGCTCGCGGGAGTCTGACCGTCTGGCTCGGACTCACCGATGGCAAGCTCGCCAACTGGAACTCGCCGAGGCCGACGCGCAGGAAGCCAGGCCGACAACGCAAGTACTCGAACCACGCCATCGAGACGACGGTCACCTTGGGCTTGGTGTTTGGCCTGGCGTCCAGGCAGACTGAGGGCTTCCTGCGCTCGCTGCTGACGCTCCTGAATCTGGACAACGACGTGCCCGACCACCGCACGATCTCGAGGCGCAAGGCGAGGCTGGGGAAGGTTGCTTCCTACGAGAGGCGAACCGTGAAGCCCGTCCACCTCCTCATCGACAGCAGCGGGCTTTCAGTGCACGTCGGCCAGTTGCGCACTCCGCCGAAAGCCAGGGACTACCGCAAGCTGCACCTCGCTGTGGATGAGCAACCCAGTGACGTGGTCGCCTGCGAGCTCACGAGCAAGCGGGCTCAAGACGCTTCCCGGGTGGCGTCACTCGTCGGCCAAATCGAGCGTCCCATCGCCTCGGCCAAGGCCGACGCCGCGTACGACACCGGCGACGTCTATAAGACGCTGGAGAATCACCGCGCTCATCGATCGCCGAAGGTGCTGATACCGCCACGAAAGGGCGCTCAGCTCGCGCTCGACTCCGCGGGCACGCGACAGCGGAATCGTAACATCCGAGCACGATCACGTGTTGGGAAACGGAAGTGGTACGTCGCGTCGGGCTACAGCAGGCGAAGCAAGGTGGAGACGACGTTCCACCGCTACAAGGCCATCCTGGGCTCAGCGATGCGAGCGAGGGGACTGGCGTCCCAGAGAGTCGAGGTGAGGTTGGGGTGCAAGATCCTGAACACCATGACGGCGCTCGGGATACCCGATGGCGAGATGATCGGATGACCGGCAGGCGGAGTCACGGGAGACTCTCAGCCCTCAATGGAGTTGTGCACCAAGGCATCACGGAGGCGCTGCTTGATCTGGTGCGTGAGGGCCGCAGGGACATCGCCGGGCGCGACCGTGGCGGCGAGCTCGTCAATGGAGCACACGGCATCGATGGGCAGCACGTCGAGAACTGCCGCGACGATACGGTGGTGGATGCGCGTATAGAGATCGGGCCGCTGGGGGACCAGCGCGATCTTCGGGCACCGTCGGCGGGCGTCCGCGATGGCCATGCCGGTCGTGACCCCGGCGCGCTTGGCCATCGTGTTGGCGGCAATCACGCAGCTGTGGACGGCCCCCGCGAACGGGATGACCGCCAGGGGCCGGCCCTGCAACCGGCGATCGGCCTGTTCTTCACACGCGGCAAAGAAGCCGTCGAAATCGATGTACAGCTGCTCTGGAGCAGTGGGCTTTCGCACCCGCGCACCATAGCGAACATATAGCGAATATGCAAGCGTCAAGAGAGATGCCGCAAGGCGAGGGAACATGGCCCGTCTCGTGGATCCCATCCTCGTCCCGGGCGGCTCGCCCGCCGGGCATGAGGCCGCTGGCGGCGCCCGTGAGGCGACGCCCCGCTGGCGGGTGTGGCCCTGCGCCGGCGAGTGGCATCCAGCCTTCCGGCATGCACCCGCAGCCGGGCCCGGGGTGTGCTCGTGTTCGGCGACGTCGGCCCGCCCCGGCGCCGCGTGTGCCACGATCGCGGGCCGGTTCGTATCGGTGGCCCGTGCGTGAGCCGAGGCGCACAGGCGGGCGGTGTCCGGCCACTGCCGCCCCCGGCCACGCGCCGGTGCGGAGGGGCCGTGCGCCTTTACGCGGTGCCGCGTCGTACGAGGCGGAGGGGTGATGCGGTGCGCGGGGCGGCGGGGCCGGCCGTGTGGGGCCGCCGACGGGCTGGTACCGCCTGCGCCTGCTGCGCGAGATACTCGACGAGTTGGTCCCCGGCGTCGAGCAGTTCCTGCTCATGAATAATGTTGTAGCGGTCGAAGATGGCGCGGCTCTTGTGCCCGGTCAGGAGCATGGCAACGCGCTCGGGGACGTTTGCGCGGATCAGGTTGCGCGCGGCGGTGCGGCGGCAATCGTGGAGGAAGCGGGTCGGTACCCCGGCCGCCTGGCAGGCGGTGCGCCACGCCGTGCGCCATCGGCGGACGGGGATGCCGTCGCGGTGGAAGACGAGCGGGCTGTCGGGGTCGCGGCGTGCCCGCCGCCGCGCCAGGGCCTCGGCGATGGGTTGTGAGATGGGGAGAATCCGCCCCGCCAGGGTCTTCGAGCGCGCGGGCGAGAGCCGGATGACGCCGCCGGCCTTGTCGATCTCGTCCCAGGTGAGGCCGAGGATCTCCTGCTTGCGCCAGCCAGAGTAGTAGGCCACGTCGAGGATGTCCTGCCATGGGGCGGACAGGTGGGCGCGGACGGCGAGGTATTCGGGGTGCTCGAAGAAGCCCTGGCGGGGCGGATTCTCGCGGAGCCGGTCGGGGAAGCCGGGCACGGTGTCGAGCCAACCCCAGTGGACGGCGAGCGTGCCCATGCGATGGAGGGCCGAGGTCTCCCGGTTGATCGTGCCGGTGGCCGCCCCGGCGGCGCGCCGGGCGAGTTGGTACTGGCGGATCTGGTGCGTGGTGAACGTGGCGGCCCGCGCGGCGCGGCCGAAGAAGGCGGTGAGATGGGCGACTCGGCCGCGGGCGGTGCTGCGGGATCGGAACTGCCGGACCTGGTAGTCCTGGAGGTAGGCGTCGCTGAGATCGCCCAGGGTCGGCCCCTGGGGGCCGAACGTGCGCGGCGGCGGCGCCGTTGCGCGTGCGTCACCGGGGGTGGTGGTCGAGCCGGTTTCGTGCGGGGTCATGGACGCGGTTCCTCCTTGTGATGGCGGCCACGGGCGGCGGCCGTCCGTCCACATTCACTCTGGTGGGCGCGACAGGCAAGGGGAATCTGCGGAGGCGACAGGACGGCGATGTCCAAGCCTACTCGCGCCCACTGAACTTGTTCCTACGCCTTCACGTGTCGTCCTCATCGGCGCCGAGCGTGTCACCCCGCCAGTACCGCTCCTCGATCTCCTCGATTTCCTCTTCGCTGAGCCCGAAGTAGTGGCCGACTTCGTGAATGAGGGTCTCGCCGATGGCAGCGCGAATCTCGTCCTCGGCTTCGTGGTCTGCTTCGATGGGACGCTGGAACAGCGTGATGCAATCGGGGAGCGCATTGCCGTGCTCCCAGGTGCGTTCCGGCAGCGGAATTCCCTGGTACAGACCGTAGAGCGACTCCGGCGGCTCGATCTCCATCTCCGCGAGGAGTTCCGCGTTGGGCTCCTCTTCGACCACCAGCGCGAGGTGCTGCATCTCACGCCGGAAGCGTTGAGGAATCAACATGATCGCCTCAACGACGAGACGTTCGAACTCGGCGCGGGTCATGGTGTGTCTTGTCCGGCAGGCCCCCTGTCCGGGGTCACGATGGTGACCACCTCCTCTGCAGGCGGGCGCGGCCCAGGCGATGGCCGAGTACGGCGAGCCGGCGGCGCTGGTCGTCGGTGAGTCGGCGCGGCCGGTGGTCGAGCTGGGCCCGCCGCGTGCGGTTCTCCTGAAGGAGAGAGGCGAGGGCCTCGGTCTCGCGTTGGTGGAGCCAGGCGCTTCGGGCCACGCCGAACCAGCGCAGGGCCATCGGATCGACCATGTCACGGAGGATAGCCGAAAGGCCCCGATGCTTGAGTTCGGCCGAATCATGGGACACGACGGGTTTGAGGTACACCCGCCGGGGCGGGAGTGATTGCACGCCATCGTCGGGGAGACAAATCGCCTGACAGGTGCCATGGTCGTGAGGGCACCCTCAGTGGCGGTGATCTGGCGCTCCAGCCGGGCGCGTTCGGGATCAGCAGGCTCCGGTGGCCTGCGTCAACGAATGTGCTCTCCGACGATCCCGGTACGATTCAGGCTCGACGAATTCATGGTGCGGACGTGCGGCCTCCAACGTCCACGTGCACCCACGCCCGGCACGTGATCAGCAGTTCGTCGTCGTCGTCCACCGCCGGCCGTACTGCCTCGAGGAAGTCTCCCGGGTCGATGTCGGCAGCCGCCAGTGCATCCCGCACAGCCGCGATCACGCTGTCCGGGTCGCCCCAAATGCCCGCGAGATCGACCTCGATATCGTACGGGCGTTCCGGTGCGTTTCGAAGCGAAAAGCCGAGGCTCCCGTCGACCACCGGGAACTGCGCATCGCACTCGCTGCACCAATTGAGACCGAACGCCCGGGGCCGCTTCCCGCACGCTGCGCACGGTCGCCGACGCCGCTTCACCGCGGCGATCACGACCCCACCTCCAGGCGGCAATACCATCCCACCTCGCCGTCCGTGAGTCGCGCCTGGTGCCGGTGGTCCTCGCGGCCGCAGGCCGGGGAGGCGGCGGTAGCCGGACACCGCCCCTCTGTGCGCCGCCGGTCGCGTCCAGGCCACAGGTACGAGCCGGCCAGCGGTCGCGGCACACGCGGCGACGTCGCCGGCCGACGCCGCCGAGCGGTCATCGCCGCCCACGCCACCGCGTTGTAGGGTTGCTGCGCCTGCCTGGATGGCACCGACTGGCGCGGCATATCGACGCTGCCGCAGAAGTATGCGCCCTCGGCGATGGCTACGCGCGGCGACACGATGTCGCTGTCCACCGCCCCGCCGTCGCGGATGTCACCCCTCTCGGACACGGCGATGGTGTCGTTGACTGCACCGAGGACGACCAACGCCTTGGCGAAGACCTGCGCCTTGATCGTGCCCTCGACCTGCCCTTCGATCGTGTGGTCCTCACTCCCGTGCAACGCACCCTTGATGACGACCGATTTTCCGACATTCACAACGTTGCTCCCGTCCTGCTGCCCGGCCTCCGACTGCGGCAATCCGGACGCGCTGCCGTGTGACGGCGCCGTCTGGCCCGTCGGCGTTGACTGCCCGCTTCCCGGTTGCACCGCTTCCTCTCGCTTCCACATGGTCAGGTCCTCCCCGTACGAACTCCTCGCGGCCGGCTGCGATCCCGTTGCACACGGATCCGCGGTCCGCCCGGGCCAAGGCCGGTGCTTGCGCCATTCACTGTTGATCAGGCCGCCGTTCGTTGTTCGTGCGGCCACGAGAACGTCGTCAGCTCAGTTGTGCCAGTTTCTATGAGCTGGACGGTCACGTGAATGCGTACGACCGCAACAAGAATGCGTAGAGAGTGACCGGCGCCGTGAAGACGTCGCTCCAGTTCAGTCGCGTGCTCACCAAACCGGCCTGCATCGCTGGCGTCCTGGTCTTTCGGCCGAACCGCAACGCTCTGTGCGGCCGGATGAAGTTGTAGTAGCAACGTAGGAGCTCGACGTGCCCGCGGAGCTGGTCGGCGCCACGGGCGTGGCAGGGCGAGCGACGGCGCAAGTACGCCGACCCTTGACGAATCGTGAGGTTGAGGCGCTCGACGAACGACGTGTTCAGGGTTTCGGAATCCTCCGACGCCAGCAGCGCGGCCTTCATCCGACTCGCCGTGCCAACCTTCAGACGCCGCTCGACCCGGATGACACGATTGTTCCGCCGAGTCTTGAGCACCTGACCATAGACGCACGCTGATCCAAAGAGGCCCACGACCGCCCCGAGGTAGTACTCGAAGCCATCGGTGGCGATCAGTGGGACTCCAACGACTCGCCCCTGGCGGACGACGTCGTTGATGACCGACCTGGCGTTTCGGTCGGAGCGGCGGCCCAGAACGCTACCCGCCCACAAACGGGAGCACACCTCGATGGTTGCAAACAACCAGAGGGTCTTGCTCTTGTTGCCGATGAACGTGCAGAGCTCATCTGCCTGCAGCTCCAGGATGTCAAAATCGCGCAACATCCGCTGGTTGAAGCGCTTAGCCGCTGTCGAGGCTCGCTCGAGCCATCGCGCGATGGTGTTGCGTGAATGGCACGTGACCCGGGCGGTCGCAGAAACGCTCACGCCCTCGACGCGCAGGCTTGCCACTTGGTCGAACTCCCGTCGCGTGCAGCGAAGCCCGCTGTATGCGGTCCCCGTGTTCGTGCTGAGCGTGCCCATGCAGACTGTGCAGCGGTACCGCCGCCGTCGGCCCGATTTCGTCGCGAACCAGCCGTGGCCGACGATGTTGAGGCCCGGTTTTCCGAAGTTGTCGCACCCAGGCTTGCAGCACGCCATCCCGTCGATCGCGTTCATTGCTCAAGCGTACCGGGGCGGCGAGACCCGTCATTTCCTTCACGATCTCGGAAGTTAAGCTGACCGATCAACAGCGACCGGCGCAAGCACCCGCGCGGACGCAACGGCGGCAGGACGTTCGCGCTGTCGAAAGCCCAGGTGCGGCTGGCCCAGGCCGCAATGGCCCACCGTGACACGTCCGTGTCCGCACTCTGCCGCGAACTCGGGATCAAGCCAGTGACGCTCTACCGGTACGTCGGACCGCAGGGCCAGTTGCGCGAGCAAGGCGAGAAGGTTCTCGCCCCGTGAATCGGAGCGCGCTCGACCGTGACCTCAACCGCGCGGATCACGCTCAGCCGTCAATCGCGGCGTTCGGTGACCCCGTTGAAGGTTGTAACGCCGATCGTCGAAAGGAATGCCCTGTTTTTAGGCCGGCGACGAACACGACGAGAGCGACGGCTCCCACGAAAAACACCGTGTCTCCGGGTATGCGCATCCAGCGCAGGGTTTGCATGAGATCGGTCTGCATGAACTCGCTGCTTCGTGCATACCAGTACCCGTGTTCAACCGACGCCCACGTCTGCATCAACCCCACCGGCAGCAGACTCAGCACACACATCGCCAGTAAGCCGCCATTCAACGCCCAGAACGACAGTCGCAGCCAGCCGTCTTTCCAGGCACGACCGGGGACCAGGACGCGCAGACAGAGCAGCATCAGGCCGATGCCCAGCATGCCGTACACCCCAAACAAGGCCGCGTGAGCGTGGAGCGGTGTCGTGTTGAGCCCTTGCATGTAGTAGAGGGCAATAGGCGGGTTGATCATGAAGCCGAACAGCCCCGCTCCCACCATGTTCCAGAACGCCACCGCGACGAAAAAGTAGATCGGCCACTTGTAGCGCTGCACCCACGGAGAGCTCTTCGACCGCCGCAGGTCGGTCATGGCATCGAAGCCGACCAAACATAACGGAACGACTTCCAAGGCACTGAACACCGATCCCCAGGCGAGCGCCACCGTGGGCGTGCCGGAGAAATAGAGATGATGACAAGTGCCAATGATGCCGCCCGACAGAAAAATCGTGGCTGACAGCAGCGCAGCCGCTGCCGCCACGCCTGGACGAACAAGATTCAGTCGCATAAAGATGAAGGCAATCACCGTGGTGGCAAAGACTTCAAAGAACCCTTCCACCCACAAGTGCACGACCCACCATCGCCAATACTCGACCATCGAGAGCGGCGTATGTCGTCCCCAGGTCAATCCCGCGCCGTAGAACAGTGCAATGGCAGCGGTCGACACCGCGAGCAGGGCGACGAGTTGTTTTTGTTCCCCCGACTGGCGCAAGGCCGGGCGTAAGACGCGAAGCATCAAGAAGAGCCACAGCAAGAGGCATGCGAACAAGGCGATTTGCCACGCGCGTCCTAAGTCCACGTATTCGTAGCCCTGATGGCCGAAGTAGAACGACACGGTGTCGGACATCGTGTTCTGGATGCTCAGCCATTCGCCGGCCAACGACCCCACGACAACCAGCAATAATGCGCCGAACAACACGTTGACACCCACCCGTTGCCCTCTCGGTTCCTGCTCGCTCACCAAGGGGCCAATGAACAGCCCGGCGGCCAACCACGCGGTGGCGATCCAGAAAAGTCCCGTCTGGATGTGCCAGGTGCGAGTCACGCTGTACGGCAACCACTCGGACAGTGGGACACCATAGAACCCATCGCCCTCCACGCCGTAGTGCGCCGTGATGACGCCGAGCAGCATTTGCACCAGGATCAAGGCAGAGACCACCCCGAAGTACTTGATCGTGGCTCGCTGCGAGGGCGTGGCGTCCCAGCGAGCCAACGGATCGATCGCCGGGGGGACGGGTTCATCCTCGTCACGTCGACGAGACGCATACCACCACGCCATCCCAGAGATGCCGGCCAGCAGCATGATGATGCTCACGCCGGTCCACACCACAGCCTCACCTGTGGCACGGTTCCCGACCAGCGGCTCGTACGGCCAGTTGCTGGTGTACGTGATGTCATCGTCAGGCCGATTCGTGGACGCCGCCCACGATGTCCAGAAGAAGAACGCGGCGAGCCGACGTAAGCGATCGGGGTCCGTGACCGCGCCGGCCGGGATGGCATAGTCAGCCCGTCCGTTCGCAAATACGGTCGAATAGTGGGCGAGGTTGGACGCAAAGGCGTCGGCGCGAATGGGATCGACGGTGAGGGTGTTGGTTGTGGGATCGTAGGTGTTGGTGCGCATCAGTGTTGACACACGACTAGTCAACTGCGCCTGCCGCTCTTCCTCCAACTGGCCAAAGTCCGCGCCGAACTCTGCCTGCGCCCACCGGTTGAGGATGAAGAGTGCTTCGCGGTGCAGCCAATCTGCCGTCCAGTCAGGCGCGACGTAACTGCCATGGCCCCAGATTGAACCCACTTCCATGCCGCCGAGCGCTTGCCAGACATTCTGCCCCGCCCCGATGTCACCATCCTCGATGAGGATCGCGCCATCCGTGGTGAGCACCGTCGCCGCAATCGGCGGGGCTTCTTGATAGATGCGAGCGCCGATCCAGCCGAGGACCGTAAACGACACGACGATCACTAGGACAAACGATATCCACAGGCGTTTCATCTCGATCCTCGTCGGTGATGGCTAGGCTTCGCTGGCCTTTGACCTGCTGCTGATGTCGATTTCGGAAATGCTCCAGGAGCTATCGAAACTTGGATTTCCATTTCGACGGTCCAAGCCCCAGTCCTATATATACCCAAGGCGTTCCCACCTGGCCACCTAAACCCGCCGTGCCGAGACGCAGCCATGCCACGACCCGGCGTTGGTGCGCGGATGCGGGCAGGCCGACGCGCTTCAAACCGTCGAGCCCGTCACCGACCGATGCGGTACGAGACGGGTCTGCCAAGCTCGGTCATCCGGTTCAGAACGTGACACGCGAGCACGGCCTCACGCCGTTGCCCCGATGAACTGCGTGCCCGAAGACAGGCGTTGGTGCGCGGAAACAAGTGTTCGTCGCGGCCCTGGTCATCGTGACGGCCGAAGGGGCATGATCTCGACGTGAAGTCGAGCGTGCATCCCAGGTACAAAACGAAATACCGCGTCGGAAACTGGCCGGCGTACGACCGAGCACTGGTCCAGCGAGGCGACGTCACCCGGTGGTTGACGCCGGAAGCGATCGCCACGTGGGAGGCCGTGGGCGTCGGCAAGCGCGGAGGGCAGCTGCAGTACTCCGAGGTTGCCATCGAAACCGCGCTGACGCTCCGCCTGATCTTTCACCTGCCCCTTCGTCAGACGGAGGGCTTTCTGAGGTCGATCTTCGGGATGCTGTGCCTCGACCTGTCCGCGCCCGATCACACGACTCTCTCACGGCGTGGTCAGCACCTCGACCTTGCACTTCGCCGCCTCCCCGCGGGCGCAGGCATACATCTCATCGTCGACAGTACCGGGCTCTCGACTGTGGGTGAAGGTGAATGGGCGGCCGTGAAACATGGCGGACGCGGGATACGCGGCTGGAAGAAGCTTCATCTGGGCGTCGACGGATCGGGCGTGATCGTCGCTCACGCCCTGACCGGCGGGCATGTTGACGACGCGACGACGGCCCTCGATCTGATCGACAAGGTCGAAGGCGACGTCTCCTGCCTCACGGCGGACGCGGCCTACGACACGCGTGGCATCTACGAGGCTGCGGGTGCGCGTGGCGCGACGGTCGTCATTCCACCGACCAGGACAGCCACCGTGTCTGGACGGCGACCACGATCGCCCGCGCGCGACCGCACGATCCGACAGGTGCAGCAGGCTGGACGGCGACAGTGGAAGACGGACTCGGGCTACCATCAGCAGGCCCGTGTGGAGAACGCCTTCTTCCGGTACAAGGTGATCATCGGGGAGAGCCTTCGAGCGCGCAGTCGGGCGGGGCAAGAGACGGAGGCCATCCTCGCATGTAACATCCTCAATCAGATGACTCAGCTTGGTAGGCCGGCGTCGTACGCTATCGGTCGTTAACGGGTCTGTGGGTCGGGGGCGTTGCGGGTCAGTTTTCGAACCGCGCAACAACGCCACGTGGTGGCAGTACGTCGGTGACAGAGCGATGCCGTGGGCGATGAGTCTACCCCTCAGGGTTGATTCTCCAGCCCAGTCGAGGAGGATTCGGACTAGACTCTGGTGTTGAGGTGTCTCTGCCACGGCGTCTTGGAATTCTCCGGCCGCATCTGGGCGTCCGAAAAGCGGATACGGTACTATGTGCGCTCGCGCTTGACAGCGCGTTCCTGACTGACAATGCTCCAGACTCTACTTGACTCGGCGGGGATCGAGCCGAAGCGGTGTGCGGCTCTCCTCGGCATCAACCCCGGCCTCTTCGCGGAGTGGGTCGCTGGCCAGCGCTCCATTCCTAGCCCCTACGTAACTTACTTGGCAAGCGTCTTTGGAGTTGCCGAGGAGCAGTTGCTCGACCATCGGGATGTCGAGGATCCGACGTCAGCCATTTGGTACAAATTTCGCGGCGCTGAGGTATCAGAGGCAGATCGAGAGTACGTCGTGCTGGTGCGACAGATTGGTTTCTTCCAGCATGAACTGGAGAGAGCAACGCTTCAGCGCGCAGTGGGCTGGACGGCACTATTTACGGATATCCGTCGGCAGACCAACAAGCAGGCCGCGCCGCGAGAACAAGGGCGCCAGGCGGCGCGGATGTTTCGCGAGTCTATCGGCCTTGCAAAGGGGAACGCTGCGATCGGCGAACTATTCAGATCACGGCTCCGAGATCTTGGAGTCCTCGTTGTCGAAACACCTGTGCCCGACTCTCAGATGGAAGGTTGCAGTTTCTACGTCGGTGGTGCCGGAGACGAGCGGCCTTGTGTTTTCGCTAACTCGCATCATTCCACCTGGTTTCGGCGGAATATGGTCCTGATGCACGAGGTGGCGCATGCCATCTTCGATGCTGAGAGTGAAGGCGCGTCTCTGGATTTCGTTGCCGCCGAGGCCGATAAATCTATTCCGGAGCAGCGCGCAACGGCGTTTGCACAAGAGGCGCTCGTGCCGAGAGAGGTGCTTCGACACGCTGGCATTAAGCGTGGAGTCCATTGGGATACCCTTTCGCCTGACGTGCTCGCTCAGATCGTTGCAGACTGCCAAGTTGAACAGCGGCTTGTCCTCACTGCGGCAAAAGACGCGAGGCTTCTATCGGATGATGACGCTGGAAGAGCTGCGACGTTCGACGTCGCGTCGAAGCTGCCTCAACTCACTGACCGTGCGCTTGGTATGGAAGACTTCATCACGAAGGTGGGTAAAGATGCTGTGCCTTGGATTGCCAAGCGTACGACCACCACGACTGCCCGCTCCATCCGTCTGCCCTCCCGCTATGTAGAAAGCGTTGTAGACACCTACACTGCGGGACAGATCAGTCGAGGCAAGGCCAGCCGCTTACTGATGGTTGATGAGCAGACGTTCTCCGACCGATTTGAGCCTGAGCCTGCCTGCATCGACTAGACGATGGCTTTGCCGTCGTCTAGTCGTCGGCCACCCTTCCTAATCTGCGATGCGGACGCCACTATTCAAGCACTGCTTGCCAAAGAGGTCCGGCCGTTTCGGGCTCTCAAGACGTTCCAAGTTCAGCCGGTGGTTGTGCCTGCAGTCCTCGTGGAGCTTCGTTCAAATCATCGCTATGGACAGCGAGTAGAGTCGCAGCTTCGCAAGGCGCTCGGGAACGGAACGATCCGAGAACTTGACTTGGCCAAACTGAAGGAGCACTTCGAGCACGGCCAAGTCGATGCAAACGCCAAGGCTTTGGCAACTGCCACTGAAGGAGCCATCGAGTCGCTTGGGAGGACATTCGAGCGCTGGGTTGACTACGGGGAGGCGTATTCTCACGCGGCCGCCCTTACACTGGAGTGCCCTGTCCTTTCGCACGACAAGAAAGCTCTGGATGCACTATTGAATGCCGGACAGGATGTCCCACCATATGTGCTGCGCTACTTCGACCTTCTCGCCTTTGCCTATCAGGTGGGTAGTCTGGACGAGAGAGGTTGCGACCAGGTCCGTTCTGTGCTTCGTCGCAAGGACGAGTTCATGCCTTACCAGTTCAAGAATGCGTCGTTTCTTGGAGGACTACAATCGTTCGTGGTTCGTCTACATGACGGATCAAAACCGCAAATAGGCAGGAAGCCTCCAGATAGACCGCCATTTCCGTTCGCTAACGTGTTAGTTCTCTAGTGTTTCGCAGGGCAATCATTCAGGTGGCGGACGTCCATCCTTTTGGATTGTTGGAGAGAACGAGGCCCACGAGGAATCGTAGGCTTGTTCAGGAGGCTTTGTCAGGTTAACTCTCCGCGCGGCACAATACCGGGATGCACATTCGACGATCCCGCTACCTTCGGCATCGCTTTCCGCCTGAAATCATCAGCCACGCCGTAAGGTGCGTTTAATCGGCCGACCGCTCATGCGGCCTCCCGGTGGTAGAAATTGAGCCATCCGCCCAGACGCTCCCGCCGCTGCACGTCGGCGGCCAGGCTCACCGGCGGTGGCGGTCGTTGCAGGAGCTGGTTGTCGAGTCCCTGGTGGTTTCGCTCGCGCTGGTCGTGGTCGACGTACTCGCCCACGAGGAGACGCAGGGGCCCTTCGCCGAGGGGGACGACGCGACTGAGACATTCCCCTTGAATAGAGCGGACGAACCGCTGGGCATACGCGTTGAGATTGGGACTCTTCGGCGGGAGACGGATCGGCTGGACACCCCCGCCCTCCAGGATCTCGCCAAAACCCCACGTGGAGAGCGGGTCGCGGTCGTGAATCAGATAGCGGGCGCGTCGCAAGCAGCCATCGACCGGGTCCGTCACATTGCGGGCCATCTGCTCCATCCACGTGCCGTACGGCTGCGGATGGATCCCGGCGATGGGCACGCGGCGGGACTGCAGCGCGATCACGAAGAAGACCAGGTACCGCTGGAGCCCGGCCAGCGTGAACACCTCGACGGTGAACAGATCGCAGGCCGTGCGGCCCTCCCAGGGCGCCTGCAGGAACGGCTTCCCGGGCATGCGCCGGCTCCGCTCGGGAGCCGGGTCGATCTCGTGGTCGTGCAGGATCCGCGTCACCGTGGTCCGAGCGATCTCGTGGCCGAGGTTCGAGAGCGCCCCGCGGATCCGTGTGTCCCCCCACTGGGGATGCTCGACCGCCATCCGGACCACGAGCGCGGCCACGTCACGGCGCGTCATCGGCGGGCCTCGACCGCGGCGGGCGCTGCCGTCGTATGTCTGGGCGATCAATCTCCGGTACCAGCGGAGAATCGTGTCAGGCGTGACGATGCCGGCGACCTGCATCACGACGCGCCGGCCGAGTTGCTGGCCGCGCACGGCAAGTCGACGGCGTTGGGCATCGGTCCGGCGAAGCGGCCGAGGGCCTAGGTGCTCCCGGAGGACCCGATTCTCCTCCCGGAGATACGCGATCAGATCGTCTTGGTGGCGGTTCACCCAGCCAGCGAACGTGAGAACGAGGAACTGGAGCGCAGGCGGCATGGCCTGAGATTACTTGGAAGACTCGACCAGCACTGACCGGACCTCGGCCCATTAAACGCACCTTACGCGATCGCGCAGTGACTGCATCAGGACCGATTGGCGCGCACTACACGACCGAGAAGAACACCTTAACGGCAATCCAGCCGCTCTTCCTCCACGATGGCCGATCTTCGGACAGTTCTGCAAGAGGCCCGGCACGCTGTGCTTGTTCGATTTGGCGTGCGGCTCAGGCTGCTAGAATCCTGACACACGCGATGGGCTTCTGGCACACCGGCTACATGGACCACCACGAACCGACGGGAGTCGATTTCTCGGCTCCGCGCCAGCCACCGTTGTTTATTTGCGACCGCTGCGCCGAATCTTTTTCTTCCGCGGACGCCCGCAGCGACCACCGCTTCGAGACCCACCCCCAGCATAAGCCCGTGCTGATTGTGCAAGGCCGCGAACTGGGAGCACACCGATTAAAGATTATCCGAACACTCTTTCCGTCAGACGTGCGGCTCGACTGCGATCGGGCTTGGCTAAATGACGGCGAGATTCCAGCTTGTGAACTAGGGGACGCTTTGGCCGACCGCGACACACCCGATGTGTGCCGCATCAAGCTACGCAAGGACGGCATTGACATCGGCTTCGAGCTGGAGTTCCGCATCGCGTCTGACAAGGACCTTACTTACGTCGAGTCCAGGTTCGAGAAAATCATCTGCCGCGGCCGACTCGATTTACGAGTCGTAGACGATTTCATTGGCACAAAGTCGGAGTTCGGAACGGCAATCAGCTATTGCGACGGTATCTGCGGCTACCTGTACGGGATCCTCGCGAGGGAACAGAGACCTGGTTCGACGTTGGCGCACAACGACTACGAACGTAAATTCAACAACGCCGCTGAGACTCTGACGGGATATGAGCGCCCTCTTGCGCGTACGATCGGCAGTCTCATCGAATTCCATTTCAATCATTTCGGCGAATCTGCCGCTCTTGCTCCAGGGTCTCGCGTCGGTGGGATTTCAGAGAAATATCTGCACTGGATACGCTCGAATGGGAGCGTGCGACCGAGTGGAAAGGAGAAACGTCCTGCCACTCCTGCCACAGACCGTGCACCGGCCAGGGGTGCTCTCGATAGATTGCTGACAGACGCGGTGACCGAAGAGATCATGTGCTGGTCAATGCGTCCACTGCCCGAACTCGCCGCCGCCGACATCGAAGCACGCCTGACGCACGACTTGCCGGTTTACGACCAAGTAAAACTTCGCGTTCTGCTTGGGGAATTCCATGTGGCGTACGGAGAGACGGGCCGCGCATTGACGCATGCCCAATCCTTGCGCAATACGCCGGGCTTCGAGGCATGGGCAGAAAAGCTGCTGGCTTCACTCCACAGGGGGCGGTGATGACTACGCGGATATCAACACAATTCCTACGCGGGCGAGCGACGAGGTCACCGGCACGCGCCGGAATCCCAGCGGATACGACGATCACAACATTCCGGTGGCAGGAACGAAGCAGGTGAAATCACGCACGGAAAGCAACGATCCGACCCGCACAACCGACGGCTCCGCTAACGTGACTCAATCCGCCGCTATCGAGCGACCGTCGACGCGGAAGGAGTCGGCGAGGCGGTCGAGCGCAGTACAGCTGAAGAGCTACGCCGACATGCTTCGCGCCGCGTATGGCCCGACGCGACGACGTTGGAAGCCGACCGGCTCGGAAATTCGCGAAATGCTGACCGGATCGAAGCTGGACCAGGCGGGACGAGACCAACTGCTCGACATGGCCGCGTTGGACCGCGCGCTTAAGAGAACTCGCGAGTTGATGCTGTTCGGCTTAAACCGCCTTGATGGTGGAAACGGCGAGCGACCGGTCCGGGGTTTCGTCCGCGACGTGCTCCTCCGTCATCCGGCGTATCAGTTGAAGTCACTCGAAGCAGCACTGGAGCATCCAGACCGGTCCGATGACAAACACGCTGTTCAGATCATCTCCACCTTGAACTATGCGTCACTTCCGTGGCGCGAACGCTTTACGTTCTCGACAACGGAGGCGAGGACGTGCCGAACGAACGCGTTGCACTGCCTTCTCTTGTGGTTTCGTGAGAGCCTGTCACCCCCACTGTCGCTCGAACGGATTCACCACTACTTACGTAGTGAACTCTGGGCACCGAGCGCGGCGCGCCGGACATCCGAGTCCGAAAGGGTGCAGATTCTGATCAAGAATCGGGATCCTGCGGCGACCGCCATCGCCTGCTCAATGTTCGAGGAAGAGGCCGTCGAATCGAGGCAGCAGGCGGATGTCTCTAGAGCTGCGGAGTCGCGAGCGATTGCTCAAACACGGACGTTGGAGAAGTCGCTCACCAGTCTCGATGAACGGTTGAAGGATGCGCAAACGCAGCTAGAACGCGCGACTGACGATCTGAACGCCGAACGGCGTGACCGCAGCATCGAGAGAACCCACTTGCAGGACGACTACGAGAAGCTGCGCGGCAGAGTTGTGCGGCGCCTCGAAGCTGAATTATCGCTGTTGAAGGAAGGCTTGCACGCTCTGCGGCGCAACCCGCCGAAGGTAGCCGTCATGGATGATCACGCCGACCGCGCGATCGACGGTTTGACGTGCGAAATCGAACGGCTTAGAAAAGGGTCACGATGAACGTTATCGGGTTCGATTTCGGTACGACCAACAGTCTAGTCTCTGTCGTCAGCGGTGACCGGACCGTCAACTACTTGGACGAGGATAGACCGATCCCTTCCGTCGTCTGCTATGAGGGTGCAAGCACGATCGTCGGACGAAGCGCCAAGCAGCGTCTCGCCCAGGCCGGCCTCGGCATTCAGAGAAACGTCATTCGCTCTCCCAAGATGTACCTGGGTCGTGACAGTGTTTTCATCGCGGGGGTCGAACGCAGCCCCGTGGACATCGTGGCCGACGTGGTCCGCCACGTCCTCGCCAAGGCTGGGATCGGCCCGCGGGCCATCGGGAGTGTTTCCGGCGCCGTTGTCACCATACCCGTCGACATGGACGGGAGCCGGCGACGGGCACTACGGCAAGCGTTTCGGCAGGCCGATCTGCGTATCGTACAGTTTGTGCACGAACCGTTGGCAGCGCTGTACGGCTTGTTCCGTACTCGTGATCTGTCCGAGATGGCTCGCCGCTACGAAGGGAAGCTCATCCTGGTCTTCGATTGGGGCGGCGGAACGCTAGACCTGACGCTGTGCCGCCAGACGGGCGGCATGGTTGTTCAGATAAGGAACGACGGAACGGAGGAAGTCGGCGGCGACGTATTCGACGAGACGCTCAAGAACTACATTGTCCAGAAAGTCTCCGAGGCGCGGGGCCTGGAGGTCCTTGAAGCACAGCCGGGTGCGCCGGAGCGACTAATCGACAGTTGCGAGCGCGCCAAGATCGACCTGTCGTCGCGACCCAGCGCCCAACTCTATGTGCGCAGTTTCTTCCGCGGACTCGATGAGGACGACCTCGACTACCGCCTAGGTCGAGACGAACTCGAACGGGTGGTGACACCTCTTCTCGACAAGGGATTCCGACGCATCTCGAAGCTCCTGGACGACGCCGGTTTCTCGCCCGAGCAGGTGACCCTTTGCGTGGCGACCGGCGGCATGTCGAACATGCCGCCGGTACGGCGCCGCCTGCACGAACTGTTCGGACCGGAACGCGTCGAAATACCCGACGGCACCGCGACGCTCATTGCGGAGGGGGCGGCGTGGATCGCATCGGACAAGGCGAGACTGCATCTGGCCAAGAACGTCGAGCTTGAATTGGCGCGGAATTCCTATCTGCCGCTCGTCAAGGCAGGTACTGCCATGCCGCGAGCAGGCGAAGTACAACAGAGCCAATTCCACCTGTATTGCACGGATCCTCGAGACGGCGTCGCCAAGTTTCAGTTCTGTTCGCCAAATCGGGCCGGAGAACAGGTGCGCCCAAATGAACCGAGAACGAATCTGGAAATCGCAACGATTTCCGTCGACCGCATGGCGCGCCCGTTCCGGGAGCGTCTCGAACTCGATATTCAGATCGACGAGGATTTGATTCTCAGCGCTTACGCACGGTCTCTGAACGCGCAGGATCAGGACCAACGGGAAATCCACGATCTAGAGTTCGGACTCGCGTTGCCGACAGCAGCACGGGCAACGAATGACGGCGATCCAGAACAAGAGTCTCCGGGATCAACGACACGCGGAGGGCTGACTATCCGCGCAAACGTGTCGAGCACGGAAGACAAGTACTTTGTGCCCGGCGAGTTGCTTTACCAGTATGAACCGCATTACTTCGCCCGTTCGCAGCGCCCTCCTGATGAGCAAGTGAACGAACGACTCTTTTATGAACCGTGCGCCGGCTGCGGGCGTGCGTCCAACGATCCGCTGTGCTTTTGCGGCCCAGTAGTAGCTCGTCGCGCCGGCGACAACTGCACGCCATCCGAACGGCTCAGCTGAATCGCCTCCCGCACCCGTGGTGCCGATACTGTCCGTCGTCAGATGATTTGAGACAGGGTGGGGCCTAAAGTAACGGAGGCGCGCGATCCTACGATGTGACGCAGGTTCGATTGGATCTCCTTCGATTGGGTTGACGGTCCTAACGAGCGCGGGCTTGACCTGCCCGGTTTCTTCGGACCACTGATTACTGGAGAATGACGCCCGTTGAAGGGCCCTGGATTTTTGGTCCATTACGAAGGTGAGGCTGCAGCTGTTGCCATCACTCGTCGAGCGTATTCCCGAGGGCTGAGACCCTTGAGAGGGCACTGACGCCCCTATATGTCAAGACACTCCTTCAGGCGGCCTGGATGATCTCTTGACGAGCGCGGAAGTCGGTCATGACGCGCTGGTAGATCTCTCGCGCGAGGAAGCGTTTCAGGCAGCGGATGATGTCGCGTTTGGTCCGGCCAGCGGCGATGCGTCGGGCGACGTAGTCGCGGGTCGGTTGGTGGAATTGCATCCGGACGATGACGGCTCGATAGAGGGCCGCGTTGGCGTGTCGGTGGCCGCCTCGATTGAGGCGGTGCCGCCCGGTGGTCATCCCAGACGAGGCCGGGATCGGGCAGGCGCCGCAGAGCTTCGCGAAGGCGGCCTCCGAACGAATCCGGTCGGGGTTATCGCCGAAGATGATCAACAGCTCAGCCGCGGTGTGGGCGCCCACACCGAAGCCCTCGCAGAGGGTCGGTGATGTCGCGGTGGTGAGACGCGCGAGGTACTGGTCGTGCAGCGCGATTTCCTCGGCGAGAGCCATCCACCGACGGGCGAGCGACCGGAGGGTGTGCTTGGCGGACGCGATGGGCGTGTCGATGGGGCCCGGTCGGAGTCCGGCGCAGCGCGTGAGCAGGCCGTGATCGGTGAGGTCGTGGAGGGCTTCTCGCAGGACGGGCGGGGCCTGCACGATGATCTGCTTCAGCGTGTTCATCGCCGTGGTGCGCGCTTTCATGGCGGTATCCCGTGTGATCTTGAGCTGGCGGATCATCTCGACGGCGCCGTCCGCGGTCTTGGGGATGGCCGTCGACTGCCCCGCGAGCAGGGACCGCGCCGCCACCTCGGCGTCGATGGTGTCGGACTTGCCGGCGGCGCGGCGTGTACGGCGGTCGCCCCGATTCACTTCCACGACATGATGCCCGGCTCGGCGGACGGCCCGTGCCAGGCCAGCGCCGTAGCTCCCGGTGCCTTCGATCCCGAACGCCTCAATCCGCCCGTGTGTCTCGGCCCACGTGACCAGAGCCTCGTAGCCACCCGAGTCCACTACGAACGCGTGATCGCCCAGACGGATCCCCCAGCTGTCGATTGCCACCGCGACGTGGACATGCTTATGCGTATCAACACCGACGATCACCGTCCGCGCTTCGGGCGGCGTAGTTATGCGGTTGGTCACGGGTGGCCTCCTCGGATTGCGGCCCCGAGCTGGTCCGGGTGGGCGGACAGGACTGTGACGGGCCGTGGGTACAGCAGGCCCCTATGGGGTCACGGCCCATCCGGTCAGCTGGCTGCCGTACGAGTTGCCAGCGGGCGATGACCGACAGGTCAGTAGCCAGGACCGTAGGTCAGTCAAGTTAAGGGTCAGGCCATCACTCACCGGCACCCACCGGTGTCACAAGTGACCCCGTCAGGCAGGGAGATCATGCTCACAGTCAAGTTAACGAGTCCGGGACATACGAGGGCAGGCTAATCAGAGATCAGGCTGCCGTCACCGCGGTCCACACGGTGAACGCTCGTGCCCGCAACATTCGATGATGCACCGATTTCAGCCGGTGCCGACCCACGCGACACAGATTTTGAATGATGCCGTGAACGTGCAAGAAACACTGCGCGTGGGCAGGTGAGGTGAAGCCGCGCATCTGACGCTCCCGTTGTCGCGTGGGTTGGTGCGACACGTCGGCCCGATTGTTCGCGTATCGCGTCGTGTCATGGGTGACCAAAGGGGCGTTCGTGCGCTGATTCAGCGCGGTGGGCGAGCAGTGGCCGGCATGTTGACCATCGCGATCGCCGGCGGGTCATGATCTCGATGTGAAGTCGAGAGTGCATCCGACGTACACGACAACGTATCGCGTCGAGAACTGGGCCGAGTACGACCAAGCCCTCGTGCGGCGAGGCGACGTCACCCTCTGGCGCACGCCCGACGCGATCGCCACGTGGGCAGCGGCTGGCGTCGGCAGGCGGAGCGGGCAACTCCAGTATTCCGATCTCGCCATCGAAACCGCCCTGACGCTCAGTCTCATCTTCCACGTACCGTTGCGTCAGACCGAGGGCGTCTTGACATCGATCTTCGGGATGCTGGGCGTCGATCTCACGGCCCCCGATCACACCACGCTCTCGCGACGCGGTCAGCATCTCGCCCTCGCGCGTCGGCGCGCCCGCCCGGGCACCAGCCTGCACCTCATCGTTGACAGCACCGGACTGTCCATCGTCGGCGCAGGTGAGTGGGCCGCGGCGACACATGGGGGCCGAGGGCGACGCGGCTGGAGGAAGCTCCATCTCGGCGTGGACGGGGCCCGTGTGATCGTGGCCTGCGCGCTGACTGCGCCGACGGCCGATGACGCGATGACGGGGATCAGTCTGGTCGACGAGGTGGAGGGACACCTCACCAGAGTGACGGCGGATCCGGCCTACGACACGCTCGCGTTCTATGGTGCGGCCGGTGCGCGAAGGGCGAGGGTCGTGGTGCCGCCGACCAAGACCGCGTCGTTGTCTCGACGGGGCGCCCGATCAGGTGCCCGCGATCGGACGATCAGGAGGGTGAAGGCGCTCGGACGGCGACGGTGGACGAAGGCGTCTGGTTCCCATCAGCACGCGCGCGTGGAGAATGCGTTCTTCCGGTACACGTCGATCGTCGGCGACTGTCTTCGGGCACGCAGTTCATCGGGGCAACGGCGTGAGGCCGTGCTCGCGTGTCACGTTCTGAACCGGATGACCGAGCTTGGCAGACCCGTCTCGTACCGCATCGGTAGGTGACGGGCTCGACGGTTTGAAGCGCGTAGGCCTGCCCGCATCCGCGCACCAACGCCGTCAGCAGCGAATCCGTCCGCCAGGGCCTCTTGTACGATATTGGGGATAGGCGGTTCGAGACGCGCTGTCATTGCACAGGACGCCCACGTCTTTCCACACTGGCACCGACTTGCCGTCCTGGCGCCAGCAGCGACGTTCCGACAATTCCTGGACCACGTACGCCATTAGTGCCCGGCGGTTTGTGCGTTCGAGGACACCCGTTTCAGCGATACCGTACTCATGCTCATAGCACAACCGTTCTTCCGGAGAAAGCTCGGGCGACAAGACGAACTTACGCGTCTCGAACGTGTGCCAGTCGTCGTCGTCGTCCAGACCAATGAAGATCGTCCCGTCCGTGCGGATGCCCTCAATGCTACGAGCCGGGACCACATCGACGTACCGGTCATCGAGTCTCCGGCCTGCCGCGTCGCGCCCGTCGGTTCGGTACCCGCGCAGGTGATATCGCCCGCGCGAGCGAATGAGGGCGGAGGGATGGAAGACAAACTCCTGACGGCCCGTCTTGGCGGCGTAGAGAAGCCAGACGGCTTTCCGATCCATGGACGCAGCAAGCACTTCCCGGATAGCCCTAGACGACCTATGAGCTGAAAGTGCCACGTCGTGTCCGCCTCCTGGTAGGGAGACTGGACTGAAAGGGTTTCCCGGCGAGCGCTCCGCCATCAAGAGGAGCGACAACGCGCCGTTGGTATCGGTCACCACCGGTCCCGGATCGAACTCTTCCATCGGGACCAGACATCGCTCAGCCCCGGGCCGGTAACGCGGCAGAATGCCATCACCGTGCCGCCAGCCCGCGACCACGCTGCGCGCCGTGCGCTCGGACACACCCAGATAGTCCTGAACCTCTCTCGCTCGCAGATGTCCACGCCAGTACAACATTGTTTCGGCGTACCGGCGTGCTATCTTTCGAATGAGCATAAATCCATTATTTCTTACCCTGCAATAGTTGCATATATTGCAATTGATTTAATCTGTATATTCTTACACTTTGTGGAGGGACAGCATGCGAGTGAGATTCGTGGCGCCGCGCGGTTTGTCGGTGCGTGTGCGCTACCTGGACAGTCTGCATGCCGCACTGGTCAACGCGTGGACCGCTGGTGGCGTGCAGGGATCGGCGGTGGTGGGGCGTGAAGCCTGCAACTGGTCCTTTGGGGCGGTCGGAACGGCGACATCCAGCGGGTGCATCGTCAGGTCGGTGGTGGTGGGCGCTGAGGGAGGGCCGCTTGAGCCGACGCTGACCCGTCTGGGTCCCGACACGATTCGGAAGGTTTCGGTCAACGGGGATGTCGTGGACCTGACTGGCTGGAACAGAGCCAACGAAGCGCTCCCGGTCGTCGGCGAGTCAGGGGCCACGGCGACACTGCCGGTGATCATGCTCTCGCCGCTGGTCCTGTCGGTGCGCGGCCAGAAGGGGCGTTGGCACGATGATCTGGTGAAAGCGGGGCCTGCTCTGGAGAACGCCGTCAATGTCCGCCTGTCGCGCCTGACCGGGCGAAACGTCCGTCTGAGCATCGAGCCCGACAGGCTTTATCTGCGCGCTAATCCGAAGCACTCAACGCTGGTCCGCATGCGCGCCGCGCACGGTGGGAAGCCCGCGTTCGTGATTGGCACCATGTGTCCGTTGTGCATCAGTGGTCACCTCAATGATCTGCGCTCGGCTTGGGCGCTTGGGATTGGCGAAAAAAACCGCTACGGCTTCGGCTGCATCGGACATGCGGGAGGGCGTGCATGAACAACCCGTTCCCTGGCTTCGCCCACCGAACGGCGGTCGAGGTGTACGGCGCCTTCCTGGACGAGTGCGTCATCGCGCGAGTCGGCGAGGACCGCGCTGGCGCGCCGGCGCGGGCTTCCGCTTCCAAAATCGACGGCCGGCCTGTCCGACTGGTGACGATCAGCGGTAAGGGCGGGGCATCGGAAGATCCGGCCCTGACCGAGCGGTGGACGCAGCACGACAACATCAGTCTGCTCGACCACCTGCTGTCGGTGGCACGCGGGGCGCTGATGTTCTGGTTGTCAGACGTCCCCCGTTCCTGGGCGAGCGAAACCGATCTCGCGGAGATCGAACGCCTGGCCCACGGGGTCGTCTGCGTCGCCTTCTTGCACGACATCGACAAGGACCTCGGCTTGCGGCGCGGTCGAACGATCGCGGTTGGTGCCGTGGCGGAACGGATGGCACGCTACGGCATCGATAAGTTCCTGGTGAACCACGGGCTGCTCATCTCGCCAGCGGCGATGGTCAACTACATTGAGGAAGTCGAGGGCACACAGGCGGCTCGGAGCCCAGCCGCGCCGGACTACGACCGAAGGATTGCGGCAGTGTGCCGCTACGTCGAACTGGCGGATAAGCTGGAGGGCACATTCACCAGCGGAGCGACGGGTGCGGGTGTCGAGGGCGTGATCACCACTCTCGGTGACCCCAATCGCTGGCCCGTACTCCAGGACGGTGGACTGAGGCACTGGGAGAAGGTCGAAATCCACGACCACCTTCACGTCTTCCTGCTGGACCGCTTCCAGCGCGCGCTTTCGACCGCCTGCAAGGATGTCGCCGGCCGACTGCCACTGATCGAGATCGTTCACGACGGTCGACTGTTGTGCGTCATCCCACAGAAGCAAGCCGGCCGGATAAAGGAGACGGCTCTCGACGACTTTCTCAACGCCCTTCCAGATCACCTTCGTTTTTCCGTCAACAACCGTTTAGCATGCGAGTTCGTCGGTGGAGCGGCCTCATGGCACGCCTGCCGTGAGGTCATGAAGCGCTCCGGCGACTGGCGTCAGTGCGCCAATCTCCTGGCGCTTCCCAGATCGTTTGCGCGCACGCACAGCGCGCAGATTGACGAATTGTTCGACGCAACAGGGATGCACACATCGTGGAGCCCGCTCGACGACGGTGTCGGAGCCACGGTGAAGCCCGCGATCGATCATCCGGAAGGGGATTCCCGTGATCTCGACATGGAACCGGCGGAGGCCCTCGCGTTTCTGGTGATCGTGCTCAACCACAGCGACGCCAACCGCAAGGCGGCGGCGCCCGGTGCAGACGTTCGTGAACAAGAACTCCGGGCTCTCATGCACATGCAGGGAAGGGTGCCACCGCCGGTCGTTGCGGCGGTGCCTGCGAAAGACGGGCGGGCGCGGCGGGTTCTGTTGGCGCTGTGGACGATTGCAGAGGTCTGGCAGTTGGCCGAGGCAGACCCGAACGAGGCACAGGTGCTCCTGGATCGCGTAGTTAGCCGTGATGGACTGATCGGACGCTGGCTGGAAGGCGATGGCAACCGCACCGGTCTCGTAGACCAGATCAATGACGTCTCTAGCGACATCCTCAACGCCCTGCGCCAGCGGTTCTCTGCCTATCTGACCAGCCGTGCCACGGAACCGTTCGACACCGGTGCGATGGCCAAGCGTTGCGTCCTGTGCAACGAGCCAGTCAGTGCGTCGCGTAGCATCAGCACCGCATCGAGGGCGCACGGCATCAAAGTATCGGCATTTTCAGGCCGAGACGGGCGCAACGACCATCTGGCGTCCCCGTCCGGCGACACTCATCTGTGCCCGGTTTGTCTTGCCGAATTGCAGTTGCGCCAAGAGGCACAGGAGGAGTTCAAGGGAAGCGGTGACCTGCCGCCACTCATTTCGTCGCCCGTGACAACGGGATTGTTCGGCGGCCTTGCGTTTCAGCGTGAGGATGCCGACGTATCCATGGGGTTGAACGATCTCAATCGCCTTAATGTTCAGAAAGGCGCCGTGTATGCCGGGCTCGATTGCCAGACGCGGCGGATTCGTCTGGCGCGACTGGAAACGCTGCCGAACCGGGACGAAAAGCTGGTGGTTGAGCTGCGCAAGACGCTCAACGCCGTGCGACGTCTCGGGCGCCCCATTCACATCTTCCGCGGTGCGCCATGCCGGCATCCGGCAATCTTCTACTGTGATTCGCTGCCACGGTGGCTGGAAACACTGCTTGACGGAGATTCTTTGCGTATCGAGCAGATCCCTGATGCTGTCGGTAAGCTGGAGCTGTTTGAGAAGCTGGCAAGCGCCAATGGACTTGGCATTGAGTGGGCCAAACGACTGGCCGATCCCGATCCGACCGTCGTGCTCGGCGCGCTGTGCGTCGCCTGGGCGTTGGCCGTCGATCGGCGTGGTAGCGGAGGCAAGGACCATGCGTGGTCATTGATTGAGACCGGAACGCGGGAGCAGGCGCTCACGCGCATCAGACACCCAGGAGGTAAACCAGTGCAGCTAAAGGACAGTCAGGACCCTCTGATTCGTCTGGCTTGGCTTGCAAGCCGCATTCAAAAGCGCCGTAGCACACGAGACTCGACGAACAAACAGCTGCTCTGCTGGAAGATCGCCCTCGACTTCTATGCCAGTGCGGCGCGTTCGACGACGAAGGACCGGGTCGCTCTGCTCCTCGGCCTTGCAGGCACCCTCGAGGAAGAGCTGAGTCGCAAGCACGACGCGGCCGCGAAGAAGCATCGCGACGCACAGCCGCTCGGCGACGGCTGCATCGAATTCGCACGGCACTTCACCGACAACGTGTGGACGAAGGTCTTCAGGTCGAAGGAGCCGACATCACGGGAGCAGCGGATGGCCGCGTCGATCTTTCGGTTTGCGTTACTGGAAACGTACCGCGAACGCGGCATCTCCGAATCCGAGCGCGATTCCACCGATGACGATACGTCCGAGGCCGGACACACCGGACCGGGGCGAGACAAGGAGACGATGTGATGATCGACAAATTCAGCCGTTATCTCAACGACGGCGAGCTCGTGGAAGAAGTGGTCGCGGCGAACGGCAAAGACATCTACGTCATGCCGGCGCGTCGTAACGCTGGCCACGTGTCTATCGTGCTGATCCGCGAAATTGTAGCCCCCACCGTGTTTCGCAATGCGGAGGAAGAGATCACCGACGCTGAGGACCGCGACGGCGTGCGCCGCGTGCGGGCGACGCCGAGCAAGTTCAAGTTCGGCGAGCGCGGCCGGGGACTGTTGGTGCTCCGTGCGTGGAACGTCGGCGGTCGGCTTCCCCAGAACCGCACCGCGGTTGGCGTCAGGATGCCTGTTCGCGATGCGTTCGACCTGAACACGCTGGTATTCGGGGACTCCGCCATGTGGGGGACTCGGGTCCTGCCGGTGAAGGCGGCGGTGCAGTACTCCGACGCGCTGAGCACCGTCCCGTACCGCGATGCCGTGGGTGACAGCTTCCACCATCGAGGCGACGAAACCGGGACCCTCTGGGATGCCGAAAACAAGAAGAACACAGACAATCTGTTCAGCCGGCACTTCGTCCTGCCTGGCACCTTACTGGTCCAGATCCTCACCTGCAACGGACGGCAGCTTCCGCCAATCGGCTTCGACCACCTGCTGCTCAGCCTCGGCCTCGCCGGCTCGTACGGTGGGCAGACGTCGGTCACCGGTGTGAACGTGCGCACCCACATCGCGGGAATCTTCGCGGCGCGCCTCGAAACGCCGCTGTCCTCTCCGTACGAATTGCTGCGCACACTCCCGCAGGGAATCAACGCGGTTGATGACCTGGCAGTCGCCATCAAGACTGCGATGGCGGAATCCTTCCAGACTACCGCCGATGTCGACGAAGCGTGCGCCTACCAGCGACAGCTCGTCCAAGCGTTCGAGCAGGACGATCCGTCATTGCGGCGACGGTATGAGGAGGCCGCGCCGAAGATTGCGGATCTGTTCGAGCAGCACTTCACGCCAAGGAAGGCCTGACCGATGTCCGAAGCGATCTTCGCGTTTCGATTGACCGCGTTGTCTCCCTGGGCGTGGCACGGCCTTGCCGCGCCATCGGGAACCGCGACTTTGAACGACGTCGTGACCGACACGGCGATTGGGTTCGCGGCGGCGGCCACGCTTGGCATGATGCCGCGTTCGCCGTGCCTCCCGTCAGCGCCAGACTACCGTCGCCACGTGGCGGTCCTGCCGTTCAAGACGACGCTGTTTCTCGGGCGCGCCAACCGGCTCAACCGCCCGTTGGCGCGCCGCCTGAACCTGGACGCCGAGTGCGGCATGCCGGCGAGCGTCTATCTCGCGACCAAGAGCGGGAATATCAAGGACTACTACCACATACAGGAGGTTGCGGTGGGGGCGGTATTTCACGGCTGCTTCCTGCATGCGGATCCGCTGCATATCGCGTGCACAGCCTACGGTGAGCCAATCGACCGCCTCGTCGTCAGACTTGGGCTAGGCAGAAACGGCCTCGGTCTGCTTGAACGCTGTGCGGAGCCGCACGACATCTGCCTCAACCTGCACACGGCGCGGTTGTTCCATACCGATGCCGATATACAGGCGGGACCGTACCGCCTGCACAACATCCAGCCCAGCCAGCCCGTCGACCCGGACCACGCCCTGCGGATCACAGCCGGCTGGTCATAGCGGAGGCGCATGATTATCAGATCACACTCCGTGCCGGTACTGGCCAGCGGTCTGTCGCCAATGCAGGAACGTCTGTTGCACTCCGAAAAGCTCGTACGGCTGGTGTCGGCGCCGACCGGGTCCGGGAAGTCGTACGCCTTCATGCAGGCGGTGCTCAACGAGGGCGTGCACGTGCTGTTCATCGTCCCGACGAAGCGGTTGCTGCAGAACTTGATCGGAGACGCGCGTGAACAGGCGCGGACGTATTGCCGAAACCATGGTATGACGGACGCGCAGATCGACGCCTGGCTTCACCAACGGATCACTGAGTGGTCGGGCAATCAGGCTCAGGATGGGAGCGAGAGCCTCGCTGCGATGCGGGTCCGGCAGTTCCTCGCGGGAAGTACGCATTCAAGCGGGCGCGTCATTTTCGCAATCCCCGAAGTGGTGGTTGGGATGATCTCTGGCATCCGCGTGACGGGGGCGAGCGCCGTCAATCCTTTTCTGTACCTGCGTTGCTTCGACCACATCGTCTTCGACGAGTTTCACACGATCGACGATCGGGCCTTTGGCCTAGCGTGTCTGTTGTCGCTGCTGGCTGGGTCGGAACGACGGGCGAAGGTGTCGCTGTTGTCCGCCACGCCTATAGACGTCACGAAGATACTCGGGCACACCGGTGTCGGCGCGGACGACATCGAGATGATCTCGGAAGACATTGTCGATGGCCACACCCAGGAGAATCGATCCATCCATGGCAACGTCGAGATCGTCATGCGCGCGTGCAGCCTCGTTGAGTCGATTGCGCTGAGTATCGATGCCGTGCGCGCCTCAATTGCCGGCGGTTTCACGGTCATCGTCATCTATGACTCCCTACAGCGGCTGAAACGTGAGGACCAGGACATACGGAAGACATTGGGGGAAGCCGGTGTTCCCGAGAAGCGAATTCTCTCGATAAACTCCATCGACGACTCGGCGCGCCGGCCCGGCGCCCGGCGGCGCGGACGAACGTACGCGGATCCCCGCCACTACGACGTGCTTCTGTGCACATCGTCGGTCGAGATCGGCGTCACGTTCCACAGTACGCTCATGTTCATGGAACCCGGGTTCGGACTTGCCAACTTCGTGCAACGCGTTGGGCGGGTGTCACGCGGGGCTGATGATGGGCAGGTCATCGTGTCGTTGCCCGACCGGCAACGCGAACGGCACGCCTGGACGCGAAGAATCGCCGACGTCATTGAGGGTCACGACGAGGTGAGTGTGCAGGAATTCACGGCGCAGATTCTCCGCGACATTCGGCGTCAGCTTGAGCCGACCCGAACGGAGGCGGAAGTGGCGCTGGCCGCAGTCGGCGAACCGGGTCCGTTCTATCGTCGCGCCTCGTGGCGAGGGGCGTACTGGGCCGCGTTGTTCATCGTGGCGATTCGTCGGAGGCGAATGAACGTCCAGAAGGAGGCACGAGAGCGCCTCTACCAGTTGTCGCCGAGCATAGTGAAGTTTGTCGATTCCAGAATTTCTGAAATCTGCAAGGTCGACGTTGTCAACGACAACATGCGTCGCGTGTCGCAGCCCCACAAACGCTGGGTAGACGCGCTGCTCGCCAGTGCCCTCGCCTACCGCGACATCGGCGCAACCATCGAGGTCGCGGACCCGAACGGCGAGCGCCACACCGTCACGGAATCCTTTCTGCGCCGCGCGACGGACATCCTCAACCGCCACATTGCATCCGATGAAGATGGAGAACGGACCGTCCATTTGATGTCACGGACTCTGGACGAGGAAATCAGAGCGTTTGCTGGCCGACCGGATGCGCAGCGGCTGACGCTGTACGTTCCTTCACCGATCGGGGACGGGAGTTTCTCGCTGTCGATTCTGGAGCAGGAAAAGAAGACCGAGCAACTCAACGCGCTCCTGGTCAAGGAGTGGCGGCATCGGTTTGAGAGCGTCATTCCGGCGGTGGACGATAGGGTGCGGGACCCGCGCATGACGGTCATGGGGGCAGCGACTGCTTTGGTAGAGAAGCTCGGCAGGCCGCCGCTGGATGAAGACTTTGAAGATTCTGCGGAAAGCGCGCTGTTTGCGTGAATTGGCGGAGGAGTACGGCCTGCACGGGCTCTACTTCCAGCATGTGGCCCTGTGCCGCCGCCGGGCGTGGCTCCATCTGATGGGCGCGACCCACGCGGTCCATCATGCACGGGTGCAGAGGGGCCTTGCGCTTCACCAGACGGAGAAGCGGCCCGCCGACGTGCCACGTGGCCTGGGCATCGCGCCGGATGCCATCGACTTCGAGCGGCGCGTCGTGCTTGAAAAAAGGGTGCGGCCGGAGCACCCGACGCGGTCTCACGCCAAGCGCTGTTCTACGCGGCCTTCATGATGGGCGCCACCGGTGATCCATGGCGCGCCGAAGTGCAAGTATACGGATCACGCAAGAAAACGAGCTATGAGGTCACGGAGGATGTGCTCGATCAGCTCATTCAGGACGCGCGCGCCAGCCGTGACATGATGGCCGACTCGCCTCCGGCCGCCCATCGCATTCCCCTTTGCAACGCCTGTAGCTGCAACCCCCTGTGCTGGGATGAGGAGTGAGGTGGACACCGTTATTATCCCTCGCGATGCGCGCCTGAATCGGCACGAAAACTCGCTGGTCGTGACGTCCGACGCGGGTCGCAAAGCGATTCCCCTGAATGGCGTCAAGCATGTCCTGTGCATGGGAAACGGGTCCATTTCCATCCGTTTGCTCAAGGACATGGGGCGGCGTGGCATCCGGTTCACGGTCCTTGATGCAGGGGGCCGGTTCCTGGGAGCGTTCGAGGCAGAGGATGAGACGCCTTCTGGACGCGTGCGTATCGGACAGGCTGAACTATTTCTGGACGACACGGGGCGGTTACGGATCGCGAAGGCAATCGTCAATGCGCAGGTGAAATCGATGCGCGGGTTGCTTCAGCGCTACCGGCGCAACGGCACGACGGGTGTCGACGCCCCGCTGGATGGCCTGGAGAGTGCGATTGGTATGGTTGACGCTGCGACGACCATCGAAGCTCTGATGGGCGCCGAGGGACAAGCGAGAGCGTTTCTCCACGACGCCTTCGGGGAGATCTCACCCAATGCAAGACTTGAACGAAGGATCCGGCGACCGCCACCCGATCCCGTAAACTGCCTGATGTCGTTCTTCAACATGCTGCTCTACTCGGCGTGCGCAAACGAGTTGGCCAAGACCCATCTCGACCGAAGTATCTCGTTTCTTCATGCGCCTGGAATGGGGCGGCGTTCACTGTCGATTGACATGGCGGAGACGTTTAGGCCCGTGCTATCGGACGCGCTCCTTCTGTCTATGTTCCGGCGTGATCAACCCAACCCATTCTGGTTCAGCCGGACGCCGGGGGTATGCCTGCTCAGCGAGAAGGGGAGGATCAAGGCAACCGAGCGTTTCTGGTCGCGCATCGAGGAGCGGAGCGAAACGTCTACCCTCCGGCAGGCCATTCACCGTCAGTGTCTATCTCTGGAACGGGAGGCGCTTGGCGTCGGGCAGTTCAAGCCATTCGTTTGGAAAGGATGACCCATGTTCGTGATGGTCTGTTATGACGTGCCGGCCAAGAGAACGGATCTGTACAAAAAGCTCCTCAAGGAGTTCCTCGTACATGAACAGGCATCGGTGTTCATGGGCGACCTGCCAGAGTCGGAGATCGTCAAGCTCGTCGCAAGAATCTCGAAGAAGATCGGACCCAAAGACCGGGTGCTGAAGCTCGTGTGCAAGAATCGCCATAACGTCCAGGTATGCCGACTTAGCAAGGAAGCCCTGGGTGGGCAGATGCGTCAGGACGAGGACAATTGGCACGGCAAGGATTGGGCTCTCGTCTAGCAGCCGGTGGTGAAAGTCTACATTCGCGGGATCGACACAATCGATCTGCCGTACGACATGTCGGCGTATGGCTATGCGGAAATGTCATCGTCGCGCTCGGCACGTCGCGATGTGGGTGCTCACCAGCGATCTGCCCCGCCGCGCGTCCCATCCGTGCTATGCCCGGGTGAATCGCATGCTGGACGACGCGGCGTGTGGCAGGTTCGTCGAGGCGCCGTGCGCGCCGTTCTACGCGGCCGTCATGGGCCAGCCGAGTCTGGCGCCGGGGCGGGGGCTGCCGGCTGCTCGCCGTCGGCGACACGGGCGACCGTCGCCCCCATCTCGCACACGTGGCGGATGACCGTCTCCTGCATGGTCGAGGCTCGTGTTTGCGCCCGGCCAGAAAACCATCTCGGCGCCAAATGTCAGGCGCAGAATCAGCTATGTCTGCGCCGCGTTTTTGCCGGCCGGCGACACGCGACGCGGCGTAAACTTAGAATCAGCAAGGGTTTCCAATCCCCATGAGGGGTAATGAGACGTCGAACATGGAGTATCGCGGAGATCACGTGGCGGGTTTCCAATCCCCATGAGGGGTAATGAGCGTGGCGTCCTGCTGTGGACTCGGCTTGATCTGACCAGGTTTCCAATCCCCATGAGGGGTAATGAGTTTGCTATGCCGTGGCTGGCTCGTTCAATGCCGGGAGTTTCCAATCCCCATGAGGGGTAATGAGTGGCACATGACGCAAGATGATCCGGACCTCAATAAGGGTTTCCAATCCCCATGAGGGGTAATGAGAACGGGTCTGAGGTCGAAGCGCAGGAGCCGATCGCTAGTTTCCAATCCCCATGAGGGGTAATGAGGTTCTGTCACTGTCGAGGCGGTCAGTCGAGGGTCAGGTTTCCAATCCCCATGAGGGGTAATGAGGCTGTTGAACGGCACTTCACGCAATACGTTTCGACGAGTTTCCAATCCCCATGAGGGGTAATGAGATGCCTGTCCCTGGTGTGAAAGACACAACACGGCCTAGTTTCCAATCCCCATGAGGGGTAATGAGCCTGACCTGTCGGCCTCGGTCGGACGGGCCTCACGACGTTTCCAATCCCCATGAGGGGTAATGAGCTACAAAACGAGGCCTATGTCGGAATGCCCGCCTGAAGTTTCCAATCCCCATGAGGGGTAATGAGGCCTTCGACGCGGCGCCGGGTCAGTATTATCTGATCACGTTTCCAATCCCCATGAGGGGTAATGAGATGAGAAAAGGATAGGAACTCTATGAAGATCAAGGCAGTTTCCAATCCCCATGAGGGGTAATGAGAGCAGCTTGCTTCGCTAACCACGCGGTCGTCTCCGCCGGTTTCCAATCCCCATGAGGGGTAATGAGTTCGTGGCGACCGACGGGCATGTTCGCGCGATCATCGTGTTTCCAATCCCCATGAGGGGTAATGAGGAGCGCATCCGTCGCCGTTGAATCAATAGCCAGCGTGTGTTTCCAATCCCCATGAGGGGTAATGAGATGCCGGTGCCGGACACGTAGAACTTCCCGCGCTCGTGTTTCCAATCCCCATGAGGGGTAATGAGGACATCGACGGGGCACAGTCTGGCGCGGCGGTCGCCGGGTTTCCAATCCCCATGAGGGGTAATGAGGCGGTCTGCCTTGGGGCCACACCCCAGGATCTGTCAGGTTTCCAATCCCCATGAGGGGTAATGAGACGCAGTACACGCTGTTCGGCCGCACGCTCCGCGACGAGTTTCCAATCCCCATGAGGGGTAATGAGGCGCGGTCCGTCATGGTGACCGGCGAGTGTTTCATCGTGTTTCCAATCCTGTGGGTGGCGAATTACTACTCAGCCCGCAATCCGTTGAGATTATCAAGTTTGGTGATCCTGGGAGTGGTCACTAGGATGTTCCGATGCGCGACCCGATCATCCTGCTGGTGCACCTGATCGCCACCCTGGCCCGGCTGATGGGCCCCGGCGGCCTGCGGTCTGTCGTGGCTGAATCGGTCTTGGTCAAGCAGCCACTGCTCATTCTGAATCGCTCGCGGCACCGGGCGCCGAATCTCTGCGCGTCGGATCGGATCCTCGCCGGCGTGTGTGCACTGTTCATGCGCCCGGCCCGGGTGATTCGCTCAGCGATCGTGCTGAGACCGTCGACGATCCTGGAGTTCCATCGGGCTCTGCGCACCCGCAAGTACCGCTGGCTGTTTTCACCCACGCGCCGTCGCACCGGCCCCCAAGGACCGTCCAAAGCACTGGTCGACGCCATCGTCGACATGAAGCGGCGCAACCCCAGGTGGGGCTGTCCGCGGATCGCACAACAGATCGCGCTCGCCTTTGCGGTCAACATCGACAAGGACGTGGTGCGCCGAGTGCTCGCCACGCACTATCGCCCGGCACCCCGCTCGGGTGGTCCGTCCTGGCTGACATTCCTGGGGCATGCGAAAGATAGCCTGTGGAGCATCGACCTGTTCCGGTGCGAGTCGGCGACCCTGCGAAGCCATTGGGTGCTGGTGGTGATGGACCAATACACGCGGCGGATCGTCGGCTTTGGCATCCATGCTGGAACCGTGGATGGCCGCGCCCTGTGCCGCATGTTCAACCATGCGATTCGAGGGCTCTCGCGTCCGACGCGCCTCAGCTCCGACAACGACCCGCTGTATCGGTTTCACCAATGGTGCGCCAACCTGCGGGTGCTGCAGGTGACCGAGGTGAAGAGTGTGCCGTATGTGCCGCTGTCGCATCCGTTTGTCGAACGGTTGATCGGCACGCTGCGACGAGAATGCGTGGATCAACTGCTGTTCTGGTCTGCGTCGGACCTGGAAGACAAACTGGTGGCCTTCCAGGACTTCTACAATGCGCATCGGGCCCATGCGTCGTTGGACGGGCGGACGCCCGTCCCGATACGAAAGGATGTCGCACGGCTCGACCGCTACCGATGGGACGCGCATTGCCGTGGTCTCTATCAGACGCCGATCGCGGCGTGACATCTGACCAGCGAAGACGGTGGCGAGCGGGTCGACGCGCCCGCGTTCGACGTCTATCGCGACACAGCAGGGCAGTGCGTCAGCTGCACGCCTTACTCATGCCATCGCGACAACTTCGCGGGGGACTCCCGGCTCACGGGACCCGAAGATCGAACGATGTCGGATTCCTACGAATTCGCCACCCACAGGTCGAGGACATGGGGAACCAGAGGCCGATCGCCAGAGGCCATCGGTTCGATTACGATCGGGACGTCACTGAACAGGCAGGTCCTCCTAGCGAGGAGCGTTGCCACAATGTTGCCAAGACCAGGGTCGACTCGGGGGGACTCCAGGAGACTGGAGGGGACGACCGCATGGCTGGAACGTGGTGGCCGACAAAGACTTATTGCCAGAAGTGCTTTATCATCATTAACTTAGAAAATCACGTGGTTCGAGTTTGGTTCCCTTAGCTGGTGCCCGGCTGCTCTCTTCCACCATTGCGCCGGGCTCTGGGTCTTGATGAGCTGTGGGTTCCCGGAGTTCGTACCCGGCCAGATGTACCACGAGGGCCGGATCGTGTTGATCGCGGTGTTGGTGCTTCGGTCCGGTGTCGTGTTAGCGGAGAGGTCGATCTTCGGTTTCCCCGGTTCCGTCAGGTCCACCAAGTCTCCCAACTGACCGGATCGAATCCAAGGCTCTGCAACTGCTCGAAGAGTGCCTCGTCCCTGTCGGCCTTGGGGCCCCCGTCCCAGAACACCTGCGCCGCTTGGTGGACGATACGACACCGCGCGGGAAGCTTCGACCACAGTTGCTTATGGGTGGGCGAATCGCCGACTTCCACCGCCCCAAGGTACGCGGCCGAGCCAACGAGACCCTCGTGCAGGCGCTCGGCCGTCTCCCGGTCAACACTCTCGAAGCAAACTGCGTAGATGGCCATGTGCGGGGGCAGATTCCAGTCCACTCCGTTGGGGCTCGTCCATACCGGATTCTGCGGAAAGAACCAGAGTCCGACGGCATCGGCAGCTTTCAGGCCGGGGACGTGCGTGAACAGCAGATCACCGGTGAAGATCTTTGAATCGATGTAACTGTCGCGCTGGGCCAATAGCGCCGCGAAAACCAGCCGCTGGGCAGGCAAGTGGTAGGGATTGCCGAGTTGCGCGTGCATGGCGTCGAAATGGAGAGCAAGCTTCATCGAGTCTCCCAGCGAGCCGCCGATCGGGGCAGAGACTCAGCGCGTCCAGACGCGGAAGCAACGCTGAGCTACTTGTCGACGACCATGGCAGCCGCCATCACCGAGCCCGGCCGGCGGAACCTTACCACATCGTCCGTCACTGCGGACCATCCTGTCGGGATCGACAATCGAGGATGATGCGTGTGCAGCCTGCGGAAACGGGCGATCCCGTATGGTGCAACAAAGCGGCCGAGGCGAGTTGAGCGAATCGCCGAGGCCGGGTCGGTTATTGGCCGAGGGTGCTTAACGTCGCCTCAGGACATGCCTGCTGCGCTGCACTTGCTCGTATTTCACCGTCGCTGGTTGGGTGAACCACCCCCAAGACGATCAGATTGCGTATCGCCGAGAAGAGCATCCGGGCCTCTGGGCTTGGAGGGCGATCTCACATGGTCAACGCAACAACTTAGCTAAATTTTCAGATGGTTTCATCCAGCCGAGAGTTTGTCGAGGCCGGTCGTTGAGCACGTGTGCGACCCGGTTCAGGTGCCGCTGGCTATGGACTGACAAGTCGCTTCCTCGTGGGAAGTACTGACGCAGCAGACCGTTCGTATTTTCGTTACTGCCGCGTTGCCACGGGCTTGACGGATCACAGAAGTAGACGTGGACGCCAGTCGCAATGCTGAATTGGCGGTGCCGAGCCATTTCCTTGCCGCGGTCCCACGTGAGGGACACCGCGAGATGCTGCGGCAGCGTTCTGATCTTCTTCGCGATGAGCGCGCACACATGGTGACTGGTCTTATTGCGGCCGACGGCCAGTAACATCACGTAGCGAGTCTGACGCTCGACCAACGTTGCGATCGCCGACTGGCCCCGGGCACCCAGCATCAGATCGCCTTCCCAATGACCAGGCACCGCACGGTCTTCAATCTCAGCCGGTCGATCCGCGATGAGAACCATATCTTTGATGTAGCCCCCTGGATCTTTGCGCCCATGCGGGCGACGACGGGTACGCCCAGAACGCAGACACGCGGTGAGCTCTTTGCGCAACGCCCCCCTGGCCTGGACGAACAGCGAGCGATAGATGGTTTCGTGGGACACGCGCATCTCGGGATCGTCCGGGTAGTCAACGGTCAGTCTCGCACTGATTTGTTGAGGAGACCACTGCGCGTTCAACATCGATTCCACCTGGGTGCGGAGCCGAGGACATTGGCGGAATTTCGTGGCTTTCGGTCGTCGCGCTCTCTTGTAGGCCGCCTCGTCCGCGCGACACGCCCGATACCGGCAGGGGCCGCTATTGCCGTTGACCTCGCGACAGATGGTGGACGGTGCCCGTCCAAGGCGTCGTGCGATCGCCCGATACGATGCGCCGCTTCCCAATCCTCTCGAGACTTCCTCGCGCTCAGCCAATGACAGGTGCCGCTTCGAACGCGTCGGCTTCCGTGGTGGCATCCCGCCCACCGTGTTCAGCAGCCTCTGCATCGTCTTCGTCGAACACCTGACGGCCGCCGCCGCTTCTTCAAAACTGCGACCGTCACTGATGAGCCGACGTACAGTCAGTCGTTCTTCTCGCGTCAGCCGCACACCGCGAGTACGCGTTTCTGCCATCCCAACACCTCCACTGTTTCCTTACCACGTAGCGGTTCAAATGTTGCGATGACCACATGAGAGCGCCGAGGCTCGGTCTGGTCCGGCGCGTGGCCGCGTTCGGCCGCGTCGGCCCGCCCCGTCGCCGCGTGTGCCGCGATCGCTGGCCAGCCCGTGCGGTGGCCTGTACGCGACCTGCGGCGCACAGACAGGCGGTGTCCGGCCCCCGCCGCCCGGCTCGCGGGCGTGCCGCGCGCCCTTACGCGGTGGTGCGTCGCACGAGGCGGAGGGCCGGCGCGGTGCGCGGGGCGGCGGGGCCGGCCGTGTGGGGCCGCCGACGGGCTGGTACCGCCTGCGCCTGCTGCGCGAGATACTCGACGAGTTGGTCCCCGGCGTCGAGCAGTTCCTGCTCATGAATAATGTTGTAGCGGTCGAAGATGGCGCGGCTCTTGTGCCCGGTCAGGAGCATGGCGACGCGCTCGGGGACGTTCGCGCGGATCAGGTTGCGGGCGGCGGTGCGCCGGCAATCGTGGAGGAAGCGGGTCGGTACCCCGGCCGCCTGGCAGGCGGTGCGCCACGCCGTGCGCCATCGGCGGACGGGGATGCCGTCGCGGTGGAAGACGAGCGGGCTGGTGGGGTCGCGGCGTGCCCGCCGTCGCGCCAGGGCCTCGGCAATGGGGGGCGAGATCGGGAGAATCCGCCCGACCAGCGTCTTCGAGCGCGCCGGCGAGAGCCGGATGACGCCACCGGCCATATCAATCTCCTCCCAGGTGAGGCCGAGGATCTCCTGCTTGCGCCAGCCGGAGTAGTAGGCGAGGTCGAGGATGTCCTGCCACGGGGCGGGCAGGTGGGCGCGGACGGCGAGGTATTCGGGGTGCTCGAAGAAGCCCTGGCGGGGGGGATTCTCGCGCAGCCGGTCGGGGAAGCCGGGCACGGTGTCGAGCCAGCCCCAGTGGACGGCGAGCGTGCCCATGCGGTGGAGCGCCGAGGTCTCCCGGTTGATCGTGCCGGTGGCGGCCCCGGCGGCACGCCGGGCGAGTTGATACTGGCGGATCTGGTAGGTGGTCAGGGCGGCGGCCCGCGCGTCGCGGCCGAAGAACGCGGTGAGATGGGCGGTCCGGCCGCGGGCGGTGCTGTGAGACCGGAACTGCCGGACCAGGTAGTCCTGGAGGTAGGCGTCGATGAGGTCCCCCAAGGTCGGCCCTTGAGGGCCGAATGTACGCGTGGGCGGTGCCGTCGCGCGGGGGACGTCGGGGCGGGTTGGCCGAGTCGTGTCGTGTGGGTCCATGGACGCGGGTCCTCCTTTCCGGCGCCACAGGCGGCGGCCGTCGGTCCACATTCGCTCTGGTGGGCGCGACAGGCAAGGGGAATGTGCGGCGGCGACGGGACGGCGATGGAACCCGTGGCGTACGTGCGCAGGCGTCGCCCACAGGTCGACCCGCTGGGCACGTGTCGGCACCGATTCGTCGAGCACCGTTCGACGATAGCTGGCGCAGGCACCCGGACGGGAGAGGTTCTCGCGTGCACATCTGCCCGCTCGCGGACCGCGCTCGCGCGCTGCGCGACGAGTCGAGGGGGTGTGATGATCGCGGCGTCACGCTGATGGGGCCCGAGGCGCTGAGCGAGGGGGGCATCGACGCAGGCCGGCCGCGGGGGCTCATCGAGAAGGTCTCCTCGGCCTCCGGGCCTCCATCCGTCAGAGGGTGACGCCGTAGTCACCGGGCTGCCGGCCCGTCTTGAAGGCGTGATAGGCCAACGCCATGGCGACGACCGTATCGGGCGGATGCCCGCTCCCGAACAGATCGTCTTCCCCGCAGTACAGGTGCTCGGTATAGAACGCGTCGATCCGAGGACCGACGATCTCGTGCCGTTCGATGGCCCCAATGTAGTTGCGGAAGAGGTCGGTCCGGACACGCCCGACCAGCGTGACCCCCTGGAGCTGGTCGTGGGGGGCGAGCGCCGGGAACTCCCCGATGGCCGACCCGGCACCGGTGGCATCGTGCACCGCGGGTCCCGGAAACTCATCCAGCAGCGCGCCGACTCGCTCGGTCATTTCCGGCCACGGTCGCCGTTGGATGCGGTACCCGGCGACGACCTGGAGCGGCGTGGTATCGCAGCGCACGACGACGGCGACGGTGTAGTGGCACTGCTGGGCCCAGTCGACGCCGATGCAGTACCACGCCCCGGCCGGATCAGGCCAGGCCCGCTCGGCGGGGGGACCCGGCTGGCCGCGCCAGGTGTGTGCGAGATCGCCCGCGGGGATGTGTGCGCCGAGCGTGGCGTCGAACATCCGCTCCACGGCGGCCGGGTCGATGGCGCGTCCTTCGGCACTGGGTTCCTGGAGTTCGTACTCGACGGCCCACATCGTGCGAGACAGCTCAGCCTGCTTCCGCACGACCTGGTCCTCGGTCAGCCACCCGTGGGGTGCGAGCGTTTCCCGATAGCACCACTCGTAGACGGGCCAGCCCTTCTCGGCCGCCCGACGCCGCATGGCCGTGACCGTGCCATCGGGATGCTGATGGGTGGAGCTCATCACGGTCTGTGCCCGCACGCCGTCGCGGTCCATGGGCTGGCCCTGGGCGGCTTCCAGAATCGGGAACTCCATCTCGTCGATCTCGTCGAGCAACAGGCGCGTGGGGTGGGCCCCGCGCACGGCGGTCTGTGAGGCCGTCAGGGCCTGAATCATGTTACCCCAGGCCAAGGTGGTCTTGGTGAGGCTGGGTTCGCTGGCCAACCACGCCGGGGGGACCTGCCCGGCGGCCCACAGGCGGTGCAGCTGTTCGACCACCCGGAGGGACTGTTGCCCAGAGCCACCCAAGATGATGACGTCAGTTTCAAACAGGATGGCGTTGGCGGCCGCGAGCAGCGCGAGCAGGAACGTCTTGCCCCCGAAGCCACGTGACGCAATCCACAACACGACCGAGTTGCGGGCGCGCAAGGCATCACAGAAGGCCTTCGCCGGCGCCACGTGCCCGTCACAGCACGCCACGGCGGGAATGCGGACCCCGAAGGTGGCCTCGACCCAGGCCAGGACGTCGCGGTCGGTGCCGTCGCGCGCGCGACGACGACCGAGCTCGGCCTCAAGCAGGGTCGGATTCTGCAGGGCGCGGGTCAGGAGGTCGGGTGAGTTCGGCATGAGCACGCTCCAGCGTGTCTGACGAGAGGTGGCCGATGAGGCGGACGCTGGCGGTGGCCGGATCGAGGGACGGTGACCGCGCGTCCGCGGGGAGTGCGGGGCGGTCGTACAAGCCGACCAGGTGCGCGGCGAACTCGTCGCACCGCTGTTCCACCGCCAAGTAGGTCGGATTGCCCGCGGCGGACTGCGTTTCGAGCTCGACGACCGTCGTGGCCGCCGCCCCGCCACCCGCCGCCACTTTGCGCTGCCGGCGCGTGGTCACGTCCGCCTGACTGCGCGCGTGCCCCTCCCGGGCCGCCCGCGCCCGGCGCTCCGCCAGCAGCACCAGCTTGAGTCGGTAGGCCTCACCCTCCTCCGTCAGGGTGGCCTGCTGTCGCGTGAGGATGCGCCGGAGGGCCTTGGACACCCCGGCTTGCGTGAGCCCGACCTCGGCGGCGATCCGGCGTTGGCTCCAGCGCTCGAGGGCCAGTTCCAAGATGCGTTCATCGCGACGCATCCGCGTGACGGGGGGTTCGTAGCCCTGCTGGCCGCCGCGCGCGGGGGCCCGCCGAGCCGTGGGGCGGCGGCGGGTCATCGCGCGCTCCGCCGCCGGCGTGTCGGGGCGCGCTCCGGGGCGAGGTGGACGGCCGTCTGGCCGGTGAAGGCTTCCCAGCGTCGCCGGGCGACCTCCACGTAGATCGGGTCCACGTCCATGGCATACGTGGGGCGCCCGAGCTTTTCGCCGGCAATCAGTGCGGTGCCCGACCCGACGAAGGGGTCATAGACGGCGTCCTGCGCCGTGGTGTGATTGAGGATCGGGATCTCGAACACCCGCACGGGCTTCTGCGTCGCATGGCCGGTGGGCGTGTTGGCCCCGGTCCGCGAGCCGCCAATGGCGCTCAGGTTGGGCACCTCCCACACGGTGCTCTGCGTCCGGCCGCCGTACCACGGGGCGCCGCGCCCCTGCCGCACGGCGTACCACGCCGGTTCGTGTTGCCAGTGGTACGCGCCGCGGCCCAGCACGAACGTCGGCTTGGCCCACACGATTTGACTCCGGACCTCGAACTCCGCCTGCCGGAGGCCCGCCATCACCACGTCGGCAAACAAGGCCGCGTGCCATACGTAGGCGATGTCGCCGGGAAAGAGCGCATAGGCCGCCGCCCAGTCGGCCTGGGTGTCATTGGTGACCCGCCCCACGGCGGTGCGCTGCCGGGGATAGGCCGTGTGCCGAAACGCCGGCTGATAGTTCACGCCGTAGGGGGGATCGGTCACCATCAGGCACGGGTTGGCCCCGGCGAGGAGCCGGGCGACGTCCGTCGCCGACGTCGCGTCCCCGCACGCGAGGCGGTGGCGGCCGAGTTGGAACACGTCGCCGCGCCGGATCGTGGTCGTGGTGGGCGGGGCCAGCACGGGGTTCTCGTCGGGCTGCGCCTCCGGCCCCTCCGGGGCGAGGAGCCGGGCAAACTCCTCGGGAGTCCAGAAGTCCTCCAGGGCCACGCCCGCCTGGTCGAGCTGCCGCAGCACGGCCGGATCCCAGTCCAGGTCGAGTTCGGCGACCCGGTTGTCGGCCAGCGCCAGCTCCCGGGCCCGGGGGTCGGTCCGCGCATCCAGATCCATCCGCTGCACCACAACGAGTTCTTGGCCGGTGGTGGGCACCACCGTGATCGGGAGCCCCAGGTGCTTGGCCTGTTCCACCGTCTTGTGCCCCCCCAGAATGCGCCCCCGCTTGTCGATCACGATGGAGCGGCCCGCGCCGTACGTGCGCAAGCTGCGCCGCAGGGCCTCGCGGCCTCGATCCGTCCCGCGGTTGGCGTTGAGGGGATCGGGCTGCAGGTCGTCGAGCGACTGAATGGGTGTCTGACGCGCCCGCGTCGAGGGTCGTTTGGCCGGAGTCATCGTGTCTCTCCGGCCGGCGCTCGTGCCGGCGTCTCGTCGCTGGGCTGCCGGCCCGTCGTGAAGGCGTGATAGGCCAACGCCAGGGCGACGACCGTCTCGGGCGGATGCCCGCTCCCGAACAGATCGTCTTCCCCGCAGTACAGGTGCTCGGTATAGCACGCGTCGATCCGAGGACCGACGATCTCGCGCCGTTCGATGGCCCCAATGTCGTGCCGGAACAGGTCGGTCCGGACCCGCCCGACCAGCGTGACGCCCTGGAGCTGGTCGTGGGCGGCGAGCGCCGGGAACGCCCCCATCGCGTTCCCGGCGCCGGTCGCGTCAGGCGCGGCCGGCCCCGGATATTCATCGAGGAGAGCGCCGACCTTCTCGGTCATGGTCAGCCAGGGCCGTCGCTGGGCGCGGTACCCGGCGACGATCTGAAGCGGCGTGGTCTCGCAGCGCACGACGGCGGCGACGGTGGAGTCAAACTTCTGGGCCCAGTCGATGCCAGTGCAGTACCACGCCCCGGCGGGATCAGGCCAGGACCGATCGGCGGGTGGCCCCGGCGGGCCGCGCCAGATGTGTTCAAGCTCCCCCGGCGCGATGTGCGCGCCGCGCGTGGCGTCAAACATCCGCTCCACCGCGGCCGGGTCGATGGCGCGACCTCGATCAGTCCCGCGGTTGGCGTTGAGGGGATCGGGCTGCAGATCGTCCAACGCGTGAATCAGCGCGGACGGCGCCAGGCCTAACGCGTGGGACGGCGGCTCATGCCCGGCTTCGGCGTCGTGCGGTCGCGATGAGGGGGGTCGTGGCATCTTGTGCTCCTTTTGCGTCCAGAGTTGAGGCCAGCGTATGAGAGACGGAACATCTGGTGTAGCTCTCTGATATGATTTCAATATGAGTAACAGCCACCCTCACTGGGAGCTGGGCGGGCTCTACACTGAGACCGGACCGTTGGAGCGCCTCCCGCCGGTCGGCGAGCTCATGGTGCCGAACGACGTGGAGCTTGAAGGGGAATGGCTGTGCTGGGGGTGGCGTGGGGACCCGCTGCAGTGGACCACCCGCAGGCCGGGCCCCCACATCCTCAGTGATTTCGTCAGGCTCGCCGACGGGGATGGGCCGACGATCCGCGCCTACGCACGTCGTTGGGGCATCCTGGGCATCTGTGAACATGGGCTGCCCTCCTCTCACTTGGGCAACGAGGACGGCACGCCGCGCTGTCGGCCCTTATCCCGCAGGGAGGATCCCGCGTGGCGCTTCGACGGGTGGGCGCCGCTCGAACGGTGGCGGCATTTCGCGCGACAGGCCCGGGCAATCCTGGACCTCGCGGCGAGCTTGCATGCCGACCAGCCGGGGCAGCCCGAGGACTGGCAGGTCGTCGTCCAACACCGGAAACAGCCCGTCCCGTGGTGGCGCCCGTCGGTGGAGGTTGAATGGATCCTCCTCTCCTCTGTGGTCCAGGCATGGATCCGGATCGGGGATGTCAGGCCGGTCATGGCGCGGGGCCCGACTCAGGGACGCCAGGTGGAGTTCGGCTCCAGTGCCGGGGGCACGTGCCTCTTCGGGACCTTGGCCTGTCAGTTGCTGTTCACGATCACACGGGTGACCAGTGTGGCGGTGTGCTCCGCGTGTGCCGCGATCTACACACCCACACGGCGGCCGCGGCCCGATCAGCGGCGATATTGCCGGTCGTGCCGCGCCGGCGGAGTGCCCCAACGCGATGCGCAGCGGGATCGGCAGCGCCGACGACGGGCGGCGCTGCCGTCGACCGACCGGACGTAGTCCTGCCCGCTGGGTGAAGGGACTAGAGAGGGGCCGCTACATGATCGGGTCGACGACCTGGACGACTGTCCGCATGGCATGACACCACGGAGTCGCCTCTTCGCGATCGGTGGCTCGGTGCCGGAGAGGTTGATGGCGTTGGCGGGGGTTCCTCCGGTAGGACGAAGTTGCCGAAGACGGGTGCCCCACCGGTCGTTGTTTGGTCCGCGTCCCCGGGAATGCAGGTGACCGTGGCCGTGAACCGAACGGACACCGGCTCGCCGTTGAGCAACGTCGGTTCGTACTCCCACGGGCGCACAGTGTCGACCGCTGCAACGTCGAATCCGTCGTTCCCCCTCAGGCGACCGGAGGATTACGCCTGCGACCAGGAGGAGGACGGTCGCGATTTGCCGAAGGAGTTTCCCGTGCACCCGGCCTGACGGTCCCCGAACCCATGCGTGACAAGTCCGTTGACAGCGCCGACGTGCTCGACGCCCTGATCAGGCGAAGCGAGTGACAGCTCCTGGTTCTTCGGCACGATGCGCTCAGCGGCGGCGCGGAAGCCAGCGTCGGGAAGATCACAGAGATCCTCGAGCGTCGCACGGACCAGCACGGCTGGTGCGATACCGAGGCGATCGGCTTCCTTCCGCAGGCGGTCGGCCTGAGCAGATGTCAGTGCGAGCGCCAGCCTCATGGGACCTCTCTCTCACGCGAGGCGTGGAATCGACCCACCCCTGCCCCCCCACGCGGCCACCGCGTGGCGCCTGCGTCGCTGTCACGCCGAATCTGGTCTGGATCGCGCAGGTCGGCGATTGTGTGCAGGTCCTCTATGATCGCGGGCGGTCTTGCGCACGAGGCGGAGGACGTGGTGACGGAAGTCGGCACGCGACCAAGGGAACACGGGCTCCTCATGGCCGGCTCCGGGTGCCGGTTCCCACGTTCACGTGATCGTCGCGGCGATCGGTTATCGCATGTGAGGCGATGAAACGGCGAAGTACGGCAAAAATAGGCGGGAATTCGCGAGATCCAGACCATCGAGGCGGCGTGGGTGATAACCGTCTATTGATAACCGATCCGACGGAGGGCCTTCTAAGCCGAGGGTCGCAGGTTCGAATCCTGCCGGGCGCGCCATTTCTCGCCGGATTCTGCCGACTGCGCAGGCTGGTGACCACTCCTGCGGTCACTTCTCGTCGTTCCGACCGGTCACATCGCACCGACGACTAGCGTGCTGAAGTACGGGTAGACAGATTCCGCTTCACTTTCAGCGCCATCGACGGCATGGTGTGACCGTCATGGCGAGCGACCCTGCATCGTCGCCAACTGTGGAAGAGGCCCTGAGGTCCGCAGCGGCACGATTCACACTGCTGACAGATGTCCTGGAGCTCCAGGCCCTCGGCATCGAACGCGCCGACCAGCCTGTTGGCCCGGAAGGCTCTCGAGCGCTAGCGGAGACGGGCCGACAGGCAGTCGGGGACCTGCAGAGACTCCTGAGCGCTCTCCCAGTGGATCTGCTCAACTGGTCAGACGCGGCCAAGCGGCAGGGCGGCCGGCACCCATGAGCCTGATGCGAACCTATCGTCGGGCTCTCGGATTGTCGCAGTCGGCGTTCGCGGCGCAGTTGAACGTGCCGCGTGAGACCTACCGCCCATGGGACGCAGGCCGCCGCGAGCCGCCGCCGCAACTCCTCACCAGAGCCAGGACCCTGGCGGGCTATCCGGACGATACGGCGCTTCTGCCGTTGCGGGTCCTGGCTTTGATGATCGGCGTGCATGTTCGCACGCTGCACGCAGCCGCGCGTTCAGGCCGACTCGGTGTTGCCTATGATACGCGGACGACCTTCCGCCGCCTGCGCCCGAGGGCAACCCTGAAGCACGCGCTGGACTTTCGTCGGCACTACTACGGCACTCAGCGCCGCCCGCCCGCCACGCCAGTGCCACTGACCTGGGCCTCCGTTCCCGGGGACTATGACGTGCAACTCACAGCGCTGCGCAGACACCTCAATCTCAGCCAGTCTGGATTGGCGCGCCTGGTCGGCGCCGCCGGGAAGGCCGTCGTCTATCAATGGGAAGCGCGGAAACGCACGCCGTCGCCGCTTTTCTGGCAACGAATCGTTGCGCTTCGCGTGCCCGCGGTCAGCCCCTCGGCAACAGGCGCTCGACCTCAAGAGCACCTCCGCTAGCGCCACGTGGTCTCCATCGCAAAGAAATGGTCGAAGACCTCGCGGTTGGGATGATTCGCGTCGTTGGTGTCCGGGCTGCGGATGTAGAAGTCGACCTGCTGCAGCGCGGGATTGACGGCCCCGGCCGCTGACGTGCGTCCCGCCAAGGGATACATCGTGGCCAGCGTGTCGCGATCGCGCATGCCCTGGGTCACCATGAAATGGATCTGGTAGTCCTTGTAGAGCAGCTCGTCGTTGAGCGTGGCCGAGCCCGTTCCCCAGCCCGCGACATAGAGCAGGCTCTTCGGCCAGTTCATGTCACCACACCCGGCATCCCCGTGCTCGTAGATGAACGCGGCGATGCCGCCGTCCTGGCACGGGTTGAACTCCACTACCTGGTCCATCTCAACGACGTAGGTCCCTTCCGGTAGCTCCAACTCGGCTCGAAAGGTCCCGGCGTTGTTGATCTCGTCGACATCGATCTCGATCGTGCCGCCGACCTCGCGCACAGTGGAAGCATCGTCGCCCATGTGATCCCACGGGCTCGCATCAAACAGCGTGCCGACCTGATAGACGCGTTGGCCGGTGATGATGAACCGCCCGTCGTAGAGGTCGTGCTGTTCGGGAAGGTAGATACCTAGTTGGGTGCCGGGCTGCAGGCGCGCCCCGCGTTCTGGCTGGGCCGTCGCCGGCTCCGGAGAGGGCTCGGATGCGGGGGCACACGCTGCGAGCCAAACCATGAGCAGGCACAGGCCGGATACACGGTGCATGTGAAGGGCCTCCTTCCAGGACGGCAACGCCGATTAATGCCAGCGACCGCGTGGGCATTCTAGCCCGAGTCCCCGGGTGGTCGGTGCTGTCGGGCCGAACTTAGCCCTTCGGCGTTATCGCATTCAGCTCGCCTTCGAGGACGCGAGCCCGGGTGAATGAAGGCTCCTGACCGGCCGCCTGAAGAAGATGGTGGCGGACCGCGACCTGGAGATCGACATCCTCAAAGAGATCACGCGAAAGAGATCTGACAATCTTCGGTAAAGCGAAGATGAGGTTATCCTGGTTGTGGGTCAACAACTGGAGCGAGAACTCCAGCAAGGTAAGTCACAACTGACTATCGGGTTTGGGCGTGTCCTTGTTCGGCCAGTCGCGTTTCAAGTCAGTGCCTAGCCGTCATCGTCGGCTCGTGGCTGAGCGCGGCGTTGTTGCACGAATCGTCACGGGCCCGCACGATGCCCACCGACAGGATACTCACCGGCCGATGCGATATGACACTGGTCGGCCGAGGGCGGTCATCCGATTCAGAATCTCACAGCCGAGGACGGCCTCACTCCCCTGCCCAGCTGGACTCCGGGCGCGAAGACCATCGCCGATGATGGACTTGTAGCGGAAGAACGTGTTCTCCACCCCGTAAGGTGCGTTTAATCGGCCGACCGCTCATGCGGCCTCCCGGTGGTAGAAATTGAGCCATCCGCCCAGACGCTCCCGCCGCTGCACGTCGGCGGCCAGGCTCACCGGCGGTGGCGGTCGTTGCAGGAGCTGGTTGTCGAGTCCCTGGTGGTTTCGCTCGCGCTGGTCGTGGTCGACGTCCTCGCCCACGAGGAGACGCAGGGGCCCTTCGCCGAGGGGGACGACGCGACTGAGACATTCCTCTTGAATAGAGCGGACGAACCGCTCGGCATACGCGTTGAGATTGGGACTCTTCGGCGGGAGACGGATCGGCTGGACACCCCCGCCCTCCAGGATCTCGCCAAACCCCCGCGTGGAGAGCGGGTCGCGGTCGTGAATCAGATAGCGGGCGCGGCGCACGCAGCCATCGACCGGGTCCGTCACATTGCGGGCCCTCTGCTCCATCCACGTGCCGTACGGCTGCGGATGGATCCCGGCGATGGGCACGCGGCGGGACTGCAGCGCGATCACGAAGAAGACCAGGTACCGCTGGAGCCCGGCCAGCGTGAGCACCTCGACGGTGAACAGATCGCAGGCCGTGCGGCCCTCCCAGGGCGCCTGCAGGAACGTCTTCCAGGGCATGCGCCGGCTCCGCTCGGGAGCCGGGTCGATCCCGTGGTCGTGCAGGATCCGCGTCACCGTGGTCCGAGCGATCTCGTGGCCGAGGTGCGAGAGCGCCCCGCGGATCCGTGTGTCCCCCCACTGGGGATGCTCGACCGCCATCCGGACCACGAGCGCAGCCACGTCACGGCGCGTCATCGGCCGGCCGCGACCGCGGCGGGCGCTGCCGTCGGATGTCTGGGCGATCAATCTCCGGTACCAGCGGAGAATCGTGTCAGGCGTGACGATGCCGGCAACCTGCATCAAGACGCGCCGGCCGAGTTGCTGGCCGCGCACGGCGCGTCGACGGCGTTGGGCATCGGTCCGGCGAAGCGGCCGAGGGCCCAGGTGCTCCCGGAGGACCCGATGCTCCTCCCGGAGATACGCGATCAGATCGTCTTGGGGGCGGTTCACCCAGCCAGCGCACGTGAGAACGAGGAACTGGAGCGCAGGCGGCATGGCCTGAGATTACTTGGGCGACTCGACCAGCACTGACCGGACCTCGGCCCATTAAACGCACCTTACGGGCTTCGCCTCCAACACCCCGACCGCCTGGCGGTCGACGAACAGCAGGTAGTCGGCGAAACCGTGACCAGGGGCCATCGGAAACTCCCGTACGGCCACGCCCTGACCGGCAGACAGGTTTAACTCGTCCCGGTCCTGGATTACCCAACCTGCGGCTGCCAGAAACTTGTCAATCGCGACGCGGGCTTGCTGCTCTGGTGAACCGGAACTCAAGAATCGTTCTCTCGACTAACAATCGAAGTTCTAGCCCGATTAATATGATGCCTGCCAAGCTCGTGGATCAGACCGGTGGCTCCGGCAATCCCATCTTAAACACACCGCCCTCGACGACGAGCACGTCGAGGTTGACCTTGTGCTGGCACTCGGGGCACGTCGCGGACGAGCACTGGTCGAGGTACTCGTCGTCAAATGGATCAAGGTCGAGATTGACCGATCTCCGAATCCAGTCCTCATAGAGGTTCCCGCATTTCGGACACTGCACCGTGATGTCTTCTATCGGTGACGTCATATCATCCTCCGGCGTTGTTGCACGAATCGTGACTGGCCCGCACGATGCCCACCGACAGGATCCTCACCTGTCGAGGCGATACGACACTGGTCGGCCGAGGGCGGTCATCCGATTGAGGATCGCACAGCCGATGACGACCTCACTCCCCTGCCCGGCTGGCCTCCGGGCCCGGAGGCCATCTCCGATAATGGACGTGTATCGGAAGAACGTGTTCTCCACCCGGCCCTGACGATGGTACCCTGACACCTTCTTCCAGCGGCGCCGGCCGAGCGTCTTCACCAACATGATCGTCCGATCCCGCGCGGGCGACCGCGGGCCGTGACCAGAGACGTTCGCCGTCTTGGCCGGTGGGATGACGACCGTCGCACCCCGCGCCGTCGCCGTTTCGTAGACGGCGACCGTGTCAGAGGCGGCGTCAGCGGTGACGCGCACGAGAGGGCCCTCGACCGCAGTGAGCAGATCCACGGCGGTGGTCGCATCGTCACCCGTCTTCTCGGTTAGCGTGTGGACACGGATCACACCTGACTGATCGACGCCACGGTGGAGCTTCCGCCAGCCACGCCGGCCGCAACCACCGTGTGTCGCGGCCGCCCACTCCCCTGCCCCGACGATGGACAGACCCGTACTGTCACGCACGAGATGAAGGCTCTCGCCGGGCGGGACCGGCCGCAGACGGCGCCGCAGATGCTGACTGCGCCGAGAGAGCGTCGTCTAGGAGTCTGCGCCGCAGGAGGTGCGGCGGCGTGAAATGGGTCGTCGGCCCATGCTGTGCGTCATTGTGCCGGAGCGACTTCGGCGGTCGGCCGACGAGGGAGCTCCTCGGCGAAGGGCGAAGCAGATAGCAAGATTCGGCCTTGAGGGGCCGCCTGGCCCGCCACAGAGCCCGATGCGCGCCGATCGGTCGTCGTTGCGAGCCTCATTCCCCGCGTGTTACGCCGCCATCAGGGCGTGCAGGCGCTTGGTGTTCAACGCCAGGCACACCAAGTCCCACTCGCCCTGCACCTTCGCCAGCCCCCGCAGGCTGAAGCGTCGGAATCCCAGCACGTGCTTGATCCAGCCGTTGGGAGCCTCCGACAGCCACTTGCGTTCTGCATACGCCGCACGGCCCGCCGGCCTCGACAGCTTCTCGGCCATGCGACTCGTCGCGGGATACTTCTCCGGGTCGTGGGGCCTGGCCGCCTTCCCCTCCCGGCCCAAGGACACATACCCGTCGATGCCTCGCGTTTCCAGGTCCGCCAAGTCCCGCTCGTTGCTGTAGCCGGCGTCCGCCAGCACCGTCTCCGGCTGCTCGCCGACCGTCTCCGCCAGCGCGTCGAGCAGCGCCGGCACACCACCCTGGTCGCTCGCGTTCGCCGTCACCTCCGTCGCCACCACCAACTGGTGCGCACCATCGACCGCCACCTGCGCGTTGTAGCACTGCTGGAACCCGTCGTTGCTCGTCTTCATGATCCCGCTCTCCGGGTCCGTGAAGTTGCTCTGCGCCTTAGCGTCCGGCTCGCCATACGACCGCTTGTAGGGCTGCCCGCCCTTCGGGTTCCGGTCTTGGTCCGGCTGCCGACCGCGGGCGTCGTCCGCTGCCCGCTGCTGCGCCTCCAACCGCGACTTCGCCGCCCGGATCGCCGCCAGACGGTCTTCCCGGCGGCGCAACTCCGCCGGCAACTCGTCGCCCCGCACGTCCGCCCCCAACCGCGCGTCCTCGGCCGCGTCGGCCGCGCCAGCCGCCGCCAGCAGCGCCTCAATCTCCCCCCGCAGCCGCCGCTCCTCCTTTGCCATCCGCCCGTAGCTCATCGCCTTCCGTTTGCTCGCGTTCGCCCGCACCTTCGTGCCGTCAATCGACAGCTTCCCGAAGCGCGCCAGACCCAATTCCCGCGCCAGACGAACCACCGCTACAAACAGCTCCTTGAAGTCCGACAAGTGCCGCCGCCGGAACTCGCACAGCGTCCGATGTTGCGGGAAGTTGCCCGCCCCCAGAACCCGGAACGCCACGTCCTCTTCCAGCTTCCGCGCGATCCCTCGCGACGAGAACACCCCCGTCGCATACGCATACAGCAGCACCTTCACCATCATCCGCGGTGCATAGGGCGCGTTGCGCCGACCGTCCCCCGCATACGGCGCGTAGAACGCCGTCAAATCCACACCGTCCACCAGGTCGCTGACGTGGTGCGCCAAGTGGCCCTCCGGCAACCACGCCCGCAGGTCCGCCGGCAACAGCAGCATCTGATCCGGTGCGTAGGAACGGAACGTCGTCGACATCAGGTCCTTTCCTCCTCGGCTCGCCTACAATTGTCGCACCGTTTCTGCGGCGCAGACTCCTAGTCGGGAACGGAGAGGTCGAGACGCATGATCCCGAACAGCGCGTGCAGGAACCCTTCGGCCTGGCGCAGCGGGAGATGGTAGAGGAGCCGCAGGGTCAGAGCGGTCTCGATGGCGAGATCCGAGTCGCGCCGCTGCCCACCCCGCCGGCCGCTCCGCCTGGCCGTCCAGGCAGCGATCGCTTCCGAGGACAACCACACCGTCACATCGCCGCGGCGAACGAGGACCTGGTTATAGGCCGGCCAGTTCGCAACGCGGTACTGCGTCTTATACGTGGGATGGACCTTCGACTGCATCCCGGTAGTGTGGCTCCTGCGGAGGGTCACGAGAAGTGCGGGCCACGCCGCCCCACCCACAGTGGTTCTTCATGCAACAACGCCCCGCGACGGCGCGGGGTGCGACGGTCGTCATCCCACCGGCCAGGACGGCGAACGTCTCTGGCCACGGCCCGCGGTCGTCCGCGCGGGATCGGACGATCACGGTGGTGAAGCAGCTCGGACGGCGCCGCTGGAAAAAGACGTCAGGGTACCATCGTCAGAGCCGGGTGGAGAACACGTTCTTCCGATACAAGTCCATCATCGGCGATGGCCTTCGCGCCAGGAGTCCAGCTGGACAGGGGAGTGAGGTCGTCCTCGGCTGTGAGATCTTCAATCGGATGACCGAGCTCGGCCGACCAGTGTCGTCATATCGAATCGACCGGTGAGGATCCTGTCGGTGGGCATCGTGTGGGCCCGTTACGATTCGTGCAACAACGCCGCCTTCACGGGCCTGGCGCGTCCACGGCGCCGCTGGCTGCCGCGCCGCGCCGGCCCTTCGGGTGACTCGCCCGGCTCGCGGCGGCCAGTTAGGACGGGCCGGAAAATACTCCAGAAAGTCCGGCTATCTCGACAAAGCCATAGGGACATCCCGGGCAGGTTGGCGGTCATGGCGGGTCCAACCCGAGGATACCAGGCCGGAACGATGGGCCGGAGCCGGCTGGGTCCCTGCGTCACGATGCCGAGCATCGACCCTGGTACAATCAGCCGCCACGTGGCTGACGAGCAGACCCCTTTACCGTTCGTCTCTCCCACCGAGTCCCCCGCCGAAGCGACGCTGAAGGGGATGACGGCCGGGATTCTCTTCGGGATCCTGTTCGGCGCAGCCAACGCCTATCTGGGGCTGCGGGCGGGGCTGACGATCTCGACGTCGATCCCGGTGGCGGTGATGACGGTGGCGCTCTTTCGAGCGCTCCGCGCCGGCGGTGTCCAGAGCGGCATCCTCGAGGCCAACCTCTCGCAGACCGTCGGGTCGGCCTCCAGCTCGGTCGCCAGCGGGGTGATCTTCACGTTGCCGGCGCTCTTCCTCTGGGGTTTCGACACCAACCTCCTGCAGATCACCATCCTGGCGATGAGTGGGGGGCTTCTTGGCGTCCTCTTTATGATCCCGCTCCGGCCGTTTCTGATTGTGCAGGAGCACCGAAATCTGCCCTATCCCGAGGGCACCGCCTGTGCCGAGGTGCTCAAGGCCAGCCAGATGGGCGGCGCACGCGCCCGCAACGTGTTCCTCGGTCTGGGACTCGGGGCGCTGTTCAAGGGGGTCACCGGCTGGATGCGGGCCGTGCCGGACGAGCTTCAGATCTCCATTCCCTTCCTCAGGAAAGGCCAACTCGGCACCGCGGTGAGCGCCGCCCTCTTCGGCGTCGGCTATATCCTGGGCCCGCGCATCGCCACGATCATGGTCGGCGGCGGGCTGCTGTCCTGGCTGGTCATCATCCCGGCGATGGCGTGGTGGGGCGAGGGCCGGATGGTGCCGCTCTATCCCGAGACGACGCTGGTGATCGATGAGATGACGCCGGGGCTGCTCTGGACCCGCTACGTTCGCTATATCGGAGCGGGTGCGGTTGCCACCGGCGGCCTGATTACGCTGATCCGGAGCGTTCCCACCATGGTCGCAAGCTTCCGGATCGGCGCGCGGCAGATTCGGGAGCGGCTTACGGCCGGGGCGGGCACCGCCCTTCTTCGGACCGAGCGGGACCTCTCGCTCGGCGTGGTGGGGGTCGGCGCTCTGGCGATCTTTGCCATCCTCGCCGTCGTGCCGATGGCGTTTAGCAGCATCGAGGTGGCTGCCGGACGTGCCCTGGCGGCGCTACTGGTCGTCGTCTTCGCTTTCTTCTTCGTGACCGTCAGCTCCCGGATTGTGGGACTCGTAGGTGTGACGTCGAATCCGACCAGCGGGATGACGATCGCCACCTTGCTCGGTACGTCCTCGTTGTTCCTGCTGCTCGGCTGGACCGACGACGCCGGCAAGGTGGCCGCACTGACGGTTGGTGCCGTTGTCGCCATCGCCGCGTCGATCGCGGGCGACACGTCGCAGGATCTGAAGACCGGCTTCCTGCTCGGGGCGACGCCGCGGCGTCAGCAGATTGGCGAACTAGTGGGGGTGATGACCTCCGCGGCGTTCGTGGCGTTGACGCTGCTGCTCCTGGCCCGGGCGTATGGTTTCGGCGGCGCAGAGCTCCCCGCCCCCCAGGCGATGCTGATGCGGCTCGTCATCGACGGGGTGCTCAGCCAATCGCTCCCCTGGACCCTCGTCGCCGTCGGCACTGGAATCGCCATCGTCGTCGAGCTGCTGCGGATCCCATCGCTGCCGTTCGCGGTCGGCGTCTATCTCCCGGTTTCGACGATGATTCCGGTCTTCCTCGGCGGGTTGCTTCGGATGATCCTCGAGCGCGGTGCCGCGACGAGCGGGGAGCGGGCCGCCCGGCGCGACCGGGGGATCCTCTTTGGGTCCGGTTTGGTGGGTGGGGAAGGATTGATCGGGGTGGTGATCGCCGGTGCGGCCGGCTATGCGGTCTCTCAAGGGCGGACGCCCTGGAGCCTGGGAGACGCCTGGGCCGGCGCAGCGGCGGAGTGGCTCGCGCTCCTGCTGCTCGTCGGGCTCATCGTCGGTTTCTGGCGCCTCGCGGCGCCTCGGGCCGCCCGACCACACGGGAGGGCCTAGTCGGGTACCCATAATCCGCGCGCGCGCAGATCACCTCCAGGGCGTAAGGTGCGTTTAATGGGCCGAGGTCCGGTCAGTGCTGGTCGAGTCGCCCAAGTAATTTAAGGCCATGCCGCCTGCGCTCCAGTTCCTCGTTCTCACGTGCGCTGGCTGGGTGAACCGCCACCAAGACGATCTGATCGCGTATCTCCGGGAGGAGAATCGGGTCCTCCGGGAGCACCTGGGCCCTCGGCCGCTTCGCCGGACCGATGCCCAACGCCGTCGACGCGCCGTGCGCGGCCAGCAACTCGGCCGGCGCGTCTTGATGCAGGTCGCCGGCATCGTCACGCCTGACACGATTCTCCGCTGGTACCGGAGATTGATCGCCCAGACATCCGACGGCAGCGCCCGCCGCGGTCGCGGCCGGCCGATGACGCGCCGTGACGTGGCCGCGCTCGTGGTCCGGATGGCGGTCGAGCATCCCCAGTGGGGGGACACACGGATCCGCGGGGCGCTCTCGCACCTCGGCCACGAGATCGCTCGGACCACGGTGACGCGGATCCTGCACGACCACGGGATCGACCCGGCTCCCGAGCGGAGCCGGCGCATGCCCTGGAAGACGTTCCTGCAGGCGCCCTGGGAGGGCCTCACGGCCTGCGATCTGTTCACCGTCGAGGTGCTCACGCTGGCCGGGCTCCAGCGGTACCTGGTCTTCTTCGTGATCGCGCTGCAGTCCCGCCGCGTGCCCATCGCCGGGATCCATCCGCAGCCGTACGGCACGTGGATGGAGCAGAGGGCCCGCAATGTGACGGACCCGGTCGATGGCTACTTGCGCCGCGCCCGCTATCTGATTCACGACCGCGACCCGCTCTCCACGCGGGGTTTTGGCGAGATCCTGGAGGGCGGGGGTGTCCAGTCGATCCGTCTCCCGCCGAAGAGTCCCAATCTCAACGCGTATGCCGAGCGGTTCGTCCGCTCTATTCAAGAGGAGTGTCTCAGTCGCGTCGTCCCCCTCGGCGAAGGGCACCTGCGTCTCCTCGTGGGCGAGTACGTCGACCACGACCATCGCGAGCGAAACCACCAGGGACTCGACAACCAGCTCCTGCAACGACCGCCACCGCCGGTGAGCCTGGCCGCCGACGTTCAGCGGCGGGAGCGTCCGGGCGGATGGCTCAATTTCTACCACCGGGAGGCCGCATGAGCGGTCGGCCGATTAAACGCACCTTACGGGAAAGACGGCCAACACACCGAGGTTGGGTCCCGTCTCCACGTCACGACAACGGATAGCCGCGGCACAGGGCCCGGCCATCCACGGTTCCAGCATGGATGCCAAAGCCGACGATCCGCCGCGTGTATTGGTCCATCACCACCAGCACCCAATGGCTTCGCAGGGTCGCCGACTCGCACCGGAACAGGTCGATGCTCCACAGGCTATCTTTCGCATGCCCCAGGAATGTCAGCCAGGACGGACCACCCGAGCGGGGTGCCGGTCGATAGTGCGTGGCGAGCACTCGGCGCACCACGTCCTTGTCGATGTCGACCGCAAAGGCGAGCGCGATCTGTTGGGCGATCCGCGGACAGCCCCACCTGGGGTTGCGCCGCTTCATGTCGACGATGGCGTCGACCAGTGCTTTGGACGGTCCTTGGGGGCCGGTGCGACGGCGCGTGGGTGAAAACCGCCAGCGGTACTTGCGGGTGCGCAGAGCCCGATGGAACTCCAGGATCGTCGACGGTCTCAGCACGATCGCTGAGCGAATCACCCGGGCCGGGCGCATGAACAGTGCACACACGCCGGCGAGGATCCGATCCGACGCGCAGAGATTCGGCGCCCGGTGCCGCGAGCGATTCAGAATGAGCAGTGGCTGCTTGACCAAGACCGATTCAGCCACGACAGACCGCAGGCCGCCGGGGCCCATCAGCCGGGCCAGGGTGGCGATCAGGTGCACCAGCAGGATGATCGGGTCGCGCATCGGAACATCCTAGCGACCACTCCCAGGATCACCAAATTTGATAATCTCAACGGATTGCGGGCTGAGTAGTAATTCGCCACCCACAGGTCTGTGGGTAGGGGGCGTTGCGGGTCAGTTTTCGAACCGCGCAACAACGCCTCATTCCGGTGCAGACGATCTCCGCGGGGCCGCGCGGGGAAGCCACGATGAACGCGGCGATTGCCCGTACCACGGAGTTCTGGTGGAGCGAGAGCCAGCCGGCCGCGCGTTCGTTGTGGGACAGCAAAATCGAACTCGGCGCGGGTTTTTTTAATGAAGTCATTCGCAACCCCGTAAGGTGCGTTTAATCGGCCGACCGCTCATGCGGCCTCCCGGTGGTAGAAATTGAGCCATCCGCCCAGACGCTCCCGCCGCTGCACGTCGGCGGCCAGGCTCACCGGCGGTGGCGGTCGTTGCAGGAGCTGGTTGTCGAGTCCCTGGTGGTTTCGCTCGCGCTGGTCGTGGTCGACGTCCTCGCCCACGAGGAGACGCAGGTGCCCTTCGCCGAGGGGGACACGACGCGACTGAGACATTCCTCTTGAATAGAGCGGACGAACCGCTCGGCATACGCGTTGAGATTGGGACTCTTCGGCGGGAGACGGATCGGCTGGACACCCCCGCCCTCCAGGATCTCGCCAATCCCCCGCGTGGAGAGCGGGTCGCGGTCGTGAATCAGATAGCGGGCGCGGCGCAAGCAGCCATCGACCGGGTCCGTCACATTGCGGGCCCTCTGCTCCATCCACGTGCCGTACGGCTGCGGATGGATCCCGGCGATGGGCACGCGGCGGGACTGCAGCGCGATCACGAAGAAGACCAGGTACCGCTGGAGCCCGGCCAGCGTGAGCACCTCGACGGTGAACAGATCGCAGGCCGTGCGGCCCTCCCAGGGCGCCTGCAGGAACGTCTTCCAGGGCATGCGCCGGCTCCGCTCGGGAGCCGGGTCGATCCCGTGGTCGTGCAGGATCCGCGTCACCGTGGTCCGAGCGATCTCGTGGCCGAGGTGCGAGAGCACCCCGCGGATCCGTGTGTCCCCCCACTGGGGATGCTCGACCGCCATCCGGACCACGAGCGCGGCCACGTCACGGCGCGTCATCGGCCGGCCGCGACCGCGGCGGGCGCTGCCGTCGTATGTCTGGGCGATCAATCTCCGGTACCAGCGGAGAATCGTGTCAGGCGTGACGATGCCGGCGACCTGCATCAAGACGCGCCGGCCGAGTTGCTGGCCGCGCACGGCGCGTCGACGGCGTTGGGCATCGGTCCGGCGAAGCGGCCGAGGGCCCAGGTGCTCCCGGAGGACCCGATTCTCCTCCCGGAGATACGCGATCAGATCGTCTTGGTGGCGGTTCACCCAGCCAGCGCACGTGAGAACGAGGAACTGGAGCGCAGGCGGCATGGCCTGAGATTACTTGGGCGACTCGACCAGCACTGACCGGACCTCGGCCCATTAAACGCACCTTACGGGAGTCGTCACCCAGTGCCAGCTCCTCCCCGCCAACTACATGCAGCTGCGGCGGGCCTGGGGGAAATACCATCGCCTTCGCCGCGAGCGCGCACGACTCAAGACCCTGCTGGTGCATCAGCTCTACGGCGTCTTCCCGGAACTGGTCGGCGAGTGGCACACGGTCACGGCTCCGGGATGCCTCGCGGTGTTGAGGGCGGGCTTGCCTCCTCAACGAATTGCGGTCGGGTAGACAGACCAGGGTCGTTGCTGACCCTGGCACCGGGTCGCCGGAGGCGGTCACCCGCCTCCGGCTCCCACAGAACGGAGCGTGCGGATTTCCCGCACTCCGCTCTTCGCAAACTGATTCACAGCACAGCGAGTGCTTGCAGCTCCCGATGCGGGAGACGTAAACGTGGTCGCTGCAACGGGTGCCTCGCCTTAATCTGGTGAAAGACGTCCCAAGAGATGTGGCCCTTGCGACTCCGGCTGCTGAGCATCTTGCGCCAGTAGCGCTCGACGGCATGGCCTATGCGCTGCAGGGCACGGAAGTTCCCCGCCACCCCGAAGTACGCATAGTGCCCCTGCAAGAGGCGGTTCAGGTTCAGGGCCTGCTCTCGAACCGGCAAGTGCCGCATCCGCCGCATCAGGTCGCGGAGCGTCGTCAGGGTGCGGCGGACCCGGGACTTCTCAGCCGAGGGTCGCAGGTTCGAGTCCTGCCGGGCGTACCATTTCTCTAGGGAATCTGCGGGTTTCGCCTTCGAATCGCCAAAGCACGCGGCACTTCACCGGTGCGAGACGACCGGTCGGCCGTAAAGATTAGCTGACTGAAGTACGGTTTGGCCGTTTGCCCTGCTATGTCCATCCCAAGCACTCCCGCAACATCTAGAAACTCGACCACATCGAGTCGACGCTCGCCGGTTTCGTACTTCGACACGAATGACTGGAGACGTCCAAGCCTCTTGCAAGTTGGACCTGAGTAAGCTCAGCGACCCTCCTGGCATCCACGAGCAGTTTTCGAAACCGCGCATATTTTCTCTCGTAGACCGACCGGGACACGTCGGCAGTCTGCGATCCTTAGCTCTGGTCTCGTCTGATCGTCGGCGATCACGAGGCGTGACAACCGCATGAGCGCACGTTCTGAAACCGGCTCTCGGTTCGCTTGTTAGCTATCCGTTAGCTGTTTTCGGATTCTCGGTTGAGTGTGGCCCGGAAACGGGGCCCTCAACCCACGCGACGCGAATCCGACGGTACGGCCCGGTCTGGCGCTCGAACCAAACCCAGGCGGCCTTGTTTCGTCGAATCGCGCGGAGGATTTCTGCGGGGAAAACAAAGGGTTCTCGGGCAACTGTCTCTGCTTCTTTCCGAACGGTTGAGTGGACCCGACCATGTCGAAGCAGCCATGTCAGACGCTCCCGGTTGGGTTGTGAGTAGGGACTCCGCGACCGTCGTGGTGTGTACCGCTGGACGGCCTCGTCGAGCGTAAGCTTCTTTTAGATGCTGTCAATCCAGCCGAAGCACAACGCTTCTTCGACCGCATCGTTGTATCAGGATACTCGGCTTGTCGGAGGCCTTGTGCGGCAAGACGAGCCATATCTCTGGTTTCGTCCGGAAGTTGGCGCGGAGCCACCGCCGCCAATCGCTGCGGCGATGAACATAGAGCGTTTCTCCGATGTCCATATCCAGACCCAAGTCCTAATCTACAGCAGCGTCGGATGGCAAATAGCTCCTACTTCTCAACCCGAGCGAGTAGCGGAGTTCCCGTGAAACTTTCAGCCGCGTACGGGGTTCTAGATCACGATGGCCTCGGACAGGCCGACTCACGGGCATGACCGACGCCAGAGCGTTTGAGGCGTTCGTACGGAGGTATCAGGACATGGTGTTCGGGGTAGCCGTTCGGCTGCTAGGGGATCCGACGGAGGCGGAGGACGTGTCGCAGACTGTGTTCATGAAAGCGTTTGAGCGCTTCGACACCCTGGCTCGTAGTCCAGCGGCAGGTGGGTGGCTGAAAACGGTCGCCACGAACGCGTGTCTGAACCATCTTTCACGATACCGGGCCAGGTGGCGGCTCTTCAGTGAGACAGGCGGGGGGACGGACCGAGACGACCTCTTGGAGCGTCGGCGGGTATCGGCCGGATCGCCCGCCGCGGATGTGGAGCGGGCTGAGGAGCACACGAGGTTGGAGCAGGCCATTCGACGGCTCCCGTCGCATCAACGCCTTCCCCTCGTCCTGTTTCACTTCCAGGACCACAGCTATCGTGACATTGCAGGGTTGCTCGGCGTCTCGCTTGGCAAGGTGAAGACCGACATCCACCGAGGCCGCGAAGCGCTGAGACAGTTGATGGTGACGAACGATGCATCCCGATGAATTGAGAGAGCTCGTCCATCGAGAACTCGCCCAGCTCCCGGCACCGCGAGCGCCCCGTACGCTTCTGCCGCGGGTGCTTGCGGCCATTCAACAGCAGCCGCGACCGTGGTACGGCCTCCCTTGGATCCACTGGCCGGGGCTGTGGAAGGGGCTTTCCGTGGCAGCGGTCGCTGGGCTGGTCCTCGGATTCTCTTTCGTGAGCCCGGACGTTGACCCAGGTGTCATCGGGGAGGTGCGGTTCCAAACGCACGCACTGGCCGGGAATGCGCTGGCGCACGTGCGCGCGGTGCAGGTCCTGTGGCGGGTATTGCTCGAGCCGTACGTGGTGCATGTGTTCGCGCTGGTCACGGTGATGTGTGCGGCGAGCGCGGTGTTTGGCGGAGCACTGACGAACGTGCTCCGAGAAGGGAATGCCAGACCATGAGAGCAGGTTGGAATCCGTCGTGGGTGTGGGTCGTCGCGCTCCTGCTGGTGGCGGCCAGCGCCGATCCGGAGCTCATTCAGGAAACGGAGCAACCCACCCCGGAAGCTTCTCAACCGACTCCGGAAGTGGGTCAACCCACCCTGGAGGGCCGCGCAGCCGATCCGGAACCAGGAGAACCGACTCCGGAGGCCGAGGCACCTCCAGCGGCGCAGGCCGAAGGGGAAGCGGAACCACCTGACTCGCCGCGTCCGTCTCCCGGGGAGCGACGCCGCGCAATGGGCCCCGTTGTTCGCGTAGGAGATAGCTACACCCTCCGTGCCGGCGACCGCGTGCGCGAGGTCGTGGTAATCGCGGGCTCCGCCACAATCGAGGGTGAAGTGGACGGGGACATGGTTGTTGTCCTTGGAACCGTGAGACTCGGAGGCACGTCCGTCGTCAGAGGCGACCTCGTCGTTGTTGGGGGATCCGCCACCGTTGAGTCGGGGGCCGTAGTTGAACGCGACCTCGTGGTCGTTGGCGGCGAGCTCGATGCGCCACCGGAATTCTCCCCAGGCGGCGCACAAGTCGCCGTTGGGTTCCTGGGATCAGCAGTGCCCTTTGACGCCGTGGTGCCCCTGTTCAGTCAGGGACTACTGTGGGGTCGACCTCTCGTGCCGAGCTTGCCGTGGATGTGGGCCTTTGTCGGGGTCGTCTTCCTGATGTACCTGATCATCAACATCGTCTTCGAACGACCCGTACGGGCCTGTAGCGATGTTTTGGCTGACAAGCCGCTGACAACGGGGTTCGCGGGGTTCCTGGTCCTGCTGCTGATCGGACCGGTGTCGCTCATCTTGTTGATCTCCGTAGTCGGGATGGTCGCCCTACCGTTCCTCATGCTCGCCCTCTTCATCGGCGGCATCTTCGGGCGGGTCGGCGTGGTGCGATGGATGGGGAGTCGCGTCGTGGCCGAGCACGAATCCGGCGGGTGGGGGCAGGCAACGCGATCACTGACCATTGGCTTCGCGGTTCTCAGCCTCGCCTACATGGTGCCGGTGATTGGGCTGGTGACGTGGGCGATGCTCGGCGTCTTTGGGCTTGGTGCCGCGACGATCACCTTTGTGGGAGCCCTCCGCCGAGAACTGCCACAGGCGTCCCAGTCACCTCCTCTATCGGTTCCCTCGGTCTCGCCGCCGGCTAACCCCCCGGATGCCTCGGGTGAGCACACGTCTGAGACTGGCGCCGCTGACGTGACGATCCCGTCGGGAACGGCCGGCGTGGACACCGACGCCGCGCTGTTACGCCGCGCGACATTCCCGAGTCGGGTTGGGTCCGTTGTTCTGGATCTCCTGCTCGTGGCGATCACGATGGCGCTCCTCCCACTGGACGGTGAGGGCGTGTTCTTCTTTGTCGTGCTCGTCTATCACGTGGTGTTCTGGGGTTGGAAGGGGACGACAATCGGGGGCCTCGTTTTTCGGCTCCGTATCGTGCGCACCGAGGGTTCGCCGATTCGATTCAGTGAGGCAGTCATCCGTGGGCTGTCGGGCATCTTCTCGGTGGCCGCCCTTGGGATCGGGTGGTTCTGGGCCATTTGGGATGCCGAGGGGCAGGCGTGGCACGACAGGGTCGCGGGCACTTATGTGGTGAGCGTCCCGCCCAATTGGCCGCTGCCCTAGAAGGAGCTGCGTGTGAAAGTTTCTGACGAGGCGGAATACGGCCCACGGCGTTCGAGTCCTGAAGAGTGGGAGGCGGAACGCGACGCCACCGTGACGTCAGACGAGAGGACGCGATGAACATTGAACGAACCGGTCATAGCCGATACCGTGCTGTTTCGGGTGACAGGAACGCGCTTCTACGGCAGCTCGTGGAGGTCGAGTACTTGGCCTTTCTGGGCTACGTCGCCCCTGAGCACCTCGGGCGATGGTACCGGGCCAGCGCCGGTGAATTGAGAGAGCAGTTCAAGCCAGCCAGGATGCGGAAGGAGTCAGACGGACTCTTTCGCGACGAAGAGTACTGGCTGCACTGTGACGTGGGCGGGCATCCACATCCTCGTGCGCGGTTGCTCCTGCGAGCCTACGCCGACGATTTGGACCCCGGCATGTTCGTCCTTCCCGATGCGGTGCAGCATGTGCGCCGATTGTGGACGTCGCTGCGCCTGCTTCTACCGAAGCTAGGCGGCGATGAGGTACTGGCGCGCTCGGGGCCGAACGTCACAAGCGCGATCAAAGGATGGGAAACAGTTGAGGAGCCCGAAGTCCTTACTCACGACGGAATACCAACTAAAGTGCCTGGCTTGCCTTAACAGGCGCTTCAGCCGACGCTGACCGGTGTGAACCTGAGCGACGTATCGCATTCTAGAATGTCAGGCTCTCGCTGTAGGAGCACACCATAGTCCTCTCGAAGGATTCGTGCGCCGGGCCGCGCGTCGACACCCTCGCTGGCCAAACGGCGGCCGTATTACAGCCCGAGAGACGCCATAAAGGACACGGCCAGCCACCAGAGGAATATGAGTCCAGTCACACCGACCAGCGTCATCACGATGCTTCCAACGAGGGCGGTGAGCCAGCTTGCCGTCCGATAGAAGAGCCCAGGCTCCTGGTCGGCGGGACCGAGGTAGCGGTCGGGATCGTGCAACGTGTCCCGCAGGTCATCGGATCGAGACATGGAACGTCTCGGTCAGCTGAGGGACTCCTGATAGATCCCCTTCATGTGGCAGCACCTTGAGCACCACGTCCCGGTCGAGGGTCGTGTCGCCATCATAGTGGCCGAGGCGGGAGCCGACTGTCAGGGGCATGCGCGGCCTTAGTCCTCTGTAGACGGACGGCCGAGGATCGCGGCGGTGGAGAACCTCGTCAGCTCACTGTGCGACGACGATGTCAGCCTTCGTCCCGGCGATGATGGCAAAGAGTTCGGTTTGTTCCTGCTCAGGTATCTCGAACGCATCGAACGAGGCTTGAAACACCTCTATCAGCGCCTCCCATTCCACCTCCGTAATATTCAGGTCGGCGTGCGTAGTCTTCATGTCGCGGCCTACGTACGCGCATGGTCCGGCGTTGGTGCACGAATCGAAATTGGCACGCCACGGTCCCAACCACCGGTGCTTCATCGACCGATGGCGTAAGAAGCTGGGCGGCCCATGGCGGTCATCGCATTCAGCATGTTGCACGCGAGTACCACTTCGGTCGTTCGCCCACCAGGTGTCCTGGCTCGAAGACCATCGCCGATGATCGCCTTGTACCGGAAGAAGGCGTTCTCGACTCGCGCTTGTTGATGGTAGCGTGACGTCTTCTTCCACCGTCGCCGTCCGATGTGCTTCACCGTGGTGATCGTGCGATCACGAGCGCGCGAGCGCGGTCTGCGTCGGGACACCCTCGCCGTCTTGGCCGGCGGAACCACGAGGGTCGCGCCCCGTGCACCGGCCGCCTCGTAGAAGGCGACCGTGTCGTAGGCCGCGTCCGCGGTGACTCTCGTGATGTCGTCGTTGACAGCCTCGATCAGCGCGACGCCCGTCGTCGCGTCATCGACCGTCGCTTCCCTGAGCGCATGAGCGACGATCATGCCGGTGTGATCGACACCCAGATGGAGTGTCTTCCACCCGCGCGTGCCACGACCTCCGTGTTTCGCAGCCGCCCATTCACCCTGGCCGACGATAGAGAGGCCCGTGCTGTCGATGATGAGATGCAGGCCGGCCCGCCTTGGAACGTGCCGAAGCGGCAGGTCGAGGTGTTGACCACGACGGGACAGTGTCGTGTGATCAGGCGACCGAAGGTCGAGCCCCATCAGCACGAAGACCGACGAGAGAAAGCCCTCGGCCTGACGGAGCGGCAGATGGAAGAGAAGACGCAGCGTCAAGGCAGTTTCGATCGCGAGGTCCGAGTACTTCCGCTGCGCGCCCCGCGTGCCCGCTCCGTTCGGTTCCCAGGCGGCGATGGCCGCCGGGGACAACCAGATGGTGATATCGCCTCGACGGACCAGGGCGCGATCGTAGGAGGCCCAGTTCCGGACGTGGTACTTCGTCTTGTACGTGGGATGGACTCTCGACTTCATCCATCCAGTCTGGTCTGCCGGCTCGAAACCTCACACCGATTCGTGCACCAACGCCTAGAGTCGCCAGTGCGCAGAGTGTGTAACGCTGTGCAACCCCGAAACGTCCAGTAGTTCGATCGGAGTATGGGCGGTCTTCGCTTCTAGTGGATGTGGCCCTGGACGGCGTTAGTCCGATGGCACAACCCTGGAACGACGTCTCGGATAGTCAGCGTAGGGTGCGAATGGTAGCGAATCGCCGCTCACGCCCGCGACCGAGTCTCCCGAGCGGTCACCTTTCCTGTCCGCTCAGCGGAACCGATCCTCGGCCTTCTCAGTCCGAATCCCCACTTTGTATCCCCCGCCCCGATTCCGGGTGCAGTACAGGGTGAAGCCGACGAAGTAGATCGTCTCCGGTCGTCTTCTCCCTCGTTTCGGTGCGTGCCTTGCGGCGAACCGGCCGAACTCGACCAGTTTCGTTTTGTTCGGTTCCAGCGTCAGATTGAACTTCGCCAACCGCTTGCGCAGGACACCCTGGACACGTAATGCATCGGCTCGGTACTGAAAACACACCACGAAGTCGTCGAGGTAGCGGACCATATATGCCTCGCCTTTCAGACGGGGCTTCACCACGCGTTCGAACCAGAGGTCGAGGACGTAGTGGAGGTACACATTGCTCAACAGGACGCTAATGGAGCCGCCCTGTGGGGTGCCTTCCTCACTCGGCTGATGCACGCCGTCTTCCAGGGCGCCGGCTTTCAACCAGCGCCTCATCAGGCTGAGCAGGCGAGGGTCGCCGACTCGGTGCTCGACGAAGCGGAGCAACCAGTCGTGGTTCAGACTCCCAAAGAAGTTCTTCAAATCCGCCTCAAGGACCCAGCTCACCTTCCGCCCCGCTATCACTTCCGTGAGCGTGGCGAGGGCGTGATGGGCACCTTGACCCGGCCGCCCGCCGAACGAGCAGGGCATGAAGTCCTCCTCGTAGATGGCGGACAACACTTGGGCGACGCTTCGCTGAAGCGCCCGGTCGGCCACACATGGCACGCCAATCGGACGCTTCTCACGCTTCCCTGGTTTGGGGATGTGCACCCGCCTGACGGCAGGTGCCGGATATCCCCGGCGGTGCATGGACCGGAGCATCGGCTCGACCCACGCCTTGAACTCCTCCTGCGCTTCCTCCACTGTTTGCCCATCCACGCCCGGCGCCGTCTTCGAGGACATTCCACAGAGGTTCCCCCAAATTCGGCCCCGAGTGACATGATGCGCCAGTGAAGTAAAACGCACCTTCGGCTCACAACGAGCTTTGGCTGCTATCCGTTCGAGTCCCGTTTCCATGACAGGCGGTTCTCCTCTTTGCATAGAAGGCCCTCTCGTCCATTGCATGACGCTCATGTTGCCCTCGAACGACTCAGTTTCCGCTGGCCGCTTCCCCATGTAGCCGGCTCTCCCGACCTCGGAGTACTATCAGCCAGTCTGACTTCCGCCAGGTCATCGGGTCGTCCTCGCGTTGGTAGCTCGTCGGACCCTACAAGCGCCGCTTGAACCTGACGGACCTCCCTTGTTCCCGTGAGGCCCTTCAACTGCATGCCGACGGTACGAACCCCGGAAGCGCCTTGCTGCCACTCGCCATCACGCGGCGCAAGATGTTGCCTTCCCCCTTGGGAGATGGGGTCGGCCCCTCCAACCACGATCGATTTCGGGGCTATCTTTCCGTTCACTTGCGTTCCGGCCTACAGTTTCCCTGTCTACGCTTCGCAGCGGCCGTTACCGAACGCCACGCAAGACTCGGTACGCGGCTGCTGGCTAGGCCTTGCCGCGGTTGCCATTTCAGGCGCCTGTGCCTCACGAGCTTTCAAGGCGCAACGCCCACAGATCCGGACGTGCGGGTTCTGCCGCATCCGGCTCCTCGACAGATGGCTTCGCTACGCGCCGTCGCGTACCCGCTGGTCCAGGAAGCCAGGCGATGGCCACCGCCATCCCCAAGGCTTATCTGGCCAGTTCGGCTATCCGTTGTCGTGACGTGGAGACGGGACCCAACCGCGGTGTGTTGGCCGTCTTTCCCTCCACCGGTGCCACCTGCCGGTGCCCCCTTCCCTCCACGGGGTCTCGTGGGCTCAATTCCCCCGCTTCGGCGGTACTCTGAGACACGCCGACTCCTCGCCGTCCATCCCCCCGCGCTTCGTTGCCTTCGCCCGGCGGTACCATCCGAGCACCTGCGGCTTCGCTCCGTCGGACGCCAGGTGCTGCGTCCACGGCCTCGGGCTTGGTGAGCCGGTGCCCGCCCCCCGGCGGTCTTTACGATGGAGACGACGAGGCCTCCCGGGTTCCCGGGAAACCCACCCGCACGCATGCCACGCGCTCCGACCCCGGCGAGGTCGCCGCCTCCACGGCCTCTGAGATGCGGCGAGATGACCTTCCGTCCAACGCACGACGTCGGCCCTCACAAACAATGCATTTCGGGGCTCAATCACGCGGCCTACGGGCTCCCTGTGAACGCTTCGCGCCCGGGGTCACCCCAGGCCCACGCATCACTCGGTTCCGGCTGGCGGCCGACCTGGGCCGGATGGGATTGGATACCCACAGGGTTTCGAACAAGGTTTCAAAGATCACATCACGGCATCTTGTTCCCCTTGACCGGGCTTTCCCGGCACACGCGCTGGTGCATGAGGCCGCCGGAAGTCGCCATGAGCCGGGACTCGTGCGTCAAACGGCACCGGCGAGCACGGACCCGATCGGACCACAGACCCAGACGTTGCTGGAGGAGGTGCTGCGGAGAGAGAACCTGCGAACAGCCTTGAAACGTGTGCAATCCAAATGGTCGCACTGGGACTCGAGGCTGCGCGTGCGCGCAAGGCCACCGCCACCGGGCGAGGCGCCTGGTGGAACGCGGGGGCCTCGCACATGCATGCGGCCGTGAACAATCGCTTGCTTGCGGTGTGGGGACTCCTGAACCTTCTGACTCAACTCCGGGATCTGCAGCGGAGCACTTGAACCGCCGTGTACGGAACCGTACGCACGGTGATGTGGGCGGACGGGAGGGGTAACCCTCCCTCCGACCCGATCGCCCGTCGGCAGTGCTACGCGCCACTCGGCACCAGCCGTTCGAAACCCGCCTCCTTGCTCGACCGGACGAATCGTTCGGCGTGCGCATCTGCCCTCGGGCCCGGGAGGGCGTCTGCACGACGCGCCGGCCCGCGTTCCCGAGGTGGCCGCGCACGGCCGGGCTCCACTTCGTATTACGATCACAGATCAGTACCCGGTGGTGGGTGAGGGGGCCGTGGCCGTCCGGACGTCCGTGGTGAAGCGGGCGTCGAAAACTGACCGCCCGGTATCTGTGAGAGAAATCACCCTCCAAGGAGGGTCAATATTGCACGCTGATTGACATTCCAGTATAAGGCAAGTCCTGGGCGTTGCAGTGCCTGTTGTGAGCCGCCTTGCGAGTGTCCGCCATTCGTGACCAGTCACCGGACGCGCTGATTGAGCACGCGCGCCAAGGATATCCCGCGACGCTCGACTCAGAGGGTCCAGTCGGCCAGGGGTTCAACGAAGACCTTAGCGCCGTTCGGAATTGGAAGACTCGGTCTCCATAACGATAAGGGCTGGCTATAGGTGGCGATGGACGAAATCGAGCGACTTCCGACAGTAGCCAAGCGGCTCGAAGCGATGCAAGACGAGCGTAGCGAAAGTCAAGGGATCATCAGCGCGTCCGATGCGATGCGCCTATCCGAACCGGAATCGGTATTGCGCCGGGACACGGACAGCGATGCGGTCGCTATCGTGTGCTCGGTGGGAGAACCTACAATCCTGACGGGACCGGGCGGAACGGGCAAGAGTTGGCTGGCGCTCATGTTGGCGTGCGCTGCGGCCGAAGGCGCCGTCCGCGCCGAGGATCCTATCGTCGAGGCCAACACCGAAGCGGAAGCTGCAGCGGAAGCCACTGCCATTGCAGAAGACACCGCCGACGAAAGGGCTGAGGAACTAGCCGAAGCTTGGGCTGAAGAGGACTACCAGTATGCAACCGAGGTCGAGGCCGCTGCTGCCGACGCAGCCAAAGTCGAAGTTGACGTTGTAGCGGCAGCTTCCTTGAAGCGCCTGCCCGAGTTAGCGGAGGAAATCGCGGCCATAGCCGAATGCGAAGCAACGGCCATGGTCGAAGCTGAAGTCGCAGCCGTAGCCAAGTACGCAGCGGAAGCTAGAGCTGAAGCGGAATCCGCCACTAGAGCGGACGTGCCGTGGGAGACGGCGTGTGGATTGGCAGTGCGGCCCGGGCGGGTGGTTGCTGGTGTCCTACGAAGACCGGCCGGCGCGGATTACGGCGAGGCTGCGGGCAATGGAGACGACCGACGCTGTACTAGAACGACTGCATATCGTGATAGAGCCGGAGCCGCTTTGGAGGCCGGCAGACAAGACCACGGGCGGTGCATGCGTTACCGCAGCGTTCAGGTCTCTAGTTGAACGGCTGAATGCATTGCGCCCGTCCCTGGTGGTCTTGGACCCGATATCGGCCGCAGCCGGTAGCCTAAACCTGAACGATGGTGGTACCGCCCGCTACGCCATGCGATCTCTGGCGAAACTGTCAGCGGAGTTGGGTGTCGGAATTCTGATTGTGGCCCACGATACTAAGTCGGCACGCGGTGCCGTCCACGAGGGCAGGCTGCCAGGTGCCGGTGCGGTGGGCGGGTCTGCGCAGTGGTTCGACGCGGCGCGCGGTGTGCTCTACATGCGTCTTGGGCCGGAGAGCGATCCGAACATAGATCGCGAGCTCGTAGCGTTGAAGGTGAACAACGGCGCTGCCGGGTGGGTCATTCCACTTGCGGAAGACTACAGCGACGACGGCGCGTTCCGGGGATTACGCCTAACGAGAGACAAGCGGATAGCCGACACGACAACGATCGACGAATCGTGCTCGGATGAATTCCTATCCCTATCTGAAGAGGATATCCCGTTTTGAGCACTGTCGGCGCGGGCACTGACGCCTGTCGGTCTCGAATTCGTCATCAGGCCGCCGCTGGAAGCTGGACCATGCCCCGGCAGTGGGAGATCCAACGCACATGGTTGAATTCGGCACGGGCCGCCGTGCGTTCGCCCGCGAAGCCTAACGGCGTGTAGCCTTCCAACGACGCATGGCTCCGTGCCGCGTTGTAGTAGGCCTGGAAGTCGGCGAGCTTCCGCTCCAGATCACCGGCATTCCAGAACAACACATGATCCAGGCATTCTCGCCGCATCGTCCCGATCAGCCGTTCCACAAAGGGGTGTGACAGGGGCACATGGGGCACCGTCTTGATTTCGTCGATCTCCAGAAGCCGAAGGTTCGCGGTCCACCGATACGCCTCGAACAACGGATCATGATCCGTACTGAGATGTCGCGGCGCGCCCCGCCCATGAATGGCGGCGTTGCACATGCGGCAGAGGCTGGGTGCATCGACCGGTCCGCGATGCACACCGAATCCCACGAGGCGCCGCGTGAACTGGTCCATGACCACGAGCACCCAGTAGCTCTGGAGCACGATGGACTCACAGCGCCAGAGGTCCACGCTCCACAGACTGTCTGTCGTGTGTCCGACGAACGACAACCACGAGGGCCCGGTTCCGCCCGGAGCTGGACGATAGCGTTTCGCCAGCACGCGGTGCACGACGTTCTTGTCGATGTCGACCCCGAACGTCTGCGAGATGATGCGCGCAATCCGCGGGCACCCGAATCGAGGATTGCGCGATTTGAACTCGACGATGGCGCGGATGAGCGACTCGCTCGGCCTGTGGGTGGCGAATTACTACTCAGCCCGCAATCCGTTGAGATTATCAAGTTTGGTGATTCTGGGAGTGGTCGCTAGGATGTTCCGATGCGCGACCCGATCATCCTGCTGGTGCACCTGATCGCCACCCTGGCCCGGCTGATGGGCCCCGGCGGCCTGCGGTCTGTCGTGGCTGAATCGGTCTTGGTCAAGCAGCAACTGCTCATTCTGAATCGCTCGCGGCACCGGCCGCCGAATCTCTGCGCGTCGGATCGGATCCTCGCCGGCGTGTGTGCACTGTTCATGCGCCCGGCCCGGGTGATTCGCTCAGCGATCGTGCTGAGACCGTCGACGATCCTGGAGTTCCATCGGGCTCTGCGCACTCGCAAGTACCGCTGGCTGTTTTCACCCACGCGCCGTCGCACCGGCCCCCAAGGACCGTCCAAAGCACTGGTCGACGCCATCGTCGACATGAAGCGGCGCAACCCCAGGTGGGGCTGTCCGCGGATCGCACAACAGATCGCGCTCGCCTTTGCGGTCGACATCGACAAGGACGTGGTGCGCCGAGTGCTCGCCACGCACTATCGCCCGGCACCCCGCTCGGGTGGTCCGTCCTGGCTGACATTCCTGGGGCATGCGAAAGATAGCCTGTGGAGCATCGACCTGTTCCGGTGCGAGTCGGCGACCCTGCGAAGCCATTGGGTGCTGGTGGTGATGGACCAATACACGCGGCGGATCGTCGGCTTTGGCATCCATGCTGGAACCGTGGATGGCCGCGCCCTGTGCCGCATGTTCAACCATGCGATTCGAGGGCTCTCGCGTCCGAAGCGCCTCAGCTCCGACCACGACCCGCTGTATCGGTTTCACCAATGGTGCGCCAACCTGCGGGTGCTGCAGGTGACCGAGGTGAAGAGTGTGCCGTATGTGCCGCTGTCGCATCCGTTTGTCGAACGGTTGATCGGCACGCTGCGACGAGAATGCGTGGATCAACTGCTGTTCTGGTCTGCGTCGGACCTGGAAGACAAACTGGTGGCCTTCCAGGACTTCTACAATGCGCATCGGGCCCATGCGTCGTTGGACGGGCGGACGCCCGTCCCGATACGAAAGGATGTCGCACGGCTCGACCGCTACCGATGGGACGCGCATTGCCGTGGTCTCTATCAGATCTATCAGACACCGATCGCGGCGTGACATCTGACCAGCGAAGACGGTGGCGAGCGGGTCGACGCGCCCGCGTTCGACGTCTATCGCGACACAGCAGGGCAGTGCGTCAGCTGCACGCCTTACTCATGCCATCGCGACAACTTCGCGGGGGACTCCCGGCTCACGGGACCCGAAGATCGAACGATGTCGGATTCCTACGAATTCGCCACCCACAGCCCAGGTGCTCCCGGAGGACCCGATTCTCCTCCCGGAGATACGCGATCAGATCGTCTTGGTGGCGGTTCATCCAGCCAGCGCACGTGAGAACGAGGAACTGGAGCGCAGGCGGCATGGCCTGAGATTACTTGGAAGACTCGACCAGCACTGACCGGACCTCGGCCCATTAAACGCACCTTACGGCATGGCTGATGATTTCGGGCGAAAAGCGATGCCGATGGTAGCGGGGCCGGCGAGTGTTCATCCCGGCATTGTGCTGGGCGGAGAGTTAACTTGACAATACCGCCACGATGACGCACCGCCACAATTTCCTTTCCACCCGATCCATCTGTGTCGTCCAATGCATCCACGGGCGCGTACAAAAAAAAAGGCCGGTGGGGGGGTTCCCCCACCGGCCCGAAATCGGGTCGCTGATAAACGACGGTCCGTCGTCTACCAGTTCACCTGAACCGCAAGCTTGGTCACCCGACCGGCCATGATACTGAGCGGACGGAAGAGGACCGAGCTGTATTGCTGAATCGAGTTAATGATCGAGTTGTCGTTCAACGCATTGAAGACATCGATCTGCGCCGTGTACTCGACCCCTCTGAACCGGAAGTGCTTCCGGATGTTGAAGTCGACCTGCTGCCAGTATCCCTGATACAGCTCGCCAGGCGCATGAACGACCACCGTCGGAGCGAAGGTCTGCGTGACGTAGTCGGGGAAGTCACCCGGCTGCACCTGATACATGACCTGCTTCTCGTCCCCCGAGTACATCTGCAACCCACCGGCCATCTGGAAATCGAATGGCAGCGGATAGACCGCGAAGAACTTGAAGTCATGCCGGAACGGCATCCCGGCCCACGGCACCGGACTCAGCTCTGGATTGGTCTGGCTGCAGTAACGTCCGCCCTGCTGGAAGCGCCACTCGCCGTTGATCATCGGCGTCACGTTTCCGCCATTCGGGTTCTCCAGACCACAGGTATCCTGCGCGTGCTGGTGCCCCGTCCAACCTCCAAACGCCGTGCCTCCGTTCGGCAACCGCGCCTGGAACGAGAGCTCGTACGCCTGGTAGCGAGCGCCGTTCCGATCCGTTGAGCTGTCGACGATGTCGTTGATAAGACCTTCAAACTCCGGAGCACGGTTGAACACGTTGAAAGTCGTGCCATCGTACTCCGGCAGCACACCAAACCGGTCGTTGAACGTGACCGGTACGACATTGTAGGCCCCACAAAGTGTACCCGGGACTGCCTCATACGGGTTGCATTCCGGGAGGGCCGCGTTAATGCTGGAGGGCTGATTGAAGAAGGTCCGGTAGTAGTAGGCGAACGTCACCGAGACACGCGGGAGAATCTCATGCTGGATAGACGCCGTGTATTCGATGTTGCTCTCCCGCTTGAGATCGCCATCGATCCGATTACCCGACCGGTTCGCTGTACCTTGCGGCACCTCCGAGAAGACACGCAGATTCCCGCGTCGCCCGATCTCGTTGTCCTGGGCGATGCCGTCAAAGTTCGTGCTCAGATAGAAATCAGCTTCGGTCGCACTGAACCCTTCGGCCATGAGGTCCCCTTGGGTCGGGCAGTCTGCCCCGCCGTTCCCGCCACTGTACACCTGCCTGCCGCCCGGTATTTTGGACGATGGCAGCAGCGAACAATCCGCCCACGGACGCCAATCCCAGCCCCAGCCGACCGGATGATACCGGGCGCCGAGACCCGCGACGTACCGCTTGGTGTAGCGGTTGGCTGAGAACTTCACCGCCGTCTTCGCATCGCCAAACAGGTCATACACGATGCTGAACCGCGGACTAAAGTCATTCGGCGTAATCTCGTCGATGACATCCGAATCGAACAGCCTCGCGTGCTTGAAGCGACTCGCCGGAATCCCACCCTCGGCGCGCCACATGTCATTCCCCGTCCTGAAATTGTCATTCCTGAGGCCCAGGTTGATCGTCAACCGATCCATGGTCCAGGTGTCCTGCGCGTAGAAGCTCATTTCTTGCCCCCACGTGGAGGAGAGCGTCTCGTTGGCAATATGCACGTTGTTGGGCACGCCCTGCCGGTAGGCCATGTCAAAGAAGCCCCCAATGGCGCTGAGCTGCCCACCGACACGACCGTTCATCTGTTGGAAGCCGGCCTTAAAGTTATGCGAACCCGTCACATACGAGAACGACCCCTGTGGGATCTTCGTAAACTTCGGGAACGCCATGTTCCATTGCCAGCCGTCGCCACCCCACCGCTGCCGCAGGACGTCGTCCTGACGACGAATGCCATCGGTGAAATACGCCCGCGTCATGTCGTAGCCTGTCCCATGGAAGCACGGCGTCACGACGCACTGCGTCAGGTCGCCGGGTTCAGCTGGGTTCAGGTCTCGACCGGCGCCCAAGCGCCGCGTGATCGGCACATTCGGCTGGTTCGAAAGCGTGCCCCCACCGTTGTTGGTCATATAGCCAACCTCAACGAGGGTTCGCGCGCTGGGTGTGTACGTGTACTTCGCCTGGAACAGGTAATTGCGCTGGCTGTCAGGATTGCGATGCCGCGAACCCTCCACCGGCTCAAGTGTCACATTCTCCCAGCCCCAACCCTTCAGGCCGCGACCGGTCAATGAGAAGGACCGCTGGAAGAAGGCGCTGACCTTCTGCCGCTCGCTCACCTGTCCGGTCAAGCGAAGCCCGAGGCTACGCCCCCAGCCCTCGGAGATGCCTTGTTCCCCGATGAGATCGGGTAGTGCCTCCCGCATGAGCGCACTGTCGGGCCATACGGTTCCGGCTATCGCGGTGTAGCGCTTGCGGAAGCGGACTGAGGAGAAAAACCACAACCGGTCGCGGATGATCGGGCCACCCCACGACGGATTGATTTCCTCGTTGTACACAATCTGGTCGCCGGTTGTCATGCCCTCGGAACGCAGGAAGTCATCGATATTCGAGTTCGAGAACGGCGAGCCCGTAAAACCGATATACGCGTTTCCGCTCTGGCTGTTACCACCCTCGCGCGGGATTAAATTGATCCGGAACCCGCCCGTCTGCGTTTCCGCAGTGGCACTCGAGGTCGTCATCGCGAACTCAGCCGCATAGCCGGGGTTAAGGTTCTTGCCCCCGCCGCAGAAGTCACAGTCCGCGTTGTCGGTCTGCATCCCGTCGATCTGCGCCGTCGTGTGGTGCACGGTCAAGCCACGCGAGTGAATCTTCGCGCCGGTCAACCCTCCCACGACTGGTCGGCTGACGCGCACGCCCTGTGCCAGATACCCGAGAGTTGCAGTATCGCGGGTCGAGGGCAGCGCGTCAAAAAGCTCACGTGTGAACGTCTCAGTCCTCTGGGCCGCCACCGTGTCGACGATCGGTGATTCACCTGTAACTGTGATCGTCTCTTCCACGCCGCCAACCGCGAGCTCGCCGTTGATCTCGCCGGTGAAGATCGCCAATAGCTCGATCTCCTCCTGGACAAAGGTTGAAAAGCCCGGGAGTGTCATCGTGACGCTGTAGATACCAGGTGTCAGGCTGGTGATGAAGTAAATGCCGGCGCCATCGGTGATCGCGACGCGACAGCCTTCAATCAACCTGGGGCTACAGGCTTCCACGGTGACGCCGGGTAGGACGCCGCCCGTGTTGTCCGTCACTTCGCCACGCATACCACTCTGCTGGGCGAAGGCCGCTGTCGGAATAAGTGCGACAGCGAGTGTTATTAAAACCAGTTTTTTCATCCGTTCCCCTCCTCAGGGATTATGGGCACGAGCCTCATGAAGCTCTGCCCATAGGGTAGTAAGCAAAGTCTGCGCCAAAAAGAAGCGTCAGGATAAACCCAGCTTTTATTGGGTTCTTCGTCAAGCACTGAACCAACGTAATCTAAAATTTTGGATATATGGATCCATTAATCCATGTAAGTGGATCTCCGTACTGTCCAAGAACCCAATCGACGCCGTAAGGTGCGTTTAATCGGCCGACCGCTCATGCGGCCTCCCGGTGGTAGAAATTGAGCCATCCGCCCAGACGCTCCCGCCGCTGCACGTCGGCGGCCAGGCTCACCGGCGGTGGCGGTCGTTGCAGGAGCTGGTTGTCGAGTCCCTGGTGGTTTCGCTCGCGCTGGTCGTGGTCGACGTCCTCGCCCACGAGGAGACGCAGGGGCCCTTCGCCGAGGGGGACGACGCGACTGAGACACTCCTCTTGAATAGAGCGGACGAACCGCTCGGCATACGCGTTGAGATTGGGACTCTTCGGCGGGAGACGGATCGGCTGGACACCCCCGCCCTCCAGGATCTCGCCAAACCCCCGCGTGGAGAGCGGGTCGTGGTCGTGAATCAGATAGCGGGCGCGGCGCACGCAGCCATCGACCGGGTCCGTCACATTGCGGGCCCTCTGCTCCATCCACGTGCCGTACGGCTGCGGATGGATCCCGGCGATGGGCACGCGACGGGACTGCAGCGCGATCACGAAGAAGACCAGGGACCGCTGGAGCCCGGCCAGCGTGAGCACCTCGACGGTGAACAGATCGCAGGCCGTGCGGCCCTCCCAGGGCGCCTGCAGGAACGGCTTCCCGGGCATGCGCCGGCTCCGCTCGGGAGCCGGTTCGATCCCGTGGTCGTGCAAGATCCGCTTCACCGTGGTCCGAGCGATCTCGTGGCCGAGGTTCGAGAGCGCCCCGCGGATCCGTGTGTCCCCCCACTGGGGATGCTCGACCGCCATCCGGACCACGAGCGCAGCCACGTCACGGCGCGTCATCGGCCGGCCTCGACCGCGGCGGGTGCTGCCGTCGTATGTCTGGGCGATCAATCTCCGGTACCAGCGGAGAATCGTGTCAGGCGTGACGATGCCGGCGACCTGCATCAAGACGCGCCGGCCGAGTTGCTGGCCGCGCACGGCGCGTCGACGGCGTTGGGCATCGGTCCGACGAAGCGGTCGAGGGCCCAGGTGCTCCCGGAGGACCCGATGCTCCTCCCGGAGATACGCGATCAGATCGTCTTGGTGGCGGTTCACCCAGCCAGCGAACGTGAGAACGAGGAACTGGAGCGCAGGCGGCATGGCCTTAAATTACTTGGGAGACTCGACCAGCACTGACCGGACCTCGGCCCATTAAACGCACCTTACGCGGTCCCGAGGCGGGCGAGTGGCCGAGTCCGTGGTCGCGTGTAACGTCCTGAACCAGATGCCCGAGCTCGGTCGGCCAGAGTCGTACAGTATTGGTCGGTGACTGGCCTCTGGGTTGGAATCGTTGACGGTCAGTTTCGAGTCATGCACCAGCGCCCATCCATGACCGCGACCCGCTCTTCCGGCCGGCCGGGCGCGACACGCTCCCCCCGGCCGATGTCACCCCCATCCGACGCCCCGCCCGCGCGCCGAACCTGAACGCCTACACGGAGCGCTTCGGGCGCACCATCAAGGACTCCTGCCTCGAGCGCCTGGTCCTGATCGGCGAGGGCTCGCGGCGTCGCGCCGGCCGCGAGTTCGTCGCGCACGACCACCACGAACGGAATCACCAGGGGCTCGACCATCGCCGGATCCTGCCGCTGTCGACGGCCCCGCCACCCCGTGGTCGCGTCCAGTGCCGCCAGCGGCTCGGTGGGATGTTGCACGACGACTATCGGTCAGCAGCGTGATACATGACCGGCCGTCAACCCCACGATCTCGTTTTTGGACAGGACGGCCTCGAATGGGGCGATGGGAGACAGGCCGTCCACCATGGGTCCATCCCCCCCCCCCACCCCAGCGCGCACGCTCGCGTGGAGCAAACCAGCGTGCTTGGATGTCGGAGGACGCGTATCGCGCGGCGGCGACTAACCGCTCTTCGCCCATGCCTATCCGGCACGCCCCAGCACCCGGGCTAGTTGCAGCAGCGCCAGCCACGAGATCACCAGCACGACGATCACGCCCAGTACATTCGTAAGACGTGAGTTGCGGTGTGTCCCCATGATCCTCGTCTTGTTGGCGACCATGAGCAGCAAGATCAGCGTGAGTGGGAGTACGAGACCGTTCCCCGCCTGCGCTAGCAGGATGACGTAGTACGGCGAGCCACCCAGCGCGACGGCGCAGAACACGCCGGTGGCGAGCACGAATCCCCAGAGCAGACGGAATCGGCCGCTCCGAAGGTCCGGCGGCCACCCGAGCGCCCCGCCCGCCGCATAGGCGGCGGCGAGCGGGGCGGTGATCGCCGAGGTCAGCCCGGCCGCGAAGAGCCCGAGGCCGAAGAAGACCGGCGCGGCGCGACCGAGGAGCGGTTCCAGGCGTTCGGCGACCGCGGCGGCGTTCGCCGCGTCCGCTCCCTGTCCGAGGAGCGGTGAGGCGGCGACGACGACTGCCGCCGTGATGAGGCCGCCGAGGACCACCGAGAACACCGTATCCCGACGGCTTTCCCGAATATTTTCGTCGTTGCGGCTGGCGTCGGGCCGGTATTGACGCCCCTATATGTCAAGACACTCCTTCAGGCGGCCTGGATGATCTCTTGACGAGCGCGGAAGTCGGTCATGACGCGCTGGTAGATCTCTCGCGCGAGGAAGCGTTTCAGGCAGCGGATGATGTCGCGTTTGGTCCGGCCAGCGGCGATGCGTCGGGCGACGTAGTCGCGGGTCGGTTGGTGGAATTGCATCCGGACGATGACGGCTCGATAGAGGGCCGCGTTGGCGTGTCGGTGGCCGCCTCGATTGAGGCGGTGCCGCCCGGTGGTCATCCCAGACGAGGCCGGGATCGGGCAGGCGCCGCAGAGCTTCGCGAAGGCGGCCTCCGAACGAATCCGGTCGGGGTTATCGCCGAAGATGATCAACAGCTCAGCCGCGGTGTGGGCGCCCACACCGAAGCCCTCGCAGAGGGTCGGTGATGTCGCGGTGGTGAGACGCGCGAGGTACTGGTCGTGCAGCGCGATTTCCTCGGCGAGAGCCATCCACCGACGGGCGAGCGACCGGAGGGTGTGCTTGGCGGACGCGATGGGCGTGTCGATGGGGCCCGGTCGGAGTCCGGCGCAGCGCGTGAGCAGGCCGTGATCGGTGAGGTCGTGGAGGGCTTCTCGCAGGACGGGCGGGGCCTGCACGATGATCTGCTTCAGCGTGTTCATCGCCGTGGTGCGCGCTTTCATGGCGGTATCCCGTGTGATCTTGAGCTGGCGGATCATCTCGACGGCGCCGTCCGCGGTCTTGGGGATGGCCGTCGACTGCCCCGCGAGCAGGGACCGCGCCGCCACCTCGGCGTCGATGGTGTCGGACTTGCCGGCGGCGCGGCGTGTACGGCGGTCGCCCCGATTCACTTCCACGACATGATGCCCGGCTCGGCGGACGGCCCGTGCCAGGCCAGCGCCGTAGCTCCCGGTGCCTTCGATCCCGAACGCCTCAATCCGCCCGTGTGTCTCGGCCCACGTGACCAGAGCCTCGTAGCCACCCGAGTCCACTACGAACGCGTGATCGCCCAGACGGATCCCCCAGCTGTCGATTGCCACCGCGACGTGGACATGCTTATGCGTATCAACACCGACGATCACCGTCCGCGCTTCGGGCGGCGTAGTTATGCGGTTGGTCACGGGTGGCCTCCTCGGATTGCGGCCCCGAGCTGGTCCGGGTGGGCGGACAGGACTGTGACGGGCCGTGGGTACAGCAGGCCCCTATTGGGTCACGGCCCATCCGGTCAGCTGGCTGCCGTACGAGTTGCCAGCGGGCGATGACCGACAGGTCAGTAGCCAGGACCGTAGGTCAGTCAAGTTAAGGGTCAGGCCATCACTCACCGGCACCCACCGGTGTCACAAGTGACCCCGTCAGGCAGGGAGATCATGCTCACAGTCAAGTTAACTCTCCGCCCAGCACAATGCCGGGATGAACACTCGCCGGCCCCGCTACCTTCGGCATCGCTTTCCGCCCGAAATCATCAGCCATGCCGTCTGGCTCTACCACAGATACTGCCTGAGCTTCCGGGATGTTGAGGATCTGCTTGCCGAACGCGGCATCATCGTGTCGTACGAAACCATTCGGCAGTGGTGCGGGAAATTCGGCCCCGACGACGCTCGGCAGTTGAAGCGCCGACAGGGTCGACTCGGCGATACGTGGTTCCTGGATGAAGTCTTCGTGACGATCAACGGTGAGCGCCAGTATCTCTGGCGCGCGGTGGATCAAGACGGTGATCTGATCGACATCCTCGTACAACTCCGTCGGGACGCGCGGGCAGCGCGGAGATTCTTCCGCCGACTGTTGAACAGTCAGCGACAGGAACCCGTGCGGCTCGTGACCGACCAGTTGGGCAGCTACCGTGTCGCCCATCGGGACGTCATGCCTGTGGTCACCCATGACACGACGCGATACGCGAACAATCGGGCCGACGTGTCGCACCAACCCACGCGACAACGGGAGCGTCAGATGCACGGCTTCACCTCACCTGCCCACGCGCAGTGTTTCTTGCACGTTCACGGCATCATTCAAAATCTGTGTCGCGTGGGTCGGCACCGGCTGAGATCGGTGCATCATCGAATGTTGCGGGCACGAGCGTTCACCGTGTGGACCGCGGTGACGGCAGCCTGATCTCTGATTAGCCCGCCCTCGTATGTCCCGGACTCGTTAACTTGACTGTGAGCATGATCTCCCTGCCTGACGGGGTCACTTGTGACACCGGTGGGTGCCGGTGAGTGATGGCCTGACCCTTAACTTGACTGACCTACGGTCCTGGCTACTGACCTGTCGGTCATCGCCCGCTGGCAACTCGTACGGCAGCCAGCTGACCGGATGGGCCGTGACCCCATAGGGGCCTGCTGTACCCACGGCCCGTCACAGTCCTGTCCGCCCACCCGGACCAGCTCGGGGCCGCAATCCGAGGAGGCCACCCGTGACCAACCGCATAACTACGCCGCCCGAAGCGCGGACGGTGATCGTCGGTGTTGATACGCATAAGCATGTCCACGTCGCGGTGGCAATCGACAGCTGGGGGATCCGTCTGGGCGATCACGCGTTCGTAGTGGACTCGGGTGGCTACGAGGCTCTGGTCACGTGGGCCGAGACACACGGGCGGATTGAGGCGTTCGGGATCGAAGGCACCGGGAGCTACGGCGCTGGCCTGGCACGGGCCGTCCGCCGAGCCGGGCATCATGTCGTGGAAGTGAATCGGGGCGACCGCCGTACACGCCGCGCCGCCGGCAAGTCCGACACCATCGACGCCGAGGTGGCGGCGCGGTCCCTGCTCGCGGGGCAGTCGACGGCCATCCCCAAGACCGCGGACGGCGCCGTCGAGATGATCCGCCAGCTCAAGATCACACGGGATACCGCCATGAAAGCGCGCACCACGGCGATGAACACGCTGAAGCAGATCATCGTGCAGGCCCCGCCCGTCCTGCGAGAAGCCCTCCACGACCTCACCGATCACGGCCTGCTCACGCGCTGCGCCGGACTCCGACCGGGCCCCATCGACACGCCCATCGCGTCCGCCAAGCACACCCTCCGGTCGCTCGCCCGTCGGTGGATGGCTCTCGCCGAGGAAATCGCGCTGCACGACCAGTACCTCGCGCGTCTCACCACCGCGACATCACCGACCCTCTGCGAGGGCTTCGGTGTGGGCGCCCACACCGCGGCTGAGCTGTTGATCATCTTCGGCGATAACCCCGACCGGATTCGTTCGGAGGCCGCCTTCGCGAAGCTCTGCGGCGCCTGCCCGATCCCGGCCTCGTCTGGGATGACCACCGGGCGGCACCGCCTCAATCGAGGCGGCCACCGACACGCCAACGCGGCCCTCTATCGAGCCGTCATCGTCCGGATGCAATTCCACCAACCGACCCGCGACTACGTCGCCCGACGCATCGCCGCTGGCCGGACCAAACGCGACATCATCCGCTGCCTGAAACGCTTCCTCGCGCGAGAGATCTACCAGCGCGTCATGACCGACTTCCGCGCTCGTCAAGAGATCATCCAGGCCGCCTGAAGGAGTGTCTTGACATATAGGGGCGTCAGTGCCGGCCAGGGTCAGCAACGACCCTGGTCTACCCGACCACCATGAGCCGGCCGTGCTCGTCGGCGATGCCTCGAAAACGCTGGCTTCGCTCGAGTAGCCTTGGTCCGACGTGCCGCCGCCGCTCTGCCTCCGTACTGAATGGAGGGGATCCGAGGGATGTCATCCACCTGGAGCAGGCTTCGAAAGATCGTATGGTCCATCGGGACGTCGAAGATCGGATACTCCTGCCGGAAGCACCCTGGAGATCTGGCTGACCCAGTGCTCCCACGTGCGCTACTGCACGATCTTGACGTAGTTGTCGTACGTGTTCTGGATACGAGAGACGTACAGGGCCGGCTCCGTGCCCCGGCAATAGCCGTAGCGCGCCTTCGTGTGATACTGGGGATCCTCCAGCAGAGCGATGGCGTTCTCGACGTTGCCAAACCAGCGATCGGGATCCAGCCCGATCTCAGCTGCGAGGCGCCGTGCATCGACGAGGTGACCGTACCCAACGTTGTAGGCGGCTAGGGCGAAGCGCACCCGCTGCCTGAAGGGGATCGTGGGATCCATGCGCTTGATCTGCCGATGCAGGTACATAATCCCGGCACGCACCCCGCCCTCTGGCGGATCGACCAGCTCCGTGATGCCCATTTCCTGTCCGGTCGCGGGCATGACCTGGAAGAGCCCTAACGCGCCAACCCAGCTCTTCGCGTTCGGATCGAAGCCGCTCTCGTGAAACGCCTGGGCTGCCATCAGCCGCCAGTCGAGCCCGTAGCTTTCGGAGTACTTCTTGATGACGCCGTCGTAGGGTGACAGCTCGCCGCTCACGCCGGTCCGACGCGTTGTCGCAACCGCGATCCGGTGCTTGTCCTCGAAATAGGCTTTCCTCGCCAGGTTGTATTCCAGGCCGCGATAGGTCTTCTTCACGAAACCATCGAGGTACGCTGCGAGCTCGGTATTCTGCGGGCGTACGGCAAAGGCGATCGCCTTCTCGTCGTCTCCGCCGCGAGAGAGCGTCAGCGCGCCAACGATCTCGTCACGATACGTCAGCTCGACGTTGAGAATGTGACTGTCGCTCACAGTGAGCGGTATCTCGCCACGAGCGACCATGCCGATGAGCTGCTCGGTTTCGAGATCTTCGGGGGCCTCGACGATCGTGAACGGGCCGTAGTCGCCCTGCAGGCGCTCGAGCGTGTCGTAGTAACTCGACGACCTGCGCACGTGGAGCGTCGTGCCCTTCAGCTCAGCCAGGGTGGTCATCGGGGGATCCCCCGCCCGGCTCACGACCATCTCATCGACGAGGAGATATGGCTGACTGAATGCCACGTGCGCGCCGCGCTCCTCGGTGATCGTGAACGAGGCTGCAATGATGTCGCCACGGCCTTCCAAGAGCCACGGGATCAGCTGGTCACGGGAAGGTGGCACAACCATCGCCAGACGCACGTCAAGATTCTCGGCGATGAGCTTCGCCAACTCGAAGTCGAAGCCCATCGGCCGACCTCGGTAAAGATAATAGGTCACTGGATTGTTGCGGGTGAGCACCCGCAGCACGCCCCGTTCCCGGATGCCATCGAGATCGCCAAGGAAGCGTTCATTGGTATGTCCGGTCAAGGACTTCTCGACGAGGAAGGTGTTGGTGGCTGCCAGCAGCTCTGGGTTCTGCCGGCGGACGGCCCAGGCGATCTGGCGTCCCTCGGCGATCTTGAACAAAGGCTCAACGGCGTCGGTATACGCCTGGATAGCATCGAGGGTGTGGCTATCGACGACGGTGAGCGGTCGCTTGCCCTGTGTCACTTCATAGACGATCGACTCGGTGTCCAGATGCTCTTCTACGAAGACCACCTTTAACGTGGCGATGTCCGAGCCCTGCAGCGCTTCCAAGGTCTCCGCGAACGACGAGCTCGGCCGGACGTGGACCTCACGTCCGGCGAGCGCTACCGGAGATCGAGGAAGGTTCTCGGCGCCCCTTTGTCCAACGACCCATTCCTCAACAGTTGCTGTTGGTCGCGCGAACGCAACCTGTTGCTCTCGCTTGTCGGTGACCGTGAGCTGAGCGGCCACGAGATCGCCCTTCCCCTCCACCAGCATCGGGATGAGGTCGTCGCGGCGGTCGACGAGGACGAACTCCATGTCGACGCCCAGGCGCCCGGCGAGCTCTTCCGCCAGGGTCTTGTCCAGGGATGCTGGCATCCCCTGCCTCGGAAGAAACTCCTCTTCGCCGCTTGCGCCCACCAGCACGCGGAGCGTGCCTCGCGCTCTGATGCTCGGGAGATCGCCTTGGTCAATGACCGCCGGCACCGACTCCCCAGCTCGTTCCTCGACGTCCGTCGCCGCCTGACAGGCCATCGTCAACAGCGCGACCAGACACACCGCGCCACGCGGCACCGACCATGGTGGCCCCGCTGCCGTTGTAGGCTGTCTTCTCATCCTCCGCAATGCCTCAAGACGCTCTCCTGCCATTCCGGTGAATCTGCTCGAAGATATCACGATAGCTCGTCTTTTCATCCGCCGCACCCAAACCCTGGAGGCGGCGCGATGATCAGCGGAGGGTCAAACACGCTGGCGGTTTGCGGAGCGAGCCGCACGGGGCGGCGAGCAGTTCGTGCATAACCCGCGTAAAGCCCTGCGCTACCGATATCACTCAGCAAGAGCTGAAACAGACACGCACACGGATGGGTCGCTGGCCGGCGGCAGTCGCTGAAATTTGCGTGATCGCGATGCTCACGCCGGCAACCGGGCGTCCCCAGGCAGGATGCTTTCTACAGCACTTCGCTTCTGCTGGACTCGGTCTCGCAAGAGCGGTGCCGCCACAATCAATACGGTAAAGGGCAGAATCCCGAGCGCGTAGATGGCAAAGCCACCAAGCTGCCAGCTTTGGACCACCAAGAGCGGCCACAACTCACGGGCGCTCGTCAGCACGATCGCCAGGTGGGCGCCGCACACAGCCAGCAGCAGAGCGTGGTAGCAGTACCACCAGGCACGGGCTTTGCCATACACGTAAAACCACATCACCACCGCACCGAGGTAGGTCAGCGGCCACAGCAGGACGGACGACTCAAATCCCAGCCTGTCCATGGACCACCCCGCCTGAAAAGCGGCGACGAAGACAACGAGTAACACGACGCCCAGGGCCAGCAGCCATGTCCCCCCGAGGCGGTTCTGAGTTTTGGCGGTTGTGTTGCAACTTTGGCCGACGGCGACTGGTAACCTGAAGAGAGCATGAAGAAGGCAATCCGACCGGCGATCTTCAAGTGGCGACAAACGGAGCCCGGGCTGATTCTGTGCGCCGTGCGCTGGTATCTTCGGTACTCGCTCTCGTTTCGCGATGTCGAAGAGCTGCTCCGCGAGCGCGGCCTGGAAGCGGACCACACGACAATCTGGCGCTGGGTCCAGCACTACGGTCCAGAACTGGAGGAGCGGCTACGCCGTCATCTCAAGCCAACCAATAGGCCCTGGCGTGTCGATGAGACCTACGTTCGTGTCAAGGGCCGTTGGTGCTACCTCTACCGAGCCCTCGATTCCACCGGCGCCACGATCAACTTCGTGCTCTCGGTGTGGCGTGATGCCGCTACGGCCAAACGCCTGTTCCGCAAGGCGCTAACTGATCCGTCGCATCCTCAGCCCCGTGTCATCAACACGGACCAGGCACGCCTCTACGGCTCGGCGATTGCAGGGGTGAAAAAGAAAGGGATCCTGCGACGCCGTTGCCGCCACCGGCCGGTCCAATACGTGAACAACATCGTGGAGCAGGATCATCGAGCAATCAAACGACGCGTGACGGCGAAGCAGGGCTTTCGTGCATTCCACGCGCCGCGGCGAACGATCCAAGGCTACGAGGCTATGCACATGATCCGGAAGGGGCAAGCGAGGTGGGTGAGCGGTTCGAATGTTCGGCGACAGATTCAGTTCATCAACAACTTGTTCGAGGTGGCGGCATGAGACGGAGCCCGGCCGACTCGACCAACCGCTATCTTGCCACCTTTGGAAAGTTGCAACACATCCTCCTTGCCCGTGAACTCTACCAGCGCGTTATGACAGACTTCCGCATGCGCCAACACGGCACCGCGGCCGCCTGAACACGTGTCTTGACATATAGGGGCGTCAGAACCTCAGATAAACCCATGTATGTAGAACATCTCGCGCAAGAGCTTGCCGCCCATCTCGTCCTGACGCGACCGTTGGTGTGCGTGGACCTGGAAGCCACCGGCATCTGGCCAGGACACGACCGCATCGTCCAGATTGCGACCGCCAGCATCTTTCCAGACGGGAGTGTGTCGACATGGTCGTCGCTCGTGAATCCTGAACGGTCGATTCCCCCTGCCGTCACGGCTATCCATGGCATTGCCGATGCGGCGGTGGCGTCTGCGCCGACGTTCGCGCAACTAGCCCCAACCGTTGCGGCACGACTGTCTGATTGCGACCTCACCGGCTACAACGTCGCACGATTCGATCGCCGGTTGCTCGCCGCCGAATTTGGCCGCGTGGGAGTCGCCGACCCGACGACCGGGGCGCGCGTCATCGACGCCTATGCCCTGTTTGTCCGCCAAGAACCGCGGAGTCTGGACGACGCGTTGCGGTTCTACGGAGTCCAGCCGGGACAGGTCACTCGACAGGCGCATGATGCTCGCAGCGATGTCGAAGCGACCGTCGCCGTGCTGGTGGCGCAATTGCACACGTATCCCGACCTGCCGCGAACGGTCGACGGGCTTCACGACTGGCTGCATCCAAGTGATCCAAATTGGATCGATGCGGACGGGAAGCTGATCTGGCGCGACGGCGTCGCCTCGGTCGCGTTCGGGGCGCAGGCAGGGACATCCCTCGCGGACCTGGCGACCAACAACCGCGGCTTTCTCGAATGGGTGCTGCGGAAAGACTTCTCCGAAAAGGTCAAGGCCATCGTCCGAGATGCACTGGCAGGACAATTTCCCGTTCGAAGCGAGACGGAGGCGGAATAGCGGTTCGCGCAGCCGTTGCGTGGGCGGATGGCGCCCGACGACCTGGCCTGGAGGCTCGGTCGGGCCCGACGCGTGCCCGTGTTCGGCCGCGTCGGCCCGCTACGTCGCCACGTGTGCGCCGATGGCTGGCCGATCCGCAACTATGGGCCTGGACGCGATCCGCGGCCCACAGGCGGGCGGTGTCCGGCGACCGCCGTCCCCCCTCAGGCCCGCGGCGGCGAGCTGGTGCCAAGGGGGCGCGCCGTGCGTCCTTACGCGGTGGTGCGTCGCACGAGCCGGAGGGGCGAGGCGGTGCGCGGACCGGTCGTGCCGGTCTGGTGGGACCGGGGCGGCGTCGCCTGTGCGTGGTGCGCCAGATAGGCGACCAACTGGTCCCCGGCATCGAGCAGTTCCTGCTCGTGAATAAGGAGCTGCCTGAACCATGACTTGGTGGCCTTGATCTAGCGTAGAACCCACTGCACTCCGGTAAGGACGGTGGCGGCATTGTCAGACTAATTAGGCTGGACCCAAAGAACCTGCAATCAAGGACTATCAGACTGCAAGTTGACGCCACTCGGCCCGGGCGGCGGCTCGGCCTTGTTTGAAAATGTCGCGGCGATTGAGATGGCGTTGGTGGTTGAAATGGTTGTGGATCGAGGCATGGACGGAGGTGAATTTCTGCAGGGTCTTGATGTCTCTGAACCGAGCCATTGCCCCTTCCCGCCTTCGAAAGGGTTGATGTGAGTTTTCCGCCCGGTTGTTGAGCCAGCGCCTGGTCTCTTGGCAACCCTCATTGCCGATCACCTTCATCGCCGCACGATATGACGGTAGCCTGTCCGTGACGATCGAAGCCGGTCGGCCATAACGCTTCATCGCACGCGTCAGGAACTCAAGCGCAGCCCTGCGATCCCGCCGTTTCGTGACCAAAACCTCTACCACTTCGCCTTCGTGATCCACAGCGCGCCATAGATAATGGGTCTTCCCGTTGATCCGGACAAACACCTCATCAAGATGCCAGCGCCACAGCGAATAGAATCTATGATGAACACGGCGTTTCCGGATCTCCGCGGCAAACACTGGACCAAAGCGGTTCCACCAGTACCGCACGGTCTCATGGCAGATGTCGATGCCGCGCTCACACAGAAGATCTTCGACCTGTCTCAGCGATAAGGGGTAGCGGACATACATCATTACCGCGAGGCGGATGACCTCAGGCGAACTGTTGAAATAACGAAAGGGATTGTGCATCACCGGAGGTTATGAGGCCTTACGTCCAGGCTCAAGCCGATTTACTTTGACAATGCCCTGGCGGAAGCAGCGCCCACCCTTCCAGCGTGCCGGATTTCTCTGGGCTACGGCCGACTAGCCGGCTATACCCCTCAAGTTCTGACATCACGGTCTCGGCGATTTCGCGCGGTGCTTCCGCCATCAACTGTTGCTACCCCGCCCTTATCTCGTTCTAACCAAACCGCTTAGACTAGATATTCAGTGCCAGAGAGGTGCCAGCGTCAAAATCGGCTGGAAGTATCTGGATGATTAGGGCTTAAGCTCTCTTCACCAACACTTGATGACGGAAGCACCGATACATGACCGGCCGTCAACCCCACGATCTCGTTTTTGGACAGTACGGGGTGCACCCGGCGGGTCTTCCGCTCGATCACGAAGCAGCCGAAATCCAGCCGAAGACCGGCCAGGGTGAGCACTTCGACCGTGAATAGATCGGCGGCCGCCACGGCCGAACACGTGTCCGCGTCGGGCAACGGCAGACGTATCATCGGCAGGCGGCGTGACCTACCCCCCAGGGTTGAGCCAGTTCTTCTGAAAGAGTTGAGCGCATGATGACCCGCCAATCGGTGGCCTAATCGGATGTCAACCAGCTTCGACACCGGCACACTCAGGCATGTTGCGGGCTTCCCTCGCCCAGGCGACGCCGCAACGCGTGTCGTATCCTCCGTTGATTTCGCGGACGCCGTTGCGGAGATCACGCAGTGGGAAGGCTATGCACCTACCCCTCTGGTGAAACTTGGGGATCTTGCGGCCGGTCTGGGCATCGCGAAGATCTTGTACAAACATGAGGGCCCGCGCTTTGGTCTGGGCAGTTTCAAGGCGCTTGGCGGGTCGTATGCGGCGCTGCGCGTTCTCCAGCGTGAGATCTCGCGAGGTTTGGGCCGCAATGTGTCGATGGCCGACATTCGAAACGGCGACTATACGGATTGGGCTGCCAGAGTTACGCTGGTCTCGGCCACCGACGGCAATCATGGCCGGGCCCTTGCCTGGGGATGCAAGCGTTTTGGCGCGTCTTGCCGTCTCTATATCCATTCCAACGTCAGCGAAACGCGCGCCGAGGCCATGCGGAGGTTGGGCGGCCACGTGATCCGGATCGACGGCAACTACGATGACTCAGTGGCGTACGCGCGCAAGGAAGCCGCAGCGAACGATTGGTTTGTCGTCTCCGATACATCCTGGCCTGGCTACGCCATCCCGCCGCGGGATGTGATGGCGGGCTACGGAGTTATGACGCGGGAGATCTGCGACGCGACTGCGCAGGCTCCGACGCATGTCTTCCTGCAGGGCGGTGTCGGCGGGCTGGCGGCCTCAGTCGCGGCCGGATTCCGGCAATATTGGGGAGCGGAGGCGCCGCGTGTCGTCATTGTCGAACCGGAGCTGGCGGCCTGCCTTTTCGAGAGCGCAAGGGCAGGCAAGGCGACGAGCATTCGAATCGAAGAAGAATCCATCATGGCTGGTCTTTCCTGCGGCGAACCCTCCGCACTGGCGTGGGAGGTCCTGTCGGAAGAGGCGAGCGACTTTCTGACCATTCCCGACAGCTTCGTTGGCGCCGCCGTGCGCATGCTTGCCTGCCCGGCAGGAGACGAGCCGAAAATCGAGGCCGGCGAAAGCGCCGTTGCGGGACTGGCGGCGCTGATCGCCGCTGCCGACTGCGAAGACATGCGCCGCACGCTTGGGCTCGATGCGAATGCTCGTGTCTTGCTGATCGGGTCCGAAGGCGTCACCGACCCGGAAGTCTTTGCCGCGATCATGAAAGCGGGCGGCGATGCATGACAGGCCTCACTGCCGCCTGATGATCGAGGTGAAGACCAAGCAAGGGCTGACTGCGGCTGACTAGAACGCCGCGCTTGACGTCATGGAGCATCCCGCGCTGCGAACAGTAGCCCTCCCGGCATTACTCCCGGCGCACGATTGCCGACGTACGGCCGCCCGCAACCTGATCCGCGCCAGCGTGCCCGAGCGGGTCGCCATGCTCCTGACCGGCCACAAGAGCCGCACCATCTTCGACCGCGACAAACATCATCCCTGTCGGGTGGCGGTCTCGCTGAGTTGCGTGTCGCCCGCCTCAGTCTTAATGATGCGTTCTTTGAGCTTGAGGACCGCGTATGGTGCGAAAAAGCGGCCGAGGCTAGGTCGGTGCTGGTCGAGTCTCCCAAGTAGTCTCAGGCTATGCCGCCTGCGCTGCAGTTCCTCGTCCTCACGTTCGCTGGCTGGGTGAACCGTCACCAAGACGATTTGATCGACTATCTCCGGGAGGAGAATCGGGTCCTCCGAGAACACCTGGGCCCTCGGCCGCTTCGCCTGACGGACGCCCAGCATCGTCGACTCGCTGTGCGCGGTCACAAACTCGGCCGGCGGGTCTTGACGCAGGTCGCGGGCATCGTCACCCCGGATACGATCCTGCGTTGGTACCGGAGACTGATCGCCAAGAAATACGATGGCAGCGCCCGCCGACGTCGAGGTCGACCAATGACCCGACAAGACGTCGCCGAGCTCGTGGTCAGGATGGCGGTCGACAATCCGCGGTGGGGCTACACGCGGATCCGCGGCGCGCTCTCGAACCTCGGCCACACTATCGCCCGGACCACGGTGAAGCGGATCCTGCACGACCACGGAGTCGACCCGGCGCCCGAGCGGAGCCGGCACATGCCCTGGAAGACGTTCCTGCAGGCGCACTGGGAGGGCCTGGCGGCCTGCGATCTGTTCACCGTCGAGATGTTGACGCGGGCGGGGCTCAGGCGGTACCTCGTCTTCTTCGTGATCGAGCTGAGATCCCGCCGCGTGACCATCGCCGGGATCCACCCGCAGCCGGGCGGCGCGTGGATGGAGCAGCAGGCCCGCAATGTGACGGACCCGGTCGATGGCTGTTTGCGCAGGGCGCGCCATCTGATTCACGACCGCGATCCCCTCTATACGCGGGTCTTTGGCGAGATCCTGGAGAGCGCCGGTGTTCAGCCGATTCGGCTGCCGCCGAAGAGTCCCAATCTCAACGCCTATGCCGAGCGGTTCGTCAGGTCGATCAAAGAGGAGTGTCTCACACGCGTGGCCCCGCTCGGCGAGGGGCATCTGCGTCGTCTCGTCCACGAGTACAGAGAACACGACCATCGCGAGCGAAACCACCAGGGACTCGACAACCAGCTCCTGCAACGACCACCACCTCCGCGAAGGCCGGACGCCGACGTTCGGCGGCGGGTACGCCTCGGAGGATTACTCAGTTTCTACAATCGAGAGGCCGCATGAGGGGTCGACCGATTAAACGCACCTTACGGGGGCCGCTATTGCCGTTGACCTCGCGACAGATGGTGGACGGTGCCCGTCCAAGGCGTCGTGCGATCGCCCGATACGATGCGCCGCTTCCCAATCCTCTCGAGACTTCCTCGCGCTCAGCCAATGACAGGTGCCGCTTCGAACGCGTCGGCTTCCGTGGTGGCATCCCGCCCACCGTGTTCAGCAGCCTCTGCATCGTCTTCGTCGAACACCTGACGGCCGCCGCCGCTTCTTCAAAACTGCGACCGTCACTGATGAGCCGACGTACAGTCAGTCGTTCTTCTCGCGTCAGCCGCACACCGCGAGTACGCGTTTCTGCCATCCCAACACCTCCACTGTTTCCTTACCACGTAGCGGTTCAAATGTTGCGATGACCACATGAGAGCGCCGTCCTTGCAGTAGACAATCTTGGTCTTCTGCGGATGCAATTCCAGGCCACACTCTCGGAATCGCCGTCGCAGGACATCACAGATTTCGCGAGCCTGTTGCTGCGAATGACAATGGAACAGTCCGTCATCCGCGTAGCGACACCAAGGAACCGTGGGGAAATGCCTGGTCATCCAGGCATCAAACACGTAGTGCAAGAACAAATTGCTCAACAACGGACTGACCACCCCGCCTTGAGGGGTGCCCTGACAGCGAGGCACCACACCGCCATCCGGCTGTTGTTGTGGGGCGTTGTTGCACAAATCAAGTGTGAGGTTGAGAGGGACCCAGACGAGACTGGAGGGATGCAGTCGAGAGTCCATCCGAAATACAAGACGAAATACCGCGTCCGAAACTGGGCGTCCTACGAGCGAGCCCTGATCGGTCGGGGCAACATCACAATCTGGTTGTCCAGGGCGGCCATCGCAGCCTGGACACCTGAGGGAACGCGCACGCGGGGCGCGCCACCGAAGTACTCGGACCTCGCGATCGAAACCGCCCTGACGCTGCGTCTCCTCGTCCATCTGCCGCGCCGTCAGGCGGAAGGCTTTCTCACCTCACTCTTCCATCTGATGGGCCGTGACCTGCGGTCGCCCGACCACACGACGCTGTCCCGGCGCGGGCAGCAGCTCAACCTCACACTCCGACGCGTTCCCCGGCGCGCCGCCCTGCCCCTCGTCATCGACAGCACTGGCCTGTCGATGGTCGGCGAGGGTGAGTGGGCGGCGGCGAAACACGGACGACGCGGGCGGCGTGGGTGGAAGAAGCTTCATCTGGGAGTCGACCAAGCGGGAGTGATCGTCGCTCAGGCGTTGACCGATTCCGCGGTGGATGACGCGAGTACGGGCATCGATCTGATCGAGACCGTTGCCAGCAGCGCGCGGATGATCACGGCGGACGCTGCCTACGACACGCTCGCCTTCTACGAGACAGCCAACACCCGAGGCACGATCGTCGTCGTGCCGCCGGCGAAGACAGCCAAGCTGTCCCGACGCAACCCGCGGTCGAGCGCTCGCGAGGGGACGATCAGAAGGATCAGCAAAATTGGGCGCCGTCGATGGAAGAAGGAAATCGGCTATCATCGACAGGCCCGCGTCGAGAACGCGTTCTTCCGGTACAAGTCGATGCTCGGCGATCGACTTCGAAGTCGGACTCGCGCAGCGCAAGCTGTCGAATCGGTGCGTGCGTGCAACGTGCTCAATCGAATGACCGAGCTTGGTCGACCAGAGTCGTTCGCGATCGATCGGTGACGAACCTACGCGTGGGAGCGCTCGGGGCCAGTTTCGATTTACGCAACAACGCCAGAGATCTACGGTAGGACGGCTCGGGTTCGCACGTTCTGAGTTCCCTCGGATGGGTCATTCCAGCCAACGCCAAGCTCCGCTGCGGGTCGTCATGGTGTCCCGTCGCGTCCATCCCGCTCATGGACCCGGCGGATTGGAACGTCACGTGTTCGAGCTGGTGATGGAGCTGGCTGCTCGGAACGTTGCGGTCGACCTGTACTCCGAGGCGCCAGCTGACCCGTCCCGGTTGGCGCAGGCCGACCACTTGCTGTCAACGGCAGTAACGCCGCACTGGGTACCCGGCGGGTGGTTGCCGATCGGCGAGCGGAAAGGCACGGTGGTCCTTGACCGTGTCACGAATTACTTCATCTGGTCGCGCCGTGTCGCCCGACGGCTGCTCGAAGACGTATCCTCGGCTGCTCAGCAGGTCGTTCACGTGCATGGCTTGGCCGGATGGGGGTTGGCCGTGGCCGTACCGCGACGCCGACTTGGCTTTCCGTTGGTCGTTACGACGCACGGACTCGAAGAGTTCCGATCTCACATGTGGCTCAAACATTGGGCGTATCTTCCGTTCCGACGCGGGCTGAAGACCGTAGCGACGAATAGCGACGCAGTCGTGACGACTGACCGGTCGCTGCGACCGGTCGTCCGCCAGTATCTGGGGATCGAAGAAGGCGACCAGATCGTGATTCCAAACGCCGTGGACCCCAACCGGTGTCGCCAACTTGGTACGGTCGAGCGTGGCTGCGCGCTGTTGGCTCAACACGATCTCGAGAGGTCGGTACCAGTTTTCCTTTCAGTCGGTCGGCTCGAAGCGAACAAAGGGTTCGAGGCAATGGTGACGGCGCTGGCGCTCGCGGGCGAGCGACTCCCGCCATCTTGGACATGGGTACTCGCCGGAGACGGTCCTGAATCGTCAAAGATCAGGTCGGCCGTTCGAAAGGCGGGACTGGAGCGGCACTGCCTGTTGACCGGTCGCGTCGACGACCCCGACCTCCACAGCTGGTATGCCATCGCCGACTGGTTCGTGCACCCGACACTGTATGAGGGTTCGAGCCTCGTCACGCTCGAAGCGATGGCGCATGGCCTCCCGGTGCTGGCCTCTCGAACGGGCGGGTTGCCAGACAAGGTTGAGGACGGTGTGTCTGGTTTCTTGGTCTCCCCCGGTGATGCGGCCGAGCTGGCGACCCGCCTGATTGACGCGTCGAAGGCCGACGCCAAGGCGTTCGGTGCCGCCGGGCGCCAGCGGTGCGAGTCGCAGTTCAGCTGGAAGGTCGTGGCACCGCAGTATGTATCGCTGTATCAGGATCTTCTCGCAGTGCCGGCGTGAGGAGAGCTACTGAACGGTAATTCGGTCAAACCATGACGCCAAGTTCGTGGACGTCACTACTAACCAGGACCTCAGCCGGGGTTTAGATCTCTGATCGGAGCCCGGGGATCCCGGGCTCTCGCTCGTCGCGATCTCCGCCGTCAGGTCGAGCGGCACTTCAAACCGATACGGTTCGAAGCTCCCGCTCACCGTCGCGTCTCCCAATGGGCGGTCGTCAACCGTCAACGCCACGCGAGCGGGGGCCCGCACGCTCCGGTCTTCCTCCGTTGCTCATCCAGAGCGGCCAGAATCCGGTGATCTGGTGAGACTTCGAGCACCGACACGATCGAGAGATCACGGCTCCAGCGGAACAACGTTCTCGTCTCCCCCCAACTGCTCCTGAAGAAAGAACCGGGTGAGGAACAGCGCATCGTCAACACCCACGTCCAGGTCGAAACCGTCCGGTGGTTTCAGGCGCGGTAGCAGCTCGGTGAGCACGACATCGGACCGTTTGTATATCTGACTTCTGCCATGTAGTCCCTGCAACCAGCTTCGGAAGCCTCCCCAACGCGTGGATCACATCCCGGACTGCCTCGTCGGGGTCGTGCAGGTGCTCGATGCGGCGCGCGATCTGCTGGAACCAGCTCCCTCGACTGGTCAGTCAACAGCCCAGGCAAACACCGACGAGCCTTGAAACTCCGATGGGAGCAGAACCCCGGCCAGCCGAAACGGCGATGGGCCGAGGTCTCAACCAAACGTGCGCCATACCGACTGAGATGATGCATCAGGTCTAGCGGACTACAGTAGTAGACCGCGTCGCCGTCCCCGCCTGTGACGCCGTCCAGCACCGGTTCTCTGTATAGAAACGTGTCGGTTCCTGGCCCACCATTGCAATGCCCCTCGCCGTCCGTCGACGCCAAACGCCAGCCGCCTGCGACCCAGGACAACGTCTTCCAGGGGGAGTCCACAACGATGCGTGGTTCGGAAGCCCGAAGATCAAGTGCCCCGGGCGTCTCAGCACCCTGAGCATCTCGGCGACCGCGGCCCGCCACATCGGGGAGCTGCTTGATGACCTCGAAGCAGACGACCGCGTCGAAACTCCTGTCGCGGACCGGCAGCGCCAGGGCGTCCCCGAGCACGGGTATGACCCAACGTGAAGGCGTGAAGGAAAGATGAGCAGGTCGGTGTGCCCCACCCACTTCCATACCGTCTTTCTTGGAAGCCATTCCGTAAACCGGATGCGAGCTTACGCTTCCGAGCTTCTTGCTCTAGCAGCCGTCGTTCCGGCCCGTCACCGATGACAACCACCGGCCAACCCAGTTTCGCGCGCTCGAGTACGCCTGGCAGAAGACTGATCCCTTTGTTCGCGGTCAGCTTGCCGACGTACACCGCGTACGGCGCCCCAATCGGACGCGGGGTCGTCGCGATCGCACGTGGTCGCGATGTCCACCATGTTCGGAAAGACCTCGGCCCGTGTCGTATCCAAACCTGGGCCGCGTCCATGGAGATCGCGGGCGATGGCGCTGCTGATGGCGATCAGCGTGTTGGCCTGAATCAGAGCTCGTCGCTTCCAGACCAAGTTATATATGACGCACCCCCCAGTAGCAGAGGGGCCGGTAGTTTCGAACCGTGCAGAGCACAGGGATGCCCGTCGCGCGGGCCGCTGTGACCGACGGACTTGCTGTGAGCGCGTGGTGAGCGTGTACGAGCTCGATGTGTCCCGACGGATAAGTGCGCCAAGGTAGCGGCTGAGCTTGGCGCTGAGCCGTTCATGGTTGAGGTAGGCGCTCACCAAACGGGACATTCGGGACACGACTGCCAAACTCCAATACGTGCAAGCCGCGGTACGTACGTGAGCTCCGGCCCACGCCGTTCTGAAACGTCGGTTGGACGACGAGGACGTCGTGACCTTGACCCTGAAGGCCCTTGACGAGCTCGTAGGCGCTCCAGCCGCTGCCGCTGCAGTGGTGGGGCAGAGGAACGCGTCAGTCGTGATTAATACGCGCATGTGCCACCGTCACGACCCCTGGTGACGAGCTCCCAGAGCGTCCGTCATCGCAGCTGCGAGCGCGCGGCAATGACGATCCCAGCTGAATGTTGTCTCCACGCGACGTCGCGCAGCCATTCCAAGCTGAGTCCGATATCCAGGGTCCGTCAGTCGATCGAGCGCCTCCACAAGCCCATCAGGACGAGACGGGTCGTAGAGAAGGCCTTCCTGCTGATGCCGGACGAGTCGATCAAGTCGCTCGATCCGCGGTGCAACGACGGGCAAGCCAACCGCCATGTATTCAAAGAGCTTAAGCGGAGACCAGTAGAATCCGAGTTGCAGCGGTGGGTGGGCGCCCACATCGAACGGCGCAACGCCGATGTCCGCCGCGGCCAGCGCGGCCGGCATTTCCGGGTGCGGGATACGGCCCGTGAACTCGATTCCCGGAACCCCCTGGGCTTGCCGGCGAACATCGTCTAACGTGGGACCTTCGCCGATGAAAACCGCACGTACCTGTGTTCGACCTCTTCGCCTGAACTCACGTACGGCCTCGACTACCTGCTCCGCGCCATGCCAGGCGCGAAAGGATCCAGCAAAGACGACCACGGTCTCTCCAGGTTTGCGGTGAAAGGGTACCGGGCCGGCGGCGTCTGGACGGAACCGTTTCGTGTCGGCCCCCCACTCGAGCTCGATGATCTTGTCTCGAGGTAGCCACGTCGGCAGGATGGCTGACGTTGGCGTCACGATGAGCTCGGCGCGCCTACATTGCCATTCTCTCCACCGTCGCATGGGCTCGACCAGCAGGAGACGATCGAGCAGCCGCTTTCGCGAGCCGTCATGGTCGATCACCGGTGCGTTGACCTCCAGCACGGGCAGTGCGCCAGCTCGACGTGCGGCCAGCACGCCCTCGCCCCCAAAGTTGTAATAGCGTTCGATCACGACGTCTGGGCTGATTTCACGCGTGATCCGGTCGACCCGACCTGCGCTCAGTAGGCGCAGCTGTCGGATGCCCAAAGTGGGACATTCGGCGTACCAGTGCACGGACGAAGGCGGCTCACCTTCGCCCGGTGTCGCGACGACGTGCACTTCGTGCCCCAGTTCTGCTAGCCCGCTTGCCACCGATTCGACATGTACGGCGCCACCATCGGTGCCTGGCACTCGTTGATCGATCGCGGTATACAGAACTCTCATCGGTCGTGCCAGCGCTCTGCTGCCACTCACTCCTTTTGCAGGGGTCAAAGAACGGCCCCGTCTTGATCTGTTGTAGCGCCCCAGGGTTCTTGGACAGTGGTTTGAAGGTAATCACTTCCACGCTGCTGCGTCTACCGCGTTTTTCGAAAAGCTCTAGTACTCAGTAGGCGGTTCATGGTACTCCTACGTGCGACGTCCACGAGGAGGATCAATGCGCGCCTATTCGATGGATCTTCGCGAACGCGTACTCCGTGACAGCGACGCTGGCATGAAGGCGGCTGCGGTCGCGGTCACCTGCCACGTGAGTGCCTCCTGGGTCCGGCGGCTTAAACAACGGCGGCGGTAGATCGGCGAAGTCGCCCCACGCCAGCAGCGCTGATCCGGGAGCAACCAGACCGTACCCTCGCAAAACTGCAGGTGGCCCTGGACACGTCCGCCAGTCTGGCGACGATCTGGCGGGCCGTGAAACAGCTGGGTTTCACCCGTAAAAAAAAACGGTGCGGGCGTCCGAACACGATCGCCCCGACATCGCGGCCGCCCGCGCGCAGTGGGCGGCAACCGCTCCGACCCACCTTGTTTTTCTCGATGAAAGCGGGGTCGCCACCAATCTGCTCCGCCGCTATGGGCGCGGCCCTCGCGGCCAGCGGGTCACCGATCACGCGCCCCAGGGGCGGTGGGAGAGCAGCACCTTCATCGCGGCGCTGCGGGTGACGGGGCTCACCGCCCCCGGGTCCTGGATGGCCCGATGGACGGGGCCAGCTTCCTCGCCTACGTCGAACAGATCCTCGTCCCCACGTTGCAGCCCGGCGACATCGTCATCGCCGATAATCTCGCCGCCCACAAGGTCGACGGCGTGCGGCCCGCCATTGAAGCGGCCGGCGCGACCCTACGGTTCTTGCCGCCCTACAGCCCCGACGTCAACCCTATCGAGCTGTGCTTCGCCAAACTCAAAGCCATCGTTCGCAAGGCCCGCTGTCGATCGATCGACACACTCTGGCCACTCCTCGGCGAGTGTCTGTCGCGCTTCACCCCCACCGAGTGTCGTAACTACATCCGTCATTGCGGCTACGCGGCCGCCAGCGCGTCATGAAAACGCGGTAGTCCCGCATTCCAAGACTTTTGGTCGCCCGCATTGTACTCGAGCCCATAGGTGGGACAAAGTGGGACGGATGCGGGACACACCCCTATGTGTGCTGGGTTTTTTGTGGGAGCAGATAACCCGTTACCTCGGAGAATTTCGAACGCTTCATCGGTCCCATCCTTTCTGTTCCTGGGGACCCCAAAAGCGCCACCGTACTGCAGTTCTAGCCTGTCGTCGTTTTTCGGGGAGGCGTCAGCCGATTCGTCTCGTTGCGCCTGGTGCATGCAGTGTCAGTCCGTGTTGCCACGATTCTGGATTTGCGTTAAAGCAGCCTGCATCATCTCCTCCGACGACCGATACTCGCGCCCCACGTCGTCAGTTACGACTGCATACAGGATGTCTGCCGCCTGAGCCTTGGTAAGTAATGCACTGCCATCCATGTTCAGGCCACAACTCTCGCCCGGTTGCAGCGGTCGACGCGACTGGTACTCCAGCGTAATTGCGTCTCTGGGAGCCATGAGCATGTGGCCGTCGCTCAGAGCGATCGAAATGTTCGCGAGGAATACCACTACAGGTGAGTGGTTCTGGACGACCACCCGAAGCAGCCCTTCAGGACCCTGGCGCGGCATTACTTCGGCTGCGTAGACGATGACTTTGATATCCGGGATCGGTGCAGTAAGTACGACCCGCTTACTGTCTGCTGGTGATGGCTGAACTCGATCCCGCGGCAACAGTTCAGCCACCACACTCGTAAGGTGGAGAAGTGCCTGCTCCCGGAGGCCACTAATGGAATGGTATGTACCAAGCAATCCCTCTCCCTGAAGCCGAGCCTTGAACTCCTGCAACCGTTGAAACTGGTCGTCTCTCAGCGTCTCTTGGGGTATCGGCGACGTGCTGAAGACGCGCGCGCCTCGAGCACGAAGTCTATCGATCTCTTCGATGGAACCCGAAAGATGGGAACCCGTTGGACTTCCGAGACGTCCCCAGAACACCGCGAACCCGAAGTCGCTTTTGTCCACGATCTGCCGGTTCAACACCTCTTGCGGCGGTGCCGCGGCGTCGGGCACGGAATGCGTCTCCCACCGTACAAGATGCACGAGAGCACCCAGAGCACTCCCGATTTGTGCGTTCCACTGCTCAACGACTTCCGAGATCGCGGCGCGCTCAACGTCAACGTCGCTGGGGGAAATAAGCAGGCAACGGTACTCGACCACGGTTCTTGCCATCTTGGTGGTGCAGTCCGACCAGCGGGCTACCGTGCGAAAAGGATCACGCTTCGCAGCGACATGATCACACAGACCGTCGGAAGCATCGACTCTATTCCGATGTTAAAACAGGTTTCAGAATAACTGTGTGCTGAATTGACGCCTCATGGTAGGCCGGTCGCTTTGTCGTCCTGTTTCTGCCTGGAGTCATTGGCGCGTTGGCGTCGTTCTAGCTGTGTACGGAGAGGCCCGCCGGCGGTGGCCGCCCTCGGGATGGCCTGCTGCCAACACGACTACCGGGTGCGATTCCTGACGGCCGCCGAACCGGTCACGCTGCTCGTCGAAGCTCAGCAACAGGGCCGGTTGGCGCATCAGCCCCTCGGGAGTTATGAAACCGCGTCTAAGCAGAAATCAGGGCATGTGCCTGCGGCGGGGCAGGAGAATAGAAAGTGTCCGTCGTCGAAATGCCCAGAACAGGAATAGGCAGACGGCCTCACCGCGCGGGTGCGGAAACGCGTCAAGCGCACGACGATGAGCGATCATGACCAACCGGTCGCGGCGAATGTGCTCGGCCAAGACTTCGAGGCCGAGGCGCCGAACCAACGGTGGGTCGGGGACACCACCGAGTTCGTGATCGGCAGCAGCGGGAAGCTCTATCTCGCGGCGATTCTCGATCTCTATTCGCGCTTCTTAGTCGGCTGGGCTGTCAGTGCCATCAACGATCGCCATCTCGTCATCAAGGCCCTCCAGATGGCCCTGAAGCGCCGCGAGCCCGCGGCCGGTCTCCTCCACCATTCAGACAGTGAGTATATGGGGGCCTGCTTCCGGGCGGTTTGACCCGCACCAGCGATTGACCCGTCAGGATGTGGGTGCTGGAACGCTCCTGGGCTTCTCTGACCCACATCTCCGATTGACCCTGTGTCTTTGAACTGTCGGTTGCCCGGGAGCGGGCCAGTGAGCCGCCTGCCTCACCGACGGTGTGACTTCATGTAGAGCCTGGCCCGTGGCCCCGTCACTGTCTTGTCCACCCGCCTCGGTGCGCCGGCGCCGTTCCCTATGACCGAGCCAAGGAGGCGACATGACGCACGTGACATCGGTACCGACCATCCGCGTGGTCGGCGGCATTGACACCCACAAGGATCTGCACATGGCCGCCGTCGTCGACCGCGACGACGGCCGTCTGCTGGAGACCAAGGACTTCTCGACGACACGCGCAGGGTATCGGGCGTTATTCCGTTGGATGCGTCAGCACGGCGCGCTCGAGTCGGTCGGGATCGAAGGCACCGGCAGCTATGGCGCCGGGATCATGCGTTTCTTGAACGCGGCGGGTGTGACGGCACATGAAGTCGACCGCCCTGATCGGAGCGACCGACGTCGCCGCGGGAAATCGGATGCCGTCGATGCCGAGATGGCCGCCCGGGCCGTCATCTCGGGGCGCCGCCTCTCCACGCCGAAGAACAAGAATGGCCGCGTCGAAGCGCTCCGCGTTCTGCGGTTGACGCAGGCCGGGGCCGTGCGGTCCCGAACCAAGGCACTCCAGCTTCTGCGCAGTCATGCCGTGTCTGCCCCGGACGAGGTCCGCGACGAGGTCCGTTCCCTGACCCGGAGGCAGCTGCTGCGGACCGTCGCGGCCTGGCGGCCCGACGATGACGACTGCGACCATCCCGCCACCGCCACCCGGATCGCGATGCGGTCGTTGGCCCGGCGTATCCTGGAGCTCAACAACGACGTGGCCGACCTCGACGACCTCATCGAGCCCCTCGTCACCGACCTCGGCGCGCGACTCATCGAGCGCCCGTGCATCGGCATTGAGACCGCTGGGCAGCTGCTCGTCACCGCCGGCGACAACCCCGGGCGCATCCGGTCCGAAGCCGCCTGGGCGATGCTCTGCGGGGTGGCGCCGCTGCCCGCCTCCTCCGGCAAGACTGATCGCCACCGCCTCAACCGTGGCGGCGACCGTCAAGCCATCCGAGCCCTCCACATGATCACGATTAGCCGGCTCCGCACCGACGAGCGCACGCAAGCGTTTGCTCAACGCAAGGTCGCCAGCGGCAAGTTCAAACTCGAGGCCATCCGCTGCATCAAGCGATACATCGCTCGTGAGGTCTATCCCCCCTTGTGAAGGCCAACCACCGTCGATGTTGGAGGCTCGACGAGCGCCCCTTGACATTTATGAGAGCTTCCAGGGGAGTCCGTACGCGAGCGAGGACTACCAGCGGATCATCAAGACGCATCGGATGACCGGCAGCATGAGTCGTCGGGGGAACTGCTACGCCGTCATGGAGAGTTGGTTCTCCACGGTGAAGCAAGAACTCGGGGAGCACTTCGACAGCTGTGGCGAGGCCAAGATGGCGCTGTTCGACTACATCGAGGTCTTCTACAACCAGCGGCGACGACACTCGACCCTCGGCCAGATCAGTCCGGCTGAGTTTGAACGACGGATGGTCACTTCGGCAGCTTAACTAAACCGTCTACGAAACCGGATCATGCCCACCGGTGGCTCTCATCGGCTTCACCGGTACGCCCATCGAGCTGGCGGACGCGAGCACCCGGGCGGTATTCGGCGACCACATCAGCGTCTACGACATCCAGCAGGCGGTCGAGGACGGGGCCACCGTGCCGATTTACTACGAGAGCCGCCTGGCACAGCTGGCGCTCGACAAGCACGAGAGGCCGACGATCGATGCCGGCTTCGAGGACGTGACCGAGGGGGAGGAAATCGACCGCCGCGAGCGATTGAAGACGAAGTGGGCGCAGCTGGAAGCCATCGTCGGGATGTGTTGCAACCTTCAAGAAGCGACAAGAGCGCGACTGGTCGAGTTGCCCCGGCTTCGTCTCATGCCGCCACTTCGAACAGCTTGTTGATGAAGTGAATCTGTCGCCGAATATCCGACCCGCTCACCCACCTCGCCTGTCCCTTCCGGATCATGTGCATGGTTTCGTAGCCTTGGATGGTTCGCCGCGCCGCCTGAAACTCGCGAAACCCCTGCTTGGCGTTCACGCGTCGTTTGATCGCTCGATGATCCTGTTCCACGATGTTGTTCACGTATTGGACCGGCCGGTGGCGGCAACGGCGTCTTAGGATGCCTTCCTTTTTCATTCCTGCAATCACCGAGCCGTAGAGGCGTGCCTGGTCCGTGTTGATGACGCGGGGCTGAGGATGTGCCGGATCAGTCAGCGCCTTGCGGCACAGGCGTGTGGCCGCTGCGGCATCGCGTCGCCCCGAGAGCACGAAGTTGATCGTGGCGCCGGTGGAATCGAGGGCCCGGTAGAGGTAGCACCAGCGCCCCTTGACACGAACGTAGGTCTCATCGACACGCCAGGACTTGTTTGGTGGGCTTGAGATGACGGCGCAGCCTCTCCTCGAGTTCGGGACCGTCGCGCTGGACCCAGCGCCAGATCGTCGTGTGGTCTACCTCCAAGCCGCACTCGCTGAGCAGTTCTTCGACATCGCGGAACGAGAGTGAGTACCGCAGGTGCCAGCGCACGGCGCACAGAATCAGCTCGGGCTCCGTTTGTCGCCACTTGAAGATCGCCGGTCGAATTGCCTTCGTCACCATCTCTTCAGGCTACCAGCCGCCACCGGCCAACGTTGCAACACAACCCCTCGACCGGGAGAGCGCGTCTGTGGCGGTGATCTTGGCGACAGCCGTAGCGGCCGCCTTCTGCATTCGATACGTCGGCCTCGTGCTGCTCGTCCCGGTACTGGCCGGCTGTCTCTGGGCCGCCGCGAAAGGCCGGCCGCGCGCGGTGCGCCTCCTGGCGGGGTCCCTGGTCGGCGCGGCCGTCCCGATCGGGGCCTATCTGTGGCTGAATTATGTGATCTCAGGCGCCCTCTTACCCGGGGCCGCCCGGCGACGAGAAAGCCTGATGGTCTTTATCTATGAGTCCGCCAAGGCCCTGGTCGCAGAGGTCAATTTCGTCTTCGTGTACGTCTCTCATCCGAGACACCCAATACTGCTCGCGGCGTTCGCTGCTGTCATAGTTCTCACCGTGGCCGTGAGTCTCCAAATGACGGTCCGAGGACGAGGCGCCGGGCGAGGCCTCGGCCGGTTGGACAGCAGCGAGCGCGTGACGATCGTGGTGCTGGCTCTCACCGGGGTGTTCTTCTGGGCTAGCATGGTGCTCCTGAAGTCCTCCAGGCACTTCAATGCGCTCGACGCTCGTCTGCTGGCGCCGACTCCGGTCGCGCCGACCCAGCTCCCTTCACCCTCCTCGACTGAACCATTCCCGCTACCTCCTTGGACATCAGATTCTCCCTTCATCCGTGTCCAAGAAAACCGGGGGCGCAATAAGTGCACTCGTGCGCGAGGGTGCGGAACTGCAGGACTACCAGACCGTGGACCTTGGCCAAGCGCACCTCCGCAACCCCGCCTGGACGAGACGCGGGAGCGCCGAGCATCGGGATGGTGGTCCGGAGGCGCGGTACGGCACCCACATCCGTTTCCGCCGCTACCGCGCCGACGCCAGCGTACTGAGCGCTGTGTCCCTTTGGCCAGCGAATGAGGTACCGACGCTGAACGAGATCGGCGATGCACTGACGGCGCCGGCACGTCCCCTATTCATTGGACGCAAACCGTGCTTGCCGGCGACACGGCTGTTCATCGGTGTCATCGAGGATGCAACCAGCCTCACCGACGCCCTCGCGCGCGTTCCTAACGTCTTTCCAGATCGGTGGCCGGAAGTCGCCGCTGATCTGAATGGCCGCGCAGAAGTCACGACCGAATGGCCCGTCGATGACGAACGCGACTTGTCGCCCGAAGCGCGCCTTGGGACATACCGCGTCATCGATCGGCCAGACTGGCGGAATCAGTTGCACGGCGGCGAACGGGTCGTGAAGCGGGGCACGCTCGCCGTGAATCCGATCGATACGTCGGCAGCGGGAGGTACGTCGTGACCGGCTTGCACCTGATTCGTTTGCCGGTGGACCTCCGCGCGTTTACCGCCTGGGCGCTTCATCGTGGCTACTTGCCCCCCCCCCGGCGATGGTCGTGGGCGGCCGCGGGACGCCGAGATGGGCTACGCACTGCACGCGGCGCTTACCGGTCTGTTCGGCGCAGAGGCGCCGCGTCCGTTCGTCATTTCGTCGGTGGGACAGCGCGAGCGCCGGCGCACGGCGACCGGATCGGAATCCCGTGGCGGCATGCTCGACCTGTTCGGTTACGTACGCGCGTCCGTCGAGACTCTTCGAACCCTGGCGCAACTTGGCGACGACGAGCTTCGGACCGCTATCGACTGGGAGGGGACGCGGGTCCAGGCCGATGCCGACTCGGTGGCCAAAGAACCTGCGACTCCGCTTCGACCTTCGGGCTTGCCCGGTGCGTCGGATCATGAAACCGCTCACCACATCGGAACGACCCCACCTTCCTGCGACGACGTTGTCGAAAGGCAAAGAAGTAGACGCCTTCCAGGTAGCCGCGGCCCGAGCGTTGGACACAAGTGAACCGATCCTCGCACGGGACCGGATCTACATAGAATGGCTCGTGGAACGACTTGCACCTCAGCCGGAACGGCCGCAGGCCGTTGCGTTGGTGCCAGGCTCAGTGCGGGTGGACGCCTACCGCTCCGTCCGCCTGTTGCGCCGGCCTCGGAGCACGAGCGGATACCGCTCCCGGCAGTGGCTCACGCGGCCTGACGTCCGCTTTACAGGCTTGTTGGACATCACCGACCCCGCGGCTTTTCCGGCCTTGCTCGCGGGCGGTGTTGGTCGTCATTGCGGTTTCGGTTTCGGCATGCTGCTCCTTAGACCGGCGTGACGCCGGAGAGCGGAGTGATTTGGTCATGGTCCTCGTCGGCCGGCTCGGACTCGACACCGCGCGCATCCCGCACGCCGATCGGCACGGCTTGGTCTGGCTCTCTCGGGGCCACCTTTCCGTGGAGGACGGCACGCTGCATTTTCAGACAGCCGGCGGCGGGGACCTGAAACCGGGTGACTACGCCATTCCATTCCAGATGGTGTCGATCCTGCTGATCTGCCCGGGCAGCACCGTGAGCCACGACGCGCTCCGACTCTGCGCCCGACACGGCAACCTGTCTGGTCGCTGTAGGCGAGGACGGCGTGCGGCCTACACGGCGCCGCCACTGGGACCCGACCACTCCGCTATCGCCCGCCGTCAAGTCAAGATATGGGCCGACGCGGAGGCACGGCTTGGTCTTGCCCGCCGCTTGTACGCCTGGCGTATGGGCGAAGTGCTGCCACATCGCGAACTGGAAGCGCTACGCGGCATCGAGGGCGCGCGCATGCGAGCGCTCTATCAGACGACCGCCCAGCAATACGGCGTGACGTGGAAAGGCCGTCGCTACGACCGTGGCAACCCTGACGCAGCCGACTTGCCGAACCAGGCCATCAACCATGCCGCTACCGCCGTCGAGGCGGCGGCCTCGGTCGCCGTTATTGGAGTCGGCGCTCTACCGCAATTGGGCTTCATTCACGAGGACTCCGGGATCGCGTTCGTGCTCGACATCGCCGACCTGTATCGGGGCGAAGCTACGCTGCCTGTCGCGTTCGGCGCCGTGCGCGCCCACAAACGCGATCCGTCGCTACCGCTGGAACGTTGCGTCCGGCGGCTCGCCGGCCAGGAGTTCCGACGCCGAAAGCTCATCCCCAAGATGATTGACCGGATCAAGGAGATGTTCGATGCCGATGTGCGTAATCGTGACCCGTGACGTACCGGCCAGGTTTCGGGGCTTTCGTTGCGAGACCCGAACACCGCATGGTACGGTTCGGCGGATCGCTCATGTTGGGCACCGCGCTTTTCGTCCTCCTCATCGTCTACCTGCCCGGCGCCCTTCTGTTTCGGCTTCCGATTGCGCGACGCGAGCTCAGGGCCCGTCTGTCCGCTGAAGAGCGCGTCTTCTGGTATGTCACCCTGAGCGTTGCGATCTCGTCCGCGGTGGGGATGGGGCTGGCCGCCGCAAGCTGGTATCAGTTCGACCGTCTTCTGTGGTTCAACGCGGGACTGAGCAGCCTTCTCGTCGTGGTGAGTCGGGGCCGACTGCGGCTACCCCGGAGTTCACCCCGGGCTGGGCACACGGCCTTGATCCCCGCTGCCATCGGGCTCGTCGCCCTGGCGGTGTTCACCTACGTTCCGCCATCGGAGTACGTCATCGGCGGTCGTGACCCGGGCGTCTACGTCAACGAGGGTATCCAGATAGCCCAGCGAGGGTCGCTGACCATCGATGATGATCTGGTCTCATCGGTTCCCGACGAGTTCCGTGACTTGTTCTTTCCGAAAAGACCGAGCCCTGCGTACTACGGCGTGCGCTTCATGGCCTTTTTTGTGGTCGACCCGGACCAGGGCCGCGTGGTTGGACAGTTTCCGCATCTGTACCCGGTGTGGGTGGCAATCGGATACGGCGTCAACGGCTTGACGGGGGCGCGGCAGATGAACGTGGTGCTTGCTGTGTTAGGAGTGCTCGCGGTCTACTTCTGCGGTGTCTGGCTCTGCGGTCGACCGGCGGCCGTCGGAGGAACCCTGCTGCTCACATTGAACGTGGCGCAGGTTTGGTACAGCCGATATCCGAACGCAGAGATCCTCCTGCAGCTCCTCGGGTTTTCGTCGATCCTGGCCGCGAGTCGATCAAGTGTCGAGAGCGACCGTTTCTTCGCTCCGATCGTCGCGCTCTTGCTGACGCTGTCAGTGTTCACCCATTTCTCCGCGACCCTGCTCGTGGCCGGCGTCGGTCTCTCCCTTCTCCTCGCACGGGTGGACGAACGGCCGACGCCATGGCGAGTCTTCCTTCCGCTTTTGGTGGGAGCGGCGCTGGTGACCTGGTACTTCACCACGACCTTGAGCGAGTATCTGGAGCGACCGTTGGGCATCATCCTACGAGCGTGGCAGCTTGAGCCAGTGGTGATGGGGTCGGGCACGCTTGCGCTTCTCGTGACGCTCTGGCTGTCTCAGTTGGGTCGCCTCCGCGCGACGCTCCGGATCTGGTTCCCCCGGATCCTGCTCGGAAGCGTGATGAGCCTGGCCATCTATGCATACTTCTTCAGGATGCCCGTGGGTCGTCTGGCCACGCACGACGCGGCGGCTCTCAGAGAGTTTGCCGCGGTCTACGTGACGCCGGTGGGCCTCGTCACTGCACTCGCTGGTTTGGCGATCCTGGTTCGCCAGTCGTTCTGGCGCAGCGTGACCTTTGTGATCCCGACACTCGTCTTTGCATGCTTCATCTTCTACAAAATCCGGATCATCCCCGAGCACTGCTGGATGGCCCGTCGGTTCTTGCCGATCATTCTTCCTGCGACGTGCCTGCTCATCGGTGCCGCCGTCGCGTCTCCGCTGTCGGCAACCTGGCGCCGCGCACAACCCGGTCTGTTACGCGTGGCCGCTCTGGTGCCCAGCATCGTCGTGCTGGCCTTCCTCTCATCACAGTTCTTCTACGCGACCCTGCCAATCCTGGATTACGTGGAGTATGCGGGAGTCATCTCGCGTCTCGAGGTTCTGGAAGGACAATTCGCCGACGACGACCTCGTGCTGGTGGAGGCCCGCGATGCGTCAGACCTGCATACCCTGGCGGTGCCGCTCGCGTACGTGTATGCGCGGAACATCCTCCTTCTGAGTGCCCGAGAGCCGGACAAGCAATCCTTCGCCGAGTTCCTGACGTGGGCGCGGGGACGGTATCGACGAGTCCTGTTCGTAGGTGGCGGTGGCAGTCGAATACTGTCGCGGACCACGACGGCCATCCCCGTCAGTGCCGATCGGTTCTTTGTTCCCGAGTACGAACGCTCGTATCCGACCATACCCCAAGAAGTACGGTTGAAACAGTACGACTTCGGCATCTACGAGCTCGCTCCGCGGGTGGAGACCGCGGACAGTTTCGACCTCGACATCGGGCAGATGGACGACCTCCACGTCGTGCGGTTCCACGGCAAGGAACGCGGCAGCAGCGATCTCACGTTCCGCTGGTCACAGGAAGCATCGTTCATCCTCGTTCCTGCGGTGACACAGAGCGTCCAGACCCTGACGCTGTGGTTCAGCGCCGGTGGGCGGCCCGCCACCCTGCCTCCCGCGACGGTCGACGTGGTCCTGACGAACCGACTCCTTGGCACCGCCACGGTGAGCGACGGGTTCAAGCCATATGCCTTCGCGATCGCGCCCGAGCACGCTGCGGAAATCATGGCGAGCGACGAGGTGATCCAGGTCATGCTCACCTCGAGCACGTGGACCCCGAGTGAGTCGCTCGGTGGTGGCGATACCCGCCAGCTGGGCGTCATGGTGGACCGTTTGCAGATCGAATGATTCGGTCGTAAAGGTCCAAGTACTGCTGCTGGACAGCGGCGTTGGTGCACAACCCTTCGGCTGCGACGAGGCAGCGGTAGGCTCTCTGGCCACGGTGACCGCTGCGGGTGCACGATCTCGACATGAGATCAAAGGTCCATCCGAAGCACAAGACGAAGTATCGCGTGTGGAATTGGTCAGCGTACGCGCAGGCCTTGGTCCAGCGAGGGGACGTGACGCTGGGGCTCTCTGCCGACGCCACGGACGCGTGGCGCCCGTCGCCGTCCGGTCGACCAGGCGCGCCGAAGACGTTCTCGGACTGTGCGATCGAGACGGCGTTGACACTCCGCCTTGTCTTCCGGGTGCCCGTGCGCCAAGCGGAAGGCGTTTGGCGGTCGGTCTTGTCGTTGCTGGGTGTCGATCTCGCAGCCCCCGACCCCACCACGCTCTCCCGACGAAGTCAGTCTCTCGCGGTTACATGCCGCCGCATCCCATCGAGAGGACCCCTCCATCGCATCGTCGACAGCACGGGACTGTCGATTGTGGGCGAAGGCGAATGGGCTGCGGTGCACCACGGTGGACGCGGCCACCGAGACGGGAAGACGCTGCATCGTGCTGTTGATCGAGCGGGCGTGATCGTCGCTCACGCGCTGACCGAGCCGACGGTGGATGACGCGACCATTGGCATCGACCTCATTGCGACGGGCGACGATGCGATCGCACGGGTGACCGCTGCCGCGGCCTACGAGACGGTCGCGTTCTACGCAGCGGCGGAGATGCGTGACGCGACTGTCGTGGTTCCACCGTCCAAGACCGCGCGGGTGTCTCGGCGTCGGCCGCGGGCGCGCGCGCGAGATCGCACGATCACGGACGTGCGGACGCTCGGCCGGCGCCGCTGGAAGCAGGAGGCCGGCTACCAGCTCCAGGCGCGGGTGGAGAAGGCGTTCTTTCGGTACACATCGATTCTCGGGGATCGGCTGCGCGCCCGGTCCCGCGGCGGGCGAGTGGCCAAGTCCGTGGTCGCGTGTAACGTCCTGAACCAGATGCCCGAGCTCGGTCGGCCAGAGTCGTACAGTATTGATCGGTGACTGGCCTCTGGGTTGGGATCGGTGACGGTCAGTTTCGAGTCATGCACCAGCGCCGATCGAGCCTGGGACACTCGCCCGGCGCAACCAGCGGGGCATCGGACGGCATTGCCCAAATGATGCCGTTGCCGTTGCTGCCGGCCCGAAACTCATAGGCATGCAGGGTGAATCCCGCCTTGAGCCACAGCGTATCGAAAACACGCATCAGATTGCTGGGGTCGTAGGCACTGGCGAACCAGCCGTCGGATGGGCTCCACTCCGGCGATAGATCGGGGTCTTTGGCGGCAGGGACGAATCTGGCCCTTGCGGCAGCTCACCGCAGGCGATTGACCCGTGTGACGGAAAATGAAACGGACTTCATCGATTCTCGAGACCGCACTGAGATCCTCCGCCAACTCGTCCTGTTTTGACCGGGACTATTCGCGCGCCTCGATAGCAAACCGCTCAACGGCTTCAAACGTCTCCCGCACGTCATCCCAGGTCGTGTGGTAGTTCACGATACACAGCCGCAGGACGAATTGCTTGTTGACCATGGTGGACGACAGGAACGCTCGCTCGCCCCAGAACACGCGCGCCAGCACCGTGCGGTTCAGGTTGGGCAGGCGTCCTCGCCGACGCCGCCGGGGTTGGCACGGAAGCCCCCCGGGGGGGCTTCCCGATTCGTACCGAATAGCACCACGTCTGGTCGGTTCTCAGCGGAAGGCGCACAGCCTTTCGGCATGGAGCCCCGCAGCCAGGTCCGGCGCGTGCGTGTGTTGGGCCGCGTCGGCCCGCCCCGTCGCCGCGTGTGCCACGATCGCGGGCCGGCCAGTACTCGGGGGCCTGGACGCGAGCTGCGGCGCACAAACGTGCGGTGTCCGGCCCCCCGGTCTGAGGCTGTGAGCCTGGGGCCGGGGGGGGGGGCTTACGCGGTGCCGCGTCGCACGAGGCGGAGGGCCGGGGTCGTTCGCGGGGCGGCGGGACCGGCCGCGTGGGACCGCCGACGGGCTGGTACCGCCTGCGCCTGCTGCGCCAGATACTCGACGAGTTGGTCTCCGGCGTCGAGCAGTTCCTGCTCGTTGATAATGTTGTAGCGGTCGAAGATGGCGCGGCTCTTGTGCCCGGTCAGGAGCATGGCGACCCGCTCGGGGACGTTCGCGCGAATCAGGTTACGGGCGGCGGTGCGGCGGCAATCGTGAAGGAAGCGGGTCGGCACGCCAGCCGCCTGGCAGGCGGTGCGCCACGCCGTGCGCCAGCGGCGGACGGGGATGCCGTCGCGCTGGAAGACCAGCGGGCTGTCTGGGTCGCGGCGTGCCCGCCGCCGCCCCAGGGCCTCGGCGATGGGTTGTGAGATCGGGAGAATCCGCCCGACCAGCGTCTTCGAGCGGGCCGGCGAGAGCCGGATGACGCCACCGGCCATGTCAATCTCCTCCCATGTGAGACCAAGGATCTCATTCTTGCGCCAGCCGGAGTAGTAAGCCAGATCGAGGATATCCTGCCACGTGGCGGGCAGATGGACGCGGACGGCGAGGTATTCGGGGTGCTCGAAGAAGCCCTGGCGGGGGGGATTCTCGCGGAGCCGGTCGGGGAAGCCAGGCACGGTGTCGAGCCAGCCCCAGTGGACGGCGAGCGTGCACATGCGGTGGAGCGCCGATGTCTCGCGGTTGATGGTGCCGGTGGCCGCCCCGGCAGCGCGCCGGGCGAGTTGGTACTGGCGGATCTGGTAGGTGGTCAGCGCGGCGGCTCGTGCGGCGCGGCCGAAGAACGCGGTGAGATGAACAACCCGGCCGCGGGCGGTACTGACGGACCGGAACTGCCGGACATGGTAGTCCTGGAGGTAGGCGTCGATGAGGTCCCCCAGGGTCAGCCCTTGGGGGCCGAATGTGCGCGGTGGCGGCGCCGTCGCGCGTGAGTCACCAGGCGTGGTGGTCGAGGCGGTCTCGTGCGGGGTCATGGACGCGGGTCCTCCTTTCCGGCGGCCACGGGCGGCGGCCGTCCGTCCACATTCGCTCTGGTGGGCGCGACAGGCAAGGGGAATGTGCGGAGGCGACGGGACGGCGATGTGTGGGGAGGTTTTGTCAACTTGCCGGACGCGGGCCGGGTCGCCGGCCAAGATCCGAACTTGGGCGGCTGCTCACGAATCACACGTCACCACGTTCCATTCGGCGAACGCTCGGGTGCGGAGCGCGCGCTGATGAGCGGCTCGTAGGAGGTGCCGGCCGACGCGAAAGAGATTCTGGGCGTTGGCGTAAGGTGCGTTTAATCGGCCGACCGCTCATGCGGCCTCCCGGTGGTAGAAATTGAGCCATCCGCCCGGACGCTCCCGCCGCTGCACGTCGGCGGCCAGGCTCACCGGCGGTGGCGGTCGTTGCAGGAGCTGGTTGTCGAGTCCCTGGTGGTTTCGCTCGCGCTGGTCGTGGTCGACGTACTCGCCCACGAGGAGACGCAGGGCTCCTTCGCCGAGGGGGACGACGCGACTGAGACATTCCCCTTGAATAGAGCGGACGAACCGCTCGGCATACGCGTTGAGATTGGGACTCTTCGGCGGGAGACGGATCGGCTGGACACCCCCGCCCTCCAGGATCTCGCCAAACCCCCGCGTGGAGAGCGGGTCGCGGTCGTGAATCAGATAGCGGACGCGGCGCAAGCAGCCATCAACCGGGTCCGTCACATTGCGGGCCATCTGCTCCATCCACGTGCCGTACGGCTGCGGATGGATCCCGGCGATGGGCACGCGGCGGGACTGCAGCGCAATCACGAAGAAGACCAGGCACCGCTGGAGCCCGGCCAGCGTGAGCACCTCGACGGTGAACAGATCGCAGGCCGTGCGGCCCTCCCAGGGCGCCTGCAGGAACGTCTTCCAGGGCAGGCGCCGGCTCCGCTCGGGAGCCGGATCGTTCCCGTGGTCGTGCAGGATCCGCTTCACCGTGGTCCGAGCGATCTCGTGGCCGAGGTGCGAGAGCGCCCCACGGATCAGTCTGTCCCCCCACTGGGGATGCTCGACCGCCATCCGGACCACGAGCGCGGCCACGTCACGGCGCATCATCGACCGGCCGCGACCGCGGCGGGCGCTGCCGTCGTATGTCTGGGCGATCAATCTCCGGTACCAGCGGAGAATCGTGTCAGGCGTGACGATGTCGGCGACCTGCATCAAGACGCGCCGGCCGAGTTGCTGGCCGCGCACGGTGCGTCGACGGCGTTGGGCATCGGTCCGGCGAAGCGGCCGAGGGCCAGGTGCTCCCGGAGGACCCGATGCTCCTCCCGGAGATACGCGATCAGATCGTCTTGGTGGCGGTTCACCCAGCCAGCGAACGTGAGAACGAGGAACTGGAGCGCAGGCGGCATGGCCTGAGATTACTTGGAAGACTCGACCAGCACTGACCGGACCTCGGCCCATTAAACGCACCTTACGCCATCCTGGGCTCAGCGATGCGAGCGAGGGGACTGGCGTCCCAGAGAGTCGAGGTGAGGTTGGGGTGCAAAATCCTGAACACCATGACGGCGCTCGGGATACCCGATGGCGAGATGATCGGATGACCGGCAGGCGGAATCACGGGAGACTCTCAGCCCTCAATGGAGTTGTGCACCAAGGCACCCATGTTCCGGATCTTGGCTTCGTAGAGGTGGCTCAGTTCGTGCTTTTCCTCCTGAGACCGGAAGTGCAGACCATCGACGAGTTCCAGGGCCTCACGGAGGGAGTAGCCGCTGCGGAACTTGTTCTGGAGCTCGCTGAAGATCGCCCCGATCTTGTATTCGATGGTGTCGGGGCGACTGGCCCGGGCCGTGAACCTCTTGAGATAGGGAAAGAGATCGGTATTCACGAACGCGATGAGGTCGTCGCCCGTCACCGCGGTGTTGTGATCCACGGTGCCATCCCCTGTCTTCGGCACCGCCCAGCGCGACCAGCGGTGCGCGTCGTCGAGCAAGTAGTCGTAGGGCTTCCCCACGAGTCCCTCGGCCATCGCCCGCTCCTGCTCCAAGTCATCGAGATACTTCAGGAACAGCAGCCAGGAGGTCTGCTCGGTGTAGTCCAGCTCGGTACCACACCCGGCTTCCTTCCACAGCACATCGTCGATGTTCTTGAACGTCTGCTCAAATGCCACGAGAGCAGTTTACGCCTTAGGATTCGAGGTGTGTAGGTGGTGACTTGCGCTCCTTACATTCACCTGGCGGCGAAGTCATAATCCCTGGCGTGACGGTGTTGCAGCGTGTCCTTCTACCACGGCCGCTTCACCGTGATCGCCGCCGCAACCTGAATACGTTCGGTGGCTCGCCCGACACTCCGGTCCACCAAGCTATTCGCGGCACCGAGGCGCACCTGTTCGCTAGTGGCGTTTATTACGAGATCCTCAAGCGTCGCGACCGCACGTGGTGCCAAGTTCCGCAGGCGTAGATCAGCCAACTCGACAGCCGCAGCAGCCTTAGCCAGGGCCTGTGGACTCGACCCGCCGTGGTTCCGACAGACTCGCTGACCTCTCCTCGCGAACTTGTTACAGGGCGCCCCAGCGCGGTTATGTCCGATGCAGAGGCGAGGGTCACGTGGCTGGATGTCTGTCACCTTCATGGGGTCCTCTATCTTCGTGGGGTCATTTTCATTCATAGGTCACCTTCATCCAACACTGATGATCGCATTGATACCCGCCAGTCGGACCCAAAAACGGCGCGTACAAATATCGGTCAAGTACACATATATATAGAGATCGCTCGCGGTTTTCAGATCCCTGGTGAATTCCCCGACGAAAAACGGACGACCGGGGTCGACGTTGGGCCATTACGACAATATCAGCGTCGATAGTGTCACGTGCGGCGGATAATATCGTACGGCTAGTGGGGTTCACCTTCGGAACCCCAGCTGGCGCCCAGGTCACATCAACACGTAGCCCAACCACCATTCTGAATGCGATCGGCAGTACGGTTGGCAGTACAACCATCTAAGCAGCCGTACCAGGGTTAGACGACCAAACCATTCAACCCAATAACCATAGGGTAAGAATGGTGCCGAGGGCGGGAATCGAACCCGCACGGTCCGTTAGAACCACAGGATTTTAAGTTCCGATCGCGCTCATCCATACCGTGCTGTTGCGTTGTTTTCTGAAGTGTTCTCTCAAGCAACAAGCGACAGTCTGTCCATACAGACCTGAACCTCCCGCATGCGTCCATCCTCTTGGGCATCAAGAGTGGGCATCAGCCCTGTGACCAGAAAACCCTGTCCAGTTCAGCAACAGCGTCCTCTTGGAGGCTCTCGGTCACGTGGCTGTATAGGTCCATCGTAATGCTGATCGTGGAATGGCCCAGCTGTTCTTTGGCTATGTTCATATGCATGCCGCCCTCCATCATCCGCGTCGCGGCTGTATGCCGCAGATCGTGAAGTCTGATATCCGGAAGTCCGGCCCGCCCCGGTGATCCAGAAAGATGCAACCGATGATCCAGAATCATGGTCCCAGGGTCGACTCAGGCGGACACCTCCCTTATTCTTGCCGCCCTGGCCAGCGCCTATCCCTGCCGCTAGGCCTGCCCATCACGGTGCGGGCTCGGACGGAAGCGGCATCTCGACGCTGTCTTCGTCTCGCGCTCGCTGGAAGGACTTCGCCGGCTCTGCCGTTCGCACCTGCTCGAGCCAGTAGACCCCGTCCCATGGCACGGAGTTCCCCCGCGTCCCGATGAAGTCGATATCTCCGTCGCCGTCCATGTCCTTCGCGAGGAACTTGTCAAACATTCCGCGCTTGCGTCGCGAGATATCGTGACGAGTCCACTCGGTCGTGGGGTTCATGGGCTGCTCGAACCAGGCAAGCCGCCCGAGACGTCCGTCGCGGGTGACATCGACTCCATCGTGGTCGCGGGGAGACTGGCTATAGGAGCCGGCCATCAAATCGTCGCGGCCATCTTGGTTGATATCGGCGAAGCGGAACCCCGTCATGGTGTCCGGATAGAAGCTGCCGATCACGCGAGCGGTCCACGTCTGCGAGAGGTCGGTGGGTTGCTCGAGCCAGATCAGATTCGAGGATTCCTGAAGAACGACGTCAAGCCGACCGTCCTGGTTCAGGTCGCCAAACTCGAAATTGAATCCCGTGATGAGCGGCTCGCCGTCGCGAGGTCGCCGCGTGCGCATCTCGTCCGGCACCGTCGTGCCAGAGATCTCAATCGGATGTTCGTTGAACTCGATCGTCTCTCCGCCGGTGTTCTCGAGAAAGAAGATCCGACGCTCGCCCCGTGAGCCGCCCAGCACGTCGATGTCGCCGTCCTGGTCGAGGTCGACCGGTCGCGAGTTGATCGGGATGCGGACTCTCGTGATCACGTGCTCGACCCATGAGTCGCCCTCAAGTGGATCGCCCGTGACCTCGAACCACGAGATAGCGTCCAGTTGTTCCGTCTCGAGGCCCGGGTTCTGCCCGCCCTTATTGGCCGCGATCGCCTCGGGCTTGCCGTCACCATTCAAGTCCGCAAAGAAGACTCGAATAAACGACCCTCGGTTCAAACTGACGGGGAGGATGAGCCGATCCCACCTCGCCGTTCGTGCGTCCTTGCCAGGGTTCTGGAAATAGATGAGGTGCGCCAGTTCGCAGGCGACGATGATGTCCGGGTAGCCGTCGCCATTGACGTCGGCGATATCGGCGTCCTCGGGTGCTGCTGCCTCACGTCCTTCCGCAAGAGTCACGAGGGTCCACTGGTCGGGATCCTCGGAGCCGAACGCCAACCGGATATACCCGTCAGCGACGTCGTCGTACTGTCCTTTGTAGCTTTCAGCCGAGGTCGTGTCGGACTCATGAACCGAGACGACGTCCATGATCCCGTCGCCGTCGAGGTCACCGCCCGTCAAGCCGTCGCTCCCATCGATGGGAACGCCGCCGACGGCTACGTCATCGACGATGTGCTCCCGCCAGGAAATATAGGTGCCATCCGCGGCCTGGGCGATCGTGAGGGTGTCGCCAACGCCCGTCGGCGCCGAACGCTCGGACTCGGGTTCTGGCATCGGAGATTCTTGGCAGCCTCCTAGCCAAACCGTCGCAACGACGGCGACAGGCGTCAGGGCGAGTCTTGGAAGCCTCATGGGGCCGATTGTAGCCAAACTCTGACCGCGTATGGTGCAGTTAATGGGCCGACCACTCATGCGGCGTCTCGATAATAGAAGCCAGGCCACCGAGGCGCACCCGCCCCATTACCAGGGCCGCTGACCGCGTATGGTGCAGTTAATGGGCCGACCACTCATGCGGCGTCTCGATAATAGAAGCTGAGCAGGCCACCGAGGCGCACCCGCCCCATTACCAGGGCCGCTTCACCGTGATCGCCGCCGCGACCTGAATGCGTTCGGTGGCTCGCCCGACCGATCGATCGACCAAGCTATTCGACGCACCCAAACGCACCGCTTCTGAAGTGGCAGTGGTGCAGAGGCGCTCAAGCTGACTGACCGCAGTTGGCGCGAGGTTGCGGAGCTTTAACTCGGCGAGTTCTAGAGCCTCCTGGGCCTTCTGCATCGCCTGCGGTGACGCGCCGCCGTGATTCCGACAGAGACGGTCTGGCCAACCATCGCGAACTTGCCACAGGGCGCCCCAGCGCGGTTATGTCCGATGCAGAGGCGAGGGTCACGTGGCTGGATGTCTGTCACCTTCATGGGGTCCTCTATCTTCGTGGGGTCATCTTCCTCAATCGAATTTTAAGAGCGTCTGGCCTCTGCCTGGCATTCGATCCATGGCTGCCTGTAGCTGTTTCCGAATGGCCGCGCTCTTCGGACCGGTCACGGGCCGCTCTTCCAGTACATCGTTCTTCACGTCAAATAATTGGCCATCGCTGTGCAATTTCCAACGTTGGTTGCGCACGAACGCCAGCGGTTGCCCCTTGTCCGGCCGTGGCCAGTGATAGACGTATATGGTTTCCCGAGGATTCCCGCGCTTCCCATGCAATTGGGGGAGGAAACTCTGTCCGTCCGTTGGCAGCAAGGGATTGGCGCCTGTTGCGTCGGCAATGGTGGGTACGAAGTCGGAGAAATCGACCAGGTCGTTTGAAACTTTTCCAGCGGGAACGGTGCCAGGTTGGTAGGCAAACAGACCCACCCGGGTTCCGGCATCGGTGGATTTTCCCTTTCCACCGACAATCACCTTATTACCTATTCTTGACAGGATGGGCTTGCCGTGATTATGAGCCGGATTACCTCCGCGGTAGGTGCCGTTATCACCGGTCATGAGAATGAGCGTGCGTTCGGCGATTCCGAGTTCCTCGGCCTTGTCAACGATGCGGCCGATGAGCTTGTCCATATAGGCCACCATGTCCGCAAAGTTCTGTTGCTGGTCTGTGCTGTGCCGGTCGGCGCTATCCGGTGTGGGATCAAAGGGCCAGTGGACAAGCGCCATGGGGTAATACAGGAAAAAGGGCTCGTCCTTGTACTCTTCCATGCGATCGAGCAGAAACTGCGTATAGATGTCTGGTCCATAGACGTCCTCGCCGAAACGTTTCAACTCGCCGTCGATGGTGATAGTGGGACCCCAGTACCGAGCGCCTGATTTTTCGACCTGCCAGAGGGCATGGCGATCGAACCCCGTGTCCTGTGGCAGTGATCCCTTGGCGCGAATCATGTCCTCGTAACGTTCGGCCCCATACAACTGCCACTTGCCGGCGATGGCGGTTCGATAGCCCGTGTCCTGCATCATGTGGCCGAATGTCTTCTCGGTCTTCTTCAAGATGGAGAACGAGACATAGTTCCGAACGTTGCTGAGCCCGGTCATGATCTTTACGCGGCTTGGCGTGCAGACCGGGTTGGAATAGGCGTGGTTGAAGAGCATTCCCTCTGCAGCCATTCTGTCTAGGACGGGGGTCTGGTAGGAGGTTCCGCCGAAAGCTCCATAGGCCTCGTAGCCGATGTCGTCCGCCATGATGAGGATGACGTTCGTTTTTTCGCCAGCCATGGTGACGGCTGAGGGTAGCCAGAGGGCCAATGACAGCAGAGTCCAAATACTCGATCTCAGACGCACAACGCAGTCCTTCCTCTCTGAACCGCCGGCGCTCCCACGCCGCCGCATCGACGCGTATGGCCCTTGAAGCTGGCAGGTACCCGCGCTGACCGCTGGATCCGGCCCAGCCGATCCGGATCACTGGCAAGTGCTTTAGGCAGGATCTTGAGCGCCACCTCACGGTTCAGCTTCATGTCGGTGGCCTGGTAATTAACTTCTTATCCCTCTCACTCAAATGCTTGAGAATCCTACCACCGGTGATTATCAACTACAAATTGCAATCAAATAACGGTTAGAGAACAACCGTGTAGCTGCAAAACCTGGCCCATGCCACCCTCGCCGATGAGGGCGGTCACGTCGTAATGGCCGAGTCGGGAGCCGACTTCGAGAGCCATGATCTATTGGTGTGATCGGGCCAATGGTAGCGACCTGGACCTGGCTGGCGTCAGAGAGTTGCTCCATCTGAGCCTTGGACAGATGCATGAGCGAGAGTGCGAACGGAAGCGTCTGCACGAGACGCACAACCGACTACGGGCGGAATACCGCCAGGTGCGTGAGGCACTCTTCCCCGCTGGCAGGAAGGCAACTCGACGGGAGTTGCGACCAAGGCCACGTCCAGGGACAAGCCCAATACAGGCAGTTAACGGAAACACCAACGACAACAGCAACCCAAATACAAACCCCAGTACCAACACCAACATAAACACCAACACCAAGGACAACGTCAGGACCAAGGGCAAGAACAAGGGCAGGGACAAGGGAGGTCATCGGTGGATATGCGACGACATCTGAAGCGTTCGTTGAATGACGCTGATCTGCGAAACATGGGCGGGTCGTACGAAGGAACGATCTCCGCTGTGGTCGAGGAGGAGATGCGCAACCGCTTCACGACACAACGCACGGTGCAGCCAGTCATCGTCTTCACGGACGGCTATCGGATTGTGCCCAATATCGGGATGCGGCGGACGCTGGTGGAATCGTACGGCGCAGAGACGGATAGCTGGGTGGATAAGCGAATTCGCGTGTTCCGTCGTCCGATGACGCGCAGAGATTCGGTGAAGGCACAGTCGCGTTTCGAAAAGGCGGTCGAATGTCTTGACGCACCCACGCCGGAGTCGGAGGCGGCTGCTGTGGCCGGTGAGCTGGCAGCCGTGGACATTTCATGGTGACGAGCGATGACGAATTTCAGGACAGAGCCTGTCAGTCGGTATTTTCCAAGCGCCCCGCACGCGGTGTGCCTGAACTGTCGGCGTGCCATCACGCCTGATGGGCGGGTCGTCACGTTCTACGCGGAGGGAGGGCCGGTCGGGTTCGTGTGTAACGCGTGCGTCAGTTCAGAGTCCAGGGCGTTACTCAGGAGTAAGAGGGCGTGATCCACGGCCTAGGCACCGGGGGTACACCGCTCTAGCTGACAACAGGTGAATCCAGATGAAGGGGCATGGTCAGAAGTTCACACGCAAGATGCACCACGCGGTGATCGCGCTCGCCACCACCCAAACGCCAAGCGTTCTGCCTAGTCTGCCGTCCATGGCCGACCTCCCCTTTCGTTGGTCACACGTCGTATGGCGAGGGCCTCGGCAAACAAAAAGGCCGGTGGGGAAATCCCCACCGGCCCCAGAAAAGTCGAACTGCTACCGTCTACCACATGGCCTGCACGCCGAACCGCAGAATCCGACCCTGGAGAATCCGTGACGGCCTGAACAACGAGGAACCGTAGTTGAAGTTCTGTCTGGTGACCGTGTTGTTGTTCAACAGATTGTAGATCTCGGCCTGTCCCGAATACTCGAACCTCCCGATCCGGAAGACCTTCCGGAGTTGGACGTCGACCTGCGTCCAGTACTCGGCATAGGAGGTACCCGGCTGATCGAGCTTGACCGTCGTGCTGGAAGTCCGCTTCCCGCCCGGGAACAGGCTGGCCGGAATGTTCCACCGGATTTCCTTCTCGATCCCCGAGTACGCCTGGAGCCCACCCGAGACGAAGAAATCGCCCGGCAGCGGATACACGCCGAACAGCTTGAAGTCGTGGCGGAACGGCATCCCGAGCGCGCCCTGGTCGCACCACCGCCCGCCCTGCATCAACCTAAGCTCGCCATCGGTGAAATTCGTCGTGTTCACACCGTTCGGGTTTTGGAGGCCGCAGGTGTTCTGGACGTTCCGTGCCGCCGTCCAGCCCCCGAACGCCGTCCCGCCGTTTGGTAGCCGGGCGTTGAAGGAAAACTCGAACGCGTTGTAGTCGCTCGTGTTGATGGTGTCCGAGCCATCGACCGTGTCGCGCAGGGTGCGCTGCGCCGGGTCAAGGTTGAACGCGAGGAAGGTGTCACCCGCCGCTTCGGGGTACAAGCCCTTCGGATCGGTGAACGTGACGTTGAACGGCATCCACGATCCGCACGGCACGCCTGCGGTCGCGTTTAGAAAGTCGCAGTTCGTGAGGGCCACGTTCGTCCCGACTTGGAGGTCGTAGAAGGCCCGACGGTAGTAGGCCGCCGTGATCGAGATACCCGGGGCGACCTCGTGCTGAATGCTCGCGGTGTATTCCCAGTTGTTTTCTCGCTTGATGTTCGGATCCGGTCGCCGGCCGGCCCGCGGGAGTGTGCCCGAGGTGTTGAAGACGGCCCCGTTTCCGAGCAGGCCGATCTCGTGGTCTTGCGCGATGTCGTCGCCGTTCGTGAGCAGGTAGTCGGGGCTCAGCCCGGCGGCCGTGAGGTGCGCGGCGGTCGCGCAGTCGGCCGTGCTGCCGAACGCTCCGTCAGTGTGAATCGCTGGATTGAGCACGCAGTCGAACCAGTCACGGTGTTCGCGTCTGGTCGTGATCGGATGGTACGGCCGGGCGAACCCGTGCAACCGCGGAAGCACGAACCGGTTCACCGAGAACTTCACCGCCGTCCGCGCATCGCCGAACAGGTCGTACACCACGCCGAGTCGCGGTGAGATGTCGTTCCAGAACGGCTTGATGTCGTCGTCGGCGAACACCCGGACCGGAATGAACCGCCCGAACGTCGCGCCGCCACCGGCCCTCCAGGTGTTGTTCTGCGAGCGGAACGAATCGATCCGAACGCCGGCGTTGATCGTCAACCGGTTGCGCGTCCAGGTGTCCTGCACAAAAAAGCCCGTGTCGCGCGCGAACGTGCTGAAGATGGACGGTGAGTTCCCCACTCGCACACGGTCGGGCACGCCGTCGCGGTATTCCTGCCGCAAACCCGCGTTCTCAAACACCATCCGACCAGACATCCCCATCCCGAACTGGACGCCGGCCCTGAAGTTGTGCGACCCGGTGACATACGAGAGCGCGACCATCGGCGTCCACCGCATGGCGGGCGAGATGATATCCGTGCGGCCGAATCCGTTGGTCGCTTCCCGCCTGAGGAAGTCCCAGTGCTCCACGCCATCGGTGAAATACGGCCGCGTCTGGTCGTAGCTGAGCGGGTGGTAGCACGGCGTCACGACGCAGGTGATCAGGTCGGACGGCTGATCCGGGGACAGGTTCCTGCCCGCCCCGATTTCATACGTGACCGGGACGTTGGGCTGGTTCCGGTTGGACACCGTCTGCCGAACTTGTGAGTACCCGACCTCCAGCAGCATGCGGTTGGTGAGGATGGTCGTCGACTTCGCCTGGCCCACGTGGTAGTTCTCGTTTTTCGGGTTGCGGGTCCCCGCGGCGAGCACCGGCTCTCTACGCGGCGGGTTCTCGGATCCCGTGGAACCTAGACTCCGCCCCCGCCACTTGAAGTGCCGATCCAGGGACACGCTCATCTTGGTGTTGGATGTCACCTGGGCGGTCAGGCGGAGATACGCGGTTTTGAGGTACTGCGCCTGGACTCCCTGCCGGCCGACCAGCTCGCTCGGTGTCCACGCGTTGTCCTCGAATCGTCCGAGCTTCAGCGCATCGACGGAGAGGTCGCGATACCCACCGAAGTACCACAGTTTGTCCCGGATGATCGGACCACCGATCGACGGGTTGAAATCGTAGTAGTTGCTGAGGGCATCGACCGTATCCACACCTCGGCCCTTCAGGTCAGCGTCGAGGTTGTCCGCCTGCCACGACCCGTCGCTCATGCTGCCGAAGAACACCCCGCTGAAGGTGTTGCCGCCGTCTTTCGGGATCAGGTTCACGCGGGCGCCGCCCGCCTGCACTTCGGCCTTGGCGCCCGAGGTGCCCAGCGAAAACTCCGCCGCCTGCGCCAGGTTGTGGTGAACGTTGGTCTTGTTGTCGGTCATGCCCGAGGTAACATTCATTCCGTCGACCAGGTAGGTTTGGTGACTCACGTTGGCGCCGTGCGAGATCATCTTGACCTCGGTCATCGCTTCGGTGCCGCCGACGTCGGGCCGGCTCAGCCGCACACCCTGCGCTAAAAAGGCGATCCCCTGCACGTTGCGCGGTGTCGGCAGCGCGTCGAAGACGTCACGCGTGATGACCTCGGTCTTGCCGGCGTTCTGCACGTCGACAACCGGCGACTCGCCGGTGACGGTCACGGTCTCTTCAACACCTCCAACCGCCAGCTCCCCGTTGACCGTCTGGGTGAAGTTTGACGGCAAAATGATCTCTTCCTGGAGGAGTGTCGAAAAGCCCGGGATCCTCATCGAAACTGTGTACGTCCCCGGCCTCAAGTTGATGATGGTGTATCGGCCCGCGTTGTCGGTGACCGCGATGCGGCTCCCCTCGATCAGCACCGGGCTACTGGCTTCTACGGTGACGCCCGGCAGGACGCCGCCCGTGTTGTCGGAGACTTCGCCCGTGATCGAGCTTTGGGCAAGAACGGCGGTCGGCAGAAGCACGACCGCGCACATGATGAGCAGTGTTTTCCTCATTATCCCCTCCCCAGGATCAACGTTGGCGAGACCCCAAATGATCGTGAGCTGTTGTTGTGTGAAATCTATAAGAAAGAAAGAAAGAAATGCAAGGAGTCGGCCGCGAGTACCGCGCCTGCTGCTACGACCCAGACGGTAAGAGCTCCAATTAGTTTTCTCGTCACGGCACTCTCCTATTGCTGGCTGACAGCCTGTTTCACTCGTGTAATCCTAGCGCAGTCCTCGTGAACTTTCTACTCCCCATCAACTTCTAGTGAGGTACGTACCAAATAGGAGACGACCAGGCGCGTTCCTGGAGCGTGGGCGCCACCTTGGTGGTGGGTTCGACACCCGCTCGCAGGGCATCCCAGGTCGACCATCGGCAGGTCGGATTCTCGATCGCCCGTATGTAGTACAGCGCGCGCTGCCCGGCAACGAACGTCGGATCCGCCCAGATCCTCTTCAGCTCGCCCGCGCCGACACCGGCGGGAATGGTGCAATCCGAGAGATCAACTGTCGCTCCATTGTCAGGGCAGCGGTGAGTCGCTCGATCGACGTCGCCGCCATCGGAGCACGCGATGTCGAACACCTGCTCATGTGCCGCGCCGTCTTCGACCCACCCCTTGACGATTTGAAGACGCTGGAGAGGTGCGCTGTCGGGATCACGAACGGCCCACGCCAGAAACCTGGGCGCGCGTTCGTCGTCGGCGACGAGGTCGCCGCCCATGGGAACACCACCGGCATAGGCTTGTTCGATCATGTCGCTTGCCGCAACCAGATTGTCGTCATAGCCGTAGCCGGCAAAGAAACGAACACGAATCCGTGGACCTGATGTACCAAACGTCTCTTTCCTTCGCAGCGCGTCGAAGATCGATTCACGCGTATTGGATTCGGCCCACGCTCTGCCTTGGTGCACAACTCGCGATCTCGGTCAATAATTGCCCTCCACCCCGAGATCCGAGGTCCCGCATGACGAGTTTCAAGCGCACCCAGCGGAAGTACGTCCAGAAGGCCTACCGTGTCCGGAATTGGCGGGAGTACGAGACGGGTCTCCGCGCTCGCGGGAGTCTGACCGTCTGGCTCGGACTCACCGATGGCAAGCTCGCCAACTGGAACTCGCCGAGGCCGACGCGCAGGAAGCCAGGCCGACAACGCAAGCACTCGAACCACGCCATCGAGACGACGGTCACCTTGGGCTTGGTGTTTGGCCTGGCCCAGGCAGACTGAGGGCTTCCTGCGCTCGCTGCTGACGCTCCTGAATCTGGACAACGACGTGCCCGACCACAGCACGATCTCGAGGCGCAAGGCGAGGCTGGGGAAGGTTGCTTCCTACGAGAGGCGGACCGTGAAGCCCGTCCACCTCCTCATCGACAGCAGCGGTCTTTCAGTGCACGTCGGCGTCGGCCAGTTGCGCACTCCGCCGAAAGCCAGGGACTACCGCAAGCTGCACCTCGCTGTGGATGAGCAAACCAGTGACGTGGTCGCCTGCGAGCTCACGAGCAAGCGGGCTCGAGACGCTTCCCGGGTGGCGTCACTCGTCGGCCAGATCGAGCGTCCCATCGCCTCGGCCAAGGCCGACGCCGCGTACGACACCGGCGACGTCTATAAGACGCTGGAGAATCACCGTACTCATCGATCGCCGAAGGTGCTGATACCGCCACGAAAGGGCGCTCAGCTCGCGCTCGACTCCGCGGGCACGCGACAGCGGAATCGTAACATCCGAGCACGATCACGTGTTGGGAAACGGAAGTGGTACGTCGCATCGGGCTACAGCAGGCGCAGCAAGGTGGAGACGACGTTCCACCGCTACAAGGCCATCCTGGGCTCAGCGATGCGAGCGAGGGGACTGGCGTCCCAGAGAGTCGAGGTGAGGTTGGGGTGCAAGATCCTGAACACCATGACGGCGCTCGGGATACCCGATGGCGAGATGATCGGATGACCGGCAGGCGGAATCACGGGAGACTCTCAGCCCTCAATGGAGTTGTGCACCAAGGCATCGTCGCGCTCGAAAGTCTCCGGTAGCTCGCTTTCGGCAAGGCCGTCATTCATCGAGACTTCGGTGTAGGACGATCCGGGATCGTCCGGGTCTTCGACCGTCCCCGAGAATGCCACCAGCGAACGGATGCCAGTGTAGCCCCGATCGTGTATGTAGCGGTCGAAGGCGAGCTTGTATTTGACGGCGGCAAGGCGAGCGCCTGTGACAACCATTGCCTTTGCGCGCCCGCCGAGCTCATACATCACATAGAGGCGGAAATGCTCGACGATGACGGAAACCACTTGCTCGATGTTGACGGGATGAAGCTCCAGGTAGCGCCCAAGGGCTTTCGCGGCCTTCTTGCGCGGCACCTCGGGATCATCTTCGACCTGTTTGATCAGGCCGAAGAAGCGTTTGTAGGTGGTGTAGTTCTGAAGCACATCCATGACGAAGCCTTCCTCGATGGCTTGCCGCAGGGTGTACTCATGGAAGGGTGAGGCGCCGGACGGGCCCGGCTCGTCGAACAGCGCCTTGGTCTTGAATTTCGGCGTGGCTGTGAAGGCAAAGAAGCTGAGATTCGGCTGCCGGGCGCGTCGCAGCGCATCGCGCAGCACCGCTGCTTTCGCCTCATCGGAGAGATCGTCGTCCTCTTCCTCGGAGAGCTGGGCGGCAATGGCCGCGTCGATTCCTTCCTTGTTCAGCATCCCCTTGAGAGCGGTCGCAGTCTCGCCACTCTGCGACGAATGCGCCTCATCGACGATGACGGCGAAGCGTCTTCCCGAGGTGTGGATGTTTATGCCGGAGCTCTTCTTCTCAAGGGTCGAGAGCGCCTGCGAGATGAAGGGGAATTTCTGGATCGTTGTGATGACGATGGGTGTACCCTGGGACAGCGCTCGGGCAAGCTGCTGGGTGTCCTCGTCGATCTTCTCGACCATGCCGGTCTTGTGCTCGAACTGGTAGATCGTTGACTGCAATTGCTGATCGAGCACACGCCGGTCGGTCACGACGATGACGGAGTGAAACACTTTCTCGTCGCGCTCGTCATGCAGGCTGGCCAGCCGGTGGGCGAGCCATGCAATCGAGTTTGATTTGCCGGAACCGGCCGAATGCTGGATCAAGTAGTTCCGGCCCGCGCCTTCGACCTTGGCGTGCGCTACGAGTTTCCGAACCGCGTCGAGCTGATGGTAGCGCGGAAAGATCATCGTCTCCTTCCGCACGGTGCGCACGCCCTTGTCGGTCTTGACCTGCTTCTCCTTCACTTCGAGGTGCATGAAGCGTTGCAAGATTTCCAGGAGGCTGTCGACCTGTAGCACCTCGTCCCACAGGTAGTGGGTCTTCCAGTTGCCCTCGACCGGCGGGTTGCCCGCCCCGTGGTTGTTGCCTCGGTTGAAGGGCAGGAAGTGGGTTTCCTTGCCCCTTAGCCGGGTCGTCATCCATATCTCGTCCGGGTCCACCGCGAAGTGGACCAGGGCGCGTTTCTTGAAAGCAAAAAGAAGATCGCGCCCGTCGCGATCGTTCTCGTACTGGTGTATCGCATGAGCGGCGCGCTGTCCGGTCAGCGGGTTCTTGAGTTCGGCGGTGATGACGGGGATGCCGTTGATCGCAAAGGTCACGTCAATGATGCAGCGGCGGTTCTTGCCGTCCGCCTTCTTCATGACCGAGGTGAAAGCGACCTGGCGCGTGATGGTCAGCCGGTTCTTTGCATAGTTCTCCGCCGCCTTGGGGTTCATTCTGGTGTTCGGCCGGAAATACGCCATGCGGAACGTCTTGCCGAAGCATTTGAACCCGTGGCGCAGGACGTGGAGTGTGCCCTTGAGCTCCAGCTCCTTCCACAGGTTGTCCAGTAGGGTCCCGGCGGCCTTCGGCCCGAGAAGCGCCTCCAGCGCCTGCCATTTTGCGGGTTGGCTGTCCTTCAGGAAGCCGGAAACATCGTCGGGGAAGAAGGCGAGCGCTTCATCATAGGCGCTCGGGTTCCGCGTCTCATAGCCGGCGGAGCTAGTCAGCCCGGCTTCAATCGCCGTCTCGAAATCGCGTTCAGTTTGGCCGGACATCGTCACGCAGCCGCAGAGTGAATAAGAGCATCGTCGATCCTAATGCCTGCGCCCTTCATTCGTGTCGCAAGCTTTACCGCGACTTCCTTCACATGCTCATTGAATTCCAAGTAAATGACGCCACTGACATCGGTAGGCAGTTCGAGCGCGCCCTTCTTTGAGGAGCACCATGCGTTCCCGCCCGAGAGTCGCTAGTACCATGCCAAGTTCCAGGATGACGTTCTGACGAGCGCGCGGGTGTCGATCTTCATCTGTTTTGCTCTTCGGATAGCCAAAGTCGTCGGGAGTGAGAAGAACGATCCCGAAGGCCGCTTCCTTGTAGATTCGCTGCTCAAGCGCTTCGATGAGAGTTTTCGACTCCCCGTCGTTGTTTTGAAGAATGTACGGGTCCAGCCCGAGCCGCCGCAGGACGAGTTCAAGCTGTTCGAGCGCGCCCGTGTCGTGCCCGTGGACAACGAATATCTTCGTTCTCTCGTGCTTCGGCGCTGTGGCGGTCGCCAGGCTCGGTTCCGCTCCACGTGATACAAAGATCGCCTCTAGCAGCCTGTCGGACTTAGGCCCGGGTTTTATAATAGGGCTTGTCGAGTCGAGGAGGTCGAAGTAGATGCCGAAGTTCGTACAGCGGCACCAGTCGCAGCTGTATTTGCTGCCGCCGGACCTGCGCGATTGGCTGCCGGAGGACGATCTGGCGCACTTCGTGGTTGAGGCGGTGGAACGGGTGCCGCTGGAGCGGTTCCAGGTAAACGAACGGGGCACCGGATCGGCGCAGTATCACCCGCGGATGATGCTGGCGTTGCTGGTGTACTGCTACGCGAACGGGATCTTCGGCTCGCGTCGGATCGAGCGGGCGACGTATCGGGACATTGGCGTTCGGTACGTGGCGGCGAACTGTCACCCGGACCACGACACGATCTGCACGTTCCGGCGCAGCAACTTCGATGCGGTAGCGGAGGCGTTCCTGCAGGTACTGCTGCTGGCGAAGGAGCTGCAGCTGCTGCGTGTTGGGACGGTGAGCGTGGACGGGACGAAGGTGGACGCGAACGCGAATAAGCGCAACAGCCTCCGCTACGACCGGGCGGGGGCGTTGCGCGAGCAGTTGCGAGGCGAGATCGAGGGGTTGTTGGATCAGGCGGAGCACGCCGACACGGACGCCGCGCCGGACCCGCAGGGTCTGCCGGAGGAGTTGTCGCGGCGGGACAAGCTGCGGGTGAAGCTGGACCGTGCGTGCGCGGAGTTGGAACGGCGTGCGCAGGCGCGTGCGGACTCGGAGCGGGCGGAGTACGAGCGCAAGGTGGCGGCGCGGGAGCGGCGTACGGGATCGCGCAAGGGTCGGCACATCAAACCGCCGACGGAAGCGCCGGAGGCGGAGGAGCAGATCAACCTGACGGACGCGGACAGTGCGCTGATGCGCAAGAGCCGGCGCCATGAGTACCGCCAGGCGTACAACGCGCAGGCGGCGGTGGATGCCGACGGCAGTCAGTTGGTGTTGGGGGCTAGGGTGAGCGTGTGCGCGAGCGACCGCAACGAGTTGGTGGCGGATGTGGATGCGATCCCGGCGGCGTTGGGCGCGGCGGATCGGGTACTGGCGGACAGCGGCTACGCGACGGGCAGCGAGGTGTCGCAACTGGCAGGTCGCGGTGTGGAGGTGTTGGTGGCGACGGGGGCGGAAGGCCAACGGCGCCAGCACGACTTCCGACCGGAGCCGCCGCACCCGCTGGCGAAGGAGCCGCAGGCGGACTGGATCAAGTCGATGCAGCAGAAGATGGCACTGCCGGAGCACCGGGCGCATTACCGTTTGCGCAAGCAGACGGTGGAGCCGGTGTTCGGGATCGTGAAGCAGGCGATGGGCTTCCGGCAGTTTCTGCTGCGGGGTCTCGAGAAGGTGGAGGGCGAATGGGCCTTGGTAACGCTGGCGTATAACTGCCGACGCTTGCACAACCTCAGGCTGGCATGACGGGGCTATAAGGAGCGGAACTTGGCGTGTTCGCGACCCACCAGAGGCGTCAGAAAGGCCTCCAGGCGCCGTCAGCGACCGATGGCCAGGAATACAGTCCCCGTTTCGGTCGAAGCGGCCCTCCCGGCACAGAGACACAGGGCGTCGTTCACACAGGTGCCAAGTCGCTTCCGCGCGCGTTTGCCACGCCCAAGTCCGACAGGCTGCTAGCTCAGCTTTCGGCTCCGCTTTGCCTTGGCACTGGATCGTACCTTTGTGGGGCCAGTAGTTGAGGGTTCCCTTTCGTTGGGATTTGAAGGTGTGCTTGCCGTTACTGTCTTCAGACCAGTCGCCCTCGATACCGTTCGCGCCGATAAGATGGCGAAGCGCTTCAATCCCATCGTGAAATTCATTCGCCATTCAGTTCTCCTATCTGACCGGTGACAGCCGCCGTGATCAGGGCGGCGCGGTACTCCATGAGCAGGCTCAAAAGGCTTCTGTCGTTTGAGTTCGAGATATCGCTCGGTGCTTTTGGACCGAAATTGCCGTCCGCCATTTTCTCGATCAGCCCGTCGATCCGCGCCGTCTTCTCATCCAGAAACCGCGCAATCCGCCGCTGCGTGTCGAGCGGGGGAAGCGCGATGAAGGCGTTCTTCATCGGGTATTGACCGAGCCCGAAGCGAGTGACGCCGTTCGCTGCGAGCTTGAATTGGTCGTTGAGCGGATCGGCCCGGCAGAGCCATGCGAGGAAGCCTCCGTCCAGATCTGGGCCGGGTTCCAACACCGAAAGGTGGTAGCCGCACAAAACCTCCAGCATATCCTCGGCGACCAAGGCAGGGATGCCAATATCATCCCACGCTTCGCTGTCTTTTGTGATGATGACCTGATCGCGTTTGAGCTGGAAACGTTCGATTTCCCATTCGGTCGCCGATCCGTCCATGAAGTGCAGGTCCGGCGTGATGCGGTCGTTGTAGTAGACGTCAGTGTAGTTGCAGAGCCGAACCGGTTCCTCACCCTCAGAGATGGTCTTGTCGACGTTGCTGTTTCGGATGTTGGCGAAGAACTTCAGCTTCTCGAGCTTCCAGCCCGGCGGAAGCTCTCGATAGGCTTCGCGGACCTTTTCTGGGACTTCGGTCATCCCACCAGCCCCCTCAGCAGCCCGGCGATCTTCCCTTCGAGCGTGGTGATGTCCGCCTCGATCTGATCGAGCGGACGCGGCGGCTTGTAGACATAAAAATGCCGGTTGATCGGGATTTCGTAGCCGACCTTGGTCTTGCCGTAGTCCACCCAGGCATCGGGCACATGGGGCAGCACCTCGCGTACGATGTAGCCGTCGATGTCGTCCCGAAACCCCGCAACCAGTCGGTCGTTGGGCTTGTCCGGCCCGAAATCCATCGGCAGGGGCAGTACCGTACCGGGCGGCAAGGGGATGTTCTCGGTGTCCCTGAGCTCACTGTCCGGCTCGGAGCGTCCCTTGCTGTCACGGCAAATCTCGGCATCTGGGTCGCGCTCGCCAAGGGCCGCGAAGATTGCCTTCTTGATCGGGGCGAGAATTTTCGCGCCGGCGCTCTTCGCGGCTTTCATCACATCGGCCTCGAACGCGGCGCGGTCCATGTAGCGCCCGTTGCCTTCGAGCGTCGCCAGCACGGCGCGGATAGCGTCCTGCTGCTTCTGCCCGTCCTCGATCTCGCGCTCGGCCGCTGCCGCGTCCTTCCGCTTCTTCGATGCCGCCAGATTCGTGAAGGCGGTCTGGTCGTCGAGCTTCGCAATCCGCTCCGCCGTCGCCTCGAAGTTCATCCGCAAGGCTCGTTCGACCGTCACTTTGAGGAAGCCGAACTCCCGGTTCTCGAAAATGCGGGAGATGACGCGGGACTCGGGGTTTCCGTCGATGAGGACTTCGGCTTTGTCGCCGTCCTGGTAGTTTCCGTATACGCGGGTCAGGTGGCGGATTTGCTCCTCGGTAATCTCGTTGCGTTTGTTGTTGAGGCTCTTCTTCATCTTCTCGAAGAAGCGGGTGCCGTCGATGAGCTGCACCTTGCCGCGCCGCTCCGGCGCCTTGCGGTTCGTCACGAGCCAGACATAGGTGAAGATGCCGGTGTTGTAGAAGAGCTGGTCGGGCAGCGCCACGATGGCGTCGAGCCAGTCGTTCTCGATGATCCAGCGGCGAATGTTGGACGGTCCCGATCCCGCGTCGCCCGAGAAGAGCGGCGAGCCGTTGAAGACGATGGCGATTTTCGAGCCGGGCTGGTTCTCGTCCCTCTCCTCGTAGGGATGTATCTTGGAAATCATGTGCTGGAGGAAGAGAAGCGATCCGTCATCGATTGCCGGGAGCCCTGCGCCGAACCGGCCCGAAAGGCCGACCGTCTTGTGCTCCCGCTGGACAACGTCCTTCTGGTCCTTCCATTCGACGCCGAAAGGCGGGTTGGCCATCAGGTAGTGGAAGCGTTCGCCCTCGAAGCCGTCCCTGGTCTTGCCGTCGCCTAGGGTGTCGCCGAGGACGATGTTGGCGGTGTCCTCGTCCTTGATCAGCATATCCGAGCAGCAGATCGCCCAGGACTCGTCATTGTAATCCTGGCCGAAAAGCGCGAGCTGCGCCCGCTCGTTCTGCGAGAGGATCAGCTTCTCGGATTCTGAGAGCATGCCGCCCGTTCCGCATGCTGGATCGTAGATCGTGCGGAAAATGCCGGGCTTATAGACATCCTGCTCCCCGGTGTAGATGAGGTTCGCCATGAGACGGATGACTTCGCGCGGCGTGAAGTGGTCCCCCGCCTCTTCGTTGGACTGTTCGTTGAAACGCATCACCAGATGCTCGAACAGATAGCCCATCTGTAGGTTGTCGATCCTGTCTGGGTGAAGGTCGACGTCGGTCATCGCCTTGACGACTGTGAAGAGGCGGTTGCTTGCGTCGAGCTTCTCGATCTGATCAGCGAACTTGAAGCGCTCGAAGATGTGCCGCGCAGTTGGGGAAAAGCCGTTCATGTACGACACGAGGTTCGGCGCGATGTTCTCGGCATCCCCAAGCAACCGGGCGAAGGTGTACGGACTCGTGTTGTACAGCGCGTGTTTCCGCTTCGGATCGGCGGCCTTGCCGAGCAGGCGGTCCAACGCCGCTTCGGGCATCTGCTGCGCCTCTAGCTCCTCGAGATTCTTTAGAACGGCATCCTTGGTTGGCTCCAAGACACAGTCGAGCCGACGCAAAACGACCATCGGAAGCATGACCAGGCGATACTGAGGAGGCCGGTACGGTCCCCTAAGCCGGTTCGCGATTTCCCAGATTTTGGATTTCAGTTTTTCGTGCGTCTGAATGTTCACGGATAGTCTTCTCTTTCCTGGCCGCCGGCCACTCGTGGTTGCGTGGCAGCTTGGCTGTTCTCATCCACGGGTCAATGACCTCGATCCCGCATCCCGGGAAATCGTCGGCGTTCCTCGTGGAGACTGCCGGCGTTGTTGCACGAATCGTCACCGGCCCGCACGAGGCCAATCGACAGGATCATCCTCACCTGACGATGCGATACGACACTGGTCGGCCGAGGGCGGTCATCCGATTGAGGATCTCACAACCGAGGACGGCCTCACCTCACTCCCCTGCCAGCTGGACTCCGGGCGAGAAGACCATCGCCGATGATGGACTTGTAGCGGAAGAACGTGTTCTCCACCCGGCCCTGACGATGGTACCCTGACACCTTCTTCCAGCGGCGCCGGCCGAGCGTCTTCACCAACATGATCGTCCGATCCCGCGCGGGCGACCGCGGGCCGTGACCAGAGACGTTCGCCGTCCTGGCCGGTGGGATGACGACCGTCGCACCCCGCGCCGTCGCCGTTTCGTAGACGGCGACCGTGTCAGAGGCGGCGTCAGCGGTGACGCGCACGAGAGGGCCCTCGACCGCAGTGAGCAGATCCACGGCGGTGGTCGCATCGTCACCCGTCTTCTCGGTTAGCGTGTGGACACGGATCACACCTGACTGATCGACGCCACGGTGGAGCTTCCGCCAGCCACGCCGGCCGCAACCACCGTGTGTCGCGGCCGCCCACTCCCCTGCCCCGACGATGGACAGACCCGTACTGTCACGCACGAGATGAAGGCTCTCGCCGGGCGGGACCGGCCGCAGACGGCGCCGCAGATGCTGACTGCGCCGAGAGAGCGTCGTCTAGTCGGGAACGGAGAGGTCGAGACGCATTATCCCGAACAGCGCGTGCAGGAACCCTTCGGCCTGGCGCAGCGGGAGATGGGAGATGAGCCGCAGGGTCAGAGCGGTCTCGATGGCGAGATCCGAGTCGCGCCGCTGCCCACCCCGCCGGCCGCTCCGCCTGGCCGTCCAGGCAGCGATCGCTTCCGAGGACACCCACACCGTCACATTGCCGCGGCGAACGAGGACCTGGTTATAGGCCGGCCAGTTCGCCACGCGGTACTGCGTCTTATACGTGGGATGGACCTTCGACTGCATCCCGGTAGTGTGGCTCCTGCGGAGGGTCACGAGAAGTGCAGGCCAAACCGCCTCACCCCCGCAGGGTCTTCATGCAACAACGCCGCTTTGGGGTGGGCGCCCACACCGCGGCCGAACTGCTGATCGTCTTCGGCGACAATCCCGACCGGATTCGTTCGGAAGCCGCCTTCGCGAAGCTCTGCGGTGCGTGTCCGCTCCCGGCCTCGTCCGGGATGACCACCCCGTATGGTGCGAAAAAGCGGCCGAGGCTAGGTCGGTGCTGGTCGAGTCTCCCAAGTAGTCTCAGGCTATGCCGCCTGCGCTGCAGTTCCTCGTCCTCACGTTCGCTGGCTGGGTGAACCGTCACCAAGACGATTTGATCGACTATCTCCGGGAGGAGAATCGGGTCCTCCGAGAACACCTGGGCCCTCGGCCGCTTCGCCTGACGGACGCCCAGCGTCGTCGACTCGCTGTGCGCGGTCACAAACTCGGCCGGCGGGTCTTGACGCAGGTCGCGGGCATCGTCACCCCGGATACGATCCTGCGTTGGTACCGGAGACTGATCGCCAAGAAATACGATGGCAGCGCCCGCCGACGTCGAGGTCGACCAATGACCCGACAAGACGTCGCCGAGCTCGTGGTCAGGATGGCGGTCGACAATCCGCGGTGGGGCTACACGTGGATCCGCGGTGCGCTCTCGAACCTCGGCCACACTATCGCCCGGACCCCGGTGAAGCGGATCCTGCACGACCACGGAGTCGACCCGGCGCCCGAGCGGAGCCGGCACATGCCCTGGAAGACGTTCCTGCAGGCGCCCTGGGAGGGCCTGGCGGCCTGCGATCTGTTCACCGTCGAGGTGTTGACGCGGGCGGGGCTCAGGCGGTACCTCGTCTTCTTCGTGATCGAGCTGAGATCCCGCCGCGTGACCATCGCCGGGATCCACCCGCAGCCGGGCGGCGCGTGGATGGAGCAGCAGGCCCGCAATGTGACGGACCCGGTCGATGGCTGTTTGCGCAGGGCGCGCCATCTGATTCACGACCGCGATCCCCTCTATACGCGGGTCTTTGGCGAGATCCTGGAGAGCGCCGGTGTTCAGCCGATTCGGCTGCCGCCGAAGAGTCCCAATCTCAACGCCTATGCCGAGCGGTTCGTCAGGTCGATCAAAGAGGAGTGTCTCACACGCGTGGTCCCGCTCGGCGAGGGGCATCTGCGTCGTCTCGTCTACGAGTACAGAGAACACGACCATCGCGAGCGAAACCACCAGGGACTCGACAACCAGCTCCTGCAACGACCACCACCTCCGCGAAGGCCGGACGCCGACGTTCGGCGGCGGGTACGCCTCGGAGGATTACTCAGTTTCTACAATCGAGAGGCCGCATAAGGGGTCGACCGATTAAACGCACCTTACGAGGAACTGTAGCGCAGGCGGCATGGCCTGAGATTACTTGGGAGACTCGACCAGCACTGACCGGACCTCGGCCCATTAATCGCACCTTACGCCCGCGTCTGAACCTATCGCAACAGAGAGACAAGCAGCGCGAGGCAAGCCACGATGACGCACCGCCACAATTTCCTTTTCACCCGATCCATCTGTGTCGTCCAATGCATCCACGGGCGCGTACAAAAAAAGGCCGGTGGGGGGGTTCCCCCACCGGCCCGAAATCGGGTCGCTGATAAACGACGGTCCGTCGTCTACCAGTTCACCTGAACCGCAAGCTTGGTCACCCGACCGGCCATGATACTGAGCGGACGGAAGAGGACCGAGCTGTAGTTCTGAATCGAGTTAATGATCGAGTTGTCGTTCAACGCATTGAAGATATCGATCTGCGCCGTGTACTCGACCCCTCTGAACCGGAAGTGCTTCCGGATGTTGAAGTCGACCTGCTGCCAGTATCCCTGATACAGCTCGCCAGGCGCATTAACGACCACCGTCGGAGCGAAGGTCTGCGTGACGTAGTCGGGGAAGTCACCCGGCTGCACCTGATACATGACCTGCTTCTCGTCCCCCGAGTACATCTGCAACCCACCGGCCATCTGGAAATCGAATGGCAGCGGATAGACCGCGAAGAACTTGAAGTCATGCCGGAACGGCATCCCGGCCCACGGCACCGGACTCAGCTCTGGATTGATCTGGCTGCAGTAACGTCCGCCCTGCTGGAAGCGCCACTCGCCGTTGATCATCGGCGTCACGTTTCCACCATTCGGGTTCTCCAGACCACAGGTATCCTGTGCGTGCTGGTGCCCCGTCCAACCTCCAAACGCCGTGCCTCCGTTCGGCAACCGCGCCTGGAACGAGAGCTCGTACGCCTGGTAGCGAGCGCCGTTCCGATCCGATGAGCTGTCGACGATGTCGTTGATAAGACCTTCATACTCCGGAGCACGGTTGAACACGTTGAAAGTCGTGCCATCGTAATCCGGCAGCACACCAAACCGGTCGTTGAACGTGACCGGTACGACATTGTAGGCCCCACAAAGTGTACCCGGGACTGCCTCATACGGGTTACATAACGGGAGGGCCGCGTTAATGCTGGAGGGCTGGTTGAAGAAGGTCCGGTAGTAGTAGGCGAACGTCACCGAGACACGCGGGAGAATCTCATGCTGGATAGACGCCGAGTATTCGACGTTGCTCTCCCGCTTGAGATCGCCAGCGATCCGGTTACCCGACCGGTTCGCTGTACCTTGCGGCACCTCCGAGAAGACACGCAGATTCCCGCGTCGCCCGATCTCGTTGTCCTGGGCGATGCCGTCAAAGTTCGTGCTCAGGTAGAAGTCAGCTTCGGTCTGGCTGAACCCTTCGGCCATGAGGTCCCCTTGGGTCGGGCAGAGCGCCCCGTTATTCCCGCCACTGTACACCTGCCTGCCGCCCGGTATTTTGGACGATGGCAGCAGCGAACAGTCCGCCCACGGACGCCAATCCCAGCCCCAGCCGACCGGATGATACCGGGCGCCGAGGCCCGCGACGTACCGCTTGGTGTAGCGGTTGGCTGAGAACTTCACCGCCGTCTTCGCATCGCCAAACAGGTCATACACGATGCTGAACCGCGGACTAAAGTCATTCGGCGTAATCTCCTCGATGACATCCGAATCGAACAGCCTCGCGTGCTTGAAGCGACTCGCCGGAATCCCACCCTCGGCGCGCCACATGTCATTCCCCGTCTTGAAATTGTCATTCCTGAGGCCCAGGTTGATCGTCAACCGATCCATGGTCCAGGTGTCCTGCGCGTAGAAGCTCATTTCTTGCCCCCACGTGGAGGAGAGCGTCTCGTTGGCAATATGCACGTTGTTGGGCACGCCCTGGCGGTAGGCCATGTCAAAGAAGCCCCCAATGGCGCTGAGCTGCCCACCGACACGACCGTTCATCTGTTGGAAGCCGGCCTTAAAGTTATGCGAACCCGTCACATACGAGAACGACCCCTGTGGGATCTTCGTAAACTTCGGGAACGCCATGTTCCATTGGTGGCCGTCGCCACCCCACCGCGTCCGCAGGACGTCGTCCTGACGACGAATGCCATCGGTGAAATACGCCCGCGTCATGTCGTAGCCTGTCCCATGGAAGCACGGCGTCACGACGCACTGCGTCAGGTCGCCGGGTTCAGCTGGGTTCAGGTCTCGACCCGCGCCCAAGCGCCGCGTGATCGGCACATTCGGTTGGTTCGAAAGCACGCCCCCACCGTTGTTGGTCGAATAGCCAAACTCAACGAGGGTTCGCGCGCTGGGTGTGTACGTGTACTTCGCCTGGAAAATGTAATTGCGCTGGCTGTCAGGATTGCGATGCCGCGCACCCTCCACCGGCTCAAGTGTCACATTCTCCCAGGCCCAACCCTTCAGGCCGCGACCGGTCAATGAGAAGGACCGCTGCATGAAGGCGCTGACCTTCTGCCGCTCACTCACCTGTCCGGTCAAGCGAAGCCCGAGGCTACGCCCCCAGCCCTCGGAGATGCCTTGTTCCCCGATGAGATCGGGTAGCGCATCCCGCATGAGCGCACTGTCGGGCCATACGGTTCCGGCTATCGCGGTGTAGCGCTTGCGGAAGCGGACTGAGGAGAAAAACCACAACCGGTCGCGGATGATCGGGCCACCCCACGACGGATTGATTTCCTCGTTGTACACAATCTGGTCGCCGGTTGTGATGCCCTCGGAACGCAGGTAGTCATCGATATTCGAGGCCGAGAACGGCGAACCCGTAAAACCGATATACGCGTTTCCGCTCTGGCTGTTACCACCCTCGCGCGGGATTAAATTGATGCGGAACCCGCCCGTCTGCGTTTCCGCAGTGGAACTCGAGGTCGTCATCGCGAACTCAGCCGCATAGCCGGGGTTAAGGTTCTTGCCCCCGCCGCAGAAGTCACAGTCCGCGTTGTCGGTCTGCATCCCGTCGATCTGCGCCGTCGTGTGGTGCACGGTCAAGCCACGCGAGTGAATCTTATTGTGGCCGCCGAGCCCGCCCACGTCCGGGTTGCGAATGCGCACGCCCTGCGCCAAATACCCGAGTGTTTCCGTATTACGGGTCGAGGGCAGCGCGTCAAAAAGCTCACGTGAGAAAGTCTCAGTCCTCTGGGCCGCCACCGTGTCGACGATCGGTGATTCACCTGTAACTGTGATCGTCTCTTCCACGCCGCCAACCGCGAGCTCGCCGTTGATCTCGCCGGTGAAGATCGCCAATAGCTCGATCTCCTCCTGGACAAAGGTTGAAAAGCCCGGGAGTGTCATCGTGACGCTGTAGATACCAGGTGTCAGGCTGGTGATGAAGTAAATGCCGGCGCCATCGGTGATCGCGACGCGACAGCCTTCAATCAACCTGGGGCTACAGGCTTCCACGGTGACGCCGGGTAGGACGCCGCCCGTGTTGTCCGTCACTTCGCCACGCATACCACTCTGCTGGGCGAAGGCCGCTGTCGGAATAAGTGCGACAGCGAGTGTTATTAAAACCAGTTTTTTCATCCGTTCCCCTCCTCAGGGATTATGGGCACGAGCCTCATGAAGCTCTGCCCATAGGGTAGTAAGCAAAGTTTGCGCCAAAAAGAAGCGTCAGGATAAACCCAGCTTTTATTGGGTTCTTCGTCAAGTACTGAACCAACGTAATCCAAAAATTTGGATATATAGATCTATTAATCCATGCAAGTGGATTCCTGTAGCTGCCTCAGAATTGCCGGAAGTAGCCGCGCGTCCCGGTCGGTTGCACTTTGGACCGCCAGTAGGTCTCACGGTCTGGCCGACGCGCACGGTCGAGCCGGTCGCGTCCCATGAGCCTGAACACCAGGCCGAGCGGCGTGAACAACCCGTAGAAAATTAGGGCAAGCAGCACACGCGAAACGGTCCAGCCGATCGGAAAGGCCATCACTATCCACGCCACGAAGATCGGTCGAACCGCCTGAGGAACCATCAGCCCGAGCGGCCCGATTACCGCCGCGACAATTCCGAAGAAAGTGGCTAGTCTCGGTTCATCGCGAACAACGCCGTACCACGCGGCCAATCCGCCAAAGACGACGAGAAACAGCGCTGCAAACTGGCGGAGCACTCGCGATGACGGCGTGAACGAGACCTCAGACCACTGCATGTCACACTCCGGCTGTCAGTCGAGCTGGAACTGCGCCAGATGCTCCTCTTTCTTCCCGGCATTCATCGACTGGCCCACGTCCTCCTTGTCGAGAACGTAGTCGCCCAACACCAGAAGATCCATTTCCGTGGCTAGAAAGCAGCGATACGCGTCATCCAATGAGCAGACGATCGGTTCACCCCGCACGTTGAAGCTCGTGTTTACAACCAGCGGACAGTCGGTCCGACGGTAGAACGCCTCGAGCAAGGCGTGGAACCGCGGGTTCCGTAACCTGTCCACCGTTTGGACGCGCGCGCTGTAGTCAAGGTGGGTGATCGCCGGCACGGTCGATCGCATGATGTTCACCCGGCGACGCAGGTCAGGGTCAGTCGACATGGTGTGCTCGTCGGCTTTGCTCAGCGGAACGCGGCGTACCTCAGCCACCGGTGTCACCAGAAGCATGTATGGGCTCTCATGCCTGGAATCGAGGTCGAACCACTCGTGGGCGTGTTCACTGAGAACCGCTGGTGCAAACGGACGGAAGCTTTCCCGAAACTTGATTCTGAGATTCATCGTGCTCTGGGTCCGCGGTGAACGCGGATCGCCAAGGATGCTCCGCGCCCCCAGAGCGCGGGGACCGAACTCCATCCGGTCCTGAAACCAGCCGATGATCCGTCCTGCCTCCAATTGATCCACCACGTGGTTGAGCAGCTTCGATTCGTCTGCCCACCGGCGGGTCGTATGTCCCAGCTCCGCCAGAAACGCGGCCACGCGTTCGGAGGAAAACCGTGGGCCCAGCAGGCTGCCATGCTGGCGATCGTGCCCGCTGACGACCCGTGGCTGCTCCAACAGTTGATGCCACACGAAGAGCGCGGCTCCCAGTGCGCCTCCCGCGTCTCCGGCCGCCGGCTGGATCCACAGGTTGTCGAATGGGCCTTCACGTAACAGCCGGCCGTTTGCGACGCAGTTGAGCGCCACGCCGCCAGCTAGAACAAGCTGCGTCATCTTTGTTTGGTCGTGGACATGACACGCCATCCGCAGGATCACGTCTTCTGTGACCTGTTGAATGCTCGCCGCCAGATCCATGTGGCGCTGCTCAATCGGTAACTCGGGCACCCGAGGGACTCCGCCAAATAGCGCGTGAAATCGTGGGCCAGTCATTGTCAGCCCCTGGCAATAATTCAGGTAGTCCATGTTCAACCAGAAGCTGCCGTCTTTTTTAACGTCGATAAGATGCGTACGAATGGCGTCGGCATAGTCCGGTCGACCGTAGGGGGCCAGCCCCATCAGCTTGTATTCGCCGCTGTTAACCTTGAACCCGCAGTAATAGGTGAACGCTGAATAGAGCAGGCCCAGCGAGTGCGGAAACGAGACGTGGTGCGTGAGCTGCAGCCGGTTCCCCGTACCGGCACCATAGGTCGTGGTGCTCCATTCGCCCACCCCGTCCAGCGTCAAGATAGCCGCTTCATCGAACGGGCTCGGGAAGAACGCACTCGCCGCATGACTTTCATGGTGGTCCATGAACAATAGAGGTGCCCGACAGCCCTTGAGATGCGTACGAACGATCCGTCGGAGGTGCAGTTTCTCTTTCAACCAGAGCGGCATCGCCAGGCTAAAGCTGCGGAGTCCCGCCGGCGCATAGGCCAGGTAGGTTTCGAGGAGGCGGTCGAACTTCGTGAACGGCTTGTCGTAGAACGCGACGTAGTCGAGCCGCGATGCGTCGATGCCCGCTTCCTCTAAGCAGTACGCGATGGCCTGGACGGGGAACCCCGGATCGTGCTTCTTTCGGGTGAACCGCTCTTCTTGAGCCGCAGCAACGATCTCGCCGTCCACAACGAGCGCCGCCGCCGAGTCGTGATAAAAGGCCGAGATACCAAGAATCGCAGTCATTGTTCACTCGCCCTATTCTGGGCAGAGCGGTTACTAAGTGAACTAGGCGGCTGACAACCTCTAGACTCGCAGCTTCTTGCGACTCCGGGCGGCCGCACTACAGAATCGTACTGCAGCGGCGTGACGGATCGAAGCCTGGCCTCGACAAAGGCGTTCGAACCTACTGGGCTTCCAGCTGCTGCGCGAGGTAATCGGCCACCTGTTGGGCTCTCGGGTAATTCGGGTCATAGCTCAAGACTCGTAGGATGGCTTGACCCGCCTCCCGAAAATCACCCTGCATCATGTGGCCCCTCGCCAAATTAAAGTGCGCTTCCGTATCGCCCGGGTCCACCGTGAGCGACGCCTCCAAATAGCGAATACCCTGGGTTGCGTTACCTTGCTGTATGTAGATCAAGCCGATCATCTTGTCGGTATCGCCACCTGGCGAAATCTCTGCCAGATCCAAGTAAACGTCGAGCGCTTCCTCGTACATGTCTTGCTCGAAGAGCATCTTGGCCAGGAAGTGATACGGCGAATCGTTCATCGGCATCTGATGAATCAGGGCGCGGTACTCTTGCGTGGCCTTATCCCATTCTTGGCGTTGCTGGTAGTGCTCGGCGGCTTCCCGGTGTGCATCTTCCCAGTTGATTTCGGCCTGGAAGAGCCTGATTGCCAATTGTTGAATCCGCGACGTATTTAACGCCTGCTGTTGGGATGCGAGATATTCAGACGTCGACACCGGCATCTGATCGGTGAACGGCCAACTGGACGTCAGCGAATCAATCCGTAACCGGGCGACCTCCAGATCGATCTCGGTAACCCCGGTCTTGCTCAGCCACACATCATCCGATACCGACGCCACGGACGGCTCTCCGATGATGCGGTCATCGACGATAGCTTGGGCAAAGGTCTTCGCAATCAGCGCATACCCGTCCAGATTAGGATGAAGATGCTCAAGAAACAGCGACTCCCCCGGTATCCGTCCGTCAGAGTTCGCCTCGAACGCATCCTTTACTGCTACGAGCGTAACGTTCTCTTGTTCACTGAGCTTCTCGATTCGCTGATTGATGTCCTCGCTGGCACGGAAACGCAATCCATCCATTTCCTTCGCTTCGTCATAGGCTGCGTAGGCCTGTAGCATGTTGCCGGACGCCTCTAAGATCTTGCCCTTCAGGAAATACTGCGAGGCAGGTAGAGCATCGAACTCGATGCAATCGTCGACGGCGCTTAAAGCTGCGCCAAGATCGTCATCCGAAAAGAAGGTCTCAGCCTGGCGGAAGCGCGCCCGCCATTGCGCCTCCAACTCGGGTTGCTGGTAAACGTCCACAAAGGGTTCCTGATCGCGGATGTTACTAACCAGCGTGCCAATCATGACCGGCGCACCATACGCCCGGCCGAAATCGATGACATCCTGGATGTTCGCTTCGAACACATCACTCGCCATATGAAACAGCGCGCTCCCATGCGGGATCGAGCGATTCCCTGCCAACCGTTCCATCAGTCCGCCACTTGCACCCTCGTCTGACGATGCTGAGAAATTCCCCAGCAACCCCTGCAGACCTCTTACGCCGTCGCCAACCAACCGGAACATCCGGTAGTGGTTTAACCAGAGAATCAGCCTCACCAGAGCCCGCGACGTGCCGATCGACTCGGATGACCCAACACCCAGCGCGCCGTAGAACTCATTGTGGCCGGTATAAAGCAGCAGCAAATCCGGTTCATAGTTACCAAGGCCCAGTGCAATGTCACGTACGGCATAGCTGGGCACCGCCGGCATCGCCATATTTATCATTTCAATGAGCGTGTCGGGGTAGTACTCGCTCAGGATGACCCGCAGAATGGACGAGAAACTCCCGTTGTACTGGTAGGGCCAGCCCCCGGCGGACGAACCGCCAAGCACGAAGATACGGAAAACGTCGTCCGGCTTCTCTTTCAAGAACGCATCGTCGGAAACCATTGGCGCGATCTTCGTCAGCGGGAAATAGCGCAGCCCAAGCCCCCCATTAACAAGGAGGTAGTCGGGGTCAAGCTCCGATTCCACAAAGAGCGAGAGGTTCGGGCCATAGTCGAAAGTCCGAAGACCCAGTTCCAGAGACACGAAGAATACAATCGGGATGAGCGCCGCGACGACCTTCAGCCAAGGTCTCGTCGCTACCGGCCGTATCGCAGGCGCCGTCGGCGCCTGCGACTCCGCAGATGGAGGCGCCTCTGGCGCCTCCGCGTGTTTACGATTTCCCTTCTTGGAGGACCTTGAACGCTTTTTCGGCATGTGCAGCCAGCCTCTCGAAGACTTATACACCAAGACCCAAAGCGCTCAGGCCAGTGACCGGATCAACCAAATAGGTTTAATGACGCATGTCGACGCCGTTGCTGGCGGCTACTCCGGCACGTACCAGATCGGCGACGACCAGGCACGCTCCTGGAGCGTGGGCGGAACGCCGGGAGCCGGTTCGACGCCAGCACGGAGTGCATCCCACGTCGACCACCGGCACGTGGAATTCTCGATCACCCGAACGTAGTAGAGCGCGCGCTGCCCGGCAACGAATGTCGGGTCGAGCCAGAGCGACTTGAGCTCACCCGCCCCGAGGTCGCTGCTGATGCTGCAGTCCGAGAGATCAACCGAGGCGCCGCTATCGGGACACCGCTGCGTCGACGGGTCGACCTCCCCGCCATCAGCGCAAGCGACATCGAACACCTGCTCACTTGCAACTCCATCCTCGACCCACCCCTTGACCACCTGGAGTCGCTGCAAGGGCGCGCTGTCGGGATCGCGGATCGCCCAGACCAAGAACTTCGGCGCGCGCTCCCCGGCGGCGATGAGGTCGCCGCCCATCGGCACACCGCCCGCGTACGCCTGAGCGACTAGATCACTCGTCCCTCTGAGGTCATCGTCATAGTCGTAGCCGGCAAAGAACCGTACCCGGATTCGCGGACCGGATGTGCCGAAGGTCTCTTTGCGCTGCAGCGCATCGTAGATCGACTCGCGTGTGTTCGATTCCGCCCAAGCGCCGGTCAGCCCGGCAGCGCCCCACATATCGTAGTACCAGTCGGTGTACACCTCGCCATTCGGTCCAGGCTCGGAGAACGGAACCGAGGAGCGTCGCTCGGGCAACCCGTCCATCACGCCGGCCTTGCCGTGATAGTTGTCCTCCTCGATGGTACCAGCCGAGTTGTGACCGTCACTGGCAGCGATGAACCCGAACCGGAACGGGTTGAAGCCATCGTTCTCCTCCATTACGAGCCCGTTAAGCACCGCCTCGCGGACGTAGCTGCCAGGCACATTGCCTACCGTCGCGGTTCCCAACAGGTACGGGAAGATCTCGAAGTCGGCCCACTCGTCGTTCGGCGAGTTGAGCGGGTGGGTCTCCGAGGCACCCTTCACCTGCGCAATCTCGACAAGCGGCTCGTTGCGCATCCGGAGCGCGGCATACTCGGCGTCGAGCGGCAATCCTTCAAAGGTCTTCGAATTGAACATGAGGCCGTTGCTGACGTTCATGTTGTGTGGAATAGCGAGCGACTCTCGCCCCTCCACACGCTCATGGTCCATCCACTCCCACAGCTTCTCGGGGTTTCTCGACCGGGCTCTGAACGGCGTCTCGGGGGGCTCGCCACGGAAGATCACGTTGCGGTGCAAGCCCTGCGAGTTGAGGGTAAACCCGTACTCCAAACCCGCGAACGTCGTGAACGTTCCGGGATCGTAGTGACGCTCCGCCGCGGCCACGGTCTTGACCCATGCCGACCGCTCGATCTCAGGGTCGCGGATGATCGGTTCGTCCTCGGGCCGCTCATCCCGAAGCGCCCGATAGCCGGTCCGAAACATGGCACGGCGCTCGTCGACCGTTTCCGCACGCAAGAGCTCACGCGTCGACTCCAGCTTCGACACCTCGGACGTCGGGTCGGTCATCGCCGTCGATAACCCGAGCGATCCCGCGTGGTCGGTCACCGCATAGAAGTCCAGAGGCCCGCTTTTCAGCTGCATCGGAAACCCGAGCGGGTGGTCGATCGCCTCGCCCTTGCCGAAGCGATAGGCATCGTCCGGCGTCGCCTTCGTGGCGAACATCAGGAAGGCGTCGAACGAGTACCCCGTGTGGATGTGAAGGTCGCCGAAATAGGCGTTCCGCGTCGGATTGATCTCGATCGCGGGCGGTTCGGTCTCCATGACCGGCTCACCGCCGTCCGGATTACATGCTGCCATCACCACCGCGACCACGAGCAGCATCGGCGACATGCGCCGTTTCAGTATCACGAGCATTGACGCCTATCGTGCGGCAACCACATAATCTCGTCAAACAAATCCCGAGAACACTCAGGAGAAAGATGTTATGACGAGAAGACGTCAGGCGCTAACGATGTGTGGGATGGCGACGCTGTTCGCGGTTGGTCTCGCATTGGTCGGCGGACCTGCGACAGCGGCGAACGACGACATCACCGGAGTCGTGACAAGTTCGAGCGGGTCGGAATCGGGGGTATGGGTTATCGCCGAAACGAACGACTTCGAGACGACGTTCCGAAAGATCGTCGTGACCAACGACGAGGGACGTTTCCTGGTTCCGGATCTCCCCGCAGCTTCCTATGAGGTGTGGGTCCGCGGCTACGGCTTGATGGACTCAGTGAAGCGCGAAGCGCGGCCCGGTGACGATGTCGACCTGACGGCCACACTGGCGTCGACCCCACACGATGCGGCACAGGTCTATCCGGCCAACTACTGGTACTCGCTACTTGAGGTCCCACCCCCCAGTGATTTCCCCGGCACCGGACGTGAGGGCAACGGCATCAACACCGCGATGCGAACCCAAGCCGACTGGATTACTCAGCTCAAGGATGGCTGCCAGCTCTGCCATCAGCTCGGCAACAAGGCGACCCGTGAGATGCCGACGCTGGACCTGACGAACTTCGACTCGACGTTCGACGCGTGGGCGCATCGTATTCGGGTCGGTGAACCTGGGATGATGACCGGAACGATCAACGGAATGGGCGGACGGCGCGCGCTCGGCCTCTACGCCGACTGGACCGACCGCATTCGGAGCGGCGAGGTCCCTCCGGCACCACCCCGCCCCCAGGGCACGGAACGGAACGTCGTCTTGAGCATGTGGGAATGGAGCCACCAGCGCGGCACGGTGCACGATTCGGTCACCACCGACAAACGCAACCCGACGGTAAACGGTGGCGGCCCGGTCTACGGCGTCGGCCCGGGAGCTGGCCTCGTGATCACGGACCCGAGTCTGCATCGGTCAATTCGCTTCGACATGCCGGCTCGCGACGAACCGCGAGGGCCGTTCAATACGTATTCGGACTCCTGGGTCGAACCGAACGACCTGACACGACCGGTAGTCCCGTCTCCGTACTGGGGGCACGAAGCGTCCCGGCTACCGTTTGCCGCACATCGTGAGGCCCACAATCCGATGATGGACCACAAGGGCCGACTGTGGATCACACAATCGATTCGAGCTGAAGAGTTACCGGACTGGTGCCAGGACGGTTCAGATCATCCCTCCGTAAAGTACTACCCGGTCCAGTATCGCCCTAATCCGGGTCGAAACTTGTCGTACTACGATCCAGATAGCGAAACATTTGTATTGATTGACACCTGCTTCTTTACCCATCATCTGCAGTTCGCTGACGATGAAGACAACACACTTTGGTTGAGTGGCTCACCAGAGGCTGTTAGCTGGCTCAATACCCGACTCTACGACGAAACGGGTGATGAGCGTGCCGCACAAGGCTGGTGTCCAACCGTGATCGACACAAATGGTGACGGCATGATTACGAAGCCGTGGAACGAACCCAGCCGATCGGGAGAGGTCACGATTGACTCATCGAAAGACACCCGGATCGGCAGCCTTGATGGTCGGAAACGCGCGTATGGAATCATTCCGCACCCAGACGGATCCGTCTGGATTTCTCAGCGCCTACAGGTCCCAGGAAGAATCATACGAGTGGATATCGGTGAGAACCCACCTGAAACCTGTAAATCCGAGGTATACGAACCCCCCTACGACCCGAACGGCGATCCGAACCAGTGGGGTTTTGGGCCACGTGGGATCGACGTGGATCGGAACGGGTTGATTTGGACTGCACTCAATGGAAGCGGCCACATGGCCAGCTTCGACCGAAATAAGTGCAAAGTTCTAAACGGTCCGACAGCAACCGGACAACATTGCCCGGAAGGATGGACGCTCTATCGTTCACCGGGTCCACATATGCAAGGCGTCAACGGAGCTGCAAACGCTGACTACCACTACTACAACTGGGTTGACCAGTTCAATACCCTGGGGCTCGGGGAAAACGTCCCGATCACGACTGGCTCAACATCTGACTCACTGCTCGCGCTACTGCCGGAAACCGGGGAATGGGTCATCATGCGAGTGCCCTATCCGCTGGGGTTTTACAGCAAGGGCCTCGATGGTCGAATCGACGACCCGGACGCGGGATGGAAGGGTCGCGGAGTCTGGTCCAGTTACAACACCATGGCGATGTGGCACACGGAGGGCGGCAAGGGGAAGCTCAGCGAAATTATTCGCTTTCAGATTCGTCCGGACCCCCTGGCGCATTAAGATTTGCAATGCGCCAGAGTGGTATTTCATCATGCATATTAGGTACCCTATATGAGGATATCGACGATGCGTGCTAACGCTTGGCTTTGGGGATGCTCCCTGGTGCTGCTATTGGCAGGCGGTGGTTGGGCCAACCCGGCTAATCGGGGGCTGATCGAGGCGGTCAGGGCACAGGATCACGAAGCCGTCGTGAGGCTCCTTCAGGAGCAGGTCGACGTCAACGCCCCTCAACCTGACGGCACTACCGCGCTTCACTGGACGGTCTACGTGGATACATTGGCAATCACCGAACTGCTGATTGACGCGGGGGGCAATCTCAATGCCGCGAACGACTACGGCGTGACACCGCTCGCCCTAGCGTGCGACAACGCCGCCGGGGAAATGGTCGAACGTTTGCTAGCGGCTGGGGCTAATCCGAACACTGGCCGCACGACCGGTGAAACGCCGCTCATGACCTGCGCGCGTACCGGTAACACCAAGGCAGTGCAGGCACTCCTCGCCCGCGGGGCAGACGCCACGGCCACTGACCCATTGAGCGGCCAAACGGCCTTGATGTGGGCCGTGGGTGAGCGGCAGACCGAAGTGGCGCGTGTGCTAATCGCGCACGGAGCCGACGTCCATACTCGAACGAAGGGCGACTTCACCGCGCTACTGATTGCCGCACGCACCGACGAACCTGCTCTCGCGGGGCTCTTGCTCGACGCGGGTGCCAACGTGAATGTATCCGCGGCGGATGGTACCACTCCACTGGTGGTCGCTACGGTTCGCGGCAACGCGGCGCTCGCGATCTTCTTGCTTGAGCAAGGAGCCGACCCGAACACCGCCGCGACGGGATACACGCCGCTCCACTGGGCAGCCGGTTCCTGGCACACGGAATTAACCGGCCCGAACGGTATCGTTGCGGACCGCGACGAAGAATGGCGCTCGCTGAATGGAATAAAGACCGGCAAGCTTGAACTGGTGGAGGCGCTGCTTGCCTACGGAGCCAACCCCAACGCTCGCCTCGCCAAGACACCCCCGCAATTTGGGTATGCGAGTCCACGGTTCCGAGTGAGCATAACTGGTGCAACGCCTTTTCTTCTTGCTGCCATGGACGGAAATGCAAGTGTGATGCATGCCCTTGTAAATGCCGGTGCTGACCCACTGCTTCCCACCGAACAGAACACGACGCCGCTGATGGTTGCGGCTGGCCTCGGACGTGTCCCTGCTGAAAGTCATGTAACCGAAGACGAATCCCTGGAAGCGGTCCACCTTGCTTTGCAGCTTGGCAGCGAGGTCAACAAGACAAACAATGCCGGCCGTACAGCCCTGCATGGAGCTTCGCACATCCGGTCGGATGCGCTCGTGCAGCTTCTCGTTGATCAAGGCGCAACCGTCAATACAAAGGATGAGCGCGGGATCACACCATTGATGATTGCCGAAGGAGGCGGGCATATTTTTCTTCCTGGACTCGGTGGTGGTAGTACAGCTGACTTGCTGCGCCAGCTTGGAAGCGAGAGCATCTTACCGTCGGACTTCATCGAGAAATTTAGCCAGGGCCAGACCCGTCGCCGAGTCCAGTGACATCGTGACAATGACGAACCCTATTACTCCTGTAACTGGAACGCACCCCACACGAGTTATCACAGCCTTTCTCTGGGTTGGTCTCTTCCTCGCAATGATCAGTTCCGTTCACGCACAAGCACAGTCTTCGACCGCAGGTTCCGGAAGTGCGTCAAATCACAAGGCTGTCCTGGACCGCTACTGTGTTACGTGTCACAACGAACGCATGCAGACCGGAAACCTCGCACTCGACACGTTAAACATTAACCGTGTCGGCGATCATGCCGAGTTATGGGAGAAAGTCCTCCGAAAACTACAGACGCAATCCATGCCGCCACCACGTCGACCGCGTCCCGATACGTCAACCTACGACGAGTTCGCCGCATGGCTGGTCGCCGAGTTGGACCATGCCTCTACTATCAACCTAAACCCCGGCCGCCCCACGATCCATCGGCTAAACCGTCTGGAATACGGGAATGCCATCCGTGATTTATTGGCTTTAGAGGTCGATACTGACACGTTGCTCCCCTCCGACGATATGGCTTACGGGTTCGACAACAACGCCGACATTCTGACAGTGGTCCCGGGCTTGTTGGCACGGTACATGTCGGCAGCTCGAAAGCTCAGCCGTCTTGCCATCGGCGACCCATCCATTGATGCTGACATCGTGCATTACCCCATCTCTTCGCTGCTCGTTCAAGACGATCAAATGAACGACGATCTCCCATTTGGTTCGCGCGGCGGAACCACGATTCGTCATTACTTCCCACTCGACGGAGAATATGTCGTCAGCATCAAGCTTCAGTCAGGTGTCAGGGGTCAACAGGGAATCGACGTTCGGCTCGATGGTATGCGTGTCGGACTGCTTTCGGTTGGACAGCGAAAGGTGCCTACCCTACGTGGGCAACCGGCGATCGCCGATGGGTTAACTGTCCGTTTTCCAGCACGAGCTGGTTCTCACGTAATTGGCGTCTCGTTTGTAAAACGTGCTCGAACGACCGAAGGTATAGGTCCGAGCCATCTGCCACTGTGGACCTTCAGCACCGGTCCAGGTTTCGCCCGTCATGCCGCCTTGCAGAGCGTGCAAATCGAAGGACCGTTTAACCCCAATGGACCAGGTGATACCCCAAGCCGGCGACGGATCTTCATCTGCCGCCCAGCCGGCACTCAGGACGAGGAATCGTGCACAGGGAAAATCCTCGCGACACTCGCCCGCCGCGCGTTTCGCCGGCCGGTCACCGACGACGACCTCCAAGTGCTGCAGGACTTCTACACCGAGGGTCGCCGCCGTGGGAGCTTCGACGCCGGTATCCAACGAGCACTGGAAAGTATCCTCGTTGACCCCGAGTTCTTGTATCGTTTCGAGCGCGACCCGGCCGACGTAGCGCCGGCGACGGCTTACCGGCTCAGCGACGTTGAACTCGCGTCACGCCTGTCGTTCTTTCTCTGGGCGAGCATCCCCGATGGCGAGCTGCTCGACGTGGCAGCCGAGGGTCGCCTCTCCAACCAGGCGGTGCTGGAACAGCAGGTGCGGCGCATGCTGGCTGACGAGCGCTCAAGCGCGCTTGTAACAAGCTTTGCCGGACAGTGGCTGCACCTCCGTCGGATGGATTCAGTCACGCCGGATGTGAACGCCTTCCCCACATTCGACGAGAACCTGCGTGAGGCGTTTGTCCGCGAAACCGAGTTATTTTTGGGTAGTCAGCTCAAGAAGGACCAGAGCGTTATCGATCTATTAACTGCGGACTATACCTTCGTTAACGAGCGTTTGGCCCGACACTACGGAATGCCAGATATTTTCGGCTCACGTTTTCGGCGAGTAGCGCAGCACGATGATGCGCGGCGCGGACTCTTAGGTCACGGTAGCATCCTCACCGTAACCTCGCTTGCAACCCGCACTTCACCAGTCGTGCGCGGCAAGTGGCTACTTGAAAATATTCTCGGCACGCCGCCGCCACCACCACCACCAAACGTGCCCGAGCTAGGCGACCAGCCTGACAGCGGCCAAGTGACGTCACTACGCGAGCGACTCGAAGCTCATCGCGTGAATCCCGTCTGTGCCAATTGCCACTCTCGCATGGACCCGATCGGGTTCGCATTCGAGAACTTTGATGCCGTTGGTCGATGGCGCGAGACTGATAACAATGTCCCCATCGATTCATCAGGCGTACTACCGGACGGGATTGCATTCGCCGGAGTGTCGGAACTGCGAGATGTGCTGCTCTCTCGACGAAACGAATTTGTAACCACCGTAACGCAAAAACTACTGACCTACGCGCTTGGACGCGGGACTGAGTATTACGACCAACCAGCTATCCGAACGATCGTGCGTGAAGCCGCGCGTGACGACCACCGCTGGTCGGCTATCATCTTGGGTGTGGTCCGGAGTATACCGTTCCAAATGAGGAAATCAGAGTCATGATCATTACCAAGAAGGCGCTTCCCCGACGAACCGTTCTTCGTGGCCTCGGAGCAACCGTGGCACTGCCGCTACTCGACGGCATGGTTCCGGCGCTGACTGCCATCGCGAAAACTGCCGCACAACCCAAACCTCGCTTGGGCGTGGTGTACGTGCCTCACGGGGCAGTGATGAATAACTGGACGCCGACTCTAGAAGGGACCGCATTTGATTTTACCCCGATTCTGCAACCATTGACATCGTTTCGGGATCGTCTGGATATCCTGTCTGGACTCGACCATGCACCCGCAGCGCAGATGCCGGGAGACCCAGCCGGAGGACATGGCCGTATCACCGGTGCATTCCTAACTGGAGTGCACGCCAAACCAACTGAGGGAGCGGATTTTGAAGCAGGCAAATCAGTCGATCAAATTGCCGCCGAACAGTTGGGCCAGTATACCGAGCTTGCATCGCTCGAACTAGGGATCGGGCTACCAGATTTCGGTGGCGCCTGCGACGCCGGCTTTAGCTGTGCCTACGTCAGCACACTGTGCTGGAGCACGCCCACCACGCCACTCCCGATGGAGAGTAATCCTCGCGCCGTCTTTGAGCGACTGTTAGGTGACGGCACAAGCACCGATCCGGCGGCACGCCGCATGCGCATGCGACAAGACCGGAGTCTTCTCGACGCAGTTACCGAGAAGGTAGCTCGTCTCCAGAGCGGCCTTGGATCGCGTGACCGCGCCAAGCTTGACGACTACCTTGCTGCGATTCGCGATGTTGAACGCCGCATCCAACGGGCTGAAGTAAATGTGGATCGCGAGTTGCCGATCGTGGATCGCCCGTCGGATAGTGCGCCAGAATCGTTTGAAGAGTACGTGAAGGTAATGTTTGACCTCCAGGTCTTAGCCTATCAATCAGACCTAACTCGGATCATCACGTTCCTAATGACACCAGAACTCAGTGCCCAGACATATCCACAGATCGGCGTACCCGATCCACATCACGCGCTGTCACATCACGAGAACAATCCTGAGAAGCTAGCTAAATTAACTAAAGTCGGCAGCTATCACACGTCTTTGCTTGCGTACTATCTCGACAAGCTACGTGCAACACCGGACGGTGACGGCTCGCTACTAGACCAGGTCATGGTCGTCTACGGAAGCGGCATGAGTAACAGCAACCTCCACAATATCCAGAAGCTCCCGATCCTCCTGGCCGGTGGAGGAGCAGGGCGACTCCGTGGAGGTCGTCATATCCAGTACGCGGATGAAACACCGCTCACGAACCTGTACATGACGCTACTGGATAAGCTGGACGTACCGATTGAACGATTCGGCGATAGCACCGGAACGTTGGCGCATCTATCGGAAATCTGACCGCGTCAACCTTCCACCAAGACAGCAACGCAAAATCGACCTACTCGGGCGAAAAATCGCGTGCCCAAAAACAACACCCGATGGTGTAATGACGCTACTTGTTTGACACGGCGTCACTGGCGCTCGTATGGAGCACCAGTCCCAGATGACCCAACAAAGAACTTAGAGCCATCAGGGAACGTGACGTCACGAGCATTGGCTCGATTTGACCCATCCTTGGCACCAAACCCATCGATGACAAGCTCGGTGCCCACCGGAATCGAGTTCTTGTTTAGACCGCGACGCATCAGCGCATTCGGGGCGCCGCACTCGATCTCCCAGGCGATCGCCTGACCATCATCACTTTTAACCTCAATGTGGATCCACGAATGCGGGTTGATCCACTCGGTCTTCACGACGTGACCTTGCAGCGTGAGAGGCCTGGCCGCATCGAACTCCGCCGAAAACGCATGGTGCGCCGACGCCGGTCCACTCACTAACAGGAGACCGATAGTGACAAGGAAAAGCTTTGTTCGCATCTGTTTCACCTTGTTGAATGCACCCGAACCGAGTCGATATCGACGCCGGTCATGAGCGAGAGGCCTCTCCCATTCCCCTCATGACAAGCATACTCGAACAACATGTGGTCCTCTGGCGCCCGACGTAGGCCGACGAAGTCGACCGTCCATGCCTGCGTGAAAACCTTGGGATCCTCAATCGTCGCCTCGTAATGAATCGTGTTTTCGTCGATCATCGTGAAACGTTCCACGACATGCAGATTGCCGCTGTGAAACACACCGTGCCCGGTGGTAAGCGCACTTGCCGGCGCGCCTTCCGGCGGAGCGCCGTGCCCGATCGGCCAAGTATTGTCGGTGAAGTTCGTCACATCAACGACAAGAGTGTTCCCTTCCCAGTGTCCGCGTGAATCGCCCATCCCGAGACGAATATCTGGATTCACGTGTGGCTGCCCATCAAGCGGGATATATCGATATAGGTGATTCCACTCGTACACGATCACCACATAACCAGGAACCTGAAAAACCTGGTACGAGTTGTACCCAACCGGCAGGTGAGCCCGTGGCAGCGCCGATGGTAGACACTTGACACGCGGGTCGAGCAATTCCAGTTCATCCTGGCGCGCCATGATTTCACCGCGTCGCTCGGCTGCCCACGGCTGGAGTGGGATTCTCCCATCCGCCGGATCGACCACCATTGGCTTCGTAATCCGAACAGGACGGGGACGTGACGGCGCATCGGGGTCGGGCGCGAAAAACCTTGAGAAAGCAGCGTTATGTCCGCGTTCGGTACCCTCAGGTGGCCGCCAGGGGTCACCAGCCGGCGCTTCCATCGGCTGGCCCGGACCCGGGAGGTAGCGACCCTGGAAGTCCGGATCGCCCCACTCGGTCCGCGGAGGCTCGAAGGATTCATCTTGACCGCCTTCACCGGCAGCAGCGAACACCGGTGTCAACAGGAACAGTGCCGTCACAATTGCAACGTAAGTGGACGGTCGCGCTCTCACTGCGCACCTCCTTCTTGGGTAACGAGCGACTGCAAGATAAAGTCGACGCAGTCATAATCCAATACCTGCAACCCCTCTTCTATCCGTCGATAGAGCGGCATACGCATTGTCCACGGTTTCGTGAACACTTTCTCGTCCTCGATCATCACTTCGTAATCGATGTGATACGGGCTCGTTAGGGTGTAGCGCTCGACTACGTGCAGGGCATCACTGTGGAAGTTCCCCGTCGCGTCGAACCACGTCTGATCATTAAAGTGGGTCGTGTCGACGACCAGGGTGTCGCCATCCCAGTGCCCGCGCGAGTCGCCCATCCAGAAGTCGTTCGGCAGTGGATGCGAGCTGCCATCGGTGTAGATAATGCGCACGGTGTGCGCAAACTCGTAGGTTATGACGACATGATCCTGCGTCTGCAGGATCCGGAACGGAAACGGCATGTAGGTAATGCGAGGAACGCCCGGCAGGAAACACTTGCGAACCGGATCTTCGGTCATTCGATTTGCGTAGTTTTCCTGTTGCTGTGCCGTGGCCCAGGGCTGGTATGGGATGTCGTTGCCTTCCACAACGCCGAGCCCCGCAGGGATGCCGTCCTGCGCGTTGTGCGCGCGGATGTCCCACGCGGCCGTGCTAAAGACCTGCCAAATTCCGTTCAGGTCGGGCTTCCCGTCCGAGGTGCGCGGTCCGTCGTAGCTAGATGGCTGGGTCCCTGCGGTCTGGGCGGTCAGTGACTCCGCGACACCAAGCGCCGCGGTGCTGAGTACCACCACGACCGCGCAGAATAGCTTCATCGGACACTTCCTCGTGACAACATCATGACCGGATCATACCATTCCGATAGCGGGACAAGTGCAACAACTGCGCCCACACTGGGCTCACCAAAACGCCGAGGACGCGAGGTAACCGTGTGCTATTCTTTGCCGTCATTCGGTTACTGACAGTGAACATCAGAGGAAGGGTCTCAGATGACACGCCGATTTCTCGTGGGCTCGTTGACGGTCATGGTGCTCGTTGGGTTCGCTCCGATTGGAGCCTCCGCGCAGGACGACGTCTCGCGCACGTCGTGGGACCAGCCGGACCTACAAGGCGTCTGGGATTTCCGGACGATCACACCGATGCAGCGTCCGGAAAACCAGTCCGATAAGGAGTTCCTCACCGAAGAAGAAGCGACGAACCGCAATCAAGCTGCCCTTGACCGCGAGGAACGACTGGACAACCGGCCCTCTCGGCGAACGGAGGTTGACCCCAGTGGGAATGTAGACCGAGGAGTTGACGGATCACCGGGTTCATATAACCAATTCTGGTTCGATCGCGGAACCGCAGTGATCCCGACCAACCGTACCTCACTTATCATTGATCCACCGAACGGGCGGACACCCCCGTTGACGCCCGAGGCGGAGCGCAAGCGTGGAGCGTTAGAGGAAGCCCGGGCGAATGTCGGGACACACGAGCCGACACTGGGTGGATGGGTTGAGGACCTCGGATCCAATGGCCTCCAGGTGCGATGTATTGTTGGATTTAACTCTGGGCCGCCGATGACACCTGGCGGGTACAACAACAACTTCCAGATGTTGCAGACGCCGGACACCGTGGTGATCTTTAACGAGATGGTCCACAACGCGCGGATCATTCCATTGGACGGTCGTCCACATGGAACCTTGCCGCAGTATGCAGGCGATTCCCGAGGGCGTTGGGATGGCGATACGCTAGTCGTTGAGACGACCCATTTTCTGCGCGAAACGAGCTTCCTACGCGGTGGGTCGAGCACCGACCTACAGTTGACCGAGCGTTTTACCCGCAAGTCACCCGACATCCTGCTCTATCAAGTCACCGTCAATGATCCAACCACCTGGACCCAGCCGTGGACATTCGAAGTACCAATGCAGCTGAACGAACACCCGGTCTACGAATTCGCCTGCCACGAGGGGAACTACGGTTTGTACAACATCCTCGCCGGCGCGGCAGTGAAATAGCTAGCGAGCGGAACCGGTTTGCCCGAAGCGGAGCATTCGATTCAGAGAGTCGGGAGCAACTAATGGGATCACTCGACAGCCGGCGCATCCGCGTGGCGATGGCGACGTTCGTCGTCACCACGATTGGCGGGCTTCACGCCGTGGGCGCGCAGCCGCAGGGGCGCACGACTCAGGCGAGCCCAGCCCCCACGATCATCACCGGCCGTAGCCAGACGAACTGGGGCAGTCATAACCTTGACCTCTACAATCAGCGGTTCTCGGAGCTCGACCAGGTCAACACCGCGAATGTCGGCCAGCTCGAGCGTCGTTGGTCGTTCGACGTGCCGACCGGAATCAGCCTCCCCGAGGAAACTCCATTCGTCGTCGACGGCTTGATGTACATCCATGGTGGCTCAATGGTAATGGCCCTCAACGCCGAAACCGGGGAAATCATTTGGACACTCAAAATTGAGGGGGTTGGGGGCGGACGCGTGCGTGGTCCCCTGTACGCCGATGGTACGATCTACTCCTATCACGGGGCTCACATGGTCGCAACCGACGCCAAGACGGGTGAACTCGTCGAAACGTTCGGCGACAACGGCATCCTCCCAGCGATTGCACGGGCGCTCCAGACCAAATACCCCGATGTCTATCCGCCAACCTTTAATCCACAGTCGATCGGTTATCGGTTGATGAGTTCGCCCGCGTATCACGATGGCACGCTCTACGTCGGCGCCGCGATTTCCGAAGGACACATCCCTGGGGGGCTCGTGATCGCGGCCGACGGGACAACCGGTGCCATCAAGTGGGTGTTCAATACGATCCAGCAACGCCCACAGGACCAGGGCTGGAAGCTCGCCGACCCGACGTGGGGCGACGGTAAACGGGTCGGGGGTGGCATCTGGACCCAGCCGGCGATCGATGCCGAGCTCGGCTTGCTTTACGTCAACGCGGCCAATCCATCCCCTGCCTATGATGGCTCGGCACAGCCCGGGGCAAATCTATTCACCAACTCGACGATCGCTCTCGACCTCACAACCGGCGCGCTCCGGTGGCACTACCAGACGATCCATCACGACCTCTGGGACTGGGATAACATCACCGGCCCCATCCTGTTCGACATCACTGACAACCAGGGCGAAACGATCGAGGGGATTGCTGCAGCCGGCAAAAACTGCTTGCTCTATCTCTGGCACCGCGAGACCGGTGAACCGATTAACCCAATGGTCGAGACACTCGTGGAGACCAAGACGAATGTACCGGGAGAGGTGGTCTATCCAACTCAGCCGATGCCGTACAACGCGCGCGGCGTCCCGATGACGCCGTTTTGTGCGACGTACCTTGATCTGGGCGACCCGGCGTTACAGGCGCAGGCACGACCGATGTACCAGCCCTACTCCACCGATGAGCACTTCATCGTGGCGCATGGCGGCTCGAGCTTCGGCTCACCTTCATTCAGTCCGCAGACCGGCCTGCTCTACATCACCGTCAAGAACGCTGGTGTCTCGCTTCTCGTTAAACCAGTTGGTGACAGTCTAGAAGCTGCGCCGTCATGCGTCGGCCATATGGGAAACTACTCTGAGATCAACCGCATCCCGTCCTACCAGCCCACGATGACGGTGACGGCGTATGAACCGGCCAGCGGTGAAGATGTCTGGCAGCAAGTTCTGCCCGCGGTCACCTTCGGGGCCTCGAGCGGCACTGTGGCAACAGCTGGGAACCTCGTTTTTCAAGGCACTGAGAATGGTGGGGTCTACGCTTTCAACGCCGAAACGGGTGAGCAGCTGTTCCAGTACAAGGCGCCGCGCACCGTTCAATCGAGCCCGCTCACGTATGAGATCAATGACACCCAATACGTCACCGTGATTGCAACGAACACCATCTTGACCTTTGCACTGCCGTAGCGACTCGCGCTTCAGAACACTTCACTTCGTGCGGTGCCTAGCGCTACGACACGTTGCTGTGAGTCAGTATGCGTTCTGTTGATGCCTGTGCTGATGACGGAACAGGTCGGGGGCCACACCAGTACATTACGGCGCCGGCGCAAGGATGGCGAGCACGAGCAGCCGCTCGGCGCCGGTGTTCCGGATGCCGTGCGCCGCGCCTTCCGGTACGACCAGCAGCGCCCCGGTCTGCATCGGAACCTCTTCGCCTTCGAGCAAAAAGAGCCCTTTGCCTTCGATAACCTGGTAGACCTTGTCCATGCCTGCATGCGCGTGGAGCGCGTGCTCTTGCCCAGGCTCGAACGCATTGAGCCCGACCATCACACGCTCGGAGCGAAAGATCGTGCTCTTGCCCATCTTCTCCGACGAATAGACGGCATGATCTCGTGGCTCAATCGGGGTGGGGTGCTCCATGCACGTGATACTACTCCGTCCGGTCATGCTGCCTTGACACACTCGCCGTAGGGAAGATAATCGGCCCGCAGCACCAGGAGACACGCCAACCGTGGAGACACCTCTCACACCTCTCGAATTCCAACGGCGAGCGCGCGTTCTCTACCCGCACCGGCAAGCGATTATCGATGGACAAACGCGGCTGACCTACGAACAGTTCTTCAGCCGTTGCGACCGATGGTCGGCCGCCCTCCGTCGGCTTGGCGTGAGGAAGGGCGACCGCGTGGCCTACCTCTCGCCGAACACGCACTCCCAGCTCGAATCGTTCTATGCCGTGCCACAAATTGGCGCCGTCCTCGTTCCGATCAACTTCCGACTGAACCCCAGAGAAATTGAATACATCATCCAGCACAGTGGAGCCTCTATCCTGTGCGCGCATGCCGACTACCTCGAGATGTCCGACACAATTCGCGACGAGTGTCCGAATGTTCGACACTTCGTCGCGCTTGAAGGGGCACGCGACGGGTGGCTGTCCTACAGCGAGCTACTCGAGGCGGAATCAGGAGACTTCGAGGCCGAACCAGTGGACGAGCGCGACCTCTTGACGATCAACTATACGAGTGGGACCACGTCGCAGCCGAAGGGCGTAATGATCACCCACCGCAACGCCTATATGAACGTAGTCGGAACGCTGATCCACCTACCAATGACCTGTGAAGATCGCTACCTGTGGACCTTGCCGATGTTCCATGCAAACGGATGGACGTTCGTCTGGATCGTGACGGCTGTTGGTGGAACCCATGTCTGCCTCCGCAAGGTCGACCCGGCTAAGGCCTTCGGCTTGATGCGCGACGAATCAGTGACGATGCTGTGCGCCGCGCCAACGGTGCTTATTGGGCTTGCCACCGCAACACCTGAACAACGAGGTGAGGTGCCGTCGGGTGTACGCGTGGTCACGGCTGGCGCTCCCCCAGCAGCGGCGACGATTCAGCGGGTTGAAAGCGAGTTCGGCTGGAACCTTACCCACGTCTATGGCCTAACCGAAACTGCCCCGTTCATCACCATTTGTGAGCCGCGGCCAGAACACACCGCACTCAGCCCAGATGATCGCGCCATCGTTAAGGCCCGGCAGGGTGTCGAGCTGATCACGTCGGGTGAGCTTCGGGTGGTCGATGAACACGACAACCCTGTTCCCCGCGACGCTGAAACCCTCGGTGAAATCGTGGTCCGAGGCAACGTCGTCATGGACGGCTACTACAACGACCCTGAAGCCACCGCCCAGGCAATACGCGATGGATGGTTCCACAGCGGCGATGCCGCCGTCGTGCATCCCGATGGGTACGTCGAGATCCGCGACCGGTTCAAGGACGTCATCATCAGCGGTGGCGAGAACATCTCATCGGTTGAAGTCGAAGGCGTTTTCATGCGCCACCCCGCCATTCAAGAGGTTGCCGTCGTGGGAATGCCCGACCCGAAGTGGGGCGAAACCCCACATGCGTTCGTGGTCGTCGCACGTGGTGCCGACGTTACCGAAGCCGACCTCATCGAGTATGCGCGAGAACACATGGCGCACTTCAAAGCCCCTCGGAAAATTGAATTCCTTACCGAACTGCCGAAGACGGCGACCGGGAAAATACAGAAGTACGTCTTGCGGGATGGCCGCCGCGCCATTTCGGCCCAATAGGCAGAGTGGCTCTGACCCAGCCGATACAGTCCGCTAGTCGTTAGGTAGAGCGATGTAGTCGTGCTTGAACACGTGACTCACCGTGTAACCGAGCGCCTCCAACTTTCCCCAGGTACTGTGGATCCGATCCAGAACGTCGGACGATGCCGTCTCGTAGTCTTCGCCCCCCATGATCTCGATCAAGATGACCGGACGATTACGACGGATGGTGTCAACGGCCCCGTCGAGCGCCTCGTTCTCGTAATGCTCCACGTCGATCTTGAGTAGTGACACACGCTCGAATCCAAAGCTGTCAAGGCTCCGAATCTCAGCCTGATCCCCACCAGAGCCCACTCCAGTTCCGCCTTCGTTCCCGGGCGTGGCTGGATTCATCTCAATAATGCGAGTTTCCCCTGATCCGATCGCGTATCTCAGGGGCACCACGTTCGTCAGGCCGTTGAGCGCAAGGTTGTGGTACAGCTCACGGTAGATCTTTCGCTGTGGCTCGAAGGCGTACACGCGACCCCACGGACCCACCAGACGGGCCATGGGAACGGTATGGCTGCCAATGTGGGCCCCAACTTCGATAACCACCGAGCTTGGCTCAATGTACTCCTCGAGCAGCTTGACCTGATGCCGCTCCCACTGATAGCCGACCACGATGACCTGCTTGATCATGTCCTCGACATCGTCGACAAAAAACCGTCCAGCGCCTGACACCTCATACTGTTCGTAGTCCCCGATCGGGAACGCATTGAGATAGTCTCGAATCTCGTCTCTGTCATCCAGCAACACCGGCGACACTGCGATGATCGGCAGGGGCTCGTAATCATCTGGTGGGACGCCGCATCCGCCGACAAGCAATATCGCCGTCCCGACAACAAGGATAGACTCGCATGCGCGGCTCATGGCGTATTGACGTCCACGCTTAAGTTTCATGGTATTAGAAGGCAGTAATGTAACCCAAAGGTCCGATAGCACAAAGACGGCGAGCGCATCGCCCTCGCCGAGGGTGCTACAATGCGAGCCCCTCAGAGAATGACCCTAAAGGAACCGGCATGTTAATGAGTCGCGCCGCCCCGACGTTCGCAGCTATTGTTCTCACTCTAGGTCTTCTAGTCATTCTAGCCACTACGCTTGGGATTACCGCCGTCGCTGATGCGCAAGGGTTGACCGGTCCGGATCCAGCACAGATGGAGGACGCCCCAGATTTGGGGTATCGCCCTGTTCCGAACGGGCTACAAATTCCCGCTGACGTCGAAATGGGTGCGCCGGCCGCAGTGGCTTGGACCTCAAGACATCGCCTATTGGTTTTCAACCGTGGTCCTAACCCGCTAATGGAGTTCGACGCCGATGGTGCCTTCGTGCGGTCGTGGGGGCAAGGACAGTACGTGAGACCTCACGGGATGCGCCTCGACGCGGAGGGCAATATCTGGACGGCAGACGTTAGCGGTCACACCGTGCGGAAGATGAGTCCGGACGGCGACGTGCTCATGACGCTCGGCGTCCACGGAAAGCCAGGCGAATGGAACGCGGCGACGAATACTCGGCTGCTCAGAGAGCCCACTGACCTGGCCTTCGGGTTAATCGGTGAGATCTATGTGGTCGTTGGCCACGGACAAGGCGCACCTGGTGTACTGAAATTCGACAGCATCGGCACAATGCTCGCATCATGGGGACGGCCTGGAACCGGGCCGAGCGAGTTCAATACCCCACATTCGATCGTGGTCGACGCCGAAGGCCTTGTATATATCGCCGACCGACAGAACCGACGTATCCAGATCTTCGACCCCGATGGGACCTATATTACAGAGCGGGAGTACAAGGGCCTCCCCTGCGGGCTCTATATTGCTGCCGACCAACAAATGTACATGGTGAGCGGGCACGCTGGGGAAATTCTTCGGCTCGACGTGAACGGCCAAGCCATTGGTGCTACTGGCCAACCGGGTAAAGGACTCGGAGAGTTCGGCGAGGCCCACTACATGACGATAACCCCGCAGGGAGTCATTTGGGTTGCGGACACGCTCAAACCCGCGCTGCACAAATTCGTGAGGGAGTAATCTAGCGCCCGACTTCGGCACCCTCTGCTTCGTCGAGCGTTTTTGCAAAGTCTATGCTCAGGTCGAAACCAATTGCCGTATCGGCACCCAGCGACTCAAGCGCCTCAGCCATTTCCAGATAGGTGTAGAAGGACCCGGCTCGATACTCACCCTTCGCTGCGATCATCCACGGAGTTTACCCACGGGCATTAACGACGTCCATGATGCCCCCCTGTGCTACCAGAATAGGGCGCGATCAGCGTGCCGCCCATTTAGACTGCACCGTGAAGCAGCGTCTTCTTGAGGTTGTTGACCGCGTTGACATCGAACCCCAATTCAAGACAGAACTTCGTTGCTTCGAGTGCCCGCTACTGGATCGTCTCCCAGTAGGCCGAATATGAGCGCCGCCCGTATTTGTCCTGTCCCTCGACGTAGTCGGTACCCGCCGCAACCATCAGCGCGGTGGTCTGATCTTTAAAGTAGTGAGGAACGGGTCGGCTCCTGGCGCTAAAAACCACCGAAGGGGTTCCCGGCCCACGTCGTGACGCAGTAGGCACCGAGGCTATAGGCCGTCGTCACGATAGTCACACCAAGGAACGAGCCGAGAACAACGAACGTTGTTACCCGCAGCGACAGTGGATAACGGCGGGCGGATGCCAAGTAGCCCTCGGGGTGGTGGATCACGCCGATCGGTCCGACACGTGGCAACTCCACAAACCTACGCCGATCGATCTCCCACAATTCTTAGACCTCGGCAAGGTAGCCGAGTGTTCCGGAGCTGTCGCCAAAGGTCTCCACTGAGAGGCCAAGCTTGTCCAATACCGCCACATGAAGATTCGAGACCGGCGTGTCATCAGTGTAGCGCAGATGGCGCCCGCCCTTGAGATTTGCCTCCCTCCCACCTGCGAGTAGCATCGGAAGCTCAAGGTGGTGATGGATGTTGCCATCGCTCATGCCTGCACCGTAGATGAACAGCGAATGGTCCAGCAACGAACCGTCGCCATCCGGGATGTCGGACAGTTTCTGGAGAAAGTAGGCGAACTGACGCATATGATGGGTGTTGATCTTAACCAGCATCGCGAGGCTCTCAGGATCATCCCCGTGGTGTGAGTACGCGTGATGCCCGCCCGAGACCTCGATCTCGGGAAACGACCGGCCACTGACTTCTTTTCCGAACATGAACGTGCCGATGCGCGTGAGATCGGTCTGGTACGCGAGCGCTAGGAGGTCGAACATAAGACGGCAGTGCGCTTCGAACATTGTTGGGATCCCAGCGGGCTGCTCAACGACCGGCATTTCGCGGTTACTCTGTTCCTCAGCCTTCTGAATCCGTCGCTCGACGTCGCGGACTGCGTCGAGATACTGTGCGAGCTTCAGTTGGTCCCTCGACCCGAGCGCGCGTTTAAGCCCATTTGCCTCATCCGTCACGAAGTCAAGGATGCTGCGATCTTGCCGAAGGCGGGCTTCTCGCGCTCGCGCGTCCGTGCTATCAGCGACGCCGAATAGTCGCTCAAAGACGGCCCTCGGATTGTTCTCCATCGGAAGCGGTGTGGTCGGCGTGCGCCAGGCGATCGTGTTGGTGTAGGCACAGCTATAGCCCGCGTCGCACGCACCCAGCACCTCGATAGAGTCGATGGCGAGCTCGAGGGATGCCAGCTGGGTCTCTTTGCCAAGTTCCTGCGCCGCGATCTGGTCCATCGAAATTCCCGCGTGAATATCAAGGCCTTCGGTCTTCTTCACGTGCACACCGGTCAGCCATGTTGACGCGGCACGCGCATGGTCACCGGTCCCTTCGCCCTCGCGTGCAATGGCGACCTTGTCGGCAAGTCCCGAGAGCACGCATACCTGCTCGCGCACCGGTGCCAGTGGCCGCAGGATCGGCGTCAGCTCGAGGGGACCGCTCTCTCCCACCGGCGTCCACTGACGCATTTCGATCCCGTTCGGCACGTAAATGGCACCAAAGCGGCGCACCGGTCTCGCTGCCGTGTTACGCATCGCCACGAGTGCCGGAACCATGCCATCAAGCAGTGGTAAGGCTAGGGAGGCACCGAGACCTCGAAGTATCGTTCGACGGGGGAGGTATTTTTTCGTGATCAGCATGACTCCAACCTCTTCGGCTGCTACTGAGGGCCCGCCATAGGCCCCATCATCGCGCTCCGCATTTGAAACGGCGTGCTTTCGATAACTCCGAGAATAATCGATGACCAGCGGAAGCCGTTCGGCTCTGCCTCACGCATGATACCGCGCACGACCGGAGCGTCGAAAGATTCCAAGCCTCGACCGAGTGCGTAGACGAGCAACTTCTCGATAACGGTTCTAACGAACTCGCTAGCCCACGGTTCACTCAACAACGCATCCCGAAACGATGCCGGGCCATCGAACATGGCCCCATCAGGGAGTTCACCTGACGCATCGATGAGCGTGTTCGCCTCTGTGTCATGCGCGCGCCATCTCCCAACCGCGTCAAAGTTTTCGAGTGCGAACCCCAGGGGATCGATCTTCGCGTGGCAGCTCGCGCAGACCGGATTTGCCCGGTGCTGTGCCATCCGCTCGCGCATCGTCGCGGGTGCCGTATCGTTCTCGTTCTCGCTCAACGCTGGCACGTCCGGCGGTGGAGGCGGCGGCGGAGCACCCAGCAGGTTCTCAAGCAACCACTTGCCACGCACGACCGGCGACGTGCGGTTGGGGTACGACGTCACCGTTAGGATACTCCCCTGCCCGAGCAATCCCGGTCGCCGATCGTCACTGTACGTTATACGTCGGAAATGACTGCCGTACACTTTCGCGATACCGTAGTGTTGAGCCAGTCGTTCGTTGACGAAGGTGTAATCGGCACGCAACAGATCGTGCACACTGCGGTCCTCGCGCAGTTGGCTTCCCACGAACAATTCGGTCTCACGCCGCAATGCCTCCCGAAGGTTGTCGTCAAAGTCGGGAAACTGTATCGGATCGGGTGCCACGGTCCGGAGGTTGCGAAGGTAGAGCCACTGGCCGATGAAATTCTCCACCAACGCGCTGGAGCGGGTATCGTCCAACATTCGACGAACCTGCCGTGCGAGTACCGCAGGATCGCTCAGTTTTCCACGGGCGGCCAGATCGATGAGCTCGTCGTCGGGAATACTACTCCAGAGAAAGAACGACAGTCGGGATGCGAGCCCCAAATCACTGACTTGGTACGATGTACCGTCCGCCACGTTCTCCGGATCGTCCTCCACACGAAACAGGAATTTCGGCGAGACCAGAATTGATTCAACCGCCCAACGGATGCCGTCCTCGAAACCTCCGCCTTCACTCCGACCGTATTCGTACGCCGCGACGAGCGGCTGGATGTCCCCATCGTGAACCGGTCGACGGTAGGCACGACGGGCGAGCGTTGCGATAACCTCCCTGGCGCACGGTTGCTCGTCCTCGATCGTGAGCGGGGTGCAGACGAAGATTGCTCGCCGACTCGGCGTATCCTCGGGAACCTGACCACTGATGGGTCCGGTGATCTCTACGCTCGCGACCACAGGATCACTCAAGTACTGAGTGAACCCAAAGCTCCTGATCGGCGGCAACGGAGGACGCCCGTCCATTGGGAGTGATTTATCCAGCGCTCCGACAAAGGAGACTCCGACCGCCCTGGTCCCGGCTCCCACCTGCAGACGGAGCTCAAGAGGTTCGCCATCGCCAAGATCGAACAGGCGCAACCGCTCGCGATCTAGTCGAACATCGAGCTGATGCCCCTCCCGGCCCCGACCGCGGAGCGTAATCGTCACCACGTACTCGGCGTCGAGCGGAAAGTGATGACGCACCACGACGCCCCCGCGAGATCCGAACGGCAGGTTCTCGCTCGACCGATCGTTCTGCGACAACATCGGGGAGACCGGGTAGGTGGTGATTACCTCGCGCAGAGTTGGATCACCAATGGCACGACGACTGACTTTCGCAGCAGCTAACAGATAACGTTCCATCAGCCCAGGCGAGACTGACAGCACATCGCCGATATTGTCAAAACCGTAGCCCGATTCGTCGGCTGGGAGCAGCGACCGGCCATCGACCTCGAGCGCCAGCAGATCGCGCACCGCGTTTACGTACTCGGTACGGTTCAAGCGCTGAACCGTTGGTCGACCCGGCTTCGGATTCACGGCTGCGACGCGGTCGAGCTCGGTCTCCAGATACGAAACAAGAGAGGCGTAGGTCTCTTGGTTCGGACGCGGCCTCGGCGAGGGTGGCATCATCCCGGTCCGAAGTTTCCGCACCACCTTTTCCCACACCGCGGCATCTCGACCGACGTCGCTGGGATCGACCGCATCAGGCTCAAGAACGAGGCCACCTGTTCGTACTCTCTCGTTGTGGCACGTAACGCAGTACCGGTCCAGGACAGCACGCGTATGCACCCCATCGCTTTGGGCACCAACACCAGCCCCCAACATGACCACACACGCAACGACAATCGCAACGACGTCAACCAATCTCACCTTTCCCAGCACATCACCGCTGCGATAGTCCTTAAGCCCTGTCGTTGTCACTTGGGTTCGCTCACGTCGACCGGGTCCTCGGAGGAACCCGTTAATCCAAAAATTAGTTGGATGCCAGCGTTGGAATCAGCACCAAGCTCACGCAGTCGTTCCACGGTCTCCTCGTAACGGATGAAGCTCGTGCAGCAAAGGAGGTGCCCGTCTGCAATGCGCAATGCAGTTTGTTCGGCGGCGTTCGTCGCGTTGATGTCAGCGCCCGAGTCCACAAGAAACTCGATGACACGGTTCGCGCCGTGGTAGGCCGCCGCGTGCAACGCGGTCTCCCCGTGTATGTTAGCCGCATTGATGTCGATGCCGAGCTCTAGTCCAACCGTAATCGCGGCAACCGCCTTCGTCTGGGTCCAGTGAAAGTAGGTGAGGTCTGTCGCAGCGCGTTTGCCGAGCCCAGCCGCGAGCATCAGAGCGGTGGTCCCGTCGTTCGTGGTCAACTGGGGGTTAGCGCCATTCGCCGCTAACAGGCGCATCATGGGGGCATCGGCTGATTTAGCGGCCACAATAAGTGGCGTCGACCCAATCTGCGTCAACCGACCAATACCTGGATGCCGGAACACGCCACTCTCGAAGGCATCCGTCAACCGCTGCGGTCGCTCAAGGCGAATGTTCGGATCCACACCCCTAGCGAGCAGCGCCTCGGCCACCGCAAGCTGACCGGTTGCGCTTGCGAGATGAAGTGCAGTGTAACCGGCGTCGGCAGGATTCGGATCCGCACCCCGATCCAACAAGAACAAGGCGGTCGGCTCCTGTCGTTTGGTGATGGCGAGCATCAACGCAGTGACACCGTCCGGCCCCGCCTCGGCAACGCTCACACCTGCCGCTAGCAACTCCCTGAGCGTATCGATGTCTCCCGACAGAACCGCATAAAGTAGCGGCGTAAAGCCCCCCTCTGGACGCGGCGGGTCCCTATCGCCGTCTCTGGGGAAGTATCTCGGGTTAGCCGCCACAAACCGGTTCACAGATTTTGGTTCTTTGTTCCCGTACGGATGGTCCGGGGCTGACGGGATCACGACAGCCGTACGCGCATGAACGTCCGTCCCCGCTTGGACTAGCGTGCGAACGACATCGGCATGACGCTCTGCCGCAGCCCACATCAACGCCGTGCGACCGCCAGTAGTGGTCGCGTTAACGTCAGCGCCGTAAGCTACCAGCCCCCGCACGGCGGCGACACTCCCAGACCGTGAGGCCATCATGAGCGCCGTTTCGCCGCTCTGTCGGGCAACTGCTGGATCCGCACCAGCCCGCAACAGCTCTCCGACCATCACTCCGTTGCCGTTGGTGCTGGCAAGCATGAGCGGCGTAATCCCCAGCTCGTTGGCAGTGTTCACGTCAGCGCCCGCCCGAATCAACAACCCCGCCATAACGAGATCATCCCAATGGGCCGCCCAGGCAAGCGCGGTGGCGCCGTCCGGCTGGGGTATGTCAACATCGACCGGCTCAAGAAGGAGACCCTGAACAGCCCCAAGGTCGCGAGCCCGCGCCGCTTCCACCAGCGCTTGGAGGTTGGAAGATTCGCCGGTGGCCACGTATTGCCGTCCGATCTCAGCAAAGGCGGGAACCCACACGAGCCCCACAACCGTCCAGGTCACCGCCGCCAACAGGAAAGTCCGTGGTTTCATGCGCCAACCTTAGAGAAAGGCCTCAAGTTCCATCTCCATGCTGGATCTTACAGCGACCTGTTATCGTGGATTCACCTTACGTTAAGATGAACTACCGGATGTCCGAAAGTTACCGACCACACTGGTTTCAGTAGACGCCGCGATGAATGACAGACTTACTTCCGGCACTGTTATCACGTCCATCGCCGTGCTGGCCGTCGCGACTGGCGTCCTGCACGGCCAGCAGATCACACGCGAGCTGTTCCCGAACACAACCGATCGCGGCCGCGCCGCCGTGGAATTCGAGGACGACGACCTGCACGTGGTCGCCGCCTACTACTACTCGCAGCGGCACCACGACTCGCGATGGCTGCTCATCGAGGTTGGGGTGACGGCCGACCGCGCTATGCGGATCGACCGCGAGGACATCTACCTTCTGACCCCCGATGGTCGGCGAGTCGAGCTGCCTACCCAGCGCGTGTGGTCGCAGGATCATCAGCGGGTGCGCCCACTCATTCAGAACGCTCGGGTTACACGCCACGGGATCGGTAGCTACTTCCAACTGGTGAACAGCCGAAACTTTCAGTTCTTCGTCCTTCCGTTCGACGGGATCTCGTACGACTTCTTCGATGCCAACGACTTCCACATCGGATGGGGAGACCTGTTCTTCGCCTCGCCGACGGGTGCCTGGGGCGAGGGTACCCACTCACTGATTTTTGAGATCGCTGAGAAAGGCGCCCTCGCTGTGCTGCCGATCGATCTGGACTGACGGGCGCTCGGTCGGCCGACCTCCTAGCAAACTCGAGATCCTTTACAACGGCAGCAAAGTTCAGGACATTCCCAGGGGGACAATCGCAATGACGCCGCGCGAACTGACCGTCCTGGGTCATCAGTTAGTATGCGTGAAAATGGCAAAGAGGGCTTATGGCCTGGATCCGGACCATAGAAGCTGACGAGGCCACCGGCGGGCTGCGGCAAGAGTACGACAAGGCAATCAAACGTGCGGGTCGCGTCTTCAACATCGTCAAGATCATGGGGCTGAACCCCGGTCTGCTCACTCGGAGCATGGCCCTATACCTCAGCGTGATGCGGCGCCCGTCTTCGCTAACTCGGGCGCAACGCGAAATGCTCGCCGTGGTCGTTTCGGCAACCAACCGGTGTCACTATTGAGTCGAGGCGCACGCCGACGACCTCCGGGCCGAGGTCGAAGATGACGCCTTCGTTGAACGCTTCAAGCGCGATCATCGCAACGCTGGAGTGACCGTGGCCGATGGATCGCTACACGCCTTCGCCAAGAAACTCACGCGTGAGCCGTGGACGGTCACGCGGAACGACCTGGAGGGACTACGCGCTCAGGGGTTCAGCGACGAGCAACTGAGTGACGCGGTACAGGCTATTTCGTGCTTCAATTACATCAACCGGCTCGCCGACGGGCTGGGTATTGACTTGGAGGACTTCATGCCGCCAGAGCCGGAGCCCTAGCATGGTGTGGCCTCGACTATCGTACGCCAAGTGAACCGGTACGATCGTATACCATGACCGCATTCGGGATGCCGTCGAACCGATTCAAAGTTAGCGGAGGGCTACGCAGGGGCGATATCGTGCCCCTCTTGTGGAACGCGAGGGCACGATTACCCGTCGCAACGGTACTAATGCTCGCGCTGGTCGTGCTTTCGTCGCGATGGGTGAGCAAGTCTCGGGCTGAGGAACCACTAACAGAGAACCAGATTGTGGCAGGAGGAGCGGGTGTGGCAATCGCAGCCGCCCCGGTTGTCGTGGCGCAGGCGCCCGCGAACAATACCTCACGGACAGCCTACTTCGGTGATTTCCATGTACACAGTAGTTGGTCGCTGGATTCCTACCTTATAGGGAGCAACCGCGATGGCCCAGACGTAGCCTACCGGTACGGTCGCGGCGATCCTGTCAATCGACATGACGGGAGCGTGGTGAGGCTACGAGTGCCGTTGGACTTCATGGCTGTCACCGATCATGACAACACCCTCGGAGAGATCCATCTCTGCGAAGATGCTAACGACCCGGCCTATAACACGCCCACCTGTCGCGATATTCGAAACAGTCGTGGTCGAGAGGCAAACGCCGCGTTCCAGCGGGAACGCACCTATTACAGAACGGGACGACGCCCTCCGGAGATTTGCGGGGAGGATGGCATCGGTCCCCAAAACCGATGCTACGAGCGTGCCCGGCATCTGTGGCAAGAAATTCAGGACAACGCCGATGCGTTCTATGAGCCGGGCCGCTTCACCACCTTCCCGGGGTACGAGTGGACGGCCAATTCTCTGTCTTCGGGGCATATGCATCGGAACGTGATCTTCGAAGGGCGAGCGGTACCCGAGTGGGGGGGGTCGGCCGTGGAGATGCAGAACCGGCCGGAACGTCTCTGGGAATGGCTCGAAGCTGTCTGCACCGGGGCGTGTCGCGTGGTGGCCATTCCGCACAACTCGAACCTGAGCGGGGGGCTCGCATTTGCGGAATCCGGCTGGGCGCCGTATACGCCCGAGATCCTCGCGCTCCGCGCATGGGCCGAGCCGCTGGTTGAGATCCACCAGATCAAAGGCAGTTCCGAGTGTTATCAAGGTTTGGGCACGACGGATGAGGAGTGCAACTTCGAGAATTATTTTCCCATCTGTAAGCCTGGACTGTACCCGGGCGAGCGAGACTTTCAACGAAAAAATCGGTGCGCCCATGCATCTGACTATGTCCGTAACGCCCTGAAGACCGGCCTGCGGTTGGAAGCTGTGTATGGGGTAAATCCATTCAAGTTCGGTTTCATCGCGAGCACGGACGACCACCAGAGCTTGCCAGGGGGAACCGACGAGAACGATTTTACGAAAAGACCGATTAATTTCGGCACCGCTGGCAGCCGGACGGGAGACCGTAGGGCAGGCGATCAACCCGGTGGCGGGAACATCGGCAGTCCAGGCGGGTTGGTGGGTGTGTGGGCCGAGGAGAATACGCGGGAGTCGATCTTCGATGCACTCCGGCGCCGGGAAACTTTCGGGACCAGCGGTACCCGGATCCGAGTCCGGTTCTTCGCCGGATGGCAGTATGCGGCCAACCTGCACACGAGTCGGACTCTCGTTGAGGAGGCGTACCAGACCGGCGTGCCGATGGGTGCCGACCTGCCGCCATTACCCTCGGCAGGAGCGGCACCTCGGTTTGTCGTGTGGGCCACCAAGGACGCCGCCAGTGCGAACCTCCAAAAGGTCCAGATCGTGAAGGGGTGGGCCGACGCCGGTGTGGACACCTTCGAACAGGTGTATGACGTGGTCTGCGCGGACAGCTTGGAACCCGATCCCCAGACCCATCACTGCGCAGACAACGGGGCACGAGTGGATCTCGCCGACTGCAGTGTTTCCACCGACACCGGAGCTGAGGAGCTGAGCACCACCTGGAGCGATCCCGATTTCGATTCCTCCAACCGGGCGTTTTACTACGTACGTGTCTTGGAGAATCCGACGTGTCGGTGGACCACCCATCGGGCGCTGGCCCGGCAAGCCCCGATTTCCGAGCCGGCGGTGATCAAGGAGCGCGCGTGGAGTTCTCCGATCTGGTACACGCCAGTCGGCCCGTAAGCGGAAATTGGTAATCGAACATCGGTTGACCGGCAAACGCGAACGGAGGCATGACGCATGAGCGGTGTCAGGTTCCTTCGGCGGTATGTGAACGGAAAACTTGCGGTGGTGGCCGGATTGCTTGGAGTGCTGTCGGTCGTCGCGTTGACGACACGTGGAGCCACCGAATCGCTCGCACGAGAACGGTCCGCCAGCACGGGACCAACCACAGCCTGGTTTAGCGTAGTCGCCGTTCCGGCCGCAGCGGTTCAAACACCCGCCCCGAACCCCTCACGTAACGCCTACTTTGGCGATCTCCATGTGCACACCAGCTGGTCGCTGGATGCCTTCATCATGGGCGGCAACCTCGATGACCCAACCGTCGCGTATCGATTTGGCCGCGGTGATGCGATCGTAACTTCGGACGGGCGCGAGGTGCACCTCCGAGTGCCGTTGGACTTCATGGCCGTCACCGACCACGACAGCACCCTGGGAGAAATGCACCTCTGTCAGGACTCCGGCGACCCGGTCTATGACACGCCGACGTGTCGCGACCTACGGAATATCCAGAGCACCCTGCGCGACCAACCGATCGGCAATCGTGTCCAAGCGTTCATGCGGTACTACCGTCCGTACCATGCCAGAGGACGGCGTCCTTCGGAGATCTGCGGGGAGAGCGGCATCGGTCCGCAGAACCGGTGCTACGAGCGCGCCAGGCATCTGTGGCACGAAATCCAGAAGCACGCCGATGACTTCTATGACCCGGGGCGGTTCACCACCTTCCCGGGCTACGAGTGGTCGGCGAGTCGGACCGGCGAAGGCATGCACCATCGGAACGTGATCTTCGAGGGACGAGACGTACCCGAGTGGGGCGGGTCGAATGTCGAGATGCAGAAGCGGGCGGAACGGCTGTGGGAATGGCTCGAGACGGTCTGCACCGGTGAGTGCCGGGTCGTCGCCATCCCGCACAACACGAACCTGAGCGGAGGGATCGCGTTTGCCGAGTCCGGCTGGGCGCCGTATACGCCCGAGATCCTCGCGCTCCGCGCATGGGCCGAGCCGCTGGTTGAGATCCACCAGATCAAAGGTAATTCCGAGTGTTACCTCGGCCTTGGAACAACCGACGAAGAGTGCAACTTCGAACCGTATCGACCGATCTGTACGCCTGAGCACCGAGACAGGGGCAACTGCACCCATGCGACCGGCTATGTCCGCAATGCCCTAAAGGATGGCCTCCGCTTGGAAGCCGAGTATGGCGTGAACCCGTTCAAGTTCGGCTTCATCGCCAGCACTGACGACCACCAGAGCCTGGCCGGTGCCACCGACGAGGACGACTACACCGACCGGCCCATGAACCAGAGGACCGCCAGCATACGCGGCGGCAGCAGCGACAACCCCGGCGGATTGGTGGGGGTGTGGGCCGAGGAGAATACCCGCGAATCGATCTTCGATGCGCTCCGGCGCAAGGAGACTTTCGGCACCAGCGGTACTCGGATCCGTGTGCGCTTCTTCGCCGGATGGCAGTTTCCGGATGACCTCCATACCAGCCGGACCTTGGTCGACGAGGCCTACCGCACCGGCGTGACGATGGGGGCCGACCTCCCGCCCGCCCCGTCGGATGACGCTGAACCCCGGTTCGTCGTCTGGGCCACGAAGGACACCGCTAGTGCCAATCTCCAGAAGATTCAAATCGTCAAGGGGTGGGCCGATGCCGACGGAGAGACGTTCGAACAGGTGTACGACGTGGTGTGTGCAGATGGGTTGGACCCGGATCCCGAGACCCATCGCTGTGGCGACAACGGAGCACGCGTCAGCCTCGCTGACTGCAGCTATTCTAGCGACCGCGGTGCCGAGGAGCTGAATACCACCTGGTACGATCCGGATTTCGATCGCTCCCAACGTGCGTTCTATTACGTACGCGTGCTGGAGAATCCCACCTGCCGGTGGTCGACACATCGGGCACTGGCGCAGCAAACTGCGATTCCCGAGCCCTCCCTAATCAAGGAGCGCGCGTGGAGTTCTCCGATCTGGCACACCCCAGTCGGCCCATAGTCCCAGCTGTTCGCAGCTTCACGATGACGTCGCGATGACATGGCAATGAACTGGCGACACATCCTCCGTGAGCCGCTCGTGCACTTCCTCATAGCGGGCGCCATACTGTTCAGTCTGAGCGCGCTCTTCGGTCAATCGTGGGGCATCGGCTATAGCGAGGACCGAATTCACGTGTCGGCCGAAAAGATTCGTCAGCTGCGTGAGACCTGGACCAAACGATGGGGCGCCGAGCCGAACGCCGAACAACTGCGCAGCCTAATCGATGACTTCATCCGCGAAGAAGTGCTGTACCGTGAAGCGATCGCTTCAGGTCTGGATAAGGACGATACTGTTGTTCGCCGCCGCCTCGCCCAGAAGGTCGAGTTTCTCGCGCAGAGTCTCGCCTCGATCATCGATCCGTCAGAATCAGAACTTGAGCAGTACTTTGAACAGCACACAGAGCAGTACGTCATCCCGGCGCAAGTCGGCTTCTCGCACGTCTATTTCAGCCGAAGTAGCCGAGGATCGGGGGCCGAGCGCGCGGCGCGGGACGCCCGTGCGAAGCTAACCTCTGGACAGACCTCCGTCACAGAGGCGTCACAACTCGGTGACCGGTTCATGCTGCAGTACGAATACCCACCGCAGACACGTGCCCAGATTCGCGATCTATTCGGCGCCTCTTTTGCGGCGCGGGTATTCGACCTAGCGCCCGACCGTTGGGAGGGACCGGTTCCATCAAGTTACGGGGTCCACGTGGTCCGCGTGCGCCACCGCGTTCCGTCGCGTACGCCAGACCTTGATGAGGTGCGCAGTCAGGTGACACGCGACTTCGAAGACGCACGACTCCGAACGGCAGCGGACACCTACTATCAGGGTCTACGCCAGCGGTTCGAAATCGACATTGCCGAAGCGGCGCTCGAGCGTCGAGGGCCGTGAGGAAACTAGTGCCCTATCACAAGCGCCGCAAGTGGCACTACGCAGGAATCGGACTGCTCCTGCTGTTGTCAGTCGGGTCGGCACAGGCGCACACGAGTCTACCGGCCTATCTCGAGCTGAGCGAGGTCGCGCCCGGCACCTTTACTGTGGTGTGGAGGGTGCCCGCAGTCGAAGCACCCCCGCCCGCCATCTACCCCGTCTTACCGACCCACTGCAGCGTGCCCGAGATCCCATCGGCCGTGCAGGCGCTGGGCTCGATCATCACGAGCGGCGTGGTCACGTGCGGATCAATTGGGCTAGTTGACGAAACGATCGCCATTGACGGCCTCCGTGTCCAGATCATGGACGCGCTCGTGCGCATCGCCTTTCTTGACGGCACGAGCGTGACTAAGGTGCTCAAGCCAGACGAACCGTCGTTTGTTGTGATTGCCGGTAGGGGCACCGGAGTGGATGGGTGGGGCTACTTTCGACTCGGCATCGATCACATCCTCTCAGGGATCGATCATCTGCTCTTCGTTTTTGGTCTCCTGTTGCTGGTGAAGGGGTTTCGACGCTTGCTGAAAGCGATTACCGCCTTCACGGTAGCGCATAGCATCACATTGGGACTCGCGACCGTTGGGCTCGTTCATGTTCCACCGGCACCGGTTGAAGCCCTCATCGCGCTGAGCATTGTCTTTTTGGCGGTGGAACTGGTGCAGTACGAGCGTGGGAACACGAGGCTCACGCACCGAAAGCCCTGGCTCGTGACCTTTGCGTTCGGCCTGCTGCACGGCTTTGGATTCGCCGGAGCCCTGTCGCAGATCGGCATCCCTTCCAGCGATATTCCGGTGGCGCTGCTATCGTTCAACGTCGGCGTCGAGGCCGGACAGCTGGCCTTCATCGCCGCGTCGCTGGTATTGTTCTTCGGGCTGCGCACATTCGAACTTCGAGTCCAGCCTTGGATGCGAGTCGTCCCTGCCTATATGATCGGCTCGTTAGCCTCGGTCTGGTTCCTGCAGCGATGTGCCTTGGTTCTTAGCTAGCCGGACGTCGGTCACGAACCTGAAGAAAACCCGAGTAACTCAGCGCCACAGTGGAAGGGGTCGATCACGAGGCCCACATTCAAGCGCTCGCCAAGCTAAGTTATGGACAGATCCAGGGCTTCTACTTCGGGAAGTCGGTTAGTGCCGATGAATTCGCGGGCTTGGCAATCTATTCCAAGGCGGAGAAACGGACCGCAACATGAGCGTCTTGCCTCTGGGTCGTGCAGGCGCTAGCGTGAAGAGGAAGTGAGATTGCCTCCCGTCCAACTCTTATACCTGTCACCAAGAGGAAATTGATATGTCCGACCTACCAACTGAGCTCCGGCGCCTGAACTTGCCGCCGCTCTCGCGCGGTTTAGTCACAATCGGCATCGTTGCAATTATTGCCGCCAGTGTAGCCTTCAGCACGTTCTATCAAGTCCAGCCGGAGGAGGTGGGTGTCGTACTGCGATTCGGACGCTACGTCCGCACGACGCCGCCAGGCCTCCGGGTGAAGATACCGTTCATCGAGGAAGTACTCAAGGTGCCGGTCCAGCGACAACTGAAGCAGGAGTTCGGCTTCCGCACCGTTACCGCTGGAATCCGCTCAGAGTTCGCCGCCGACCGCCGGTTCGCCGGTGAGGCTGTAATGTTGACCGGTGACCTTAATGTGGCAGTCGTCGAGTGGATCGTTCAGTATCGCGTCAACGACCCTTACCTGTTCCTCTTCAAGGTTCGTAACATTGAGGAGACATTCCGCGCCATGAACGAGGCGATTATGCGCGAGGTCGTCGGTGACCGAACCGTGACCGAGGTGTTGACCATCGGCCGCCAGGATATCGAGTCCCGAGTCGCGCAGCGCCTCCAGAGCCTGACCAACCAGTACGAGATGGGAATCGCGATCGACCAGGTCGTACTGCAGGACGTCAATCCACCCGACCCGGTCAAGCCGTCGTGGGACGAGGTCAATCAGGCCCAGCAGCAGCGCGACCAAATGATCAATGAGGCACGCGCCGCTTACAACCGCGTCATTCCGCGCGCAAACGGCGAGGCCCAGCAAGCTATCCTGCAGGCTGAGGGATATGCGCTCGATCGGGTGAACCGGTCGAAGGGTGACGCCGTTCGCTTTATGGCAATCTACGACGAGTACCGGCGGTCGCCGGAAGTGACCCGTCAACGCCTTTATCTGGAAACGATGCAGCGCATCCTGCCAAAGGTCGGCCGAAAACTCTTTATCGATAAGGACACGACAGGGGGCGTGCTGCCGCTGTTGTCGCTTGACGGCCCGATGCCACAGACGGCGGCGGTCGCTGCGCGTGTCGCCGGAGGTGTCCAATGACCCGTTCGAACTCCGCTTTAATCGCCGTCGTTGTCGTCGTGCTTATCGTTCTGACCCAATCGATGTACACGGTCAGTGAGATCGAGCAGGCCATCATCACCCAGTTCGGCGAGCCGGTAGGCGAACCAGTCGTTTCGTCGGGACTCCACTTCAAGATTCCGTTCATCCAGCGAGTCAACGTCTTCGATAAGCGATTTCTCGAATGGGACGGCAACCCCAACCAGGTGCCGACGAAGGATAAGCGGTTCATCTGGGTCGACACCTACGCACGCTGGCGCATCACCGACCCGCTCCTATTCTTTCAGCGGCTGCGGGACGAACTGGGCGCTCAATCGCGACTCGACGATATTCTCGACGGCGAGACCCGCAACGCAGTCGCGCGGCACGATCTAATCGAACTCGTGCGCAGCACGAACCGCAACGTGGAGGACGTCCAGATCGAGTCCGAAGAGGAAGCGGTAATTCTCAATCAGATCGAACGCGGGCGCCAGGAGATCACCGCGGAGATCCTCGAGACCGCCTCAGGACGAACCTCGGATCTTGGAATCGAGCTTCTCGATCTCCGTTTAAAGCGCATCAACTACGTCGAGGAGGTCCAGCAGGACGTTTTCGCGCGGATGATTGCGGAACGGAAGCGGATCGCCGAGCAGTTTCGGTCAGAGGGACAGGGCGAGTCGGCGCGCATTGACGGTGAGCGTGAACGAGACCTGGCGCGGATCACGTCCGAAGCCTATCGCGAGGCCGAGGAGCTTCGGGGTAAGGCCGATGCGGAAGCAACGCGGATCTACGCAGACGCCTATAACCGTGACACGGACTTCTATGCGTTCATGAAGTCGCTGGAGACGTACGAGCAAACGATGGATGCCGAAACGTCGTTTATCCTCGGCACCGACAGCGAGCTTCTGAGGTTCCTGGATAGTAGCACGCGGTAGCTCCGCGCTCTAGGGTCCGCTTGGACACGGAGGGGCCCGTGGCCGGCGGTGGCACCCTGGGTACGACTTTTGCCGCTCTAATCGCCGTCGATGCAGATCGGGGTTGAGTAAAACTATAGGTCCGCCCAGGGCGCATATTTGGACCAACCCCGGTGGTCCGGCCGAAGGAGTCCATCTATCGATGATGGATGCGCTAGGAGTCACCAAAGAAGATATCTATGGTGTCAACCAGGCGATCCCGATTACGTAACGGTCACCGGTACAACTTGAGCCACCGAACCAAAGATGGCTAAGACAGAACCTTTGGAACGCATAGGTGTCACCCTGACCTTTGTCGCCCTACTGACGGCAGTCTGGTCTCAGCCAACCCGCGCCTCCGATCTCTCCGACATCGTGGATCGCGCATCCCGGTATGTCGCTGCGCTGGGAGACGAACTCGCGGAGGTCGTTGCCGAAGAATGCTACCGGCAGATATGGCAGACGCCGGGCTCAGATCCGGTCGAGCGAGTGCTTCAGTCCGAGTTCGTGCTCGTAGGCGTGAGCAACCGCGCCGAGTGGGTGGGGTTCCGAGACGTCTTCACCGTCGATGACCGCCGCGTTCACGACCGAGAGGACCGGCTGCGACAACTTTTCCTGCGTGGCGACACCCAGGTGCTGGAGCGAGCCCGTGTCATCGCCGACGAAAGTGCCCGCTATAACCTCGGTCAGATCCATCGCAACTTCAATGTTCCCACCGCTGCGCTGTTTTTTCTCCACCCCGCGAATCGCGAACGGTTCACGTTCAAGCTCGACCGTATCGAGAACACCGCCGCAGAAACGCTGTGGGTGGTGCTCTATGACGAGCGGCACACACCGACTCTCGTCCGAACACCGTTGGGAAAAATTGTGCCTGCGCGCGGGCGGTTCTGGATCGAGCCGGTGAGCGGGCGCGTGGCTCGAACTCAGCTTTGGCTGAAGACAGAGACGAGACCAAACGGCCGGATGGTCGACGTCAACGTTGCGGTGAGCTACGCGCGCGACGCCAGACTAGGACTGTGGGTTCCCGTTGAAATGAGGGAACACTACACCACCGCTAGCGATGAGCGTCTGATTACGACGGCGAATTACTACAACTATCGTCGGTTCCACGTCGACGTGAGGATGCTCACACCCCAGTGATGTGCCCAGTGATGTGAGTCGCGGGTCATGCAACTGTGTCGGAGACAATCGGGCTACGAGTCAAAATGGACTAGAAGCCTCCAAATAGGGATCCGATCACGACCACCAGGCAGGTAGCGACGAAGGGGCCAGCCACGGCCACCACGGCGATGTCGAGATACGACTTACGGTGTGTCAGTCCGCAAATAGTCAGCAGCGTAATGACTGCGCCGTTATGGGGAAGGGTATCGAATCCTCCGCACGCCATGGAGGCCACTCGGTGCAGAAGCTCTCCAGAGATCCCGGCCTGCTCAGCCAACTGCAGATAGCTCTCAGCTAACGACTCAAGAGCAATGCTCAACCCCCCAGAGGCAGAGCCGGTAATGCCGGCGAGGACGTTGATTGAAATGGCTTCTGAGATTAGGGGGTATTGGGGTGCGATGCTCAACACCGAGTCTCTGATGATAAGGAATGACGATAGCGACGCGATGGTCGCACCGTAGCCCACCTCGGAGGCCGTGTTAAAGATCGGGAGCAGGCTTCCCATGGTGCCATCGTTGACGGACTGAACCCAGCTCCGCAATTGATTTCGGTAAATGAACAGATGCAGGAGAATAGCTGCGAAGATGGACACAATCAGCGCCCAGAGTCCGAGCACCGACTCGAGGGTGCCCCCCCCAAATCTGGCATCGGCCAGATACGAGGCGTCCATGGCTGGCAATGTCCATTTGGACAGAATGAGGTTGAGAGTCAATACCAACGTCAGGGGCGTAATAGCCTTCAAGAACACACCGGTGGAAACTTCCAGTGCATCCGGTGTCCCGGGCACCGCTGCTGCGCTAATGGGCTCGCCATATCCTTCGCCACGACTCTTCCCTTGGCGGGATCGTCTTTCGAGCCAGAGCCACCCGAAAAGGAACATGACGACGGCGCCGATAAAGCCCAAGCCCGGCGCGGCAAACGCCGTGGTACCGAAAAATGGCATCGGAATGGCATTCTGTATGGCGGGAGTTCCGGGAAGCGCGGTCATGGTGAACGTGAACGACCCAAGGGCAATGGCACCCGGAATGAGCCGCCTGGGAATGTCGCCCTCTCGGAAGAGAGACACTGCCACCGGATAGATGCAAAACGCGACGACGAATAGGGACACACCACCGTATGTAAGAAGAGCGCAGGCCAGGACGACAGCCAGTAAGCCTCGCTCCGCCCCCATCTTTCGTGCAACGAACTGTCCGATGACGGCGGCCGCACCGCTGTCGCTCATCAACTTCCCGAAGATTGAGCCGAGCAGAAAGACCGGAAAGTATTGCAACAGGTAGCGCCCCAAGGCCGGCATGAAGACCTGGGTGTATGAAGCCAGAAGAGGAGCGCCCTCATGAAACAGGCAGGCGAACAACGCCATGACCGGGGCCAGCACCAGGACATTGATTCCCCGGTATGCGAAGAACATCAGTCCGAGAAGTGATAAGACGACGCCAGTGATTTCCATTAGTAATCGAGTGAACCAGCCGGAAGTATCCCAAAATCCGTCGGGTCACATCCAACGACAAGGGCAGAAAAACCGCTACTTCGATTCTCTCTAAGAGCGTGTCGGCGACCCGGCGCGAATTGGCAACTCGGTTATACGGGCCCTACTGGTCCGGCAAGCCGAACACAACCAACCGTTCGTTGCCTCTGGGCTCGCCCGAGGCAGGACCTGACACGTTGACGGCGAGGTACTGCGTGCCGTCACGCCCCGCGTAGGTCATGGGAACGGCCCTGACGTTGTAGTCGAACGCCACCGACCACACTTCCTCTCCCGTACGCGAGTCGAATGCACGGAACATGCGGTCGTCAGTGGCCCCAATGAACACGAGCCCCCCAGCGGTCACGATCGGGCCTCCCTCGCTCCGGCTGCCAACGTTTTGCTTGCCCTCCGGTAGCAGTTCGTCGATCCCGAGCGGTACTTCCCAGGCAATCTCTCCGGTGCCCGCGTTAACGGCAAACAGTCGCGCCCAGGGCGGTTTAAAGCATGGCAGTGCCCCGAGCCGCGTCCCGTCGTCGTTGAAGATCGGAGCTTCGAACGGTGGTCCAATCTCCCGGATATACGGCACCTGATCGTCTGTATCGGGACCGTACTTCTCGTTCTCACGTATCCAGCCGTTGAGCGGTCGCTCCTTGGAGTTCACGAAGATGTAACCGAGCTCTGGATCGTAGGCCGCGCCTCCCCAGCTGACTCCCCCTTGCATGCCGGGAAACACCAGCGACGGCGGAGTGCCTGCATCCTGGAACCGAAGCGGCGTATACGGCCCCTCGTTGTAATAGCCCACGGTGTCGTAGAGCTCACGGCAGGCCGTAGCGTGCTCGACGGTCGTGTCATCGGCCGTCACAATGTCGTCAGGTCCAAAGCTCACTCTCGCCAGCGGCGGAGGCTTGAGTGGAATCGGCTGGGTGGGTGAATACTGTTCGCCCGGGACGTCGCCCGCCGGTACCGGCCGCTCCTCGACCCCATGCACGGGCTCGCCAGTCTCACGGTTCAGAATGAACATGAATGCGGATTTGCCAACCTGTGCGAGCACCGGAATCTGCTGACCATCTCGCTCAATCTCAAATAGGACCGGCGTAGGCGGAAGGTTGTAGTCCCACAGATCGTGGTGAATATTCTGGAAGTGCCACTCCCGCTCGCCTGTCCGAATGTCCACGGCAACAGTCGAGTTCCCGAAGAGATTGTCCCCGGGGCGGTCACCACCGTAGAAGTTCGCCCCCGGACTGCTCACCGGTATGTAGACGAGGCCCCGGTCCTCGTCGACGGCAAGCGTGAATGCCCAGACGTTGTTCCCGATGCGATTGCGCCAGCTCTCAGACCCCCATGTCTGACTCCCGAAGTCACTTTCTTGAGGAATCGTGTGAAATTCCCAGCGCAGCGCCCCGGTCGCGGCATCGAGCGCGCGTGGATAGGGATACGTCGGCGCGCCGCCGCCCCGGGGTTGATCGAGGTGAGGGGCGATGTGCCGCTGTCCGGGACCGAAGACGTTAGATCCCAGCACCAGGATATCGTCGTAGACCACGGGCACGCCGTTGTACGGCACTCGTATTTCGACTTCCCCCTGGTTTCCGAATGTCGTGTCGCGCTCACCGGTTCCGGCATTCAGCGCGATGACCTTATTCAAGCTGGTGAAGTAGATGTGTGGTCCGTACGTATCGTTGCCCGCCCCATAGGCCACGCCGCGAAATGACGCCAGCCCCTCGGCAAGCTCATGCCGCCAGATTTCCTTGCCGGTCTCGGGCTGGAGAGCCACGACCCGATTCCCCGCCGCCAGGTACATCACGCCGTCAACTACAATTGGCGTAACCTGCTGAAAGAGCTCCGACGGACTCGGCCCCTCGACGAACCCCTCCTCGGGATGGAATCTATACGACCAAACCTCGTGCAGTGTGCTAACGGTACGGGTGTTGATTTGGTCGAGGGGCGAATAGCGTGTGCCGGCAAGGTCACGGTTATACGTTGGCCAATCCGCGGCGGCACTCTGCTCGGACTTCTGGGCGACCTGCGCCAGTACCGACACTGACACAATTACAATTGCGACAAATGCCCATGTCACCCTGAGCGCACGAAACGACCGTCCGCGGGCCATACACATTCCGCCGATAAATCGCATGGGGGGCTGGTCTCCTCTTCTCCCGGAGGGAACTACCTTATCTCGGTGATGCAGTAGAGACTATCCTGACTCCTGAAAAATATCTGGCCGTCGACGATCGCCGGGGTCGCGATGAAAACCGCATCCTCCAGCACGTTCGTGGCTAGCAACTTGAATGTCGGCCCCATCTTAACCACGAACACTTGGCCGTCCTCACTCGAGAGGTAGAGCTTGCCGTTGGCACCGACCGGTGACGACTTGAAACCGCTCGGTCCAGGCAGTCGCTCACGATAGCGTACCTCGCCGGTCGTCGCGTCGAAGTTAGTGAGAACGCCCCGATCAGTTAAGACGTACAACTGGTTGCCAAAAAGCACCGGTGACACCGTATAAGCGACCGCCCGTGCGTTGCTCCAAACGATGGCGCCGGTATCCGTCAAGTCACCTCGATTCCCCAGCTGGATCGCCATCAGATTTGGGGCAATGAACCCGCTCATCACGTAGACGAAGTTACCGTGGTGAACCGGGGCTGGAATCTGATTACGACCAAGCCCAGCCACCTCCCATATGAGGTCGCCGGTCTCAAGGTCGTAGCTGCGCACTTTACGAGTCGCGGCGACGATGACCTGTTTCTGCCCCTCGTGGTCAACGACTAGCGGCGGTGACCACGACGTGATCTCATCGCGAAGTGTGCGCCACAATTCCTCACCCCTCGCCTTGTCGAGGGCGACGATGAACGACTCGCCCTCATGGTCCCACTTAATGATCAAGTAGTCCTCATGTAGGACGATCGGTGTACCTTCCCCGAACTGCATGATCTTACTCATCTGACCCAGGTCTTTACTCCAAATGAGATTACCGGCAAGGTCATAGCAGTAGACGCCCCTGGAGCCGAAGTACGCGAAGACATGTTCACCATCGGTTACTGGCGAGTGAGAGGCGAAGCTGCCGTAGTACGGATGAAAGCCCTCATGCGGCGTTGCCTCCGTCGCGGCACGCTCCCACAATACCGCACCAGTGGTCTTGTCGATGCTGAGAAGCAGGAACCGATGAGCGGCTTGAGGTTCGGAATCGCGGCGCCGACCCCACCAACCACCGCGCTGGTTTTGGTCACGACGCCGGTTCTGGCCATCGCGGCCGGTGCTTCGACGTCGCCAATCGCCTCGATGCCTCGCCTCGCCATTCCATGCTCGACGAACCGGTCTACTTCGTTCCGGCTCTGGGATGATCGCGCCATCAGTGTCGATCCGAACAGCGGTGGTGATGAAGATCTGGTCGCCCCAGACCACCGGTGAGGAAAATCCGCGGCCGACGATAGGGATCTTCCACTTGAGGTTCACCGACTCGTCCCAGGTAATCGGCGCGTCCCCATGAGTCATCCCATTATTCGCCGGACCGCGCCAAGACGCCCAATCTTGTGCGTTGACTGTGGCTGCCCCAACGAGCAGAAACGCAGCGCTAACGACCGGTATGGATCTACCCACCCGGTATCGATTTCTCGCTGTCATTCTGACTCCTCGTCGACTGGGCCTTGAGAGACCCGCGATACCTTGTGTAACGTCCCTTGCGGGAACGATGTTTGCCGCTCGCCGCGAATCCATCGGTATTGTATGCCCAACTCACCAGTCGCTTCGCCTGATGGGGACAGCAGGCCACGTCGATACCAAGCCGCCTATAACTCCGATGGCAAGGCAAGCGGTACCATCTACGCGCCTCTCATCTACACGTCGCTGCTTCCACCGGATCCCGAGGCCGAGACGCCGGCTCATTGTGGCCGATGTCGAGAGAGTTGGCGAGGTTAGGACAATGAGAGTGTTCAGAGGCTAAACCTGACTCATCGGGCAGGCTCGAGTGGCTGGAAGTGTGCGAGTTCCTTGAGCCAGTTCTGGGCGAAAATGAGATCAGGTGAACTACTAGGGACAGCGACCTCACCGTTCCTGCGCACGTTCACCGCTCAACGAATTCGGCACCGCGTAGTTGCCCTCGTGGCACGCATACTCGAACTGGAGATAGTTGTTATCGCGCCTGTAGTTGAAGGCAACGATCCACGGTGCGGTGTAGGTTTCTGCGTCACTGACTCGAAGCTCGTAGTGCAGCGTGTCCGCATCGAGCAGTGAGAAACGTTCGATTACGTGTCTGGTCTCAGTCTGCGGTGCACGTGATCTCGGACCACGCTGGTTGCCCACCGCTTTAAAGTTGCGCGATTCAACGACAAGTGTATCGTCGTCCCACCGTGCGCGTGGGTCACCGTTCCATTGGGTAATCGTGTCGTTGACGTGCGCCTCGGAACTAATTGGGATGATACGGGCGTTGTGAATCATCTCGCTCAAAATGACGACATGGTTCGGCGTGTGGAAGAATATTTTTCCGTTGTTGTACGCTGTCGGCATCATAATGCCGTAGGTACCGCGCGACAGGCAGCGATCACCCGTTTCCATCGTCGAGTAAGAATCGTGTAAGTGCTCGCGGTAGTACGCGACGCTTTCCTGTGCTTTCGTTGTCATCTCCGGCATTTTACCGTTCGCCGGTTCGATTAGCAGTGCCGGCGCATCAACTGCAACCGGCTCCTTCCAGAACCAGTCAAACCAGTAATTCGCATAGGCCCCGACGCCGCGGCTGTTCTCATGACCCTGCCAAGTGACCGCTTTTCCACGGTCCGACCGCGCTTTGACGAGCTGGGCAATCTCTTCCTGCGTTGGTACGCGGTCAGCGAATTCGTCGGGGAGTTCAAGCGGAATGTGCGCCGATCCAACATTGTTCCAGATCCCGTTGAGATCCGGTTGGCCATCGGCAAGCCGGTTCGGAGTCCAGGATTCTTCATGGCCCGAGGACTGCGCGCTGGCGGGTTTTACGAGACCACAGGTGAGCACGAGCGCAGCAACTACTGGGACCACTGAGAAGGCTGTTCGACCTTGCATCTGAACCTCGCTTTCACGAATGAACAACGCGGCAACGATCGACTGTTGGGTGGGCTGATTGTAGCGTAGTCGGGTCAAGAACTTCTGACTTCCAGCTCGTAACTGGCATCAAGCCTTGTCTCCGTGGCTCGATATAGACCTACCCATGCCGCCTTCGCCGATAAGGTGGGTCGCAATCATTCCGTATGTCCAAGCTTGTCGCGACTCCACTCGAGGCAAGGACGAACCGCTCGCTTGGTCGCTTGACACGTTCGTGACAGCAGCGATAATCGGCCCGAAACACTGAAGTGTAAGAACACCAACTGGGTGGGAGGACTTTATGCGGAGGCAACGAATTTGGTGGGCTGGACTCGCCGTTCTGATGGCGGCAGCCTCGTATACGATGGTGGCACAGCAATAACCTACCGCAACCGATGTCGTTCTTCGTGACTAGCGTCGGGCTGGGTAACGGCGCGAACCTGGGTGGCCTCGATGGCGCCGATGCCCATTGCCAACGACTGGCCACGGCTGCCGAGTGGGGCAATTCGACGTGGCACGCGTATCTCAGCACACAAAGACCGAATGCAGTCCATGCGCGCGATCGAATAGGGTCCGGTCCATGGTACGCCAACGGTGGCCCACGACAGATCGCGGAAGACGTCGGCTGGCTTCATGGGGACATTCTCGATCAAGCGCGTCTGGGAAATGCCATCGGAAAGATGATTGCATTGACCGAAAATGGCGATCCGGTGAACGGTTTGGGTAACTCGCCAAATCAGCATGACATTCTGACTGGCTCACAGCCTGATGGGCGCGCCTGCACCGACGGCATGGATCACACCTGCAACAACTGGACGAGCAATGGCGACGGTTCAGCACAGGGCGGACACTCCGACAAGCAGGGTACCGGAAACGGTTCGTGGAACTCGTCGCACGAAAGTCGCGGGTGCAGTCAGGACAACCTAGTCGGCACTGGCGGGGCTGGACTGTTTTACTACTTTGCGATCAATTAGCGCGTAGGCGGTCCATCTTCTTTCAGGAACCGCTCTTTCGCCGTTCGGTATCTTGTCAGATCAGGTGGGGATAACTTGATCGCCATCGTTACCTTGGCACGATCTTCGTAGCGTCGATAGTCGCCACAACAGGCCAAAGAAAACAACTCTAATGATGTGGAATCCGTCAAAACCGATTGGGCTCTGGAGAAGTTCAGCTCTGGTAATCTTCGTAGGGAGCCTAACTCTGACAGTCTTTTCGTCGGATGTCGCTGGTCAGTCACCGCGGCAAGTCAGCGCGTCTGAATTCACACGATGGATGGAAGAAATCTCGAACTGGGGTCGATGGGGTGAGGACGATGAGCTAGGCACCCTAAACCTGATCACAGAGGAAAAGCGAAGAGCTGCAGCACAGCTAGTTCAAAACGGGGTGTCGGTCTCTCTCGCACGCGAACTCAACACGCGAAGAGACGCACTCAACCCCCACCCGTTCGAACACACACTAACTGTGTCGAAGTTCGGCGCCCATGAGGTGGCCGGAGACATTTACAGCGTGCGGTACCACGGCTTTCCCACTCCCACCTCGACGGATTGCCTCATTTCACCCACCAGGGTCAGATGTACAACGGCTTTCCCGTGAGCGGCCTTCAGGCCAGCGGTGCAGAGAAACTTTGAACCCACAACGCCCAGAACGGAATTGTGACCCGTGGGGTTCTCGTGGATATGGCCAGGCAGAAGGGTGTCGATTACCTCGAACCAGGTACAGCCATCACGGTCCAAGACCTGGAGTCCTGGGAGGACGACACCGGTGTCAGCTTGGGCACTGGCGATGTTCTACTCATCCGGACTGGCCGCTGGGAAGCGATGAGACAACTAGAACAGTGGAACTTCGTGGAAAAAGCGGCTGGACTTCATGCTTCGGTTGCCCGGTGGCTCAAGGAACGAGATATCGCTGCCATCGGAAGCGACGGTGTCAATGATGTCATGCCGTCGAACGTTGAAGGTCTGGTCAACCCTCTCCACGAATTAGTAATCGTTGGCCTTGGCATGCCAATCCTGAACAACCTGGATCTCGACACACTTAGTCGAGAGGCACAGGAGCGAGACCGTTGGGAGTTCCTCTTTGTCGGGGCACCGCTGCGTGTCCGAGGCGGCACCGGCTCGCCCCTGAACCCGCTCGCCATCTTTTAGGGGTCAACGTCCGACGAGAGTAGAATCACATTAAACCGCTGAGAACAACCCAACCGAGGCTCACATCGCGATACGGAGGCGAACATGTGCGACGAGAAGACTGTTGACGATTGGAAGCAGTACCTGAACCGATCTGAAGATCTGACACGGCGGCAATTCGGAGCGCTATCCGCCGGGGTAGGAATGGCAATGTTCTGGTCACAGGCAGCGGGCGCTGTCGACGTCACGGATGCAGACATTGAGGTCTCAACGCCGGATGGCGTGGCGGATTGCTACTTCGTGCATCCCTCGAGCGGACGTCATCCGGGGGTCCTAATTTGGCCAGATGCTCTTGGCCTGCGCCCGACCTTCAAGCAGATGGGTAAGCGCCTCGCGGAATCCGGCTATTCGGTGTTGGTGGTCAATCAGTATTATCGGGAACGAAAAGCGCCAGTCGCACCAGAGGGCGCCAGTTTCGCCGACGAAGATGTTCGCAACACGATTCGACCCTTGATGGGCACCTTGAACCCTGACACTCACGTGACGGACGCAACGGCGTTCGTTGGCTTTCTCGACCGTCAGGATGCCGTGGACTCGAACCGAAAGATGGGTACGATGGGCTACTGCATGGGCGGACCGATTACCATGCGCACCGCAGCCGCGTTGCCCGATCGCATTGGCGCCGGCGCCTCCTTTCACGGGGGTGGGCTCGTCACCAACGCCCCAGACAGTCCCCATCTGCTGGTGCCTAAGATGAAGGCACATTATCTCTTTGCCGTTGCCGAGAACGACGATGAGCGACAACCGGAGGCAAAGAACGAGTTACGCGATGCGTTTGCCGAAGCTGGGCTACCCGCAGAAATCGAGGTGTACGAGGGAGCCATGCACGGGTGGTGTCCACCCGACTCACGGGTTTACAACGAAGCCCAGGCGGAACGGGCTTGGAGTCGTCTCCTCGTCTTATTCGAGAGCGCCATCGCCTAATCATCGTGGGCAGCGTAGATGCGATTACAGACACAGAACACGTGATAGCCGTCTCGACCGAAACGGTTCTAGAAAACAGCCGACGCGCTGGCCCAACTAGCGACTCAGCTGTCCCCCGAACTGGTGTCATGGACAGTCAAACCATCCATTGTCCGTACTGCGGTGAACGACTTGAGGTGGTCGTAGACTGGTCCGTTCGAAATCAGGAATACATCGAGGACTGTCAGATCTGTTGTCAACCCATGGTTCTTCACGTTCTTATCGACGATGATCGACAGGTGGTGCTCAACGCCAAGACAGACGCCGAGTAATCCAAGGCCTGCCTTATGACTGAACTGACGACACCCTAGCAAGATGCCAGCAAGGCCACCTCGTTTGGACGAGCACGCTCTAGTCGAGGCCGACTGTCCCCCGCACATTGAGGGCAGTACTACTTGCCGGTTAAGTTGCCGAGACGTCGAAGCGCAGCTTCCTGCTCTTCCGCCCGTGCACCAGCCAGAATATTCGTCATACCGTAATTGCCCTCATGGCATGCGTACTCGAACATCGGACCAGCACTCCGTGCCCACGGAGACGAGCCCGTCCACGGTCTGGTCCAGATGTTGGGGTCGTCAACCGTGAACTCATAATCGAATGTGTTGGGGTTGATCCGCATGAAGCGTTCGACCACGTGTAAGGCTTCGGTGAGCTCCCAATTGACTCCCCCCAAAGGTCCCCCGCCACCAGACGCGAACAGGAAGCCGCGATCACCGAAATTCGTCTTTTCGACGACCAGCGTATCGCCTTCCCAGTGACCCTGCGAATTGCCACCGTATTGATCAATCTGTTGATCGATATTGTGGACGGCCATCGAGGGAAATGAAACGTACGTCGTGAATGTGTCCTTGAAAAATGGCAACGTAATCCTGTGTCTGAAAGATTAAGTAGTTATTGTTATACGCAGTGGGCAACGACGGCATCCATCGGTACCAAATACACCGAGTTTTCAGATCAAGTTGGTCATATGACTCGGTTGGCAATAGTCCACACCTGATATCTTTGCGACGCTGCACCTCAGGAGAGGTGATCCGCTGTTGTGCTCCTTCCGTCAAGGCAGGTAAACGACCATTAGATGGATCGATAATCAGTAAAGTGCGTCTAGTCGGCACGACTGTGGTACCACGATCCAACCAAAAACTGTTTTACCCACCGACACTGCCACCGACGGGTAACGGTTCGGTTCGTACGGCGCTCGGAACATTCGCGCGATTGTTCCGGTCGACGACATCCTGTTCAACGGCAGCCGCTTCTTCCACACTGAGAAACGTCTTGCCTGCCTAACCGTTTGGACGTTCCACCGGCGTCACGGTGGAGCTGTTCCAGATCCCACCAATGGCCGGATCACCCCAGGGCGTGCGCAGCGATGACGACTCATCCGATTCCGTCTTCTTGGCATACCCAGCTGCCGGTAACAGGACTAGGCAGACACCGAACACTAGGACGATGCCCGCACCCCACACACCCAACTTCGCGAAAGATCGATAGCTCATTTAATTCATCTGCAAGCTCTTCTAGGCTTTCATCCCAATGCGTCCATCATGGACCCAGACCCACTTGCATGCCAGGACACTCTCTTTCGGATCACCGTGGGATGACGAGGAGAATTCTGATCGGTGCGTACGTCTCGGTGCCTTAAACAAGACCACACAAGATAAAGGAGAGAGATAAATAGTTATTTCAAACTACTCGACAGTGGCCACGGTGCTGGATGGCTCCGAATTGCTGCACCCGATCGAGCGTTTTACCTATGCTGACGCCGGGATCTTGGTAGATGAGTGCATCGTGTCATCGACATAAACAGCTTGTTGTAAGTAACACCACATAAGTAATAGATTTATGAGTAATGTCTGCGTGGTCTCAGACACCTGGCCGTCTAGGGTTTCTGCTCACCATCGTCGTTGCCACCGCGGGTAACACCCAAGAGGTTGATTTACGCCTGGTCAAGGCCGCCAAGGCCCAGGATGCGGCGACGGTGCAAACGCTCGTCGAGCAACAAGCGCCGGTCAATGTCGCCCAGCCGGATGGCGCGACGGCCCTCCACTGGGCCGCACATTGGGACGACCTTGAGACGGCAGACGCGCTGCTGCGAGCGGGCGCCGATGTCAACGCGACCAATGAGCTCGGTGTCGCACCACTCGCCCTGTCCTGTATTAACGGCAGCGCTCGCATGGTGGAGAAGCTGCTTGAGCGCGGCGCGAACGTCAACCATACGCTACCGACCGGCGTCACGCCGCTCATGACGTGCGCGCGGAGCGGCAACGTGGACGCCGTACGACACCTGCTTGCTCACGGCGCTCACGTGAACGTGCAAGAAACCCTGCAGGGACAGACGGCACTCATGTGGGCCAGCGCGGAAAAGCATCCGGACGTCGTTGCAACCTTGATCGCCGCCGGTGCCGACGTCCAGAGCCGATCGAGCGACGGATTCACGCCGCTGTTATTTACCGCCCAGCAGGGTGACCTGGAATCGGCCCGTCTCCTACTCGACGCCGGCGTCGATATCGACGAAGTCAGCGGCGACGGCAGCGCCGCACTGTTGGTTGCGACCGAAAGCGGCCACGCCAACATGGTCCAGTTTCTGTTGAATGCCGGCGCCAACGTCAACGCGACCAGTGCAGGGCGCACCGCTCTGCACGCCACGGTGCAGCACGAGCGTCTTGATATCGCCACCTTGCTGCTGGCGGAAGACGCTGACCCGAACGCTCAATTGCAGAACCGGTTACCGCGGTTCGCCGGAACCCTCGGTAATGAAACCGCCCCGCTGAACATGATCGGCGCGACCCCGTTCTGGCTGGCTGCGAAATTTGCCGACCTCAGGCTGATGCGCTTGCTCGTCGATCACGGCGGGGACCCGCAGCTCGCGTCCGACGATCGGACGACGCCCCTGATGGTGGCTGCGGGAATCGGATTTCTCGAAGGGTACGATCGCTATGGCCGCCTGATGTTCAACGACGATACGGCAAGGCGGGAGCAACACGAGCTGGGAGCGGTCAAGTTGACGATGGCGCTCGGCGGTGACGTCAGTGTCGTGAACGAGTACGGCCAGACAGTAATGCACGGCGCGGCCTATTCGGGCAACGACTCCATCGTACGGTTCCTTGCCGAACAGGGTGCCAGACTCGACGTCGTGGATAACGAAGGGCGAACACCCCTATCCATCACCGATGGCATGTGGGTTAGTGGTACGTTCTTAGTCCGGAAGACCACGGCTGCACTGTTGCGTGAACTTGGTGCCAAAGGGATTAGTCAGTAGCGAAGACGATGCTGCCTCTATCAGCGAGATGCATCACCGTCCTAATCGTCGCCACTGCGAGCCTGCAAGTAGCTCTACCCCGAACCCTACTTGCACAGACCGAACCGGTGCCAGACGAATTACGAGCATTTCTCGACAGGAACTGCATCGCCTGTCACAACAGCGCTCGCCCGACGGCAAATCTCGCATTGGACGCAGAGGCGCTCGACCCGCGCGAAGCACCCCAGCATGCGGATATCTGGGAGAAAGTCATTCGCAAGCTGCGGACAGGTGCGATGCCGCCGCCGAACCGCCGGCCTCGGCCTAATGCCCGAGCACTCGTTGAATTTGTGTCGCGCCTAGAGACGATGATCGACGAGGCCGCGCTCCGACAACCGATGGTCGGCCGCCCGGTCGCCCACCGCCTGAACCGAAGCGAGTACGCGAACGTTATCCGCGATCTCCTCCATTTAAAGATCGACACTTTGGAGCTGTTACCCCCCGACGATGCGGGGTATGGCTTTGACAACATCGGGGATGTGCTCACCGTATCGCCGATGCTGCTTGAGCGGTACATGTCGGCCGCTGGGAAAATCGCGCGACTGGCCACCGGGTCTGCCGTCGACGCGTCCTCTCACATCTATACGCTTTCCAAGTACCTGCGACAGAACGACCGAATGGGCGAAGACCTCCCGTTTGGCTCCCGGGGTGGCATGGCCGTCCGGCATACGTTTCCGGCTACCGGTGAGTACATCATCAAGCTGCGCCTGCAAAAGAGCCTTCGGGATCAGATTCGCGGCTTGGACCAGGTTCACGACCTCGAGGTTCGGCTCGACGGCAAGCGGCAGCAGCTCTTCACCATCGGACGTCTCCCCACTGAGCAGCCACGGCGGCTGGATGACCAACGGCGGCAATACCTCTTGCACGCCGACCGAGACCTCAATGTACGCGTCAGGACAACGGCTGGCCCGCACGTGGTGTTGGCGGCGTTCTTGGCAAGACCCACTGTACCGGAGGGACCGCTACGGCCGACGGTGTCGGTTGCAAGCTACGCATTCGACGACTTTGCGGCCATGGGCAGGAACGAAGGACCAGGGCTACGGACCATCACTATTGACGGGCCGTTCAACGTAGCAGTGAACCCCGATGCGGATGACTCCCCCAGCCGGCGACGCCTCTTCCTCTGCCATCCGGCGGACGCCACTGACGAAGCCGAGACCGCCTGCACAAGAGAGATCTTCTCCCGTCTTGCTCGCCGTGCGTATCGTCGTCCGATCACGAACGCTGATCTCGACCCACTGCTCGCGTTTTTCGAGGAGGGCCGGCGGCAGGACGGATTTGAGAGGGCCGTGGAGCTCACGCTGCGAAAGATCCTCGTTAGCCCGGAGTTCCTATTCCGTATCGAGCACGCCCCCCCCAACATCCAACCGGGAAAGGCCCATCGGCTGAGTGACGTCGAACTCGCATCGCGGCTGTCGTTTTTCCTCTGGAGTAGCATCCCGGACGATGAACTGCTTGGGCTCGCGGAGCACGGGAAACTCAGCGACCCAATCGTCCTTCAACAACAGGTCGAGCGGATGCTCGCCGACCGGCGATCGACCGCGCTCATCAACAACTTCGCAGGACAATGGCTGTACTTGCGCAACATGCAGCTGGTTATGCCCGACCCGGAAGCCTTTCCGGAATTCGACGACAACCTGCGCTACGCCTTCCAGCGTGAGACGGAGCTCTTTCTCGTCAGCCAGCTGAGCGAGGACCGCAGCGTGCTGGAACTGCTGGAGGCAGACTACAGTTTTTTGAACGAGCGGCTAGCCCGACACTACGGCGTGCCGAAGATCTACGGCAGCCATTTTCGACGCGTGCAGCTTCCTGGCACAACCCGGCGCGGGCTGCTGGGCCACGGGAGCATTCTAACCGTAACGTCGTACGCCAACCGCACGTCGCCAGTGCTGCGCGGGAAGTGGCTCCTGGAGAATCTCCTCGGTGCGCCACCGCCGCCACCGCCGGCAAACGTACCGGCGCTTCAGAAGAGCGGCGAGGGTGGCGCTCCGCCGAGCTCGGTTCGCGAGCGGCTAGAGCAGCACCGCCGGAATCCCGTCTGTGCGTCATGCCATGCACAAATGGATCCCCTCGGATTCGCGCTGGAGAACTTCGATGCCGTCGGCAAGTGGCGGACGATGGGTGAAGGCGGCATGCCGATCGACGCGTCGGCGATACTGCCCGACGGCACCACCATTTCGGGTCCTGCCGAGCTAGTGACACGCCTGTTCGTCAACCAACCGAACCTATTCGCCTCAACGGTCGTCGAAAAACTCCTGACATATGCCATCGGTCGCGGCATCGAGTACTACGACGCACCGGCTATTCGAACGATCGTGCGCGACGCAGCTACGCACGAGTACCGGTGGTCATCCCTAATATCGGGTATCGTCAAGAGCGCGCCATTTCAAATGCGGATGTCGGACGGCGCGCCGTCCGATACGAGGAGAGCGCAATGATCGTCACGAAAAAGTGTGTGTCACGGCGAACCGTAATCAGAGGACTGGGCAGCACGATGGCACTCCCGCTCCTCGACGCTATGGTACCGGCCTTCAAGCCGATCCGACTGTCGGCCGCCAGTCCGATTCGACGGCTGACGACCGTCTACGTCCCGAACGGCATCATGATGGGAAGGTGGACACCGAAGATTGAAGGCGTAGATTTTGATCTGCCGCCCACGCTGGCATCGCTGGCACCGTTTCGCGATCGCCTGCTCATACTGAGCGGACTGGTCCACCAGACGGCATATCCGCTGCCCGGTGAGGGCGCCGGCGACCACGCCCGTGCCGCCGCCTGCTACTTGACTGGCGTGCATCCCAAGAAAACCGAAGGCGCCGATATCCGCGCGGGGGTGTCGACGGATCAAATCGCGGCACAGCACGTGGGTGCCGAGACCCAGCTAGCGTCGCTCGAACTCGGATGTGATCCAAATTACTTCCTCGGCGCGTGCGACGCGGGCTACAGCTGCGTGTACGGCAACACACTCTCGTGGCGAACGGAGACGACTCCCCTGCCGGTCGAAATCAACCCACGTGCGGTGTTCGAGCGAATGTTCGGCGACGCGAAAAACACCAGCGCCGCCGCCCGATGGCGGCGCATCAAGGAGGACCGGAGCATCCTCGATGCGCTCCTCCAGGATGTCACCAGATTAGAGCGAAACCTCGGCCCCGGCGATCGTGAGAAACTGTCGCAGTATATGGAAGCCATTCGAGATGTCGAACGGCGCATCCAGAAGGCCGAGCAGCAGATCGGCCGCGAATTACCGGTCATCGAGAAACCAGCAGGCATTCCGGATGAATATGCCGACCACGTCAAGCTCATGTTTGATTTGCAGCTGCTGGCATTCCAGACTGACCTTACTCGGGTTACGACGTTCATCATGTCGCGTGAGGTGAGCTCGCGGACGTACCCCGAACTGGGAATTCCAGACTCGCATCATCCAATTTCACACCACCAAGATGACACGACGAAAATCGAGAAACTCGCCAAAATCAACGCGTTCCACGTCAGCCTGTTCGCGCATTTCCTGGACCGGTTGCGGATGACGGACGACGGCGAAGGATCGCTGTTGGACCACGTGATGATCACGTACGGCTGCGGCATCAGCGACAGTAACCAGCATCTACACGACAACCTACCCATGCTGGTCGCTGGGGGTGGCGCGGGCCAAATTTCTGGCGGACGCCACCTGCGGTTTCCAAATGACACGCCAATGACAAACATGTTGCTGACCTTACTCAACAACATGGGCGTTCCAGTCGATCACTTGGGCGACAGCACCGGGCAAATCCGAGAGCTGTCGGAGCTGGCGTAACCCGTCTACGGCATCTGTGCCGCCTCGGGTGAACTTCTCGCTTATCGGCTCCCGAGATGAGCGATGTGGAATTCAGTGATGGCGCTACGTTGACACTCCAGGCGGCTAAGTGATAAAAGCAAACTTCAAGGCCTTCCGACCACGACAACTGTCGGTTCTGAGGGGAAAGCTCACGTCAAAACCAGCCCTGTATCATTTGGTGCTTGTCGTTCTGGTCGCTGCAAGTGGGACTTCCGTAGCTCCCGCCGTGGCTCAGGAATCGGTTTCCGCGCCGCTTGCCGCTGAACTGGCCAGCTTAATGATGGAACGACAGCTTGAGGCCGTGGCCGGCAAGGACACGGCCGATGACGACCGCTATGTGGCGGCTCTGTTCTCTCCCGGTCAGTTCCTGGTCGTCTCCGCCCGCTATGCGGCGCCGGCCCTCGCCTGGCAGAAGATCGCCAATCGAGAATTTCGGGAGCTCTATATCGATCTCAATCAAGCATCAATCACTGGAACGAAGATTCTGATCACCGATACGGGAGCCAACGGGTTACGCGCAGACGACGACACGATCGACATGGTCGACAGCGGCGCGGGAATACTGCGGCTCGACAACAAGCCGACCGAACAACAGCTGTCACGCGAAGAATATCGGAGCGCGGTGACTGATGCCGACGAGCAGTATGCCCGGATGCTCGGAGTGCTCATCGCCCAGGCGAATGCGGATTCCGGCGGGGCCGCCATTCCTCAGGAGTCGATTTCTGCGCCGCTTGCCGCTGAGCTGGCCAGCTTGATGACGGACCGACAGCTCAATGCCGTAGCCAGTAAAGACACGGTCGATGACGACCGCTTCGCAGCGGCTCTATCCTTTCCTGGACAACTCGTGGCCGTCTCCGCCCGTTATGAGGTGCCGTTCTACATTGAAACAAAGATCGCCAATCGCGAGTTTCAGGAAGTCTATCTCGACCTCAACGGCGCGTCAGTCGCCGGAACGAAGATTGTGATTACTGATGCGGGGGCCAACGGGTTACGTGCGAACGACGATGCGGTTGACATGGTCGACAGCGGCGCGGGGATACTTATACTCGACGGCAACCCCAGCGAACAACAGCTATCACGCACAGAGTATATGAACACGGTAGCCGATGGAGACAAGAAGTACGCTCGGATACTTAGGGCGCTCATCACTAAAGTCCTTTCACTGTCACCTCGTTAGATCACGTCACGGGTCGGACACGTTTGCCTCGAATGCACGGTGTCTCGGAAACACCTGTTCCACGGTGCCGCTCGACGTGCCGGCAACGGCCGAGATCAGCTTCAGCTCGGTCGCGCTTAACGTGGCAGACCTTGCGCGCGCGGAGAAGTTCTACAGCAAGGTCTTCGGTTCGGAGCGAACCTTCCAGTTTCCGCAAGAGGGCGACCCGGTCGAGATTGGCCTGGGCAGCTCGGGACAGGCCGGCAAGATGGGCTTCCTCCCGGCGCACTTCAACGACGATTCCCTGCCGGACAGCAGAACCGCCTATGGCCGCATCGTCGTCAACGTCACGGATGCGGAGGGGATCGCCAAGGTGGCGACCGACCGCGGCTCGACGATCTCTCGAGACTTGAAGACACCATGGGGCGCGAGGCTCATCTTCTTCGATGATCCCGAGGGGTATGAGATAGAGCTCTACCAGGCTGCCGCTGGCCCGTGGCCCAGACTGACGGACACGAACGGGGAACACGGAAAGGGACGATGAGGGAACGCTGACGTACGAATCTGCTCGTGGCTGACTGCGTAGCGTTGCTGTTTGAACCCCGATGACCTGCGTGGTTAACGATCGACAATACATTACCTTGACGATTGGCGGACCGTGAAAGGACGCTAACCCTTCGACGTGAAAAGTGACAGCCAACTACGCGAGGGAGGATCTACCGCACTACTCGTCACGCAATCAAGGCTGCGAACGACGCCATCGGCCACGCGTGCCCCGCTTGCCATCATCGGGACACCTGTGAGATTAGCGGTTGTACGAATGGCGGTCGCGCTACCACTCTTTTGCGGTCTAGTCACCGTAGCATGCGTGACTCAGCCGAATACCACTCCAATTATCAAATCAGCCTTTCTTTATGATCGGGCTCCGTTTCCTTCCGCTCACGCCTCAACGATAGTCGAAACGTCCGAGGGCCTGGTTGCAGCTTGGTTCGGCGGCACCGAGGAAGGTTCTGCCGACGTCGGCATCTGGGTGTCGCGGCAGGACGGAGCCCGCTGGACCGAGCCGGTCGAAGTAGAAGACGGACGGCAGCCTGACGGCTATCTCTATCCTTGCTGGAACCCAGTCTTATTCCAACCATCAAATGGGCCGCTCCTTCTTTTCTATAGGATTGGTCCGAACCCACGAGAGTGGTGGAGCCTGGTTCGGACTTCGATCGACAGGGGCCGTACCTGGTCTGACGCAGTCAACCTTCCCAATGGAGTGCTTGGTCCAATCCGCGTCAAGCCAGTCGAACTTACCCCTGGAACGCTACTCGCAGGATCGAGCAGCGAGCACGACGGCTGGGTGGTACACATAGAGCGTCTTGAGGCTGCAATCCACGGAGAAGAACAATGGCATACGGTTTTAGCCTCGCCAGAAGCCTGGACCTCGAGCCGACAGCTGAACGACGCAGATGAATTCGCTGCCATTCAACCTACGATTCTCGTGCACTCGCTGACGAAGCTTCAGATCCTCGCTCGAAGCCAACAAGGGGTGATCACTCGAGCTTGGTCGACCGATGGCGGACATTCGTGGGGTCCTATGACAGCAACGGGATTGCCAAATCCGAGCGCAGCTATTGATTCCGTGAGACTGACCGACGGCCGCTTCTTGCTCGTCTACAACCCAACCCAGGATGGTCGTCACAGGCTGGCGGTCGCGGTTTCCGACAACGGTCAGACGTGGCGTCAGACCCTAATGCTCGAGGATGCGCCCGGCGAGTACTCCTACCCCGCCGTCATCCAAGACCGAAACAACCTGGTCCACGTCACGTACACTTGGAGACGGGAGCGGATCAGGCACGTCGTTCTCGATCCTACGCGTATTGACTAACTCCGATAGGTCGGGAGGGGTATCTGACTCGACAACGCTCAATAATCGGTAGAAACGAGAGCGCTGGGACTATAGACTCTTCCAGAGCACGATGATGTGGTTTTTTAGGAACCGGACGTCCCATACGGCCAGGCGACGCTTGGTGCGGGGGGGCACATCGACCCTCGCGCTCGTCGTCGGCATCGGTAGCGTCTTGATCGCTTTCTGGTCCGGCGCCTCTAGTCTCGTCGTCATCGCCGCGCCCCTACAGGAAGCGGCAGCGGCTTTACCTGCCGCCTCAACTACCCGCGCGATCCTCGACCAGTACTGCGTCTCCTGCCATAACGAGCGCATCGTACGCGGCGAGGGAGAGCCTCCCTCCGTGCTCGCGTCGCAGCTGCGAGCGGCGGGACTTACATTCGATACCGTAGACGCCACTGATCCGAGCGCGGCAGCGGACGTCTGGGAACGGGTAATCCTGAAGCTCCGAACCGGCTCGATGCCACCAGCCGGGCGCCCACGGCCTGACGCGGCGGTCTATGACGCGGTCGCGAGCTGGCTGGAGGCAGAAATCGACCGAGCAGCGGCGGTGAGCCCGAATCCCGGGAGAACCCACACGGTCCACCGTCTTAATCGGACGGAGTATCGCAACGCAGTTCGCGACCTGTTCGCACTCGACATCGATGCCGCGGCGCTGCTTCCCGGCGACGAGACCTCCGACACCGGATTTGATAACAACGCGAACGTCCTCTCAATTTCAACAGCCCAGCTCGAACGCTACCTGTCAGCAGCCCGCACGATCACCCGTCTCGCGACGGGTCTCTCTCCTCTGGGTTCCGGGTTCAAAACATTCGACGTTCCCTTACTCTTGCGCCAAGACGACCACCAGAGTGTTGATCTGCCGCTCGAATCTCGTGGGGGTATCGCGATTCGTCATTACTTCCCAGTCGACGGCGAGTATCTCATCAAGATTCTCCTCAGAACGAACTGGCAAGACATGATCCAGGGCATGGGAACATCGCATCAGCTCGACGTTCGCATCGATGGAACGTTGGTGAAGCGGTTCACCGTTGGAGGGGAAGCGCCAGGCCGGCCTGTCCCCAGTACGTTCAACGCAACCGGCGACGCTGGCGACCAGCGCTGGGAGGAATACGTCCGCAACGCCGACGACGAACTGGAGGTCAGGGTTCCGGTCGATGCGGGACCACGGCTCGTCGGTGTGTCGTTCGTCAGGACGATGTCTGAGCCGGAAGGTATTCTGCAACCGCACCAAGCGGGAGAAGTCTTGTCGAACGAAATATTTTATGACGGCAACGCAAACGTGTATTCGGTCGCAATTGGAGGACCCTACCAGATCACCGGACCCGGGGATACTCCCAGCCGTCGCAAAATTTTTTCGTGCCGGCCTGAAAGCAGCTCGGACGAAGAGGCGTGCGCCACAAAGATTCTCTCGAGGCTGGCGCGGAGCGCCTACCGCCGACCTGTGACGGCAAAAGATACTGAGGTCCTCCTCGGCTTTTTCAAGAACGGCCGAAGTGCCGGTGGCAGCTTCGACACCGGCATTCAGCTCGCTCTCGAGCGTCTTCTTGTCGAGCCGAAGTTTCTGCTGCGCATCGAGCCGGATCCAGCCGTAGCGACGCCGGGCGGAGCTTATCGGCTCAGCGACGGTGAAGTGGCTTCTCGTTTGTCGTTCTTTCTATAGAGCAGTATCCCCGACGAGGAATTGATCGACCTCGCCGAGCGTGAACAGCTCTCCGACCCGCGGATCCTGGAACAGTAGGTGCAGCGGATGTTGGCCGACGCGCGCGCCAGTACACTGGTCGACAACTTCGCCACCCAGTGGCTGCAGTTGCGCAGGTTGTCGGACGTGGTGGGCGATGCCGTGATCTATCCTGATTCTGACGCCAACCTGATCGAGGCGTTCGGACGGGAATCAGAGTTGTTTATCGCCAGTACGCTGCACGAAGACCGGAGCGTGCTGGACCTCCTGGGTGCGGACTATACGTTCGTCAACGAACGTCTGGCACGACACTATAGAATCCCGGGGGTCTACGGCAGCCGGTTTCGGCGCATTACCGTCAAAGACACCGAGCAACGGGGTGGACTGTTGGCGCACGGAAGCCTCCTGGCGTTAACCTCGTACCCGGGCCGAACTTCACCCGTGCTGCGTGGTAAATGGCTGCTGGATACCCTCTCTGACGCACCTCCTCCTTCGCCGCCACCCGACGTGCCTCCGCTTCCGGAGCGCGGGGAGGGAGGCAAGCCGGTGTCCGTACGCGAGCGTCTCGAGCAGCACCGTGCCAATCCCGTATGTGCCAGTTGCCACGCGATCATCGATCCGCCGGGCTTTGCACTTGAAAACTTCGACGCCCTCGGAGCGTGGCGGTCAGTCGACGAAGCCGGCAACCCGGTCGACGCAACCGCGACTATGCCGAGCGGTGTGAATGTCGAGGGTCTGTCGGGTCTGCGGGCGCTGCTGCTCGAGAGACCTGAACAATTCGCCGGGACAGTGACCAAGAAGCTTCTGGCGTACGCCCTCGGTCGCCAGCTCGAGTACTACGACCAGCCGACCGTGCGCCGCATCGTTCGGGACGCCAAGGCCGAGGAGTACCGCTGGTCATCGCTCATTGTTGGGATTGTCGAGAGTCCGGCGTTTCTGATGCGGAACGCTGGGATAACGAATTGACGGTGCTGACTCGAACAAGGAGACGACAGTCATGAGTATCACAAAGAGATCACTGCCACGGCGAACCGTCTTGCGTGGCCTGGGCGCAACGATCGGGTTACCCATCCTGGATGCCATGGTCCCAGCGTTCACAGCGCTCGCGAAGGCCGCCGCCAAGCCCGTCCATCGCTTTCAAGCGTTTTATGTGCCGAATGGAATGGCCATGCCACACTGGACGCGCCAACCACGGAAGGCAGCGACTTCGAGCTGACGCCCATCCTCGAGCCGCTGGCGCCATTCCGCAAGCAACTGCTGGTGCTATCGGGACTTCAGGCGTCATGGAATCACGTGCATGCGGGTGCCTCGTCGTCGTTTCTAACCGGCACGCCGCGCGGTGGACAGAGCGAAGTGGAGGTCTTGGCAAGCACGTCGGTCGACCAGATGCTCGCGAGGGAATTCGGTAAGGAGACACAGCTGGCCTCACTCGAGCTCTCGATGGATCGTGAGGCTACATCGGGGCAGTGCACCGCTGGCCTCAGCTGCGCCTACACGCAGACGATCTCCTGGCGTAGCCCTACGATGCCGCTGCCGACTGAAAACAACCCCCGAGCGGTGTTCGAGCGGCTGTTCGGCGACAGCGGGTCATCGGATCCGGTGGTGCGCCTGGCGCGCATGGCACAGAAAAAGAGCCTTCTCGACTCGGTCACGGAGAGTCTGTCGGACCTTAAGCGGAAAGTTGGACAGTCAGACCAAGTCAAGATCGATGAGTACACAGAGGCGGTTCGGGACGTCGAGCGGCGCATCCAATTGGCCGAGCAACAGAGCGATTTCGAGGCGCCAATCATTGATCAGCCTGATGGTCCCCCCAGTCTCTTCGAAGCGCATATGCGACTAATGTTCGATCTGCAGCTCTTGGCGCTCCAAAGCGACCTAACGCGCGTGGTCACGTTCATGCTTGGTCGCGAACAGAGCACTCGGACATATCCTCAGATCGGCGTGCCGGATGCCCATCACCCCCTCTCCCACCATAACAACGATCCGGATCGGGTCGCGCTGATGTCCAAGGTTAACGCCTATCATGTCAAGTTGACATCTGAGTATCTGGCCAAGCTCGCCGCGACCGCCGACGGTGACGGATCACTCTTGGACCACACAACGCTTCTGTACGGCACCTGCCTTTCCAACAGCACGCAACATGCAGGTGACAACGTCCCCCTCCTGCTGCTCGGCGGCGGGGCGGGACGTCTCAAGGGAGGCCGTCACCTCAAGTACGCCAGCGACACCTCGAACGCGAACCTGCTCGTAACGTTGATGGACAAGTTCGACATGCCGGTCGAACGAATCGGGAACAGTAGCGGTAGGCTTTCGATTGACAAACGGCAGATCGAGACACTGTCCGGACTGTAGTCATGCGAATGACAACCTGGCGTCGATTGGTGGTCGTGCTCGGGCTGGCCGTGTTCAGTATCGCAGCCAGTCGGAGTGACGTCCCGCTCGCTGACGCGGCCAAGAACGCGGACTGGGGTGCCATGCGCGCACTGCTCGAACAGGGAACAGACGTCAACACGCCCCAGGGAGATGGTACGACTGCCCTGCACTGGGCAGCCTACTGGAACGACACCGAGAGCACCGAGTTGCTGATCCGTGCTGGTGCAGACGTTAACGTCAGCAACGATCTGGGCAGTACGCCGCTCTGGACGGCCTGTGAGAACAGCAGCTCGGTAATGGTTCAGCGGTTGTTGCAGGCTGGGGCAAACCCGAACGCGGCGCTCTTGTCCGGGGAAACGGCCCTAATGACGGCGGCTCGAACAGGCAATGCGGACGTCGTCCAGCAACTGCTCACCGAGGGCGCCGACTTGAGCGCCAAGGAAGCTGAGCACCACCAAACTGCTCTGATGTGGGCTGTGGCGCAGCGGCACGCTGACGTTGTCGAGATATTGCTTGCCGCAGGTGGTGACGTTGACGCCCGATCGAAGGTCTGGATCCAGACGGTCAAGACCTCACCGGCCGTCATGAATCCGGCCTATTGGGTGGATATCCGGCAAGGCGGCTACACACCTCTACTGTTCGCGGCGCGCGTGGGCGACCTTACCTCTGCCAAGCTGCTCGTCGCGGCTGGAGCTGACGTGAACGACACCGCACCCTATGGCACGAGTGCGACCGTAGTCGCCGCCCACAGCGGACATGGAGGTCTGGCGACCTTTCTACTCGAACGGGGAGCGGACCCGAACTCAGAGTTTGCTGGCTACACGGCCCTGCATGCATCGTTGCTTCGCAAAGACGAAGAGCTGGTGCGTACGCTCCTCGCCAACGGTGCAAATCCGAATGCTCCGGTACTGAAACCGACACCTACACGCCGTGACAGCATCGACTTCTATCTGAGTCCTGGATTCGTCGGAGCAACGCCGCTTTGGCTAGCCGCCCGTTTCAGCACACCGGAGATCATGCGTCTCCTTATCGAGCACGATGCCGATCCAATGTTCGTTCACCGTCCTGTCCGCTTTGTTGGCGGCCCGTATGGCGGCCCCCGAAGGTTGCTGAGCGAGGGCGACACCACAGTCCTGATGGCCGCAGCGGGAATGGGCGGAGAGGCTCCCGTCTTCGCGATCGACCGACGTAGCAGGATTGCTGAAGGTGCACCGATCGATGTACAGCGGCGGAAGCCTGATCCCGTTGAGCTCGAAGCGCTGACGCTCGAGGCCGTCAAGATCGCAGCCAAGAGCGGCGTCGACGTCAATGTCGCCAACGCTGACGGCAACACTGCGCTCCACTCTACCGCAGCCCATGGATACGACAGTGTCATCACCTTTCTCGTCGAGAACGGGGCGAGGCTCGATATGCGGAACAAACGAGGGCATACCCCGTTGGACTCGGCGATTAGGGGTTCGATGTCGGGGGCAGCCCGTCAGGGTCGCTTCGGCCGGTACGCGTCTCCCCCTAAAGCCACCACCGCTGAACTCCTTCGTAGGTTGGGGGCGCAAGACTGATTTACGACCCAACCTGCAAGCGTTTGCTCGCCGGCTATTTCTGTCTGTGGCTCCTCTTCACCTCGAGCACATCCGTTGAAGCGCAAGATGGAACCGTCAACGGTGAATGGCGGCATTACGGCGGAGACCTTCAGAATACACGATACGCGCCTCTCGACCAGATCAACAGCAGTAACTTCAACGCCCTCGAGCTCGCGTGGCGAGTGAAGACCGACAATTTCGGTCCAACACCAGAGTACTACTTCCAATCGACGCCCTTGATGGTCGACGGCGTCCTCTACACCACCGCTGGCACCCGTCGAGCCGTGGTCGCCGTTGACGCTGGAACCGGCGAGTACCTGTGGATGCATCGTCTCGATGAGGGCGAGCGGGGCGCAGCCGCGCCACGGCACCTGTCTGGTCGCGGCCTCGCGTATCGCGATAACAGTGGAGCGGGGCAGATCGTCTACGTCACTCCTGGGTATCAGCTCGTCGTTCTCGACGCGGCCACCGGCCGTCGCGTCCGAGCCTTCGGCACCGATGGGATCGTCGATCTCATGCAGGACATGGATCAGGACATCGATCCGCTGTCCGGCGAGATCGGCCTTCATGCCGCGCCCGTCGTGGCTGGCAACATGATCCTCGTGGGGGCGGCGCATGTGTCTGGAAGAGCGCCCCGGTCGATGCGAAACACCAAGGGTTACGTCCGTGGATTCGATGCCGACACTGGCACGCGCCGCTGGATCTTCCACACGATTCCTGGCGCTGACGAGTTCGGCAACGACACCTGGCTCAACGACTCGTGGCGATATACCGGAAACACCGGCGTATGGGGACAGATGAGCGTCGATACCGAACTCGGCATCGCCTATTTCGCGACTGAAATGCCGACAAACGACTACTACGGCGGTCACCGACACGGGAATAACCTGTTCTCAGACAGTATCGTCGCGGTCGACGTCGAAACCGGTGAGCGGATCTGGCACTTTCAGGCAATTCACCACGACGTGTGGGACTGGGACTTCCCTTGTGCACCGGTACTGGCCGAGGTGAAGATCGAAGGTCGTCCCGGCATTACCAAGATTCTGGCGCAACCAAGCAAACAGGGATGGCTGTACGTCCTCGACCGGGTTACGGGAGAGCCGATTTGGCCGATTGAGGAGTACCCGGTCGAACCGTCGGACGTTCCAGGAGAATTGCTGGCGCCTACGCAACCGTTTCCAACGAAACCCCCGGCCTATGACAGGCAGGGCGTCAGCGTGGACGACCTGATCGACTTCACGCCCGAGTTACGACAGGAGGCGCTCGAACTCGTCTCGAACTTCCGGCTTGGACCGATTTTTACGCCACCGGTGGTTGCTGACCCAAACGGGCCATTTGGTACCCTGATGTTGCCATCAACCGGCGGGGGTGCTAACTGGCCAGGCGGATCAATCGACCCGGAGACCGGTATCTTTTATCAGCACTCCATAACCCAGGTCGTCTCGCTGGGGTTGGTCAACGATCCGGAGCGGTCGGACATGGATTTCATCCGGGGTGACCCTGCGGGCATCGCTCCGCGAAACCGGGCGCTCAACGTACGGGGGTTGCCACTCATCAAACCACCATGGAGACGCATCAGCGCGATCAACCTTAAAATAGGGGACATCGTTTGGCAGGTTGCACATGGTGAAACTCCGGACCGCGTTCGGAAACATCCGGCCCTTGAAGGGTTAACCATTCCCCGAACGGGCCGCCAAGGACGGGTCGGCACCCTCATCACGAAGACGTTGCTCATCGCGGGCGAAGGCTGGACCTTCACCACGCCGTCGGGTGAAGTCGGTGCCATGCTACGCGCCTATGACAAGGCCACTGGCAAAGAGGTCGGGGAGGTTTACTACCTGCCGGCACCAGTAACCGGATCGCCGATGACCTATTTGCATGATGGCGCGCAGTACATCGTCGTCGCCGTCAGTGGTGGCGGTCGTGCCGGTGAGTTACTGGCGTATCGACTGCTTGATTAGCCACGCTCTATCCCGCGCTACTGCTTGAATAGTCGGAACACCCGCAATCCCTCTTCCCTGAACAGATGGACGTCTTCGGGTTTGATTCGCGTTAGGGCTCGATAAAAGATCAACTGATCGCCGTCGCCCTCTGTACTTACCCCATCTTGGAACTCGAAGAAGCCCAGAACTTCGTTCGTGAACAGCTTGCGGACCTGCTGCTCGTTATTGCCACGAAGCAGGTAATTCTTCGAGAACTGTGGGTGATAATCGAAGTCGATATCTTGATACCCAAATACTTCGCCAATCCTATGGAAGAGATGCTGAGGGCGTAGGGCAAACTGAGGGAGGTTCAACTGTGGTGAGCGAATACTTACCGCCGCCTGTTGTATGCCGATAACTGAAGATCCTAACTTCAACCTGCTCTGTGAATCCAAGCTGGTCCGAAACCCCGTGGAGCATATTTTCGATCTTCTTGGAATGCCCTTAAGAGAACAGATGAAAGCCTGACAGTTTCTCCATGAGAGCACTGTCGCCCTTCGGGTAGAAAAGAAGCCCCATCCGATCAGCAACTAATTTAAACTGCTCGGTTCGTCGCTTGTCGTGTTGATAGATGGCCCGGATCACCAGCAAAATAGCAGCGATGACCACAATGACAACCCACACAGTGGTATTCACTCCATTCGCTCTTAACCTAATTTGACGGAAGCTGTAACATGAGCCATATCAACCTCGTCCATTCCCCCTGCACCGAAAATGGTTTCGATCTGGCAGGGACCGAACGATGGCCTAAGTTATAGCGGCATAACTCAGGACACTGGCACGCGTTCCTTGAGTTCCTCGCGCCAGGTCCTCACGTCGTCTTCGACGATACCCACCATCCCCACTCGAACGTCCTCAACCATCAGGACCGAATAGCAGCTGTCCGTCGTAAGCGCCACCAACAATCCGACCCGATCTGATCGACACACCTGCGATCGTTCGATCCTGCCCTTCTGCCAACTCTTGAGGTCGACGCAACCTCTGGAATTCCGCGTCGCTATAAAGATACGTAAGGACTGCCGGAAAGATGTCTTGCAGTATCGCGATGTTGTCCTTTGACACGTGTGCGTCTTCCGGCCAACGGATTGCCAGAAAGGCGCCGAAGCGATCCTGGATGTCTAGTCGAGTTACGTCCTGCTGGTCATATTCTCGATCAAGCAGTTGCGTACAGTTTTTAGTGAGATACGGGCCGTGATCACCGTTAATGATCACGATGGAGTTTGACCGTGACTTGATAATCGCCTCGATGTCCTCCCGCATCTCTACGTTAGCCACATCCAGCTTTTGTCTGAAACGCATGATCTCGTCGTCCAGACACACTCCCGAATTCTGGCTGTGCCCGGGGCCCGTGTGCGTATACAGAAATATGGGGTCTTTGCTTGCGGAGGTTATGATTGACCGCTTCTTGTCCAGGAACCGGTCCTTTGGCATTTCCTGGAAGTGGACTTCGTGCCGAAACTGACCTTCGAGTATCGCTTGACTCATTGCTAGATAGGCTGGTCTTGACGGTGGGAAGCCGTCGTCATAGCCGTTGTCCTGTCCCCAGAAATAGCCGGATCCCAAAAATACTCCGTGTGAGCGGTAGCCGACGTTGTACCGCCCCAGGGTTCTTGGACAGTGGTTTGAAGGTAATCACTTCTATGCTGCCGCGTCTAGCCCGACCCGGTCGCGGCGCACCTGGGCTGGGCTTCGATAGTCGTACTTCTCAAGCATCCACTGTTCGTTGTATGTCCGCTTGAACTCAAGCAAGGCGAGGCGGAGCTCCTCGATCGTTTCGAAGCTCCGTACCCACAAGACGTTCTCCTTCAGTGTGCGGATGAAGCGCTCAGCGACGCCATTCCCTTCGGGCTCCCGCACGAAGCTCGGTGAGCTCTCGATACCAAAGAACTTGATCTCCCGTTGGAAGTCATCGGCCAGGTAGTTCGATCCGTGGTCGTGACGAAGACGAAGCCCGCTGGCGACACCTTTGGCGATGGCGCCGAAGCGTTCCCGGACGCCCTGGCGGATCGGCTCCAGGGCCTCGAACCGGCTCCCGCTCTTGGCCGCATGGAGGCCGATGCACTCGGTCGTACAGTGATCGACAGCCACGAACACGAACGCCGCCCCCTCGCCGACCGTCACCGTGGCCGACATGTCCGTTCCCCACATCACATCGGGGGGCCTCCGTGGTGATCGTGCCGTCATGCGCCTTCGGGCCGTGCGCGTGGCCCGCGCGGTGCGGGGCCTGGAGGTCGTGCTCCCGCATCAACCGCCGCACCCGCTCCTTCGAGGTGCGGATCCCCGCGACCCGCAGCTTCGCCCAGGCTTTGCGGTACCCCTCGCCATGAAACGGCGAGGCTTCGAGTACCCGGCGGATGTGGCCGACCAGCACCTCGTCCGGGGCGGCACCGACCGGCCCGCGGCGACACCACGGCGCGCGTGACCTCGTCGCGTGACGCCTCGCGTAGACGCTGGACCGCGCCCGCTCCCACACGCGGTAGATCCGCTGCACGCCGTACGCCCGACGGGTGGAGATCGAATGGGCGCCACTCATCGCGTCGACCTCCTCCGGGCCAAAGGGGAGCCGGCCTCCAGCTGGTCCACCTTCGCGTAGAGCAGTTCGTTCTCCATCAGCAGCTCGCCGACCTTGGCCCGCAGCCGACGGTTGTCTTCACCCCGGGCATCCGTCGCTCGGCTCTTCAGGCCCGCCTGGCCCGCGGCCAGAAACTGATCGCGCCACTGCGACGCCCGCGCCGCCGTGATCCTCCACTCCCGCGACACGGACTCGAGATCCTCCCCGCGCAGCAAGCACATCACCACGGCGCTCTTGCGACCGACTGAAAACCGGCCCCCTCCGGTCGCCCTCCGGCCTCCCTCCGCCACCGCCGACTCCTGATCGTGCTTCTCCATCTCGACACTCCTCCTACGAGAACTCTCTCGCAATCAAGTGTCCAAGAAAACCCTGGGGCGCCCCAACGTGCTTTAACACATCGAGTATCGCGCTGTGACCAGAGACAACTCGTGCCGGGTTTCCGCGACCCAACACTCTCACCATTGATTCCCTTGTTGCTGCGGCGATGGAATATGTGCCGCGATAGATTTGAAAGCCGACGGATTCCAGAAACGCTTCCTGATCCGAGTTGTCGATACCGTACTGCAACATCGTTTCGTTCTCGACATAACTGTCGTAAGTCATGAGAAAGATGTCAGGCCTTCTCTTAATCTCCCGACTTTCGGCTAAGCGTGTCACCGAGGGAATACCCGAACGATCAATAGCAGTGGGCCGTCGCATTTCGGATGTAAGCTCAGAGACGGCAGCGACAGCGATAGTGCCAAACAAATAGCACACGACAGCCGAACTCAGTGCCCGCCGGTCCTTGCGGTAGACGAAGAAGCAAGTCACGAACACTAGCGAGAAAAAGGCTAGCTGGACCACCACATTTCCGCTCCCGTGCCAACGAAAACCCCGCGTGACCGAAGCCATCGTAGCCAGCGTAAAAGCGAGGCTCAATCCCAGCATGGCAGCGACTGAACGCGACAATCATCGACTCAAGAACTGAGGTATGGCCACAACCATCACCGCTGAGACCAGCGAAAAAATACACACGACTACAAGAGCATCGTGCCACCGTAGTGTGTCCATGTTACGGAGCGCATACCCCACGATGGGGCTTAAGGGCAATAGAACCAGGATGGCATCAGCCGCCTGATACCGATCGCCAGGCTCCGAATCAATGGATTCGACGAGATAGTGAAGGCGAGGCACAACCAAATAAGCGGCCAATAGAATGACCGTGCACATTGACCAGATGAACAGACATTCCATGACAAAGACTCGGTTTACGCCCTCAGGTAGAACCAAAAACAGAACCGCTGAATACGCATCCAACAGCATAAGGGGAGCGATCCACTTCCGGACTACCGGGCTACGAAACGGCTGTCGAAATCTGGTCATCGGCTAAGGATTTTTTCGCCGGACTGCGACCCACTCGGGACAGGTTAGTACCCACTTCACGATCAAAGCTCCGGCATGGGTCGCGCTTTGAACCTACCACATGGGTGAAGTGCCGGCAGACCTGGTCCATGCTCCGACGCCTAGGGGACCTTCGATCTGATAGGAACCGAGTGAGGAGCCAGGTCGGAAAGGCATGACTCAAGGAACACGGGACGGGAACGTGCTCTTTGAGTTCCTCGAACCAATTGAGAAACGAACGTTGATACCGCAATCATCGGTTCGATGGACGGCCATACAATGAACCGATATCCCTCGTAAGAGCGTCTACGAAGGATTCCGCGAACCCCATCCGCCGCTCACCTTGATTCCGCGCGCACCACATCGAAATACCAATCCCAGCGCCTTCCGCATTGCGCGACGAAAGGCAACATGCTCGTTAAGTCGAAGTGCAACTGAGCATAGTCGCAGCGGAGCAGTGACGCGCCAGCTCGTCGAATCGTGTAGCTTCCGGATCTCATCCACGGATTGCTTCAATAGTCAGGCCCAGGCCTCGGTGCCGAGGGGAGCCGTGCAACGAAACATCGCGAGCGCAGTTTGGCCAAATCGGTCTGCATCTTCAATCGGAGCAATACAGTCGCTGAGTGCCTCAACGAAACGCTGCTGGCATTGGTGCGTCGCTACTCCGGTCTTCTCCCATAGATAAAAGTCCATCAACAGGATGACCGTTTCCCCATGGATCCAGAAGGGAGCGAAGGTCGCGAGCGAGCGATAAAAGAATGGCAGTGTCTTGGAGGCATCGTCCACATAGACGGAAATGGGGCTGCCCTCCCACCGTGCGTGCAGGATGTCACCTTGGTGAAACTGGATGGGTACCTCGAATGGCTCCAACGTGCGTTGCACGCGCGGTAGTGTGTTTTCCAGCACTGAGATGGACACACCCTTTTTCGCGGCCTTGGCGATTTCCACGGGCTGCGCCTGCCACCGGTCGAAACAATGCAATGACACCCGACCCTCGCGTTCTCGCTCACGGAGACCCAGAGCAAGCTGCGCCGTGCCGGCGCCGAGCCAACACCCAACTTCGACGATCGACGTGCCACCAGCCGCGTCACGAGCCACCTGTCTCAACACCGGGCCAATCTTCATGCCGCCCATCGACGGAATACGATCAGCCAATTCGTAGAGGTGTACTGCTTGACCGCTGCTCATCTTCACCCGCGTGAGCCTAAACGGTGTGCGCCCCCGGGATGGATTTTGAACCCACCACGACCGGGTCTCCATCCGCGACGAGGGTCTGGATCGTATAGCCACAGCCTTCCATACAGTTGCATCATCCCCTCAACTGACGTATAGAAGTTGAACTTGCCGACATCCTTGGGCATAGATTCTCTGCCAACCGTGCCTCAATAATGCCACTTCCAGAGTATCGTCCGGTTCGATATTGGTTATCACAGAGGACGACGGCACGTGCCGACCGACCTCCTTAAAGACCTGCTGCAGGTCGTCACGGAGATAGTAGATCGATCAGACCGCTAGCAACGCATCGACAGGTGAGATGCGCCTGCTGCACGCTCTATCGCTCCAGCAGATAGAGCTCGCGTCGTCCGGCCTCCGTGCCGATGTGGCGTGCGCGAGTGAGGCACGAGTGTTCGAGTACGAACTCTACAAACTGCGGAGGCGAGTAGTTTCTGTATGCGCCAGACATCGCTGACTGATCCTGGTTGTGACAACCGAGCACCAGCGTGCGCATGTTCAAACTGCGTAGAAGCTCGGTCAAACGGCTGTGGAGCGCCGCTGTTTTGGTAAAGTGATGGAAGATGTACAGTGCCAGTACCAGGTCAAAATCGCGGTCTTCCAGATCGAACACCGAACCGCAAACGAGCCTAAATCGCCGACGTTCAGCACGTTTTAGCCGTTCAGCGAAATAGTGGACGCGCAAGTCGATCTCGACACCCGTGCAGTCGAATCCGAGCTGTTCGAGTTGATGGCAATAGAAGCCCCAATGACAACCCACATCGAGGCATGACCCCGGCGGAGGCAGGTTGTCGCGGATCAACGTGAAGCGATCCCAACCGTGTCGCGCGGGAATATGGTCCAGATCGGGATGGCTAATCACGTTGTAGATACGGTCATCGTATTGCCGGGCGTACTGATGAATCTCCTGGATGAACTGGAACCAGCCACGATGGCGCACCGACACCTTTACGGGAATTCTGTGGATGCCGAGGATTTTCGCGATCGATAGGCGGTGCCGCCCATCCTGGAACAATAGATCGCCCTCGCGACTGACCCGAACGGTGACCTCGTCTTCGTTGTGGGGAAACTTCGGTGCCCCCCGCGCGGTCGACAACCGCCTCATAGCCGCAGTCTCGAATGGTCTTATAGAGTCGGTCCAGCGTCGCGCAGCGCGCGTCTACATCGCTGCGAGAGGTCATGCCGCGCTTGTTGGCACCCTCAGCAACGTGACGTAATAGACGCTGATAATAATCGGTCTCCTCCCACGCGCGACTGCGAGTGAACCGGTCGACCATCGCGCGGTAGAAATCTGACTCAGCAAAACTCCGCCGCCGCCGATCCCAGTCACCGCCGATGACTTTTCCACGGTCGGCTACCTTTTGAGGGACCCCCCAGTCCCAGACACGAAAGGTGTCCTGAATCGCGTTCGGGTCCACCTGGAGCGTGCGATTCGGATCAACGATACCCCGCATCTGGACAGCAGCGCGAAACCGCACCTTCTGACGCCAGAAAAGGAGGTAGAGTCGTCGGGCTGACGGCTCCAACACCGGATACGTCCGCACCACGGTGCGCACCGCGTGCTTGAGGTGTTGGACGATCGGAGAGTTGCGAATCCGTGGGCCGTATCTCTTCATTCGGAAGGTATTCTTTATTCTATGTTGGCAGATACAGTTTTATGTTCTCTTCGGACACCGGCTTGAGGGGGATAGGGGGAGAACCCGCAAACACTAAGTGCCGTCCAATCTTATCGGGTCGCTCCTGTGGCGCTCCGCTACTCTCTGAACGATCACACTAGGTTCCGCGTACCGGTCACGACGTGATGGCGATTGCCCATACGGATCTCCAGACACTGGCAGATCAGTAGGAGTGCCGGCCCGATAGGCGGATAAGCTTAAGGCGTTGAAGCTCTTGATGAAGCATCTTGGCCAAGCGTCGATCACATCGACGGTGTCGGCCGGTGTATTCGCCACGAAGACATGACCGCCGCTCATGGCAATGGGCGACGCGTGCGGACTATTAAATGTAGGATGTCCGACAGTGGCCGACGGTTCCTCGGCGACCAACGTACCCACCTGTTCGAATCGGACCCTCTCGACGAAGCTCTGCGCCTCCCGACCCGATCGTCGAAGGATACCTGCTAGGCGTGCGAGATGGCGAGAACCATGAGGCCCATGCCGACGACAATGGACGCGGTCCGGCACCTGCCCTGTGTCTTCACCATTAACTCGGTTTCCTAATCATTAGGTATCGTAGGCTCCAGACAGATACTGTCGGTCCTCTCTGGCGTCTTGTCATGTGGGTCCCGGAGTGTGACAGGAAACCAGACCTGACACTCACAGAACGTATTGTCCCAATATTAACGATAATTGTCGTCGGTAATATCACGCGGCGATTAACGTCGCCCGTGCTGCCGACGAATATCGACACGCAGGACTGTAGCTTGAATGGGCACTAGCCAGTAGGGCCTGACCAACGGCAGGGAAACACATGCGTAAGCGAATCGTGGCAACGGAGGGTAGAACCTTTCTAGGACTAGTCGCGATATTAACCCTCTGCCTCGGTAGTGGGTTCGTGCAAACGTCGGACGACGTAGAAAGGGAGCAAGAGCCGACGCGCGAAATCGCGATTCGCGCCGAGCAGTTCTCGTTCACGCCAAACGAGATCGAGGTCATCGAGGGCGAAACGATTCAGTTGATCCTTGAAGCCATTGATGTTCCGCACGGTATCGCGGTCGTTGATCTTGGACTCAAGATCGTAGCTTACCCCGGCAGAGAACCGGTGGTCGTCGAGTTTCGTGCCGAGACGCCAGGCCGATTTCGATTCACCTGCGCCGTATTCTGCGGCAACGGTCACGACGCGATGACGGGTGTATTAACGGTTGTACCGGCGTCAGCTAGAACCAACAGCGATACAGCGGATCACGTCGATGTGGCTGAATCCGACTTCAATCTCATAACACTGCCGACGACGCTTCGGCTCCCACACCACAGTTTCGCGTTCCGCCTAACCCACCGGTTCTCCAGACCTTTGGACGGCGGACCGGGTTATGGGAACTTCGCGGAGGACTTCTTTGGATTCGACTCAGCCGCGTTCATCGGTCTTGAACTCCGGTACGGGTTCGCGCCTGGTATGCAAGTAGGTATCTATCGGAACAACAATCGCAATATTCAGGTCTTCGGGAAGTACAACCTCCTGTGGCGGGGGCACGAGCAAGGAATAGGACTGGATGCGTATGTGTCCATTGAAGGCACCAACAATCTTCGAGACGACCACTCACCAGCTCTCGGCGTCGTGTTGTCGAAGCAACTCGGCGATCGGGTGTCGGTCTACATCGAGCCAGTCTGGGTCGGCAATACTAACAAGTCCCTGCTTCACCCAGAACCTGGGTTCATCTCGACCGACGACCATTCCCTCCTCACCGGCTTGGCCACGCGCATTCGCGCACGCGAGACTGTGTACCTTGTGGCCGAGTACGTTCCTCGTGTGAGCGGTTTCGCTAGCGGTGACGACCACATCAGTTTTGGCCTTGAAAAGCACATGGGCGGTCACCTCTTTCAGATAAATGTGTCGAATGGTCTCGGTAACACTCCGGCTCAACTCGCCGGGGGTGCTCAACGTAATGCCTGGTTCATCGGGTTTAACATCACACGGAAGTTCTACTGAGTCCTGAAATTTCTCGAATTGGGTGCAAAGTTTCAGAAATATTTCAGTAGTTGCCGAAGCTACTGGCATCCTCCGACACCAGACGAGGCGGCGAGTGTGTGAGTATCAAGAACGATCCGTTTGGAGCCACGTCATAGCTGCCGCCAGCCGTGAGACCACAAGGCCCCTCTAACGACGGCACGGTGCCCCCTCCCGCCAAAACGACGCCTTAGTTGTTCGGGGCTCCCATATTGATCCAGCGGCTGATTCCAGCTATCTCATCGTTCGTCAAATAGGGTCCACCAAGAGGCATTCGTTCGCCGAGGATGCTAGTCCGCCCCTCGAGCTTATGGATCAGGTAACTATTCTCCGCGTCGTTAGGCGCAACTAACATAAGGGCTTACTGAGTGCTGGGGGCGTCGACCAAGTTGCCGTAGGATTGGGGCGCGGCTCACGTGGCTCGGAGGATTCATCCGTGACTTGCGCTGGAGCGGGAACGCTGAGCAATCACGAGTAGGTGGTCGTTGTCATATGTGATGCGCATCAAGTCGTGGAACGCCTGACGCACGCGCTGGCGGAAGAGGTCGATCGCCGCGCGGAGGGCGTCATCGGAATATAGCCTGAAGGTCGAATAGTGATAGTGGGTGGCTTGTTCGACGAGTCGAGCCAAGGATGTGGTGACCGTCCACGCGATCGTTTGGGTACGAACCGACGCGAAGGCCCCGGTGGCCTGCAGGGCCGCTCGGAGATCCTGGACCCCATAGAGTCTGTTTTCCCGTGTGGCAAACTGGGGAAAGTGGTGACCCCAGATCGTGCGGCGGTTCTGCTCTGGCGTTCGCGTGTAAACAACGAGTTCGCCGGATGGGGTGAGCACCCGAGACGCCTCACCAATAAATCGGGCGAGGTTGAAGTGATGCACTGCATTGAAGCAGGTCATCACGTCACAGCTGGAGGTCCGGAACGGGAGCGTTTCGACAGCCCCGACCAGGTGCCGCGCACGAGGATTCTCGCGTCCGTTGCAGATGCCCGCTTGAGTTAGCATGGCTAGACTCAGATCCAGACCGATCGGCACGACCTCCATGGCGAGTGCTGAGACTAAGCAATGACTGACTGCGTCCAGGTACCGCCCCGATCCCGTGGCGACATCCAGGAGCCGCACGGGTCTCCCCGGGTCCGCGGCGCGAACCACCACGTCGCTGATGACACGCACGGCATCAAGATCCAGCTCGCGTAGCGCCCGATACCGTGCCGACACATTCGCGAAATGATCGCTTAACCGCCTCGTACGGTCGCGCTCTCCCCGGTGGTCCCTGTCAGGGGAGATTTCAGCAGTCAATCCCGCTGTATTTATCCTGGCCATGAGTCCTCTGCGGAACGACGAATCCAACCCGACGGGGAGACTAATTCTGGACTGTAAACGACAACAAGTAGAACTACACTCTTACACTCCTTTGCCGCTGTGTCAACTATGCCATCTGACCGAGGGTGGGACGGTTTCCGCCGTGGAGCGTGGCCTGCAACCTCAGTGAAATAGGATGTGGGTCAAGACAAGTGAGGCGAGGAGTCCCGCGCCGAATCGCGCCACATTCCTATCGGGGGCCACGATCAGGTCGCGGAACGGAATGCGCCATCCGTTGCGCCTAATCGTGGGTGCGGCCACCGCGGTAAAGCTGAGCACAATGACCCACCCGGACCGTACGAGATAGCTCATTTCCGGCCAGACCAGCGTGAACCCGAAATACATGGCCATGCTGGCGAACACGGCTCCAAGGACGAGACGCCGCGACGGCCGGATGAGAAAGACCGCAGCGCTCACGAGCACCACGAACCCGTTCTTCACGTAGTAGGACAACTCGTTGAACCAGTGCGTCAGCGGATCCTCCTGGAGACTGCCCGTCTTGAGGGAAACGATCAGGAAGGCGAAGAGTAGCCCGGCCACGAAGGTACCCACGATGGCCGATTTTCCCATTTGCACGATGTCCTCAGGGGATGCGTCCGGCCGCAGGTAGCGCTTGTAGATGTCGATGGACCACAGGGTGGACACGGAGTTGAAGATGGAGTCGATCGTGCTCATCAGGGAGGCGAAAAGACCGCAGACGATGAGGCCGCGCAGGCCGGCCGGGAGGAATCGGGTGACGAGAGTCATGTACGCCCTGTCCGGGTCGTCCAAAGGCTCGTCGGCCAGGATGCCGGCCATGGCGATCCCGGGGACGACAATGATTAGCAGCATGACGTACTTGAGGACCCCGCCAACCAACAACCCTACCTGGGCGTGCCGCAGGCTCTTCGCCGCCAGAGCCCGTTGCAGGATTACCTGGTTCGCGCCCCAGTAATTCAGGTTCAGCAAGGTCATCCCGATGAGAGCAGTCCACGGCACGGTCGGGTGGTCCCGGGGCAGGTGCAGGTGCATGAGGTGTCCCGTCGCGTCGAAGAGCTCCGACCAGCCGCCCAGATGATGTACGGCGACCGAGACCGTGATTAATCCTCCACCGAGGAGCAAGACGAACTGTGCGATGTCGGTCCGTACGACGGCGCGCAATCCGCCAAAATACGTGTAGACCGCCGAGAACGTCCCGAGGGCTACGATCAGGACCGTAAGCCGCACCGCTTCCCGGTCGTTGATCCACGCCACCATCTCGCTGAAGATGCCATCGAGCGCGTAGGCCGCCCAGAACAACGCCGTGCCGAGGTAGAGCAGAGCGTAGAGGGCAATCATCAGAATCGCGTACGCTAACGCGATTCGCGGCCCGAACCGCTGCTCGAAGAACTGGCTGATCGTGACCACTCGCAGTCGGAGGTAGAGAGGAACGAAAAAGAAAGCGGCGATCACGATGCCGAAAATGGCGTTGAGCTCGAAGTTCCCCTGCGCCAATCCATCGACGTAGGCCGCGCCTGTCACCGAGAGGAAATGGCCAGCTGAAATGTTGGTCGCGATCGTGGACATCGCGATGGACGGCCACCGCAGCGAGCGCGAGCTGAGAAAATACTCCTCAGGACCGACGCCGGCGTCGGCGCGTGTACACACGCCGATGAAAAAAATGACCGCGAAGTACGCGACGACAATCCCAAGATCGATCATGGACGAAGACTGGATCGCGGGTGCTTGAGACCAACCTCGACGGTACCCGTGCCGCTACCGCGAGTCATCGACTGCTGAAGAAAACGCTCAGCCAATATGCGATCTTATACCGCGCATCGAGTTTCACATCGGGAACCTCTTAACCCCCAACGCCGCCCGCAATTGGCTAGAAGAGCGGTCGACTGGGCTGCACGGGCGCCCCTTGGTGATGGCTGAGACAGTACGTCGCTTGCCACGCCGGCGAAACTGGGAGGATTCCCATGGGGCGTCCCACATAGTCTGTCCTTGCAGACAGCCGTATCCGGGTCCATGATGTGCACATGATGAGCTGTCGATATCGTCCGATCTTGACCGCGTGGGCTGCTGCAATCGCCGTGATGGTGGCCATGGTGACTATGACCGTCACACTCGGGACTCCGATGCTTGCCCAGACCGCTCAAGCGGACGCATTCCAACCGCCGAAGACGCCCCGGAATTATCCGAACATCGGCGGTCTCTGGAACAGCTCCACCGGTTCGCGGGTGGAAGCGCTAGGGAAATGACGATGAACCGTGAGCGGAGACTTATCGGGTTTCGGACGCTGATATCTGGCCTCATCTGCGCGGTGTTTATGGGGACGGGCGGGAACGTATCCGCTCAGCGCTTGACCGGGACAGAAAACGGCGAGTGGCGCTATCTCGGCGGCGATGCCGGACATACACGATCCTCTCCCCTCGACCAAATCAATGGCGACAACTTCGGCGACCTCGAAGTCGCCTGGGTGTGGCGGAGTGACAACTACGGCCCCAACGTCGACTACTTCTCTCGGTCCACCCCGATTTACGCCGACGGAATGCTCTACACCGTCACCACGACGAGGCGGCAGGTGGTGGCGATGGACCCAGCCACCGGCGAGACGCTCTGGATCTTTCGCGAGCCCGAGACCATCAGGCATCTGCGCTCGCCCAGGCGGGCCTACGGCAAAGGGGTCGCCTACGCCGAGGTCAACGGACGTGGCATGATCTACATCACGAGCCCCGCCTTCTTCCTCTGGGCGCTCGACGCCAAGACCGGTCGTCCGCTCGAGAACTGGGGCACCTCCGTTCCCCTGGATAGCTTTGGCGAAACCGGCGTGCTCGACCTGATCCCGCCGCTCGTGAACGACTGGGGCCGGTGGCAGGACCGCGCGGCCAGCTACGACCCTAACTATGGAATCCCGAGAGAGCTCGGGATGGTCACCAGTTCGTCGCCGCCCATCGTCGTGAACGGCGTGGTGGTAGTCCTCGTGGGGCACGAGCCCAGCTACGGCCAGACGCGAATCGAAAACGTCCCTGGTGACATCATGGGGTTCGATGCCGCAACCGGTAAGTTCCTGTGGAAGTTCCACATGATCCCCCGGCCCGGCGAATTCGGGCATGAGACGTGGCACAACGACGCCTGGGAATGGTCAGGAGATATGTCCACGTGGGCCCCCGCGTCCGCCGACCCGGAACTGGGGCTGGTGTATCTCGTGACGAACGCCTCAACTGTGCAGTTCTACGCGGGCCATCGGCCGGGCGACAACTTGTTTGGCGGCTGCGTGCTAGCGTTGGACGTGAAAACCGGCAAACGGAAATGGCATTTCCAGATCCACCGCAGCGATCAGTGGAACTACGACCTACCGACCGCGCCCATGCTGATGGATTTGACCGTGGACGGGGAGCGAATCCCCGCGCTGATCCAGTTCACCAAGCAGGGACTGATCTTCGCCTTCAATCGAGAGACTGGCGAGCCGATCTGGCCGATCGAGGACCGCCCGGTCATTCAGACAGAGGTCCCCGGGAACTACACATCGCCGATGCAGCCGTACCCGACCAAGCCCGAGCCTGTGGACCCGATCGTCTGGGATGGACTGACCGAGGACTTCGTCGTTGACTACACGCCTGAGCTCAAGCAGCGGGCAATGGAGATCCTGAGCCACTATCGGATCGGGGGCCTCTACGTGCCGCCGCTTCCCGAGAACCACACCAACGACTTCTACAACAACGTCGGGTGCAGCGGAGGTGGCAGCGCTGTCATCCCGCATCCCCCGGTCGCAGATCCGAGCACGGGTCTGTTCTTCGCGTCACATCAACGCAGGTGCTTCGCCCCGAGCTTCTTGGCGCCCACGGGCGGCGTCGACGAGGACCATCCAAACTACGCGGTGCCCAATGAGACCGGCGCGACCCCGAACAAGACGCCCACCACTGGCACCACGGTGGCGGCGTGGCTGCCTGGCGGATTCCGAGAACCAACCGCAAGCCAGGCCCCGTTCGTTTCGGTGACGGGACTGCCGACGATTGATGGCGTGCGGGTCTACAAGCCGATGAACAACCAGCTCTCGGCCTACCAGATGAACACCGGCGAGCGGTCCTGGTCGTTACCGATCGGCGAGACCCCGGCGGTGATCACGAACAATCCTCGACTGAGGGGCATCGAGGTGCCCAACACGGGAGGAACCGGCCACTCGATTCAGTTGGTCACCGGGGATCTCTTGGTCCAGACGCGGGCACTCAGCGCAGGCGCCCGGCAAATGGTCCCCGACGCCCCGTTGATGCTGCATGGACGCGACAAGTTCACGGGCGAGATTCTCGGGAGCATCGAGCTTCCAGCCCCCGGTCAATACGGCATGATGACCTACATGCACCAAGGGAAGCAATACATCGTGGTGCAAACCGGGAACGTGCATACCGACTTCCCAGGCTCGCTGGTGGCGCTGGCGCTGCCGTAGCGTCAGAGTGGTTCTTTGTCGTACGGCGCGCCGATGAGAAATAATGAAGCGGCTACGAGCGGAGGTCGACGAGCTGCGGGCACGGTGCGACACGTACATCCCAAGGTGGATGCCACGGTAGACTGAGCATCAACGGGCCGACCGAGGCCACGCGCAGGAGGCTGAGATGAACATTCGAGTGTTTGTATTGAGTGGTCTGGCGATCACGGTGGCTATGGTTGGGATCGTCTGGATCGTACCAGCCGATGCGCAATCCGCCGTGCCGCGGACAGCGTGGGGAGAACCCGATCTTCAAGGGATCTGGGATTTCCGGACCATCACGCCGCTGCAGCGTCCAAAAGAGCTGGCCGATCAAGAGTTCTTGACCGAGGATGAAGCGTCGAGCCGGGAACAGGTAGTAGTTGACCGTAACGCAGAATTGCTTAATGCGCCGCCGCGACGAACGGAGGCCGGTAAGAATGTTGGTGCGTACAACAACTTTTGGATGGACCGCGGTACCACGGTTGTCGCCACCAGACGCACATCGTTGATCGTGGATCCGCCGAACGGGCGGCTTCCCTCCATGACGGAGTCCGGGAAGGGCAGGGCGGACGCCGGGCGCGGGTCCTTCAGCGACGATGCCGCCTGGTCATACACGGATCTCACTACTGCCGACCGTTGCATTCTGGGGTTCAATGCCGGTCCTCCCATCACCCCGGCCGGCTACAACCAGAACATGCAGCTCTTTCAGACGTCCGACTACGTGGTGATCCTGAACGAGATGGTCCACAATGCCCGGATCATTCCGCTGGACGGACGTCCCCGGCTGGACGACGGCATTCCGCAATGGTCCGGCGATTCCCGTGGCCATTGGGAAGGCAACACACTGGTCATCGAGACGACGACGTTCAACGACCAGCGACAGTGGCGGGGTCCGCCGAGCCTCGGCCTCGGCGCGGCGACCAGCCAGAACATGAAGGTGGTGGAGCGCCTCACCCGCGTCGATGCAGACACGCTAGAATATCGATTCACGGTGATTGATCCGGAGACCTGGGCCAGCTCGTGGACCGCGTCCGTGCCGATGCGACGGACCGACCAGCTGATGTACGAGTTTGCCTGCCATGAAGGGAACTACGGTCTCACCAACATGCTCGCCGGGGCACGTGCCGAAGAAGCTGCGTCGGAAGCCGTGACCCAGTGATCGAGGTAGGTGGACAGGCGGACGAACGACCATGCGACTTGTCCTTGCGGCACTGGCCGTGCTCGCGGCACTCGGCCCTGACCTCAGCGAGAGCCAAACCGTCGAGTGGCCGAGCTACGCACACGATTTGGCCGGCACGAAGTACTCACCGCTCGACCAGATCGACGCGTCCAATTTCAGCAACCTCGAGATCGTGTGGCGGCAGCCGGTGATTCCCGATGCCATCCGCACGCCGGACACGTCACGCGGCCCCAACAACTCCCAGAACACGCCGTTGATGGCGGGCGGACTGCTCTACGTGAGCACCGGTCTCGGTACCGTGGCGGCACTCGATCCGACCACAGGAGCGCTCGTTTGGCACGACGACGAACCGGACTTCCGTGACGAGGCGAACGCCCTCGAATTCAGGACCGCCCTCGCCACCGGGTGCTTCCGCCATCAACTGTTGCTACCCAGCCCTTATCTCGTTCTAACCAAACCGCTTAGACTAGATATTCAGTGCCAGAGAGGTGCCAGCGTCAAAATCGGCTGGAAGTATCTGGATGATTAGGGCTTAAGCTCTCTTCACCAACACTTGATGACGGAAGCACCGCACGGCCCGCCGTGGCTAGGGTCGTGGGGTCCGCCGGGGTCGAAGAGCGGGGCATGTCCGCAGGGGTTCCCCAGGAACCTGGGAGGTCTCGGGCTCTCCATCCTGGAGAAGCGGTCGACGGGCGCCGCTACAGAAATGGTCCGGGTCCCGGGCGCGTGACGCCCATGCGCGCGGGGAGCGAAGAAAGAGGCGTCAGGATGGAACCGCCGAGCGAAGGCAACGAAGCGACGCGGGGAGCCGAGACGTCGGAGCCTCGGCATAGTACCCGGGAAGCGGGGGAACCCACCCCAGGGGACCCCGTGGAGGGAAGGCGGAGGTCGGTGTACGGAACTTCCGGAGGGACAGATGCTACGGACATCGAGCCGTGAACCCATCTCAACGAAACAACGGAAGATAGCGGACCCACGGGTGCACGACGGCGTGACGACCGTCGCGTAGCGAACCCGTAGACCGAGGAGCCGGATGCCTGAATTGGGCACGTCCGGATCTGTGGGCGTTGCGCCTTGAAAGCTCGTGAGGCACAGGCGCCTGAAATGGCAACCGCGGCAAGGCCTAGCCAGCAGCCGCGTACCGAGTCTTGCGTGGCGTTCGGTAACGGCCGCTGCGAAGCGTAGACAGGGAAACTGTAGGCCGGAACGCAAGTGAACGGAAAGATAGCCCCGAAATCGATCGTGGTTGGAGGGGCCGACCCCATCTCCCAAGGGGGAAGGCAACATCTTGCGCCGCGTGATGGCGAGTGGCAGCAAGGCGCTTCCGGGGTTCGTACCGTCGGCATGCAGTTGAAGGGCCTCACGGGAACAAGGGAGGTCCGTCAGGTTCAAGCGGCGCTTGTAGGGTCCGACGAGCTACCAACGCGAGGACGACCCGATGACCTGGCGGAAGTCAGACTGGCTGATAGTACTCCGAGGTCGGGAGAGCCGGCTACATGGGGAAGCGGCCAGCGGAAACTGAGTCGTTCGAGGGCAACATGAGCGTCATGCAATGGACGAGAGGGCCTTCTATGCAAAGAGGAGAACCGCCTGTCATGGAAACGGGACTCGAACGGATAGCAGCCAAAGCTCGTTGTGAGCCGAAGGTGCGTTTTACTTCACTGGCGCATCATGTCACTCGGGGCCGAATTTGGGGGAACCTCTGTGGAATGTCCTCGAAGACGGCGCCGGGCGTGGATGGGCAAACAGTGGAGGAAGCGCAGGAGGAGTTCAAGGCGTGGGTCGAGCCGATGCTCCGGTCCATGCACCGCCGGGGATATCCGGCACCTGCCGTCAGGCGGGTGCACATCCCCAAACCAGGGAAGCGTGAGAAGCGTCCGATTGGCGTGCCATGTGTGGCCGACCGGGCGCTTCAGCGAAGCGTCGCCCAAGTGTTGTCCGCCATCTACGAGGAGGACTTCATGCCCTGCTCGTTCGGCGGGCGGCCGGGTCAAGGTGCCCATCACGCCCTCGCCACGCTCACGGAAGTGATAGCGGGGCGGAAGGTGAGCTGGGTCCTTGAGGCGGATTTGAAGAACTTCTTTGGGAGTCTGAACCACGATTGGTTGCTCCGCTTCGTCGAGCACCGAGTCGGCGACCCTCGCCTGCTCAGCCTGATGAGGCGCTGGTTGAAAGCCGGCGCCCTGGAAGACGGCGTGCATCAGCCGAGTGAGGAAGGCACCCCACAGGGCGGCTCCATTAGCGTCCTGTTGAGCAATGTGTACCTCCACTACGTCCTCGACCTCTGGTTCGAACGCGTGGTGAAGCCCCGTCTGAAAGGCGAGGCATATATGGTCCGCTACCTCGACGACTTCGTGGTGTGTTTTCAGTACCGAGCCGATGCATTACGTGTCCAGGGTGTCCTGCGCAAGCGGTTGGCGAAGTTCAATCTGACGCTGGAACCGAACAAAACGAAACTGGTCGAGTTCGGCCGGTTCGCCGCAAGGCACGCACCGAAACGAGGGAGAAGACGACCGGAGACGATCTACTTCGTCGGCTTCACCCTGTACTGCACCCGGAATCGGGGCGGGGGATACAAAGTGGGGATTCGGACTGAGAAGTCCCGGGTCCGCCGCACCCTGACGACGCTCCGCGACCTGATGCGGCGGATGCGGCACTTGCCGGTTCGAGAGCAGGCCCTGAACCTGAACCGCCTCTTGCAGGGGCACTATGCGTACTTCGGGGTGGCGGGGAACTTCCGTGCCCTGCAGCGCATAGGCCATGCCGTCGAGCGCTACTGGCGCAAGATGCTCAGCAGCCGGAGTCGCAAGGGCCACATCTCTTGGGACGTCTTTCACCAGATTAAGGCGAGGCACCCGTTGCAGCGACCACGTTTACGTCTCCCGCATCGGGAGCTGCAAGCACTCGCTGTGCTGTGAATCAGTTTGCGAAGAGCGGAGTGCGGGAAATCCGCACGCTCCGTTCTGTGGGAGCCGGAGGCGGGTGACCGCCTCCGGCGACCCGGTCCCCGGGAGGGTAACCTCCCGGGGCCACCCGGCCATGAGCTCCTTGGATCCTGGCCCGACGAGCACGTCGTCGGGCGTCGCCAAGATCCCGAACGTACGGCAGTGATGCTGCGCCACCGCTTGGCGGAGCTCATGCAGTCCCTTGACCGGAAGGTAGGCCTTTTGAAACGCGTGGCGTCGCAGTTCCTCGACCACGGGCGCGGGAACTGGAAAGGGAGACTGTCCCAGCCCCATCTTGAAGATGCGCCGGCCCTCGCTCCGGAGCTGGTCGGAGAGCTCGTTGATGGCAACGGTCGCCGAAGGCGGGAGACCCCGTATCCTCAGGTTAAGTTGAGACATCGGGACTCTCAGGGCCAGTCCCAGGATCCGCACGCGGTCTACGTGGCGCCATCACTTTGGCAATACCAGCTTAAGCTCTACAGCCCGAGCGCGCGCGCGATCACGACTCGCTGGATTTCGGACGTACCCTCCCCGATGCGCAAGATGCGGTGGTCCCGGTAGAACCGTTCTACGACGGAGTCCTTCATGAGGCCGTAGCCACCGTGAATCTGCACAGCGGCGTCCGTGACTCGGCCGGCGACCTCGGTGCAGTACAGCTTGGCCATCGCCGCCGAGGCTCGAAAGTCCTGGCCGGTGTCACGTAGCCAGGCCGCACGGTACAGGAACGTGCGCGCATGCTCGATCTGGGTGGACATGTCGGCGAGTTGAAACGAGACTCCCTGGAACTTGCCGATCGGGCGGGCAAACTGCGTTCGATTCTTCGCATGCGCAAGCGCAGCCTCGAACGCCCCCTGGGCGGCACCCAAGCCCATGGCGGCGATTCCGAGCCGGCCGGCGTCGAGCGTCTCGAGCGCGGCTTGGAATCCGCCCCCCCGAGTGCCGAGGATCGCGTCAGACGGTACGGTACAGTCGGTGAAGCTGAGCTCGGCGGTGTCAGACGCCCGCCACCCGAGCTTGCCGTGCATCGTCACAGCCTCGAACCCAGGTGTGCCGTGCTCCGCCAGGAACAAGGACAGCTCGGGCTCGCGCCCGTGGCCTCCCGTGACAGCCAGCACCGACACCCCGATCGAGATAGGGCTGGAGGCGTTGGTGGTGAAGGTCTTTGACCCATTCAGGGTCCAGCCGCGATCAGACTCCACTGCCCGAGTCTGGATGCTCCGCAGATCCGAGCCGGCACCCGGTTCGGTGAGCGCGAACCCCCACAGACTCTTGCCCCCACAGAGCGCGGGGAGGTACTTCCGCTTCTGCTGCTCGCTTCCGTAAGCGTTGATGGCCCCGATGCCCAGGGCGTTGCCGGCTGCGACGGTCGCCGCCTGGGATCCGTCCACGCGAGCAAGCTCCTCGATGGCGATGATGGAGGCCAGGGCATTCATGCCCTGCCCGCCGTACTCTTCCGGGACAACGATCCCGAAGAGTCCCAACTCGCCCATCTTCTTCGTCAACTCGACGGAGAACTCTTCCCGGTCGTCCAGCTCCCTCGCGACCGGCCGGATTTCCGACTCGGCGAACGCTCGAACGGTGTCTCGTAGGATCCGATGCTCTTCGCTGAGCTCGAAGTCCATCAACTGACCTCCGGGGCCCGGTCACGCAGCGGATGCCTGGCGAGCGCACCCTGCGCGGAAGCGGTATGGGACAGAATCACGCTGGCACCCAGGCCAGATCCAGGATCGTGTTCGTGGGGTTGTCGATGCGGAACCAGGCCCGCACCGGCAGCCCGATCTTCGGCTCACCCTCCAGCAGGTACGACATCGGCTTCGTACACACACCGTCGATCTCAACCGAGATGAGGGGACAGGGAGTCGAGAGCTTGAACAGCGCGCCGGGGTACTCGATCGTCGTGTGCGTGAAGATCTTGCCAACTTGCGGGAGCTCGACCCATTCAGCGGGCTGGAGACAGTCCGGGCAGTGAGCCCGCGGGGGCAGCCATGCGCGAGTCTCGCAATGCGGGTCGGTGCAGCGCGTCCCGAGCAGCTTTTTCTCGCGCAGCCCATGGAAGAACGGCGTGAGCTGGCCGTAACTATGGATATGGAACCAATGTTTCGGGTTCTTGATGACCAGCCGATCGTCGCTGAGAATTTCAAGTCCGTTGCCGATGAGCTGAACCGCCACGCTATGCTCCTTGGTCTGAGACGGGACACTAGGGATTCTCGAGGATGGCCATGGATACATGGCTGCCGGTGCCGGCGTGGCTGATGGCGCCACCCCGGTTGGCGTTCTTGACCTGGAGATCCTCGATGTCGTCGGGCATGACTTTGTCGAAGCGATCCCACATTTTCGGGTCGGCGTGGAATTTCGCCCACTTGTTCTGGAGCTGCCAGAAGACTTCGACGATTTGAAAAATCCCCGTGGCGCCAACGGCGTGCATCGTGCCGATGAGACCGCCGGAGAGGTTCGTGGGCAAGCGCCCACCCAGATAGGCATCGCCCGAGTCGATGAAGTCTCTGCCTTGGCCGTATGGCCGTAGGCCGACATCCTCATACGTCTGGATGTCGGAGATCGTGAAGGCGTCATGTGTCTCTATCAGGTCCAACTCTTCCACCGGATCCTTGATGCCCGCCATGTGGTACGCGAGATAGGCGGCCATGCGAGCGGCGAGAAAGGAGCTGAACCCCGGCCATTCCCGATTTTCTCTGTACTCCTTGTAGGTGTCCGGGGTTTCGTTTGGAAGCAGCAGGACATCCATGGCCCGGCGGTCGGCGGTTCGCAGGGTGTGCGTGCCCGAGGCGATCGCCTTCAACCGCACCGGATGGTCGCTGAGCGTATAGGCCATCTCCTCGTCCGCCAGGATGAGCGTAGCCGCCCCAGTGCTCATGACGCAGCACTCGAGAAAGGCGAGCGGGTCGGACACCATGGAGTTCTCGAGTACGTCTTTCTCGGTGATTCGCATCGGGTTCTGCGCGAACGGGGAGGACACCGCGTAGCCATGGTTCTTGATGGCGATCTTGGCCAGCGTCTCGCGCGGCACGTGGTTCTCGTGGATATAGCGTTGCGCCATGAGCGCGTAGTACGAGGCGTACATCCAGCCCAGCTCGGACTCGAAGTCCTTGTCGGCTGCCGACGCGATGTACGCGTTGCCGACCTTCGTCGGCACCTCGTCCATGCGCTCCCACCCCACAACGGGCACGACGTTGGCGTAGCCGGAGGCGATGGCCAGGGCCCCTGCTAGCACGGCATGGCCACCGGTGGCGCCGCCCGTCTTGACTTCGATGTTGCCCAGGGGATCGAAGCCGAGATAATCATGGACCTTGGCGGCCGCCAGCAGCTGGTCTCCGAAGTGGTCGGCGAACTGTGAGTACACGCAGAAGTTGGCGAGGCCCTTGAACTCCTTCATCGACACCTTGAGGTCGTTCTCGTGCACCGCCATGTTGAGCGCGTCGGCACACAATTCCGACGTGGTCTTCTCCGGATAGCGCTTGCGGAAGTCGGTCAAGCCGCCCGCCACGACGTACACGGGCTTCTCGAACCGAGGGATGCGGAGGTTGCCGGCTCTGAACGTGATCATCTGGACTCCAGACGGGGTTGGAAACAGGCCCAATTGTAGCCTGCGACGCACCGCCCGTGCCAGGCCGGCGCCATCGCTGCCGGTGCCTTCGATGCCGAACGCGTCAATCCGCCCGTGGGTCTCGGCCCACGTGATCAGCGCCTGGTCGCCGCCCGAATCAACAACGAACGCGTGATCGCGGAGACGGATCCCCCAGCTGTCGATCGCCACCGCGACGTGGACGTGCGTATGCGTATCAACGCCGACGATCACCGTCCGCGCATCAGGCGGCGTGGGTATGCGGGTGGTCACAGGTATACCTCCTCGGGTTGCGGCCCGAGCTGGCCCGGCTGGGCGGACAGGACTGTGACGGGCCGTGGGTGCAGCAGGCCCCTATGGGGTCACGGCCCATCCGGTCAGCTGGCCGCCGTACGAGTGGCCGGTGGGCGATGACCGACAGATCAGTAGCCAGGACCAAAGGTCAGTCAAGTTACGGGTCAGGCCACCGCTCACCGGCACCCACCGGTGTCACGAAGCGACCCCGACAGGCAGGGGGATCATGCTCACAGTCAAGTTAACGAGCCTGGACCAAGATGAGGCGAACTCATCAGAGGATCAGGCCGCGGTCACCTCGGCCCACACGGTGAATGATCGTGCTCGCAGCATCCGATGATGCACCGACCTGAGCAGGTGCCGACCCACTCGAAACAAATTCTGAATGACACCGTGAACGTGCAAGAACCGCTGGGCGTGGGCAGGTGAGGTGAAGCCGCGCATCTGACGCTCCTGGTGGCGCGTAGGCTGATGGGATACGTCGGCCCGATTGTTCGCGTATCGCGTCGTGTCATGGGTGACCAGCGGCATGAGGTCCCGATGGGCGACACGGTAGCTGCCCAGCTTGTCGGTCACGAGACGACCCGGTTCCTGTCGCGGACTCTTCAAGAGTGTTCGGAAGAATCTCCGCGCCGCACGCCCGTCCCGACGGGGTTGGACGAGCAGGTCAATCAGGTCACCGTCTTGGTCCACGGCGCGCCACCGATACTGGCGCTGACCGTTGATCGCGACGAAGACTGCGTCCAGCAACCACGTATCTCCGAGTCGACCTGGACGGCGCTTCAACCGCCGGGCGTCATCGGGGCCGAACTTCCCGCACCATGGCCGAATCGTTTCGTACGACACGATGATGCCGCGTGGCGTTGTTGCGCGGTTCGAAAACTGACCCGCAACGCCCCCTACCCACAGACCCGTTAACGACCGATAGCGTACGACGCCGGCCTACCAAGCTGAGTCATCTGATTGAGGATGTTACATGCGAGGATGGCCTCCGTCTCTTGCCCCGCCCGACTGCGCGCTCGAAGGCTCTCCCCGATGATCACCTTGTACCGGAAGAAGGCGTTCTCCATACGGGCCTGCTGATGGTAGCCCGAGTCCTTCTTCCACTGTCGCCGTCCAGCCTGCTGCACCTGTCGGATCGTGCGGTCGCGCGCGGGCGATCGTGGTCGCCGTCCAGACACGGTGGCTGGCCTGGTCGGTGGAATGACGACCGTCGCGCCACGCGCACCCGCAGCCTCGTAGATGCCACGCGTGTCGTAGGCCGCGTCCGCCGTGAGGCAGGAGACGTTGCCTTCGACCTGGTCGATCAGATCGAGGGCTGTCGTCGCGTCGTCAACATGCCCGCCGGTCAGGGCGTGAGCGACGATCACGCCCGATCCGTCGACGCCCAGATGAAGCTTCTTCCAGCCGCGTCTCCCGCGTCCGCCATGTTTCACGGCCGCCCATTCACCTTCACCCACAGTCGAGAGCCCGGTACTGTCGACGATGAGATGTATGCCTGCGCCCGCGGGGAGGCGGCGAAGTGCAAGGTCGAGGTGCTGACCACGCCGTGAGAGAGTCGTGTGATCGGGCGCGGACAGGTCGAGGCACAGCATCCCGAAGATCGACCTCAGAAAGCCCTCCGTCTGACGAAGGGGCAGGTGAAAGATCAGGCGGAGCGTCAGCGCGGTTTCGATGGCAACCTCGGAGTACTGCAGCTGCCCTCCGCGCTTGCCGACGCCCACGGCCTCCCACGTGGCGATCGCTTCCGGCGTCAACCACAGGGTGACGTCGCCGCGCTGGACCAGTGCTCGGTCGTACGCCGGCCAGTTTCCGACGCGGTATTTCGTTGTGTACCTGGGATGCACTCTCGACTTCACGTCGAGATCATGCCCCTTCGGCCGTCACGATGGCCAGGGCCGCGCCGAATACTTGTTTCCGCGCACCAACGCCCTGAAAGGCGTCGCCAGCATGAAGCTCCACCGAGACCTCGGCATTACGCAAAAGACGGCCTGGATGATGGCACAGAAGATCCGTGAAGGGTGGAAGGACGGCTCGCTCCTAACTGGCGAAGTCGAGATTGACGAAACCTACATCGGTGGCAAGGAACGGAACAAGCACCGCTCGAAGCGGCTCAACGAGGGACGTGGGCCGGTTGGGAAGATCGCGGTCGTGGGTGCCATCCAGCGAGGCGGGAAAGTCGTCGCCAAGCCGATCCCGAACACCGACGAAGCCACGCTGATGGGGTTTGTCGCTGAGACGGTGTCACCGCAGTCGACGATCTACACCGACGGGAGCACGTCCTATACGGACGCCGATGGTACCTACACCCATCAGGCGGTCCGACACAGCGTCGGCGAGTACGTCCGAGGGCAAGCCCACACCAACGGGATCGAATCGTTCTGGAGCATGCTCAAGCGGGCGCACATGGGCACGTTCCACAAGCTCAGCCCGAAGCACCTGCACCGCTACGTGACCGAGTTCGCCGGACGGAAGAACGTCCGGAACGAAGATACGATCACGCAGATGGTTTGCCTCGCCCGCGGCCTGGACGGGAAGCTGATGCCCTGGAAGATTCTGACGGCCGGACCGAGGGCGGCTGGCCCTGCCCCAAAGACTGCCTGATCTTCCCATCAGCCGCGACGCAGATCGCGGCGGCGATCTCTTCACCGGTGGCGGGGATCGTGTTGACGATTCGGTTCGTCACGGGTCGGCCTGGTTTCTTCAGCATGGGGTCTCTCCAGGAATATATGCTAGTCAACTATAAGACTCGCAGGACTACTCGCGCTCGCGGCATTCGCGCTTCTTCTGAATCCACTCAGCGCCGTAGGCGGTCAAACGGATAATGTCAACGAGTCCACCAACCCTGTTTGGCGTGATGGTGGACTGGAGCGTGACCATCTCCCTCAACGACAGCGGAACGTCTATTTCATTATTTCCGTTTCTGACGACATACTTTCGACCATCCCGCTCAAGAAAATTCTGAGCTCCGGAGAAAAAGAAGCCACCGGGCGCAGGCTTTTGCATGACCATGTCTGGCACACGGTACGACAAGACGACTGGAAGGCCCTCTTCGAAAAAGCCAACGAGGAATGTTGCTGGCGCCCCAGTTCCGTTCTCCCAGTTCGGATTAAATCGGCGGAGACGGGGCATATTTTCATTTGTGAATTAAATGAGCCGTTCCTCAACATCAACAGATACGTGCCCAGTTCCGAGTTTAAAGAGATCCTTCGCTAGTTCTCCTATCAACCCTAGCGGATACGTGCCGACAACAGTCAATACCATGCTCCCGTAGTTACGTATCTTGCAGCTGGAATTTGTTCTCTCCGTGGTCCCCGTCCACGTATCCGTGGTTCGTCTTCGACTGTCAGCACCTATAACAATCTCATTTTTTCCGACAAAGGCGATCACCAGCGTAGCTTCACTGGTTTCTGGCAACAGACCACCGATAACTACTGCGAGCAGGACGATGGATGTGACAGACTGACGCACTAATCCTCCTTTCTGCCTGAGGGCAGAGGTTGACGAGTCCGACTGTTTAGGGGAATACTGAGGGAGTCTTTCTTCTCCGTCAGTATCCTCCCGTCTCAGCCGGGAACATGGGCCGTGTTGATGCGGCGTTGGTGCGCGGAAACAAGTGTTCGTCGCGGCCCTGGCCATCGTGACGGCCGAAGGGGCATGATCTCGACGTGAAGTCGAGAGTGCATCCCAGGTACAAAACGAAATACCGCGTCGGAAACTGGCCGGCGTACGACCGAGCACTGGTCCAGCGAGGCGACGTCACCCGGTGGTTGACGCCGGAAGCGATCGCCACGTGGGAGGCCGTGGGCGTCGGCAAGCGCGGAGGGCAGCTGCAGTACTCCGAGGTTGCCATCGAAACCGCGCTGACGCTCCGCCTGATCTTTCACCTGCCCCTTCGTCAGACGGAGGGCTTTCTGAGGTCGATCTTCGGGATGCTGTGCCTCGACCTGTCCGCGCCCGATCACACGACTCTCTCACGGCGTGGTCAGCACCTCGACCTTGCACTTCTCCGCCTGCCCGCGGGCGCAGGCATACATCTCATCGTCGACAGTACCGGGCATCGTCGACAGTACCGGGCTCTCGACTGTGGGTGAAGGTGAATGGGCGGCCGTGAAACATGGCGGACGCGGGATACGCGGCTGGAAGAAGCTTCATCTGGGCGTCGACGGATCGGGCGTGATCGTCGCTCACGCCCTGACCGGCGGGCATGTTGACGACGCGACGACGGCCTTCGATCTGATCGACCAGGTCGAAGGCGACGTCTCCTGCCTCACGGCGGATGCGGCCTACGACACGCGTGGCATCTACGAGGCTGCGGGTGCGCGTGGCGCGACGGTCGTCATTCCACCGACCAGGACAGCCACCGTGTCTGGACGGCGACCACGATCGCCCGCGCGCGACCGCACGATCCGACAGGTGCAGCAGGCTGGACGGCGACAGTGGAAGAAGGACTCGGGCTACCATCAGCAGGCCCGTATGGAGAACGCCTTCTTCCGGTACAAGGTGATCATCGGGGAGAGCCTTCGAGCGCGCAGTCGGGCGGGGCAAGAGACGGAGGCCATCCTCGCATGTAACATCCTCAATCAGATGACTCAGCTTGGTAGGCCGGCGTCGTACGCTATCGGTCGTTAACGAGTCTGTGGGTCGGGGGCGTTGCGGGTCAGTTTTCGAACCGCGCAACAACGCCAGAGTGGGCTGCCAGATCTTGAACCGCATGACGTCCCTGGGAATGCCCGAGAGTTATCGAGTGGACTGAGCGCGGGACGAGCGGCGGGGGATGCTGGTTCCCAGTGGAGCCGTGCATCAAGGCCGGTGATCGGCCGACTGTCATCGTCGACGACGCTGACGTCGACCTCAATGAGGTCGACACCGCTCCGAAAGATGAGCCGTTCCGGCTGCGTCTGCGCGGACAAAACCACGCCCACGCCGCCCACGAGAAGCCCAAACCCGATCAGCCAGCGACTACGCATAGAACTCCTACTAAGCCGAGTCGACTCTTACATTACCGCTTCGCCAGTTCGTCGGCACGCCCACCACCCAAGTAGATCGCCACGTCCTGATTCCCCTCGTGGCAAGCATACTCGTACATCACATAGCTCTGGGCCTGGGTGAGCGGCATCGAAACCGTCCACGGCCGCTCGTACACTTCGGGATCTTCGATCGTGAACTCCCAGAAGATCTCGTCCTCGGACACTCTGGTAAACCGTTCCAGAACGTGCATCGCGGGTCCAACGGGAAGCCCTTTCAGGCGCCCTTTGTTCGAGCTCGTGAAGATCATCGCCTGGCTATTGAAGTTCGTCGTCTCGACAACCAGCGTGTCCCCCTCCCAGCGTGCACGGGCGTCACCGGTCCAGAGATCGATGTCTTCATCGATGTGGGATCGATCGGTCACCGGAATGATCCGCGCCTCATGAATCATCTCGTGCAGGATCACCACGAACTCGGCCGTCTGGATGATGCGATACGCGTTGTTGTACCCGGTGGGCAGCATCGAACCCGGCACGCCTCGCGTGATGCAGCGGTCCCACGTGCTCATGGTGCGGTAGTCGTCGCGCTGCTGCGCGATCTTCGCTTCCCGAATGGCGGCTGCCGACGCCTTCACGCGCACGCGCCCGTCGGGCGGGTCGACGACAAGTGACGTCTGCCTCGTCGACAGCAGGCGATCGCCCGCATCCATCCACACGTTGTACGCCCCGAGAACCTCCGGACGCTTCGCGTTCGTCTGAGCCTCGAGGAGGGCAACCTCCTCTTCTGTGAAGACCGCCTTGTCGGCGGCCGACTCGGGTACGGCAACCCCCGAGTACGGCATCGTGTTGCCCCGCTCGAACGGGGTTATTGACGCGTTCGTCCAGACCCCCTGCAGATCGGGCTGACCGTCCGGCGTCCGCGGCATGGTCCAAGACTCACCCGAGCTCGGTTCCTGCCCAACGGCAGGTGCGATGAACAGAGCCGCCGCGGCTGCCACAATCGTCGAGTGCCACAACCAACCTCGATGGGTCATCGGATACCTCCTGCGTCTGTCCTCGTTGGCAACGTTGTCATCACGCGCCAGTTACTCGAGACACCCGATCGCCGCCTCGGCGTCGTGCCCGATCGTGGCGTGGATTCTCCATCCGTCAGGAGTCTGACCGTAGATATAGGTCGCGCCCACCTCGCCCATGACGCCCCCATCCTCGAGGTAGCGCGTGATCTTACCGCTGACGATGACAGTCCCGGGGTTCGGTGCGCAGACATTCGCGTCTGGAATCTCCGAATGACCGTATCCCTGGGCGACCAGGCCATCAATCGAGTTCCGGAATCCTTCTTCAACATCATCCCGACCGTGGAGATGGTGACACCGTCCGGGCCAAACCGCATGCGATTCGGATGATAGATCTCATCGGCAATCACGTCGGCGCGACCGTCCGCGAAGTACTGGTAGTAGACGCCGTGCATCGCCCGCACTTCGGCTTCCGCACTTTGTCTCCCGAACACGTTCCCGGCCGCCAGGCCCACGAACAAGGCCCCGATGGCGACTCCGACAAGTTGCCTCTGCATGCCTGTGGGTGGCGAATTACTACTCAGCCCGCAATCCGTTGAGATTATCAAGTTTGGTGATCCTGGGAGTGGTCGCTAGGATGTTCCGATGCGCGACCCGATCATCCTGCTGGTGCACCTGATCGCCACCCTGGCCCGGCTGATGGGCCCCGGCGGCCTGCGGTCTGTCGTGGCTGAATCGGTCTTGGTCAAGCAGCCACTGCTCATTCTGAATCGCTCGCGGCACCGGGCGCCGAATCTCTGCGCGTCGGATCGGATCCTCGCCGGCGTGTGTGCACTGTTCATGCGCCCGGCCCGGGTGATTCGCTCAGCGATCGTGCTGAGACCGTCGACGATCCTGGAGTTCCATCGGGCTCTGCGCACCCGCAAGTACCGCTGGCTGTTTTCACCCACGCGCCGTCGCACCGGCCCCCAAGGACCGTCCAAAGCACTGGTCGACGCCATCGTCGACATGAAGCGGCGCAACCCCAGGTGGGGCTGTCCGCGGATCGCCCAACAGATCGCGCTCGCCTTTGCGGTCGACATCGACAAGGACGTGGTGCGCCGAGTGCTCGCCACGCACTATCGACCGGCACCCCGCTCGGGTGGTCCGTCCTGGCTGACATTCCTGGGGCATGCGAAAGATAGCCTGTGGAGCATCGACCTGTTCCGGTGCGAGTCGGCGACCCTGCGAAGCCATTGGGTGCTGGTGGTGATGGACCAATACACGCGGCGGATCGTCGGCTTTGGCATCCATGCTGGAACCGTGGATGGCCGCGCCCTGTGCCGCATGTTCAACCATGCGATTCGAGGGCTCTCGCGTCCGAAGCGCCTCAGCTCCGACAACGACCCGCTGTATCGGTTTCACCAATGGTGCGCCAACCTGCGGGTGCTGCAGGTGACCGAGGTGAAGAGTGTGCCGTATGTGCCGCTGTCGCATCCGTTTGTCGAACGGTTGATCGGCACGCTGCGACGAGCATGCGTGGATCAACTGCTGTTCTGGTCTGCGTCGGACCTGGAAGACAAACTGGTGGCCTTCCAGGACTTCTACAATGCGCATCGGGCCCATGCGTCGTTGGACGGGCGGACGCCCGTCCCGATACGAAAGGATGTCGCACGGCTCGACCGCTACCGATGGGACGCGCATTGCCGTGGTCTCTATCAGACGCCGATCGCGGCGTGACATCTGACCAGCGAAGACGGTGGCGAGCGGGTCGACGCGCCCGCGTTCGACGTCTATCGCGACACAGCAGGGCAGTGCGTCAGCTGCACGCCTTACTCATGCCATCGCGACAACTTCGCGGGGGACTCCCGGCTCACGGGACCCGAAGATCGAACGATGTCGGATTCGGACGAATTCGCCACCCACAGGCTGACCCCCTCGACGCGGAGTGTGACGACCGTGTCGAATGTCGTTCGGCGGTGCTGGAGCCGGTAGTAGGGCGTGCCTTTTGTCGACGAGAACGTCTGTCCGCAGCCGACGCATCGGTAGCGGCGCCGTTTCCCGGCCGTGGTTCTGTAGAATCCGTAGCGGATGATGCGTCTGGACGCGACGTTTCCGGGCAACGAACACGTTGGATTGCGACAGCTCGGTTTCTTCACGGTGCGTGGGCCTTGTCGACGAGAGAACTGCGACGCTTAAATGACGGCCCAAACTCTAGCATGTAGGTAGGTTAGGGACTGGACAGCAACAGTTGATGGCGGAAGCACCGTTGAAATAACGAAAGGGATTGTGCATCACCGGAGGTTATGAGGCCTTACGTCCAGGCTCAAGCCGATTTACTTTGACAATGCCCGTCAGTGCCCTCGCCGATGCTCAAGCCAAGATCGAAGCGTGGCACGTCGACTACAATCAGCATCAACCGCATAGCTCGCTCGGGCACCTGACACCGAATGAGTTTGCCGAACTACGTCAGGAGGATCGGGCCATCGAATACGCGCCGCTCCAAGTTACAACCTGTCTACTAACGGGACCAACGTCACTCCGGTGTTGACTGTCAAGGAGACGATACGATGAACGAGACACTACAGAACATGTTCCGCAACGTGACCGACCAGGTCTCCCAGCTGGTGGGCGGCTACCTGCCCAACCTGCTCGGCGCGGTGGGCATCCTGGTCATCGGGTGGCTCGTCGCCGTCGTCGTGGCGGCGGTCGTGCGTGGCGCGCTGAAGCGGACCACCATTGACAACCGCATCGCCGCCTGGATGGGGGCGAGCCAGGATGTCGAGGTGGAACGCTACGCGGGGAAGAGCGCGTACTGGTTCATCATGCTGTTCGTCCTGGTGGCCTTCTTCCAAGCCCTCAACCTGACGAACGTGACCGAGCCGCTCAATGCGCTGCTGAACCAGCTCACCGGGTTCGTTCCACGACTCCTCGGCGCCGGCACGCTGCTCCTGGTGGCGTGGCTGGTCGCCACCGTCGTCAAGAAGCTGATCATCGGCGCCATGTCCGCGGCCAGGGTCGACGAACGGCTCAGCGGGGAGGCGGAGGTCGAAGAAGGCAAGACGATTCCGGTGAGCAAAGCGCTGGCCGACGGCGTCTACTGGCTGATCTTCTTGCTGTTCCTGCCCGCGATTCTTGGCGCCCTGGCGCTCGAGGGCCTGCTCGTCCCGGTGCAGCAGCTGGTGGATGGTCTGCTCGGCTTCCTGCCCAACATCCTGGCGGCCGGTCTGATCCTGGCAGTCGGCTGGTTCGTGGCGCACCTCGTCCGCCGGATCGTGACCAACCTGCTGACCACGGTGGGAGTCGACCGACTCGGCGACCAGATAGGCACCAGTCAGGTGCTCGGCACCATGCGGCTCTCGGGTCTGCTGGGGCTGATCACCTACGTGCTGATTCTGTTTTCAGTCCTGATCTCGTCGCTCAACGCGTTGCAGCTCGCGGCAATCACGGAGCCCGCCAGTGACATGCTGGGCACGATTCTCGACGTCATCCCATCGCTGTTTGCCGCGGTGTTGCTCGTCAGCGTGGCCTACTTCGTCGGACGCCTGGTGTCCCGGCTGATCGGCAACGTCCTTGCCGGCGCCGGATTCGACAACATCCTCGCCCAGCTGGGCTTGGGCCAGCCCGCCGAGGGCGGCCGCACGCCGTCCGCCATGATCGGCACCCTGATCCTCGTTGCCATCATGCTCTTCGCATCGGTCGAGGCAGCATCGCTGCTTGGGTTCGTCAACCTGGCCGAGATGCTCTCCGGGTTCATCACCCTGGGCGGCCAGGTGATCCTCGGGGTTGTCGTGTTTGGCATCGGCCTCTATCTGGCCAACCTGGCCGCCACGACCGTGCGAGCCAGCGGCAGCGCGCAGGCATCCCTCCTGGCAAACGCCGCCCGCGTGGCGATCATTGTCCTGACCGGCGCCATGGCCCTGCGACAGATGGGCCTGGCGAACGAGATCATCAATCTCGCCTTCGGAGGCCTGCTCGGTGCCATCGCCGTCGCGGTCGCGCTGGCTTTCGGCCTCGGCGCGCGCGACGTGGCGGGCCGGGCGGTCGAGCGCTGGACCAGCAAGCTGGAGGGCCGACAGTAGAGGACGAGCGCGGTCGACCCGGTGGGGAGCGCGTACTGGCTCATTATGCTGTTCGTCCTGGTGGCCTTCTTCCAAGCCTTCAACCTGACGAACGTGACCGAGCCGCTCAATGCGCTGCTGAAGCCACTGACGCCCCTATATGTCAAGACACTCCTTCAGGCGGCCTGGATGATCTCTTGACGAGCGCGGAAGTCGGTCATGACGCGCTGGTAGATCTCTCGCGCGAGGAAGCGTTTCAGGCAGCGGATGATGTCGCGTTTGGTCCGGCCAGCGGCGATGCGTCGGGCGACGTAGTCGCGGGTCGGTTGGTGGAATTGCATCCGGACGATGACGGCTCGATAGAGGGCCGCGTTGGCGTGTCGGTGGCCGCCTCGATTGAGGCGGTGCCGCCCGGTGGTCATCCCAGACGAGGCCGGGATCGGGCAGGCGCCGCAGAGCTTCGCGAAGGCGGCCTCCGAACGAATCCGGTCGGGGTTATCGCCGAAGATGATCAACAGCTCAGCCGCGGTGTGGGCGCCCACACCGAAGCCCTCGCAGAGGGTCGGTGATGTCGCGGTGGTGAGACGCGCGAGGTACTGGTCGTGCAGCGCGATTTCCTCGGCGAGAGCCATCCACCGACGGGCGAGCGACCGGAGGGTGTGCTTGGCGGACGCGATGGGCGTGTCGATGGGGCCCGGTCGGAGTCCGGCGCAGCGCGTGAGCAGGCCGTGATCGGTGAGGTCGTGGAGGGCTTCTCGCAGGACGGGCGGGGCCTGCACGATGATCTGCTTCAGCGTGTTCATCGCCGTGGTGCGCGCTTTCATGGCGGTATCCCGTGTGATCTTGAGCTGGCGGATCATCTCGACGGCGCCGTCCGCGGTCTTGGGGATGGCCGTCGACTGCCCCGCGAGCAGGGACCGCGCCGCCACCTCAGCGTCGATGGTGTCGGACTTGCCGGCGGCGCGGCGTGTACGGCGGTCGCCCCGATTCACTTCCACGACATGATGCCCGGCTCGGCGGACGGCCCGTGCCAGGCCAGCGCCGTAGCTCCCGGTGCCTTCGATCCCGAACGCCTCAATCCGCCCGTGTGTCTCGGCCCACGTGACCAGAGCCTCGTAGCCACCCGAGTCCACTACGAACGCGTGATCGCCCAGACGGATCCCCCAGCTGTCGATTGCCACCGCGACGTGGACATGCTTATGCGTATCAACACCGACGATCACCGTCCGCGCTTCGGGCGGCGTAGTTATGCGGTTGGTCACGGGTGGCCTCCTCGGATTGCGGCCCCGAGCTGGTCCGGGTGGGCGGACAGGACTGTGACGGGCCGTGGGTACAGCAGGCCCCTATGGGGTCACGGCCCATCCGGTCAGCTGGCTGCCGTACGAGTTGCCAGCGGGCGATGACCGACAGGTCAGTAGCCAGGACCGTAGGTCAGTCAAGTTAAGGGTCAGGCCATCACTCACCGGCACCCACCGGTGTCACAAGTGACCCCGTCAGGCAGGGAGATCATGCTCACAGTCAAGTTAACGAAAACTCGGCTCACCGACCCACAAGATATGGGTTCGAGTTCTGTCGTGAACCCGGCATGTTGGGGGTCGGTGAGCCCGATTCTGCTAACTTGACTGTGAGCATCATTCCGCTGCCTGCCGAGGTCGCTCGGTGACACTGGTGGGTGCCGGCGGGTGGTGTGGCCTGACCCGCAACTTGACTGACCTACGGTCCTCGCGACTGATCTGTCGGTCATCGTCCGTCGGCGATGGACACGGCAACCCGTCTGACCGGATGGGCAGTGACCCAATAAGGGCCTGCGGCAACGTCGACCCATCACAGTCCTGTCCGCCCATCCGGCCGACGCACCAGCACCCGAGGAGGGGCGTTGTTGCATGAAAGACCTTCTGCGGGTGGGGCGGTTTGGCCCGCCCTTCTCGTCTCCGCAGGAGCCACACTGCAGGGATGCAGTCGAAGGTTCATCCCACGTATAAGACGAAGTACTGCGTTGCGAATTGGCCGGCCTACAACCGGGCCCTCGCTCGCCGCGGCGATGTGATGGTGTGGTTGTCCTCGGACGCGATCGCTGCCTGGACGCCCCGCCGGAGCGGCCGGCGGGGTGGGCAGCGGCGGTACTCGGATCTTGCCATCGAAACCGCCATGACCCTGCGACTCCTCTACCATCTTCCGCTGCGCCAGGCCGAAGGATTCCTGCACGCCTTGTTCAGGATGATGCGCCTCGACCTCTCCGCCCCCGACTATACGACGCTCTCCCGGCGCAGTCAGCATCTGACGCGCCGTCTGCGACCGGTGCCGCCCGGCGAGGGCCTCCATCTCGTGCTCGACAGCACGGGTCTGTCCATCGTCGGGGCAGGTGAGTGGGCGGCCGCGAAACACGGTGACCGCGGCAGACGTGGCTGGCGGAAGCTCCACCTTGGCGTCGATCAGTCAGGCGTGATCCTCGTTCACACACTGACCGAGGCGACGGGTGATGATGCAACCACCGCCCTCGATCTGCTCAACGCGGTCGATGGCCCTCTCGTGCGCGTCACCGCTGACGCCGCCTATGACACGGTCGCCGTCTACGAAACGGCGACGGCGCGGGGTGCGACAGTCGTCATCCCACCGGCCAAGACGGCGAACATATCTGGCCACGGCCCGCGGTCGCCCGCGCGGGATCGGACGGTCACGTTGGTGAAGCAGCTCGGCCGGCGCCGTTGGAAGAAGGTGTCAGGGTACCATCGCCAGGGCCGGGTGGAGAACACGTTCTTCCGCTACAAGTCCATCATCGTCGATGGCCTTCGCGCCCGGAGTCCAGCTGGGCAGGGGAGTGAGGCCGTCCTCGGCTGTGAGATCCTGAATCGGATGACCGCCCTCGGCCGACCAGTGTCATATCGCATCGGCAGGTGAGGATTGTGTCGGGTGGCATCGTGCGGGCCCGTGACGATTCGTGCAACAACGCCTTGAAGTGGCGGCCCGTGTGGCTGAACCCGAGGGCCGCCATGCCGGCGACGGTGGCGAAGACCGACACGGCCATCAGGAGCTCGAGAAGGGTGAAGCCTTTCCGTGACGACCACGCACGAGGGTTAGTGACGCGGGATGTCATTCTGGGTTCTTCCAGGCCGGATAGAGCACACGTCGTGCCGACCTCTGTGCTCACACGGACGATAGCGCAACTAACTATTTTCCAGTCACTTGAGGAACATGCTCGCTGAGTGCCCACCGGCGAACCGGGCGATTCCCATCACGATCCTGTCAGTGAGGGCACGAAACGGGTGGAAGGGAGGCCGGAGGCTCGAGGCCCGGGGCCGAGGCCAGGGCCAGGGACTAGTCAGAGCTCGGGTGTGAGCGGTTGAGGTGTCGGATGCCCGCCTCAACCGATCCCTGATCCCTGATCCCCGGTCCCGGGTCCCTGGTCTATCCAGTCACGCACCTGTTCCAGCACGGCCGCCAACGCGGCCCGCTGCCGTTTGATCTGCGCTCGAGCGCGGAGCGGTGTCTGCCGGAGGGCGAGAAACGACCGCACCGTGCGGACGACGGCCGCCTCGCGCTCGAAGGCCACGAGCCCGACGAACGCGAAGAGGATGAGCCCACCGGCGGCGATCGCTGCCGCCGTGGCGCCGAGCCACAGACCGATCGCGGCAGACAGCAACCCGATCCAGACGCCATAGGTCGCGACGCCGCCCATGACCTGCCACGTGGCGCGGTTCTGCAGGTCTGGTGCCCAGCGGCTGATCTGACCGGTGATCCAGTACGGCACGCCGAAGACGCACAGGCTGGCCACCGCCACCGGTGCCAGCAGCAGCGCCAGGAGCCCTTCGCGCACGACGAATCGGCGGGCGAGGGCGAACGGAATCCGCTGGTCCACATCCCGGTCACGGAGGCCGAACCGCTCGAGGCTCGCGTCGTACGCGCGCACGCGCAACAGGATCTCGTCGAGCCGCTCGGGGTCGTGCTGCCGCAGGTGCTCCATGCCGTCGGCGATCAAGCGCCGCCGCCGCCCGCGATCTCGCGCGTCGCGTGACACCCCGCGCGCGGACGCATACAGGCGATCGATCCGCTCGACGATCGGCAGATCGTGTCGGGGATTCGCTTCGATCAGCAGGTGTCGGAGACGCTCGCTCATGCGGTCGGTGAGCGCGCGCACCGCGCGTGGCTCGTCCGCGGTGTAGGTGTCGACCAGGTCCGCGCAGCCGAACGCCCGGCCGAAGACGGCCGTCACCCGCGACCGGAACGCCGGCAGGTGCTCGAAATTGAGACCGACCGGCACGATGGTGACCGGATACCCCATGGCGGTGTTCTTCAACGCTATCCGCGCCGCGCCGGTGCGGAGCGGCTCGAGCCGGCCGCGATCGTGGCTGATGCCTTCCGGGAACAGGCAGATGGCCTCGCCGTCGGCCAGCACGGCCTCGACCGCGGCGAACATCTCCACGTTGCGACTCGTGTCCACCCCGGCATCGATTCGTCGATAGACCGGGATCGCGCCCGAGTTCCGCACGAACAGGCTCAACGGGTGGTTGCGGAACAGGGTCGACTTCGCGAGGAACCGGATCCGCCGCCCGGCCGTCGCCTGGATGAGCGCCGGGTCGAGCAACGTGTTGGGGTGGTTCGCGATCAGCAGCAGCGCGCCGGACGGGAGCTCGGCGCCAAGCCGCTCGACGCGATAGAACGTCTTGACGGCCGCCCGCGCGAATCCCCACACCCACGCCCGGGGGGGTGTCGGACGGATGCCGACCGGCGGCGACGTCAGCATCATCACGCTACTCCGGACGCGGCGGTTTCACGGCGGCGGTTCTGAGCCGAACGTAGTCGACGACCCAGGTGCCTTCCGCGTTCAGCAGGCGCGGCTCGAGCAGCTCGCGGACCTCCGCCGCCAGGCGCGGTCGGTCGGACTCCGCCACGCCCGAAAGGAACGGCTGGGCGAAGATGCCGAGCCCGTAAGGTGCGTTTAATCGGCCGACCGCTCATGCGGCCTCCCGGTGGTAGAAATTGAGCCATCCGCCCAGACGCTCCCGCCGCTGCACGTCGGCGGCCAGGCTCACCGGCGGTGGCGGTCGTTGCAGGAGCTGGTTGTCGAGTCCCTGGTGGTTTCGCTCGCGCTGGTCGTGGTCGACGTCCTCGCCCACGAGGAGACGCAGGGGCCCTTCGCCGAGGGGGACGACGCGACTGAGACACTCCTCTTGAATAGAGCGGACGAACCGCTCGGCATACGCGTTGAGATTGGGACTCTTCGGCGGGAGACGGATCGGCTGGACACCCCCGCCCTCCAGGATCTCGCCAATCCCCCGCGTGGAGAGCGGGTCGCGGTCGTGAATCAGATAGCGGGCGCGGCGCAAGCAGCCATCGACCGGGTCCGTCACATTGCGGGCCATCTGCTCCATCCACGTGCCGTACGGCTGCGGATAGATCCCGGCGATGGTCGCGCGGCGGGACTGCAGCGCGATCACGAAGAAGACCAGGGACCGCTGGAGCCCGGCCAGCGTGAGCACCTCGACGGTGAACAGATCGCAGGCCGTGCGGCCCTCCCAGGGCGCCTGCAGGAACGTCTTCCAAGGCATGCGCCGGCTCCGCTCGGGAGCCGGGTCGATCCCGTGGTCGTGCAGGATCCGCTTCACCGGGGTCCGAGCGATCTCGTGGCCGAGGTTCGAGAGCGCCCCGCGGATCCGTGTGTCCCCCCACTGGGGATGCTCGACCGCCATCCGGACCACGAGCGCGGCCACGTCACGGCGCGTCATCGGCCGGCCTCGACCGCGGCGGGCGCTGCCGTCGTATGTCTGGGCGATCCATCTCCGGTACCAGCGGAGAATCGTGTCAGGCGTGACGATGCCGGCGACCTGCATCAAGACGCGCCGGCCGAGTTGCTGGCCGCGCACGGCGAGTCGACGCGTTGGGCATCGGTCCGGCGAAGCGGCCGAGGGCCCAGGTGCTCCCGGAGGACCCGATGCTCCTCCCGAAGATACGCGATCAGATCGTCTTGGTGGCGGTTCACCCAGCCAGCGAACGTGAGAACGAGGAACTGTAGCGCAGGCGGCATGGCCTGAGATTACTTGGAAGACTCGACCAGCACTGACCGGACCTCGGCCCATTAAACGCACCTTACGGGGTCCGCTCGACACGCCCGTCGCATCCGGGAAACACACGCTCCGGTCACTGGCCCGTCGCTGGCTCACCCTCGCCGACGAAATCACGACGCATGACCTACACCTCGCCCGACTCACCACCGAGACGTCGCCCACCCTCCGGGAGGGCTTCGCCGTTGGTGCCAACACCGCCGCCGCGATGTTCATTATCTTCGGGGATAACCCTGAGCGGATTCGCTCGGCAGCCGCCTTTGCCAAGCTCTGCGGCGCGTGTCCCGTCCCCGCCTCCTCCGGGATGACCACCGGTCGACACCGCCTCTATCGGGGCGGCCACCGACAAGCGAACGCCGCCCTCCATCGAGCCATCGTGGTCCGTATGCGCTATCACCAGCCGACGATCGACTATGTCATCCGACGCAGGGCGGATGGACGGACGAAACGGGACATCATCCGATGCCGTAAACGCTTTCTCGCTCGGGAAATCTATCAGCGCGTCATGAGAGACTTCCGCACGCGCCAACAGCTCAGTGAAGCCTCCTGAGCGGCCGTCTTGACATATAGGGGCGTCAGAACCTATCCAACTGAGCTATAGGCGCACCGTCTTCGTCTGTCGCTAAGTCCCAGTATGTTCAGATACTTGCTGGGCCGGACCGCCGGCATCATCGTCGCATCGGGCGGTGTTGCTCAGGCGGCCACAATCACTGACATTTGCCCGTGGGCCTTACGCGTGCGTGTGACCCGAATTTCCACGTCGTGACCCAGCGCGGTCAGGAAGTCCATCAGGCGCTCGACAGAGAATGTCCCCGGTCTATTGCGCATCAGGAGCGACACGTGAGGCTGCTTGATGCCAAGGATCTCGCCCGCCTGGGCTTGCGTCAGGTGGCGGGCTTTGATGATCCGATAGATCTCGAGCGTCAGGTGGGCCTTGAGCAACTCCTGTTTAGGATGGGGAAATCCCAGGTCCGCAAAGATATTGCCGCTACCTTCCTCGTAATCGATCGTCGCCTTCTTGCGGGGCATATCAGCGTTGCCTTTCTCGATGAAGCCGCTCGGCCTCGGTCAGCCGGCGGCGAATCAGGTCGATCTCGGACTTCGGGGTCGTGATGCCGCTCTTGGACTTCTTCTCGAAGGCATGGAGCACGTAGATCGCCTCGTCGAACTGAGCCGTGTACACCGCGCGGTACGTGTTGGTGTCGTGCCGATCGACTATCTCCATGACGCGTGTCCCACCGAAGCCTTTCAGGGGCTTCGCCGCCGGATCGGTCTCGCCCCGCTGCGCTGCATAGCACGCCAGTCCGAAATTGCGGCGCACCGGCTGCGGAAACCTCTTGAGGTCCCTGCGAGACGACCCGACCCAGGTCACTGGTCGCGGGGTCACGAGATCCGACATCTATACGAGTATACGTATTGTAGTATATTGCGTCCAGCGTGCATGGTCGCAGAGGCGAGGTGAGATCCTGGACTCGTCAATAGCGTGTTTCGCCGCAACACCTCGTGAACTTCTTCCCGCTGCCACATGGGCAGGGAGCGCTCCGGCCGACCTTGGCGGTGCGCCCCGGCGCCTGCGCCACCGTCTCTCCAGCACTACCGAGAACCGATCGGCCCAGATGGGCGTATTCCGTAAGCGCCTCTGAGAAGACGCGAAGGAGTGATTCGGCCGTTGCCTCGAGAGAGGCTGTTCGCAGGGCGCCCTCTGCCTGGAACGCCTCCGCTAGATCCCGAGAGGCGAAGAACGTGAGTGTCATCAGCACGGCTCAGCAGCTCGGTCTCGAACAAGTGCAACGTCGAGGTCAGCGCCGCGCTCCCGTACTGTCCAAGAACCCGATCGACGCCGTATGGTGCAACAAAACGACCGAGGCGAGTTTAGCAAATCGCCGAGGCCGGGTCGGTTGCTGGCCGAGTGTGCTCAACGTCGCCTCAGGACATGCCTGACGCGCTGCACTTTTTCGTACTCACCGTCGCGGGCTGGGTGAATCGCCCCCAAGACGATCAGATTGCATATCTCCGAGAAGAGCATCGGGACCTCCGGGCCTCCTGTCCTGGAGGCTCGGTCGGGCCCGGCGTGTCCGTGTTCGGCCGCGTCGGCCCGCCCCGTCGCCGCGTGTGCCACGATCGCGGGCCAGCCCGTACTCGGGGGCCTGGACGCAATCCTCAGCGCACAGACGGGCGGTGTCCGGCTCCCACCGCCCCGAAGCGGCGAGCTGATGCCGGGGGGGGCGCCCTTACGCGGTGGTGCGTCGCACGAGGCGGAGGGCCGGGGCGGCGGGGCCGGCCGCGTGGGGTTGCCGACGGGCTGGCACCGCCTGCGCCTGCTGCGCCAGATACGCGACGAGCTGCTCCCCGGCGTCGAGCAGTTCCTGCTCGTGAATAATGTTGTAGCAGTCGAAGATGGCGCGGCTCTTGTGCCCGGTCAGGAGCATGGCGACGCGCTCGGGGACGTTCGCGCGGATCAGGTTGCGAGCGGCGGTGCGGCGGCAGTCGTGAAGGAAGCGGGTTGGCACCCCGGCTGCCTGGCAGGCGATTCGCCACGCCGTGCGCCAGCGGCGGACAGAGATGCCGTCGCGGTGGAAGACCAGGGGGCTGTCGGGGTCGCGGCGTGCCCGCCGTCGCGCCAGGGCCTCGGCAATGGGCGGCGAGATGGGGAGGATGCGTCCCACCAGCGTCTTCGAGCGCGCGGGCGAGAGCCGGATGACGCCACCGGCCATGTCAATCTCCTCCCAGGTGAGGCCGAGGAGTTCATTCTTGCGCCAGCCGGAGTAGTAAGCCAGATCGAGGATGTCCTGCCACGGGGCGAGCAGGTGGGCGCGGACGGCGAGGTATTCGGGGGGCATTGTCAGACTAATTAGGCTGGACCCAAAGAACCTGCAATCAAGGACTATCAGACTGCAAGTTGACGCCACTCGGCCCGGGCGGCGGCTCGGCCTTGTTTGAAAATGTCGCGGCGATTGAGATGGCGTTGGTGGTTGAAATGGTTGTGGATCGAGGCATGGACGGAGGTGAATGTCTGCAGGGTCTTGATGTCTCTGAACCGAGCCATTGCCCCTTCCCGCCTTCGAAAGGGTTGATGTGAGTTTTCCGCCCGGTTGTTGAGCCAGCGCCTGGTCTCTTGGCAACCCTCATTGCCGATCACCTTCATCGCCGCACGATATGACGGTAGCCTGTCCGTGACGATCGAAGCCGGTCGGCCATAACGCTTCATCGCACGCGTCAGGAACTCAAGCGCAGCCCTGCGATCCCGCCGTTTCGTGACCAAAACCTCTACCACTTCGCCTTCGTGATCCACAGCGCGCCATAGATAATGGGTCTTCCCGTTGATCCGGACAAACACCTCATCAAGATGCCAGCGCCACAGCGAATAGAATCTATGATGAACACGGCGTTTCCGGATCTCCGCGGCAAACACTGGACCAAAGCGGTTCCACCAGTACCGCACGGTCTCATGGCAGATGTCGATGCCGCGCTCACACAGAAGATCTTCGACCTGTCCAGCGATAAGGGGTAGCGGACATACATCATTACCGCGAGGCGGATGACCTCAGGCGAACTGTTGAAATAACGAAAGGGATTGTGCATCACCGGAGGTTATGAGGCCTTACGTCCAGGCTCAAGCCGATTTACTTTGACAATGCCTAGCCGCCATCACCGCGAACATCGACGCCGACGCTGGCGTCCCCAGTGATGCGTGCGTGGGTCTTTACGTGGCCACCGCCGGCAGCGGCGGACCTATCGACGGCCGAAGGTTGGACATTCCACCCCCGCAGGTGGCGCAGCGCGCGAAGCCCGACAACAGAACCCGCACGTCCGGATCTGTGGGGGGCCAGGGTCAGCGACGACACTGGTCTACCCGACCGCTCCACGTGAGGGTCGCCGATGCGTTCGAGCGCACAGCCGGGAAGGAGCCAGAGAAACGTGCCTCCGACCTGGCACACCATCTGTATCAGGCAGGCACAGCAGCTGACGTCGAGAAGACCGTGCGCTACCTCGAGCATGCTCCCTGAGGCCGGCGCTCCCTGAAACGGCTATCGCACGCGTCAGGAACCTCAAGATAATCGCCCGCAGCGCACTGCCTGATCAGCCGCCTTCATGTTTATTCGTCCTTGACCCAAAACCTCTACCACTTCGAGGGGCCTTCCTGAATGATCCACAGCGCGCCATAGATAATGGGTCTTCCCGTTGATCCGGACAAACACCTCATCAAGATGCCAGCGCCACAGCGAATAGAATCTATGATGAACACGGCGTTTCCGGATCTCCGCGGCAAACACTGGACCAAAGCGGTTCCACCAGTACCGCACGGTCTCATGGCAGATGTCGATGCCGCGCTCACACAGAAGATCTTCGACCTGTCTCAGCGATAAGGGGTAGCGGACATACATCATTACCGCGAGGCGGATGACCTCAGGCGAACTGTTGAAATAACGAAAGGGATTGTGCATCACCGGAGGTTATGAGGCCTTACGTCCAGGCTCAAGCCGATTTACTTTGACAATGCCTAGCCGCCATCACCGCGAACATCGACGCCGACGCTGGCGTCCCCAGTGATGCGTGCGTGGGTCTTTACGTGGCCACCGCCGGCAGCGGCGGACCTATCGACGGCCGAAGGTTGGACATTCCACCCCCGCAGGTGGCGCAGCGCGCGAAGCCCGACAACAGAACCCGCACGTCCGGATCTGTGGGGGGCCAGGGTCAGCGACGACACTGGTCTACCCGACCGCTCCACGTGAGGGTCGCCGATGCGTTCGAGCGCACAGCCGGGAAGGAGCCAGAGAAACGTGCCTCCGACCTGGCACACCATCTGTATCAGGCAGGCACAGCAGCTGACGTCGAGAAGACCGTGCGCTACCTCGAGCATGCTCCCTGAGGCCGGCGCTCCCTGAAACGGCTACGCGGTGAAGAGCTTGTCCTCCAAGCGCGCGTGTTTGTCGGTCCGGGTACCGATCTTGATCGCCGTGGACAAGCGCTGGGTTCCCTCGGCATGAAGCGTCTCGTGGAGCTTCTTGATCGTCGCAAGGACCGTGTCGAGGTCCCCCTCGACGTTCGTACCGTACGCGTGCAGCTGAACCTTCAGCCCGGACTCCTTGATAATCTCGTGGGCCCGCATCACCTCCTTGCGCACCGACACCCCCCCACCGATCGGGATGACCTGGATTTCAGCAAGCGCCTTCATGCTTTATTCGCCTCCTTGACGTGTGCCAGTGGGATTATTCGTTCAACGCGGAACGGCCCGTCGTCGTCGCGGCAGATGATGGCCACGTCCGCAACGGTGAACTCGAGGGGCTCCCATTGGTCCTGAATACCGCAGGTTCGCTCCTCGAGCTCGCGACATCCCTTGGCCTGGCCGACACTGAGGTGCGGCGTGAAGCCTCGCGGAAACTTCGATACGTCGTCGCAGTCGGGCACCTGCGCCTGGAACGCAGCCTGCAGCGCCGCGATCGGCTCACGCGGTCCGGGGTCGAGCCACATTGTGAATCGATCGCGGTCGTGGGTGAAATACTGAAGCCGGTGCAGTCGTAGCGCGAAGGCTCGAAGGGCGGTGATCCCGCTGGACAGTACCACGACGGCTCGCTCGAGCTCGCTTCTGGGCCGGAAGGGATAGATCAACGTGATATGCGGCATCCAGCGGTGGCACTGACGGTCGTAGAGGCGACGGATCTTCTGAATGGGCTCCCAAATCTCTTCGGGCGGGATGATGACAACGGCGCTTTTGTGCGTCTTCATCTCCGAGCCAGCCATGCCTGAATCCTCTCAGGCATCTCGTCCCGGTTGTCTCTCGTGGCCGCCCAGAGCTCGATATCTCTCCGCCGTTTCACTTCGGAGATGAAGCCGCCGCCATGGCGCGCGATCGTGGCAATCACCGGTCGTCCGGCGTCGAGCAGGGTCGTCATGGCTGTGCAGAACCTCTCCGAGAAGCACTCCATCTTGCCGATCTCGTCCACGAGGTAGACCTCGGTCTCGTCGTCGAGCACGAGAGCTGACTCTGCGATTTCGTCGAGGGCCTCGACATCGACCCCGTAGCGCCCGACGCGATGGCGCGAGCGCAAGTCCACGTGGGCGAGGGTTCGCGTCTTGCCGCCGAAGGTCCGGATCTCGAAACCGACGCGCCGTTCACCCTCTCGGATCTCGTCGGTGACAAACCCACGGTTTCTCCTGCCCGATAGACCGGCGGCAACCTTACTCACGATGGTGGTCTTTCCGACGCCGGGTACGCCGGTCAGCAGAAGCGCATGGGCGGTCATTTCGCTCGCGCCTAGCTCATGCACGATAGCGTCCCGCGAAGCCGTCGATGTTCACGCCCACCCGGCCAGGCAGGTACTGCTTGGCGGTTTCGACCATCCGATTCCGGTAGGCGACGTCCACGGATTCAGGACGCACCGCTGCCATCGCCGCAGGAAGCGCGGTCCGTTCAGTACGACTCCCATCGGCCGAACCGTCTCCCTGGACAAAGTGATCGATCACCACCGCATCGGCGCACTCGGCGATCCGGCTGAAGAAGGGTTCCGGCTCCTGGATGGGCATGAGGGGAGACACCGTGATCACGGTTCGGATGCCGGATTTCTTCAATGTCCGGGCCGCATCAAAACGTCGCTCCACGGAGCTGGCGTGGGGCGGAAGGCCCGGGAACTCCTCGATGTCCGTCTCAATGGAAACATGCACGCGCAAGTCGCAGTACCTATGAAGCTGGCGGTGAATCTCGAGATACTCGGTCACCCAGTGGGAGTGGGTCTGAAGGATCAACAGGTCCGGGGGGCTCTCGAGCATTGCGTGGAGCAGCTTTTCGGTGACCCGATAGCGAAACTCCTGGGGCAAAAACGGCTCGGTCGAGCTCGAAAGAAAAACGCCGAACTTTCCCCGGGACTTCCTTGCCCACCGCCGCTCTCGGTCGACATGCAGCCGGTAAGAATCGGCGCCGTTCTTTCGGACTTCGAGAAACGAGCCCCACGGACGCCCCTGGGTTGCATAGGGGTTGTGCTGCACGTAGCAGCCCACCCCGCACAGAGCGTTCCCCAAGGAGCAGCCGCGGTAAGGCTGCACCGAATGGGACGTCACCGTCTTCAGGAACCCCGTGGTTCGCGTCAAGATGTTGCGAATTTCGGTGACCGCGAGTTCCATGGCCGCTACCGCGATCCCCGACGTCGCTCGCGCAGCACCGGAATGGTGCTCGTCTTTTCCTCGTCGACCTCGTCCCACAGGATCCCAGGCGGACGCGCGAACGGGCGTTGACCTGACATCAGCTGGTCGGGCGTCGTGAACAGATCCAGCGAAATGTCATGGCCTGTCATCGGAATGGTCCCATCAGGTGCGACCTGTGCGCCCGTTGCTCCGTTTCCTGCGACGGCTGCGGGGCAATGCCCTCGTGCCCGCTGCCGGCGATAGTAAGCCAACGCCCACTCGCTGCGGGTCAACGAGACAAACGCTAACATGTGCCTGCGCGCTGGCGTTCCCTTGTCCGACCGCGGCGCGTTGTGACGTGAGAGGGGAATCCTTCCGCATACATCATCCCGAGGTCCTGCGGGACACCCTGGCCGGCCGTGTACATTCAGCCGAGGTCTACGCTCAGGCCGGCCTTATACATCAGCCCAACCCATTCATGCCCCACGCCCACTCGCTACTCAGAATCGCGACAGCAGCAACGCCGCGAAACTGAGCTCGTGCCCGTCCGGGTCGCTGATGTGAAAGAAGCGCTCGCCCCAGGGAGCATCCATCGGTTTGTCAGGTTGGAGCCCGGCCGCAGTGAGCGTTTGGTGGTATGCATCGACCTCGGTAACACGGAAGATTACCCGCCCCCACCATTGTCCCTTATAGGTGGAGACGGTCGCCAGATTCACGCAGGCTTCGCCGAACCGAAAGCTGCTGAACGAAGCGTCCTCGCCGCCGCGCAACATTGTGAACCCCAGCTGCCTGTAGAAAGCGACGGAGCGAGCCATGTCCCGAACCGCGAACGTTACAGCGCTGATGCGCTCGACTTCCGCCACCGGATAAGAATAGTCATTGCGACGAGGGCGTCCCAGAGCAGCTACGCCGGCTGCTCCTCGGTTTGCCTTCACCGGTTGATACGCCTCCCAGACGGTATTGTCAAGTTAACTCTCCGCCCAGCACAATGCCGGGATGCACACTCGCCGGCCCCGCTACCTTCGGCATCGCTTTCCGCCCGAAATCATCAGCCATGCCGTCTGGCTCTACCACAGATACTGCCTGAGCTTCCGGGATGTTGAGGACCTGCTTGCCGAACGCGGCATCATCGTGTCGTACGAAACCATTCGGCAGTGGTGCGGGAAATTCGGCCCCGACTACGCTCGGCAGTTGAAGCGCCGACAAGGTCGACTCGGAGATACGTGGTTCCTGGATGAAGTCTTCGTGACGATCAACGGTGAGCGCCAGTATCTCTGGCGCGCCGTGGATCAAGACGGTGATCTGATCGACATCCTCGTACAACCCCGTCGGGACGCGCGGGCAGCGCGGAGATTCTTCCGCCGACTGTTGAACAGTCAGCGACAGGAACCCGTGCGGCTCGTGACCGACCAGTTGGGCAGCTACCGTGTCGCCCATCGGGACGTCATGCCTGTGGTCACCCATGACACGACGCGATACGCGAACAATCGGGCCGACGTGTCGCACCAACCCACGCGACAACGGAAGCGTCAGATGCGCGGCTTCACCTCACCTGCCCACGCCCAGCGGTTCTTGCACGTTCACGGCATCATTCAAAATCTGTTTCGCGTGGGTCGGCACCGGCTGAGATCGGTTCATCATCGAATGTTGCGGGCACAAGCATTCACCGTGTGGACCGCGGTGACGGCAGCCTGATCTCTGATTAGCCTGCCCTCGTATGTCCCGGACTCGTTAACTTGACTGTGAGCATGATCTCCCTGCCTGACGGGGTCACTTGTGACACCGGTGGGTGCCGGTGAGTGATGGCCTGACCCTTAACTTGACTGACCTACGGTCCTGGCTACTGACCTGTCGGTCATCGCCCGCTGGCAACTCGTACGGCAGCCAGCTGACCGGATGGGCCGTGACCCAATAGGGGCCTGCTGTACCCACGGCCCGTCACAGTCCTGTCCGCCCACCCGGACCAGCTCGGGGCCGCAATCCGAGGAGGCCACCCGTGACCAACCGCATAACTACGCCGCCCGAAGCGCGGACGGTGATCGTCGGTGTTGATACGCATAAGCATGTCCACGTCGCGGTGGCAATCGACAGCTGGGGGATCCGTCTGGGCGATCACGCGTTCGTAGTGGACTCGGGTGGCTACGAGGCTCTGGTCACGTGGGCCGAGACACACGGGCGGATTGAGGCGTTCGGGATCGAAGGCACCGGGAGCTACGGCGCTGGCCTGGCACGGGCCGTCCGCCGAGCCGGGCATCATGTCGTGGAAGTGAATCGGGGCGACCGCCGTACACGCCGCGCCGCCGGCAAGTCCGACACCATCGACGCCGAGGTGGCGGCGCGGTCCCTGCTCGCGGGGCAGTCGACGGCCATCCCCAAGACCGCGGACGGCGCCGTCGAGATGATCCGCCAGCTCAAGATCACACGGGATACCGCCATGAAAGCGCGCACCACGGCGATGAACACGCTGAAGCAGATCATCGTGCAGGCCCCGCCCGTCCTGCGAGAAGCCCTCCACGACCTCACCGATCACGGCCTGCTCACGCGCTGCGCCGGACTCCGACCGGGCCCCATCGACACGCCCATCGCGTCCGCCAAGCACACCCTCCGGTCGCTCGCCCGTCGGTGGATGGCTCTCGCCGAGGAAATCGCGCTGCACGACCAGTACCTCGCGCGTCTCACCACCGCGACATCACCGACCCTCTGCGAGGGCTTCGGTGTGGGCGCCCACACCGCGGCTGAGCTGTTGATCATCTTCGGCGATAACCCCGACCGGATTCGTTCGGAGGCCGCCTTCGCGAAGCTCTGCGGCGCCTGCCCGATCCCGGCCTCGTCTGGGATGACCACCGGGCGGCACCGCCTCAATCGAGGCGGCCACCGACACGCCAACGCGGCCCTCTATCGAGCCGTCATCGTCCGGATGCAATTCCACCAACCGACCCGCGACTACGTCGCCCGACGCATCGCCGCTGGCCGGACCAAACGCGACATCATCCGCTGCCTGAAACGCTTCCTCGCGCGAGAGATCTACCAGCGCGTCATGACCGACTTCCGCGCTCGTCAAGAGATCATCCAGGCCGCCTGAAGGAGTGTCTTGACATATAGGGGCGTCAGTGCCCGGTTGACGATGCCCGCCGAAGTAAGGGTCAGGAGCCATGCACCAAAGCCTCGCCAAGGGGCATTGTTGCACGAATCGTGACTGGCCCGCACGATGCCCACCGACAGGATCCTCACCTGTCGAAGCGATACGACACTGGTCGGCCGAGGGCGGTCATCCGATTGAGGATCGCACAGCCGAGGACGACCGCACTCCCCTGCCCGGCTGGCCTCCGGGCCCGGAGGCCATCTCCGATAATGGACGTGTATCGGAAGAACGTGTTCTCCACCCGGCCCTGACGATGGTACCCTGACACCTTCTTCCAGCGGCGCCGGCCGAGCGTCTTCACCAACATGATCGTCCGATCCCGCGCGGGCGACCGCGGGCCGTGACCAGAGACGTTCGCCGTCCTGGCCGGTGGGATGACGACCGTCGCACCCCGCGCCGTCGCCGTTTCGTAGACGGCGACCGTGTCAGAGGCGGCGTCAGCGGTGACGCGCACGAGAGGGCCCTCGACCGCAGTGAGCAGATCCACGGCGGTGGTCGCATCGTCACCCGTCTTCTCGGTTAGCGTGTGGACACGGATCACACCTGACTGATCGACGCCACGGTGGAGCTTCCGCCAGCCACGCCGGCCGCAACCACCGTGTGTCGCGGCCGCCCACTCCCCTGCCCCGACGATGGACAGACCCGTACTGTCACGCACGAGATGAAGGCTCTCGCCGGGCGGGACCGGCCGCAGACGGCGCCGCAGATGCTGACGGCGCCGAGAGAGCGGCGTCTAGTCGGGAACGGAGAGGTCGAGACGCATGATCCCGAACAGCGCGTGCAGGAACCCTTCGGCCTGGCGCAGCGGGAGAGATGGTAGATGAGCCGCAGGGTCAGAGCGGTCTCGATGGCGAGATCCGAGTCGCGCCGCTGCCCACCCCGCCGGCCGCTCCGCCTGGCCGTCCAGGCAGCGATCGCTTCCGAGGACACCCACACCGTCACATCACCGCGGCGAACGAGGGCCTGGTTATAGGCCGGCCAGTTCGCCACGCGGTACTGCGTCTTATACGTGGGATGGACCTTCGACTGCATCCCGGTAGTGTGGCTCCTGCGGAGGGTCACGAGAAGTGCGGGCCACGCCGCCCCACCCACAGTGGTTCTTCATGCAACAACGCCGCGCACAGCCGCCCTGAGACCGTATCTGCGCTTCTACAACCACCGACGTCCACATTGCGAGCCTCGGCCGGCGGTCGCCGTGGATGCGTTTCCAAGAGACTGCCTAAGATGAACAACATCTTTGACATTCACAGCTAGCGGGAGGCGACCGAGTGCACGATGCGAGCGTTCCTCGTTGTAGAGTTGCTACCGATGTCCACGGACCTCGCCAACCTAGAATTCACGGCCGACGAGATGCGGCGCATGGGGTACGCCACCATCGAGCGGCTCGTAGACCACATTCTGAGTCTCGAGACGCAGCCGGCCCGAGGCGACGTGGGCGCGGCGGATCTCTGCCGCCGCCTCCGCGAACCGGCACCCGAACAGGGTGTCGCGTACGAGCCGCTACTCGACCAGTTGCTCGCCGAGTGGGTGCCGCGGTCTTTTACGGCACCTGGGCCAGGCTATCTCGCCTACATTCCAGGCGGCGGGCTGTATCCCGCGGGGCTGGCGGATCTGATTGCCGACGTGGTCAATCGCTACACCGGGGTGTGGCTGGCGGCACCAGCGCTCGTTCAGCTCGAATCCAACACGCTCGACTGGCTGCGCGACTGGATGGAGTTTCCGGCCCAAACGCGCGGGCTGTTCACGACCGGCGGCTCGATGGCGCATTTCAACGCTGTGCTGTGTGCGCGCGAGCAGCATCTCGGCCGGGAGATCCGCCCGGGCGTGCTGTACGGCTCGACGCAGATGCATCACTCGATGATCAAGTCTGCCCGGCTGGCCGGCATCATGCCGGACCGGATCCGGACCGTCCCGGTCGATAAGCAGTTCCGCATGGATGTGGGGGCTCTGGCCGACGCGATTGCTGCGGATCGCCGCGGCGGGCTCCGACCGTTCTGCGTCATGTCGTCGGCCGGCACCACGAATACGGGCGCGGTCGATCCGTTGAATGCGATCGCTGACCTGTGCGCCCGTGAAGGGCTCTGGCACCACGTGGACGGTGCCTACGGGGCGTTCTTCTACATGTGTCCGGAGCTTCGGGATCTTATGCCCGGGCTTTCGCGGGCTGATTCCCTCACGCTCGATCCGCACAAGGGCCTGTTCTTGCCATACGGCACAGGAGCCCTGCTCGTGCGCGACGGCGCTGCGCTGCGCCGGGCGCACGAGGCGACCGCGAGCTACCTGCCAAATCCGCCAGAGGGCGACGATTTTTACGACCCGCATCAGTACGGGCCGGAGCTCTCGCGTGGGTTCCCGGGCCTTCGTGTCTGGCTCTGCGTAAAGCTGTACGGCGCAGGGCGGTTCCGGGCCGCCCTGGAAGAGAAGCGTTCCCTCGCCCTGGAGGCGGCCGCGCGCGTGGCCACAGTCCCCGGGATCGTGATGGTGGCCCCGCCGCAGGTGTCGCTCTTTGCGTTCCACCTTCGCTGGCCTGGCTCCAGCCTGGTAAAGGAGAACACCGCTACCCAGCTCCTGGTGGAGCGTGTGAACCTTCGGAACCGCGTGATGCTGTCTGGTGCCGTCGTGGAGGGGAGGTTCCTGGCGCGGGTCTGTGTCCTGAGCTTCCGGACCCGCGCCCGTCACATGGAGGCGTGCGTGACGGATCTGGCGGAGGAGGCGGCCGCCATTCTGGCGACCGCCTCGGCATGACACGACGGGGCGGGGTTTCAGCCCCGCGTGTCAGCGTGAGTTGTTGGCGCCGCTGGCGTTCGTCTGCGGCGGCCATGGCCCTGTAGGTATCTGATCCTTCGTGAACCGCAGCAGCAGCTCGTCTCAATTCGGGAAGTGTTCGGCGTCAAACGAATGTGGACTAGCGTTCCAAGCGACTACGCTGAGCAGATTCGCGCGCTTCGTCGCGCGCGCGGCCTGAGCCAGGCGCAATTGGCCCCACCCTGGTGGGCGCGGCGCGGCGTTGGTGCGCGGAAACAAGTGTTCGTCGTGGCCCTGGCCATCGTGACGGCCGAAGGGGCATGATCTCGACGTGAAGTCGAGAGTGCATCCCAGGTACAAAACGAAATACCGCGTCGGAAACTGGCCGGCGTACGACCGAGCACTGGTCCAGCGAGGCGACGTCACCCTGTGGTTGACGCCGGAAGCGATCGCCACGTGGGAGGCCGTGGGCGTCGGCAAGCGCGGAGGGCAGCTGCAGTACTCCGAGGTTGCCATCGAAACCGCGCTGACGCTCCGCCTGATCTTTCACCTGCCCCTTCGTCAGACGGAGGGCTTTCTGAGGTCGATCTTCGGGATGCTGTGCCTCGACCTGTCCGCGCCCGATCACACGACTCTCTCACGGCGTGGTCAGCACCTCGACCTTGCACTTCGCCGCCTCCCCGCGGGCGCAGGCATACATCTCATCGTCGACAGTACCGGGCTCTCGACTGTGGGTGAAGGTGAATGGGCGGCCGTGAAACATGGCGGACGCGGGAGACGCGGCTGGAAGAAGCTTCATCTGGGCGTCGACGGATCGGGCGTGATCGTCGCTCACGCCCTGACCGGCGGGCCTGTTGACGACGCGACGACAGCCCTCGATCTGATCGACCAGGTCGAAGGCAACGTCTCCTGCCTCACGGCGGACGCGGCCTACGACACGCGTGGCATCTACGAGGCTGCGGGTGCGCGTGGCGCGACGGTCGTCATTCCACCGACCAGGACAGCCACCGTGTCTGGACGGCGACCACGATCGCCCGCGCGCGACCGCACGATCCGACAGGTGCAGCAGGCTGGACGGCGACAGTGGAAGAAGGACTCGGGCTACCATCAGCAGGCCCGTATGGAGAACGCCTTCTTCCGGTACAAGGTGATCATCGGGGAGAGCCTTCGAGCGCGCAGTCGGGCGGGGCAAGAGACGGAGGCCATCCTCGCATGTAACATCCTCAATCAGATGACTCAGCTTGGTAGGCCGGCGTCGTACGCTATCGGTCGTTAACGGGTCTGTGGGTCGGGGGCGTTGCGGGTCAGTTTTCGAACCGCGCAACAACGCCCGTCACGGTCCCGACGTTGCAGGACCACGCCGCCAAGCTCGCGCCCCTCGGATGGACCGGGCGCGAGGCGGAATGGCTCGCGCTCGTCGCGCTTCATAGCGGCGTCTTTACGCGCTCACAGTGGCGGCACTACTTCGACGACCAGCGCCGCGAAATGGTGAGCCGTTTCGTGCGCGTGCTTGTCGAGAAAAAACTCGCGTTCGAGGACGAGCGGCACATCTTCCCCGGCCGCGCGCGCGCCGTTTTACTGACGGGCAAGCCCCTCTATCACGCGCTTGGAATCCCCGACGTACGACACCGCCGGTCGAAGGCCGCGAACACCGTTGTCCTCACCCGCCGGCTACTCTCGCTCGATTACATTATCGAGCGGCCGACGTTCGGCTGGCTCCCCACCGAGGCCGACAAGGTGCGCCGCTTCGAGGCGCTAGGGCTGGACCGGCGCACCTTCCCGTACCGGCTGTACGGCCCGGAGGGCAAACCGCAGACCCCGCGCTATTTTGCGTTCAAGCTGCCGATCGCCGTAGACGATCAAGCGGCGACCTTCGTGTACGTGGGACGCTCACCAAACGACCGATAGCGAACTCCGCGCCTGGGGCACCGCTCACATGCCCCTCTGGTCCGCGCTTCGTGCCCGGACTTTCGCCGTCCACGTCGTCGCCGTCGGCTTGGGCGCGGACGCGGCCGACCGCGCCCGTGCTCAAACACTGGACCCAGGACGGCGACGGCACCGGCACCGACAACCCCACCGGGCAGACCCAGGCCGACCCGGAAATCCGTCAGGAAATCGCGCGCTTGAAAGCTGGTATTACCGTCGGGGATCGTGCTGACCTTGCCGCGCTAGGTGGATTCAGCACAGCGGCGAAACGGCTCAAAACACTGCGGCAACTTCCCGAAGGCACACCCACCAAAACGACCACCCACGGCACCATTGACCGTTTCCAAATCTGGTCGAGTCTCCGGCTCACCACTCCCGACCTGTTGAGCTAATGCGGACCTCATGTTTCGGCCCGTTTGCAGGGCAGGGCGCAGGGCAGGGTTTTGTAGACGCGGACGTGGGGGGGGGGGGTGTCTACAAATTGAGGGGGCGAGTGTCTACAGACACCGCGCCCCTTTCCGCTGGTTTTGCTCGTGCTTTTGGAACTAGACCGGACAGCCCGAGCCGCGCCAGCGGTGAGGGATTGGACGGGAGCGACCCCCCCTTTTTGACCGCTGGCGCGGTCAGTCGATGGGGGGAGTGTCTACACCGGTGTCTACACCAGTGTCTACAATCCCCCCCCCTCTCCGTGGGGGTCGCTCCCGTCGTATTTATCCCTTCGGAAAGGCTCAGAGGCCGACACGCGAGACGGCCGATCAGCCCCGCCGAGGCGCGCGATGCTTGACGCACTTATCCGCGCCTTTCTTGTCGTCGGCGGTATCAGTGCCGTGGCCGCGTGGACGTGGCCCGGCATGTTTCCCCAGGCCGATTCCGTGGCCGTGCTCGTCCGCTACCACACCCCGAACTTTTACACCGCTGTCGTCGCTTGGTTCTACGTCGCGCCGGGCGTGGCCGCGTACCTCATCGGCCAATTCCTTATCAGCACGTCCCGGATCTGGTTCGCCCGGATGGGCGTCAGTCTCGGGCTCCGATCGCGCCTTCCCGCGTGGCCGCTTTCGCCTACGGCGGACGGCCCGGCGATTGTCGTCGGGGAGGTCCATCACCCGGTCAAAGCTATCGAGATCCAGAGCCCCGAATGGCTGACGATCCCCGAGCGGGGACTCTATACCGGCGTGGCGATTTTCGGGGCCGTCGGGTCCGGCAAGACTTCGGCGTGTATGCACCCGTTCGCGCGCCAACTCTTGAGCTGGCAAGCCCACGATCCCGAGCGGCGACCGGCGGCGCTCATCTTGGAAGTCAAGGGCGATTTCTGTCACGACATCCGCACGATTCTCAAAGACGCCGGGCGCGAAGCCGACTACATCGAGCTGTCCATCGATGGTCAGATTACATGGAATCCCCTGAGCGCGACGTGGCTGGATTCGTACTCGCTCGCCTATACCGTGGCGTCACTTCTGAATCAACTTTTCGGCAAGGGGAAAGAACCATTCTGGCAACAGGCGTACACGAATCTCGTCCGCTGGATCATCGAACTGTACCGCGTGCTGCCCCACCCCCGCGACGGGAGCGACACGCCCGGATGGGTGACGCTTCGAGACGTGTACCACTGCGCGATCGACAAGGATCTATTCGCCGAGAAAATCAACGAGGCGCAGACGTTCGCCCGCGACAGGTCCGACGAATGGATCACCATCGACAGGGCGACGATGCACGACGAGACAAAGATTTTCGCGCTCGACAGCATCGGGTTTCAACCGCACCCGGCGCGGCCCGGCCGACTCCGGGCGCACTCCAATCCGGCCCGAGTGAAGCACCTTCAAGCGAACAAAATTAAATACGACCGAGAGCGGTTCGAGAGTGCCAGCACGACGGAGATCCAGCTCAGGGTCGAAGCCGTCAACCGCTGGTACGTCCACGACTGGAACACCCTCGACAACAAGATCCGATCGAGCATCGTGGAAGGGATCTCCGTGTTCCTCAGCATGTTCGACTTGCCGAGCGTGGCCCGCGTGTTCTGTCCGCCCGCGCCCCTCGCGGTCCCGGTCCTACCGGACCAGACCAACTCGTACGAAACCGAAGGACGCAGCAGCCTCACGCCGGGCAGGAGGACGGACCACCTACCGCCGCTCGACCAGCTCATCGACAGCGGCCGTGTCCTGGCGCTCAACATGCCCGCCGGCACCAACCCGGCGCTTGCCCGCGCCGTCGGCGTCATGCTCAAAAATGCGTGGCTGCAATCGCTGTTACGACGGCCGGCGGCGGCGAAGCGCGACCCCGGCCGCTACGTCCGCCCGGCCGTCTTTATCTGTGACGAGTATCAGGCGTTCGCCAGCGTCGGCGAGGACGATCCGAGCGGCGACGAGAAGGCGTTTGCCCTGACCCGGCAGTGTCGGGTGATCCCCATCGTCGCCACGCAATCAATCAGCTCACTCCGCTCCATGCTCGGCAGCGGCGAGGCGTGGCGGACGTTGCTGCAAACGCTTCGCACCCGGATATTTTTGAGTCTCAGCGACGAGGCCAGCGCCGAGCTTGCCTCGAAGCTGTGCGGGCAGGTAGCGAAAATCAAAAGCTCGTACACGATCAACGAATCCGCGAAATCGAGCGGGATCAACCTCATGTCCGCCCAGGCCGGCGGCGGCAAGGGCAGCGTCGGCGCGAGCAAGAGTTTTCGGGAACACCGCGAGGCGCTATTTCAGCCGCGCGACTTCGCGCTACTCGGGAATTGTCAGGCGATCTGTCTCCCGTACGACGGCGTGCAATCGCTCCCCCCTCGGCGCGTCTACTTGAAACCCTACTACCTCCCCGCCGACCTCTCGTACTGGACCGCCAAACAGACAGGACAGCTATGAGCCAACATGACGCGCTGGACCTGTTGAAACCATTTTTGCCAGGCTTAGAGGCGGCGCTCGCCGACCCGGACGTAAGCGAAATCATGATCAACGGGCCGGGCAACGTCTGGCTGGAAAGCCACGGCCGCTTGACGAAGCTCGACGCGCCCGCGCTGGACGCGGCGGCGCTGGACCGCGCCGCGATCCACATCGCCCGGCCCCTGGGCCTCGACCCGGCCACCACGCCGATTCTCGATGCCCGGCTGGACGACGGTTCGCGCGTGGCGATCTGCGTCCCGCCGGCGAGCCCGCATGTGGCGATCACCGTCCGGCGCTTCGGCAAGCGTGCCTATTCAGCGACACAGCTTGTCGAGCAAGGCGCGCTCCCCGAACACATCCGCCTTGCGGCCGAGCGGACCTTGCACACGCGCCGCAATATCCTGGTGAGCGGCGGCACCGGCAGCGGCAAGACGACGCTCCTCAACGCGCTCATCGCCCTCATCCCCGACGACGAGCGGATCGTCGCCATCGAGGACACCTTAGAACTCCGCATCGACTCCCCGAACTGTGTCCGGTTCGAGGCGCGCGGGCTCCAACACGGCGCCGTCACGATCCGCGACCTGGTGCGGCACGCCTTGCGGCACCGCCCCGATCACATCGTCGTCGGCGAAGTGCGCGGCGGCAAAGCCGCCGACCTCTTACAAGCCCTCAACACCGGCCACGGCGGCTCGCTCACCACCGTCCACGCCAACAACGCCGAGAGTGCCATCTCGCGTGTGGCGAGCTGCGCCATGCAGGGCGGGCGGCGATCTCCCGTGGGACGTCACCTGTAGGGGCGTCGTGGACGGGATCGCCATGGTGATCCACATGACCCGCGCCGACGGCCGGCGCTTTGTCGAAGAAGCGGCGTACGTCCGGGGGTACGACGCCGGGCGCAACGCATGGGACATCGAACGACTCGACCGCAAGCCACTCTAGCGGCGTGTCGCATCCGGCGGCTCGTCGTCGTCGCCCTCGCGCCAGTCCTCGCGCAGACCGGACCCGCTCAGGTGGACCGGGTGATCGACGGCGACACCATCAGCGTGCGCCTTGATGGGGCTCGCTTCACTGTCGTGAATGTTCACAGCTCGAAACCCCGGCGCGCGCCGCGCGCCGCGGGCGATGGGCCGACCCGGAAAGGAGTTGATGATGATGAAGGAGATCGCTGACGCCGGCACACTCAGCACCAAGGCGGGCAAAGCCCTCGACCTCATGCGCGCCCGCGCCGTGAAAGCGGACGAGGCGCGCACCGACGCGGCACACGCCGCGCGCGCGGCCGAGGCGTGGGAGGCGCTGGCGACCCAGGCCGCCGCACACGCCGACCAGTACCGACGCGGGGCAGAGCTGGCCGACCGCACCCGGCACCGGTGGGCGCGTTAGGTCGCAGATACTGCTGGCGGACTGAGGGATCGGAGCATGGACAAGAGACCACACCGGACTCGGCGTGACCCCGTGACGCCGCAGAGTCTCCCGGCCCTGCTCACGTGTGCCGAGGTGGCGGAGCTGCTCCGCACGACGAGGAAAGCTGTGTACGCCATGGTGGAGCGCGGGCAGCTTCCTGGCGTCGTCCGGCTTGGGAACCGGGTCCTGTTCCGCCAGGACGCCATGCTAGACTTCCTCCGCCAGAAGTCCGCGCCATCGTTGGAAAGGTAGGCAACGATGAGCGTAGGAGTCAGACCATACAGGCGGGGCGGATGGCACGTCGATATCCGTCTCGTGCTGCCGGACGGGAGGCGGTTTCGTGAGCGGAAAGTCTTCAAGACCGCCTCGAAGTCGGCAGCGCAGCGGTGGAGACAGGAGCGAGAGCGACATCTGCTCCGGAACGGTCCCCCCACACCCACAAAGGAGGTGCCCACGTTAGAAGTGTTCGCGCCGACATTCCTGGAAGGCCACGCCCGGGCGAATCGTCAAAAGCCAAGCGGGATTGCCGCGAAAGAGACCATCTTGCAGCGGCATCTGATCCCGATGTTGGGCAGGAGCCCGCTCGACGCGATCACAACGGAATCGGTGCAGCACCTGAAGCACGCGCTGCGCCGGAAGTCGCCGAAGACCGTGAACAACGTGCTCACGGTGCTGGGTGTGCTACTCAAGAAGGCGGTCGAGTGGGATGTCATCGATCGGATGCCGTGCATGGTTCGGCTGCTGCGGATTCCGAAGACGTCGGCGAGCTTTCACGACTTCGACGACTACGAGCGGTTAGTGGACGCGGCCGGACGGCTCGGTCGGGAAACCTGTCTCCTTGTGCTCTTGGGAGGGGATGCCGGATTGCGGTGCGGAGAGATGATGGCCATTGCCTGGGATGACGTCGATCTACACAAACGGCAGCTCTGTGTGCAGCAGTCCGACTGGAAGGGGCATCTCACCACGACCAAGGGGGGGCGGCTGCGCTATGTGCCGATGACCGGCCGATTGGCGGCGGCCCTGCACGCGCACCGACACCTGCGCGGCACGCGGGTGTTGGTGCAATCGACCGGGGAGCCGCTCACGCAAAAGATCGTGCAGAACCGCGTGGCCCACGCCGCACGCCTCGCGGGTGTGCGGCCGGGGGTGCATATCCTTCGGCACACGTTCTGTTCGCATCTCGCCATGCGCGGTGCGCCGGCGCGGGCGATTCAGGACCTCGCGGGGCATCAGGACCTGACCACGACCCAACGGTACATGCACCTGAGCCCGGCGGCCCTTGAGGGGGCCATTCGGCTCCTCGATGCGTCGAGAACGAGCACGGCATGTGGCAACATGCTGGCAACGAGATCGACCGAGTCAGCTAACATCAAGTAATAGAACGAGTTAAGTGGTGGAGGCGGCGGGAGTCGAACCCGCACCACACGTTTCCCTAACCCGGTGATAGCGCGTCACTTCTAGTCCTAACGGGTTGAGCCACTTCCACTTGACTCTTTTCTACTGTCAACAGCAGTCGTCGTGAATCTACTGAAATCGACCCCGGTCATGGAGACATTTTGGAGACGGTTGTCGGAGAGCAGGCGTGTCATTAACAAGACACGCCGACTGTCGCTGTAGAAAACAGGACTAAAGCAATGCCTTTCGAACCCGGCCAATCAGGAAACCCGCTCGGACGACCCAAGGGGTCATGCAACAAGACCAGGCGTGCCGTGCGGGAGTGGGCGACGGGGATCGTGGAAGACCCACAGGTACAAGCCCGCTTACTGGCTGATGCGCGGGCAGGTAAACTCCATCCATCGGTCCTAACGGTGTTGATGGCCTACGCCTATGGACGGCCAAACCCTCGTGACGTGACGGAACCGGAGACGCCCATCACCATCGAGTTGAACATTCCCAAGCCACGGGGTGTCATGCGTACGGACTCGACGCGCTAACCCCCGTCCCCATTGACCTGCTAATTTTGTAGCGGGCCACAAAAGTCAGTAGCCTCTCATTTTCAAGGAGCTGGACGAGCGATATTCCAACAGTAAGTTCATCCTGACGATCCGTGAAGATGAATCCTGGTCGAGAAGCAATCTAAATCATTTTGGAAGCGGTGACCTTGTCTCCTGTTCCACCGCCCGAATTCTAACGTTCGGGCTGGCTCGGTTTAAGGGGGCAAGGTCAATGGCCATCGCCTGGTCTCCTTGGACCAGCGGGTACGCGACGGCGCGTAGCGAAGCCATCTGTCGAGGAGCCGGATGCGGCAGAACCCGAACGTCCGGATCTGTGGGGGGGGGGGGGGCAGGGTCAGCAACGACCCTAGTCTACTCGACCGTTGATCGTCACGAAGACTTCATCCAGGAACCACGTATCTCCAAGTCGACCTTGTCGTCGCTTCAACTTTCGAGCGTAATCGGGGCCGAACTTCCCGCACCACTGGCGAACGGTTTCGTATGACACGATGATGCCTCGTTCGGCCAGCAAATCCTCAACATCCAGGAAGCTCAGGCAGTATCTGTGGTAGAGCCAGACGGCATGGCTGATGATTTCGGGCGGAAAGCGATGCCTCAGGTAGCGGGATCGGCGAGTGTTCATCCTGGCATTGTGCCGGGCGGAGAATTAACCTGACGATGCCCGACCGCCCCGGTCAGGGACGAGCTTCTGGCCGCCTGAGCAACAGTTGATGGCGGAAGCACCGAAACTTCTGGTACATTTGAATTACTAGCGGATTCCCTGGTGCCGTCGGTCTCCGATTGGGCTGTCCGATACTAGAGATTCGAACGCCCTTGGAGGTCGTAGGGAATGAAGAGACGTGAGAGGGGGGACAGAGTCCATGGGTCTCAGAAATCTCTTCGGTAAGAAGAAGAACGATAAGGAAGGGAATGTAAAGCCGGACCCGATCGCCGACCTCGTTCTCAGCAAGCTCAAGGTCGGCTATCTGGTGGATTACGATCTGAAGACCTGGGAAGTGACGGGCTACTGCCGGTACGAATTCGACGGAAACATCGTGAAGGAGTGGGAGATTACGGCCGGAGGACGCGAGAAACGCTACCTGGAGCTGGCCGACGGGCGCTGGTCCCTTTCAGAGAAGATCGTCATCGGCGCCATCGAAGGCGACATCCGGCGTCACATCCTTCGCGAGGAGGACCCGCCGAGCCGGGTCGTTCACAAGGGGAAGCAGTATCACTTCGACAGTTCTTGTGCGGGATATATGTTCCTCAACGACGAAGGTGCCGGCGAAGAGGTGATCCGCTGGGAGTTCCTGGACGAAGACGAAGAGAGTTTCCTGGGCATCGAGCAGTGGAGCGAGTCCGAGTTCGGGGCCGCGACCGGCTCCTTCGTCGAAGATTACGAGTTCACGAGCATTCTCCCCGGTGGGGGCACGGACTGATTTTCCCCCCAGCAGGGTCGAAGTCTTACGCTACACTATGGCTGTATGCCTCTCCATAGTCTGGGGTGGGAAACGATCATGAAAACTAGCCTGCGCTGGATCGTGTGGATCGGCCTCTCTCTCGTCGTCGTGGGCTGTGTCGCCGGCGACCCCCTCGAGCGATTGCAGGGCGAGCTCGACCGTTACCCTGAGTACTCGGTCATCCTCGCGGACATGCGGGAGGAGGGAACGTTCTCGACTGACTATTGGCACCAATACCGGGTGACCACAGGCGAGAGGGAGGAAGGCTCTGACGATCTCGTCTACGCCGAGAACATCCGAGATTGGGAACGGGTCGCTCGCCGCACGTTCGCCAGATACCAGCCCTACCTCGGCATGGTGATTCTCTCGAAAGGCACGGACGGAAACGTCGATCATGACCAACATCCACCCGGCTACCAGTACGTCGGCAACGACCGTTACGGCCAGTGGCGAGGCGATGGGCGAGGTGGATCTTTTTGGGAGTTCTACGGCCGGTATGCCCTGATCAGCCACATGATCGGCGGCTTTGGACGGCCCATCTATCGTAACGACTGGAATAGTTATCGCACCTTTCGAGGCCGTGGCCAACCCTACTTCGGCTCTGGCGCGCATGGCACGAATGGTACGGTCACGAGACAGAGTAACCCCAATTTTTTCCGGCGCCAGGAAACACGGCAGCGCGTCCGGACCCAGGGATTTGGCGATCGCGTGCGCGGTCGTATGACAGGCGGCAGGGCCCGGGGGCTCGGCAAGTAGCGTTACGGAAGGAGCATCATGTCCTGGGATCAAATCTTAACAGGCTTCATTTACCTGGCCGTCGTCCTCGTCCTTGTTGGCATCGGCAGGTGGGCGTACGACGCGTTGCACCGCGGCTTCGTCCTGCGGACAGAGCTCCTCGAGAAAAACAACCTCGCCATGGCCCTCACCATCGCCGGCTATTATCTCGGCCTGGCGATCGTGCTCGGTGGAGTGGTGTCCGGACCCGGGTCTGGCATGCTCACCGAGGATCTCATCGATCTGGTGGTCTTCGGACTGGTGGCCATCGTTTTGCTCAATCTGTCGGGCTGGATCAATGACAAGATCATCCTCTCGAAGTTCGACAACCAGAAGGAGATCGTTCAGGACCGCAACATCGGAATGGGCGCTATTGAAGGCGGCAATCATGTCGCCGTCGGTCTGATCACGGCCGGTGCGCTCTCTGGTGAAGGCGGCCTGCTCAGCGGCGCGGTCTTCTGGGTCCTGGGCCAGGCCGGCCTCATCGTGGCCGGCTTGCTGTACAACAAGATGACCTCGTTCGATCTACACGAGCAGATCGAGAATAACAACGTCGCGGTCGGCGTGGCCTTTGCCGGTGTTCTCATCGGCTTCGGGAACATTATCCGCCTGGCGGGTGAAGGCGACTTCGTCTCCTGGACGCAGAGCCTGAGCGAGTTCGGTTACTACGCGGTCGTGGGTCTGCTCCTCTTGCCGTTAGTCCGGATCTTCGCCGACAAGGTGCTACTGCCTGGCGCGCGACTGACCGATGAGTTGGTCCGGGACGTACCCAACGTCGGCGCTGGGGCCATTGAGGCGACCTCGTACCTCGCCGCGTCGATACTGATCGGGTTGACCCTCTGAACGGATCCGTGGAGGGGGCAGGCCGCCTATCGAACACGGCCGAGACCCGCCTTCCCCGGCGCGGCCCATTCCATTAGGATGCTTGCAACATCTGGCCAGGCTCTTGCTCACCTCCAGGTCGGACACCAGACCATCGACACGGACATGCTCAAGTTCAAGCCTAGGATGACCGATCGCCTGCTGGTGTTCTGGGAGTTTCTGCACCGCGAGAATCTGCTCCGCCTGCTGGGCATTATTGGAGTGTTGATCGTCGGCGGTGCGACCGGTCTCGCCTACTTCGAGCACGATCGAAGCATGCCCGATGCTTTGTGGTGGGCCACCGTCACGCTGACCACGGTGGGTTTTGGGGACATTTTTCCCACGTCGCTCGGCGGACGGGCGATCGGCGTCGTTCTCATGTTCTTCGGCATCGGTGTACTCGGCATGTTCACCGCGACTATCGCCGGCGTGTTCGTCGAGAAGCGACTCAGGAAGGAGCGGGGCATGGGTTCTTACGATCTCGAGGGTCACATCATCCTCTGCGAGTGGAACGACCGGACCCATGAGATTCTCCGCGACCTGCGCGCGGACTCTCGCTCATCTCGGTCACCGATTCTACTGCTGGCCGATGTGGAGGCGAAACCAGTCGACGATGAACACCTCTACTTCGTGCGAGGCGAAGTGAGCGAGGAGAACTTGAAGCGCGCCTGCATCGAGAAGGCGGCCACCGTAGTCATCGTGGGAGACCGCCGGCTGGACTATACGGCGCGGGACGCCAAGGCGGTTCTTTCCATCTTGACGGTGGAAACGCTGAACCCCGACGTGTACTCGATTGTCGAGCTGGCCAACGAGGACAACGTCCAGCACTGTGAGCGTGCCCATGCTGACGAGGTTGTCGTCGGTGCCGAATTCAGTAGCCGTCTCATCTCGAGCGCAACGCTGGATCATGGGATCACCAAGATCCTCTCCGAGATCCTGAGCGCCCAGTACGGCAATGACCTCATTACCGTCCCGGTGCCCACATCGCTCGCTGGACATCCGTTTCTGGAGTTGTTCTCCGAGATGAAGCGCGCCCAGGGGATGATCGTCCTCGCCATCAAGCGGCACGGAAGCAACGAGGTCGTGACCAACCCTGGCACCGATGTTCTCGTCGGCGCCGACGACCGACTGGTCGTTATTTCGCCGCGGCCGGAGCGCCAGCATGGAGTCCACGCCGAGGCGTAGGACCTAGTGTCCCGTCACAGTAATTCGCAACACAATGCCCGGGCGGGGCATCCCGTCTGGCGGCGTTGCTCCTCGGTCGAATATGCCCCATATTCTCCCTCGTCGCGCGTTGCCAGTTCGGGCGCTGCGCCACGGACTTTGTCCACGAACTACTGGTACAGGACAATAGCTCCATCACCGGGATCCGGTCCTTGTCCGCTACTATGCTAACCTTAAGCTTCCGTACGGTACCGGCCTCGACACGGTGCGCCGGACCTGCAGGCGATTGATCAAGAAGTACCACCCCGATCTTTATTCGGCGGATGAGGACAAGAAGCGCATCGCGACGGACCTCGTTCAAGATCTAAATCGCGCATACTAAGAACTTGTCACACACCTGGAACGTAAATAGATTGGGAACCCGTTTGGAACACGAGATCACTAAGGAGGTGCGATTCGATGTCTGAGAACGTAGATCGGGTCAAGGGCTTCTTACTCGATCTCGACCTTAAGATCGTCTCGGAGAACGAGGCCGAAGAGTTGGTTGTGGTCGATGACGAGGACAATGGCATCAAGCAACTGGTCATCGACTGCGAGCCGCCCATTATCATTCTCGAGCAGCTGATCGGTGAGGTGCCGGCCGAGCCGGGAGATCTCTTCAAGCGCTTGTTGCAGATGAACAACACGCTCGTCCACGGTGCGTTCGTGCTCGACGAGACCGGCGGGCGGATCTTCTTCCGCGATACGCTGCAGCTCGCCAACCTCGATCTCAACGAGCTCGAGGGCTCGATCCGATCCCTCTCGTTGGGGCTTGCCGAGTACGGCGCTGAGCTTCTCACGTACCTCGGTAAGTAGACCGCGTCCAAAGGAGAATCGTCATGGCCAGTATCTTTCAGCGGATCTTCAAGATCACCCAGTCCGAGGCGCACGCCGGCATGGACAAGTTTGAAGATCCGATCAAGATGAGCGAACAGGGAGTCCGTGACCTCAAGAAGAGTCTGCAAGCGTCGATGGTCAGCCTGGCGCAGGTCAAATCGCTGGCGATTCGCCTCCAGAAGGAGACTGACGACCACAAGAAGAGGGCGGCCGACTACGAACGCAAGGCGATGCTGCTACTCAAGCGCATGCAGGGTGGGGAGATGGAGGGGGCAGAAGCCGAGCGGCTGGCCACGGAAGCCCTGTCAAAGAAGGAAGAAGCCCTCCAGCGCTACACCACGGTCTCGGGGGAGCAGCAGGCTCAGCAGCGGATGGCCGACCAGCTCCAGACGAAGGTCGAAGAGCTCAAACGCCAGATCAGCAAGTACGAGAACGAGGTCGTCACCCTTCGCGCTCGGGCCCGGACAGCCTCGTCCATGCGCAAGATCAACCAGCAGCTGGCCGGTGCCGATGCCTCTGGCACCGTCGCGATGCTCGAGAAAATGAAGAACAAGGTTCAGGAGGAAGAGTCTCTTGCGGAGGCTTACGGCCAACTCTCTGATGTCGGCGGCACCATCGACGAGGACATCGACAAGGCGCTGGCCTTACCGTCGACCGCGGCGACCTCCGACTCGTTGGCCGAGTTGAAGAAAAAGATGGGCATGTCCGCCTGAGACGCAGTACTCACCCCACGCCGCGCGCCGGTCGCGCCTCACCGAAGAGTAACGCCTTGATGCCAGGATTCGAGCCGTCGAACTTCCAGATCCAGGCGTCCAACACGTAGTGGGTGGCCTGCGGCACGGTGAGCAGCGGGACGACAAGGTGGCGCAGCGCTTCGGGCGCCGCGAAGGGCAACGCCATCTGGCCAAAGGCGATAGCGTGTTCCCGCCAGACGAAGAGATCCCAAAGGCCCTCTTCGAAATAGGCCAGCATCAGGAGTAGCCCGACGAAGACGCCGGCCGCCGCCGGGCGGTGGATCCGCTGCCTCCATGATCGTGAGTCGGTCCACTTGTGGCGACCATAGATCCAGACCAGGGCTACGTAGGGAACGCCGTGCGCCACGACGTTGGTAAGAGTAAAGGCGAAGTCGGAGTTGAGCAGCACGATGCCCGCGTACCACACGCACGCGGTCGAGGTCACGATCCCGACCTTGCCCCAGTTGACCGCTCCCCGCTTCCAGTAAATCTGGACCTGCCGCACGAGGAAGACCAGTAGAACGGCCGAATAGATCCAGAGCGCTACGGGCGAGATCCACACTGGGAGCGACACGAAGTCCCCCTCGACGAACCATTCGAATTGGCGATCGGACGTTGTGTGCCAGAAGGCGAGCGGATAGAGCATGGTGGAGTAGATCGCCATTTTGTCGAGGCGCCGATCGGCGACCGAGTGCTCCCCGCAGCGGTGACGATAAAGCATCACGAATCCGAACTGCTGGCGCACGAAGTGGAAGACCGCGATGTAGGCGAGCACGCGCCAGAAGACCAGCGTCCCGAGGCTGTGAAGCAGCACGCCGACGGCTAGACAGACGAGCGGCGTGAGTATGTATTGGGTGCGACGGCGGGCCAGTTCCTCAGGATCCCAGTATGTGCGATAGAGTGACGCGTAAACGTGCGCCACGTCGATACCCACGACGAACGCGAGCCAACCCCAGAGCGGCACATCGGGGGCTCGCAGAGTCGGAACCGACAGCACGAGAAGGACCGCCAGCAGCGGCGGGCCCAGGATCAACCCCACGTCGAACCGGCGCGACACGATCCACGCTGCGCCGTTTGAGCCGGACCCGCTCACGTCACACTCCTTTCGCGGGCCTCAACGAGCTTCTGTGGGCATGGCCCCTGTGTCGCATGAGGTCTTCTGCGGCTCGCACGCCTCGATATTGAGCTTCTTCGAAGAGCGAGAGCCCACTCATATCCGAGTGGGCAAAGCGTACCGGTCCAAAGGCATCGGCGGCGCGTCGGCGGGGCTCTCCCCAGAGAAAACCTGGGACCGGACGGATCATCGCGTGCCCCCAGAGCATGACGTCGATCTGGCTGACGAGCGATTCGAGACCCACGTGGGCTGGCGCGAGATCGGCAAGAATGATCGACACCCAATCTTTCCAGCTGCGTTCGAGCATCCAGTGACGGGCGATCTCGGGATTCGGCACGGCGAGCGGCAGGTAGTACGTCAGAACGCTTGGCCCCGGCGCGACACGCAGGTTTTGGTGCGTGGCGACCACATACCCCAGAGATAAGCTGTCGTAGATCACGTTGTCCCACGCCGCCCCTTCAGGCAGGCGGTCGACTGTGAGGTTGGCGACCATCCATGGGGCATAGGTAAACGTGTCGATGCCAGGAAGCTCATAGCCTTCCAGGACATACGTGGCCGTAAAGCGTGGCAGGGCGTAGATGACCTCTCGTGCTCGAAACCGTACGGACGAGTTGGTGCGCATATCAAATACGTCCACGTCGACACCTCCGGCCGAGATGTCTGCAGTCGCGGGGTCGGCGTTCACCCGGATGCGATATACCAGCATGCCCGAGTGCAAATGTCCATCGAGACGCTCTACCATGTGGCGGACGATGCGCCCGTTTCCTTCGGGCCAAGTTAGGTATTCCACCCCTTCGCCGCGGGAGCAGAAATAATGCCAGGCGGCCCAGGCCGAAGTGGTCTCCAGTGAGCACCCGTAGTCGTCGCGACAGCAATAGTCGACGTACCATCGCAGACGATCGGACGTCCATCCGGCGCGGTCGAAGTACTCCTGCATCGAGATCCGGTCGAGAGCGACGAGATCGGGGTCGTCGCTGCTCAGGGCCATCGGTAGCGCGAATGCACGTCGGCCGCGGGCATCGCGATAATCCTGATAGCGCTTCATCTGCTGTTCGAATTCTGCGAGCATGGCGCGATCCCCCGGCGGCGAGGCGGGGCCAAGGAGCTCTCGCGCCGAGATTCCCTCTTGCCAGCGACCGTCAATGAACAGCCGCTCCTGGGGCACATGACAGAGGTGGCGCGGGTCGTAGATCGGATCACCGTCTGGATCCATGTCATAGACCATGCCCATCTCTTCCAGTAGCTCGCGCACCGCCGTCGATTCCAGGCTTGGGACCGGCAGATAGTGGGCACCCCACGGATAGGCGGACACGTCGTTCGAGTCCCAGCGTGAGTTGCCGCCCGCGTCGGACTCGAGTTCCAGGATCTCAAAGTCGCGAAAGCCGCTCTTGGCGAGCTTCCAGCCTGCCGACAGGCCAGCGATGCCGGCGCCGACGATGACCACCGGTACGTGTCGGATCTCCTTGGGCTCAGGCAGATCGCCGGCACGCAACCGGTGTCCGACCTTGTGGGAGGCGCCGACGATGGAGCCAGCGATCCGGCCGGTGTCGATCTCGCGGTCCACGGTGGGTCCCGTCCGTGACCCACAGTCGACCGCCAGCGCTGTGGCAACACCCGGGCACAAGCGTAGGAGATCGCGCCGGCTCAGGCCGCGAGGCCTCACGATCGGTTTTGTCTGCCCGCCACTCGACCTCTTTCGAGCTGCCCTCACGGCGCGTACGCCCCCCAGCCCTCCTCCTGGTATCGAACCAGGATCTGATTGTTCAGATGGTTGACCTCGACAGGGACCTCCTCCATGTCTATGGGAAACTCGAAGAGGGAGGGCATGATCAACCGGTTGAGGAAGCGAAGGTCCTCCGGAAGGCGGTCGGGCATCTGAAAGGGTTTGTGTGACGCGATGACGTAGCCCCATTCACCGAAGGAAGGGATCGCGACGTGATACGGCGCTGCTTCGAGACCGACCGCGCGCACTGTCTCGACGATGCACCAGAAGGCACGCCGGGCCATGAGTGGCGACGAGCTCTGGATCGCGGCGACGCCGTCTGGGGCCAGGTGAGCGGCAAGGCGTAGATAGAACGTGGCCGTGTAGAGCTTGCCCAGGGAGTAGTTCGAGGGATCGGGAAAATCGACGACAATGAAGTCGTACAGACTCGTGTTGTCCTCGAGCCAGACGAACGCGTCGGCGTTGACGACCTGCACCCGGGGCGACCGCAGTGCGTAGTTGTTGAGGGCCGCGAACGCATCATGATACGTGAAGATCTCCGTCATCGTCGGATCGAGGTCAACCAGCGTGACGCGCTGGACCCTCTGGTCCTTGAGAATCTCTCGAACCGCCATGCCGTCCCCGCCGCCGAGCACGAGAACCTGCCGTGGCGACCCCACCGCCGCCAGCCCCGGATGGACCAGCGCCTCGTGGTACCGGTACTCGTCGAGGGAGGAAAACTGGAACTGGCCGTTCAGGAATAGCCGCATCTCTCCTTGGGCGTTGGTCACGACGATGCGCTGATATCGAGAGGCACGACTGAAGATCACCGGGTCCTGATACAAGCGCTGCTCGGTGAATTCCGACAAGACATCGGAGAAAGCCACGCCCATCAGGAGCAGCACGAGGACGGCGTAGGCCTGGAGGGTGAGTATGGGTCGTCGATGCTCCTCACGAAACAGGTGGCATGTCCAGATCGCCACGAGGACGTTCAGGAAGCCAAAGATAAATGACGACCGCATCAACCCAACCTGGGGGACGAGCCACAGGGGAAACACCAGCGACGCAGCCAGAGCACCCATGTAGTCGAGCGACAGGACCTTCGAGACCAGGTCGCTGAACGGGAACTGGTCCTCGAGAATGCGCAAGAGGAACGGGATCTCCAGCCCTACCAGGATCCCGGTGACTGCGACCCACGAGTAGAGCACTACCCGGAACGCATCGAGCTCGGAAAAAGCCAGGAAGAGGGCCAAGGACGATATCCCACCGATGAGGCCAATCAGGATCTCGATCTGGATGAAGCATGCGATCAGATTTTTTCGGACGTAGCGAGCCAGGTAGGAGCCTAACCCCATCGAGAAAAGGTAGACACCGATGATGGTGGAAAACTGGGTGACGCTGTCGCCGAGCATGTAGCTGGCGATGGTTCCGGCCAGCAGCTCGTAGATCAGTCCACAGGTGCCAATGGCGAAGACCGAGAAGAGGAGGGCCTGGGTCTTGCCTCGACGGTCGTCCTTCGAAGTGATTTTCTGCTGATCCATGGATAGTGGAGATTGTGGCTTACCGGTTGTTTTGATGCCAGCCTCGCGTTTCCTATACGATGACGTCCGTCTATAAATACCATGGCGGACCGTTCGAGAGACACGATGATCCACAGCGCTTCGACCCTTCGTTTCCTTTTGGTAGACGGACGAGTGCGATTGGAGCCTTTGCGTATCCTCGACCGTCGACGAGTGAAATGGCTCGATCATCGGGTCACCTTTTACGCACTAGGCACAAGTCACGCGATACTCCTCGAGTATGGAGACACGGCGCTGACCGAGCTGCTCACCTGTGTGCCCACTGCTGTACAGGCTCATATTCTTGAGCAGGGTGGCGCACATTTGCCCTATACCGTCTCCAGGACATTCGACAGCCTGAGCTATCGTTGCCGATTGACCCCGTTTGAGCTGTGTGGTCGAGATGGGCTGCAGGGCGAGTTCTCAAGCGAGAATCGGATGAGCTTCACGTATCACGCGGAGGGGGAGCTTGAAGAGCCGATCACGCACATCGGGTGGCGTGGTGGTGACTCCACACTCTCTGTGGAGACCGTCCACACATATCCTAACGAGGGGCAGGGGGTCAGAAGCGAGAGCACCTTCGAGCTCTCCTGCCGCACTGTGGCTCTCAGAGAATCGCCCGCAGCACGACTTTTGCCACCGTCAGCAAGATCGCGATGAGCAGGGTCGTGCGAAGCGAATCGATCTCGAAGTCGTCGATCAGCTTGTCGGTCAGCCACAGGAAGAACGCGTTGATGACCAGCCCGAACAGGCCGAAACTCAGCAGTATCGGGATAAAGGCGATCAGCGCGACCAGCCAGAATAGAAAGTAGTTCAACACTCCGTAGACCAACACGACGACCAGCGCGGTGCCGAACGATTTCAGGCGCACGCCGGGCAACGCTGTCGCCAGAGCGTAGAGGAGCCCTGAGGTCACGAACACCTCGATGATGAGTCTCAGCATGGGGGTTTCGTGTTGAGGGCGGCCAGCAGGGTCCGCACGTCGCTTCCTGCCGGACTCTGGTAGATACGCAGGTTGAACGCCGGAGCCATCGCCAGGATGTGGTCGAAGATGTCGGCTTGAATCCCTTCGTAGTCGCTCCACACCTGGTCGCGGCTGAATACATAGATTTCGATCGGAAGACCGTGTTCGGTCGGTGCCAGATGCCGCACCAGGAAGGTCATCTCCTGGTGGATCATCGGATGGTTGCGCAGATACGCAACGACATAGGCTCTGAACGTGCCGAGGTTGGTCAGCTGTCGGCCGTTGAGCGGGTCCGATGCGTCGACGTTCCGCTCCGCGTTCCAACCCGAGATCTCGTGGCGCTTTTTCTCCAGATATTCTGCGATGTACTGGATCTTCGCGAACCGATCGAACATCTCCTCGTCACAAAAGCGAATCGAGTCCATGTCGATATTGATCGCGCGCTTGATCCGCCGCCCGTCCGACTCCGACATCCCACGCCAATTTTCGAACGACTCGGTGATCAGCGCGTAGGGCGGGATGGTCGTGATCGTCTTGTCCCAGTTCTTCACTTTGACGGTCGTCATTGCGACCTCCAGCACGTCGCCATCGGCGCCGTACTTCGACATCTCAATCCAGTCACTCGGAGCCACCATCTGATTCGAGGAGAGCTGGATGCCGGCAACCAGACCCAGGATCGGGTCCTTGAAGATTAGCATCAGAACGGCCGTCATCGCGCCGAGACCGCCGAGCAGAAGAGTCGGCGAATGACCGATGATCAGCGATATCACGGCAATCGTTGATGACGAACTGACTGACAGTACAAGAGTTAAATGGTGGAGGCGGCGTCCATCGAACAACAGTACGACTGTGTTCAAGTCTGTCCCATGCTACCGATAAATAAAGGGATAATTGACAATATCTGTCCGACTGCGGCCGTTGACATCCCACTGAATCCTGTCTACGATGTGGGGTGGAATGATGGTTGACTTATTCGATTCCCTGAACGGGAATTGAACCGTGACCAAACCACGTGGGCGCCACCCGCATCAACGCCTGACGGCCGTCGCGGTGCGACGGCACAAGGCAGGCCGGTACGCCGACGGCAACGGCCTGTACCTGATCGTCGACGAGTCCGGCGCGCGGCGGTGGATCCTGCGTACGGTTGTCAGAGGTCGGCGGCGAGACATCGGCCTCGGGTCGGTCGCACTCGTCGGTCTGGCCGAGGCCCGCGAGGAAGCCACGCGGCTGCGGCGGATCGCTCGAGCCGGCGGTGATCCGGTCGCCAGTCGGAACCGGCAGCGTCGGCAAGTGCCCTCGTTCGCCGAGGCCGCCCGGCAGGTGCACGCGCTGCACACCACGACGCTACGGAACGCCCGACACCGGGCGACTTGGCTCTCGTCCCTCGAGGCTGACATCTTCCCGGTGTTCGGTGATCGTCCGGTTGACCAAGTCGACAGCGCTGACGTCTTGAAGGCGCTTGCTCAGATCTGGACGACGAAGGCCGAGACGGCACGCCGGATCAAACAGCGCGTGCGGATCGTGCTCGACTGGGCGAAGGCCTCTGGCTACCGGGAGGGCGACAATCCGGCGGATGCAATCACGCGCGCACTGCCGACGCAGAAGGCCAAGGTGCGACACCTACCGGCGCTGGCGTACGGGGATGTGCCAGCCTTCCTCGGGACCCTGCGGGAGGCAGACGCGGCGCCGGCGGTCAAACTGGCCTTTCAGTTCCTCATACTGAGTGCGGCTCGCACGAGCGAAGTTCTGGGTGTGCAATGGGCCGAAATCGACCACCAAACCGAGACGTGGACGGTGCCCGGCGAGCGCATTAAGTCAGGCCGGGAGCACCGGGTGCCCCTGGCGCCTGCGGCGATGGCCGTGCTCAAGGAAGCCGCCACGCTGGCCGATGGCGGACCGGTCGTCTTCCCGGGGCGTCGCCCGGACAAGCCGCTCTCCAACATGGCGTTGCTCATGGTGCTGCGCCGACTGGGGCGCACGGACATCACCGCACACGGGTTCCGCAGCTCGTTTCGAGACTGGGCGGCCGAGCGCACCCACTTTCCGCGAGTCGTAGCTGAGGCGGCGCTGGCACACGTGATTCCTGACAAGGTCGAAGCAGCGTATCTCCGCTCGGATCTGTTCGACCAGCGGCGGGCGCTCATGAATGCCTGGGCGGTCTTTCTGACAACGAAGCCAGCGGGCACCGTCGTGCAGGGGCGAGGATGACGAAGAGACCCAAAAGAACGGGAACCGCCAGCAGTGGACGGTGACGCGACATTTCGTCGAGCGCCTGCCCGCCTACGGGCACTCACGTTGCCGCCCGAAGGCCGTGACGACGTCAGTTCGATGAACAAGTCGCTTTCACTGGTTCCGCATCGCGCGGCCTCGAACGCATTCCGTTCACACGTTGATCTCCGCATCCAGTTCTGCCGCGGCCAGCGCGTTCATCGAGGTCAAACAGTCGAGATCGTCGAAGACGCCGCGGGCCACGCCCGATCACGACCGGCTGCTGCGCACGTCGGTGCGCGGAGAGACCTGGGTCGGCCGAGCGGAGGTTCGATGGCGGGCCACCACGCCACCCGCGACTTCTTCCGGCAGATGCCGAACGGTCCGAGGGAGCTCTGGCTGAAGCGCTCCACTCCGAGTACGCTCCTGAGGAGTCCATGCCCAACTGTCCCCACGGAATCGATGATCGGTTCTGCGCAATCTGCACGCGAGACACTCTCAACACCCAACGGCAGACCGTGGAGCGCCGAGCGAAAAAGCACAAGTCGCAGACTCCTGCACAGCTCGAAGCGTACCAAGCTGTCTATGCTTACGAAATGGCGATGTCACGACTGAAGGGCCGAAAGACGAGGGCGAGTCGTACGTGGCCCATGATCGAACGGCACGGCGTGCTTGCTGCAGTAGAGAGAATCGTCACGAGGAAAGACGAGACGCGGGGCTACAAGACGCTCGTGGAAATGGGGATGGAGGACATGGTGTTCGAAGCCGTTGTCCTGAGGCATTCCGGAGCGTTCAGTTCTGAAGCGGTGGCAGCTTCGAAGGCACGCCTCGAGAGGCTGCGTGACAGCTGACCTACAGAACCTCACGCTCTCCAGATTGAGGGATTTTCCCAAATACCGGCCCCCAGCAAGTCGCGAGTTGTGGTGGAACGGATGGAGCACACGCGGGAGTACCGGGTGCCAGTGTCGGCCCGGGCCCTGGAGATTCTGGTTGAGGGCGGAGAACACGCGATCGGCTCGGAGTGGGTATGCTCATCTCCAGGCGGATGGGTCCCATCGGGTCTTGATTGCAGCGACTTGCTTCGCGACTGGCGTTCGAGTTCCTGGTGCTGATGGCAGCGCGCTCCGGCGATGCTTTGCCAATGTGCAGTCAGTTTCGAGAGCCTTCTTGGTTCCGAAGTTGGTGCCGCATCCTTCACCTCCGGCCGCCGCGCGCCGCTCGGGATTCGTCGCTTGCCAGCTCAAGAGCTGGTGGGCGAACGGGTGCATACACGCCGACGTCTTGCCGGACCCGACCGCGCCGACAATCGGCACGCCGGTATAGAGGCCACGCTCCGGGATCGTCAGCCATTCGGGAGCTGGGCTCTCGATGGCTCTGACCGGGTGATGGACTTCGCCGACGACGATCGCCGGCCCGTCGGCCGTAGGCGAAAGCGGCCACGTCGGAAGGCGGGACCGGCGCCCCACACGGACGCCCATCCGGGCGAACCAGATCCGGGATGTGCTGATGAGAAACTGGCCGGCCAGGAACACCGCCACGCTGGGCGCCACGTAGTACCACGCGACGACGGCGCGGTACACGTTCGGGGTGTGGTAGCGGACGAGCACCACTACTGGATCGGCTCGGGAAACGCGCCGGGTCACGTCCAGGCGCACCCTACACTGGACGCCGCCGACGACCAGGAACGCGCGGATGAGTCGGTCAAGCGTTGCGCCGCTCGTCGCTGCTCGTCGTCCGGCCCGCGTGCGGGCCGGAGAGCCTTCCCGCAGGGATACATGGAGACGGGAGCGACCTCCACGAAGGCGGGGGAGGGGTGTGATACCTGGTGTGAGACCAGGTGTGATACCCCGCCCCTCGCCGTGCCGCGCCAGCGGAGAAAAATGGGGGGTCGCTCCCGTCTCTTCCCTCACCGCTGGCGCGGTTCGGGTCGGCCGGTCTAGGACGAAAAACAAGAACAAAGCCAACGGGAAAATGAAGGGTGGTGTGTGAGACCCCAACCGCCTCTGTTGTGATACTCCCCCCTGTGTCCGGATCACACATCCGCTGCCCTTGGCGTTGCCCTGCGCGTTGCCACGGACCGGGGCCAGACGCGCGGGCCACATCAGATGGCCGTCTCGGGGGTGGTCAACCGGACGGTGGGCCAGATCGTGAAGCGGTCAATCGCCCCTCGCGCGGTCACCTTGGTGGGCGTGCCGTCCGGGAGTTGTCGTAACCACTCAAGACGATCGGCGGCCTTTTCCCATCCGCCGGCCGCGCGTAAGAGTTCAGGATTGCCCATGCCGATCGCCTTCTGAAGCCGGGCGATTTCCTGGCGGATTTCCGGGTCGGCCTTGGTCGGCCCGGTCGAGTCCGGCGCGCCCCGGCCGTCGCCGTCCCGGGTCCAGTGTTTCAGCACGGGCGCGGCGCGGTCCGCGGCCGCTGCGCCCGTGCCGACGGCGACGACATGCACGGCGAAAGTCCGCGCCCTGAGCGCGGCCCACAGGGGCGCGTGGGCCATGCCCCACGCGCGCAGCTCGCTATCGGTGGACTGGCCGGCGTCCACGTACACGAACGTCGCCGCCCGCTCGTCGACCGCGATGGGCAATTTGAAGGCGAAGTACCGCGGGATCTGCGGCTTCCCTTCCGTGCCGTACTTCCGGTACGGGAAGGTGCCCCGGTCGATGCCGAGCGCCTCGAACCGTTGCACTTTGTCGCCCTCCGTCGGGAGCCAGGCGAGGGTCGGCCGCTCGATGAGGTAGTCGAGCGAGAGCAAGCGCCGCATAAGGATGTGCGTCGTCGCGTCCTTCGCGCGACGGTGCCGCACGTCGGGGATGCCAAGCGCCCGATAGGGGGCTTTGCCGGTGAGGAGGACGGCGCGCGCGCCGCCGGGGAGCATGAGCCGCTCGTCCTCGATGGCGAGCTTCTTGTCGATGAGCGCGCGAACGAACCGGCGCGCCTGTTCCGGGTGCGCGCCGTCAAAAAAATGGCACCATTGCGAGCGCGTAAAGACGCCGGCATGCAAGGCGACCAGCGCGATCCATTCGGCCTCTCGGCCGCTCCATCCGAGGGGTTCAAGAACGCGCGCGCGGTCCTGCAGCGTCGGGACCGTGACGGGGCTCGGTGTCTCCGGGGCGGGGTTCGTCGTCATCCTGTCACCAGCGCGCGATCGCCGCGCAAGTACGTGATGAGAATCCCCATCGGATTCACGATCATCAGCTCGGGATCGACCGTCTCCAAAAACGTGAATTACAGTGACAGCGTCCAGCGGTCGCGGCTCACTTCCGCGCCGTTCACCAGGCGTACCAGGTCGAAGTCCGCCGCCGCCCCGTGGGGGGGTGCGGGTTCGCCTGGATGCGAAGCGTCACCCGTTCCACTCGCAACTCGTCGCGGGCGGCGCCCGCCGCGAGCATGGCGACGTTATTCCCTTCCACGCGGGCGGCTGGCTCGGGGCTGGTGGCGGCGCGAGCGCGGCCACGCGGTTTCGACCGTCGCCCCGCGCCGGCTGTAGTAATCATCAATCCAGCGGTTGAGGAAGTACTTGGTGATCGACTTGCCACCGGAACGGGCGATCGATTTCACCGGAATGCGCACATATCGGCGTACGTTTTTCCGCTGTCCTGTTCGGTCTGGCCCATTATTTCCCCCCTGTGTCAACGGTCATTCAAAATTCCCCCACCTGCGGTCATCGAAAACTCCCCCACCCCTGGTTGAAGATAGCGACGAGACGAATGCCGGTGGTCGCTGTGGGCAGGCCGTCTGCGGCCTGTCCAAGTCGTTGTGGGCGCGTGTGCGCGTCCACAGCGACGGCGGCGTCCACGGGCCTCTCATCGCTCACGTTCCCGCCATCGTCGGCTTGACCACCCCCGACTTCAGCTTGTCCTTCAATCGGTACGAATCGCCCCGGATGCTGATGGTTGTCGCGTGATGCAGGATCCGGTCGAGGATCGCGCTGGCGATCACCCGGTCGCCGAAGACGTCGCCCCAGCTGCCGAAGCTCTGGTTGCTGGTCAGAATCATCGGCCCGCGCTCGTAGCGGCGGCTGATGAGCTGGAAGAACAGCGTCGCCGCCTGCCGGTCGATCGGCAGATACCCGATCTCGTCGATGATGAGCAGGCGCGGGATCGTGAAGACCTTCAGCTTGTCGTCGAATCGGCCCTCGCTCAGCGCCTTGGTCAGCGTGGTCAGCATCGCCGCGGCCGTCGTGAACAGCACGCGGTAGCCGTGCTCGATCGCCTTGAGCCCGAGGCCCACGGCCAAATGCGTCTTCCCGACCCCGGGTGGACCGAGCAGCACCAGGTTGTCCCCGTGCTCGACGAAGTGGCACAGGCTCAGCTTCTGGATCTGCTTCCGGTCGACCGAGGGCTGGTAGCGGAAGTCGAAGCTGTCGAGCCCCTTGATGAACGGGAACCGGGCCAGGTTCGTTCGCATCGTGACGTGCTTGGCGGTCTTCATTGACACCTCTTCGCTCAGCAGTCCGTCGAGGAAGTCGGCATACGACAGCTCCTTCTCCGCCGCCTCCTGGAGCAGGGCTTCGAGCCGCTCTCGCACCGTGTGCAGGCGCAGCCGCTGCAGGTGCTCGTCGAGCCGCGCCATTTGCAGTGACATCATTGCTCGCCCCCGACGCCGCAAGCCGCCTCGTAGCAGGCGAGGTCGCGGACCTCGACCTCGAGCGGGACCGCCTCGGTGGAACACCCCCCCGTCGAGTAGCGCACACGGGCATTACGAGCGATCGGTCCCGGCCCATGCTCGGGCAGGATCCGGAGCTGGCACCGGCCTTCGAGCACCGGATGCGTGGCCACCACCCGACCGCGGTGCCGCATCTGCAGGGAGCCGTCGCGACGGAGTACTTCGACCGGCTGGCCGATCAGCGTGAACGGCACCGAGTAGCGATTCGTGTCGACGCTGACCAGGTAGTCGGTCGCCACCACCCGCGTCAGCGGCGCCTCGAGTCGGAACGCCCGGCCCGGCGGCACCGAAACGAGAGCGTCACGCTCCCGCGCGAAGCGGTCGATTGGCCGCTCGTGCGTCGTCCCGTGCACGCGTACGTCGGCGACCGTCGCCATCCACTCCTGCAACTGCTCGTTGAAATCGAGGTCGTCGCCGAACCGCCGGCCCACCAGGAAATTTCGCTTGAAATACTTCACACCCGACTCGACCTTCCCCTTCGTCTGGGCCCGGTACGGCCGGCACAGCCGTGGCTCGAAGCCCCAGAAGTCGGCGAACGCCTTGAACGTCGTGTTCCATCGCACGCCGTTGGTCCCGCTCGGTGCGCACACCGTCCGCGGTCGGTCGTAGAGATGCTCCTGGGTGTGGCCGCCGAAGTGCGCGAACGCCTGCTCGTGCGCATCGAGCAGCTCGCCGAGCGCCTCGCTCAGACACGGCACGTAGAAGCTCCGCCGCGAGAAGCCGAGCGTCAGCACGAAAATGTGCCGCAACTCCAACCGGGCGCCGAGCCGCACCTGGGCCTGTCCCCAGTCAATCTGGCTCTGCAACCCCGGGGGCGTCTCGAACCGCGTCCGCGTCACCGCCGCGTGCAACCGGGTCTCGCGCAACGGGCGCACGAACCGCTTCACCGTCTCGTAGCTGCCGTGATACTGCCGGTGCTGCAGCTCCTGGAACAGCACCTGCGCCGAGTAGCCGACCTCGGCTGCTCGCCGCCGCAAGTAGTCCGCATGCGTCGTCAACAGTGTGTCCGAGCGCGCCGCCCGCTGGTACGGCCTCCACTCCGCTTGGCGCAGGCACCGACGCACCGTCTTACGGTCGAGCTCCAGCTCGCGAGCAATCGCTCGAATCGATACCCCTGCTCTCGCCCGACGATGAATCTCTTCCCACCGCTCCTGTCCGACCATCTCGACCTCCCCGAGCATCACTCGCTCGGGGTCGATCATCGTGGCTGTCGTCGACATCTGCTCCTCCCCTCAGTCATCGAGGTGAGGAGTTTTCAGTGACCACGGCTGGGGATTATTGCGTGACCGGTGACACCCTGCCGCGCCTGCGGCTTTGCCGGCGAGCAGCGCCTTGCGGCCGGTCGCGGCCATCATCAACGCGCCGGTCATGCCCGCGCCGCCGCCGCCGCGCGGGGTCGCTCCCGGTGAAGGCGTCCCTGCGGGAAGGCTTCAAGGCGCTGCCACGCGTGGCCAGCCACACCTGGTGGTTTCTCTCACGATGGTAATGCTCGACGTACTCGTGGACGATGACGCCCAGCGCCAACCTCGCGCTGCACGCCGGCCTGCGCCGATGACATGGTGCGGGGGGGAAGTCGCAGGCGGCGTGTGCGACGGTGGTCGATGTGTCCCCTGAGTCGTATCGGACGTGGGATGCCGGATGGCGGGCGACGCCTCCGAAGACACTCGCACGAGCGCGTGCGCTGGCGACGCATCGCCGATGACATTCTTGCCGCGGCTCTCCCTCGCGGATCATCGGGCTGTGACTACCTCACTGCACACCCAGCGCCTTGAACACGGCATCCACCGGATCGGCATAGAACCCCGTCTGGAACTTGGCGAACAACTCCCCAGGAATCGTCGGGATATCCTTCACGCTCGCCATCGGCAGCAGCAGGCGCTTCGCCCCGGCGTCGAACGCGACTTGCAGCGACTCGGCGAGGTTCTCAACAGGGATCGCGCTGCCGCCGAGGCTCATGCTCCCGAGGATCACCATTTGTGGCTGGATTGGTTTGCCGAAGACCCCTGAGCAGAGCGCGACGAATGCCGCCAAGGTCATCGCCGTCGCTGGCCCGGTATCGTGCAGTTCGACCGCGTGCAGGTGAAAGTCGTGGTCCCCGGGCTTGATGGAGGCACTGACCCGGTGGGCGTTCACCTTGAAGTAGTCGAAGCCGACCTTGATCGCTTCCTTGGCCGCCGAGTTCGAGCCGAGGCCCGATGTCTTTAACGTGCCATTGCCGGCGGTCACCTGCGTTTCGAGCCGGTACAGGCCGAGGTGCGTTCCCCCCGTGGCGACCGTGTGCATGACGCCAGGATTCAGCGGTCCGTCCGGGATCAGCGACCCGCCGCCCTGTTCCGGCACGTTGATGAACGTCTCGTCCATCGTGCCGATGTCAATGTAGGAGAAGTGCACATCGAAGAACTCCATGCCGCCGATCTTCTTCAACTGCTCCTTCACCCGACGACGAGCTTCGAGAGCGTATTCCAAGCACCGTCGCACCGCCTCCTTGTCGTACTCTTCGTTGGGGTAGAGCAGCTTCAGCAGGCCAGACACCGTGTGCCTGACGGCAATCGTATCCCGCTGGTTCAGGTCGCGGCCCAGCTTGAAATACTTGTTGATCGCGTCACCGAAGTTCCGTTTCCGCATCTCCCGCATCCACTCGGCCAGATAGTCCACGATGAGGCCGTACTGGTTCGTGAAGAACTCGGGTCGCATCTTCGGAATTTCCCACCCAGGGATGTAGGCGTGAAACCGGTCGAAGAACGCTGAATCGGTCATCGTGTCCGGGAACGGGGCGAATAGGTGGCTGGTCTTAACCAGCGTATCGACCGACTGGTTGATGTTGCCGACGAATACCATCGAGGCGTAGGCATTGATCGAGTCACGGCCTCGGGCGAACGAACCCGACGCCATGTAGTCCTTCATGATCTGGACGCCGTCCTTGTCCTTGAAGGAGATGCCGGCCACTTCATCGAAGGCCACCACGTCCCACAGGCCGACCAGCCCGACCTGACGCCGCGCCATGTTGTAGAACAAGTTGGCGACCGTGGTCTGCCCACCGGAGACCAGGATGCTGTTCGGGCTGATTTCCTTGTAGATGTGGCTCTTGCCCGTCCCCCGGGGCCCAAGCTCGGCGAAGTTGTAGTTATTCTCGACCAACGGAATCAGTCGCGCCAGCAAGTGCCACTTCACCCGCGCTTCGAAATTCGTCGGCTCCATCCCCGTCGAACGCAGGACCGCATCCATCCATTGTGGCTCGGTGAACGCCCGCCGCCCTTCAAATAGTTCCTCCAGATCCATGTTCGGCATTTGGATCGGCTTCAGGTCGCCCAGGACGAACGGGGAACCTTTTTGGGTTTCCTCGAAAAAGTACTCCAACGTGACGAGGCACCAGATGCCGCCGACCAGCAACTTCTCGAACCGCTTGACGATGGTACTGGGGACCGCTATCCCCTTTACGCCCAGGTTGCCGAGCAGAGCCTCGTAGACGTCTCGCTTCTCGTTGAGCGTCACCGTCACCTTGTCGATGATCTTCAGGCTCCCTCGTTCACGGATCGTCGATTTCACCTTCTCGGCCTCATCGGACCGGACGTAGTTCTCAGCCAGGATCTTCTTGACGGTGTCCAGACCTTCTGCGATCACCGTGTCATCGTTCGAGGCGCAGTAGCTCCCCAGCAGATATTCCAAGACGTACACCGGCACGTTCGCACCCTCCTTGACCAACTTGGTCAAGTCTTTGCGAACCACCTTGCCTGGGAAGTGCCGGTTGAGAAGGTCGTCCAGCTCCGTGTCAGGAGTCATGTCTTCAGAAGTCATCGGTGAACGCCCGATCGATAATCACATCCACGCTCTGTTGCTCGATGCCGGTCGTGGCGTCGCGTAGCACAAGGAGGTAGGGAATCTTCTTGTCGTACTGCCGCGCTTTCAAGACAAGGCGCACCCACTGCTTTCGCTCGTCTAAGTTGCCCGACCGGCTCTCAAACGTCACGGACTGAAGATCGGTCACCGCCTCATCACCTTCGTAGATGGCGACCTTGAGCGTGATCGGCTTCACGCGCTCAGTGACGGCCTCCAGTTGCATCAACTCGACGCGGTAGTAGGCGCTGGTGATCCGGTGATGGCTGCCCAGCACCTGGACCGTGACCGACTTCGGCCTCGTGCCCGAGGCGGACTTGCCCCGGACGTGCTTCACCGTGACAACCGGGACGACGATTTCCTGCGGCATGGCCCCGCCGTGGGCAAAGCGAGCGCCGCCGACGAAGTGGAACAGGTTCGCCCCCTTGGGAATCCAGAACTCCATATCCCCATCAGCCCCGGCGGTCATGCTCAACGTGCCATGCCACACGGCTTCATGATCAGGAAGGCGCGTGCCCAGAATGTACCGCTTCTTCGCCAGAATCGTGTGGTCGGGCGTGTCTTCCAGCTTGCTCTTGTCCGTCTCCACTCGGGCGGTTTCCGTGAAGAGGAAGCCGTGGTCAGCGGTGATGACGATGTGATGGCCGTTCAGGTTGTTGGCGATGTAGCCGACCAGCGCCGCCAGCTGGTCAATCGCTCGGCGCACGCCCTCGAAGGTCTGCCCTTCTGTTGTGCCGTCGTCGCCGACCGCGTCGACGGTGTTGTGGTAGATGTAGACTACCCGCCTACCCTTGACGAACGCTCGGCCCTCGTCTTTCTTCTTGGCCATCAACTCATCGGATTTGCAGGCCAACCCGCCCACCGTGCGTAGGATGCCATCTCGTGCGCTGGCGATGCTCGACTGCCCGTCCACCAGCACGTCAGTCCCGTTGTAGGTCAGTGTCGTGTGCGGCAGTAGGCTCGCCATGCCCAGCGCCGTGTACGAGGGCAGGACGCCCAGTTGCGACGACAGGGTGGCCCCGAAGCGGTACTTGCCGTTGAGTTCGGCGGTCAGTTCCTGGGCCGCTTCGTAGCGGAAGGCATCGCTGACGATGACGAAGGCTCGGCGGGTGTCGCCTTCATCCAGCCAGGGCCGTACGTGGTGATCATAGAAGCGGTACTGGTTTGGAACCGTATCGATGTGCCATGTTGACAACAGCCCACCAGACGCTTCGATGAAAGTTCCCCACGCGAGTGCCAGGGTCGTCAGATACCCGTTGACGTAATGGGCCTCGATGTCGGTCCGCAGGGGTTTGACGATGCTCCAGCCCGCCGCCTCAGCGGTGTCTGCCGACTCACAGAAGTGCCGGTAGAGTTGGTCGAAGCGGTACAGCTCCGTCTCGTAGGCCCGGTACATGCCGGTCGCATCCGGGTAGTCGAAACCGCCCGTGTGCTGGTTCCGTAGAGCGTAGAAGTCCGCTGCCGCCACGAGTGCCTCATACACCGCATAGAGTGCGTGCCGTGGGGCAGCTGTCGAATCGGCCACGGTGAGCGACGCCCAATGTCCGGACTGTCGTCGGCTGGCAATGGCCCGCACATCGCGTGCATTGATGGTGTCGGCGGCCCCGTGGACCCAGTCCCGCAGATTGCTGGCGATTCGCTGCTCGACCGCCAGGAAGGTCATCACGTCGGCGAGCTGGTCAATCTCCAAGTTCGGGAGATGGTCTTCGATCTTGAGGAGGGCTGCCGCTTCCGCCGACAGCCGGTCGTAGCTGGTGACCTTGCTGCGGCTGTCCCGCCACTGTGCCAGACAGACCACCGCGTTTGACCTGCCGGTGCGAGGCAGCAGCAGGTCACGGAGCGACTGCGGCACATCACCCTTCAAGTGATGCGCGTAGTCGGTCAGCATGAGCCGGAGCAAGAAGTTCTTCAGGGAGGGGTTATCTTCGGTATAGCCAAAGGTCGTCTCGGCCATCTGCCAGAAGGAACCGTCCAGGTCGAACTTCTCGACTTGGCCCCAGACGTCGGTTGAGTCATCGAGGTCGATCTCGCTCCCGGCCTCGATCCAGGCATGGAAGATCGTCCGCACCAGCGTGAACAGTTCAGGCTGGTCGGCCTTCACGACCACGGCGATCATCTTGCGATCCAGGTCGGCCGCGTCGTCATCGGGGGCCACCAGCGCCTTGATCTTCTGAAGCCGCTCCCTGGCATCGAAGAACTTGTGCCGGTCGGCGAGATGGGTTCGGAGATGTTGATTCACCAGCCCCAATTCTTGCAGGAGGATGCTGGCTCGATCCGCCCGGAATCCCCGGCTATACAGCCGGATGTCCAGAAGCCAGTCGTCTTCGTAGTCGGGTTCTTCCGTGGGGGCGTAGAGTAGGAACTTGCCACCGACTTCGTCTCGCTCCAGACGGAGTTTGACTTCGAGCGCCCCCATTTCATCGAGCCGTAGTGTGGTCACGCCTTCAAGCAGGATGAACGGCAGCGTGTGCTGGAACTCTCGGTCGGGATCGTGCCAGAAAACGATGCGCTGTCGCTCCTCGTTGAAGAGGCGCTCCAACGCTACGTTGATCTGGTTCAGGTCGCTCATGCGTCGCCCTTCCCACCCGTGATGGCCTTCGCTTCGGCCAACAGATCGCCGAACTTGGCGTAGTTCACCCTGACTCCGTCATCAAGGTCGAGGCTGATCTTCTGGTCGGCGGCGTGGCGCAACTTTTCGTCGAAGGCCACCAATTCGGCCTGCTGTTTCTTGAGACCATCCTGCTTCTGCAGAAGTTTCCTACGATGGCTGGTGCTGGTTGCTTTCGATATGTCGCCTTCCAGCTGGTCGATGCGGGACGCGATCTGGCCCTGGAGCGGGATGACGTATTTGGTGCGCATCCGGGCCAGCGTGCCCTTATGATAGCGGTGCAGGTAGACCAGGCACTGAAACGCCTTCTGCTTACCGCTGGAAAAGAGCCAGTAGATGGGACGCTTCTTGTACGTTTGTAGGTGGTCCGTGAAGAAGCTGTCGAAGAGGTAGCGCCGGATTGTGTCGCGGCTCGATTCGTTGCTCTTAGGACGCAGGCTATCGGCCAGGAAGGTGAGGTTGTCTTCGAGGTGGGTTGCATGCCAGGCCACCGAAATGAACTCGATGAGGCGGTGGACAGCGTCATCATCAAACCACTCGGTATCCGTGAGGGGGACGATGCCGTCGTCGTCGGCCGGGAAGGTGGTGTAGCGACTGGGATCGAAGTCTGCGTTTCCGCTGCGGGCGTAGATGAGGCCCGGCTCGTCCAGGCTATAGCGGCTCATCATGCAGCCGATGGCGTAGGAGATCAGCTCCGCCATCGTGTCCTCGCGGAAGCGGGTCCACTGTTCCTCGTCGGTGAGCGTGCCGCCGTAGCGGTAGGCGGGGTTCACCGTCAGAGTGATCTGCTCGATGGGAACGTCAGGGGTGAGTTCGTCGGCCATGCCGTAGGCGTCGATAAAGAGGCGGTTGTTTTCCTCTTCGAGTCGCTTCATCTCGGCGATGGTGTCTCGGTTCTGGGTGATCCAGGCGGAGTAGCTGGATTCGAGGGTGGGCGCGGGCTCGGAGGATGTCGTCAGGATGGGGAGGGATTGGAAATCCAAGGATCGTTCGTAGGCGTTCCAGTCGGCCTGACTCAACTCGATTCCGCTACCAACATTCGATTCGATTTCAGGATACTCGTAGCAGGACGGCAGAGGAAGTCCCAGAACATCGTTGACGGTAGTATTGAGTGTTGGATTCATCGCCTTTAAGTAGAGGTGGGTTATCGGGCTATTCAAAAATCCAAGCACAACCTTGTCGCAGCGGAAGGAGCTCTTGAAGATGGTCGGAGCGCCTGAGCTATAGTGCGACTCAGAAGGCTTCAATCTAAAGCTGGTTCTCGCTGACGTAATCAAGCCCCACGTTATACCCTCTTTGTTCCAGTACTTCTGTGGATACAGCCCACCATGGGAATCATAGAAGGACGTCGCTTTACTCGACCAGTTCACAACCTGCAGAGCGTTTCCAGCGTACTTGCGGTAATCACCGCCATTCGCGTAGGGAGCCCAGATTCTGGATTGCCTTCCAACCTCCCACCAAAATCGTAGATAGACTTGATTCTCATGTGTCTTTGTTCGGCCCCCTGATCCAAAAGCATCACGAATCCTTGGCCCGTCGAAGGGATGCGTGCTTTGAATCCAATAGGCCACCGGGCTGCCGGGGATTTTCTTGAACTCGTCTTGGGCGGCCTCGAAGAACCACCCGCATTCGCGGTTATGGATAGCCTCAAGTGTCTTTGGTGCTTGGCTGTCCGAGCCGCGGAAATCAGAGAGCCGGATGAAGCATCCTTTCTGCGCGTCCACGCGGCCCTTCTGCAGCGTGAATGTACAGATGGGTACGGTCGCACCCTCAAAACCTGAATATTCAAGCTGGACCAGAGAGGTGATGGTCTCTTTGTCGATAAGCCGTGTTCGCAGATGCTCATGGCTTGAGATGAACATCCATACAAACGGCGACATGAAGCCCAATCGTCCATGCGGCTTACTGAACGCTAGGCCACGGTCGATGAAGGCGGAGAAGACGTCTTTCTCATACCCCTTGTAGTGGTCCTTCAAGAACTTCTTGAGAACAGGAATGTGGAACTTGCTCCCCATATACGGCGGGTTCGCCACCACCGCGTCGTACTGTGCCGCCAGTAGCTCGGCTTGCTGCACCAGCGATCTCACATGCTTGAGCGCCTCCGATACAAATAGGTCTTGGCTGGTTACCTTACTCAGTTGTCTTAGCGCTGGCAGCTTCGTTGCCAATGCCTCGGGCACTTGAATCAGGGATCCACAGGTCGTGGCGTGTTCGAAGATCCGCTTCAGCTCCATGAGGTCGCTCGGCTTCAATCGATGATCGGCCAACTTCACGCGCTGGCCCAGCCGCTCGACATCGAGACCGGCGCTGTCCACCAGCGCCATCACATTAGGCGTCACGCCACGCCCAAAAAGCCGCTGGTCATCCGCCCGCCCCTTCATCATTAGCGCAAAGCCCGTCAGCTGCACCGCCCGTCCGTCAATGTCGAGGCCAAACAGATTCTTCTCAAGGATCAGCTGCGCCACATCTCGCTGGCGGTAGCCGCGCTCCAGGTAGATGGCCTTGAAGAGTTCATAGGCCTCCACCAGGATGTGCCCAGAGCCACTGGCCGGGTCGATAAGGGTCAGTTCCTCGGGGTTGAGCGTGCTGGGCGTGATGGCCGCGAGCTGCGCCTTGACCTCGTCGGTCTGCTCGGCGGGTTCGATGTAGTAGGCCATCTGCCCCTTGAGCGGTGAATCCGGATAGGTCGCCAGCCATTGTGATCCCAGCGAGTTCTGGACCATGTACTGCACGATCCACTTGGGCGTGAAGAGCTGAGTCGCCGCCGGAATGTCTTCCGACGGCACCACTTTGCCGATAACCTGGGCCTTCTTCTCCGCCACGTAGAACTGGTAGAGCCAGCCGATGATCTCGATCTCCGCCCAGGCGTTCTCATCAATGCCCATGACCAGTTGGCGGATGAGCGAATCGGTGTGCAGCAGGTTGGCAGGGAGGAGTAACTCCGTCTCGTCCCCAATGCGCTCGAAGAGAAACGGCATCGCCTGGTGCAGCGCGTTGCACTGGGCCGTCAAGAGTAGCCGGTAGAGCACTTCATCCTGGGTGCCGGCGAGCTTTAGCTCCACCGCCTGCGCGCGGTCAAGCCCCGGCAGGTGGACCTCGGAGGCGTGGTCGAGGATCTCAGGATGCCCATGGTCCTCGGGGTGGCTCAAAACTCGGTAGCCGTGATCAAAGTAGTCGTGGAGTTCCATGTAGCGGATGGCCACAAAGCGGTTGAACCAGGTGTAGGCCAGCGCCTCCATCGTCTGCTCGAAGCCATGCTGCGTGATGCGGTCTTCGAGTTGCTTTCGCGTCTTCGCGACGGCACGAGGATGTTCGCGGCCAGCGATCACCACCACGTCACCTCGTTCAACAATTGGCTGAATCGTCCTGGCCGTCAGCCCGTAGAAGGCGGCCCGGTCCTTCATTGCCTGGATGAAATCCAGGCGAGCCCGCGGAGCGTAGGCCTCCAATTGACTGCGGTTCACGGTGCTTTATCGAATCTGGATGCGTTCGTTGTTATCGATGGCTTGAGTCAGCTCTTGTCGGAGAGCGTCGAGGAAGCCCTTCACATCGTCGGATGTTTCCAGGTAAGTCGCCTTCACGAGGTCTGCCGGTACGACGATCCGCTGCTTTTTGACCGTGGCCGGCGACGGGGCAACCGTGCCCGTTCCGTCGTCCTTGGTTGCTGTTTGCTCGGCCCCCTTGCGGGAGAACTCTTCGATGCGTTTCACAGCCACATCGAACGCTTTCACGGCCTCTCCCTCGGCCTGGGTGACGTGGGCGAGACTGTCTTGCCGTTGCATGTGCTCCCGCAAGGCGTCGAACGGCTTGAGGCACGCCGCCAGAAGATCGGCGTCACCCTGGGCTGCGACCATGTCCTGCTTGAGCGCGGCGATGTGGCCGTCGATCTTGGCGATGACCTGCGCCCGCCGCTCAGTGAGCAGCGACGAGTTCACGGCCTGCACCGCGTTGATGAGAGCGTCGGCCTCTTTGATGAGCCCGTAGGGCCGTCGGGCCGACAAGATGTCCTGCATACGCGTGAGGGCGGGTCCGGCCTGGGCGTCCTGTTCCAGTTCTAGCCGGTTGAGTTGGTAGGCGTCGTGGGCCTTGCGGAGCCGTTCCCAGATCGGCCGCTGGTGATCGTAGAAGTGTGTCAAGTCGTGATAGTGGTCGGCCACATCCAGCAAGTCGTCCTTTAGCGCATTGAATCGCTCGATGAACGTCTTGCTCTCCGTGTCGGCGAGGAGCGGGTTGATGAGCGCCAGCCCCTGCGTGATCGCGTCCCCACCGGGGTAGGCCCCCGTGTCGGCCAATGGCTGGTACCGGTTGAACGCTCCATGCCAGCTCCTGAGCTTGGTCTGCAGGAGGGTGCAGAGGCCCTCTTCACCGTCCGGTCCCATCTCGGCGAAGAGGTCTTTGCCCAGGTGTCGGGCGTTCTGGATAGCCGTCGGGTCCGATGTTTTTCGCTTGCGGACAACGATCTTGCGGCGCTTTGCCGAGGTGGTGATCGCCTCGTACACCTTGTCAATGGGCAGCACGGTGGAGTCGAGCATTAGGCTGATCTCGCTCAACACAATGAGCCGGGCAAGAAGGAGCAGCACTTCCTGGTCTGGCCAACCGTATGGGCGCACGGCGTACCGCTTTTCCAGCATGTCGTGCAGAACGACCCGCTGACTCTTGATCGAGCTGAGGTGCAAGTAGCTGCGAAGATCATCGAGCGCTTCCGAGTTGTGCTCGCCGGTCTGCAACAGCAGGCTCTCTTTGGCGATATCGTTGCTTCGCAGGACGGCCTGGACTTCCTGCAGTGGCTCAGCGGAGAGGCGCTTCAGGAAGCGCATCTTGGGAAAGGTGTTCTGGATCAGGTATTCCATCGCCTCCTCGAGTGCCGCCCTCGGCGTTGACGCCTTCAGCGTGAGCGGTTGCCCGGCTACGACGGTGTCGGCGGTAGTGAGCATATCGCCGAGCAACGTCGTCAATTGCGCTCGACGTGCACGGTTCTCATCGGCGCAGTCTCGCAGGATGCGCTTGATCGATCCGGTGAGCGTGCCATCGTTCTTGCGGGACAGATACTTCTCGGTTTGGAGGTACGTCCTCAATTCCCGGCCCAGGCTCTCGTCGTTACCCAGACGAATCAGCACGGAGCCACCCTCGATCATGCTTTCCAAAATCGCGCGACCCTTGTCGTAACTGTCGTACTCGTCGGCCAGCGGGGTGATGATCGACACGAGGAGCGCCCCGTCCTTCTGGTTGCCGATAGGGAATCCATCACAGCGACGATTCACGTCGAACAACTTGCTGTTGCCGCTGAACCTGTGCTTGCGTTGCCCCTTCAGCACATCCTCGAAGAGGATCTCACCCTGAAGCTTGGCTTCTTCGCCGCTGGAGAGATCGACCTGCTTGATCTCCTTGTTGATGTCCCGTTCTTCATTGGTCAGGAAGAAATAGTGGTCTCCGCTGCGGCTGATAAGCGTTTCCTGTTCCAGTCGGCCCAGGGTGTCCTCGATGCGGCGACGCAGGGCCAGTCGATCGCCATCGATCTGGTCCAGGCAGAGGGTCACGAGGTTGTCCACAGTTCCCTTCATCTCGTCGACATACCGAATCAGGAAGAGCGCCTGGAGCAGGTGAATGTCGAACGGCTCCAGGCTGGGGTTCGTCTCGGCTTGGTCGATGGTCTTCTTGACCACCGTGTCCAGAAAGCTCTCGATGGGAGGGTAGAACGCGTACAGTGGGACCAGAACGCCGACCTCACGGAGCGCGACGGCCTTCGCGGCAGCCTGGAAGGCGTCGAGCATCGACCGTTCACCGCGCGCCAGATGCAGACCCGTGGCCCCTGCTTTGCGGATGGCCTCGAAGACTTTCTGGATCAGTTGGAACTGGTACGGGGCGAACGGGTAGTTCTTGGCGAAGTCCTCGTTGTCCGTGAACTGCCGAAATGTCATGCCACAGTGGGTGAACGTGAGTTGGCTATTGAGAATGTCACCGCGCTTCGTGAACACCTCGTTGAGTTCGCTCAAGACGTCCGGCCGTTTTGCCAACAGGCGAGACTGGATCACTTCATCAACGTTGGCGCTGGAGAGCGAGAGCGGCGGAAAGAAACGGCCCTGAATCTTCGAGAAGTCCTGCTTCTTCGTCTTGCTCATGTCGCCCAGTACCGCGTCCATGTCTTCCTGCGACGTGACCACCACCCAGGCTCGGCGCTGGCAGATCGTCCCCAGCGCCTCCGTAATGGTTTGCAGGTTGAGCATCAGGTGCGAGTCAGTCCCGATAAACTGGCCGACCTCATCGACCAGGAATACGAGCCGGTGCTGTGCCCCTTTGGAATCCAGATACTCCTTGACCCACGTGCAGACGTTCTCCACCGACAGCGAGAAGTGGTCTTCGGCTCCGTCGATCCACTTCTCGGCGGCGAGGGAACTCTGGCCGAGGACGTCACTGAAGGCTTTGACGACCTCATCGCGGTTGAACTGGTAGGCATCCCGTTCCTGGACCCACGTGCGGCCGGTGTGCGTCTGATAGGCGGCGTAGAACGCCTGCAGCTTGCCCTTGGAGTCGAGGTATCGCTCCATGTGGGCAATGTGGGCGTGGTCGCCGCTGTAGCCCTGCAACTCATTCAAGACCTTCAGGAACACCCGGAGGATGAGATCGCGTCCTGTCCCGCTCCCGTGGGCGGCCTTGTTGTCAATGTTGAAGAGGATGACATCGGTGTCGGCAACGACCGCGCGCTTAATGTCTCCCCATAGCAAGGCGTCCTTCACCTTGCTCTCGAAGAACTCCACCGCCCGCTTGCGCTGGCCGTTGGTCGTGTGGATATGGTTCTGGAGCAGATACGACAGCACCTTGAGGAAGTGCGATTTACCGGACCCGAAGAAGCCCGAAATCCAAATGCCCATCTTGCCAGTGGCATCGGGCGTGCTCCCCTGGTCCACTGCGTCGAGATACCAGGCGATGAACTTGCGCAAATGCTGATCGAGTTCGCGTGTGATGACAAACTCATCCAACTCTTGCCAGACGGAAGACTCGTCAAGCTGGTCCGCCTTGACGACCCCGTTGACGGCCCGGAAGATGTCGCGTTCAAACAGATTCTTGATGAGCATTGCAGCCTCGAGTTACGGCACCAGCTTGAAGGCCCGGTAGTAGTGGTGGCTCTTGATCTTGCCGAACAGCCGGAGTGACTGCCCATCATAGCGGCCTGGGTAAAACATGATGAGCGGCGTCTGACCCATAACCCGTTGAAGGTTGTTCAGCAGCGTGTGTGCCCGGACCAGGGGCCACGCTCTCCCGACACCGGACACGATGACGAGATCGTGCTGGTCCGGTGTGGCGATCTCCGCGAACACGGTGCTGAGCTTGGATTCGTGCAACGGACCGGCGAGGGCCCGCTTCAGCGCCTGGTCGCCTTGCTCGCGCTGCATCTGGAGCGCCTTATCGAGCAACGTTCGGCGTGTGAGATAGTCCATCACGAAGTCGAAGAGGTCGATGTGCGTGACCCGCAGGCCGTGCTTCTGCTTCGGGATGTGATCAAGCAACGTGCGGAGATAGTCCCGGACCCGCAGCTCATCCTCGGGTGGATAGTCAAAGATGTAAAAGGCGATCTCATTTCCGATGCCGCTGCCGCTCAGGAACGCATCGGAAATGACCTTGGGGAGGATCGCGTTCAGGCGTTCATTGAGAGAAGCACTCATGGGGCCACCTGGACGCAGCGCAGGACGTCCACCTCGTGGTTGGCCTTCAGGCAACGAAGTACCGGCTCGGCAATATGGACGGTTTGCAGCCTGAGGCTGCGGGTGTTCTCAATGTAACCAGCCTGGGCGAGCGTCTGGAACACCGAGGATTGGAGCCGCCGGCGTGTCGCGTCGTTCCACTGCGTCATGGCGGGATCACGCTCCCGACAGCCTTCCAGGTACTGGGTGAACAGCGTGGACGATAGTGCCGGACGGAACAACCGGTACTGTTCACCGACAACGAACAGTAGAAAGTCAGCGAGCAACGGGCTGTGCTTCACGGCGGCAGAGAGGACCGCGTGGGTCGCGACCCCCTCGTGGCCGTCACGGACCAGTATCCACACGTCCGGCCCCATCGTCTCCAGTCGACGGCGGATCAGCGAGGCGAGGCGACGGGCTGTAGTGAGCGTGCGGGCTTGAAGAATGTTCTTCGACACGATGGCGTCCTTCCAGTCCTCCGCATCGACGTGGCGCAGCAGCAAATCGGCAATGCATCTGCTTTCTGGCAGTTTCAAGGCTCCCACGGTGATGTCGGCCTTGTATCGTCTTTGCGCCATGTGCCCCACGCCGCTCACGCTCATGATGCTCCCTGCGGGACGCTGCTTGTCGTGGGCCTGACGGAGTGGTGTCTCGACCTTCTGTCTACTGGGGAGGCCATCGGTCGCCGGTCAGTGTAACCCGATGGCGTTGTTGCACGAATCGTCACTGGCCCGCACGATGCCAACCGACAGGATCCTCACCGGCCGATGCGACATGACACTGGTCGGCCGAGCTCGGTCATCCGATTGAGGATCTCACAGCCGAGGACGACCTCACTTCCCTGCCAGGCTGGGCTCCGGGCCCGAAGACCATCTCCGATGATGATCGTCGTTCGGTGACAACGGCGATGGTGACGATGGTACCCCGCAGCGCTGATCAGCGCTTGGTAGTCTCTGCTGTCCACGATCTCGAGTCGTCCACACACGGTCTTTAACGCCCGCGGACATCTGATTGCGCACGAGGGATACGATGAGGGAAAGCGATTACAGCTAGAGTGGTAAGGTATTGTCAAACACAGAGTTACCTCGTCTCGATTGCCGACGCGCAATCGTCCATGAGCCGCCGACGCCGCTCGAGGAGGTCGGACCGCGCGTAGGCGGCCCCTCCAGATTCGCGCGAGGCTCTTCAAGTCAAGGTCGGGTCCTGGCGCGTTGACACCTACAAGCGTCGTCGAGTACGTTGAGGATTGATTCTGATGCAGGTCTTCATCAGCTATTCCCATTCGGACTCGCCGCTGGCCGCCCGGGTGTCCAAGGCGCTCCGGAAGGCCGGGCTGCAGGTCTGGGATCCGGAAGTCAATCTCCTCCCGGGTGACAACTGGGCGGCCCAAGTGGGCCGCGCTCTCGAAGAGTCCGATGCCATGGTCGTTCTCTTGACGCCCACCTCGATCATTTCGCCGCACGTCAAGGCTGAGATGGCGTACGCGCTGGGTTCGAAAAGCTACAGAAACCGACTGATTCCCGTCGCAGTCGGTGGCCGCGAGCAGCTTCCGAGAGGCGAGATTCCCTGGATAGTCCAAAAGCTGCACTGGGTGGATCTGCCAAACCCGGAGAGCGGCGATCCCGAAGTCAAACCAATCGCCGCTGCGCTCCTCAGCCAAGCCTGAGTCCGCGTAGGTGCCGTGCATAAGTGCCGACCGAGGTTTTCGTCTCGCATTCGCACGAAGATCAACCGTTCGCCGAGCAGTTGGTCGGCGTTCTGCGCCGTCATCAGATTCCAGTCTGGTACAGCGACACCGACATCCAGGGTGCCCAGCAGTGGCACGACGAGATTGGCAGTGCCCTGCAGCGCTGCGATTGGTTCATCGTCGTTCTCTCCCCCGACTCTGTGGTTTCCAGATGGGTGAAGAGAGAACTTCTGTACACCCTCCAGCAGAACCGGTTCGAAGGACACATCGCTCCGCTGCTGCATCGAGCCTGTGACTACGAACTGTTGTCCTGGACCCTTCCCCAGTTGCAGATCATCGATTTCACCCGCAGTTTCGACGAAGGATGCCGCGATCTGCTTCGAATCTGGGACGTGCAATACGCCCCCGTAGCCTGAGTGTGGGGCGCGCCGCGGGTTTCCGGGGAGTGGCGGCTAAACGCGACGACGACGCGACTACCGCGTTCCGCGCTGTCCATTCAGGTAGGCCGCCCAGTCGTCCATCAAGCGGCGCCGACGGCTCGAAGAGATCACTGCGCGCGTAGGCCGCCTCGGTGGGGTTCTGTACCGTATGGGCGAGCGCGGCCTCGATCACCTGTGCCCAAAACGATCAATGAATACGGGCCTCGGTCAGCAGGGCGCGCGGCGACCTTCGGTCGGCGGTCAATCAAGTGAAGGCGTAACCCTCTGAAATCAGATGGATAGAGAGGACGAGTTGTGCGCAAACTTTCCGCCAACTTGTTTTCACGTTCTCCGAGCAGCTCGGTCAGACGTTTCGCGGCTGAGACACCCAGTCCACCGGACTGACGCCGCCACCGGTCGTGGCTCACTCGAACACCAAAGCTGCCGGCCGAGCGGCGTGACCGGGAGCCCGCCGCCTCCCAGCGGAACCCAGGAACGGGCTGAAGATCTGGTTCCGGCGGCAGGATAAAGAGTTCGATACGTAGAGTGGCGGTGTCCGGCCGTCACCGAAGCGTTCGAATCTCAACGCCAATGCAGAGCGGCTCGTCCGGTCAATCTGAGGCGGCCCATCGTGTCGCCCCGCTCGACGAGGGTCACGTGAGAGCGGGAACGCAAGTCCGAGCATCACGGTGAGGCCAACGCAGCTTGCAGACATGCACGTGACATGGTTAACTGCACATTTAAAGGTGCAGGGTAGCCGACAAGCCGACGCCACAACAGATCCCGCTGATCTTCTACCGCACGAGGGCGGGTCGCGAACCCGTGAGGGAGTGGCCGCAAAGTCTGGATGAGGCCGAGCGTCAGGAGATAGGGAAGGATCTGCTACGGGCGCAATGGCGCTGGCCGGTAGGCATGCCGCTGTGCCGACCGATGGGCGACGGCCTCTGGGAAATCCGGACGGACCTGCCGACGAAACGGCCGGCGCGCGTGCTGCTGTGCCTCTACCGCAAGCATCTGGTGGTGTTGCACGGGTTCATCAAGAAAACGCGGGCGGCACCAGATTCGGATCTGGCAACGGCGCGAACACGTCAGAAGGAGTTGGAACGATGAGCAAGACGCATATGGGATCGAGCATCGATGCCTTCCTTAAGGAGGAAGGCATCTTCGAGGAAACGCAGGCGCAGGCGATCAAGAAGGTCGTCGCGTGGCAGCTCGCGGAGGCCATGAAGCAGAAGAACATCTCCAAGAACAAGATGGCGACGCTACTGAAGACGAGCCGCACCCAGGTGGACCGGCTGCTCGACCCGAAAAACGACATCACGCTCGGCAGCCTGCAACGGGCCGCCGCAATGGTCGGGCGCCGCGTGAACGTCGAGTTGGTGTAGGGGGACCAACGGCGCACGCCGGCGGCAGGCATATGCTCGCCTTGATTGCTTCTACTTTCGCCGGGTGGCGCGTGCCGACTCTTCGAATCCCTGACGGAGTTGTGCGCCCTGACCGACGCGTGGCTTCGGATCTACACCGGCGGGCGGCCCCATGACAGCCTCGGCCGCTGGCGATACCGCCGCTGAGGACCAGAACTAGCTGGATCTGATGTGGGTTAGTATGTGGGTTATAATATACAATTGTATGTTTTTAATAACAATATATCATTAAGTGGTGGAGGCGGCGGGAGTCGAACCCGTGCGGCACGTTTCTTTAACACAGTGATAGCGTGTGACTTCTGGGTTTAACTGGTTTTATTCCCGTCGCTTACATCGTGTCATAGTTCCACGTACGTACTCAGGGTTTAACGTGAATCAACCACCGTCACGGAGAGCTGACGGAGAGAGGAATCACAGCGTGCTAATCACGAGACACACCGACTGTCGCTGTAGAAAATTGGTGCAGTTACTCAATGAGGCGGTCGCAGCGTAATGCGAACCCAGTGGTATGGAGACAATCGGGACGTTGTGAAATGGGGTGCTCTCCTGCATCTGGCTCGTCGGGAGCGGCGTTCAACGATTCTCCAGGTGGCCTTGTTCCGGCCGGACGGCGACCACCAGACCAAGCTCAGCACAGCCAGAGGGGTCGTCCCGCTCCCAGCGGAGGTGTGTCGGCATTTCAGAGACCTGGACGACATCCAGCGGCTGGCGGCTTCATCTGGACTTCGGATTGAGGTGCTCAAGACGCCGTTCACCAAGCGTTCGAACTACTTCGCGAGCGTTGTCTCAAGGATTCGCGAGTTGGCGGGAGAACCGCCCGTCGTTTTTCTCGACCCTGACACCGGGGTGGCACCGCAAGTGCCTGGGCTTGAGCACGTTACATCGGATGAGCTGAGCATGACGTTTGACGCGATGAAGCCGAGAGATGGCCTCGTCTGCTACCAACACGCACGACGTCAGAAGGACTGGCGGGGCGTGGCCCGCCGTGGGTTCGCGAAGGCTCTCGACGTTCAGACCTACGATGTCGAGGTGTTTGAATCCACTCTGGCCAAGGACGTCGTCTTGTTCGCGGCTGTGAAGGGGAACTAAATGAGAGCGTGCTAATCACGAGACACACCGACTGTCGCTGTAGAAAACAGGACTGAAGCAATGCCGTTCCAACCCGGTCAGTCAGGTAATCCGTGCGGCCGCCCGAAAGGGTCTCGCAATAAGAACAGTCTCGGAGTGCGGGAGTGGGCCACGGGCATCGTGGAAGACCCCAAGGTGCAAGCCCGGTTGCTGGCCGATGCACGGGGGGGGGGGGGGGGGGGGGGAACTCCATCCGTCGGTCCTCACGGTGTTGATGGCCTACGCCTACGGGCGTCCGAACCTTCGGGACGTGCCGGAACCGGAGACGCCCATCACCATCGAGTTGAACATTCCCAAGCCACCGGGCGTGATGCGTAGGGACTCGACGGGCTAACCCCCGTCCCCGTTGAACCGCCCGCCGTGCAGCGATAGGCTGGACCTTTCGACGTTCGTTAGGAGCGTCGGCGCATTTCGTCTCGTGTTGCGGAGGCGGCAAGTCATGGATTCGCTCTCGATCATCTGCGTCGTTGTAGGGGCGTTGGTCATCCTCAGGCGTGGGCCGCTGATATTCGCGCCGCGGGCGACACTGCGTGTCTACGGCAGAGTGTTCCTCTCGACGAATACCCGAGTGCGAGCGCTTGGTGTCGGGTTTGCAACATTGGCGATGGCTCTGCTCTTCTCCGACTTTGGTGAGGGAGCGCTGGCCGGTTTCTTCCATGCCTTCGGATGGTTGATCACGACAGTCGCTCTTTTGCTTTTGGTGGTGCCGAACGTCTTCCGGCGTTTCATTCAGCCCATGTTCGACTACATTGAAAAATCCGTAGGCGATGGGATGTTGCGCCTCTTCGGTTTATTGGGTGTGGTGATTGGGCTTGCGCTGATCTACGTGGGATTCTACGTCGTCTGAACGGCAGGGAGTGGGACGCCGCGCACCCGCCTGAGCCGTGAGCCCTGCATTGCACTCCCCTGCCAGCCAGCGATAGGATCGGCGTGTACACCCGCATCATCGTGGTCGGTGGAGGAGGTCTATGACCGGTTGCCATCGACTGCGATTAGTCATTGTCACGTTTTCCTCTCGGGGTTTCCGACCGTGTGGTTCGTTCTGGCTAGGGATGGTCGGGATTGATAGGGGGGGGCTGACTGAAGGGAGACGATGATGAAGAACTGCCCATTCTGCGCTGAAGAGATCCAGGACCACGCGGTCGTCTGCAAGCACTGCGGGCGAGAGAGCTGTCGGCGTCGAATCCGGAACCCCCGCACGTGGCGCCGGCCGCCACACAAGCAAGCTGGATCTCGACGACCGCGAAGTGGAGATGTGGGTCGATTCTCGTCCTGTTCGTGGTGTTCATGATCATCGGCTCGCTGTTGCGGCGTCTCGAGCCAGACACCCCGACCGGAGGTTCGGCAACAACCCCCGCACCCGCGAGAGCCTCAAGGAATGTCGTCACCTTGGCGAAGTACAGCCAGCTGCAAACCGGAATGACCTACCGCGAGTCCACCGACATCATCGGCGCGCCTGGCGAGGAAATCAGTCGCAGCGATCTCGCCGGCATCGTCACGGTGATGTACATGTGGTCGAACCCGAGCGGCTCGAACATGAACGCCATGTTCCAGGATGACGCGTTGGTGACGAAGGCCCAATTAGGCCTGCCTTGAGCTAGAGCCGTGCAGGAACGGCGCGGCGTCTCGAGCTTGGCGGGTCAAAAGGGCGCCGCTAGTGGTTTGTGCGTGTGGAGTCGAACTCTTGGGCTCAAACAGGACTTGGCTTGTGGCGAGTCAGAGTGGGAACCGATGGCCGGTAGATACAATCAGCGTTTTCGTTTCGTGATGACGGCTGGTCGGATTACCTTACTGGTCGTGCTGGGTTTTTTGCTCGCGGTGCGACCAGTTCAGGCCAAGAACGACAACCTTGTTGTCACGGGATCATTGTTGATGATCGGTGGTGTAATCACCGCCGTTGTCGGAGGGAACCCCCGCGAAAAGTCTGACCGAGAGCGGTTCAGCGTCTACTCCCGCTGCTACAACACCGATGGAGTGAACTGCTTTGAGCAGAATTACACGGAGCCATTTTCTGGAATTGCGTGGAACCCCAACGGTAAAGTTATTGGGGTCGGGTTGCTTATATCAGCGGTTGGGACTTTCATGTTCCTCAAGGGTTTGACTGGGCCATCCGTCGTTGTCGCGCCGCAGCAGGGCGGCGCGAGCGTCACGGTTACCCATGGCTGGTAGAAAGGACAACGTTTAGGGGAGACGCGGTTGGCGGGTGCGCTTGGTCACCGAGCGCAGCAAGCCCGCGACCAAGTCGCGGAAGAGTTGAACCCAATTCAACGCGCCGAAGCCCAACGCCTCGCCCGCGAGTGGGACACCGCGCACCCGCGTAACTAACCCCCGTCCCCGTTGAACCGCTAAGTTTGTAGCGAGCCATAGAAGTCGCTAGCCTTCACCCACCGTTGACTTCGGTGGCGAATCCCCAGTCCGGTCGGCGTAGGTCTGCACGATGGCCTCGTGCCACTTGGCCACCTCACGCTCTTCCGTGTCACAAAGGTGGCCGTCGAGCCAGTGCTCAAGTCGTTCAAGCTCCGCCACGGTCAGCGTGTGTAAGAACCGTCTGTGCCACTCGCCCTGTCGGCGTTGGAGATCGTTCTCGGCGGTGTGGTGCGCGGAGATCGCCGAGGATTCCAGTCGCTGGAGGCGGCGGGCCGTGCTGAGGAACCGCCTAGCCATGCTCGGCCTGTGACTTGACGGCACACTCCAGCGCGTCGAGACGGGCTTCGATGCCGACGAGTTCTGTCGCCCGCAACGACTGGTCCAGTAAGGCAGACGCCGCACGCACCTCGATGGCCGGGAGACCACACGCAAGGTTGCGTTTCAGCGCATCGAGGGCCTCAATCGACGCGGTCTGCAACGAGGAGAGCGACCGTTGAACTAACTCGCTCCGCGCCTGCGTGTAGACATCCTGAAAGTCCGACCGTTTGATCCAGCGCGACAGAGTGGATTCGGAGACCCCCGCAGAGACCGGCCGCCCCTTCGACGGTGGGCGACTGCAACAGCGCGATCACCGCGTGGTGCATCTTGCGTGTGAACTTCTGACCGTGTCCCTTCATCTGGATTCACCTGCGCTCCTCTGTTGTCCTAGTCACAGTCTTCGCGGGCTGTCATGATCGATCCGGCATGACAATGCTGTCGAACGACACAATCGCAAGCGTCCAAGCGTTAGTACGTAGGCTTGCCCCAGCGGTCACGGAGGCACGCGTGACTGGTGCCCGGCTTGTTGCGGAGGGGCGCGGCATTCGGGCCCAACTCGCCCACATCGAATCCAAGCTAGCAAGCGTCGAAGAGGAGCTCGCCCACATTGTGACGTCGCTAGGACCCATCACTCGGTCCGCCGTTGAGGGTGAACTCCGGAACAGGCGAGAAGGACCGTTGCTCCGCGTCCTGCTCGACGGAACCCTGTCCGACTCAGCGCGGAAACGCGCCGCTCGTGAGCTCACGAGCCAGCGCCGTGGCTTCATGGCTCTGTCCCTTGCTCGGCCGTCGGCATACTGGAATTTGCTGCGCATCGCCCGTCGGAGCGACGTCGAGCCCGCCGTGCTTCTGAAGGACTCGCTCATGTGGGGACTGCTCACGGCTGCCAACGAGGTCGATGAATCCCGGTACGTTCGCTTGGGAACCGAATGGTTCGTTGACCGTCGAAGACGCCGGCGTCGGGTCGTCCCACGCTCCCTTCCCAAACATCAGCTTCTGATCTGGCTGCGTACCCGCGTATGTGCCCGTCCGATCGCGGGAAGATACCAAACTCCTTTAGGCGTCCTGCCAACGCACGAGCGGTCATCGGCTGCCCGCGACTCCAGGTCGCCCAGGGCCGCTCGTCGAGCGCGTGGAGCTTGGAGAGCAGGTTCTGTGTACTGATGAACGGTTCGTCGCCCGGCCACTCCGTTCTGATGTCACGAAGCAGCTCGATGTTGATGTCGTCATCTGGCACGTTGGCGCTGCCTGACAGTGCGGTCGCGGCGTCCCGCCCCCGCGTCGCCCATACGCTCCCCGCCCGGTCAAAAATTGCGAGGATCGGCATCCACAGCTCCTCAGCCCGATCGGTCAAACCCGCCGCCGCTGTCGGTCGGTCGAGGTCGAGGTCGGCGACGTTATGCGCCGCCCATTCTGGCCAAGCTGCACGCAGCTCGGCGGTCTCCGCAGTGGCATCCCGTAAAAAGAACCGCGTAACGGGTTCATCAGCCTTCTTTCTTTTGAGGCGGATGACGATCGAGCGGGTGCGTACCGTGTCCGGCAGATGATCGCCAATTCCAGCGAGGCATTTCGGACTCCACGTTTTGAACTGTTTCGTGACCCATTGATTACCCTGGAAGACGAGACGGGTGGCGTGGCCGGATTGCGTATACCCCGTGTTCAAGAGCCCGCGCAAAGCCTCCGCGTACTCTCGGTCGCCCTTGAAGCTCGCATCCGATTCATCGAGCAAGAGGGTCGGTTCCTCGGCATCGCATGTTCGCATTAACGCGGCGGCTGATATCGAGCCGGCCATCAGCGGCTTGGCGACGATGAGCTGGAGGACTTCAAGCAGCCTGGTCTTCCCGCTTGCCGGTGTCGCACTTGTCACAAAGATGTACGGGGTCACATAGGCAGCCGACAGGCACCAGGTGTGCGCCACCCACCCTGTGAGCGCCGTCGATTCGTGACGACCTAGGACCACATACTTCTTGATAAATGCCTCCGTCCGATCGAGGAGTCGCGCAAGCTGCGCCTGGTTAGCGAGATGAGCGGTCAACGTCATGTCGGCCCCCTCTGCGATGCCGCTCGCGCCTGTTGCTCTCGAATAACTGCCCGAGGAGCACCTGCGTCATCTCGCGGTAGACCTGGGACTCCGCGACCAGCAGCTCGATCACTTCGTCAGTCGATGAGGGCGTCTCGGGTGGTGGTGGCGGTTCGAGGGGCGAGTGCATCGCACTCTCTTGAAGCGCAAGACCTTTACTCATTCCGGCCCCGCCGTGCGCTTGGCGACCAGATCTGCGACGAGCTGGCAGATCTCGTCATCGGACCGCCCCATGATGATCGCCCTGTTTACGGCGGCCATTTCTTCGGCGACCCAGGCGGACATCCGGCCAATTTTCATGGGCGGAGGGAAGAGGCCGTCTTTTTTGCGCTGGTAGGTCGTGGCGCGTTTGAACGAGGTGAAACCTGTATCCCACGGACGGCGGATAAGGGTTGGATAATTTGCCATGTGTAACTCCTTTATGGGAGCGTCCCTGGGCATCCAGGAACGACATGGCTGCTAGTGAATCAGGAGGGCTACGTGAGTAATCGCAACTGCGGAAACTTGCTCCGCAATTGCGGAACTAATTGTGGGGGTTGCCGCGCTCGTCGAGCAACTTGCGCACTCTCTTTAAGTGGTCCTCCGCCGTCCGAGCAGTAACTCTTACGCCGAGCCTCCCGGTCATCTCCTCAATCCGAGCAGCCGCCGTGGAGGGGTGCGACAAGTCGATGTCGGCCTCCGCTGCCAGCGCGGCGATGATCACCAGTAGCGTCGTCCGCTCACGTTCCCCAAGGGGTTTATCGCTTTTCTCAGCGGCCTCTGGTGCCGGAGTGGGAGTCCCTATCTTTAACATCGTAGCTAGACGATCCAGATCTTCTTTTTTGAACGCAAGTTCGCAGCCGTCGGGCCACGCGCAGTCCGCTTTATGACTGAAATCGACCCGGGGGTTTAGTTGACGCGGCGACCACTTGTCTCCGTCCCTTTTTATAAACGCCCCAGTGAGGCCCTTTAGGGATGTCTGCTCGTTAATCAACCAGGAAAGATACTGTCTCGCCGGTCTGCCTTGGTCGGTCCGCTCTGTGACTAGGTCCCAGAGACCCTCGTCCAAGAACACGCCCCGTTTGTCCTCCGTATGGGGGGGAACATGCAAGAACAGCCGCACACCCTTCGGTCGTATGGCAGCAACAATGACAGTCTCCGACTCAATCGGGCTGCCAACCTTACCCGACAAATATTCCGTAGCCTCGTAACGGTCGTACCACTTTCTGAGGCCAGCCTTTACCAGGTTCATAGCCGTCCACCGGAAGCCGTCAGAGTCTGCACGCCGCAGTGTAGCGCGGGTGGAATGGGGAAAGAAGTGGGGGTGTTTTAGGCCGTCGACTTGGTACGTAATTCGTCGAGATAGTCGGACCACCGCTGCATCATGTCTCGACGCTCCGGGAGGTGCTGCGTGCGGTTGTAGCTCCTCCCGAGAGGGTCCCGAACGGTGTGGGCGAGTTGGTGCTCAATAAGGTGCGGCGGTTGACCAAGCTGCTCATCAAGGCACGTACGCGCCATCGCACGGAACCCGTGTACAGACATCGTGTCTTTGGGGATACCAATGGTGCGCATCGCGACCGCGAGAGTGTTTTCACTCATCGGGCGGCCGTTATGCCGCGTCCCCGGGAAGACGTACGGCTGGTGGCCGGTGTGGGGATGCAGCGCACGTAAGATGGCAACGGCTTGCGTAGCAAGCGGAACGATGTGATCTGTTTGTGTTTTCGTTGCGCGGTACTGCCATTGTGGCGAAGCAGCATCAAGATCAACGTCTTCCCACCGAGCTTGCCGCAATTCTCCTGGCCTGACGAACACCAAAGGTGCCAGTTTCAGGGCGGCCATAACCGCCGGTGATCCCTCATAGGCGTGAAGCATCGATAAGAGCTTTCCGATTTCCTTGGAATCGGTCACGGCAGCGAAATGCTTGGGCGTGGCTTTGGTCAGTGCAGGTCTCACCGACGCGGCGATGTTGTGTGTGATGTGCCCCGTCGCGATGGCGTGAACAAAGACCTGACCGCACACCGTCAAAACACGATGTGCGGTCTCGTACTTCCCTTGTTCCTTAATCGGCTTGAGCATCGCCAGGAGGTCAGGCGCGCTGACATCAGCGATCGACCGCGCCCCGAGTTTTGGGAATACATACGTTTCCAGCCGCATCTTAGCCATGCTGCTGGTGCCCGGTGTCCAGCTCGGAAGTCTTGATTCGTACCACTCACGAGCGACCGTCTCGAAGGTGTCGGCTGTGTTGTCCATCGAGGCCGCGTGTTTGGCCTTCCACCGGCCTCTTGGGTTCACGCCATTCGCGACGTCTTGACGGCACTCGTCGCGCCGTCGCCGGGCCTCCTTGAGGCTGACATCGGGGTATCTGCCGAGGCCACGCGAGTTTGCTTTACCACCCAGCCGGTATTTGTACCGCCACAACTTGCTCCCATTTGGGCGCACAATCACGTAGAGCCCACCGGAGTCGCCGAGCTTGTACGGCTTCTCCTTGGGCTTCGCGTTCCGAACGGCGGTATCAGTGAGTGCCATCTGGGGGTACATAATGGGGTACCGCGCCACAATAATCGGTAGTAACCCATCTTGCACCCCCAAACGTACCCCCACATTACGTGGCTGTCAATGGAAACCCATGGAGGCGACTGGACTACTGATAGCTAAAACTACCAGTAATACAAGCGTTTTTATGTATGATCTAGATTGTGCTTGATGTAGGTTGAAAATGATATGGAGGAGTCCATTGCCTTCGTACCTCATGCCCAGAAGCCGCCGAACCTGGACCCGGCCGACTGAGCCCGTCGTATGCCGTCAGCACACGACGCCGGTCCAGGATCCCGCCCTATCTGTGTCCCACGCACGAGATAGCTAGAGACCGAGTTCCGTGCCTGCACCGAACTGGTAAGGCGCGAAGAGCGAAATGGGAATATTCAGGCGATGAGGAACACAACCTGGCGGAATGCAGCGCCGGCTGGATGACTAGTTATTTAGTGAGCGGGACACTAGCATCATGTGAGGAGCCGAGGTGACTGCTGACGCATTTAGGGCATACCGGATCTTCGATGACGGCGGAACGATCGCGGGTCGATTGGTAAACGCCACGCTCGACGAACTTACGCCCGGAGAGGTCGTGCTCGCAACCGCATATTCAAGCGTCAATTACAAAGATGCACTCGCAGCGACGGGCGTTGGAAAGATCTTGCGTCAGACGCCACTCATCGGCGGTATCGACGTTGCAGGAACAGTGGTTTCGAGTAGTGATAAAAGGTATCGCGAGAGTGATCGGGTGCTGGTAACCGGATATGACCTCGGGGTCTCGAACGACGGTGGGTTCTCCGAGTATGTACGTGTCCCGGCCGACTGGATCGTCCGCGTGCCAGACGGACTCACACTGTTCGATGCCATGGCGGTCGGCACGGCTGGATTTACGGCGGCGCTTTCGCTGCTGCTCATGGAGCACAATGGCCTGGCACCAGACAACGGTCCGGTGGTCGTCAGCGGCGCCACCGGTGGCGTCGGGAGTATCGCGGTCACGATTCTCGCTGCGCGAGGGTACGACGTGACAGCCGTGACCGGCAAGGACGAGGAACACGATTACCTGCGCTCACTCGGCGCTTCGTCCGTGCTCTCGCGCCACACACTCGACATGGGCGTCCGCCCACTAGAGAAGGAAACATGGGCAGGCGCCGTTGATCCTGTTGGGGGTAATGTTCTCGCGTGGCTCACACGCACGATGAAGTCGCGCGGGGTGATCGCGAGCTCTGGCCTCACGGCCGGCGTTGAGCTCAACACAACCGTCATGCCGTTCATCCTGCGCGGGGTCAAGCTACTGGGCGTCGACTCGGCGATGTGTCCGATGGACGAGCGTCGCCGCGTCTGGGAGCGTCTCGCGACCGATATAAAGCCTCTGCACTCGCCACGTATCACCCGGGAGATAGCCTTGGAAGATCTCGACGCGACATTCGATTCTTTGTTAAAGGGAAGGGCCCGCGGTCGAACCGTCGTGAAGATCCAGCCACACTGAGCACCTCACAGCCCCGTCGTCTTCGCCATCGGGCCGTGTATAGTTGATCCCGTGCGCGATCCGAACTCGTCGGTGGCCGTTGAGGAGACCGATGTCGGCAGTTACTTCGTCGCGAACTATCCGCCCTTCTCGGTTTGGACGACCGACCATGTGGGGACTGACGCGCTCCCGGCCTTGGCCGCAAGACAGGCCGATCCAGATACGCCACTGGGACTGTATCTGCACATCCCGTTCTGCCGGAAACGCTGTCATTTCTGCTACTTCCGAGTGTACACGGACAAGAATGCAAGCGAGGTTCAAACGTATGTGGATGTGCTGGGGCGGGAATGGGAACTGTACTCGGCGCAACCCAGCATCAGCGACCGACCGCTCGACTTTATCTATTTCGGCGGCGGCACACCATCGTTCCTCTCGGTGCGACAGCTGGAAGGCCTCGTCACCCGACTGACCAGCGTAACACCCTGGTCGACCGCCGAGGAGGTGACGTTCGAATGCGAACCCGGCACGCTCACGGAACCGAAGCTCGCGGCGATCCGTGGCCTCGGTGTCACCCGGCTGAGCCTCGGGGTCGAGAACTTCGATGACACCGTGCTCGAGCTCAACGGCCGCGCCCATCGGTCGGCCGAGATCTTTCGGGCCTATAACTACGCCCGATCGATTGAGTTCCCCCAAATCAACATCGATTTGATCGCCGGCATGTTGGGCGAAACCGATGCCAACTGGCGCGCGTGCGTCCAGACGGCTCTGGACCTCGAGCCCGACAGCATCACCATCTACCAGATGGAACTGCCCTTCAACACGACGATCAGTGACGACATGCTGAAGAGCGGGGGACGTTTCGAGCAATCGGTGGGAACCTGGGCAACGAAACGACGATGGGTCGCTGAGGCGTTCACAACGCTCGAGCAGGCTGGCTACACCGTGGGAAGCGCCTACACGGCGGTCAAGGATTCGTCGCGCACGACCTTCGTCTATCGTGATCGGCTATGGCAAGGGGCCGACCTAGTCGGCCTCGGTGTCGCGTCCTTCGGGCACGTGAACGGTGTCCACATGCAGAACCTGGATTCGTGGGGTCCGTACACGGCGGCGATCGGGGCAGGCCGCATACCTCTTCACCGGGCATATCGACCGACCGATCAAGAGCGACTGATCCGGGAGTTCGTGCTACAACTAAAACTCGGCCGTATCCAGCCATCCTACTTTCAGCACAAGTATGGGGTCGATATCAGGTCTCGGTTCAGCGACGCACTATCTGGCCTGCGCGCTGAAGGCTACTGCAGCAGCAGCGACGACGACGTGATCGAACTAACCCGAGATGGGCTGCTTCGGATCGATAGCCTGCTACCCCGCTTCTTCCTAGAGAAGCACATCAACATCCGCTACACGTAGCGCGGTCGAATGGCCAAAACCCGACAGACCCGCAATCAAGGCCTCTTCTATCCGCTGGACGTCGTGTATGAACGATCGGGCATCGAAATGCCCAAGGTGAAGGTGGTGTCACCCGACCGGATTCCGGCGCCCTACCAGTCGCTATTAGTGCACGAAGCCGACATGACCGTGACGCTAGAGCGCCATTTCGGCGGACGCGTGACCCTCCGGCCACTCTCTACCTTCATGCGTGGAGGGTCGTATTTTCGGCGCGTGCTGCTCACTCAAGAGTATTCTGGACATCCCGTCGAGATGGGTGCCATCCGGATGCGACTCGACGCGTTCACACTACGGGTGCGCGGCCAGATTCTCAAGAACACGATTCCGCTGGGACGCCTCCTTCGGAACGCAAGATTTGAGTATCAGAGCCGAGCCGTCGCGTTTCTGGCCATCAACCCCAACTCGGAAATGATGGGAGTCTTCTGGATGCGCGAACCGCATGTGCTCTACGGACGACGCACCGAGATCATCCGTAACGGCTCGAAGATCGGTGATATCGTCGAGGTGTTGCCGTTGGTGTCAAGATAGCGATGAATGAGCACTTCGACGGACTGGTCATTGGTGGGGGGCCGGCCGGCGCAACGGCGGCAACGGTGTTGGCGCAACACGGACGGCGGGTGCTGCTGGTGGAACGCGACGAATTTCCACGGTATCACATCGGCGAGTCGCTGGTGCCGTATACCTGGTTTACCTTCAAACGACTTGGCGTGCTCGAGTGGTTCGACCAGGTAGCGTGCCCACAGAAGCGCTCCGTTCAGTTTGTGTCGACGAACGGCAAAGTATCCGAGCCCTTCTACTTCTTCCAAACCATCGAGCACGAATGCGCAACAACCTGGCAGGTCAGGCGGAGTGACTTCGATCGGATGATGCTCGATAACGCACGCCGCCACGGCGTCGAGGTTCGGCACGGTCTGACAGTGCGCGATGTCGTAACGGAAGATGGTCGGGTCGTCGGTGCCCAGGCCGAAGACCAGGACGGAACACGCCAGACGTTTCGCGCGCGTGCGGTCATCGATGCGACAGGCCGAGACGCCCTGCTGTCGTCCAAGCTGGGATGGAAGAAGCGCGACTCGGACCTAAATAAGATCGCGATCTTTACCTATTTCGAGGGAGGGAAACGAGATTCTGGTCTCGACGAAGGCGCAACCACTGTCGCCTACATCCCTGAGAAGGGATGGTTCTGGCACATTCCACTTGCGGACGACGTCGTGAGCGTAGGGCTCGTTGCCGAGGCAGACTACCTCTATCGCGACACGCGCGATCCGGAAGCGATCTTCTGCCGTGAAGCAGAGGCATGCAGCTGGATCAAGGACCACATCACACCCGGAACCTACCTGGGACCGATGCGCGTCACGGGCGAATTCAGCTACCGCGCGACGAAGACGTCGGGGCCCGGCTTCTGCCTGGTAGGCGACGCATTCTCCTTCCTAGACCCGGTGTTTTCGAGCGGTGTCTTCCTTGCGCTGAAGAGTGGCGAAATGGCCGCTGATGCGATCCATCAAGGGCTCGAAGCGAACGGCAAGGTCACCGAAGCGACCTTTGAGACCTATGACCGAAATCTCCGGTGGGCCCTCGATCAATTCCGCCAGCTCGTGCTGGTCTTCTACAACCAGACGTTCAACTTCGGGGACTTCGTCAGGGCCTATCCCGATCTCCACCCGCGTCTGGTCGATGCCCTGGTCGGCAACGTCTTCGCCGATCTGCAGCCGCTCTTCGATGCCCTGGATGAATTCTCGGTCCGAACCGCGACCTCCGCCCGGATGACCGTCTGACCGCTCGGATTAATGGCCTTGATGTACGGCACAATAAGGACTGTGCTCAGCGAGTACCGACTGACGCGCCGGGTCCAATTCTACGAGACCGATAGTGCGGGCATCGTTCACTTCAGCTGGTTCTACCGCTACATGGAAGAGGCCGAGCACGCACTGTGGCGTGAAGCCGGTCTGAGCATTGCGTCGCCGGCATCGGAGATCGGATTTCCGCGAGTCTCCGCGTCATTCAATTTCCACCGCCCGTTAAAGTTCGAGGACGTGTTCGAGGTGCGGCTCATGATTGCTGAAATCACGGCCAAAACGATCCGCTACGGGGCGTTGGTCACGCGCGATGGTACGAACATCGCGACGGGAAGCCTGACAATGGCCTGCGTGCGCAAGCTCCCGGGACGGCCGATGGAGGCAATCGAGATCCCAACGACCATCGCCAAGCGTTTCGAAGTTGCCGCGGACAACCCGCGTTCCGCCACATGAGTCGCTCCATCGGATCTGTCGCGCCACCAGCAGCCGAGTGCGCGCCGCGCGAGGCGATCAGATCAGATCAAATGCGGCGTCTGGCCGAGCTACTCCGTGCCATCGACGGCCGGAACCGTTTCTATGCGCGCAAGTATGTCGATGCTGGGGTGACGCTCGCTGACCTGAAGTTTCCGGCCGATCTCCATCGGCTACCATTCACGACCAAGGCTCAGTTGGTCGCCGACCAAGATGCCACACCACCGTGGGGCACGGCGTTGACCGAGCCGGTGGAACGCTACACGCGATACCACCAGACTTCGTCGACGACGGGCCGGCCGCTGCGTTGGCTCGACACGAACAAGAATTGGCAATGGATGCTCGAATGCTGGAAGGCGGTCTACCGGGGAGCCCGCGTAGACGGATCCGACCGGATCTTCTTTCCGTTCTCGTTCGGACCGTTTCTCGGCTTCTGGACGGCGTTCGAAGCGGGAACCCAGCTGGGTGCGCACTGCGTGCCGGCTGGCGGAATGGACAGCCGGACCAGGCTTACGCTGATCAATGCCCTCCGCCCGACCGTCGTCTGCTGCACGCCCACGTACGCGTTGCGCCTACTTGAGGTGGCACGAGAGATGGCTACTGGAGACGACCGACCGTTAGCCGGCAGCGCCGTTCGGGTACTCATTGTGGCCGGAGAACCGGGCGGGAGCATCCCTGTAACCCGTCAACAAATCGAGGAAGGCTGGGGAGCCCGCGTCATCGATCATCACGGTCTCACCGAGGTCGGTCCGATCAGCTTCGAGTGCTGGGAAAACCCAGGATATGTCCACCTCAACGAGCGGGAGTTCCTGTGCGAGGTAATTGACTCAGCCACCGAAAGATCAGTTACCGACGGTCAACTAGGTGAACTCGTAGTCACCACGCTCGGTCGCACCGCTAGTCCCGTTATTCGATATCGCACCGGTGACCTGGTTCGCCGGGAGAGCGAAACGTGCGCGTGTGGACGCTCGATGGCACGACTCCGTGGCGGCATCCTCTCCCGCGTTGACGACATGATCTGTATCCGTGGGGTGAACGTGTACCCAGGCGCCGTAGAGGCCGTAGTCCGCGCCGTCCGGGAGGTGATCGAGTATCGCGCCACCATAGGGTCAACTGGAGCACTCGGCACCATCACGCTGGACATCGAAATCAATCCGGCGTCCAACCGCGAGAGAGTCGTCGAGCTGGTTGGTGCCCAACTACGGGAGGGACTAGGCCTGACGGTACCGGTGGCCGCGGTCGCGCCTGGAACGCTCCCTCGTTTCGAGATGAAGTCGAGACGTTTCATTGTGGAAACGAGCCACAGTAACCAGCCCTGACTCCGCCCGTAGTACCATAGCTGCCGGTCACGCCGACCACTCAACGGAACTCATGGAGGCCGTGTGCATCGCACTCTAGGCTATTCGCTAGCCGCCATCATCGTGAGCCTGCTCGTCACCTGCGGCGGCGAAGGTCCCTCTCGGGTCTTTCTGAGCATTGGGACCGCACCCCCCGGTGGGGCCTTCTTTGTCGTAGGCAGCGCGCTGGCCGAGGTGCTGAACAACGCCGGCGCTGACCGGGAGTTTAGCGTCACCGCGGAAGCGACGAGTGGGTCGCAGGAAAATATCCGAAGGCTGGCGTCGGGTGAACTTGACTTCGCGCTGTCTAACGCGGCAATCACCTACTTTGCCATCCGCGGCACGGAAGGATGGAACCAGGCTTATTCCCTGCGCACCGTGATGACGCTGGCTCCCAACGTCGCAATGTTCGTCACCCGGGCCGACTCCGGGATTGAACGTCTCTCCGACCTCAGCGGAAGGCGCGTCACAGTCGGTCCAGCCGGCGCCGGATTCGAGTACTTCGTCAGTCCACTCCTTCACGCCCACGGTATTAGCTACGATGACTTCACACCTTTGAACGCGTCGCAGCAGGCGGCCGTCGATATGTTGACCGACGGATCAGCCGACGCCGCATTCCTTGGTGGCGCTGTGCCGACGGCGTCGATCACGCAGGCAGCCGCATCGATGGACATCGCACTGATCCCATTCGGGGAAGACGAGAAACAGAGTCTGGCCGACCAGTACCTGTTCTTCCGTCCCGCGACCATACCCGCCGAAACGTACCGGAACCAGACCGCACCGTTCGAAGGACTCAACGTCGGATCCATGCATCTCATCACATCTGCCGACGCCTCCGACGAACTCGTCTACGCCGTGACGAAGCTGATTTACGACAACCGCAACCAAGTGGTCGAGAAGCACGCCGCTGGTCGCGCGATCAATCCCACCAACGTCGTCAGTGACAGCGGAACCGAGTTTCACCCTGGCGCGATTCGCTTCTACCAAGAAAGCGAGATCTGGCCATAGGGCTATCGCGGACGTCGGATGTTCGTCACCACGTCACGAGTGTGGTGGGGGTGTTCTTGTGCGTGTTCACACTGGTCGAGGTCAACTACCCGCTGCTGGCCCCACAGAGTCGTTTGGGTGTGTTTGCGCTGTTCGGCTTGGTGCTGTGCTTCCTCAACGTGCCAATCCACCCAAAGCTTGCGGACAATCGCAGTGCTCGCGTCGTGGACGTTATACTGGCGATGACGGCTGCTGCGTGCTGCGGCTACATCGTCGTCCACACAGATCCGCTGTTTCAGACCTGGTGGATTGACGGCCGGTCGCTCGGCAACCGCGCCGGTCTTGAAACAGCCATCGATACCGGAATAGGACTCGTCGGTCTCATCGTGGTCATCGAGGCGGCGCGACGCTCACTCGGCTTGGCCCTGCCGCTGCTGTCTCTCGCGTTTCTACTTTACGCGGCGCTCGGATCATCGTTTCCAGATTGGCTGTTTCCACATCGGGGCTACTCGATGCCGCGAATCGTCGCGCAGACGTTTCTCCACAGTCAGGGAATCTTCGGCATTGCGCTCAGCGTGATGTTCACATACGTCTTCCTGTTCGTGATCTTCGGAGCATTTCTCGAGGCGACAGGGGCAACGCGGTTCATTGTGGACTTTGCCAATCGTGTGTTCGGGAAGAGCCAGGGCGGCCCGGCAAAGGTGGCCGTCCTGAGCAGCGGGCTGATGGGCTCGCTGTCGGGTAGCGCCGTCGCCAATACGGCCACAACTGGAACCTTCACGATTCCGATGATGCGCAGTGCAGGCTTCCGGCCGGTCACGGCCGCAGGTGTGCAGGCAGCCGCGAGCTCGGGTGGCGCCTTAATGCCCCCGGTCATGGGTGCCGGCGCATACATGATGCTCGAGATCATTGAGCCACCCGTGACGTACCTGGAGATCGTACGAGCCGCGCTCATTCCCGCGCTGCTCTACTATCTGTCGCTACTGCTCATCGTCCACTTCCACGCGAAGCGCATGGCGGTTGCGTCCCCGACTATTAGTGCCGACGCGGCCGAGCCTGCGCCGGCAACCAGTAACCGTTGGGGGGGCATCGTATTCGCCACCGCCCTGGGCAGCTTGATTGTGTTCTTGGTCGTTGGCTACACGGCCTTTCGGGCTGTGACCCTTTCACTCGCGACCATCGTTTTCACCAGCAGCGTTCACGCAAGCACACGCTTAGAGATGCAAAAGACGGTCAAAGGGCTCATCGCGGCGGCGCGCAACGTCGTCCCGTTGGTCGCGGCTTCGGCATGCGTCGGCATCATCATTGGTATCGTCACATTGACGGGTATCGGCACGCGCCTGCCAGCCACCATCATCCCGCTGGCTGAGCAGAGCCTCTTCCTCGCGCTCGTACTGATCATGGTGTCGTCGATCATTCTCGGCATGGGCTTGCCGTCGGCCGTCTGCTATCTCTTAATGGCGACGCTGATCGGACCGGTGCTCGGGAATCTCGGCGTCATCCCGCTGGCAGCGCATCTGTTCATCTTCTATTTCGGCATGATGTCGATGGTGACTCCACCAGTGGCCCTCGCCGCGTATGCGGCATCCTCGATCGCCAATACCTCGATCATGCCCACCGCCTTTGCCGCGTTTCGGTTTGCCCTGGTTGGGTTCACGCTTCCCTACATGTTCGTCTATCGACCTGAACTCCTCATGCTCACGCCCAGTGGCGAACCGGCCAGCACTCTGAGCATGTTGACGCCGGTAGCCATCGCCATACTTGGCGTCGCCTGCTTCGCGGCCGGGATCGCCGGTCAGCTGCGAAATCCGTTGGGACTGGGACTTCGGTTGGCTATTTTTGCCGCGGCAGGCCTGTTGCTTGCACCGGGACCAACGCCGACTCTGGCCGGTATTTCCTTACCCGTATTCGATGTGGCCGGGGTGCTCTGCTTTGCCGCCGTCTTCGCGGCAAACGCGGGGAAATCACCCGAACAGCTCACCAAAGCCAGTCCCTAGGCCGACGAAAGGAGACAACTGCGAAATGAAGGTTCGCTCGATCGACGCTCTCGAGGTCTTGGACTCGCGAGGTAATCCCACAGTGGCCGCCACCGTCAGTCTGGAGAATGAAGTCGCGGCAACCGCGCTGGTGCCATCTGGTGCGTCCACCGGTGAACGCGAAGCCGTCGAACTGCGCGACGGCGACCCAAGCCGCTACGGCGGCAAGGGTGTGAAGAAGGCGGTCACGTACATTCGTGGCGAAATCAACGATGCCCTCGTTGGCGTGGACGTCACCGATCAGCGGGGTCTCGACAAGCGACTCATCGAGCTGGACGGCACACCCAATAAGGCGCGTCTTGGCGCCAACGCGATCCTAGGCGTGTCGATGGCGGCGGCACGAGCCGCAGCGTCTGCGATGGGCCAGCCGCTATACGCGAGGCTTGCCACGGGTCGAGACCCGTCGCTCCCGGTCCCCTGCCTCAACATCGTCAACGGCGGGCGTCACGCCGACAACACGATCGACTTTCAAGAGTTTCAAATCGCACCGCATAACGCGCCGTCGTTTGCCGATGGGCTGCGGATGGGTGCCGAAACGTTTCACGCGCTGAAGGCCATCCTCAAAGCGGAAGGTAAATCGACCGGCGTCGGGGACGAAGGTGGGTTCGCACCCGATCTGGGCGAAAACAGCGACGCTGTCGAATACATTCTTCAAGCAATCGAGAAGGCCGGCTATCGACCCGGCGACGACATCGTACTGTGCCTCGACCCGGCGACGAGTGAAATGTGGCAAGATAAAGGCTACACGTTTTCCAGGTCAGACCGGCGGTCGATGACGACCTCTGAGATGATCGACCTCTGGAACGAGTGGACGACCCGCTACCCAATCGTGCTCATCGAAGATGCTCTGGCCGAGAACGACTGGGACGGGTGGAAACAGCTAACTATCGTACTTGGCGACCGGATTGAACTCGTCGGCGACGATATCTTCTGCACCAATCCCCAGATCCTGCAGCGGGCAATCGACCGTGGCGTTGGTAACTCAATCCTGATCAAGTTGAATCAGATCGGCACTGTGACCGAGACGCTCGATTGCGTCCGGCTCGCGCAGTCGCACGGCTACGGCGTTTACGTCTCGCATCGCTCGGGTGAAACCGAAGACACCTTCATCGCCGACTTGGCCGTTGCGACTGGGTGTGGACACATCAAGACCGGATCGGCATGTCGAGGCGAGCGGACCGCCAAGTTCAACCGCTTGCTCCAGATCGAGCACGAACTCGGTGGATCCGTGCCATACGCAGGGCTGTCAGGCTTTCGGCAGGCAGCAATTTCCCCCACTAGCTGAACGCGGTTTCAATCCTACCGACAGCGATGCATGTGATCCTGGAAGTCAAAGTACCGTGACACGGTAGCCCGACTCGGCTTCGGAGTGCACGCGGACACGACGACCATGAGCGCGGCCGATATCAGCGTCATTGGCACCACAGGCATAAACCCGAGCACGTCCGTCCCCCCGGGATTTCGAGTGATAATGTCGACTCCCCCAACGACCCACATCGATAGAACGGTACCAGGCGGTGTCGCAGGCTCGACCGCCTGAAAGATGGCAACCGCCACCATGCTTGCCGCTGTCCACACGGTGACGGCGAGCGCATCCCATTTGGTGCTTCGACGCCAGAACAGGGCACCGACCAACAGCAGAAACAGCGATGAGAAGCCCGAAAAGGCGTACTGCACTGCGAGATTAAAGATGCCGGCTGGCGCCTCGAGCGCAATAACATACGCCACCCCGGCAATGAGCACCACGAACGCGCGACCGGTCTGAAACCTGCATGCGCTCTCAGGTGAACAACATCGCGGTAGTCTCATCGCTAAGCAGCCGCTCCATGGCCTGCGAGTAGCCGCCGATGCTCGAACTGATCAATATGAGCGCCGTCGCGCCGAACGTTAAAAAGAGAACGGTTTGGTACGTGTTGACGAGCGCCGTCCCCCGCATGCCGCCGAAGAACACGTAGCTCATAACGACCAGCGCAACGACCAATCCGCCAAGCCAGTACGGGTACCACACCGCCACTCACTGCGTTCAACGTGGTCCCTCCACCCATCACCGCGATAATGATGTACGGAACCAGAAGGGCGGCCTGCAGCGCGAAGATCAACGTGCCGATGTGACCACACTCCCACCGATCCCGAAACATCTGCACTGGAGTCATAAACCCATGTCGCTTGCCCAATGCCCACATGCGGGTGCCGATGAAGAAGAGCAGTACGGGAATAACGATCGCCGACGACGACGCCATCAGGCCGAACGTCACAATCCCGTCCGAAAACGCATGACCCGCTGAACCCAGGATCGTAACTGCCGTCATGTTGGTACCGAACAGCGAGAGCAGGAACACGGCTGGTCCCAGCGATCGACCAGCCAGGAAGTACCCTTCCACCGACTGCTGATCGAACCGACGAAACGCAAAGATCCCGATGTAGAGGACGATACCGAGGTACGCGAAGACAACCAGCGCCGGAATCATCGGCTGGACTCGTCTGAGTCACGTTCAGACTTGAGTTCCAGCTCGGCGGGCCAAGCATAACGGACAAGTACGACCATCAGTCCAGCCACCACCACCGAGTAGACGACGTGATAGAAGAGTCCGATCGGAAGGAAACCAAAGACCAGCGGGCGTGCCGTGAGCTAAAACCACGTGTCCTGATGGAGGAGATACAGTCCGACGACGGAGACGCCCAGCAACCAACGCTTCATTGATTCATTGGCTCATCGACTAAACTGGCTCGGTAACGTTCTGGGTGCCGTCAAAGGGTCAGTCGACGCGACGGTCACCGATCGCATAGAGATACTGGGCCGTCCGAATAAAGATCTGCCCATCGGAGATCGCCGGCGAGCTCAAGACGTAGTCGTTCAGCGGATTCTCAGAAAGAATCTCGAACTCCGGGCCCGCACTGAAAACCGATGTCAGGCCGCGCTCGTTCGTTACGTAGATCTTTCCGTCAGCGATCACCGGCGATGCGCTGTACGTACCAGGTCGGAGACGCTGCCGACCATACACCAGTTCGCCGGTCTGGACCTCGTGCACAAACACGATCCCTTGGTCGTTGACGATGTAGAGATAGGTTCCGTCTGTGACCGGCGTCGGTACGTCGGGGCCATTGTCCGCGCGCCAGATGACGTGCGACTCAAGGACGTCACCGCGACCGCCGGCCCGCAGGGCCAAGAGCGGACGGACTCGGGTCGGCGCGATGATGATGTCATTCGTCACGATGGGCGACGCCACCAGTCGATACATGGTGTTCCGTGTGGGGTTCAACCCATCTGCCCGCCAGAGTTCCCGCCCCGTTTGCGGGTCATGTCCCGTCACGGCGTCACCACCTGTCACAACAACCTCGGTGGTTCCCTGGTATTCGACCAGCGTTGGCGTCGTGTAGGAATCGGGCGATTCGCGGATCGCCTCTGTTGGCCGCTCGACTCGCCACACCGTCTCGCCCGTAGCGGCGGCTATTCGAAGTATGTATGACGGATCGTCAGTCCGCATGCCGTGCAACACCTGAACGTAGAGGGCTCCATCGTGGAGCAACGGTGAGGAGGCATAACCCCAGTTCAGGCCGAACGGGCCGTAGTCAGCCTGGATGCTACGCATCCAGAGCTCCTGCCCGTCGAAGTCAAAAGCTCTTATGACGCCGGTCCCCGTCATGACCCAAACATGTTGGCCGTCGGTCACCGGTGATGGCGACGACATGTTCTGCTTGCGCTCGCGATGATTACCCGCGCTCAGGAACCGCTTCCACAGGGGCCGTGCCTCGCGGTCGAGACACCACAATTCCAGGTTCTCGCCATCGGCGACGTTGAGGAAGATCCGATCACCCCAGATCACCGGCGTGGAGCCGCTCCACTCCGGCATCTCGAGCTTCCAGGCAACGTTGGTTTCTGTGTCCCACGCTACCGGAACCGACTCGGTGCTCCGCCCGTCACGATTCGGGCCGCGCCAATTCGGCCAATCCTCGGCTGAAACGACTGACATCGATAACGTCATCGCGATGGCGATGATCACTGCGCCGATCTCAACCGGTACGATCCAAAACTTGAAAATCATCGCGACGGTACCTCATCGTAGATCAAATCTTTGGAGCACTCGCACGATCAGCCGTGCCCGATGCCGCCAGCACGATCGATGAGAAAAGCATATTGCAGTGCGGTCTCCCGGTATCGCTCATATCGAGCCGAAGAACCACCGTGACCGGCGTCCATGTTCGTCTTCAGCACCAGGATATGGTTGTCGGTCCTTAGGGCCCGCAGCTTCGCAACCCATTTCGCCGACTCCCAGTACTGGACCTGCGAGTCGTGGAGACCGGTCATGACCAACATATGCGGATAAGTCTGCGTCGTGACGTTGTCGTAGGGCGAGTAGGACTTAATGTATTGATACGCATCCGGGTCGTTGGGATCGCCCCACTCGTCGTACTCTCCGGTCGTCAGCGGGATGCTTTCGTCGAGCATGGTCGTCACGACATCGACGAACGGAACCTGCGCGATAACACCGTTAAACAGGTCCGGTCGCATGTTCACGACGGCCCCCATCAGGAGCCCGCCGGCACTTCCACCCATCGCAAATAGCCGACTGGGTGACGTATAGCGATCCGCCACCAACTGCTCGGCACAGGCAATGAAATCGGTAAACGTGTTCTTCTTGTTCATTAACCTTCCGTCATCGTACCACTGTCGACCCAGTTCCTGACCGCCACGGACGTGCGCGATCGCAAACGTAAACCCTCGGTCCAGAAGGCTCAGCCTGGGCGATCGAAACCCGGCGTTCGTGCTGATTCCGTACGACCCGTAGCCAATGAGCAGTAGAGGGCTGCTGCCATCACGCGGAGTTTGGCGTCTCGCGACCAGCGAGATGGGGACCTGCACGCCGTCGGATGCGGTTGCGAACACACGCTCCGTTCGGTAATTCGCGCGATCGAACTCGCCTAAGACTTCCTCACGCTTGAGCAGCGTCCGCTCGCGCGTGACCATGTCGTAGTCGTAATCGGACTCGGGGGTAGTCAACGAGCTGTAACCAAACCGGAGCACACTCGTGTCGGGTTCCTTGTTATGGGCATCGATGAAGGCCTCGTAGACAGGTTCGGGAAACTCGACGGCGTGCTCTGCATCACCGCCCCAGGGACGAACGCGTAACTGCACAAGACCATCGGCTCGCTCTTGTGTCACCAGGTGATCACGAAACAACTCGAATGTTTCGAGCAAGACGCCGTCTCGATGCGCCACGATCTCGCGCCACCGCTCCCGCGACAAGTGGCGATCGTCCGGCCCAGCTTCGGGCGAATGATCGACAGCCAGTAAACGGAAGTTCGTGGCATTGGCATTCGACCGGATGAAGAAACGGTCGTGGTAGTGGTCGATGTGATACTCGTGACCCGACTGCCGACTCTCGAACACCCATGGGCAACCGTCAGGCTGTTGGGCATCCAACACGCGATACTCGGTTGTCAGCGTGTGATAGCTGCCGATCAGGATGTAGCGCTTGGAACGGCTCTTTCTCACGCCGCACACGAACATCTCGTCCGCCTCCTCGAACACCAATTGATCCGCTGACACATCGTGTCCCAGCACGTGCCGACACACTTGGTGGGACCGCAACGTCGTGGGGTGTTGCCGGGCGTACAGAAGCGTGCGACTGTCACTGGCCCACACGCAATTGGCGGTCACGCTTGGAATCACGTCCGGAAGCGCCTCACCGGTCGCCAAATCGCTGAAGCGAATGTCGTATTGGCGACGACCGACCGTGTCGATGGCATAGGCAACGAAGTGCTCGTCAGGACTAATGACGAACGTGCCAACGTCGCAGTACTCGTGTCCGAAGGCGAGGCGGTTGACATCGAGCACAACTTGCTCGACCTCACTGCTCAGCGGCTGGCGGCAGTGAACGGGATACTCCTTGCCGTCCTCGTACCGCCAGTAATACCGATATGTTTCTTCGCGATACGGCACCGACACGTCGGTCTGCTTGATCCGTCCTTTAATCTCGTCGAATAGCTCTGCCTGCAGCTCACGAGTGTGGCCCAAGCTTTCGTCCACGTAACTGTTTTCCGCCTCGAGGTATGCATGCACCTGAGGGTCGTTGCGCTCACGCAGCCAGTAGTAGTCGTCGATTCGGACGTCGTTGTGGGCTTCTAGACGATGGCGGCGCTTCGGGGCTTCGGGAGCTGGCATTTGGAGCAGATCTCTCGGATAAACGGTCACTCGGTGCGCAACGCCTGGAGCAGCGGTGACCGCACCGCCACAATCGTCGCTGCGAGCGACGCCGACAGCCCAGCCGCCACGACGCTGAATAGCAGGCCCGCCAGAGAGACGATTGGCACCCCGCTTCCTCGCTCCAACCACGCCGGAGCGATCGCGATCAGCGAACACATGGTCCCCGCGAACAGCCCGGCAAATAGAAGAAACGCATTTTCAGCCAACACCATCAATGACACGTGGCCTGCGTTATAGCCAACCGCACGCAAAAGCGCCAGCTCGCGCCGACGCTCGAGAACGTTGCGAAGCAACACGGCGCCCAGTCCGAGCGTTCCGAGAATCAACCCAAGGCCGCCGAGCGTCTGGAACGTCGCCAAGTATGTGTTCTCGACACGATGAAACGACGCAAGCCGCTCATCGGCGGAGACAACGTCTAATCCGAAATCAGCAAGGCGATCTTCGAGCGCCGCGGTCACCGGGCCCGTGCGCTCTGCTGCAGCGTCGACCAAGAAGAACCGATACCCGTCGTAGTCCGGAAACACGCGCTCAAACTGACGTTCACCGATGATGAGCTCGCGCTGAAAGATGCTGTCGGCGAGGGCCGCGACGATCCGAAGCCGAATAGGCCGCTCGGTGTCTCGGTTAAGCACGAAGTCGTCTCCCACCGCGAGATGCAGCACGTAGCGCAACGATGTCGCGTCGGCAATCGCCGGAATCGCACCGTCGTCAAACTGGCGATTGAGCAGGCGCCAAGGGTTCGCTTCCTCCTCGATGGTTTCCGCTACGCTCGTCGAAAACGAGAAGCGCCCAGCAGAAATGAACGCTTCGGTCGGTGCCAGGATACGCGGATCCTTGGCCTGGTACAGGTTTAAGCAGCTTGCGTCCTCACCGGGTCGCACACGAAAGCGAGTCAGCGTGACCCCCTCGAGCGCGCCACCGGCCTCGTACAGATCGCTTACGATGAGGGCGGCGCGTCCATCCGATGTCGATAGATCGTGTGCAATCGGGAGCAGCGTGTCAGCCAGCAGCGCGTATCCGCCGGTGCCCGAGCGCGGATCCCCAATGTTGTTACCACCCTCCCGACGAAAAGTATCGATCGCGACGATGATAAATACCGCCGAAGCGATCAGCGCGATGCAGAGGACGCTCCGCCCAGGCCGGGCAGTCGCGTTGCGAAACCCGACCCGGGAGATCGACCATGGTCCACTCGTGTGTCGGCGCGGTCTTCCGTGAAGCCATGCCCAAGCCGCAGCAAGCATGGCGCTTAGCAGGAGCAAACCGCCACCAAAGAACCCCACCGTCATTCCCAGAAACCCGATCCACGCGGCAGCAACCAGACCGAGACCGAACACAAAGCAGAGCACCGCAACCGGCGTGGCCTTCGATCGTCGCTGGGTCTCGCTCCATTCGGTATCAACCGCGAGAACGCCGGTGAGAAGCCGGCGCGGCGACGCCTGAGCCAACGATCGCAGCGTCACGGTGATCGACCCGAGAGCAGACAGAACGCCTCCGCCGGCGCCGATCGCCAAAGCGAGCGGCGAGACCGCAAGGCTCAATCGCGTCGTCCCTACGGCGTCAACCCACCAGGTACTAAGCCCCCACATGATCAGCTCGGCGTAGGCAACGGCCGCAAGCACACCGACGGCGCTCCCGACGACCGACACCACCGCGGCCTCGGCGGTGAAGACTTGCCAAATCGCGCGTGGCGAAAAACCAACCGCACGCAGGACGCCGATCTCGGACAAGCGCTGCTCAACGCCCAAACGAAAGAAGAGGCTCGCGAGCAGCAACGCCGATAGCACAAGGAAGAAACTGAAGTAGAAGAAGTAGAGACCAAAATCGGTCGCTCCGGACGATGCCTCGAGCGCCAGGTCCCGTGCCGGATACGCAACGAACCCGACCTCGAGCGGATCGAGGTCGGACCGGAAGGCGCCGCTGAACGCCTCAGCCGTCACGTTCAGGTCAGACTCCGGGTACATTCGGATCGACGTCAAGCTGCCCCACCGGGAGTCCCACAGTTGCTGGCCTTCGGCAAGCGAGATAAAGGCCTTTGGGGTCGTCCGGTGCTCGTCCCAGTAGTCTTCATCCAGAGGTCGAATAAGGCCGAGGTCAATCTCGAACGGCGGATCCCACGCCCCCACATCAGTCGCCTCCGTAATGCCCGGATAGTCAGGGGCAAGCGTCGGATCGCCTGCAACCCCCGCGATCGGCACGACGTCGGCGACCTCGAGCTCGGCCTCATGGGTCGTCAGTTGCCCCTCCTCCTCCCAGACGTAGTAGACGAGTACCAACCTGTCGCCAACCTCGGCCTGCAGGTCGTCGGCGGTCCAGTCGTTCAATACGACGGGTATCGCACCGGACGTCGAACTCCGAGAACCAGCGACGCGCTCGCTAAGCGTAGAAAGATCGAGAGCGGTGACCAGCGAATACGGTGTCACGCGCGTCCCGTGACGGATCTCATTCGCAAGATAGGTCATCACCGGCTGGGTCTCCAGGCCGACAACCTCCGCTGTTCGTTCGACCGCGTCGGCAGTCCCGTTGCCAATTAAGCCGGCCGCCGCCTCCACCGAGAACGCCCCCTGGCTCGGAATCAGGCGGATGCGAAGCCCGAGATCCTCAAGTGATGCGACCTCCCGGACGGCAACTTCGGCCGCACCGAGCCGCGCGGCCGAGTCCCCAAGACGCTGCGTGTTGGACACGGCCAGCAAAACCGTGTTGACCTTCCCGTCCTGTGAGATCTCCTGCTGAAGCCGGGTCAGCGAGACGAAGACCGACCGCGCAAAGCCTTGCTGGGGACGAAACGAGAACTCCCCATGTTCGGCCGTGGCCAGTACGCGGCGGATGCCAAGTCTGAGTGTCCGCCCAACATCGTCTCGACGGCCGTGCAACGAGCTAATAGGCACCGCGGATGGTTTCTCGACCCTCACCAATAGCGTGTCGTCAACACCGACGTCGAGCTCTCGAGCAAGCCCTTCACTCACGAGCACCCGGTCTTGGTTGAGCGTGAACTCATCGGGATCGGCGCCGTGGAACCTCCAGAAACGGTCGTCGACACCGTAGACCTGGATGGCCGACGCGCGCCGACCGCTTTGTTGATGAGTCACAAACCCTTCGACCGCGATGATCGGCACGACGCCGCCGAACCATGTGGTCGCTTGCTCGGTCGCCAACACCCTGTCAGCAAAAGACTCGTCTACGAACCTAGCGCTCGTCACTACAACATCGACAGCACCCAGGCGCTCGAGCGCGAGCGCCCGCAAGCTGGCCTGAACGGAAACGCCGACGAGCATGGCGCCAGCCAAGACCGCGACGGCGATGGCGATGCCAGCGACAACCGCGAGGTTGGTCTGCCAGTAGTGCAGGATGCTTCGCCGAACCAACGACAACAGGCTCATGACTCAGATAGGCAGGGGCTTGAGGCGCTGCGCATTCAGCCGGTAACGAATCCCGCAACGCTCGGCAAGCTCGGTGTTGTGAGTGACGACCACGAGAATCGTGTTCTGTGCTCGGTGCAGCTCGAGCAACAGCGACGAGACAACCTCCGCCGAATCGTGGTCGAGATTACCTGTCGGCTCGTCGCACAACACCAGGAGCGGCTGACGGATCAGCGCGCGGGCCAGTGCGACGCGCTGTCGCTCGCCGCCCGATAGCTCGGCCGGACGGTGTTCCTTACGATCTTCCAAGCCGACCTGTTCCAAGAGCCAGACGGCTCGGTCCACGACGGCGTGGTCGGGATCGGTCACGAGGGTCGGCACCAGAACGTTTTCGAGCACGGTGCACTGAGGAAGAAGCAGGTGGTCCTGAAACACGAAGCCAACGCTGGTATTGCGGAAGGCCGCGACCTCTCGATCGGCCAGCGTGAACGGGTTTTCGCCGTCGAGGGTTACCGTGCCGGACGTCGGAGGCTCCAGCGCGCCAACCACATAGAGCAGCGTGCTCTTCCCACATCCAGACGGACCGACGATCGACGCGGAGTCACCACGTTCAAGTGTAAGGCTCACGTCGGAAAGAATCCGCAGGTTCCCCCGAGGAGTGGGGTACTCCTTGGTGAGGTTCTCGACTACAAGCACGGAAACACCCCCGACAAGTGGCCACCAGCGCGCGCGGAGAATGCCCAGCTCACACGTCGGCGCGGCCTCGTGGCCCTACGATGCCATCTGATACGCACGCGGTCGGAACAGGAAGTCGACGATGTTGCCTTCGTGTGGCTGGAGCCAGTTGAGCTTAAACGTCGGGATGGGACCCACGTTCAAACGATCGATGTTCCGCGCATCGAGCAAGGCCTGCTGAAACACCGGATCCTTCGTGATCGCGGTGGCCACGAGCGTCGACCCGATCGCCGCCAGCATCTTATCTTGCGAACACTCCACAACCGTCACGAACGGAAACATGTACTCCTTGTTGGCCGCGGCGACATCAGGCGATGCACAATGGAGAACCGTCGGGCGGAGGTAGTCGCAACGCTCCCGCTCCACCAACCGACCGTTGTCGTGAAACGCCGCGGTGACATCCTCTACGCCCGACTCGCCAGCGAGGTCGTCGATATCCCTGGAAATCGCTTTCGCCTGGCCGGGTACCGTGAAGGCGGCAAGGGCTGCCTCGGGATCCTGTGGCGGCAACGGTTCAATCGGGCCGAGGCGCTCCGCCAGCGCTTGGGCGATTGCCTTCGTGTGCCGCGGTGCCCAGATACCCGAGCAGTTAATGCAGCTCCGACCGCTATTGATCAAGATGCTGTCGACCATGAGGTCTAGATACTGCTCCCAGTTGTCGGCTTCGTCGTCGCCAAGCAGAATCTTGCTCAAGCCCGGCCCGTGGACCTGCACGCGCAGATCTCCGGCATATTGCTCGATGGTGGCGGTGCCCCCGAAAATGAGGCTGCGAGAACACTCCCGCACGACCGCGGCGCCAACCTCGCCGAGGCCCGGATAGAGCGAAATAGCCTCTCGAGGAACACCCACTTCGAAGAACGCCTGAACCATGCGCCAGGGTGTCCACGGTTCCTGCGGTCCCGGTTTGAGGACCAGTCCGATCTGCAGTGGAATGATCGGCAGCCAAAGGCTGTGCACCCCTGGCGAGTTGGAAGGTAACACTAGCCCAAGCACCGGCGTCGTCGCCTGGTAGCTGCGCATGACACCATCCTCTTGGCCGTAGCCGCGCGAGAGGATCTCCGGGTCGAGCCGTCGCGTCAACGAGGCCAGGATGTCGTCCAGATGGTCGAGCACGTGCCGGAGCTTCTCCATATTCATCCGGCACATGTGCTCCGGCAGCCCCGTCGTAGCCGACTGCTGACGGACGAACTGTTCGGGCGTCTGCGACCCATCACCAAGCGGAAGCTCCGCTGAGGTAAAGAGATCGGCGCCCTTCTTGACCATGGCGAGCAGGTCTCGGGTCGGTATCTCCCGGAGCACTTCGCGGGCGCGAGTCGCCTTGCGCATGTCCCGGGTGACCAACCCTGCGTTGGCCTGGCTCACCTCGGCGATGGTCTCACCCGTATCGAAGTGGACCACCTGCTCAACATCGCGGCTCTGGTAAGGACTACCCCACCGCAAAATCGGAAAATGGATCACTAGATGCCGTCTGCGACCTCGACCTCGATCGTGTCGCACAGACCTTCAATGGTCCGATGCTCGTCGTCCCCCATCTGCACGGCAAACGTGTAACGACCGGGTTCTAGTTGCATTTCGATCGTGTTCGAGCCGTCGCCAAAATGGATCCACGGGTCGGCCTGCGGGACGATCTCCGCAATAGGGAGGCACTCGGTGTCCACGCCAAGGTGATAATGTCCCATCCCCTCTCGGGCTTGCTCGACCTCATCGGGCACGGGCGAAATCTCGAAGTTCTCAACACCGAACTCAAAGTTGACCCCGATGTCAACAGAGATTTCAGCGCCGTCGGCGGGGGCAACAAAGAACACCCGTGGCTCGCCGGATGGTACCTCAGTCGGCTCTTCAGCCATTTCCATCTCGCTACTTTCTGGAGCCGGCGCCTCGCCGCCACCGCAGGTCACGGCAAACACCGCGATGATCATTAACATGAAGGTCTTAAGGTCTCTCATTGCACTATCTCTCCTTTTAAGCTGTTCGTGTCCTGTCTAGTACACGCCAACGGTCGTCCCACTGGCCAGTCGGCTAAACGGTCGCACCCCACTGACACCGTCCCAGGGGTACTGAACGCAAGGCGGCTCGCACTCTCCCTCGTCCCGCTCAAGAAACCGAGGCACGAAGAACTCCTTCGTGAGCGTCGTCAGCATCACGCGCCCCGTTTTCCCGTAGTCCCTCAGCTGATCCGGATCGTCAGGGTCCACGACCTGAAGCACAGCGCGAGGCTGAGGCGCATAATACGTGATCTTATACCCCTCAGCGGCGCTGGTTGGGGGGCTCCCCGCCAACCCCATCAGCGTGTTACCGTACGTTGGCGTCATAAACACGCCATCCAGTAATTCCTCCTGGGCGAACCGGTTCCACTGCGGTGTGAACTCCGTTCCGCCCGCGAAGATTCCGGTAATGCCCGCCTCAGCGATACTCGATCCGTCGGCTTCCAGTCGGTTGGCGAGGGCTTCGATCAACTTGGGCGTCGAAAACAGACACTTGATGTCGTGGCCCGAGGAGAGCACTGTCACCGCCTGGTCAATGACATGCGCTTGATAGGCCTTCAAGTGATCCATCCAGCCTTTCTTGACCAGCTTGATGACCCAGCGGGGATCGAGGTCGACCAAGAAGCAGATACCACCGCGATGCTGAGCGAGGTGCTCCACGGCCAATCGAAGCCTCCGTGGTCCGCTGGGGCCCAACATCAGCCAGTTGGAAGCGCGAGGAAAATGACTGTCTGGAAGCGTTTCGGAAAAGAGCTCGTAGTCGATACGAAAATCATCGATGGCGACGCGACTCTTTGGAACACCCGTGGTTCCACCGCTCTCGAAAACGTAGATCGGTTTTTCCGCGTAGGCTTTTGGCACCCAGCGACGAACGGGGCCTCCGCGGAGACACTCATCCTTAAAATGTCCAAACCTTGCCAAGTCGTCGAAGCCGCGAACCACTTCGCGCGGATCCCAGTCAGCCTTTTCCGCCCAGTCCAACCAAAACGAACACCCGACGTCGGGGTCGAAATGCCATGCGATCACCTCGCGGACCCAACTGTCGAGCCGTTCTCGCGCCGCTCTAATCTCAGTCGATTGTACGGCCGACTGTATCGTCATCAGCCCCAAATATTACACTGTCCCCGCTACATAGATGACTGGAACGCTCGGGAGAATCTGCCGTAAGCGCTTTCGCCGCGGGCCGATGGATGCACTGGCACGCGTCACGCTCCGTACGGACCTCGCCGTGGTCTACGATGCCACAATCGCAGCCGGACGACCCGTCATAAAGGTGGTGTCGCACGAGAGGTGGGAGGCCATCGCCGAGACAATCGGCGAGTTCGCCGACCCGGTTCTTCGACGGGCGAATCTCCTTGTCTCAGGAGTTGACCTCGAGAACAGCCTGGGCAGAGTGCTCCGGGTCGGGCAGTGTCGCTTACGCATCAACGACGAGACCCATCCGTTCGAGCGGATGGACGAGCAGCTACCCGGGCGGCGGGCCGCCATGCGTCCACGATGAGGCGGCGGCGTTTACGCATCAGTGCTCGACGCCGGCGAGATCTCGGTCGGAGATGTGGTCGAGTGGGAACGGCCTGTTACCCCAACGCGTCGGTCTTTGCTGCAAACACGAAGTCGCTTTCGGTAAGCCCGTCGATCTTGTGCGTCCAGATCGTTACCTTGACACGGCCCCACGCGAGAAAAATGTCGGGGTGATGGTCTTGCTGCTCCGCAAGCTCGCCGACCTTCACCGTGAAATCTAACGCCCCGCGAAAGTCATCGAACAAGTACTCCTTTTCCAGATGATGCTCGTCGACGACTCTCCAGCCAGGGTCAAGCTTTGCATTCATCGCCTGCAGCTCGTGCCCAGCCAACGGTGGTACGCCGCCCCGGCATGGTATGCACTCACGGTTTGCCAACTCGCTCATCGATCTACTCCCATCCGTTGGCGTATAGTCGCAGAGTTGGACACCATTATTCAAGGAGGCTCCCATGGCGGAAAAGATGCCGTAAACGTTTGAGAACCACGTGAGGTTCGTTCCTTTGTATCACTTTGGCAGGACCGATCTTCCTCATCAACCCCCTGCTGTAGACCGTGTATCGCCTCATCACCGCATTCTCACTCGAGTCCGTCATCGGCAAGACCGTCGCCCGCGCGCTCGTGTTCCTCTTCTTTTTTGCTCGGGTGTTTGCGCTCGGTGCCCAGGACCTGGTCATCCGCCTCGAAGAGCGGTTGCGAATGCAGCGTGTGTGCTTGCGGATGACCTGAAGCCCCGAATTAACGAATTTACGATCGACCAGATCTGCGCGCTTCGGTTTGCGGCGGATGACGAGTTCTCCGATCTCGCCAGGAAGGTCCTCAACGATGGCACCGACGACCGAAAAGCCATCAAGCAAATGATCCGCGCGTGGCGCGCCTGATTATCAGAGTGTGTAATTCAAGAGATAGGAGACAAGCGTGCGCCGAAAGTCCTGCCTACCTCCGCAGATCCTCCACTCCCTCTCGCCATGCTTCGGCCATCCGGCTGGACGCGAGCCACAGCCCACCATCCACGACGAGCGTCACGCCCGTCACGAACGACGCGGCCTCGGAGCACAGGAACAACGACGTGTCACACACATCCTGAATCGCGCCAAGACGACCCAATGGCGTCGCCACAATCGTACGGTTCTTCGAGGCTCCCACGAGCAGGCGCCGGACACCCTCGGTGTCTGCGATCGGACCGGGCGCAATACCGTTCACCCGGATGCCGTATCCACCCCACTCGACGGCAAGCGCTCGCGTCAAAGCGTCGATGCCAGCTTTCGCCGCCGAGACATGAAGCTGCGCCACGGTTCCGACATAGTGGAGTGTGGCGCTAATATTCAACACGACACCGCGGCTTGCCTTCAGGTGTGGGAGCGCGGCCTTCGACACATGAAATGTCCCTTTAAGATCGATGTCGACAACCGATCCGAAACCATTCGGCGAGAGATCTTCGGCCAGACACAGGAAGTTTCCGGCGGCACCGTTCACGAGAATGTCGAGGCGTCCTAGTTGATCGACGGTCTGGGTAACGGCGGTATCAACCGCGTCCGGGTCCCGGACGTCCGCCACCACGGCTAGTGACCGTCGACCGCGCTGCTCGATCTCCGCCGCGGTCGGCTCAAGATGCTCACGCTTGCGGCTCGTAATGGCGACATCGCAACCGTGTGACGCGAGCGCCAGCGCGATACCCCGACAGATTCCAGTGCCACCACCCGTGATGAGAGCACACTTGCCCTCTAGTAGATCCGACTGAAAGACCATTAAGAGCCTCCGTATACAATCTCCGTACGTTGCAGTTGCTCACTGCCCTCACCAACGCGTTCCCGCTGTGGGTCGTCCTTGGGAGCGTCATCGCCCTCGTCGAGCCCACTGTCTTCACCTGGTTCAGCGGTCCGCTCATTCCAATAGGGCTCGGCGTCATCATGCTGAGCATGGGAATGACGATTGGATTCGACGACTTTCGTCGGATTGGATATGAACGCCGTCGCATTCTACCGGGTGTCGCACTCCAATACACGTTGATGCCCGCGCTGGGGTGGAGTCTCGCGTGGATTTTCAGTCTGCCAACGCCATTCGCGATCGGCCTTATCCTTGTTTCGTGCTGCCCTGGTGGTACCGCGTCCAACGTAATCTCCTTTCTCGCACGGGCCGATGTTGCGCTGTCGGTCGCGATGACGGCGGTCTCGACACTGCTGGCGGTGGTGATGACACCGGCGCTCACAGAGGTCTTGGCCGGAAGCCGAGTCGACGTCCCGGCCACCGGTCTGCTCATCAACACAGTTCAGGTCGTCTTGCTGCCGGTCGGCGGCGGCGTATTCATCCGGTGGCAGTTTCCCGCGGCGAGCCACCGTCTAGTGCCGGTAGCTCCGTTGGCGGCGGTCATTGCCATTACGCTGATCGTGGGATCGATCATCGGGTCGGGACAACAGCAAGTACTCGAGGCGGGGCCACGGCTCGTGGCTGCCGTCCTAGCCCTGCACCTCGGGGGCTTCATCTTCGGTTATGTATTGGGACGGCTGGTCCTGAGACAGGAACTCGCCGCACGGACAGTATCGATCGAAGTCGGGATGCAGAACTCCGGGCTGGGCGTCGTCCTCGCCCAGCAGAACTTTGCCAATCCTTTGGTGGCGCTGCCATGTGCGATTTCTGCGGTCTTACATTCGCTGGTCGGAAGTGCCATGGCAGCGCTGTGGAGGATGAAGACGATAGAACAGGAAGACCATGACGCTGCGTCTGCAGCAGGCGTTTGACCGGTTCGATCGCGCTAACGCGGACGATCCACGTACCGATCTAGTGGATGGGGTCGCCCGACCGAAGGAGCTGGTCTACGCTCGGCGGATGATCGATCAGCTCGACCGCTTCGCTCCGGACGCACCCGAACCGCTTCGTTTGGCCGCGCGCTGCCAGCACATTCGCCGGTGGACGATTCCCAGGTCCGATTTCCCGGTTGGTCGAACCGGCTATCGGCGGTGGCGGACTACCCTCGCCGGCCACCATGCGCAAACCGCAGCCACCATCCTTCGAGATGTGGGATATGACGACGCGACCATCGATAGGGTCGAGACACTCCTACGAAAGAAGAACCTCAAGTCCGACCACGATGTTCAGACGCTTGAGGATGTCGTCTGTCTCGTCTTCTTGCAACACTACTTGGCAGGATTCGCGTCCGAGCACGAGGGAAAAAAGGTCGTCGACATTCTCCGGAAGACATGGCGAAAAATGTCCGGCCGGGGCCATGCGGCGGCCGCGGGAATCGAACTCGCCCCTCAGCTACGGGCCCTCGTAGAACAGGCGACGGAAGAAAGCGGCGCCTAGCCTCCTGTCTCCGACGTGAGCTCCTCGATCAGATGTCCCCCGCGACATAGCCCTCCCGCTCGCAGAACAGGACGATCTGCTGCGCCGCCTCTTCGGCAGTCAAGTCCGCCGTGTTGATCACGAGGTGCGCGTCGTCGGGCTCCTCATAGGGATCCGAGATTCCCGTAAACTCCTTGATAATGCCAGCGCGGGCCTTCGCATAGAGACCCTTGCGATCGCGTTGCTCGCACACCTCCACGGAAGTGGATACGTGCACGAGGATGAATCCGCCCAGGAGTTCAATCGACGAACGTACCGCCTTCCGCACGTTGTCGTACGGCGCGATCGGAGCGCAGATCGCGATCCCGCCGTTCTTCGTGATCTCAGACGCAACATAGCCGATTCGTCTGATGTTGAGGTCGCGGTGCTCCTTAGAGAACCCGAGCTCAGATGATAGATTTCTCCGAACGAGGTCTCCGTCGAGCAACGTCACGGGGCGACCGCCCATTTCGAGATACTTCACCATCAGGACGTTTGCAATGGTCGATTTTCCTGAGCCCGAAAGACCAGTAAAAAAGACCGTTAAACCCTGGCGGTGACGCGGTGGATGACTGCGGCAAAGCTCTTCTGCCACGTCGGGGAAGGTGAACCACTCAGGTATGTCCTTGCCGTGTGCCAGACGGTCTCGGAGATCGGTCCCGGAGATGTTCAGCGTCCGTGTGCCTTCTGGGACCTCGTTGATCGGCGCGTATTCATCTGTGTCCTGCAGGTAGACCATCAGCTTGAACGGCACCATTGTGACGCCGAGCTCCGCTTCGTACTCTTGTAACAGTTCCTGCGCGTCGTATGGTCCGTAGAACGGATTCCCGCGCGAGTCGCTGCCTGGACCGGCATGGTCACGCCCCACAATCAGATGCGTGCAACCGTGGTTCTTCCGGATGATGGCATGCCAGACCGCCTCACGCGGGCCGGCCATGCGCATCGCCAAGGGAAGCAGCGACAGCATCGCCGTCTTCCGCGGGTAACGGTGCAACAGTGCCTGATAGCATCGCACTCGGGTGTAGTGATCGACGTCGCCAGGCTTGGTCATCCCCACGACCGGGTGAATTAGCAGACTTGCCTTGACCTCACCGGCCGCGCGCAATGTGAGCTCCTGATGGGCGCGGTGCATTGGATTGCGCGTCTGAAAGGCGACGACCTGCGTCCATCCCAGCTTGGCGAACTCATGACGAAGCTCGGCGGGCGAGTGCCGAATCAACTTGTAGTCGTAGTGGCTGACCGACTCCACACTGGTCAGCGCGCCGCCAACGTAGTAGGCCGCCGTCTGGTTGAGGAGATAGGCAACGCCTGGATGCTCACGGTTCGTCGTCCCGAAAACAGCCTCGGCCTCAGCGTCGCGGTCCGGCTTCCAGACGTCCTGAATGTCGAGGACGGCAATCATCACACCTTCGGCGTCGCGAAGTGCGAGCTTCGAGCCAGCGTTCAGGGTCTTGGCCAGCTCTTCGGACACATCGAGCGTGATCGGGACGGGCCACAAGGTCCCATCGGCAAGACGCATCTTCTCACACACGTGAGAATAGTCAGCCTTCGCAAGGAAACCAGTCAGCGGCGAGAAGCCGCCGTTCATCAGTAGCTCGAGATCGCACAGCTGACGAGGGTTGAGGTCGTGGGACGGCCAGTCGCGAGACTCGGCCTTCACCGCAGCAACGGCGTCTTCACCAGTCCGTAAGTCGACGAGCGTGCCCCCGTGCGGAGCAATAATATGATCAGCCAAGAGATACCACTCCTGTGAGGCTCAAGGTGGACAGATGAACCCTGAACGATATCACGAAAAACTTCATCCCCGAGGTGGCAGGGTGTAGGCCCCAGGGGGCAAACCGAGCACGAAGTAATCGTTTAGCAGCGATTCCTTGTTGTAGGATAGCGGGCTCGGATGCGGCGCACCAGCGGCTGAGTAGCGAAAGACGCAGTCTCCAGCGGCCACGTCCCACTCCATCGTCGGCCCGAGCCGAGGGTACACATCGGCTGCACCCTCCGCGAGCAGGCAAAACTTGAGCGAGCTACCGATCTTGAGTCGCTCTGTCACCTGGAAATCGTCTAGGAACTGTTCGAGCTCAGGGCTCGAGTGCGAAGCGCTTTCCACCACACGAATCGGACCCGCGGGGTCGGCTAGCCTCGATACGATCGCGACCGGTGAGTCACCGCGTCGCTGCTTCCAAGCGCCGTGACTGCGCGCGGCGTAGTAAGTCACACCTAACGCTGGCACAACGACAACGCCAAGAACCGGCTGTCCCTGATCGATGAGCGCGATATTCACCGTGAACTCATCGGTTCGTTTAATGAACTCTTTCGTGCCGTCGAGCGGGTCCACAAGCCAGAATCGGTTCCAGGCCCGGCGCTCAGAATAGGACGACGGCGGCGATTCTTCCGAGAGATACGGGATCGACGGATCGAGCTGTTTGAGCTCAGCCTTGATGATTCGTTCGGACGCCATATCTGCCTCGGTGAGCGGCGACCCGTCGGCTTTCAGCTCGATCCACGCATCCTGGCTGCGATACAACCCCAAAGCGGCGTCCGCGGCGCGCTCGGCTATCGCTTTAACGGCATCCAATGCAGGATCGCTTACGCTCATCGTCTAACCCTAGAATCTGTTCAGTCTAGCTCGTCCCGGTCACCATCGAAGATCGCCCTTGTCTTGACCCAGGTCTGGAATCAGTTGAAACTGTCGCGGTTGGCATCCTTCCTGAAGCGGCTGGTCCAATGTCGCCGATTCAAAGATCCGGTAATCATCGTGTCTGGCCTGCCCCGTTCTGGCACCTCGATGCTGATGAACATGCTGTCTGCCGGAGGCGTGCCGTTGGTGGTCGACGGCGTGCGAACAGCCAACGAGGACAACCCGAAGGGGTACTACGAACTGGAGCGGGTGAAGGCGCTCGACAAGCCGGGGGACAAGACTTGGCTCGGCGAAGGTCGCGGGAAAGGAATCAAGATTATCTCGTTTCTGCTCCCGAGCCTTCCCGCGACTTATGATTACAAGGTTATCTTCCTTCGGCGTAGCCTGCCTGAAGTGCTCGCGTCGCAGCGGAAAATGCTGGAGCACCGGGGAGAGGCGCCGGGTAATACGCCCGACGACGATTTGGCAGGTATGTTTGCGGCCCATCTCTTGAAGGTCGAGCACCTCATGGCTGTCCGCGACAACTACGAGGTGCTCTATGTCGAGCACCGACAGGTGATCGACAACCCAGCGGAGGTCGCCGAGGCCATCAACGAGTTCCTCGGTGGTCAGCTCGATGTCGCCGCGATGGCGACTGTGGTCGACCGTCAGCTGTATCGCAATCGCGCATGACTTGTAGCTCATCAAGGGTGACGCGCCGACGCTCGGTTCATCGTGTGTCGCTGGCGCTCCTGCTCGCACTGCTTGCACCCCAAACGGCGCTGGCCTACGTCGGCCCGGGAGCAGGTTTCGCATTCATATCATCGATCTTCATTATCCTCTTCACCACGTTCCTGGCGTTCCTGACGCTTTTGACGTGGCCGATCCGATGGGTCCTCCAGCGTATTCGGGGTAGCCAGGCGCTGGCCGCCGCGCGGGTTCGTCGTGTGGTCGTACTCGGGCTCGATGGACTGGACCCGGTATTGACTGCCCAGTACATGGACGAGGGCCTGCTCCCCAATTTCGCGCGGCTGAAAGACATGGGAACCTTTCGGCCGCTTCGCACCACTCTTCTCGCCGAGTCGCCGGTCGCGTGGACGTCGTTCCAGACGGGATGCAACCCAGGCAAGCACCGGATCTTCGACTTTTTGGTACCGAACCGGAAATCATATTTGCCCGAGCTCTGCTCGGCACGAGTAGACCCACCGAAGCGGACTCTAAGATTGGGTCGTTTTCGACTTCCGATCGGCAAACCGCTCATTCAAACCGGCCGTCGCAGCGAGCCGTTCTGGAAGATCCTGGGTAATCATGGCATCTTCAGTACCATTCTGAGGGTCCCGATCACCTTCCCGGCTGAGAAATTCAACGGCGTGCTTCTCTGCGCGATGAGCGTGCCTGATCTCCAGGGAAGCCAAGGAACCTACTACTACTTCAGCTCCGACGAAAGCGAAGACGAAACGCTCGTACCAAAGATGACGAGCGGCGATCGAATCCGCCTGGCAGTTGCCGACGGCGTTGGCCGAGCGGCGATCCCGGGACCCGATAACAGTCTCAAGGCAGACGGCGGCACAATGCAGATTCCACTGGCCGTCCGTCCGACATCCGATGACAGCGCTGAGCTCACTCTCGGCAACGCGACCTACACCTTGAAGCGGCGCGATTACACGCCATGGATCGAGCTCGGCTTCAGAGCCGTACCTGGCATAACGGTTCGCGGCATCGCGCGCTTTTACCTGCTCGAGACGTCACCCAACATCAAGCTCTATATGACCCCAGTCAACATCGATCCGGACAAACCGGCGCTGCCGATCTCGCATCCCTTTACGTACGCGGTTTACCTGTCTAAGACACAAGGTCGGTATGCGACGCTCGGACTTGCCGAGGACACCTCGGCTTTGAATGAAGGCGTCGTGGACGAGGACGCGTTCCTCAAACAGACCTATCTCATCCATGCGGAACGCGAGAAGATGTTTTTCGATGCCCTCAACAAAACGAATCGCGGGGCGGTGGTGTGCATCTTCGATATCACCGATCGACTTCAGCACATGTTCTTCAGGCACCTCGACGACAACCATCCGGCCAATCGAGGCAGGGACAACACGACCCACCGTAATGCCATTCGCACGCTCTACCAGCAGATGGACGATCTCGTCGGCCGGACCCTCGACCGTCTCGACGACGACACGGTGCTCATCGTGATGTCCGACCACGGGTTTAAGTCGTTTCGGCGCGGCGTCAACCTGAATAGTTGGCTGTACAAGCACGGTTTCCTCGCGCTCAAGAATGCCGAGGCGACCGGCGCCGACATGTTCCAGGATGTTGACTGGTCGAAGACACAGGCGTACGCCGTTGGCTTTGGGGGCATCTATCTTAACCTCTCGAGGCGAGAGGCCCAGGGCATCGTCGCACCTGGGGAAGAGGCCTCACGGATTAAGCGTGAGATCAGTGCGGGCCTCAGAGAACTCTACGACGACAAGGAACAGACACATCCAGTGCGAGAGGTCTACGACGCAGCCAAGGTCTACTCTGGCCCGTATGTGAGTGAGGCACCCGACCTAATCGTCGGGTTCCAACCCGGGCATCGCGTCGGGTGGGCATCGGTCACTGGGGGGGTTACCGATACGGTAATCGAAGACAACCAACGGCCGTGGAGTGGCGATCACAACTTCAATCCACCCGATGTACCGGGTATGCTGTTCTGCAACCGGCGAATTGCGTCAGACGACCCTGGCATCATGGACATCGGACCAACGGTGCTCGACCTTTTTGGTGTCCCCGTGCCGGCCCACTGCGATGGGACGTCGCTGATGCCGGCGACGACGACACGTCCCCAAACGGCGGACGCGTCCGCACCCCTCGGAAAGCCTGTCGCACAACAGGCTAAAACTGGATCCGGAAGAAGACGGAGTTGACGGACGATCGATGACTCACAGACTGCACCGAACCGTCATCGTTTCTGCTGTCGTCGCGCTGGCCGTTATCACCACGACCATAAGACTCGGTCCGGTCGGTGCTCAAGGTGAGCGTCGGGTCATCGTGCTGGGGATCGACGGGATGGATCACCAGCTGCTGGACCGGTTCATCAGCGAAGGGCGACTGCCGAATTTCGCGCGCCTCGCAGCGACGGGAAGCTTCTCACCCCTAGAAACCACCATGCCTCCACTGAGTCCGGTGGCATGGTCAACGTTCATCACGGGGATGGACCCGGGCGGGCACGGCATCTACGACTTCCTCCATCGAGACCCACTCACCGCGGAACCGCTTGAATCGATTTACAGACTGACGCCGCCGGGGCGAAGTCTAACGCTAGGCTCCTGGACTATTCCGATATCTGGCGGGGACTACGAAGCACAGCGCCAGGGCGTCGCGTTCTGGGAGTTGCTCGAAAATGCCGGCATCGACACTACGATCGTTCGGATGCCGGTTAACTTCCCGCTCGTGGACACACCGGGACGATCATTATCTGGGATGGGCACACCGGACATACTTGGCACGCACGGCACGTTCTCGTTCTACACGGACTATCCACCCGACAACATGAGCGACATTACGGGGGGAGTGGTGCATCTCGTCGATGTCGTCAATAACCGGGTCGCCAGCCAGTTGGTTGGCCCCCCGAACACGTTCCGCCGATTCCCGACGAACGACAGGCGGTTTGGTCGCGCTGATGGAGAAATCGAATACGAGAACCCTGATCTGACAATCGACTTCGAAGTTCTTCTTGACCCGGAGGCGAGTGCCGCAAAGATCGTCGTGCAGGATACCGAGTTGATCTTGAACGAAGGCGAGTGGAGCGACTGGGTTGGCCTGAACTTCGAGGCGATCCCATTCTTAGTCAACCTGGGGGCCTCAGCTCGATTCTACTTGCAAGAGATTCGGCCCGACTTCAAGCTGTACGTTACTCCGCTCCAGGTCGACCCGGCCAACCCGGCCTTCCCGATCTCGACACCCAACGACTGGTCGTCGGAAATCGCAGCGTCAGTCGGTCGCTTCTACACTCAGGAGCTCCCGGAGGATACGAAAGTATTTCAGGAAGGAATCTTCAGCGGACAAGAATTCTGGGAACAGTCGCAGTTCGTCTACCGTGAACAGCGACGTACCCTCGACCACGTACTCGACTCATTTGAGAACGGATTGCTCTTCTTCTACTTCTCGAGCGTCGACCAGGGCACGCACATGCTCTACCACTACATGGACGCGGAGCATCCACTACACGAGGACGACGACCGGCTTCGCAACGGCATTCGAACGCTATACGAGGAAATGGACGAAGTCCTAGGCCGCTTAGTCAAGTTTACCGAATCTAACCCAACGTACGACACAACACTGGTTGTGATGTCCGACCACGGGTTCTCACCGTTTTACTGGGGCGTCAATCTAAACTCGTGGCTCGCGGAAAAGGGGTACGTCACGCTGCTGGACCCGTCAAGACAAGGCCTTACGCCACTGTTCCTGAACGTCGACTGGAGCCGGACCACCGCCTATGCAGTGGGTCTGCAAGGACTCTACATCAACTTAGAGGGCCGCGAGGGACAGGGGATCGTGGCGCCCGGCACCGAGTACGTAGAGCTCCTAGACCGACTGGAACAAGACCTGCTCACCATGGTTGACGAGCGCACCGGTCAATCGCCGGTCGGGCTGGTATTCCGGACCGCCGATGAATGGCGGGGGATAAATTTGGGGGATGCCCCAGACATCATCGTGGGCTACTCCTGGGGCTACCGTACATCGTGGGACAGCCCCCTGGGCCAGTTTCCTCGCGAGGTATTCGTCGACAACGACGAGGTCTGGAGTGGCGACCACTCGATCGATTACCGCCTCGTCCCCGGTGTGTTTCTCAGCAACCGTCAGATCGGAATCGAGAACCCGTCACTCGACGATCTGACGGTGACGGTCCTTGACGAGTTCAAGGTCGAACCATTGCCCGAGATGCTAGGACAGGACGCGCTTCGGTGAGCATTGAGCAAAGACGGGAGTCAGGAGACCACCACATTGTTCGGCAAGAACGTGAAGATCGACAGAACGCTGCTTGACAAAGCCGTCAAGTGCTCTGAACTCGCCGGTTACTCGTCGGTCGAAGAGTTCATCAATCACGCGTTGGAGAAAGAGATGGCCAAGCTGGAAGGTGCCGACTCCGAAGAAGAAATCAAGAAGCGCCTAAAGGGCCTCGGCTACATCTCCTGAACGATTCGTCCGCCCAAATCAGAAGCGTGATTACCTTAATCGATCTCGTCAACCGGGCGCTCATACCAGTGTTCAATCTGATCTGCCGGCCGTTTCAGAACGCAGCACCCATCTGGACCGTAACCGTCATCTCACTGATTACCGGTGTAGCGATGGTGTGGATCTTCGGAAAAGTCTCGGACCAGCGAACGATCAAGGGGCTCCGCGAAAACATCCGAGGCAATCTGATCGGGGTGCGACTCTTCCAGGCCGACATCGGCGTCGTCCTTCGGCTTCAGCGGCACATTCTCCGAGATACCTTTCGCTACATGCGCTACGCGTTGGTGCCCATGGTGATCCTGCTGGTTCCCACCGTACTGATCATCACGCAGCTGCAGTTGCGATTTGCCGCGCGACCGCTCGAACCCGGAGAACAGGCGCTGGTCAAAGCCTACGTTCGCGATGCCACACTGCTCGACGCTGAGGTCGAACTCGAGGTCCGTAATGGCGTGCGGGTCGAAACCCAAGGCGTCCGGATTCCGTCCACACGCGAAGTTGCCTGGCGGATTCGAGCCGATTTCAGCGGCGAACACCAGATTACGGTTCGGATCGGTAACCACAACGTCCAGACCCGAGTAATTGCGGGCGACCAATGGGGTGCCGTGCCGCAACGCCGGACTGGTCGCGGGATCTGGGATACGCTCCTGTACCCGGGTGAGCCGCCGATTCCCGGTAGCCACGCGATCGAAGCGGTTGAAATCACATATCCGGCGCTTGAGCTCAGCGTGTTCGGGTGGTCCGTCGATTGGCTGGTCGCGTTCCTGGTGCTCTCGCTCGCGTTCGGCTTCGCTTTCAAGAACATCCTGGGAGTCGAAATCTAGTGTGCAGAGACGATGGCGAACATATGGAGAAAACGTGGAACGGATTGACGTCCCGTCGGTATTTCTGATATAAAATATAGAGTTTTTATGGGTAATCGTTGTTTAGTCGTCGCTTGTTGCTGCTGTTGTATGGAGGCCCATGTGGCCCCCGTGCCGACGGCCGTGCGGCGTCTCAGTCCGAATTCGACGAACGCCTAAGAACAATACAGATATAACGCACGATACCGACAGGCCCGGGGGGGGTAATAACCTCCCGGGCCTTTTTATTTTTCGGAGCACGACATAGGAACGATTATCGTGACACAAGCGATCAACGATGTAATTAGCGTCGAGAACTTTGATATCCGCGAAGTACAGATGTTCGGTGACGACCTCGAACACGCCTCTCCGCTCGAAACACTTACGTGGGCCCGTGAGCGATATGGCCGTCGTTTAACGTTCGCTACAGCTTTCGGACCGGAAGGTTGCGTCATCGTCGATCTGATCGGTCGTCACAAGTTGGAAATCGACGTCTTCACAGTCGACACCGGATTTCTGTTCGAGGAAACACGTAAATTGTGGCAACGATTGCAGGATCGCTACGGCCTAACAATCCGAAACACGGAACCGACAGTGTCGGTCGACGAGCAGGCCGCTGCCCATGGCGAGAAGCTGTGGGAGCGCGCGCCCGACCGGTGTTGCCACATCCGAAAGGTCGTTCCACTGCGCGAAGAGCTATCTAGAGTCGATTCCTGGATCACGGGAATTCGACGTGAGCAGACAGCGGCGCGAGCCACCGCACGGGTCGTCGAATGGGATGAAAATTTTGAGATCGCGAAGGTAAACCCGTTGGTCCGCTGGACGAAGCAGGATGTCTGGAACCACCTGTCAAAATATGACGTGCCCTATAATCCACTCCACAACCGGGGGTACCCAAGCATCGGCTGTACCCATTGCACTACCACGGTCAAAATAGGAGAGGATGAACGAGCTGGCCGGTGGCGTGGAACGACCAAGACAGAATGCGGCCTACACAGCCCATCCGTTCCGCTCGTGCAAGCCGCACTCGGGGTGTCAAAGTAGTCCCCGAAAGGGAGTGACCGTGGTCACGCCGCACGAACAGCTCTTCCCCGTTTTTCTCAAGCTTTCCGGCAGGAGGGTTCTGGTCGTCGGGGCCGGTGCAGTTGCGGTCGGCAAGATCCGCGCCTTGGTCGCCGCCGGCGCCATGGTTGAAGTGGTAGCGCCGAATGCTACGGTAAACATCGAAGCCATCGGGGCACGGGTCCGGAAACGGAAATTCCGTCCGGACGATCTCAACGGGGCGTGGATGGTAATCGCGGCGGCCCCCCCAGATGTAAACCGAGCGGTCTCCGACGAAGCGGAGCGCCGGCGGATATTCGTGAATGCTGTTGATGATCCAGACAACGCCAGCGCCTACCTCGGCGGAGTCGTTCGGCGGGCGGGCGTCACGTTTGCAATCTCGACGGACGGGCGTGCGCCAGCGCTCGCCGGCCTCCTCCGAGAGGGGCTCGACGCGGTGTTACCCGAATCCGAGCTGGCGTCTTGGATGCGAGAGGCTGACCGACTCAAACGGCACTGGCGAGCAGAAGGCACGCCCATGGAATCGCGCCGGCCTGCCCTGCTCAAGGCCTTACTGAAACAGTACGAAGGCCAGCATACCGGCGACTCTACAGGTTGATGCTCAAGAAAATGACTGGATTTGTTTCACTGGTCGGCGCGGGACCGGGCGATCCCGAGCTTTTGACCGTCAGGGCAGTCAGCCGGCTGCAGACTGCGGACCTTGTGCTGTACGACGCGCTCGTCGCTCCGGCAATCGTTTCAATTGCAGCGAAGGCGCAACGCTTTTGCGTCGGGAAGCGCGCCGGCCGACCGGCATTTGATCAACCGACCATCGACCGGCTGATGATCCGCAGTGCCGTGCGGGGAAAATACGTCGTCCGACTGAAGTGCGGAGACCCGTTTGTCTTGGGACGCGGTGGCGAAGAGGCCATAAGTCTCGCGAACGCGGGTGTGCCAATCGAAATTGTTCCTGGCATTACAAATGCCGTAGCGGCACCGGACCTAGCCGGCATACCATTGACCCACAGAGGTGTCGCCTCTGGTTTTCTGGTCGTATCGGGTCATTCCGAGGTCGTGTTTGGACCGATTCTCGACGACGTTTCGCCGCAATCACTCACGCTTGTCGTCCTCATGGGGCTAGCGTCGCGCTCACGAATTGCCGACCGGCTCGTCTGTCAAGGCTGGTCTCCTCAGACCCCAGCAGCGGTAGTTGTGGCGGCCGGCACACCCAGCATGCGAGTGTGGACTGGGTGCCTCGCCGACCTCGGATCCGCCGACCTTGACAATCGGAATCACGCGCCGGGCACCATCATTATCGGCAACACCGTGGGACTGCGCCGACCCGAGTTGAGCCACAAGCAGACGGACTGCGAGGTCGAGGCGATCGAGTTCGGTCGACACAGATGAAAGATAAATTGAGTTGGAAACAGGTCCTCGCCGAACGGATGCCAACGGATCTCGCAGAAGAGATCGAGACATTTGAGAGTCAGATCGCGCTCCGGCGTCAGGGCAAGATCGGCGAAAAGGTGTTCGCGGAAACTCGACTGCGCCGGGGTGTGTACGGACAGCGATACGACAATGGCCAGCGGAACGATGGAACCGGCGCTAAGGCACTTGAGTTTCCGTCAAACGGCCTGACCAAGGGCCCCGATACCGTCTGGGACGCACCGGGAATGATGCGGATTAAGATTCCGTTCGGAGGCCTCACCCCAGACCAGATGGACGTGCTGGCGGATCTCGCAGAAGAATACAGCGACGAGGTCTGCCACATAACCACTCGTCAAGACGTCCAGCTGCACTACGTCCACATCGACGACACGCCAGACCTCATGCGACGACTTGCCGGCGTTGGCATCACGACGCGGGAAGCGTGCGGTAACGCTGTCCGCAACGTCACCGCGTGCCCGCTCTCCGGGGTGTGCCGGGACGAAACGTTCGACGTCACGCCCCACGCGAAGGCGTGCATGCGGTTTCTCCTCGGGCATCCAGACACGCAGGACTTCGGACGCAAGTTCAAGGTGGCGTTCTCGGGTTGCTCGGAACATGCCTGCGGACTCGTGAGCATGCACGATCTCGGGTTCATCGCCAAGACGCGCGTCGTCAACGGCATCGAGCGCCGGGGCTTCGAGACCTACGTCGGTGGCGGATTGGGAGCCGTGCCTCACCAGGCTAAACTGTTCGACACGTTCCTACCCGAAGCAGAGCTCTTACCGATCGCGCAGTCGATGGCGAGGGTCTTCGCTAGACTCGGGGAGAAGAAGAATAGGGCTCGGGCGCGGATCAAATTTCTCGTTGCACAACTGGGCATCGAAGAGTTTAAGCGACTGGTGCTCAAGGAGCGGCTCATGTTGTCGCCTGATCCGCGCTGGACCGCTCACTTGGCGAGCGTCGACGAGCTCATCGAAACACCACTCAAGCCTGCGCCGCCGCTGGCGGGCGATGCGGTCCCAGACGGATTCGAGCGATGGCGGCGAACGAACGCGTACCGCCAGCGTCAAAGCGGCTATGCGGTCGCGACAATAGCATTGCCGCTCGGAGATTTGACCGCGCGACAGATGCGCACCCTCGCAGATATCGCACGGCGCTATGTCGGCGACACCGTCCGGACCACGGTCGAGCAGAACATCGTGCTGCGGTGGGTCCGCGAGGCCGATCTGGCGGAACTCTACCGTGACCTGAGCGCGGCAGGACTAGGTGCGGCCGGCGCGGGCACGATCGCTGACATCACGGCGTGCCCAGGCACCGATACCTGCAAGCTCGGCATCGCGTCGTCGCGCGGCCTCGCCGCGCAGCTTCAGACGACGCTGTCGGTACACGACGGCGACCTCGACCCCGGGATCGAGGGACTCCGGATCAAGACGAGCGGGTGCTTCAACTCGTGTGGGCAGCATCACATTGCCGATCTGGGGTTCTACGGCGTAAGTCGTACGATCGATGGATACAATGTGCCGCATTTCCAGGTCGTCCTTGGCGGCCAGTGGGTTCAGAACGCCGGCGCTTACGGCCTGGCCGTCGTTGCCATCCCATCGAAACGGATTCCCGAAGCGATCCGGCGAATCACCGACATGTTTGTCAAGGAACGTCGTTCGGAAGAGTCCTTCCAAGCGTTCACTGAGCGCCTTGGCAAGAGGGCGTTAAGGGAGATGCTGGCAGATCTTACCTCGGTTCCCTCTCACGAACAGGACCCAGCGTACTACTCCGACTGGGGGGATCCGCGAGAGTTCACCCTTGGCGACATGGGCGTGGGCGAATGTGCGGGTGAGATCGTATCGCTTACCGAGTTCGATCTCGCCGCCGCCGAGGCACAGGTGTTCGAAGCACAAATCGAGCTGGAGTCCGAACACTACGACAACGCGGATGAGCTTGCCTACAAGGCCATGTTGCTCGCGGCGAAAGGTCTCATCAAGACGGAGTTCATCGACATCACAGACGACCCGGGCCAAATCGTCAGCGAGTTCAAGAAGCGATTCTTTGACACACAGCTGTTCTTCGACAAGTACGCTGGCGGCAAGTTCGCGATGTATCTCTTCAGACGTCACAAGACGTCAGCCCAAGCGACAACAGCTGAGGCGGCGAGGCAGCTCATCGAGGAGGCCCAGCTGTTCTTGGAGGCCAGTCACGCATGTCAGGCGCGCTTGGCGGCGCGGAGCGTACCCCCCGTGCCTTCCGCTCCCTCGACTAAGACGGCCTCACCCCAATGAAGATGGGCCAAGCGGCCGACAAACTACATCGCTTCGGGGTGAAGATCTTTGTCGGCCCGGACGTCGAGCTGGATGGTCGTGCGTGCATTCCGATCTTCCACCGCTGGATTCAGACCAAGGCACTGGACGGGCTGCTCATCGATGTCGCCGACTACACACACCTCGTCAACGGACCGAAGGTGGTGCTGGTCGGACACGAGGGAAACCTCTCGGTAGATGACGGCGGGGGAAGACTGGGCCTCATGTACACACTGAAGCGAGCCCCAGCTGGCCTACTTGCTGATCGGCTCCTAGGCGTCGTTCGCACCGTTGCGACCGCAGGGCAGCTCCTCGAATCCGCCGCCGAGCTCGGCGGCAGGGTGACATTCCTCGGCAACGAACTTGCGTTTATGCCGAACGACCGGTTGCTCGCGCCCTCCGGCCAGGTCTCTGACGAAATGACCCGCCCGACTATCCGCACCGTGGCAAACCGTCTCTTTCCAGACCACAGCTACGGTCTCTCGGTTGATGCCGTCTCCCGGAACAGCATAACGTTCACCGTGACGCATCCTGACCCGCTTTCGACCGCAACTTTAATCGAACGCGCGTCGTCACAGCCATCAAGCTAGGTAGTTCAAGAGCACCCAATCGAGCGAAAGCTCGATCGACTACGAACCATTCCCACTGTATTTGATTTACTTATATAAGATGTTCTTCCTATTAGCTATTCTGTGATACAGTTTCGGGCCCATGCACCTGGAGACTCTGAGCATCTTCTGTGACATCGTTCGGCATCATAGCTTTTCACGCGGTGCAGCGGCGAACGATGTGAGCCAGTCGGCCGCGAGCCAAGCGGTTCACCACTTGGAGCGGCGGCTCGGAACCCAGCTCATCGACCGTTCGAAGCGACCCTGGCGCCTCACAACCGACGGGAAGCTCTTCTTCAAAGGCTGCCAGGAGCTCGTTGACCGCTACCACGAGGTTGAGGACACGATCCGACGTCGACAGCATCCGTCCGGCTATCGGATTCGGTTGGCTACGATCTACTCCGTGCATCTCCACGATCTGAGCTTGTACATCGATTGGCTTCGGGAGTCGCTGCCCGATGTTGACGTGGATGTTGCGTACATGCACCCCGATCAGGTGTACGAACAGGTACTCGCGGACCAGTGCGACCTGGGGCTCCTTTCCTTCGCGAACCCAGGCCGTGAACTAACGGTTATCCCGTGGGTGGACCAGCCGATGGTCATCGCGTGCCTACCTAGCCACTGCTTTGCTGCGGCAGCGACAACCGGAGTAACGCCTTCAGCCCTGTCCGGTGAATCGTTTATTGCGTTCGACCGGGGATTACCGGTTCGGCGCGAGATCGACAGATATCTTCGTCGCAACGACGTCGAGGTCAAGGTCGCCGCGGCCTTTGACAGCATAGAAAACATAAAGCAAGCCATCGAGGACGGCGCGGGTGTTGCTATTCTCCCGGAGCCGACACTCCAACGTGAGGTTGACCGGCAGACGCTCGTCAAAGTGCCACTTCGACGAGTTGGGAACGACACTCCCCCGGTCCGGCCAATGAGCATCATTCGGCGTCGGAAACGACGGCTGAACCCGGCGGTCACCGCGTTCATCACCGTGCTCCTGGCAGAACGCGCCGTTCGACCCGAGGATCGGGCTGGTGGATCGACACCTGCCGAGCCAAAGATCGGAGCGGCTATATGACCGAAAACCCGGCGTCGCGGCGGTCCGCGCCGGGTGCTGAAGGTTTGTACCATCCGAGTCACGAGCACGACTCGTGCGGTGTCGGCTTCGTTGTTAACATCAAGGGCCGGCGGTCTCACAAGCTGGTTCAGCAGGCGATCGAAGTCGCCATCAATTTATTGCACCGCGGAGCATGCGGCTGTGAAGCCAACACCGGCGACGGCGCCGGGATCCTGCTACAGCTGCCACATCGCTTCTTCCAGAAGGAGGCTGATCGCCTCGGCATTCACTTGCCCGAGCCGGGTGCGTACGGGGTGGGTATGGTGTTTCTACCACGCGACCCTGATGAGCGAAGCCGCATTCAGGATCTGTTTACCCACATTGCGGCCGAAGAGGGTCAACGCGTCCTCGGGTGGCGCGATGTCCCTACGGACGACTCAGCCATCGGCGAGACCGCGAAAAGCGGCGAGCCCGTAATCCGGCAGATCTTCATCGGCCACATCGAGGCCCTGACTAGTCATCCGCACGCGCACGCTCGCTTTGAACGGAAGCTCTATGTAATCCGCAAGCGCGTCGACCGGGCGGTCAACGCGTTGCCGCTTCATCAGGACAGTCTCTTTTACATCGCGAGCCTGTCGTCCAACACGATCGTCTACAAGGGCATGCTAATCGCCGATCAGGTCGAGCAGATGTTTCCCGACCTCACCGACCCGTTAGTCGAATCGGCCTTGGCACTCGTTCACCAGCGATTCTCGACCAACACATTTCCGTCGTGGCCGCTCGCGCACCCCTACCGATACATCGCTCACAATGGCGAGATCAACACGCTGCGGGGCAACATCAACTGGATGCGAGCGCGCGAGGCATTGTGCCAGTCGGACGCGTTCGGCGAAGACCTGCAGAAGCTCTTTCCCGTCATCCCAGAGGGACAAAGTGACACCGCCACGTTTGACAACGTGCTGGAGTTCCTCGTCTTGACGGGGCGGCCTATTGCGCACGCAATCCTGATGATGATTCCGGAACCGTGGCGCAACCATGAATCGATAGACCCGGCCCGGCGCGCATTCTACGAGTACCACTCCACATTGATGGAACCGTGGGACGGCCCCGCATCAATCGCATTCACGGACGGTACGGTGATCGGGGCAGTGCTCGACCGCAACGGTCTGCGCCCTTCGCGGTACTACGTGACCAAGGACGACATGGTGGTCATGGCCTCGGAAGTTGGCGTGCTCGACATCCCGCCGGAGAACGTCTTGGTGAAGGAGCGTCTCCATCCCGGACGGATCTTCCTCGTGGACACGGCACAGGGCCGGATCATCGACGATGAAGAGATCAAGTCAGAGCTTGCAGCTGCCCAACCATATAGTGCGTGGCTCGAGCGCGAGTTGGTGCACATCGACGATCTCCCACCGGCACCCTACACGCCACCGCCCACCCACGAAACGGTCCGGCGTCGACAACTGGCGTTTGGTTACACGATAGAGGATTTGGGGATTCTCATGGCTCCGATGGCGAAAAACGGCGCGGAACCGATCGGGTCAATGGGTACCGACACCGCGCTCGCCGTGCTGTCCGATCGGCCGCGCCTGCTCTACGACTACTTCCAGCAGCTGTTCGCCCAGGTCACCAATCCCCCGCTCGACGCGATCCGCGAGGAGCTGGTCACAGACATGGGGTCAACACTCGGATCCGAACGTAACCTGCTCGCCCCAGAACCGGCGTCGTGCCACCACATCAAGATCGACGACCCGGTTATCGACAACGAGCAGCTCGCCACGCTTCGACAGGTGACAGATCCGGCATATCGATCGGTGACGCTCCCGATGCTGTTTACCCCCAGCGAAGGTTCCGCGGGTCTCGAACAGGCCATGGATCAGCTTTGCCAGAAGGCCAGCACGGCGGTTGCGGAAGGGTGCACGCTTCTCGTGCTATCCGACCGCGGGGTCAACGCGGCCCATGCGCCGATCCCGAGCCTGCTGGCAACAGCCGGCGTCCACCACCACTTGGTACGCGAAGGAACCCGCACGAGATGCGCTTTAATCATCGAATCCGGCGAAGCGCGGGAGGTGCATCACATGGCGCTGCTCCTCGGATACGGCGCGGCGGCGATCAACCCTTATCTCGCGTTCGAGACGCTCGAGGACCTCATCCTCGAAGGCGAGTTGGGTGACATCCACCTCAAGACGGCCATTCGTTCCTACATCAAGGCATGCACCAAAGGAGTGCTCAAGGTCATGTCGAAGATGGGAATCTCGACACTTCAGGGCTACCGAGGAGCACAGATTTTCGAGGCCGTTGGACTCGATAAGACCTTCGTGGATCGGTACTTCACCTGGACGGCCTCGCGAATCGGAGGCATTGGGATCGATACGGTGGCTGAAGAGACGGTTCGGCGGCATGCTGCCGGATTCCCCGAACGGGGATATGACGACGATGAGCTCAACACCGGTGGCGAGTACCAGTGGCGACGAGATGGCGAGTACCACCTCTTTAACCCCGAAACCGTCTTCAAGCTGCAACACGCGTCCCGAAGCGGTCAGTACGACGTATACCGAGAGTACGCCGCGCTCGTCAACGATCAGAGCCGTCAGCGAGCGACCCTCCGTGGTCTGTTCACGTTTAAGTCGCCGCTTGGTCCGATACCGATCGAAGAAGTCGAGCCGGTTGAGGCGCTCTTGAAGCGCTTTGCGACCGGCGCGATGTCATACGGCTCGATCAGCGCCGAGGCGCATGAAACCCTTGCGATCGCAATGAACCGGCTCGGCGGCAAGTCCAATACCGGCGAGGGCGGCGAAGACGAGGCGCGGTTCACGCCCGACGCAAATGGCGATCTTCGTCGGAGCGCCATCAAGCAGGTCGCGTCGGGACGGTTCGGTGTGACGAGCACGTATCTGGTCAACGCGGACGACCTGCAAATCAAGATGGCCCAGGGGGCCAAACCTGGCGAAGGCGGTCAGTTGCCGGGATTCAAGGTCTATCCGTGGATCGCAAAGGTGCGCTATTCGACACCCGGGGTGGGATTGATATCGCCGCCACCGCACCACGACATCTACTCGATCGAAGACCTCGCCCAGCTGATTCACGACCTCAAGAACGCGAACCCAAAGGCTCGCGTTAACGTCAAGCTCGTCGCTGAGGTTGGCGTGGGCACCGTGGCCGCCGGAGTGTCGAAGGCCCACTCGGACGTCGTGCTCATTTCAGGCCACGACGGGGGTACGGGTGCGTCACCGCTTACTAGCATCAAGCACGCCGGCGTCCCGTGGGAGTTAGGCTTGGCCGAAACCCAGCAGGTCCTGGTGCTCAACAATCTTCGCGACCGTATCGTCGTCCAGGTCGACGGACAGATGAAGACCGGTCGTGATGTGGTCATCGCGGCGCTGCTCGGCGCGGAGGAGTACGGCTTCTCTACCGCACCCCTGGTGGTGTCCGGGTGCATCATGATGCGGGTGTGCCACCTCGACACGTGTCCAGTGGGCGTGGCCACACAGAACCCAGAGCTCCGCAAGCGGTTCACCGGCAAACCGGAGTTCGTCGAGAACTTTTTCCGGTTCGTCGCTGAAGAAGTGCGGGAACTGATGGCCTCGCTGGGAGTGCGTACAATGGACGAAATGATCGGTCGTTCCGATCTGCTCAACGTGGAAGTCGCACTTGACCACTGGAAGGCGCGCGGCCTCGACCTGTCGGCCATCCTCCATCAACCTAATGTCGCGGCTGATGTCGGACGCCGGTGCATCCAGGCTCAAGACCACGGCCTCGACAAGGCGCTTGACAACGAGCTGATCCGTCGCTCGCGTGCTGCACTGGATGACGGAACACCTGTGACGTTCGAGCTGCCGATTCGCAACGTCAACCGAACCGTGGGAACGATGATGGGATACGAGCTAACCTCGCGTTGGGGTGGCACCGGCCTTCCCGAAGACACGATTGGCATCACGTTCCGAGGTTCGGCGGGGCAGAGCTTTGCCGCATTCGTCCCGCCTGGTATCACCATGCGGATCATCGGAGATGCGAACGACTACTTCGGAAAGGGATTGTCGGGCGGTAAGCTGATCATTCATCCGTCGGAGCAATCAACGTTCGTCGCCGAGGACAATATCATCATCGGCAACGTGGCTCTTTACGGTGCAACCCGTGGTGAGGCGTTCGTTCGTGGGATTGCCGGAGAGCGCTTTTGTGTCCGAAACAGCGGAGCTCACGCGGTGGTCGAGGGCATCGGTGATCACGGATGCGAATACATGACCGGCGGACGCGCCGTCATCCTAGGACCCACCGGCCGGAACTTCGCAGCCGGAATGAGCGGCGGCATTGCGTACGTCCTGGACACACCGGGCAACTTCGCGCGCCGGTGCAACCTGGGGATGGTCGAACTCGAAGCCATGAACGATGACGACGCTTCGTTCGTTCGCGCGCTCGTTCAGCGGCACCTCGATCTGACCGCAAGCACTCGCGCCGCGTGGGTACTCGACCAATGGGATTTGTTCCGCGTTCAGTTCGTCAAAGTCATGCCGACCGATTACAAACGCGTGCTCCAGGCTGAGGCGCTCGCGCGCGCGGAATCCCGCGAGCCTGAATTCGCAGAGCTAATTGGCACGCCAACGTTCTAAACGTTCTTCGAGGTGTCAGCCACACAAAGAATATGGGGAACCTGAAGGGGTTTATCGAAATTGATCGGCAAAAGGCACCGACGCGGCCGGTGGAGCAACGTATCCACGATTGGCGCGAGGTATACCTCCCGTACTCGACTCCAGACCTTCGGAATCAGGGCGCGCGCTGCATGGATTGCGGCATCCCCTTTTGCCACGAAGGATGTCCGCTTGGCAACCTGATTCCTGACTGGAACGATCTCGTGTACCGCGGAAAGTGGCGCGCCGCAATCGATCGACTCCACAAGACCAACAACTTTCCCGAATGGACTGGACGACTGTGTCCAGCACCGTGCGAGGGATCGTGCGTACTCGCGATCGACAGCGAGGCCGTCACCATTAAATCGATCGAACTCTCAATTGTCGAACGGGCATTCGACGAGGGTTGGATTAACGCGCAACCACCAGCTTCACGATCAGGTAAGACCGTGGCCGTTGTGGGTTCTGGCCCGGCTGGGCTGGCTGCCGCCGACCAGCTGAACCGTGTGGGCCATCTCGTGACGGTGTTCGAAAAGTCCGATCGGATCGGGGGATTACTCCGCTATGGAATCCCCGAGTTCAAGATGGAGAAGCAGTTCCTCTCGAGGCGCTTGGGCATCATGGATGCCGAGGGTATCGCGTTCCGAACGGGAGTCAACGTTGGCATTGACGTCTCCGCTGAGGAACTGAGGATCAGTCACGACGCCGTGCTGCTAGCCGGCGGCGCAGGATGCCCCCGTGACCTTCACGTCTCGGGCCGTGAGCTCGGCGGCATCCACTTCGCGATGGAGTATTTAACTCAGCAGAATCGTGTTTCTGAAGGCGACATTGTCTCTCCGGTCGATCGGATCTCGGCATCTGGCAAGCGAGTCGTAATTATTGGCGGCGGCGACACGGGTGCCGACTGCCTGGGCACGGCCCACCGACAGGGCGCGCGAGCGGTGGCCCAGTTCGAGCTGCTTCCCCAACCGCCCGACAAGCGCGACGCTGGCAATCCCTGGCCCACCTGGCCCAACATCTTTCGCGTTTCACCTGCCCACGAAGAAGGCGGTGATCGAATCTACGCCGTCTTAACGCGAGGATTCTCAGGAGACGAAGAAGGAAACGTGCGATCGCTCCGGGCGGTCAACATCGAGATGCGTCGTGACGGCGGACGTTCCACCTTCGAGCCGATTCCAGGCAGTGAGTTCGAGATGGAGGTGGAGCTTGTGTTGTTGGCAATGGGCTTCTTGGGGCCGGAGCGTGAAGGTCTGTTGTCGGAGCTCGACGTCACGCTGACGGACCGCAGCAACGTATGGCGGGACGAAAATTGGATGACGTCGATACCGGGAGTCTTTACCGCAGGCGACATGCAGCGAGGGCAGTCACTCATCGTCTGGGCGATAGCCGAGGGACGAAGCGCGGCTCGGGGAATCGATGCGTACTTGATGGGCACCTCGAACCTCCCGGCCTCGCTCTGACCACCGGACCAGATGCCGAAGAGGCGTTCATCGGAGGCACGCTTTCTGGCGACGCTGGTCGAGGTCAATCAGGGTCTCGCCGCGGCACGGAGCCCGCGCGCTGGCCTCCAGCGCGGCCTCGAGATTCTGGGTGATCTTTACGGCGTTTCACGCACATCTGTTGTCCTGGTCAACTCCAAATCGGACCGGCTCGAGATCGAAGCCTCCGAGGGACTCTCCGCAGAAGGCCGGCGTGCCACCTGGAAGCCGGGAGAGGGCATCACGGGTCAAGTCGTGCGAAGCGGGCGACCGGTCATCGTTCCGCAGATCAGCCAGGAACCGAGCTTTCTCCACCGTACAGGCAAGCGGCGGAAGGCCGGTACCACTACGGAAACGACGTTCCTCTGCGTGCCGATTCCAGGACGACGAGGGCCCATCGGGGCGATGAACGTCGACCTACCCTTCGAGAAAGATCGGGACTACGAGCGCGACCTTCAGCTGTTCCGCGTGGTGGCCACAATGTTTGGTCAAGCCCTCCGCGTGAAGCAGCTCGTCGAAGCCGAGCGCCAGCATCTCCTAGACGAGAACATCCACCTCCGGGAGGAACTCAAGGAGCGCTACGACTTCTCGCACATCATCGGCACCAGCGGTCCGATGCGACTGGTCTTCGAACAAATCGCCCGGGTGGCCCCGACCAGCACGACGGTGCTGATTCGCGGTGAATCAGGCACCGGGAAGGAACTGATCGCACACGCCATCCACTACAACTCGCCGCGCGCGAAGAAACCGTTCGTGAAGGTCAGCTGTGGAGCGCTTCCGGACTCGTTGATCGAGTCTGAACTCTTCGGTTACGAGAAAGGCGCCTTCACCGGTGCGGCCGGGCGAAAGAAGGGGCGCTTCGAGCTCGCGGACCGGGGAACGCTTTTCCTGGACGAGATCGGCGACATCAACATCTCGACGCAGATCAAGCTGCTCCGAGTGCTCCAGGAACGCGAGTTCGACCGATTGGGAGGCACGGAATCCATCAAGGTCGACGTGCGGTTTATCGCTGCAACAAACACCGATCTGGAGAAAGCGATCGCCGCTAAAACGTTCCGCGAAGATCTTCACTACCGCCTCAACGTTTTTACGATTTTTGTGCCCCCGCTACGCGAACGAAAGACGGATATCCTGTTACTGGCCGATAACTTTCTCGAGAAATATACCACCGAACATGGCAAGGCAATCAAGCGAATCGCGACTCCTGCCATCGATATGCTGATGGCGTATCACTGGCCGGGCAACGTGCGCGAGCTCGAAAACACGCTCGAGCGAGCGGTCCTCGTGTGTGATGGCAGCGTCGTCCATGCCCACCACCTCCCGCCGACCTTACAAACGGCGGAGGCATCTGGCACGGTCACGACGACGTCACTCGCCGACGCTATGGGGGCCTACGAGAAGGACCTCATTCAGGATGCGCTCAAAACGACCCGAGGTAATCGAGTCCGCGCCGGCAAGCTGCTTAACTCGACCGAACGGATCATCAGCTACAAGGTGAAAAAGTACAACATCGACTGTAGGCGGTTCCGGAAGTAGTTGTAGCCTGACACATAAACATGGACCAGGGAGAACGCCATTACATTCTTGTGGAGCCTTACGTTAAGCCTGCGGTCCCTCATAGTAGCCGGGACCTCAGTGCTTGCGACGACTTGTGGTTGACCACCTTCGCGCACGGAAGTGCGCGCGAATCTTGCTCTTCGTGACACTACGTGACACTCCCGCCACACCCGCGTGGAGATTGACCCGATGAAACTGACATTACGAGACGGTTGGAGCAAGCAACACCTTCGACTTCTTCCAGTTCGGAGCCATCGTGGGCGTATCTCTCTTCCCCTCCCTACCGAGTTTGGTAAGTAGGCAGTCTTGAGCAGCATCAGGCCCCGAGAGCTTCGCTGAAGAAGTGTGAATTCTTGATAAGATACGTCGGTTGAGAGGACGCTATTGGCGTCGCAACGACCTACGGTTCTGCCTTTGCGGAGGGTTAGATGTTGAAGACCGATCGGACATACGGTGCACGCTGGTTGACGAGTGCCGTGGTGCTCCTGATGCTGGATGGAGCCATTCCGGACATCGCGCATGCCCAGAATAACAACGCCAATATCTCTGGGAAGATTGGCCTCGATTTCTCGAACGCGTACTTTTTTCGCGGGATTAAGCGGGAACAGGATGGCCTGATCGCCCAGCCGTACGGCGACCTCACGTGGAAACTCTTTCACGAACCGGCCGCCAACGGGCTGCACAGTGTTGATTTCACAGTGGGCACCTGGAACAGCCTGCATACGGGTCCAACAGGATCTGGTAAGGGCAGTTCCGCCACCCATGTCCGCTCGTGGTATGAGTCGGATTTCTTCACCGGCGTTACCCTGGGCCTGGACAACTGGGAAGCTGGCATCACATACAGGTCATACATGAGCCCGAATACTTCGTTCGGTACTATCTCTGAGATCTCGATCAGCCTTGCCATGGACGATAGTGAGCTGTTCGGAACGTTTGCGATGAATCCACACGTCGTTCTCGCCATCGAACTTGACGGCCAAGCCGACGGTGGTGACAGCGAGGGTGTCTATTTCGAAGCTGGGATCGAACCGGCAATGAACCTCCTGAACGGAACGGCATCGCTGAGCTTCCCTTTGACGTTTGGGGTCAGCATGAGCGACTACTACGAGAACGGTGATCCGGTGCTTGGACCGAGCTTCAGCAATACGTTCGGCTATTTAGACGTCGGTAGCAGTATTTCGTGCCCGATTCCCAACACGCCGGAGGGATACGGCGACTGGGAGCTGTCAGGTGAATTCCATCTCCTGACACTCGGTAGTTACCTCGAGTTCCTTAGTGAGAGCGCTGGCATCCAGGGAGCTGATTACTTGGCGGTCGGAGTGCTCGGTGTGAACATTGGTTTCTAGGACTCGTTGTCGTGACCTGGTCGGGCCTAGCACGGACGCCACGGGGCTGGATGTAGCACCGGTCGATCAGGTTCTCGTCCGGGACAGTCAGACGAACAGACATCGTGCTTCCGCTATCAGCCCGCATCCGTCGGCGTACTACTGGAGGGTGGTTTCCGGCGGCCGCTGGACTCGTCGAATGGTTGGGGGTGACCGCTAGTTCCTCTCGAGCCGAGCGAGCGTGCCCCCGAGTGAACGTGTCGTGTTGGCATCATCATGTCACCTCAGCCTCGGTCATCGGAACCAACCGCAAGCCTGACTGAACAGTCGCTCGCGGGGGCCCTGCGTGACGCACGTAACGAGCTCATCGCGGAAACACGCCTTGCCCGCGGAGGACTCGGAGCGCTCAAAGAGTACACCGCTCGACTCGACGGTCTCATTCGGAGAATATACGCCGACGCACGACAATACACCGACACGCGTGTAGCGCTCATCGCCATTGGCGGATACGGCCGCAGGCACATGTGTCTCCACTCGGACGTGGACCTACTCTTCGTCTTCGATGGGGCCGTTGCCGCCGCCGAGGAACGCATGCTCAAAGCAACGCTGCACCCGCTGTGGGATCTCAAGCTGGACCTCGGCCACCACGTCCGAGAACTGGCCGATGTCGATAAGGTCGAGACCAACAATCCCACGTATCTCATCGCGATTCGTCACGCACGATTCGTGGACGGTGATCACGACCTGTTTCGACGCTTCACTAATGCGGCCCTGCGTCCGGGGAGTCGGTGGGCCGAGCCAACACTCTCGGCACTGCGGGATCTCACTCGACAGCGGCACACCCAATTCAACCATACGCTGTATCAGCTGGAGCCCGACATCAAGGACGCGCCAGGAACCCTTCGCGACGTCACTGCGGCCCAGCTGATCGGTCCGCTCTCCGGAACCTCAACGGTTCCCCCCTACGATACGGGTCGACTCGAGGAAGCCGAAGACTTCATGTTGCGGCTGCGGTCGATCCTGCACCTGGAACGTGGCCGTAACCTCAACGTCCTGTCACACGAGCTGCAGGAGACGGCCGCCACCTTATTCGGCACGCCCGCTGACGACGTGCGCCCTCAAGTGGAAGCGTTGATGAGCACCTACTTCCATCACGCGCGCATCATCAATCGCTCACTGGTGACGGCAGTGAGTTCACTCGACTCGGCCAAGCTGCCTGAGCTGAAGGTCGTGGGTGAGAACCTGGTGCGACGCGGAGACGAGATCGCCTTCGCCGACGCCACCAGGGCGTCGCTGCATCCGCGCACCTGGCTCGGGGCGTTCGAGGCAGCGCTCAATCGGGGGTGTGCGGTCTCGCGGCAGGTCCTCACCTGCATCGACCGCCACGGCGAACGATACTCGCCCGAGCGCTTCTTTCCCACCCTGAAGGAACGCGACCGTCTGATAAGAGTGCTACGTCCGAAGCCGGGACTCTATGACCGCCTGTCTGAAATGCACGACAGTGGATTACTCGGTCGGATGTTCCCGGAGTTCCAGAAAATCTACTGTCTTGTGATTCGCGACTTCTATCACAAGTATACCGTCGACGAACACACACTGCTCACGATCAAGAACGTGGAATCGCTCTGCACGCCTACAGGTCGAAGTCACCGGCGTTACGGGGGACTGCTGGACGAGGTCACGTCCCCCGAGCTTCTCGTGATCGCCCTGCTCTTTCATGACGTGGGCAAGTCGACAAACTTGAACCATTCTGAAGAAGGCGTACGGATGGCACTCGGCGCCCTACGCCGCATTAAGATGCCTGAGTCCGACATCGCCACCGTGGAATTCCTCATTCGGAATCACCTGCAGATGTCAGTGGCCGCATTTCGCCGAGACACGGACGACCCCGACACGATCAAACAATTCGCTCGGCTCGTGGGCACGGAAGAGCGGCTTAAGCTCCTTTGCGTGTTTACCCTGTGTGACGTCGGTGCTGTCGGACCCGACGTGATGACTCTGTGGAAGGAAGAGCTACTCTGGCGGCTCTATGTCGACACCTATAACCAATTGACACTCGGGTACGGGGACGAAGTCATTGAGGAACGGATCGACCTCGAAGGACTACTCGCCACGAAGCCGCATGATGTTGCAGAATCCGAAGTAACGTCCTTCCTCGAGGGCCTTCCCCGCCGATACCTACGCTCCGTTGAAGCATCGCGCGTCTACGAGCACATTCGGCTCGCACGTGATCTCGCATCCTCGGACACCCATTGTTCGATCGAGCCCAAAGACTCCGTGTGGGGATTGACCGTTGTGTCAGTCGATCGACCGAAGCTGTACACGAAGATCTGCGGGGTGCTTTCCTATTTCGGCATGGAAATCTTACGGGGACAGGGCATGTCGAACCGGCATGGCGTGGCTGTGGATATCTTCCAGTTCACGGACGTCGAGCGGTTCCTGGAGCTGAACCTGTCCGGTCGTGACGAGATCATGCGTCGCCTCCAAAAGGTTGTGGCCGGTCGAGAGGATATCGACCGGATGCTGGAGCCCAAGGTGAGGGGGCTGGCGCGGCGAAAGACCACCCACATACCCATCGTGGTTCACATTGACAATGCGTACTCGGAACGCTTCACCATCGCCGAGATTGTGGCACCAGATGCGTGGGGTTTACTCTATCGTACCAGTCGCGTGATCTCTCGACGTGGCTGCGCAATCGAGCTTGTGCTGATTTCGACGGAAGGTAACCGTGCAATCGATGTGTTTCACCTGACCATGGATGGCGTCAAGTTGACGGCTCGCGAATGCGACGTGCTTCGCACCGAACTCGAACAGGAATTGCGACGCAATGAAGCTCATTAAGGCCGTTGGTCGGCCCATTCAGGTCGCCGACGTGAAAGATACGCTGACCAAGAACAGCATCTTCGAAATGCCGGTCACCGAAGTTCGTGGATATGACCGTCAGCAGAGTCACTCGGCTGTCTACCGTGAAAGTGACACGGGGTCATCCTGTTTCCAGAGATGGAAATCAAGATCGTAGTACCCAATAATATCGTCGATGATGCCATTAATGCGATCATGAGCGCGGTGAGATCGGTAACGGCCGAGTCTTTGTAATCCCAGGCGATAGGATCGGATTATTCGGACCGGCGAGCAGAACATGGTCTAACGGGACATCTAGAACTAAAATAAAAATAACGGCTCAGGAGGAAATTGCATGCACCCAAAAGACGTCATCGCACTCATTAAGGAAAAGGGAATTCAGGCGGTCGACCTGCGATTCGTCGATCTACCCGGCCTCTGGCAGCACTTCACCATGTCGACCAGAGAATTCTCTGAGGACGCGTTCGAGGAAGGCGTTGGGTTCGACGGATCGAGCATCCGGGGTTTTCAGCAAATTCAAGAAAGCGACATGCTGCTCTTCCCGGATCCGTCGACCGCATTTGTCGACCCGTTCATGGCGGCTCCGACGCTCGTGATCATCTGTAACGTCAAGGACCCAGTTACCGGCGAGGCGTATTCGCGTGACCCGCGCAACATCGCGCAAAAGGCCGAGGACTATTTGAAGTCGACCGGCATCGGGGACATAGCCTACTTCGGACCTGAGCCTGAATTCTTTATCTTCGATGACGTCCGGTTCGGTCAGACCTATAACGAGGGCTTCTATCACATCGATTCATCGGAGGGCTTCTGGAACACCGGCCGCGTCGAGAACCCAGACGGCGCTGGCAACTCCCGCAACATAGGCTACAAGCCTCGGTACAAGGAGGGTTACTTCCCGGTACCACCGATGGACAGCCTGCAGGATATCCGGACCGAGATGATGCTGACGCTCGAATCGGTCGGTGTCGAGGTCGAGGTGCACCACCATGAGGTCGGCACTGCCGGGCAGGCCGAAATCGACATGCGATTCGACTCGCTCGTCAACATGGGTGACAAGCTACTGAAGTTCAAGTACGTCGTCAAGAACGTCGGTCGGCTCCACGGCAAGACGGTCACACTGATGCCAAAACCAATCTTCCAGGACAACGGATCGGGAATGCATGTGCATCAGAGTGTCTGGAAGGGCAAGAAGAACCAGTTCTTCGAAACTGGCACTTACGCCAATCTCAGCCAGACGGCGCTGTACTACATCGGCGGCATTTTAAAGCATGCCCCAGCGCTACTGGCACTAACGAACCCAACTACAAACTCGTATCGTCGCTTGGTGCCGGGCTATGAGGCGCCCATCAATCTGATCTACTCGCAGCGCAACCGAAGTGCGGCGGTTCGTATCCCAGCCTACTCTATGACCGAGAAGGCAAAGCGAATTGAGTGCCGGTTCCCGGATGCGACATGCAACGGTTACCTCGCCTTCAGCGCGATGTTGATGGCCGGCCTTGACGGCATCCAGAATAAACTCACGCCGCCGGGACCGCTCGACAAGGACCTGTACGACCTCCCGCCCGAGGATCTGGCGAAGATTGAGAGCACACCTGCCGACTTGTCGCAAGTGCTCGACTCACTCGAGGCCGACCACGATTTTCTGCTCAAGGGCGACGTCTTCACTAAGGACGTCATAGAGAATTGGATCGCCTACAAGCGGGAAAACGAAGTCAACGCGATCCGCCTGCGACCGCACCCGTGGGAGTTCGCGCTCTACTTCGACCTCTAGAGACCTTACCGGAGATAACCGAGGCCTAGACCGAGACACCTCGTGGCCCCGGTTATCACCACTATGGTTACGGACAATCCCTCAGTAGTCATTCCGCGTAACCTGTTTCTGGCACGCGAGCTATCCGAAGCCGAAGCTTACCAATACCTTAAAAGTCGTGGGGCTCGCGACCCGCGAAAAGGGAACACTCTCATCGAGAACGCTTATCGAAGCACTAACCTTAGATGCAGTGCTCAATGGCCTCGCGCCCACGCAAGTGATTTCGGTGATTAGTGTCCAAGGACCGGATGCGGCACGTACGGCTCTTCAAGTGATGCGCATTCGTCAGTATCCAACGTGATATCGAGAGCCGAGACAGCGGCGTCGAGATGCTCAATTTTCGTCGCACCGATGATTGGCGAGGTAACGCCAGGTCGGCATAACATCCATGCCAACGCGATCTGGGCTGCTGTCGCACCTCGGTTACGCGCTATCTCAATAACGCGATCAACGACACGAAAGTCAGCCTTGCCGTAGTAGAGGTCGTGCGCGTAATCGTCGGTTTTCGCACGCAGCGAAGCGCCGTCCTTCGCATCGGTTGGCGCCGACGGTCGATTACGGTTTCCGGCCAAGAACCCACGTGCGAGCGGACTCCACGGAATTATCCCAATACCCTCAGCACGACAGAGCGGGAGCATCTCTCGCTCCTCTTCTCGATAAATCAGGTTGTAGTGGTTCTGCATCGATACAAAACGAGCCCACCCACGCTGTTCTGATAACTGCAGCATCTGCGCAAACTGCCAAGCGTACATACTCGACGCGCCGATGTATCGAGTTTTCCCAGCGCGCACAATGTCATTCAGTGTTTCAAGTGTCTCGTCGATAGGCGTATGTGGATCGAACCGGTGAATCTGGTACAGATCGATATAGTCGGTACCGAGGCGACGCAAAGACGCATCGATGGCATCGAGCAAGTGCTTGCGCGACAAGCCTCGGTCGTTCGGTCCGTCACCCATCGGGAAGTACGCCTTCGTCGCGATAACGACCTGGTCGCGGGGCGCCGCATCGCCGATCGCACGGCCCACAATCTCCTCACTGAGGCCGATCGAATACATGTCGGCCGTGTCAAAAAAGTTAATTCCTGCCTCAATGGCTCGCTCGAAGAACGGCCGGGCTTCGTCTTCCGACAACACCCACTCGCGCCACGCCTTCGACCCGAAGCTCATAGTGCCCAGGCAAATACGGGACACGCGCAGTCCGCTTCGGCCAAGATTGACGTACTGCATGCGGGATCTATCGATGAAAGCCCATGACAAAAAGGCGGACAGAAAGACTCCTGACTCCTGTCTCCTTAGTTGCTAAGGCACCGTATGGTAATGCCCGTGGTCCGGATCCCAGACTTGTCGTGATCCAGATCCACGGTCTGAAGTAAAGGCGTACGCGACCACGGCAAGAATCGCCACGACCACACCGATGACCGCGATCTGACTCACCGGTGACATCTGTTCTTGCTTACGAGAACAACACTGTTTATACTTGCGTCCGCTCCCGCATGGGCAAGGAACGTTTCGACTGACCTTCCCACTTACCATATTCTCGCCCTCTGAACCTACCAGGACACTCCGTTGCGATCCCCGTAGTATAGCGCCTACCGATCTACGCTGCGGACGACCGACGACTACATGAAGGTATGCGATGACGAGTCCCTACAGTACGCAATTGCCACCAACAACCATCAGCATGTCTGAGAGAACTTCCTCATGACTCACCATATCCGCGACTACCTGATCTTCATGCTGGTGATGGACCATCGCGAAACCGATATCACGCTGCTGACCGCCCTCGTATGACCTGTTCGGTACGCTCCCCTAATTTAGACTCTCAGTACCAGCTTACCGATGTGTTGACTTGCCTCCATGACGCGGTGCGCTTCGGCCGCATCCTTAAGTGCAAACGTCGCGTGAATCTGCGGTTTGAATTGCCCATCTGACACCCAAGGCCAAATATGGGTGCAAACGGCATCGGCAATGGCTCCCTTCTCCGAGACGGCCCGAGACCGGAGCGTGGAACCCGTAATGACGAGGCGGCGCGACATGAGTTTCGCGAGGTTTACCTCGGCCTTGACGCCGCCCATCAACCCAATCAGAACCAACCGTCCGTCCGCTGCGAGACTATCCAGATTGGACTGCAGATACGGCGCGCCAACCATATCAAGTATCACATCCACGCCGCGATCGTCGGTCGCCACCATCAGCGCCGCTGCAAAGTCCTCTCTGTGGTAGTTGATGGCACGCTCGGCCCCCAACCGCTCACACGCGGCGCACTTCTTTTCAGACCCAGCCGTGGCAAAGACGCGAGCGCCGGTCAGGTGTCCAAGCTGGATAGCCGTCGTGCCGATACCACTCGAGCCACCATGCACGAGGAAACTCTCGCCGTCAACCAGACGACCTCTCTCGAACACGTTCGTCCAGACCGTGAAACATGCCTCCGGTAGCGCTGCGCCGTGCACGGTATCGACCTGTTCCGGAATCGGTAAAGCTTGTGGAACTGGAACTACGCAGTACTCCGCGTATCCGCCGCCGGTAACAAGGCCACAGACACGGTCGCCCACCGACCAACCGCCGACACCGTCTCCAAGTGCCGCGACGACCCCTGACACCTCCAACCCCAGCACATCAGATGCGCCAGGAGGCGGAGGATAGTTACCCCGCCGTTGCATCACGTCGGCACGATTTACGCCCGCCGCCTCAACTCTGACGAGGAGCTCTTCGATCGCCGGGGTGGGAACCGCCCGCTCGCCAATCCTCAGGTTCTCGGCCGACCTAAAATCGGTGATTTCGACGACACGCATGGTCGTGGGTATCGACATTGTTGCTCCTGACGATTGCGGTTCGATCTCGAGAGTCGACAACTATACTCTGTGTGTGCGCACGGGAAAGAAGCGACAAGTATAATCATCGCTCACACGCGCCCCAGATTGCGCGCCAGAGCACTTATCCTTTCTCCGACGCGGCAAGACGACATACCGGGCCGTAACAAAAGTTTCAGATGGGACTTCGCATCGTAATCGTCGGCTACGGCCGGATGGGCAAGGAAGTCGAGGCACTAGCCGAGACCTTCAACTGTGAGATCGTTGAACGACTTGACATCCATAACAACGCCTCGGGAGAGGCGATCGATCCTGCTCGCCTCTCGGAGGCCGACGTCGCTATCGACTTCTCGACAGCTGAAGCCACCGTCGCTAACCTTCCACGTCTGGCTCGGATCGGACTGAACACCGTGATTGGTACAACGGGATGGAACGACCGCGAATCAGAGTTAAAACGGGTCGTCGCCGACGCGAGTATCGGTGTCGTTGTGGCCGCTAATTTCTCCGTTGGCGTGAATATCTTTCAGGACTTAGTGGAACGCGCCGCGCTGTTGTTCTCACAACATGAAGAGTTCGGCGCCTCGATCCATGAAACGCACCACGCCGCCAAGATCGATGCGCCCTCTGGGACCGCACTCGCCCTTGAGGCCGCGATGAAAGCATCGGGCTACGTTAGGCCGATTGACGTTGCGTCGACGCGGGTCGGTTCGGTTCCGGGAATCCACACTGTGGGGTTTGATGGCCCCGCCGACACGATCATGCTCACTCACACCGCCAGAAATCGAACGACGTTCGCGCGCGGCGCAATTGAAGCTGCTCAGTGGGTGAAGGACCGGCAGGGATGGTTCACCATGCGTGACGTGCTTGGTATGACATACAGGGCCTAGAAGACATGGACAAACAATGGACCGGTTGCGGCACTGCGCTTGTCACACCGTTTTCTGACACGGGTGCACTGGACGAAGCCGCCGTGTCTCGACTGGCCCGAAGACAGGTCGAGGCCGGCGTGCACTTCCTTGTCCCTTGTGGAACGACCGGTGAGAGTCCGACGCTGTCGCGCCAGGAAAAGCTCCGCGTCGTCGAGCTCGTCGCTTCGGAGGCCAACGACCGGATTCCGGTTCTCGCCGGTGCCGGGGGCTACGACACGGCGGCAGTCGTGACACTAGCGCAGGACATGGTGCGTGCCGGTGCCAACGGCATCCTCTCCGTGACACCCTACTACAACAAGCCGACACCGGAGGGACTCTATCGGCACTATGCGTCGATCGCGAACTCCATCGACCGTTCCGTGGTCGTCTATAACGTGCCGAGCCGAACAGGATGCAACATCGGCTCGGAAACGTTGGCTCGGTTGGCCACCATCGGGAACGTCGTCGGTGTGAAAGAGGCATCGGGTGACCTGGCGCAGATGTGCGCCATCTGTCAAGGCGTGCCCGATGGGTTCAGCGTGCTGTCCGGGGATGACGCCTTCACGCTACCTTTCATCGCGCTGGGTGGCGTCGGAGTGATCTCCGTCATCTCGAATGAAGTGCCGAAAAAAATGGCGGAAATGGTTAATGCCGCATGTCGGGGGGATTTCGCCCACGCCCTGACGCTACACCAACGCTTGCTGCCGTTGATGCAGGTCAACTTCGTAGAATCGAATCCGATTCCAGTAAAGGCGGCGCTCGTTGAAATGGGGGTGCTTCCTGAAGCGCACTACCGTCTTCCGCTCGTTCCGCCGCAGCCGGCTTCACAGCAGCGCATCACCGACGTGCTACGAGGTCTTGGCCTGCAGCGGTCTGAACTTCGCCAAGCCTCGGGTTCGTGAGCCGAATGTATGAAGACTCGAGGTCTGCCATGACGACCGCTTCAGTTCAGTCTCTTGCTGACGAGATTCACGAACTATTCCAGCTTGGCCCCGATGCCGATCAGGAACGCTCCCGGTCGGCCTTTGCCGAGCTGCGCCGCTGGCTGTCAGTAGGCCAAGTCCGCGCGGCTGAGCCAGACTCGTCTCAACCGACAGGGTGGCGCGTCAACGCGTGGGTAAAAGAAGGCATCCTCGTCGGCTTTCGCTCAGGTAACGTCGTGGCATATCCAACCGGAGACGACCGGGCACCCTTCTTGGACAAGGACACGCTTCCGCTGAAGTCTCTGGACCTCTCCTCGGGCGTTCGGATCGTACCGGGAGGATCGTCGATTCGCGATGGCGTATTCGTCGGCAACGGAGTCATTTGCATGCCACCGATGTACATCAACATCGGAGCATACGTCGGTGACGGCACCTTGATCGACTCACACGCACTGGTTGGATCATGCGCCCAAGTCGGCCAACGCGTCCACGTAAGCGCCGCAGCTCAGATTGGTGGTGTCCTTGAGCCTGTTGGTGCCATTCCGGTCATCGTGGAGGACGAAGTGTTGGTTGGAGGTAACGTCGGGCTTTATGAGGGTGCGGTCGTTAAACGTCGTGCCGTAATCGCCGCCGGCACGATCATCACCGGCTCGACACCTGTCTATGACCTTCCGCGTGGACAGGTCCTAAAAACGGAGTCCGGGTCACCCACCGTAATCCCGGAAGGAGCGGTTGTCGTCCCTGGTGCACGAACCGTCACCGCACCCGCCGGTAAGGATTTGGGATTGTCGTTGGCAACGCCGGTCATCGTTAAATACCGAGATGAACGGACCGATGCGCGAACCGAGCTCGAGGCATGGATTCGGTAGCACTCACCACTCTGGCACGGACACTCGTCGACATCGATTCGACGACCGGTCGCGAGGGGGAGGCCTGCCGCTGGGTGTCTGCCTGGCTCCGAGACCGTGCTTACGATGTCGTTAATCAGCCCGTCGCCGAGGATAGATTCAATGTCATCGCCACACTCAATCCACCTGATGTGGTGTTCTCGACCCATATCGACACGGTTCCGCCGTTCTTTCCGAGCCGAGAAATCGGTGGCCTCCTCTACGGTCGCGGTGCCTGCGACGCGAAGGGCATCCTGGCCGCGCAGTTAGCGGCACTTGAACAACTTCGGGCAGAAGGCGAACGGCGCGTCGGACTCCTCGTGGTCGTAGGCGAAGAGCACGGCAGTCACGGTGCACACGCAGCCAATACTCGACCGTTGGGCTCACGCTACCTCATCAATGGCGAACCGACCGGAAACCGGTTGGGTGCCGCAACACGCGGAGTGTATCGGGTCCGCCTCACGGCCGATGGCCGGGCCGCACATTCGTCGCACCCCGAGGTTGGAGTATCGGCGATCGAGAGGCTAATTGACGCACTTGTGCAGCTCCGCGGTCTGAAACTCCCCGAAGATCCGGAGATGGGACGGACTACGTACACGGTAGGACTCATCTCTGGCGGTATTGCGCCAAACGTCGTCCCGCCCTCGGCTGAAGCCGAAGTCAATTTCCGAACGGTTGGACCTGCTGGCGACGTCCGATCAGCACTTGAGCCACTGACCGCCACAGTGAGCCTCTTGGATGTCACGGAAGTCCCGCCGGTCAAGCTGGAGACGGTGCCAGCATTCGAGACAGAAGCTTTCGCCTTCACGACTGACATCCCATTTCTGTCTTCGTGGGGCAAGCCCCTTCTGTTTGGCCCCGGTTCGATCCTTGTTGCCCACACCGCCGACGAACACATCCGCCTGGATGAGCTGCACGCCTCGGTCGGGCACTATGTTGCAATCGCGAAGAATCTTCTCGCCAGCTGAGCGACTGAATCGGATGGGCGGCGTCTCGGATCGACGGTGTCCCTGGGGCGAAATTCACCCGCTATACGTCACGTATCACGATTCAGAGTGGGGTGTCCCAACCCATGACGATCTGAAGCTGTTCGAGATGCTAGTTCTGGAAGGCGCCCAAGCTGGTCTCAGCTGGTTAACGATCCTCAAGAAGCGCGAGCGCTACCGCCACGCATTTTCGGGTTTCGATCCTCGAAAGGTTGCCCGCTTCGACGACCGTCGGGTCAAGAAGCTCTTCTCCGACGATGGGATTGTGCGCAACCGCCTGAAAATACGGTCGGCGGTATTAAACGCGCGGGCATTTCTCGCCGTACAGAGAGAGTTTGGCAGCTTCGACCGGTTTGTCTGGCAATTCGTTGACGGAACACCTAAGCAAAACGCGTGGCGCCGACTACGTGAGGTTCCGGCAAAGACGCCCGAGTCGGATTCTATGAGCGCTGAGCTCAAGCGCCGCGGCTTCAACTTTGTAGGACCAACGATTTGCTACGCGTTCATGCAGGCCACCGGCATGGTCAATGATCATCTGGTCGGCTGTTTTCGCCATTCCGAAATACGGTGGCCCTAGTGAACATATGAACCGAATCGTGACCGGTTCACTGTCGTCCAACGGTAAGAGCGTGAAGCGCGATACCCGAGGCAGTCGAAACATTCAGAGAATCGACCGGTGGACGGACCGGAATCTGTACTCGCGCATGTGCTTGCGCCAGTACGTCCTCTGTTAGCCCATCGCCCTCATTCCCGACGACTAGCACCGTCCCTGCCATCTCGCGTGGACGCGCGTAGCGACGCAGTGGAATAGCCGATGGATCCGGCGTAAGGGCCACCACGTGGTAACCGCGCTCGCGAATGAGACACAGTCCTCGCGGCCACTCGTCGACGACCGCAAACGGGACCGATAGCGTCGTCCCGATCGAAGTACGAATCGCTTTTCGATACAGAGGATCGCTACACCCAGGGCTCAACAGGACGGCCGCTGCACCAAACGCGGCGGCGTTTCGAAAGATGCCACCGACGTTGTCGGGATTTCCAATCTGCTCGAGCGCCACGACGGGGCACGGCGATTTGATCTTCCGAATCACACTGGCTGCGTCCGCTGGAGTCGGACGTTCGACAAGTCCGATGCACCCTTGATGAAAATCGAAGCCGCCGATCTCGCGCAGCAACGCCCGACTGGCGACGTAAACAGACGGCGGATCCGCGACGGCCAACAGCATATCCTCGAGCGCTCGGAAGGCCGTCTCTGTCACAAGAAGGGCCTGAAGGTGGTACGAACTATCGGCCAGGATCCGTTGCACCACGAACCGCCCCTCGGCAACGAAGACGCCCTGATCGCGAATACGTACCGGATCCGGCACGTCTCGAAAGCCGGCAACTCTCGGATCGTCGGTCGCTTCGATTGGAATGACACGCACGACCGAGTCTCGATGCAAGAAGGCGCTTAGTCGGTCTGGACGACCGAACGCTTACTTCGGTGGCGGTCGACCACCTCTAGACGGAGCCGTTTACTGAGGTAGACTTTCGACTCTCGGTTGTGGTGGAAACTGGGTTCGAACTTGACCACATCGAACTCAAGGTGATCGAGCGTGCTCCGCATGTTGTAGAACTGATTCTTAGTCTTCACGACGATTTCGTCGAAGCCGTTATCGACTGCCCAGGCCTCCTGCTTCTCCGTGAGCGCACGAAAGAACCCTTGTCCTCACCAGTCGCGACGCGTCCAGTCGAGCCACTTATACAGCACCTTTCGGCCGGAGAATTGAACGTGCTCAGCAAGCTTAGAGACCAGATCCGTAAGCTGTGAATCTGTCTCGCGGAGCGTACAGCTCGTGCGATACCTTGTAGGCAACGGGCACAATGGCCGACCTATCATCGGGTAATTTCGCCTCTGCCATAAAAATATAGTGGTCGTGGTTTGCCAGCCGTTCTACCACCTTTAGCCGCACGCTTGGGGCGCTCAAACTCGCCAACGTACTCCTCGATGTACTCGATCTCAAGCGCACCTTGATGCAGTGAATACTGGCGAATCTGGCATTCCATGCGAGTACCATGACACTGGGAAACCGACTGAAATCATACACTCAAATGGTGACGCGGATGCCAGACTTACCTGACGAGAACCGGTCGTCTGCGCTGACAAATTGCCGGCAACCTATGACCAAGAAGATCAACATCGTGACGCTCTCGACTTCGATACATTCTCGACCGTTCCCACAGCGCCAGACGTGTCGGCGAGGTTCGGGGCAAGCCAGCGCTCGACCTCGGCAACAGACATGCCCGTGCGCGCCGCGTAGTCAGACACCTGATCGCCCCCGACACGACCGACCGTAAAGTACTTTGCCTCTGGATGAGAGAAGAACAGTCCACTCACGCTCGCCGCCGGAAGCATCGCCGCCGATTCGGTCAGCGCCATCCCAATCCGACCCGCATCGAGTAACTCGAACAAGACGAACTTCTGGCTGTGGTCGGGGCAAGCCGGATACCCAAACGCCGGCCGAATGCCACGGTACTTCTCCGAAATAAAGCCCTCGAACTCTAATGCCTCATCCGCTGCGTATCCCCACTCTCGACGAACGCGGACGTGAAGGCACTCGGCAAACGCCTCGACCAACCGGTCAGCCAGTGCCTTGATCATGATCGCGTGGTAATCATCGTGGTCGTCCTCATACGTGGCAACGGTCTCATCTGCCCCGATGCCCGCGGTCACGGCAAACGCGCCGATGTAGTCAATCCGACCGGACTCGCTGGGCGCGACGTAATCGGCAAGCGAGAGGGAAGAGCTGTTGTCAAGCTGCGCCTGCTGTCTCAGCATATTGAAGCGAAGGAGCTCCGTACCAAGAGCTCGCTCACTTGAGTCGGCTGGCGAGTACACGACGATGTCACCATCGACACCGACTGCTGGCCAGAAGCCGTAAACCGCGCGAGCCGTCAGTAAACTCTCGCGTGCCACACGCGCGAGCAGATCAGTCGCGTCGCTGAACAGCTCGCGAGCGGCCTTGCCCTTCTCGGGGTGATCGAGTATTCCCGGGTACCGTCCCTTGAGCTCCCAGGCGGCGAAGAAGTACGTCCAATCGATGAACGGAATCAGCTCATCGACCGAAACGGTGATTTCGCGGCGTCCGGTAAATGAAGGAACTGGTATATCAACGGTAGCCCAATTGGTCTTAAAACCCCTGGCTCTGGCCTCATTGTAGGGCCGTAGCGAGCGACCCTGCCTGGACGCGTACTGATCGCGGAGCGCGGCCTGATCGCGACGATTCTCAACAACGAAGTCAGAACCCTTCGTCGAGCTCCGTAGACTCGAGACCACGTCAACGACCCGGGCCGCATCAGGAACGTGAACGACTGCGCCATCGTAGGCGGGAGCGATCTTCACCGCCGTATGCTGCCGACTCGTTGTGGCTCCCCCGATTAGCAGGGGCAATTCGAAACCTCGGCGCTTCATCTCGCTCGCGACGAACGTCATCATCTCGAGCGACGGTGTGATGAGCCCACTCAGCCCAATGATGTCTGCATCCTCAACAACAGCGGTTTCAAGAATTCTGTCACACGGAACCATGACACCCAGATCGATCACGTCATATCCGTTGCAGCGGAGGACGACGGCCACAATGTTCTTACCGATGTCGTGCACATCGCCCTTGACCGTCGCCATCACAACTTTGGGTGCGACCTTCGCACCACTGCCTTGTTCGGCTTCCATGAACGGCTGTAGATACGCCACGGCCCGCTTCATGGCCCGCGCGCTCTTGACGACTTGTGGTAAAAACATCTTACCCGCACTAAAAAGGTCGCCGACGACCTTCATCCCATTCATGAGAGGTCCCTCGATGACCTCAAGCGGCCGTGTACTCTGCCGTCGCGCTTCCTCGACATCGGACTCGATGAAGTCGACGACCCCATGCACGAGCGCGTGCACCAATCGTGATTCGACATCCGCGTCACGCCACCCTAAGTCGAGCTTGCGCTTTCGGCCGCTGCCTTTAACGGTCCCGGCAAACTCGATCATTCGATCCGTCGCATCCGAGCGTCGGTTGAAGAGAATGTCCTCAACGTGCGTAAGTAGGTCAGGCGAGATGTCTTCGTACAGAGCAAGCTGGCCCGCATTAACGATGCCCATATCCATACCCGCGCGAACGGCGTGATAGAGGAACGCCGAGTGCATGGCTTCACGAACAACGCCGTTGCCGCGAAACGAAAAAGAGAAGTTGCTGACGCCTCCACTGACCGTGACGCCCGGACAACGCTCCTTGATGCGCCGCGTGGCCTCGATGAAGTCGATGGCGTAAGTGTTGTGCTCCTCAATTCCGGTCGCGATTGCGAGCACGTTTGGATCGAAAATGATATCCCGGGGCTCGAAACGCGCCTCCTCCGTCAACAGCCGATAGGCTCGGCAGCAAATCTCAACCTTGCGATCGGCGGTGTCGGCCTGCCCGGCTTCGTCGAACGCCATCACGACCACCGCCGCACCGTATCGTCGAATGCGCCTTGCCTTGTCTAGGAAATCCGCCTCCCCTTCTTTGAGGCTAATCGAGTTGACAATGCCTTTTCCCTGCAGGCACTTCAAACCGGCCTCGATCACTGACCACTTCGAGCTGTCGACCATCACCGGGACCCGCGCAATATCGGGCTCAGTGGCGATAAGGTTAAGGAACTTGGTTATCGCCTGTTCTGAGTCGAGCATCGCCTCGTCCATGTTGACATCAACGATGTTCGCGCCACTCCGAACCTGCTCGACCGCAACCTCTGCGGCCTCCGTGTAGTTTCCGGTCGTGATCAATCGGGCGAACCGTCGTGATCCGGTAACATTCGTCCGTTCGCCCACCATGATGAAGTTGCTATCGGGCCGAATGGTCAACGTCTCAAGGCCGCTGAACTCCGGGTAGAGAAGGGCATTCGTCGGCCGAACTCGGGGAGCAACGTCCTTCACCACTTCAGCGATCGCCCTAATGTGGGCCGGTAGGGTTCCGCAACATCCGCCGACGATGTTGACAAAGCCACCAACAGCGAACTCTCGGAGCAGGAGGCTGGTTTCCTCTGGAGTTTCGTCGTACTCTCCGAACGCGTTTGGCAGGCCAGCGTTCGGATAGCAGCTGACAAAGACCGGTGCAATGCGAGATAACTCGACCATGTAGGGCCGCATGTCGCGGGCACCGAGAGCACAGTTGATGCCAACCGAGAACGGCTTAGCGTGCGCAATAGAAACCCAAAATGCGTCAATCGTCTGCCCAGACAGGGTTCGCCCGCTGCGGTCGGTGATCGTCACCGAGATCATCAACGGAAGCCGGCTCTGCTTCTCGTCAAAGACGTCCTCGACGGCCATGATCGCAGCCTTGGCATTGAGCGTGTCGAATATCGTCTCCACGAGCAAGAGGTCGCATCCCCCGTCAAAGAGGCCACGAACCTGTTCTGCATAGGCATCGCGCATGGCGTCGAACGTCGTCGCGCGAGCGGTGGGATCGTTCACATCCGGTGAGATCGACAGAGGCTTATTAGTCGGACCGATCGCACCGGCAACGAACCGAGGTCGAGCGGGCGTTCGAGCCGACCACTCGTTGGTGACCTCCCTCGCAAGCCGAGCGGCCTGGATGTTGAGCTCGTAAATTACAGACTCAAGACCATAATCTTTCTGTGCGACACTGGTCGCATTGAACGTGTTGGTCTCGATGATGTCTGCGCCAGCCTCAAGAAACTCTTCGTGAATCGCCTTGATTACCGCCGGTTGGGTGAGCACCAGCAGATCATTGTCTCCCTGCAGGTCGGTGGGGTGGTCGGCGAAGCGCTCGCCACGAAACTGCGATTCGTCAAGTGAGCACTTTTGGATCATTGTCCCCATCGCGCCGTCGAGGATTACTATCCGACGGTTAAGCGTCGCCTCAAGCTGTGCCTGAGCAGAGCACGGATCATGAGCTTTATTCGTCATACTCGTCTATTAGGCGGCCGGTCGGTGACCCACCGCAACTACCACCGCAAACGGTTCGTCGTTCAACCCGTTCCCGAGGCGGACATGGCTGAGCCCAGCTCCTTCCATCATGTCGACAAGTTGATCTTCCCGGAAACCCAGCCACCTATCGCCAAGCCGGTCGGCCACCCAGCGATGGTCGTGCTCTTTCAGGTCAAGGATCAGCACGCGTCCCGATCGCTTCACGATCCGTGTGGCTTCAGCCAGCGCCCTGTCTGGATCCTTCGCGTGGTGGAGGGCTTGTGACAGAACAGCCATGTCGACCTTCTCGTCGTCGATCGGCACCTGCTCGATAAGACCGCGCCTCCATACCACGTTGGACACTCCACGACGGCGCGCTAACTCGCGCGCCTGTTTGAGCACGTCGCTAGACCGGTCAACAGCAATCACGCGGAGGGCCCATGAGGCCATCTCAAGGGTCAGGTGCCCATCTCCACACCCGAGGTCAGCCACCGTCCAATTTGGAAGCAACAAGCCGAGGGCCCTAGCCCACGCCTCCCAGCTCCGCCCCGGCACCAGCTGGCGACTTGCTGGACTCGATGTTACGCCGTGCTTATCGCGAAGCTCGAGCCGCTCGCGTTTGACCTCGCGAAGTCTGGTGTCATCCTCCCGAAAGATGGCGCCACGGGTCCCAAGTACCTCTTCGTCGACCAGTCGTTCCCTCAACAACGTCCACACCGATGAGAGTTTGCCGTCGGGGTCGTTCGATACCCCGCGATAGTAGCTAAAACCCCCCTCTCGAGCCTCCTCGACAAGCCCCGCTTCTCGAAGCAGGCCAAGATGCCGGGAAACTCCAGACTGGGCGATACCGAGAATCATGGTGAGTTCTGACACGTTCAGACGCTCCACGGCAACGAGTCGAAGCAAGCGCAGCCGAACATCGTCTCCAAGTACCCGGAAGAGTGACGTTGCCTGAAGCATATCTCTATATGCATATATTGATATTTAAATAAAATCAAGTTAGCAACAGAAGTGAAATCGCGTCAGCCGCGATCTCATGAGGATTTCAGGAGAGGGGGGGGTATCGACGCCGCGTCGACCGAAACTAGCCTTTCAGTGTTGGTGATGTCGCAGGCGATTCAGGTTCGTCGTCGCAGCTTTCACAGCCGTGACAGGAAGTCTTCGATGTCGTCTTAGCCACGGTGAGCATGCCTCGGATGTGTCGATAGAGCGACATAACCGCCACTGCCACGATGATAGCGACAATCGATTCCTGCCAGGTCACGAAACGCCCCACCCGAACGCCAGTCCAGTCTGATAAACCACCCACGACGCCGAGTACGCGAGCACCGACATGTACCCGAACATAAAGACTGGCCAAGTCCAGGTTCCTGATTCTCTTCGAACGACAACGATCGTGCTCATACACTGACATGCCAGCACGAAGAAGACCATGAGCGACACGCCGGTAAGCGGTGTCATTAGGGGCGAGCCGTCCGCCCGTCGAGCGTTTCGCAGCGACACGCGGAGCGTGGAACTCTCTTCGTCGGCTGCCTCGATACCGAACACGATGCCCATTGTCGAGACAAAAACCTCGCGCGCGGCGAACGCACCAAGAATGCCGACTCCGATACGCCAGTCAAACCCTAGAGGCTCGATGGCTGGTTCGATGACGCGGCCCACTCGACCGGCGACACTGTAACGAATCTGCTCGGCCGCCTCCCGACCGTTCAGGACCGAGAGCTCAACGGCCTGCGCCTTTGCACCCACGATGGACGCCACCACGTCGGCGCGAGCGTCAGCGTAACGAGCTTTGATCTCTGGGCTTCGCGGGAACGACAGTAGCACCCACAGAATAATCGTCATCGCCAAGATGATGGTTCCGGCGTCAACCAAGAACTTGCGCACCCGCTGCCAGGTCGTCAGAACAACGTTCCGCCAGACCGGAACACGGTAGGGTGGCAACTCCAGCAGCAGCGGTAGTCGCGGCCCGCGCAGCACCGTTCTCCGAAGAACCGAAGCCGCACCCAATGTCGCGGCAACCGATAGCGTATACATCGCGAAGAGGACAACCGCACCGGCGCTCACGATGCCAAACACGCGCTGGTCGGAGGTAAAAATAACGGCAATAACCAGTGCGTAGACGGGAAGCCGTGCGCTGCACGACATCATCGGTAGCGTCAACATCGTGATGAGGCGGTCACGCCGACTCTCGATCGTTCGAGTGGCCATGACGGCGGGTATCGCACACGCAAAGCCAGAGAGCATCGGTACAAATGCCTTACCGTGAAGCCCGACTCGCCCCATTAGCCGGTCGATAATAAAGGCAACACGCGCAAGATAGCCCACGTCCTCGAGCACGGCGATGAACAAGAACAGCATGGCTATCTGGGGAACGAAGACAACGACATTGCCAACGCCAGCGATCACACCATCCACCATGAGGCCGCCGAGAGGTCCGGGCGGCAGCACCGCGGACACACCGCTCTGGACACCCATCGTGACGCTTTCGATAACCCCGATCAACGGCTCCGACCAAGAGAACAGCGCCTCGAAGAGAAACGCCATGACGACGGCAAAGACGGCCATCCCCCAAACTCGATGTGTCAAGACCACGTCCAATCGTGCGGTCCACGCACGGGTGTCCTCATGGACGACCGTCCGAACATCGCCGACGACCTTCTCGATCCACCGATAGCGAGCCGCGATGATCTCCTGGTCAAGAGGCCAGCCCTCCTTGCCCGCCCGAGCCCTTGCCATGGCGACCGCGTCTTCGGCCGAGCGTGGCAACCCAGATCTGTCAGCATTACTCTGGTCGATCGAGAGAAGCGACCATACCGCCCAGGAACGCCTCGCTGAAGGCGTGCCCGCAAAGGAACTGTCTTCCAGTGCCCTTTCTACCGTTGAAACCTCGTCCTCGACTCGGTCGGAGAATCCACGCCACACGACATCATTTCGCGGCGAAAGACGGAGCGTCTCGGCAAGAGCGTCACGAAGCACGTCGAGGCCGGTGCCCTTCGAGGCAATCATTGGAACGACGCTAGCACCAAGCCAGTCGCCCAGGCGGGTCATATCAAACAATCTGCCCGCTGCGTTCGCTTCATCTAACATGTTGAGTGCAACGATCACGGGCACGCCGATCTCGATGACCTGAAGCGCAAGATACAAACCGCGTTCGATGGCCCCGGCATCGACGACCACGACAACGGCATCCGGCCGGCCGTCATGCCGACCGTGAACGGCATCAACCGCAACTTGCTCGTCCGGGGAGTGTGCACTGAGGCTGTACGTGCCAGGAAGGTCGATAATCTCGGTCAGTGTGCCATCGGGCAACGTGATCTGACGTGATGTTCGAGTCACGGTCACGCCGGGGTAGTTCCCAACCTGGGCCCGAGCACCGGTCAGTGCATTAAAGACGGTGGTCTTCCCCGAGTTGGCGTTCCCGGCCACGAGAACCCTGGCCACGTGTGATCGGTCGACAGCCTGAGAGGAATACGGGGGGAACCTGTAGGAAATCGTCGTCCCATCAGCCGACACCCTTTCGGTATCCACAGCCACATCGGGTACCAACGCAACACCTGCGGCGTCGGCAAGACGCAACGACAGCAGATAACCGCGAAGCCGGATCTCAAGTGGGTCGCCGAGCGGAGCACGGCGAATCGTCTCGATCTCGGTTCCCGGCAGCAGGCCCATCTCCATCAGGCGACGGGACACCTGTCGGGTACCCCCGACATGGGCCACGACCGCGCTCTGCCCAATGGGCAGCTGATCTAGCGTTCGGAGGCCCTGGTGCAAGCGGTTGACGACTCCTCTATGAACCCGAGGTGAAAGACCCGCTGCCTAGTGTCCCGCACACAGTGGGGAGTGATAATAGCGCACCGATAAAAATGAGACTCAATCTCATTATTAAGCTTTCAGTCTATATCTGACTAATTTGGTCGGTCAAGAATTGGCGGTCTCCGAAGGCAGGCGCTCCAGGCATCGCGTTGCACAGCCATCACGGTTTCATTAAGCTCAAAACGATCTCAACGCGAGTCACCACCCTCCCACTGCTAATGTATTCACCGCGTATCGAGTATACCATCGTGACCATGCTCGAAGCGCAAGGCTGGCCGGGGCTTCTAAGCGTCACACGCTCTATCGGTCGCAATGATCGTGACTGATTTTGGGTTTAATGAAGATGCGATTATCGCTGCGCTCCTGCACGATACGCTCGAAGACACGGAAATCGATCCTCTAGTGATCAGGGGACGGTTTGGCGACATCGTGCTGGAAATGGTTCGCGACGTCACGGAGCCAGCGAAGCCTCGGGTGTGGAAGGAGCGAAAGCTCGAATACATCTCCCAATTATGCGCAAGCCCACGCGTCGGAACCTGGGCGGTCGCCGCGCCCGACAAGATCCACAACTTGTCGAAAATGACCCGTTGGATCGAGGCGAAAGGTAACGCCTACCTCGAACCCTTCACGGCGCGTCTCCCAGACATGCTCTGGTATCACGATGCGGTGCTTGCAACTCTGCGTGAGAGCTGGAATCAGCCGATTCTTGACGGACAAGAACGCCGGTACGTGGCCTTCAGGTCAGTGGCGCAACAGTCCAAGCTCAGTCGGGACGCCACGTAATGAGCGTGTGGCCATCCGCTCAGAGACCGGTGACTGCCAGTCGAGGTCTAGTGGTGACCAGCCAACCATTGGCGTGCCAGGCCGGTCTGAAAGTCCTCAAAGATGGTGGTAATGCCGTTGATGCCGCCGTAACTGCAGCAGCAACGCTCGCGGTCGTAGAACCGACCATGACTGGGATCGGCGGCGATCTCTTTGCCACCGTGTGGATGGAACGAGACAAGTCCGTTCACGCGATCAACGCAAGCGGTCGCGCGCCGGCCACGGCGTGCTTGGATCCGCTGAAAAAGAAATTGCCGGACGTCGGTATCTTCAGCGTGACGGTCCCGGGCGCAGTCGACGGCTGGAATCGCCTCCTGAATTTGCACGGCACTATCCCCTTTTCCCGTGCGCTTGCACCAGCGATCGAGCACGCACAATCCGGTTTTAAGGTAACCCCGATCGTTGCCAGACAGTGGCAAGAGTGCCAGGTGCTGTTGTCTCGAAACCCGGCAGCAATAGCTACGTACCTGCCGAACGGTCGTGCCCCGCGCGCAGGCGAGGTCTTCGCTAATCCCCTACTGGCTCGAACCCTTGAGCAACTCGTCAAGGAAGGTGCCGAAACCTTCTATGACGGACCAATGGCCTGGAGCATTGTGTCCGCCCTTGCTCCCCTGGGAGAATGGCTCGAAGCTAGTGACCTCGCAGCACACGCCGCGGACTGGGTCACGCCGCGGAGGACCATGTTTCGCGGATACGACGTGCTGGAGCTTCCGCCAAACACGCAAGGAATCACTGCGCTCGAGATCCTCAACCTAATTGAGCCGGACGTGGACGCGTGCGGTCCGCATAACGGCCCCGAATACTGCCACCTGCTGGCCGAATCAATCCGCGTTGCGATGATCGACCGGGACGCGTACATCGCCGACCCTTCAGCTATGCGTCCCGGAGTGGTCGACGAGCTTATCTCGACAGACTACGCGTTGACCCGACGCGGCGAAATCGACCCACAACACGCCACAAAGTATGCCGCGATCGATTGGCGCTCACAGGTACCAGCCGCGTCGGCCCCTAACCGTGGCGACACGGTATATTTGGCGGTTGTCGACAGTGACGGTAACGCCGTCTCACTTGTCCAGTCGCTGTTCGGTGCGTTTGGAAGCGGGGTGGTCGCGGGAAACACTGGAATCGTCCTGCAGAACCGTGGCAGCCTCTTCTCGTCCGACGCGACTCACCCGAATTGCCTTGCCCCCGGCAAACGGCCACTTCACACGCTGATACCAGCGCTCGTTATGAAGAATGGCCGCCCGTGGCTGGTTTATGGAGTCACGGGCGGAGACATGCAACCCCAGGGCCATGCTCAAGTGCTGGCAAACATGGCCGTCTTCGGGATGGACGTGCAGGCGGCGGGAAGTGCCCCACGGCTCCGCTGGACGGAATAGGGCGTGGCTCTCGAGCAAGGCTTTCCCGAAATGGCCCGCGAAGGGCTCGCACAACGTGGTCACCCGATCATCGATAAAGTCCCTGGCTTCGGTGGGTTTCAGGGAATTTGCTTCGAGTCCAAAACCGGATTATTGCTGGGCGGATCGGACCCGCGAAAAGACGGTATGGCACTCGGTTATTGATAACACTGGGCAACTAGCGGATCGAGAAACCTTCCTTTCAGTGGACCGTTGTTGTCGATCAGAAAATCGTGCTCGCCGGTCAGCGGCTTTCCGACCAGCTTCGCGACCTAGACGCTGCACCCGTCATGCGCCGGTGCATGGCCTCAAGGTCGACACCGCGGCCACTCAACATCGCATCAATCATCACGTCTACGGTGTCGGGAGCTACGGAGAGCTACCTGGAATCACGCTTGGACCGCAGCCCCCCGAACACGGGCATTCTGGACACGATGGTGCTCCGTGGAGACCCGCAGCAGCCTTGCAAGGGGGGCGGGGTCGAGCGGACTTCGGGGATGGCGTTCAGGGGGCTCTAATACCGTCTATCGTCACAATGGCGAGATGACTCACACGATCGTCGCGGCTCAAAACGGCAGCTGGACGACCAGTGCTCTGCAGTCGGGCAGGTGGAAGTACGTGACCCTCGATCAACCAGGCACGTTCCTCTATCACTGCACGGATCACCCCTGGGCGATCGGCGAGATCACGGTCGAGCCATAGGGTCAGGACTCCCCGCCAACCAGTGTCGTGGGCGCCATCTGTTCGGTTATCACTACTGACCAATGTGCACGACGCACCGGCGAATCGACCCCCGCCGGCGGTGCTCCCACAGATAGACCCCTTGCCACGTGCCGAGCGCGAGACGCCCATTCTGAAGAGGAATCGAAAGGGTCGTCGACGTGAGAGCCGCCTTGATATGGGACGGCATGTCGTCGGGACCCTCGAGCGTATGCGTGAAGTGCGGATCGTCCTCCGGTACGAGACGGTTGAGCCACCCTTCCAG